>NZ_CAIT01000006.1 GCF_000296815.2 Fibrisoma limi BUZ 3
ATTTTTAGGGCCAATGACATCAGCGCTTGTTACCATGAAGTAGAATTCTCTTTTTCATAATAATAAAGAGTTAGAAATGGATTAGTGAAACATTATACTGAATTACTAAAGACGTTCTCTAAACGTTCATAGAGCAATGTTCTGCCAGCTATCCAGAAAAGGAACTTAGTTAAACACCACGGCTGATCGCAGGAAAAATACAGTCGAATTGCCATTGAACCTGTCCCACTGATTTGTGTATAATAAATCGAAAGACAGTCGTGATTTTATCGTGAATAATACGCCCAACCCAGTTCTATTTCTTGTAATAGTTTTACTGGTAAAATAAAACCAGAATTCTTCTAATAAATACGGACTGAACGTTAATTCCCGAACTATTACTTCGTAAAATAAACGAGTTTTGTTCCGATCAAAGTGGTAACTATCTCGAATTGACCTGAACCGATTCCAAACAAGGTTTTGGTTTTCAATCAAGAATTTATGGACATGGAATTTTAGTGTTATTCCATTCATCAGGGTAGATTCGTTGTTGTTCTGGCCAGGAAGTGCTAAAAACATATACCCTAAATTGACATTCAGCCAACGTCTGGCTTTTATCGTTGAATTCGCATAGAGCAGCCCAATGACTAGCTGCGGGTTATAGCCCGGCTGCAAAGCAAAGACAGTCGAATCGACGGTTCTGTATTGTGCATAAGGCAGAAACCATATAGCATACGACTCTGGCGACTGAGCTAAACAATTGATATTATAAACAGCACCTAAGTTTATCGTAAGCGATACAAAAAGGAGCAGATTGCATTTCATCTTGTCAATATTGCTTGCTGCCATTTTCATTGCTGAACAGCAGACGTAATCCGAATTAAATCTGGAGCTGTCCTTATATAGAAAGGGTCCTCGTTGAGGATCGTAAGTAGTCGATTATACAGTCAGTAACTCAACCGATTCTACAATAACGGTGTAGTATATACGCAAACTGCTAGGTCAAGACATATCAAAAAGAGAAAGACCAATACTGTTAGCAAACGAAATTAGTTTACACACTATCAGTATGGCGCAAAGCATTTAAGTTAGGCTTACATTTAGCCTGTTCGCAGCGCAGAGAGTTGGCTAACCCGCAATCGTTATCATGGCTTCATTCATAGTCTAATGGTCGTTAAGGATGGCAAAAAGTGTTTACAAACTAGCCTTTTATCACCTCTTCTTCAAAGGATGGAGAAGAGGTGATAGGCTTTATGTTAAGCTTTAGAAGATTCCAATACAGCAGCAGATTCTAAAATAGCGATTACCTTTTCAGCTACCCCCTGAGCAGAAGCCGGATTTTGCCCGGTTACCAGTCGGCCGTCGGTGATGCTATGTGGTTGCCAGGGGTCGACAGCACTATAGTCGGCCCCGCGCTCCTTTAATAAATCTTCCAATTCAAAAGGCACATCATCCTTGGCATAGCCCGCTTCCTCAGCCGCGCTGAAACCCGTTACATGTTTACCTTTCACCAGATACGATCCATCTTTCAGCTTGACATTGCCCAGCGATACAGGCCCGTGGCAGACCGCACTCACCACTTTGCCGCTATCATAAAACGAAGCCAGAAGGTGCTGAACCGGTGGGTTGTCCGTCATATCGACGACCGGTCCCAGGCCGCCCGGAACAAACACGGCATCATAATCATCAATCGACACATTGTCAATGCTTTTGGTATTTTTCATTTTGATGAGTCCATCATCGTTTAGAAATGCCTGATTGATCGGATCGTCTAATTCCACCAGATCGATTGGCGCTTCTCCTCCTTTGACGCTATAGATGTCGATCTCATAGCCTTGCTTTTTAAAGGCTTCGTAGGGATGGGCCAACTCGGTAAGCAAGCTTCCGGTTTTACGATTTTTAGGGCCAATGACATCAGCGCTTGTTACCATGAAGAGAATTCTCTTTTTCATAATTGAGAAATTTAAGTTGTTATAGATTACAGATTCACTCATTACTATTTTGCCCGTGAGAACAGGAATCGATAGATGATGTTGCCTTAGAAGAGCAGGCTCTGAGTTCGTAAGCAACGCTTTTCACGGATGGAATAAGATTCATCACTACTCATGAACGGTAGTGTATATACGTATAACGTTAACTTCCTTACGAAAGACCTTTTCTTGCGATAGCCACTATTGAGTTTGGCAGAACGCAATTAGCATAACCCGACCAAATCAGACTCTTTCGTTGAGCCAACGAATGACGTCCTTGATGATTATAGCATTATACTTGTCGTTGAGCAGATCATGATAATACCCTTCATATAGTTTGAGTTGCTTGTCCGTCGAAGAAGCATGATCCATAAAGTATTGGCTACCACTGGGCATCGTGGCTTTGTCGGCGGTACCGTGAAGGATCAGCAGCGGAAGTTTAATGGATGGCATTTCCGATTTTAAAAACGAGGCCGCCAATAAGAGTTGCTGCATTGTCCGTGCCGGTTGCTTTTCGTTTTCCAGCAGCGGGTCGTTATTCATTGTATCCACATTAGCCTTGTCACGGGAAAAATCTTCATTTTTCAACCTGATCAGCCTCGTATGCGGAATGATAGTACCCAGGAACTTGATCAATGCCAGGGCAAAGCCAGGGGCAGGAATCTGAAACGCGAAGCTTTCGGAAATAAGTCCAGTTAGCTTACTCTGGTTACCTACCGTATAAACTGAAGCAAATACCCCGCCCGCACTATGGCCTAATAAAAAAATTGCAAGGGTTGGATACGTTGATCTGACAATGTCTACCAACAAATCTATATCACCGACTATATCATGATAATCAGCAATGTAATACCGTTCGCCCTCCGACATTCCTCGGCCCCGAAGATCCATTGCGAAAACATCATATCCGTTTTCTGTTAGCTGTGACGCAAACTTTTCATAATAGCCGCTGTGGGAATTCAAACCGTGAATGATCACGACTATACCGTTCGGTTCGTTCCTTGTAGTCCAGGTTCTATAAAAAATAGCCTGTCCTTCACTGTTGCGGAAAACGGATGTCGTCTGGGCTTTTCTTGAATTCATGAAACTCCTTGTCTACAGCTTGAACCATCCTTTCATTGATAAATTAGCTGAAAACAATTTCGTGCCATTAAATCCTCACAAAGAGAGAAAGCTTAAAAAATTAACATAACCAACTGAATATCAAAGGTATTTATATCACACCGTCATTTATACAATAGAAAATGAAACCTTTTCGCTCCACTATTTTTGGAGGCACTACGATCCGACTCCTAAACTTTTGGAGGTGATGTGGTTGAGCAAAGCCAATTTGGTCGTGCTAAGTGCCCAAATCCTCGCGCTGAATGCCCAACTTAGCTAGTCTAGCTTCCAGGGTTGTCGGCTTTATATTTAGTAATTCGGCGGCCCCATTGGCCCCGCGGATTAGGCCTTTCGTTTTTTTGAGCACGGAAATAAGATAGTCCCTTTCTGTTTCGCGCTGAATGCGCCGAACATCCCCGAGGGTTTCGATCGCTACCTTGTTGGGTACCTTATCAGCTGTACCCGAGAGACTTTGCTTTAACTCCAGTTCAGATTTACCGTCATTGAGGATCACTGAGCGCTCTAGTACATTTTCGAGTTCACGAATATTTCCTGGCCAGGTATACCTCTGCAATTCGTCTATCATGGATTGTGATATACCGTTGAAATCCTTGTTGAACTCGTTGCAGAACCGGTTGGCAAAATAAACCGCCAGTGCCAGTATATCACTTTTTCGTTCGCGAAGGGGCGGTAAGGTTATCGGAAAAACGTTTAAGCGATAATAAAGGTCAAGCCTGAAGCGGCCTTCGGCAACTTCACGTTCCAGATTTCGGTTCGTAGCGGTTACAATACGAACATCGACTTTCCTGGGCGATTTGCCTCCTACGGGGTCAATTTCCTTTTCCTGTAAAACCCGCAACAGTCGAACCTGCATGTCCAATGGCATTTCGCCAATCTCGTCTAAAAACAGCGTTCCCCCATCAGCTTGCTCAAATTTCCCTTTCCTCTTTTCAATAGCGCCGGTAAATGCGCCTTTCTCATGACCAAATAGTTCTGATTCGATCAGGGACGCCGGAATAGACGCACAGTTTACCCTGATGAATGGTCCATCTTTCCGCGCAGAGAGGGAGTGAATGGCCTGTGCTATGCTTTCTTTTCCGGTACCACTTTCTCCAAGAATGAGTACTGACGTGTTATACGGTGCGACTTGTGCTACAAGATCTAAGGCGGCTAGTAAAAGCGGATGCTTCCCGATAATGCTTTTGAATTCGGGAATAGAGCCTTGATTATGTGTGGTGCGATCGTGCTTTCCAGAGGCAGATAGTCGTATGGTGGGCGGGGAAGATAAGTCGGAATGAACTAATTTTTCAGTAGCCTTGGTCAAGCTGCTTACAAAACCGGTCAATATGGCCAAGTGACTTTGCATATAGATATCACGCCGACGACTATAAAAAGAGTAGTGAACCCACGATCCATTGCTAAGCGCGACTGGAAATACCAGATAAGATTCGAAATTGTACGCGTTTAGCCAAATCGTTTGCAGCGGAGTAACGAGGACAGCATCTTTCGTTGCTCCATTATTATAAGTGGCTACATGGGTATCTGTATTACCGTTTTCGATTAATGTGGCTAAGGAGTCACTTCTTAAACCTGAAATAGTTAGTAGCTCATCCTTACCGATGAACTGATAGTCATCAAATCCGACTCGTAAATAGCCGTAATCATCAAACCGGGAAGCCGTAAGTGGTCTGGTTCCGCATACGATGAGATCAAAGGGTATAAACGTTCGAATAGCTCGGGCAATCGTCAAAAACGTCTGCTTACCATCTGATACGTCAAGGCTAATTTCCAAAAGTTGCCGTTCCAGAAGTGCTTCTTGCCGTAATTTTGATTCGAGCCTGTTCTTGTGGAGATACACCGCAATATCCAAAGCCACTAGCAGATCTTTCTCTCTGAATGGCTTGACGAGAAAGCCATAGGGTTCCGTTTTTTTCGCTTCTTCCAATACCTTTTGACTCGAATTGGCGGATAAGTAAACAAAGGCAATATGTTCAGCTTTTAGTTTGCGGGCCAGATCAATGCCCGACTCGCTTCCATTTAATCGGATATCCAGCAATACAAGGTCATGTTTATCTTTTTGTAAAATGGCATAGGCTTCCTCAGCCGAAGTGGCGATACTACTCACGCGGTATCCAGCCTGCTTTAACAGGATACGGAGCGAATTGGCTACCACAAACTCATCTTCAACAATCAGTATCTTGGCGCTCATAACTGTTGGTTAGGAAATTTTTCGGGCAAGCTTGTCTCTGAATAATGTCTGCTTAAAGGAATAAACCGGACAGTAACAAGCACACCGTTATCGCTTTCAATCGTGAAAAAACCATTCAATTGCCTGGCAAGTCCCTGCATAAGTTCAAGTCCCAGCGAATTATACTCCTTTGTGTCAAGGCCTTCTGGCAAGCCAATGCCATTATCCGCTATTTTTAGTACTAAAAAGTTCGGTCCGTCCTCTCGAAGTTCTAGACTCACAATCCCTTTTTGCCCACTTAGAAAAGCATGCTTTATGGTGTTGACAATACTTTCGGTGATGATCAAACCCAAGGGAATTGCCTGAGCTACATCAAGAGATAGTACCTCAATAGTCTGTTTAAACGTAATCTGGCCTCCCTCATCGAAACTTTCCTGCAAGTAACTTATCAGTTCATTGATGTATTCGGGCATGGCGATACTGGAGGTATTTTCGTCCTGGTAAAGCTTTTGATGAATTAAGGCCATAGCCTGCATCCGGCGAAGGCTGTCCTTTACGGCCAGTTTAGCTGTTTCGTCTTGCAAATACACCGATTGCGAATAAAGTAAGCTCGTTACCATCTGAAGATTGTTTTTAACCCGGTGATGAACTTCCTTCAACAACCATTCTTTTTCTTTGAGGAGTTTGTCCTGTTCAGTAGTGAGTGTTTCCAGAAAACTATTTTTTTGATCCAGTTCTCGCTGATTTGCGACAAGTTTGCTGTTTGTTTTTTGTTTAATCAGATACCGGTTGAATAATAGCGCGATAATAATTAGCAGGAGCACCAAACCAGCCAAGACGATATTCCGAGTCCGGTGCGCCTGCTCAGTCCTCAAACGCTCCAATTGATTCTGGCTATTCAATAATTGGATGTTTTTATCTTTTTTCTCAGCCTCATACTTCACCAATAACTCTTCTGCTCGTTTCCGCTGGTCATAGCTAAACACTGAGTCGGTGAACTCATAACTATGCTTAAGGTGCCGGATCGCGTCCAGATGACGCCCCTCCATGGAATCAATTTTGAACAGATTATAATAATAATTGTCCTTAGCTACGATATCGAATGCAGATGTATAGTCTTTTCCCCGCTCGAGATAGTTTCGGGCCTGCCTAGTTTTGCCAATTGTTCGATAAAAGGTAGAAATTTGAAAATAGGCCGCCGGAAATTCGTCATGGATGTATTCCACCGGAAAATTTTCCGCCATAGTCAGAAAGACCTGGTAGTTGCTTTCCGCGAGACTGCTCTTCTTTAAATTAGCATACGTCGTGCCCAGCAGAAAGGCAAAGTGCATCTTGTCGAAGTAAGAGTTGGGCGGATACTTCCGTTTTGCTTCTTTAAGCAGGGGCAAAGCCTCTTTTGCCCTACCCATCTTATTCAGCATTAGCACTTTGCCGATCACGGCTCTATACCAAAATAACCTCGTTTCGAGTGTCCTATTTTCCAATCCTTTATCGTACCAGGTAAGGGCTTCATCCAATTTATGCAGTCGTTCATAGACAAGTCCCCTTCGCGTATAGAAGTAACTAATAAAGGTAGAATCGGCTTTGGAAGATACGCTTGCCAAACTTTTGTTGGAGTAGGATAATGCATCGGTAAGTGCTCCTTTTCGATAAGCCAACCAAGATAATGCATCGTTGGGGTATTGCTGATGCCGAAAGTTTATTTGGGCTTGAAGTTTGACAATCGTACGCAAATACTTTTCAGCAACATCATACTTTTTGGCAACAAAGTATTCTATGTTTATTAGAGATAAGGTTTCAATTTCTTTGTCTTTCGCATTTACTTTTCTGAAAATAGAAAGGGCTTTTTCAAATTTTTTAAGCCTTTCAGGGTCTCCGTAAGGCAATAGTTCTCCGGCACGCAATAGGAGCCTGGCCGATGCGAGTAGGTTCCCTGATCGATCACATAAGGTTATTAGTTCATCAAATACCTTCTGGCCTTCAGCCGAAAGACCGGTTTGATGAAGACAATGAGCCCGCAGAGCCATACTCTCCACTTGCCACTTGATGGGTGCTTTCTTACTGAGTAATAAAGCTTCGTTGATGTAATTTGAGGCCTGATCAAGATCTGCTTTTTCAGCACCTTGTTTGAACACGAAATAACGACCAAAGTCCAACAACAACCAAAATCGTGCCTCCTGACGCTGCTTGCTAAGCAATGCCTGGGCTTCCATTATTTTTCCGGCGTCCAGCAACCTGGTTACCGCTGAGTTTTTTCCGTCTCCGTCATTATATCCTTCATTATAGGCGAGCAGAGGACTTAACTGATACACTCTGCAAGGTATGCGAATGGCGCTGTCCATATCGATCTGTCCCTGGCTAACGGTATGGATATATTGCGCTGTAATCCGGATTAACAGTCGCTGTCTGGCTACGTCGCTATACACCGCACTATCAGGTTGCGCATTGGCAACATATCCGTGTATGGCATAGATGACTACTAAACCTAATATGATCTTACCAAGAGGTGTAAGGAGGTACTTACATTCCATAAAATGGGTATAATTATGTCGATACAATCATCGACTGTCTCAATATCAATTCCGTAGCTTCAGTATTGTGATAAAGTTAATGACTAAATAGACAAATAGTAATTTGGATATTCTCCGTTTCATATAATACTCCCTAATACCTGGACAGGTAGGATAACTTGAAACAGTTAACTTTATACCTACAAAATGTCTAATAATGGCCAATCCCCTCCGACGCATCCACGATGCCCACTTCAAAACCAAACGGGGCCGCCCGGCGGTCGTCCTCGAAGCTCTCAAAGGACACAAGACGCTTGCTCAACTCAGCAGTGGACTTGCTACATTTGACTGTAGGGATTTTTTAGGCAGATTTGAACATATTCTTAAATCTGACTCTTATGAAAAGACGCGTTTTTGATGAAACCTTCAGACAGATGGCCCGCCCCGGCGTACCGGTCGATTTGTCATACGCAAAAGGATCGGTTCGCGAAGCGGCCGAAGAACTGGGGATCGATTCGGGCAGAATCAGTAAATGGCGACAACGAGATAACAAATCTGCCCCGTCAGGCAAAGCAAATACAGATCTGACTGACGAGCAAAAGCAAATTCGCCAGCTTCAAAAACAACTTAAAGAAGCTCAGTTAGAACGCGATATATTAAAAAAGGCGGTCAGCATCTTTTCCAGGGGCGACGGGAGATATTCCGATTTATAAAGGAACACGCCAATCAGTTTTCCGTTGAAAGGATGTGTAAAGTGCTTAAGGTGAGTGTAAGTGGCTATTACTATTGGCTCAAACATCCAATCGGAGCCCGCCAACATAAGACCCAACAGTTATTGATTCAAATTCAACAGGTTTACGATCGCAGTCAATCGCGTTATGGCAGTCCGCGCATTACCGATGACCTTAACGAATCAGGTGTGAAGGTATCTCGTAATCGAGTAGCCAGATTAATGAAAAAAGCGAGCCTCAAAAGCATTATGTATAAAAAATACCACGTGCAAACCACAGACTCGAAGCATGATTATCCAGTAGCTAGCAATCTGTTGAATAGAGAGTTTTCAGCCGACAAGCCTGGTCAAAATCGGAGCGCCGAAGCGATGGGTGTCTGATATTACCTACATCCGGACCGGCGAAGGCTGGTTATACTTGACAGGGCTATTTTAGATTTAGCTGATAGAAAGGTGGTGGGCTGGGCCTTGAGTGATACGTTGAAAGCAGTTGATACCAGCATTGCGGCTTTTCAAATGGCTCTGAAAAATAGACCGCTAGCTGGTGAACTACTTTTTCATTCTGATCGGGCCGGGCGGCCGGTGCCGTGTACAATATGCCTGCATTGAATTTCGGGATCAATTGAAGGACTTACCCATCTTGCAAAGTATGAGCCGAAAAGGGAACTGCTGGGACAATGCCGTGGCCGAAAGTTTTCGCTTCGGCGATCCGATTCAAAACGCTGAAATGTGAGATGGTTAATCAAGTTTATTTTGAAACACGGCACCAGGCGAAGTTGGCTACATTTGAATACATTGAGGGTTGGTATAATCGTCAGCGGAAACATTCAACGCTTGATTTCCAAACTCCTTTTCAATGCGAATCTTATTTTTTCACCAGTTCAATGGCTGCTTGAAAAAACCTCCAGTGAACTATTGCAATTCCAGATGGGATAGATATTGGTAGTTGATGAGATTAACTTTGTATGCAGCCTAACAGGGTTAAAAACTTCCCCACAAGCCTTTTGGAACGCATTAATATCTACTATATCCCTTATTCTTACATCAGCAGAACGCTTCTCAAGTGCTCTGATTAAACTTACTATCAGTCTGGCGTTGTCTCGACTAGCTTTACAAATAAACAGATCGACACCGCTCTCTAACTGATAATACAAGCCTATCACTTCATCATTCAAGGTACAACTGGTCAGCTGCTTTGTTTGATTTTTGGCTTCCAGCAAGACCATACAAGCCAGCGTGATAAGTCCCGCTAAAAATAGAAGATGTGTTATCAGGTCTGCCTCTAAGATTTGTTTTAACAGCATAATAGTAAAGCCATGGGCAGTTTTTGTGAAGTTATGAATCTGTTATATAATCTATCATTATTAACGTACTATCCTGAATCATCAGATTATAACGGTCGTTGACGACATTTTTTACAATAATAAAGCAAGCCATAATCAAAGCGAAACACTACCAGCCCAGAAACTGACAATTAACCTAAGAATCGCTTCTGGTTAATCTAACCCGGTAAACACTACCTTTGCGGGATTAGTTAACCCGAGCATGAATCGACGCCTACTTGTATTTTGCATAATTTACCCTTGCCTGGCGCAGGCCCAGGATAGTCTTTCTACTACGTCGCCGGTCAATTCGCAGGGCCGGATGACCGACGATACCCTTCAACTGAACGAAGTAACCGTAACGGGCTACGCTACAAACCGTCGACTGCTGGAAACGGCCGCTTCGGTTGGTTTGCTGACCGCCCGGGACCTGAACCGGCGTTTCGGTACGCCCACCCTCGTCCCGTCTTTCAATACCATTCCTGGGGTGCGGGCCGATGAGCGGTCGCCGGGAAGTTATCGTTTGTCGATTCGGGGGAGCCTGATCCGTTCGCCGTTTGGGGTGCGGAACGTAAAGGCCTACTGGAATGAATTGCCGCTCACCGATGCCGGTGGCAATACGCCCCTGAACGCGCTGGACGTCCGGGCACTGGGTCGGGTCGAGGTGATTAAAGGCCCATCAGGCAGTCTCTACGGAGCTGGTACGGGTGGTACGGTGCTGTTCGGTGGCTTAGCCGTGCCGGCCGGTCGCTCGTCGGTCGAGGTATCGGCGCTGGGCGGGTCGTACGGCCTGTTCGGCAACGGTCTGACGTTGCAGACGGGCAAGAATAATTCGGCCGTTTCGCTGAGCTACAACCACCTGCAAAGCGACGGCTACCGCGAGAACAGTGCCCTCGTGCGCGACAACATCAGTCTGGTCAGTTCGTTCAATGTCAGCCCCAAACGCACAATATCAATCCTGGGGTTCTATTCAGACCTCTATTACCAAACCCCCGGTGGCCTGAACGAAGCGCAGTTTCGGGCTAATCCGCGGCAGGCCCGGCCGGGTACCCGTACAACGCCCGGTAGCGTTGAACAACGGGCAGCTATTTACCAGAAATTGGGTTACCTGGGCGTTTCGCAGGAATACCGCTGGAGCGACCGTATCCAGAACACGACCGTTATTTACGGATCAAATACGGACTTTGCCAACCCGTTCATTACCAACTATGAACGCCGGGCCGATCAGGGGCTTGGCGGCCGGACAATCACCCAGGTGCGTTTCCCGAACAGTCCGTTGCCGACGACCCTGACGATCGGGGCCGAATACCAGCGCAACTTTACCGTGACGCGTAACTACGGTAACCGGCGCGGCAATACGGATACGCTCCAGACCGACGACGAACTGCGGGCGCAGCAGTCGGTCATTTTTCTGCAAACCGAAACTACACTGCCCGCCCGACTGATCCTGACGGCGGGGCTGAGCCGGAACGAACTGCGCTACGATTTTACCCGCTTCTCGATCCGACCGGTAGCGCCCCAACGCCGGACGTTCGATCCGGTCTGGCTACCGCGGGTAGCCTTACTGCGTACCTTCGGTCAGAACGTATCGGCGTTTGCCAGCATCAGCACGGGCTATTCAGGACCGACAAGCCTGGAAGTGTTGTCGTCGACCGGCCAGTTTAACCCAACCCTTGAGCCGGAGCGGGGAACCAACTATGAGGTCGGTTTTCGTGGATCGGCTTTGGGTAGTCGACTGCGGTTCGACGTAGCGGCCTATCAGTTCCAGCTTCGCCAGACCATCGTCCGGCGGTCGGCAGATAACGGCGCGGAGTTCTTCGTTAACGCGGGCCGTACGGATCAGCAGGGGCTGGAAGCGCAACTTTCCTACGATTTTGTGAATCCGGTTTCTGTGTCGTCCTCGCTATTTTCGCTGCTGCGACTCTGGCAAAACGTGAACCTGACCGATTATCGGTTTCGTAACTACCAGCAGGGCGCGACCGACGTATCCGACAAGCGCGTGCCGGGCATTGCTCCCACGACGCTCATCAGTGGGTTTGACGCCGAACTACGGCTGGGTTTTTACGCCCACCTGACGTACCAGTTTCTGAACCCCTTTCCCCTGGATGAAGCCAATACCGCCACAGCACTGCCAACCCGGCTGCTACAGGCTACGCTGGGGTTTCGGCGTACGCTCGGGAACCGCTGGACGCTCGATCTGTACGCGAGTGGAGACAACCTGCTGAATCAGACGTATTCGTTAGGTTATGATCTGAATGCATTTGGCGGACGCTACTTCAACGCGGCTGCACCCCGAAACGGTGTGGCTGGCGTACGGCTAAGCGTTCGGTGGTAAACTCTTACGTTGATACCCTGCCAGTGCGAGACGCAGGCTGAATATGGCCAGGATAAGCGTCAGCGGGGTGAATACCAGTTGCTCAACGGTATTTAGGGAAGCCATATTGCCGACGGTATTGAGCGTAAACAGCCCAGCCATCAGCCACAGGGTTATGTTAATCAGCAGGGCGGGGACCCTGATGCGGAGTAGGCCGGCTCGTATGGCGACAACGGTCAGCATGAGGGCATTAATGACAATAGACGTCAGCTCAAAACGTACCATCTGCGTGTCGGAGGTCAGTCGGCCGCCCCAGACAATAGAATACGGAATGATGCGCAGCAGGACCAAAAGGTGAAAGATAATAACCAGCGACAGCACCGCCAGCAGCCCGTTGGTTGCCAGACGTTCGGAAATAAGGGTTTTCATGAACGGGTTAAAAAGAGGATGAGCGTTGGCGACGATGTGCCCGGCCGCTCGATGGCATAAAAGTAGCTATTCCGGACGATTGCCGGAATACAGAAGACTACAGTATGAAACGACAGACCGGCGGCAGGTACGTACCTGCCGCCGGTCTGTTAATCGCAAAGCAGCGAACACCTTATTCTTTCTCCCCGTAGATAACCCGGGCACCGGCGTCGATCCGTACGTTGCCATCCGGGTATTTCTGCTGAATCAGCTTAAGCACATCGGCCTTGATCTGGGCTTTCAGAGTGTCGTCGGTTTTGCTGAGCGCACCCACCACCGGCGCAACGACGTCGTTCATGAAGCGCCAGTACACATCGAAGCTACCCACGTTCAGTTTGCTGTTGACTTCAGTTTCGACCATGTTGGTCAAACCGGCCTCGGCAAACAGGTCGGCAATAAGCCCTGGTTGCGCACAACGGAACATGCCGGGAGCACCCGCCGGGGGCGGAGAGAGTTGCATGTGTTGGTTGATGACACTCATGGTGGCCGCGACCCAGAAATTCGTGTCGGGTCCGTTCCAGACCGATGTTGCCAGGCGGCCACCGGGTTTCAGGACACGTACCATCTCCTGCGCAGCCACCTGCATATCCGGGAAGAACATGAAACCAAACCGGCAACTGACGGCATCGAACGTATCGTCGTCGAAGGGTAATTCGCAGACATCGCACACGTGTGTTTCAAAATTTGTGAGGTTGCGTTTGGCCGCATTTTCCCGCGCTACGTCCAGCATGCCCTCAGCCAGATCCGTGCTGATTACCCGACCGCTGGTCAGCATCGAGGCAATGGTCAATCCGGGCTCGCCCGTACCGGCCGCTACGTCCAGCACCAGATCGTCTTCTTTGATCTGAAGTAGGCTGATAATCTCGTCGCCCATGGGTTTTAAAAAATCCATGGTCAGATCATCCCATTTTTTCCAGCCGGGTGAGAAGTTGTTCCACGAGGCTTTCTGCTGGTCGCGGATTTGTTCCAATTGTACGTCCATGAGCGTAGGATTTAGTTGAAGGTCGATTAAGATTGGTTGCTGGACCTAGTCAGGTCGGCCATTCAGGATGGTCAATCGCTGTCATGTCCGGTAGAACAGGCAGGTAAAATCGATAGAACTGGTTACCAATAAAAGTAGCCGGAAGGCAGAAGCGCCCGTAAAAGCCTTGATTTATCGGTGAGTGCCACTTATCGTAAGGAGTATTCTGCGTCTGGATGCACCGTAGAGAAGGAGCAGCGGCAAGCGGACGTGATAAACGGGATGTATGACAAAAGCGGTTAGCAGTATTTTTGTCTGAACCAATCCCTGCGCTTTTGCTCACTTTTACTAACGTAACCAAGTCCTATTCGGGGCGCACCGTCCTGAATATTCCTAGCCTGATCATACAACCCGGTATCCATTATTTTCAGGGCGGAAACGGCTCCGGTAAAACCACGCTGTTTCGTACCTGTGCCGGGTTGTTGCCGTTTGCGGGCCAGATCCTGCTGGACAATCAGTACGAAATCAGCCGCGATCCGGTGGCCTACCGGCTGCGGGTCAACTACGCCGAAGCGGAACCGCTCTATCCGGGATTTCTGACACCCCGCGACCTGACGTATTTTGTCGGTGAGACAAAGCGGGCTCCCGATGGACAGATTGATGAACTGTCCGAGGTGTTTGGAGTTGATCAGTTCTGGACGGCTCCGACGAGTACGTTTTCGAGTGGCATGCTGAAAAAGCTGGCCCTGCTGCTGGCGTTTCTGGGCCGGCCACGGGTTATCTTGCTCGACGAACCACTGACAACCCTCGATAGGGCAACGGCCGGGCGGCTGTTCGATCTGATTCGACGGTATCGGGCCGAACAGAACGTAACGTTCCTGCTTACGTCGCACCAGGACGTAACCCTGTCGGGGCTGCCACTGACGGGTGTCTGGCAGGTGGGAGGGGGCAGTATCAGTGCAGTTGGATAAGCCTATGCTATTGATTTTATACCGGACACTGATCAGTACGTTCTACGCCCAGAATGCCGGATTCTTCCTGGTTGTTGTGCTGATCGCGTTCGGGTTCATGCGGCCCATCGAACACGAAGCGCTGATTGCGGCTGCCCTGGGCTCGCCATTGCTGCTGGCCCTGGCGACTGGCCTGTGGGTGCTTTACACCCTCAAAACCACGTCGTTTGTACGACAGCAGTTGAGGGCACCGGAACATCTGTTTCTGCAAACTTTCTGGCTACTCCCAAAACAGCGACGGTGGGGATTGTGGTTGCTGATCCAACTAGCATTACTTCTGCCGATTCTAAGCTATGCTGGCTGGATGCTTGCCCGGGGCATTCGGTACGAAGCGTACGGGGCCATTGGTACGATCGTTGGCGTGCAGGCACTGTTGCTGGTCGGTGGAGTTTGGGCGAACGACTACCGGCTCCGGCACCCGAACCCCGAAGGGACGGCGCTGCCCCGGCTATCCTTCCGGCTGCCGTACGTCCTGTTTTTTCCGATGCATTGGCTTCGCCATGAACCCGTGTCGATGTTACTTACCAAAGCGTTTTCGGGCTTGCTATTGGCGGGTGTCTGTCGGCTGTACCCCACCGACGATTACGACCAGCGCTTGTTGCTGATTGGTCTGGTGCTGTCGGTGGCGACTCATGCCCAGGTAGGCGGTCAGGTGAGCGCGTTTGAACACCGGTACTTGCTCTTTTTGCAAAACTTACCACTGGCCTGGTATCAGCGCCTGGGCCGCTATACGCTGACCTATGGCCTAATCTGGCTTCCCGAACTGCTGATTCTACTGCGCAACTGCCCGGCTGCCGTCGGGCTCGACTACGTGGTCTGGCTCTGGCTGACGGGTTGGGGCTGGTTGCTGCTCATGCATGCGCTGTCGTACGCATCCGACCGGTCGCCGGACCGCTGGCTGACCGGCATTATGATCGGCGTAGTAGTGGCTACACTCACCATCATGTTCGGCCTGCCAGTTGGCGCGTGGCTGGCCATCGGGTGGCTGGGCGCGGTGGGGTACTGGTATCGGTTCACCGCACCACTCCATTAAAACCACATCAACTTTTCTTCTGCTTACCGGCCAGGGTCTGTTTGCCGGCAATGGTTGTGATAGCCGTCACCAGCCGGTCCAGATCTTTGGGGGTCGTGTAAATGTGCGGAGTTACCCGAACACCGTTAATGTTTTCCCAGGCAATCGGTGTCGTATGGATTTTGTACTGGCCAAGCAACTGGCTTTCAATCTCGCCCGGTTTCATACCGTCAATCGAGAAAAGAGCGATAGCGCCCGCGTATTCGGGTTTCAGCGAGGTATGAAGCCGAACGCCCGGTACGTCACGAACGCGCTCGGCCCAGTAATTTTTGAGGTAATGCAGCCGGGCAAACTTGCGGGCCGCGCCGATGCTCAGGTGAAAGTCGACGGCCGTGCCGATGGCCATTTCCGACGCAAACGACCGCGTACCGAGCGATTCAAACTTGCGGATGTCGGGGCCGTCGGGTTCGTTGTTGGAGAGCAGCGCCCATACGTTAGGAATCTTGTTCTGCCGGACGTACAGCATACCGCTGCCAAACGGGGCGCAGAGCCATTTGTGCAGGCTGGTCGCGAAGTAGTCGCAGCCCAGGTCCGGTATTTTGAAATCAACGTGAGCGAAGGAGTGAGCGCCGTCGGCGATGACCTCGATACCGCGTTTGTGGGCTTCGTCGGCAATTTTACGCACCGGCAGTAGTTGACCGATCCAGTTGATCAGGTGGGTGATGTGCACAACCTTGGTCCGGGGCGTAAAGGCCTGCACGAACTGGCTGACGTAGTACTCGTCGTTTTCAACGGGAACGTTCAGGTCCAGGAACACCAGCTTGATACCGTCGCGTTTTTCGCGCTGTTTCCAGGCGTTCAGCATGTTGGGGTAATCCTGCTTAGTCAGCACCACCTCATCGCCCGGTTTCAGGTTCAGCCCAAAAATGACTGTGTTCAGTCCTTCCGTAGAATTGCGGTTAATGGCAATCTCTTCTGCCGAACAGCCGGCCAGATCGGCCAGTTTGCTACGTAGCGCTTCGCGGCCCTGGTCCAGAATCCGCCACATGTAGTATGAGGGCGCTTCGTTGGCGTACTGGTAGAACCGGATGTGCGCATCCTGCACAGCTTTTGGTTGTGGACTTACCCCGCCGTTGTTCAGGTTCAGCAGGTTGGGCGACACCGTAAATTCCGTTTTGACCCACGACCAGAAATCTTCGTCCCGCGCCCAGTCAGCGGCCGTTTTTAACCCAGCATCGGCAATTGGCAACGACTGAGTGTAGGTTTCAGGCAGAAAGGCGGGCAACGTGAGGGCACCGGCGGCCTGCCGGAAGAAGGTTCTGCGGGTAGTCATGGCTTGAGAAAGAAAAGGTGTATAGGCAAAAGAAAGCAGCAAACGGCATTATAGCAAGTTACTTGCCGAATAATATTGTGCAAAATGAGTGATTAGCCGCATATTTTTTAAAATCAACAAGGGCCAGCGACATCATAAATCTGCCATGCTAGCTTGTTGCAATGCAGCATTAGGTTACTTTTGATGCTATAATCTATATAGTTAATTATTTTCTACCATCTCAAACGATATGAAGACGAACTTCCACAAATTACCAGTGATGTTGCTGCTTGTTTTGACTGCCTGTGAAAGCCCTGTCCTCAATGGAGGTTATAATAAGCGATTAGGTAAGTATGACACTAAGGTTGAGGCCCAAAACAATGCATTGCAGGAAATATCGGATCGATTCAATTCGCTTCCCGACGATAAGGACTATAAAATATCGTACTCTTTCAATCCTGGCTCCAATGAGAGAGGCAGTCAAGCTATCTGGTATAATCGAAGCACTCAGCGCTTAGGACTAGAAGTTGATCTACAAAGTGGTATCGCCTGCTCTTGGTATAAGATTGACAAAACTATTTTGGAGAAATCAGTTGCCGCAAAAAGCGGAATAGTTGGTCTTGATTCTCTGGCTCAAACAGTCGGCAATCAACCTAGTTCTTGCCGCTAAAGAATTTTGGAGGACCGGTCATTTGCCGGTCCTTCTTTTGTAAGAAATACTGATTTCTATTTGTCTAGGCGGTTCTTGTAAGTTCTATATCTTTCTGATTAAAGAGCCGACAAGTAGGGTTAAAACCGTGCCAACAAACTGACCCGGCCCCACTGGTGAGGCCGTGCGGTGCGGAACTCCCGGGTTCGGAACGTCTGCGAAGCCGTTAGTTGAAAACCTCCCAGACCGAACGCCCAGCCGTATTCGACCTGGCCGTAGAAGTGCGTCAGTTCCTTGGAGGGGAGGGCGTAGTAGTTCTCACGCCCGCCAAACCAGCCGCCCTGTAGCAGCGAATTGTCCAGTACCGCTCGCAGCGTAGGCCGAACAAAGGCATATACCTGTCCCCGGCGGCTACCCCGAGGATACAGACGGCTCGGACTCGCGAAGTAATCAGTAAACTGCCCAAGCCAGATCATTCCCCCAACGCCCGCGAAGTTGGACACCGTACCGACATTCACCTCAACGCTGCCCGCTACGTCGAAGTTGGGATGAATACGTGGAAACAGTCGGCCATCGTAGCGAACCGCGTAGCTAATGGCCAGGCTGTTGCGTAGTTGATTGGACCAGCCGGCGGCATCGGCCTGCCCCAGCCATTCATGCAGCAGGTTCTGAAGTTTGTCGGCCTGGCTTACTGGACCGATAATGCCCACGTCAGCGGAGGAGGTCAGGCGTCGGCCGCCGATGGAATCAACCGTTGTGAGCGACCACGAGCCGTAGATATAACCGGCGTAGGGCCGGTCGTAGGGATACAGTTTGGGCCTCGCTGTTTTGACGTCGTGCGGGGTGTACATCTCCTGGCCGAGTGCAAAGCCATAGAGCGAGCGGTAGGTACGTCCGTCTTTGGCCGGAAAAGCGAGGAGCAGATGCCGGGTCGGCCAGCGTTGCCAGTAACTGCTTTGCAGACTCAGTCGCAGGCCGTTGGTATAGTAATAGTCGGTGATGTCGCGGTCGCGCCATTGAAGCGCATCATTTTCCCAGTCCAGCCCCACAAATGTTCCGGCTTCATTCGTCGACTGCGCCTGGCTACCAACCACAAGAAACAATAAAAAGATACTGATTAATGAAAAACGATACATTGTAGTAGGTAAAACCGTGTAAATGTATGATTGATCGCTGGAAAGTCACTACTTAGTTTACGGTATTCTATTTACGGTTTTAAGTTCGTGGGTTCCAGTCGCGGCTTATGGAGTACAGGTCGGGCGTCGGTTTCCGAAAGCTGTAAACCGCTCAGTCTGACTAGTACTCTACTTAGTTGGTCCATTTAAGTAGATAATAAAACCAACCTTAGGAGAAGTCGTTATGAGCAGATACCGGTTTGTGAAACAAGAGCATTGCCGGTCATCATCTCATCATATAACCGCTTCGCATGAAAGCAGCCGTTTTTCACAAAGCGGGGGATATCCGTTATGAAACAATGGATGACCCCCGAATCGAACACTCGCGCGACGTTATTCTGCGCATTACCTCCACGGCCATTTGCGGCTCCGACCTGCACATTTACGACGGTTTTCTGCCTCAGTTGCGCAACGAGGTACTGGGACACGAATTCATGGGTATCGTTGAGGAGGTAGGTTCTGAAGTTACTAATTTTAAAAAAGGCGACCGGGTCGTGGTGCCCTTTACCATTGCCTGCGGAAAATGCTTCTTCTGCAATCACCACCTGGAGATGCACTGCGAAAACTCCAACCCGGACGTGTACGGCCCCGACGGTGGTCTGCTGACCGAGAAGGGTGGGGGGCTGTTCGGCTACTCCGACCTCTACGGCGGCTACAACGGTGGTCAGGCTGAATACGTCCGGGTGCCCTTCGCCGACTACGGGCTGCGCCACGTACCCGAAGGACTGAAAGACGAGCAGGTGCTGTTCCTGACCGACATCTTCCCGACCGGCTGGAGTTCCATCGAGTGGGGGGAGCTGAAAGGGGGCGAAACGGTAGCTATTTTCGGCTCCGGTCCGGTGGGCCTTATGGCGCAGAAATCGGCCTGGCTGCAAGGAGCAGGCCGGGTTATTGCGATAGACCCATTGAACTACCGGCTGGAACGAGCCCGGCGAGTCAATAATGTCGAAACCCTGAATCCGCACGACGTCGATGTGGTGGAAGCTATCCGCAGCATGACCGAAGGCCGGGGGGCTGATGTCTGCGTGGATGCTGTCGGGATGGAAGCCGAGCGAACCGTACTGGACAAGGCCAAGGCGGTGTTCAACCTGGAAAAAGGCACATCGGCCGTGCTGGAACAATGTTTTCGGGCGGTGCGCCGGGGCGGCATCGTAACGGTGGTTGGTGTATATGGCACCCCCTTCGACAATTACCCGCTCGGCCGGATATTCGACAAGGGGTTGACGGTCCGCTACGGGCAGTCGCAGGTGCACAAGAACATTGATCACCTGCTCAATCTGGTGGTTGAGGGCAAAGTGGTGCTCGACGACATCGTGTCGCATGTCCTTCCCCTGACCGAAATTTCGCGTGGTTACGAAATCTTCAAGAAGAAAGAAGACGACTGCACAAAGGTGATTCTCAAGCCGTAATCCGGTTTACGGTATATGATTTCAGGTTACGGTGATGAGCACGGCCTACATCCGGCGTCAGCTAACCGAAAACTGGAAACCAGAGACTGAAAACCTTAAAAACTCAACTATGGAAACACAACAGAATGGCAAGACTGCCCTCATCACGGGGGCCAGCAGCGGCATCGGCCGCGAACTGACGCGGCTTTTTGCCCGCGACGGCTATAAACTGGTAGTAATCGGTCGCGACGAGGAAGCCCTACGGCAACAGGTCTATAATTTACAGAATCAATACGGTACGCAGGCGACCATCATCAACAAGGACCTGGCTGATCCCAATGCCCCTGAGGAAATTTATGCCGAAACCAGCGGGCAGGGCATACAGATCGACGTACTGGTCAACGACGCCGGATTTGGTGAGTACGGTATGTTCGCTACCGAAACCGATTTTCAGAAGGAACGGGATATCATACAGGTCAATGCCGTAGCGCTGATGCACCTGACAAAACTGTATCTGAAAGACATGGTTGCCCGCAACGAGGGGAAAATCCTGATGCTGGGGTCAGAGGTGTCCGTTGCCCCTAATCCGTTGATGGCGGTCTATGGCGCGACGAAGGCGTTTGTTAAGTCGTTTTCGGAGGCCATCCGCAACGAACTGAAGGACACGAACGTAACCGTAACGGTGCTGATGCCGGGTGCTACCAATACCAACTTCTTCAAAGCCGCCGGTGCGACCGAAGCCAAAGGGGCTGATCCCAACAAGACCGCCGACCCGGCCGCCGTAGCCAAAGCAGGCTACGAAGCCCTGATGAGTGGTAAAGACCACGTAGTGGCGGGCTGGATGAACAAGTTGACCGTCGCGTTGGCGCATATCCTGCCTGACCCGTTGGTGGCGGCTAATGTTCGTAAAGATATGACGCCGAAGGAAGAAGCTGACCGGCAGCAACAACAGACGCTGGCGCTTGCCATCGGGGCGGCTGCGGTACTAATTGGTGGTATCTGGCTGCTGTCTCGCAATCGCTCGTCGGTCATTCCGGTCAGCGCCTACGATAAAGCCCGGTATCGGTTTAAAGCTGCTAAAGCACAGCAGTCGGCCAAAAGCGCGCTGTCGTCGGTGGGGGATTCTATTCAGGGGGCGTATCACAACGCCAGATCCGCCGTCGAAGAAGCGCTGGTATAACTACATTTTTCTTTGGGGTGGCCGGTCTTTCGCACCGGCCACCCCTGACTCACGTTATGGAAGCCATCAAGACAAAAGCCTATGGCGCTAAGGCGTCGCTGATTGATTCGCTGAGCCGTCTGTCGCGGATGGACATTGAGCGGAAAGCACCCAGGGAGGATGAGGTGCTGATCGATATTCTGTATTGTGGTGTTTGCCACTCCGATCTGCACCAGGTGCGTAACGACTGGGCAAATACCATCTACCCGTGTATTCCCGGTCATGAAATCGTGGGTCGGGTCACGCAGGCAGGCAGTGGTGTAACAAAGTATAAGGTTGGTGATGTAGTGGGCGTCGGCTGTATGGTCGATTCGTGCGGTCAGTGTACATCCTGCACCGGGGGAGATGAGCAGTACTGCGAAGGGCCCGTTAGCTGGACCGCTACGTACAATGGCTACATGAAGCCAGACGGCAGCGGCTACAACACCTTCGGAGGCTACTCGACCAGCATCGTGGTAAAAGAATCCTTCGTGCTGCGCATTCCCGATAAGCTCGACATCAGCAAAGCCGCTCCTATCATGTGCGCGGGCGTAACGACCTACTCGCCCCTGCGGCACTGGAACACCCAGCCCGGCGATAAGGTGGCCGTAGTAGGCATTGGTGGCCTGGGACACATGGCTATCCAACTGGCGAAGGCGATGGGAGCGCACGTAACGGCGATTACCCACTCGGAAGATAAGCGGGCAGCGGCCGAAGCGCTGGGGGCAGACGAGGTGCTGATCGAAAGCGACAAAAAAGCCATGGAAGCGCATCAGTTGGCGTTCAAGCTGATTCTGAGCACTATTCCGGATAAGTTCGACATTAATCCGTACGTCAGCCTGTTGCAGCGCGACGGAGCGCTGGTGGTGGTTGGCGTGCTGGGGCCGTTCAAAAGTCCGACCAACAACATGGAGGTCGCGTTTCACCGGCGTTCGGTGGGAGCTTCCATTATCGGCAGCATCGCCGAAACGCAGGAGGTGCTGGACTTCTGCGCCGAACATGCCATCGCGCCGGAGGTTGAAATGATTGCCATGCAGGACATCAACAAGGCGTTCAGCCGGATGCTGGATAATGATGTTAAGTTTCGCTTTGTGATTGATATGCAGTCGCTTAAGGACGAAAGCTAAGCCACTTTTTAACCAAACAACGAGCATGATTAATACCTATTTCCGGGCTTTCAGCCTGGGCGTCGTCGCCGGAATGCGGTCGATGATGGCTCCGGCTCTGCTTAGCCGCAAACTGGTTCGAACCATCCCCACCAAACAACCGTCGAAACCGATTCATTACCTGGCTCTGCCCACAACGTCTATGGTACTGACGACGCTGGCAGGTAGCGAAATCATAGGGGATAAGGTGCCGAGTACTCCCAACCGAACAGCACCTCCGGTATTTGGTGCGCGGGTTGTTTCGGGAGCGACTTGTGGGGCGTTTCTAAGCCAGGTGGAGGGTGGCGAGGTAGCCGCCGGAGCCGCAGCCGGTGGTTTGGGCGCTGCCGTTGGTACGGTCGCCTTTTTTCAACTACGCATGTGGCTGACGCGTGGCCTGGGCATTCCTGATCCGGTTGTGGCGCTGGCAGAAGATGCGCTGGCCATTTCCCTGGGCTGGCAGGTAGTCAACAGCATTGAACCGGATGTGCAAACTGCCTGACGCAGTAAGGTTTATACATCAAGAATCCCGACGGTTAGCCAGTAATCGTCGGGATTTTTAATTTACAGCCGGACGAGTGTTCTGACAGCGGTATGGGGTTGCAGCGATCCCAGCTCGAAGAAGTTACCCAGACGGATCTTTCCATCCCGGCGACTGATTGGATAGGCTTTGTAAGCCGAATTTGATGAGAGTGTATTTCGCACATGAATCTGGCGACCCGAAACGTAGTAGTTGTAGATGCCGCTGCCAAGCTTGGGTACGATATGACCCCCTAGATTGGTAGTTTTTCCGCGCTTGACCTCTAACCAGCGGGTGGTGCCTGTATCCAGCATCGTAAGGAAAATGATCGTGTCTTTCCGGGCCGATGACTCCACCCAGGTGCCCGACAGATCGTCAGGATTGACCTCTTCCGAAGAATCGCAGGCTACGAAACACGTAGCAAGAAGCAGAAAAAGATAAAGGCCGATTCGCATACCATTCTGTCTTTTTCAGATGACCCAACTATCGATCTACGGGTTGGAATACAGGCCAACATACAGTTAGACAACGTAGTACTATAATCTCCTCAACAAGTAAGTAAAAAGGGCCAGCATCTTGCCGGCCCGAACAATTTATGGAAACTTCGGAAACTTGCTGAAGTCTGGCTTGCGCTTTTCCATGAAGGCGTTCTTGCCTTCTTTGGCTTCATCGGAGAGGTAGTACAGCAGCGTCGCGTCGCCGGCCAGTTGCTGGATGCCGGCCTGTCCGTCGAGTTCGGCGTTGAAGGCGGCTTTAAGCATCCGCAGGGCGATTGGGCTCTTTTCGAGCATCTTACGGCACCACTCCAGAGTGGTTTCTTCCAACTGGTCGAGGGGCACCACTTTATTGACCAGGCCCATGTCCAGCGCTTCCTGCGCGTTGTACTGATCGCAGAGGAACCAGATCTCGCGGGCCTTTTTCTGTCCTACGATCCGGGCGAGATACGAGGCCCCGAAGCCCCCGTCGAAACTGCCGACTTTCGGACCCGTCTGCCCGAACCGGGCGTTGTCGGCGGCAATGGTCAGGTCGCAGACGACGTGCAGGACGTGCCCACCGCCGATGGCGTAGCCGGCTACCATAGCCACGACTGGCTTTGGAATGCGCCGGATCTGCATTTGCAAATCCAGTACGTTCAGGCGCGGTACCTGGTCCTCGCCGATGTAGCCGCCGTGGCCGCGAACCGACTGATCGCCACCCGAACAGAATGCTTCACCACCTTCGCCGGTCAGGATTACCACACCGACCCGCTCATCCTGCCGGGCAATTTCCATCGCTTCCGACATTTCTTTGACGGTCAACGGCGTAAATGCATTGCGTTTGTGAGGGCGGTTGATGCTGATCTTGGCGACGCCCTCGTAGTAGGAGAAAATGATCTCCTCGTACTCCTTAATTACTTCCCAGGGATAGTTGCTTGTCATAATTAGCGCATTAGTGAATGAGCGCATTAGTGAATAAGCGATCTGCCAAACATTCGCTCATTCACTAATGCGCTCATTCGCTCATTGAAAATTCAGTTTCGTGATAATCTACGTCCCACGTATGGTCGGCCATCATGCGGACCGTCGCAACGGTACGTTCGAAGGGGAATTTGCGGCCCCATTCGTGGGGAGCAATCATCGACAGCACATCGGTGCCATCCTTGCGGACGTAGAAGTAGTAGGTGTGCCCGACGATGGGCTCAAAATTCATCTGGGCGTTATAGATGCGCTCAGAGACTTCAACGCGGTGGCGAATGGCCGTTGCCTGCTCAGCCAGCAACTGCATCTGTTTGTAGAGCTGCGCCAGTTGCAGGTCCGTCTGTTCCCGCATGGCCGCTACGGCCCGCCCGTGAATTTTACCCTTGTCTTCGGGCCGGATAACGGCGCCCCCGGCCGTGTGGGCGTATTCCATCAATCCCGGCGATTCGGCTACCTTCTCCGGTGCGATAGGATTGATCACTACTTTTGCTTCCTCCATACGAATGGGTAACGGATGCCCGACCGCGTTTGTTCGGTATCGGGTTTTCACCGTACATTTACCTTGTTATTAGGGTATGGTTTGAGGTTTGTAGTTGAAGATTGTCGGGTCCCTACAAACCACAAACTACAAACCGATTTTCCCCCACAAAAGTACAACGAACCCGTATGCAAAATACCCCTTCGGCCACAATTGACCGCCACACGTTTATCCGACTGGTTGGCAGCAGTGTTGGGGCCGTATTGTTAGCCCCCTGCGCTCTGGCCTGTAATTCGGGGGGCGAAACCGAACCGGTGGCCCCCGAGGCCATTGATTTCACCTTCAACTGGAACGAACCCAATACCGATTACGCAAACCTGAAACTGAAAGGGGGCTACGTCGTGGTACGCAATATCCTGGTTGCTCAAACTAAAGCGGGTGAGTTTCTGGCGGTCTCGGCGAAGTGCACGCACCAGAACACCCAGCTTACATACCGCAGTGCCGAAGGGCAATTCTACTGCCCGCTTCATGCGTCGCGCTTTGACCAGACGGGTAAGGTCATCAACGGACCTGCCACAATACCGCTCGTTGTTTTCCGCGTTGCGGTCGATGCCAACTCCGGAACCGTTCGGGTGACCAGCGTATAGATGATACACGTTAACGGTCAACTGCCGGTTTCCAACTGGCCTCAGCCTATCACGCCTTATGATGCCGACGCGCTGGCTTTCTGCCGAACCTGGCAGAGCGGGCAGGCCGAGTTTGTTTTGCACACATCCGGCTCGACCGGCCAGCCCAAACCCATTACGCTGACGCGGCCACAGATGCAAGCCAGCGCCCGACTAACCGGCCAGACACTGGGCCTACAACCCGGCGATTCGGCCCTGGTGTGTCTGAATGTGCGCTACATTGCCGGGGTGATGATGCTGGTTCGGGGACTGGAACTTGGCTTACAGATGACCATCATCGAACCATCCGGTGACCCGCTGGCCGACTTCCCGGCCAACACCCGATTTGACTTCACGGCGCTGGTGCCGCTGCAATTACAAACCATTCTGGAAACTGCGCCGGAAAAACTGCCAATCCTGAACGGCATGAAGGCGATTCTGGTGGGTGGAGCGGCAACGAGTCCGGCGCAGGAACGGTCCCTTCAGGTCATTACAGCACCGGTTTACGCTACCTATGGCATGACCGAGACCGTATCGCACATTGCCCTCCGGCGGCTGAATGGTCCGGCGGCAACGGAGGTCTTCACATCGCTGGAGGGCGTCAGTATTGGTACCGACGAGCGAGGATGCCTGCACATTACGTCGGCTGCGACCAACGGTGAGCGGGTACAGACCAACGACGTAGTTGAGATGCTGGATACCTCGCATTTTCGGCTGCTGGGTCGGGCCGACGCCATCATCAACAGTGGCGGGGTGAAAGTACAGCCGGAAGCGGTCGAACGAATCGTTCAGGATGTGCTGGCTGAATCAGGACCGGTGCCGAGGCTGTTTGTGGCCGGCCTGCCCGACGAGCGGCTCGGGCAGCGGGTGGTGGTTTTTGTGGAGCATCACCCCCTTGACGCTGAGCAATGGGCCGCTGTTCAGGCTCGCGTCCGTGACCGATTAGGGCCGTATCACGTACCTAAAGACGCCATTACGGTCGATCATTTCGCCGAAACCCCCACCGGAAAAATCGATAAACGGCGAATTGTGAACAGTTACTAACGTTTTTTTGTCATGCAACAAACCATTGCCCGCTTTCGAGTCGATGCCGTTTAAAAACCTGACCATCCGCTACCAGACCGCCCGGTCGTTGCCCGCGCCCTACGCCCATTTTTACACCCTGTCGGCGCGTACTGCGTTCAATGAATACCTGCAGGTCGATTTTTCCATTACGTACCTCGACCGCGAGAGCGTGGACGAAGACGAACTGATTGCCGAAGGGTATACACCTAATGATGACTTCAGTTGGTCGGGCCGGCTGGGGACTACCTGGCAGCAGGCCGTAGCGAACCTGGCGGATCAAACCGCACTTGATCCGCTCGTAGAAGACCAGTTGGGCGAGGATGAAGATTTTTTTGAGATGAAGCTGGAAACCGAAGCCGGCATCGAGTCGGGTACGCCCCGTAACGGCGATGACTGGACGTATCTGGCGCAGGAGCTGATCCAGGCGGCCTACGAAGCCGGAGGGCGCGAACAGGCGTTTGAACTGACGTTTCTCGATGCCAGCCGGGAAGCTGATACGGAGCTGTTCATGCGGGCGTCGTTTGTGGAGCGAAACGTAAAAATCGACCTGGCGCAGAACCGGCGCAGGACGTCGAAAACATTGCCGTGGAGCGAGTTGCAGCGCATTATGGGAACGGTCTACAAAGCCGATTACGAAGCGCATGAGCCCCTGACGCAGCGGCCGAAACGGAATGGTCAATGGCTGAACCTTGGCGGGGAGGAGTGGTACGACGTGAGCGACGAAACAACGATCGTGGACCTGTTCAGGAAACTGTAGCAAGTCGCCAGATTTCTGAGACAACCATTCCCCCGACGGCCGACCGGGACTCAAGCCGGATCAACCCCGCTTTACGGAGCAGTCGCGGCCAGTTGGCCAGTTGCCGGGTTTCGATGCCGGCCGTCAGTCGGAAGAACGTAATCATTAGCCAGAGCAAGGCTTGGTGGGTCCATTTGTCCGTCCGGACGAAATCCGTCACTAACCAGTGCCCATCCGGGTTGAGCGCCTGACGTAGGCGCGGAAGCATCCGTTGGGCCAGCGTCTGCTCCGTAAAAAGGTCCAGCACAAACGGCGTTATAATAACGTCGAACCGCTCATCAGGCCGTAGCGCTGTTTCATCGCCCAATCGAAACTCGACTGAACCCAGTATCGGTTTTTGAAACATCCGGCCACTTGCCTGAGCCAGCATCCGGGCCGACGTTTCCAGATACAACACCTGGGATGGCTGGCACTGGGTTAAGATTGGTTCCAGCAAAAACCCGGTACCTCCCCCGACAATTAGAATAGATGCGCCGGGTTGAAGCTCTCCCAGTAATAGCGTTTGCGCCCGTTGCAGGGATCGGCCAAAGACGAAAAAGCTCAGTGCATCGTACAACGGCGCTACCCAATCAAAATTACCCCCCGGATATTGCGGTTGTGCGCGCATAGTGGTAAAAAAACTACACAAACGATAATTGAGCATCGGGCGTCCATCAAGCTATGCGTTCGTTCGTACGACTTTGCTTGCTTTTCTGCGGCCAAGTTTATTGACTTGTATAACTGCCCGCGCAGCCAAAAGTAATTATTCCTACCCCTGGCCTTCTTCATTATGGAAACCCAACTTACCGGATCGCCCGAGGTGGCAGTCGGAAAAAGTACGCGCATTCAGGTTGTTGACGCGTTACGTGGATTTGCCCTGCTGGGTATTCTGCTCGTTCACGTATCGGTCTGGTTCGACGGTGGGCCGCTGCCCGGTTCGGTGTACCAGATCAATTCGCAGGGCATTCTGAACAACATCGTGCAGGCGATTGTGGGCATTTTCTTCAGCGGCAAGTTCTATACCTTCTTCTCGTTTTTGTTCGGACTGAGCTTTGCCCTGATGATGACCCGCTCAACCGAGCCGGACGGTACGTTTCTGCGCCGGTTTGCCTGGCGGCTGGTCATTCTGGGGGCTATCGGTTTCCTGCATCATCTGCACTGGCGGGGCGACATTCTGAGTATCTACGCCATGCTTGGCTTTCCAATGTTATTGTTCCGTAAGGTGCCGCTCCGGTGGGTGCTGACCGTAGCGGTGCTGCTCATCCTGAATCTTCCCGCGCAAATCCGCACCATCTACAACGAAAACGTTGCGGAGCCGCCAGCCAAAGCGCAGAATGACCAACGACAGAAAGAATTTGAGAAGACGGTAGAGGCTAATTACGAGATTATTAAACGTGGTAGCTATTTCGAGGTGGTTGGAGTGAATTTCAGGGAGTTTGAAACCAAGATGAACTTCCAGTTCGATAGCGGCCGAATTTATATTACCCTCGGCTTCTTTCTGCTGGGACTCTATGCCGGGCGTCGGCGGTTATTCCAGCACTTATCCGACAATCGGGCCTTCTTCCGACGCGTGACTCGCTACACGGGTTTTGGTGTGTTAGGAATCATTGGCCTGTTTGCGATCGCTATTTCGATCTACGGCAACAATTCCCAGCCTCCCAAAGGTATCGGCTACTTTTTTAACTTCCTGTTCGGCCTTGGCGAGGGTAGCCTGACCATTTTTTACATCGCTGGCCTGACCCTGTTGTTCCAGACGGTTTCGTGGCAGCGGATTGTATCGCCGTTGGCGTCCATCGGCAAAATGGCCTTGACCAACTACGTCCTTCAATCCGTCATTGGTACGCTGATTTTCTACGGGTACGGGCTGGGCCTCATCGGCGAAATTCCCTCAGCCGTAGCCATTACGTTAACCCTACCCATCTTTCTGGCGCAGGTATTGTTCAGCCGGTGGTGGTTATCGCGGTTCCAGTACGGCCCCCTCGAATGGCTCTGGCGATCATTGACGTTTTTGAAGGCGCAGCCGATGGGGAGGTAATTTTTAGTTGTTGTAAAAGGTCAGATATTCGTCTGAGGTGAGCAACAGATTGTTTATACCAACTTCCGGCTTGGCTTGTACAGCTTTAATCCATCCACCCGTTTGAAATCGTCAATGTTGGGAGTGAAAACTTCTAAACTATTGGCCCTGGCAATTGCCGCAATCAGGGCATCAGGCACACCAATCTGACGGCTGTACAGATTAGCCATAATTTCAATAAACAACCGGGATGCATCTTTAGTAAACGCAAAGCGATTGAAACGTCTAATAAGTTCTTTAGTGTCGCGCTCTTCTGACTTGCGCATTCCCAAATAGATTTCGCCGATCGTGATGTCACATATAGCCGCGTTGGAGTAGCCAATGTCTTTTAACTCGGCTTCGACGGCCTCGTTACCACGGAAGATAGCAAAGAAAACGCTGGTGTCGCAGAGAATCATTTAACACCACGTCCTTTCCAAGCTTGTCGGCGAAAATCATTGAAATCCTCAAAACGTCCTTCCCACGCACCGCGTAGGCGCACAATAGCTTCTTCAATAGCGGCATCGGGAGCTCCTGGCTCAAAAGGGCTTTCTTCCTCAACCGTCCGGCTTTGGAATGGTACGTTCATCATCCGCAGCATCTCTTCGATGATCGTGCGTTCGTGTTCATTGACGTCTAATTCTAATACTGTTTTCATGGGCTTATTTCATTTACGCTTAATCGTCTACAGATTGCTCATTCCGACTTAACTGAGACGTTCATGTTTTGCTAGGGAAAATCTTATTTCAGCTCAACTGTTTATTAATTAGTAATTACGTGGAATCCATTGTCCCTCTTTGTTATAGTTTGGACTTCCTTCCATATTACCTGATTGCCAAAAAATATCTAAAATGGGTTTCATATGACTTGCTGGGCTTACATCCAGGTTATCTACTAATAAAGGAGAAAACAACATTCGTTTACGACCAATAACACTTGTACTTTCGTGGAAATCGTTGTTCTTAATCACTAATGTTTCCAAATCGAATAAACTGAGAAACACCACGAAAGGCGGTTCGACAGCAAGCTGGCTATAGATATTTAAGGTCGATTTAAAATTTTCAATTACAATGTTTTCTAAACGATGTCCGTGAACGTAAGGACGTCCCAGTATGTGACGATTAGTATAAAACTCCAAGCAACCATCTCTAAATATTTGAGCATAAGTGTCCACTAGCCTATTATCATGCTTTTCATAATACATGCAATATCCTTCTACGTTATAACGAGGTTGCCCTCCAAGACCTTCTATGACTTTTAAATTTGATCGTAGAAAGTCAATCGTTGGTTGAAAATTTAAGTTAACTAATGCGTCGCCTTGCCTGCCCAAAGGCACAACATGCATAAAATATGAACCAACAGTATCAATATTTGTCAAGAATTCCTGACTCCGTACTAATTGTATTCTTTCCTGTCTGAAAGCTTCCGCCTTCTCTTTAATTGACATAGCTCTTGTAAACATTTGATTGACACCAATTACATCAGGTAAGTATTTTCCGGTGTTGCCACGACTATAAAATTTGTTTGTACCAGAATAACTCACCATTGAGGGCAAGCCAATATTTTGAGGTATGCCGACAACAAGTACGTAATTATTATCATCTATATGGATAGGACTAAAAATTAAAGATTTACTTTTAGGATCAAGTCCGTTCTCAACCAATGATTCTATTTGTTGTAATGTTGAGTCTACATTAATTACTTGAATACCATTCACTGAACATGCTATTCCTGAGTTTTTACCATCTGCACCTTTGGCCTCTTCAATGCCAAAGATTATACACCCGCCTTCAGTGTTCATCATAGCCGACACATCAGCAAGAAACTCTTTCCTGTCATCACCCGAACTTATCTTTAATTCTTTTTTGAAATCTAGATTTTTACTTTCCTGAATACGATTGTTTACAAGTCGGTAGATGTCAGATAAGTCTAATTTATCAGCTCGTTTGCCAAATAAATACATGGTACGGTTAAATATTATTGCGCCAAATTGACTTAAATCTATTAAAATTCCATCATTTTTCCGCCAAATTGTCCGAAAAACCGCCTTGGCCCATCGTTTGTTACTACTAGTATAGGTAAACAAAATAAGAGCTTCTGCAACAGCGGAGCGACTAGACCAGACCATGAACTTTAACAACTATACCATTAAGGCACAAGAGGTTATTCAGCAGGCGGCTCAGATGGCGCAGGGCAATAACCAGCAGACCGTCGAGACCGGCCACGTACTGAAGGCCATTCTGGATGAAGACCCGAACACCGTCGGGTTTCTGGCCAAGAAGGTGGGCGTCGATACCAGCCGCCTGACGCTGGCGCTGGACGCCATTGTGAACAACTACCCCAAAGTTTCGATCTCGGGAGGGCAACAAGGCATTTATTTAGGAAACGATTTGAACTCCGCTTTCCAACGGGCTACAAACCAGCTAAACGAGTTCGGTGACGAGTTCGTGAGCGTCGAGTTGATGCTGCTGGGATTGGTTGGCGGGAAAGACTCAGTCGCAACTTTACTTAAAGACGTAGGGTTCAGCGAGAAGACGCTAAAAGAAGCTATTAAAGAACTAAGAGGTAAAAATAATCCTGTGAAAGACCAAAACGCGGAAGCCAAGTATCGGTCGCTGGAGCGGTACAGCGTTAACCTCAACGAACGGGCACAGACGGGTAAAATTGACCCCGTCATCGGCCGTGATGAAGAAATTCGGCGGGTGCTTCAGATTCTGAGCCGCCGGACGAAGAATAACCCAATTCTGCTGGGTGAGCCGGGCGTTGGTAAAACCGCCATCGTCGAAGGCCTGGCGCAGCGGATCGTGCAGGGCGACGTACCCGAAAACCTGAAGTCGAAGATTATCGTATCGCTCGACATGGGCCTGCTCGTTGCTGGTGCGAAATACAAAGGGGAGTTTGAAGAGCGTTTGAAGGCGGTTATTAAGGAAGTGACCGACTCAGAAGGCGAAATCATTCTCTTCATTGACGAGATTCATACCCTTATCGGTGCGGGTGCGGGCGGTGGCGAAGGCGCGATGGACGCGGCTAACCTGCTGAAACCGGCCCTGGCTCGTGGTGAATTACACGCCATCGGTGCCACAACGCTGAAGGAGTATCAGAAATATATCGAGAAGGACAAGGCGCTGGAGCGTCGGTTTCAGGCCGTTATGGTCGATGAGCCGGACGTAACGGATGCTATTTCGATCCTGCGTGGTATTAAGGAGCGCTACGAGTTGCATCACGGCGTTCGCATTAAAGACGACGCGGTCATTGCCGCCGTTGAGCTGTCGAATCGCTATATCTCCGACCGCTTTTTGCCCGACAAGGCCATTGATTTGATGGACGAAGCGGCTGCGAAACTGCGTCTGGAAATCGACTCGGTTCCTGAAGAACTGGACGAGTTGAACCGGCGCATTATGCAGTTGGAGATTGAGCGGGAAGCTATCCGTCGTGAAAATGACCACGAGAAAGAAGCCGTACTGAACCGCCAGATTGCCGATTTCAACGAGCAGCGCAGCGAATTGAAAGCGCGCTGGGAGCTGGAGAAAACGTCGGTGAACGAAATTCGGTCGTTGAAAGAGCAGTTGGATCAGTTACGTATCGAAGCTGAGAACGCCGAACGCGCGGGTGACTACGGCAAAGTTGCCGAAATTCGCTACGGCCGCATTCCCGAAGCTCAGAAGCGCCTGGACGATTTAACCAAGAAAGACGGCAGCGCTGACACCCTGCTTCAGGAAGAAGTTACCGCCGACGATATTGCTGAGGTAGTTGCCAAGTGGACAGGTATTCCGGTAAGTCGGATGCTGCAAAGCGAACGTGAAAAACTGTTGCATCTCGAAGATGAACTAGGCAGACGCGTCGCTGGTCAGGAAGAAGCCATTCAGGTGGTGTCGGATGCGGTACGTCGGAGCCGCGCCGGTATGCAGGACCCTAAGCGACCAATCGGTTCGTTTATCTTCCTCGGTACAACCGGTGTGGGTAAAACTGAGCTGGCGAAGGCCCTGGCCGAGTTCCTGTTCAACGACGAGAACGCGCTGGTACGAATCGACATGTCGGAGTACCAGGAGCGCCACGCCGTGAGCCGGCTGATCGGTGCCCCTCCGGGCTACGTGGGTTATGACGAAGGTGGTCAGTTGACCGAAGCCGTTCGCCGGAAGCCGTACAGCGTAATCCTGCTCGACGAGATTGAGAAAGCGCACCCCGACGTGTTCAACATCCTGTTGCAGGTGCTGGACGACGGCCGTCTGACCGACAACAAAGGTCGCGTGGCGAACTTCAAGAACACGATCATCATCATGACCTCGAACATCGGCTCGCATATCATTCGCGAGCGATTTGCCGAGATCAACCGCGATAATCGCGACCAGATCATTGAGGATACGAAAGAGGAAGTGTTCGAGTTGCTGAAGCAGACGGTACGTCCTGAGTTCCTGAACCGGATTGACGAGCTGGTGATGTTCCAGCCACTGACCAAGCGCGAGGTTCGCAAGATCATGGACATCCAGTTCAAGCAGATTCAGGCGCGACTGGCCGAGCAGGGCATCACGCTCGAAGCCGACAACGAAGTGCTCGACTTCATCGCCCGCGAAGGCTTCGACCCGACGTTTGGGGCTCGTCCGCTGAAGCGTGTTATGCAACGGCGCATCCTCAACGCCCTCTCGAAAGAGATCCTGGCGGGCCGGATTCAGAAAGACGCCGTGGTGGGCATGATGATGAACGAGGACGAAACCGGCAAAGAAGACATCATCTTCTACAACCTCGACAAGGTAGTGCCTGCCTTAGACTAAACGATTGATATGGATGTAGAAACGCCCGGCTGCTCTGATGAGTGGCCGGGCGTTTCCATTTTTGCAAAACTCTTTTTACCACCACCGTAATCACGCCTGAGATTAGGCGTTTCTTCGGTATTGTTATTTAGCTACGATAAGGAGCTATTCAGCAAAGTAAAAACGGACGACCGCACGTTGTATCCGGATGGTTTAATGACCATGATTGACAATGACGGTGGCCATCACCCGGCTCCGCTGGGTTTTGACTTAGATGTCATGTATCAGCAAAGGTGATATGGTTAACTTATTGGAAAAAATGGATTAAGTTTTCTCTAAAAGAGCCTTTCGGCTGGACTAACACAAAAAACGGGACCGCAGTGCGGTCCCGTTTTCAAATTGGGCATTGACAAACTTAAAACTTTTTTACCTGAATAACGGCTTCCGGCTTGACCTCGACCGGGCTGGTGCCGGGGTAGGGGCGAACCTCCGTCAGAACAAGCTGATACCGATCGCTACCTAACTGCACCAACGTTGAATCCCGAGTCTTCTGAGGACCATTACCGCAATCGCCAAGGCACAAAATCCCCTGTCGGCTTTCCGTTTCCTGGCTCAGCGTGTAAGAAACATTGACATTGCCATACCGGATGCAAACTACATTGGCCGGGCATCGGCTATCCTCAATCTTTTCTACCTGCAGGGTGGCGTTCTGGCCAACGCGGGCCGACTGGCTGGCGGCCATCACCAGCGATGCTCTATCCTGCGGAAGGGCTTCGTTCTCATTAGAACCCTGACAACCTACGGCCAGTAATCCCCCCAGCAGTATGGTTACAAAGTGATTATATATGCGCATACTCGTTTTCAGTTTTATGTGATTGTTGTTATTAAAGAGTCAGGGTTGCCCCAAAGCGTTGGAATCGATCTGTGTTTTTTGCTCGTATACGTATAGGAAGGGTTGTCGAACTTCCATAGTCAATTTTATACCTGAACTAACCGTTCGCTCAAACGATCAGGACCAAAGGCAACCTGGCTCCACCAATGGTACTCATACCGTGCAACGGTTACGCCTGAATAGCCTCTTTACCCCGTAACCGATTCACATCTTTGTGCGATTGATGGCCGTTGCCTGTTCTGCCAACTTCGCAGCCGTCAACCAGTCAAGACCACAACAGACCACGAACAGTAAACAACGTCTACTCATGAACGACATTCTAACCCCCACTTTTTTCGATACACTGGTGGTTGGTATTATTCTGATGGGCTTCTTTGGGCTTATGGCAACGGCGGTCTTTGCTCAGAATTTGGCGCGGACGACCGGATCGGACAATGTAAAGGACGAAGGAAACTAGCCAATACATTCGCGACCGTACTGCTGGTAAAGAGCGTGGCCAGCAACGCCGATGACCACTACGCTGTCGACAAGGCGTAAACTTAAAGCTCGTTTCCCTACCTTTACGAGTCACCATCGTCTGTGTTATGCAACCCATCAAGATTGCGACCGCACAATTTGAAAACGCCAGCGGTGACAAAGCGTTTAACCTGCAACGTATCGATGAGCTATCGGCCAGGGCTGCCCAACAGGGCGCTCAGGTTGTGGCGTTTCATGAGTGTTCCATTACCGGCTACACCTTCGCCCGGCACCTGTCCCGAGAAGAGTTGCTGGCCGTTGCCGAGCCCATCCCCGACGGAGATAGTATCCAGGCCCTGACAGCCATTGCTCGTAAAAACGATATCGTGGTGCTGGCTGGTCTGTTCGAAAAAGACGAGCAGGACCGGATCTTCAAAGCCTACGTATGCGTCGATAAGAACGGGTTAGTGGCCAAATACCGGAAGCTGCACCCGTTCATTAATCCAAACATTCTCCCCGGCGACCGGTACGTTGTGTTTGACCTGTATGGCTGGAAATGCGGGATTCTGATCTGCTACGACAACAACGTAATCGAAAACGTTCGGGCCACGGCTCTGCTCGGGGCGGATATCATTTTCATGCCGCACGTAACAATGATGACCCCATCGACGCGGCCGGGGGCTGGTTTTGCGGACCCTGCTCTGTGGGCAAACCGGGAGGCCGATCCGACGTCGCTGCGGCTGGAATTTGATGGCATGAAAGGCCGGGCCTGGCTGATGAAATGGTTGCCCGCCCGGGCGTATGACAACGGCATTTACGCCATCTTCGCCAATCCCATCGGCATGGACGACGATCAGTTGAAAAATGGCTGTTCGATGATTATCGATCCCTTCGGCGATGTCATTGCCGAGTGCCGGGAACTGGGCGACGATATTGCCGTTGCTACGTGTACCCCTGAGAAACTGCAACAGGCCGGTGGCTATCGGTATCGCAACGCCCGTCGGCCGGATCTCTACCGCGACATTATCGGACAGGACCACCAGCCGGAGCAGAAAGTGGTCTGGCTGAATGCTGAACAACCGGTTGAAGAATAGCCGATAACCCTCATCCCGGCCCAGCTCCTTCCTCACCAGGGGCGGAGTTGGGCCGGGGTGAGGGGACTTAAACCTTACTCGCCCGCTTCCGGCTGATCAACTGTGGCTGCGCGTTTTCGAACTAGTTTGCGTCTGGATTTAATGACAAATAGCACGGAGCCAATTAGAAAGACCAGCGCGGGTACATAAAAACGAAGGTGAATGTAGTCGGTAACCAGCGTGAACCCGTCCGCCGACAGCATTAGAAAGCCCTGGTACAATACATCGAGCCAGAGCACGGCCACAGCCAGCAACACCAGCCCCCATATGGACTTGCGGGGTGCAATAACCACCGCCCAGACGTATAGCCAGCTTAGCAGCGCCAGCCCGGCCAGACTATTTTGCGGAAATGGGCCGGTCAAAGCGGCCATTACGTTCCAGACGATGATTGGCTGAACGAACGTTCCGTCGCTGTAGTAAATCAGCATGAACGACAACACCGTCAGCAGGGCCAGTCGTCGGATGGCTGCCTGACGGATCGCCACGATATATTCATAAGGTGCCGACTGCATCGTACTTGTAGTTTGTCCAATCCAGCGATTGGGTGGCATTTTCTGGTAATGACGTTTTGGCCGCCCGTTCGTCACCACCACACACGTCTGCCCTTGCCTGCTTGCGGACGTTTCCGCTTTTCACAGTGGTGACGCGTTTTACCCCAAACCGGTACGCCGGACCAGTTTGGGGAGTAATGCGCTACCGCGATTACAACGTGTTATTCCACCGGTGCCTGGCCGGACGCCAGCAGTCCCGCCGGTACGCTGAGTTCGCCGGTGTTGAAATCGATCAAGCCGTTTCGCTCGTCTTCAATATTGGTGGCCTGCGTGTAGACATCGCCGGCAATGGCCCGTTTGCGAAGTTCCTGCTTAAATTGTCGGACACGTTCGGTCCGGTTTTCGGGATCGTTGGGGCCACCGTAGTCCGCAAAGCCGAAGCCGCCCCACTCACTCACGAGCAGCGGTACCTGGCGCCGGTAGAAAAACGGATCACCCACCACGAGCGGAAAGGCTGCTACGCCTTCCAACTGCCCCGCTACCAGCCGGTCCAGGAGGTCGCGCCAACGGTCCGGATCGGGTGTGTAAAGGTGCGCCGTCAGCAGGTCGGATTTCAGGCGGCCTTCCAGCGAGATGTGGTGCCAGCCGTCGTTGTCGACTACCAGGAACTGCGGATGGTTGATCAGCATGTAGTGGTACAGATCAACAATGTATTGACGCGTTTCAAGGTTCGTCGCAATGTCCTGCGCCCCCCAGTCCTCGTTGTACAGGCTCCAGATTACGATCGACGGGTGTGTTTCAATGAGAGCCAGCATCCGAAGCAGTTCGGCCCGGTGGTTTTCGCGGCTCCGGTGGCTCGAACTGTGTGGGCTGGGTACTTCCACCCACAACAGCATACCCATTTCGTCGGCGAGGTTATAGATACGTGGGTCAACTCCGGCGATGTGTACCCGAACCAGGTTACAGCCCAGTTCTTTCATGGCCTGCATGTGCCGCTTCATTTCCTCAAACGTAGCGGTGCCGGGTTGGTAGAGAATACCGTCCAGGTAGATTGATTCATTGTTGAGGTACACACAGCAGCCCCGCGCTTCTACCTTACGCAGGCCGAAATGGGCCTCAATTTGTGCCGGATAGCCACTCGAATCGATCAGCTGAGCGACCAGCCGATACAAACGGGGCGATTCGGGCGACCACAGTTCTGCACCCGGTACTTCGATCACAACGCGCTGTTGTTTCTGGCCGGCCTGGAGTCGCAGGGGGAAATCAGAGGTAGCCATGAGGTCGACGGAATCGTGACCGTACACGTTGAGCCGCAACGTATACAAGCCGGGGTCGTGAATCCGCGTAGTGAGATTGAACCGAACGAGCTGATCTTCTACGACACTAACCACCCCGACCCTCGACCGCAGCCGGTTGCGTTCCACCGTTTCGAGCCATACGCTCCGAACGGCCCCGGTGTAGGTATGGTACCAGATCCCTCCGCGTTTATACACGTGTGATTCCTGCTTCCCACGCGGAATTTCAGCGTCCATCGTGTCGGCGATGCGGACGGTGAGTCGGTTTAGCGGCTGCAGGAGGTCTTCACTAAATTCGTATGAGAAAGATGTGTATTCGCCGTAGTGAACTTTTTCGCCTTCGATGGTATGGAGCGGATGGCCGTTCAGCCACACCCGGGTTTCGTAGCCACAGGCCCCGAACGTAAGCTGGATCATGGTCCGGTGCTGGGGTTCGGTACGCGTAGGGAGTTCAAACTCCCGTTCGTACCACGCAACAACCTTGTCCTGCCAGCCGGTTGCCTGCTGCTGGCCTTTGGCATCTGCCATGTGCGCTTCGATGGACCCCGGCCAGATAGCGATGTGCTCGTAATCGCGCCCGAGATACCAGCGTTCCCGCATACCGCTGTCGTTGGGGTCGAGGCAGAATCGCCATTCGCCGTCCAGAAGGATGTGATTATTAGGTCTGAGAACGGCTCTGGGTAGGGGGTTTTCGAATCGCTCGGTCGTCTGAACTTCTTCTTTACTTACTGCCGAACCAAAGTTAAGGTGCTGCGAGTCCTCCATACTGCTCATGATAACGTTGAGGGCAACTGTAATCGGTCAGGATCGGTCGTTGGGTGCAGTTGCCTGACCTCTCTAACCGGAAAACATCCTGAGTAGTTTTAGAATAGTACTAAGGCGTACCATAATTTCTCGACGCGCAGCAGGGGTCAAATGTTGAATTTCCGGGTTCAGTGAGGTACCTAGCTACTGAGGCCGCGGAGATGGCTGAGTGCCTGGTGCTTTCAACCGGGCTACGCGAATACCGGACAGGCGTTTGTGCCACTGGACGTAGTCGGTTAGGGGATAACGCGTAATCACCACTTCGCCCTGTTCCGAAGAAGCATGCAGCAGATGGATTCGGTTGCCCTGCCGAACGGCTAACCCAACGTGTTTCATATCCAGGCCGGGGCGGGCGGCCGTCAGCATGATTATATCCCCTTCGCGGAGGTGGGCTTCGGCCTGTTTGAGGTTTTTCTTCGGAATGAAATAGAAGGACTGCTGGCTGATCGCGGCTTCGGTATCGGCCATCTGCTTGAAAATGGCCGGATCACTCAGGTGAGGGTATCGATACGTAGCCGTGGTCATGTACGACACGGGTTTCGCCACCGACAGGCAACCGGGTAATTCGCCGGATACGTCCTTGAGCAGACCTTTGCGCTCGTTGTCGCGAAGCCAGTCCGAGAAGTAATGCAGGCGACTGGCGTAGCCGTTGATGGCTCCGTTTCGGTAGCGCAGTTTGGTCAGGTAATTCCGAAACAGGACGTTTAACTGGGCCTGGTTCTGCTTGTCGGTGAGGTCATGCCAGGCCAGCGACAGCGCCAGTACTGTTTCCAGGTAAGTCGTGCAGTCGAATGCCTTGAGGTTGACAACCAGTTGCTCCGTAGCGTTGATGTCGAGGGTGTTTGGTACGTAAGGAGTTCCCAGAAACTGCTTCCCGATACTGACTGCGGTTTCGGGCAGGGTTTTTCCACCGACAACGGTCAGCGACCGCAGATCGTCGGGCATAGTCTGGGCTATAACCGAAACAGACAGCAGACCGAAAAGAATGAGCAGACAGGAAAATATGAACCGTTGCGGGTAACGTATGGGCAATATGTAAGCAAAATGAAAACGTAAACGGTTTTTCATTCCGAGTTCAGTTTAGGTAGCTGCTAGTGAATAGTACTTACTTAATCTCAAACACCATCGCACTCCAGGGAGCCAGCGTCAGCGATACGCCGGTCGACCCGACTGTTTCAATCTGCGTTCCGGTGAGAAATATGTCCGTAAACTGATACGTATGTCCCGGAGCCAGATTCATCATCGAAAAGGCATGCTTGGGGATACGGATCGTCGTTTCGTACGTGATGTCCTGAGCAAAATTACAAACGATCAGCAATTTCTGACGATTGGTATAGCGCAGATAGCTATACAGCCGGTGGGCATCGTAGTTTGGACTCTGGCCGTTATCATTGGCGTACTGGAGGTCGTAAAAATACCCATTCTGGATAGCATCGCTGCCGTTAACCAGGTGATTCAGACGCTGGTAGAATGAGCGCAGTCGCCGTTGCTCATCGGTCAGGCCACCACCATCGAAACGGCCGTTGTTGAGCCAGCCCTGCCACTCGGGCAAACCCCAGTAATCGAAAATGGTGGAGCGGCCATCGTCACCACTGAATCCTTCGCTGCCTTCGGCCCGTACGCCGATTTCCTGTCCGAAATACAGCATAAGTGGCCCGGTATGGAGCGTAGCCGAGAGTGTCATGCCCGGTACGGCTGCCCACGGATTACCCGCGAAAAAGCGCGATGCGATACGTTGCTCATCATGGTTTTCGAGAAAACGGAGCATGTGATCGGCATAATCCCCTGATTCCTGCTGCCAGACGCGGGTGATGTCGTAGCAGGTACCGTGGCCTTCCATCAGGCGTCGAACGGCGTCGTACAGACCAACTTTGTCGTACAGGTAATCAAAACCACCTTTGAAAATAAACGATCGGTAGAGGCCCGGTTCGTAAATTTCGGCAATGAAAATAAGCTGGGGGTATTGTTTCTTGACGAGACTGATGGCCCATTGCCAGAATTCGATCGGAATCAGGTGAGCCATATCGCAACGAAATCCATCAACCCCTTTGTCGGCCCAGAACAGCAAAATGTCGAGCATTTGCTGCCAGGTGGCCGGAATAGGGTTAAAGTGTGCCCGCCCACCGTCGAAAATGTCGATGCCGTAATTAAGCTTGATCGTTTCGTACCAGTCGTTGATGGACGGGGCCTCCGTAATGGAACCACTGCCGGTAACCTTGGCAGGGTATTCCGTCAGGGCCCGACTCCTGCTGGCTCCTTCTGATTTCGTTTCCTGGTCAAGCGGGAGCCTGGCCTGGACAGATTGGCTTTCTGGCGAGATGAAGGTTTTTCCGGGGAGATAATAGAAATTGTTGGTCGGTGCGAAGGCGACGGACGTATCGTCCTGCTCGCCGAGATCAACCACGCCCGCAGGCTTGGCGTCAGATTTATACTGGCGGGCTACGTGGTTGGGGATGAAATCAATAAGTACCTTCAGGCTGTGCGCATGGGTGCGCTGTAGCAGGGTGTCAAACTCGGCCATTCGGTGCTCAACGTTGGTGGCCAGGTCGGGGTTGACATCGTAATAATCTTTAATAGCATAGGGAGACCCGGCCCTGCCTTTCACCACGGCCGGGTCGTCGGGTTGAATACCGTAGGCGGAGTAGTCTGTCTGCGTCGCGTGTTCAATAACGCCGGTATACCAGACGTGCGATACGCCAAACAGGCGCAGTTCGCGCAGGGCCGCATCGCTGATGTCGTCAAACTTGCCAACTCCGTTTTCGTCGCGGCTGCCCCAGGGGCGGTTGGTGGTATTCTGGTTGCCAAACAAACGGGTAAAAATCTGATAGATAACCAGTTTGTCCATCACGGGAACTGCAGCCGTTGTATTCATTTCGTTGACTCGGTACGTGTACGGTGGTGAGTATTCACTAAATGACAAAATTATGGTCTTTTTCAGTGAAAATCTTGCTCTATTTTTGTCTTTTTGCCGATCGGTAGGAAAACAAACGAACCGCCACATGAAGAAGCGCCATTTGCTACTCGTATTTCTCGGACTGATGACTCTGCCGGCTGCCATCGCGCAGAATGCGCAGGTGAAGCGCGTTGACCCTACAAACTGGTGGGTAGGCATGAAGAATCCGAACCTTCAGTTGCTGATTTATGGCCCCAACGCTGGCACATTAACGTACACCATTAATTACCCCGGTGTGAAGCTTGTCAAGGTCAATACGGTTGAAAACCCGAACTATGCTTTTCTGGACGTAACGATTGCACCAACGACCAAACCCGGTACGTTTCAGATCGTTGGGAAAAAAGGAGCACAGACCCTTACGCGGCCCTATGAGCTGAAAGCTCGCACCAGCACACCGAAAGGACAGGGGCTGACAGCCGCCGATTTTATTTACCTGATCATGCCCGACCGTTTTGCGAACGGCGACCCCTCCAACGACAAATTCCCGGATATGCTCGACACGCAGGCCGATACCAAAAATCCGTATCTGCGGCATGGGGGCGATTTCAAAGGCATCGTCGATCACCTCGACTACCTGAAAGATATGGGCGTAACAGCCTTATGGCTGACCCCGGTGATCCTGAATGACGAAACGCTCAAAAAAGAAGGACCGGACCGGAATCAGGCCGGCTACCACGGGTATCATTTCACCGACCATTACCAGATCGATAAGCGATTTGGCGGCAATGCGGGCTATAGTGGTCTGGCCGATGCGCTGCACAAGCGGGGAATGAAACTGGTGCAGGATGCGGTCTACAACCACGTCAGCGACGACCACTGGTTTTTTAAGGACAAACCGACGCCGGACTGGTTCAATAACTGGCCAACCTACACCGGATCGACCCACAAGGAGCAGCCGCTCTACGATCCCTACGGGGCCGAAGCCGACCGCAAAACGCTGCTCGACGGCTGGTTTACGCCCTTCCTGCCCGACCTGAATCAGCGCAATCCATACGTAGCTAACTACCTGATTCAACACGCCATCTGGTCGACGGAGATGTTCACTCTCGATGGCTGGCGGATCGATACGTACAAATACAACGACCTTACGTTCCTGAATCGCTGCAACCAGGCACTGATGAATGAATACCCCAATATCTTGCTTTTCGGCGAGTCGGTGGTGAACAACCCGGTTGGGCAGGCTTTCTTCGTGAAGAACACGATCGGTGGGTTTGATTTCAAGAGCAATCAGCCCAGTGCTTTAGACTTTGCGCTCTACAACGCGACGAACGATGCCCTGAACCAGAACTATGACTGGGATACGGGGGTGAACCGGCTGCATCAGGTGCTGGCGCAGGACGTAGTGTATGCCGATCCGATGAAGCTGGTTACGTTCCTCGAAAACCACGACTCCGACCGGTACTTCTCGGTCATCGGCGAAGACATCAACAAATACAAATTGGGGGTGGCGTTTCTGCTGACTACGCGTGGCATTCCGCATTGGTACTACGGCACCGAAATCCTGATGAAGGGTACCAAGAATCCGACCGACGCCGAGGTGCGGAAGGACTTTCCGGGTGGTTTCCCCGGCGACAGAGAAAACAAATTTGAAGCAGCCGGCCGGAATGATCGTGAGAACGACGCGTTCCAGTACGTTCGAAAACTGGCTACGTATCGGCGCAGCAACCCAGTACTGCAAACCGGTAAGCTGATGCAGTTTCTGCCCCAGAACGGTGTCTACACGTACTTCCGCTACAACAACGACAAGACCGTCATGGTCATCATGAACACCGACAAGAAGGAAGCGACGATCGACGGTGCCCGTTTCGCCGAACGTACCAAAGGCTTTTCGTCGGCCCGCAACGTTGTCACGGATGAGACCGTCAGCGACCTAAAAACCATGAAGGTACCGGGGCAAACCGCCTGGGTGCTGGAATTGCGGAAGTAATTTGACTACTTCAGAACTGATTTTTTTTTCACTACCTCAAATCCCTGAAGGGGCTTAGCGTTGCTCTGCCAGAAGACTTGATAGTAGCAACGCTAAGCCCCTTCAGGGGTTTGGGGTGTTTTCGAGCGAAGAACTATCGCTCGATGATCAATTTAAACGTACGCTTGTTGGCGTCCTGCTGGGCGTTCAGGAGGTATAGACCAGCGGGCTGGTTCTGAAAATCCAGTTCAACGGTGTTGCGGCCGGGCTGAACGGCCCTGGTTTGCTCGCTTACGGTCCGACCGTTCAGGCTGACAAGAGTAAGCGTAAGTTTCCCCGCATCTGGCGTATCCCACTGCAACCGGGATAATCCAGCGCTGGGGTTCGGCGACAGACTGGCCGTCAGCGGTTGTTCCAAAGCGGCCTGCCGGGCTCCCGTTGAGGTACGTAATGTGAGCTGATCGACGTACAAGGTGTAGGACTGGCCGTTGCGTTGACCACGATCCTGGAAGTTTATCCGCTTAACCGTTCCCGGATTACCCAGCTCATTCCAGCCAACAGTGTATTGCTGCCAGGTGTTGGCTGGTACGTCGAGGGCTTTGGTTGCCGACAAGTTGGTGTTATCATCCGTGTGGACGTACAATTGGAGTTTTGCGCCGGTTGGTCCGCCGTAAAGCCAGAACCGCAGGCCACCCGAGTACTGCGCCGGGTTGATGGCGTTGACCGAACGTAGCGACAGGGCCGACCAGTCGGTGTTTACCGAAACCGCCAGGGACTTACTGCCCACCTGGACCGGCGACGTATTGTCGAAGTTGGGCGATCCGCCGGGCAGGCTCCACGACCAGTTTTCCCAACCGCTGGCCAGCGCATCGCCGTAGATAACCGCATCCGGCTGGTTGGCCGGTAGCATCGTTACATTGAGTGCATTGCTCGCCGACGAGGTGTTACCGGCTGCGTCGCGGGCCTTAACCGTCATGTTGTACGTAGTTCCGGCGCTCAATCCCGTCAGGTTGTAGCTGGTGCCACTGGTTTCGCCGATCTTCGTGCTGTTGCGGTAGACATCATAGGCCGTAACGCCCACGTTATCGGTCGAAGCCGTCCAGGCCAGCGTAAAACTGGTTTGTGTGATCGACGAAGCGATCAGATTGGCCGGGGCAGTGGGAGCCTGGTTGTCGGCGGGTGGTGCGCCGGCCGTCGACAGGCGTAAGTCGTCTATGAATAAGCTGTGCCCCGATCCCACCGCATCCTGGATATTGATCCGCTTTACCTGCGTCGGGTTACCCAGATCCGCCCATGAGACGGTAAATTGTTTCCAGCTATTGGCCGGTACGTTGATGGCCACGTGGCGGCTTTCGGCCCCGCTGTCGTCCCGCTGGGTGTAAAGCTGCAACTGATTGCCGTTACTGCCGCCGTAGGCCCAGAACTGAATGCCACCCGGATAGTCGACGGTACGTATACTATTGTCGCTCCGCAGGCTCAAGCCGGCCCAGGCGTTGTACATCCGAACCGCCATCGAATAGCTGCCGACCTTCACGACCGCCGTGCCCGAATAGTCGGTTCCGGTGCTCCACGACCAGTTCTGCCAACTCGTGTTGAGGGCATCGCCATACACCACCAGGTCATTGGACGTAGCGGGCGGGGTGGTAACCGTTAAACCGGTGCTCGCTGCCGACAGATTCCCCGCGCTATCTTTGGCGCGTACGGTCATGTTGTAGGCCGTGCTGGGCGATAAGCCCGCTACGACGAATGATGTCGTACTGCTCTGCCCGATTACGGTACCATTCCGCAGGATGTCATAACCGGATACGCCTACGTTATCTGTTGAAGCCGACCAGGAAAGTGTAAAGTCGCTTTGGGTTACGTTGGAAGCCGCCAGGTTGGTAGGAGTGCTGGGGGCCTGGGTGTCGGGTGTTGATGGCTGGCTGTTGGTCGGGCTCCAGAAGTTGCCCGTTAGGGCCAACAGGTAGAGCACCCGCAGCGAGTGGCCGAAGTACCGTTCATAGGTCAAATCCTGGTTTTTGACAAAGCCCGCGAACGCATCCACGCGGCTCTGGCTGTTGGCCATAGCCCCCACAGCAAACGCGCCCGTAAAACAGATACTTTGGTACCCGCCCGCCAGCGACCCATCGCGGTGGTAGCCATCCTTGATGTTCGCGATGCCGCCCGCCGGGCCAGCCACCCAATCGGTAACGCGGTTGAGCCAGGCTTTAGCGTCGGCGGTGCCATACCAGAGGTAGTCGATGGTGAAGCGCCAGGGCGTTCGACACGCATCGTAGAGGTAATCGACCCCACCGTTTCGGAAGCCGTACTGCGTACAACCACCACCGGGCGTGCCGTTGCTGTGCTGCCAGTCCGATACGAGGCCCGTCGACGGGTGCGCGTTGGCGTTGAGCATAACGTAGGCATCGCGGGCCATGTTGGTCCAGTACGCGGCATCGGCCGGAACGTGCTGCGCAAACGCCCGGTAGTAAGCCGGTGATGCATACGACTGGTTCATGCAATCCTCACCACCGAACGTATCGCCGGGTTTCAGAACGTGCAGGCCATTGCCGGTCACGACCGTCTCATGCTGCTTCATTTTATTAATCAGGTACGTAGCATCGGCCTGGTAATTATGCGGAGCGGTGGTGCCGGGCCACTGCTGATTGGCAATGATAAGCGCCATTGCTACGTCGAGTTCACCGTCGGTAGCCGAATTCTGGCCGTAGATGCCGCCCGCGCAGCCGCCAATCTTCCAGTGCATCAGCCCGTTGGCGTCCCGAAAGTTTTTGTGGTACTGCCACAGCCCATCGAATATTGTTTTATCGCCGAAGTACGCCGTCAGGAGCATACCGTAGCCAATGCCTTCGGAAACAGTTTCGTTGGGGTTGTCGTACTTAACCCGATAAACACCGTTTCCGCAGTTTTCTACGTAGTTCGCTTTCCAGTATGTGTAAGCCGCCTGCACATCGGTGCTGGATAAGGTCGTTGGTTTAAATCCCTGGGTATACGCAACCTGCTGTGGGAACGGTCGTTGTGGCGTTTGAGCCCAGCCACTGAGGGAAAGTATAAGGGCAAAAAAAGGGGCCAGGGTAAACGGTTGTCTCATAGCGGGAAAGAGTTGTCGGAATGCTATGAAAGGTAATAAAAAATTTATTTTATTATACCATTTTGTTAAATTTTAGACTTTAAGAGGGATGTCGGATTTATAGCTGAATGGTAATCTATCTCCAATCGATTGCGAACAAGCCTACTGAAATTCATAAGACCATCCACCAAAACAACGACGGTAGCAGAGCGATGGAAAAGAAAAAGGTCGGCCTTAGTCCAAAGCCGACCTTTTTTGTTCTGATTCCGACGCTCAGACGAGCGTGAGAATCATGGTACAAACCCCTGTTCTCATGAAAACCAGTACAGACTTATTCGTCCTGGCGATGGCCTTGTCATCGTGTACGTGTGATTCAATTTCGGCAGATGACGGGACACTCGCAGGCTGGTTTTCGGTAAGGGACGCTCCCGTTTGTTGGGTTACCCAGGCGAGAAATACGTATTGACCGATCAGGCCAGTAGTCGTTCAATCGCGAGCTGCGCACGTTCGGCCCCAAAACCTGCTATCGCTTGCTCCATTGCCTGCTGAATCAGGTCGTTGCCCAGGTTGCCGATGCTCCCTTCGTGCGTATGGTGCAACTCACGTAGCGGATGCGGTCCGTCGGTACGGTAGGTGTGTTCGGCAATCTCGTTGCCCACCTGCCGATACGCTTCCCGGAACGGTACGCCCTGCAACACCAGTTCATTCACGCGTTCCACACTGAAGAGCAGATCGTACTTCGGGTCATCGAGCAGACTGGGTTTCACCTGGAGGTGCTCAAGCATAAAGTCCGTAATACTGAGGCAGTCCAGCAACTCGTCGAACGCAGGCATCAGCACTTCCTTCAGAATCTGCATATCCCGGTGGTAGCCGGACGGCAGGTTACTGAGTACCAGCGTTACCTCCATCGGCAGGGCTTTCAGGCGGTTGGTTTTGGCGCGAAGTAATTCCGCTACGTCAGGGTTTTTCTTGTGCGGCATAATGCTGCTACCGGTCGTCAGGGCATCGGGCAGGATCAGGAAGCCGAAGTTCTGGCTATTGTACAGGCAGATGTCCATGGCCATTCGCGACAACGTTGCGGCAATGGCGGCCAGCGCAGTAAGCGCCGTTTGTTCGGTTTTGCCACGGGTCATCTGCGCATACACGACGTTGACGTTCATGCCTTCGAAGCCGAGCAGTTCGGTTGTCAGCGTGCGGTTGAGCGGGAACGACGAGCCGTAGCCCGCGCCGGAGCCGAGCGGATTCCGGTTGGCCAGCCGGTAGGCCGTCTGGAGGGTCAGCATATCGTCCGCGAGGGCTTCGGCGTAAGCGCCAAACCACAGCCCAAACGACGACGGCATGGCAATCTGAAGGTGCGTATAGCCCGGCAGCAGGTCGGCTTTGTGCTGCTCCGATCGGCCAATTAGTCGGGTAAACACGCGCTGGACAGCCTCTGCAACCTGCCAGAGCCGGTCGCGGGTAAACAGCTTCAGGTCGACCAGCACCTGGTCATTGCGGGACCGGCCCGAATGAATTTTCTTGCCCGTATCGCCCAGTTGCCGGGTCAGCATGAGTTCAACCTGCGAGTGAACGTCTTCAACATCTTCCTCAATGACAAACTGCCCGGCCTGAATCTGCTGGTAAATGGTTTTCAGTTCAGTTTGCAGGGCCGTAAGCTCGTCGCTGGTGAGCAGACCAATGGTTTCGAGCATCTGCGCGTGGGCGAGGTTGCCCAGTACGTCGAATGGGGCAAGATACAGGTCCATGTCGCGGTCGCGTCCAACGGTGAAGCGTTCAATCTGAGTGTCGGTGACGGTCGATTCTTTTTGCCAGAGTTTCAAGGGGCAGATGAATTGAATGAGTGATGGCTCGATGCGCCAGCCGTTCTGGCGTATTGATGGCGGCAAAGTTCGCAAACAAACGCATGAGACCTTAGCCGGAGCCCGGGTTTTATTCGGAAGAACGGCTGTCTGCAAATAAAAACGCGGCCTTGACTGCTCAGGACCGCGTTCAGGAGAAATGGTTTGATCTTATCCGAACCGAAGGGCACGAAGTGATGGAAATTCAGGCGTCATCATTTCGCGGATGGGCTGCATCGACTGCGTGTCGACTTCCCGTGGCTTAATGGCCAGAACCGGTACAGTGGCCCGGTTGATGACCTGCTTGAAAAACGGTCCGCTGAGTAAATTCCGAAGGCCGGTTGTGGTGTCGGCCGTAACCACGATCAGATCCGCATGGCGTTCATCGGCTTGCTGGAGCACGGTTTTAGCCGCCGAATCCGTTTCCGACAGGAATACGTCCGCGTCAAGCGCATCGGCCGACAAATGCTCATTGAGTGAAGCCATCGCAGAGTTGAGCGTTTCGCCCGAATCGGGTTCTTCCTGACTAAGCAGCGCCAGTACGGTCAGATGAGCGTTATTCTTCCGGGCAATGCTGCGCGTCAGGTCATATTTATTCATCGTACCCGGTACCGGCCGAAGTGGGAACAAAATCTGCCGGAAATTGCTCACATCAGCACCTTCGGGAACGGTCAGTACCGGGCAGGGCGCTTGTTTGATAACGTGGTACGTTTCCGGTCCCAGTACGTACTTCAGCAGACCTTCGGGCCGCTGTGCTCCCATAATGATCAGGTCAGCTCTGATTTCATGAGCAGCCTCCACGAGCCGGTCGGTGCGGGTGCCCGTCCGGCACTCCACCGAATACGGCATCGGATGGCCATCCAGTACAGAATCGGCCCATTGATGCAGTCGCCGAACATCCGCTTCGAGTACTTCGGTGCGGGGTACGGAGACCATCAGGTTGTCGGCCGCGGTAAAGGGGTAGTCTTCCGGAGTGATGACGTGCAACAGCCGTAGTTCGGCCTGGTGCCGCCGACTCATGGCTTTGGCCAGGTTAAGCACGGCTTTGGAGGTATCGCTGAGATCAACGGAGACGAGTATGCGGTTAATTACTGATTTCTTCATGGCTTGCTGCGTGTTTAGGTGATAGATAATGGCTGGACGAGCCGGCTTCCCACTCCAGGAGTGTCGCGTATTCTTTCGATTCCTGGTCACCCCGTAAGTAGCGGGGTAAAATCTGCTTTACGCGAAACCCGTTGGCGAGCTGAAAGCTGAGTGTCGGGTCGTAGATCGCCTTTTGTTTCACGCGGTCGATGTATTCCTGGGGCGTCAGATCGCTGTGCAGATGGTAGGCCGGCAAACGACCACCCGCCAGAATACCGCGCAGAGCCAGCTTTCTACAGCAGGCTTTGCGCGCTTCGTAGAGCCGCCGACCCAGTTGCAGGCCCCGGTAACCCGGATGCACAAACACCTCGACCCCGTAGAGCACATCGCCGGTCGGATCGTGGGTGCTGAAGGTGTATAGCCCCGTTACCTGTTCGTAGGTATGCTGCCGGGAAAAGTCGGCCCAATGAACGATGATGGACAGCGCGCAGGCTACTACCTGACCATCTGCTACTACGCAGAACTGGCCGGCCGGAAACAGGCGAAGCAGGGTTTCAATACGTTCCTTACGCCAATATGGTCCGCCCAGGTTGCTGTACGAAGCAATCATGGCCGTTTTTAGCTGCTCATAGTCATCTATCACTAAGTTTCTGGTAATCAATTTCATGTGTAGTTTGTTGATGGTGCTGTAAGATACCACCGCGGGCTTAGCGACCCCTTAAGATCAGCTTAGAATTCCATAAGAATTGTCCGATTAGGGGAAATAACTACCAGCCCGGTAGCACATGATGCGCCGGAAATACGTAGAAGATACTGAAATGAGCAGGCAGATTATCGGCTGGTGCCGAACGGCAATTGGTACAAATCAGGGTTTGGTAACGTACTTAAGCCAGGGCACCTGAACGGTTACCCTTTTAATCCGCAGATAAGTACACCAGGGTTCATAGGCGAACAAGAGCGGAGTTGGCAGTCCTTTTAAGTACGTCGATGTTTGCGTTGAAGGCGGCAGGTTAAACATACCTGTAGAAGAAGGTTTCTACAAGGTAAGTACATAATTCCTATTTCCCGCGACGTATATGCTCCATAAATTTACAAAAAGCTCCCTTTTTTTATCGTAGCGTTCCACAAACTGTTTCCCGGAAGCAGGCTATCGACTATACGTTTATATACGTAACAGGAACAGCCAACGGCATCTGATGACGCCCTGAAGAGAAAAGGTATTACCTGGCAATCAGAGCCGACTACTGAATTCGGTTAGGGCTGTAATCGGTACAAGTAAGGTCCTCGTAGTAGAACGCACATTTAAAAAACTGTTCGGTTTTTCGGCCCAGCCAGCCGCCGGAGATGATAAGGCTACAATAGGAGCCGATGCGCCCCGAAACACCTTTAACTTCAATGCGTTGAGATCCTTCATACAGTAGCATGTGTTCACCACTGTTATGAACGAGACCACCAATTATTCGGGTAGAAGGCAACCGCAAATGAACTGTCTCGAGGTATTCGCCGTGCAGGTCATAAAAGTTGAACCGTAGCGACAGCGGATTCAGGTCACGGCGCTCGGTCCAGAAAAATTCGTACAGATGTACAGGCTGACCCGTCTGATTCAACAGACGTTTGGTGCTGATATGCTGAATTGTAAGCGCTTCGTTCATACGTAGTTGGATAATCTGTTTTCTAGTCAGCACATTGTCAAAAAGCACGGCTGTTGTTACGGGCAAGGACCACGAGCTGATGAGGGCTAACAAAATAGCCACTTGTTAATGACAAATGGCTATTAGATAAAGCACCGGGTAGCGGGCTTGTCCAACCTTAAACACACTAAAACAAGGGTCTCCACAAAATTGAGGTAGGGCCAAACGTCGTAGTATGGTATGCAAAGTTCGCAGTTCAAAGCTTAGAGTAACCATAAAACGGCATTAGAAAAATATTAGATTTTATTTATTAACTACCAAGACTGCTTTTAGGTTATAATTTTGAATATGAAGCAGCGTAGCAATAATGGTGCGACAGAGCAAGTTATACAGATCAAATGCGCTGGGAAGGCTGGTGGCTTAAATCCGCATGAGAGAATTCTGACCGTTGGCGGGGTCATGGCCGACGGAATGTCCTGGCGATTGTCGCAGCAGCAGGTTATCGATTACATTGAGAGTGAGGTTTACTCGTTCTGCGTCAGCCATAACGGACAATTGCACACTGTGATTGTGGATACGTATCAGGGTAATAAATACCTGAAAATTCGCTTCGATGGCGTAACGCCCAATAGTCTCCTGAATTTGCCCGAATGTGTCTAATGTCGGGCCTGCTCGATGAATGATTGGTTTTGTTATGTGCCGATAAATCCATCTGGTAGTACTTCTTGTCAGGTTGGTTTTCCCGGGTACGGCACAAGCCTGCTTATTAGAAATACAAGTAACACCAGGCTGCGGGATCAACAGGTCCAGCTTTGCAGGGCCAGTTAACCGTAACTCACGTTAAAATAAAACAAAGAAATTGAGCCAGGATTGGGCCTGTGCCAATGCTTCGTCGTAAGGTAGATCCGGAAACAGCAGCATTAGCTGAACTGCGATTTGAACCAGGCGGTTAGATGTTTCCGATTTCTGCGTTTTTTGGGGCTCAGTTGGTTCCATGGTACGTTAGTTTGTAATGAGTTCGCAACAATGACCGCACGGAATGGGAAATCGACAAGGGATTGAACGACAATGCTCCAACACAGCGTATCAGAGCATTGCTGAAACTATCCTATATTGTCTTTAAGCAAGAGCTTATTGTAAATGTATACGCAGGCATCACTGCTCACATTAACTCTGAATTAATCCTTCATTAAAGTATAGAGGCCGAATCAGCCAAAACATAGGTCGGCCAATCGGCAGGTTAAAAGTGAATGTAACTCCTTTGCCTCCCAAATCGGCTTACAATATTTTACCCGCTTCTCCGACTACCCTGTTACCAACTGATGTAAAAAGAACGATTCGCTATTAGCGCCGAACGGTTGGATTAATCACGTTTAACAAACAGGTGTATGTATCATTCACAATTCGGTCACGGACAGTTGCGTACTGTCGGCCACAGGAGAGGAGAAGGGCGGTACTACGGCGGTCATCATAGCCAGATCGGCGGGCCGTTTGGGCAGCGGTCAGCACGGGGCCCATTTCGGGTACCGATCAACATTGAAGAAACCGCCACAACGTTTGAGGTCTACGTAGCTGCGCCGGGGCGGTCGAAGAACGACTTTTCCGTGCAGATCAAAGACGACGTACTGACCATCGCCTACCAGCAACCTCAGGTGGAAGGAGAGGTGAAAACGCCAAACTGGCGGCATCAGGAGTTTGCCCGCGGTGAGTTCAGCCGGAGCTTTCAGTTGAACGGTAAAGTAGAAACGGCCGGCATCAGCGCAGGGTACCATGATGGTATTTTGCAGGTCACTCTACCGAAATCGCCCAAAGCCAACGAACCGGCGCAGGACGTAGTGATTGCCTGATAGATTAAGTAGATTAAATCAAAAAGCGAGCCTGTTCAGGTTCGCTTTTTGATTTGATATAAGGCTCATAGAGCTAGGTAAGGTAGTGCGCTTAAGATAAACTAATTATTTAGAAACGGCAGCCATTAACTGTCGGCGGACGCGCTCGGCGGTTTGCAAATCCTTCAGACTAATCTTAGTCCGGTCCCGTAAAGCTGGGCTGTTCTGGAGTTGTTCAATGCTCATCTTAAGCAAAAAAGCCATCGTTTCAAGGCCCGGCTCGGTTGCTTCTATGGGGACGATTAGCTTCTTCATGATACGTAACTTATTTATATACCTGTAACAAATTTTTAATGAATTTCTAACCATTAGATGCTATAGTTTTATGGGTTATAGGCTTATAAGTCAGTAGGGTTAAGGGTTGGTGGGGATTCTGAAAAATACAATTGGAGGCCATACAAAAAAGCCGTCACCCAGATCCGGACGACGGCTTTCTACTTACAATACACACGCCTATTGTTTCAGCACTTTTTCGGACAGGCTCTGCTGCGGGGTACTCACTTTCAATAGCAAGATTCCGGTTGACGAACGGCCAACCGACAACGTGTGCCGCTCTACGTCAACAGCCTGCTCAACGACCAGCTCGTTGATCTGTCGACCTTGCAGGTCCGTCAGCAGTAACCTGAGCGGTTGACCACCGGCTCCCCGTACTTCGACGTCGAACTGATCACCCGATACAGGGTTGCCAAGGATGGTAACGCGTAGCTCCTCACTAGCTTCTGACGTAGCGAGCCGACCAGCTGATGAACAGGCCGAAGTTGGCGTAAAGTCACGCTCTGCATCGTTCCAGCCGCCCCCGTTGGCCGGGCGTTGCCGGGCCCGCAACTTCAGACTCTTGTCCCGCCGTTTTTCGTCAACCGTGAACGTCGGTGTTGATTGCCAGCCGTTGGATATGCTCGGAATCTGGTATTCAATCGCGTTGCCGTTTCCGCCCGATGTCCGGATGGTGAGCTGACCGGTGGCACAATTGTACAGCGGTGTTTCCATCTTCAGGGCTCCGGCCTGCACCGTAACGCGTACTGTAGTGCCCGCACTCGTGCACTCACCCTGCCTGCAAACGCCCGTGAACGTGAACGTACCGGTGGCATCAGTACCAACGACAATATTCCCGGTTCCGGATGTATTGTTTGGTCCAGTCCAGCTCAGTTGACCACTGCAGTTTGTCGCTACCAGTGTTACGTTACCCGTGTATTGCGTCACCGTCAGCGACGATTTACCGGCCGGATAGAGCTGTCCGGCCTGGGTTGCGTAGTTCGGGGCGGGTACTTCATTTACCTTCACGCTGGTGGCCGTGGCCTCACTGGATAGTGCCCCATTGGTGCAGACCGCGCTGTAGCTGTACGTACCGCCCGTTGAGGGGACAACAATTGAACCACCATTGACCTGACCTTGCGGATTCCCCTGCCATTGCGGAGTGCCTGAGGCACAACTGGCTGACAGGGTCAGGCTTTGGCCCGCGCAGGCTGAGCCGGAGGCCGGTAGGCCGCTGAATGTCGGCGCCGACGGTGTATTCTCGAATGCCAATACGAGTTGGGGCTGGTTGTCGAAGGCTTCTTTGGTACGGAAGTCTTTCCACGGAGCCTGATCCGAGTTGATGGCCCAGGAGAGCACTTTGTCGGCAGATAAGGCCGCCCGGACAAGGTCCGTTACGTCAATCTCGTAGTACTTCCCTTCTCCGCCGACAGTAATGGTTTTCACTACGTCGCCGGTGGCAGTAGGCAAGGCTGACCGATTACCTTCCGTCCAGGTTTTGGTGTTCGTCGCTTTCAGGGTAAGGGAGAGTGGTCCCGAGCTGAACAGACGGAATTTGGCAGTCGATACGTTACCCTGCACATTAGCCAGATCGAAGCGGGTAAAGGCCGTGGCATACAGACTAAACGTCCCGAAGGCGCCGGTTCCCAGGGCGTTGTCTTCCGTGCTGGTATCGTCGGTTGGGCCAAGGGTTACCGTCGGGGTTGTGACGGAAGCTGTGCTGGCGGTGAGGGGGGCGCTCGACGTACCGTTACCCGATTCATCCCTGGCTTTTACGCTGAAGGTGTAGGCTGTACCGGGGCTGAGCCCTTTCACCAGGAGCGAATAGGCGCTGCCGGGGAGTGTCGTCAGAAGTGTCGTTCCATTATAGACCTCGTAGTTCGTTACACCTACATTGTCCGTGGCCTGCGCCCAGGAAAGCCGTAAGCCGCCCTGCGCCGTTTCGGTCGCCGTAAGTGCGCTCGGTGCGGTTGGAGCCTGTGTATCCACGAAGCCGTTCATCGTAATGACTAGTTCGGGCTTAGGACCATCGCTTTCTTTCGAGCCGACGTCCGTCCAACTACCTACGTTGTTGTTCAGTTGAAACGACGCGATCTTATTCCGACCGGCTCCCAACTCGGCCTTGATGTAATCCGTTACGTCAAACTCAAGTACGGGGCCAGTGCTGCCGGGAGCCGAGCGAGTGGCAATGACCGTTGCCTGTTCGGGGTTCGTTGCCCCTGATTCTGTCCAGCTATCCTGACTATCCGGATGAACGCCCAAGTATGCCAGGTAAGCGGTAGCCGTAAGTTTGTTCAGTCGCAGAATGGCCCGGGTCGGGGTACCGGACACCGATGAGAGATCGAATTTGTAGAAACTGCTGGTGTACAGGCTCGCGTGCAGACTGGCTGAACTACCGTTACCGTCGCTGTCTTTGTCGTGGGTTGGGTTCAGTACGTAGCGGACATCGCTGGCAAGTGTCGTTACGTTCACTACGTTGCTGGCTCCCGACGCATTATTGGCTGCATCGAACGCCTTAACAGTGAACGCATACGCCGTATTCGGGCTCAGGCCTGTTACAGAAAATGACGGTGTGGTGGTTTCGCCAATCTTCTGGTCATTTCGATACACCTCGTATTTCGTTACGCCGACATTATCCGCCGAAGCCGACCAGTTGAGTTGCAGCGCCGTACTCTGCACACCCGTAGCCGTCAGGTTGGTCGGGGCTGTGGGCGCCTGCGCATCACTGACTGGAGCGACGGTCAGGCAGAGGTCGTCGATTAGAACGGTGCCACCCGGTCCGGCTGGGAAACCAATCAGAATTTTATTAGTGTTGGCCGGTGTCTGAAGCGGGCCGATCACCAATTGCTGATACGTGTCGCTGCCCGGAATGTCGGTCTGTACGGTGGACGCCGTAATTTCGTTGCCGTCTGCGTCGATAAACTTGACCTGCACCAGGGCGTAACCGGGGTTGCCGGTTTTCTTGGTCCAGACTTTGAACGTGTAGGCACCCTGCGGAGGGTTGTAGAACTGCTGGTGCATGTAACCGTCGCCATTGTCCGAACCAATCCGGGCGGCTTTACTACCGGAGTGTGCGTCGGAGACAATGCTGATGTTATTCCGTACGTCGTAAGCGCTCAGGTCGGTCTCTTCGAAGCTGGCGTTTACGAGTTTGTTACCCTCGCAGGGCGTAACCGGCGTGGTGGTTTCGACGGTCAGGCATACATCATCGACCAGCACCGTACCGCCCGAGCCGACCGGGAAGCCGACCAGCACTTTATTAGTGTTTGCCGGTGCCTGAACGGGGCCTAACACCACTTGTTGATAACCGGTCCCATTCGGGATATCGGTCTGTACGGTAGCCGTGGTGATCTCGTTTCCGGCTGCGTCGATGAATTTCATGGATACCAGCGCGTAGCTCGGCGTACCCACTTTTTTGGTCCAGACACGGAAGGTGTAGGCACCCGGCGGGGCGTTGTAGAATTGCTGGTGCATGTAGCCATCGGCGTTGCCGGAGCCGACCTGAGCGGCTTTACTGCCCGAATTGGCGTCGGAGACGATAGTGACGTTGTTCCGGACATCATAGGCACTCAGGTCAGGATCTTCAAAGCCGGGATTGACGAAGCGGTTACCTTCGCAGGTCGGTGGCGTGTTGCTGATCGACACGGTTACCGGAATCTGAACCGTAAAATTGCCGTCGACAGTCCGGGCCGTTACGGTGGCAGTGCCCGTCTGAACGCCCGTAACGGTTCCGCCCAGCACCGTAACAACGGCCGTGTTGCTGCTTTCCCACGTGACGGCCGGATTGGTCGCATTACCCGGTTGTACTGAAGCCGTCAGCGTACCGGTCTGCCCCGTCAGAACCGTCAGCGATTGCGGAGTGACAGTCAGGCCCGTGACGGGTACGTTCTGAAACGGCGGTTCTTCAGCCGCGAACAGGGCACCGTACGTCATGATGGACCACAGTTGCGATTGGTGCACGGTCCACTCGGTCGCCAATGGACTGGTGCGTTGCTCAAACCAGCGTTCGTGGCCGGGCCATTCGTCCAGATTAGCCGGATACAGCGAGCCCGTGCGCTCCGGCCAGTGGTGATCCCACCAGCCCTGTTGCGCCGGACGCGGATTGCTGGCCAGCCACGGCCCGTACGGTACGATACCCGTCCGGGTTGTGTTCGTGTTGCCCGAATACCAGGAATCCATATGGAAGATCTCGCGGGGCGAGCGTTCGCCTAAGCCAGTCACCCAGGTTTGGTTCAGCGGGTTGTTCCCCAGAAAATAGTCGGCCGTCGTGCCGATGTACTGAAGGTATTCGTTCGATTTGTCGGGCTTGATGTTCTTCAGCAGGCCATAGGCCATGATTCCTTCGGTCGTCATCGGCGAACTACCCTGACCAACGAGCATTGGATAGTAGAAATCGCCACCCCAGCGGGCCGCCCGCTTCTGCGCTGAGCTGACCAACAGATAATCGGCGGATGATTCGGTTTTAGCCTGAATCGCCGACACAATCGCGCTCTCGGTCGGACGGCTACCCGGCACCAGCAGGTACGCCCACAGGCCGAATCGAACGTCGTCCTGGAGCGTTACGTCGTTTAAATTCAGCGAGCTGAAATCGGCTTTGAACTGGTCGTGGTACGTAGCGGTTCCGGTCAGCCGGTACAGCATAGCGGCCGCATACAGTCGGTCGAACTTCAGGTTGTAGTCGCGTCTGGGCGTTTCGTCCGCGGCCGTTTGTTTGCTGATGGCCCAGGCGTACGCGTCGATGGCTTCCTGCTGCCAGTTGATGCCCTCAGCATCAGACACGCTTGCCACACTCAGGCAATGAGCGTACTGAGCCGCCATACCGGCATACCGGAAGGTTGTCCAGACGTCCTCGCCCGATACGTACCAGTCGCGGTCGGTGTCGTCCCAGGAGGCTTTGGTAGTACCGTCGGCCCGTTCGTCGCCACCCCAGAGGTCGCCCGATACGCGCGCACCAACGCCACCGGTACCGTAGCCCGCATCCTTGATCGCGTGGCGAGTCCGATGCAGGTAACGTAAGAGCCAGCGGGCCTCGTCCAGAATATCGGGTTGGCCGTTGTTTTTTTCGGGCAGTTTCAGCGCATTGTCCGTAAACTTGTTCGGAAAGGTTTCGTATAGGAACATGAGGTTAACCGGAATGCGCGTATGCGAGAAGTAGCCATCCCAGTCACCGGCGTCCTGGTACCAGCCCCAGGTGTTGATCAGTCCTTTTTTACCCGCTTCGTAAGCGGCTTTTTCGGGTGCGCCACCCCCATCGGTTGGGTAGTCGTAGTCGCGGGCGGTACTGTAATACAACCGGTTGGTAAAGCCGGGCGTCAGGTTAGGGTTGTGCGGAGCGGGGCGATTCTGATCGGATAGCTCGCCCTGCGTAATGGCAATACCACTTCGGTTTTTAAACAGTCCGTTCATCACGCTGCCGAACACCTCCGCGTACACGTTCTGGTCGATGCGAAAGGGAAACGAACTACCGATTCCTTCGACGGCCAGTACGTAGTCGCCGGGTGCGGTCAGAGCCGAGAAATTACACTCGTATACATCGGCCCCTGCAAAGTTGGCATTCGGGGTGTTGCCGGCCTGACCGGTTTCGGGGTTGGTTTTTGATTTGGCCAGTTGCAGCGTTCCCGAGAAAGCCACCTGGTTGGTTGTCTTATTGACCACCCAAAAGGGCTTACCGGCATAGGTCGACAGATCCAGGCCGCCTTTGCTGCCCATCCAGTGGTACACGTATCCAAATTTGAGGGCTGCGTTGGGTTTGTAGCCAATCTGGTTGACGTGTACGGCTTCCGACCGAATTGTCTTTTCGTTGTACGTAAACGTCCAGGTACTGCCGTTGACCCCGAGTGAACCCGTATTGAGGGTGTAAGCCTTGTCGCGTTGCAGCGGGGAGGGTAGGTAGAGATACAGGAAGTGCTCGCTGGCGTGATCGGGTGAGGTATTCACGCAGCCGGTGCTGTTGTTGTAGCTCTGACACAAAAATACCCACGACGTTCCTTTGCTTTTCCGACCAATATCCGTCGGGTTTTTGGCGGCCGAATAAGAAGGGTCGTTACTACTGCTTAGCTGATACGATGTCAGCGTCGTGGCAGCGCCCAGATTCAGGGGCGTATAAACGATCGACTCATCGCCCCGGCGTTGACCGCGCTGGTGTTTCTGGGCATAACCTTCATTAATGTGGACTACCAGAATCCGGTCCGTCAATGGAAGGACGTCCACAATCTCTTGTGCCTTCGCCCACGGATGAAACAGCAGGAGCAGGCAGAGGGAGAATAGATGTTTTAGCTTCATACAATTGAGGGTTTGACTAATCGCATGGCCTTCAGGAATGATCAATTTTTTCTTGAATTCATGCAAATCAAAAGTAGAGAGATAGCTGTAGGAGCAGTTGGACGAATCCGGCTAAACCTTGGATAAATGCTTCGCGTTTGATTATCAATTGGTTAAGCGGGGTGTTGTTGACATTTGCATGGCTAAAAGGAAAGATGAGTTAACCATCCATTTCTGGCGAAGCTATTTTCAGAACAGACAAGGTCACAGAACATGCGGCTTTTTTGTATCTTAGAAGCAGTTAATTGAACTTTACCAGTGCTGAAGGATACGCAACCTCTGTTTTGGCGAGTCAGGCTTCGCCGACTGCTTTTCCTGACTGGCTTGGCTGTTTTGCTCGTTCGGCCGGGGTTTTCACAGGTAAAATTTCATAAAATCTCCACGGCACAGGGGCTTTCGCAAAGCTCGGTAGTCGCTATTCATGAGGATAAGCAAGGCTTTCTATGGTTAGGCACCGCCGATGGCCTGAACCGGTACGATGGGTACGGTTTCACGGTTTATCGACACCTACCGCACGATTCGACGAGCCTGCCATCGAGCCATATTTCAGCATTGGATGAAGACAGCAACGGGCGACTGTGGGTCGGTACCATAACGGGTGGGGCCTGTTACCTCGATCGGTCAACGGGCCACTTTGTACGGGTACCGCTACTGGCCGACCGCCGTTCCATCACCATCGTTTCATCCATTGTGGCTCAGGGATCGGATGTCTGGGTCGGGTCGGATGCTGCGGGGCTGTTTCATATTGATACCCGTACCCGAAAAACCCGGTGGTTGTCAAAACGAGGAGGACCGGTCTTTGAACCTAACGTTACGGCGCTCGCCGAGGGGCGTAACAACACCTGTTGGGCCGGTACGGGCGACGGTACTATCTACCAGTTGTCCAGCAGGATAGATCGTCCGTTGCGTCGGTTGGTCGTGGCGCGTAAGGCTGGTGCTAATCGCATCAATCGGCTGTTTGAAGATAGTCGGGGTCGACTCTGGATCAGTACGGAGGCTAACGGTGTATATCGGCTTGACCCGGGTCATGTACAGCCTGAACGAGTGCTGTACGTACCCAATCAGCCCGGTGGCATTAACTCGGTGCAGGCTTTTGAGGAAGACCGTCGGCATAACCTCTGGCTGGGTACCGACGATGGGGTACTGGTGGCTCCCGGTGGTAATCTAACCCAATCCCGACATTATCGGGCTGGACCTGATTCCGAATTTGGACTGAGCAGCCACGCGGTAAAAAGCATTCGGCAGGATCGAAACGGGAATATCTGGATCGGTACCTGGGAGGCCGGACTTAATGTAGTGTACCGGCTAACGGACCGATTCCAGTCGTTGACGTATAAACCCAACGAGCCGAACGGCCTGCCGGCACGTAAAGTGACTGCTGTCGGGGGCGACCGGCAGGGAGGTATCTGGATTGGCACCAACATGGGGCTAACGTATTGGCAGCCCAATCGGCACCGTTTTACGCATTACCGGCCACCCAACCTGAGCGGGCTGGATGTCAACCTGGTGTATACCCACCCAACCGATCAGGCACTGGTAGGCGTCTGGAACAAAGCGTTCGATGTCTGGAACCCAAAATCCGGGCGGTTTCAGAATCTGCTTGGCCGGCTGACAGCTGATGATACCTCAGTTACAAATTCGGTAAAGGCATTCTGTCGTGCCCGCGACGGACGGGTCTGGGTGGTGAGCCAAAATGCAGGCATTGTTCGCTTCGACCCGGCTACGCTGCAAAGCGAGTCGATCCCACCGGCTGTCGATGGGGTAGATGTTCGCCGACTGGGGCCGGGTACGGTATGCGAAACCGCCGATGGAACGCTTTGGATGGGCATGTTCAACAACGGACTCTGGGCTTATGACCTACGTACTCGCCGAACGCAACACTATCAGGCCAGCAACCAACGGGGTAGCCTGTCTGAAAACCACATTCTGACGTTGTTCGAAGATTCGAAGAAGCGGCTCTGGATTGGCACGAATGGGGGAGGGCTGAATCAATTTGACCCTAAAACCGGCCGGTTTATCGTCTACACAACGGAGCACGGTCTGGCTAACAATACGGTTAAAGGTATTCTGGAAGACGACCATGGTAACCTGTGGATGGCAACCAACGACGGCCTTTCCAAACTGGAAATCAATCGGCGGCAGTTTACTACGTATACGGTGCACGACGGCCTGCCGAGCCGTGAATTTCTGGTTGGGGCCTGCTACAAAAGCCCCGACGGCCATATGTATTTTGGAACGATGGATGGCCTGGCCTACTTTCACCCGGACAGTATTGAGTCCAGCCGCGAAGCACTGCCCATTTACCTGACGGGCCTGCGGCTGTTTAATCGACCCGTTACGGTGGGGGTGGCCGATTCGCCACTTCAACGACCCGTAGTGGAAACGGATGTGCTGACGTTGCGACATGACCAGTCGGTTTTCACCATCGATTTCCTGGCGTTGAACCTACAGAATGCGCCCAACCTGCAATACGCCTACCGAATCGATGCGTTTGACCCGGACTGGAACTACGTGGGCACGCAACGCTCCGCTACCTACACCAATCTGGATCCCGGCGAGTACGTTTTCAGGGTGAAAGCGGCTAATGGAGCCGGCCCCTGGACCGAGGCTACCACAACGTTGACAATCCGGATTTTGCCGCCCTGGTATCGGACCTGGTGGGCATATACCCTGTATGCGCTGATCCTATTCGCGACCTTGTTGGCCTGGCGTCGGCTCATAAAAATCAGGGAGCGGTTTCGCAGTGATCTGCGGCTAAAAACCCTGGAAGCTGAAACCATGCGGGAGGTCGACCGGGTAAAAACCAGTTTCTTTACCAACATATCGCATGAATTTCGAACGCCATTAACGCTGATCATCAGTCCGCTGGAGAAACTGCTCACCGATCCGGCTCCGGAAGATTCCAGAACCCTTCGCCAGCAGCACGGCCTTATGCATCGCAACGCCCAGCGGCTCCTGCGGCTCATCAACCAACTGCTCGATCTGGCCAAGCTTGAAGCTGGCCATCTGCAACCGGGCTACAGCCGTAACACCTTGCCCGATTTTATGAGCCGGCTTGTTGCATCGTTTGACTTTACGGCCCAGCAACACGCCATCGATCTGACGTTTACCGCCGACTTCCCGAACGTACCGGTCTGGTATGACCCCGACCTGCTTGAAAAAACGCTGTCGAACCTGATTTCCAACGCACTGAAATTTACGCCTGATGGGGGACAGGTTTCTGTTACGTTGCATGAACCGGAGCCGACTCTGGCGCGAATTACAGTGCAGGATTCGGGTATAGGTATGAGTCCTGATCACCTTACTCATATTTTCGATCGATTCTATCAGGTTGATGATAAGTCGCAGAGCAAGACCGTCGGGACGGGCATTGGCCTGGCGTTGACAAAAGAACTGATTGAACTGGTAGGAGGGGCGATCGAGGTAGAAAGCGAGCCAGGACGAGGTAGTACGTTCGTCATTACATTGCCGGTCGGTGAGCCGAAACAGGGGGCAACGCGCGTACCGTCTGGTAATCAACTAAGTTTGCCAAAGGACGCTATACTGACTCAGGAAATTACGAGAACGGGCTCCCCACCGGCAATCAGTATCCGGCGCGACCTGCTGCTAATTGTTGAAGATAACGACGAACTTCGGTCCTACATGTCGGAACTGTTTGCCACTCAATACGAGGTACTGGAAGCTGTTGATGGGCAGGATGGCTGGGAGAAAGCTCAGACAACAAACCCTGCGCTGATTATCAGTGATCTGATGATGCCCCGGCTGAACGGAATCGAGTTATGTCGTTTGGTGAAAAGCCATAACCAGACCAGCCACATTCCTTTTATTCTGCTGACGGCCCGGCAGAACACGGACAGTCAGCTCGATGGCTATGGAGCCGGGGCAGATGACTACGTTAGCAAACCGTTTAACGCGCACCTGCTCCAAAGTCGCGTCCAGAATCTGCTACGTACCCGCGAGAAATTGCGGGAACGTTTTAGCCGCGTGATCACCGTACAACCCTCAGAACTCACTGTTACGTCGGCTGATGATCAGTTCCTGACGAAGGCCTTGCAAGTTATCGAACAGCAACTGGCCAACCCTGATTTCGGTATTAACGAACTGATCGACGCGATGAACATGAGCGAAACGCTGCTGTATCGGAAGCTGAAATCCCTGACCGGCTTGTCGGGAAACGAGTTCATCCGGTCGATTCGGCTCAAGCGGGCGGCTCAGTGGTTACAGAGCGAAGCCGATCTGACCGTTTCGGAAGTAGCCTATCGCGTTGGTTTCCGTGATCCGGCGTATTTCACCCGCTGTTTTACCAAAGAGTTCGGTCGTAGTCCTAAACAGTTTGCGGCTGCTTCTGCCTCTTCCGTTTAAGCGCAGGCACTATAAGGAGACGGCTGGTTGTAACGCCTGAGTACGTCGAGGATGCGAATGCGGTTATATCGTTGCAAAAATATTGGATAGATATTAACGGTGAGATTAAGCCACGTTAAGAACACCCAGTCAACGAGGGTCAGTGGCTTGTTGATAAGAACAGCCAAAAGTACAAAACCGATAGCACCGCCGACATGCCGCCACTCGTAACGTCGGGTCTGTCGTTCATACTCATACAACACCTGAAAGCGGCCCTGTTCACCAATAACGATCTGTTTGCTAGCCCGCCATTGTCTAACTAAATCACCAGTGGTGGGAACGTATCGCTTAAAGATTCTCATACCGATAAACTCATAGATTATCCGCTGCCCAACTAGCTCAAACCGTCTGGGCTTTAGATACCGACAGGCCAAAAATTGACCAATAGCAGCCATAGAAGGGGTGTGAGGTTCAGGGGTGGTTAAGACCAAAAAGCCCTCGCAGAGAGGGCTTTTGGTAATGGAAACCGATAGCAATTCTACAGGTAATCGATGATTCGGCGGCCACCGATCACCGTCTGGAATTCCCGGCGCATAACAGCCATGCGACGGCGGGGGTGCGTACTGATGTAGATAACCCGCATTTTCAGCAGGAAGCTCGACAGCATGTACAGCATGAAAAGGACACCCAGGATCATCAGTGATTCAGTATTGGAAATGTTGCGGTGCAGCGCAAAGAATAGAATTGTATTCAACAGCGACGTACCGCACAGCACTGCCGTAGCCGCAATGTGCGACAGGCCGTTGTCCAGCAGGATATGGTGCATATGGTTCCGGTCGGCTGAGAAAGGCGAACGACCCGCCAGAATCCTGACAAGGAAGACCCGAAGCGTATCAAAAATCGGTACGATCAGGATCACAATGGCGATGATGGGCGCATTGAAGAACGACGTCGGATCGAAGCGATACGACGCATTCAACGCAACAAACCGCACAGCAAAGAACGACAGCATGAAGCCGATGATCAGCGAGCCGGTATTGCCCATAAAGATCTTGCTCGTCTTCGAAAAGTTGAACCGCAGAAAACCAATCAGGGCACCCGCCAGCGTGAAGGCCAGGCAGGCCATGGCAAAGTGATTAGTCAGCAAAAACCACGCGCCGAACGTAGCGCTGGCAATGGTAGCAATGCCCCCGGCCAGCCCATCAATGCCATCAATGAGGTTCATGGCATTGGTTACGGCAATGAAAATGAAGCAGGTCAGGAGTACGCTGATCAGGTCTTCAACATGGTGAAAGCCCAGAATGCCGTACAGGTAATCGACTTTGAGGTCACCGAAAAAGATCAGAATCAGGGCAGGCAGCACCTGAAACAGAATCTTTTTATTAGGGTCGATGCCAACAAGATCATCTTTAATACCAATGAAAAACAGGATCGTCATGCCGACAATTGACAGATTCGTCCGGTATACGTCGGTCTGGTCAATGCTCGGACGCAGGAAGTAGGCAATCAGTACGGCTGCAAAAATAGCAATACCGCCGAAGGTCGGTGTGGGTACTTTATGAGCCCGCCGGTCGCCCGGCTTTTCCATCAGCGACTTCAGTTCAGAAATCTTGATGACTACCGGTATGGATACGACCGCAACAAAACAGGCGACCAGAAACGAGAGTATGCATTGGTACAAGCCCAGCATAAAGAGGTCGTCTTCGAGTTTATGTTGCAAAAAGGCAATCAGTAAATTGAAGTTCATATAATTTGCTGTCTTGGCTACTTAAACGTTGCGGTAGGTCTATCGTTGGAATAAAAGCTTGTAAAAATCCAATCTTTCTCTAGAAACACAAGCGAAATCTGATTGACCGGTTTGGTGAATTTAAGTAGATTGACTATGTAGGTATAGGTGGCTTACGCAGGTATTGGTTAATTTTGCGCAACGGTTTCAACCAGAGTGTAAAGAAATAAGGCTGTATTCCGTTCAATTTCCAGGCTAGTCGATCCTCCCGATTAGCCCGGAGCCGGTTGCCGAGGCTACTGTTACTGATACCTCCAGCACGCATGACAATCGTCACTTCGTCCATATACGCCAGTTTGAGCTTGTGCTTGTGAATGAACCGCAGCATCAGTTCATAATCGGCCGCGCTTTTCATGTCGAGCCGGAACAAGCCATACTGCTCATACGCCCAGCGTTTTGCGAAAAAAGACAGATGCCCTGGCATCCATCCCCACAGAAAATCGCCCTCCCGGTACCAGCCCGACCGCCAGTAGCGCTTCAACTGACTGGGGTCATCGCGGTCAACGTACAGCATGTCGCCATACACGCCATCGCTTCCGGTTCGCTTAAACGTCGCGACCATGTTCTCGATGACACGGTTATGGTGGTAAAAATCGTCGGCGTTCAGCAGACCCACCACCTCGCCGGTAGCCAGCCGAATTCCTTTGTTCATCGCGTCGTACAACCCTTTGTCGGATTCGGAAACGAATTTGGCAACCCGCGATCCGTACGACCGCACAATGTCGACGGTGCCATCCGTCGACTGTCCGTCAACGATAATGTATTCAATGTCGGGATGCGTTTGGCCCAGCACCGATTCGATGCAGTCCCGAATGTGTTCAGCGCCGTTGAAGACGACCGTAATGATGGATACTTTCACGTACGTTGATAAAACAGCCGTCGCCTGTTATTCGAATGAGTTTTTACATTCTCATCGCTTAACAACAAAAATTTCGGCTGATACCTGGTTCAGTTCATATTGTTCTAATCTCGCGTCTGCGGACCCATACCGCCGGGTTGCCCTGGTAAATTCCGTAGGCTTCCAGCGGGCGGGTTGCTACCGATCCCACTGCCAGCACCGCGTGCGAATGGCACCGGATGCCCGGACACACCACCGATTGTGCACCGATCCAGACGCCCTCGTCGAGCGTAATGGGACGGGTTGTCAGGTCGAACGTCGGTAGCCGGTAATCGTGGTTGCCGGTGAGCAGCATCGCTCCCTGCGACAGGCAGACATTATCGCCGATGGTTATCTGGCTGAGGTTATCAATCCAGACCTTCTCACCAATCCAGACGTAATTCCCGACCTCAAGTAACCAGGGATACTTAATATTTACCGCCGGCTTAATCATTACGCCTTTGCCAACCTTAGCCCCGAACAACCGCAGGATGAACACCTTAATGGCTACCGGAATCGGTAAATAGTTGTTTAGAAAAACCGTGTTGGTCAAAAACCAGAGCAGCACTTTCCAGCGTGGTCCGGGATTGTACCAACTGTTGTTAAAGCGCGACAGGTCGGTCCGGCCGACCGCTGTTCCCGCCATCGACGGCTCCTGAGGCAGCGGCTCGTTCCCGGCTGGGACGAAGGTCTTTGCCATATTCTGTTTGAAAAAAATCAATGATTGCCTGCTTGTCGCGCCCGGCATGAAAGTACACCTCCATCAGCTTGGCGTCGACCAGGAAACGGTACCACAAGCCCTGCAAAAAGTGCCAGACCAGCCCTTTTTGCCCATCCAGAAACCCTAGCCGAACAATGTATCGATATAAAAAATACAAAAATGGTCGGGTGAACAACGGCAGCGACGCGTATTGTATTTTGAAGAAACGGGTACGTTGCTCCTGCGAGCCGAACAGCTTGGGTTCAACGCGTTCCGTATCATCAAAATTATACTTGATATTCAACAGATCAATTACTTCGCGGATGGCATAATTGTTATGTTTTTGTGTCCACCACGTTAAGTTGTTAAGGTTGTGATCAACCAGATCGTGCTGAAAGTTAATGGGTTGCCCTTTTACGAGTTTGATGTGCTCGTCCATCCAGGTCTCCTCGCAAATCCCCTGATCCCGGCGCCAGAGCCGCATCAGCCAGATCGGGTAGTACGTTCCGTGTTTGATCCAGCGGTTGAAAAAAAGCACCCGGCGCTTCACGTACACGCCCGATACGTGGTCGGGCAGGGTGGGCAGCCGTCGGTTTATTTCTTGAGCCAGTTCCGGCAGCACGTATTCGTCGGCGTCCATACGCATCAGCCAGCTGGTTTTAAACGGCGTATGCGTAATGCCAAAATTGAACTGCGTAGCGTAATTGACCCAGGGATTCTGTACCACAACGGCCCCCAATGAACGGGCAATCTCAACGGTTCGGTCCGTGGAAAAAGAGTCAACAATGAAAATCTTGTCCGTAAAGGGGTGCAGACTTTGCACACACCGGGCAATGTGTTTTTCTTCGTTGTACGTCAGAATAATGACTGATACGTCGGTCATGCCCTGTTAACTACGTTTCCCGAATTGCTTTATATTTGCTTAGTTGTCACCAGAACGCAGTTAGGCAACGGGAAACACTGCACGTCTTGATATTTACTGCAATACTATTACTTTTTTTATACGAACGAAAGCCAATGAAGCTACTTTACGCAAGTGTCTTATTGTTTTTATTCAATTTTCCAGCGAAAGGCCAGGTAACGTTCGAGAACTTGCCCAAAGACCTGCAGCTCTATCCACGCAACGCGGCCAATCAGGCCGAGGTGATCGTAAACGGAAAAGTAACCGCTACGGGCTTTCAGAAAATTGGAATGCAGGTATTCCGGGAGGGTGCGCTGTCTGCCGTGGTAAGCCAGACGCTGTCGCCAACAGCCACCAACGTTGACTTCCGGCTGCCGACCACCATCAAGGCCGAGCGGGCGCAGTATGGGTTCAAAGTATTTTTGTACAAAGGCACCGATTCGACGCTGGTGGCCGAGCGGAACCGGGTTGTGTGTGGGGATGTGATCCTGCTGCACGGTCAGTCGAATGCCCTGGCGCTGGCGGGGCTGGATGAGGCTTATAGCTTTAATTTTGATGATACGTATCTGCGGAACTGTACCTATCCCTACGGTTCGCTGAATATTCCGGGCGAGATGATGTGGTACTCTGCCAAAAATCCGTACGCCAGTGTGGGTGGTTTTGGTCTTACGCTGCAAAAGCTGATCCTGGATACCTACGGCATTCCGACCTGCATCATCAGCGAAGCCATTGGCGGCACGGGCATCGACGTACTGACGTTCCGCAACCCGGCCAATCACGCTGATCTTCAAACGGCCTATGGGCGGCTATTGTACCGGGCGCGTTGGGCCGGAGCGGAGAAACAGATTAAAGCTATCATCTGGAAGCAGGGCGAAAACGAAGCCGGGAATAAGCCAGACAATTACCCCGCCCTGTTTAAAACGTTCTACGATCAGCTTCGCGAGGATTACAACGATGCTAAAATTTACGTCGGGCAGATCAACATCCTGGCCGATCGGGTCGATGCTGCGGCCGGGCTCCGGGATTTTCAGCGCCGGACGGGTCAATTGTTCAGGAACGTAGAAGCGGTGGCGACTGTCGGCACCATGAACATGGGAAACGACGGCATTCATTTCGGCGTAAAAGGGCATCAGCAACTGGCATTTGAGCAGTTCCGTCTGCTGGCGAGGGATGTGTATGGATCGGCAGACACGGCACAGGTCAGCTCGCCGGACATCAAAAAGGTGTTTTACAACGCCCGGAAAGATTCCATCACGCTGGTTTTCAATGAAGGTATGCAGATGATCTGGCCGCAGGATACGGCGTTTTATAACTTCGCGACCAAAACGAAGGTCTACAGCCGCAGCCTGAAGGATTACGTGTATCTGGACGGGAAAGCCGGCGACGTAACGGGCGGTGTTGCCTCCGGAAATCGGATACTCATAGGCCTAAAACAACCTTCGTCGGCCAAAGCCATTCGGTACCTGCCGGCTTACTTCTCGGATCAGTATTCAAACTTTTACGACGGCCCAACGCTACGAAACACGCGGGGTATGCGGGCACTGACGTTCGATAATGTAGCCATTGCCGACCTGATTTCGGCTGTGTCGACGCTGGCTGCCAAACCCATTTCTGAAAAGCAGATCCAGCTCAACTGGACGGCCCCGGCTGGGGCACAGCGGATTGTGCTGGAGCGCTCCAACGGATCACCAAATTCGTTTACAACCATCGCTACCCTGAGCGGGACAACGGCTACCTACGCCGATGCGAACCTGCCTGATCCGCTGGGAACGTACTACTACCGGCTGCGGGCGTTCAGCGACGTATCGGAATCGCCTTACAGCAACGTAATCAGCGCGCGGCCGCTGGTGCTTGGTGTAGAACCGATTGCGCCGGTGGTACGACTGTATCCCAACCCGCTGGCTGCCGACCGGACGCTCCGGATTGAAGCTGACCAGACAACGTTTACCAGCCTGACTATCCGCGACGAACTGGGCCGGGCGGTAAAGGTCTGGAACGGTCGGGTGGCCAACTCGCTGACTGTCAGTCTTGATGAGCTGGAGGCTGGCTTCTATATCGCCGATTTGCAAACCAGCGATCAGCGGACGCTTCGCCGGAAGGTAGTGGTTCGATAAGAAACAAGGCTTGGCATTGCGCAGGACTTTGTAATTTTACGGCGCAACCAGTCTCATCTACCACGTTTATGCGTTTGGTCATCTTAACCCAGGACGATCCGTTTTACCTCGCTCGCAACATTGACTATTTTCTTAAAAAACTGCCACCCTATGCTGAAGTCGTGGCTACGGTCGTGTTCGACGTATCGCCTTTCGGCAAGCGAGAGAGCTTCACGGATAAAATGAAGAAGACCTACGAGATCTTTGGGTTACCCTTCTTCATTCGGTACGGATTCAAGTACCTTCGCTCAAAACTGGACAGTCGCAACAACGTGCGCAAAGTGCTGGCCGACCGGGGCATTCCGTTCATTGAGATTGAAGGCAACATCAACAAAGACGAAAATCTGGAGAAGATTCGGTCGTATAAACCCGATCTGCTCGTATCCATCGCAGGTAATCAGATCTTCAAACGCAAACTACTCGACGTAGCAACTCACGGCTGCGTTAACCTCCATACGGCCCTGCTGCCGAAGTACCGTGGGTTGATGCCGTCGTTCTGGGTGCTGAAAAACGGCGAAACGCATACTGGCGTGTCCGTCTTTTTTGTAGACGAAGGCATCGACAGTGGCCCGATTTTGGTGCAGAAGAAAGTAGAAATCGGAAACCGCTCGCAGGAGCAGTTGATCAAAGACACGAAGCTGATCGGTATGGACGCGATCATTGAATCGATCGAGAAAATTCATTCGGGTAACTACGAACTGATCGCGAATGATGCGTCGCAGATGACTTATTTCTCATTCCCGACCCGCGAGGATGTTAGAGCGTTTCAGGCGGCCGGAAAACGGTTTTATTAGTCCGCCGGGAAGATAGCAGATCAGCGAAAGCTGGCCTGGTTCAAATATGGCTTTCTAGCTGACTAACTGTCCAACTTACCAACATGAATATTCTCACGTTCGACATAGAAGAGTGGTTTCATATCCTGGATAACGCGTCGACGCGTACTGAAGCCGAATGGAGCCGGTACGAAACGCGGATCCACGCCAATATGGACCGGATTTTTCAACTCCTGGACGAGACCAACTGCCGGGCTACGTTCTTCTGCCTGGGTTGGGTGGCCGACAAGCATCCCGATGTGATCCGGCGGATCGACGCGGCCGGATATGAGATTGCTACGCACTCCTATGCGCATCAACTGGCATACGAGCAGACGCCACACGAGTTTCAGGCGGACCTGGAGCGATCAATCAAACACCTGCAGGACATCACCGGCAAAAAAGTGCGTTCATACCGCGCCCCGGGTTTTTCGGTGAAAGAATTTAACCGCTGGGTGTTTCCAATTCTGATCGAACAGGGCATTGAGATTGACTGTTCCGTGTTTTCAGCCCCCCGCGCTCACGGGGGCGACGCAACCCTGGGCGTTGTTAAACCCAGTTATCTGAACGTGAAAGGTGAGTTACTGAAGGAGTTTCCAATCAACACGGCCAGCGTACTGGGGCAGCATTTTATCTTCTCGGGGGGCGGGTATTTTCGATTACTGCCCTACGGAGCCATTCGTCAGTTCATGCGCCAGTCGGACTACGTCATGACGTATTTTCACCCCCGTGATTTCGACGCAGAGCAACCCATGATCCCGGGCCTGAGCCGGGTCCGGCAATTCAAGTCGTACTACGGTCTGAAAGGGTGCTGGCCCAAACTGCGGCAGTTATTGACTGAATTCAAGTTCGTGGACGTTGCCGAAGCCGAAAAGCAGATTGACTGGTCGACTGTCCGGACCCGTACCATTGCGTAGGACCTACTTACGGTTTCCTGACAACTTTCGTGTACTCGTCGAGTAGTCGTTTGGCTACTACGTCGATGTCGTACTGCGCCCGGAGCAGGGCTGTTGCATTCTGGCTAATCCGCTGGCGCAGCGCGTCGTCGGCGAGTATCCGTTCCAGACCGGCCCGAACGCCGTCGGGGGTTAACTCAACTAACTGGGCAGCCTCGTGCTGACGGATGGCTTCGCCAAAACCGACCCGGTCCGACACGAGGGTAGGGGTTCCCGCAGCCATCGCTTCGAGTACGGCCATCGAGAAACCTTCCGAATAAGACGGTAATGTAAATAGGTCGGCATCGGCGAGGGCTGCTTTTTTATCGTCACCGGTCAGCATACCAACCAGCCGCATGGAATCTCCCAGTTTATGCTGTTCAATGAACTGGCGGGTGGCTTCGCCATACCCATCATCGGAGCCGGCCAGGGCCAGTACGGTATCGGGGTGTTGGCGCACGTAATCCCGGAAAGCGGGTAAGAGCAGGTCAAGCCCCTTCTTGCTGTTCAGCCGGCTCATGAATAGGACTAGTTTGCGATCGGCAGGCAACCCAAACTTTGACCGGAACAGACCTTTCGGGGGGAGCTGCGCAAAGTCACTCATCTTTACCCCGTTCGGAATAATCACTACGTTCGGGTGCTGAAAGCCAAAATAACGAAGCAGATCCTGCTGCTCATCGGTGTTGTTGATATGGACTACGTCGGCCCGGCATAGGAACGCTTTCTGCGCTAATCCGTCGATGAGCTTCTTTTTCCACTGGTTATGCGCATAGACCCAGCGATCGAGAACGCCGTGGATGGTGACCACCTTGGCCACTTGCTTATCCACCATAAACGGAGCCAACGTACCGAAATGCCATAGACCGTGGCAATGAATGACATCGTATTCATGAACGTGTTTGCGGAGGTAGTCAAACAGTTCGCCCGAGACCTCCCGAAAGAAACGACTGATGACCGGGGTTCGCTGGCACAAAATCAGGCGGGCACCTTCGGGCACGGGGTATGGTTTTTCGCCGGGTGAGTAGGGACTCAGAATATCAACCGAATGGCCGTAGCGGAGGACAACCTGGGTATGATCGAAGATAATCTTAGGTGGGCCCCCGGCTTCCCAGGTGTAGGCGCAGATGTTCAGAATTCGCATGAGCCGCGAAATAATCAGGTGCGTACCGTTTTTACAAATCCATCGAGCATTTCCCGGGCAACGGCCTCGGGGGCGTAGGGGGCGATTGTCCGCCGGGCCGCTTCGCCCATTCGCGTTTCACTGACCGTTCCATTCATGAAATCGACGAGCGCGTGCGTTAGCTCATCGGGCTGATCGGGGTTAAATACCAGGCCGTTCTGCCCATGGTGTACTAAATCCCGTACGCAGCCGCATCGGTCGGATACCAGCACGGGCAGGCCGCACACCATCGCTTCGTTAACAACCAGTCCCCACGGCTCCGACCGGCTCGGCAGCACCAGTACGTTGGCCAGGGCCAGCACCTCCGGTACCTGATACCAGGGGCGACCCGGGAGAAGGGTGACAAAATTAGCCAGTCCCAATGCGTCGATCTGTTGCCCGAGTACGTCACGTTCAGGGCCGTCGCCGAGCAATATCAGTCCCCAGGCTCCCGCCCGAAACGATTGCCGCTGAGCATCAGCGAAGGCGGTAAGCAAGGCGGGTAGGTTCTTAAAGCCAATTAGTCGCCCAACGAAGATAAAGTTATTGGGTCGCAGCCCCAGGGCTTTCTGTTGAGCAGTTCGTTGGGGGAGGGCTCGTTCATACTCAGTCAGCAGCGCGTTGTTATCCACCGCGTTTTTCCGGACGAGGACGCGTTCCGGAGAAACCCCGAGACCGATGAGGTAGTCGGCCGACTGGCTACCGAAGCAGAAGAAGCCGTCGCACTGGCCAATGATCCAGCGTTTCAGTCGTTCTTTCCACCCTCCGCGCTGATGGTCAGCGGCCGTGCTTTCGTTCTGCATCACCACCCGGATACCGCGTCGTTTAGCCCAGAGCATGAGAGCCAACTGGGCCGGATCGTAATACCCCGTCAGGTTGATGACATCGGGGCGGTAGGCCTTAGCTTCCCGCAGCAGGGCCTGCGTCCGTTCCAGCACACTCACGTCTTCCAGAAAGCGGTCGAACAGGAGCGTATAGGTGTATGCGTACGTAGGGGCCGAGGGCTGACCGGGCGAGGTGCCGGCAGCGGTTTCCAGGCCAGCCCGGGAGCGCTCATTGCGGGCAATTTGCAGCACCCGGAGATCGGCGCCGGGTTGGGCATCGACCAGCCGCTGCAGGGCCTGAAAGACACTGGATTTATAATGTGCCCAGAGAATGTTGTGAACGATCAGGATTTTCATCGGGTCGGCTGCCCGTTGGCGACTACCTGGTATTGCTCTTCATTGAGCAGGTGCGGTCGGTCGGACAGATAGGCCGGAAATAAGTGTTCAACGCCCATAAATCGAATCATCATGGCCAATGGGAACCAGAAGGATATCTCATACGGTCGGCCGTTGGTGAACAACTGTACCATCAGCAGCGTATAGAAATAGGCCAGGAACGTATTGAGTGGGTTGGGATTCGTTCGCATGACCCGAACCGAATGATACACCGCTATGGCATTCAATCCGCCGAACAGAATAAAGCCCAGAATGCCCTGATTCGTCAGCGCTTCGACCACCGGAATATCGAGGTACAGGTACTTGTATCCGTAGCCCAGGATCAGCTTGTACTGGTGCCCGACGAGTACGTTATTGAGGAACGTAGCACTCACGGATCGGTTGGCCGCTGAACCATCCAGAACGGCTTTATAATCCGCTCCTTTGGCTTTCATGCCTAATATGGCATATACGTTCTCCATGTTCCGTTCAATAAACGCCACGACATAGCCGTACAGAATGGCGTAGGCGTCGTAATACTTGCGGAAGAAGAACATGAGCCCGATAATACCCAGGCAGATGGTAATGATGGGTATGGGTTTCAGTAATCCTTTGACCATTGTTCGGATTTGCGCGGGCCGGACATTGAACGACAGGAAGAATACAATGGCTATAATCAACGCCACAACGCTCGAACGGGTCTGCGTCAGAATCAGGATGGCCAGACTGAAAACGCCGGAAAAGAAACAGAACAGCCGAATCAGGAAGTTGGTCTGGGGGCGAACCATCCAGATCGCGCAGGCAATAATGCTCATGAAGGCGTTGCGCGAAAACGCGTGGGGATTGCCGGAGGCTTCGTCGCCCTCACCCAATACGATGGTTGCCCGCATCCCGATTACCCAGTTCGGGTTCGTCAGCAGGGCATACACCAGCGCTAAATTTGATACAAGCGTAAACAGAATCACAACCGGGACGAAGACCCGGATGATGTCGTTGGGGATGTTGATGAGCAGAAACAGGAAAATGATCACGTAGGCGAAGTAGATCATATCCTTCGTAAAGTCCGTAACCTGCGGGTACGGATTGAACAGATACATGTAGGCAATGCAGAACAGCAGGAACGAAATGCCCATCCAGAACATGGTGATGTTGGGCCGGTATAGCCGACGCAGCACCGTGAAGGGTACCATCAGCACCAGCCCCATCGCCAGGGCCACAGCCGTAAACATGGTACTACCTGGGGCTAATCGCAACTCATCACGAAAGAAAAAGATTAGCGGGTAACCATCCAGCAGAATGCAGATACCCAGCACCATTCGCATGTAGTCGAGTGTCTGCAAAAAATATAGGAATTTCCTCATGAATCAGTTCGTTTCCAAACGCTGGCTATATAACGAATGAGTTTGTACTTTTCGTAGAAAAGATGCCTGCAAAAATACGCTTTATGTCGGTAAAACCAAGATAGCGCCGACTGAACTGAGCCTACGACCTCAGCGGATCACCGGCAGGGGTACCTTCTCGACAAAATTCGTAACCGCCCGCAGCGACTGCACGGTTATTCGTCGCCAGCCGCGTATTATCATCGGTTCGGGCCGCTGACCGAACGCGGGTCGGATGCCCGAAAAGCGGGCTACATCCGATCCTGACACCTGCCGTTGATAGTCGGTCAACAGGCTTTGTACGTCGGGGCGGTTGGCCAACCGCAGGCGGGTCTGGTACGGAAACAGCCCGTCGTCCGGGTTACTCAGTCCCTTGAAATTAACGAAGAAAAGAGGCTGACCTTCTGTAGGTTGAGCCAGATCATTAACCAGCCAGTGGTCGCTCTGCCGGGCAAGCTGCCGTTGCGGCAGATTCCAGACCGCTACGTGCCACGATGGGTTTTTGACAACCGATACGCCCCGGAAGAACACCGGTACGTGCATGAGCCAGATCTGATCGAGGCACGAACCGTTGCAAAAGTCGATGTGAGCGCGGTCGGTAGCCCGATCCTGCCACCAGGTGAGCAGCCGGTCGGTTTCCGGTGAGCGCCTGAACGCCAGAAAATCACCGCTGTAGAGACCTACGTTCTGGAAGTATTTCTCGTCGGGCTGAAAAGCATCGGCCGGCGCCCGGGTGATGTGCGGAGTAAGCAGCGTATTAGCCTGCTCCAACCGGTCTGTAACTGCCGTTAGCGGCTGATAGAACCAGCAGTTTGGGTCTGCATACACCACTACGTCGTCCGGATGCTGGGCCATAGCGGCCTGAATCAGGTGAGGTTTGCAGGCAGCCGCGAACTCGGTGGGGGTGTACATGGCCGATAACACCGAGAGCCGTTCGGCCGGTAATACGTCCGTTATGGACAGAACCGGATGGGGAATGACTACATCGGTGGGAAGCCGGGATGGATCGTCGGCCAGGCCGATCAGAAACGCATTGGCGGGTGCATCGGGGTGATACTGACGGAAACTGGCCCCCAGTGCCAATGCCTGGGGTAACTGGCGGATTGTACAGACGGTTATTAACACGGTAGCTGCAAAACTAACTCATTCGAGTATATCACCCAAAACCGCCAGATAAGGCGCATACCAGTTTGCGGCTGCGTCGGCGTATCGGTTGTAGTTTCCCTGGCGCAGGCTACGTAGCACCGGATGTACCCGATTGAAGCGGTTCGTGGGCAGCGAACTCCGCATGGTAAAGTGACTCAGCCGCCTACGTAGTAACTCCATTCCCGGGGCATCGGGCGCAACCCGTTCGGTCAGGAGCCGATTGATCGTAGCCAATTGGCTTTGCTTCTTTTGCAGCGGAGCCAGTTTGAGCTCGCGCTGGCGTAAAAAACGATCGCGTAGCCGAATGCGCTTGCCGGGTTTCGACTGACGAATGCCTACCTGCTGGCGAACATGCGTACGATAGAGTTGCAATGGCTGATCAATGAACTGGATGGCGTTATAGGCGGCACCCATCAGACCAATCCAGCCGTCGTAGATATAGCCGGGAATTTCGCTGGGTATGGGCAGGACTTTCTCCAGAAATGGCCGTCGAATCACCGTAGCGCAGCCCATGACACGATTGCCGTCGAGCATAACCTCCATCATTTCGCCCTCCGACCATCGGGTTTGTGCTTCGGTGTCGAAGCGGACCCAGTTCCAGAACCGCTGCTGACGTTCCTTCAGGTCTTCATCCGTTACCCAGGCATCGCAGAAAGCAAGTTGGGCATCCGGATGCTGGTTGATATAGGCTTCCATGGTGCCGATTTTTTCGGGAAACCAGTAGTCGTCCTGATCGCAGATGAAAATCAGGTCGCCCGAACACAGGGAAAGAACTTTCTCGAAGTTCTTGTTGAAACCCAGTTGTTTAGGATTTATGGAAATCCGTACTGGAAAAGGAGCCTCGGCCGCCAGTTGATGGAGGAGATCAATCGTTCCATCGGTAGAGCAGTCGTCGCTGACAATGACCTCATCGGGCAGGCGTGTCTGGTCAACCAGACTTTGCCATTGAGCCGGCAGGTAGGCCGCCCCATTGTAGGTACATAGTGCAACGGATATAGTCTGTCGATCTTTGATAGTCATGCGTTTGCTTAAATCTGGTACCCATAACGGGCAAAAATTGGTCGCCAGTAGTCTGTGCCGTGAATATCCCAGGCGTGGCAACCGAACGGCAGCTTGCCCTGGTTATACTGTTCGACGGCCCGCTGCGGATAAAACTCAACGGCAAAACGAAGCGCCGTCCGGTAGTCTGGAATACGCAGCAGGGGTAGATACCGATTGACTTCAATTCCCCAGAATACATCTTCATTATACTGATGAGCGCTGATTTGCTGGTAGCGCTCAATCTTCCGCCGGAAAAAACGTAGCCACCGCAGCATGGACGGAACCCGCCGAAGCGACAGACCGCCGTTGCCCACGCTGTTCAGACTGACGATCTCACGGGGTGTCACACCATCGGGCTTTTTAAGGTCCAGTAGTGTTGCCACTTTCTTCTTAACCGAAAACCAGGCTTCGTCGCGCCAGTCCGTGAAATCACGGTCGCGCAGCCACGGAGCCCCAATATAGTCGTAACCGAGCGCGCACCAGTCGGCCAATTCGTCCTGGAACACAAAGGCATCCAGTTGATGAATCAGAATGTACTCGAAATCAGCGAATGCCTGGTAGAATTCTGCTGACAGCATCAGTTGGTTATATGCTTGAATATCAATGAAATAGCTGTCGTTAAATCGACGGGCCTGCAAAAATGGGTATAAATCCTGGTAATACGAAGTGTCGAGGGATTGCGGAGCGGCTAAAACAATGGTAAACTTATTTAAAATCCGTATGCACTGCGTCAGAGCGATGCGCTCGTGGTCGGTAAGGGTAGGTTTATAGACGGGAATTACAACACTGACGTTTACAGAAGCCGTAGCCTTCATACAAGTTTGGGTTGGCCCAGCCGTTGCTGCACGGCTCGCTGCACCCAACTGTAGGGCAATTCAGCGCAGGGGTGATCAAAATTATTCAAAATACTTACACCCTCTCCTCGCTTGTACCGACCCGAATAGGGCAGGTAATTGACAAAGTCGAACAGCCGACCGAGGAGGATGACGCCGTCGGTACCGACGGCGTTGGCCATGTGAGCCGGACCACTGTCAATGCCGATGAACAGATGCGCACGTCGGATCACCTCGGCCGTTTCGAGTAGGCTGAGCTGCCCGCAAAAACTGCGAAACCGGGGGTGTTCGATGGTGACAACCGGATTGATACCGACTTCCACCACGGGGTAGGGATGCGTATCGAGCAGCCATTGTACCAACTGATGCCAGTTACCAGCGGGCCAGTCGCGCGGGGCATAGCTGGATTGGCAGTGAATGACAATGGGGCCACTACCATCCGGAGCCATCGGAACCGGGAGCGTATCGACCCGCTGACGTACCGACTCGGGAATGTACATCTTCGGGTCGTCGGTCATGGGCGGCAATCCGGCTACCTGCGAAAAGGAATACAGCAGATCCCCGCGATCGTAGTAATTGTCAAAATGCATACCGATCCGTTCGGCATTTGGGTTAACAGGATCATCCGGGCAGTACTTACACTTCCGGTGGGAGAGGTGCAGATTGTAGATGTGGTCGAAAACGCCCGAATGAATCAGTTGTTCGCGGTGGCCGGGGCACAGTTCAATCAAATAACCGTCCAGGTCCGGATGATGCGCTACTAACTCGACGTATGGACGACGAACAAACCAGATAATGTGTCCGTCGGGGTGACGGCGTCTAACCTCACGGGCCACCGGCTCACAGGCGATGATGTCGCCCATCTGCTCCGATAGAATGATGGCTACCAATGGGCGTTTGCCCAGTTTTAGTTTCAGTTTTCGTAAGCGAAGTAAATCCAGCGTCGCCCACCAGTATCGGTCGATAAGATGACCGTATTTGCTGTGGCGATGGATCCATATTTCTTTAGTTCGGTGCCATGTTGGCATAACGCTACGTGGCTAAGAGTTCAATTACTTTGTTAAACGGTGCATTGACCGCTTTCCGCACCCGCCGATACCGCAATACCCTGGGCGGTTTAATGTAGATGCAGGGGTAGTGACGGTACTGATCGTTGTGGTTCGCCAGGAGCCGGCTGCGGTACAGATCAAACAACGGCCAGGCATCGGGCCGGTCTGTAAACGTGTAGCGGGTCTGGTATTTCGATACGTCGTCCGGCTTGTATGGACTGTATCCGCTATAATGAAAAAATTGTACCGGATCGGTTCCATTTACCAGCCATTGACCCTCGGCATCCTGCGATAACTGCCGTTCGTGCATGTTCCAGTAGGCAACGTTGTAACCAAGATGATGTTCAATCAGTACGTTGTCATAATACACCGGGGCAAAGTTCACCCAGTGCTGGTCGACGAACAACCCATTGCATAAATCGAGCCGACATTCATAAACGAGCCGCTGTTTCCACCATTCAACAAAGTGCCGGGCGCTGGGATCGTTCCGCAGACCGATAAAGCCCAGGTTGAACACACCCGTGTTGAGGTGGTGCTGTTCGTTCGGGCGCTCCCAGTCGGGGGTGGGCGAACAGGTGTGCGGTGTCAGTACGAGGCTGTAGGTCGACAAATCCCGCTTGAGCTTGTCGAGCGGCTGAAACACGATGATGTCGGGGTCAAAGTAGATGACTTCCGTAACGTCCGGGTAGTGTTTATAAAAATAGTCGATGTAAAACGGCTTAACGGCCGTGTTCAGCTCGGTAATGTCGTAGCGTTTCCCCATGCCCTCAAAATCCGGAATCTCGATCTGGTCTACCTCCAGCATCTCGTAGCCGGGCGCGAGCGAGTCGGGCAGGTTGGCCACACTGAGCTTGTCGACCAGACCGATTACGTACCGGAAGTCGGGATTGGTTTGCCGTAACGAATCGCCCAGCGTGCGGGCCTGGGCCAGGTAATTAACTGAACAAATGGTAAATGCCAGTGTCATGCGTACTGTAAAGAATGGGCTGCTGATCGGTGGGATGGATCAGCTACTTGTCATTGTAAGAGAAATAACGCTTTAAACCGTTGATGGGTTTCTCAAAGGCATACCACGATACCGATGCGAGCGCAATCAGCACGGCCAGACTGAACAGCCGGTGCGACCAGTAACCCAGCGTAGGATGAATACCAAACCGCCCGGCAATACGTAGCAAAAACGGCACCAGGTACCCCGGAACCAGCATGTGGAACACATAGATGCCGTAGCTGATGCGGCCAACATATTGGAGGGCGCCGTTGTCGAGCACCCGACCGGTGATACCCCGAATACCCAGGCTGGCGTTGGCGACCACGTACAGCGACAGTACCGAAATCAGCAGCCGCTGGAACAGGACCACCAGTACATCGTCGCCGGGCAGCAACAACAGACAGGCAAAGCCCACCAGGGCCAGAACGGCCGCCAGCGACAGTCGCTTCAGAAACGTACCAGCCTGCTCCGGCTCTTCGGTGATAACATGAGCCCAGAGAGCTCCTAAGCCAAAGGCATCGAGGCTGGCTGGCATTAATACCCCGTCGAGGTCACCCCGCAGGTAGCCGATGCCCCGCGATACAACCCCGATGACGATAAGGCCGATAATGGCCGTGCGGGTTGATGAACGGGGTGTCAGAAATACGATCCAGGGCCAGATCAGGTATAATTGTTCCTCAACGCCCAGCGTCCAGAAAGGAGACAGCAGGTCGGACCAGTTACCGGTCTGATGCAGCAGGATGTTGTAGCCGTAGAGGTAATAATAGAGTGGGTATTCGTCGATGTCCGACGCCTGTGGCAGGGCGATCAGCACGAACGTAATGACCAGGTAATACAAAGGAAAAATTCGCAGCGCCCGCCGGACAAAGAAGTTGCGGTACGTGTCGCTAAGTTGCGCCGATCCCGCCAGAATGCGGTTGCGGTTTTGCAGCAGAATCCGGCTGATCAGAAAACCACTGATGACAAAAAAAATCATCACGCCAATGGTACCGTTGGGCAGGCGGTTGATGCCTTCGCCGGTGGGAAACCAGTGGTATACGACCACCAGCATGACGGCCAGCGTTCGTAGGGCATCCAACTGGGGCATGTGCGTCAGCCGCGACAGGTCAGTGCGGGGCTGCGCTGATCCGGCCGGGCCAGACACCACCGTGAGGATATTCCGCTTAGGCATGCGAAGAATTGGTCAGTTGCGCAAACAAAGTTAGCAGGGTTTCGACACTTTGGCGGGCCGGATGCCGTTCCTGTATCTTCTGATTCAGCCGCCGGCCGAGCGTACGGCGTAATTCCGGCTGTTCGATCAGTTCTACAACCCGGCTGCTCATGGCATCGAGGTCGAGGTAGGGAACAACAAATCCGCCATCGGTTTCAACCAGTTCGGGCGAGCCGCCGGCTTTGTCGAAGCACACAACCGGCAAATTGCACAAACCCGCTTCGAGTACGACGAGTGGGTAGGGGTCTTCCCGCGAACACAACACAAACACGTCGAACTGGCTCATGTACCGGAGCACTTCGGGGGTTTGTGGCACCAGATGAACGCGGTCTTCCAGCTCCGCTTTCTGAATGTCCAGCACCAGGTCGTCGCGAAGCGTGCCAGGCTGCATTCCTACCCAGACAAAATGCACATCCTGGGCCGACATCCGCCCCGTGACTATTTTAGCCATCGAAACAAACAAATCGTTGCCTTTTCGCCACTCGGCGTTGCCGCAGCCGCCAATAACAACCGCGTTTTCGCCGATGCCGAGTGACTCAAGAACGCCCGGCTGCTGCTGAGCGTCCTGCACGTTTCGAATCAGAGCGGGCGTATCAATCAGGGTGAATAACGTAATGCGGGCTGGATCGAAGCCGTGTTCCTGCTCGTAGTAGCGGGCGGTAGCCCGCGATACGGCCAGCAGGTGGGTCGTGCGATTCAGCAGATAGGCTAATTCCTCGGGCTGGGTATAAATGCGCACCGAGAGCGGCAGCTCATGCACGAACGTAACAACGGGCACATCGGGCGATATAGGCAAGTGGCTCAGCCAGCGGCCACTCGTTACGGTGTTGACCAGCACCAGATCGATTGAGTCGAGGGCTAATTCTGTCCGGAGGGTTTGCTGATGCTGCTCCAGTTTCTGCTGATACGCCTGCTGCCAGAGTCCTAATTTGCCCAGGAGCTTGTCGGCAACGCCACCCACCACGTGGGGGTCGGGTTCCGGCCAGAGCACTACCGGACAGACCTGCTGGTATTCGTCCAGCAACGCGCCCCCGGCTCCCAGCAGCAACCGCATCTGAATGCCTTCCTGTTTCAGCAGGCGCATGAGCTGGAGCAGCACCAGTTGAGCGCCTGCGCGGTTGGCATCGTGGCCAATGAGGAGAATGGTTTTCAAAGGAGTAAAGGAGAAGAGGAAGGAAAGGAGGAAAGGAACGAGGAGAGCGCAAATACCTTTCTCCTTTCCTCCCCTCCTCCTTTCTCCCCTTAGTTAATACGTTTCGTGACTGGGCTTGGGGAGTTTCTTGGCTGGATTGCCAATGTAAACACCCCATTCTTCCGTGTCTTTGTAAATAGCCGACGCCATGCCTACCAACGTGCCGGTGGCTACATGCAAATAATCCCGAATTGTACTATTAACACCAAAAAAGCAATACGGTTCAATCACGCAGTGACCTGACATGACCACGTGCGATGTGAAGAAAACGTGGTCCTTGATCTGGCCGTGGTGACCGATATGGTTGCCACTCCAGAGCACTACGTTATTGCCGATGGTTGTAAACGGCTGGATGGTATTATCTTCCAGAATAAAGCAGTTTTCGCCGATCTGGTTGCCGAAGGTCGTTGCTTTGGAGCTGATGTATGAAATAAATTCATAGCCTTTAGCTTTGGCCTCGAGGTAGATTCGCTCCCGGTTCTTGTTCATGCCCCGGCCTGTCATCGGCGCGAAAAACTTAAATTCCTGCGGAGGATACAGCGTTTCGACCTCTTCAAACGCCACCACGGGCAATCCGCGGAATTCGGTTTCTTTCAGGTAATCACGGGTGAGCGTGAAAGCCACCACCTCGTGTTCTGAGTCGTGGGTAAGGTAGAAATGCGCTAATTCGGCCGTATCCATCACGCCGAAAATGACCACTTTTGCCATATTGGTAATGAGTGAAAGAGTTAATGAGCGAACGAGTGAAAATCTCACGAATCTAATCGCGCTTTCACTCGTCCACTCGTTCGCAATTAAATCAGATCATATTCGTCAAGCATTGTCCGGACGCTGGCCGGATCGTTGAACATCAGAATGTCCAGAATAGATAACCAGGGAATAAAATCGGCTTGATTCCGGTTGAACTGCGGATAGTCAACGCGTCGGGCTTTGATAAAGAATAACTCAATACCAGCCTCCGCAAACGTAGGCTTGTCGTACAGTTCCATGCCCCCGATCGGGTTAATATACCGGGTGGCGTTTTCCTGCCGACAAATATCAAGTATCCGTTCCTGTGCCTTCAGATGCGTATTATCGTACGTCGTTGAGGTTGGTACCAGCGTTGTCGATAGACCGATGTACTGATTTAGCTCCACCAGGCTATTGTGAATCAGCCCGGCAATGGAATCGGTGTCAAAGTTGATGATTTTTTCAGTGATGGGCAGTACCGTTCCGTAATAGGGGGCTTTTCGGTACCCTTGTTCAATGGTCTTCAGGAGTTTGCTGCGCCATTTAGGATCGTCGGCCAGTTTGACCTCTTTGATTCGCTTGTTCTGGCTGGCATCCTTCAGCGGTACGGTAAACAAATATTCCTGGCCATTGATCAGCAGTTTGTTCCGGTTAATCCACCCCCGGTTAATGAACGATACGTCGTCGTAGAGCACAAACGTATCGACAGCTTTCATCAACTGCATATACCCGACGTAGGGCAGGAAGTAAGGTTGCATGATAGCGAGCGTCATGGCGGAACGAGGGGGTAAGGGTCAACGTTTAAGGGCCAATGTGTTAAGCTTGGCATGGAGAGCCACCTGACCGTTGACCCTTAAACTGTGAACATGAAACGTTAAACTTATTTCAGTTTGCGTAAGTAATAATCTTCGCCCGGCACGATCAGGTCTTTCATGGTCGTGTCGGTACCTAACCGCAGATCGCCGGGGCGCGGTTTGATTACACTCTTATCAAAAAACAGATAATCAGCCTCTTTCGGAATAGGGCGTAGGCCCTGCTCGAACGGATTAATAGGAATCAGCCGACGCGATAGCTCCGGACCATAAAGCGGATATTCATAATCGTCGTTGATAGTACCCAGCGCTACGGTGGCTTTGGCCGGTACCAGTTCGTCGAAACGTTTGTAGGGCTGGTAAATATCGGGGCGGCCGAGGGTCATCTGCCGGATACGGTCGGAGTTGAACGCCGACGGGTACGTAATACCTGTAGGTCCTGTCCACTCGAACGGCAACGCCCGGATGTTTAGAAAGACGCAGAGCAGGGCGGACAAACACCCCAGTCCTGCGATCAGGCCAACGTAAGCCTTCCAGGCCGGTCGGCCGGGTTTATCAACGGCAATGGCTGGTTTCAGGAATAATAATGCCAGGAACGTCACCCCAAACAGACCGGTTTCAATAAAGTAGCGGCCTTTAAACGGGTCGTAAGGAGCCGAGTAGGAGAGGGCGGCAAAGTGGAGCGCAAGCGCCAGACCCAGGTAAACATGAGGTGTTGAACGAATAATACCCGTAAGGACCAGGATTACCAGCGGGAAAATCAGACCAAAACCGAAAACGCCCCAGTACGGGTTGGCATTGTAGAACACGAACCGCCGATCAAACGCAAAGGGCACAATCGAAAAGTCGGTTTCCTCGTCGAGTCGCAGGCGAAGCTTGTCTTCCAGCACCACTGCCGGGACGCGCATGAGGTGATTGAGCTCAGCCCCAGCTTCGAGATTCCGGATGCCATCGAGGTTGAAATGGTCATAAGCGTAACGTACTACGTTTCGGCTTCCCTGCTCCAGCAGATTACCCAGCGAACCGGCCCGCTCCACCGACTGGTGGCGAAGAGCGGTTGGCGGACCAATCGGATGGCCAAACACTTCAATGTTCTTCAGGTAACCCGTCGGCAGCATCCAGAGGCAAATGCCCACAAAAATAGCTGCGGCCAGCCGAACTGTGCGGGCGACCGTTGTTTTCCAGGATGGGGCCAGAAATACCGTGTACAGCATGATGACGAACACCGAGGGCTGCAACAGAGCAAAGGTGATCTTATGGCCGAAGGCAATGCCGTATACCATACCGGCTAGCCACAGGTAGCGGTTGTCTCGGGTTTGGCGGAACGTGAAGAGCATGTACAGCAGCACGCTCAGGTAGGCCGTCAGCACAATGTCAGTCTCGGTTGTGATGGCCTGCATCAGAAAGTCCGGCAGCAGGGCGTAGGCCAGCGCACAGAGAAAACTGGCCGATAGCCGGTTGCCGATACGTTGCACGATACCGAAAACGGATATGAGGGCGGTCCAGTAGCTCAGGTGGTGAATGAACTTGAAGGCATTCTCGAATCGGCCCGTCATCAGAAACGAATAGATCTGGAGCGTGCAGACGCTCTTCGGATACGTATCCATGTTCCAGTTCGTTCCGCCGAAGTGCCGCATCGTACCCCGCTGGATGTACTGCATCACCCTGTTGAGGTGACCTGTCATGCTGTCCCACTCGTTCGGGACAGTAAACAGGACGAGCAGCAGGTTTGTCACGGCGATGATCGCCAACGTACCGAACAGGGCAGAAAAGAGAAGCTTCGGAAACGTAGGAAGCGTTCCGAACCAGTCGCGGAAGGTCTGCCGGCGCTGGCCGATCAACTGACTTACCGAAAAGACAGCCGGCTGATCCGTGACGGGTTTAGCCCAGCGTAACGCCCAGCCAATTACGGTTGCGGTGAGAAAAACGGAACCCGCCCAGACGAGCGTGTTGGCGGTCAGATACAGCGCTGAAAGAACGAAGCCGGTCAGGACAACGCTGCCGACACCCAGCAAAAACGAGACTAAATACCACTCGGTCAGCGACGGACGGCTGATGCGCGTCGCGAGCCAACCCACATACACTAGAAATCCAAGAAGCGCAATCAGATACAAGACGGTCATACAGAACAATCGAATGATGAAAAGCGAACAAAGTACCGAATGCCGGGGCTAGGAGCCCGGAGTGGCCATTCAGGGCTGGATCACTGTTCAATACTCGCTACGTTGGCCGATACAGTTTCGTTAACGATCTGGCAGATACGGTCTACATCCGATTCCGGCAGATCCGGGTAAAGCGGCAGTGCCAGAACGCGCAGGGCAATATCTTCCGATACAGGGCAGGGTTGTGCCAGATGCGCCACAAACGGCAGCGTATTCAGCGACGGATAAAAATAGCGCCGGGGCAGAATTTCATTGCGTTTCAATGCGTCAACAACCTGCAGCAGCTTCGCTTCCGATTCAAAGACGACCGGGTAATAGGCGTAGTTGTAGTCAACGCCCGGGGTTAGAGTCGGGCGGGTTATGTTCTCGAAGTCGAGTCGCGTATCGTACCAGCTAAATACCTGTTTGCGGGCGGCAATTAAACTGGGCACTTTGGGCAGGTTGCATAAGCCCATGGCCGCGTGGAACTCCGAGTTTTTGGCGTTGATGCCGATGCTGTAATAATCGTCGTTGCGATGCCCGAAGGAACGGTAGAAATGAAGTTTCTGCGCCATTTCGTCGCTATCGGTCACAATGCAGCCACCCTCGACGGTATGAAACACCTTCGTCGCGTGGAAGCTGCACGTACTCAGATCGCCGTAGCTCAGAATAGAGCGGCCATTGTACGTAGCCCCGAACGTGTGAGCCGCGTCGTAGATAACCTTGAGACCGTATTTATCCGCAATGGCCTGAATCTGTTCAACGCGGCAGGCATTGCCATACACGTGCGTAGCCATGATAGCCTGCGTGTTCTCGGTAATCAGCGGCTCAATTTTATCGGGGTCGATGCAGTAATCATCCGGCCGGATGTCAGCGAAAACAGGCGTACAGCCTTCCCACAAAATGGCGTTGGTCGTAGCCACGTAGGAAAAGGGCGTCGTGATGACTTCCTTGGTAATATCCAGCGCCTTGAGGGCCATCTGGAGCACAACGGTGCCGTTGGTGCAGAATTTCAGGTGACGGACGCCCAGATACTCTTTTAGCTGACTTTCCAGCTCACGTAGTAGTGGGCCGTCGTTGGTCAGGTGTACCCGTTCCCAGATGCCCTCCAGGTAACGGTTGTATTCCTCAAGATCCGGCAGGTATGATTTTGTGACGTTGATCATAATCAGTTTACGGTTAACGGTTTACAGTTTTAAGTCCTTCAACCGAAAACTGCAACCGATGACCTTATTTTGCTGGTACTTCTTCCAGGGCTTCCATCTCAAACCGGAACTGCGGCCGAACGTAACCCGGCCACTTTCCGTACCAGGCCACCCCTTCGCGGTAATCTTCGACGTCGAAGGTAAGCCCTTCTTCCAGTTGGAACAAAGGCGTAACGGTGTCCTTAACGACCATCACCGAGATGGTGTACGACCCGTCGTTCAGGAAATAGCCCGGAATCAGGCATTCGCCCGCAATCAACCCTTTACCGTAGGGCAGGGATTGCGTACCGACGTTGAAAATGCACTCGCCCGTCAGCGAGTTCAGGTGCAGGCTCAGGTTCAGGTTGGCCCGCTCCATCATGTTCCAGAACTCGAACCGCACCCGCATGGGCGTCCGGACGTCGATATGCGTTGTGTTATCAGGGTATTCGGGGATAAGCTCGATCCGACGGATACGTACCAGATCATTGCCGGGGGCCTCTTCGGGCGTATCCCACTGGCGAGCCAGTCGGGTTTTTGAAACCTTACTCAGGTAGGATTGAATAACCTGGTTGGTTTCGCCCTGCTCGACCAGTCGGCCTTTCTCGAAAAACAGCGTTTTGTTGCAGAGGGCCTGTACGGCTGTCAGGTTATGGCTGACGAACAGGATAGTCCGGCCGCTCGTCGATACGTCGCGCATCTTACCCAGACTCTTTTTCTGAAACTCGGCGTCGCCCACGGCCAGAACTTCGTCCACAATCATAATTTCGGGATCAAGGTGGGCCGCAATGGCAAAACCCAGCCGCACGTACATACCCGATGAATACCGCTTTACGGGCGTGTCCAGAAACTTCTCAACCCCGGCAAAGGCAACAATTTCGTCGAAGTGCTTCCGGATTTCGCTCCGGGTCATACCCAGCAGCGAGCCGTTGAGGTAAATATTTTCGCGGCCGGTCAGTTCGGGGTGGAAGCCCGTTCCAACTTCAAGTAGGCTGGCTACGCGGCCCCGGATGCGAACGGAACCGGTGGTCGGCTCAATGATTTTACTCAGAATTTTCAACAGGGTGGATTTACCGGCACCATTGTGTCCCACGATACCCACCCGATCGCCCTGCTCGATGGTGAAACTAACATCGCGCAGGGCCCAGAACTCCTCCCGCGTCAAACCTGACTCTACCTGTTTTCCCCGCCCAAACCACTGCCGGAAGTTTTCGGCCACCACATCGCGCAGGGTATTGACGCCCTTGCCGCGCTGGTGGTCAATGATGTACTGTTTGCTAATATTCTCGACGGTAATGACAGACATGGTGACTGCTGGTGAGTTGGTCAGTCGATCAACTGATTAACGGACCGACTGGTTAAATGTCATCAACAAAGGTATTCTCGCGCTTCCGGAAAAAATAGACCGAGGCTGCCAGACAGACCGCAACCATCAGCACGGATACTAAGATACTTTGCGGGTTGAAAAACGCCTTCTCGCCGAGTAAGGCCCAGCGGAAGCCGTCAATAATACCAACCAGCGGATTCAGAATGTAAAATTTATAAAACCATTTATCGGCTACGATCCGGCTGCTGTAGGCAATCGGGCAGACGTAAAAACCGACCTGCACCAGAAATGGGATCAACTGGCCAATATCCCGGAATCGTACGTTGATTACCGCAAAAAATAAGCCGAACGCAAACGATGCCAGCAGGGCCAGCAGCATAAACACCGGCAGGAACAGAATGTGCCAGTCGGGCACGAACCGGTACCAGGCCGCAATCAGAATAAATAACCCGAGTGACACCAAAAAGTCTAAAAAACTAACGGCCACCGCGCTGAGGGGCATGATGAGCCGCGGGAAATACACCTTTGTGACGAGGTTGGCGTTCAGGGTCACACTGTTGCTGACCTGCGTGAAGGCATTAGCAAAAAACGTCCAGACCGTAATACCCGCCAGGACCATCAGTGGATACGGTATCCCTGGTTCGGCTGGTAGTTTGGCAATGACGCTGAAGACCAGCACCATAATGAGCATGGTTGTCAGCGGACGAATGACACTCCAGGCTGTGCCGAGGGCCGTCTGTTTGTACCGGACGGAGATGTCGCGCATGGACAGGATGAACAACAGCTCACGGTTCCGCCACAGATCGCGCCAGTAATGCCGCTCAGCGCGACCAGGTTGAATAACTACTTCGTGTGTTTTCATTAACAAAAGTCAGGCAGGATAGCCTGGTAGTGACCTTTCGGCTTATTCTTCCCGCATGATGGAGCGGAAGGTCTCGCGCAAAAATACAACGATTACGCTTAGCAACAGACCCAGGGCAACGCCGATCTGAAACCCAACGGGGGTGATGATTTCTTTGTACAGCGGAAACGCCACCGGCTCGATAATGGTGAAGAGCGGAGCTTCCCGGATCATGGAAAGCCGCATGTTCTCGGCACTTTGCAACGCCTGGTAGTACAGCGTGGTCAGGAAGGTCGAGTTTCGGCTCAGCTTGGTTTCCTGAATACGGCCCTCTGCAACCACTACCTGCTGGTTCTGGTCAATGTATTTGGCCAGTCTGTTTTCAGTTCCGGTGAGTAGCCGATACAACGAGTCGGCCCGGTTTGTGAGCAGTTCCGACATTTCCTTGGTTTTCTTGGTCTGCTTCTCCCGATAGTCCTGCTCAATAGTTTTCAGGTGGTTGTCAACGAAGGCGGCTGCCAATTGCTCATCCTGCATACTGCCCCGCAGTTCCATAAACGACGACTTCCGCTCGGGCTGCGTTACGTTAAATTCCGTATCGATACGGCCGTAGATCTGGGCCATTGCAATGGCTTCCTGCTTGGTGTATTCCTTCGGCGTTTTGGCCCGGGGAAACGAGAAAGCCCGCAGTGTATCGCTTTTTTCCCACTCTTCATCCCGGATGCCGCTGTGCTGGATATAGTAGTTGACCAGCAGGGTATCCTTGCCGTTGATGTTGACGGTTTTCATCAGCGTCTTTTCAACGACCGGCCGCGATTTGGCGTAAATCAGGAAGTTGTCACCCACGAAGATGCTCGCATCCGGGGCGGCCTGGCTCAGACCAAACGCGCTGGCCAGTTGCCCCAGTTCACCAAAGGCGCTTGAGGGACTACCCCCCCCCAGGTTAAACTTCATCGTAGCGGTATAGACCGGCTTCTTTTCGTGCGTAATGTCGTAGATGAAGCCAATGGCGGCTCCAATGCCCGTCAGAATGACCAGCAGCAGCCAGTTACGTCGAAAGACGTTCTTGAGCTGATAGACACGTAGCACAACTGCCTTGGGCGAAATCTGATCGGGAGGCAGTGGCCGCGTTACCAGATTGGTTGTATCCGTTGATGAGTTGGCATTCATACAGTTTCTTTCTTCAGGTTAGTTGGCAACCCGGGTCAGGGCGATGACCAGGCCAATTACAGAAAGGAGCGACGAAATCGTACCCGCCGTTGAACTCAGGATCTGCTGTGGCGTTAACGGCGTAGAGGTCTGTTTCGGTACAATTACTTCTGAACCGGGCTCCACACGCGGATAGATGTTGAAGAACATAAACTTCCGGGTGCGGTCTACCGAGCCATTGGCGTACACAACAAACGATTTCCGGCGCTGTGATTTTGAGGTAAAGCCACCCGCCTGGCTGATGTAATCCTGGAAGGTTTGGCCGCCCCGGTACTTCACTGTTGTCGGCATCAGGACTTCGCCCTGAACACGTACCGTTTCCAGTAATTTCGGGATGCGCAGCAGGTCACCTTCCTGCACCAGAATGTCCTCCGACGAACCTGGCTTCTCCAGAATTTTCCGGAGATTAATGCCAATCGATTCTTCCTGATCGGGAGCAAGCGCTTCGGTTTCAACCACCGCTTTACTACCAGCCGCATCCGAAATATCAGTAACCGACTGATTCCGGCGGGCAATCTCGTCGGCGCTCAGTTTGACGCGCCGGATCAGCGTAGCACCGGCCGGATACGCCTGGGGCGTCAAGCCACCGGCCAGCCCAATCAGATCCGAAATCTTCTGGTCTTTACTGCGAATCGGATATTCACCCGGAACAATCACCTCACCTTCAACCCGAGCGTACGTCTGAATCAGGTAATTCGGCGACCGGCGAACGATAATCTGGTCGAACGGCTCCAGCACAAACTTGTTGTCATCGCTGCTCATTGACAGATCCCGGTTTACGTTGAAGCGGTAAATATCGGCAATCTGGGCTGATGCAGACCGGGGATCAACGTCTTTTTTCCGGCGTACCACTTCCACCTGCGAAGCCGCTGCCGACTCCTTCAGGCCACCTACACGAAGCAGCGCGTCGTTAAGCGTCATGTTCGCCATATACTGAATGCCTTCGTTCGGGATGTTTACCTCACCCTGCACGGAGATGTTAGCCTGTTCTGCCAGATCGAACTTCGACGTAATGATCACCTGGTCTTCCCGCTGGAGCGGAACGTCCGGCTGATTGCCATTCAGGATGTCGGCCAGATTGACCGTAATGTTTTCGATCGCGAGGTCTTCGCGCGTCCGGATGATATTGATCCGGCCTACAAACGCGTCTCCTCTCAGCCCTTCGGCATTCTGAATGAGTTGTTTCAGCGTTTTGTTCTGATCGAGCGAATACTGACCCGGGCGGAAAACGGCCCCTTCGATAGTGATCTGGTTTTCGAAGCGATCCAGCAACTGCTCGACCGTTACGAGGTCGCCGTCCTGCATATCAAACTGAGCGAACTGATCGGATGTTACGTCAATCACCTTACGCTCGCGGTCGGTCAGACGCGTCACCTTGATCCGGCCTTTATAGGCGTTGGCCGCAAAGCCGCCGGCGTAGTACAGCAGCCGATCGAGGGATTCTTCCGGCAGCAGTTCGAAAATGTTGTTCCGTTTAACTGTTCCCGTGATTTCGACCCGCGATACAAACGTCCCGAACCGGATCACGTCGTTGTCGCGTAGGGGCACATCGTTACGTTGCGTACCGGTCAGCAGGTAATCGTACAAATCCAGCGTTGCTACTACCTTGTTGTTGCGGATAAGCTGGACTTTACGGAACGAGCCCAGTTCGTTCGGACCACCGGCCTGATAGATGGCATTCATCACCGTCGACAGCGACGACAGCGTATAGGTTCCTGGCCGGACCGCTTCGCCCAGGACCGATACCCGGATGCTGCGGATGTTGCCCAGCGTAACCTCCAGGAATGTATTGGCCGCTCCGTAGGACGACGATCGTAGACCCACGTACCGCTTAGCTAACCGGCCGGTGATGCGGGCTTTGGCCTGTTCGATGGTCAGGCCGGCCACGTAAACGGGGCCAATACCCGTAGCCTGCCCGAAGTAGACATTACCTTCCGGCGAAACGGTCTGGCTGAAATCCGTTTCCGAATAGCCATACATTTGGATATTGAGCTGATCGCCGGGCCCGACGATGTAGTTGCGGGGGGTCGCAATGTTCAGATTCGGCTGAAACGTTTGCTCCAGGTTCGGGTCGTTGAACAGGCTGTAGCCAAAAAGTTTTTGGCGCGTTTCCTCACGTTCTCTCCGGCGGGCCGCTTCGTAGCCGTCTTCCAGGGCCTCCTGCGTTGTGGTTGGTTGTTGATTTAGTGAGTCGGACAACACTTCGCCCGTCTGGCTGGTTTGGCCATTGGCGGCCTGCCGACCGTTGCCGGGCTGATTTACCGGTCCGTTCACCTGCCGGCCAGATTGCTGATTTATGCCCGGGGCCTGACTACTACGTCCGTTTGGCTGCGTTGTATTATTCAGGGTACCGTTGGTACGGTTGCCCGGTACATTGACATTATTTGGTACGGTGACCGGTCCCCGACCGGGTACATTGACGGTTGAGCCCGGTTGCAGCGTACCTGTTCCGCCTCGCGATGGAATAGAGCCGGGCTGTGTAGTGACCCCTCCGGGCATGGTTGGCGTGATCTGAGCGCGAACCGACAGGCTGCCGGTCATCAGCAAAAAAGCGAGCAGCCAATAGCTGAGTCGGCGGTTAGACAAAAAAAATGCGGAAGTTGAAGAATTTAGCCTGAAGTTGTGGTTAATTCGGGATTTTTGCATATTTTTAAGATGTCGAAACCCCCTGGCTAACCAACGTTGAGGGTTTGTATGTAACGACACAAACGTGGCCATAGTACGCATGGCGGTTCAGTCGGCAAAATAAGTGAACTTTTTTTGTTTTATCAGCAAGTTTCCTATTCAGCGGAAGGTTTTCATACGCTTATTCGTATGCGTATAATTTTTCTAATGTCTGGAATTGACAAATATTGTCACCTACCGATGGTTTAGGACATTTTCACGTTAAAACCCTTTATGGCAGATTCGATAAATCAGAACGTACAGTACAACGAAGACAGTATTCGATCCCTTGATTGGCGCGAGCATATTCGCCTGCGGCCTGGTATGTACATTGGTAAACTCGGCGACGGCTCGGCCGCCGACGATGGTATCTACGTGCTGCTGAAAGAAACCATTGATAACTGCATCGACGAGCACGTAATGGGCTTCGGCAAAACCATTGAGGTGCGCGTGACCGATCACCGCGTGGAGGTGCGTGACTATGGCCGGGGTATTCCTCTGGGGAAAGTTGTCGAGGTAGTATCGAAAATTAATACCGGCGGTAAATACGATTCAGGAGCTTTTCAGAAGTCGGTTGGGCTCAATGGGGTCGGTACGAAAGCCGTAAACGCCCTGTCGACGTACTTCCGGGTGCAATCGTTCCGCGATGGCCGGACCGTCTGGGCCGAGTTTGAGCGGGGTGAACTCAAGCATAAAGGTGAGGATGCTACCTCCGAGCGGAACGGGACGCTCATCATTTTCGAGCCGGACGATACGGTTTTCAAGCATTTTCATTTCATTCCCCAGTTTCTGGAAAAAATGATCTGGAATTACTGCTACCTGAATGCCGGCCTGACCATCGTTTTCAACAAGCAGAAATATATTTCGCAGAACGGCCTGCTCGATCTCCTGCGCAACAATACGGACGAGGATGCGCTGCGCTATCCAATCATTCACCTAAAAGGGCATGATATTGAGATCGCCCTTTCGCACGGTAATGCCTACGGCGAAGAATATTATTCGTTCGTTAACGGTCAGAATACAACCCAGCACGGTACGCACCTCAATGCGCTGAAGGAAGCGCTTGTGGAGACCGTGCGGAAACACTTTGACAAGAACTACGAAACCACCGACATCCGGGCCAGTATCATTGCGGCTATCAGTATCCGGGTGCAGGAACCGGTGTTTGAATCGCAGACCAAGACCAAGCTGGGTTCCATCAATATGTCGCCTGAGCCGAACGCGCAGTCCGTTAACTCCTTTGTTAAGGACTTTGTAAAAGAGCGCCTGGACGACTACCTGCATATGAACCCGGCCGTAAAGGATGCACTGAAGAAACGGATCGAGCAGTCGGAGCGGGAACGTAAGGAACTGGCGGGTATTAAAAAACTGGCGAACGAACGCGCCAAGAAGGCCAGCCTGCATAATAAAAAATTGCGCGACTGCCGGGTTCATCTGCCCGACGTCAAAGCCGACGATCGATACCAGACGACTCTGTTCATTACGGAAGGAGATTCGGCCAGCGGCTCCATCACCAAGTCGCGGAACGTACAGTTGCAGGCGGTGTTCAGCCTCCGTGGAAAACCCCTGAACTGCTTTGGACTTACCAAGAAGGTGGTGTACGAGAACGAAGAGTTCAACCTGCTGCAGCACGCCCTCGATATCGAAGACGGCCTGGATGGACTGCGCTACAACCGTATCGTGATTGCTACCGACGCCGATGTCGATGGTATGCACATCCGGTTGCTGATGCTGACCTTCTTCCTGCAATTCTTCCCCGATCTGGTCCGGAATGGTCACCTGTATATCCTCGAAACCCCTCTGTTCCGCGTACGTAACCCCAAGAATCATAAAGAAACGACGTACTGCTATTCGGAAGAGGAAAAACAGAAGGCCATCGATAAACTGACCAAAGGCGGCAAGAAAGTGGAGATTACCCGCTTTAAAGGATTGGGTGAGATTTCGCCGGAGGAGTTTGGTCTGTTTATCGGCGAGAACATGCGGCTGGAACCCGTTATTATGGAGAAAGAAACCTCCGTTCCGAAGCTGCTGAGTTACTACATGGGCAAAAATACGCCCGATCGCCAGCGGTTCATCATCGATAACCTGCGGATTGAGAAGGACGTAGAAGAAGCTGCGCTGGTATAACCTCTGATTAATTCTGAAACATCAAAAACGCCAACGGCCGACAGTGATGTCGGCCGTTGGCGTTTTCAGTTGCTTGTCCGGATAGTCGGTGGTTACTTCGGTAACAACACGCGGTCAATGACGTGAACGACCCCGTTGGTTGTTACCTGGTCGGCCTGTGTTACGTTGGCCGCGTTGGTACCATTACCTTTCCCAAGGATGGACACTTTTCCGTCGGCGTTCGTGATTCGGATACTACCACCCTGCGCCGTTACGAGTTCTGCACCATTAGGCAAGGTCTGAGCAAAAGCCCGGGTAGTCAGTACGTGGTAGTTCAGCACATCGGCCAGCGCTTTAGGATCGGCCGCCCGAATGGCTGCTTCGTCGGCATAGCCAGCAGCCCGGAAGGCAGCATTAGTCGGTGCAAACACCGTAAAGCCATTTTCCGGATTGCTCGTGAGGGTATTCTGAACACCCGCCCGTTCGATGGCTGCCACCAGGAACGAGAGTTCCTGATTGCCCTTGGCGAGATCAACCACCGTTACCGTCGGTGGCATCAAGACGCGGTTGATAATATGAATGGCCGCGTTGGTGGCTGGAATGTCGGGCTGCGTGATCTGGGCGTTATTAACCGAAACAACACCTGCCTGTGTCTTATAGACCACCACCCTGGCGTTAGGCAACAGCGTCTGATACGACGTATTGACCGCGGTTGGGAATGCTGACTTGTCAATCCGCGATCCGATCACATGGTATTGCAGAATCCGTTTCAGATCGGCCGGCTGAGCTGCGTTTATAGCCGCTACGTTAGCGAAACCGGCTGCCCGGAAGGCATCATCCGATGGAGCAAATACCGTTAGCAGGCCCTGGCTGAGGTCTGCTCCCAGGCCAGCGCGGTTGATCGCGGCTGCTAAAAATGTAAGGTTTGCGTTGCCGTTTACCGTGGCTGTCAGCGATGTTACAACTACACCCGGAGTGGTGGCGGTTGTCGATGAACCGGGTGTTGTAGCAGTTGTCGACGAGCCAGGCGTCGTGGCTGTGGTTGAGGAGCCGGGCGTGCTTGTCGACGAGCCGGGATTGGTCGTACCTGTTGTTGGAGGTAAGGGGTCTGGGGTTGTTTCCTGGCAACCGACCAGAATTAGACCAGAGAAAAGGAACAGGGCGATCAGTAATTTAAGTGATTCGCTGATGATGATTGTCTTTTTCATACGTTGATATTGGGTTAAATGAATACTCACTACCTGGATGAGACATCCGTGACGGAGCAACTGAATCAATTTCACGGTAAAACGTCATATATCTTGACTTGTTGCCCGGTTGAGAAATTGTATGGCTGGAAGTAACTACCACGATACCGTATAAAAAACGGGCTATTGACAGTGTAGGGCGGAGAGAACCGTTATTTTTGCCGCTGAAAAAAATAGTACAAAAAATTATTTAACTGCCGACACCGGACGTCCCGTGAATGTAACCCTTGAATCACTCCGTAACGACATAGATTCCCTCGATGATCAACTGTTGACGCTCCTCAACCGACGCATGGAACTGGTGCGGCAGGTGGGTGACCTTAAGCGCTCCAGCAACGCAATCATCTACCGTCCTGAGCGCGAAAAGCAGATCCTCGACCGGTTGCATCAGCAGAACAACGGATTGCTGAACCGGTCGGCGATCGAGGCTATTTTCCTGGAAATATTCGCCGTTTCGCGGAATCTGGAACTACCCGAGCGAGTGGCGTTTCTAGGGCCGGAAGGCAGTTTTACGCACCAGGCCGCCGAGAGCCGGTTCGGAGCGATGAGCGCCTACATGGCCCTGCCGACGATTCGGTCGGTGTTTGAAGGAGTGGAAACCGGTCGCGTACGCTTTGGGGTGGTGCCGATCGAAAACAACCAGGAAGGTGTCGTGAATGAAACGATTGATCTCCTGCTGGAAAAAGACCTGCGGATCGCGGCTGAGGCTCAGATTCCGGTGCATTTTACGTTTGCCACCCAAACCGAAAACCTGCGCGACATCACGCACATCTACTCCAAAGACATTGCGTTCCGGCAGTGCAGTAAGTTTCTGAGCGATTCGTTCGATGGTTTGCAGGCCGAACTGGTGCCGGTCGAATCAACATCGAAGGCGGCTAAGCTGGCGGCTCAGCAACCCCGTACGGCGGCTATCTGCTCGCACATTGCGGCCAAACTGTTCGATGTGCCGGTGCTATTCGACAATATCGAAGACAGCGACCTGAACCGGACCCGTTTTCTAATCCTGGCCAAGGATTTTACTAACCAGCCGAGCGGCAACGACAAAACGACGCTGATTGCCCGCCTGCCCAACACGGAATCGCCGGGGGTACTGGCCGAATTCCTTCAGGAGTTCAACGCCCGCCGTATTAATCTCACCAAGATTGAAAGCCGCCCACTACGTGAAGGCGCTACGTTCCGCTACTGGTTTCTGCTCGAATGTGAAGGACACGCCGACGAGCCTGCGCTGAAAGATATTCTGAACCTGTACCGGGGGGATGTAAAATCGGTGGGGAGCTACGTGCGAGTAGCGTAAAGAGCAGCCTTTCCCTGAATTGATTTTGTGCGTACACAGATCGTGGGCGAACAGGCTACAGTAACAGTACATATAAATCGAACTCTCACAGGCCCGGCGATGACCGGGCCTGTTGCTTTCTGCTGACTCAAGTAGAAACTTCCTCAACCCAGCCTGTTTCCCGGCTCAGGAGCCGATTCGACTAACCTGTGTAAGAGTTTAAGCGGTAAGCCGATTGACCGATTGCTCAAAACCCGATCACCTGAATCAAATAGATCAGGTGGCTGTTGGTACGGGTTCTAAATTTATTGATGTGGGAAAACGAATCACAGAATCAAATTTTTTCAGCATGAAGAAGTGGCTATTCATGGGTTTGCTGCTTTGGATGGGTGGTAGCTGTAAAAAGGAAGAAGCTCCTCAACCATTCAGCATCGACGGGTTTGATCCTAAACTAGGTACGGCAAACACGGTAGTAACCATTCAGGGCGTAGGCTTTGCCACTACGCCAGCCGAAAATGTGGTAAAGTTTGGCGGAGTAGCGGCTACGGTACAAACGGCTGGTCAGTCGCAGCTAGTCGTTGTGGTGCCGGTTGGGGCCAAAACGGGAAAAATAACCGTGGAAACCGGCGGGCGAATCGCCACCTCGGCCGACGATTTTGTGGTGCCGGTTGGCCCCGTTCCCGTTACAATCAAGCCGTTGTCGGCGCAGGAAGGGGATGAAGTGGTTATTACGGGCTACAACCTCAACAACAACCCCAGCGTAAGTTTCAACGGTGTGAAAGCCACCCAGGTGAATAGTCAGAGCAACTCGCAGTTGACCGTAACGGTTCCCGACGGCGCTACGACCGGCAAGATTACCCTGGAGGCTAATGGCGTAACAAATACATCCCCACAGGATTTTACGGTTGTTGTGCCGACTGAAGCAAAAGCCCTTGTAACGAAGCTGGCGGGCATTCCTGCTTACCCGACGGCCGGGGCCGATGGTGTGCGGATGACACTGGCAACGGATAACAAAGCCCTGTACATTACCGGGCCGGGGCAAAATACCGTATATAAAATGGACTTAACTACGCTCGGCGTGGCTCCCTTTCAGTCAGTACCTGGTCGGCCATTAGGGATAGCGGCCTATTCCGATGTTATGTTGGTGAGTGATCGGGACGGTTATTTTTACACGTATCGATTCGGGAATTTTACCAAAACCAGTAATGGTAATTTTCCAAATACGGCCTACACGGTCCGGCCAAATCTTTCGGGTGGCTTTATTGCCGCGTCGTTTACCAATGAACTGTCCAACGTAACCTGGAGTACCGCCGGCGGCAATACGGCGTCAAGCTACACCAGTTCTATCCTAAACAGCCAGTTGAAAGGCATTCCGAATGATGCCAATACCATGCTGGCTTCGAATGGTAAAAGCATGTTTGTTTTCGCCAACCAGACCCTGTGGAAACTGAACGGGAATTCGCTCCAGCAGGTTGCCGGATCGCCGGGGCAGGTTGGGTATCAGGATGGCAAAGGAGCGAGCGCCCGCTTTCAGGACGGTGGCTATGCCCGAGGGAACGCAATCGCGGCCGATGGCGACGACAATGTCTACGTGGCTGATTATGGGTGTGGCTGCATTCGGAAAATTGATAAAGAAGGGAACGTAACGACCGTGGCCGGCAATAAAAACGCATCCAACCGGGTTGGCCGTGGGCACCGGATGCGATTTCGATTTGATAGCTGGGATATGGTGATAAGCCCCGATGGCATATTGTATGTCATTGCTACCAACGACGTATCGAGCCAGACGCTGCGTAACGCAGTTTACAAAGTGACTTTTGATAAATGAAACAGGATACTTTAAGAAAACTTGGCGTTTGTGAATGAAAACGCCAGGTTTTTAGCACTCGATAAAACTACTCGTTTGCATTCGGGGTTAATTTGCTCGGAAGTATATGATTCGTCGTATGGGCGAATCCCCTTCATTCGCAGCATGGAAGCAAACGAAAAGCTCGATAAGATCGTCGAGGCCCGAATGAAACTCAAGCGTCGCTTCGAGGAAAAAATGGCCCAGACCCCCTCCGTAGCCGACGGTAGTGATGGCCAATCAAAGCCCCGCGGTTCAGGTCCAACCAACCGTCACGGTATGCCAACAGTTCCGGTCGGGCAGACCGTCACGACGAAGTGGCCTGTACTGGACCTTGGCTACCAGCCGAACATCCCCCTCGACAAGTGGCAGCTCAACATCGACGGAGAGGTCAACAATCCGATTCGGTTGAAGTGGCAGGATTTCATGGATTTACCGCAGGTGGAAGATACCAGCGATTTCCACTGCGTCACGACCTGGTCGCGGCTGAATATTCCCTGGGTGGGGGTGCGATTCATGGACCTCGCGGCTCTGGTCGATCCGAAAGAAACCGCTACGCACGTAATGTGCTACGGCTACGATGGCTATGCAACCAATGTATCGCTGGAAGAAGCCCTCAAGCCGGATGTGCTGCTGGTTCATACGGCCGATGGACAGCCCTTGCCCCGCGAACACGGTGGCCCCGTCCGGATGATTACGCCCCAGCTTTACGCCTGGAAGGGTTCCAAGTGGATTAAGCGGATTGAGTTCCTGCCTAAAAATCAGTTCGGCTTCTGGGAAGAACGTGGCTACTCAAACACCGCCTACCCCTGGCGCAATGATCGGTATAGTTGATAGGGGAGGAAGGGGAAGAAATGGAGAAAAGGAACAAAGGGGAAAAAGGTATAACATCACGACTGACCGTTTCCAATGGAGCAGTTGGTCTGATGAGAGAGCAGTAGGTCTGACGGCACGTCTGACCGGTTTAACACTATTCTTTGTACACCTGCCGGTCAGACGTGCCGTCAGCCCTACTGCTCCATAAAACTATAACACAGCATGTGGCAGATGGTCATGTGTGCGTCTTCAACGCGACCGTAGTGTTCAGAATCGATAACGATGACTTCCTGAGCAAGATCCGCTAACCGGCCGCGCTTTGCCCCAACCAGCCCAATGGTTGTGAGTCCATGCTCATTAGCCCATTGCACCGCTTTGACCAGATTAGGGGAGTTGCCGCTTACGCTCATGGTCAATACAAGGTCGCCGGGACGCGCGTAGTTCTGGAGCTGGCCGACGAATACGTCTTCATAAGCATAATCGTTACCCAAAGCAGTTAGCCACGATACGTTGTCGTTGAGCGACAGGCATCGAAATCGCTTACCAAGCTTGTCGGAAGCGCCTTTGCCGAGGTCGGTAATGAAGTGCGACGCGTTGGCCGCGCTGCCGCCGTTGCCAAAAACAAACAGTTGCCGGTCTTCTTCCCAGCATTGTTTCATCAAGTTGGTGATACGTTCAACTTTATCGAGCGGAATGGACGCATAGGCGGCCTGTTGCTGGTCGAGGTAGGCCTGGAAGTAAGGTGTAGTCATTTTTTTAACGCAAAGACGCTAAGTAGGCGCAAAGTTCGCAAAGTTTTCTTAGTGATTTTAGGGTCTTTGTGGTTTAAGACACGAGAGCCAGTGCGCCGATGGGCACGGCATCTTCGCCGAGTTTAGCCAGCAGCACAATGGGCGGTTGAAACGCTTTCATGACAAAACGCGGCAGTGCCTGCCGAACGGCCGCCCGGAGGGGTTCGCCGATCAGCGAGAGGCCACCACCCAGCACAATGACGTCGGGATGGAACAGGTGCACGACGTGTGATAGTCCCAGCGCGATCACGGAACCGATCTGTTCGATCAACATCCGGGCAACCGGGTCGCTCTGTTCATAAGCCGGGTGCAGAAATTTGGCTTCGCCGGTTGTGATGCCGTTGGAATGCGCTTCGGTAACTAGCTGTTTCAGAACAGAGTCGTTGGGCAACTGAGGCAGTAATTGACGAATCTGCTGATCGACCGCCCAACCCGAGCAGGTCTGCTCGATGGTCTGCCCGTTGGCACCCGACTCATCCGGTGGAACCAGCCAGAGGTGACCAATCTCCGCTTCGCCAGGTGTAGTACCGTGGTATAACTGGCCATCAATAACCATTCCCCCGCCAACGCCACTGCCCAGCGTAACGTAGAACACGTGCCGAAAACCCGTAGCAACACCATGTCGAGCCTCACCCAGAGCCGCTACGTTGGCATCGTTCTCCATCCGAATTGATTGAGCGCCGGTGCGTTCCCGTAACCAGTTGGCCAGTTCAAAACCAGCCCAACCTTGTATCTGGTGCGAGGTCGCAATACGTCCCGTTTGCCAGTCGACGGGGCCTCCAAATCCGATGCCGATGGCCTGGGGCGGTTCCGGTAGTTGCTGAATAGTTTGGTCAATGTGCGTCAGAATGCCCTCGGCTCCCTGAGCCGGATCGACCGCGTAGCGGTACCGTTGGTGGATACGACCATCGCTCTCGCCCGTTACAAGCTGGAGTTTGGTCCCACCGATTTCAATGCCAAGATTCATGGTACTGGGTTAAGCGTTTCCGGTCTGATAAGGTGACCTGCTGCTCTAAAAAGCGATTTTATAAAAAACCTTACCGACGGGCCGCGCCTTTCGGCATGGTGGCCCGGCCAAGGTAAATTTCGTCGCCTTTCAGCGATAGAGTTGCGTAAAAGTTGTACCCATTCTGTACGTACCGCAGCATGACCTGGCTCGTCTGGTTTGGGCGTGCGTAAGGCTTGGTAGCTGCTACCAGAATCTGGTTGCCGTTGACAATCGCCCGCACGAAGGGCAGGTCGCGGGTTTTTAACTGACTGGCGTTGTACTTAAGCCACGTTTGCCCACCATCAAATGAAAGTTCGGTCTGCTCGTTAAGGTACGTTTCCCGGCCGTTGAACAGATCCCCGTGGTGGTTGAATAACCGCCATAGGCCGTGTATATAATGCTCGTAGCAAGCGTAGTTCCGGTCGTTGGCCAGCCCTTTCAATGCCGGATCGTTGGGCGATGGCTGATCTGGAACCAGGTCCTTGTGGTCGTCCCAGAACAGCACGCCATACGCGCCCGTAAACCAGTAGAAAATGCCCATACCCTCCGCTACGGCCGGTGGGGCGGGATGTTCAGCCTTGCCGCTGTTGGGGTAGTCGGCGTTCTGCGTATTGAACAGCCAGTGCCACGCAATGCGCGGTTTAGGGGATAGCCGCCGGTTCACTTCCTGCTCGGCCAGCAGCGACGCCAGCCAATGCCGGTCGCCATCGCCGGTATGCCGGGCTGAATAGTCAAAATCGGGGTAGAGGTAGTAGGCGCCCGGCATCTGAAAATCAACGTAATCGGCGTACGACTTACCAACGATGTCGTCGGGCATACCCCGACGACGGCTGGTAGCCGTGTGTTTGGCGGGGGTATTCCAGAGCCAGTCGGGTTTGGCCAGGTAGTGGTCGGCGCGGGAGTTGCCGAAACTGTTGTGTGGAACGGGGGCAATAGAACCTACTTGGGTCTGCGGGCTTACGTTCTCTTTGATCGTTTTGATCATGAACGTGTACAGATTGGCCTGTTCCTGCTGGTTGCCGTAGCTCGTCCCTTCGTTTTCGATGTCGAGAAAAATCTTGCCGAACGTACTTTTCAGACTACCCGGCGGGCAATCGCCGAAGGCCACGCAGCCGCCACCCAACTCCGCCGACGCATTGAACAACGTAGTACGCATGGTGCGGGCGTTGGCCGGGGGGCGATAAATAACCGAACTAGCCTGTTCGCTGTTGCGGGCCCAGCCCAGTTCGAACGGCGCGTTTGCAAAGTAGTCCTGGTATAAGATAAGCGAACGCTGGCTTTGTTTCAACGTACTTTTCCAGCCCGCAGCCGGAAAACCATCGGTCCAGATTTCGACGCCCGGTACCATGCGGGTCTGCTCCACGGCCGAGAACCCCCGGCGAAAAATCTTGTCGCGGTTCTGCTGGACGTGCAGGTTTCGGCCGGCTCCGCAGAACGTAATGGTTTTAGTAGTAGGCAACGTAAAGTCACCGACTATGTCGATGTTATAATAGCCTTTGCGGTTGGCCGGCGTTGGCGTGAAGCGGGCGCGTGGGGTAGGGGTGAGTGTAGTTGGCTGAGGCAGCGTTCCTTCCAGCCGCACAGCAACGGGATCAGGGAGGACGTACCGGTGGTTATACCAAACCCCCAGTCCCGTGAATCCAGCAAGGAAAAATAAGGCGATGATTTTCATAGAGCGATTCATGGGGGTAGGTGGGCGAGTGATAAAACATAGGCAGGCAGCGGTGAATTAGTGTAGTGTCAGATTCTTAACCTGACACTACACTAATTCACCGTTACTCCCCAGCTGATCACAAAAAGGTCAATTCAGTTATTCGTCTATGTACCGTTTTGTAATCGGCTGGTACGAATCAATGCGCCGGTCGCGGAAATACGGCCAGGTAGTACGGTATTTGTCCGACAGCGCCAGATCGACTTCCTGTACGTGAACCACTTCCTGATCATGCGGGGCCAGGTACAGCAGCGACCCGAACGGATTCGACACAAACGACCCGCCCCAGAATTTCTGCTCAGCCTCCTGCCCAACGCGGTTGACGGCCACGACGTGTACACCGTTGGCAATGGCATGGCTGCGCTGGATAGTTTGCCAGGCGTTGTATTGCTCCTCGTTCTGCCTGGGGTCCGGTTCCTGGGTGTCCCAGCCGATGGCAGTAGGATAAAACAGGATTTCGGCACCCATCAGGGCCGTAATGCGGGCCGCTTCCGGATACCACTGGTCCCAGCAGATCAACACGCCGATGCGGGCAAACTTGGTATCGAACACCCGGTAACCCGTATCGCCGGGGGTAAAGTAAAACTTTTCGTAGTAGCCCGGATCGTCGGGGATGTGCATCTTCCGGTACTTGCCGAGGTACGTACCGTCGGCATCCAGTACGGCCGTCGTGTTGTGGTAAAGCCCCTGCGCCCGCTTCTCGAACAGCGATGCAATAATGACTACACCAAGCTCACGGGCAACATCGCTCAGGCGGTCGGTGGTTGGGCCGGGAATCGGCTCCGCCAGGCTGAAATTATGGTGATCCTCCACATCGCAGAAATACAGCGACCGGAACAGTTCCTGCAAACAAACGATCTGAGCGCCTTGGCGGGCGGCTTGGCGGATGCCATCAATGGCCTTTTGCAGGTTGGCCTCTACGTCGTCTGTGCAAGCCATCTGCACTAAACCAATGTTAACGTTCTTTGTCATTAGCGTAGCCAGGACCAGCAGGTCCGGGCGTTGAGAATTAGACGAGGTTAAACCGAAAGTGAGCGTCGGCGACGCAAAAGTAGTTTCTTTAGTCGCAATCGACGGTTAAGAAAACAAAACTCTTACCACGCGGGTTCGGGCGAATTGATATTTGGAACACCAAGCCTGGGCTGAGAAAGTCGCTTCGTTGTTATGCACCCAACCAGTATGGCTGTTGATGGCTTTACAATCTGGTTATCTAACAACGCACTGTTAATTTACCCTTTGCATGAGGTTTGACAGTCTAACTGCATTTTCATGTTTGGGAAGAAATTAGCCGTCATAATCAGGCGTATTCTGTCAACCGTAGCCTGCTGTAGCTAAAATTCTGCTCCATTTACTGTTTCAGCCAGTCTCTGAAACTAGTAGGGTGTACTGACAGCCAACTGTGATAAAAGGCTAACAAAATATAAAGTAATGTTCCTGTTAACAGAATTGATACTTTGCCTGTCACGTTGGTGGCTCCCCAATAAATAATGCCTGTAATTGGAGTCACGGCAATCATTGCCAAAACAAGGAGGAATTTTAAAAGCGCAACCATTCGAATCTGTTTATGTCGTAACGTGTAAAAAAGCACACAAGCGTTTCGATGAAGCATCGGTAATCATTATCGAATTTACCAGGAACCCTCGCGGACCTAACCAGCATCGTCGAAGCCGGGGCGACGTACACAAACAACAACAGCCCGACGGGTCGACCCGTCGGGCTGTTGCCTAAAAACTAGGTAACTTACTGTTCTACAAGCTCCGCGTCGGCGAGGATGTAGTTCAGCTCGTAGATATTGTCGGCGTTCAGTTTCAACGTACCGCGGAACGTCCGGCGTTCGTCGGTCTTGAACTTCTTACCTGATTTCTTGAATTTCAGCGATACGACGGATTCCGGACCGGCACCTCCGCAGAAGAAACAGGCGCTGTACGGGAAAGCCGACAGCACATACAGATTCGACTCCAGATCGACCGGCAAAACGTACCCGGTTAGCTCAACCGCCTTGCCATTCAGCTTCTGAATAGTCGGGCCAAACGTAGGGTACAACATGTACACGGATTCCTCGGCGTACCATTTTTTCTTAAACGTAACATCGCGCAGGGCTTCCCACGAGAGTTTTACCGGTTCGGCTGTCGGCACGCTGACTGCCTTGACTGGTTCAATCGGACGAAAGGCCGGGGCGACTACACCCACGCAAAGCAGGAGAATAAGCAATCGTTTCATGGCGTTGGGCACTTGGCTATAAAAACAGGGTAAAACTACAAAAATTATTAACTTTACTGAACGATCGATACACTAATAGATCAACGTGTCAGACGGTTTCAGCAATAACAACAAAAATCACCAAGTCATTCCCGTTCGCTTTACGCGTTTGTACGTAACGATACTGGTTACGCTGGCCGTGTTGCTGACTATCGGGCAGGGTGTGACGCAATGGCGGCTTAATACCGTTCAGGACAAGATCTGGATTACGCGTTATGCCGCGTTGCAACGGCACCAAAGCCAGCAGATTGTCAAGCAGGCGTTGCAGATCGAGGACCCCAATGAACAGGCTAACTTCGCGGCCAACGTGGCTGAACTACACCAAGTTTTCGCTACGTTCGAACGGTACCATCTGGAAGGGCGCGAAGGCCGTGTGTCGGATCAGAACGTAACGATTGAACTGCCGGATCGCATCCGGGAGATGTACCTCGCCATTCGGCCGGAGTTTGAAGCCATTCAATCCAGCGCCCGGCGCATGATGCGGCTGCAGCGGTTCGAGGAGGCCAGTCAGCCCGACGTGCAGGCCAGTCTGCAACTGATGCTGGCCAACGAAAAACCATTTCTGGAGGAAATGGACGCTATCGTGCGTGAGTATAATGCTCAGGTGCGGAACGAACTCTCCTCAATGCAGACCATTGAAGCTTATCTTTATCTGTTTACTGTTCTTGTGCTCGTCGGCATCGGTTTACTGATTATCCGGCCGGCTGCCCGAAAACTTCGGCAAACCCTCGCGCAACTGATCGCGGCCGAAGCCCGTACGACAGCCGCTAACAAGAAGCTCATCAGCGTTAACAAGTCGCTGAAAGAAACCCGACAGAAGCTGTTTGAGGCTACCAAGCAGCAGTATCAGCAGGAAATTAATGAACAGAAAGTACGTACATCGTACCTGGTTGCCGGACAGGAGGAAGAACGAAAACGCCTGTCGCGCGAACTGCACGACGGATTGGGGCAGATGCTGACGGCGATCAAACTGCAAATTGAGGGACTGGAGGCCGGACTGGCCCGCAATGCCGCCCAGCCGGCTGCGAACGGTACGGTGCCCTACGCCAAGAACCTCAGCACGCTCAAGAACCTCATTACGCAGACCATTCAGGAAACCCGGACCATTTCCAATAACCTGATGCCGACAGTCCTGAGCGATTTCGGGGTTATTCCAGCCTTAAAAATGCTGGCCGAGAATGACCGTAGTGAGGCCATCGATGTAACGTTCGAAACGAACCTGACACCCGACATGCCCCGGCTGAATAAAGACCTGGAAATTATGCTGTATCGTGTGACCCAGGAGGCCGTCAGCAACGCTGTCCGTCATGCACAGCCATCGCACGTTCATATCGGACTGTTCGAGAAAGACAGCTATCTGCATCTGATCGTTACGGACGATGGCCGAGGGTTCAAACCCGGTAGTAAATTACAGCGTCAGAAGGAGGCCGAAGAGTTGAATAGCGTTCGTTCACAGACCATTGCCTCTCACGAATCAAACAGACGAGTTTCGCAAGGGTTACACAATATGCAGGAGCGGGCCAAGCTCCTCAATGGTAAATTCAAAATTAGTTCAGTGCCTGGAAAAGGCACAAAAGTTCAGGTTAGCATTCCCTATAATACTCAACCCATTCATCATGACACCTACTAAATTGATGCTGGTGGACGATCACTCAATCGTTCGCGACGGAATTCGGCTGCTGCTGGAACAGGCCGAAGGACTGGAAATTGTCGATGAAGCCAACGACGGCGAAGAAGCACTGGAAAAACTGAAGGTGCAGCGGCCCGATGTGGTACTGATGGACATTTCCTTGCCGGGCATGTCGGGCATTCAGACCACGCAGGTTATCTCGCGGCTTTACAAGGGTGTTCGGGTGCTGATGCTGTCGATGCACAACAATGAGGATTATATCCTGCGGTCGGTCGAAGCGGGGGCTTATGGTTATATCCTGAAAGATTCGTCGTCGGACGAGATGGTGAAGGCCATCCGGACCATTGCCTCAGGCGAGAAGTACTACAGCTCACCCGTGGCCACAATCATCCTCAACGGCTACATGCAGCAGTTGAAGAAAGGTGAAAAGCATGGCCGGGCGCAGCGTCAGTCGCGCCTGTCGAAGAAGGAAAAAGAGATTCTGCAATTCCTGGTCGAGGGCATGAGCAGCCGCGAAATTGCCGAAAAACTACAACTCAGCGTCCGGACGGTCGATAACCACCGCGCAAACATGATGCGTCGGCTACAGGTCCGCAATGCGGCCGAATTAGTCCGGATGGCTGTTGAGGATAAATTGATTTGAAACTTTCAAAATCCTGCTTACGTTTGCCCATAAAAACCGGTCTACAGCCGGTTTTTCCATTTTAAATTAACTACATAAAATAGATAGGTTTTATAAATTTAAACGCCTTCAACTATGTCACTTCGCTTAGGAGACATCGCCCCCGATTTTGAGGCCGACACCACCCAGGGCCATCTTCGTTTTCACGAATGGCTGGGTGATTCATGGGGTATGCTGTTTTCACACCCCGCCGATTTTACGCCTGTCTGCACGACTGAACTCGGTCGTACGGCGCTGTTGAAAGATGAGTTTGGCAAGCGTAACGTAAAAGTGATTGCGGTGTCGGTCGACGATCTGGATTCGCATAACCGCTGGACACCGGATATCAAGGACGTAACGGGCTCGGAAGTGAACTTCCCGATCATTGCCGATGCCGACCGGAACGTAGCTACGTTGTACGACATGATTCACCCAAACGCCAGCGAGAAGTCTACGGTGCGGTCGGTGTTCGTGATTGGACCTGACAAGAAAATAAAACTGACACTGACGTACCCCGCTTCTACCGGTCGGAATTTCAACGAGTTGCTGCGGGTAATCGATTCGCTGCAACTGACGGCCAACTACCAGGTGGCTACCCCGGCCGACTGGGAAGAGGGGCAGGACGTAATCGTAACGCCGGCCGTTTCGAACGACCAACTCGAAGAGAAGTTTCCAAAAGGGGTTACGTTTGTGAAGCCGTATCTGCGGGTAACGCCCCAGCCGAATAAGTAACCGATTTCACCCGTAAAAAGCGGTCGTTGCAGGGGCGGCCAATTCGTTGGCTGACCAGTGCAGCGACCGCTTTGTTTAAAACCATAAGCTCTAATCTCTGAACACAACGCCGGTTTCTAAGTTAGAAAAGCGTTGGATAACCAAAACTTACAGAGCGTTATGGCAAAAAGTAAAAATTTCAATCCCGAGCACCAAGAAGGCCCGGTAGCCGAGGCTATTGAAAACCAAACCGCCAAGTTGCCGTCTGACCTGTTCCTGTGGTCAGCACTGGGTTCTATGGCCGTTTCCCTGTTCCTGCAGGCGCAGGGGGACCGTGAGCGAAGCCTGTTCGTAGGCCAGTGGGCCGCTCCGTTTTTGATTTTGGGTCTGTATAACAAACTGGTGAAGCTGGAAGGTAATGATTAAGAGGCCACAGCTTTTCAATATCACAAAACCCTCGCCCGCAGCGAGGGTTTTGTGCTTATTTTTGGTCTGCCAAGTTGCATCCTTATTGAATGAAAAGTCGCGTTCTGTTCAACATTATTATCAGTCGTTATGGCTTGTGGATTGCCGGACTGCTGTGCTTGATTGGCGTATGGCTAGTTTTTCGGCCGGCACGTATCATTGAAGAGGATAAGGACTGGCGCTACGTTAAATCGTTCGGTATCCGGTTGCCGATGCGGTATGGCGTGCATGGCATCGACGTATCGCGGCACAACAGCCAGATCAACTGGAAGCGGGTTCGACAAATGGAAGCCGAGGGCGTTCGGCTGCAGTTTGTGTTCATAAAGGCTACTGAAGGGGCAACGCTCACAGATCGGCACTTTGTTAAAAACTGGCGCGAAGCCGGGAAGTCGGGGCTGCGCCGGGGCGCTTATCATTTTTATCATCCTACGCGCGACCCACAGAAACAGGCAAACAACTTCATCAAACGCGTCGATCTCGAAGCGGGGGATTTTGCGCCGGTGCTGGATTTTGAAGTCATCAATGGGCAGCCAAAAGACAAAGTTATTGATGGGCTGCGGCTGTGGCTCGAACTCGTAGAAGACCATTACAACGTTCGGCCGATCATTTATACCAATGGCAATCTCTACCGGAACTACATCAAAGGCAACCTGGACGATTATCCGCTCTGGATCGCTGATTACTCCAATACACACCTCCGCGATTACAACCCCGACAAGTTGTATCTGTGGCAACACAACCAAAGTGGCTGGGTGCAGGGCATTCGTGGCCGGGTAGACTTCAACGTGTTCGTGATGGAACCCGAACGGATGAATGAAATCTGTCTCTAAGGGAATCCACCCGTAGCGGGCCGCCCGCGCCGATACGTCTTTCATGTTGTCGTAGAGCATTTCTTCGGTTTCGGGCCACATCAGGAACATATCGCAGTAGCGGGCGCAAACGTCCCGGGCTCAATACGACGTACCACCGAAATAGAGGAAAGGGCCGCCGTTCTGCTGATAGCATTTCACCGGCGTTGCCGGGAGCGATATCCTGCCGTAAATCGGACTGTTGTGCTCAATGCGGTCACTGGTCCAGACCTGTTTCAGCATATCGATGGCTTCGGCGCAGCACTGGTAACGTAAACTGACTTCCTCAGATAGCCGGGTAAGTCGAAATTAATGATGTTGATGGTTAATCGTCCCTGCAGCATGTGGTCGAGCGACGCCAGTGCTCAATTTGGTCGAAAGCGCGTGGAAAGGTAAAACCGTACTGATTGTACTCAACAGCCAGGGACAAGTCGTTGAACACTGTGCCCTGAACTACGATTACGTGAGCGGTCAGCCGTATTACTGACGAGGGCTTTAAACAACGACAGGTGGCTCCACAACCATGTGACGGCTCAATCTTGCATGGGCGAATGACTCATCGTGACGCCCTCTGTCCAGTTCACAAAATCGTCAACGCTCGTAAACAGTTCGTTGGGTTGCAAAGCTCTCAGTTGGTTAACGTCGGCTGTTCTGGCCCAGGCTGCCGCTACAAACGGGATGCCCACTTCACGGGATGCCAGGATGTCGCTCGGTGCATCGCCTACGTACCAGACGTTCTCTTTGGGCAGGTCAGACCACTGGCTCAGGATGGCTTTGATTCCGTCAACTTTTCGGGGGCCATGCACCCAGCCCGTTTCAACGTACTCGAAATAAGAAGCAAGCCGAAATTGCTGTAAAGAAATACGGGTGCTGTGTTCACCTTTTCCCGTTACCAGGCCCAGTCTTACCCGGCGCTTCTGCAAGGTTTCGAGCAGTTGGGTAATGCCCGGAAAGGGTTGTGAACACATTCCGTGCAGGCTCTCGTAGAAGCGAAGGTAGCTAGTTATTCCCTGGTCAACATAGTCAGGAATCAAAGCCCGGATGGTACCCTCTTCCGACGGCCCGAACGTAGCAATAATCTCCTCATCGGTCAGTTGCCGGTTGGCTAGTGGCTCAATAGATTGCCGGAAGGCCTGAATACAGAGGGGCAACGTATCGGCCAGCGTACCATCCAGGTCCAACAGGAACGCAGCCGCAAATGGGTTTTTCATAACCGTACTATTTCCCCAGAACAGGCCAGATTACGGGGTGAATTCAACGCCGTTATTAGCCTTCTCTGGTGTTAGATTGACCAACCAGCAGAAAGCCCTACTTAACCTCCTTCCTCTTCCCGAATTTCGTTCCGAAGAAGTCGCCTTCGTTCCAGACGGGACGCTGGTCGGCCTGGGCGGTCAGATAACCAATCAGAAACTGTAACTGCACGTGTTTGGCCGCTGCGTTGTAGTCGAACGGCTGGTCGATCTCGTCCTGGGGCGAGTGGTAGATGGTCGCCCGCCAGTCGAGGTTGAGCTTCGTACCGTCGAGCTGGGGATTACCCGTTTGGGAGCCACTTTTGACATAAATCGCCGGGATACCCTGTCGCACAAAGCTAAAGTGGTCGCTGCGCATAAACACGGCCTGTTCCGGAATCGGGTCGTCGGCAATCTGAACACCCACAAAGTTCGCAGCCGCCTGAACCTCCCGGATCATGCTTGAATGTTGGGCGCCATAGGGTACGATGTCGAGCAGCGGATGGAAAAAGAACGGCATGTCCAGACACAGATTCGCAACAATTTTGTCCTGCGGAATCGTGGGGTTGCTGGCAAAGTAGTCAGAGCCGAGCAGCCCCATTTCTTCGCCCGTTACGCCAACGAAGATAATGGACCGACGGGGGGCTTTAGGCAACGACGCAAACAGCCGGGCTGCTTCGAGGTTGATCGCTACACCGGAAGCATTGTCGTGGGCACCATTGTAAATGGAATCACCTTTGACAGGTCGGCCAACGCCGAGGTGATCGAGGTGTGAGACGTACACAACGTACTCGTTTTTCAACGCCGGGTCACTGCCGGGCAGCACACCCATTACGTTCTCGCCAATCAGGTCGTCGTTCAGCTCGGTCTGTGTCCGAATACGCACCGAACTGTTGAGCGGAAACCCCTGCGGCATACTCCGGTGGGCAACAGCCATGGCCTCCTCAAACGATTTGGCGGTGCCGGTAAAAAGCGACCGGGCCGTGGAATCGCTCAGAACAGCCGCTGCTTTCAGGTCGGGGAACGTGCGCTGGGCCTGTCCCTGCTTGTCGACCCACCGATAAACGGCCTGCCGGGCACGTGGGCCGGCCATTTCGATCCGCATCCGGATGTCGGTCGGCAGGCTGAACATCAGCACACCTACAGCCCCATGCGCAACCGCCATCTCCTGCTTGGCCGATGAGTAATAAGCCCGCTGGTTGGATGGGAAAACGGTGGGTGCCCCGTTGAAGCAGGCCACAATTTTTCCTTTCACGTCCACTTTGGCGTAGTCATCGTAGCCGAGTTCGGGGGCGGAAATGCCAAAACCCACGAACACAATCGGCGCTTCTACTTCGCTCGTGGGCGCATTGAAATTCGGGCTGAGGATAAAGTTACGGCCATACACCAGCGGGAACTGGCGTCCATCCCGGACGAGGGCCATCGAACTCCCTGATTCCTTAACTTGTCCCTTCCGCAGTGGAACCGCCTGCCGGTACGTTCCTTTCTCGCCAATAGGTTGAAAGTTAAGCTTCCGAAACTGTTCTTCGACGTACTGAGCCGCCATCTCATAACCAGGTGTACCGGGCTTGCGGCCCCGCAGCTTATCGTCGGCCAGGTACCTCATGTGCGCCTGAATCGCTTCAGGGCGAACCGATTGGGCCACTTTCTGAGCCTCAGTGGGTAGGGTAGTGGGCGTAGTCTGCGCGAGCACACCAGACCAGCTCAGGCCGCAGGTGAGTAATAAAGCGAGTTGTTTAGTCGGGAAGCAGAAAGACATTCGGCAGGGTGGTCTTACTTTTGGAAATCTTAAAAGTACAAAATACCTGTCGAAAGTGATAAGCGACAAACGAAAACCTGCCCTACGGTTCCAGTCTTCAGAACACAGGGCAGGTTTGGAATGGAGCTTCAATGATGGGAACGATTAGAACGTAACCGGCTGTGTCAGGTACGTCGCCTGGTTGTCGCCGTTGATACGGATGGTTGCCGTCAGCGGTTTCTTGTTCCAGTCAAGTGTAATCAGGCCGTAGTTTAGCTGGGTCACCATGTCGCCTACACGGTGGCGATTGGGTTCTTCGTGCGGCTTGGATACGTGCGTCAGACCGCTGCTGGTGATGTCGTAGAGGTCATAGCCCAGGCCGGGTACAGTTTCCTTTGAAATTTCGGCCATGTGCCGGTCACCGCTGATCAGCATCGCCCCCCTGGGTTTTGTTTTGGCGAGCAGGTCCATCAATCGTTGGCGGGCAGTCGGGAAGTTGCCCCACTTCTCGTAGGGGTGTTCTTCCGGAATGATCTGAATGCCACAGCCGATAATGTGAACGTCGGCATCGGAATTGGTCAATTGCTGCTCCAGCCAGTTCCACTGGGATTCGCCCAGGATATCGCCGGACGGGTCTGGTACGTTGACCTTGCCGTCTTTTTTGAGCGGATCACGGAAGTAGCGGCCATCCAGCAGAATCACCTTTACGCGCTGGCCTTTAGGCCCGTAAACGTGCGATGAGTAGCCGCCCTCCTGCGTGCGGAGCGGGCTACCGGCTGGAACGTCCAGAAAGTCGAGCATCAACTGCTGGCTTTCCTTGCGACGGGGGTATTCTTTGCCACCGTCGTTGACGCCGTAGTCGTGGTCGTCCCACACACCGATGATTGAGGCCGATTGCCGTAGCTGCTGGTAAACCGGGTTGGCTTTCTGGCGGTCATACTTGGCCTTTAGGGTATCCATACTTTCTGAATCGCCGTAGATGTTATCGCCGAGCCAGATCCAGACATCCGGTTTCTGCGCGACAATATCATCCCACAGCGGTTGAGGGCGTTTCTGGTCGCTGCATGAGCCGAAAGCGATGGTGGTGATGGGCTTTTGTGATTGGGAAGCGGTCGTTTTGGGCTTCGACGACTGGCAACCGGCCAGCAGGACGCAGCTCAGCAGACTGAGTGTTACTATGTTTTTCATCGGTACGAAAGGAGTATTCATCCGGCAAAAGTAAAAAAGCCGACCCGCAAACGGGTCGGCTTCATGATTTGGTAATAAACAGGGCATTGATGAAATAACCGGTAGAAAAGTAGCACCGTTGTCAGAAACGACCCGAAATAACCAGCGCCCGGTGTACCCACGATTCGGTTAAAACCGATACAGGCCAGCTAAACGGATTGGCTCCCCATTTTTGACCATATCGACATCGTCGAGGATATGAACCTCTCCCCCGTGCCGAAGGGTTAGTAAGGCAACTTTATCGAACAGGGCTTCATCGCCGGGTTGTCGGCGGTCGTGCAGGGTAGTTGCCAGGGTATATTCATCAAAACGACCCCAGGCCTGAACGTGCCTTTGGAGGAACAGGACCTCAATGCGCCCCATAACGGCCGCTTCAAGCAGGGAACGTAAATCTTTAGAGGCCAAGTTTGAGCCACTGGCGTTCGCAAACTCAGCCAGACGACGATCCCTTATCTCGCTGAAGTAGCCAGTTAGCAGCTTGTTGGCCATCGGGTGCAGGTTGGTTGGATGCATGTGTTCAAAATTGCCAGTCAGTCCATCCTGGCATAAGCGAGAATACGTATTAACCTGCCGGTAGATAGGATGGTAGTAGTTGACACCCGCCAGTACAAGGGGGACATTTTCCGTTCCCAATTGCTGAACGACGGCTTCGTTGATGAGCCGGAAGAAATCAGCGAGCAAATGGTCCTTTTCTTTATTATCTTCATCATCACTACGGTATATCGCTGCGGCATGACGGCTATTCCCCCTGGCTCGTGTGCGTCCCTGAAGCTCTGCTTCAAAATCGTAGTAGCTGGTCACCGCTTCCAGGCCAGACGGGAACTCCAGATTCATACCCATGTGAATTATTGAATACTGATCAGCTTTATGCAGCGTAACGCCGTTTTTTGTGATCAATAGCAGGTAATAATGGCGAGGGGGCTGCGTGAAGGGCAACAGGGGGTTGATACAGAACCCCATACCGATCTCATGGAAATTGCGGAACGGAATAGGACTATGAAAATACGTGAAATAGTCATGGCTTCGGAAAATAGCCAGCCCTTGTGTCTGATAGCGCCAAAAAATCCAGTCGTTGAGCAGGGCGTCTACAGGACGTAATAAATCATCAATATCATTACTCCGTAGTCCTTCTGTCTGAAGTTTCAAGCGGATGTCCTGAACATGGTTCTTGAGCAATAGCTTGTCCATACGTTCATTGACTTCCAGACCATACTCATGGGTAGGCAGGTAGATAGACAGGCAGTGATCAGCCCGGCGTTCTGTGAGGTCAATAAGTACGTCTTTGTTTAATTCCAGCGTGTTCATGATGTTCTGTTAGTGATTTCGGTAAGAGTTCTGGTGGCCGTCCGTACGGCAACTACCTACTAACTGAACTGCTCATAAGCTGCTGTCGTATTTATTAAAACTCTCTAATGGTTGTTTATCAGTGGGTTACGGGGCGAAGAATAATTAAATTCTAAGGTTTGTCTTATTTTCTTTTAAGGAATAAGGGTAGTTGCTGGACAGAATTCACGTTAAAAAGAAACCCGACCTGATTGCAATCAGGTCGGGTTTCGACAGTTCGAGTAGTGTTTACTCACCAACCGGTTCATCAGGTTGGGTTGGTTCTGAATGGTTGCTGCCCACGGCTCCCTGCCGCCGTCGCTGTATCTCTTCCTTGCCTTTTTCAAGCAGTACGCGGCTGTTGGCTTCGAGTTTATTACCCATGACTCGCGTCGTCTGAGCCACCTGTGCACCGGCTCCGGCTAACTTTTGCCGAAGTAATGCTCCGTCGTCGGTGACAAAGTCTTTAAGGTTTTCAAGCTCGTCGGCATTTGATACATCAAAATAAGGGGCTTGCGGAAAGCCTAACGATGGGGCGATAAATACAAACGGAATGCTGTTACAGAAGGTGTTATAAATTCGAACACCCGCATTGTACTTCTCTCGCCGATCCTGCACTAATGATTCGATCTTATGCAGATCGTCCATTAGGCGCATGTACGTCTGGTTCGCTTTAAGCTCAGGGTAGTTGCGGGAGAGATTATTCAGTTGGGTGATGGTGTTGTCGGCTCGCAAACTGGCTTGAGCCAAAGCTCCTAACGACTCGCCTTCAACAACCGCTATGTACGTTAGTTTTTCATGTTCGCCGTAGCTTCGGGCGATATCAATTAGCTTATTGACCAAATCAAGCCGTTTCTTGAGCGTAACGGTGATATTTGAATGGGCTTCTTTAACTGATTGAGCTAAGCTCTGTGCCTTGTTGTATTGAACAGCCAGATAACTGATGGCTGCGATAATGATAAGTATTAACCAGATCATATAAAGAATAGTTAAAGAGTGAAAAAGAACGGTATAGCCGTTATTGTATGGTGTGAATTATGCACATATGTCGTTACTTCGTATTGTTCCGTAGCGAGAAGTCGTAGATCTTCAGCGACGAGGTGAATTCGCTGCCTTTGTTGTATAGAAACGCGTACTCGCCGGCCGCTACATCCTGCTCGAAATAAACTTTGTAGAGTGTATTGCTGATCTTTTTGAACCGGAACGGGACGGCACCCGCACTGAAGCCGGATTCGCTCGTGTAGGCCGACTCCCGCCCGATTACCACCTCGCGGCCGCGCCCGCTCACCTTGGCCCGGATCAGCACAAAATCATTGGGACTGGCCACCCCGTCGAATACCGATTCGGCTACGTTGTTCATGTCTTTCCGGTTAACTCCGCTGAATACCAGATAAAAAACCGGCCGGTTATCCTCAATAACCATGTTTGCCGACTTGTTGGCCAGACCCACGCGTGACGTCGTACCGGTGATGCCTCCGGTGTACTGATTAGCCACGGACTCGCCCACGCTGCCGGTTTTGGTCTGGTTTGTGGTTGTGGGCTCAAACTGAACGTACTGGGGTTTGGGCGTTTTGTATTCTTCGTAATAGATGCCGGGCTCGCCGAATCGGATCCGGGCCGGAACGGGTAGTGTTTCTGGGTGCGGAGGGAGCGCACCGGCTATCAGGTTGGGGTTCATGCTTTGCTGTTGCGCCCGCTTCGGCACCATCATAACCTTCACCAGCTGGTCGGGCACCTTGGCCGTTTTCAGGGCAATAATGTCATCGGTCGACAAGTTGAAGCTGGTTTCACTATACTGAATCTTCTTCGTAATGATGTCGCGGGAAACCCCACCAGCGTACAGGTCAATGATGTCCTGGTTCCGGAGCGTGGGCAGGGGCGATGAAGCGAGCATCATTGCGTCCACGATCTGGTCGGGGACGGCAGCCTGTTTCAGTTCAATCAGCCCATTGGTCGACATGTTGAACCGGGAAGCACTGGCTTTGATTTTATCCAGAATCAGATCGCGGGCTACCTTGGCCCGAACGAGCGTGATGATGCTCTGGTTATTAATAACCTCCTGAGCTAAAGCTTGAAACGTAACAAGGGTCAGGCAAACAAGAAGGGTAAATGATCTGAACATAATGGTAGGATAGAAGTATATAGGCCGGGTCTCGGTGGGCCAAAAAAAGACTCGCACCAATCCATCGATTAATGCGAGTCCAGGTAAGAGAAGTAACAAAAGGTACTTGAAAATTTTGCGTACTCTCGTCTAACCAAACAAAAAGTACGCAATCACCAGCGTCACGCCGATGTTGAACGCCTGCGCGATCAGGAACGCGTAGAGCGGCTTGCGGCTGTTCTGGTTGATCAGGTCGGCAAAGTTGGTTTCCAGGCCGATGCTGGTGAAGGCCAGCGCAAACCATAGACCCTGCAGACTCTTCAGGCTACCTTTCACCGGCTCAATAGTCGATGGGCTGAGCACAAAGGAAAACAACAGCGACGCGCCGATGAACCCCAGGACGAATTTTGGGAAACGCTCCCAGATCACCCCTAAGGTCGGTTTTTCAATGCGTTCGCCACCGACGCCCGTAACCGTCTTGTGCGAGTAGGTCCAGTAAACGCTGATCGCAAAAGCCGCCAGGCCCAGCAAGACGTTCTGTGAAAACTTGACGATGGTGCTAATTTTGAGCGCTTCTTCACCCGCGAGACTGCCCGATGCTACTACCGCGCCCGTGGTGTCGATGGTGCCGCCGAGCCATGCACCGGTTACTGCGGGCGACAGGCCCATGGCCTGCGCTGCATAGGGCATGACCAGCATCATCGGAATGGCGGTAATGAGTACCAGCGAAATGACGTACGAGAGTTTTTTGCTGTCACCCTGAATAGCCCCCGACGTAGCGATGGCGGCCGATACACCACAGATCGAAACGGCACTGGCCAGCATCATTGTCAGTTCGTCGTCTACTTTCAACTGCTTGCTGATCCAATAGGCAAAATACCAGACGGACAGCACGACCAGTAGGGCTTGCACCAGCCCCAAGGAGCCCGCTTTGAGGATGTCGCCGAAGATAACCGTGGTACCCAGAAGAACCAGACCGATTTTGACGAACAGTTCAGTCGAGAGCGACGCCCGCAGCCAGTCGGGAATTTTGACCAGATTGCCCACGATCAAGCCGATACTCAAGCTGAAGATAACCGCTTCGAGGTTGAGGTCTTTGAGGGTTTTGTTGCCCGCCAGCAGCAGCGCCAGCACCGTCAGGCCAAAAACAACCGGGAATCCCAGGAGCGTTGCCCGGACAGATTTACCGGTCAGGTAGGTCCCGGCCAGGGCGATGACGTAGGTAAAAGCAAACTGACCAGCAATGGCGGCTATGTTGCTGCCGGTAAAAACTTTACTGGTTAGATCACCGGCGTTGCCCCACCCAAAACTCGGCGTTGGAATGACTAACCCCGCCAGCGAAAGCGCAATGATCAGCAGACCGAGGACAACCACGGTCCAATCTTCAGTAAGGTTGAGTTTATTTTTTTCGGTCGAAGCCGTTGGGGTTGATACGTTCATAATGTATGTTTTCAAGTTTCAGGTTCAATGTTTCAATCGGGTGGTTCCAGGTTTTGAGGTCAACGTTTACTTCGAAACTAGGACGTTGACCTATTTAAAAAACTATTCTCCCGTTAATTCTACCGGTGTATTCTTGCCAAAACTGTCGCGCAGAACAACCCGGGCTGCGTGGTAGCCGCATAATCCGTGAACGCCACCGCCGGGTGGCGTAGCCGAAGAACAGATAAAGATACCGGTGGCACCCGTACGGTAAGGCGTCAGGCTCAGCGTTGGACGGGTAAATAACTGCCGGACGTCGATGATACCACCGTTGATGTCGCCCCCAACGTAGTTCGGATTCCAGGATTCGACCTGAGCCGTATTCATGGTGGCACGGGCCAGAATCCGGTCGCGAAAACCTGGCGCAAACCGTTCTACCTGTCGTTCAATGGCCTCAGTCATATCGACTGTTGAGCCGTTCGGTACGTGGCAGTAAGCCCAGGCTACTTGTTGGCCGGCAGGGGCTCGCGCCGGATCGAACAGGCTTTGCTGAGCCAGCAACACGTAGGGCTTTTCAGGATGTTTGCCGTCGTAGGTCTGCTGCTCGGCTTCGGTAATTTCTTCGAGGGTCCCGCCAAGGTGGATGGTACCCGCCTGCCGACATGCCGGGGCCGTAAACGGAATGGGGCCGTCGAGCGCCCAGTCGATCTTGAAGATACCGGGGCCGTAGCGATATTGCTCCAACTGCTTGCGGTACAGTGTCGGGAAACGATCCCCCACGATGGAGAGTAGTTGTTTCGGTGTCAGATCAAACACGACCACCCGCGATTTGGGTAAGTCGGTCATGGCCCGCACCGGCCGATTGGCTTCAAGGTGCCCGCCCAACGACTGGAAATATGACACCAGCGCGTTGGTAATCTGCTGAGCACCGCCCCGGGGGATTGGCCAGCCCCGGTGGTGTCCTGCGGCCATAAGCACGAGTGCGATCGCTGCAGTAGTTACGTTGGTCAATGGCTGAATGGAATGGGCAGCCATACCGGCTAAGAGTCCCCGGGCTTCGGTTGTGTTAAATCGCCTGGCCAGGAATGTAGCCGGTAGCACTGCGTCCAGGCCGAATCGTGCCATGTCCAGCGGGTGATTCGGAAAGCGCAGCGGCCCCAGCACATCAACGGCTAACGTTGGCCAGTGCTTAACCACTGGCTCGAGCAGTCGCCGATACGTTTGCTCATCGGCACCAAGGGTCCGGGCCGTATCATCCACCGAACCGAACAAGGCGGCCGCTTTTCCGTCCCGGTCGAATGGATGAGCGGCTGCTACGGGTGGGTAGATGAACTCCAGACCGTGTTCGGCCAGAGGCAGGCTCTGGAAAAAAGGGGAACCGGCTGCCAGTGGATGAACCGCCGAACCAATGTCGTGTACGAAGCCGGGTAGGGTTAACTCAGCCGAACGAGCCCCGCCACCAAACGTAGATCGGGCTTCCAGCACCAGCACCGACAAACCAGCACGAGCCAGCACAATGGCCGCACTCAAACCGTTTGGCCCTGAACCTACTATTATGGCATCGTATTGCTGATTGGTCACTAGCGTTTGGTTTATGAGTTTCTATTTACGGTTTGCTGTTGGTTGCTATCTGATGCATCCTCTCGGGGGTATCTACCGACAGCACGGAGACAGTGCCGTGGTTCAAGTGCTTCGAGGTTCAACATGGGCCGATTGTTTAGGGGAAGAAACAGCTCCCCTCGGGGGCTTGATCCAGTACGTCAGACCGCCCACCAGCACGATGCCCAGACCAATCAGGCTTTCCGTCGGCTTGTCGGTGATAATGAAGGCAAGCACACATACACTGAACACGATATAGGCCCACTGTAACCACGGCCGTAGCGGACTGTGAAAATCGGTTGGTAGGCGTTTCGTGCGGAGTAGACTGGCTACGGCGAGCGTCCCCATGAGTTGCAACACGAACGACGTACACAGCAATACCTGCTCCAGTGTTCCGGAGAAAAGCAACACCAGCGTAATACCGGTTTGAAGCCAGATTGTCCGAACGGGAATCTGGTGTTTATTCTCGTGTTGAAAATAGTGCCACAGCGGAAAATCACGGGCCATGCGGCTCGTAACCCGAGCGCCCACCCAAACGTACGAACTCATGGTCGCAATGAGTTGGAGGGCAATCCCCGCGCTGACCCACCGACCCGCGCTTGCCCCGAAATAGCCGCCAAACGCTATCTCCGCGACGTTAGCTTGACCAGATAACGAACTTACCGATGTCAGTTTTAGAAAAACGATCTGTAGGCAGACGTACAGGATCGTTACCACCAATGTGCCAAGCAACAGGGCTCTGGGTAGGTTTTTGCCGGGATGGCGAATCTCCGAAACGATATAAGCCGCTGCATTCCAGCCGGTGTAGGCATAAGTCACGTACAACAGCGAGACGGCAAAGGGCGTCGTCAGAATTTCGGACTGGTAGCTGCCATCGAACCGATACGCGCTGGTCGTCGAAGGGGCTACGTAGAAGCCGATAGCCAGCAGCACAAGCACGAAACCGATTTTGGCCAGGGTCGTTACGTTCTGAAACACGCTGCTGTGGCGCAGGCTGAACGAGTGAATCAGGCCAATGCCAAGGATGAGCGTTACGGTAAGCCAGCGCGTGTCGGTTAAACCGGGCCACGCCTGGCCAAAAGGTAGGAGGTATGACTCCATCGCTTTTCCGGCAATGGCAACCGGGGCCGCAAACCCGCCCACCAGCGACACCCAGGCCGACAGATAGCCCAGGAACGGGTGTAATCCCCGTGAAATGAAAATATAGTCGCCCCCTTTTTCGTCGGGGTAATGCGTGCCCAGTTCGGCCAGTGAAAAAGCGCCGATCAGGGCCAGGATGCCGCCCAGAACCCAGAGCAGAACAATCGACCAGGTGTTTTGTATATCGGCCAGTTGAAAACCCAGACTGGTGAACACACCCGTCCCGACCATGTTGGCAATTACAAGGAAACAGGCCGTTAACCAGCCAATTTTATGCGTAGTTGTTGCCATTGTCGTACTATATGAATCAGGCAGATGGTCTTTTGTACGAATATCGATCAATCTGAGCGGGACACAAAACATGGCAGTTAATTCAATCAATATGTCCCGGCCTGCAGCGTACTTTTCGATAGCGCATACTTTCGGTTGACGCGGTCAAGCACGACGTAGATAGAGTCCTTGCTTTCACTAATACCGCTCAGAATGACTCGTGAGCCGTCCGTGGTTCGGTAAGTCAGGATCATCCGGTTGCGCGCTACGTCCCGACGGAGTTCGGCTTTGATTCCTTTTGTCCGGCGGGTAGAGCGGGCAATGGGGGCAATTTTACTGTCTTCGTCACCGATGTTGACCAACGCTTCCTTCGGTACCCATTGAGCCACGGCGGCTTTTGGTTTTGGCTTCTTTGTTTTAGCGTCATCAGGCTCCTCACCGCCATCGCCACGCGGGCCACCCGGCCGGTACTTGTCTTGCAGATACAACACCTGATTTTTGGGGTCGGCGTCGTAGTAGAAAACCCGCTGACCACCCGCTACGCCGGTCAGCTCAAACGTGCGGTTGAGGTCGCGCATGGGCGCGCCCCCGCCGTTGGAGAGATCGAGCGGTACGGCGCGGTTGGTTTTGAACGTCAGCGTCGACCAATTCTCAAACGTAGCTTCCTGCCAGCGAACGGAGTCTAATGGCGAGTAGGGGAGTACCTTGCCATTGAGCCGGAACTCCGTTACATTATAGTTGCCACGCAATTCGGGGACGCCTTTCTGAGCGGGCTGTTTGTACGGATCATAGCGAAAATTGACGTACTGCACCCAGAACAGCAGCACCAGGAAGACACCAATCGTGGCGGTTTTCAGACCAATCCGAACGTAACGCTGCCAACCCGTGAAGGTCGGGTAATAGTGGGACGGTACGGTAAAGCGCTCTTTGATGAGCAGGTTGTACAGACTCGGAATGTAGTTGATCAGCAGGAAAGCCGACAGCAGCACAAAGTACGAGCTGTAGCCATGAACGCCCCCGTCGTAGGCAAAATTGACGTAGACAATATCAGCCAGTGCCCCGAACAGCAAGATGGCTCCCCAGAACGTAGTTGCCCGAAAAAACAACAGGGCTCCCGCGGCTACTTCAACCACGTCCGTAAATACTTCGTACCAGGGGACAATGCCGATGGAAAGCCAATAGATCTTCTGGGCCGTGAGGTCGCCGAAGTTGGTGTTCAGTAACCCCAGCGATGGGTAGGGTAACTGCGTCGGCATCAACTTCGTGAAGCCGAAACCGATGATACCGATGCCCGCCCGGTAGCGTACGATCACCCGTAGCCAGTAGTACAGGAGCGGTCCGGCGTCCCAGTTGTAATGTAACGGCTCTGCTTTGCGTAAACGGGCAACTGCCGTCCAGATCAAGCCAGCCGCAATGGCGACCAAGAGCGTGATAATCCAGGGGGCGTAACCCAGCAACGTACTGCCGAAGAGTTTGTTGCCAAACAGCGTGACACCCGAATTAAAACGGGACAGGTCGTAGAGATCCCGGTAATGCAGATGCAGCCAGTCTAACGAAACGGCGTTTTTGTACCAATTTCCGTTGTTGGGCAGCGCCATGATGACGAAGTACACGAACGCAATCCGGAACAGAATCTTCTGCCCTGACGTCCACGGTCTTCGGGTCGTATCTCGGTCTGGCGTGACTCGGTCTGACGTGACCCGGTCTGACGTGACCCGGTCTGACGTGACTCGGTCTGACGGTACGTCTGATCGGAGTGGTTTATTAGTGCGGTCAGACGTGCCGTCTGATCGGGTCTCGCTAGACCTTGAAGTTGGCTGCAATGCGTTTGTATCTAGTTCGTCGGAGGTCGTTTTGATGGTTGACATGACTACATTACAGTTTTAAGGTTCCACGACGGCCGGCTTTGGCGGCTTCTTCAAGCAGATACTTTTTGTTAACCTTGTCCAGCACGACGTAAATCGAGTCCTTGGTCTCGTTGACGCCGGAAAGGACAATCCGCGACGGGTTCGGTCGGCTGTAGCGGAGCGTCAGCGTTTCATCCGCATGGGCCTTATTGCGGTTGCGAAGCCGAAGCGTCTGCTTGGCATGGTCTATGTCGTAGTTGTAGTAATGGCGTCCCTGCGAGCCGGCCAGTTCGTAGTTCCGATCCTGGTCGCTGGCGTAAATCTCTTCGGTGTTCGACAGGTCGAGTGTTGCAGGACGGTTGGACTTGATACTGATCGTTGCCCATTTCTCGAAGACTACATCTTGCCAGCGTGTCGAATCGGTCCTGGAATAGGGCAGCACCTGGTTGTTAATGCGGAACTCGCTGACGTTGTAGATCCCGCTGGCATCGGCCAGACCCGGTTTCTGCGGAAAATGATACGAGCCCTGGCGGTAACCCGCGTAGGTTTTGTAGCCATACAGAACAACGAAGAACAGGATGAAGGCCGTCTTTAACGCCAGGCGGACCGTTCGCTGCCAGGGTTCAGTGAGGACCAGCCGGAAGCGATTCGGTGCGGTTGGTTGTTCGAGGGAAACCAGCCTGAACAGCCGTACGGCATCGTAGGCGAAAACGAACAAAGCCAGCACGATGAGATACAAACTGTAGACGTACTCGCCACCTTCATACGCCAGGTTTGAGACGAACACATTGCCCGTGAACGGCAGGATAATCAACGTACCAATGCTGGCGGTTTTGCGGTTCAGCAGCAACAACGCCCCGACGATTTCGACCAGACCGAGGAACGATTCGTAGGACGGCACGATACCCAAACTGAGCGAAAACAGCTTCCAGGCGGTGAAATCGCCGTAGTTCGTATTCAGGTTGCTGATTGATGGATACGGAGCCTGCATTGGAAAAAACTTGATGAAACCGTAAGCCAGTATCCCAACCGCCAATCGATAGCGCACAATCACCCGCAGCCAGTAATACAATGTGGTGTAGTCTCTGCGGCTCCCATCGCGATACGTCCAGATCGCCGTACCAACCACCGCAATCAAGGCGACAACGGCCCAGTTGGCGAACGAATCGGGTCCGTCGAAGAACTTTGGCTGGTAGCGGGCCAGGTAAAAGATGTCGCGGTACTGGAGGTTCGTCCAGTCGATGGCAAACAGATCGCGGTAGTACGTCCAGTCCAGCGGCACAGCCTGGATAAATAAGTAGATGAAGAAGAACCGGAACAACAGCGTTTCGTAGCCGCGCCATTCAGACGGCGACGTTGTTGGTTGAGTGTCAAAATCAAGCTGGGAATCAAACTCAGACAGCTCCGCCTTCCATTCCGAAGGCACACCCGTGATGGCTGTTTTTGTCATAACCTGCGTTGGTTTTACGATTGGCTAAAGGTGACTACGTGCTTATTTCGCCGGTTCGTTCGGCCGCAGGCGCTGGGCATTGATCACCTTTCTCGTTTGCAGATCGAACTTCTGTCCCCGACCCAGGAAATAGAACGGGCCGCCGGTGCTGTTCTGGCCGGATGGATATTGGGCGTTGCTGGCGATCTGCTCCGCCGTGTAGATGCCCACGAACGAATTGCCGATCACCTCAAACGTGTTCTTCTGCACCACGATGGCCGTGCTCTCGTCGATGCCGACCCCGAGCAGCTCAGGACGCTCTTTAATGACGTTTATCAGGTCAAACTGCCGGTTCCGGCGCAGCACGTGCTGATCGATCGTTACGTTATGAATGAAGTCCAGCCCCTGCGTATGGTCGCCGATCATGATCGAGTTGCCTTTGGTGTCACCCCGAACCATGAAAGACCCCAGAATCGTAGCCCCCGCCGATGTACCACCGATGACGCCACCCCGCGCCAGTAGTGCATTAAGTTCTTTGTGCGCCAACGTATTGAGGTACGAGTCGGCCAGCCGCCAGTGCCGTCCGCCGATGAACCAGACGCCCGTGGCCCGCTTCAGGGGGGCCACGAACGACTCCTGGTTGGCTTCCTTGGGGTCGCGGGTGTGCAGCACCGTTACCTGCTTGACACCGAAATCGAGCAGCCGATTTTTATCACGGTCACCACTGCTGACAATGGATGAATCTTCCCCGGCCGTCGGAATGACGACAATGTTGGCATTTTGGCCACCGGCCAGCTCAATGAACCGCCCCCAGATTTCGGGGCCCATCGCGCCACCGCCAACAATGACTAAAGCACCTTTTTCCGGCCCCACGGTTTTAGCGGCCGATTGGGTTTGCGCCTGAACCGATGACAGGCTAAGCGCAGCAAGAATGAATGCAAAAAGCTTTATGGTTTTCATGAGAATTGTCTGTCGTTAGTGGTTAATAGCCTTCGTTTTGTGTCAGCGCTTTATCCGCCAGAATTTCGCTGGTCGGAATGGGGAAGACGTACTTTTTCGTGTCGGTGATGCCCAACACCGTGGCTACGCGGCCCGTTCGGATGAGGTCAAACCAGCGGTCGGCTTCGAAGGGAAACTCGACGCGCCGTTCCTGCTCAATGGCCAGCAAGGTAGCCGCCAGATCTGGTGTTGTTGCGGCCGTAAGGGCGGACAGGCCAGCCCGGTCGCGGACGGTGTTCAGGTCGGCAAGAGCGTCGGTTAGCTTACCCACCCTCGCACGGGCTTCGGCCCGGATCATATACAACTCGGCAATGCGGATGATGTACTGCGGGTCGGTTCCGATTGGGTTGCGGTAGTACAGCCTGCCGTACCACAGGTTGCCCGGAGGGGCCGTCTGCGCAATCAGATCCTTACGATTGCCCCCCACATTCGGGTCGTTGAGCAACGTAACGAGCTGCGCGTTGGGAGCCCATTCGCGCCGACCGCCGAGGGCCGGTGGCAACCACCAGTTGGCGTGTCCGTTCCGGAACGAATTGCTGAACGCCAGTTCAAACACGGACTCAGGTGTCGCCACCGCATTGTTCGCGAAGAACGCGCTGTACGGTTTAGCAAGCCGGTAGTTAGCAGCGTCGCTGATGAGCTTGCCCGCGTACTCCTCGGCCTGCGTCCACTCCCCGCGGTACAGGTGATACCGGGCCCGCAGCGCCCAGACCGTTTTGCGGGTCACCCGGTTGCGGTTGGTCGTATTGGTCAGTAAGGGTTCGGCCGCGGTCAGGTCTTTCAGCACCTGAGCGTAGGTTTCGTCTACGCTGCTACGTGTGATGCCCGTATTATCCGACGGTTTGCGGGTTGGCGTCAGGACCAGTTGAACTCCGCCCCAGCCACGTACCAGGTCGAAATACGACAGCGCCCGAATCGCCAGAGCTTCCCCAACGAGTTGATCTTTGCGGGCGGCCGTCAGTTGCGGATCGGCTAGGGTTGGAACGGTCTCGATGAGGTAATTGGCCGCCAGAATGGTGCGGTAGATGGCCGCCCAGGCGTTGCCGACGTAGCCGTTGTCGGCGGTCAGTTTGCGAGCTGTAATCTCCTGCGGAGCCCCCTGCGAGCCGGTCCATTGGATATCGCCACCCGACAGATACGCCAGGGCCTGGTAGTTGGACCCGTAGTAGCCGTCGTTGCCCAGGCGGTTGTAGAGGCCGTTCAGCGCCACCTCGGCCGAACTGGCGTTTGTGATGGCCTGCGATTCGTCGACCTGCAATTCAGGTTGCACCTCCAGAAAAGACTGGCAACCCGCGAGCAGAACCAGCAACGAGAGGGTTGAAAATAAACGGTTTGTCGTATGCATAGTAGCTAATGTCTTGTTATTGAGCCGTCAATTGGTGGTCATTGATAGACACTATCCTGACCACGGAATGGCTGTTTACAACGTCAGATTTAAACCAAGTTGAGCGGTGCGGGGGAGCGGGGGCGTGCCGAGGTCGTGCGCCTGCGTGGTGGGGTTCGCCGTTACGTTCACTTCCGGGTCAGGGCCCTGGTAGTTGCTCAGCAGCCATAGGTTCGAGCCGTTGTAGTACACCCGCGCCGATGAAATGCCGACTTTCCGCAGCAGGGTCTTCGGAATCGTGTAGCCGATAACAAGACTGTTCAGCCGAACAAACGAGCCATCCTCGATGAATCGGCTGCTGGGGTTGAGGTTGTAGTTGTTTCCCTGCGTCGTGACGCGCGGTACGTCCGTAATGTCGCCCGGTTTCTGCCAGCGGTTCAACTGGTTTTTGTTGATCGCCCGGCGGTCGTCGCGCGTGCCGCCCGATTCATGGAAGAAACGGTTGTTGTTGTTAACCTTATTGCCGTAGCTGAAATTGAAAAACAGCGATACGTCGAACCCTTTGTAGGACAGCGTGTTGTTCAGGCCACCGACGAACTTGGGTAGGGCCGTGCCGACGTACTGCCGGTCGGCGGCCGTCAGGATGCCGTCCTTGTTGTAATCATCGTACACGGCGTCGCCGTTTTCAGGGCTGACGTTCAGTTGTTTGTATACGAAGAAGGCATGGTACGGATAGCCTTCCAGTAACCGCTGTGTGGCGTAGTTGGCATCGACCGGGAGCGACAGTTTTTCAATCCGGTTGACGTTAGCCGCAATGTTGAAGGTCGTGTTCCAGGTCAGACCGCGACTTTCAAGATTGACCGTGTTCAGGCTGAATTCAAGCCCCCGGTTGCTGATTTCACCGTCGTTTCGATAAATCGACGCAAAGCCCGAACTCTGCGCCAGCGGCACCTGCAACAGCAGATCATACGTGTATTTCGAGTAGGCGTTGACTTCCAGACCGATCCGGTTGTTGAACAGCCCTACGTTCAGGCCGACGTTTACCTGGCGGGTCGTTTCCCACTTCAGATCCGGGTTAGCCAACTGCACCGGGAACGTACCGGGATTGTCCTGGTAGTTGTAGCCGCCACCCCACAGGCCACGGGAGGCAAAATCGTTGATGCCGTTCTGGTTACCCGTCCAGCCGATGCTGGCCCGCAGTTTCAGGTCGCTCAGGAAGGTCGCATTCTGCAAAAAGTTCTCCTGCTTCACCTGCCACGCCAGGCCCGCCGACGGGAAATAACCCCACTTGTTGTTCGTACCGAACCGCGACGACGCATCGGCCCGCAGACTGGCTTCGATGAAGTACTTCTTGGCAAAGTTGTAATCTACCCGCCCGAAGAACGAAGCCAGGTTGTTGCGGGTCCGGCTTGATGTGGACGTCGTAACCGAAGCGGATGAAATCTGCTTGAAAGCGTCGGACGGGAAGTTGGTTCCCTGAGCCTGTGTCTGCGTCGAGAGGTTGCCTTGCACTGAATTTCCCAACAAGGCTCCAACCGAATGTTGGCCACCGAAAACGCGCCGGTACGTCAGGGTCTGCTCGTTAATCCAGACGGTATTCTTGCTGATGCTCGACGTAGCCAGGCCGCGGCTAGCGCTGCCCCGGTTGGTCAGGGTGTTCCAGTATTCGTATTCGTCATAAATGTTATAATCCAAACTCCAGCTACTGCGGAATTTCAGGCCGTCGATGATATCGATTTCGCCGTACAGGTTGCCGATGTAGCGGGTGCTGATCGACTGCATATCGGTGTTGTTGATCAGTACGTCCAGGTTGTCGAAGCCCGCCCATTTGGCGTAGGTACCGTCGGCATTAAACTTGGGCAGGTACGTTGGTGTGTGCAGAGCCGCCTGCAGAATCCCACCCTGAGGACCGTCGCCGACCCGCGCGTTCGTGCGGTTCGACTGCGAAAAGATGTTGCTGGTCCCGATGCGAATCTTGTTCGTCAGCTCATGGTCCAGGTTGAGCTTGAAGCTCGCCCGCTGGAAATCGTTGGTGCGGAGGGTCGCCTGCTGGCTTGTGTAGCCGCCACCGAGGTAAAACCGCGTCTGCTGATTTCCGCCCGACACCGCCAGATCGTAGTTCTGCAAAGCGCCCGTCCGGAAAATATCGCCCAGCCGGTCGTAGGTGGGTTGTTCTTCGGGTAGACCGCGCCCCGCTACGCCATTCACTAACTGATCTTTCGGGCGAAAGGGACGGGTTTCGAAGGGCTTGCCGTCGTTTATCCAGGCTTCGTTGATGATGGTTGCGTGTTCAGGGCCGGTGACCAAGTCCCACAGTTTGGGTGCCCACGCCTGACCGGCGCTGGCGTTCAGCGACACCTTCGTTTTCGAGTTGTAGGCTCCTCGCTTGGTTGTGATCACTACTACGCCGTTGGCCGCCCGCGCCCCGTAGATGGCCGTTGCTTCGGCATCTTTCAGAATCGAGATGGACTCAATATCGGCGGGGTTAATATCGGCTAACGGGTTGTTGGCCTGCCCCTGCGTCGTGATTTTCTGTAAGGATTGATTGTTGATGAAAACTCCATCGACGACGTACAGTGGGTCGTTGCTGGCGTTGATGGACGTATTACCACGAATACGGAAGTAGATACCATCACCGGGAACGCCCGTATTAGCCGACACCTGCACGCCGGCCACCTGTCCCTGGAGCTGCTGCTCAAAGCTGGCCACTGGCCGGTTTTTGATCTGGTCGGCGTTGACCTGCGTAACGGCTCCAACCAGATTTTTGCGGTCCTGTGTGCCGTAGCCTACCACCACAACCTCGTTGAGTTGCGATGAAGACTCCCGCAGGGCAATCGTTACGTCTGTTCTGTTATCAACGGTAAGTTCGGTCGTCTGATATCCGATGGCCGAAATGACCAGTGTTTGCCCTGGACGGGCGTCGAGCGAAAACCGACCGTTGGCGTCCGACGAGGTGCCTTTGTTCTGACCTTTTACAACAACGTTGGCACCGGGTAGGGCTTCCCCATTTTCAGCGCGAATAAACCCCGATAAACGGGTTGGAACTGACTGTGCCAGCAGCCAGCCTCCGGTGAATAGCCAAACTATCCACACAGATAGAAGATTTTGCATTACTTTGTATTGGTTACGTTAAAAAAATAAGCTTGCCAGAGCATTTTTTTGTAGCCAGCCGCTTCGGCGGTTAAACGGGACGGTTGCCGCCGTCCCGTCTTTTTGTTTTTAAACTGGTTGCCGCCAGTTTAAAATTTTCACCGAATAGCCAGCCTGGAGCTGAGCCGGACGTAGAATGTGTACACGTAGCAGCCGGCGCAGAATCCGGCCAGGGATTCAAGGGCGGCAAATACGGCCAGGATCAGCGTCGGTATCACCGTCGTGTAGCCCAGCAACTGGAGCGTCGAAATGCCGATGGCGAAACCAAGGCCAATGCCTGCCGCAAACCGTTTGGGCGCGGCATTGGTTGCCCGGGAAGGTAGGTGCAGGATACGCACCAGGCCATCGGCCAGACGTCCAAAAGGACTATACCGGGGGCGGTTGAACCCCCTGAGCGCAAAATCAACCGTCAGAAGTAGCGGTAATACGAACCAGCCGGTCAGGAGGTAAGCCAGACTGGTCAGTAAGACCAGAAACGCCACCACCCGAACGTTGGACTCGTTCAGTTGTTCGTGATCAGTTGGGCAAATCAGGTTTTTATTCATAAAGCGGAGTTGTTGGTTAGTATCTAGTTATTGGTATATGATTTTTGGATGGTGGACACTGGATGTTAGATGAAGCAACCGGTCGGCCCGGCGTGACTCGGTCTGGCGTGACTCGGTCAGACGTGACTCGGTCAGACGTACCGTCAGACCTACGGGTGAATCAGTACCGCGACTCGACTGAACGCGGCCCGGTCTGACCGGTTTTACACCAGTATCCAACGTCCACCATCCAATCAATGATCGCCGTAGCGTTTTTCGCCTGCCCGGACGGCCAGGGCCAACTGGTTTTGTTTCGGTGGTAGCGGACAGGTTGCGTAGGGCGTGAAGGCGCAGGGCGGGTTGATGCTCTGGTTAAAATCCAGCGTGGTTGTGCCGTTGGGGCCGGGAACGTCGGCGTAGAGGAACCGGCCGGACCCGTAGGTTTCATGCCGATTGGTCTGGTCGCCAAACAGGATGAACAGTTTATCGCTGCCTTCGCCAACGGCATCGAGCCGGTGCGTTTTGCCACCCAGTTCGAATACCAGGGTGCCAACCAGGGGTTGCTGCGACACTTGCCCTGTTACGTCCAGAATCGGGATGGTTCTGGGTTGTTTGGGACGTTCGAGTCGCGCCTTTACCTGGAAGGCTTCATCCACCGGAAACCGGTCAATGCCCTTAAATTCGCTCAGAAAAGGACTTTCGAGATCCCGCAGCCGAACAGCATACCGGCTTCCTCGCTTGATAATAAACCATCGGAGCGACCCATGCGATAGTACAGGGCTGGCTTTCTGGTTGGGAATAAATACCGGTTTTTCTCCTAATACCGGCTGCTTATCGGCATCCAGTACCACAACGCCCGGGGCAGCCGTGAACGTGACCGTATCGCCGGTAAGCCGGAACGTACCGAGTTGATCGGGGGCTTTTCCCGTTGGAAACATGAGCAGGTTGTTCGGATCGCTGCCGACGGGGTTTGCGCCGGGTTGCAGCCAGAACAGGCCCGCGAGGTTAAGCCAGCCGTTCTCGTTTTTAAGCGACTCAATTCGTTTTTGATGCCACCGTTCCAGTTGCTCGCGGTACGCCGGATTTTCGGCCCGGAACCCCACAACGACTACCAGAGCCAGTCCCCAAAAACAGAAAAAAGCGAGGGCATACCGGTTTAGTGGCTCGGACTTCTGATGCAACGTGTTCATGGTTATTAATTGATCTGTGTGATACTCACTAAGCCTTTGACGGATCGTAAGCGATTTGTAATCAATAAGAAATGATGTTGGTCGTTGGCTTGTACGGTCAGGTGGCCGAACGCCCGGACGCCATCGGCCTCAAACGACAGATTCAGGATGCGACAGTGCTCGTCCTGCGGTATGGCGTTCGTGACATCGCCTACGAAGTTCAACCGGTCAAAACCGGTGATCTGAAAGACAGTCTGCCAACGGGGCTGGTTCTGTATGGCTGGTTGCTTACGGTCGTACATGATTAAATCAAGATTTACTATAAATCCCAATAATCCTGCTATTAGATAGACTATTAGTACTTATAATCTATTGATTTAGTAGGTTTTGCAAATAAAGTGCATATTTGCAGTAGCTTCCAAATTTTAGAGAAAAATTATCGGTAACGCCAGTCGTAGTGGAAGCGGTTAACAGTTGCTCAAAACCAGATAATTAATTGCGGTAGCTCAACCAGAAGCAGATAACGATATGATTTCGAAAAAAGCAAAATACGCGCTTAAAGCCATGATCCACTTAGCGGAGCAGTACGGTCGGGGGCCCGTTATGACACATCAGCTCGCCGGGCAGGGAGGGATACCCAAGCGGTTTTTGGAGTCAATTTTATTCGATCTGCGCAATCATGGCTTGCTGCAAAGCCGGAAAGGAAAAGATGGGGGTTATCAGTTGCGGATTGAGCCGGATAAGATTACGCTGGCCCAGATTCTTCGGATCATCGATGGGCCAATTGCGCCAACGCCCTGTGTGTCTAAAAACTTCTACGTCCGCTGCGACGACTGCGCCGATGAAGAAACCTGCCATATCCGACCCATCATGGAACGCGTTCGGGATGCGAACCTGGCCATTTATGAAACGACTACATTGGCCTCTATCAGAACGTCGTATCAGGACAGGAGGGAAGCTGAACGCGTCTTATGAATGCTGTTCTGTAGGGAAAGCACGCAGTTAGCGAACGACCTGTTTACAGCGGAAGCGCCGGTAAGCTTAGTCGAACGGACGTACCGTTCCCCGGTTCGGAGCTAAGCTGAAGCGTGCCCTGATGAATGTCCACAATTTTTTTAGCCAGCGTCAGGCCGAGACCAAAACCGTGAATGGTACCGACGTTGCCGGCCCGCATCATCGGCACGAAGACATCGGTTAGCTGGGCTGTCGGGATGCCGATGCCACGGTCACTCACGCTGATAATAACCCACGACGGCTCGTACTGCACCTGGACATCGACTGGTTGAAAATCAGAATATTTGCAGGCGTTATCGATGATGTTGATTAATGCCGTACGTAGCAGATTGGCATTGCCCACTACGCGAAGGCTCGAACTATGCTCTGTGAATTCATCGGTGAGTTGTAGGTCGATCTGCTGTTGAGGGTATTTCTCCCCGAAATACGTCACTGTGTCGAGTATGGTATCCACTACGTTGAGGTCATCCAGCAGCCGCGAGGGCTTGAGCCCCTCCACCTCCGCTAGTCGCAGTAAAGCGTTGGCCAGTTCGATGGCTTCTTCCAGCCGATGTAAGGCTTTTTCCATGCTTTGCTGGGCGGCCGGGAGCGTAGGATCATAGGCCAGCGACGTTTCCAGCATACCCTTCACGACGGTCAGCGGGGTGCGGATCTCGTGCGATGCGTACGCAACAAAATTCTCCTGGCTCTGGGCGAGCTTCTGCAATTGGCTCAGTAGATCATTGAATGAGCCGGCCAGGTAGCTGGCCTCATCGCGGGTGGAAGCATGGGTCAGCCGAAACGAAAAATCATTGACCGTTGCCGAGTTGATCTGGCTGATCAACTGGTCGAAGGGGCGCATGGCCCGCCGGGCAAACAGAAACCCCGCAAGCGCAATTACCACCAGGGAAAACACATTCCCGATGCCAAGAATGAACAGCAGGTTCCGGCTGGTCTGACGGCCACTCAGGTCGTAGGCCGTTACCACCGCTACGTATTGTTTCCCCTGAACCGTAAAAGACAGGGCAACGCCTTCCTTGGGCGATTCCCACTGTGGGCTGGTGTACGTGAAATAGACCTCCTGCTGATGAGCCTCGTCTAACTGGGCCGGGGTAGGTGTGTAGTCGTCGGGCCCGGACGATGAATAGATTCGATGGTTTTCGGCGTCGTACAGGACTTCGTGCTGTTCGGGCAGCGTTAGGTAGCTGGACTGGAAAAACTCATTCCGGTTGAGAAAAAACGCCTGGGCCGCGAGCGCCCGACGTTGCAGCCGGGTCTGCATGAGCGACCGCCGGTACGACTCGTACGTCTGGTAAATAAAAAACGAAAACAGCAGCAGCAACGTAGCAACCAGCAGCCCAAACCCAATGGTGATACGTTGCTTGATACTCATGGTTCGGCCCGTAGCATATAGCCTACGCCAAACACCGTGTGCAGCAGTTTCGGCTCGGTGTTGTCGATTTTCCGACGCAGGTAGTTAATGTACACATCGACCACATTCGTGTTCGTATTGAAATGCACATCCCAGACGTTTTCCAGCAGATCCACCCGGTTGACCACCCGGCCCTGATGAGCCATCAGATATTCCAGCAACGCATATTCGCGGGCGGTCAGGTTGATACGCTGACTACCACGCCATACCTGATGCGACTCGGTATCGACCGCCAGATCGAGCAACTCCAGGCGTTTGGGCAATGGCGCACGGGACGGATGCCGACGGGCCAGGGCCTTGAGCCGAAACAGCAATTCTTTGAAAGCAAACGGCTTGGTCAGGTAGTCGTCAGCGCCGGACTCAAAGCCAAGTACTTTGTTATCCAGGCTGCCCAGCGCGGTCAGGAGAATAACGGGGATGGCCGGCCAGTTCTGTTTGATGTACCGGCACAGGTCGTAGCCGTTCATGCCCGGCAGATTCACATCCAGCACGACCACATCGTACTGGCGTTCGTTGACCATACTCCGGCCGATCACCCCATCGAAGGCCACCGATACACTGATGCCTTCGGATTGCAGTCCTTTCTGAATGAACTGGGCCAGTTCAACATCATCTTCAATGATTAACACATGCATGCGTCGCAAACCAACTGTTTGTCACGATAAAAGTACCAACAAAGCCGCAAACGTATACCGGATCAATTGGCTCTAACCAGATTCTAATAACTCTCTCAGAGGGCTCTAATGACCTCCGTAGTTATTTTGATGATGCCCTCTGATCGTAACCGAATGGCTCCATACGCATATCTGAACGTGTTTCTGGCGGATGATGACGAAGAAGATGCCTACTTCTTTGCGAAAGCAGTGGATCGAACGTACCCCGGTTGTCAGGTAACGCGGTTTGAAAATGGTAACGACTTAGTCGTACATCTACAGGTAGCCGGACAGGATCAGGGCGTCGTATTTCTGGATCTGGTCATGCCCCGGCTTGATGGTTTCTGGACACTGGAACAGATCAGGCAAACAGATTCGCTGGCTGAGCTGCCGGTGTTCATACTATCCGTTTCAGAGGCTGAACAGGATATCCGGCGGGCGTACCGACTGGGGGCGAATGCGTATCTGATTAAACCCGCAACCCTGACCGAGCTGACCCAGCTTATACAACCCGCTATCCGCTTTGGAATGAACCAGTTTACTCAACCATGAAAAAAAGATATTGGTTGCTCAGCGTTTTGCTGATTGCCTGTTGGCAACCCGCCGTAGTCGCACAGGCGTTGACGCTGGAAGGTGCCGTCAATGCTACGTTTGCGCAATACCCCACGCTGGCCGCACAACGGGCTGCCCTGGAAGCAATCCGGGCCAATGCCCGCGTCGTGCGCGACAATCGGCTGCCCAACGTGCGGCTTCACGATCAGGTTACGATCGGGACGGCCAACGGTATGTCCGGCTCGTACTTTTCAATGGGGCTGATCGTACCGACGTCGGGGGCGCGACGGGCTGAAAATCGCCCGGATCTGGCAACCGGAAATATTGCTCTGGCATCGATGGATTGGGAGGTCTATAACTTCGGGCGTTTTCAGGCTGAAGATAAACTCGCCGTTGCCGACATCGCCGTGAGCGAGGCCGGGCTGGAACGCGAGCAGTTTGCGCTGCGGCAGGTCGTGATCAATACGTACCTGGACATGCTCTGGCAGGCCCGTTACCTCGACATTGAGCAGCGCAACTTCGCCCGGGTCGATACGGTGCGCCGGATCATTACGAACCTGGTCCGCAATGGCATCAAACCGGGGCTGGATTCCTCACTGGCCGCCGTGGAATGGTCGAAAGCCAAAATGACCTACTGGAAGGCGTTGGAAAACTACCGGAGAACGGCCGTTCAACTGGCAACGCTCACCGGGCGGTCGGCCAATGAACTGAGCGTGGATACTCTGTTTCGGTCGGAGCCATTGCTGGCACCCGTAGCCGGCGACGTGCCCGGGCTGAATCATCCGCTGCTTCGTTTCCGCGAGCGCTTCATCAACCGGCAGACGGCCGAGATTGACCTGATTCGAAAAGCCGCCCGGCCGCGCGTGTCGCTGCTGACGGCCGCCTGGGCGCGCGGGTCGAGTCTGACGGTCGAGAATGAATTTGGTCCACTGGGGTCCGGGCTGGCCTATAGCCGATCAAATTTTCTGGTTGGGGTGGCTGCTACCATGAACCTGACCGACCTGCGCCGGGCCCTGCACCGCACGCAGCTACAGCAGCTACGGGTACAGGAAGCAACCAATCAGTTGGCCGTTGAACGCGTGCAGTTGCAGAATGCGCTGACAACCGCCGACTCGCTGCTGATCATACTGAGGCTGGAACTGGGCGAACTGCCGAACGCCATCCGGTCGGCCAACGACGCGTATCAGCAGCGTCTGGCGCTGTACAACAACGGTCTGGAAACCATTCTGAGCCTGACCGACGCGCTGCAACTGCTTTCCTCCGTCGAGAAAGAATACGTAGAAACGCAAAGTCGGGCGGTGAAATTACGGCTTCAGAAAGCCTTTGCGACCAACAATTTTGAGGAATTCTATTCGATGTTCCGCCGATAACCCGACTCAACGTTAACCGACCTGGCTATGTCACTCTTATCAACGTCTTTAAAACGCCCAATTTCGGTGCTGGTGCTGGTGGCCGGTATCGTGGTGTTCTCGGTGCTGTCGGCGCTACGGATACCCATTGATATTTTCCCGAAACTAAACTCACCGACCATCTACGTCATTGAGCCGTATGGCGGGATGTCGCCCGCCCAGATGGAAGGGTTTTTCGCTACCCGGATGCAGGACCAGTTCCTGTACGTCGGGGGCATCAAGGAAATTTCCAGCAAAAGCGTGCAGGGGCTGACGGTGGTCAAACTGGTCTTCTACGAAGGCGCCGATATGGCTCAGGCAGCGGCCGAGGTGGCTATTCAGGTTAATCGCGCCATGAAGTTTTTCCCGCCGGGGGCGCTGCCTCCGCAGGTGGTGCGCTACGATGCGTCGTCGGTGCCGATTGGCGATCTGGTCTTTTCGAGTAAAACCCGCGAGCTGAAGGAGATTCACGAACTGGCGGTGACGCGCATCCGGCCGTTGTTCTCGACCGTACCGGGCTTAACGGCTCCGCCCCCAATCGGTACCAACTCCCGTACCATCGTCATCAACCTGGACCCCGGCAAAATCCGGAGCATGAACGTTTCGCCCGACGAGGTGGTCGAAGCGCTGGCTGCTAACAACGCCATGACCCCATCGGGCAACATTCGGGTAGACAATACGACGTACATTACTACGCTCAACTCGCTGGAAGATCAGGTTGCTGACTTTGGCCGCATTCCGGTCGTGACGGAAGGCCATCGTACCATCTTTCTGAGTGACGTAGCCACGGTTCAGGACGCTTCGGACGTAACGACCGGCTACGCCCTGGTGAACGGAAGCCGGTCGTCGTATATCCCGGTCGTTAAAACCGCCGATGCGTCGACCTGGGATGTCGTGACGCGGCTGAAAGCGAAGCTGCCGGAAATGAAGAGCCTGCTGCCCGACGATATTGAGGTGGATTATGAATTCGATCAGTCGGTGTTCGTGATTAACGCCGTGCATAGTCTGCTGTTTGAGGGCGGCCTCGGTGCCATCCTGACAGGTCTGATGGTGCTGTTGTTCCTCGGCGACTGGCGATCATCGTTAATCGTTATCATCACGATCCCGATATCGGTCATTGTGGCTGTGCTGCTGCTTAATCTGGCCGGGCAAACCATCAACATCATGACCCTGTCCGGGCTGGCGCTGTCGATCGGTATTCTGGTTGACCAGGCGACGGTGACCATTGAGAACATTCACCAGCACCTGGAGATGGGCAAAGAAAAGAAGCAGGCCATCTTCGACGCCTGTAAGGAAGTGGCTCTGCCGCTGCTCCTGATTCTTCTGTGTATTCTGGCCGTGTTTGCACCGTCGTTCATCATGACGGGGGTGCCCAGGGCCATGTTCCTGCCGCTGTCGCTGTCCATCGGTTTCGCCATGACGGTGTCGTACTTTCTGGCGCAGAGTCTGGTGCCTGTCCTGTCTAACTGGATCATGAAAGACCATGTCCAGGCAACGGATCATAACGAAGCTGATGAAGAGACGAAACCGGCGTTTTTCGACCGGGTACGCAACGGCTTTGTAGGGCAGACCCGTCGGCTGTTAACCCGCAACAAACTCATTATTGGTTTCTATTTCGTCGGTGTACTGGCGCTGGCTGGGGGTGGTTTTATGCTGATTGGTAAGGATATGCTGCCCCAGATCAACTCCGGGCAGATGGTGATCCGGATGAAAACTCCCGACGGTACCCGGCTCGAACGCACCGAAGAGCGCGTTGGTGAACTGCTGACGCTGGTAGACGACGTATCGGGTGGGAATCTGGCGGTATCGTCAGCCTACGTGGGTGTTGTACCGACCAACTACGCGACGTCGAACCTCTACGTCAGCACCAGCGGAACCAACGACGCGGTCATCAAGGTGGCCTTGAACAAGGACTTCCATACCAACATGCAGGATCTGAAGGAGTCCATCCGCGAGGCCGTCCGTGAGCAGATGCCGGACATTACGCTGTCGTTCGAACCCGCCGACCTGACCGAGAAACTCATGAGCCAGGGGGCCTATACGCCCATTGAGGTGCAGGTAGCCGGCCGGGATATGAAGCAGATTGCGGCCTACGCCCACCGGCTGGTCGACAGCTTGTCTACGGTACCTTATCTGCGCGATGTACGTATCATCCAGCCCCTGAATTTTCCGGTAATCAACATCAAACTGGACCGCCAGAAGCTGGCGATGATGGGCCTGAGTTTGCAACAGGCCGCCCGCTCTATCACGGCCTCTACGTCGTCGAGCCGGTATACCGAAAAGAACCAATGGCTTGATCAGAAAGCGGCCTATACGTATCAGGTGCAGGTGCAGATTCCGCAGTACGCCATGCGTAACCTGACGCAGTTGCAGGAGATTCCGCTGGTGGCGGGGCGGATGCGGCCCGTGCTGGGAGACGTAGCTACGTTTTCGGTTGATACGTTGCCTGGTGAATATTCCCGGACCGGTCCGCGCCGGTTCGTGACGGTTTCGGCCAACATTCACCATCGGGATCTGGGTACGGCCACGCAGGCTGTTGAGTCTGCCATTGCTAAGCTGGGAGAAACCCCCAAGGGGCTCGTCACGGAGGTAAAAGGGATGTCGTCGCTGCTGACCGAAACGCTCGACAGCCTGCAACAGGGGCTGGGTATTGCCATTCTGGTCATTTTCCTGCTCCTGGCCGCTAATTACCAATCGTTCAAGCTGTCGTTTGTCGTGCTGTCGACGGTGCCGGCCGTTATCGTTGGGTCCATCGCGCTGCTGCTGCTGACGGGCAGTACGCTGAACCTGCAATCGTACATGGGTATCATTATGTCGACGGGTATTTCGGTGGCCAATGCCATCCTGATCGTTACGAACGCGGAGCGGCTGCGCTGGGAGTACCGCGACGTTCGACGGGCAGCCATTGACAGCGTGGGGCTACGTCTGCGGCCGGTCCTGATGACCAGCTTCGCCATGATTGCGGGGATGGTTCCCATGGCGCTGGGAACGGGCGAGGCCGGGGAGCAGGTCGCTACGCTGGGGCGGGCGGTGATCGGTGGCCTGATAGCGTCTACGCTGGCGGCTCTGTACATTGTTCCGCAGGTTTATGTCTGGTTGCAGCGACGGACGAAGTTCAACGAACCATCGCTGATGCCCGGCGATGAAAAACCAGCGCGTTCCTCGGTCGAGTCAACCGAGTATGCACATTAATCAGACCGACGAATCGCTATTTATTCATAACCGTATGAAAGTTATCGCCTTCAGTTATATCGTCATTGCGTTAAGTGTTGGCGCATTAAGCAGTTGCTCCTCGTCGGAGCAGGCGGATACCAACCGAAAGAAGACCGGGAACAGTAAGCAGGCCACCAAGCCGAGCTATCGCATCGCTACGGTATCGCAGCAACGGGTCGGGCAAACGATCCAGTTGCCGGGCGAATTCCGGCCGTATCAGGAAGTCAGCATTTATCCCAAAGCGGATGGATTTGTCGATAAGGTGCTGGTTGACCGGGGATCGGCGGTCCGTAAGGGCCAGGTCCTGATGGTGCTTGACGCACCGGAAGTTGAAGAGCGACTCGTGGCGGCTCGCTCCAATACGCTGAAAGCCGAAGCCTTGCTGGTGGCCAGCCGCGAGCATTACCGCCGACTGAAAGCGAGTAGCAAAATACCGGGTTCGGTATCGGCACTGGACCTGGAAACGGCCTATGCCCGCATGAAAGCCGACAGCGCATCGGTGCTGGGCGAGCAGGCCAACTACCGGGCGCTGGCCAGACTTAAATCGTACCTGACCGTACGGGCTCCGTTCGACGGCTTCATAACCGAACGTAACGTACACCCGGGTGCGTTGGTGGGGTCGGGGGCCAAAATGGATCGGCCGATGCTGGTGCTGCAACAACAGAACCGCCTTCGCCTGGTAGCCGATATTCCCGAAGCCTACAGCGTTGGTATGCGGGAGGGCGAAACGATCGCCTTCACGGTAAGCGCTATACCGGGCAAGGAGTTCAAAGGGAAGATTAGCCGCCGGTCGGGCAGCATGAATCAGCAGTTTCGCTCCGAAACGGTCGAAATTGACGTCGATAATACGTCCCGCCGGTTGCGGCCCGGCATGTTTGCTGAAATCATGCTGTCGGCCGAGGGGACACCCGGCGCTCTGGCGGTACCCAACACAGCCGTTATTACGTCCACCGAACGGCAATACGTCATCAAAGTGCAGGACGGCCGGGCTCAGTACGTGGAGGTGAAGCAGGGACAAAAATCCGGCGATATGACCGAGGTATTCGGTAACCTGCGGCCCGACGACAAAATCATTGTTAATGCCCGCGAGGATATCCGGGAAGGCGTAGCGGTGTTGTAGCCGGCGTTAAAGCGCCATCGCCATCCGGTTATATGGAATAACCCCTTTGTAGAATAAATCCCCTTCCGGTTTCATACCGAAACGCCGGTAAAAATCAGCCGCGTCGAGCCGGGCGTCGCACCAGAGGGTGGTAGCTCCCAGTCGTTTTGCTTCGGCAATCACGTAGTTGAGCAACCGGGTGCCGATGCCCTGGCATTGCAGGGTGGGCTGCGTCGCGAATTTGCGAAAACGCGCTTCAGGGCCGGTCACAAACAGCGAAATGACCGCTACCAGCTCGTCATTCAGGAAGGCACCGTAGTGATGGCCCTCGGCATCGTTATCAACCTTGACGTAATCCAGGGGTTTGTCGGGCCAGAGAACCGCGTGGCGCAGTGGATACGTTTGTTCGGGCGAAATGAGTTAAATAGTAAGCATGGAACGCGACTGTATTCAGAACGGCTAATGTAGTGAATCCGGTAAGATCCTGACAGGCGCAGACGTATCTGCTGACATAGGGCTGTCACTGATCGGGCCTATCTTTACCCAATCAATCATGGGTATTCATCGTCTAGAAGTAATGGCTACAGATCATCTCCTTCGCCAGCGGTTAGCGAATCAGCAACTGGTTAACCCGCCCCAACATTCGGTTCCGGAAATCGTAAGCTGGCTGGGAGCGGTGCAATCCCAGGAGTTTCATGACGCCAAATGGTCGGTGGCTCAGCGAACAGACGGACTGACGCACGATGCGTTCATGCAGGCTTTCAACGAGGGAATGATCCTGCGGACGCACGTACTACGGCCCACCTGGCACTTTGTGGCACCGGCCGACATCCGGTGGATGCTTACCCTGACGGCTCCGCGCATCAAAGCGTTTATGCGAACCAACGACCGGAAGCTTGGCCTGGATGAAGCTGTGTTTTCCCGGACAAATACCCTGATTGAGCAGACGCTGGGTAAAGCCGGTCGGTACCTGACCCGAATGGAACTGGCCGGGGTGCTCAAACAGGCTGGTATTCGTCTGGAAGCCAATGCGCTGGCGCACATACTGACCCGCGCCGAATTGGAGGGCATCATTTGTAGCGGAGCCATGCAGGGCAAACACCAGACGTTTGCGCTGCTGGATGAGCGGGTACCCGAGGCCCATCAACTCCCGCGCGAAGAAGCTCTGGCCAAACTGGCAACCCGTTATTTTGCCAGTCACGGACCCGCTACGGTACACGATTTCAGTTGGTGGTCGGGGCTTACCCTGACCGATGCCCGATTAAGCATCGAGTCGATAAAATCTGAACTGGCGAGCGAGACTATCCAGGGCAGCACCTACTGGTTCGTACCGGCGTCTATACCCGACCGGTTGCCGACCAGGGCGCTGCTGTTGCCCAATTTTGACGAATATGTGGTTGGGTATGCAGACAGGACCAGGCTGCTGGAGCCGACATACGCAGGAGAACTGAGTGGGCAGGGAACTATCCTGTTCTACAAAACCATCGTGCTTACCGGGCAGATTGTGGGTACGTGGAAGCTGGTTAAAGAAAAGGCCAGATGCCGGGTAGAACGGCAGCCGTTACGTGCTTTAACCGACTGTGAGGAAACTCAGATTGCAGAGACCGTTGAACGGTATCTGGCTTTTTATGAACTGCCAGTTGATGAGCCTGTCACAGGCTAGCGGACGCAACTATGACCCTAAACGAAACGACAGTAAGTAAACCCCTGGCGGGTAAGATCGCGCTGGTTGCCGGGGCAACGCGTGGGGCCGGTCGGGGAATAGCGATTGAACTGGGTGCCGCCGGTGCCACCGTCTACGTAACAGGCCGCACAACGCGGGCGCAACGCTCGGAATACGACCGACCCGAAACGATTGAAGAAACGGCTGAACTCGTTACCAAAGCCGGTGGACAGGGTATTTATGTTCAGGTAGACCATCTGGTGCCGGAGCAGGTGAGGCAGCTGGTCGAGCGAATTGAAACCGAACAGGGCCGACTGGATATACTGGTCAATGATGTCTGGGGCGGTGAGAACCTGATCGAATGGAACAAGCCGATCTGGGAGCACACGCTGGAGACTGGCCTGAAAATGCTGCGAACCGCCGTCGATACGCACCTCATCACGAGTCATTATGCGCTACCCTTACTGATCAAAAATAAAGGCGGCTTGCTGGTTGAAATGACCGATGGTACTGCCGATTACAATCAGCGGAACTATCGGCTTTCGGTTTTTTACGATTTAGCCAAAACCTCGGTGGTGCGCATGGCCTGGGCATTGGCACAGGAACTGAAGGCGGTAGGCGCAACGGCCGTATCGCTGACGCCCGGCTGGTTACGGTCCGAGATGATGCTGGCCACCTTTGGCGTGGAGGAAGCCAACTGGCGGGATGCGCTGGTTGAGGTGCCCCATTTTGTCATATCCGAAACCCCGCGGTTTGTAGGTCGTGCTGTGGTGGCCCTGGCCAGCGACCCGGATGTACATCGCTGGAACGGTCGCTCGACCTCCAGCGGGGAGTTGGCCAACGTGTACGGGTTTACAGACCTGGACGGTTCTCGACCCGACGCCTGGCGGTACCTGGTCGAAGTCCAGGATGTGGGCAAACCCGCCGATGCAACCGGGTATCGATGAGGTATGTTTGACGGCATTGCCTCAGTCTAACCAGGGACGGAGGGGACTTCCACTTTTAAGTTTCCACTACCTTTCGCAAAGCTAAGGTTCAGGAGCACCGTGCATTCGTAGGGCCCGCTTGCCGGCAGCGGGCCAATGTTTTCTAATTGCATATATTCCTGTAAACCTGCATACAACGCCTGAATTTGATCGGCCGGAACTTCAATCACAAAACTGGTTGCTAAGTCCGAAAAGAAGTTGGTGTTGATCAAAGCTCCGTGTTTATTAATGACGCGGGCAATCTGAGGAGTTGCCTTAAGCCGATCTTCCTCACAGTAGCCTACCCAATAGAATCGCTTCATGAGCTCGAAGTTTTACCGTAGCCTGGACTATATTCCGGGCTACGGCAAAAATACACTACTTCTGCTGCGGAGGGGAGTAGGTAACCAGATCAATACCGATGCCGTTGGGGTCTTCGATGGCGAAATGACGGTCGCCCCAGGGTTCGGTACGTAGGTCAATCTTGATGGGAACGCCTTTCTGTTTCAGCGCCTGAAATAATGTATCGACGTCGTCTACTTCAATGGTCAGGTACATACCCTGACCGGCAAACGGCTTATGAAACAGCGGCTGCTGGCTGGGGTGATTGGGCAGTAGAAAACTCAGCTCAGCCTGCCGATCCGGCGTGTGCATCAGCAGATAAAAGTCATTCTCGAAGGTCGTGCCAAAACCCAATACGTTGGTGTAAAAGGCTTTGGTTTCTTTCAGTTTGGGGGTGATAATGCCAGCGTTCAGTTTCATCGTTGTTGATTGTTTAGGGGAGGCTCTTACCTGGGCCGAAACGTCCGGCACCATCAGTGATAGAAATAATAAGACAAGGGGCTTTTTCATGGTTGAGACGAAGTAATTCGTGAACCGATGCCGCAAAAGTATCCCCCGCCACTGAGCCGGTATTGTAAAAACTGGACATTCGTGTGCCGTAAGGAAAGACTTACAAAGGCCCTGATACGTCTTTCGCAGCGTTGCGGGGCGTTTGGCCGTAGAGTGTTTTGAACTCCTTGATGAAATGGGCCTGATCATAATAGCCCAGGTCGTAGAACACCTTGTCCTCCTGCAGCGTCTGGATCGAGGGCCTGGCGTTCAGGAGTTGCTGAAAACGCACAATCCGGCTGAATACCTTGGGCGTATCACCTACATAACGCTGAAACAGGCGACTTAACTGCCGGTGACTGATGGCTGCATCCAGTTCGCTCAGTACGTTCAGCGTACCGCCACTCGTCAGGATCGCGGCAATGGCCTGAATAAGTCGATGGTCGGGCGTAACGTTGGTCGTCGTAAACTGCCGCGTAAAGTAGCCATCCAGCAACGGCTTGAGGGTTTCCAGCGTGGTGTGGCCGGCGATCAGCTCGGTCAACGCACCGGCTGCCGTCGGCACTACATCCCGAAATGCTTCGATCCGATTGGTCAGTTCGGAAGCATCGACCCGGTACAGTAGCGGGAGCGCCGTAGGCAGGAAGCGTACACCGGCATAGTTGAAGACCCCGGTCAGGGGAAACTCGGTGTAGGTAGTTGACAGCCCCATGACGAAGAGGTCGTCGGGCGCCAGTAGATCGAAAAAAAGGTCGATGCAGCCGTCGGCGACTACCCGGTACACGAAGGGCTGGCTCAGCGGCTGCTGGGTAGCCAACTGCCAGTAGCAGTGAATTAACGGGGCCAGGGTAGGAGTGGGTGGCCGTTCAACGTAGCGTACCACCCCTGCCTCACCACTTACGGTCGGCTGGACTGGCTTAAAGAGCTGGTGAATAGCCTTGAAGGCTGGTGTTGATAGTAAGGCCATAGCGGTCGCACTCATTTATGCAGCCGGTCGGTTAGTTCCCGCCGGAACGTGATGCCAACCGGCAGGTCTGTATCGCCGATGTGCAGGGTATTTCCGCTCAACCGCTCGATCTTGTTAAGCGCTACGATGTAGGATTTATGAATGCGGATGAACTGATCCGTCGGGAGTCGGCTTTCCAGCTCCGTGGTGGTCAGGGGCGTCAGCAGCATCCGGCCGGGCAGAAACAGCTTGACATAATTGCCCCAGCTCTGGGCGTAGAGTAATTCGTCCAGTTTCACCCGAATCCAGTCGGCATCGACTTTGACCATGATGGAGTCGGTTGGAATAACCGACGCGGGGGCCGATACGGTCGGTGATCCAACCAGGGCCGGTTGCTGAGCCAGTACGCGGTCGACTGCTTTGAGGAAGCGCGGGAAAGGAATCGGCTTGACCAGATAATCGGTGACGCCGAAGTCATACCCCTGCAACGCAAATTCGGTATAGGCCGTCGTCAGGATCGTGCGGGGGGCGTAGCTTAAACTACTCAGCAGTTCCAGGCCGGTCAGCTCCGGCATGTTGATGTCCAGAAACAGCAGGTCGATCGGCTGGCGATGCAGGAAGTTAAGCGCGTCCAGGGCGTTGTAACACTGCCCGGCCAGTACGAGCCGGTCCATACGGCCGATGTAGTTTTCCAGCACGTAGTGGGCGGCTATTTCGTCATCTACGATCAGGCAGCGGAGGGGCTCAATCATGAGGGTAATGCGTTAAAGATGGTTAGTATACGGCCGTAGCTTGCCGACCCGGGTCCTGTATCGTTGGGAGCAACATAAAAGACCGACCAGGGCTGTCGAAAATACCGCTCCAGGCTGGGCTTTAGTAGTTACGCTTCGACCAACTCCGTACCGATGCTTTTCCTGGTCGACAAACGCTGGAGCGGCAGCGTCAGATCGACTATGTAACGATCCGGTGAGGACTGGATGTCAAGCTGATACGTGCCGGGATACAGCATATCCAGCCGCTGTTGGGTGTTGTCCAGGCCCACGCCGGTTGAAACGGGTGCCTTGGCCCGGGTCGGCACCGAATTGACTACGTGCAGGTGTAACTTTTCGTTGTCAATTCGCACCTCAATGGCAACCTCGCAGTTATTGATTCCGGCTGTGCCGTGTTTAAACGCGTTTTCGACGAAGGGCATCAGCAGCATCGGGGCCACGACGTAGCTATCCGGTTCCTGATTCGTCAGGCCCGTAACATGAACATGGCAGCGGCTACCGACCCGCTCCGTTTCCAGCGCGACGTAGCTCTCCAGGAACTCCAGTTCATTGGATAGCGGTACCCACATCCGGCGGGTGCTGTCGAGCTGGTAGCGCAGAAGCTGCGAAAGCTGCATGATTAAGTCCGGGGCGCGGGCCGGTTCGTGCAGACTCACCCCGTAGAGGTTATTCAGCGTGTTGAACAGAAAATGGGGATTTAGTTGCGAACGCAGCACGCTCAGTTCCATCTCCTGCATACACATCTTAAACTGCTCCTGCTGCTGACGTTGCTGGAAAAAACGATTGACCAGTAACGGGACGTTGAACAGGAGAAAGCTGACCGTTGCCGTAGCCAACGTGTAGAGATAAATAAGCCCCGGTGCGAATTCCTTCTTGATTTCCTCGGTACACAACCATTCGTTGACCTGCATCAAAATGACCGAAAACCCCAGCAAAATCGCTACCGACAGCGCGGCATATCGACGCATTCGCTGCCCATCGAGAAGCTTGGGCAGTACGAAAAAACGCTGGACCTGCGCGTGGCTGTAGAGCAGGCAGAAATAAGCAAGCTCCTGACCCAGCAACGACCGGGAGTTGATTAGCTCCCAGGAGGTCAGGGAGTTAAGCGTGAAGAAGCCCAGAAACAGCAGAATTTCCTGAAGCCAGCGCTGTTTGGGGCAGGATTGAAGGGACTGTAGCATACGCACGGCCGGTTAAAAGCCAGTGAATGAACAAAGTAAAGACGAGTATTTGGAACGCCCAAGTTTAAATGATCAATTGCATTCGTCCGGCGTTTGACTGTATATGACATGTATTCCATATTAGTACGGTCTCGATATTACTTTGCTTATGATTCATTATACTACGCTGACGTGGCTGAGTATCTATTGCAACCAACCGCAAGCATTAATTATTCCCTGACAGTCGAAATACGACTTGTTTGTCAGTCGTAATCTGCCTTTGCCATGGTCTGTTCAAAGAATTGTTTTGGATACTTTATATCTACTACTTTATATCAACCAGTTAATAAGCTAACTCTCATTCCTGAGCCTGAATTATGATTATGCTTTCGGCTATACTTTCTTGGCTTGTTGACCTCACTACTTTTGGGATGTTGCCCAATAAAATGTTGGTACCGGCGGATACAATAACGATCAGTGGAACATGCTGGGACGTTACTACCGGAGTAGATCTGAAAGTTAGAATATCTGCTTTGGTTGGTGGTAAACTAAAGAAGGTTGGCGAGAGTAATGCTGCCGGCCATTTTACGTTCAAGGTCTCGGATTCAACCGAGTCGTTGTCGTTTGCGGCCGAGGGGTATCCTACGACAACTGTACCTGTGAATATAATCGGGAAGACCGATAAGCATGCCCAGTTCGTGATTTCGGTACCTGTAATCAACCGTGATTCGCAGCAGGTAGCCAAGGTCTACCAACCACCCATTGGTAGACCAACTGCTCAACCATCTGGCTTGAGTAAAACTCGAAACGTGTATTTTCAGGTACAACATGCCCGAACGTTCAAACGAATTCCAGCGATGATCTGCTTCACCTATCCGCGGCAGGGGCGCACGAAATGCATTGAGGTTGATTCAGCAAAAGTGCCTTCTTTTGCCCGGCTGACTCCGGGGGATACGATCGCATTCGAAGTCCGCGCCGACGGGTTTCAAACTTACCGTGGAGAATTACTCGTCGGTCAATCAGAAGCGGTCGATATCTTGTACCAGATCAAGCTACTACCACTTTACAATGTACTGGCGGCTTCATACGACGTACCGATTAAGCAAAAACTTTATTATGAATTTCGATATGCTACTAATGCGAATTTTATCTCCCGACATGACAGACCAATTCGATACTTTGAATGGCTTGGATTTAAACCAGGGCAAGACTATAAATTGCTGGCTACAACTATAGATGGACGTGTTGTGGCTGATGAAACCTTCCGAATAAAACCTGGTCTTAATGTCAAAGCATTTTGGATACGTCACCCAGAGCAATCAGAACTGGTTGGCAACCAAATCGAACAGGCAACGTACTTCGACAGTACCGTTTTGTATTTTAACCAAAGTGACTACTCGTTGCGCAGCGAAGTAAAGGGTAAATTAGATTCCGTTGCCTGGCGAATGATTAACCGGCATAATATGCTGGGTCGGATTACCGGCTACACGGACAACGTTGGTAAGCGGGGTCTGAACATGACGCTGTCAGAATACCGAACGCGGGTAGTCGCACAATATCTGCGACAAAAAGGGGTTGGCGCAAATCAGCTTTCGTCGTCGTGGAAAGGTCCCGATGCACCGGCCGCTCCCAACGACACGGAGGAAAACAAAGCGAAGAACCGGCGAGTTGTCATCCGGTTTTTCACAAAATAGGGACGATTATTTTACAATAACTGACTAACGTCTTTGCTCACTTCGAATTCTTACGCTTAAGCGAAACTGACACCAACTGTTTGCCGAATGAACTACGCCACAAAAGGCGAATCCTTCCTGTGTTAACGTGTTGATTACAAAGCGATATAGCAAGATTTAACGCCTGATCGGCAACCTTTGGCGGTCTGCACATATCCGCTCTGATAAATTAAAAATCAGCGTTAGTTTGGTTTTTTGAGAGTCAAATTGTTTACTTTGCTTTACAAAGTACTTTTGGTGGTTAGAGGTGTTGAAACCACTAGCATTCAATTTATGATCAAAAAATATTCTTGTGTACTTTGTTTCACAAAGTACTTTTAGAAGCATAGATGACTGAGCATCTCGCCGTTAGGGCGAAAAAGGGGAGAATATACGATTAGTCGGGCTGAGCTACAGAAGAGATTCACAGTTGCCTGGTACGGCGAACACAATCTAATAGTAACCAGTGAAGCAATGGAATTACAAATACGTAACATCTCGAAAACCTATTCCAATGGCCGTTCCGCCGGGGCGGTTCAGGCACTCAAAAACGTAACACTCACGATTCCAACGGGTATGTACGGGTTGCTTGGTCCTAATGGGGCGGGCAAATCGACGCTCATGCGCATCCTGGCTACGTTGCAGGAGCCGGATGCGGGCAGTATCCGGCTCGGTGACATCGACGTAGTGAATCAGCCCGACGAAGTGCGCCAGACGCTCGGTTATCTGCCCCAGGAGTTTGGGGTTTATCCGAAAGCAAGGGGGGAAGAACTGCTCGATTACTTTGCCATTCTGAAGGGCTTCGCTGAACGTCGATCGCGTAAGGAAGTAGTTGAGGCCTTGCTCCGGAAGGTAAACCTCTGGGATGTCCGTAAACAAAAGCTGGGAGGGTATTCGGGTGGTATGCGGCAGCGTTTCGGGGTGGCGGTGGCCCTGTTGGGAAACCCCAAACTACTGATCGTTGACGAACCGACGGCGGGTCTCGATCCGGCCGAGCGGGTGCGCTTCCTCAACCTCTTGAGTGAACTTGGCGAGAACAGTGTGGTCATTCTTTCGACCCACATTGTTGACGATGTCAGCGAGCTGTGCACCCGTATGGCAATCATTAACAAAGGCGAGATCCTGCACGAGGCCGAACCGCTGAAGGCGATGGAAGCCTTACAGGGACGAATCTGGCGAAAGATCATCCAGAAGAATGAACTGGCGCGCGAGCATACGGTCATTTCAACCAAACTGCTGGGCGGACGCACGGTCGTTCATGTTTACAGCGAGGAAACCCCGGCGGATTTTGAACCCGTGCAGCCTGACCTCGAGGATGTCTACTTTGCAACAATGGCCGGCCATGTTGGAACCCGTAAACCGGATGCTGCTGTATGAAGTTCTGGGCGATTTTTCGATTCGAGTTTGCGTACCAGATACGTCGGCCCTGGCCGTGGCTATCCATGGCGGTGCTGATGGTATTTGCTTTTTTCTTTACGAGAGAGGCCGTTCTGCCCGTTACGCTGCCCCAGAATTTCATTCTCAATTCGCCGTTCATCATCACAGTCGTCTCGATGTTCGGCTGTCAGATCTGGTTGCTGCTCACACCGGCCATATCCGGTGAGGCTGCTGCCCGGGATTTGCAAACCCGGATGCACCCGCTTATGTTCACGAGCCCGATCCGTAAAACCGACTATCTCGGTGGCCGGTTTCTGGCTGCCTTTGGGCTACATGCGCTTATTCTGCTTGCGGTGCAGGTGGGTAGCCTGCTCGCGGTGTATGGCCCGGGAGCCAATCCCGAGATCATTGGACCGTTTCGTCCGGCGGCCTATCTCGCAGCGTACGGATACATTGCGCTTTCGAACGCGCTCATTGCAACGACGTTCCAGTTCGCCGTAGCGTTGTTTACCGCCCGACCAATGGCGAGCTACTTCGGTAGTTTGCTTCTGTTCTTTCTTTCCTACCCCGTCACACTCACGCTGTATATGGCCGGGTTGCACGGACGGGCGCTGCTGGCCGACCCCATCGGCGTCATGGCCATCATGAATGAGATGATGTCGAACTGGACCATCGTTGAGAAGAACGTTCGTCTGTTCACCCTCGAAGGTGCCATGCTCCTGAATCGCCTGCTCTGGCTCGGCATCGCCCTCGGAACGCTTAGCTTCCTCTACTGGCGCTTTCGATTTACGCATCGTACTGTCACCGACCCGTGGGCCTGGCTTACGCGACGGTTCTCTACAAAAGCTGCGTCGTCCGTAGCTACCAGGTCGGCGGCCATCTCAGTTCCGTACGCTCCCCGGTCATTCGGATACGCAACGCACCTGCGTCAGACAATCGCGGTTGCCCAAAGCTCATTCCGTATGATTGCAGCGAGTCCTGGGGGGCTCTTCCTGTTGATCGTGTTTCCGATGCTGCTGACGTTCGTGGTGCTGGTGGAGTCGCAGCACTGGGGCATCCCCCTGCTGCCGCGAACATCGTATCTGTTGACCAAGCACCTCACCGGTGTTCTGACATCGCCAACAAACTACTGGATAATGGTCCCGCTCTTCACCATTTACTATGCGGGCGAACTGGTTTGGCAGGAACGAGACGCCGGACTGAGCGAGAAGGTCGATGCGACGCCGGTGCCGGAGTGGGTGCTTTTTCTGGGTAAGCTCATCGGTCTTGGGTTAATCCTGGCCGCGTTGATGGCAATCGTCGCCGTTGTTGGCATTACGGTTCAGGTAATAAAGGGCTACCACCAGTTCGAGATTGAGCGCTACGTGCAGGTGCTGCTTGGGTTCAAACTTACCGACTATCTATTATTTGCCACCCTCGCCATGACGGTGCAGGCGGTGGTGAACCAGAAATACGTGGGGCAGATGGTTGCGCTTGTTACGTATCTGCTGATGGTCTTCTCGTCGTACCTCGGTATTAAGCACCACCTGCTGGTGTATGCATCCGGTCCGGAATGGTCTTTCTCCGACATGCGCGGCTTCAGTTCAATTGAGCCGTGGCTTTGGTTCAGACTGTACTGGGCTGCGTGGGCTCTGTTGCTGGCTGTCGTAGCGAGGCTACTGTGGGTACGGGGAAGGGAGTCTGGTTTTAGCCGACGGTTGCAAATCGCGCGGCTTCGTTTCAGGGGGGCAACAGCCGGTTTCGCCGTGATTGGAGTGGGGCTCGTTCTCATCCTGGGGGGCTATATCTTCTACAACACAAACGGGCTTAACGAGTACGTCACCGACGACGACGTAGTACAGCGCCGGGCCGACTACGAGCGGCTCTACGGGAAGTATGAGGGGATTCCGCAGCCGACCCGGGTAGCGACGACTCTTCAGATCGAGATATATCCCGATCAGAACAGGGCAACCATTCGCGGACGATACCGGCTGGTGAACCGTAGTGCAGTCCCCATCGGCGCTGTACACCTGGAACCGGCTTTCTACGTCAGGACGCGTATGTCCTTCGATCGTTCGGCCAACGTAGTGGTAGCTGATGATAAGCTGGGTCACTTCATCTATGCGCTGGATAAGCCTCTTCAGCCCGGCGACTCGTTGACCTTACATTTCGACGTCGAGTTTGAGCCCCGGGGCTTTCGCAACAGTGGTCTCCGTACGAACGCAGCAGGCCAGGCAATTCTCGAGAACGGCACTTACATCACGGGCGATGCCCTGCCGATCATCGGCTACCAGCCCATGCGCGAGCTCTGGAGTGCCGACGACCGACGTAAGTATGGTCTGCCCCGGCAGATCACGCTGCCCGACCCTGGTGACGTCGATCCGAGCGTAACGGCAAACGCACCGGCAACTTTCGAAGCGACCATCGGTACTGATGCCGATCAGGTAGCGGTGGCACCAGGCGTACTGCGTCGCTCGTGGCGCGAAGCCGGGCGACGCTACTTCCACTATGCCAGCGTCACTCCGATCAACGGCCGCGACGTTTTCTTCTCCGCCAACTACGCGGTGCATCGCGAACGCTGGAAACATGTTGACCTCCAGGTTTATGTGCACCCCGGACATCGGGAGCACCTGGAGCGCCTGCTCCGCAGTGTACGAGCGGCCCTGAACTACTACTCAGCGCAGTTTGGAACGTATCCGTTTCGCTTCCTTCAACTTGTTGAACAGCCCGGAAACTTCATGGGTATGGGTGTCGATGGGAGTGGTGTGATCACCGGCGGGGAAGGCTTTTTTCTACTCGATCCGCAGGATAACGGTTTCGACGCCATCTTCGAGATCGTAGCGCACGAGATGGGACACCAATGGTGGGGTATGCAGCTCAAGCCCGCTTTTGCCGAGGGGGGAGGGGTTCTATCCGAAAGTCTTGCCTGGTACTCGGCTATGCAACTCGTAAAGAAGGAAAAAGACAGGGAAGCGCTGCGACGGTTCATGAGCATCATGCGTGAGCCGGACCCGTGGCCACCAATGCGCACGGGATTGCCGTTGCTTCGGGCCATGGATCCCTGGGCAAACTACCGGAAAGGTCCTTACGCGATGAACGCCCTCAGCGAATATGTGGGCGAGGACTGTGTGAATGGGGCGCTCCGTACGCTTATTGCAAAAAAAGCGTCATCTCTGGCCACGACGATCGACATGTACCGGGAACTCCAGGCCGTCACGCCGGACTCACTCAAACCCCTGCTGGCTGATCTGTTCGAGCGAAATACAAGCTGGACGTTCGACACCAGGCAAGCCACGGGAAAACAAACGGCGGCTGGTACCTGGCAGGTGACGTTCCAGGTGGAGTCGCACAAGGTCGTTGCCGATAGCGCCGGTGTTGATACTGAAGTGCCGGTGAATCAGTGGGTGGAAATTGGCGTTTTCGCCCCCGCCCAATCCGGTGAAATGCTGGGCAAACCGCTGTACGTCCAGAAGCACTTCATCCGCTCCGGCCGGCAAACCATCACGGTGACCGTACCACAAAAACCAGCGCGGGGCGGCATCGACCCGTATAACCTGCTCGACTGGGAAGAGGGTGACAATATCGAGGAGGTGACTATTGAGAAATGAGCCTTACATAACGTCAACAATGGTGAGTATATCGACTGACTCGTTCTACAACAAATTCGCCTTCGTTTACCCGTTGGTCGATGTTTTTCTGAAGCCTCAGAAACGTGTGCTCATTGATGAAATCAATACGTTGCCCAGGGGTAACCTGCTTGAAATTGGGGTCGGCAATGGCGCTCATCTGCACCTCTATGAAAAACATACCATCACCGGTATCGACACCTCTTCAGCGATGCTCAGGATTGCCGGCAAACGAAAGCATAAAGGTGTGCAGCTTTTGCAAATGGATGGAGAAGCACTACGGTTTCAGAATGAGCAGTTTGATTACGTTGTACTGTCCCATGTGATTGCCGTCGTTGACAACCCTGACCGACTACTCGAAGAAGTCTTCAGAGTGTTAAAGCCCGAAGGAAGAATTTTCATTCTCAATCATTTTACGCCGGACAACTGGCTTAAGTATGTAGACCACGCTTTCGGGATTATGGCAAAAACGCTTCACTTCAAATCGGTTTTTCACCTCCATGAATTAGCGATGATCAGCCGGTTCACGCTTTTGAAAGACGTTCGTTTGGGCGCGGTATCCTATTTCAAACTTTTAGTTTACCAGAAAAAGTGAGAACGCGGTATTGCCTTATCAGCGCATCATTGCTCGTCAGCCTGTTCATTTATTTATTCTATCGAACAGAAAAGACGGTTGTTAATGAGCTTCTCATTCGTACGATTTCATTCGATAGTTACGCTACGTTAAAGAAAGCGATTACGGGTTCTTTACCACTGCACGATCTCGTAATCTACTCATTACCAGAAGGCTTATGGGTGTTCTGTATAACGCTTACGTCAACGCCATTTTACATCCGGCAGAAAACCCGGCAAATCAACTGCGTAGTCATTCCGCTCGTATTCTGTATTGGTCTGGAGCTGTGTCAATTATTGCATTTCACCAGGGGGCGGTTTGATTTCATGGACATTTTGGTCTCGGTCATCTTTTGGCTCATTGCCGTTTTCTCTTTCGAGGATAAACTGGATAAGCAGAATATACTGACACCGCTAAACGGAAGAAGGATCGTTTGCTTCATAACTTATGGAATTGTCTACTTATCACACGTCCTGGAATAACAGTAAACTACCGGAAGATGAACAGTATTGGAAAACACATCGCCAGCTATAAATACGGACTACGTGGCGTATGGTTCGCTTTTCGCTATGAGCCTAACATGTACGTTCATCTGGCCGCGGCTACTGGGGTTGTCGTGGTAAACTATTGGCTTCATGTCAGCCGCACGGAATGGCTCATTACGTTGCTATTGATAGGGTTGGCCTGGATGGCAGAAGTCTTCAATACGGCCCTTGAAAAATTAGCGGATCGGGTTACTCAGGACCATGATCCGTTGATCGGTCAGGCAAAAGACCTGGCTTCGGGAGCCGTGACCATCATATGCCTCTTCGCAATAGTGTGTGCCCTGATTATTTACCTGCCCTATTTAGTCTGACATCGGAAACGACGCCAATCGGCCCTCCCTGCCATCCTCTCTACCACTTTGCCATAACCTATAACCATGAAATTCGGGGAAATCTTTCGTTTTGAGGTTACGTATCAGCTTCGGTATGTATCGACCTGGCTGCTGTTCGCTGTGTTGTTTCTGTTTGGTTTTACCCTCCCCAGACTAGGCACGCCCACCGATGGAACCTATCTGAATTCGCCCAGCACCATTGCCTTCTTTACCATTTTCGGAAGTGCGCTATGGCTTGTGATTGGTGGGGTCGTTGCCGGAGATGCCGCGACCCGCGATAGACATACGCGAATGCATCCGCTTACGTATACGACGCCCGTAAGCAAGTTTAATTATCTGGGGGCGCGATTTCTGGCTGCACTGGCACTGAACGTTTCGATTATGTTGATCCTCTATACCGGGTTCGTTTTCTCCTTTTATGGCCCTGGTGCAAGAACGCAGTTGATCGATCAATTTCGACTTGCCTCTTACGTAACCAATTACGCATATATTGCCTTGCCTATGGCCATTGCCGCTACGGCCATTCAGTTTGCCTTCGCAGCTTTGAGTGGTCGGGCCATCACCAGCTACATGGGGAGCCTTGTAATCATTATCGTCTCCCATCTTATTGGCACGACGCTTCGATTTAAGCTGGATTGGAAGGTTTTCGGGAGCCTGCTGGACCTGCTCGGCATCACCATCATCCAGGACATGGAAGGCTGGACGCCAATCGACAAAAACATACGGCTGATCGGCCTGGAAGGAACCTGGCTTGGGAGCCGTGTTACGTGGTTTGGCTTAGCGATAGGGGCGCTTGCGTTCACGTACTTCCGGTTTCAGTTGAGCCACGTTACCGACGTCAGGAAGTGGCGTCTGTTTGGGAGCCGACCTGCATCCACGCATCCTGCCAATCAGGCACATGGCAATGACTTTAGCCTGATTAACGTACCGGATGTCTCTCGCTATTTTGTATTCCGGACGCATATACGCCAGACCTTCGCGATCGCGGGAGCATCGTTCAGGTCAATTGCCAAAAGCTGGGGCGGCCTCACAATCGTAGCCGTTTTAGCAATCGGTACGGGTCTGTTCGCGACCGAATACATGGAGTGGTTTGGCGTGCCGTTATTTGCCCGAACGGAGGAGGTGCTACGGATACTAACGCCATCGCTGAGCAGCTACCAGACACACTGGATCGTCATTCCCTTACTCACCATCTTCTACGCCGGTGAACTCGTCTGGAGCGAACGTGAGGCAGGAATCAACGAACTTTCCGACACGACGCCCGTTCCTGAGTCGGTCCTGTTTCTGGGCAAATTCATGGGGCTTGCTCTACTCATCGTCACCTGGGTGGCGTTTCTGATGGTAGCGGGAATCATCAACCAGCTCATAATGGGGTATTATCATTTCGAGATGGATGTATACCTCAGGGCCCTGTTCGGCATACAGCTTACCAACTACCTCCTCTTCGCGCTGCTCGTTTTCGTGATTCATGTACTGGTGAATCAAAAATACATCGGGCACATGGTAGCAATGGGTGCATACGGTTTCATACTTTTCGCGTCGATGCTCGGGGTTGAACACAAGCTGCTGATTTACGCATCCGATACGGGTTGGTCATACAGTGACATGCGCGGCTTCGGGCCGTTCATGAAACCGTGGCTGTGGTTCAAAATGTACTGGGCATCCTGGGCGTTTCTCCTGGCTATGTTAGCGACGCTGTTCTGGACACGAAGCAAAGAAGGTGGTCTTAACGCGCGGTTTCACCTGGCGCAACATCGGTTCAGTCAACATAGACCCGCTTTGCTGATAGCCGTGGTTCTAGTGGTAGTTTCCGGTGGTTTCATCTTCTATAATACCAACGTACTGAATGTGTATTTGAATAACGCGGATCGGATGGCGATGCGGGCGGACTATGAACGCCGTTATGGTAAGTACATGCATGTTGCAAGACCCGTACTGACGCGTGCGAAGTTACACGTCGAGATTTACCCCGACGAACAAACGGCTGACATACGGGGCACGTATCATCTGGTGAATCGCAGCAAGGTCCCTATTGACTCCATTCACCTGTCTACTGTTCTGTACGATGGGATCGAAGCCGTTTCATTCGACCGCGCGGCTTCCGCGGTTGTGGCTGACGCCGAACTTGGTTATCACATTTATTCATTGAAGAATCCGCTTCAGCCCGGCGACTCCGTGCAAATGAACGTTGAGGTGCATATAAAGCCTACTGGTTTCAGTAATGATGGCGTGGATGCCTCGGTTGTCGCCAATGGGTCGCATATTGACAGTAATGACTGGATGCCGGTCATTGGGTATGACAACGACCGCCGTCTCCGCAATGCCCAGGACCGGCAGAAGTATGGACTTCCTCCTCATGCGGAGAGGTCATCGCTCTACAATGTAGCAGCCCGATATGAAGCGGATCATGCCAGACTGATTGATTTTGAAGCGGTGGTGGGAACTGTCGGGGACCAGATCGCGGTAGCACCCGGCAGTCTGACGCGTACGTGGACGAAAGGTGACCGTCGGTACTTCCACTACGTGACCAACGCCCCAATCCTCAATGAGTATGCCTTTTTCTCGGCGAGATACGGCGTGCGGGAAGCACAGTGGGTGCCTCCTTCGCCGGTTGCCCGGAACTCGGTTCAGGAGTCAAAAAATACAGCGAAACCAGTTACTATCCAGGTCTTTTATCATCCGGCACACGACGCCAATGTAGAGCGCATGGTGAAAAGCGCACAAGCTTCGCTGGCGTATTACGGCCAGGAGTTTGGCGTTTACCCCTACAGTCATTTCCGGGTGCTGGAGCGGCCGGGCCCCGGCCGTGGTATGCACGCCGAGCCGATGACGATTGATTACCAGGAAGGGTATTCACTGATGAATCCAAAGGCGGGTGGTCTCGATCTGCCCTATCACATCTTGGCGCATGAAGTGGCCCACCAATGGTGGGGCATTACTTTCGTCCCCGCAGCGGTCGAGGGAGTCGGGTTTCTTGTTGAAAGCCTGGCTACGTACTCGGCGATGCAGGTAGTGGAGGCAACGCTGGGCTACGAGCATCTGCTTAAGTATTTGTCCCAGATGCGACAGGAGTACGAAGTGCCTCGGTCCCGGGCAGCTCCGTCTTTGCTCCGGGCCAGCAACAGGTTCATGAATTACCGTAAAGGGCCTTTCGCCCTCTACGCGCTCAGAAGCTATATCGGAAAAGACCGTGTCAATGATGCACTCAGGCGGCTGCTTCGTAGTTACACGGCAAGCCCGCCATTGCCAACGACGCTTGATTTTTACGGAGAACTGAACGCTGTGACGCCGGACTCACTGCACTACCTGCTGAACGATCTCTTCGCGACCAATACCTTCTGGGAACTGAAGACCGAGCAAGCAACGGCGACGCAGACTAAGAAAGGTGATTGGCAGGTAGCCCTAACCGTGCAGGCACGTAAAGTGATAGTGGACGAAATGGGGGTTGAGAAACCGGTGCCGATGAATGACTGGATAGAGATCGGGGTCTTTAGCCCCACGGAAAAAGACAACCAGTCCAACCAGCCCCTCTACCTAAAGAAACACCGTATCCGCTCCGGCAGGCAGACAATCTCAGTGACGGTGCCGCGCCAGCCGACCCGTGCCGGCATCGACCCCAATCACCTGCTGATCGATCTGGAGATGGATGATAACACAGAGGGGGTGAAAGTTCAGAACTGATCTCGGCTCGACGCTTGTAGTAAGCGTACGGCAGGCTTATCAATCATTTAGTTGAACCGATGGGTGCTGCGGAAGCCAAGCGGGGATAGCCTGGTTTTGTTTTTGAATAATTTGTTAAAGGATTGGGCGTGGGCAAAGCCGAGTAGATACGCAACTTCACTCACCGTCAACTCTGTGGTCGTCAACAGCTCTTTGGCCTTGTCAATGAGGTGATTGTGGATATGTTGTTGCGCGTTCTGTCCCGTAAGCGACCGTAGCAGGCTGCTCAAATAATGGGGTGACACAGCCAATTGTTCCGCCAGATACTGCACGGTGGGTGGTCCCAGTTCCGGCAACAGGTCGCTGTTCAGGTACGTCGACAGCAATGCCTCGAAGCGTATCAGCAACGTTCGGTTCACGACCTTACGGGTCATAAATTGCCGGCTGTAGAAACGGTCGCAGTAGTCGAGCAGCAACTGAATCTGGGACGTGATGATGTCGTGACTGTACGCATCGATAGCCGAACGCAATTCCTGTTTGATCGTGCTGACGATGAAATCGAGGATGGTCTCTTCCTTGTCGGACAGGTGTAGGGCTTCGTGGACCGCATACGAAAAGTAGTCGTACGACTTGATCTTTCCGGCCAGCCGCGAACCCTGAATGAAATCAGGATGAACCACCAGCCACCAGCCCGATAATCTCAGATTGTCGACAATGTCCGTTGTAATTACCTGACCCGGTGAGAAGAACGTCATCACCCCCTCGTCAAAATCGTAGGAGTTCTGACCGTAGCGCATCTTACCCTCAAAATTCTTTTTCAGGGCAATGCAATAGAAGTTATAAACGACGCTGCGAAGCTGTTCATCCGAAAAACAGGTTATTTCCGAAAAGTCAATCACACTCACCAGCGGATTATCCGGTTTGCCGATCGTCAGTAAGCGGTGCAGTTCGGATATGGAGTGGATGATGTATGGTTTTGCCAGTGATGGTTTCATAGCTTAAGAAGCGTTGGTACCGGCAGGCAGCTATGCTTGATACCTGCCGGTGCTGTTAGTCAAAATCAGTCGATAACGTTACGTGTTTCCAGGCGTCAATCTCCTGCTTTTCGCGTTCGCGATGCTCGGTGATCAACTGGTACGTATCCGCTCCCAGCAGTAGGTGCAGCGGAGGTTCCGGATAAGTAACCAGATCCATCAGGATACCAGCCAGCTTTTCCGGGTCGCCCGCCTGCCTACCACTGAAGCTCCGCCACAACTCCTCGGCTTTGTCCAGTCCATACGCCGGAATTCTATTCCTGGCAAACTGCATGGAACCTTCGTCCATGAAGTTGGTTCTGAACTGCCCCGGTGCCACTACGGTAACCTTGATGCCAAACGGTTGTGCTTCCAGGGCCAGTGCTTCCGAAAGGCCAACGATGGCAAATTTGGCGGCATTGTAACTGGCTGCATTAGCAAATCCTACGTAGCCGGCGTTGGAGGAGATGTTGATAACGTGCCCTGAACCCTGGGCGCGCAGGTGAGGCATAGCCGCCCGAATAACATTAACCGCTCCGAACAGATTCACATCGATGGTTTGTCGAAACTCCCGGTCGGTCATTTCTTCGAGGCTCCCGACCAACGAGTAGCCTGCGTTGTTGACCACTACGTCCAGGCGACCGAACCGTTGGATGGTTTGCGCAACGGCTTGTTTTACGCTGGTATCGTCCGTAAGGTCAACCGCCAGAGCCAATAGATGTTCGGGCTGTTCACCTAAAGCCTCCAGTAAGGCAGCCGTATTGCGGGTCGTTGCGGCAACCTGATGGCCGGCTGCCAATAAGCGTTTTACTAAGGTCAGTCCCAGGCCTTTCGAGGTGCCGGTGACAAACCACGTTTTTTGCTGATTCATCGTTTTGTCGTCGCTATAAATACCCGACAAAGGTCAACAGACCGGAGCCGTAAAAAGTAGCCAACCTGTCGTTTGTTGTAGCCGAAACGGGGTAAATAAGCCCGCCCACTAACGCGGCTTCTTACCAAAAGCTAATCCAAAAAAACAGGACCAATTGCATTCGTCCTGCCTTTCCCTGCGTACGTCATCTATACTTGCCCACCCCCTGCGTAGCCGTCTCTTTTGCATTGTCAACGGCCATCAATCGCCGGTTGTCTACGCTATGCAAATCTTTACTACCGGGTATGGTCTCCAACGTTCCAGCCACTTTACCCAGCCAAAACAACAAATCACTATGAAACAGGTCAACCACCTTCTCCGACAGGCTTTTCTTCTACAAACCACACTGTTCATCCTTCCCGTTTTAGTTCTGTTTGGTTGCAGCTCGGCGGCAGAGCAAAGCCAGACGGCCGCTGCCGAAGCACCAACGTTGCCCGTCGTTCAGGTACAAACCGCTTCCATGACCACGTACCAGGAGTTCCCGGCTACGCTGGAAGGTAAGGTAAACGTCGACATTCGGCCGCAGGTCGAGGGGTATTTGGAAAAGATTTACGTCGACGAAGGTGCGACTGTTCGAAAGGGGCAACCGCTGTTCCGCATCGACGAACGCAGCTACCGCGAGCAACTCAGCAACGCCAACGCTAGCCTGCTGGCCGCCAAAGCGAACATGGACAAGGCGGCTATCGAAGTGGCCCGGCTGAGCCCGTTGGTTCAGAACAAGGTCATCTCGGACGTGCAGCTCAAAGCCGCTCAGTCGGCCTATGACGCAGCCAAAGCGAGTGTTGAGCAGGCCAGGGCAACCGTCAGCACGGCCCAGACGAACCTGAGCCGCACACTGATTACTGCCCCCGTCAATGGTTACATTGGTCGGTTGCCGTACAAACCGGGCAGTCTGGTGGGCCGCGCGGAGCCGCAGGCGTTGACAACCATCTCGGACGTTCGCGAACTGTACGCGTACTTCTCGATGAGCGAGGTTGACTTCCTGCAATTCACGCAACAGGCACCGGGTCGCAGCATGGCCGAGAAGATCAAGCGCTTTCCGCCGGTGGATCTGTTGCTGGCCGATAACAGTGCCTATAGCCAGAAAGGTCGGATCGAAATGGTGTCCGGCCAGTTCGACAAGACGATGGGCGCGATCAGCTTCCGGGCGGTGTTTCCCAACGGACAGGGCCTGCTACGGTCGGGCATTACAGGTCGCGTTCGGATTCCGCAGCCGCACGGCGAAACCGTTGTCGTGCCGCAGGAAGCCACCTTTGAACGCCAGGATCGCGTCTTTGTCTTTGCCGTGGCCGACAGCAACAAGGTAGAGAGCCGACCGCTTCAGATTGCGGGAAAAAGCGGCAACTACTACCTGATCAGTCAAGGCGTTAAACCCGGCGACCGGATTGTGCGCGATGGCCTGGACCGACTGCACGACGGCGATGTTATTACGCCCAAACTCGTGGCTAAAGACACCAATCAGCTAACCTCAGCTTTGTAATCCATCTCATATAACGAAAGGTTTTCGGGTTCTCATCAGCTACCCCGGCAACCAGTATCCGCTATGCTTAAAATATTCATTGAACGACCGGTTCTGGCGACGGTCATCTCTATTCTATTGGTCATTCTGGGGGTTATTTCCTTAGTGACCATGCCAGTTGCGCAGTTTCCCGACATTGCCCCGCCGAGTGTTCAGGTGTTGGCATCGTACCCCGGTGCGAACTCCGAAGTCGTAGCTCGTTCGGTGGCGACGCCGTTGGAAGAAGCCATCAACGGGGTTGAAAACATGACATACATGACCTCGTCGGCCGGTAACGATGGGTCGGTGGCGATCAACGTGTTTTTTGAGTTGGGTACCAATCCCGACCTGGCAGCCGTGAACGTACAGAACCGCGTGGCGAAGGCCACCAGCCTGTTGCCCGCCGAAGTGGTACAGGCTGGTATCTCCACCCAGAAGCAGCAGAACAGCATGATCATGTTCCTGGACCTGATCAGCACCGAGGCCGTTTACGACGAAACGTTTTTACAGAACTACGCCAAAATCAACATCATTCCCGAGTTACAGCGGGTTAAGGGCGTCGGTCAGGCGGTCGTGTTTGGGGTGAAGGATTACGCCATGCGCGTATGGCTGAAACCGGATCGGTTAGTGGCTTACGGGCTGTCACCCCAGGAAGTGCTGGCGGCTATCCGGGACCAGAACCTCGAAGCCGCTCCTGGCCGAATTGGGGAAAGCAGCACGGAGTCGTTTGAGTACGTAATCAAATACAAAGGTAAATTCACCAAGCCCGAAGAGTTTGATCAGATTGTGCTGAAAGCCAATACCGACGGCTCAACGATTCTGCTGAAAGACGTGGCCCGGCTCGAATTTGGCTCGTTCACGTACAGCGGCAACACGAAAGTGAACGGGAAGGCCGCTACCGGCATTGCGATCTACCAGACGGCTGGCTCCAACGCCAACGACATTCAGGTGGCGATGCTGGAGATTATGGATAAAGCCACCAAATCGTTTCCGAAAGGCATTCACTACGCGGTTGAATACAGCACCAAAACGTTCCTTGACGAAGCCATCGACCAGGTTTCGCACACGCTGATTGAGGCTTTCGTACTGGTCTTTATCGTCGTGTTCCTGTTCCTGCAGGACTTCCGCTCGACGCTGATTCCGGCCATCGCTGTGCCGGTCGCGATTATCGGTACGTTCTTTTTCATGCAGTTATTCGGCTTCACGATCAACCTGCTGACCCTTTTCGCCCTGGTGCTGGCGATTGGTATTGTGGTGGACGATGCCATCTTGGTGGTGGAAGCCGTACACACGCGCATGGAACAGGGCAAGCAGTCGGCTAAGTCGGCTACGTTACGCTCGATGCAGGAGATTTCGGGCGCTATCGTGTCGATCACGCTCATTATGGCGGCTGTGTTCGTGCCGGTTGGCTTCATGAAAGGTCCGGCCGGGGTGTTCTACCAGCAATTCGCCTTTACGCTGGCCATTGCGATCTTCATTTCGGCAGTCAACGCCCTGACGCTCAGTCCGGCTCTGTGCGCACTGCTCCTGACGAACAAGCACACGGAGGGAGAGCACGAGAACGGTAAAAAGGGCCTGGCCGGTCGGTTCTTTACCGCGTTTAATGCGGGCTTTGCGGCCACAACGAAGCGGTATGTGGGCATTACCCGGCTGTTGATCCGGCATAAATGGGTTGGTCTGAGCGGTCTGGTGCTGGTCATGGTTACTACGTTCTGGCTGATGCGGAAAACCCCGACCGGGTTCATCCCGTCCGAGGACCAGGGGTTCATTGTCTATTCGCTGAAATTACCAGCGGGGGCTTCATTGCAGCGCACGCAGAAAGTCATGAACCGGATGGAACAGATTGTGCGCAGTATGCCCGCCGTTCACAGTCATTACGGGATCAGCGGCTTCAACGTCATTGCCAATTCCATTAGCCCGTCGTATGCCGTTGGCTTTATCAACCTGAAACCCTACGCCGAACGCGGACCGATTCAGAATCTGGATGCGGTGATCGGGACCATTAACGGGGAACTGGCGAAGGTCAGCGAAGGCCACGTGGACGTATTTACCTTCCCGACGGTGCCGGGTTTTGGTAGCGTCGACGGCTTCGAAATGGTGTTGCAGGATCGGACGGCCGGCAAGCTCGACAAGCTAAACAGTACCGCTACTCAATTCCTCACCGAGTTGGGCAAACGTCCAGAAATTGCCGCGGCTTTCACCACCTTTGACACGGGAACACCGCAGTATTCGCTGGAGATTGACGCCAAGAAAGCCAAGCAGTTGGGCGTATCGACGGGGGAGGTTCTGCAAACGATGCAGGTGTATTACGGTAGTACGTTTGCTTCGGACTTCAACCGGTTCGGGAAGTTCTACCGGGTCATTGCCCAGGCCGACAGCCCGTACCGCACCGATCCGTCGTCGTTGAACGGCATTTACGTCAAGAATTCGACGGGGCAAATGGTGCCGATGGCTACGGTGGCCTCTCTAAAACGCGTGTACGGCCCCGAAGTGGTTACGCGCAATAACCTGTTCAATGCCGTCGTCATCAATGGTATACCGAAGCCCGGCTACAGTTCGGGGGATGCGATCCGGGCGGTGGAGGAAGTGGCCGCCAAACACCTGCCCAACGGCTACACCTACGAGTGGACCGGCATCACCCGCGAAGAGATTTCGGCCGGTAACCAGTCGGGCCTGATCTTCCTGCTTAGTCTGGTGTTCATCTACTTCCTGCTGGCGGCTCAGTACGAGAGCTATTTACTGCCCCTGGCCGTGATTCTGTCGGTGCCGACGGGTGTGCTGGGCGTGTTCTGGGCGATCAACCTGGCGGGAATTGATAACAACATCTACGTGCAGGTCGGTTTGATCATGCTCATCGGCTTGCTGGCTAAAAACGCCATTCTGATTGTCGAGTACGCTGTTCAGCGACGCCGGGCAGGTATGGCTCTGATAGCATCAGCACTGGAAGCCGCTCAGTTGCGACTACGGCCGATTCTGATGACGTCCTTTGCCTTCATCGTGGGACTTATCCCGCTGATGAGCGCTACGGGGTCATCGGCCAAGGGGAACCACTCGATCAGTATCGGTACGGCCGGGGGTATGCTGACGGGCGTAGTGCTGGGTGTCTTCATCGTCCCGGTGATGTATGTCATCTTCCAGAAGATACAGGAGAGAATCAGCGGACGCAAACAACGGCCTCAACCCGAGTTGGAAGAGGAACTGGCCGCTACACATGCATAGAATTAATGAAACACCTCACCCCCAAGTCGTGCGCGACCCCGGCCCTGAAGGGGGCTTCTGGACCCGGATGGCTTAGCCCCCTTCAGGGCCGGGGTCGCGCACGACTTGGGGGTGATAATCAAAAGTAATTTGAGAATAATACAATGAAACCTATCCATATTCTTAGGGGCAACCATGTGATCAGCTTCATGCTCTTGGTACTCCTATTAGCAGGCTGTAAAGTCGGGCAAAACTACCAGCGTCCCGACGTTGCGGTACCTACGCGGTTCCGGTCGGCCGCTACGACTGATTCGGGGACAGTAGCTCGGGTGCCCTGGCGCGATTTCTTTGGCAACCCTGAATTGCAGCAATTGATCAGCACGTCGCTGGAGGGCAACTTTGATTTGCAGATCGCGATGAAGCGTATCGAGGAAAGTCGGGCGTACGTCCGTCAGACTCGCTACGCCCTGCTACCGGCGGTCAATGGGCAGATTGCCGCTTCGACCATCACTCCGTCCAAGAATAGTCTGAATGGGCTAAGTCTGGAAAACTTTCTCGGGGCGAAGCACCTGGAAGACTATTCGGCCAACATCGCCCTGTCGTGGGAAGCTGATATTTGGGGTAAGATTCGGCGGCAGAACGAAGCGACGCGGGCCACTTACCTGCAAACCGAAGAAGCCGCGAAAGCCGTACGAACCAACCTGGTGGCGAACGTTGCCAACGGGTATTTCAACCTGTTGTTGCTCGATGCGCAGTTGGACATAGCCAAGCGAAACCTGGCTCTTAGCGACACGATTGTGCGGGTCATTCAGCTCCAGAAGGATGGGGGCGAAGTAACCGAACTGGCCGTCGAGCAGGCGCAGGCGCAACGGCAAACGGCGGCATTGCTCCAGACACAGTTGGAACAGGCCATTGTCATTGAAGAGAACGGCCTGCGGCAGTTGCTGGGCGACATGCCGGGCAGCGTCCCCCGCTCGACGCGCCTGGATGCTTTTCCGGTGGCCGATACGTTGCTATCGGGCGTCCCGGCGCAACTACTGGCGAACCGCCCCGACGTTCGGGTCAGTGAGTTGGGCTTGGTCGCGGCCAATGCCCGGATTGGCGTAGCGCAGGCAAACATGTACCCCGCGCTGGTCATTACAGCCGGTGGCGGATTGAATGCCTTCCGGGCCAGCAACTGGTTTGTGCTGCCGTCTTCGCTGTTCTACACTGTAGCGGGCGGCCTAACGCAGCCCATCTTCCAGCGTCGGCAGCTGAAAACGCAATTGGAAGTGGCTAAGATTCAGCAGGAACAGGCCGTTATTCAATTCCGGCAGGCCATTACCAACGGGGTTCGGGACGTATCGGACGCGCTCGTTCAGGTAGAAAAGCTGAAACAGCAGGAACAGGTGGCCGCAGCCCGCGTGGTTACCCTGAAGGGGGCGATCACCAACGCCAAGCTGTTATTTACAAGTGGTCTGGCTAACTACCTGGAAGTGATTACCGCCCAAAGCAATGTGTTACAGGCCGAATTGACGCTGGCCGAAGTCAAACAACAGCGCCTGAGAGCCATGGTCAGCGTGTACCGGGCCTTAGGTGGGGGCTGGCAGTGAGTAAGTTGTTTGGAATGGAAGGTTTCATTAGGCTAAGGACTTGGGCAACCGGTTGGTAAGCCAAAGAATGAGTATGGCTTGGAAAATCAACGCAAAGGGAATGACGGAAATGTTCTTGAAGAACAGAATCAAAGCCCACTCTGAACTTTGCTCCGAAATCAACTGACGACCCTTCAGGGTGATGTACAGACAGGTTTCGTAGGCAATGTGGTTAATCAGTGCATTGAACAGCCACGCAATAAGCAGAAAAGCAACGAAGTTGACCAGCATGGTAAGCCAGTTCTGGCGTAAATTTTTGATCGCCAGGCGCCAACCTGAACTTCGTCCAGCTTTGTTTCTGACGAGCTGAACAAGTTTGGATAGGCCCGTTCTTACATTTGTCAACCCAAGCGCGTAGAAAAAGAGCAGGAAGCGGGCGCTTTCAATCACGACCTCCAGCGATGTATGAGCCAGGGGGCTGATTGGCCCGAATGCCCGCAACTGAATAGCCCGCCCAAAGGCTGCAACAAGCCCTAAGCCGAAAATGGGCAGGAAATTAACTTTGATAAAGTGGAAAGCGTAGACCGTGCAGCCTAAGAATCGGAATATTTTTGTAGCGGTGTTCATAGCGGAGAAGGAAGCTGTTTTGACTAAAGCTAACCTATTGTATAGCAAAGTTCTAGGCAAAGCATACTACGTAAGTGGTATAATCTCTGGATGAATGGATTTCGGTTCTGAACTGATAAGGGAGTGTGCCGCTGAAGTTAGCCCTAGTGAGCAGACGTTAACGCGAACGAGAAAACGGCCGCTGTCTGTCAAGCGGTTTTGAGTATAATCGGTAGCTCGGACTAGTTGATAAGAATGCAAGATTTTCAAGATAAATTCATTGTCCATTCACTTCTTTACTGCTCGATATCCCGATCGGTATATGAGGTAGCTCGTAGACTATTTGTTGAGCCGAAACCGGGTCGCTTACTGAGTCGTGTATGAATAAAAAAATGGACCTTGATACGTTTGATGTCTACGCCTACATCACAACAAATCATACAACCGATGCCGACAAAGGCTACATCCTGGTCGACCACCTGACCTACCACGACGCGGCCATCCGGTTTCCGTTCCGCACTTTCTTTTATGGTATTGGCCTCACCTACGCATCGGGCAGTTCGTTCGAGGTGGGTAGCCGACAGTATCCAATGCAGGAAGGGGCGTTGATCACCATTGGACCGGGCATTGTTTCGCAGTGGAAATACGACTCGCCCGACGTACCGGCCGATACAATTCTGTTCCGGCCTGAGTTGTTAACCCCGTTAGTCAATACTTCATTTTGGGCTTCGCTTCCTTTTTTCCTGCCCGGTGGTAACCACGTCACTGTCTTAGACGACGACAACATTAATAAAGTAAAAGGGCTTTTTCAGGTGTTAAAACAGTTTGGCGATGAGCCTGATATCGTGGCCAGTCTTACTTACTCTTTGTTGCTGTTGGTGCGTAAGATTCACGAGGGAAAAGAGGGGAGGCAGAACCTGGCTTTGTCGGCTGCGGACCAATTGGTGCAGGAGTTTCACCGGCTGGTTGCGCAGGAGTTTCTGGTCAAAAAGGAGGTTGCCTACTATGCGTCCCGGCTGCATATCACTCCTAAATACCTCAGCGAAGTGTTGTTGGCCCAAACCGGCCGATCAGCTAAGACCATCATTGAGGATACGGTTTTTCTGGAAGCTAAAAGCCTGCTTCGCCAGACCAGTATGAACGTTCAGGAAATCTGCTATTACCTGGGTTACGCCGACACCTCGTACTTCACAAAAGCGTTTCGAAATCGGGTTGGGATGACGCCGTTAGCGTATCGGAGGCAGTAAAGAAGACCTATAAGGTTTTGAAACCTTATAGGTCTGGGGACGAAAACTACCATTTTAACCGACATTACGCCAGTTCTGGCCGCCTGAGGGTTGTGTAATTTGCACTCGATAGCAATTCTTACCCCATACCCTTATCACCTGTGCAAAACGTACATCCATTCACCCTCCAAGTCCCTCAAACCGCCCTCGATGATCTGCACCAACGCCTTGACAACACCCGCTGGCCGCACCAACTTCCCGATGATGACTGGAGCCGGGGTGTTCCGGCCGGTTACCTGAAGAAGCTGTCTGCTTATTGGCGGCATTCGTTCGATTGGCGCAAACAGGAAGCCGACCTGAATCGCTTTCCGCAGTTTATTACTCAGATAGACGGGCAGGATATCCACTTTATTCACGTTCGGTCGACGACCCTTGATGCTCAACCCCTTTTGTTATGCCACGGCTACCCCGGCTCGGTGGTTGATTTTATCAAGGTCATCGAGCCGTTGACCAATCCGGCAGCCTCAGAACCGGCCTTTCACGTTGTCGCCATTTCGCTACCGGGATTGGGGTTGTCACCCGCTGTGACGGAGGTTGGCTGGAATCTGATGCGCACGACCCACGCGTTTAGGGCTTTGATGAGTCAGCTTGGTTACGAACGGTATGGCGTGCAGGCGGGTGATGCCGGGGCCGGTATTGCCTCGTTGCTGGGCGTTATGTATCCGGATCGCATCATCGGTATTCATCTGAATGGTCCCGAACCTTTTCCCGAACCGACTGCCGAGGAACTCGATATCCTGGCCCGCGCCAACGACCTCTCGACGACAGACCAGACCCGACTGGAGCGGATGAATACGTTTACTCGCGAAGGAACCGGCTACCAGGCGATCCAATCCACGCGGCCGTATACCATCGGGTACGGTTTGCATGACTCGCCGGTGATGCAGTTAGCCTGGATTGTGGAGAAATATAAAGAATGGACTGATCCTCAAAAAGTGCTTCCCGAAGACGCCATTGATATTGACCAGATGCTGACGAATGTCAGCCTGTACTGGTTCATGGGCAACGGAGCGGGAGCGGCTAATTTCATCTATGAAAACATGTATCCGGCCCCTGCTGCTGCTAACCAGGATTGGTCAGCCGGTGACGATGGGAGCAGTTCGTGGACGGCCGCTGAATCGGAGCGGCAGGTGATCCCGATGGGAGTAGCCGTGTTTGCTGCTGACAACACCATTCGCCGGTTGGTCGACCGGGATGGAAGCATGCCCCACTGGTCTGAGTTTGACAAGGGCGGTCACTTTGCTGCGATGGAAGCCCCGAACGAGTACGTGTCGGATGTGCGGGTGTTCTTCGGTCAGCTTAACCATTAGCGCTACATACCATTAGCGCTTATCTTCTGCTTCCCAGCGAGTTCCTGCTGACATAGGGCTGTCACAGTCGGCCCGTATCTTTAATCTATAACAATCCCCCAAAGCATGACCCAACTTAATCCGTTTACCATCCAGGTTCCCCAGGACGTACTGGACGATCTTCAGCAGCGGTTGACACGTACCCGGTGGACCGACGAACCCCAACATGCGGACTGGAACTACGGCACCAATCCTCAGTGCCTGCGTGAGTTGGTGGAGTATTGGCAAAACAACTATGACTGGCGCAAACAGGAAGCGGCCCTGAATGAACTGCCGCAGTTTACAACAACCATTGATGGCATCAACATCCATTTCGTCTACGTGAAGGGCAAAGGTGATAATCCCAAACCGTTGATCTTGAATCACGGATGGCCGGATAGCTTCTATCGCTTCTACAAAGTCATTCCGATGCTAACCGACCCGGCGAGTTACGGGGGAAACCCGGCGCATTCTTTCGATGTGGTCGTGCCGTCGATTCCGGGTTTCGGGTTTTCCGATCGCGTCGCGCTCAACGATGATGTGACGGCGAATCTGTGGGCGAAGTTGATGACGGATGTATTGGGGTATGACACGTTCGTCGCGGCCGGTGGCGATCTTGGCATGGGTATTACGAAATCGTTGGCTAATCAGTACCCAGACCGCGTACAGGCCATTCACCTCACGGACGTGGGCTATCCAACGGGTACCGAAGACTGGTCGACGATGTCGCACGCTGAGCAGGAATTTGGTCAGTTTATTCAGCAGTGGTGGTATGCCGAAGGGGCTTACAACATGATCCAGTCGACCAAGCCGCAGACGCTAGGCTACGCGCTGAATGACTCGCCGGTGGGGCTGGCATCGTGGATTGTCGAGAAATTCTACGGTTGGAGCGATACTCAGGGTAATCTGGAAAACAGCTTCACGAAGGACGAACTGCTGACCAACATCATGATTTACTGGGTCACCCAGACGATCAATACATCCATCCGAACGTACCGGGAGGGGATGTTGGCTGCTTATTCAACCGAAGGGGGGCTTAAATCGGCTCAGTACGTAGACGTGCCGACCGGCGTAGCCATCTTCCCGGCAGATGCTCCGACTCCCGAAGACTGGGCCAAACGGATGGTGAACGTAAAGCGCTTCACGAAAATGCCGAAAGGGGGACACTTTGCCGCTCTGGAAGTACCGGCCTTGTGGGTAAACGACGTCAGTACGTTCTTTTACGAGGTTTAGCCAGGATTGGTCCGTTCCGTTCGCGAAAAGAAGTGGACACATCTGGCGTTTGATGAAGGCCCTGCAACATGATTAATTCACCATGTTGCAGGGCTTTATTTTATTAATTGGACAACCCCTTACTTATCAACTCGTTAATGTATTCCTTAAGGGTTATGCTGCCGCGTATCGGGGAGGTTGGTAATTCATACGCTTGATTGCGAACTATCTCGGTCATGGCCGCCATCGACTCGGCCGCTGGCTGCGAAAAACCAACGGATGTTAACGCGGTTATCCAATGTGCCGGGGGCGTCTCGATGGCCGTTACCGGTTTTTCTAGTACGTTAGCAAACGCATTGGCTACGTCGGTTGACGAATACAGTTCCGGCCCTTCCACGTAGTGCAACCCGGTCTGGCTGAGCGGTTCCATCATCAGGTCGGCGGCTACCTGGCCAATATCCAGCGGACTTACCATCGGTAGTTTTAAATCGGTCGGAAAAAACGTATGGACAACGCCGTCCTGCCGGGCCGTTTGCAGCGCCATGTCCCAGTTGCTCATGAAATAAGCGGCCCGTAAGATGCTGACCGGCACTTGCATGTTTTGTAACGCCTGCTCCATCTCGTACAATACGCCCAGGTCGCCGACGCGGTCGCCGGGCTGAGCGCCGTAGGTTGACTGGGCCACCACTTTCTCGATACCCGACCCGTCCAATGCCCTCAGGATTGATGTTAGCGTTTTCCGTTCTTCGGCGGCCGTATCGGTAGACGGTGCGGCCGGTGGGTTTAGCAAAAACAGGCGGTTGCCGGTCTTGAGAACCTCGTGTAACGCCTGGGTATGCAGGACATTCACCACCGCTACGTTGGCTTCCCGTCGTTGCCATTCATCGATTTTGTCTGGCTTGCTGGTAATAATTGTAACCGACTCCCCGCGTTCAAGGAGCGTCTGGGCTACCACGGAACCCACACGCCCCGTACCTCCTAACAGAATGTGCATAACAATTAACAGTTTTGTACTGGGCACAAACGTCGACACGGCGTGCGACAGCCGTATGTCAGGGGTTGGGCGTTATTTTTCCAGTGAACTGAAATAATCGGCCAGCGTGAGTTTATGAGGCTCAAACGTCTCCGGTAGCACCGTCATGGTTTCAATCCGGTCGAGCCGGAAGATTCGGTAGGCATTTCGGAGGTGACACCAACCCACTAGCAGCCAGTTCTCCTGCGTGTTCAGCAGGGCAAACGGCTCAACTACCCGAACACTACGTTCGTTGCCGAGGGAGAGATAGGCTATTTTGACGGGGTTGAAGTTAGTCAACGCTTTCTGCAAGATTGACAGATAATCGCTTGACCGTTCGAGCTGGGGATTCTGGTAAAACTTCATCCGATCGGCTAATAGGTTGGCTTTTTCCCTCGTGTTGTAGCGGAGTACGGCCTTTATCTTGTTGACGGCTTCTGCATAGTCCCGAACAAACGAAGCGTCCTTATTTTGCGCAATGAGTTGCCCGGCCGTTACGATGGCGTTGGCCTCATCCTCCGTAAACATGATGGGGGGCAGTCGGTACCCTTCGAGTAAATTGTAGCCTTTGCCTTCCTCCGTCGCGATGGGTACGCCGGCCTGCTCCAGCGACTTCATATCGCGGTAGATCGTCCGGACGCTGACGGAAAATCGGTTTGCGAGCTCGACAGCCGTTAGCCGACGTTTGGTTTGTAACTGCGTCAGAATGGCAATGAGTCGCGAAAGTCGCTTCGTTTCGTTATTGTTCATGAGCATATCATGGATCAGATAATGAAACGTACCGGCTCTATAAAATACTCACTGCTTCTGTTGCTCAGGGAGTCCGTGAGCTCATCAGGGCCGCCGTAATCAGCACTTCGGTCAGAATGGCCGCCAGGGTGCGTATGTTGTTCAGCCGATTCCAGGGCTGTTCGAATCGTACGCGCATGGCAGCAATTTCCTCCTGCGTGGCCGAGTCGATGTTAAAAGCATCCAGTGCATTGTTCAGGGGGACATTACCCAGGGTCGTTACGCCGAAAACTCCGATGGTATACATCAGTGTAGCACCCAACAGTAAACAGAAACGAGCCGAAGGCGGGTGGTTATACTGAAGCCATGTACTCAGGGGTAACAGAAAAAGCGTGCCCATGAATCCAACGAAAAACACCGGATTCAGGATGGCCCGGTTGATGGACTGCATCGTCGATAGGTAGGCCGTATCAGATACCCGGGCCAGACCGGGGCTTACTGAATAGGAATACGCATAAAACAATCCGGCCATGAGTGCTGTGGTCACGGCCGCGCTCATCAGAACTACGTTAGGCAGGGTTGGGTCGAACAGGCGTTCAGAGTCGCGGAGGGGGATCATGACTGTTAGTTTTAAGATGTGTATGAGTATGCCCCAACCCCCTGGAGGGGGATTTAGCTATACATATCAGAGTGTTAGCTTTTGGGGGAGCTAACCCCCCTCCAGGGATTAAGGGTGTTTTATTTATGCGAATCAATTCAAGCAACTACCTGATTCCAAACGCCAGTAGCGGCTGTTTTACGGGCATACTCAGAAAAGTCAATTGGTTGGCGGCCTAACGCTCGCTCGACTCCATCGGCTACGCTGGCGTTTCTGCCGTCGAGGACTACGGTAAACAGGTAGGTCAGCAGATCAACGTACTCCTGCGGGACACCGTGCTCAACCATTGCCGATTTGTAGGCGTCAATCGAAATCGGTTCGTAGTGGATTTTTCGGCCTGTGGCTCGGCTGATCTCCTCAACTATGTTTTTAAACGTGAGCAGACGCGGACCCGTCAGTTCGTAGAGCTGGCCGTCGTGTCCGTTTTCCGTCAGCGCGGCCACCGCTACGTCGGCAATGTCGTCGGTGTCAATAAACGGCTCCGGAATGTTTTCGGCTGGTAACGCTACAAAGCCTTCCAGGATCGGTTCAATTAGGTAGCCCTCGCTGAAATTCTGGTTAAACCAGCTCGCCCGTAGAATCGTCCAGTCTGCACCGGCGTTCATGACAATCTGCTCACAAACCTGTGCTTCTGGCTCACCCCGGCCCGACAACAGTACCAACTGCTTAACGCCACACTGAACGGCCGTCTGAGTGAAAGCCCGGATGGCATCATCCGATCCGGGAACGGCCAAATCAGGTTGAAATGAGATGTACACCGCCTTGATACCTTCCAGCGCCGGTTTCCAGGTAGTCTGGTCGAGCCAGTCGAATTTCGGGTTGTTGGTGCGTGAGCCAATCCGTACGGGCCACCTGCGTTCCTGAAGTCGCTGCACGATCCGTTGCCCTGTTTTACCTGTACCGCCCAGCACGAACACTGGCTGCTTGTCTTTCGGTTGTCTGTTGTTCATTTGTTGTATGCCTGATCGCAACGATCAGTAGTTTTATGGTTGTTAGCGAATTCAAGCTGCTGATCGGCCGTAGAATCGGTCGTCCAACTTGAATGCTGAGCAAAACTACTGTGGTCGAAACGGGCGCAATAGAACAAAACCGACAGCTACTCAGCCACCAGGCCGGGGAAGTTTTCGGTCAGGACATTGGCTTTTTGTTGATACTGTTCCGGCAGGATTCCCGTAAATTCTTTAAACGTCCGGGTGAAGTGCGACTGGTCGGCATAGCCACTGTCGAAGGCGATGTCGGACAGTTTATCGTAGTCCCGGCTCTTCAATTGGTGCAACGATGCCTGAAAGCGACAGATCCGGGCAAACAGCTTGGGCGAAATACCTACGCTTTGCTTAAACCGGCGCTCCAGGCTCCGTTCCGAAAGCCGCAGGCTGTTCTGCAACTGCTTCAGCGATACATTGCCGCCCTCTTTAATAAGCTGATCCAGAGCCTGGGCCACTACCGGGTCAGTGGCCGGGTCGTTGCGATGGAGATGGGCCGATAAATACGCAAACAGAACATCAAATGGGTTGGCTGAGGTGGCCTGCCACAGTCGTTCGAGCAGGTGCGTGTCACGCACCCGGGGGAGTTCACCCACATCCATACAGGTGTCGGTCAGTTCAAATGCGTTGAGCCCGAACAATGCCTTCAGCGCATCGGGATAAAAACAGACGCCCAGCATCGTGAACGTATCGGACAGGTTTAGCTGCGCAGGTTCGGTGGATTGACCGTACAGAAGAACCCTGGGCAGCTTCTTGCCGTCTTGATGCACCTCTCCGCTTTGGGCGAAAAGGATGCCGGGACAGCCATCGGCTACTACGTTGAGGGTGTTCGGCTGCGCACTGCCCGTTTCGTTTTCTAATCGCCAGCAGTACCGGATGTAGTTGTCGAGCGAACGGGGTGGTGGAATGAGTTCGTACTGCATGACGGTTTTAGCAATTTATAGTATCAACGTATCAGTCCTTTAATACGTTATGTTTCACCGTGTTAAATAGGCTGCTGTTAGCGCCCGGTAGCGGTCTTTGCATCCAGAAATTCATTGATCATCGGGGCAAGCCACTCGGCTCGTTCCGGCATTCCTGTGTGGGTAGTGCCAGGTAGGATAGCCATTCGGGATTCCGGCATATCGCCTGAATCACCCATTTTACCTCCTCCCTTCATGCAGATGAGCTCCAGAGCGTGTTCGTAACGTACCCCATCCGCATCGCCGATGACCATATAAATAGGATTGGCTATCTGCTCTACATCGGTCGTCCAGTCGTAGGGTGTCAGATCAATACTGATGGTTTTTCGGATAAACGCATCAAATTTATCGGGGTGTGGAGACAGCGAGTCGTATTGGGTTTTGATGGGGGTGTCTTTTAAAAGGTCGGCTGATAAGGTTGGAAAAGCCGCTTCGGCTTCCGGCCACCAACCATCGTGCTTGTAGACACCCGACAGAACGACGAGTTTACCTACCTGCTCCGGATGGCGGATGCCCATCTGAAACGCAACACCCCCACCCATACTGTACCCCAACACATCGGCTTTCTCTACGTTTAGCTGTTTCAGAAGGCCAGCTACGTCGTCGGCCATTGCTTCATAGCTCAGCTCGCGCGGGATGTCTGCCGTACGGGCGTGGCCCTGCATCTCGGGCATGATAACTTTCCTGCTTTTAGCCAGCAGGGAGGCCAGTTTGCCCAGGTCATTGGACGTGCCAAATGAGCCGTGTATCAACACAATAGGCGCGCCCTCGCCCTGCACCTCATAATACATCCTGAGGCCGTTGACCTCCGCATAGCCGCTTTGCATATCGTTGATAGTTGGTTAATTACGCGTTCGTCTCCCTGGTCTGGACAGCTTTCTGCGACCGGCCGACAAATTCAGGAAGCTTTCCCGGGCTTTCCTGGACGAGTAGTGGCCAATCGTTCGGATCAGAGCCGGTAACAACATGATCATCCTGAAAAACAAGACGCCGAAAAGGTTTTGGGTAGCTGTGGTTTTGGCGTTGGCATAGTACGTGCCTTGTCCACTCATTTGTTGTTTACTGTCAATCGAATAGTATGCTTAAACGTCGCTGGTTGTGGGCTGATAATGCTGCACAACAATGCCGCAGTCGTAGGCTTTGGCGTTTGTCAGGGTAAGCTTCGTTCGATCGGTGAAAATGGATTTGCCGTTTCCTAATGCCGCCGGATTGACGAACAGGTAGTAATCGTCGATCAGGTTATGCTGAATCAGGGAGGTTACAAACTGCGCGCCCCCGTACACGATGATGTCCTGACCCGCCTGTTTCTTCAACGTAGTGATCTCATCAACCAGCCCGCCTGTGGCCAGAACCGTATTGGCCCAGGGGGACTCGTCGAGTGTTTTGGTAAACACAACCTTATGGGTGTCGGTAAACTTTTTGCCGGCCATAACGTCTGGATTAGCCGGATCGGCAGCTACCGATGCCCAGTGAGGAATGAATCCCTCGGCCAGGTTTCGGCCAAGAACAATGCAGTCGACCGGTTCGGTCAGGGTGGTAACGAATCGCTTTAGTTCATCATCCCAGTCGAACGCCATCCAATCCATTTCATTATTCGGGCCCGCGATAAATCCGTCGATGGATACCTGCACTTGTAATTTCAGCTTTCTCATTGTTTGGTATTCGATAGTTGGTTGGTTAATCTGTACTGCTTCTCTGCCTGTACTCTTCTATGACAAAGATACACTGACCCTTTTGAGCGCACGGGTGGCCAGTCCGACAAATTGCGGGGGCAACTGCGACAGACATAGAGTTAGTGTGTAAGCAAGCCCAAAACTAGAAAGGGTAATTGTGGGTCCATAGAACAAAACCGACACAGAGAAGCCACGTTTGAATCATTATGCAATGAGCAATCTGTTAGCTATATAATCGTAGATAAGTGCATTACTATCAAACTAAGTAGTGATGCCAATTATTTGAGTATAAACACTAATGGTATAAAATGTGAAGATGTAATCCTGGTGATCGAAATCGTTTAAAAATATGTAAATAAAGACGTATTAATTTGATACATTAGTAAATTTTTTTAAAATATTGTGAGTACTAATACTTAGTTTTATTTAATTGCATCACACTTCAGTACTTTAACACTCACTTTATTATCATGAAAATAGAACTCACCGCAAAGCCAAGCAATGATGCGTTTGATCGGGCATTTATTGCTTACATCAGAAAAACCCTGGACTTACCCTTTTTTTCTCTTAGCACCAGGACAAGAATCATCCGGGTTGTAGAACAGCAAACACGCGTCAAGCTGATCGGCGAATCGAACTGACCATCGGCTTTTTGCACCTTCCTCTTTTCACCGGATGGTGTTGGAGTTCTATCCAATACCATTGTCGTGCTGTTTTTAAACTCACAGAATGTTCGGCAACAGACTCCAGTACGGTTAAGTACCATTTCCTGGAAATTAATGCGTCGGAGTCGGTTGCTGGACTGGCTACGTCTATGCAAAATGGTCATGATCAGTCGACTTATGGCGAACCGACTGGCGATCAGATTTTAATCAACGCCTGGGTGACGGCCGTAAGCGAATTTTATGAATTGCACAGGCAACTTATGGAGTGCCTGGAAAATCCCCCACAAACTACGTTCAGTGCCGGTACGTTCTACATAGGTCAGTGTTCGACTGATGAGCTTCGTGGCTGTCTCGAAGCCATGTCAAGTGGAATACAACAACTGGTAGATAGCGTACAGGGAGAATCGTCGGAAAAGGGAATGGAGCTGCTGGCAGAGCACATTCAGCTTCTGAATGACTTAACCCGTCAAGCCCAGATAAAGCTTGCGTTAACGAAGCTTCCTCCTTCTTGATAATACCGTTTGGCGAGCGATGGCTGAAGCCAGATTGTCACATACAACCATCCTTTCTTCATGACGTCTGTACCGCTGGTCTGGGTAGTGGATGATGACCCTGATGACCAACTCATTATGGCAATGGCCATTAGTCAGATAGCACCTGCCGTTCGCGTCAACTATTTTAAAGACGGCCTGGACGTGCTGACTCATCTGAGCCAACGGCCTCTTTATCCTAGGTTGATTATTCTCGATCTGAACATGCCTGGCAAAAACGGTTTTGAAACATTGAATGAGATCCGTAATATGCCCGCAACGCATCAACTGCCCGTAATCATTTTTACTACCTCAACCCACCAGCAGGATAGAGACCGATCCATACTTCTGGGAGCCAACGCGTTTTATTCAAAGCCGGGCGACTATGATCAGATTCTGTTGATTATGAAAGAAATAGCCGACAAGTGGCAGTTGTCAGGAACTGCTCACTGAAGCTTACCAGGTCAGTGCCGGGCTTTAAGATCGATAGGGATCAGTAAGTGTGGGTCGAAAACATATCAAAACGGTAGCTTTCCCAGGTCAACATTTCCACCGGTCAGGATGATACCGAGTTTTTGCCCGGCAAATCGATCGTTGTGCTTCAAAACAGCAGCCAGGGGAACTGCGCAGGAGGGCTCAATGATGATTTTCATGCGTTCCCAGACCAAACGCATGGCCGCTACAATTTCCTCGTCCGAAACAGTCAGGATGTCTGATACGTGTTCGCGGATGATGGCCAGTGTGCGGTCGCTGAGGGTCGTCAGCAAGCCATCGGCAATGGTTTTTATGTAGGGTGCTTTTTCTACCTGTCCGCTCTGAAACGAGAGAACGGCATCGGCAGCACCTTCCGGTTCAGCCGCAATTACGGTTGTAGTGGGGGAGAGAAAATGCGTTGACAGCGCCGTACCGCTCAGCAGGCCGCCACCACCAACCGGAGCCAGAATGACATCGAACGGATTGTCCTGGCCGTAGTCTTCAATCAGCTCTTTTGCCGCCGTTGCCTGACCGGCAATCACCCGGTCGTCGTCGAAGGGATGGACCATGGCCGCCCCCGTCCGCTCCATAACAACCCGTACGCCTTCTTCGCGGGCATCGAGCGTCGGTTCACATTCAATTACCTCGGCACCATACCCCCGAACCGCATCTTTCTTGACCTGCGGAGCCGTACGCGGCATGACGATGTAGGCCGGGATCCCAACTTGCCGGGCTGCGTAGGCAATGGCCTGGGCGTGGTTGCCCGACGAATGCGTCGTCACCCCAAAGCGACGGTCGTCCGGGGTCAGTTGCAGTACGGCGTTCAGCCCGCCCCGGGCTTTAAACGCACCAATCTTCTGGAAGTTTTCGCACTTGAAAAACAGCTCAGCGCCGGCGCGTTCATTGATCGTGTGGTTTGTCAGCACGGGCGTGCGGTGGATATGCGGACGAATGCGGTCGTGCGCGTCGCGGATGGTATCGAGGGTGATGCCGGTAGTGGTATACTGGACGTTGGACATTGTATTGCTGGGCGTTGGCTATTAGACGGCTGGCTACATGCTCAAAGTTGGCATAAACGCAATGCAAAGAAACAAAAAAGCCGCGGGGTTCGTCACCCCACGGCTTTTGTCCGGCCTCAATAGCCAGTATCCAATAGCTGAAACACTAGTTCCGCTTGCTCATTTCATCGCGAATCTTGGCGGCCCGCTCATACTCCTCGTTACCGAGGGCTTCGTCGAGCATTCGCTGCAACTCTTCGGCCGACGCATTCTTCAACTGATCGCCAAACGAGCGGTTCGGTGACCGGTTCGAGGAGCGTACCAGTTCCTCCTGTTCTTCGTCATCCTCGTTGACGCTGGCGGTAATTCCGGCTTCCGACAGGATCGATTCGTTTGTATAGATCGGTACGTTAAACCGGATGCCGATCGCGATGGCGTCGGATGGGCGAGCGTCGATCACGGTTTCCCGCACGCCGTCTGAGCAAACAATCTTGGCAAAGAAAATGCCTTCCCGAAGCTCGGAAATAACGATTTCGCGTACGGTAAACTTAAATTTTTCGGCAAACTGCTTGAAAAGGTCATGCGTCATCGGCCGGTTCGGCACAATCTTTTCGATTTCGATGGCAATGGCCTGCGCTTCAAACATACCAATGATTATGGGCAACCGACGGTTACCATATTCTTCACCCAGCACCAGTGCAAACGAACCTGACTGCGACTGGCTGGGCGAAAGTCCTAATATCTCCAGTTTAATCTTATCCACGGCGCGAATTTAGCAATTTAAGTGATGAGTTATGAGCGATAAACCATGAGGAATGTGTAAGCTGTCTGTTTTTTCTACTATACGCTCATAACTCACCCGGTATCGCTTATAACGCCTGTACCGCCTTCGTCAGCCGCGGCAGTACGTCGAACACGTCGCCGACGATGCCGTAATCAGCCGATTTGAAGAAGGGGGCCTCAGGGTCTTTGTTGATAACAACAATTACCTTCGAGGAGTTTACGCCCGCCAGATGTTGTATGGCACCGGAGATACCGCAGGCAATGTACAGGTTCGGGCTGATCTTCAAACCTGTTTGCCCAACGTGTTCTGAGTGAGGCCGCCAATCGAGGTCGGACACCGGTTTGGAGCAGGCCGTAGCCGCGTGCAGGGCCTTCGCCAGGTCTTCCACAATGCCCCAGTTTTCGGGCCCTTTCAGGCCACGCCCGGCCGAAACGACCAGGTCTGCCTCGGGTAACAGTACGTCGCCGGTGGCTTTATCCGTGCTTTTCACGGCAATGCCGAAGTCGCCGTCGTTCAGCGCGGGCGAGAACGTTTCGACCGAAGCTGTGGCGTCTTTCTCCTCAACGGCAAGCGTGTTTTTCTTGATAGCCAGGATTTTTACGTCGGCCGTCAGGTCTGTGTAGGCAAACGCTTTCCCCGTGTAGATGCTGCGTTTTACCCGGAAACCGTTTGATAAATCGGGTAGTTCGACCACATTGGCCGCCAGACCCGCCCGCAGTTTACCGACCAGTCGGGCTGCCATGGCATCGGCCAGCGAGGATTTGGCCAGCACGATCACCTTGGTACCTTCCTGCTGCGCAGCGGCCGCTACGACTGTTGCGTAGGCCATGCCGTTCGGCTCGTTCAATTTGGAGTCAGCGGCATGCAGTACTTTAGTGGCACCAAAGCGACCAGCCGTAGCCAGTTCGCTGTCGTCGGCCTGACCAATCACAATGGCCGTAGCCGACGTACCCAACTGTTCGGCCACTTTAGCGCCGTAGTATATAGCCTCCTGTGAGGACTTTCTGAGTTTACCTTCGTCTAATTCTGCAAAAATGAGGACTGACATAATTCGGTTGTGGTTTGTGGTTTGTCGTTAGTGATTCGTAGTTAGTCTGGCATCAGCAACTACGAACCACAAACGGCAAACTCGTTAAATGACTTTTGCTTCGGTGCGGAGCAATTGAATGAGGGTTTCTGCCTGATCGGCCGGAATCATTTTGACGTTGCCGCGCGGAGCCGGTAGTTCGTAGCTGGCTACGTTCGTGAGCGTATCCTTGCTGGTTGGCTCAATAACTTTCAGCGGCTTGGTCCGGGCGGTCATGATACCGCGCATGTTCGGAATTTTCCATTCGGCAATCGGCTCCTGGCAACCCAGCACCAGCGGCAGTCTGGCTTCCAGCGACTCTTTACCACCCTCGATTTCGCGTGTAATCTGCGCGGTGTCGCCGTTGATATCCAATTGCATTACCGGTGAGATTGACGGCATGCCCAGCAGTTCGCCGACAATGCCGTGTACCTGACCGCCGTTGTAATCGATGGATTCGCGCCCCATCAGAATCAGGTCGTAGCTGTTCTCTTTCGCAATGGCCGCAATCTGCTCCGCCACGAAGAACGCATCGGTGGGGTCAGCGTTAACCCGAATTGCATCGTCGGCACCGATAGCCAGACACTTGCGAATGACCGGCTCGGTATCAGCTTCCCCTACGTTCAGCACCGTTACGGTTCCGCCCAGTTTCTCTTTTAACTCGATGGCCCGCGCCAGGGCGTAGTCATCGTAGGGGCCGGTGATAAACTGCACCCCTGCCTTGTTAAATTTGGTGTTGTTATCGGTGAAGGTAATTTTGGTGGTGGTGTCGGGGACACTCGTTACACACACTAAAATTTTCATGGTATTGTCGATTTGTGGTTGTTGTAGCGTTGGCCGTGCGTGGTCGATGGTAATCAGGCGGTGCGAACCGGGTGTACGGAACGTCTGGCCCGGTTCGCACCGCCTGATTACCATAGGCAGTCAACATGGCGCGGCTAAATTACAAACAGTCCTAAAAAAAGTATGCACGCATACTAATTTTCTGCTTGAATGAATAACGATCGCATCCAACAATTAATTCGATTCGTACAGGAAGAACCCGGAGAGCCGTTCAATGTTTACGCCCTCGCAATGGAATACATGAACGGTAATCCTGAACAGGCCCGCGTGTATTTTGATCAGCTTCTGACCGAATACCCGGACTACCTGCCGACGTATTACCACGCAGCGGCCCTGTATGCTGAAAGGGGAGAACGGGATAAAGCGGCCGGGTTGTACGAAGCGGGCCTGGCCCTCGCAAAAACGCAGGGAAACGACAAAACCTACCGCGAACTGCAACGGGCCCGGCAGGCGTTTGACGACGATGCTGAAGACTGGTAGCTACCGGCGCTTTTTACGCTGTCGCTCTTCCACGGTCTGTTGTTTGAAGAGGAGCGGTACGTCGGTGGTTTCCGGAATGGAGTACGTAATGGCCAGGTAGCGGGCATCTTTCTGCTTGGGCAGATAGACAAACCCCCGTACCGATTCGCCCGGCTTCACGGTGTTGGCACGCAGGGCCAGTTCGCGCCACCGGTATTCCTCGTAATCGTAGCGTTGCATCCGGTTGGCAAATGTACCGTGGTCGATGGCGCGTTTGGCGGCAATGGCCTGGTACGCTACGTCGTGGCTGACGCGGGTGCTGACCCACTCGCTCCGGGTGCGGCTCCGGCTGGACGAGGATACGTCGCTGGCGATGGCGGCTACCAGCAGGATGGTGTTAATGACTTTGGCCTGTTTCAGGCGCTTTTCCTCCTGCTTGCGCTTCAACCCCATGCGGCTGGCTTCGTACGAAGGGTCGGCTGCTCCACGGTACAGCGGCTGGTCGGGGGAGGCAGGGTCGGCCAGGGTGTCCTGTTGGGCGTCGAGGGCGTAGAAATGAAAATCAGCCGGATTGACTTCAATGAGCCGATCAGTATTGTTTTTAACTTCAACGTCGAGCGCTACGTAATCCATTTCTTCCCGCTCGAACGACGCGACTACCGTAACGCCATTACGGTCGGCCTTCGTTACCGGCCGACCATCAAGCTGGACGATGTCGCCGGAAGCGGGCTCCAGTTTATACGTTGTCAACATAGTCGGTGCGCAGCCGCTGAACACAATGCTCAGCAGCAGCATCGATAGAACCGGTTTCAGGAAGTAAAGAGGCCGCATACCAAACACAGATTACGTGAATAAACGTTGGGTTTCTGTATAATTGTAAAGATAAACAGGAAGTTTCAGATTCTGTTTCAATCCTACATCGACGTTCGTTCATAAGGATGAATGGCAACCAATCCCTAACCAAACCCCTGCCATGCTGGAACTTATACCCATTCAGCGGACCGCTGCCGAGAATCTCCTGTTTGCCCAGCATCCCGATTGTGAGCCGGGTCTTTCGATGACCATTGAGTTCTTCGAAAAAGTGGGGTATGTGCCACCCTGGATCGGTTATTTTGTCCGGCTTGGGGATGAACTGGTCGGCAGTGCGGCTTTCAAGGGAAAACCGAACGGAGGGGAGGTCGAGATTGCCTACGGGGTGTTTCCGCGCTACCAGAATAAGGGGATCGGTGGGGAACTATGCCGGTCGCTGGTCCGGCTGGCTCAGGAGACTGATCCGGCCATCATCGTAACAGCCCGAACCCTGCCGGAAATGAACTATTCGTCCCGTCTGTTACAGCGAAACGGCTTTGTCTGCCTCGGAACGGTCTGGGACGAAGACGATGGCGGGGTGTGGGAGTGGCAGTACGCAGGGGCCAATAAATAAGCTCGCTGGGATAAAAACGACCCCAACAGCGTTTACAGACTACTACCAATCGTTCTGCCCATGACAATCGAACTTTATGCAGCTTCCGCCCAGGAGGCTTCCGAACCTGTTGACTCGCCCGTTTCGAACCTGCCGGGTAAACTGCCCGACGAAGAACCAGCGCTCAATACAGATGATCTGCTCGGTACGTTCGATGCGCGTGAGGAAGCGCTCGTTTTCTTAAAGAATCTGCTGGCGGCTGAGCAGCAGGTGATTCTCGACAGCCGGATTACGCCCTTCAGCCAGTACACACACATTGAATCGCTGACGGTTACGGTCCGGGACGCGGAGGCCGCGATCCAGCGCCGGCAGTATTACCTGGTTACCGACGAAGGGTATTGATCATTCCTTTATCGCTGCTGCGCCACCTGCGCCCGAATGCGGCTCAGCGACGGCCCTTTTATGCCCAGGTAGGAGGCAATGTGACCCAACGATACCCGGTTCAGCAGATCCGGCTGATTCGTCATCAAATCGACGTAGCGCTCCTCGGCCGACTGCATCAGCAGGCTTTCGGAGCGGGTCTGGTTAGCCAGAAAATACTGCTCGGCCAGCAGCCGCCCGAATCGTTCCCAGCCGTGTGATTGTGGATAGAACTGCTTCAGGGCGTCGTGATCAATGACCAGGAGTTCGGCATCTTCCAGGGCTTCGATCAGGTACGGACAGGTTGTCTGGGTCAGCAAACTTTTCAGGGACGTCAGAAACGTATGTTCGGCGATGAAATACAGGTTGTGTTCCTGTTCGGTGGCCGGATGGACGTAATACACCCGAAAGATTCCTTTCAGGACAAAACCCACCTGGCGGCAAACCGAGTTACTAAAGGTGAACAACTCGTGGCGGGCCATGTTTCTGACCTGCCATAGGTCGCGGGTCATTCGAATATCGGCCTCAGAAAGCTGAGCAAACTGCTGTAAATGGTGCTGCAGGGCAGTGTATTGCGTTGATGTCATGATCGTGTTTGATGTACTCGTTTGGGCCGACCTGACTGATGAGTAGCTGAAGCGCGTACGTTCGTTTTTAACATAGGTGAAAAATTAAAATCAACCACCAGTCTACCTTTGTTCAGTCAAAAGTAAATCGCAAACAAATTTGAATCATACCTTATGAAAATTACGCGCAATGCATCAGCCCATTGGGCCGGAACAGGTAAAGAGGGCAAAGGCCATCTGACGACCGGCAGCACAGTTCTGAATGAAACCCAATACTCGTTCAACACGCGCTTTGCCGATGGCGTCGGTACAAATCCCGAAGAACTGGTAGCAGCCGCTCACGCCGGTTGCTTTGCCATGAAGCTGGCGTTCAACATTCAGGGGGCCGGTTTTGCCGCCGATTCGCTGGACGTTCGCTGCGACATCACGCTGGAAGACAGTGGTATCACCAGCTCAAAACTGACGCTCAAAGCCAGCGTACCGGGCCTGGACCAGGCAAAATTCGATGAGCTGGTAGAGGATGCTGAGAAAAACTGCCCCATATCCAAACTGCTGAACACCAGTATCAGCGTTGATGCTACACTGGCCTAAATAAGAGCATTATCTACGAAGAGAACGAATGATGCAGGTAGTGGACACCACCTCCACTACCTGCATCATTCGTTCACTTTTTTGTTTGAGGGTAGTGTAACGTCGCGGTGTCGGGTGGGTTCGTGTGGTGTCAGGTTCCGAACCTGACACCACACGAACCCACCCGACACCAACCGCTTTTTAGGCACCGGTTTGGCCGCTTACTGACCTGCCCTTACTTTTGTCCAATTCTTGTTCAGAGCGTTTGCGGGGTATGTAGCATTCGGAACGTAGTGAGTTACCCGCCAGTTTGCCCCGCCCATTAACGAAACCAGCGTATTGCAACGATTTGTCTTTTTACTCCTTCTTCTTTCTCTTTCCAGAAGCCCTGACGCGGGTTGTGGTTCCATCGACGGCCGATTCGCCGGGATACCAACCGCCGGTGAACGAACGGTTTTGCCGGGCCTGGGGACGGACCGGTCAGGTGAACGGCAAGTCCGGAAGCAACCAAAACCCAAGAAACGGTCGGGTGCTGCATCCCGCAGGAACGTACCGGCCAAAAAAACAGCAAAAACCGGTCGCCGACCCCTTAGCGGTGCAGTATTCTATCTGGCGTCGGGGCACGGCGGACCGGACCCCGGGGCCATTGGGCGCTACGGTCGGTTTCTCCTGCCCGAAGACGAATACGCCTACGACGTAACCATCCGACTGTCCGAATTGCTGAAGCAGCAGGGAGCGACTGTCTACATGATGGTGAGAGACCCCAACGACGGTATCCGGAACGAGGCCGTACTGAAGCTGGATAAGGACGAACGGGCTTACCCGAATCAACCGATTCCGTTGAACCAGACCGCCCGGCTCCGGCAGACCACAACCGCCGTGAACCGGCTTTACGCCCGGCATAAAGGAGCGTACCAGCGCCTGATCACCATCCATGTTGATAGCCGGAGTAGAGGGGAGAACATCGACGTGTTTTTTTACCACCACAGCAGCAGTGCCGTTGGTCGGCGACTGGCTACTCATATCCACCGGCGGTTTCAGACCAATTACCGGCGCTACCAGCCGAATCGACCGTATTCAGGTACGGTTTCGACCCGTAATACGCTTTACGTGGTCAAAAACAGCCATCCGCCCACTGTGTTCATCGAGTTGGGAAACATTCAGAATCGCCAGGATCAACGACGCTTTGTGATTGCCAGCAACCGGCAGGCGCTGGCCAACTGGATGGCGCAGGGAATTCTGGACGACTTCCGGTCACGATGAGAAGGCCAGCCATACGTTTCGCAGACCGAGGAATGCGGTGACACCGACAACCACCAGAAAGGCAATGTTCTGCCACAGGGAGTTTCGGTAGCGCTCGGGCAATAACTGCTTATTGTTGACGGCCTGGAGCAGAAATATCGTTACGACCGGCAGCAGGATACCGTTGGCCGCCTGAGCCGCCACAATCACCGGAACCGGCCGGACGCCCAACAGCCCGAACGTCAGCCCGATCCCCATAACAATTAACCAGACCAGTCGGTATGGCCGCGACGTCGGTGACCAGCCCAGCAAGCTCTGGGCCGTTACGGCAGCCGCCAGCGGAGCGGTGAGGGCGGAGGTGAACCCGGCCGCAAAGAGGCCAAAGGCAAACAGGGCTCCGGCCCAGCTTCCCAGTCGGGCCGAAAGGGTCTGCGCGACGTTCTGAAATGAAAAATCGCCCCTGATCAGCGTACCTGCTACGAGAATGGTCATGGAGATCAATCCGCCGATCAGCACGGCGAGCCCAATGCCCCACCGCATCTCGCTCAAGGATTGGTTGCGACCGATGCCGGAGCCCAGAAAGAGATTGTAAGGAACGATCGTGGTGCCGATAAGCCCGATGATCAGCACCATCGAGTCGGGCGGTAGCGAGGGACTGACCAGGGCTTTCCCAAAAGCGCCTGCCGATTGCCCGCTGTTGAGCGCTACATAGGTGAACGCTACGCCCATGACGAAGACCACCAGACCGAGAAAATTGGCAATCAACCGGGTTGACCCCTGCCACAGCAACACCATACACACCGCCCCGACGATAGCCGTCAGGATTGATACGGGGGCACCAGTCAGCAGGGCCAGCCCCGACACCGCCCCCAGAATATTGCCGGCCTCATAGGCAGCACAGCCCAGGGCCACGGCACCGAACAGCAGCCCCGAAATCCAGCGTGCTTTTTCGCCGTACGATCGGGCAATGACGTCGCCCAGGCTAAGACCCGACGCCAGCGTAATACGGGCGGCTGCTTCCTGCAACAGCATGGTGCCCAGGGTGGAGAACGTCAACGCCCAGAGCAACTGGAGACCGAAGCGGGAGCCGGCCATGGCGCAGGTCGTAACGGTACCCGGACCAATAAAGGCCGCTGAAATAACGGACCAGAACAGAACGCTGCTAATGCCGGAGCGGAGCGAAAGACTTTTGGGCATGTACGTAAGGACGATGGGTAGTCTGTGGCCGCAAGCTACTGAATGGACAGATACCATGAAACGGAATAGCCAGGGACCGTTGCCCAATTTTTCAGGGGGAATTCGTGATTGAAAGCCGGTCCCATTGTACTAAACGTAGTGAACAGCAGGTAGACAGCATGTTGTCAAGCAGGAAAGAGCTAACTATGGTGCTGGAGTCGGTTCGTCGACAAACCACACAGCCGGGCGAAGAGGAGTTACTTCTTGAGACGAATGTGGGGAATATCCTGGCGCGCTACCACGAAGCCGATGGAGCCGAGGCCGCAGTCGTGTGGGTAGGTGGTGCAGGCGGAGGACTCGACGGACCGGCCGCGGGTATGTACCCCAGACTCGCCCGGCAACTGGTGGCGAACCAGATTGTATCGCTCCGGTTGCATTATCGCTTTCCGAACGACCTGGAGAATTGCATAGTGGATACCATGATGGGCGTACACTATTTGGTCCACGAACGGGGGCATCAGCGGATGGCGCTGGTGGGGCATTCCTTTGGCGGTGCGGTTGTGATCAGGGCCGGGACGCTGGCGGAGTACGTAGTGGCCGTAGCCGCACTGAGCAGCCAGACCTATGGTGCCGGACTCGCCGGGGAGTTGAGCCCAAAAGCCCTGTTGCTGCAACACGGTACGGCCGACGAAATTCTGTCGGATCGGTGCTCGCAACAGATTTATGCCTGGGCAAAGGAGCCGAAAGAGATCCGATTATATCCGGGTTGCCGGCATGGGCTGGACGAGTGCCGGCAGCAGGTCGATGCCGATCTGTCGCACTGGCTGATTGATCGTTTAGGCGCTTCGGAAGGGTAGCCTGAGGCTCAGGCTGCTTAATTGGGGTAAAACAGGCCCCTTAATTATTCATAAGTTTACCGGACTGCCGGTACGAGTAAAGACACGACGAATAGTAAACAACGCAACGTAATGAGATTCATTTCAACCCGGGCACACGGTGTCCTCGACTATCTGAGCGGGCTGCTCATTCTGGGTTCGCCCTGGATTTTTGGTTTTGCAACGGGTGGCCCGGCGCAGTGGGTACCTGTCATTGTGGGGGCCATGATACTGCTGATGTCAATCATGACCAACTACGAAGCCGGGATGGTTAAAGCTATTCCGATGCCAGCGCACTTGACGATGGACGTACTGGCTGGTGTTGTGCTGGCGGCTTCGCCCTGGATTTTTGATTTTGACGAGCTGGTTTACCTACCTCATGTAATCTTTGGAATACTGGAAATTGGAGCCGGCCTGTTTACCGAGCGGGTGCCGTACCAACGGGGTGAGCATCAGCGGGGCGAAATACGCGGAGCTCACTAACGCATAACTAATGGGTAATCGTGGCCGGGATCAGGACTAGCGTCTGCGTCCCGGCCTTTTTTATGCCAGAAACGACCGTAGCGTGAGTGCATTCCGGACGGCATTGCCGCCACCGTCGTTGTTGAAATAGACGTACACGTCTTTGCCGCTTGCCTGCCACTCCCGGATGCGGTCGGCCCACCAGCGAAGATCGTTGTCGGAGTAGGAGCCGCCGTACAGATAGTGAGTGTCGGGTCCATGCATCCGGACGTACACGAAAGAAGCGGTGGCCCGTAGCACGCAGGGCAGATTGGCTCCACTCATGACGCAATAGGCGACCTGGTGCTGTTCGAGCAAGGAAAAAATAGCATCGTCGTGCCAACTCGGATGCCGGAACTCGACGGCGGTTTGAATCCAGGGCGGCATCTGTTGCAGAAAATACGCCAGCCGATCGTAGTTGATCGTAAAGCGGGGCGACAACTGCACCAGCAGAACGGCCCGCTTATCGCTCAGGGCGTGCCAGCCATCCTTGATGCGTTCGATCCACCGCTCCGGTTTGCTCAGGTTACCGTAGTGCGTCAGCCACCGGGGCGCTTTGGCGCACATGAGAAACCCTTCGGGTAGCCGGGCCTGCCAACCGGCAAAAACCGTTGAGTTAGGCCAGCGGTAGTAGCTGTAGTTTAGTTCGACCGTTCGGAACTGGTGCAGGTAATAGTCCAGCCGCCGGGAAACAGGGGTTGGTGCGGGATACAGAACCCCCTGCCAGTGGTCGTAGCTCCAGCCGGAGGTGCCGATATGAACGCTCATCGGAATACGTCGTTAGCTTCGTTGAGGTTAACTACCTCGGCCGGCATTCGGTTGTAGCGCCTTCTGAACGGCTACGTCATCTGATCGAATCCTGTGTCCGAAGTACGGCGGTCAGCGTTGCCACGGCTGTTTCCAACTGGTCTTTTGTGAACGCCGAGTAGCCAAGTAGCAAAGCAGGTGGTTGCCGGTGGGCAAGGGTGTAGTTGGCTAAGGGCGGAGCCGTTACGCCCCGCGTTGCCAGCTCGCTGGATACGGTACGATCGTCGAGGTGGGTTGGGAGCCAGGCTACTAGGTGCATACCCGCATCGGACGCCGACGTGTGGCACTGATCCGGTACGGTCTGCAAAGCTTCCAGCAGCCACGTCTGTTTGGTTTTGTACAGTTGCCGCATACGCCGGATATGGCGTTGAAAATGACCTTCCTGAATAAATCTCGCCAGGATCATCTGTTCGACGACTGGGTTTTGCCGATCCAGCAGCGCTTTGGCGCGGATAAACAGCCGGGCCGTCGACGCATCGGGCAGAATAATGTAGCCAATCCGAAGAGCCGGGAACAGCGTTTTGCTGAACGTACCGATGTATACTACCCGACCGGCCTGATCCAGCCCCTGCAGCGACGGCAGCGGTCGGCCCGAATACCGCAGCTCGCTGTCGTAATCATCCTCAATGATCCAGCCTTCGTGCTGAGCAGCCCAGTCGAGCAGTCGTTTACGGGTGGGGTAGGGTAGGGTGCCTCCCAACGGATACTGATGCGAGGGCGTCAGGTAAACGACCCGGGCATTAGGGTGATGTTGGAGGGCGTAATCGAGATCGAAGCCGGCCGGACCCGTCGGTACGGGGCAGGGTATCCCACCTGCCGCCCGCAGGCAGGCTACAGCACCCTGGTAGCCCGGGTCTTCCATCCAGAACGGATCGCCCGGTTGCAGCAGCAGCGACCCGGCCAGGTAGAGCGCCTGTTGGGTACCCTGCACAATCACCACCTGTTCGGCCGTACACCGCACGGCCCGGTTCACCTGCACGTGTTCGGCAATGGCTTCGCGCAGGGGCCAGTAACCACCGGCATCGTCGTAGCCCAGGTGCTGGATGTGCAGCCCGCGGTAAACCTGCATGGCGAGGTTACTCCAGATCGAAAACGGAAAATCGCGGTACGACGGTACCGATACCTGAAAGGGCTGGATGGCTTCCCGATCAACACTACACCCTGAAATCAGCTCATCCGAGGCCCGCCGGAGCAAACTGTAGGTTGTCAGTTCGGCTCGTTTTGATTGCGGGCGGCTGGCTTTCGCGGCCGGGCGAATCGGCAAATCGTCCGACCGGCAGGCGGCTACGTAGGTGCCTGCGCCGGTTTTTGAGCACAGATACCCCTCCAGAATCAACTGCTCAAAGGCCAGCAGCACTACGTTTCGCGAGATACCCCAGTCGCCCGCCAGCACGCGCGTGGCCGGTAGCCGGTAGTTCGCTTTGAGCCGACCGTCGCCGATGGCTTCGCGGATGAATGTGTAGATCTGCTGGTGCAAAGGTGTGGGGCTGCTGCGGTCCAGTTGCAAGCCGGGCAGGTCGATTTGTGGGGTACTCTTACTCATGGCTGACAGTTTGCTGTTAAGGCAGGACAAGGTACAAATTTCAGACAAAATGGCCCTGTCAACTTGTGAAATAATGGCTCTTTCAGGGTGGCCAATGTTCGGGTACATTTGTTCAGAAATCATGGCGAAGAGAAGATGATTGTACCCGCTAAACTCCGCAACAATCGGGTCGGGGACCCAGTCCGGCTGCGGTACTTTTGTATTGATTTACAGTCCTGATTCAACCAACCAGTTTCACTAAACAACAATACGTATGAACCAATTTTCTACATGTTTTACAACCGGTTTGCATTACCTGTCGCTTGTGCTGGGGTGGCTGCTCCTGCTGGCTAAACCAGTAGCATCTGTGCATGCCCAGGCGGCCGATACGGAGGGGTTCGTGGCGGTAAATACTGAACTCCCCGCCCGTACGAATCCAGACTACGCCCCAAAGGCTGCTGTGCCGCTCGTGCTGCTCGATCAGTCCGATCTGCACATCAGTTTGTATCCCGACAAAAACCCGCTCCGGCTTAAACTCCTGATTGGTAACCGGACGGGTTACAAGTTGACAATGAGGCTGGAAACGAATCAGCACGAATCGCTCTACTTCGAAAAGCTGGGGGCTGACTGGGCCTGGCGACTGCTCAACATGGAAGATATGCCCGAAGGTCGCTATACGTTGAAGGTACAGGCCGGACCACACCGGGTCATTCGGGAGTTTGTGATTGGTACACCCCGACCGGTGGGGCCACCGCTGGGACCGAAGATTCTGTTTTAATCAAAAAGCCGAGACATACATCTCGGCTTTTTTAATGAGTGGCGGAAAAGGCGATAAAAGAGCCGTTTCGTAAGTCGTTATTTATCACTGTTATAATTTCTGCTTTATTGCCCTGGCTTAAGAAGCTGTCACCTTGCGAAATCATGAAACGCCGTCTGTTTATTCAATCCTCTGAATAAACTCTTATTTACGACTCATCTCACTACACCATTAACGAAAGCGGGTTCTAACTGATCATGAACAATAGCCTTTTTGCCCTCCTGCTTGTAGCCGCCTGTCAGCCTTCTACCGATGCTACCCACCGTCTCCCAGCGGATCTGACCATTGTTAATCCCGTATGGACCAGGTCAGATCCTCAACACATATACGATGAAATTGAAGTCAGTGAACACGATTTTACCATCAGGAACGCTTCGGATACCTTTACGTACAATCGAATTATAGTCAGACTCAGTTACTTTGACAAGCAGCACCGGCTGTTACATGAGCAACTGTCGAAAATAACCCATCCGGTCAGGCCTCATGGAGCCTACCGGGTAAAAGGCCTGAGCGGAGGGAATGTCAAACCCGGCACTGAATCGGCCAGGGTTGAACTGGTCGAAGCAACCCGCGAACGCCAGCCTGTTAGTGACTGATAACGAGACCATAGCCACAAGTCATGCGTAGCTGGCTCATGGTTGGTCTCGTCAAAAAAGCTAATACCCTCGCAGGACTCGGGCCGTTACCAACAGTTGGCCAACGTGCCGCTGCGTATGTTCGGCGGCATGGAACAGCAAGCCCAGTACGGTCGACGGTAATTGTGCCCGGCCGACACCCCGTGGTTCGGTCAGAGTCGACTCGTCGGTGGTGCGCAACTGGTTGAGCGCCGTATCAATCTGCCGGTTGAATCGATTGACCAGTACGTCGACGGTTAATGTGTTGCCTTTGGGGTGCCCTTCTTCCGACAGCCGGGCCAACTGATCGGTGGTCAGTGATTTGCCCCGGGCATAGGTGAAGAGCCGGTCAAGAACGCCGGTGAGGTGTTGCAGATGAAAACCAACCGAAGCCACACCGGCCGGGCGGTTCCATAACAAAACGTCGGGGAAGTCGCTCATGAGGGCGTTCACTTCCTCGCGGGCCTGTAGCAGGGCGTGTGCAACCGGCTGTAATACGGGCGGAATATCGGGAAGCGCCCCGCGCAGCCAGACTTCCGGCAAAGTGGTCTGTTCCATAGTTACTCAACAACAGCGTCGGAAGCCGAATCGGTTTCGTAACGGGTTCCCGAATGCTGGTATCTACACAAGCGTAACACGTTTGGAACCCGAATAGTGAAGTCGAAGGCCGGATTTGTAAAAATTTAATGGGAGGAATATTGTAGGCTCACTACGGCACCGGAGCTACGTTGAAAAAGCGAATGGCGTCGACAGGCTATTAACCCGACCGACGCCATTCGGATGTCTGAACCACTACTTACAGCTCTTTCAGCATCAGTTTCCGCCAGCGTACTTTGATACCGCCCCCGTCGTGAATCTGGAGGGCAACCGAACCGTTGGCCTGGCCGATTTTTTCATCGTGCATGTCGACCATCTGCTGGCCGTTCAGGTACGTCTGCACATGGTCGCCTTCTACGCGGATGCGGAGGGTGTTCCACTCGCTTGGTTTCAGGATGTTTTCTTTCTCGTCGGGAATTTGCACCAGCCAGCCGCGACCGTACGATTCGTAAATGCCGCCGGTGTCGTGGTTGGGCGGGGCCACTTCCACCTGCCAGCCACTGATTTTGGTACCTTCGATGCTCGACCGGAAAAAGACCCCGCTGTTGCCGTTGGCTTCCTGCTTGAATTGCAGCGACAGATCGAAATTTTTGTAGGGCTTATCGGTAGCCAGGTAGCCGTAGCCTTTGTCGGGGCCGCTTTCGCAGATAAGTTCACCGTTATCGACGTACCATTTTTCGGTGCCGTAAATCTTCCAGCCGGTCAGGTCTTTGCCGTTGAACAATTTAACCGTTTTGGTCGGGGCCGTGAAGGCCAGGGTCGCAACGACGGAGGCTAGCGCAATAAAGCGTTTCATAAGGTCGGGAAATTAATCAAGAATGAGGGAGCTAAATTGGTAGGAGAAAGGCAAAAATCCTAAACCTGATCTAACCACAGGCTATGTAATTGGCTGAGCAGCCAACAAAAAAGCGGTAAATGTGCTTAAACGCAGAGGTAGCTAAAAAGGAACGCAGAAAACGCAAAGGCGAAGACATTCGAGACTTATTTCCGCAATTCATCTGCGATCTCTGCGCAGCCTCGGCTACCTCTGCGTTTAAAACACAACATTCACTCAACAATGGCACAGCAGGCACAGGAATTAGCCGGCAAAGTAGCGCTGATTACCGGCGCTGGTTCGGGAATTGGCAAGGCGGCCGCCCTTTTGTTCGGGCAGGAAGGCGCTAAAGTAGCGGCATTAAGCCGTACTGAAGACGAGGTGCAGGAAACCGTTAGTCAGATTCAGCAGAGCGGGGGCGAAGCTATAGCCCTGGTGGCCGATGTATCGCAGGTAGCGGATATGCAGCAGGCCTTTCAGCGCATCGAAAGCCAATGGGGACGCCTGGACATCGTTTTTGCCAATGCCGGGATCAACGGGGTCTGGGCACCCATCGAAGAACTTGAACCCGACGAGTGGGACAAGACGATCAATGTCAACCTGCGCGGCACGTTCCTGACGGTGAAATACGCCATTCCGCTGCTGAAACGGCAGGGTGGTTCGGTCATCGTTACATCGTCTGTGAACGGAACACGGATCTTCAGCAACACCGGCGCTACGGCCTATTCGAGCACCAAAGCAGCTCAGGTCGCTTTTACTAAAATGGCTGCTCTGGAATTGGCCAAGCATCGCATTCGGGTAAACGTAATCTGCCCCGGCGCCATCGAAACGGCCATCGAAGAAAGCACCGAAAAGCGTGACATCGAGCAGGCAAAAGAACCCGTGGAATTTCCGGAAGGCAAGATTCCACTCACCGACGGCAAACCCGGCAAAAGCGATCAGGTAGCCGATCTGGCCCTGTTTCTGGCGTCGGATCGGTCGAGCCATATCACCGGAACGCCGGTGTGGATCGATGGAGCCGAGTCTTTGCTGATGGGATAGCCTGCCGCGAAGCGACAAACGGTACTTCGCCCTGCGTTGAGAACCCGTGTGTGATCATTAAAAATCCCCAGCAACAGACAGGGCGATTCGCGCGAATCACTTTGTTTGTTACTGGGGCTCGTAGAAAGCCAGGACAGCCTTTGTAAGCGTATAGGTTGTCCGTAATGGATAATCTCAAACGGGCTGTAATAACTCAAGCTGCACGCTATTCAGGGCCTTTTCCAGGGCGCTCTCCTGCAAATCAGGTATTTTGATGCCCTCGGCCCGCACGAGGGTCACATCCGTCATGCCCAGAAAGCTCAGTACTGTTTTCAGGTAGGGAGCCGCAAAATCATTAGCAACTCCCGGTCCTTCCGAATAAACTCCCCCACTGGCAATAGCTAAGTACACTTTTTTCCCTTGCACAAGACCCTCCGGGCCGCTCGGGGTGTAACGAAAGGTAACTCGCGCACGGGTGATGTGGTCAATCCAGGCTTTGAGCGTAGACGGGATATTGAAGTTGTACATTGGGACGCCAATGATAAGAACGTCGGCTTCCAGTAATTCCCGGATTGCTTCATCGGAATGTCGTACGGCTGCCTGCTGAGCGGGCGAATGCACTTCCGACGGTGTAAAAAAAGCCTCTAGAAGGTTCTCTCCCATATGTGGAAGCGGCTGGTTGGCTAAATCACGCACCCGCACGATGCTGTCCGGATAAGCAGCCTGTATTTTTTCGATCAGGCCATTGCCTAGCTTGATGCTGTACGATGCATCGCCACGGGGGCTGGAAACTACATGAAGAATATTCATAAACTGGTCAGGTTGTTTGTTTCGACAAAACTACCTATGTTCGCTATTGAAAAGATAGCAGTTTCCTTAAGGATAGCGCTATCGTCAAGGATAGTAGTCTTGTAATGCAGCTATGGAAAAGTTGAGCGAACGATTGTCGCCGGAACACAACAAAACGGAATGCCGACGTAGCGTGAACGCCGTGCGTGACGCCCTCTACGTGCTGGGTGGTAAATGGAAGTTGCCCATTCTTGTGGTGCTGGAATATGGTCCTCAGCGCTTCACCGAAGTACAGCGACAGATTGAAGGCATTACCCCCAAGCTTTTATCGAAAGAGCTTAAGGAGCTGGAGATGAATGGCTTTGTTACGCGTCGGGTGCAGCCGACAACGCCGGTCCTGATTGAGTATGAACTGACGGAATATGCCACCTCCCTCCAGGGAATTTTTGCTGCGCTGCGGGATTGGGGCATACAGCACCAGGCCCGCGTACGGTCTCTCTAATTTCGTTGGAACGTAGTCTTGCGCTGGTTTCGACCGTATGTTGAAACGGTTATGAAAGCCGTTTCATCAGCGAAAAACTACGGCCAACGAATTCTCTACGCCGGTGCAGAGCTAACCGGGCGGCTCTCAGAAAAACATGTAAAGCATAGCGATAGGGATTCCGTGGCCCTATCGCTGAAAACCGCCACTACGGCCGCGCCAGCATTACCAGGCAGACCGGCGAAGGTACACTGATTTCGTAGCCCGTCGCTGCTACGTCGCCGGTTTGCTTGTCGCGTTTGAACACGGTGATGTTGTCGGTTTCCTCATGGGCCACCAGTACGTAGTCACCGTTGGGGTCGATCCAGAAATTGCGCGGCTGATCCCCACCGGTATAATGTAGTCCAACCGGCGACAGCGCCCCATTGTCGCCGATCCGGAAGATAGCCAGGGTATTGTTCCCCCGGTTGGTCGTATACAGATAACGCCCTGCGGCATCGACGTGAATATCCCCGCCGGAGCGTTCGCCCTCGTACTGTTCCGGTAAAAACGGTACGTCATCCTGCAACAACGCAAACGCGTCGGTTTCGGGGTGGCGGGTGAAAACAGCTACGGTCGAACTCATCTCTTTGATGCCATAGACGTGCCGACCATCCGGATGAACGGCCGTGATGCGCGGTCCGGAACCTGGCGAGACAGCTACGTAGGGCGTTTCGTGGGGGCTAAGCGTATGCTGGTCGGCATCAACCCGGTACGCGTGAACCTTGTCTGTGCCGAGGTCCGATGCGTATAGCCACCGACCGTCCGGCGATAGCGTGGCCGAATGAACATGCGGAGCGTCCTGCCGCTCTTCATCTACACTACTACCGGTATGGGTCAATAACTGGGTAGCCTCAGCAAGCGATCCGTCTTCCCGAATGGGCAGGACTGCCAGGCTACCACTCCCGTAGTTAGATACGAACGCCAGTTTGCCGCTTTGGTGAATGCTGATGTGGCAGGGGGCCTTTCCCAACGATACCTGCTGATTAATGAACGTCAGGTGGCCGGACTGCGGGTCGATGGCGTAGGCGTAGACCGTACCGAAATGCTCATCGCCCTGCTCGTCGCGTTCGTTGACCGCGTAGAGAAAATGGCCGCTGGGGTGCAGGGCAAGAAACGACGGACTGTTCGGATTATCGACGGCCTGCACAAGTTCGACGGTTCCGGTTGCCCGGTCAAATGCGTATACATAAAGGCCCCGGCTGCCCCGCACCGAGTACGTACCGACGTAGAGAATATCGGTTAAAGCTGTCTGCTGGTTCATTACATTGAGTAAGAGGATGACACACAATGCTATGCCAACTGGTTTCCGGGGCAGGCGGTTTCAGGATACGATTAAACAAAGATGTATTATAAGCAGACGGACCACAGCATAAGATCAAAAAACTTAAAACCGAATTCAGTCTTTATCCTAAACCAAGAAATAGTGAATCAGATATATAAATTAAATATAGTAATGGAGCGTTAGACCCAACCGTATTGGTAGCCACTGGCGCAACTTGTGGTACTCATCACCTATGAAAAAGGAAAACATTCATTTGGTCGACTGGCAGCGGATTCTGTTCGGGGAGGCTCCCCCGGAATTTATGCTTGAAGTGTTCATTAGGTCGGTCGTCATCTACATGGCGTTCGTGGTGACGGCCCGCTACCTTGGCAAGCGGATGAATGGACAACTGACCATTACCGAACTGGCTGTGATGCTGACGCTTGGGGCTATTATTTCGCCGGCCATGCAGTTGCCTGAGCGGGGCATTTTGCAAAGTATTCTCGCGCTGTTCTGTACGCTTCTGTTTCAGCGGGGGCTTGGCCTGTTAGGTTTCAAGTACCGCAAGGTAGAACAGACTATATTCGGTAAGGAAGCAGCCCTGGTCAAAGATGGCATACTGCAACTGGATCAAATGGCAGCCGCCCGAATCTCCCGCCAGCAAGTGGATGCTGTTTTACGCAGCAATGGCATATACAACGTCGGCCAGGTAAAGCGGCTCTACCTGGAAGCGTATGGCCTTTTCACTATTTATCAAAAAGAGCAAGATGAGCCCGGACTGTCTACGCTGCCTAAAAGCGACAGGGCAGTTACGTCGATTCTCGAATCGGTCGACGAGGAGATTGTGTGCAACAACTGCGGAAACGCCGTCCCGGCTGCTAAAAAGGATGAGGTCTGCACCGTGTGCGGACAGAAGGTGTGGGAAAAAGCCGTTGTGAACCGGGGCAGTAATATACAGGCATGAAATCAGAAGAAATCCACCTGAGCGAGTGGCAACGCATACTGTTTGGTCAGGTAACCGCCGAATTTTACATCGAAATCGTAATTCGAGTTTCCGTCATCTACCTGATCCTGATGGTATCCATGCGGCTGATGGGTAAGCGAATGTCGTCGCAACTGAGTCGGACCGAAATGGTTTCGATGGTGTCGCTGGCGGCTGCCATCGGTATTCCGATCATCGCACCGGACCGGGGTATTCTACCCGCCATCATCACGGCCGTCGTAATTGTATGTGGCCAGTGGATTATATCCAAATGGGCCGCTCACAATAGTCGAGTTGAAACGTCGATTAATGACGATTTTACCATTTTGATAGAGGATTCGGTGATGCAGCTCGATGATATGCAGCAGACGCGTGTTACATCGGAGCGGCTGTTTGCTCAGCTTCGGGCGCTGGGCCAATACCATCTCGGTACGGTGAAACGACTATACCTGGAGGCCAACGGAGCGTTTACGCTGATTCCGCAGCAGAAGTCACAGCCGGGCCTGTCCGTACTCCCGCCCTGGGATAAGGAATTTTGCGAACAGCAGAAAAGATCGGTCGATACGTGTGTCTGTACGCGGTGCGGCAACCGGAAAGTGAACCCGCCCGACGAGGAGGAAGAATGCCCCAACTGCCTCAACCGTACCTGGACCTACGCCATTGAATAATCTATAAAACAGGTCGTTACGGCCACGTAGACGCACAACGGTATGAAAATAGGAGAAAAATTGCTGAAGCAGCTAAACCGGAAATACGAGCCGTCGACGATGGTTAATGCTACATTTGGTCGTTACGACGTAGCGTTTAAAACCGACGAAGAGGGTAACCCAATCCTGCTGTTTATCGGGCAGGCCGGCGACGAGGGGATGATCAAGGGAGATCACTTTTCGCGTCGGCTGGTCAAAGATGGCAACGGGGTCGTCATCAAGGATCACTGGGATTACAAGGGAAAAGTATAACGCGGGGTTCCAGGCTGATTGGTGGTGTCAGGTGTAGCCCCTGACACCACCATCCCGATGCCTTTACGCGCGGGCCACGGCCGTTGAATCCAGCACCTTTCGAACCTCCTGTGTCGACACTTTATTACCGGTTTTAGCCGCGCGTTCAATCGCTTCGATGAGCTGCACGTCGCGCATACCCATCTCGCCCGGCACGCTGCTTGGCTTGTCGTTCAGGATGCAGTCGGCAAAGGCATCCATCTGCCGGGCCTGCTGGTTCACGTTTTCGATGTCCATGCTCCCGTTGCTGGTTTGGCCCTTCAGCCCATCGTAGGCATAGGCCGGTTGGAGTTCAAACCAGCCGTTGGCCGCTTCGGCCCGGAGCTTATTGTATTTTTCGTTGAAGCTGGTGCGGCAGTTCGCTACGGAACCATCGGCAAACTGCATCTGAAAGTCGACGCCCTGCTCCACTTCCGAAAACTTATCCTTATCCGTTATCGGATGATATTTAGCCGTAACCGAAACCGGGATTTCTCCTTTTGTATAAACAACCCCCTGTATGCAGTACACACCGACGTCGTGCAGCGGACCACCTCCGGGCATCGGTTTACCGTTCAGCGTACCTTTTCCCAACCGCCAGGGTGAATCTTTTTCGCTTTGATCCTGACCGTTCTCGGCAATGATCTGATTGACGTTTCCAAACACTTCTTTTTGTCCGAGCCGCATCATCTCCTGGTTGTGGGGCTCAAAGTGCAGCCGGTAGCCGATGGAGAGTTTCTTCCCTGCTTTGTTACAGGCATCGATCATCCGCTGGCAGTCGGTTGAGTTGAGCGCCATTGGTTTCTCGCAGATAACGTGCTTGCCAGCCTGAGCGGCCCGGACCGTGTAGTCGGCATGCATGGCATCGGGTAGCACGACATACACAATGTCAATATCCGGATTGTCGGCGATCTGGTCGAACGTATCGTAATTGTAGACGTTTTTGTCCGGGATATCATACTCCCGTTTCCACTTGTCGATCTTATCGGGCGTACCTGTCACGATGCCCGCCAGCCGGCAGTTCTTTGTTTCTTTCAGGGCCGGTCCTAGCTGCCCTTCGCTATAATTACCCAGGCCAACCAGCGCAACGCCCAGTTTTCGGCCGGATTCGGTGCGGCCAGAGCCTGCAGCATCGGTTCCTGCCGTTTCGCCCGGCGACTCGTTCTTACTGCCGCAGGCCTGAAGGCTCATCAAAGAAGCCAGACCCGGAACGGCAAAGGCAGCGGCTCCGAGGTGACGGATAAAGTCGCGACGGATGAGATGGTTATTGGGTATCCACAACGAAGGTCGATTCATAACAATAGCAGTTTTTGACTAAACTATATTGTCAACCAACTTGATGGGTATTAAAATGTTTAGCTGCGGTCCGCTTGTTACAAAATAATATACCCTAACCTTATCGGGTAAGATGGGTTTATTAGAACATAGCCCTTCCATATACGAATGAACAGAACAATTTTTCTTGTTGGCCTGCTTGCGTTGGTACTTGGTTCAGTCGCTACGTATGTAATCACAAAACCCAGTACGCAGAAAGACGATGCCGCCAAACCCATTCCGGTGCCAACGGATTTTATAGAAGAGCTTTGGTATAAGAATCGGATTATCTATAACCTTGATGTAGAAGTGTTCAAGGATTCTGATGGCAACGGGGTAGGCGATTTCAAGGGGCTAACTCAGCAACTGGATTACCTTAAAAACCTGGGCGTCGATGCCATCTGGCTGGCTCCGTTTCAGCCCACACCCAACCAGGACGATGGCTACGACGTAGCCGATTATTATGCCATCGACAAACGGCTCGGAACCCAGGACGACTTCAGCGACTTTATGCAGCAGGCCAGCCAGCGGGACATACGAGTCATCATGGACCTGGTGATCAACCATACCTCCGATCAGCATCCGTGGTTCAAAGCTGCCCGGCAGGATAAAAATTCACCGTATCGGTCGTGGTACGTCTGGTCGAAGCAGCAGCCGAAGGATTGGGACAAAGGCATGGTGTTTCCGGGTGTGCAGACAGAAACCTGGAGTTATGATTCCGTAGCGGGCGAATATTTTCTGCACCGTTTCTACCGCTTCCAGCCAGACCTGAATGCGCAGAACCCGGCCGTGCAGACCGAAATCCGGAATGTAATCCGACATTGGCTCAATCAGGGCATTGCCGGGTTTCGGCTCGATGGCGTGCCGTTTTACATTGAACTGCCCGAAACGGGCATGACCAGTCCGGAACATCAGTACGAAATGATCCCGCAGCTCCGTCAGTTTACGCAATGGCACAAGCGGGACGTGACACTGTTGGGCGAAATCAACGTAGAGCCTGAAGAAAACAAGCAGTATTTTGGGAAAGAGGGCGGGGGCATTCACATGATGTTTAACTTCTACGCAAACCAGTATCTGTTCTACGCACTGGCCAGTGGCGAGGTAAAGCCGTTACGGGAAGCGCTCACGTCGACCAAAGATATTCCGGCAACGGCCCAGTGGGCGCATTTTCTGCGCAACCACGACGAGATTGATTTGGGGCGGCTTAGTGACAAAGACCGGTCGCTGGTGTACGAAAAGTTCGGACCGGCGAACAATATGCAGTTGTACGACCGGGGGATTCGTCGGCGGCTGGCCCCTATGCTCAACAACCCGGCGATGCTGTCGATGGCCTACAGCCTGTTGTACTCGCTGCCGGGAGCGCCGGTCATTCGCTACGGGGAGGAAATTGGTATGGGCGATGACCTGCGGCTAAAAGAACGACTGGCTATCCGGACACCCATGCAATGGTCGGCGGAGCCGAACGCCGGTTTTTCAACCGCCGACAAAACCGTGCGACCGGTCATTGACAAAGGGCCCTATGCCTACAAGCAGGTGAACGTAGCGGATCAGCAACGGGATTCGACGTCCCTCCTGAATCAGATTACGCGGTTCATTCGGGTTCGGAAAGCGCATCCGGAGATCGGGTGGGGAAGCTGGTCGCTGATGGAAACGGATTCTCCAAATCTGCTGGTGATTCGCTACGACTGGAAGGGCCGTTCGCTGATGATGGTGCATAATTTCAGTAACGACGCGCAGGAGATGCAACTGCCGCCCGACCTGGCCCGGAAGCCGATGGTTAATCTGCTGGAAACCTCAGCAAAGGCATCGGGCGACCAGGGTAAGATTCGGCTCGCTGGCTATGGCTACGCGTGGTACGGTATGAATGGAACCACCCCAATTGTGAAAATTAACTGATACAGCCTTATATAAAGCTAACCCCAGAATGGTATGAAAACGCTTCATTTTAAAACCAACCTGACAGACAGCGAGGCCATTGCGGCCGTAACGAAAAATCTGAACGCCATTGAGCCTATTGACGGTTGGGTTATTGATACCGAAGCCCCCGACAATCTGCTGACGGTACAAACCATCGACAACCGCATTGCGGATCAGGTTGAACAGGCTGTTGCGCGGGCCGGTTATCAGGCCGAATTTGTTTTCGAAGGATCGGAAGACTGACGCTTATTTCGTACGGACGACCGTGAGCCGTTTCATCAGTTCCTTGCGGCTCGCGGCCGGAATCGGGATGGCAGTCTTATGCCCGACGATGTACAGGTAGTTGCGTTCCAGCCGCTCCAGATAGTCGAGGTTAAGGAGCAGCGACCGGGAGAGCCGAAAAAAGTTCGACGCTGAAAAATACTGAGCCAGGTGGCGCAGGTTCATGCTGATATGATACGGCTGTTCGCGGGTGGTCAGGAAAATCTTGACGTAGGCACCGTCGGCTTTAAGGTACAGGACATCTCTGAGCGCGATTTTCTCGTACCCTTTATCAACCGGCAAAAACAGGTGTGCGGCTGAGGGCGTATCGACCAACTGATTTAGTTGAAAATAGTGGTACGCCAGTTCAATCTGAAGTTTCAGTTCGTCGGCCCGGAACGGTTTCAGCAGGTAGGCGGCTGGCATGGTTTCCTTAGCGGCCTGGAACGTACCGTGGTCGGAGTCGGCGGTCAGGTAGATTATCGGCATTCGGTGTACCAGCAGCATCTCGCGGGCGGTTTCGATACCGTTTTCGGTCGAACCATCCAGCGTTATATCAACCAGCGCCATGTCCGGTGGCTGTGTCTTAACGGCTTTCAGCGCTTCGTTGAACGTACGGGCAACTGCCGTAACGGTGTGGCCGGCTTCTTCCAGGATTTCCTGCAGATCAAGGGCCGTGAGTGTGTTATCTTCAACAAGTAAAATTTTCAACCGGTCCATTAGGCCTCGTTAAATTTTAAACTCCATCGTGAACAGCGTCCCTGTTGGCTGGTTCGGATCGAATTGGTACGTGCCACGTAGCTGATTGACCTGAGCTTTGATCAGCGTCATGCCGAACGATTCTTTTTTCAGCACCACCGACCCAGGTCTAGTCCGGCCAACTTCAGACCCCTGGTCAAAACCCGGGCCGTTGTCGGTCACCCGTATATGAATTCTGTTGCTGCGGAGGTAACAGTCGACCTGAAAAGTGGGATGGTCGTTTCCGGGAAATGCGTATTTACAGGCATTGGTTGTCAGCTCATTCAGAATCAGCCCAACCGGAACGGCCTGATCGGCGGACAGGTAGATCGGATCGATGTTGTAGTCAGGTTGCACAGGTGGAGAGCCGTAGGTACGCAGCACACCCTCTACCAGTTCGCGGATGAACTCGTCCAGATTCGCTTCGGCCAGGCGGTCACCGTCGTAGAGCCTTCGGTGCAGAATCGCCATCGACTGCACACGTAGCTGGCTTTCTTCAACCGCTGTCCGGGCTGCCTCGTCAGCCAACCGTTTGGCCTGTAAGTTAAGCAGGCTCGAAATCACCTGTAAGTTGTTCTTGACCCGATGGTTCTGTTCTTTTACCAACTGCTCGTTGCGCCGGCTGATGCGCTGGTTTCGGCGGTTCAGCCTGAAAAACGTAAAGCCGGCACCGACTGCCAGCACAAGCAGCACCGTGATCGCGATGGTCAGCCACCGCTGCGTTTCGAGAGTTTGCGTACGCAGCGCCAATTCCCGCTTCTGTGCATCAAGCAGCGCTTCCTTCTTCCTTGTTTCGTATTCGACATTGAGTCGGGCGATGGTGCCGTTGCGATCCGAAAGCAATTGATCTATTGCCAGTTTGTTGGCTTTCTGCTGGTGTACAAAGGCGTCTTCCCACTGACCGGTTGCCTGGTAGTATAGAACGAAGGCCTGCTCCAGCCCCATAACAACGTCGTAATCGTCCATTTCATTAGCCAGATAGCGTTGCTCGGCTTCAAGAAGAGCCTGGTGGGCCAGTTGAAACCTGTCGAACGCCAGGTACGCTTCTGCCAGGCGCAGGAGCACATTGGCCAGCAGCCGGTCCCGGTGCACGAGGATCATCAGGTCATAGGCTTCCCGGATGAGCGGAATGGCCCGATCGTCTTTGACTTTGGTGTAGAGGGTGCCGAGTTCGAGACTACATTCCGCAATGCCCAGCGTATCATTGAGCGATCGATAAATAGCCCCTTTTTTTCGCTGATAGTACATTATGCTGTCGTAAGCCACGCGGTCGCCGTGCATCCAGCTATCCGATTTGCTTTGATGGAGACTGGACAGCAACCCATAACCAAGCCCTAGCCCGCGCAGCGAACGAGCCCTGTGCGCCACGGCAACCGACCGACGGGCGTAGCGAAACGCATCCGGAAGCCGGCCCGACCGGCTTTCGTTTTCGCCGAGCCGAACGTAAATTCGACTGAGTTCAAAAGAATCACCAAAGGGTTCGAGCAGTCGAAGGGATTTCAGGAAATAACCCTGCGAGGCAAGATAGTTCCCGGCGAACACATACGTACGGCCGTACTGATAATACGCTTCAGCCAGTTGTTTGGTGTTCTTCGAGGCAAGGGCCTGTTGTTCCAGGTCACGGGCCTTTTGCAGCCGTTCTGGATGCACGTTCAGCGGGTTGCGGCCATAGGCTGAACTTAGGGATAACTGGCCTAACCAAAAGGTTAGTAACGTGCTAATTGCCAGCCTGTAGTAAACGTGAAATGGTGTGTTCAATGGGCAGGAAAGAATGTCCTGAATCAAATGTAAGGAAAGCAACTAGTCTTTATCGGAATTGTTCAGATTTCGCAAGTAAAAAGTAATGTTTTAGAAGAAAAACCGGCTGATTGGTAAAGCCATCATTTGTAAAGCCAATAGAATTGAGCAGGTTTGAATTAAGTTAGATAAAAACGACGTATGATAATGCGTGTTTTTCCTTTAACCAGGCGTTTCCGCTTCTATCCACATCATTTTAATGTTTAATGCGGTTTATTCTATACAGCAAAAACCAGCAAGCGAAGCCTGGTTCGAATCACCCTAGGCTTACAAAAACAGAAAACTTCTGTTACTTTCTTGCGATCGGCGGCATTAACTCATAAAGCTATCAATTCTATTTGTCTGGCTTTCCGCTTCTCTATCCACATCATTACTCAAACATTTATGACGAACTCGCTACCTGTTTCTTTTTCCGTAGAGCAGTGATTGGCTGACGAAAATTCATTCCGCTAACTCCTTTTTCATTGTCGGCTCGCTCGTTTTAGTTCGTTTCATCCGGAACGATCCCTGATTACGCATTATCTATCCATACTTTCCCATATCTTCTTTATGAAAATCGCGTTGATTGCGGGGCTCATGCTCATTGGCAGTGCAGCCCTGGCCTCCTTGCCCCTAGCCCAAGACGGGAGTCTTCCCAATCTGCAACCAATTGGGCACTTTATTGAGTTAGCTGATGCATTTGACCAGCAGAACCAGGTGCTGGTAGCTGAGAGTAGTGCACCGATAGCTGCCACAACAACGCCGGGTGAAAAATCCTCGTTCGGCCGTATCCACCTGACCGTTGGACCGGAGTTTTCGTATTATCCTGGTGGTCTAAATAAAGATCGGGACTGGCTCGATGATTCGACTGGGTTCGGCATGAAGCAGAATATCGGGGCCAGCCTTCGATTCGATTATCAATTTCTTTCCTGGATTGGGGTTTCGGCCACGGCCGGCTATTTTGGCTGGGAACTCGTCCGCAAATACACCCGCGATGGCGTGTCAGAATATAATGAAACTAAGCGCCTTACCCAGATTCCGCTGCAGCTGGGGATCAAGATCTATCCGGTGGGTAGCTTCTACATCATGCCTGAAGGCGGGGTGAACTTGCTGTCAGGCTCCGTCAAAACAACCGATACCCATCCAACCCCGGCCGATGAATCAGTCAGCGCTACGCCGGTTACGTACGGTGCCAGTTTGGGCTATGAAATCCGGTCAAACGCCCTACTGATCGATTTAAGCATTCGCTATCAGATACTGAACGTCAGCAATTTTAACTATTCAGCGTTTGGGCAGCGGCTGAATGAATCCGTGAATGTTGCCGGATTCCGGATTGGCATCGGTCTGAACACCCTCAAAAAGTAAATCTATCCTTACCATGAAGACATATACATCGTTACGATTGCCATTGCTGGTACTGATTGGTACGTTCCTGATGATCTGGAGCTGCCGCCGGGAGGTAGAAGTGCCGCTGCCAGCCGTACCAAAAATTCAGGGTAAACCGTCGGCAGCCTCGCTAGGCGGAACTGTTACAGGCCAGGCGGGTACCGATAAGGTTGAGTTCCGGGTTGATCTGTACGTCGTGGACCGGAGTGGACGCTATGTGCAAGGGCTGAAACAAGGGAACTTTGCGATCACGGCCACTAACCCATCGAGTTTTACATACGCGCTGACGAAGCTGGACGTAGTTGGCCAGACGGCGAAAGCAGGCGGCTATTCCGCTATGATGCTGATGGACCAGTCGGCTAGCATTGCCTACCAGCAGGTTAACGAACCGCCCACCGACCCAAACGATCTGCGGATTGCGGCTGGGAAAATTTTCCTCGATTATTTAGGTAAAGAAGACTATGCCGCGCTGTCAAGCTTTTCGGCCGGTTATCGAAATTTTATCCTTTACCACAGCAATTTTACGAATAACGTTACCGGTATGAAAGCGTCGCTAGATTCGCTGTCGACCACTGAAACGGGAGGGACACCATTGTATTACGCTACCGTCGAAGCGGTTAATTATACGTCTCGAAACGCTAAAACGAACAACAAAGCGGTCATCGTTTTCACCGATGGGCAGAATAACCAAAGCGGTACGCTCAGTAATACCATTACTATCGCCAAGCAACGCAGCATTCCGTTGTTCACGGTTGGTCTAAGCACGGGCGTGAACGTGCAGGTGCTCTCGCAGATGGCTAACGAAACTGGGGGGGCGTTCTTCTACGCCAAAGACGCTGAGCAGCTCGTCACTTCGTTCGGGACCTTGGGGAATCTGTTACGGGGAACAGCCCAGTTGTATCGTACCACCTGGATGGCCACCCGTCGGACAGGGCGCTGGGCGTCGGGCAATGAGATTGCCGAAACGATCAAAGTCACGATTCCCAATGGGGAGGTTATCGACGTGCCTTTTTATGTCAGGGTTCCCTAAGTGGCTTGACTATGAACCGCTTTTACGATCAAAAAACAATCCTACTTGCTTCAAATTATGAAAATTAACCGTTTGATTTATAGGTCAATAATTGCTATTCTATTCATTGGTGTCTGGACGGGCTTAGCGGGCTGCTCAGCAGAAGAGGAAGAGGTAACGCCGACGGACAGCGATGGGGTGGTTTCATTTAAAGTCAATGGAAAAACGTATTCGGGGGGAGCAACATCCCTTGGGGATGCTGACTACTTCTACATCTGGTGTGTGGCTTCTATCAATGATAACGATGGGTACTCGCTACAGATCGAATTAGACGAGCCAAAAGTAGGGACTTTTACCCCGGCTAAAAATTACCTGCGGGTATCAATTGCCAGCCTGAAGGGAACGATTGCTAACCCAAAGATTCAGGAATATGAATTGCCCACGAACGGAAGCGGTAGCATTACGCTGAGTCAGCACGATACCAAAGGGTTTGCTGAAGGGACATTCTCATTCACTGGGGTGAGCGACACGGGGCAGCGATTACAAGTAACGGATGGTAAGTTCAAAATAGATTTACGTTAACGCTCCCTTACTCTCAAGCTTTCTTATTGACAATACTTTACGCTTTATTCATGCACCGACCCGGCCGATTTGGCCGGGTCGGTGCGTTTACGAACGGACAGGTCAGCTTCGACGGTAATTGAGCTGAACCATGCCTTTATCCAGCGACTGGCAGCCGGTTAATTGCCAGTTCTGTTGGTTGGCAGACGGTGCAAAGAGCGGAATGCCCCGACCAATAGTCACCGGAATCAGGAAGAGGAGAATCTCGTCGATCAGACTGGCTTCAAGCAGGGCTGCGTTCAGTTGACTGCCCCCAACCAGCCAGATGCCAAGGCCGTTCTGTTGCTTTAACCTACTTACAAATTCCGCTACGTCGGTCGATACAAACTGAACGTAGGGCGCGCCGGGTTCGGGTGTAGTGGCCTGCCGGGTGAACACGTAGTTGGTTTTGTCCTTGTACGGAAAATCACCGAATGTCAGCACGTGTTGGTAGGTCGTATTACCCATCAGCGTCGTGTCGATGGTCGCGATGAAGTCAGTGTAGCCGTAGTCAACTTCTTCAAACGGAGTTAGCCAGCTGATGTCGCCGTCGGGACCGGCAATGTAGCCGTCGAGGCTGGTAGCAATGAGCAGTTTAATTGTTTTCATGCTGCAAAACTCCGGAATAGCCGCCCCAAAAAATTGTACAGATGTTACCCTCCGCTGGGAATGAAGGCAGGTGAAGTCGTTTCCGGGAGGCCAAATGACGCCCGGCGTTGGGTACGAAAGTAGGATCGGTAGGCACCCGGGGTCATGTCGGCAAACGCCCTGAACAGATGGATAAAATGAGATTGATCAAAGAAATCGTGCCGGTAAGTAAGGTCGGTGAGGCTTAGATCCGGCTGAGTTGCAATGGCATCGGCTGCGGCCCGGAAACGTAGCAGCCGTACGTATTGCCCCGGCGACAGGCCAAGGTATTTCCGGAACGTTTCGGTCAGCGACTTCCGGCTGATGCGCAGGTGACGGCAAAGCTCGGTCACGATGCCGTCGCGGAACGGTTGTCGGCGGAGGTAGGCGTCGGCGTAGTACAGATACGCCGGCACGTCTTTATGAGCGTAACGGGCGTTCAGGAATTTTTCCAGCACGATCAGCTTCTCGGCCGCAGACTGAGCCTGCTGCATCGCATCGGTCAGCGGAGTGATGGCTGCGCTAAATACAGCCTCGCCCGACACGAACAGCCGGCCAAATTCATGAGCTGGTACGTTGGTCAGCGGATACAGTCCCCAGGGTTTGAGCAGGACGCCCAGGGTTTCATGGTATCCAATCGTTCGTGACTGGCTCGGGGCCGTTTGTAACGTACTTAACCAACAGCCGTGGCCCGTATTGGCCGGTTGTGCCCCTGCGGACTGAATGGAGAAAAACTCGGAAAAGTTAAACATCAGTTCACTGTGCAGCATCGGTAGATTCGTACCACTCAGCGACAGACTGTCGGCCTGAACAGACCAGATTTTATCGACAAATAGGGAAAGCGCTCCTGTCGGTTGGCGACTCAACATCTGGACCGACTCTTCCTTGGGCGGCTTCATTTTAAGAAAATTCTAAATGGTTTCTAAGGTTTCTCTAAGCAACCGGCTGGTTTTAAAGATAATAAGGTCAGTCGCGGATCTGAGCAACTACTCAGTTATCCGGGGCTTTGTAAAAACAAACCAGTTTTAATCAAAACCAACTAACGTTATGAAAAAGTTAATGTGGGTCCTGGCTTTACTACCGGTACAGTTTGCGATGGCGCAGAATATTACTGTCAACGCAGACAAGAAACTGAACACCGATTTTACGAAGTACAAAACGTACGCGTATGCTTCGCAAGTAGACAGTAAGCTGGACGAAGGTTTTTACTTTCTGAACGACCTGGTGCTGAAGAAACGGATTCGGGATGCCGTTACGTTCGCGATGGATGGCCGCGGCTACAAATATACCCGAACCAAGCCCGACCTGCTGGTTAATTTCCGGGTGTTTGATAAACCGGCAACCATCAAAGGCTTTACGGGTTATGGACAGCGGTACTGGTCAAATGAGGAATATCGTGATCCGGAGAGCGCTACTACGTACGACGTGAAAGCGGGTACGTTGCTGCTGAGCTTACTGGATATGAAGACCGGGCAGGTTGTCTGGCAGGGGTTTGCATCCGGCCTGATGGATGGTAATGTTTTCAACCGCAACGAGGACAAGATCCGGGAGGCTGTCACCCTGATTTTTGACAAATACAACACCCGCGCTGATGGAATCAGTAAACGGTAATTAGTTAATACGAGTGAAATAGAAAGCCGGAGTCTGCTGCAAAGTGGGCTCCGGCTTTTGGTTTATGTCGGGCTTTAGCAATTTATTACCGTATGTGGCAGGCCATTGTTGAATTTTGTTTGTTACTAGGGGAAATACAGTGATTTTGGACAGTTGCACCTATGAAAAAAAGAGTACACAACAACTCAGCCGACTCTCGGCAACACAACATACGCGACCGGATCAGGTATGCACCAGCCAGACAGCAGGCTACAGGCTGGCGGAGGTACTGGATTATGGTGAAAAGTAAACTCGTTGCAGAGGTTAGATACCGGGGTATATTTCTTCTGGGTGCCGCGACCAGGTAAAGCGTAGCTTGTAGCGTTGTGAAATCGGAACTGATCATTACCAACCTTAGCTGGAACAAAGAGGATCTGGATTTCTTTGAAGTGTCACTAACGAACGGCATCTACGAAGTAATGGTCCCCCTGTTCTCCATCGATAATCTGAAGACATTCGGGCATCGCCTGATCGACTTCCCCCGTAGCGTCAAGGACGTAGTTGTTTTTCAGGAAGGACAGGACAAAGGCGACTGGTCAGGTTATCTGAACGTACAGGTGTTTTGCTTCGACCCGAACGGGCAGGTAGCCATCAACGTCGCGGCTCAGGTGAAAGACGACGATGTCCGAAGTTATCGCTCTACGTTTACGCTGGTATGCGAAGCAGCCGCCGTGAACCGCCTTGGCATCAAGCTGACCAACTGGCGACCCGACGTTGATCGGAAATTTGTCTGGCGATCGACTGACTAAACCTTACTGTTAGTTTTTACCTATCAAACGCCTTACCGCTTCGCTTGCCCGAACCAGACGGCCATTTCGTTCGGGTTGCGGTACGTAATGCGTCAAGAAATGGAAGGTCATCTATTCACTATTCTCTGATAACAACCTGACAAATTCTTCTGCTTTAATGACGGCTATTTTAGGAAAGTCAATAGTTTTCAGTATGTCGTAATGCCGATCGTTTGTCACTAAATAGTCAGCACCACCTGCAATAGCACAATCAACAAATTTGTTATCATCTTTATCAGCCTCAATGAGTTGCCAGTTGTAGTAAACGTCAATCAATAATACGTTTGGAAGATTTAATAGCTCGCGAAGTTGAACCTCCGATCGGTGGATGCCTATGCGGCTACTTATCTGTTCTTCGTATTCACTTAGCGTTTCATTGGTAACACATATGCTAAGGCGTCTATCAATGATTGCCCGATAGATTACATGAAAAGGTGAGCGGCTGGGTAATGAAACCAGCAACACGTTAGTGTCCAGTACTACGGTCATGCCAGTCACTGATCTTCCTCGTTGAGCCAGTCCTGCATGGTTTGTGCAGACCAACCCTTTTCATCCCAGGCTTTATCTGCCAGCGTCGAAAGCCGATCAGCAAAATACTGTCCAATGAGAATACGAATATTTTCAAGGTCTGTGTCACTTACCTGCTGAGCGTATAACTTCAGCAACTCTTGCTGCAAATTGGTCAATTTCCCTGTGGCTGTCATTGCGCACTATCTGTTTACTCGCTACTCAAATTTAGCGTTTTTTGTCATAAACGCTTCACCGCTTCGTCTGCCCGAACCAGACGGCCATTTCGTTCGGGCCCCGGTGCGCCCAGGCATAGTAGGGGATAAGCGTCAGGTTGCCGGACTTAAGGGCCGTAATGCCACCGAGTTTATCTTTTTCCACGACGGGCGAAAACGTCTGCTCGGGCGCAACGGTCAGGTTGAGGGCGTTGCCGCCGTTGTCAGCGGCTTCGGCGCAGTACACGATGGGGCCGCGCTCAATCGCTACCCGCCCGGCATCGTCTTTTACCTGCTGATTCGCGATGACCTCGCGCACCGGCATCTCCATCCGTAGTTCAACGCGGTCGCCGGGTTTCCAGGTGCGGCTTATGCGGGCATAGCCGTTGTCCATTTTGACTGGTACTGCCTTGCCGTTGACCTTTAACGAGGGAGTAGCGCCGATGTTCCGTCTGTAGCTATACAGATTACCCGGCATGGGTTTGCCGAGTGTCCAGCCCGGAATACGGACCAGCAGGTCAAACGCCTGGGCGTTCCGGGGCGAAACGGTCATCGTTACGGCACCGTCCCAGGGGTAATTGGTTTGCTGTTGAACCTGCACGGGCGTTTTGCCGACGGTCAGTTCAGATGAGTTCGTCAGAAACAGGTTAACAAATACGTCGTTGTTCTTCACCGCATAAACGTAGCCCGGCAGCGAGGGCAGAAACCGCACGACGTTGGTCGGGCAACAGGACGTACCAAACCACGGTGCCCGCTCAGCCGCGACGCCCACATTGAACTTGCGCTTGCCGTCCGACGCCAGCGGGTTGACGTAGAAAAACTTGTCGCCTTCCAGTGATACGCCCGCCAGAAACCCGTTGTACAGCACCCGCTCAAACACGTCCATGTACTTCGACTGACCGGTCAGCAGAAACATGCGATGGTTCCAGAGCAGGTTCGCCACGGCCGCGCAGGTTTCGGCGTAGGCTACGTCGTTGGGCAGTTCGTAGGCGTTGCCGAAGGCTTCACCGTGTTCGCGGGCACCGAGCCCACCAGTGAGGTATTGTTTGCGCTCCACGACGTCGTTCCAGATGGCCATCAGCGCATCGAGATACGCTTTGTCCTGCTGAATGGCCGCAATGTCGGTCATGGCCGCGTACATATAGCCCGCCCGCACTGCATGGCCCACGGCCTCGCGCTGCTGCGTAACGGGCTGATGATCCTGTAAATACTGCGAGCCGTTGCCCGTACGCGAGGGGTCGGGGAAGAGTTCACGTTTGTCGGATCGGCCACGCATGTCGAGCAGAAAGCGGGCAAAGTCCAGGTAGCGTTTGTCGTTTGTGACGCGGTACAGCTTCACCAGACCAATCTCAATCTCCTGATGGCCCGGCACCACAATCAGTTTATCAGGGCCGATGGTTCGCATCAGGTAATCCGCGTTCTTCAGCGCTACGTTCAGGAACGTTCGTTTGCCGGTGGCCTGAAAATGCGCGACGGCCGCTTCGTACATGTGGCCGACGTTGTAGAGTTCATGACTGCCAGCCATGAACGAAAAGCGCGTCGCTCCGGCGTCACGGTCTTTTTTGGCCGTGCTGTCTTTCAGGATGGTTCGTATGGTATAGAGGTAGCCATCGGGCTCCTGCGCAGCCGCGAAGTACGAAATCAGCGTATCAAGGTACTTATCAAGCTTCGGATCGTAGTGGGTTTGCAGGGAATAGGCGGCCCCTTCGACTACCTTGAACACGTCGGAGTCGTCGTAGCGAATGCCGCGGAATGTTCCCGGTTTTTTACCACCGGCTACGGCAAAGTTGTCGATGCGGCCGGTTTCCTCACATTTTTTGAAGTCGAATGGAATCGTGACGGTCCGGTTCGTTTCCAGGCGCGGCTGCCAGAAACCGCCGTTGATTTTTACGTTGGTGAACGCAACCGGAACAATGGGGTAATCCTGGGCGGTGGCGGATAAAGGAACCGCCAGGCAACTTAGGCTGAAAAGCAGGGTACGTAGCGTCATCGTGGTTTTGCGTCGAGGGTCATTGGGTCGCCGGACGGTGGCTAAACAGTATAAAGCTAGCCATCCGGCTTTATAACAGCAACGACCTGTTCCCGTATGAAACGACTTTTTTCGCTTTTCCTACTTGTTCACACCTTATCCGTTTTTGCCCAAACCAGGCCCATACCGCAGCTAAAAAACCAGAACGGACGCTACGCCTTCCTCGTGGATGGAAAGCCATTTCTGATACTGGGCGGGCAGGTTCATAACTCCAGTGCCTGGCCCGCTGCCATGCCGTCGGTCTGGGCGCAGGCTGAGCAGCTTGGTGTCAATACGCTCGAAGTGCCGATTTACTGGGAGGCCGTGGAGCCGCAGCCCGGCAAATTTGATTTCAGCACCGTCGATTACCTCGTGACCGAAGCCCGGAAGCGGAACCTGCGGCTGGCATTACTATGGTTTGCCAGTTGGAAAAACGGCGAAATGAGCTACACACCGGAGTGGATAAAAACGGCTCCGCAAATGTACCCACGGGTGATCAACGCCCACGGCGAACGGATGTTCCACCTGTCGCCAGTGGCCGCTACGAACTGGCAGGCCGACGCCCGGGCGTTTGCGGCCCTGATGCGGCACCTGAAGCAAACCGACGAGCGCGACCGGACCGTGATTATGGTGCAGGTGGAGAACGAAGCCGGCCTGCACTCCGCCGACCGCGACTACTCGCCGGAAGCCAACAAGGTGTTCAACAGCCCCGTACCCGATGCACTCCTCAAACGGCTCAACAAGTCGGCCGGTACGTGGGAGCAGGTATTTGGGTCGGATGCGCCGGAGTTATTTTCGGCCTGGACCGTAGCGAGTTACATCAACCGGGTGGCCGAAGCGGGTCGGCGGGAGTACGCCCTGCCGCTGACGGCCAACGCCTGGCTTAAGGAAAATGGGTTTCAGCAGCCGGGTGGGTACCCAACGGGCGGACCAACGTCCAACGTACTGGATGTCTGGAAAGCAGCGGCCCCGGCTATCGACATCCTGGCGCCCGATATTTACCTGGGCAGCTACCCCGAAATTCAGGGCGTCATGCGGGCGTACACCCGGCCCGACAATCCGCTGCTGATTCCGGAGTCGGGGGGCGCGGCCATGCCCCGAACGTTGTTCTACGCCCTCGCTGACTACGGAGCGATTGGGTTTGCGCCTTTTGGCTTCGATAACGCGACCGGTACGCTGGCTAAGGAGTACGCGGCCGTAACGCCAAACTATACCCTGCTCCGGCCGGCCATTCCGGTGCTGACGCAGATGCAGCAGACCGGTAAGCTCCAGGCCGCGGTGCAGGAGCACGGCATGAACGAAAAGCTGGTGCGGTTCGACGGCTACGATTTTCTGGTGCAGTTTGTGTCGCCACCGGGGGCCGAGGGACCGCAGGGAAGGGTGCTGCTGGGCGAGATGAACCCCGACGAATTTTACCTGATTGGTTTCAACGCCCGCTTTCAGGTACGGCCTCGATCGCTGCCGCCGTCGGCCCGGATGAGCAAGTACGAATTTATCCTGACCGTGGAAGAAGGGACATTTGACGACGCGGGGACGTTCCGGCGGACACGGCTGTACAACGGCGACGAAATCTACTTTTTCGAGCTGCCTGCCACCGGCTCCGTGCTTCGCGTGCGGTTGCAGCGGAAGTAGGCAGCCACGGCGCGAACAGGGTTAGAAAAGAACGTAGTGCGGCTTTAGTGTGGTAGACATTTCGTTCCTCACAAGGAACATGGTGGGGATGGACGTGGTGGTACGCCCGTGGTGTCAGATGCAGCACCTGACACCACGGGCGTACCACCACGTCCATCCCTAAAACCTTACCTGAACCGCCTTACGTATGAAACCCATTCTGTTCGTTCTGTCCGTGGTGATTGTCAGCCTCGGGTGGATCTCTCAACAAACAACGGCGCCCAAACCCGGTCCCAAGCCTGCCTTACGGCTGGTTCAGGACGAAAAAGCGGGTACCATTTCGGTATTCCGCGCAGGCGGAAAGGCACCCATCGTCACCCAGAACGCCAAGGCTGACTTTCGGCCGTATCTGCATCCCATCGTAGCGCCCGACGGCAAAGGGCTGCTGACCGAATACAGTCCCGGCCACCACAAGCACCAGACCGGGCTGTACTGGGGATTCACCCGGGTCAACGGCCGTGATTATTTCCACCATCCACAGGGTGATTACTGGCGTCGGGTGTCGGCGAAGATCATCAAAGGCAGCGGGCCGGAGGTGAAGTGGCAGACCGTCTACGACCTGCTAGACTCTACCGGTAAGGCGGTACTGACCGAAACCCAGACCTGGTCGATGCGCGAGCAGCAGGGGAAATACCTGCTCGATCTGGAATGGAACGGCGAAGCCAAAACCGACGTAACAATTGGCAAATACGACTACGGCGGGCTGTTTCTGCGGATGCCCTGGCGCGAAGGCATCAAGGGCGAGGTGATCAATGCCGCCCGCCAACGTAACGAAAAGGCGGAGGGGCAGCGGGCCATGTGGGTCGATGTGGGTATGCAGGTGGACGGACGTAACGACCTCGCGCATATCGCCATTTTTGATCATCCCGAAAACAAAGGGTACCCGAACTACTGGCGGGTCGACAGTCAGTTAGGCATTGGACCCGCCCGCGCCCGCAAGGAGAACTGGACCATCAAGGCCGGTGAGACGGAAGTGATTCGCCACCAGCTTGTGGTGTACACCGGCACCCTCAATGACGTAGAGCTTACCAAAACCTGGGGTGAGTTTACCGGTAACAATTCGACTTATTCAACCGCCGTTCTGTGGGGAATCGCCCAGCAGGAAGCGTTGCAGGCCAAATTCCTGACGCCGGAAGACGCCGTGGCCAGCATGACCCTGCCGAGCGGGTTCAAAGCAAACGTCTGGGCGTCGGAGCCGATGATGACGCAACCGATGGCCTTCTGCTGGGATGATCGCGGGCGACTCTGGGTGGCCGAAAACCGCGATTACGAATCGCGGGGGCATGGCTTCTCCAACGCCGGTAACAGCCGCATCCTCATTCTGGAAGATACGAACCACGATGGCGTGGCCGACAGCAAAAAGGTGTTTCTGGACAGCATACCGTTTCCGGCGGCTCTGGCTGTCGGCTTCGACGGCCTGTTCCTGGGGGCACCACCCAACCTGCTCTTTGTGCCCGACCGGAACGGCGACGACGTAGCGGATAAGAACGACATTGAAGTACGGCTGACCGGCTGGGGCATTCGCGACCGCCACGAAACCCTGAACAGTTTTCATTGGGGACCCGACGGCTGGCTCTACGGGCTCCAGGGCTTTGCCACACCGTCGAAAGTCCGGAAGCCCGAGGGTAAGGGCAAACTCTACAAACACAAAGAGCCTTTCCCCGAGGATATTTTACAGGGCGAAGGCGTCGATATCAACGGCGGAGTCTGGCGGTATCATCCGATCAAGGACCGGTTTGAGGTGGTGGCGCACGGCTTCAGCAATCCCTGGGGCATCGACTACAACGCCAAAGGCCAGCTCGTGATCAGCGCCTGCGTGATTCCGCATCTCTGGCACGTGATTCCGGGCGGTATTTATCACCGGCAGGGCGGTCAGCATTTCAACCCGTACGTGTACAGCGACATTAAGACCATTGCCGATCATAGTCACCGGTCGGCCCACGGCGGGGCGCGGGTGTACCAGTCAGACGCGTTTCCGGCCGAACACCACGGCCGTGTGTTCATGGCCAATATCCACGAACACGCCGTGCTGTCGGACATTCTGGAACCCAAAGGCTCGGGCTACGTGGGGCATCACGGCGACGATTTTTTGCAGGCCAACAACGCGCAGTGGGTCGGTTTCAGCATGGAAATCGGGCCGGACGGCGGTTTGTACGTACTGGACTGGCACGACGCTGACATTTGCGGGAAGGAAGTGCTGAACGGCGAGACCGGTCGGATTTTCCGGATCATGCCGACGCAGTCGCTGGCGCAAAACTGGGAAGGTCGGTACGCTGACCTTACTAAAATGACGGACCGCCAACTGGTCGATCTGCAAACGAGTAAAAGCGACTGGCACGCCCGACGCGCCCGTGTGATTCTGCAAGCCCGCGCGGCTAAGGGGAAACTGGACAAACAGACGCATGAACAGCTACGTACATTGTTCCAGACGGCCACCAACCCCGACTGGCGGCTGCGGGCGATGTGGGCCTTGCACGTAACGAACGGGCTGGAACCGGCCGCGCTGCAGCAATCCCTGGCCGATGCCGACCCGTACGTTCGGGCGTGGGCCGTTCAGCTCTTGTGCGAAGATCGGTCGCCCTCGGCCGACGCGCTGGCGGCATTTGGCCGGATGGCCCGCGAAGATAGTTCGCCGGTCGTGCGGTTGTACCTGGCGTCGGCCCTGCAACGGATTCAGAGCGAAACGCGCTGGAAAATTGCCGAAGGACTGCTGGCCCACGGCGAAGACACGGAGGACCATAACCTGCCTAAAATGATCTGGTTCGGGGTGGAGCCGCTGGTGAAGGAAAACCCGGATCGGGCGTTGGCGCTGGCCACGAACAGCAAGATTCCGATGGTGGCGAAATTCATCGCCCGTCGGACGGTGGATGCTGACCAGGTGAAGCTGCTGGTAACGGCCATCGGGAAGACGGCCCGGCCCTCGGTTGCTATGCTCGAAGGCCTGCGCGACGGGCTGGAAGGCCGCTATGACCTGACCGCCCCAGCGAACTGGCCGGCCGTTTACGCCAAGTTGAAGCAGGGAGGCCCAGACGTAGCGAAAATCAGCACCGACATCGCCCAGCAATTTGGTGATACGGAGGTCAGTCAGAAGCTGCTCGCTACGTTGAAAAATAGAAACGCGCCGGTTGAGCAGCGTCGGCAGGCCCTGCAAACGATCGCCAACCGGAAGCGGCCCGAACTGGCTACGGAACTCCTTAATCTGGTCAATGAACCAAATCTGCGCAGCGACGCCATTCGGGCCATTGCGGGCTACGACAGCGACGCGCTGGGTAAACTGCTCATTACGCGGTACCCAACCTTTACCTCCGCCGAAAAGCTGCTGGCCGTGCAGACGATGGCCTCCCGGCCAAAATACGGCTGGCTGCTGACCCAGGCGCTGAAGGACGACCGCATTCCGAAGCGGGACGTACCGACCTACGCAGCCCGGCAACTGTTGCGGGTAGTGGGTAGCGGGTTCGTGGAGGTGTGGGGACCGATTGAGCAAAGCGGCATGGACGAAAAAGCGTACAAGAAATACCAGCGCCTGCTGACCGACAAAGCCGTGGCCGAAGCCAGCCCCGGCAAGGGACGTATTGTTTTCCAGCGTACCTGCGGCCCCTGCCACAAGATGTTCGGCGAGGGCGGCATCATTGGCCCGGACCTCACCGGCTCCAACCGCGCCAACCTGGATTACCTGCTGTTCAACGTCCTGAACCCGAGTGGCGAAATCCAGGATGATTACAAGATGGTGGTCGTGACGACCCGCGACGGCCGAACGTACTCCGGCAACCTAACGGGCGAGAACGACCGGCAGTTGACCTTGCGGGTGGTTGGACAGGACGCCGTTGTGCTCAACAAATCGAACATCCAGTCGCGGGAAGTGACGCCGGTGTCGATGATGCCCTCCGGCCTGTTCGACGCCCTGACCGACAGCGAAATCACCGATCTGGTTGCCTACCTACGTACCGCCGAGCCGGAGAAGCAGGCGAGGAAAGGGAAGTGAGTTAAAGGGTTGGGGTTGTCAGTTTGCGAGATGCGCCGTTTTTAGTAAACGGCGGATTTTGTATGATTTATGTTGGAGGCTGAGGAGCTTTTGGTAAATAACTATTTATTAGATAGCCACTTAGTAGGTGGTAGGGTAAGTTATTTGACACATTGGATTTGTTGAATAAAAGGCGCAAAATATGCCTATATTTAGGAGTTGTGAGCAATTTTATGAATCGAAAAAGCCTGTTAAATCAACTTGAATTAGCTTATGCGCCATTAACAGCGTACGAATTTGCAATAGTCAAGGACGACAAATTGATTGAAAGAGCACTTGAGAAAGCAAGTCTTTATTTAATTGGTCAAAGACCGGTTAGCACCTTCGAAAATGTAATTCCAGATACGACCGTATATCAATTGAACTTTGAAATTCATCAAAGAGGCAATCCGAATATATTAAAGTGCAAACTTCCGTTCGACCAAGAAATATTTGGTTTAATGCAGGACAATGTTGTTGACGTGGCGTTTAATTATCTCGACAGACCTATTAAGCAAGAAAAGTGCCCATTTCAAAATATTCATGGTTTTTCATTAGTTAGGCATACAGAAAATGGAAAGGAGTTTATCATTTGGTTTTCTCCAGAAAAGCTTCTTCAGAATTGGTGGAAAGGATTTATTGATTGTGAAATTCAGGGTGATTGGAAATCATATATAAAGTATAAGGTGCATTATGTTGGTAAAGCAACTAAGCAAAGCATATTGAAACGCTTAACTGGACATTCAACATTTCAAGATATTCTGTCTTTGGAAGCTCCAGTAACTGAAAAACAATTGCCAGCAAACGAAATTGTGATTCTTCCATTCGAGTTTCAAGATAATTTGCAAATTCAATCATTTGGAGAGGAAGCAGATACAAAAGATATGGTCGCTTCGTTACTTGGAGATAATTACCCAGACCAAGAAAAAATATTTATTGATGCAGAGAAGGCTTTAATTAAAGCCATACGTCCGTCTTACAACAAGGAGTTATTCAATAGTTACCCTATTAGTAGGGATGGCCTTTATAATGATAACTATGATGCCATCTCGTACACATTCATTGATCCAATTGTATTAGTTTACGAGGAGGGTGAAATACGGGGCGGACTTACCCATACTGGTGGAGACACTATTTTGATTATTAACAACAAAGAATTTAAACTTGTTAAACATAAATAAAGCTGCACATAAAATGCGGTTTAGCTTATGGTGACTGACCCAATGCACATCAGTTTTGGTTCACTATTCGTCAGCAGTTTCAACGTGACGGAACGCTATTGTGCAGTAGAATAAAACTTGTACACTAATTAAATCATTCGGCTTCAGTTATTAGTAGACGTAACGACAGATTATTGCCATAACGTTAAGCAGTCCAACGTTGTACACCAAAAACACTAGCACACCCTTGCCATCAGACTCATTCTCAAAAAGCCAGCCGTGGGTCTGCTGTACGGTGTGCAGAAAGGAAGTGGTAGCAGCTACGAAACCCTGCACAAACAACTGGCTGATTCGGGTGATCTGGTGTTCGACCTGTCACTTCCCGTCAAAGCGAACAAAGATGGTCGACTGGTCTTGCATGGGCCACTCGTTCAGGATCGTCAACCGAACGGTATCGATGCTATCGTTTCGCCTATTCGATACCCTGACCAATAGCAAAATCACTGATCTGGTCGCGTACCAACGTACTGCCGGGCCGGAGAAGCAAGCCGAAGGGGAAGTGAGTTGAGAGCTCGGCAGGTCGTGGCGGTGGCTTAACGTAATAGCCGAAAAGCTGAACGAACGTTAACCGGACGAACTGGTTTACACAATTACGGATTTCGCAAACTGGCTTACTACTGGAATTTAGAAGCGATAGCTTGCCGGAAATGATCTACAGTACACAACCGCGTTTTGCAGCAATGGTGGCAGACGAACAAGTTTTGAACATCAGCAGGCAATTCTACATTACATTAGTGCACGCGTGAAGCTGGAGTGCGATGAATGCCACCACCGACAGCGACACGTTCGACGTTAGCGGTAAGTTTTCCCGCACATTGTACGGTTGATGATACGATATGAGTACAAGTTGCACACCTGCGCCAGAGAACAAAAAGGAGTATATCACCGACATCGGGAGGATACTGGTCAAGGAGTATGGTAAGAAAGAGTACTACCAGCCTGAAGAAGTAAAGGACGCCCACAATAAAAGTAAGTGGTATGATGGGCTGGATTTTTCGTGTTGGGGTATGAGTACCTTTTCTTCACATGCAGATTTTGACCAGTATCACCAACGAACAGGTGAGCTATGCGATTATGTTGACATGAAAGCCGAAATGTTGCACGGACTATCGTTGTCGACAGGTTCCGACATATTTGATTCCGCCGACTTTGATATTGATGCTTCCTGGTTGGACTTCGGGGACGTATTTGGGAGTATAGTTGAAGGGATATGCGGATTAATTAGTGGCATATGTGATGTGGATTAATGGATGAAGAATTAAACCCCAATGTCAGAATACACCCTTACCATCAGAATCATTCTCGAAAAGCCAGCCGTTGGTCTGCTGTACGGTGTGCAGAAAGGAAGTGGCAACAGCTATGAAACCCTGCACAAGCAACTAGCTGATTCAGGTGATCTGGTGTTCGACCTGTCGCTTTCCGTCAAAGCGAACAAAGACGGCCGACTGGTGTTGCATGGACCAATCGTTCAGGGATCGTCAACGGACCGGTTTCTTTACCTGGATATGGGCAGCTATGCCGGACAGACCAACGCACCGGCCAGCGGTCGGCTGAAAATCCCGCTTCCGGAAATTACGGACCAGGTAGCGCAAACCGTTCGCGACGGGAGCGTGCTGTTGACTACCATCGCCGGTACGAAAGACAAGGACGGAAGTCCCACTACGGGAACCGTGAAGCCATTCGGCGGATGGTCACTGATGAAGGCGTGAACGTACCGCAGAGCGCCTGACATGGGTTTTGTACCGAGCGGTTTGTTGTGCAAATCTTCGGCTATCTACATCAATTACAGGACAGTCTTCAACTGCCCCACCTTCGCCTAGTTGAAAAACGGTAACGGTCATTGACAACGGTTACCCTACACAAATAACATCCGGATGATACCTGAAATTTTTAAGCCAGATAGCAGCTTGTCGCCATTCGTCAAATGTTATTGGACCTTAGAAAGCCCGCGGGAAAAAACACCGTCGAGAAACACCATCGTACCAGACGGTTGTATGAAATTGATTTTTCACTACGGCGATTTATATAAGTATCACCCTGAGGATGGAAATTCTGTAAACTTGCCGAGATGTTTCTTAATTGGACAATTGACACGACCATACGAAGTAGAGCCGACAGGTGAAACAGGGACATTTTTTGTTTGCTTTCACCCAAACGGTTTTTTACCCTTTACAACCATTCCTATAAAAGAAATGGAAAATACGGCCGTGGCATTAGAAAAACTATTTGGGAAAGATGCACAGGAAATCGAACAGAGCATTTTAAACGCCGGTTCTACTGCGGAGAGGATACATCATATCGAAACCTTTTTAGTTAATCGATTAACGAAGACAGAAGCCGTTGACTACATTGTAACATCAACTGTTGAAACTATTTTAACCGCTAACGGACAGCTATCGGTTCATGAACTTTCCAGTCAACATAAGATCAACCGAAGACAATTAGTCCGTAAATTTTCGTCCGCCATTGGCCTAAGCCCGAAACAACTGTCAAAAACGATACGGTTACAGGCTGCACTTAAAACGTTGCTTACTAAAAATACCACGAGCCTTACCGATCTGGCTTACGAAAACGACTACTTTGACCAGGCGCATTTCATAAAAGACTTCAAAGAATTTACTGGAATAACGCCCAAAGAATTTTACGGAGAACACCTGAAAATGTCTTTGATCTTTGAGACAGATGAGTAGCCTTGTCCCATTTTTACAATTTTAGGCTTTGAACCTGTTGCATCTTTGCATTGCAATAGTGCAACAGGTTCAAAATAGCCAAAAAATGAACAGCGTAAATCCAGTTGGTTGGTTTGATATTTATGTAGCTGACTTAGAACGGGCAAAAGCATTTTATGAAGCTGTATTCAACACACAGCTTGTTGACTTGCCAAATGAATGGGGGAAGCAATCATTTTTTCCATTCAACCATGAAAGCGTGAATATTTCAGGTGCATTGGTTGAAAATGAAAATAAGCTCGCAGATGGCAACAATACAATAGTTTATTTTGCTTCCGACGATTGTATCACGGAAGAATCCAGAGTGGAAAAAGCAGGCGGGAAAATTATTAAGCCTAAAACGGCAATCGGAGAGTTTGGATTTATTTCATTACTTACTGATACGGAAGGGAATACGATTGGGCTCCACTCGCAAAAGTAGGTTTACGTATGTCTTACGATATCAACCTTGCTAACAAAGTTAGAGCATATCTTGCCGAAATTCCCGGGATAGAAATTGAGGAAAAAGAAATGTTTGCTGTGCTGAATTTTATGGTAAACGGTAAAACGTGCATTTGTGTACGTGGCGAAGATTTAATGCTACGATTTGACCCAGCCTTGCAGGAAGAACTTGCAGAAAAAGAAGGGTATGAAACGATGCTGATGAAAGGCAAGGCGTATAAAGGGTACTGCTACATAAAACCAGAAGGGTTTAGGAGAAGAAGCGACTTTGAATACTTCATGAACGTATGCCTTGCCTATAACAACGAATCTAAAGCATCAACTAAAGCGAAAAAGAAAGCAACAAACCGTTGACAGACGATTTTCCATCGATGGAGTAATAGGGCTTACTTGAACTTTTGGTTCGAGTAAGCTTTTTTTGCTTAAAGGGCCTGCCATCACAACGCTCCGAACCGTTCGCTGCTCCTTAAAAAACATCCATGATCTTACCAAAGGAAAGAGACCCGCGATTCATAACCATACGGCGTGGTGGTACATTAACCGATGCCAATCACCAGTTGCTGGCCTTGTGGGCTGCTACGTGCGCCGAACACGTACTGCACCTGTTTGAGCAGGCCAATGCCGACGACAAACGACCCCGACAGGCCATCGAATTGACACGAGCGTGGGTAAACGGGGAGATACCCATGAAACAGGCGCACCAGGCGGCTTTTGCGGCCAATGCTGCGGCCAAGGGAATGCCCGAAGCGGCCAAGTTTGCCGCCCTGGCAGCCGGGCAGGCCGTGGCGGTGGCTCACGTAGCGGCCCATGAACTCGGCGCGGCTGCCTATGCCATCCGGGCGGTAAGGGCGTCGGTCCCCGAAACCGAGAAGGATACCATTGGACGAAACGAGTGCCAATGGCAGCGGGAGCAGCTTCCGGATGCCATTCGGGACCTGGTTCTGGATGACCAGCGACTACGAAATCACCTCTGCTGGTTTGTATTCGACTGCTGACATGCCGCTACGCGATGATGTCCGTGACTGATAAAAGACAATGGCAGCTAACAGGAGTTTTGGGTCAACGGGGCCGATTCCGTCTGCCGTTACGGTGCGGACGTAGAACGTCCTACTCGCATTAAACCCGGTCAGCAGATAGAAGCGCTGTGTTCGTGATTTGTCTGAACGGAAAGGCTACAACCGTTGGTATTTATTTTATCGACAAATTAGCAGTGGCTTGCATTCGGGCTTTATAAAAATGTGGGTAAGTCAGGTAGGGTGTCAGGGTGCAAATAAGTCTTAGTGGTGGGTAAACGTTGCTGATAAAAGCAAGGCAGCTGAAGCCCATTGTAGCTGATTCGCATTTCTGTTATTGGCGGCTTTTGTGCCTATAAACCAAACGTTCACCCATGAACCGACGACATTTCCTAAGCCTGTTACCTGCCTTCGCCTTCCCGGGTTCGCTGCTGTCGGCGGCTCCCGCCATGAAAGTCACCAAAGTAGAGACGTTCTACTGGAAAAGCCGCACCGATGCCCCCTGGTGGCCACACTGGACCTGGGTACGGGTTCATACCGATACCGGGCTGGTAGGCCTTGGCGAAACCTATCCCCGCAACGCCATTGAAGCCGAGGCTATTCACAGCTACATTGCCCCGATGCTGCTTGGTCGCGACCCACGCGATATTGAGAGTATTTGGCGGCAACTCTATCAGCGTGCTGACTACGAAATAGCGGGCGGGGCCGAAACGCGGGCTATCAGTGCGGTCGATCTCGCTTTGTGGGACCTGCTGGGTAAATCGCTCAATACGCCTGTCTACAGGTTAATCGGTGGTCTATCGAACCCACAGGTTCGGCTTTATAATACCTGTTTTCCCTACAAATACGATTTTAATAAGGAGCCCGAGAAGATTATGCGGGAGGTGCTGGATAAGCACGGAGTAAAAGCCATCAAAATCTGGCCGTTTGACCGGGCCGCTTTGCACAACCGGGGGCAGTACGTCACCCAGGCCGACCTGGACGAAGCGTTGATGCCGGTTCGTAAACTACGGGATGCCTTCGGGGACAGTATCGACATTTTAATCGAATTTCACGGGCACTGGAACGTACCGGCCGCCATCCGAATAGCCAAAGCGCTGGAACCGTATAAACCAATGTGGCTGGAAGATATGCTCATGCCCGGTCAGTACCAGCAATACCGTCAGTTAGCCGAAGCGACCAGTTTGCCGCTCACCATCGGCGAGCGCATGGCGGGTAAGCTTCAGTTCGAATCCCTGATGGAATCGCGGGCAGCCAAGTTCATCATGTTCGATGTGTGCTGGTGCGGAGGGTTGAGCGAGGCTCGCAAAATCACGGCCATGGCCGATGCGTACCAACTGCCGTTTGCTCCGCATACGGCGGGCGGCCCCCTGTTGTTCCATGCGTCTACGCACCTTTCGGCGGCCATGACCAACTGCGCCATTCAGGAAAGCTGCCAGCGATTCTACGAAAGCGACTGGGCAACAATGCTGGTGAATCCGCTGATGCCCAGGGATGGTATGATCACCCCACCCGATGCCCCCGGCTTTGGCATGGAGGTCAAGCCGGAGGTCTGGACTCACCCGGCGGTAGTGAAGCGCGAAAGCATTTTTACCAAATCATAGCTTGATCAGCTACCGACCAGCAGAGATCCCGGCCGTACTGGCACTATTTCGCTGGGCTAGTTTTGAGAGGTACGTATTGCGCGCACGCCGACAGGATGCGCTGAACTGGTCAGTAACGAAAACTATACAAGGAACCGGAATTCGTATAATCCACCCCCCAGCCGATGGGGCGACCTTTGTCTTGTTCGACAACTAAACAAGTACAACCATGAACAAGGTAGTGATTATCACCGGGGCCTCTTCGGGTATTGGTAACGAAAGCGCTAAGCTGTTTGCGCAGAACGGGTATCGGGTATTTGCCACTGCACGTAGCCTGGATCGTATGAAGGACCTCGAAGCACTGGGCTGCATTACGGTACGGTTAGACGTAACGGATGAAGCGAGTATTCAGCAGGCCTTTCAGCAGATTTTTGCACAGACCGATCAGGTCGACGTACTGGTCAATAACGCCGGGTTTTCGCAGAATGGCTTTTTGGAAGAGTTAACCCCACAACACCTGCGTTATCAGTTCGACGTCAATGTATTTGGGCTGGTGCGCGTGACGCAGATGGTATTACCCAAAATGCGCCAGGCCCGCAGGGGACGGATCATCAACGTAGGTTCCGTTGGGGGCGAATTTACCACGCCCGGTGCCAGCGCCTACCATGCGTCGAAATATGCGCTCGAAAGCCTGACTGACGGACTCCGGCAGGAAGTGAACCAGTTTGGTATTCAGGTTGTGCTGATCAAGCCCGGTGGCGTTGAAACCGAGTTTGTCAGTAACTCCACCGCGTTCTATCCTGAGCCCATTGACGGGAACCCCTACGGCGACTGGCGACAACGATTTACGAACATGCTCGCCACCGTGGTTGACTCGCAGAAGAGCAGTTTCCCGATCTTGACGCCCGTTGAGGTAGCTGAGGTTATTGTGCAGGCGGCTGCTGAGCCGGAGCCGCAGACCCGCTACCGCATCGGCGAAACGGCCCAGACTATGCCGCAGTTGAAGGGCAGCATGAGTGATAAGGAGTTCGACGGGCTGATGCTGAAACAATTTGGGTTTATCGACGGATGAGCGATTTTCTGAAAATAGAATCCATTAGTCAACTGCATCGGATGCTGGGGTACGACAAACCCCGGCATCCGTTAATTACCGTGATTGACTACAGCCAGGTCAAAAACCGACCGGAGCATTTCAACGTGAAAATCGTTGTTGATTTCTACGTGATCAGCCTCAAAAGTCCGGCCCCGGTAGCCCTTCAGTACGGACGGCAGTATTACGACTTCGATGAAGGAACGATGCTGTTCATGGCTCCAGGTCAGGTCTTTTCGGTTCAGGAGTTCAACGAGGATAGCCAGTATGATGGCTGGGGATTGTACTTTCACCCGGACCTGCTTGTACAGGCTGACCTGGGTAGGCGGATGAAGGAATATACCTTCTTTTCGTACGCCGTCAGCGAAGCGCTGCACGTTTCGGAGGACGAGCAACAGACGCTCTCGGTGCTGGTCGATACGATACGTAAAGAGTATAGCAGTAACCTGGATGTCTACAGCCAGCGGGTGATCGTTACCGCCATCGAACAATTGCTCAACTACGCGCAGCGGTTCTACGGACGGCAGTTTCTGACCCGGCAGAAATTCAATACCGACCTCATCTCCCGATTCGAAGCGTTGCTGGCCGGTTACTTTGCTAGGGGGCAGCAGACGGAGCAGGGTCTTCCGGCCGTCGAATACCTGGCGGCTGAACTGCACCTGTCGCCCAGCTACCTGACCGACCTCCTTAAACGCGAAACGGGTAAGACCACGAAAGAGTACATTCAGACTTACGTCATTGAGCAGGCGAAACTCCGGCTGCTGAACTCCACCGAAACGGTCAACGAAATTGCGTATGGACTGGGGTTCGACTATCCGCAGTACTTCAATCGGCTTTTCAAGGCCAAAACGGGCATGACGCCCGTGGAGTACCGGACGCTGAACTGATGCCTATTCGCGTCGCCATTACTCATGGCTGGTCAGCTAATGTCCGAAAAGTACCGAGTAAAGTAAATCCTGTTCTAACGGCGGGGGTAGCGGCCAAAATACCTTTGTGTCAGTCAATCAACGCAGCATATGACACAACAGGAACAACTTACGCAATGGATTTTTGAACCGGCCCACTGCAAAATCGGCTTTTCCGTAACGCACTTCGGCATCACCGAAACGGAGGGACATTTCACCCGCTTCGAGGGGGCCGTCGCTACGGATACCGATGATTTTTCCGATGCCCGGGTAACGATGCATATCGACGTGAGCAGCATCGATACGCTGGAAGCGCAACGGAACGCGCATCTGCTTTCGGCCGATTTCTTCGATGCCGCCCGGTATCCCCGGATGACGTTCGTCAGCACAGACATGCACGTAGTTGCGAAAAATACCTACAAAATGACCGGCGACCTGACCATCCGGGGCGTTCCGAAGCCGGTGGAACTGGATGTAATGTTTACCGGCATCGTACCGAAAGATCCGTTTGGTCATACCAAAGCCGGGTTGAAAGTAACCGGTACTATCAACCGCAAAGAGTGGGGGATGACCTGGAACAACATCATGGATTTTGGTGGGCTGGCCGTGGGTGAACAGGTACGAATCAACTGTCAGATAGAACTGCAAAAGCAATGACCCCGAACCACAAGCAACGAATCTGGGTGATCACCGGCGTGTCGAGCGGCCTTGGGAAAGCCCTCGCCGAACAGGTGATGACGCAGGGCGACCGGGTAATCGGTACGTGTCGCCAACCCGGGCAGGTTGAGAATTTTACCACAACAAATCCCGGTCGGGGATACGGGCTGCTGCTGGACCTAACCCGTCGGGACCAGATAGAACAGGTTGCGCAGGCGGTTGAGCGCGAATGGGGGCGTATCGATGTACTGGTTAATAACGCTGGTTTCGGCTTTGCCGGGGCCATCGAGGAAACTACCGATACTGAACTGCGCGCTATTTTCGAGACTAACTTTTTCGGGACTATGGCGCTTACCAATGCGTTTCTGCCCCTGTTCCGGCGGCAACGGAGCGGACACATCATCCAGCTATCGTCGCATGGGGGCGTCAGGGCATTTCCGGGTTTTGGTGGGTATAATGCCAGCAAGTTTGCGCTGGAGGGAGCCAGTGAAGCCCTGGCGGCCGAAGTAGCTCCCCTGGGCATCAACGTGAGTATTGTTGAGCCGGGGCCATTTCGAACGGATTTTGCGGGCAGTAGCTTCGGGCAGGCAGCGCAGCGACTGGCCGATTATGAACCAACGGCCGGGGCGTTCCGCGACCGTATGGCGCAGGTGAATGGTCGGCAGGAAGGCGATCCTGTAAAAGCTGCCGAAGCAATCTGGCAACTCAGCAACCAGGAAAATCCACCCCTTCGGCTGCCCCTTGGGCGTATCGCTCTGGCGTCGATCTTGGCCAAAATAGAGAGTCTTCGACAGGATGTGGAGGCCGGCCGGGACGTAGCCACCCAGGCCGTATTCGAACCGGCTGGTTGAAGTAGAGAATACAGAGAGGCCGCTTATGCCTATGGAGTCGGGGAGGGGTATCCCATAGGGATGCTCGTTCCGCTCCGGCATAATCGGCTTTTGTGCATGAAACGATTAACCCTACTTTTTCTGGTCCAGCTACTGAGCGTGCTGGTTCCCCGGCTCTATGGGCAGACAACCGGCAAAGGTGACCGGATTACCGGGGCCAATTTTGCAACCCGCAGCCCTGTGCTGGGTCGGCACGGTATGGTGGCCACCAGTCACCCGCTGGCTACGCAGGTTGGACTGGACGTACTGAAGCAGGGTGGTACGGCCATTGATGCCGCCATTGCCGCCAATGCCCTGCTCGGGCTGGTCGAGCCCAACAACTGCGGCATTGGGGGCGATCTGTTCGCCATTGTCTGGTCGGCCAAAGACCACCGGCTCTATGCCCTCAACGCCAGCGGGCGCTCACCGAAAGGGGTGACCTACGAAGGTATGCAAAAACTACTGGGCAGCCGTACCCAGCTTCCGCTCTATGGTCCTTTATCGGTTTCGGTGCCGGGGGCCGTCGATGGCTGGTTTCAACTGCACAGCCGGTTCGGTAAGCTGCCCATGCGTAACCTGCTGGCCCCTGGCATTCGCTACGCCAGAGAAGGGGTTCCGGTGGCGCAGGTTATTGCTTATTCCTGGCAGGTAGCCGCCCGGCGACTGGCCGCCAATCGGGACGAAATTCATGAGTTCGAGAATTTCCAGCGGACATTTCTACCGGGTGGTCAGCCCCCGTTCGAAGGCCAGCTTTTCAAAAATCCGGATTTAGCCACAACCTATGCCGCCATTGCTTCCGGCGGGCGCGATGCCTTCTACAAGGGTCGGTTGGCGGAGGTCATGGACCAATACGCCCGTCGGACCGGTATGCCGCTACGGAAAGAAGATTTGACCGCTCACCGGAGTACGTGGATTGACCCGGTGTCGGTTAATTACCGGGGCTACGACGTGTACGAACTGCCGCCAAACGGCCAGGGCGTAGCGGTTTTGCAGATGCTGAACATACTGGAAGGCTACGACCTGAAAAAGATGGGGCACAACAGCGCCGATTACCTGCATCTGCTGGTAGAAGCCAAAAAGCTGGCCTACGAAGATCGGGCCCGCTACTACGCCGATCCCGAGTTCAGCGACATACCGCTCAACTGGCTGGTGTCAAAAGACTACGCAGCCCAGCGCCGGAAGCTGATCGATCCCGCGAAAGCCGCTGAGCGCCTGGATGCCGGTGATCCGGCGCTGAAAACCGGCGATACGGTGTTTCTGAGCGTAGCCGACGAGGAAGGTAATATGGTGTCGTTCATCCAGAGTAACATGCTGGAATTCGGGAGCGGTCTGGTCCCCGATGGGCTGGGCTTTGTCTTTCACAACCGGGGTACCAGTTTTACGATGAAGCCCGGCCACGCCAATGTGTACGCCCCCGGCAAACGGCCCTTCACGACCATCATCCCTGGTTTCGTACTGAAAGATGGGCAACCGTTTCTGAGTTTCGGCGTGATGGGCGGGCCGGTGCAGCCCCAGGGCCATGTGCAGGTGCTGTGTAATCTGATTGATTTCGGGATGAACGTTCAGGAAGCTGGTGATGCCGCCCGGTTCAGTCATTCGGGCAGTAGTGAGCCCATCGGAACCCTCATGACCGATGGCGGGCGTCTGGCGCTCGAATCCGGTATTGCCAACGACGTGCGGGCTGATCTGGAACGACGTGGCCATCGCCTGGCCGAAACAGATTTCTTCGGTGGCTATCAGGCCATTCAGTGGGATGCTGTCAATCGAATCTATTGGGGTGCTTCCGAAATGCGGAAGGATGGTCAGGCGGCCGGGTATTAATTACGCTCCGTCGTGAGACTTACGAAATATCGTAAAAGTCTGAACGGTTTCTTAATTCTGAAGAGAAGTTTAGTTCTTGATTGTCAATAGAATAACAGACTTAGTGCCGGTGGTACAGACCTTGCAACAGGAAAGGTAACTGCTTTACGACTGGCATGTGTACCGCAACGTATCTACCCCTCAGCCCAACCGGCTTTATCCTGACTCACAGTCGCGACGAGAAAGCGATCCGTCCGTCGGCCCTTTTGCCGGAGGGTGTTCAGATCGGCGATTTTCGCGTTACGTTCCCCAGGGACCCCCAGGGCCACGGCACCTGGATCGCTGCATCGACGGAGATGACCGTTTGTTTGCTCAACGGCGGTTTTGTGCCCCACCTGCCGCAGCCCCCATATCGACACAGCCGTGGGCTGGTTCCGCTGCACGTCTTTACGTATTCCTCCATCCAGGCGTTTGCGGATGCCTATGACTTTGCCGGTGTCGAGCCGTTTACGCTGCTTGCGCTGGAATCCGACCGACTGACGGAACTGCGCTGGACGGGTCGGCGGCTATTCATTCACGACAAAGATCCGAAGCGGCCGCACATCTGGTCGTCGGTGACGCTCTATACCCCGGAGGTGATCGAAAAGCGCGAAGCCTGGTTTCGCAACTGGCAACTGAGCCACCCAAACCCATCCGTCGCCGACATCCGGGCGTTTCATCAGTTCACCGGAGATGGCGACCGGGAAAATGCCCTCCGTATGAACCGTAACAACGAGCTTTTTACGGTCAGCCTGACCAGCGTCGTCCATCGTCCCGACCAGACGGAGATGATCTACCAGGATTTTGTGCAGCAACTCGTCCGCCAGATACCCATTCATGAATCCGCCTATGCAACCGCTTAGTTCGTCCGTTAATCAACCCGCCAGTTTCCGGGAAACAGTACAGGCATTTCTGCCCCGCTTCCGGTTCGATAGTCCGTTCTTTATCCGGTTGCGGCACTGGGAATACTGGCCGTTTGCGGTGGTGTACTTCCCCATCTTCATCTATCACCTCTGGCTGTCGATTAAAGCGCGGTCGCTGTTTTTCTTTTCGGCGGCCAACCCGTCCATCGAAACGGGGGGACTTCTGGGCGAATCGAAAATTGACATTCTGGATCGCATCAGCGATGAGTTCAAGCCGAAAACACTGTTTGTTACTCGTCAGGCTCACATTGATGTGGTACTGAGGCAGGTATCGGAACTGAGACTGACGTACCCGCTGATAGCCAAGCCCAACGTAGGGGAGCGAGGCTGGCGGGTCGAAAAGATTGAGCACTGGGAGGACCTGGTCAATTACAAACAAAGTAGTCCGGCCGATTTTCTGATTCAGGAGTACGTCGATGAACCGCTCGAACTGGGCATATTTTACTATCGGTCTCCTGAGCCGCGTTCGGACGGTCAGGCGCAGGGTGTGATTTCGTCCATCGTGCAGAAAGAGTTCCTGACCATTCGCGGAAACGGCCTCAATTGCATTGAAGAGCTGATCATGCAGAACGAACGGGCTATTCTGCAACTGCCCGCCCTGAAGGCGAAGTACGGGCATCGCTTCCATGACATACCCGCACCCGGCGAGACGATCACGCTGGTGTCGATCGGGAATCATAGCAAGGGAACCAAGTTTCTGGACGCCAATCATCTGATTACCCCCGAACTGACCCGCGTGTTTGACCGTATCAGCGCCCCCATTGTCGGCTTTTACTACGGCCGCTACGATTTGCGCTGCCGCAGCGTGGCCGATCTGTACGCCGGTCGGCACATTCACATTCTGGAACTGAACGGTGCCGGGGCCGAACCAGCGCATATTTACCACCCAGGGTTTTCGATCTGGAAGGCCTACCGGGTGCTGTTTCATCATTGGCGGGTGCTGTACGACATCAGTCGGGCGAATCACCGCCGGGGCGTTGCCTACATGAGCCTGCGCGAAGCTATCCAATTCTGGCGCCGGATGCAGCGGGGGAAGAAAGCCTGACCGCCCGAATTACCGCACAACTAGAAATCATCATGAACTCATTGTTTAGTCCTATCAATAGAGATTTGTCGGGCCTGCACGTCCTTGTTACGGCCGGTCCGACCCACGAAGCCATCGACCCCGTACGATACATCGGCAATCATTCAACCGGAAAAATGGGCTATGCTGTGGCCGATGTACTGGCAGAGCGCGGGGCAACGGTTACACTCGTCAGCGGCCCGACGAACCTGACGGCCCAGCACCACGCCATTACGGTGATTCGGGTTCGGTCAGCGGCCGAGATGTACGAGGCCTGCCTGGATTATTTTCCTACGGCCTCGATCACGGTATTGGCCGCGGCTGTGGCCGATTATACGCCCAAAGTGGTGGCTAACCGGAAGATCAAGAAGCAGGAGACTGCATTTATGCTGGAACTGGTCAGGACGGTCGACATTGCGGCCAGTCTGGGGCAGCAGAAGAGCGACGACCAGTTTATGGTTGGCTTTGCGCTGGAAACGGATAACGAGCTGGCCAACGCGCAGGCCAAGCTGGTCAGTAAGAACCTGGATCTGATCGTATTGAATTCGCTCCGTGACGAGGGGGCTGCGTTCGGTCACGACACCAATCAGATTACCATTCTGCACCGCGACGGTGGCATTCACCGCTTCGGGTTAAAAGCCAAACGGGAAGTAGCCCGTGATATCGTCGATGAAATTATCGTTGCGCTGAATACTGCTCACCTGAACTGATATAACCATGACCAACGAAACCAAATACTGGTACCTGAAGAATCATCAGCTATTCGACGAACTATCGCGCAACGCCATCAACGAAATCTGCTACCTGAGCCACTTCCGAATGCACCGGAAAGGGGATGTGATCAATCTGTCGCAGGACGAAGATCGGGTGTATACGCTGAAGGTCGGTATCCTGAAAATTGTGGAACTGGATACAGAGGGCAACGAACAACTCGTTGAAGTGCTACGGCCAGATGATCTGTTCGGGCAGTTTACGCTGACGCCGGCGGAAACGAATCAGTATGCCGTTGTGCTGTCGGATTACGTAACATTCTGTAGCTTTCTGGTGACTGACTTTGAGCGGGTCATCCAGCAGCATCCGTCGCTCGGCATTCGGTTTACCAAGCTGGTTGGACTGCGGTTACGGCGGCTTGAAAATCGGTATATCAATTTGATGTACAAAGACGTTCGAACCCGTTTTCGCTTATTTTTGAAGGAGTGGGTTGAAAAGGACGCCAAGCCCGACCAACCGTACGTACTCAACAATTACCTGACCCACAAGGACATCTCGCGGATGATCTGCAGCAACCGGCAGGTGGTCAGCGAACTATTCAGTGAATACCGGCAGGCGGGGATGCTGGAGTATAACCGCAGCCAGATTATCATTACCAACCCGGCGCTGCTCGACGTGGCATGACGCGCTCTGGGCCACTCAAACACGTATTACCCGCCATGAAAACCGCTCATCAGGCCATCAACGAGGCCGACCGCGTGCTGCACAGTCTGGCTCAGTTCATTGCCCTGACCGGTACCCAACTGCTCGACCAGCAACCCGACGACAGCCACACGAACATGGCCTGGAATCCCGGTCAGCACCGGCTGGAAGGCAGGCCGTTTGTCCGCAATGGCCAGTCGGTCAGGCTGATCATTGATACCAGGGCGTTTACCCTGGCGTTCATTGACCAGACAGAAACGGTTATGGCGTCGTTTTCGCCCGACAACCGGACGCCCACCGATGCTGCGGCCTGGTGGAAGAGCCAGCTACAGGCGTGGGGCGTTCAGGACATCAAACCCGTGAATTACCGGCTCGATCCACCGGTAGACCAGCTTACGCCCTACGTTCGTCCGGATGGACTGCCGGAATGGGGACAATGGCGAACCCTGGCTAATACGGCCCTCACGAGGCTGAACGAGTGGAGCGGCCGCGCCAGCGAGGTGCGCGTCTGGCCGCATCATTTCGACACGGGGGTTTACTATACCATTCCGGATGCAGCCGGGCAGGAGCGGGCAGCCATCTGGGCCGGTTACGCCATCGCCGACGCCTTGAGCGACGAACCGTATTTTTATCAATCCGGCTACGACCGTAGCCACGCTGTTGACTTTGGCGCAGCGCCAGCGTTGCCGGTCGGCCAGTGGCTGGTCACCGACGGCTGGAAAGGCGCGTTCCTGCCCCTGTCGGCCATCGAAACCGACGAGGCCGTGGACGCCTTCTTCCGGGAAAGCTACGCCTGGTTGAACCAACAGGTGGCGTAAGTATAACGGGGCAGTTACTCGTGCGTCCACTTCACCCGCCACGGGTCGTTGGTGACCTCCTGGAAGTTTCGCAGCGAAGCCAGTAACGTATCATACACCGCCTTATGGGGTTTGCTATCGGCCAGATTCGTTCGTTCCTGCGGGTCCTTTTCCAGATCGTACAATTCAAAGGCCGGGCGACGTACGTACGCATCTTTGCTCCGCTGGCCGTACTGCGTTTTCCCGGATTTCAGGAAACCCTGCCAGGTGGCCGAATTCCACAGATCGGCCGCGAACGGAAAGGGCAGGTCGTGCGCTACGTTCCAGATGAGCTTGTAGCGCTTGGTCACCACTGATCGCATAGGGTAGTACATCGTTACCTCGTGGAAGGTGTGCGACAGAAATACCGTATCTCCCTTGAACGAAGCTGGATTTGTTCCGTTGATACGATCGAAATAAGGTTTCCAGGACTTGCCGTGAAAGTAGTCCGTAGGGCCGCGCTCCCCGTACTCGCCACCGCCCTGTGGCCGGTTGGCTGCGGCCAGAACCGGGGGATTGAGCCCGGCAAAATCCAGCAGTGTCGGCGCTACGTCTACCCACGATACCAGTTCGTCGCACACCTGATTTTTGCGGGTTGAGTAGGGGTTCCGGACGATGAGCGGCAATCGGACGCCCGGCTCATAATGCGTCGTTTTGGCACCGGGTACCGGCATGCCGTTGTCCGAGAGATAGATAACGATGGTATTGTCCCACAGGCCTTTCTCCTTCAGCAGGTCGAATAGCCGACCGATACCCTGATCCATGCGCGATACGGACTGGTAGTACTGCGCCAGTTCGGCTTTGGTTTCAGGGGCGTCCGGCAAAAAGTACGGCACCCGCAGCGAATCCATTCCATACAGCGTTTCAGTTACGCCTTCGTGCCCATTGGGTTTATTGCCGTGGGGATTGGCCTCATACGGCAGGTTTTTGTTGGAGCCGGCCCGGTGCGGATCAGTGGTGCAGAAGTATAGAAAGAAGGGTTTACTGCGGTTATTCTCCAGAAACGTAACGCATTGATTCGCCATCTTCACCGGATTGGAACCGTCTTCGCTCAGGGCTTCGTCGAAAGGGTAGGAGCTGGCAGGCGCTACGTGGTATTTGCCGATACGGGCCGTGGTGTAGCCAGCATTGTGCAGGAGCGCCGGCATGGTTTTTAACCCTTCGTGCGATCGGAAATGGTGGGTAGCGTGGGCCAGACCGTACTGACCGTTGTTATGATTATGCCGTCCCGAAAGCAGGGTGGAGCGGCTGGGGCTGCACGACGACGTAGTGGCATACGCGCGGGTGAACCGAACGCCTTCTTTGGCAAGGTAATCCAGATTGGGTGTTTTAACGCTTCGGTTGCCGTAGCAGCCAACGGCGCTCAGATCGTGGTCGTCGCCGACAATCAGCACAAAGTTAGGGCGTTGCTGCGCCGTTGTTGCTGTGGAAGGACGTGGGGTCTGGGCCAGAGCCGGTCGGAATGCCACCTGGCTGATTAGCAGCAGGCAGGAAACGAATGATTTCATAAAGAAGCCAGGAGTCTGGTATGAACCAGCGGAATAGTCAAGTAAAAAAGATGAGGGGCAATACCGGTAAAAGCAAAAAAGGAGCCGCTCTTACTACCAAAGCCTTTGGTTTTCCCGTGGTCGGCGGGGGTAATTTCTGCCGATTTTGAAAAATAAGTTGACTCGTGGGAACGAATTTTGAACAATGTTCATTTTATGGGGTAAATAGAGACGTACATGGGTGTTGCCGAGCGGAAAGCGAAAGAAAAAGAAGAGCTACGAAACCTGATTTTGCAGGGAGCCAGAAAGCTCTTTGTGCAGAAGGGGATCGAGCAAACCACTATCCGGAGCATTGCCGAAGCTATTGATTACAGCATCGGCACCGTTTACGTGTACTTTAAAGATAAAAACGCCATTCTGCACGCCTTGCACACACAGGGGTTTGCGGATCTGGGCGGGCAGTTTACGGTGCTGTTCAACGTAGCCGACCCGATGGAACGGCTCAAGGCGATGGGACGGGTGTATATCCGGTTTGCCCTTGATAATCCGGATATGTACGATCTGATGTTCAGTATAAAAGCGCCCATGGAATACCTGAATGCCGTCAACGAGGAATGGTCGGAAGGTAAAACGGCTTTCAATGTGCTGCGGACAACCGTACAGCAATGTATGGAAGCCGGGCATTTCAAGGGGCACCAGCTCGAGCCGCTGACGTTCATGATCTGGAGTCTGGTACATGGCATGTGCAGCTTGGAGATCGGCCAGCGAACAAAAGGCGTGAATCTGCAGGATGCCGATGGTATTGTGGAACAGGCGTTCGGCGAATTTTTGAAAATACTCGATACGTTATAATTTTTTTACCCTCTAAATGAACAATGTTCAATTAAAAAACGATGATCAATGTTGCGACTATTTTCACTTCTGTTACTCACTGCGACGCTGGCCTCAACTACGTTGGCTCAGTCGAAGCCGGACGCTATTCTCGGTGAATGGCTCTCACCCAAAAAAGACTCCCGGCTGCTCATCTACCAACAGGCTGGCAAGTACTTCGGCAAGATTACCTGGGGAACGGGTGGGCCAGCCAAGGATGAAAAGAACCCGAATCCCGCGTTGCGCAACCGGGATCTGATCGGGCTGGTCATTCTCAACGATTTTCAGCACGACGGTGAGCAAACCTGGGAAGGAGGCACCATCTACGATCCCCGCGACGGGAAAACGTACTCCTGCAAAATGACCCTGAAGGACGCCAGTAATCTGAGCATTCGCGGCTACGTCGGCGTGTCGCTGTTTGGCCGAAGCGAAGTGTGGACGAAAGTCAAAGGAGCCAGCAACCAATAAACACATACGGACATGGTACTCAAAACCTCTGAAAAGAATCGGCTGCGGGAGCAGTATGGACCCTGGGCCGTCGTAACCGGGGCCTCATCGGGCATTGGTCTGGAACTGGCGCAGCAACTGGCCAGCGCCGGGTTGCATCTGGTCCTCAATGCCCGGCAGATTGAACGACTGGCACCCGTAGCTGAGCAGTTGAGGGATACCTACGGCATCGACGTGCGGATCGTGGCTACCGATGTGTCGGAGTCGGTGGGTGTGCAGCAGCTTATCGACAGTACCAGCGACCTCAGCGTTGGCTTGCTCGTGCAATCGGCGGGGTTTGGTACGTCGGGACTGTTTCTCCAGTCGAGCCTTTCTGAAGAGATCAACATGCTGCGGGTAAACGGCGAGGCTGTGCTGGCGCTGACCCATCACTACGGGCAGCGCTTCGTGGCCCAGCATCGGGGCGGTATCATCCTGCTAAGTTCGATGGTGGCCTTCCAGGGCGTTCCGTACGCAGCCAACTATGCCGCTACCAAAGCCTACGTGCAGTCGCTGGCCGAAGCGCTGGCGCTGGAGTTGAAACCAGAGGGTGTCGATGTGCTGGCTGCGGCACCGGGGCCGGTCAGGAGTGGGTTTGAGCAGCGGGCCAACATGGCCATGAACATGGCGCTGACCCCCGAGCAGGTAGGGGTACCGATTCTGCGGGCTTTGGGCCGACAAACGACGGTGTTGCCCGGCTGGCTGACCAAAGTGTTAGTATATGCCCTCCGGACGGTGCCACGCTGGGGAAAGGTACGGATCATGCAGCAGGTGATGGGTGGCATGACCCAGCATCAGCGACAACTTCAGCCAAACGTATGAACGCTTTTCTGAGCCAACTCCGCCACAGCAATGAACCGTTGTATTATTTCGGGCTCGGGTGTCTAGTGGCTGCGCTGCTTTGTCTGGTGCTGATCCAGTTTACCCACACGCAGGTACTCGGCGTTAATGCCTGGTACAAGCCGATGAAGTTCTTTCTGGCCACCGGTATTTTTGTCTGGACGATGGCCTGGTACATGCAGTACCTGGGCAACAACCGGGCGGTGGTCTGGTATTCGTGGGGGCTTATCGTGCTGTTCACGTTTGAAGATGGGTACATTGCCTGGCAGGCAGCCCGGGGACAGTTGTCGCACTTCAACGTCAGTACGCCCCTGTATAGCACGCTGTACGGGCTGATGGCTGTTGCGGCCGTGGGTATTTCGCTCTGGACGGCCTACATTGCCCTGCTGTTCTTTCAACAGGACCTGCCGGACCTGTCAGGGGCGTATTTGTGGGGCATTCGGCTGGGGCTGCTTTTATTCATCGTGTTCTCCATGCAGGGGTTGAGCATGGGGGCGCGGCTGACACATACGATCGGTGGCGCAGACGGTAGTCCGGGTTTGCCCGTGGTCAACTGGAGCCGACGCTACGGGGATCTGCGGATTGCCCATTTTCTGGGGATGCACGCCCTGCAAATCCTGCCCCTGCTGTCGTTTTACGTGCTGAAAAGCGTACGGGCTACGGTCATAGCCGGACTGCTGTATGCCATTCTGACCACGTTCGTGTTCTGGCAGGCAATGCAGGGCAGGCCGCTGTTACGGTAGAAGTAGGCTGGTAAACCAGTTTGCCGATACGTACGAACCATTGATCGCACGGGTTCGAGTAAGCCCCGAAACCCAGCCTGTTCATAAGCTGGGTTTCGGGGGCGATTGCTTTTAGCCATACAAGCTGAACAAGACTTTAGGCGTGCAGTCGGGGAGAGGGGTCTAGGCCGGATGGTCGGTAGTGTCTGGCCTGGCCGGTAGACGACAACCGGTTTTGGGCCTGTTGGCTAAGGTTAGCAAGTACGTCGGTGTGCTGCGCAAGGGTCTGGTAGTTGTTAGATAACGTACCGGAATGTACGTCAGGCTGACTCATGTTGGTCACCAGGATGGCAAGTTGATCCTGCATTGCCAGTGCTAATTCAGTAAGGCCATTATCCGGAGACGAATTGTTGGCCGAATGGGTTTGAATTCGCTGAATAAGCTGTTGGTAGGTCGTATAAAAGGTTGAAACAGCCTCAATCCAGTTAGAAAAAATCTGTTCACAAGCTTCTGTCGTCAAGGGAACAGACATCAACGGTGCCGATTTTGTAAACATTCTGTTGAATGAGTTGCTATAAGTGAGTGTTGTGGATTTAAAACTAAACAAAATTTTTTAAAAAGTAACTATTTATAGTGAAAAATACTTGAAATGATTACTTAAGTAACGCAATTAGCAGTAAGGGGCGGAATTTCTGTGTAACTCCTGTAGCAAAACCCTGTACAATTTTTTGAACAATTAGAGCGCCGTGACGTAATCCAATTAGAGATAGCGTTTAACACTACGTCCCCAACAGTGTAAGCAATCATGCTGATTGATAAAAGTAGCGCCCAACCCGATGAGATTTCGCCCGAACTGGCCGCGTTTGAGCAGCACAAGCATATTCCGTCAGTAATCCGGAAAAATGTGCTCATCGCGCTGTCGTTTTATCCGGAGCTACGGACCGCCAGTATTCGCTTCGTTTTCAAGCAAAGCATCCGGTCGTCGGTCATGCAGGCGCAGCCGGTTGTCGGTAGCTTACTGGGTAACCGCAATAAGCGGGCGTATCAGATCAACATCAGCGCCATGTTCAAGCTGACGCACACGGCGATCCCAATCCACCACATCCCCGACGCGATCATGATCGGCTGGATTGGCCACGAGCTGGGGCACATTATGGATTACGAAAACCGGAGTACTTTCGGGATGATCAGGTTTGGACTGGGGTACCTCTTCTCGCCCAACTACGTGCGAAAAGCCGAGCGGGTCGCCGACGACTTTGCCGTTAAGCGGGGACTGGGTAATTACCTGGTTGCCACTAAACGGTTCATTCTCGACCACGCCGAACTGCCGCAGGTTTATAAGGACAAAATTGCCCGGCTCTACGTATCACCCGAAGAAATTGTCGAACAGGTCAGAAAGCTGGAAGAAGAGAAGCTGGCCGGCGGGCAAAGGAACGTATAACTGGCCATGGTGTCAGGTGCAGAACCTGACACCACAACATCACCCGACCCAAATGCAGCAGGCGGTGATTGCTTACCGCCTGCTGCATTTGGGTTTGTTTCAGGCAGAGGCCAGATGCCGGTTGTAGCCGGCGTTGACCAGTTCCTGGTAGGCGTCCCAGACTTCGTCCGGAATGTCCTGCGGAATCTGAAAACCTCGTTCCGGATACAGCCGGATGCGCTGCAAATCCCCGACCATGATGCTGATGACGTCGTCGGGCGACAACTCCGGGTTGGTGTATCGGCTCAGATAAACGTCAAACGAATCCTGCGGGGAGGTGACGATCACCGGTTTCTCCGGCCATACTTTTCGAAACGTAGCGTAGCTCCGGCGCTCCATGTAGGGCTTCTGCACCACAATGAATGTCTCCGGATCGAGCCCTTTTTCGGCGAGTAGTTCTTTGGTAAACAAGACGTTCTGGCCGGTGTTGGCCGATTGGTTTTCGATCAGAATATGGGCTTGCGGTACGCCCATCTCCACGGCAATACGGGCGAAGAGGTCGGCTTCGGGTTCGGTCCACATCGAACGGGTAATGACCCCGAGCCCACCCGAAAAAATGAGCAGGGGTGCCCAGCCGTCCAGAAACAACCGGGCTCCGCGTTCGGCTACCCGGGTGTCATGGCTGCACAGCACCAGAATGGCATCGGCTTTCTGGAGGGCATGGTTCATGTGGTGATAATCCCAGAGCATCTGGGCCAGTTCGCGAATGCGGGCATTCATCATAATCGACGGTTAGTTAACCAGGCGGAGTGTAACGACATTAATCAGCAAATTCACCACGAGTGCCAGACAGAATGACGCGCCCACCGAAAAGTGAGGCAACAGAAAGGCTTGCAGGAAAAAGAACGTAGTGAACCCCAACACACCAATGAGCAGGCCGCGCAGAATCAGTATCGTAGCGTTGCTTCCTTGCAGATAATGGGTAAAAATGGCCAGTATGGACGTAATGATGGGAAACGGCGTCAGGATGCCGCTCCAGGCGGGGCCAAGGACATTGGCCAGCCAGGTAACTGCTACCACAAACAACGTAGCGACTACCATCCGAATAGGCAGGTCGAACGGCAACCGTCGGGTCTGGATCGGCTGCGCAGCGGGTGTAGGAAAAAGCCGCAGCGCCAGTATGGCACAGCTAATCGCAATGCCGTAGGTAGCGAACAGATCGAGCGTGAAGAAGGTAAACACCCAGGCGACGGCTACGTACACGACGTACGAGATCAAAACGGTAGGTAGCCAGTGTAACTTCCGCGATAGCTGCGCGTAACAGTAACAGAACGTAATCCAGGACACAATACCCATCAGAATGCCCTGAACGGACCGAATACCAAAGGTTTTTCCCTGTTCTAGAATAAAAAACAGCAGAATCGGTCCCGCGACCCACGGCAGACTGGCAATCATGCCCCCAATGCGATGCCCCCATTTCCGGCTGGAGAGCGTGATCAGACCAATCACCAGCGGCATCAGGGTCATTTTAACGAGCAATACATTCATGAATAAAGAAGAGCAACCCGGTCAGGCAGCCACGTTCGGTCACCAATCGGTGCGCAAGGTAATACATGCCTGGAAAAATGTGTTCATGTACCCCTGTCAGCTCAGCATCAATTGAACGTTTTCGTCGTTTACGAACAGCTTGGCCACTCAGGGCGTAACCGGTACTTCCGGACTCCGGGTGTATCCGATGCGCATAGCCACGGCGGTCATGTATTGCTGCCTGGGTATATCGATTGGCTTCGTATACACCTGCCAGCTCTTGCTGTCGCCGATTCGGTAGGCAATGGACGCGCCGGGGGTGGAGCAGCTCAGCGCGACTTTATCGCCCGACCGGGTCGCCTGTGGAGCGGCCGTTACGGGTGGTTTGTCGGCACCCTGCCACATCTGTTGTACCAGTTCTTTTTCGGGTATTTTGCCGAGGTCGTTGGTTTCCGTCAGCCACTTGTCCATCTCCTTCCGCAGTCGTTTCAGGTGACCAGCGTAAGCGGGCTTTTCGGCCAGATTGGTCAGTTCATAGGGGTCGGTGGTCAGGTCGTAGAGTTCTTCCGCAGGTTTGTTCGGTCGAAACCACAGCATCTGCGTTGGGTTGAGTTTGCCTGCGTCGCGGAGTTGCAGCAGTTCGGCCATCATCGGCTGCTGCTTTCGGAAAGCAATGTCCATGTACAGCGGGCGGTCAGGAAAGAAGTTACGAACGTACTGGTAGCGTCCGTCGTGAACGGTCCGCACGCGGTCGTATTCCGAATCGAGCCGGTCGCGGGCCCCGAATACGTACCGGCGGGGCTGACCGGTTGCGGGTCGTCGGCCAGTCTGGGGATCGAGAAACGCGCGGCCCTGCATGTACGTAGGGGGCGTCAAACCGGCCAGGGTCAGGACCGTCGGGGCGAGGTCGATCATCGAAATCAGTTCGTCGCGGGTTGTACCGGCGAAACGCCCGTCCGCAAACCGCACGATCAGCGGAACTCGCAGGCCCCGGTCATAAATTTCCCGCTTCACAAACGGCAGCCCGTCGCCGTGATCAGACCAGAAAAAAATGATGGTTTTGTCGAGCAGACCGTCGGTTTCCAGTTGTTTCAGGATGTCGCCTACCCAATCGTCCATGTCGCGGATGTTGCTGTAGAACCGGGCCATATCCTGCCGGACGGTCTTTGTGTCGGGGTAGTACGGGGGGACCTTGATCCGGGCCGGATCTGCCCGGAGGGGCAGGTCTTTTCGCTGCCACACCTGCGACTCGTGCGTGACGGTGTTGTTGAATACAGCAAAAAACGGCCGGTTGTCAGGTCGATTCTTCCAGTACGCTTTGTTACTGACTTCATCCCAGACCGTCGGCGGGGCTTCGAACTGGTAGTCCGTTTTGACGTTGTTGGTGGCGTAGTAACCGGCAGCCCGCAAAAACTCCGGGAACGCTTTTACCTCCGGAGCCATCACGACTGAATACTCCTTCGGCAGGCCGGTTTTGGCCGGATACGTATCGTACTGCGTCCGCATGTTGTGGCCACCCGTACTCGTCTGGTACATCCCCGTAATGATGGCGTTGCGGCTCGGCGCACAGACCCCCGCCGTGCAGAACGCGTTGGTAAACCGAATGCCCTCTCGTGCCAATCGATCGATGTTGGGCGTAGGGATGGTCGTATCGCCGTAGCAACCAAGCCGGGGCGACATATCCTCACACGAAATCCAGAGGATATTGGGCGGTACGGTCGGGGCGCTCCCGGCATCCCGGCGCTCGGGTGCTTTCTCAATGGCCCAGCCGGATACGAGGGCGGCTGCGGTTACCAGCAGGAGCAGAAAACGATGGCGAAACGTCATGGTCGGTCAGTTATTGGGTGAACGGAAAGTCAGGGGATGGGACGCGGGCCCGGTCCAGGATCGTTTTCAGCCGGGCGACGATAGCCGGGTTGCCGTCGGCGATGTTGTGCTGTTCGGTCGGATCGCGGCTGAGGTCATACAACTCCATGCGGTTATCCTTCAGCAGGTAAACCAGTTTGTAAGAGCCCTGCCGAACGGCCTGTTTACGACCCTGTTCGTGGAACTCCCAGTAAAGGTACGGGTGCTGGGGCTGGGTACCCTTGCCCAGCAGTGCTGGCAGGTAGGAAAGGCCATCAAGTCCGGCCGGCTGCGGCACTCCAGCCACCTCGCAGGCCGTTGGGAGGAAGTCCCAGAAAGCCGAGGGATGGTTGCTGATTGTCCCGGCCTTAATCCTGCCCGGCCAGCGTGCCAGCATGGGCACCCGGATACCACCCTCGTACAAATCACGTTTTATGCCCCGCAATCCGCCGTTGCTGTTGAAATAGGCAGGATCATTACCCCCCTCCGCGTGCGGACCGTTGTCACTGCTGAAAATCACCAGGGTGTTGTCGTCCAGCTTCAGCTCGTGTAGTTTAGCCAGTACCTTACCCACGTGTGCATCCAGGTAGGTAATGCTGGCGGCAAACGCTTTTTGTACGTCCGGAAACTCCTCGTTAGCATAGGGGCCGTAGTCGGGTACCTCAATGCCGTGGGCCGCAACGAGTTTATGTTCGTTGTTAGCGTGGGGCGATACGTAGCTCAGGTACAGGAAAAACGGTTGCTGCTTCGACTGTTCGATAAACTGCAGGGCTTCGTTGGTAAATAAATCCTGCGTCCATTCCACCCGTTTAGTGGCCGCTGATCCAATGCCTTTCACCCCGCCGTTCTCTACGTAAATGACCTCGTTGGGGAGCTTGACTTTCGTTTCGTTGCGCCAGAGAAAGTCAGGGTAATGATTGTGCGCGTGGGTTTGATTCAGATAGCCATAAAAGTAGTCGAAGCCCTGTTGGCGCGGAATGCCCGTCGACCCGTCTTCGCCCAGACCCCATTTGCCAATGAGCGCCGTCGTATATCCAGCGCCTTTCAGGTATTCGGCAACAGTTTTGTCGTCCGGCTGCAGGGGGACGCGGGCATTGCCCCGGATGCGGGTATGGCCGGTGTGCAAGCCTGTCATGAGGGTACTTCGTGAGGGCGCACAGACGGTGCTGCCTGCGTAGTGCTGGGTAAACCGCATACCCTCCCGCGCCATACGGTCGAGATTGGGTGTCCGGATGGTTTGCTGACCCGATCCGGTGTTCCGGTAGCAACCCAGATCCCCATAGCCGAGATCGTCGGCCAGAATAAAGATGATGTTGGGCTTCCGGGGACCGGCTGGCGACGGACGGCCTTGCCCCGACGTGGTATGAAACCCACTACTGACGAGCCAAAGGATAAGCGTGATTTTCAAGTAGTTCATCCCGTTCATAATTTGAATGCAATGAGGTTTTACGGTCAGTTTGAATCTTAGCCCGATGGCGTAGGCGAAGTGCCCCGCAGGTAGAATTAGTAAGGTCTGTTCAATCGATAAAGCTGTACGTTTTTTGATTCTAATCGTCGAAATAGCCCCTCAGCAGACTGACGCGGGTGGGGCGCAGACGGGCGAGACGTAGAAGTTAGTGAAGCGAACTTCTGCCTCCGCCAGCCTGTCGAGACTCGGGGTTTGCAGGTGTGGATTCCCCGCGAGGCTGTAGTCACCGTACCCCATGTCGTCGGTCAAAATCAGCAGGATATTGGGACGCGGTCGAGGGGGCTCCTCGCTCAGGCGCCAGCCGAGTGGGAGTAGGGCAACAAACGTCAGCAGCGAACGAGCGTTCATCAGGCTATCCAGGATTTACGCCCATGTGAGCGGCTATTGTCAGAAAATCGTCCTCCGGTATTTCCAGAAAGCCAAACCGGAACGTTATGCCCCAGTTCGTTTTATTTTTAATAAAATGGAGCGCTGGAATTAATGGCGCAATGGGGGCTTCGTGGCTTTCCAGGAACGTAATGTCCCGCCGGAACGGCTCAAAGTCGGGCGATACGGTTGTCTGATACACCGCATCACCCTGCACCCATCCTATGGCAGTGAATGCCCGTAGCGGTGTTGTTTCCCCTAGCGTTAGTTTCGGTGAATAGAACGCGACGCCATCGCCGTTCTGCATGCGCTTGAGGTTGCGGGCGCTGCCATGATTGGCCTGGCAGAAGCCTCCTTCTACACCCCGTAGCACATGGTCGCGGGCGGCTACAATAAGCCAATACCGGACAGGTTTTGCCGAATTGACGGTAGATAGGTCAGACATAGGCTACTTTGTATAGGTGACAATCTGCGGTAACGATGGTGTACGCTTCGTTCAGGTGCTGTAGCAATTGGCCATACTCGTCGACTTTATGCGTATTTCGTTTGCTGATCTATAATGCATTAATTATCTGTTTGCCGGGCTTGAGCGGTATCGTTTTCCCGGCCCAGACCAGTGTTCCGGTCACGCCTTCGGGCAGCGTAACGGACCCGCTCAGGCCCCGGCCTTTCTTTTCCAGCCGGAACACCATCTCGCCCATCGGCAACGGGTACGTACCGTCCAGTAGCGATAAGGCACCCAATCGGGGTTCCATCCGAATCGACCGGAACCCTGGCTCGGCCGGACGAATACCGGCTATCGTACTGAAAAACGCGTAGCCCGGGGCTGTGCTCCAGGGGTGGCATTCCGAGCGCGTCGGCTTGTTTGGCGACTCGAACCGCTCGGGCGTAGTCGACAAACCATCGGCCAGGACCGCTTTCCAGGGTTGCAGGGCTTTGTCGATCAAATCACCGGCCTCGGGCGACGATCCTACGGCCTTGTGCAGGGCTTCAAACAGGTAAATGCGGTAGTAGTACGTTGCCTGACCAAGACTGGTGTCCGCCAGAATCTTCTGAAGTACGGGCAGTTGCTGGGCAGCAGGGAGGGCGTCGGTCAGTACGGCCATGATGTTGGTATGCTGATCGAAGTAATCCCGGGTAGGGCGTTCGGCCATCAGCCCCCGACCGGCATCGAAACAGCGGTCGTACACCTGTTTTTTGATCTGATCGGCGCGCTGGCGGTACGTTTCAGCCTGTCGTGGCCCGGCCTGTCGTGCATCGCCCAGGAGGTCAAAGATGCGGGCGGCATTCTGAAGCGCGTACACGTAGTGCAGCGTCACCACGGCGGAGTTGGAGCCATCCTGCCCCGGTGCCAGGCCACCCTTTGCCCCCGGATCGCTGTACCAGTCCACGAAATATGCCCATCGGGTTTTGCCCGCCAGTCCATTCGGCTGCATCAGGGCCTCGAACATGGCCAGCGTCTGGTTGATGCCGGGCACAAACTGACGAATGAAGTCTTTATCACCCGAATACATCAGGTAATCATACAGCATGTCAATCCAGATGACCGAGTAGGTCGGGTGCACGAAGGTAGACCGTAGCGGGTAGCAACTGGTCAGGTTACCATCCCACAGCCGGGAGTAATGGAACTGTTCGAGGGCGTTGCGTACGTGCAGGTCGTTGCCGGTCATGGCCAGCCAGGTCAGGTCGTGGACCTTGCTGTCGCCGAGGTACTGCATGGTTTCGTAGTAGGCGTCGCTCAGAAAATAATCCTGCGTACACAATTCCACCGTCCGGCGGCAGATGTCGAAGATCTGCGCGTATTCCGGCTGGTTGGTCGCGAATCGGGCTTTAACCGGGATGGGCGATGCTGTGTAGTCGTTATACAGATCGTTGATCGTGAGCGGCTGATCGCCGGTGGCAACTTCCAGTTGAATAAACCGGAACGTGCGCAGCCACGTTGGGCGGAACATCCGGTTGGCGCTGCCGTCGGGTACGACCACGTCCCGCATACCTATGAACTGCCGCCCGTCAACCTGATTGCGGTTGCCTTTCTTGGCGGAGTTGGGCATGAACAGATTCTCGGCGTAGCCAATCCGTACCCGACTGCCCGCGCCACCGGAAAAGTGAAGATGCGGATACCCGATGGTGAGCTTTCCGTGATCGATCAACAGGGTTGTTTGGGTATTGGCCGGGATTACCAGCGGTTTGTTGCCCTGTAGAAAGGCTCCGTCGGTGGTCAGCCCCGAAACATTGGCGACGCGGCCGAGTCGTTCCTGGCGCTGGGTCTGCAAGGGAACATTCCGGGGTTCGAGCAACCAGGCAAATCCGCCCCCCAAGGAAGAAACCCCTTCGCAGAAGACGGCCGGTTTCCAGGCCGAATCGTCGAACGTAAGCTGCTCCCAGCCCCAGGGGTAGGCCGCCGTGTTCAGGCTGTCGGTGGGGTTAGCCGCGTAAAAGCCGCCGATGATGTCGCGGTCTTCGGGCCGGGCCCGCCACCGGACAGCCTTGTGTGCAACGCCCCGGTTGTGCAACACCCGCCAGCCGGTCTGGGCGATGGTGCTGACGTTGACGGTGCCGGTTTCGGGCGTATTCAGAATGAACGCCGTCCGGTACGATTGCATACCAAAGAAACGGTCGGGACCAAAATTGACCACCTCAGCGGCCAGTACATTTCGTCCCGGCTGCAGCAACGGTGCCAGATCGATGGTCTCGTAGCGCCAGTGCCGGATGTCAGAAAGCTGCGGCCCCAGACACACCTGCCTGCCGTTCACGAATAGCTTGTAATGGTTATCGGCCGATACGTTGACCACGAACCGCTCCGGTTTCCGGGGCAGCTCGAACACCCGGCGAAACAGCACTACCGCCGACTCCCCACCCGATAGGTCGGGGTGGGTAATCCACTGCGCTTTCATGGCTGTAGGCGCATAGCGGGGCGTTGACCCTTCGCGGCCTGTCGTGGCCCGGCCTGTCGTGGCCTGGCCCGGGCTGTCGTGGATCGGCACATTCAGTTCCTGCACCTGCGCCAGGCATAGCGGGGGTAGCACAGCTATTGAGAGCAGTGTGATACAAATCCGTAAAAAGGGTTTCATAGAGGGGGTTTCGGGTAGGGTGTTGGTCAGGATTTACAGATTCTTGCGCTTCAGTTCACCGACAGCAAAATCGGCCGCCCGGGCGCTCAGGGCCATGAACGTAAGCGACGGATTCTGGCAGGCCGTGGATGCGAAACTGGCGCCATCGGTGACGAACACGTTCTTCGCGGCCCAGAGCTGGTTGTTCCCATTCAGCATCGACGTTTTCGGGTCGCGGCCCATGCGTACCCCACCCATTTCGTGGATGGCGAGACCGGGAGCAGAGTTGTTGTCGTACGTACTGACGTGCTTCAGTCCGGCCGCTTCGAGCATCTCGGCGGCATCATTGGCCATATCTTTTCGCATCAGCTTTTCGTTCTCCCGGAATTTTACGTCGAACACCACGGTCGGTAATCCCCATTTGTCGGGGCGGCTGCGATCGAGCGTGATCCGGTTGTCCTCGTACGGCAGACATTCGCCGAAGGCCACCAGTCCCATTGTCCAGGGGCCGGGTTTGGCGGCTTCTTCTTTCAGTTCTGCCCCGAATCCGGCCGTTTCGGCGACAAGTCGCTGCCAGCCCGACCGCGACGCACCACCCTGGTAGCCGAAGCCTCGGACGTACTCTCGTTTGTCGGTGCCGATGTTTCGGTAGCGCGGAATGTAGATGCCGTTGGCACGACGGCCGTAGTAGTATTTATCCTCAAAGCCCAGTCCTTCGGCCCGGCCACTGGCTCCGATCTGGAAGTGGTGGTCCATGACGTACCGGCCCAGCGTTCCGCTGTCGTTACCGAACCCAGTCGGGAACCGGTCGGATACCGAGTTGAGCAGGATGACGTTGGTGCTCACCGTCGAGGCATTCAGGAAGATGATACGGGCATAATACTCCGTGGTCTGCTTCGTAACGGCATCTACCACCCGCACGCCCGTGGCCCGTCCGCGATCCTTGTCGAACAGCACCTCCGACACGATGGACTGGGTCCGGACGGTCAGCCGATTGGTTTTCCGGGCTGCGGGCAACGTAGCCGACTGGCTGCTGAAATAGGCACCGTAGGGGCATCCCCGGCTGCACATATTCCGGTACTGACACGGTGCCCGACCGATGGCCGTCTGCACGGCGTTGGGCTGCGAGAGGTTTGCCGTACGACCGATCAGCATCGTCCGGTTCATCTTCTGCTTTAGCTGCTGGCTGATGTGCTCTTCCACGCAGTTCATCGGCATGGCGGGCAGGAAGTCGCTGTCGGGCAACTGAGGCAACCCGGCTTTGCTGCCCGAAATTCCGGCAAATTTCTCCACGTAGCTGTACCAGGGCGCGATGTCCTTGTACCGGATCGGCCAGTCGTTGCCGAAGCCGTCGCGGGCGTTGGCGCCAAAGTCAATGTCGCCCCAGCGGTAGCTTTGTCGCCCCCACATGACCGATTTGCCCCCGAGAATGTCGGGCCGTCGCCAGTCGAACGGCTGAATCTCGCGGTAGGGGGCGTCGTGGTCGTTGAACCAGAAATTTGCGTTCTGCTCATTGTGGGTATGCACCCGGTATTGGGGTGGTGTCTTGTCGACGGGGAGCGGTGTTCGGCCGCGGTACGGAAAGTCCCAGGGGGCTTTCAGCGCCGTTTCGTAGCCGGTAATGTGCTCCAGTGGGCGACCCCGTTCGAGCATCAGGACGCGCAGGCCCTTCTCAGTTAATTCTTTGGCGGCCCATCCGCCACTGATGCCGGACCCGACGACGATGGCGTCAAACGTATGGGAATCGGGTGGTGTCTTCAGTTGGAATGTCATGGTTCAGGAAATTGCTGGTGGAACGTTACTGGTTCCGACCAAAGTTAAAATGAGCCGAGGGCGTTCGGGCGGAAGCCATCAGGTTTTTCAGCCGGATGGCTGTTTCCGGCTCCTGCTCAATACGATTCGTTTGCTCGGCCGGGTCACGGCTGAGGTCATAGAGTTCGTACTGGTCGGTTTTTACCTTGTGAATCAGTTTCAGATTGCCCTGCCGAATGGCCTGCCAGCCACCCTGTTCGTGGAATTCCCAATATAGATGGTCGTGTTGGGCCTGCTGCCCCTGGCTCAGCAGTGTCGGTACCATGGAAAGGCCATCCGTCGGTTTCGCCAGCTTCACCCCGGCCAGATCGCAGGCAGTTGCCAGAAAGTCCCACTGGGCAGACGGCAAATAACTCACCCCCGGTTTTACTTTTCCCGGCCACCACGCAATCAGTGGAGCGCGGATACCGCCTTCGTACGGACTGCGCTTCATGCCCCGCAGCCGGTTGCTTTTGGCAAATCGTTCCGGTATGTCTTCGGTCGAGCCGTTGTCGCTGCTGAACAGCACAAGCGTGTTGGTAGCCAGCCCCTGTTTTTTGAGCGCATCCATGATTTGCCCAACGTAGTCGTCCATACGGGCGATGGTGGCGGCATAATTCTTTTCGAGGGGCGTCCAGGCCGGGCCACCGGGCGGTTCGTTGTCGTACGGAGCCAGCGTCGGGGCCTGAAACCGCTGGTCTTTGGGCGCTTCGCCGTTGTTGTGCGGCAGCGTATAGGACAGGTATAGGTAGAAGGGCTTTTTGTGCGGTCGGGCAATGAACTGAAGCCCTTCTTTAGTGAACAGGTCGTTGCTGTACACCTTCGGTTCCGGCGTGAAGCTCCCTAGCCCCTTGAACAGCGCCGTCTTAGGTTCCCAGACCACTTTGTTACCCAGGTCTTCCCGCCGGCCGTTGCGGATCAGGTATGCCGGGAAGTTGTTGTGAGCCAGCACCTGATCGAGGTAGCCATAGTACGTGTCAAATCCCTGTCTGGTTGGTTCGCCGGTGGTGCCCTCGATACCCAGGCCCCACTTACCGAATAGCGCCGTTTCGTAGCCGGCTTCCTTGAGCCGTTCGGCAACCGTAACCGTTTCGGGCGAAATCGGCATCTGTCCGTGTGGATTCATCTGGATATTCCCCCGCACCTCACAGTGGCCGGTGTGCATCCCCGTCATCAGGGCGCAGCGCGACGGCGCACAAACCGACGTACCGGCGTAGTGCTGGGTGAATTTCAGCCCCTCCGCGGTCATCCGGCTGAGATTCGGAGTCTTGAAAATAGGGTGACCGTAAGGCGCAGTTTCCTCAACGCCCAGATCGTCCATATAGATGTAGACAATGTTCGGTGGGGTGGTGTTGGGAGACTCTGTTAAGGTCGGTGCAGGAATGCCCGCCCAGCAAGCCAGCAGTGTGACCGGCAGGAAGGCCCAGTGGGCATCATAGCGTCTTTTTCTCATAGCGGTTGGGATGCGGGAAGATGCGTTTCTCCAGGTCGGATACCTGATCACGGGGCTCACAGAACCAGGCCAGCGTTTGCTCTGTCGTCAGGTTGGCCGGGAGCCGGGCTGCATCGGGGTGGCTCTCGCGGAACACGGCGATCAACTGGGCCTGCATGGTTTGCAGCCGCTTCTGCTGGGCCGGATCGCTGGCGAGGTTGTGCAGTTCGTCGGGGTCGCGCCGGAGGTTGTAGAGCCGGTGAACGTAGCCGGTTGGCCGCGCGTCGCCGATCTCGTACCCCAGGCCAAGGTCGTACTGATTGGTCGAAAAAACGTACTTCCAGGGGCCACCGTCGCGGTCGTCGGTGCGGAGCATGGCCATGTTGTCGACCAGGTACTCCGAAAACACCTGGTCGCGGTGATTCTTAGTTGGGTTTTTGAATAAAGGTATCAGGCTTTTGCCCCGCGTCGGCAAGGCTGGAGCACCGGCCGCTTCTACGAACGTAGGCACCAGATCGACCAGCTCGACCAGTTCACTGCTCACCGAACCGGCTTTGGTCAGGCCGGGGGCGCGCACCAGCAGCGGAGACCGTACCGCCGGTTCCCACATGGTGTGTTTCTCAAATCGGTTATGATCGTTGAGCAGGTAACCGTGATCCGCGATGTACACCACGAGCGTATCATCGCGCAGGCCGTTGTCGTCAATCGCCCGGAGAATCTGCCCGACGTTTTTGTCCAGGTATTCGACGCAGGTATAGTAGCCGGCCACAATCTCCCGTTTCTGGGTGTCGGTCAGGTCGCGGAAGATGGCCGGGGTCCAGGGCAGGTCTTCAGGGCCCGCTTTGCCCAGTGTCATCTGCTCCGGCCGGTAACGACCCGCAAACTCCACCGGAAAATTCATTGGTGCGTGGGGGGCGTGAAAACCCACAAAAAGCAGAAATGGGTTGGTCTGCTGCGCCTGAATGAAGGCGATGGCTTCGTTGGTCAGGTACGTATCGAGCGCGTCGGCATCGTACAGCGGTTCTGATCGAACCCCGGGGTTCACCCACTGCTCTACCGAAAACCCTTTGGTTTTGCTCATGTCGCGTACCGCTACGTCGGCGGGAACCGGCTTGGGGCCACCCTTTTCCTTCAGCCATTTCGTGTACTCTGCCGAATCCTTGCGAACCTCGAACCCATAAGCCGGAACGCCGGCCGGCACGTTGTTGTTGGTGTGCATCTTGCCGATGGCCGCCGTGCGGTAGTTCCGGGCGTTCAGATGCTCGGCCACAGTTAGGTTTTTTTCGTCGGACAGTTGCGTGAACAGCAGGTTTACGCCCGTCTGATGTGGGTAGTTGCCCGTCAGAAACGACTGCCGCGACGCGCTGCATACCGGAGACTGACAGAAGGCGTTCGTGAACCGCATCCCTTCCCGGGCCAGCCGGTCGAGGTTGGGCGTTTTAATACGCTTGTTGCCGTAACTGCCGATGACGCGCATGGAATGATCATCGCCGATGAGCAGCACGATGTGCTTATACAGACCAGCAGCCCGTTTGCCGTTCAGAAGTGATACGCCGAGGCCGGTGGCAGTCAGGGCTGTGAGCGTTTGTTCCAGAAAAGTACGTCGCTGCATGGGTAGTTGAGTTTACGGTAAACGATTAATCGGCCTTGGCGACTGTTCCGGGGGTGCGCCGGTTCGAACCGGGGCGCTGCTGGAGGTTGTCGCCAAGGTCGGCCCGGGCCTGTTCGGCCAGTTGCTGAAGTTCGCTGACGATATCGGGGTGCATTGCCTGTCGGTCGTAGCGTTCGCCGGGGTCATGCCGCAGATCATACAATGCCCCCTCGAAGGCGTGGTTGCCGGGTGTTTGGCCGGGTTTTCCATCTTGTCCGGGTTTACCGGCCTCATACGACACCCCGGGGTGGGTCAGTACCAGCTTCCAGTCGCCTTTCCGGACGGCTTCAAGGTTGTTTTCGCGGAAATAATACAAAAATGTCTGCCGGGGTGATTCAGCCGCCGTACCCCGCCAGGCGGCCTGTACGTCGAGTCCGTCGATAGGTCGGCGCGGCAACCGGGCTCCGCACAGCCGGGCTACGGTCGGCAGTACGTCGAGGGAGCTAAGCAGTTGATTGCTGACCCGACCGGCCGGTACTTCGCCGGGCCAGCGGATAAGGCAGGGCACCCGGTTGCCGCCTTCAAACGTAGTTTGTTTTCCCTCACGCAGGCCACCCGAAGAGCCCGCATGATTCCCATAGGATAGCCACGGGCCGTTGTCGCTGGTGAAGATAACGAGCGTGTTCTTTTCCAGTCCGTTCTGCTTCAGCGTAGCCATTACCTGACCTACGGCCCAGTCGACCTCCGTGATCACATCGGCGTAGAGCCCGGCACCACTGCGGTTGCGGTGTTTATCGGATACGGCCAGCGGTACGTGCGGCATCGGAAACGGCAGGTACAGGAAAAACGGATTCCGCCGGTTGCGCCGGATAAACGATACGGCCCGTTCGGTCAGTGTCGTGGTGAGGCTGTCCTGATCGGTGAGCGACGTCAGGGTTTTGACGGGTTGATTGCCTTCGATCAGGGGCAGGGGCGGAAACTTCAGGTTGGCCTGGTTCGGGTGCTGCGGCCACATATCATTGCTGTACGGAATGCCCAGGTACTCGTCGAATCCCTGTTGCAGCGGTAAGAAAGGTTGCCGGTGTCCCAGGTGCCATTTTCCAAAAATAGCGGTCCGGTAGCCCTGCTCTTTCAGCAACTCAGCGATGGTTTCTTCCTCCGGATTCAGGCCCACCACGGCAGTTGGATTCAGAGCACCACTGATGCCGAGTCGGTTTGGGTAGCAGCCGGTCAGCAGGGCCGTTCGCGACGCACTACAGACCGGCTGAGCAACCAGAAAATTGGTAAACCGCGTTCCTTCGGCGGCCAGTTGGTCGAGGTTCGGTGTACGATAGCCCAGTGCCCCGTAGCACGACAGATCACCGTAACCGAGATCGTCCATAAATATCAGCACGACATTCGGCCGGGCCGGGCCGCGTTCGACCGACCCGGCGGGCTGGAATGGGCCATGCGCTGACAGCAGCACAATGAGCAGCAGGGCAGCGGTACCCGTCAGGAGTTTCAAAAGCGTCGACCGTAGCAATCGGGTTGTGGACATACTGACTAGCGTTGTTGAGAAACCTGAGGGATGGACTGAGCGCCGAGCAGAGACCGGTACGTAACCAGTTGAATATTCCGTTTTCGAATGACCCCCTGCACGGCCTGGCTCTTCAGCATAGCCGCATCGGCATCGCGGGTGCGGGCTACCTGTTCTCCTTCGCCCAGTGGTTTCAGCTCGTCCGAATTGTAGGCAGGGTGGGTCACCAGCATGTATGTACCAGGCTTCAGGTTTTCCAGAGCCGCTACAAACGCCCGCTCACGTTCGGCGTGGTCGGTGGCGTTCTGTCCCTCAAACCGGGGGAAAGCCGCAGCCATAGAAGGGGCAATTAGCGGCAGGCCGTACTCCACCGAGAGCTTCTCTACCACCTCTCGCAGGCCGGGGTGCGACAGATCGAAGGCCATGTGAACCGACAAATGCGATAGCTGCCGGGGCAACGCCTGCCGGACCCGCTCAATCTGTGCCCGCAGTTCACGCTCTATGTCGGCCATATCAGGGTTATGGTCCAGCAGCGACGGCGCTTTAGGCGTACCCTTCCAGGTAGTCGGGTAAAAATGGCCGGTCGAATCACAGAGACTCGGGGCCGTCGTGAGCGGTCGCCAGCGGAGGGGCTGCCACTCGCTGGTCAGGGTCAGGTGAACCCCTACGTCCGCATCGGGTCGGCGCACCAGCTCCTGCAAGCCTTCCGACACCCAGGGCGTCGGAGCCATCACCTCCACCGAACGAGCGATGCCCGTTTGCAATACGTCGAGAATAGCCCGGTTGGCGCTGTGGGCCATGCCCAGGTCGTCGGCACGTACCAGCAGGCGGATTTCGTCCCGGTGGGCTTCCCAGTCCCGCAGAAAGGCGATGCTCTGCGGAATCTGTTCCATCGGTTTCAGCGATTCATCTTCAATGAACAGGTGTTTGACGCCACTGCGACGGGCCTCCTGCAAAAAGGCACTTACGCCCAGGTCGCCTTGCCCGAGCGGTACCTGGTATGGTCGCAACGCGGGGTTCTCGAGTGTGGACGGGGTACCGGGACGCCGGTCTTTCAGGTGTACGAGCGGAAAACGTCCGGCATACTTCGTAAGCAGGGCGATAGGGTCCTGCGGCAACGCCGTCTGGCGCGTGTTTTTAGCCCAGATCAGGTCCAGTTCAAACTGTACGGCATCGGCGGGCATTTTCCCGGCCATGTAATCAAACAGCGTTCCCTCGCCATGCTTGACAAACTCGTAGCCGTGGTTGTGGTAGCAGAGCGTCAGCCCTTTTTTGCGCAGATACTGCCCGGCCTGCGTGAATACCGCAATAGCCTTATCGGCATCGGCCAGGGTGAACGTTTGGCCGTGGGGAATCCAGTAGCACACCACGTATTCAGCGCCCAACTGCTTCGCCCGGTCGGCAAGGAGGGCCACGCTGTCCTGCAACAGCTTGAAGTCGCCACCGATGCCTACCATCCGAAGCCCGTTTTCCTTCATCAGTTTTCGGTACTCCTTAACGGGCATATTTCTTGGATAGCCGCCTTCCAGTTCGGTGACGCCCCACTGCCGAAGCTGCGCCATCATGAGCCGGGGGTCTTTCATCTCTTTCATGCTCGACCCCTGTATGCCAATCGGCCACTGCGCCATCGCAGGCGTTACCCGGATGAGCAGGTTTGTGAGCAGGAATGCGGCTGTAAGGCGTCGGAAAAGGGAACGTTGCATACTCTTCAGTTAAGTAAAGAGCGGCCGATTCGCAGCCGCTCCATCGTTGTTATGTCTAAAAGTATCCGAACGCCCGGCTTTAATGATCGAGCCCGTATAAAAGCGGACGGGCGTCTGCTGGCACCGGCCACCGAGCCGGTTGTTTGACAAGCACTGGTTGTGAAGAGTCATATGCTTCATTTAATGAAACGTAGTTGAAAAGTCTGCCGGACGGTAGAACCACCCGGCTGATCAAAACCACTAACCTATGATTCATGACATTGCTTGGGCAGTTCACAGTGCCTTGATGATACGTATTGTTCTCTGCGTAGCCTTTCGGATAGGCGATGCGTTAATACCCGGGGTTCTGCTTTACCTGCGGGTTATTGTCGGTTTCAGCCAGCGGAATCGGAAACAGCAGGTGCCTGTTGACATCAAAGCCAAACAGGTTGGGCTGATCTGAACTGAAATCGAAGCCTGACGACAGGTTAATTTGCCCGCCCTTGTGCCACCGGCGCAGGTCAAACCAGCGGTGCGATTCTTCACCGGCCAGTTCCAGAAAACGCTCATTGCCGATGGCTTCCAGCGCCTGTGCCGCTGTGAGTGTGGTGGGCAGGTTGGCCGGTACCGTACCGTTCGGCACCATGTTCCGCGCCCGGGTCCGCACCTGATTGACCAGGGCAATGGCATCGGCAACCGAACCGCCCGACTGAATGATCGCTTCGGCCTGAAGCAGCAGCACGTCGGCATAGCGCAGAATGCGGGCGTTATTAGCCGATGCACCGGGGTTTGACGTCTTCAGGTCGCGGGTCCAGTATTTGCGGATATCGCGGGTGGCCGGGTTCAGGGTGATGTCGCGACGGGGATCGGCCGGGTCGAAAGCCGCCAGTAATTTACGGGTAGCAACAAACCGGGCCGTTCCGAATAAGAGTGAGTTGTTGGGTTCGAAAAGGCCCCACCAGCCTGAGGTTGACCCAACACCGCCCGGTTCAAAGTCGTCGGGGAGGAATACGTTGTCCGTGCCCGGTGGCTGGCTTGCCTGAAACTCATACAGCGATTCCGCATTATTCTCGCGGTCGGCCGCAAAATTGTCGGCGAAATTGGTCAACAGGGAGCGGTTTCTGATTTTGGCAAAAGCCGCTACGGCCGCGGTAAAATCGGCTGTGGTTTTGTTAATCGTTCCCCGGAACACCAAACTCTTGCCCAGCATGCCGTTGGCTGCATTGCTCGTTGCACGGCCGGCGTTACGGGCATCCCACGCTTCGGGCAATAGACTGGCCGCTTCCGTGAAATCAGTTATGGCCTGATCCAGCAGTTGCCCTTCCGTAACAGATGGAGCCGTTACCTGCTCGAGCGAGTTGAGCCGGTCGGTGCGCAGGGGTGACGTAGCGAAGGTGTTCGCCAGCCAGAAGTACGACAGACCGCGCAGAAACAAGACTTCACCCCGGTGCCGGTCACGCAGTCCGGCCGTGCGGTACACGCCCTCGGCAACCGTATTGATTTTATCCAATGCCGTATTGGCCCGATAAATAATCCGGTACAAACTAACGTAGTAGTTGCCCAACTGACCCACGTTGGGTTGCAGGGAGGCAAACGTTTCAAATGGGTTGGGGCCAGTAGTGGTAATGTCGTCGCCGGGCAGGTGGCGAACGGCATGGACGTAAGCCCCATTCCGGTAGCCGTATAGTTCTACCTGTTTAGCATATACCCCCCGAATCAGGCCTTCAAAGTCCAGTTCGGAGGTGAAAAAGCTGGCTTCAGTCGGATTGCCCGGCGCCACCTCCAGATTATCCGGATTGCACGCGCCTATGGCTAGAGTCAGCACCAGCGCGGCAGAATATAGTATGGGTTTCATTGATTAAAGAGTGAAAGAGTGAATGAGCGAATGAGTGAAAGAGCGGCCGGGGTGCGTTGCCTAAAAGGGCGAAAAACAGGCGAAGCCACTCGTTCGCTCTTTCACTCATTCACTCTTTAAAAGTTTACGTTCAAACCCAGAATCCAGGCGCGGGCGGGTGGAATAGCGTCGTTTTCGGGGTCAAGGCCCGACCAGTTCGTAAACGTCAGCAGGTTGTTTCCCGTCAGGTAGACGCGCACATTCGACAGCACCGTACCCAGCACCGCCCTGGGCAGGGTATAACCCACCTGCATGTTTTTCAGGCGCATGAAACTGGCGTCTTCCACAAACCGGTCTGAGAACCGGTTATTACTTGATGGATCGCCCTGCACGGCACGGGGAATCGTGTTCGACGGATTGGTGGGGGTCCAGCGGTCACGTACGTCCGTCCAGGAGTTGATGTTCTCCGAGTTCATGCTGATACCAGCCTGCCGTTCGGTGTTGATGTTCTGCACATCGCCCACACCCTGGAAGAATAGCGACAGATCGAAGCCTTTGAACGTAGCGCCCAGATTTACGCCGTAAAAGAAACCGGGGTTGTTGATGTTACGGCCCAGGAACACCCGGTCGTTGGCGTTCACGATACCATCGCCGTTGGTGTCCTGGAAATAAGCATCGCCCGGCACCATCCGGTCGCCGTTGATGGCGTCTTTTACCGAGGCACCGCTCGGTTTAGTGGCTTTATACGCGTCGATTTCCCCCTGATTCTGGAAGATACCGCCGAACTTATACCCGTAGATGTAGCCAATCGACTGGCCAATCTCCGTGCGGAAGTTACCGCTGGTAAACGCCAGATCGCGGTACAGACCCGTGACCCGGTTGTTAACCGTCGTCAGGTTACCGCCGATGTTGTAGGTCAGGTCGTTCCCCACCTTGCCGTTGTAGGTCAACTGAAACTCAAGCCCACTGTTACGTACCGATGCGATATTGTTGGTGGGTGCCTGCCCATCGTCGATTCCTGCGCTGGGAGGCAGCGTAACTGTCTGCAGAATACCCGAGGTCCTCTTGTCATAATACTCGATGGTGGCCGTAATACGGTTCTCCAGCAGCGAGGCATCCAGGCCAATGTTCCGCGTCTGCACCCGCTCCCACGACAGGTCACGTACCGGAATATTGGCCAACCGGATACCGTTCTGCAAACCGCCAATGGCGTCGCCATTCACGCCCGATCCGTAGGAATAGTCGGGGTTGAAATTTACCAGCGATACAAACCCGAACTGAGTGGTTTCCTGGTTGCCAATTTCACCAATGCCCGCCCGGATTTTTAGATCCGAAAGCCAGGTCAAAGGCTTCATGAATGGCTCCGCCGTGAGCCGCCAGGCTACGGCCAGTGACGGAAACGTACCCCAGCGGTAATCGCGGTCGAATCGTGACGTACCATCCCGCCGAACCGTGGCATCGACGTAGTACTTACTGTTATAATTATAGCTTACCCGGCCCAGATAGCCCTGTAACGCATTATTTTCCGGTACAACCAGGCCCGTTGAATACGGGGCTGTGTTCAAAAGGGCCAGCGCTTCCGGGTTGTAATAGTTAATCTGCGTGTTAAAGCTTTGCGTAAAGCTGGAACCGTATTTCTGGTCCATGGCGTTGAACAGCAGGTCGACCGAGTGGCCGCCAATCGTGCGGGCGTAGTTGACGCTGAATTCTTTAACCAGGTTGTAGTTGCGTAAAAGCCGTTGCTGAATCTGCCCTTTTGAGGTACCGTTCGTTGCCGAGAAGGTGTTGACAAACGGCGAGGCAAATCGGTAGTACTCGACACTCTGCCAGACGTTCCGGTTGTTCAGGTACCAGTCGGCACTGAGGGTTCCCTTAACCTTCAGCCCTTTGATGGGTTCAAGCTGTACATAGGCCGAACCAATGTTCCGCAGCAGGCTGTACGTGGTCTGGCGGGTGTTCCAGGCACCCAGCACGTTGGTGCGGGTGGCCGTTCCGTACAGCAGACCGTTGTTGGTGATCGTAAACGGTCCGCCACCCAGCGACACCAGCGTCGGGTTGAAGTTGGGATTCGGGTTAAAGGTAGGGTTTACCACCTGCGCAATACCATTGAACTGCGGACGCCCCTCAATACCATAAATCGGTTGCCAGGGGGCAAACCGCCAGGCCGAAGCCAGGTCCGTCTGGCTATTGTCCAGCGCGTCAACGTAGCTCAGGCGGTTGGTCAGGCCAACCTCGATGAGTCGCCCTAGTTTACTGGTAAGGTTAAATGCCAGTGAGTAGCGTTTCAGATTGTTCTGCTGTATGGGACTTTCGGTACGCGCGTAGCCGCCCGACACGTAGTAGGTGGTTGACTCAGACCCACCCGAAATCTTCGCGCTGTAGTCTTCAATCACCGCATTCTTATTGATGATGGCCGACTGCCAGTTCTGCTGAGGGAGGTTGCCCAAATAAGCCGCGTTGCCTTCGCGGTAAACGGCCGGCAGGTTGTTGGCCTGGGCCGGGTTGTTGGCATACATTTCGCGGACCAGGCCAACGTACTCGGGTAAGTCAAGCACATTATACCGATTTGGTAAATTCTGCACCCCGCGGGAAGCCGCCACCTCAACCCGTGGCCGACCAACTTTGCCGCGCTTGGTGGTGATGAGTACAACTCCGTTGGCCGCCCGAACGCCGTAGATAGCGGCCGACGACGCGTCTTTCAGTACCGTAATGCTTTCAATATCATTGGGGTTAATTAAGTTCAGTACGTTGATTGAACCCCGAGCGTCGGTTGCCTGCGCCGTATTACCCGATTGCGGGGGAGCGCCGTTGCCATACTCAGTTACGGGAACACCATCAATGACGTACAGCGGTTCATTGAAACCAAGCGTATTCACCCCGCGAATCCGCACGACGGGACGGGCGTTGGGTGCCCCGCCGGGCGTTGATACAAACACCCCCGGCAGTCGGCCCTGCATGGAGAGCTCGGGGTTCAGGGCTTTGGCTTTTATCAGGTCTTCGGCTCCCACAACGGATACGGCTCCGGTCAGGTCTTTACGCTGGCGTTCGCCATAACCGATCACGACCACCTCGTTGAGCGAGCGAACGTCAGGCTGAAGAGTAACGTTGATAACGGTATTGTTGCCCACGGTACGTGTTTGCGACTGATACCCCAGAAAGCTGAACGTCAGAACGCTGGCTGGACCTTCGACGGTGAGCCGGTAGCGACCGTCGGTGTCGGTGGTGGTGCCGTTGGTCGTGTTCTGCTCGGTGATATTAACCCCTGGCAGCCCACCCCCGTTTTCGTCAATGACGCGTCCGCTCACGGCTACCCGTAGTGACTGCAGGGATTGGCCCGTGGGGGCGTTGAGGTTGAGCGGAGGGGATGGAAAGGCTGACAGGGGCGATGGTTCCGGGCGGCTGCCGACGGGGGCCAGTGGGTTAGCATCCTGCTTCCCCGATGGTTTGTCGGATACGATCAAGTACGTGTCTTTCCGGGTTTGAACGTAGCGAAGGCCGTTACTTTCGAGGAGCAGGCGCAGCCGATTCGTGAGACTCATCGGGCGGTTGAGGAGCCGGGTATTTACCTCAATACCATCGATCAGCTTTTCATCGAAAACGATGTTGACGCCGTAGCGACTCTGCATGTCGAGCAGCACGTCACGTAGCTTCGTGGTGGCGGGTTGGCTGGGTTTAGTACCCTGAGAGCGGTAGTAAGCCAGCGTCTGACCGTATGGAACCATTGGGTAACTGAGCAGCAAACTCAGTCCCAACAGCCGGTATAGCATAGGTCGTAACAGTTGGGTCATAATTAGGTAAGGGTTTACTAAAAAGCAGGTTAATGGACTACGTTCGTTGTTAGGGCATGGCAGATAAACGGACAACATTGCCCTGTCGGTCGGCCCGCAGGTTCAGCACCTGGGTCAGCATGGTCAGGACATCGTCGGCGTTCTGTGCGGGATAATTACCCGACAGTTGTCGGGTAGCAATGGCCGAATCCGCAAGCTGGACCTCCAGCCCGAACCGTTCCTTAATCTGCCGGGCAATATCAACCAGCGGGGTACGGTTAAAGACAAAGCGTTGCTCTTTCCAGGCGGCATGGTCGGCCAGCGGTTCGCCGGTGCGGAGCCGGAAACTACCTCGCCGGTCGACGAGTACGACGTCGCCCGGTCGGATGGTAAGCGCAGGCTGCCGGGTTTTCAGTGAGCGCAGCGTTACTTTTCCCCGGTTGAGCACCACCTTGCTGCCCCGGTTGCGGCTGTACACAATGAACTCGGTACCCAGTACCCGAACCTCTAACTGGTCGGGGGTGTGTACCAGAAACGGGCGGTGATCGACCGTATGGATGACCGAAAACTCAGCTTCTCCCTGTAGCCGGGCTTCGCGGGTGTTTTGCAACGCCAGGAAACGGGGAAACCGGAGGGTGGAGTTGGCATTGAGGGTTACGTGGCTGCCGTCGGGTAGCTCAAACCGGCGAATCTCACCGTAGGCCGTTGCGTACGTCCTGTACAACAGCCGGTCCTGCTTCCACCAGCCCGTAAAACCGATCAGCAGAGCGGCCGCGGCTGCCATCCACCAGCGAAATCCGGTTCGGTGACTGGCTAACGGCCGGACGATGTCTTCGGCAGATGAGGTAGGTGCTGGGCTAGCGTTGGTTAGCCGGTCCAGCAGCCGATGCCAGTCGCCGATCGTATCGGGAATAAGCTGCGGATGTGACTTTTCCCATTCATGTAGCGCCTGATAGTATAGCTCCTGATTTTTTTCTTCCCGTAACCAGTCGACCAGCAACTGTTTTTGCAGGGGGGTTGCCCGCCCGGCAAAGAAAGTCCACAGAAGCGTTTTGGCCTGGTCCGGCCCGACCTGATTTGGTTCCATTGAGTAAGGTGCTGTTACTGGATAGACCCTTGTTGTTCGACTTACCCTACCTCCCGCTTAAAAAATTTTAAAAATGCGAGTTTTTATGTTTTTAGAACCTTATCGAGAAATTTTTACAAAAAAATGAGAAACTTGAGGTAGGGTAAGCCGCCCGAATCGGGTCTTACGTGAAAAGGAAAACTTTAGTTCTGTCTGGTGGCTGCTGACTCGTCGTTTCCCCTGCCTGCCTCATCTCAACCCGCACGGTCCGACGCGGAACCGGTGGGACGCCTGTTGACTGACGATGAGCAGTTTATTCGTCGGGCGTTTGATCAGGACCCTCAGCAGGGCTGCGCGTTGCTGTTCCGGGAATACTACGGTCCGTTGTGCAGCCACGCCATTCGGTTTGTTTATTCCCGCGAAGTGGCCCGCGACATTGTCAGCGATACGTTCTATGTGTTCTGGCAGAAACAGCTTTATGCTGATATTACTACGTCGTACCGGGCCTATCTCTACGCGGCCGTTCGGAACCGGTCGTTGAAGTACCTGCAGCGTGAACTACGGCAGGACATGCGCGTGAGTTCCTTGTATGAACTTGACGCAGTCCACGAAAACGCTTCCGCTGAACGGCTGACCCCCGAAGAACTCATGGCGTATGACGAACTGCATAACCGGGTCGAAGCCGCCATCAGCCAGTTGCCTCCGCAGCGGCAGCGCGTGTTTCTGATGAACCGGTTTGAAGGCAAGAAATACCAGACCATCGCCGACGAACTGCACATTTCCCTGAAAGCCGTAGAAGCCCACATCAGCAAAGCCCTGACCGTGCTCCGGCGGGCGTTTGCCGGTGACCAGGGCTGATTGCCAGTAAATTCCTTAGGTTTTAATACGTCCGGCTCACCATCTATTTTGGCTACTTCCCTTACTTATTGCTTCGCAATCGCTGTTTGCTGATTCACCTTTGAACTACCTACCCGCTGGTTGGCAGAGCGGTAAGTCAGTTAATCGGTTACTTAGCTTATTTTATTATGAACAAATTGGGTCTGTTTCCAGCAGCCATGCTGATCGTACTTGTTACCGCAAAGGAAATAGTGGCTGTATCGTCACTGCTTACAAGACAGCAGGTCACCGTTGTGCATGACCGCTATGCTTCATATCCACGCTGGGGTTACCGAACGGCCAGTGTTCCCCGCTCAGCAACGGTAATTCATTACCAGCGCGTTTCGTATCGCTATGTTAACGGCATCGTGTATCGACCGGTTGGCCGAACGTTTGTAGTGGTACCGCCACCCGCCGGGTTGCTCGTTCCGACATTGCCGGTTGGTTTCGTCAACATTATGATTGGTGGAACGCCTTTTTATTACCACTATGGGACGTATTACGTCAAGCCGGTCGGGCAGCAGGGCTACAAAGTGGTTCCTCCGCCGGTTGGGGCGCGGGTGGATTCGCTGCCGCAGGGGTACGGCAAAATCTCACTGGATGGTAAAACGTACTACGTTCTCAATGGCGTTTATTATCAAGCCCGTGTTAACGAGAAAGGGGAGGTGGAATACGAAGTGGTTGGGAGCAACGTAAATTCCCTGTAAGCAGGCAGCCACATTACGTAAGGGCACAATCTGGAGAAACTTACACGAACGTAACTCCGGATTGTGCCCCGTTATTTAGTAGAACCGATGCCGACAACCGCTCAGGGAAAGATTCTGTCTTGCTTCAAAAGGGTTTACAATCGCAAAGAGAGACCGACTGTCATTACCCTCGCCACAGTCCACATGGTTGCAGTTAATTTAAAACAGCCGCTACTGCTTCTTCACGAAGCTGGTGTACAATCCGGATTATGCGCAGATCATGCCGGGCCTGCTCTTCAATGCTTAACTTATTGTAATAATGCCGCCTGACCGGCTCCCACTGGAATAGCTCTGTCTTGGCATCGTAAATGCCTAGTGGTTCGCCACTGTGGACCGATTGAACGTTGCTTAGGGTCAAATCAGCCAGCAGATAGGTTGAGCAACCTATATAAAAATAGTGATTATTTAGTTGATAAAGTACAGTGAAACGGTCCATACATGTCCTTATTATTGGCACCAGTTCTTGTGAATCCGGCGACGACTTACAACTTATCTGACAGAGAATTTAATCTGTCTTCCTGGTTGCAAAGATCAACTGGTCGGGTTAATGTGCAATTAATTGCTGATTAAGTACAGATTAATATGATTTGTTCGTATAGGCTGGCCCATCAGTCACGGCTTTGATGGACTTTTTGATTTGAGTACCGAATCACCGATTGAGCTTATTTGGCCGGACTGTAGCTGAAACCAACGTAGAAGCCGTTGCTGTCGTGGCCGGGATTACGTTCCTGCCCCGGGTGGTTGCCGTTTGAAATGTGAACGTGGCGGACGCCCGCCATAATCGCCGTTCGGGTAGTTAGGTTCAGCTCGATACCCAGACCGTATGTAGGCGATCCGTTCAGGCGCGTGCCCGTGCGGGGTTCGGAAAAGACGCCGTAGCCCGTAGTCGGTTGCGGAAACGGTTCGCTAAAAAGAATCAACCCCGCCCCTGAATCGAGGTACAGCCGAAAATGGGCGTGATTGACGGGGTAAAAGCGGAAAAATGGGCGCAAGCCGATGCCCCAGGTGTTGTTGAACGCGTCGCTCGGGTGGTACACATTGGTCTCTACGCCAATCGACAGCCACCGCCTGATATGAAACAACAGCCCGGCGTTTGCCTGGTACATCGTGGTGTAAGGCAGATAATACCCCCAGGATGTACCACCTTCACCAAATACTGAAATACGGTGGAGGAGACTGCTGTCTTTTCTGGTTAATAATAAACCAACCAGAGCTACTCCGGCCGGTATGATAAGACCATTGGCGGTGTGCAGCTTGACTGGTTCAAAACCCAGTGGATTCTGGTACCATTTGGTGAACGGCGGAAAGGTAAGTCCCTGACCCGCTGTGGAAAAGCAGAAAGCACTCCATAGTAATAGCGTACAGACAAGCGTTCGGTGTCTCATAAGGAAAATGCCAGGTTCATTTCGGTTAGGGAATGACGACGGTTCGGCGGGAAACGGTGTGGGCGCTGAAATACCCCAACGCCCCACCGCTGATGTTGCCCGGCGGGTTCGTAGGAGAGACTCCCTGATTGATGTTGTCACCCTGAAGCTGGGCTAATCCGTTAAAGTACTCGAATACAGCTTTTTCGATGCACTGCATGTCGACGATCATCGTATCGCCCGCCTGAATGGTAATGTTTTCGTCCCGGATGGTTTGAACCACGCGGTTGCCGTTGGTAAAGGCATCGGAGCGAACAAAAAACGTACGGGAAGCCAAGCCATTCTGGTAGTTGACAAACCGGTAATAGTTGCCGGGCGTAGCAGGGTCCCAATAAGTAGCTACCGTCCGAATGGACGTTCCATTCAGCCGATTGTCGGTGGTGTAGCTTACCTGGTCCAGTTCCACCCGGGACGGCATGGTGGCCAGCGCCGAGTAGGATTTTTCGCCAATGATTACCGTCAACTGATAGCGGTGCCCAGGCACACCAGTCAGTTTCGTGATGGGGTATACGCCCGGAAATGACTGGGTCAGCGTGTCGGCCAAGCCCGTCGTCAGATCCCGTACGACGACCTGTGCATTGGTGATGGGCGGGAATTCATTGGCATAATCGAAGTCCACCGACTGCGTAATACGTACCTCGTTCATACTGTCGCGGTCAGTAATCCGCCCTTCAATCACCACGGCGGGGTTAGACCGGTTTAAATCCAACTGGATCACATCTACACAGGAGGTCAGGCTCGTCAGCAGCCCGAGGAGAATGCTATAGCGAAGCATACGGATCAGAATCTAAAGTTATAGGTGATGGATGGAACCATTTTAAAGAGCGTAATGCGTTGAATCTCCGTCTTACTGGGGTCGTCATCGTCCTGTTCGAAATTGATGGCGTAGGGATTGGCCCGGCCATACGCATTGTAAAGCCCGAAGGCCAGGTCGGATTCGAAGTTTTTCTTCCTGGCAAACTGGACCGTAGCGCCCAGGTCCAGCCGGTGGTAGGCCGGCATCCGGTAGCCATTCCGTTCGGTATAGTTGAACACCACGGCGTTATCAATGCGGTATTTGCCGGTCGGAAAACTGACCGCGTTGCCGGTGTTGTACACGAACGTAGCCGACAGGGTCCACCGCTTCGAGAGTTGGTAGACGCCAACGACCGATACGTCGTGCGTACGGTCCTGCCGGGCTGCATACCACCGGCCGTTGTTGATCCCCTCAATTTGTTTTTCGGTTCGGGAAAGGGTATAGCCGATCCAGCCCGTTAAGGCACCCGTTTTCTTACGTAGCAGCAGTTCCAGTCCGTACGCCCGCCCTTTGCCAAAAAGCAACTGCGTTTCAAGGGCATCGGTGAACTGAAAATCAGCCCCGTTCTTGTAGTCGATCTGATTCTGGAGGGCTTTGTAATACGCTTCTGCGCTGAATTCAAACCGGTTATCGCTGAAGTTTCGGAAGAAACCCAGGGCAACCTGATCGGCTACTTCGGGTCGGATGATGTTGCTACTTTGCAACCAGCGGTCGTTGGGGGTCGACGTGCCCGAGTTAGAGATCAGGTGCAGATTCTGCACGTTGCGGGTGTAAGAAGCCTTGATCGACGTGTTGTCGTTGAGCACATAAGCCGCCGAAAGTCGTGGCTCGGGATTGACGTAGTGGGTCACGATCTGCCCCGTCGCATAGGACAGCGTATCTACAATGTTTTTATTGGCGTCCAGCGTGTAGTAATCGCTGCCGCCCAGCACGGCGAAGGAGGTTAATCGCAGGCCATATTCAACCGAAAACGTCGGCGATAACTGCCATTTATCGCTGATAAATACGGCGCTCTCCACCGAATACCGGCTCTTTTCCTGCGAGTTATTGACACTCGACGACTCGCTGGTGGCCGTGCGGTTGCGGGGCGTCAGGGTGTGATGGATCACGTTGGCCCCGAACCGCAGGGCGTGGGCTGGATTTGGAAAATAGCTGAACTCCTGCTTGAGGTTGTAATCCCGAATGGATGATGTTAGGCTGAAATCATTGCTGCCATTCTGAATGCCCACCTGGTAGTCGTACTGGCTGTAAATCAATGACGTATTGCTGAATAGTTTTTCGTTGAACAGGTGGTTCCAGCGCAGCGTACCCGTTGCATTGCCCCAGTCGATGTTGAACAGATCGCCCAGACCGAACCTGTCGCGCCCGAAGTAACCCGACGCAAACAGCCGGTCTTTCGTGGAAAGCGTGTAGTTCAGTTTGGCATTCAGATCGTAGAAGTAGAGCGTATTCCGGTTGATGTCCGGATCGTTCGACAGCTTCAGAAACGCATCGGCGTACGTCCGGCGGCCCGTGATCAGAAACGAACTTTTGTCTTTTTTCAGCGGTCCCTCAGCATACAGCCGGGATGAAATCAGGCCGATACCGCCCCCGGCATGGAACGTCTGATTATTGCCGTCGTTCATTTTTACGTCCAGCACCGACGACAACCGCCCACCGTATTGCGCGGGCATACCCCCCTTGTAGATGGACAAATCCTTGATGGCGTCGGCGTTGAAGGTGGAGAAGAAACCCAGCAGGTGCGACGCGTTATACACCGGCGCTTCATCGAGCAAGATCAGGTTCTGATCGCTGTTACCCCCACGGACGTGGAAGCCACTGTTGCCCTCTCCGGCCGATTTGATACCCGGCAGTAACTGGAGTACTTTCAGCGGATCACGCTCACCCAGCAGGACCGGAATCTGTTTGATGGACGACATGTTCAGCCGTTCGACACCCATGGTGGGGTTTATGATGTTCTCATTGCTGGCCTGGCTGCGGACGGATACCTCCTGTAATTGCGTAGCCGACTCCGTCAGCGAAAAATCGAGGTGGGTGCCGGAGGTCAGGCTAACCGTTTTCGTAACGGGCTGAAAGCTGACCAGACTCACCTGAAGCGTATACGTACCTTCGGGCAGGGTCAGCGAGTAAAAGCCGTATTCGTTGCTGATCGTACCAATAGTGGGCTGCTGTTGCACGCGTATCGTAGCCCCGATGAGCACCTCACCCGATTGAGCGTCTTTCACCGAACCACTCAGGGTGTATCGGGCCTGACCCAGAGCGAGTGTGGTTGTGAGCAGAAAGCCACAGAAAAGGAGTAATCGTTTGCCGGAAACCATAACGTGGGACTTGATTATGGTCCAAAGAGAAGGCATCGTTAACAGCTTGCCTACGGTTTCCGGCGCTAAACGGACAAATTCAGTGGCGAGCCGTTCAGGCGTCATCGTCAACGGATTGGCTTGCGCAGAAGGGCAGGGTGGTTATTTACGGGTCGGGCGGAACAAGTCGATGATTCCGCCGAACAGGAGTTTAAATGGGTTGGAGCCGTTATACGATCCGTCGACCCCGTAGCGTACTTTCTCCCCTTCCGGTTGATACGTACCCATCATCCGGTCCCAGATCAGCAGAAAGCCACCCATGTTTTTATCAACGTACTGCTTGTTACTGCCGTGATGGACCCGGTGAGCGGCCGGGGTGTTGATGATACCTTCCAGAAAGCCCAGCTTGCCGATGGCTTCCGTGTGGAGGAAAAACTGGTAGAAGATATTCAGGAACACGCACGAAACAACCATCGAGGGGCTGAAGCCGATCAGTACGCAGGGCACGAAAAAGAACACGTTAAACAGGGCGTACAGCCAGTTCAGGCGGTAGCTGGTCGTCAGATTCATGCGTTCGGCGGAGTGGTGGGTGATGTGAAAGGCCCAGAAAAAGGAAAGTTTGTGGGATGCGTAGTGAAACCAGAAATACATGAAGTCAACCACCAGAAAGCAGGCTACCCAGGTCCAGCCGGTTTTGGGGAGGTGGATCGGGGCCAGTCCGTAGAAGAAATCAAGCATAAATAACTGATACCCCAGCGTCACAAACTTGCGGGTAAATTGATACCCGGCCAGCAAAAACAGATTGGAGAGGGCTTCCCGGATTTCATACACCTTTTTATCTGCCACCCAGTTCCAGATCATCTCCGCTACAACGGCGAGCACAAACAGGACTAGAAAAATGAGTCGATAACTGCCGAAGTGTTCGTTCAAAATCATGGCAACATCAGGTTAGCGTAAAACAATCAGGTAAACTGTTTACGCTAAGCAAGCTTCGTCGGCCATGTCAGTCAAGCCCTATCGGTTCGGAGCGGACAGATTCGAACCCGAGGCTGGTCGGCAGGCATCTGAGGTGTCAGGAACCCACGACGGCTAGCTTTGCCGTTTAGTACGGCAGCGGCCACCCGTAAAATCCGTCACCTGGCAGTCTACGATGCATCATTAACTCAACAAATGGCATGAAAGAGGAACACGGTTCGCCGTTTTGGCTTTGTTCACAGTTTATAAATAACCGTTAAGAATAAAGCCTATATGTAGTTCATAATTCACTTAGCAACCGCCTTTGCGAGGGGCACGTTTGTAAATTAGTTTACTGTCTCGTTCTACATAGTCAAGCGATATTATTGGATAGGAATACTTGGGCGCATGCAATACGGCATGACTTCTAATAATTACGTTGTCGCCAACTTTCAGGCCAGGCAATTGCTGCAATTCACTAAATTTTCCCGGCCCATAACCAAGAATATAATCGTCGCCATCAATCCTGACCATCACTCCGTAACCTAACCGTGAGCCTGACGGAAGAGAAAGGGAGGTTACAACAGCCTCCATATTGGTAAAAGCACGTATATGCTTCCTTATTTTAGCTTCACTGGCATATACTTTTTTACCTTCGGGAGACGCTTCCCATTTTTTGTACTTTATGCCATCAGGGGTAGCCTCCCATCTTTTCAAGGCAGCTTTCCTTTCAGCAGCAGAGAGTGGCTTTGCCGTTGACGTTTTAGAGGCTTCGTTTTTACTTTCACGATTAGCCAATACTAGTCCGCTTACCACTACCAGGGTTACGGTCAGCGCATAAATGATGTTTTTCATGTTTTTGTCTGTTTACTTACCATCGATTTGTCGCCTGATAAATCAGATCCGGCCAAGGCATTCTTCTGTTTTTCAGGGACTTCATCAAAGCTAAAAGTTTCTATCCTGTCGTCTGTCAATGACCTGTAAAAGAATGGTAACGAAATGTAAAAGTTGCCGGCACAGGCCGACCTGCGCCGAAGCGGCAGCTTTTACATACTGCTATGGATTTTGGCCTCTATGTAGTTGGTTATACTGTACAGTATTGTTGCTCAGACAACTGTCTTAGCAAAACGTTCCTTCTTCGAGGCAGTCGAAAACGGATAGTTGTTAGGCCGTTGGATTAATAAAGTAAAATGCTGGCAAATACATTAGCACACGTATTCAACCAACTCACGACTTGCTGCACCTCTTCAAAAAAGAATAAAGATCATGACTAGTCTATCAAACCTATCCTGCTTATTATTACTCCTTTGCGTTACGTTGTTGGCCGCTGCTGGGTCAAATTCGCTTGCTCAGAGCGGACTTAACGGCGGTAAACCCATAATTACCTATAATACGTATGGCCCTTTACCGATTATTAAGACACAGGCCCCCCATCATTTCCAGGTGGGGAAGACAAGCTCAATGCCTTTGTCCTTACTCAACTCGAGGCAGCGGAAACGCCAATTAAGATAGGTCGAAAAACCTGGTTGACAGCTACCCTTGATGGAACAGGTAAAGTCATTGAATTAGTCCCAACGTATGATGCTGATCCAACCTTAAAAAAAGAAGTTGCTCAAGTGGGTACCTCGATGCCTCGCTGGAAGGCAGGCACGATTAATGGCCAAGGCGTAGAGACAAAGTTCCAGTTTCTCCTTCGGCGATAACCCGAATGAATTGCTCCAGTTGCCTATTCTCACTACATCTTCCTTCTCGAAGACCAAATTGCCGTGAAGAAGGAGTACTTACGGCTATCTCAATTTGGCTCCGGTAACCTCAAAAGGAAGGGGACTTAGGTTCATGAGTTCTAACTCGGGCCAAGTCAGCAAATACCCGCTTACAGAGATGGCCAGACCGTTACGCTTAAACTCATCGGGCAGGTTACAGGCACTCCAGGCGACTCCGTTACTGGCCACCAGCTGATAACCAGTAGCCAGGCCGCCCGACGCTTGAACGGTGACAGCCGCATCGGTTATTCGCTCAGAGCGGATTGCTTTTACACTCGGATAGCAGCTTGAAGCCACCGAAGGAACCTCATCCTGCTGGCAGCTTACCAGCCAAGTGATCATACAGATCAGCGTTAGAAAGGATCGCATAATTTCCTGTTTAGTAACAGGACACTGAGTTACCAAAAAGGGTTGGAAACGACTGTATCGCTAAAAGGCTCATCTCTAAGACGAAGCGGTTTCTTCTCCCTTTACATGGCATTCATTGGGCTAGTGCTTTGACACTAGTTTAGCCCGTAAGGAGCAGGCGCGGTCGAATCGGTCACCGTTAAGTCTGTCTGGTCATTTTATAACGACAGAATGTCCCTTGCTACAACCCATAAATCATTGTCGAATTGATGCCCACCCTTGGGTATGCTGTGAAGGGTTGCCTGGGGCAGATGCTGTGCATAAAGGGCGAGATTGTTGAAGGATACCTCTTCGTCATCCTGAGCGTGGTAGAGGAAAATCGGCACATGCTTGGGCAACTTACTGGCAAAATCGTCGTGCAGTTTAAGCCCTTGTTTCCAATCCTCGTCACCGCTCCAGAATGGAGTAGCAAGCAGAAAAGCGCCAATTACCCGCTGAGGAGGCTGACTTTCCGATAGGTATTTCAGCAGCATTGAAGCGCCCAGCGAATGGCCAACCAGAATAATTTCGTCTTTAATCAATGAAACTTGTTGACCGATTTGCTTTTGCCGCCCAAAATCGGGTTCTGGCTCATCAGCCAGGAGGGGATAATGAACGACAAATGCATCCCCTAAGCCTGCTTGCAGAGAAGCAACGAGTTTAGCATCAGCTGTATAATCTTCTCGTCCTCCTCCACCTTGTATGAAGAGCACATGCCTGGTTATAATCATAGACATGATGGTATTAGCAACAACAAAGGACACCACTAGATGGTAGATCGGCCCCACTTTTATTCACTGTGTTCGTCTTTAAGCCCTTTTAACAAGGCATAGATAGCCATTGCATGCCCATGACCAAGGGAAAAATCCTCTGCCAGCCATTTAGTAATATCACCCGCTTTCACGTCTGTTTTCAGGACTCCTTCCGTAATAAAACCCTTCTCCTTGGCAAGCTGGCGGAAATCCTGAGGTTCTTTGCCTGTTTTTGCTTTGATGCTTTTCAGATAGCCTTGAAATGACATAGTTGACCTCAATTGGGTTGGAGTTACTAAGTAGTTATCGATTACTAAAGGCAAATTTATTGGGTTTGTAGGGGCCTCATAGGGTTAAATACGTCCTTTTTAGGGCGATTTACGACAAAATGGCGTGTATAGGAGTAGGGGAGGTTAGGCTAGAACACTTCGTATAAGCTAGTCAATAGCAAGCTACTTCCCCCGGCAGGTTACAAATGAGCCAGTACAACAAAAATACTCGTCCAATCTCACCGAACGCTCCCATTTGAGACGAAGCAGCTTCTTCTCTCTTTTGTAAACCTATTTCAGTGACATACGCCCAATCATAAATGGGCGAATGGTTGATCTACATCAACCATTTTAGTTATCATACCTCAACTAATCACCGCTTTAGATCATCGTACGTTTGTTGAAAAATAAGGCCTGAAGTAGGGTCTTAATCTTAGTTAATCATAACCGCGATGAGTTACACCATTGGCATTATTGGTTCGGGAAACATTGGCCGTGGGCTGGCCACACACCTGGCTAAAACCCAGTATAAACTTTTACTTACCAATCGCCGGGGCGCTGAGTCGCTCACTGACCTGGTCGTTTCTATCGGCGGGTCGTTAAGGGCTGCCGACTTGGCAGAAACCATTCATCAGGCGGATGTCCTGTTTCTGGCTTTGCCCTGGAGCCAATTGGAAGGCTTGGCCCAGGCGATGGCCCCCTATAGGGGCAAGATCCTGGTGGATGCCACCAACAATGTTGTATCGATGAGTCCTTTTCAACTGGCCGACATAGGGGGCAAAACAACGGGCGAGTATGTGGCCGATCTGTTTCCCCACCAGCGTCTGGTCAAAGCCTTTAACACACTGGGAGCGGCCACGCTGGCCTTACCTCCCCAGAACGACACTGGAAATCGGGTGATTGTGCTTAGTGGGGATGACACGGAGGCCAAAAAAGTAGTGGCCGACCTGGCCCAGTCCATGGGTTTTGCTCCGATTGATCTGGGGACATTGGCAGAAGGAGGAAAATTGCAGGATATGGGCAATGCCTTTTCCGGTATTGAACTGATCAAAGTAAGTAAATAAGCGGGAAAGGGCGTGGTAAACCCCGTTTAGTCCGGCTCTACCCGTAAACAACCGTATCGCAACTGGTTAAAACGTCGACAAATGAACCAAGGTATTCAGGAGCGTCCTTTTAAGGCCGAACAAGACCCCCAGATTTTTTCCGAAATCAGAGCTTTTTTACAGGCTCTCAATGCCGGTGATGGCAAACCCATTGAAGAACTTAACCCCGCCGAGGCCCGGCAGGTTTTAATCGGGGCTCAAGAGTCAGTACCGGTTGACTATTCGGGCATTGACGAAACCCAAAAAACGATTTCGCAAAACGGTTATGAGCTCACCATCCATATCACCAAACCTGAACATACTAAAGAAGGTGCGCCGGTTTTCCTCTTTATTCACGGAGGAGGCTGGGTGTTGGGTGATTATCCGACGCACCGACGCCTGGTGCGGGATTTGGTCATTCATAGTGGAGCCGTAGCCGTATTCCCCGATTATACCCCTTCGCCTGAAGCGCAATATCCAACCGCCATCAACCAGATTTATGCCGTCCTGCAATGGGTGGCCGAGAACGGTCAGGTAATTGGGGTAGATGGACGTAACCTGGCGGTTGTGGGTAACAGTGTAGGCGGTAACATGGCCGCTGTCATGGCACTCATGGCTAAAGCCAATAACGGGCCCACCATCAAATTACAGGTATTGCTGTGGCCGGTTACGGATGCCAGCTTCGAGACCGAATCCTACGGGCTTTTTGCCAAGGACCGGTTTCTGACCCGGAACATGATGATCTGGTTCTGGGATAATTATTTGCCCGATGAAGCCAAGCGGAAAGACCTTTATGCTTCTCCGCTACAGGCTTCTCAAGAGCAGTTGACAGGCTTGCCACCCGCCTTGATCCAAACCGCGGAGAATGACGTATTACGTGATGAGGGGGAAGCCTATGCGCGCAAGTTGAACGAAGCGGGGGTGCCGGTAACGCTTACCCGCTACAGTGGCCTGATCCACGATTACGGGTTGCTTAACCCCCTTGCAACTGTACCGGCGGTGCAAACGGCCTTACTTCAGGCGGCTGCCCTCATCAAAAAAACACTACAATAAGCGTTTCTCCTACCGCAATCATTCATCCACCTATGTCGCGTGCGGGCCAGCACAGACGTCTGTGCTGGCCCACCTTCAACCGTTTATCCTATCATCCTATGGATGCCCAACTGATTCAGACCCTGCAAGCTACCCACATTGCCGCCTGGAATGAGAAAGATCGCACGAAGCGCGCTACGCTGCTCCAAAGCATCTATGCCGATACGATAACTATGTACGACAAGGAACTCGTCCTGCACGGTATAGAAGCGGTTTCGGACTTTATCGAAAAACTACAACGCGAAGATCCTGCTTTTCAATTCTCAGCAGCCAAACCAATTGAATCTGTTCAAAACGGCGTTCGGTTATACGGCCATATCGATACTGCACAGGGCAGGCTCAACAGCATGGACTTTTTCGTAATGGATGAGGGCAAAGTGCTTCACCTATACGCCTTTATCGATATTCCCTAAGCGGGGTTACGGTGGGGTGCTATCGAGTTGATTGTGTACCGCGGTCTATCAGGGCTTTTCCGGACGAAAGGATGGCGATTCGATTCGTTAATGGCTTGGCTATCTCTGTCTGGAATTACGTTATCTCGATTCTTTTTTAGCCGATTGATGGCGAATCCGACTGAGTGTTTCTTTGGTGATGCCTAAATACGAAGCAATCAGATGCTGAGGGAACCGCTGTAGAAAGAGGGGATATTGTTTCATCAGTTCTTCGTAGCGGTATTCAGCCGGATAATTTTTCGATGCCAGTAAGCGCTGCTGAGCTGCCATATGATTGTTATCATCTAGCTTGATTCGCATATCCCGAAAAGCGGGGATGCTGTTCACCCGGTCATAGTAGCCATTGGCCTTGGGCAGAAGCAATAAATGGGTATCTTCCCAGGCATCAATATTGTAAATGGATGGCGTTCCTTTGTGGAAGCTCTCCCGGTCGGCGGTCCACCAGTTTTCTAAACACAAGTTCAGCACCTGCACATCTCCCTTTTCATCGATAGTATATTGACGTGTAGCGCCTTTCACAATAAAGGCAATATATTGGCACACCTCCCCTTCCTGCAAGAGAAACTGTCTTTTTCGTAGCTTTTTAACAAGAAACGCTTCGTGGAGCAGGCTAATATCGTTCTGGGAAAGGGGGCTGGAAGACCGTTCCTGGATATACTGTAGAAGGGAATCGAGCATGAATACAGCATTTTAACAATCAGCCCACAAAGCTAGTGAGCTGAACCAACCGTTCCAACAGAGTAGCATTGTGGATGCGATGGCAGGTAAACTAGTTTTGACGAAGTGGAAAACTGGAAAACGCAAAGCTGATCTTTTAGCAAAAAGACTATGAAAGCACCTCGATCCAGGAGAGGGTGACGGAAATACGTATTAGTCGGCGCAGCCTCTACAACACTGTTACTAACAAACATACTTGTTTCTGCGCTGCTTAAGCCATTACTGTAATAAGACTACCGGAAACCTGTGGCCATCGGTTAGTGGCCGCGCACAGTCACGGTCAAAAATTTCCAGGCTGGCGTTGACGCTGTTTGTTGCGCGCGGATGCCAATACCAGGCGAGCCCTTAGACGACTGCGGAGGACGGATAAGACTAGTTGGGTACCTGGCAAACCAGTAGAGTTCCGTCAAAATGTGTCAGGTCTACCCACTTTTGTGTTCGTCCAGATCTGTCTTCCTACGCCAACTTTGCCTCATCAATAGTAACCCCGCAGAAAGATGAGCAAAACCATTTTAATTACCGGTGCATCCCGAGGATTTGGCCAGCTGTGGACCAAAGCATTTCTCTAACAAGGCTACCAGGTAGCTGCCACCGCCCGAAACCTGGCCAGCTTGGAGGAACTGAAAGCCGAGTTTGGGCCTCAACTGCTGACCATTCAACTGGATGTGACCGACCGAGAAGCGGCTATCCGGGCCGTCGGGCAAGCCCACCAGCAGTTTGGCCACTTGGACGTATTGATCAACAACGCGGGGTATGGCCTCTTTGGCAGCGTCGAAGAAACCAGTGAGCAACAGGCGCGTGACCTGATGGAAACCAACTTTTTTGGCTTGCTCTGGCTGACCCAGGCCGTGCTGCCGATCATGCGTGAGCAAGGCGGTGGACATCTCATTCAGGTATCGAGTGTGCTGGGGCTGATTACCTGGCCCAATGTGGGGCTTTACAATGCCTCCAAATTCGCCGTTGAAGGCCTGAGCGAAACGTTAGCGTCGGAAGTAACCGACTTTGGCATTCATGTTAGTCTGGTGGAGCCAGCCCCCTATGCCACCGACTATGCCGGCTCCTCGGCCGTACGTACCCAACCGCTGCCCGCTTATGAGCCCTTAAAGGCGCGATTGCAGGCTGGTTATGCCGACCTCTCAGTGGGCCAGCCCGAAGCTACCACCGCAGCCATCCTCCAGCTCATCGAGAGCCAACAGCCCCCGCTGCGGCTGCTGCTGGGTAAGCTGGCCTATCCTTTGATTAAACAAGGGTACACCAATCGGTTTGCTGAGTGGGACGCCTGGCAAGAGGTCGCTACGACCGCCCATGGCATTTAACCAACGAAACAGGGTAAATCTACACCGTTTTTAGGTGTAGATTTACCCGATCACCAACTCAAAATTCTTTCCCTGACACGTGATCCACTTCAACACCCTGAGCGCTATGCGCCTTGAGCTTGGCCTGACCCCACCCGAGCATCCTCAACTCGCCCTGGAAAGAGGACTGCAAAGCTGCCCCCTGGATGGGCAAGCCTTCACGACCGATTGTTACGGGATCATGTTCAAAAAACTCAGGTCTGGCGTCATGCTGTATGGCCGTACCGCCTATGACCATACCAACGGTACGTTGTCGTTTGTGAAACCCCGGCAACGGATCGAGTTTCGTAATTTGGAGGTTGAGGAAGATAATTTCTTATTGTTTTGGCATGAGGATTACCTCATCGGCCATCCGCTGTACGAAACGATTGGCCAGTGTTCGTACTTTGATTATGAAGTGACCGAAGCGCTGCATCTGTCTCCTCGGGAAGAACAGATCATCTGGGATCTGTTTACCAAGATTGAAACGGAATATTACAGCAATCCCGACGAGTACAGTCGGCTAATTATTCTAACTCACCTAGACTCCCTGCTGACGTATTGTCAACGCTTTTACAAACGTCAGTTTATCAATCGCGCCCAACTCTCGGGCAAAATGGTATCAAAGTTCAACCAGGTTTTAGAGCGCTATTTCAGAGCGGGGTCCCTACAAACGCATGGACTACCCACGGTTACTGAACTGGCCGCTCAGCTGAATGTATCTTCCCGCTACCTGAGCGATCTGCTCAAGCAGGAAACGGGCAAAACGGCCATCGAGCTCATTCACATTGAACTCATCAACGAAGCCAAAAAACAGCTTAAGCAAAGCGAGCGGAGTATTTCTCAAATTGCCTATTCATTGGGATTTGATAATCCATCTTATTTTTCGAGACTTTTCAAAAAAGAAGTTGGGCTTAGTCCGCTGCTTTTCAAAAAGCAAGTGCTCAACTAGGCTAGCTAAGGGGCATATTGTTTACTTCCGTTTCATAAAACCCTCTCGTGCAAGACGAATGAGCCTTTATGCATCGGCTCCTTAGTTGGGGGGCGTTTTAAGAAACAGCTACACACCATTCATTAAATCTCTTTATTTCTTAAAGTCGGTAATGGTCTTTCCATCATACCGATACACACCACCTGAGCCGAACCAGATACTACCATCAGTAGCCTCTAAAATCCCAAAAAGCATGCCTTTCGTATCGTCAGATTCTGGATCAACTTCGGTTACCGTGGGATTTTTATTGGACAACGTAGTGCCATCATACCGGAAAAGTGACCAACCCCAGTTCGTTTCTGAACTCGTCCAGATGTTGCCTTTTTTATCTTCGTAAACATACGAAACCCCACGCTCTGTGAAATTGGTAAAGGTATGGCCGTCATAGCGCCAAAGACCATACTGGCCCCCCAGCCAGACATGGCCTTGTTTATCTTCGATGATCGTACGAATATTTCGAAACGGGGTGCCGTTATGGGTTAAAACGGAAACTGTTTTTCCATCATAAACACAGGCATTGCCCCTGGTGGCAAACCAGAATTTCCCTGTTTTATCTTCAATGATTGAATTAACCTCATTATGGTCATCAAGAAAGAGTCGCTCTTCCGTTGTAAAATTCAGTCCTTCAGTCATCCGGTAATTTCGGAAGGACGTTCCATCATAACGGCTGGCTCCGCTTAACGTGCCGAACCAAATCGTACCGGCTTTATCTTCATAGATATCAGTAACCTGGTTATTGGCAAGCCCCTCTTTGGTGGTAAAGTGTTGAAAGGATTTCCCATCGTAATGATAAACTCCTTCACCAACCGTACTAAACCAAAAATTTCCTTTTCGATCTTCTAACACCGAAAAAAAACGGGCCTTACTTACTTGACTGGTCACATTGGTAAACGTTTTTCCATCATATCGAAAAACACCACCAAAGGTTCCTATCCATATGTTGCCCTTTCGATCTTGCTTGATCGTACGCGTGATGTGACTAGGTCCATAGGCTGTACTAACCATTTTGGGTTCGGACTTGATAGTGTCTTTCGGCTGATCAATTTTGTTTTGTGCTTTACCGGAAAAATCAACAGCAAACAGCAGGACCAATGCATATAGAGGTACGTATTTCATCCCTATTTCGTTTGTGGCCTCATGGGTTCAACAAACCTAATCGTTTGTAAGCTGAGCTTTTGTTAAGGACTTGTTAATGAGAGGAACCCCCCAAATGTATACTGCCTGATCTTACTTAAGACAAGGCCAATTTAGGGAGACGCTCATTACCACAAGCTTCCAGATCAGATGGCCACTGGCAGACCAGCCAGTATAGTTTCGCCACTTACGGTTGTTTTTCGATGAGAATCACATTGACTGAACGTTGTACCCAATGATCCGGCACCTTATTCGGCCCTCAGGATATCGGCGGGGTTAGCGAGCGCGGCCCGGTAGGTGCGCCAGCCAACGGTAGCTCCGCCCACCAACAGCAGCAGAGCCACGCACACACCCAGGGTTTCCAGGCCAATACTGACGCGGTAAGCAAAGTTGTTCAATAGGAGCAGCCCCAGCCCGTAGCCCACCGGCAGGGCAATCAGTGCGGCCAGCCCCAGCAATTTTACAAAATCCCACGAGAGCAAGCCCACCACCTGGGCCACGGTGGCCCCCATCACCTTGCGAATGCCCACTTCTTTGGTGCGCGTTTCGGTCTGGTAGGTCACCACGCCCAGCAGCCCCAGCCCGGCAATCGACAGGGCCAGGCCGATGAGCAGGCTCACCAGGTTCAGCTCCTCGCGGTGCCCATGGCGTTGCTCCAGATAGTCGTCGTACCACTGCCCGCTGAAGGTCTTCTCGTAGGGGTGCAGCCGTTGCCACCGCTGCCGAACCGCAGCCAGCACAGCGGCTTCCTGGCCCGGCACCACCGCCACGTTGAGGTAGCGGAATTGCTCCGGCTGTTGCCGCAACACCAACGGGTATACCGGCTCGCCCAACGTCATAAATTTAAAGTCGCGCAAGATGCCCGCTACCTCCACAACAGTGGTGTCATTAAGCCACAATTGACGGCCGACCATCGAGCGCGCATCCACCGGCCCGCGGCCACTCAGGTTCCGGACCGCCGTTTCGTTGAGCAGTACAAACCGGCCGTTGGGATCGTTGGCCGGCAGGTTGCGCCCCGCCAGCAGGCTCAGTTGCATGGCGGGCACAAACTCGGCGTCGGCGGCAACCAGCGATGCCCGCGACGAGTCGGGGCCGCGCCGTTGCGCTCGGAGCATCACCCAGTCTCCGCCGTAATGGCCCAGCATGGCCGAGGTGGGCGAAACGCGCTCGACGCCCGCCAGACCCGTCAGTTCGTCCTGCAGCCGCTGTAGGGGCACCTCCTGCAGCGGCAGGGTTAGGACTCCCGACCGGCGAAACCCGTAATCGGCTTCGACCATGAACCGCTGCTGGCGGTAGAACGTCAGCAGGAAAATAACCCCAATCAGCGTGATGGTAAACTGGACCACAATCAGCGATTTACGCACCGATAAGCCCCGCAGCACGTTTAGCCCGGTGCGACTCCGCAGTACGACCGCCGGCTCGAAACGGGACAGCACCCGGGCGGGTACCCACCCCGCCAGTAGGCCCGCCCCCAGGGCGAACCCGACGAAGATCGTCCACATCCGTCCGTCCTGCGCAACCCCACCGATAAAATACTTCTGCAAGGTCGCCATGGGCTTAATGACCTGCAGGCCAACCCAGGCCAGTCCCAGGGCCAGCATCGACAGCAGCACCGACTCGGCCATGAACTGCCCCCGTAACTGACTCCCCAACGCACCCATTACCTTGCGGATGCCCACCTCGCGGGCGCGGCCCAGCGAGCGGGCCAGCGTCAGGTTCACGTAGTTAAAAACTGCCAGCAGCAGCGTCAGCAGCCCGATGCCCGACTCAAAGAGCAGGCCATCGAGCTGTGGCTCGTAGGTTGGGAAACCGAGGGTCTCGAAACTGGGCGACAGGGCCGTGAGCGGCTGCGCCCGGAAGGTGTACGCCCGCTCATCGCGGTACGTGGCCCGGCCTGCGTTGAAGGCTCCGTTGCGGACAACGCGCCGGGCCAGACTCGTCAGGGCGGTTTGCAGGGTTTGGGCCGGAGTGCCCGCCTTCAGCAGCACATATGTATACCCCATGCCGTACTGCCGCCAGTCGGCCAGCGGCTGGCGGAAACGTTCCTGCTGGGCCAGTGATACGCACACCAGCGCGTCGAACCGGAGGTGCGATTTGGTGGGCAGTGGGGCCAGCACCCCCACCACCGTAAGCGGCCCGGCCTCGGCATGATCCAGTCGCTGCCCCAGCGGATTGGCCCGGCCAAAGAATCGCTCGGCGGTTTCGTGCGTGAGTACCACCGTGTTGGGAGCCGTAGCCGCCTGACCAGCCGCGAGGGGGTAGCCGAACAGCCGGAAAAACCCGTTGTCGACTGCCTGCGTGAGCACCTTGTCGAAGCGTTTGTGGTGGACGGTAATCTCCCCTTTGAGCCGCACCACGCGGGTTACCTGCTCCACAAAGTCCCACTCGCGCCGGAGCACGTCGGCCAGGGGCAGGGGCGAGGTGGCAAACGCGGCCCGGTTCTGCTGGGCATCCACCGCGTCGGTCAGCACCCGGTAGATGCGGTCGCGGTTGGGGTGAAAGTCATCGTAGTCAAAGGATCCTTTGATTTGGGTCAGCATCACCAGGCACACGAGCATACCGGCGGCCAGCCCAACGATATTGATGACCGAGAACAGGCGGTGTTTCCACCCGTTGCGAACGGCGATTTTGACGTAATTGCGCAGCATGGTCGGATTCATCAGGGGTGGTGAGGGGTAGTTAAGGGTGTAAAAGGAATGGGAGTCATCTGGTCGCTTCGAGAAGAAACTCTTTTGCCGATGGACCAGGCTGGCTACTCGACGCCGTAGGTAGTAAGGTCTAATAACCTTCAGGGCTTCCAGGCCATACCCCCAACGAGCCCGCCGGGGGCCGACCTGGTCAACTCGCTGGGCAAACCGCTCCTGCAGATCCCCCTGTAACTCTTCCAGCAGTTCAGCAGGCGTTAGCCAGCTGAGCAGACGGTCGGCCCATCGGGGCGGACGCCGGGCCGAGTGTCGGTGCTCAGCAGACTCCTGTGGACGGGGTGTTGGGTTGGGTGAAGGCTTGTTCATGGCTTAGGAAAAGAAAGGGGTGGGTAAGGCCTCCCAAAACCCCAGCCGCAGTTGACGCATCTCCCGCAACACTTGCTGACCAGCCGCCGTCAGGGTGAATAACCGTTTGCGCCGTCCGCCCCGGGCTAAGGTAGCTCCGCCTAATTCCGAGGCCACGAGGCCTTTCTCTTCTAACCGATACAAGACCACATGTACCCCTGTCACAGAAGTGGTTCGTTGGGTGCGTTGCTGGAGTTCGTCGGCAATCGTGACGCCATAGGCCCCGGTGGATTGTTGTTCCAGAAGGGCCACGGCGAGTAAGACCAACTCTTCAAATTCCCCCAAGTAGGTTCGACTCATACCAAATGGGCTAAAAAAGGTGTATTTCTTTAATACTTGTTGAACAAATAAAGTGCCAGTTGTGTAACCGGCTAGTTCTCAGTTCTATTGCTTGGGCGATGTTGAGTGCATGTCCGAATTCGTACAAACCGTTGTCCGGAAATAGACCAGCATGGACCGATGATATGACCTCCGATTTGCACATGGGAACATTCTCCTAAAACGCTCCCAAGTGATGCATCACATGAGGTTTGCTACGTCTCACCAGGAAGCGTTGAGTGAGATGATCTTTTAGCGGCTTTGGCGTGATCCGTCTGTTTTTGATAAAATAACCAGTCCAGCAAGCCGGGGGTCTTGATGACTTCCTCCCAAATACCATGAGCAGCGTCGGGGTATTCCGTATAACGTGGCCGTCCCCCTGCTTTCTTGATGGCATTAATCATTTTGCGTGAACCACTGACGGGAACGTTTTTGTCTTTTGCCCCGTGAAACGCCCAAACCGAAACAGCAGTCATATTTTTGGCCTGATCTGGATTTCCTTCGCCACAGACGGGAATAGCAGCCGCAAATAACTCGGGGTGTAGTCCAATCATGTGCCAGGAACCATAGCCACCACGCGATACACCGGTTACGTAACGCCGATGAGGGTCGATCGAATAAGTCTTATCCAGATCGATAATCGCTTCAATGGCCAGTTGTGTCACGGACGGTGTATTGGGAACACCGCCCCAACCCGTATGGGGTGGACACCGGGGTACAAAAACAAAGGCCGGATATTTCCTTCTGTTTTCATCGGTAGCTAACCATTTGGCCATTGGACAGGCATCGATCTGTCGAGTATTATCTGACCAACAGGAATAGGGCAGGCCAACCACCAGGGGATATTTTTTTCGGGGATCGTAGTGGATGGGTTTCAGGAGCCGGTAGTACAGGGTGTCTCCTCGGCTACTGATGTAACTACCCTCGTCAAAGGGTTTTGCCAGTGTACTTGCTCTTAACGATACGTGAGTCTGGTCGTAGTTTTCACCCACTAATCGGAAACTTAACACCAGCGAACAGAGGCTCAGAAGAACCAGGAGTCCCTTTGCCAGGAGTAATCGATTAACTGAAACCGCAATTTCTTTGTCGGGATCAGCATTTTGATACTCATCAGCAAAATTGAAAAGAAGCAGGACCGGTACTATCCGATCAGCAAAGGAGAGCCACCGACGAACGGCGTCTAAAGTGGCATTAAGCGGATACGGTGGCGTGTTGATAAACCAGGCCAAGGTTGCCAGTTGAGCAAGATACAGCGTGAACAGGACAAAACCGGTACGCTTTAACCAGGGCCTGGTTGCTGCTTTGGAAACAAAGAGACTGGTGGCATAAACCAGGTTAATAACAATCCCAATACATACGACCGCATCCGGATGCTTCCCCAAAACTGGATATAGCCTTGCCAGAAATAGATAAAGGAGGGCGCCAAAAGTAGCAAGCGAAACTACTAATCCAGACCAGAAAGCAGCTTGAAACTGTTTGTGGTGATAATAGAGCAGGAGGAGTATCGATGTAAGTAAGGAGATAACGTTTACCACCAGAAACCAGCCTGGAAAAGACGGCAGCATATACACATCAATGCCAAGCTGAAAATGAAGCCAGTTTTGAAATAAGCCAACCGCCAGGGTGAGCCCCAGGCTAACGCAAACACGTTGGTAGAAGCTTTTGGTCATGGTGCCAATGAGTAGCGTATCAGCCGAGAGGATAGTAAAATCAAAAGAGCTGAATCCGTAGACTTTACTGTGGCAACTGACTTCGTTTCTTGGCCGTAAACCCGTTCATTACCGGTTTTCCAGCCAGTGCAGAAAACTGGTTGATTTTTCCCGGCTGACGAACACAGTCTCGGGTTTAACGCCCCGTAGTTTCACGGCCAGCTTCCGGGTGTAGTAGGGTTCGACTTCTTTCACCGCGTCGAAAGCGATGATGTATTGTCGGTTGGCCCGGTAGAACTGGCGCGGGTCGAGTTGTTCCTCAATGACGTCGAGCGTCTGGGTGAGGGGAAGTTTGCGCCCGTCGAAGGTGATGATGAACGAGAGACCATCTTCAATGATAAAATAAGCGATGTCGCGGGTCGGGACGGGAAACAGCTTGCCTTTGAAGGAGACCAGAAAACTGCTTTTTCCGCCCGGTTGAGGGCGGTTGTGCTGTCCAAACCAGCTCAGCAGTTTCTGGGGCCAGTCGCCGAGTTGCTCGCGCAGGAACGTCAGTTTGTCCAGGCTCAGTTTGAGATCGGCTTCCTCCAGGGGTTTCAGCAGGTAGTCGATGCTGTTGACCTTGAACGCCTGGAGCGCGTATTCATCGTAGGCTGTGCAGAATATGACCGGGCTACGTACCTCCACTTCCCGTAGTATCTCAAAACTAACGCCATCGGCCAGTTGAATATCCATGAAGATCAGGTCCGGGGCCGGATGCTGGCGAAGCCACTCTACCGATGTTTCGACACTGTCGAGCAAGGCGAGAATGTGAATGTTGGCATTCAGTTTCTGAAGCATAGCCGCCAGGTCGCGGGCGGCATTGGGTTCGTCTTCAATGATGAGCGTTTTCATAGGGTGGTTCGCAATCAAGCAGGGGTAATAGCACCTGAAACGACTTGTCGGTTTGGTTAACGTCAATCCCTTGCCCACACAGGTAAATGTAGCGGTTATTAAGGCTATGCAGGCCATACTCATTCGAGGGTTCGGGCGTTCGTTTGGGTTGCAGGTTATTTTCTACCCGTAAGTGCCGATCATCGACCTGTTCGATCTGAATACGTAACGGACGGGCGGCCGAGACCACATTGTGTTTTACGGCGTTTTCGACCAGCAACTGCAACGTAGCGGGTGGGATGCGGGTGGTCAAAATAGCCTCCGGCACCGCGACCTGGACGAGCAGGCCGTCGCCGAAGCGGATTTCGAGCAGATACAGGTACGCTTTCAGAAACTGAAGCTCTTCGTCCAGCGTCACCCAGGGCTGCTGTTGCAGCCGGAGCAGGTATCGAAACACGTTGGATAGCTGGATGATGTAAGGCAGGGCTTCCGGTTTATTGGTTTTGACCAGCGTTTTCAGCGTGTTTAACGTATTGAAAAAGAAGTGCGGGTTGATCTGCTGCCGAATGGCCTCCAACTGCGCATTCAGGTTCTCCCGTTTCAGCCGCTCGTTTTCCAGTTGTATCCGCTGCTTTTCGCCCAATAGCTGCATGGTGTACTGAACCAGGAGAATGGCCGTAATGAGCGTGAACGACCGCAGCGGTTGAATCTGAAACAGATAGGGGGCAATATCCTGCCCTGGATTACGCCTGTCCGGTAGCCGGATGGGGAGAATCCATTGATTCGACCATTGGTAGAACATGTACGACACGCCCGACATCACCACAAAGCCAATCAGGTATACCAGGATTACTTTCTGCCACAGGCGCAAACGCTTCCCCAGCCTGTCGGCCAGCCACCAGAGGAACAGACTAAAGATGAAATTGTAGGCAAAGGCGTAGCCGACGTACAGCCATTCCGTTGAGGTAAAAAACACGAGCCGTTGAAAACTGCTGAATAGCCCAGCGATCAGAGCCACCGCCAGCGGAATGGGCAATCGATTCAGATGGATAGTTTTCACGGGTTGTCAGAGTAACGGGAGGCCCGACCGGTTGAAAAATAGGAGAAAGATATTGACGATTTCTACAGAAAGTACCCCAGCCGGACAAACCAGCCCCCGAACCGGACAAGTTAGCCGGCGAATCACCCCAGATGTTTTGTGTAGCCAATTTCAACGTAATAGCTGCTGGTATTGCCTTGAACGAAACCAGGTTAGCCCGGTCGCTGAACGGCTAAGCATCCCTTTTGTCCGCTTCGGTTAAGTCCGGCTGTTACCGGTTGTGCAGCCTCTGCATCTTTGGCCCATCAAAACCAACAACAAAAACGACATGACGAAAATAGGGATGTTAACGGTGCTTTTTTTATGCGGCTGGAGCCTGTGGGGCTGGGCAACCGGTGAAGGGGATCAGATCATCGGCCAGTGGTACAGCGAAGACCGAAATCAGAAATACGAGATTTTTCAATCAGGTACTACGTATTCGGCGAGGCTGATCTGGATGGCTGAACCCAACCACCCGGATGGAAGCCCCAAACTGGACGAGAACAACCCCGACCCGGCCAAACGTCGGCAACCGCTGGTCGGGATGACGGTTTTCTGGGGCCTAACGTACCGAAATGGAAGCTGGGTGAACGGGAAAACGTACAGCCCCAAACAGGGCCGAACGGCAGACTGCTCCCTACGGCTCCGGTCAAACAACGAACTGGAACTGACCGGCTCGGTGGGCTTCGTCAAACGGTCTCGAATCTGGAAACGGGCATGAACAGCAACCGACGGCTGCACAGTAACCAGCTACTGGAGAGGTCCGCCGGACAACTTGTTGAACCATGAAAGCAATCCTTCCGCTGCTTACCCTTGCCCTGCTGACTACGTCGCTTCAGGCGCAAGGAATTATTCGGGTAGAAACCACCCCGGCCTGGCATCGATCTGGACCTGTTTGGGAGGTGTACCTGGGTAGCCAATTGCCTCTTCAGAACGTAGCGGGTCTGTCGGTACGGATTCGGCCACGCTGGTCGGTGTTTGGTCAGGTGGGGTTTTCGTCGGCCTGGTACACAAGCCTGTTGCTTCGACAACTGGAAAAACGTCGGCCGGATCAGGCGCAGTCATACCAGTACCTCCGCGCCAACCTGCAATCGGTATCCGGGCTGGGTTTCGGTGGGCGGTGGCACCCCGGCAACTGGCGGCTGAGCGTCTGGCTGCAAACGCTGAACTACAGGGTTGACGGCACAGCATCCGAGCTGGTCAATAATCTGGCTCCGGACGAAGCCGAACGCATTAACGAACGGGTAGAGGACTACCGTACCCGGTTTCCGGTCGTGGGCGATTTCTACGACGAAACCCAACTACAGCCAACGGCCAGTCTGAGCCAACTTGGGTTGAGTTTTGGGCGAGCCTTCCCTGTGCCGCGTGTAAACCGGCTGAGTCTGGCGCTGGATGTAGGGCTGCTGGCGACGGTGGGTGTCAATAGCCGCGTCCGGTCGGAAGGCAGTGGGCTGATCGGGCGGTTCATCGCCAATCAGATAACGCCCACCGTAACCGAGCGGCTTCGCAGGCGCTTCGATGGGCTGCTGGTCCCTACCGTATCGCTCACGCTTTCGTATCGTTTTTGATAAGGTTGTAGACCCAACGAGCCGTTATCAAAACAGATCAGTACCCATGGGAATCTGCCGGATGCGCTGGCCGGTGAGGGCAAATATTGCGTTTAGTAAGGCCGGAGCGAGTGCCGGTACGCCCGGCTCGCCGGTTCCCGTCGGCGGTTCCTGGCTGTCCACTAAGTGAACGTCAATCGGAGGGGATTCGGACATCCGGATCATTTTGTAATCGTGGAAATTGCTTTGCTGAACCCGGCCCTCAATTAGCGTTATGCCGCCATACAGCACCGCCTGCAACCCCCAGATAATGCTGCCTTCTACCTGCCCTCTGACCAGGGATGGATTGATAACCCGGCCGCAGTCCATGGCGGCCGTTACCTTTTTAACGCGCAGCTTACCGTTTTCCAGTGCGACCTCTACCACCTGAGCGCAGTAGTTCGTGACGGCGATTCCCAGCCCTTTTCTCGAACCCCAGCCCGCTTTTTGAGCCACCAGCTCCAGAATCTGCCGGGTTTTTCTACGCTCATCTTCGGCTCGCTTTAGCCAGTTGTCCGGATTGTCTATCCCAACAGGAACAAGAAGCGGTTTGCTCAGCAGGTCGAGCCGGTAGGCCAGCGGATCTTTGCCGAGCGCATGGGCCAGTTCATCCACAAAACACTCGCGGGCGAATGTTTCCCGGTGCGAGTCCACACTACGCCACGAACCGGTCTGTAAGGGTGATTCCAGCAACACAGCTTGCATCCGACTGGCGGGTACACCATAGCGGTAAGGGTTCCACGACCAGCCCGCGAAGAAATCAAACGTATAGCGTTTCAGGTCCCAGACCAGCAGGTTCCCCTGCGCGTCTACGCCAGCCCGGTGGTGGTCGCGTTCGTAGGCATGGTAATAGTCATGCTGAATTTCGTCTTCCCGCGTCCAGGTCACCTTCACGGGTTTCCCGATCTGGCTGGAAATGATAACCGCTTCCAGGGCAAAATCAGCTTCCCACCGTCGACCAAACGCTCCGCCCGATGGCAGGATGTGGACGGTTACTTGATCAACGGGTAAGTTCAGAAACGTAGCGGCTTCTTCGGCCACCCGCCGACCGTACTGATGACCCACCCATACCTCACACTGGCTGTTTTTAACATGAGCTACGGCGTTCAGGGGTTCCATGATGGCGTGTGCCTGGAACTGCGTATCATACTGAGCTTCGATTATCCGGTTGGCTTGCGCTACCGTTTGGTCTACCGACCCGTAGCGAAACAGCTCTTCACCCGATTCCTGTTCAGCCGCCCTAAGCTGCTCGGCAAGGGTCTGACTGGATACGTTCCCGAATGGGCCGCTATCCCAATCGAGAATTAGGGCATTTCGCCCCTGCATGGCCGCCCAGGTCGACGTAGCGACTACGGCGATGCCGGCCGCAATGGTGTAGGGATACGTCGTCGGGTTGTTGTCGTCTGGACTTAGTTTAACCGCTTTCCGAATGGGCTTGATTTCCACGACATCAATGACCCCCGGTACGTTTCGGGCGGCCGAATCATCGTAGTGCCTGAGGTGGCCCCGAAAGAATGGACACCGGGTGATAACGGCATGAACCATACCGGGCACTCCCTGATCAATGCCGTAGCGCATTTGCCCCAGCACGACGTTTCGGTTTCGGATATTTCCCAGTGGTTTGCCAATGTAGCGATATTCGGCGGGGTCTTTCAAGCGAGCTTCGGCCGGTGCCGGTTTTTGAGCGGCCTGCTCGATCAACGCGCCAAATGATACGCGCTGACCGGTGGGGCGGTGAATAACGAAACTGTTCTCGGCCTGGCAACTCGTTGGCTCGACCTGCCATCGCTCAGCCGCTACGCTGATGAACAGTTCCCGAACGCGGGCGGCTGCCTCCCGTAGTGGTTGCCAGCAAGCCCGCATGGAATTGCTGCCGCCGGTCACTCCCTGCACGACGTTCCCGAAACGAGGATCATAATCGGCCTGCCGGATAATCATCCGGTCTAAATCAGCGCCCAGTTCATCAGCAAAGATCATGGACAAGCCCGTGCTGATGCCCTGGCCCATTTCCTGCTTCGGCAGGTTGAAGATGATCGTATTGTCGCGGCCAATCTCCACGAATACGTCTGGTGAAAACGAACCGTCTGGTTCGTTAACTACACTGGCAGAAGCGGTGGATGGGAGGCAGATTGACAAACCGAACCAACCCCCGGCCAGACCGCTCAACCTGATAAACTCCCGGCGAGGTATTGCCTTGTCGCTCATGGTACGAATACCTGTTTAAGTTTTCAGCGCTTTATTAATGCTGTCGAGAAACTCGCAGTCCCGAACAAAAGTGGAATAGTCAATTGACCGGAACCCAAACCTCAAACTGCTGTAGGTTAGTCGGCTCAACCAGGATCAATGAATTGTGATCCCGCAGCCGAAACAATCCCTGTTGAACCGATTCCTGGATTAAGGAATACGTCAACAAACTACCGGCAGGTAATTCGCCGTTGAAGCGAGCCATGAGGTAGTTGCCCGCTTCAAATCGACGCTGGAAGAAACCTGACTGGGATAAATACGTAGCGGTGCGATCATCCTTGACGAGAAAACCGGCCCGTATCATGGCATTTTGGGAATGAGTGGCGCAGCCAATCGCCGACGTACTCAACACAATTGGCTGCTGCATGACCGTCTGGAGTTCAAACACCCGCTGAAGCCGTCGGTTGAAACTGGCACTGCGATCGGTGGCCATCGTGCCCAGGTATTGAAAAAAATAATTCATCGGCGGGAGTGGGCGCATGGCATACTGCCCATCCAGCATCCGTTGCTTCCAGTGCCCACGATACGTTGCCAGTGCGCCGTCCTGGTGGACGAAGCTATCCGTAACAACCAGGTTGGACTGCGTTCGAACCGTTGAGGGAGCATAATTAAAATGCTGCGAAAATGCCCGGCTAAACGAATGTTTTGAGCCAAAGCCCGTTAACTCGCCAATGTCACCGACGCTATACGCCGAGTGTTTTAAATAGCCGAATGCCTGCTCTAAGCGTAGGCGTTTAATGAGTTCGCCCAGCGGCTGGCCGGTGGTTTCGCCGAACAGGTGATGCAGGTAAAAATACGAAACCCCAAGTTCGTCGCTAATCGTCCGAATCGTAAAAGGCTGATCCAGATGTGCTTCAACGTAGTGAATTACCTGATAGGTCAGGTTGAGGTGTGCAGAAGGTTGGAATAACATAAAAGCAAAAATTGACAACTACGCCCCTGATGAAGTCTGCCATTTTTGTGTCGGCAGCAGAACTGGATGTGAAGATAAGTTCTAGACGCTAAAGCCAGTTTTGATTTACATCGGCGGAAAAATGAGTTGATAAACAGCTTGTTACATCCGGCCTGATCCTCTATGTATATTCCTTTACGACATGATGACGTTGAAAAAAGCCGGTCGACTATTGGTGGCACTCTTTTTGGCCCAGGCCTGGCACCCGGTGGCAGCCCAGTCGAAGCAGACCGTGTATGGCTACGTTCGTGACGCAGCAAACGGCGAAGGAATGGTTGGGGCATCCGTGCGTCTCAAAAGTCAGCCAACGGGCGTCACAACCAATCCGTACGGGTATTTTTCGCTGACACTGCCACCGCTTGCTGATACGTTGATTATCAGCTTTATCGGATTTCAGAGCCAGTCGCTGTCAGTTGCCGCGCTAAAGCCGGAGCAGGCGGTTCAAATTCGGCTGGTAGCCGTAGCCCGGCAAATGAACGAGGTGACGGTCCAGGCCAACGGAACCCCTCAGAACATTCGAAGTCTGGAAATGGGTACCGTTCGGCTGGATTTGAAAACGCTGAAAACCCTGCCGACTTTACTGGGCGAGGTGGATCTGGTGCGAAGTCTGCAACTGCTACCCGGTGTAACGTCGGTAGGAGAAGGGGCTACCGGCTTTAACGTTCGCGGGGGCAGGGTGGATCAGAACCTGATCCTGCTAGACGAAGCGCCGGTTTACAATTCATCCCACTTGATGGGGTTCTTTTCGGTCGTCAACTCCGATGCCGTAAAAGATGCGACACTCATTAAAGGTGGCGTACCGGCGCAGTACGGTGGGCGGCTGTCGTCGGTGCTGGATGTGCGGATGAAAGAAGGGAATACCGAACGGTTCCAGGCCGCCGGTGGGGTGGGGACCCTCAGCAGCCGGCTAGCCATCGAAGGGCCGTTGGGAAAAGGCAATTCGAACCAGCAGAATACGAGCCGGGGCTCCTTTCTGGTGGCGGGGCGTCGTTCCTACTCCGACCTGATAATTGGCCTTTCCGGCGATGAGCAGCTACGAAGAAACAGCATCTACTTTTATGACCTGAGCGCGAAAGTAAACTACCGAATCGGAGCGAAAGACCGGATTTATGGATCGCTGTATTCGAGCAAGGATGTATTCCGGGTGGATTTTCAGGGCAAAAAGGTTGACATGGAATGGATGAATCAGACGGGTACGCTTCGCTGGAACCACCTGTTTTCCCGACGACTTTTTGCCAACCTCACCGGCGTTTATAGTGCTTATACGTATCAACTCGGTATTCCGCAGGAAGCGCAGGGCGACATCTCGCTTGATCTGCCCAAAGGTATTCGGGGAGCCGACTGGACGTCAGGTATCAGAACCTATAACCTGAAAACCGATTTTACCTTTTACGCTGACTACCACAACACGCTCACGTTTGGGGGCAGTTTCCTGCGGTACCGCTTCGATCCTGGAGCGCTCTCACCAACCGGCAATGACTCGCCAGTGGAAGGTATTACGTTACCGGCCAAACATAGCCGGGAATACGCGCTTTACGTCGATAACGAACAAACGGCAGGCGCTCGCTGGGCTTTCCGGTATGGCCTTCGGTTATCGGGATACGATTACCTGGGGCCACAACGCGTTTATGACTACGTAGCGGTGGAGAAAGGGGCAAAACGGCCTGCGAATGAGCAAACGTTTGGGTCGGGTACCGTCATTCGGTCGTTTTACAACCTGGAACCCCGGTTTTCGCTGCGGTACATAATCAACGACGAAAGCTCAATCAAGCTGAGTTACAACCGGATGGCGCAGTATATCCACCTGATTTCAAACACAACGGCCGCGTCGCCCCTGGATAACTGGACGCCATCGACAAACAACATTCAGCCCGAACTGGCCGACCAGTTTTCGGCCGGGTACTTTCGAACGTTGAACCAGAAGCGCTGGGACGTATCGGCGGAGGTTTATTATAAAAGGGTACAAAACGTGATTGACTACCGCAATGGAGCCGAAACGCGCCTGAACCCTGATCTGGAAGCTGATCTTCTCTACGGTCGGGGCCGGTCGTACGGGCTTGAGACCTACGTGCGTAAAGCGGGCGGCAGGCTAACGGGCTGGCTTAGTTATACCTTGTCCCGCACGGAGCAACAGATCGACGGAATCAGCAACAATACCTGGTATGCCGCCAACCATGACCGGCGGCACGTGGGCTCCGCCGTTAGTACGTACGCCCTGTCAAAACGGTGGAGCGTTTCGGCTACTTTTACCTACAGCACCGGCATTGCCACAACCGCCCCCAACGCCCGGTACGAAGCAGACGGCGGAACCATCGTCGTGCCGATCAATACTGACAATGTCCGCAACAATTTCCGACTACCGGCTTACCATCGGCTTGATCTTTCGGCCACCTGGCGAGGCTGGTCCAAACCGGATCGTCGCTGGCGGAGCGAATGGGTATTTGGTCTGTACAACGTCTACGCCCGCCGGAATCCGTTTTCCATCTATTTTGAGCAGAACGACGGGCTAAATACGCAGCAGACCAACGCGGTTCGGCTGGCTATCCTGGGTTCGATTCTGCCTTCCGTAACCTATAATTTTCACTTTTGATAATGAAAACCAACAGATTCATGCCTGGCCTGCTTTTGGTTGGACTAGGCTTAGCCGGCTGCGAAGACATTATATCGGTCGAAGTACCCGACGGGGCAACGTACCTGGTCGTCGATGGCTGGATCTCAGACCAGCCGGGGCCGTGTACGGTACGGTTATCAACCACAGCGCCTTATTTCTCAAATCAGGCCACCCCGCGCGTACAGGGCGCTGAGGTGATGATTACAGACAACGACGGAACCCGGGACGTATTGAAGGAAACCGAGCCCGGTTTATATCAATCGGCTACGGTACGGGGACGAATCGGTGGTACCTACACGCTGTCGGTAACTGTAGCCGGGCAAACGTATACCGCCCAGACGCAGATCAACCGGGTGCCGACCATCGACTCGCTGGGGGTTGTTTACCGGGAGGAAACGGACGATCACGATGCCGGTTACTACCTCACTTATTTTGGGCGGGAACTGCCTGGGCGTGGCGATCAGTATCGAATCAAGGTGTTTCGCAATGATACGCTGCTGAATAATCCGGAACTGGATTTGTTCTTCTTCAACGACGACTTCCTGGATGGGAAATACCTAAATGGCCTTGAGCTAAGTCCCGGCCCGTTTCGTTCGGGCGACCGGGCGCGGGTGGAGATTCATGCCATCACCGCCGATACGTATGGCTACCTGGTCGAACTGCAACGACAGATGCGGAATGATGGTTTGTTCGCCAATCCCACCGAAAACGTATCGACGAACATTACCGCCGTCAGCAGGGATGCCCGGCCCGCTACGGGTTGGTTTGGTGGGTCCGCCGTTCAAAGCAAAACGATATACATACATTGAACCATTCTTTCTGATTACCTTTCATGAGCAATGATACTGGGTAGGTCCGGCCCGGATCGAAAGAGATGGTTTCCCTGAACACAATGACGTTAACCGGCAAAGCGGTAGAAACCCGGCAAGCACTGCTCTTGATGGGGTTTATTCTGTCGAAGTTCATCCTTCAGTATACCCTGCTCAGTCCAGAATACGACCTGCAACGGGATGAGTATCTGCATCTTGACCAGGCGAATCATTTAGCCTGGGGATACCTGTCGGTTCCACCGATTACGTCGTGGCTTTCTTGGATCATCAAACAGTTGGGGAATTCGGTGTTCTGGGTGAAGTTTTTTCCGGCGCTGTTTGGGGCTCTGACCATCGTAATCGTCTGGAAAACCATTCAGGCGCTGAAGGGCAACACCTTTGCCCTGGTCCTGGGCGCTACGAGCGTCTTGTTTTCTGTGTTGCTGCGGCTCAACACGCTCTACCAACCCAATTCGCTGGATGTATTGTGCTGGACGAGTCTGTATTTTGTTATCCTGAAATGCATTCAGACACGGCAGCTCAACTGGTTTATCGCGGGTGGTCTGGTGTTTGCCATTGGTTTTCTCAACAAATACAACATTGGTTTTCTGCTGGCCGGATTCATACCGGCTCTTTTACTGACCAGGCAGCGGAACCTGCTCTTCAGCCGAAATGCATTCATTGCCTGTCTGGTAGGTACCCTGCTCGTTTTGCCGAACTTGCTGTGGCAGTACAATAACGGCTTCCCCGTAATACACCACATGAACCAGTTAGCCGCTTACCAACTGGTCAATGTTGATCGATGGGCATTCCTGAGGGCTCAGTTTTTCTTTTTTGCGGGCTCCAGTTTTGTGATTGTTCTGGCCTTGTATGCCCTGCTGGTCTATCCGCCTTTTCGGCCGTATCGCTCGTTTTTCTGGGCCTTTTTCGGTACGATCCTCGTTTTTCTATACTTCCGGGCCAAGGACTATTATGCCATTGGTCTTCATCCCATTTATCTGGCTTTTGGGTCCGTATTCATCGCTGAAGCCCTAAAAACAGGGTGGAAGCGTTATCTCCAACCGGTTTGTCTGCTAATTCCGGTCGGTTTTTTTGGCTTCATGTACCAGTTCGCTTTTCCGAACAGGAGCCCGTCGTATATCGTTGCCAATAGTCGGATATACCAGGAATTGGGTCAGCTTCGCTGGGAAGACGGCAAAGAGCACCCACTGCCGCAGGACTATGCCGATATGCTGGGTTGGCAGGAACTGGCCGCCAAGGTCGATCAGCTTTACGCAAAACTTCCGGAACCAAACCGCACCCTGGTTTTATGTGACAACTATGGGCAGGCAGGAGCCATCAACTATTACACGAAGCAGGGTATTCAGGCGGTGTCGTTCAATGCCGACTACGTGAACTGGTTTGATCTGGATACGTATTACACAAATCTGATCCGGGTAAAAGAGGCAGGGGAAGTCAGCGACGAGTTTCGGGTAACGAGCCCTTACTTCAAGACCGCAATCGTAGGGGATAGCATTCAAAACCCCTGGGCCAGAGAACATGGTACCGCTATTTTTGTCTTTACGGGCGCGAAGGTCGACATAAGGCGACGTATCACGAAAGAGATTGACCAGGTAAAGCAGTTTCACTGATAAGCTGATCGGTTAATAGTCATCTTCGGTTTCCAGCTTTTTCGTTCGCAATCGCCATGCTCATATGCTCAATGCCTGATCCATTGCTTTACAACGGCCAGCCAGCCCCGTTGTCGACCAATCGGGTTATGCTGGGGCGTACTCAGGAAGCGTATTGTTATCCTTCTCATCGAACGCCTTATTTGTTCATAACCAATCCCACGAACAAAGGCGAGTACAGCATCAACAACAGGCCAACCCAAATTGGCAGCCGCTTTTTTTACTTTTTAAACCCCGACGATACGCTGGAAATACGTTTCAGGGAAGCCATAAGCCGGGAAACGCTGCTGATCCTGTTTACTGAGTCATTTGTTGGGGGAAGTTTAAGGGCGCTGACGGCCAGCCATGCCGCCCAGCTTGACAACCCCGTCGGCACGATTGATAGGTACCCCAGGTGGCCGGCTATTCCCATGCCCTTTATCGATTCGCTTCAGTCCGTCCTGCAAACCCTGGTCGTATCGGCATTGCCCTCTGAAGAGGTGCAGGCATTGCTTTTTGAGGTAGTCCAAAACGCTGCGGTGATTCATGATGAAACACAAAGGCAGCTAAGCTGTCTACAAGCGGTCAGGCAGTCCACGAAAGAAGAGTTGTACCGACGCCTGTTCCACTCGGTGGACTATATGCAGGACAATGTTACCCAGCCTTTAACGGTAGAACACATGGCCCGGGAAGTAGGCATGAATACATTTCATTTTCTGGCTACCTTCAAATCAGTATACCAGACAACCCCGCATCAGTTTTTTAGGGAGTTAAAACTGCAAAAAGCCATTCAATTACTCAGAAGCGGCCAGTATACCGTCAGTGACGTATGTTATCTGGTCGGTTTTGATAGTGTCAGTTCATTCAGTCTGCTCGTCAAAAAGCGGTTTTCCATTCCGCCGTCGGCTTTTGTGAAGGAGAGCGAAACACAAAAACCCAATTTTCGATAAGTGGGTCTGGGAGCCAGGCTTTTACTTCGGTCAGTAATTACAAGGGACGTAACGCTTGTACAATACTTGTCGAATTAAAAGCATGATGAACAACAAAGATTTCAACGCCGAAAGGGTGTCAAAGACCGCAACCTTTATCATCAACGCGTCAGTTGATACGGTATTCCCGCTTTTTGGCGCTTTTGAGGAGCGTAAATGGGCAGAAGGCTGGGAGCCTACGCTGATCTATCCATCTGCTGAAGTGATCGAAGAAGGCACGACGTTCAGGACAAAGGCGTATGATCCGGAGGAGGTAGACTACGTGTGGCGGGTCAATCAGTTCGACCCGGCTGCTTATTTGATACAATACCTGATTTTTACACCGAATCGCTACTGGACAATCACTGTCCGATGCGCTCCGGTAAGAGATGGTCAAACGCAAACTCACGTAACTTACACCTATCTTGGGGTAAATCAGTTAGGTAACCAGCTCAACAAGCAATCGCTTGACCGAATGTACGCCAACAACCTGAACGATTGGGCAGAGGCCATTCACCTGTATTTACTGGAAAGCGGAGAGACGAATTGAACCGGCTTGCCAATCGTAACGAATTACGAAGTATGTTGGACGGAGTACGTTTCCATCTCAAGACGTAAGTGTGTGTTGTCTAATAAAGAAAAAAGGCCCTTAATCGCGTGGAAAGGGCCTTTTTTGCTAAATATATGAATACAACCTGAATAATTCGACGTGAGTGCTGTCGGCTAATGCCAACGGAAATTGTTACAAAGAAAGACTTTTTTGAAATATTCGGATAAATATAGAAGCACAATTGCAATAAGGCAAGTATTTGAACAGGATTATGTGCAATTAACGTGCATAATTATTTATAAGGTCAGTTTAAGTGGTTGATTGGTAAGTTGATCGAGTAATAAAGCCGCCAGATGGTTACTACTTACTCGCCCGCTATTGGATCAGCCTGACCGTCGGGGTCACCCTGGACGTAGCCGCGTGTCGGGAAACTACTGCCCCGGATCAGCAGCAGACCCGCTACGTGCGGAGCGGCCATCGATGTGCCCGACAACGTAGCGTACCGGCCATCTTTGTAGGTCGACGAAATCCGGACGCCGTAGGCACATACATCCACGCTGCTGCCGAAGTTGGAAAACGACGCAAACCGGTTGTTGCGGTCCATCGCCGATACCGTAAATACATTGGGGTGGTTGACACGCGCCGGGGAGTAGGTATCCGCGTCTTCGCTTTCGTTGCCGGCCGCAATCGCAAACAGAATGCCTGCGTCGGCCGCCTGCCGGATGGCCCGGTCGAGGGTCGCCGACGTCCCTTCACCGCCCAGGCTCAGGTTGACGACGTCGCCGGAGCGCCCGTTACGAACGACGTGATTAACCGCCTGAATAATTCCCGACAGTCGGCCTTCACCCAGTTGATTCAGCACCTTCAGCGACACCAGCCGCGCGCCCGAGGCAATGCCCGTTACGCCGATGCTGTTGTTTTTGGCACCGATGATGCCCGCTACGTGCGTACCGTGGCCATTTTCGTCGTCGGGGGTTTTGCCGGTGATGAACGATACACTACGTTCGGCATCCACGTTGAGATCGGGGTGGTCGAGATCGATACCCGTGTCGATAACCCAGACCGTTTTGCTGGTTTGCAGATCACCCCGGCCGTAGCCCGTCTGACTGATGTTCCAGGACAGGGTACTGGTTGTGGCAACATCCACGCAGTTGCAGATGGACATGATCCGGTCGGGCTCGATCCGTTCAACGGCCGGGTCCTGCTGCAACCGGACTGATTCGGCTTCGGTCAGGTGCGCCAGGAAACTGGGTTGTTCACCCGAAGCGAGCATATCAACATGGGCGTCAGCAACCTGATAGCGGGACAGTAACTGTTCGGCGGCTACCCCCATCCGGGCGTTGGAACTGGTGCCGGGCAGCGCTTCCGGTTTGTAGGTTACGATGTATGATCCGCTAATAATCTGACCGTTATTGGCCGACGCTTTAACCAGGCAGTCGGCCGAAATACCGGCCGGCTCAACATCCTGATCGGCCTGGCAACTGAGCAAACCAAGCCCGATAAAGGCAGCCTTCGCACAGGCTGACAGAGACGAAACGTATCGCATGGGTCCTAACAAGCAAGTGGCGTTAAGAAAACGAGAAGAATGTGCGTAGAACTGTCAGATCATGCGGTCGCCTGCCCCCGAAAAAGTAGCTGTTTACTAAACGAAAAACCGATGGTTTTGGTACGTCAAGTTGACGGGTCAAATCGACGTTTGCCGGGTTGGTCGCGGCCATCCGGCCCTTTTTAGCGACCAACCCAGGGTGTTTACCGAATCAGTGTAAGGCTACCCACAAACCGTTCGGATTTTTCGCCTTTCAGCAGCAGATCGGCTTCATACGTGTAGGCTCCGGCAGGCATCGGCACTCCATTAAACGTACCGTCCCAGCCCTCGCTGCTCTGCTGGCTGTTGGCCGGGAAATCCTTGCCTTCGAAAATGACTTCGCCCCACCGGCTGCGGATGCGCAGGAGCCGGATACGTTCGATGCCTTCGCCGAACAGGGTCCAGATGTCGCCAATGCCATCTTTGTTGGGTGTGAAGGCGTCGGGGGCATGGACCGCGCAGGAAATCCCGCGCAGGACACTCCGTTGCCCGACTGAATCCCGGCAGACGCCGTTGAACGACGCGACGAGCGATACGTCGAACTGCCCCGGCATGAGCGGTACCTCCACGGTCGAACCCGCCAGCGTCCGGCCGTCGCTGATGTACCATTGCCACTGGTTGGCGTCGGTGGTGGTACTGACCAGCCGAACCGTAGCCGGCGCGCATAACTCCTGACCACCTTCAACGGTGAACGAGGCTTTGGGTTTTGCCCGCACTTCGACCTGTTTTTTGATCTCGGTTTTACAGGCGGCCGACGAGCCGAAGACGGTCAGCGTAACGGTTTTGTTGCCCATTGCCTGGTACGTGTGGATGGGCGAGACATTGACCGAGTCGAGGGCCGAACCATCGCCGAAATCCCAGCGGAACCGGTTGGCCGGATTCGCCAGACTCGTGAACCGAATGGCCTGCTCGGTACAGGTGAATGGCGCACCTGTGCGGAAATCGCCCGCGGGTGGCTGGGTGGTGCGTATCGTTCGGCGGGTCGAATCGTAGCCGCAGGCCGTCAGGGCCGTTAGCGAAATGGTGTACGTCGTGTTCGGCTGTGGAAAGCTATGCTGCGGATTCGGGTCGGTCGATACGGTGCCGTCGCTGAATCGCCAGATCACCCGGTCGGGTTTGGGCGTCGTGGCATCCCGAAACGCAATCGGTTCGCCGGGGCAGGCTTCGGGTTTGTTCAGCGTCATCAGGGCTTTCACCTGGCTGGGCGATACGCGGATGGCTACGTTGTCGCTGTCGCGGCCGCATTCGCCCGCGGCTATCAACTGAACCCGGAAGGTACGGGTGCTGTCGCGGGCCGAGAACAGGTGCGAGAGCGTATCGGCCGTTGACGACAGCGGAGACGTTCCATCATCCCACAGCCACGTAGCGGGTTGGGTCTGGCCGGTCGAGCGATTCGAGAACCGGATGCGGGCCGGCGAACACCGGAACGTCGTCGAGTCGACGCCAATTTCGGCCAGCACAAGCGGTCGGGTGGTTAGCGTGGTCGTGTACGATTGCACCCCGCAACTGTTGCTGGCCGTCAGCACGACGCGGTACGTCTGGGCCTGGCGGGTCTGGTTGCGGTACGTCTGCGACGTGGCCTGAAAGGTCTGGCTGCTGGTGCCGTTGCCGTAGTTCCAGCTATACTGCACGTCGGGGCTGGCTGTTCCCGCTACCGCAAACGTAACCGTCATCGGTGAGCAGCCGGTCGTCTGGCTGGGGGTGAACGTAACGGGTGTTGGCGCGGCCACAATCCTGAGCACCCGGCTGGTCGTGTCGACGCAGCCTGCCGTTCCGACCGTAAGCAGCAGCCGGTTTGTGCCCGATGGTAGAGACAGGGCAGGAACGCGTTCGGTGGAGATGTTCTGGCCGTTCAGCGTCCACTGAAACGTACTGCTGCCGCTGGAATTATTCTGGATCTGCACCGCCGATCCGCTACAGACGCCCGATACGGTAAATTCGGCCCGGGGGCGTCCGATGCTAACGGTGGCGTTGGCGCGGGCCGGGCAGCCGGACTGGCCGAAATTATACTCGTAGGTCAGCCCGACGATGTCGCCCGTCACGCCCTGCATAAAGAGCGTATCGTTGCGGATGGCGTTCGGAAAGGCCGTACTGCGCCAGGTGCCGCCCGCCGGACTGCCCTGTAGTTTGACGAAGGGGACGCGGTCGCAGGCGGCTATGTTCTGAACGCTTACCTGACCGCCTTCGACCGCTATCCGGATGGTGTCGGCGCGTTGACAGGCACTCGTACCCCGCAGGTAAATCAGGTTGTACTGACCGGCGGTGCGCGGATTAAAAAAGACGTTGTTACCCTGCGTTTCAATGTAGGCTTTTCCGGTGCCTTCCCAGGTGCCGCCCGGCAGATTGACCTGCACCGGAAACCGGGCCGATCCGACGCACACGGCCGTTGTTCGTCCCGGCGCTGTGATCTGTACCGCCTGTGGAGCCTGCACGTAAAAAGTGTCGGCCACGGTACGTCTGCCACACCGGCTGTTCAGTTCGCCCCGGACGATGTAGGGCGCGGTTGATACCGGCGCGTTAACCGACGTACCCGCAGCCAGCGGCTGCCCGTTGAAGGTGTACGTAGCGCCCGGCGTGGGCGTTGTCAGGGAGTAGCTGATCGGTTCGCAGGCATCGGGTTGGGTGGCGAGTTTTACCTCCGGCAGGTCTTCAACCCGGTGTTTACAGATTAAGGGAGCCGATGTGCCGCAGTCGTTCAGGGCCGTCAGGGTGATGGTGTATTCGCCGGTTTCGGTAAACTGAACTTTCGTAATAGGCGAACTGCTGCTGGTGTTCTGAATGAATTTGTACGACGACGGGCTGATGGTCCACCGGTACCGCGACTCGTCGAGGGAAACCGTTCCGTCGAGGGTCAGCGTACCGCCGTTGGGCAGACAAACGACCGTATCCTGGTTGAACAGGGTATAACCGGAAGTGGTGTAGCTGGCCACGGGCGTGCTTTTAATGGGTACCGATACGCTTTTGGTACTGGTACCGCAACTGTTCGTGGCCGTTAGTTTAACGGTATAGTTCGACTGCGTGGTTGGGAAGGTATGCGACGGCGATACATTGGTTGAGTTGGTACCATCGCCGAAGTCCCAGGCAAACTCAGTATCGTTCGTGATGGGGCAGCTCTGATTCTGGAAGTAAACGGCCTGACTCCGGCAGGCATCCGGTACTTTGAAATCAGCGCGTGGTTTCAGCTTGAAGGTAAGCTGAACCCCTTTGTTATCGCCGGGGCAATCCGTCACGATGAACAGTTTGTAGACCTTATTACTGCCGTTGCCGCAGTTCTTGATAAAACTGCGCAGGTCGTACACGTGCTTAATCTGGAGCGGCCCCGCCTGGTTGAAGGTCTCTATTTTGCCGTCGTCCCAGTCCATTTCAAACTTCTTGAAGGCGCAGGTTGGGGCCGGCTTTACGTTGAAGCACATCTCGTAGAGGGTATCAGCTTCGGTGATGCAGCGTTCGAGGTTGCCGGAGCAGGCATCCAGTTCAACCAGTTGAGCAACGGCCGGGAACGAACATCCCAGCAACAGACAGCCGATCAGCGGGCGCATGATCCGGCGTAGCAGGACTACAAAAAGCATATGGAACGAAAGGATGGGTGGATGAACAGGCAAGATAAAGCCTGGCCGTGAAAAAAGCATTCGAAAAACGTTGGGTAACAAATAAAAGCGCATATCCTTGTTACTTAGGCGGTTTATACGGTAATTCATGGTTATCCACAACCATGTTATGAATCGCCTGACTCTTCCTGTACTCTTAATGGCGCTTGGCAGCCTGTCGGTAACAAGCCACGCCCAGGACCCGCAGTTTTCGCAGTTCTACGCCAACCCGATCTACCACAATCCGGCCTTTGCGGGGGGAGCCGGTGCCTCCCGACTCATCCTGAATTACCGAAACCAGTGGCCGGCGCTGGGAGCTAATTACCAGACCGTGGCTGCGTCGTTCGATACGTACATTGCGCCCGACCGGGGGCGGATCGGGATCGGCTGGGGTGGGCAGGCCATCCACGATCGGCAGGGAAACGCGTGGCAGTCCAACTCCCTGAGCGGCCAACTCGCGCCGGACGTAACGCTGTTTGAAGATGGGCCGGATGTGATGCGGTTGATCGGGGCGGTGCAGGCCACGGTGACGTCGGGTATTTACAATCCCGATGGGCTCTCCTTTGTCGATCAGTTTTCGTCGGGTGGCCTGACGAATCCGGTCAGCAGCGATCCCTTGTCGGTGGCGGGTGTCCGGCAGACGTTCTTCGGATTTTCGTCGGGGATGGTGCTGGAGGGTCAGTTCCAGGACCAGAATGGCAACCTTAAATCGTACTGGCTCGGCGGAACGCTCCACCACATCGGGCGCTCGTTGTCGCGCTACGACGTACTGGGGCAGCGGTTCGGGCTACAGGCGGGACTGCGCATCCCCCTCAACTGGCGAATCCGGGCGCGGGGGCTGGGCCACGAAGAAAGTATCGACCGCAGCATCGGGTTTACGGCGCAGTATCGACAGCAGGGCATGGATCGGCAGCTTGATGTTGGCGTTAACCTGACCTACTCACCGGTGATGTTCGGCGTCTGGTACCGGGGCATTCCCATGCGGAAATACCAGCAAACCTCGCAGCGGGATGCGGTGGTGCTGCTGACGGCCCTGCAACTCAATACGTTCATGATCCAGTATAGCTACGACATTACCATATCGACGCTGAGCTGGGCAAGTGGTGGCGCCCACGAAATCTCGATCTGGTACGGCTTCGACTCACTGTTCGACTTCTCGGGTCGACGCGCCAACGCCCGCCGGGCGCGGAAGTGTCAGCAGTTTTAAGGGGATGAACTGCACCCGCCCGGCCGACGGAAACCGGGTTTCGACGGCGGGTGGGCCGTATCGCCGGTAGAACGCCGTTCGCGCTTCCTCGGTTAGCAGATCGGGGTAGAGGTTGATGCCCGCGAAATTGTTTTGCCGTAGATACGTATCGAAAAACCGCCAGTCGGCCTCCGTAAACGGACGATTCGGGGCCAGTAGCTGCGGCCAGTCATCGCGCAGAAATGGCTGGATCTGGTCGGGGTGAAGCCGGCCAAAATACTGCCCTACCACTTTCTTGTCGTAAAAGCGTCGGAACGTAAATACGGCGTTCTGTTCCTCGTAGAACGGACACAGGCCTTCTTCACTGCCCACACCATTGGCTCCTACGACGCAGAATGGCCAGTCGAGAACGGCCTCGCCCGGTTGCACCCGAACGTAGCGGCAATACCGCACCGTAGTCGGTGATACCACTTCGGTCGGAACCAGAATACGCAGGTGATAGCCGTGGTACCATTCGGCCAGCATCAACAGACCAATCAGGCCACCCACGAGTACGGCCGGTCTCCGGCTGGGCCAGCGAAGGGGTAGGGCCAGCAAACAGAACAGCACCGGATAAACCAGCGACGCCCGGCCACCGTGCCGGTTGAAACTAAACCAGGGAAAAATTTTCAGCGTGGGCAGCACCACCGGATGGTACAGCAGACAAAGGATCAGCATGACCACGATGGGTAGCCACAAGGCTACCTGTCGACGGGTTTGCCAAAGCCCAGTCAGACCCAGCAGCACGACGTACAGGCCCGGACTGCCCTGGCCGTAGCTTTCGTAGGTGTCGCTGAACCAGTGGTTGTCGACAGCCGCCATACTGTCGAGGCCGGGCAGATACGGCATGAACAGCCGGAGCGGATGCGACCACGCCCGCAGTTCCGGTACGTCGCCAAAGTCGAATTGCCAGGCCGTAAAGGCGATCTGGAGCGTAAGCGGCAGGTACAGGAAAAGGCTCGCAACCAGCAACGCCAGCAGGAAACTGTTCAGCACCGGCTGTCGGCGCCACTCGCTTGTTACGTAGTTAAGAATATGCGAAAACCACTGTTGGGGGCTCGGAAATTGCCGAACCAGCAGATACCCCATCACCGGCAGGCTGAGGGTTGTGAAGGTCAGGGCAAAGCCGGCTACGTAGCCGAGTTCCAGGCCCAGCGACAGTACGTGCAGTGCCGCCCAGAACAGCACAAACGCCAGCGAAATCCGCCGACGGTTCAGCAGGTCGACCAGCAGCCGGTACGTTCCCACCATGCACAGCACCGTCCAGTGCGCGACGCAGACGTTCATGTGCACCGGAAACTTCCAGAGGGCGTAGAAATTGAACACCGATACCACCAGCCCCGTCAGAAACGATTTGCCCACGCCAAACACCGGTTGCAGCAGCGCAAACGTACCGACCGCCGTAATGACCAGACTAACGACGTAGTAGTATTGAAGAAACGGCCCCGGCCCGTCCCACAGCCAGTACCCCAGCGCGTACCAGGCGTCCCGCTCAAATCCCCACGGCAGAAACACCTGGTTGGTACCGTACGGATAAAAGGTCTGGTTGTTGACCAGATCAAGCGTGGGCCACGGCCGGAACGAAAGGTTCTTGAACAGGTAGTAGCCGGTGTATTCGTACTGATCGGTATCGTCGCCGTCGGAGAGGGGGAGGCTGAAATTGCCAACGGCCAGTGCGCTCAGCACCGCAGTCAGGCCAGTTAACGTACTATACCAGATAAATTGTTTGCGCATGCTCAAAGCCGGTGGCCGTGCAAAGTAAAAACCTTCCGTCAATTTTGGATGTATTCCTTCAGGTAGGGACCGGTAATACGCTCAGTTCCGGGCTGTACCACCCGCAATCGGTCGAAAACCGTTATCTTTGAGTTCTTTTTAGACGACTTCTCCATCCGTATGGAATATAACCACCGCGAAACCGAGCAGAAATGGCAGCGGTTTTGGGACGAAAACCAGACTTACCGCACCGACATTTCACCCAACAAACCAAAATACTACGTCCTGGACATGTTCCCGTATCCGTCGGGGGCCGGGCTGCACGTCGGCCACCCGCTGGGCTACATCGCGTCGGATATCGTGTCGCGGTACAAGCGGCTGAAAGGATTCAACGTACTGCACCCGATGGGCTTCGACAGCTTTGGTTTGCCTGCTGAACAGTATGCCATTCAGACGGGGCAGCACCCGGCCGTGACGACCGAGCAGAACATCGCCCGCTACATTGAGCAACTGAAAAACATCGGCTTCAGCTACGACTGGAGCCGCGAAGTTCGTACGTCCGATCCGGCGTATTACAAGTGGACGCAGTGGATTTTCATGGAACTGTTCCGGTCGTGGTATAACAAAGACACCGACCGCGCCGAGCCTATTGAAACGCTGCTGGAAAAATTCGCAACAAACGGTACGACGGACGTCAACGCCGTCTGCGACGAGGATACGCCTACGTTTACAGCGGCCGAGTGGAACGCCATGTCCAAGCGGGAGTCGTACGAAATTACGTTAAAATACCGCCTGACGTACCTGGCTGATGCGGTTGTGAACTGGTGCCCGGCCCTGGGTACGGTACTGGCCAACGACGAAGTGAAAGATGGGGTGTCGGAGCGGGGCGGTTACCCGGTGGAGCAGAAACTGATGCGTCAGTGGATGATGCGCATCACGGCCTACGCCGACCGCCTGCTGACCGGCCTGGACACCATCGACTGGTCTGAATCCCTGAAAGAGCAGCAGCGCAACTGGATCGGCAAGAGCGTAGGTGCGTCGGTTAAGTTTCCGTTAGTTAAGGAGGAAAGGAGGAAAGGAGGAGAGGAGGAAAGGAATTTGGATGCGGTTTCCCCTTCCTCCTTTATTGAAGTTTTCACCACCCGCGTCGATACCATCTACGGCGTTACGTTTATGGTGCTGGCGCCGGAGCATGAGCTGGTGCCGCAACTGACCACGCCCGAGCAGCGCGCAGCGGTTGAAGCGTACGTCAACGCGGCCAAGATGCGTTCGGAGCGTGACCGCATGGCCGACACCAAAACCGTGTCGGGGGTGTTCACGGGGAGTTATTGCATCAATCCGCTGTCTGGTGAGAAGGTACCCATCTGGCTGGCCGACTACGTACTGGCGGGCTACGGCACCGGTGCCGTCATGGCCGTACCCTCGGGCGACCAGCGCGACTGGACGTTCGCAACGCACTTCGGATTGCCGATTGTTCAGATTCTGGATACTCAGAAAGACCTGGATAAGCAAGCCGATAACACCAAGGAAGGCCACTACATCAACTCGGGCATCATCAACGGCATGACGTATCAGGAGGCTACCCAGACCCTGATTGCCTGGCTGGAAGAACGCGGATTGGGAAAGGGCAAGGTCAACTACCGGATGCGCGACGCCGTGTTCAGCCGCCAGCGCTACTGGGGTGAGCCGGTTCCGGTCTATTTCAAAGCTGATCCCGACGGGAAAGTTTTGCCGTATCTGATCGATGAAAGCGACCTGCCGCTGGAGTTGCCGGCCGTCGACAAATACCTGCCGACCGAAACCGGTGAGCCCCCACTGGGCCGCGCTGAGGGATGGCGGTATCATCCCAAAGGAAAGGCAAATACGTCTCCCTCTCCTGAAACGGGAGAGGGCCGGGGTGAGGGCTACGAGTACGAACTGAGCACCATGCCGGGCTGGGCTGGCTCATCGTGGTACTGGTATCGCTACATGGACCCTAAAAACGAAACCTCGTTCGCGTCGAAGGAGTCGATTAACTACTGGCGGAATGTGGATCTGTACATTGGCGGTACCGAGCACGCGACGGGCCACCTGCTCTACAGCCGTTTCTGGAACAAGTTCCTGAAAGACCGGGGCTACGTACCAGAGGAAGAACCGTTTAAGAAGCTCATCAACCAGGGCATGATCCAGGGGCGGTCGAACTTTGTGTACCGGGTGAAAGGTACCGGCGTAGAAGGTACGGCACCTGTTTTTGTCTCGCAGAGCCTGCTTGACGGTCGCGACGTAACGCCCCTGCACGTTGACGTGAACATTGTTGAGAACGACGTACTGGATGTCGACGCGTTCCAGCGGTCGCGGCCTGACCTGGCCGAAGGGGCTACGTTTGAACTGGACGGTGATAAATACATCGTCGGGGCCGAGGTTGAGAAGATGTCGAAGTCGAAGTTCAACGTCGTCAACCCCGATATGATCGTGGAGAAGTACGGGGCCGACGTACTGCGGCTGTACGAGATGTTCCTCGGTCCACTGGAACAGGCGAAACCCTGGAACACCAACGGTATCGACGGAACATTCCGCTTCATCCGCAAATTCTGGCGGCTGTTCTACGGTGAGAATAGCGATGGGTCGGACAAGTGGCTGGTGACCGACGAGGAGCCAACACCCGCCGAACTGAAGATCCTGCACAAGACGATCAAAAAGACCCAGGACGATATTGAGAACTACTCGTTCAACACAACCGTATCGGCGTTCATGGTGTGCGTCAACGAACTGACCGCGTTGAAGTGCCACAAGCGGGCTATTTTGCAGGACCTGGTGCTGATCCTGTCGCCGTTTGCGCCCCACATCACTGAGGAGTTGTGGGCGGCTCTGGGCAACGAACCTGGCACGGTGTCAAAAGCCAGCTTCCCGACGTTCAACCCGGCTTATCTGGTGGAGGACGCGTTCGATTATCCGATTCAGATCAACGGAAAAGTGCGGACGACCATCAGCTTCGCCATCGACCGGGCCGCCAGCGACATCGAGAAAGAGGTTCTGGCCAACGAAGTCGTACAGAAGTGGCTCGAAGGCAAACAGCCGAAGAAGATCGTTGTCGTGCCGAAGCGCATTGTGAACGTAGTGGTGTAACCGTCCGGGCCAGGCTCCCGCCTGGCCCGGACAAAAGCGGGGGTAGCTTCCATGAAGTTACCCCCGCTTTGCATTCTGAGTGTGCTGCTTGGAAAGCCGGTCAATAATGACTTGTTTCGCTGTTGCTTACCTAACTTGCCCGTATGATTGACTCGCTACCTGCTCCTTCGTCGCGTCGTTTATCAATACCTGTCCTGATTCTTCTGCTTCTCTTTTTCCTGTCCGGTTTTGCGGCCCTGCTGTACCAGGTAGTCTGGCAGCGGCTGCTCGTGTTTTACACCGGCTCCGACACGGTCAGCATCAGCCTGATTGTGTCGGCGTTCATGAGTGGTCTCGGGCTGGGCTATCTGGCAGGAGGGCGGCTGGCCGATCGGTCGTCGGCGGGGGCAAACCTACGCTACTTTGTCGGAGCCGAACTCGGCATTATGGCGTTTGCGGCTCTCAGCAAAACGATTCTGTACGATTATCTGTACGCATCGGCCCCGGCGCTGGGCGACTCACCCGTCGTGCTCTACGTCGTGGTGTTTGGCGTCCTGCTGCTGCCAACCTTTCTGATGGGCGTATCATTGCCGGTGCTGTCGCGGGCGTTTCGGTTCGGTACCATGGGGCAGCAGGCCCGCTACATCAGTCTGCTGTATTTTATCAACACGCTCGGAGCTGCCTTTGGGGCGTTGATCACCGGATTCCTGCTCGTCCGCCGACTGGGCTACGACAACGCCATCTGGGTGGGTGTCGCTTTCAACGGGATCTGTGCGCTGTCGGCGTTGTGGCTGGGTCGACGGTGGCTGAGTACGTCCACATCGAACGAGTCGACCGATGCGGGCAAACCAGGGCCGCTATTGTTTACGCCCGAGCTAACGGCCTGGTCGGTGCAGTATTTTCTGTCGGGCTTTGCGGCTCTGTCGCTGGAGCTGATCTGGTTTCGTGTTCTCGAAACGCTCATCAAATCCGTCTCGCTCACCTTTTCGGTGCTATTGGCGATCTACCTTGGCTCTATGGCTATTGGTACGCTGGTTGGGACCTGGCTGACCCGAAGCGGTCGGTCGGCGGCCTGGCGCGAACGGGCTTTCCTGACGGCGCAGACCGTGTTGTATGGGTATACAGCCCTGTCCATTACCGTATTCATCAACGCGGTGAGTCGGGTGGCGGGCCTGCGGTTTTTGTGGGATTATTTTGCCAGCGGGGAGCCCGTGTTAAGCCCCGGCTTCAGCGTATTTACCTACGGAGCCGTGCCGTTGTTCCTGCTGTTCATCCCGACGTTCCTGATGGGTCTTAGTTTCTCCCTGTCGCAATCGCTGATTCAGGACAACTACGACCAGGTGGGGAGAAAGGTTGGCTGGCTTCAGTTCATCAATATTGTCGGTTCGGCGCTGGGTGCCTGGGCCATTACCTGGGTCGGCTTCCCGCTGTACGGCACGGCCACGATGCTGCGCGTCATTACGGCCCTGAGCATAGTGTACGCCGGTATACTGTTCGCCCGGCAATATTGGCCCCCTTTTGCTACGTCGGTTGTTGTGGTGCTGTTACTCCTTGCCGTCCTGACTATTCCCAAAAATGCCCGCTTCTGGCAGTTGCTGAACGGCATTGACAACGTCAGTACGTTTCTGTTCGACGAAAACGAGTCGGCTGTATCGGTGATCAAAATGGCACCCGGCCGCAACAGTGGCGTGGTGTTTGTCAATGGCTTGGGGCAGAGCGGATTGCCGTACGCAATTGACGACGTACATACCTTGCTCGGGGCTTTGCCCGTTATGATTCACCCGAAGCCCGAGCACGTAGCCGTTATTGGTTTAGGGTCGGCCGGTACGGTCAACGGCATCGCCGGGCGGGCCGAAACGCGCCGGATCGATTGTTTTGAAATTGCCAGTAACCAGGCCGACGTGTTGGCCGAATATGCCGCACAGGCCAACGATACGGCCGTTAATGCCGTCCTGAGTGATCCGCGCCTTAGGCTGATTTTCCGCGATGGCCGCTACGCCATCCGCAACCGAAACGTGTTTTACGATGTCATCGAAGCCGACGCCCTGCGGCCCATTTCGGCCTATTCCGGTAACGTGTATTCGCGGGAGTATTTCGAGCTGATCCGGTCGCGGCTCAAGCCAGGTGGCCTGGCTGTTACGTGGTGCCCCACGGCCCGGGTACTGAATACGTTCCGGTCGGTTTTCCCGTACGTGGCCTACTGCGACCGTCTGGTACTGATCGGCAGCAACCAGCCTATTCAGCTCGATTGGTTGAGCATCCGGCAACGGGCAGGCAGTACGTTCAGTCGCCAGCACTACGGCCGGTCGGGTATCGACATAACGGCCCTGCTGGAGAAATACCGGACTGACCTGCGCCTGCTGCCTGCCGGAGCCCAGGTGACCGGCGAAATCAACACCGACCTGTTTCCTCGCGACGAATACAGCATCCGAACCAGCGACCGCGCTGCGTTTTGATTACCCCAAACCCCTGAAGGGGCTTAGCGCTGCTGTTGTCAGGCTCTTAGCTTTAGCAGCGCTAAGCCCCTTCAGGGGTTTGGGGTAGGTTTAAACTCGTAGCGAGCCACGAAACCCCCGGGCAGCATAGTACGATTCTGCGCCATTGTGATACACAAAAACATGGCCGTAGCGACAATCACAAAAAAGAGCGCCACCGAGCTTCCGAATAGTATCGGGCGTTTTTACCCAGCTCGACGTTTTTGTGTCGAAGGTTCCAAACTGTTGCAGCTTCCGATATTGCTCCTCGGTCAAAAGCTCAATACCCATGTCGGCCGCCATATCCACGGCGTTATTCGCGGGTTTGTGTTCTTTCCTGGATTCCCAGGCCGCGCGGTCGTAGCAGACGCTACGGCGCCCTTTCGGACTTTCCGCCGAACAATCATAGAAAATGTAGTCGCCCGTCGTTGAATCATACCCGACCACATCCGGTTCGCCACCCGTTATTTCCATGTCATCCAATACCCACAGTTTTTCGGGATTCGATTCCAGCTTTGCTTGGACCTGCTTCCAGTCAAGCCCCTCGTGGCGGTTCATGTTTTTCTCAAACCGGGCTTTCAGGGTATTGAGTAGTTCCTGGCGTTGGTCGGCCGATAGTTCTTTTTTGCTGCTGATCATAGTTGTTTACGACGTAACGGGTTAGTTTAATTGGCTTACAACATCCTGCAATCGGTTATAGGCCATGTTCAGGCCCTGGGCAAAGGGAAGCTTGAGCACCTGATCCCGGTGCTCAACGGATTTGTAGACGATATGCATGGTGAGTTTGCTGGTGTCGTCAGAGAGACTTTCAAATTCCAGAAACTCAAGCTGAACGGGGAAGGACGTGTTTTCCATTTCAAAGGTCCGGGTGATTTTCTGTTCCGGTACAAACTCATGAATCACCCCATTGGCCCGAAACACCACGTTTCCCTGGGCATCGGTCGTTTCAAACTGATAACTGCCGTGCTGTATACTGTCGAGTTTCAGCACATTGGTTCCCATCCATTGCGCAACGATGTCAGGCTCTGTGTAGGCCCTGAACAGTAATGCCAGCGGCAAGTCAAATTCTCTGGTAATCACCAGATCCTGTTTTCCGTCTTCGGCATTGATTCTTGTTTTTAGTGCCATGCCAGCTTACTCTTTGGGGGTATAGTTTTTCATGATCGTTTCCAGCGTATTGAAGCGGTCGTCCCACAGCTTACGGAACGGCTCAAGGAAATCGGCTATTTCTTTCATCTTATTGAGATTCAGGTGATAATAGATTTCACGGCCGTTTTGCTCCTGCGCAAGCAGTTCACATTCAGTGAGTATCTGCAAGTGTTTTGATACGGTAGGTCGGGCAGTGTCAAAGTTGGCCGCTATGGCGCCGGCCGTCATGGATTGCGACGCCACCAACAGAAGAATGGCCCGTCGGGTCGGATCGGCTATGGCCTGGAATACATCTCGTCTTAGGTTCATCGCGTAGCTATTTGACTACAAATATATGTGTAGTTATTTGGCTACACAAATGGTAGAAATGAACTTTTGGTAAGGAAAGACTAATGTCCGGTGAAGAACGCCTGGTCAACTTAAGTTTTATAATTGACTATTAATCCAAAGCTAATCACGCTTTAACCTCGACCGGCCACTTTTGTATTGTCGTTACGGCGAGCCCGTAACAAAGCCATTGAGGAAGGTTTAGGAATAAAGTGCATAGCAAACACCCCGGCTGCCTTGCGGCCGGGGCTGTTTTTTTTGATACGTACCCGCAAAAATTCGAGGGGTAGTCAGAGTGGTGTCAGGTTCGGAACCTGACACCACTCTGACTACCCCTCAATTGTACAGACCAATAAAATCAGTGCAGATCCGCGACGGCCTCTTGAGCAGCCAGCGCTGAACGGACCTGGGCTGCAATCTCCACGGAACGCAATCGGGCCTTATGGTCGTAGATAGGCGCGGTGAGAATCAGCTCATCGGCCTGCGTTTGGGTGATCAGGTTGGCCAGCGCCTGTTGAACTGTTTCGGGCGAGCCCACCGCCGAACAGCCCAGCACCTGCTCAATACCCGCTAATTCATAATCGGCCCAGAGCGTAGTCAAATCGTCGACGGGCGGTTGCATCTGGATGGATTTACCCCGCCGAATGTACATAAACTGCTGCTGTACCGACGTAAACAACCGTTCGGCCTCCGCGTCGGTATCGGCCGCGACGACGTTGACCGCTACCATGGCATACGGCTCGGCCAGATAAGCGGATGGCTTGAACCGCGTCCGGTACATGTGCAGCGCCCGCATCAGTTCGGCCGGGGCGAAATGAGACGCGAAAGCGTAGGGCAATCCAAGCATGGCGGCCAACTGCGCTCCGTACAGGCTGGAGCCCAATATCCAGACCGGGATGTTCAGGCCTTCGCCCGGAACGGCATGGACGTAGGGGTTGGTATCGTCGTCGGGCTGGAAGTAGTTCATGAGTTCCAAAACATCCTGCGGGAAGGAGTCGGCGCTCATCGGGTCGCGCCGTAAGGCTCGGGCGGTAGCCTGGTCGGAACCCGGCGCCCGTCCTACGCCCAGGTCAATACGTCCGGGATACAATGACTCCAGCGTACCGAACTGCTCGGCGATGACCAGCGGTGAGTGGTTCGGCAGCATGATACCGCCGGAGCCCACCCGAATCGTTTTTGTGCCCCCGGCAACGTAGCCAATTACCACCGACGTAGCGGCACTGGCAATGCCCGGCATGTTGTGGTGTTCGGCGAGCCAGTATCGGTTGTAACCCCACTGCTCGGCGTGCTGAGCCAGATCGAGCGAATTACGCAGCGCCTGCGTTGCCGTACTGCCGGCAACGATGGAGGAGAGGTCCAGAATTGAAAAGGGAATCATACGTGATGTATCTAAAAAATATCAACCGCTATCATAGGCAGTCATCCGGTACTGGATGATCAGGCTTGTATCTATTGCCGACGACCATGAATGACTGGCATAGACAGAACGGTACCGGTTCGCAATTCATTCCCGATTCGTTAACAGACGTGGCTATGATTCCTGCCATGACGGCTCTACTTTTGCGGCTTATTCATCAATTGGCATGACACGTCGCATAGTACTAACTAGTCTGGTTGTCGCCCTGGCAGCCTGCTCTCCCAAGACCAACCCGGCGACAAAGTCGGGCGGAACCATCAATTATTTTGACTATAAGCCGAATCAGCCTGCGCGCATCAGTGCGCACCGGGGTGGGGGCGACCTGAAAGGGTATCCCGAAAACTGCATTGAATCGTTTCAATACCTGGCCCAGCAGATCGGTACGCCAGCGCGGCCGGTGATTATTGAATGCGACATCGACCTGACCAAAGACAGCGTACTGGTGATGATGCACGACGCCACCCTCGACCGCACCACGACCGGTACGGGGAAGCTGATCGAGAAAACATACGCCGATATTCAGCAGTACCGGCTGGAAGACAACATGGGTAATATAACACCCTACAAAATCCCGACGCTGGAGGAGGTGTTACGTTGGGGGAAGAACAAGGTAACGTTTACTCTCGACGTAAAACGGAACGTATCGTTTGCGAAGGTGGTAGAGATGATTCACAAAACCGGCACCGATGCCATTGCGGCTGTGATTACCTATAACGCGCAGGACGCGGCCAGGGTCCACCAGCTTGACCCGAACCTGATGATTTCGGTCACGATCCGCAACCGGGCTGAATACGATCGGCTGCGCGAACTGGGCGTTCCCGACAACCGGATGATTGCCTTCGTGGGCGTAAAAGAACCGGATAAGGAGCTGTACCAGTTTCTGCATGAGAAGGGTATCGCCTGCATCCTTGGTACGCTCGGTAACCTCGATAAACAGGCCGCTGCCCGGGGTGATCAGGTGTACAGGCAGTTCGTCCAGAACGGTGCCGACATCATGTCCACCGACCGGCCGCTGGAAATGGCGAAGGCGTTGTACTGATTCCCAGGTTAAGACACCTAATCCATCAATAAAAGGCCCCGAACGATCCTCGTTCGGGGCCTGGCTATCAGTTGGATAAAGAATGGTAATTAATGCTCTGGTTGGTTTGGGGCTTACACGTTGTTCAGCAGGCAGCAGTTACAGCTACGATTGCCTGCTACGTAACTGGTCGATCAGGCTCATTGCCCCTTCCCGGTAAAAAGACGATGCTTACTGGCGGGCGTAGTAATAGATTGCCGCCGGTACGTTATTCTTAATTTCACTGACAGTATAGTAACCGGCACCGTCTACTTTCCAGCCGATGGCTTCACCTCCCGGCTCCTCCGTATAGGGAAGTGTCTGTGGGGCCGTCGTCAGCAACTGGGCAATGGTCTGACTCGACGAACTTTTCTTCCAGTAGTAGACCGTGTTATAGTTCTTGATCAGTACTTCCTGACCGTTGTTGGAAATGTCGCCACCCGTTGCCGTCAGGATGTTCAGGCTGCTCAGACGCGTCAGCGTGTTGGTGCCGGATTCTTTATAGCCGGCAGCCGCCCGGTACACGCCACCTTTTACGGGGTTGCTGACCTTGTTTTCGCCATTGTCCTCTTTAGTAATAAAGTACAGGTCGCCGTTGGTATCGACCATCAGCGTTTCGCAATTGTGCCTGCCATCGGCGTAGGCAAAGTCCAGCTTCTCCACTGCACTGTTGCTCAGGTTTATCGTGGTAGGCAGCGACTTGCCGGTGATCGACGGTTCAACGAAGCGGTACACGTAGACGACGCTGTTGGACAGGTTATTATTGCCAACGTCGGCCACGTATACGTACCAGGTGTTGGGCTGAGGGCCGCGCCCAACGGCAATGTCTTCCCAATCGCGGTTGGCGTCGGGCAGGTTGATGGTCGCTTTAGTGGTGCCCTGGCTATCGATGAGGTAGATTCTGTTGGGATTGCCGCTGTCTTCGTGTACCCACATATAGCCGGAGTTCGTACGGCTCATGGCCAATCCGGAAATCTCGTTGAGGTTACCATCTTTGACGGTGCCGAGCTGGCGTCGGGCGGCAAAGTTGGCCGTAGCGCTAACCCTGGCACCTGCGTTAACGGACGATTCCGTTACGACGGCCTCATCGGGCTGGCAGGAGAGTGTGCTGAGTCCGAGGAGGGCCGAGGCTAAATAGAAGAACTTTTTCATCGTACTTCGTTTGTTTGATCTGGTTGACATTGTCTGGTTGAATGACGCTGCTAAGTACCAGCTTCCTTGTCCGTCTTGCTAACACTCCTGTTGCATTTATTGCCACGTATGTTTCATCTTATACAAAAAGCCCGGTTCCCGGGCTTTTTGTAAGATAATCAAGGTGATTTGTTTACCGTTTGAGCACCTTAACCGTCTGCCGACGCGTGGCTGTGCTTACCTGCAGGAAGTAATGGCCGGCTACCTGGCCTACCCGTACGCGTTGCCGGCCATTGGCCTGCGGGGCGTTCAGGTGTTGCTCGCTGATCAGGTAGCCCCGCTCATCGCTCACCGCCAGCCGTACCGCTTCGCTGCCCGCACCGGCAAGCACTACGTCGACCCACTCACTCTCGGTGGGGTTGCCCAGCACCGTCACCTGCAACGCTTGAGGGGCCGGTTCAGCTACCCCCTGACGAGCCCCGCAGGCCTGCACCGTCACGGCAATCGCCGACGAGACAACTACCCCACACTCGCCCGTCACCCGAACGAAGTACTGCTCACTCTGACTGACCCTGACCAGCGTCAAACTCGCCGTGGTCGTGCCGGTTTGCCGACTGGCGTTTTCGGCCAGTTTGTTCTGGTTGGCGACGCTACCCCGGAACCACTCATACTTCAGGTTGGTGCCGGTGGCCTGTACCGTCAGCGTGACATTACTGCCTGAGCAGGCCGTCTGGCTGGTTGGGTTCGCAAGTAGTTGAGTCATAGTATTTACCGTCAGTGTGAAGCTGGTCGGTACGCTTTCGCAGCCGGTGGCCGGATCAAACTGGGTGACCATGAAGGAATACGTACCAGGTTGATCGAGTACCACACTGGACGAGGGTAGCAACTGCCCGCTAGCCTGATAATAGCGTACTGTATAGTTGTTGTTGGTGCGACTCACATACTGGCTCAGATTCACCGGGGTGGCATCGGGACACAACTGGCGACGGGTGGAGGTCGGTGGGGGCGAAACCGGGCGCTGGTTAACCGTCAGGTACGTTTCCCGCTGCTCAACCGTACTACCATCAACCCCCGTAATGCGAACGATGTAGCGACCCGCTTTGCCGCCGTCCGTAACCTCGACGGTATAGTCAGGGGTGGTCGCCTGGACGGGTTGTCGGGGGTCGGCGCTGTTCTTGAACCAGGCGTAGGTCACGCCCTGGTCGGGGGTGACGCGTACTGAAAAGGTAACGCTACTGCCGACGCAGGCTGTCTGATTGGCCGGTGCCTGAACCACTGTGAACGAGGTGGTCGGGCGAACGGTCAGTGCATAAACGCTACCCGTACCGCTGCAGCCGTTGGCATCGCTGGCCGGCACGGTGATCGAGTAGCTACCCACTTCTGTAGGCGTACCACTCAGTACCCCGGCACTGGACAGGCTCAGACTGGCCGGTAAACTGCCGCTACCCAGACTGTAACTGTAGGGTGCAGCGCCCCCCGACGCGGTAAAAGTCTGGCTGAAGGCCTGCCCGACTGTAGCCGTGCTGACAGCCGGGTTCGTTACCGTCAGCGTAGTAGGGGTACCCTGGTACTCGTAGGCGCCCCGGTCGATCACCCCACTGTTGAAGAAGCGGTTGTTACCTGCCAGATCGGTTCCGGGGCCGCTGGCTGCGCTGTAGGCTTGGTTGCTGCCGGTGTTGATGGCCGATGCACAGTCCCGCAGTTGAGTAGAGGTGGTCGAGGTAAAGGGTGAGAGGGTGGTGGTCAGGTTGTTGCCTGCGTCCGTGTAGCCCGTCACACTTGGCTCGAAGAGACTGTAGCTCACTGACAGACTCCTCCCGTCGTCGTGACCGAAGGTGCTGGCCCCGCCATTGCCAAACAGCACCGAGTTGACCAGTTGGGTGGTGTTCGACCCACTGTAGATGGCCCACCCACCCTGGGTAGCCTGGTTGCCCTGGAACGAGCAGTTGAGCAGCCGAGCATCACCACCACTGTAGACAGCCCCACCCTGCTTATCGGTGGTGTTGCCCACAAACGAACAGTTGATGAGCTGGCTATTGCGACTTCCCAGGTAGAGGGCTCCACCACCACTGAAGGCATTGGTAGCGGAGTTATTCACAAAGCGCGAGTTGATGATAGTAGCCGAGCCACCGTTAATATACACGGCTCCGCCCCCGTCACCATCATGACTCTGGTTGTTCTCAAAGACACAGTTAGTCAGCTTGAGCGTATTGGCATTATCATTGCTAAAAGAGATGGCGCCCCCATCGCGAGCAGCTGAGTTGCTCGCAAAACGACAGTCGTTGGCTTCCAGATTGCCTCCATTAGAAATATAGATGGCGCCCCCGCTGTAGTCTGTTGCTTTGTTATCGATGAACTGACAGCGGGTAAGTACCACCGAACTCGGCCCTAAGCTGAAGATGGCTCCATCCTCCCCCGTGTTATCCTGTAGCATACAGTCCGTCAGAGCCAGCTGAACCGTAGCATTGATATTGTTTTCTATGACAGTTCCGTCCGTAAGTGTATTCTGGCGAAAGGTCGTATTAGTGACGGTCAGTTGGATGGTACCTTCGTAGTTCTCAACTATAGATCCTCCCGCGTCGGTCACCTGCCCGGTAAATAAACTGCCCGTTACGCTCACGCTGCAGACACCCGTGTTGGCCAGGGCAAGGCCACGAGCCGTCGTACCTCCATCGCCGAAGCGACACTGGCTGATATTCAGATTCCCGTTCCGGTTGTAGAGACTCCCTCCTGCTCCACTGCCTTCATTGTCAACAAAGAAGCAGTTGCGGATGCTCGGGCTGGCATCGACATTGTACAGACCACCGCCCTTTGTCTCCCCCCCCTGGACACCATAGGCATTACCCGCATTACCCCGGGTGATGACGAAGCCATCCAGCACTGTGCTCGCCGTCAGTCCTGGCTCGCTGCGCAGCACGTGGCCGCTGTTATCGCTTCTGATTATAGGGAAATCGTTGGTCTGACCGATGTCGCCCGAGAGGGTGCTGCTCGACGGAGACCCCGTCACCGGGTTGACCGCCGGGCGATCAACCAACTGGTCCTCAGTGCCCGCAAAGCCCCCATACAGACTAACACCTTCTTTCAGGATAAAACTGATTGACTGGTCGGTGCCCGTCGTGGGTTTATAGAGCCCCTGGGCCACCCAGACCTGAGCCCCGCAGGTGGCCGCCGTGTTGATGGCCGTTTGTAGAGACGTACCGGCAAAGGCGTTGGCCCAACTACTGCCATTCTGCAAGCCCGCTCCGTTCTGGGTCACAAACACCACCGTGCCGCAGGGGAGAGCCGCGTTGCTCACCGTCAGGCTGTACGCCGTGGTGGCAGTACCTACACAGCCGTTTTGATCCTGGGCGCTGACCAGCACTGAGTAGCTACCTGCTACGGTGGGCGTACCACTCAGCACACCACTGGCCGACAGGCTCAGACTCGAAGGCAGGTTGGCGCTGACCACCGAGAAGCTGTAAGCACCACTGCCCCCCTGAGCCGTGAAGCTCTGGCTGAAGGGCTGGCCCACTGTGGCCGTAGCAACGCTGGGATTACTCACCGTCAGAGTGGTAGGGTTACCCTGGTACTCGTAAGCGCCCATGTCAATCACTCCCCCGCTGAACAGCCGAGTGTTACCCGCCAGATCGGTAGCCGGTCCATTGGCCGAACTATAGGCATCATTGCTGCCGGTGTTGATTGCCGGTGAACAATTGCGCAGTTCGGTTGACGTGGTGGACGCAAACGGCGTAACAGTCGTAGTCAGGTTGTTACCTCCATCGGTGTAACCGGTTGTGCTGGATTCTACCAGACTAGAACGGACTGACGCATTACTACCGTCCACGGTCACGAAAGCCTGAGAGCCACTGTTGCCGTAGAAGACACAATTACTAAAGAGGGTGGAACCATAATCGCTAAAAAAGACACCCCCGTTAGTTCCCTGATTAGCCTGAAAGGAACAATTAATAAACTGAGTATTCTGACCTATTCCGAAGATAGCCCCGCCCCGATTGGCTTGATTTTTCAGAAACGAGCAGTTAATCAGCAACGGATTTTCACCGCCGAAAGTTAAAGCCCCACCACTGCTGGCCGAAGTATTGCTTATGAAAGAGGAATTGATTATAGTCAGAGGACCGCGGTAGGCAGAGATGGCTCCACCACCGTCTCCACCTAAACTATGGTTGCCCTCAAAGTCACAATTGGTCAGCTTCATTTTTTGATCGCTATTGTAGTAGATAGCTCCGCCATCAGACGTAGATGAATTGCCTACAAAGCGGCAATCCGTGGCTTCCAGTCCTGGCTCATCCATCCACAAGGCGCCCCCTGAATCATCCGTTGCCGAGTTATTGATAAACTGGCAACGGGTAAGCACCACCGTACCCTTCGATCGATGGTAGATTGGGCCGCACCACTCAGACTGGTTGTTTTCAAATAAACAATCAGTCATTTTCAATTCCAGAGAACCATCATAGAAACTACAGACAGAGCCAGTGTAGGAACCCCTGTTTCCCCGGAAAGTAGTATTATTAATAGTGAGCGTGATGGTTCCATCATTGTAAACGACACCAGCGCATTCTGATACCTGATTTTCGAATAAAGAGTTGGTAATTGTCAGGCTGCTGGTTCCTAAATTGGCAATGGAACCTCCTCTGCCGGCTTCATTGTCTCCGAAACGGCAGGCAGTAAGCAGAGGATTACTTGTGATGTTGTAGATAGCTCCACCCTCGTTGCCGGCACTGTTGTCAAGAATCCAGCAGTTACGGATAGTCGGGCTGCTTCCCTCGTTGTAGATTGCCCCGCCGTTTCCGGCTCCTGAGCGGTTGTCTTCATAGCTGGCCGCACCTTGAGTAATGACGAAGCCGTCCAGAATAGCGCTGGCAGTCAAGCCTGGCCCGTTGTAAAGTATATGATTACTATTGTCGCTGGAATAGCCCTTATTGCCAGGTGTACCGATGTCGCCACTGAGTGTGCTGCTGCTTGGCTGCCCCGTAACGGGGTCAACCGCTGGCCGGTCACTCAATAGCTTTTCAGTACCGCTGAAGCCGCCATAGATGGCTACTCCTTCTTTCATCGTAAAGCTGATGGTGCGGTCCGTGCCGGTGGTGGGTTTGTAAAGACCCTGGGCCACCCAGACCTGAGCCCCGCAGGTGGCCGCCGTGTTGATGGCCGTTTGCAAAGACGTACCGGCAAAGGCGTTGGCCCAGCTACTGCCATTCTGCAAACCGGCTCCGGATTCAGTCACGTACACTACGTCTCCACAATCAGTTGGAGTGGCTGTCTGGTTATGGGTTGCTCCTCTACCTGTAAACCCGTTTGCGGCAGAATAATTGCCGGTCTGAGCAGGAAGTCCGCTACGTACCCCCAAAGCAGATACTCTGATCCCATTTCGCAACCGCTCACCCCGCTTAGCGTTACCAACCCGCACCGCATTCAGGGGCGCGGGGGCGCTGCTCATGGGCTGGGAGAAGGTCAGCTCTCCATTGGTCGCGGCCGGAGGGTTCCGCTGGTTCCGCGCGGGGGGTAAACCGGTGATCGCAGGTGTCTGCGCAAAGCTGGCTTGTGCCAGCAGCAGACCCATGAATAGACAAAGCAGGTAATGGTTTTTCATACAGTGATTTGAAAAGATAGGTTTAACTACCAGGAGCGCCTAGGCTGCTGGAAAACAGATAAGCAGGATGGCCATCAACGGGAATACATTGGGTAGCGCAAACGTGATTGTCTGTTTCGCTCGGCAAGTACGTAATGACTGGCAACGACACGCTACCACTGTCGTTACATTCTTTGCCACTAATGTTACATCGCGTAATTGTTTACCAGAAAATACCTTTGACTAACCCTATACAAGGCGCTTTTGGGCAAGCTGAGCTACGGCCCGACTCGTAGGTTAGGGGGCGCTCGACAGCCGTTGGCGAGCAATAAGGATTTAGACCGAAGGGGGGTAGGCAGTCCAGCAATCTTGGTAGCTGGCAGCTCAGCCTGGCTTGACAACTGGCTTCGTACCAAATTCAGTTTTGGGGAGGGGATAGTAAAATGAGTTCTCTGTCGGTAGAGAAGCAGGCCTACTACCTGCTTCTCTACCGATACTCATGGCCGCAAAGAAGGGGGCGGTTACAGCATCAGCGAGAAGAAAACCGTTCCGGAACAATCATTCCTGTCCATTATTGGTACGTAGCCTGAAAAACCATGGACGCTGACAGGTCTGTTAGTTAACCGACGTAGTCGTCTTGCCGTATTGAGACGGCAGAACCCCATACCGTTCCTGAAACACCTTGGCAAAATAAGATAGGTTCTCAAAGCCAACGGCAAAGGCAATCTGTGTTACGCTCTGACTACCCTCGTTCAGCATCTCGACGGCTTTTGCCAATCGAATGTCACGGATAAACAGGGTAGCCGTGGTATTGGTAAGTGCCTTGAGTTTCCGGTGTAACTGAACCCGGCTCAGGTTAACGGCGTCGGCCAGAAGCTCGACACTGAAATTGACATCGTCCAGATGCTGAACAGTCACTGCCGTCAGCCGGTCCAGAAACTGTTGCTCGGCGGCTAACAGGGCTGGTTTGGCTGGTAAAACAGGCGTCTGGTCTGAAGTTCCGGCCTGGGCTCGCTCCGCAAAATACTGGTACAGGCGTTGCCGCTGCCGAATCAGGTTTCGTACCCGAACGTTCAGTTCCTCCCGGTTGAACGGCTTGGTCAGGTAGTCGTCGGCTCCCAGTTCAAAGCCTTCCAGCCGGTCCTCCGTGGCTGCTTTGGCTGTCAGCATCACTACCGGAATGTGGCTGGTAACCGCCTGACTTTTTAACGCACGGCAAAAACCAAACCCATCGAGCCGGTGCATCATCAAATCGCAGATCACGACGTCAGGCAGGGTGGCCGTAGCCTGTTCCAGTCCGTCCTGCCCGTCGACGGCTTCCATAATCTGATAGTCGCCCTCAAAAATACTCCGCACGTATGCCCGGATGTCGGCGTTGTCGTCGATGATAAGCAGTACGTTCTCCTGGGCAACCGCGCTCGGGGCTGGGTGATCGGTCCGGATGGGGATGTCAAAACCAGACGGTGACATTGGCTGTCGATAAGCGTCCGAAGGAGCCGGATGCAGGTGCGCTTGCTGCATTGGAGGGCGTTCTGGGGCTGCCACTGCCTGATCGGGTGGGGTGGTGGCTATCAGCGGCATGGTTACACGGAACGTAGTGCCAACGTTTTCGGTGCTTTTGACTTCAATACGGCCGCCCAATACGTTCGCCAGCTCGTGAACCAGGGCCAGCCCAATACCTGTTCCTTCGTAGGGGCGGTTAATTTTACCGTCTACCTGGTAGAAACGCTCGAAGATGCGGGCAAGGTGTGCAGGCGGGATACCGATCCCAGTATCTTCAACTGCGAAGGTGAACTGTTGAGGGTCGTAACGAACGCTCATACGTACCTCGTTGCCCGACGGGGTGAACTTAAACGCGTTGGCGAGCAGGTTGTTTACGATGGTTTCCAGCTTGTTGCGATCGAACGTAGCCCAGTACACATCCTGGTTCTGGGAGAATGAGAACCGAATCCGCTGACTTTCGGCCAGCGACTCAAATGACGACGCCTGGGTTCGGAAGAATGCCGCCAGATCACCCGGCTCGGGCTGGGGCTTTAGCTGACCGGCTTCCAGCTTGCTGAGGTCCAGCAATTGGTTGATCAGGCCCAGCAGCCGGTTGGTATTCCGCTCCATCAGCGGCAGCAACGGCTCAAGAGGAAATTTTTGTTTTAAGTCGGCCAGTGGGCCAACCAGTAGTGTAAGCGGAGTCCGGAACTCGTGGGAAATATTGGTAAAAAACTGAGTCTTTACGGCGTCCAGTTCCTGAAGCTTGTCGACTTCTACTTTCTCCCGAATCAGGGCATTCGCCGTTGCGATACGCTCTTTGATATATGACCGCACAATACGACCCAGCACCAGCGACATAGACACCATCTCGATAGCCAGCGCTAACAGCGCCAACTGGCTGATGACTGGTCGGTAGGGAATGACAGAGAGGGATTGTAGCTGAAACAGAAAGAAAGGAACGGTACAGAGGGCAATCGGCAGGACAAAATGAACGGCTGACCTCGATTTAGTGAACCAGATCAGGAACGCATTGAGGAAAAACAGGCCATACATCATCGTCACGATGATGGCGTTGAACCGGCCAACTGCTGCATTCTGAACAAAAAAGGGCATGACCACACCTACTGCGCAGACACCCATGATACCCAGCAGGAGCCACCGCAATGGCCGAAACACCTGTCGATTATCCAGGAGGCTGTACATCCAGGCAGCTAGTCCCAGTGGCATCAGGCGACCCATTCCGTAGTGCATCCATTCCAGCAGCGAAGGGTGGCCCGAGAAAATGATCGGGTAAATTCCGGTGCGGGAGAGCGTCGATAGGTAAAGCAGAAACGTACAGACAGCGTAGAAACGAAACTGCGGGTCGGGAATGAAGCGAGCCAGCACGAAGTTGTTCAGCGACCGGAGGATGAACAAACCCAGAAACATCCAGATCGCAAAGATGATGACCCGGCCTTTGCTGAGGTTATAATACTCGTCCCAGACGGTCACCTTGCCAAACATGGCCAGACTGCTCTTGATCCGGAAATAAACGGTAACGGGCGTATTGGGCGGAAGTTCGACACGAAAAAAGGGGGTCGTGGCAAAAAAGCCCTGATCGACGTAGGGCCGCTTCAGGCCGCCGGTCTGGTGCCTGACCTGGCCATTGGGATAGACCAGATACAGATCGACGTAATCGAGCGTGGCCGCATCGAGTAACCCTACCAGCCAGTGCCGCGTATTTTCTTTGTTACGGTTAAGTAATTGGAACCGGAACCAGTAAGCATTGTCACTGAAGCCGTACTGGAAGTTTTCTGTTGTACTGGGTATAAAGTCGGTACGTTGTCTAACCTGTGCCAACGTCAATCGCCCGGTTTTATCTTCCAGAACAGCCTTATGCAGACCAATCGGAATAAATCGGGTGGTATCGTACAAAATGGTTGTTTGCCTGGCAACGCCCCGTTCTGAACGCGTTCCCGTAGCCGCTACGTTGGATTGTTGTGCCCTGTTGGGTTGCGCCAAAAGAATAATTGGACAAAAAAGCAGCAAAAAGAAGAAACGCATCAGCAAAGGAAGGGTTATGGCAACAAAACGTCATTTAAAGTTACGTACGGCGGGCCTGTTCCGATTGCTGTTCCGGTACGAATCTGACCAGGAACAAGAAAATAGGGTTGAAAATTATACAATATGTAAACGCAAACATATAGGTATGAACTATAAATAGTCAATGGCATACCCGTGCTCTACGCGTTACTGAAACCAGTGTTAAATACGAGCAGTTAGCTACCTCCTTCATCGTGTTAGGCCAGTCAATCTACGGAGTACCAGAACAAGCAAAACAGCGGCCTGAGCCGCTGTTTTTGTTTGACGTAAATGTAGTGAAAAGCCCTTAAGCGGCTTCGGTCAGATAAAGTTCCTGCGTAGCCAGCGTCGTGACGGCTGGTCGAGCCAGGTTTTGTAGTGCCTGTCGCCCGGTATTCCACCGGCGGATTACGTTCATCTCCCGAACGGCAACGGCGTCTCTGGGCTGATTGGCTTCGGCGTAATATTCCGGCATCCGGGCTGTCATCTGGCTTACAATCTCCCCAATCGTACCTGCCAGAATCAGGTTGGGGTAGTAGCGGGCTACCTGAATCAGTGCCCGGCCGATAGACGCCGTGTAAAACGCACAGTCGATGTCCTGATGCCGAACCGGCACGCCGTCGTGCAGGCGCTGTAGCTTCACTCCGCCGTCTTCCAGTTGATCCGACACGGGAGTGCTTCCCTCGGGTTGTGGAAACACCGTATCCACTTTACGTTTGAAACTGTGCCACCAGGGCGGTGTGCCCGATGGGTTCAGTGTGTCGCAGAAGATAATGCGTTGCGGCCGGTCGGGGTGCACAGGATTCATCACAAGCAGGGCCGCGCCCAGATGCCGGTCGTCGGCGGCATGGCGACGCTGAATCACGAAGCAGTGGGGCTGCTGCTCGCCGGTTTCGTGCAGGTGCTCAGCAATGGCTTTTACCATCCGCAGCGAATCCTCCATGTATCCCTCCGTAATGACGTGAATGGGCAACTGGGCGGGTAGCCGGGCTTCCTCCTGCAACTCATTGGCAATCAGCGTCAGGGCGGTGTTGTCGGACCGGCGGGTGCCAAAGTACATACCAATGTCTTCCCGAACCTGACCTTCGGGCATATCGGTCAGCGCGATAGTGTCGCCGTGATCCCCCTGGCGGCTTTTGGAACTGTATCGGAACGGAATTTCCAGGTGCTCGCGGTGCGCGGCCAGGTTGTAAATACGGCGCTCAAACTTAGAAAACAGCGGTTCGTAGGCGTCGTACTGAAAATACACTTCCTCTACGGGGCGGAGCAGATGCCGGGCAATGGCTTCCCGTTCGAGTAGCTGCTCGAAAGCATCGCTGGTATGAATAAAAAAAGTTCGCAGGGCCCCTTGTTCAACAAATTCGTCGACATCACTGCCGGTTACATGGGGTTTTTCGGAAACGGTGCCGTGCTCAATCCAGTCTCTCAGGAACTGTCTGACGGCCTCGTCGAAGGCGCAGTTGGCCTCTTCGGCTTGTTCTTTTGGGTAGCTTGTCAGGCTTAGGGGTTGATTCTCAATCGGACACACTCCGTCAGAGACGGTCCGAAACTCTTTGTGCATAGGGCGGGGTACGGTTCTGAAGTGAAGTTGTGCAAATTACAGATTTTGCGGCATTTTTTTATACGTATCACCTATATAAGCGAACATATAATTCGGCTTAATTAGTTGCGATTGGATGGGGCGTTTTTAAAGAAAAATTGTGCTTGAATCGGTGTTCCGGCAACCCCTGCTGATCTGCCTTTTCCCAAGTTTTTGCCCTCACTTCTAAACCATTCGGTCTTTAATCGCATTGATTTAATAGAGCCAATGGAGTAATTCAATGGAACTGCTATGAATGGCTCCGTTCTAGACCAACTACGCTATGAAACATAATCGACTTGTCATCATCTCCTATCGGTTGCCGTTCTCGATCAAAACCCAGAACCGGGTTACGACAATCAAACCGTCGGCCGGTGGACTCGTTACGGCTGTTAAATCGCTGGATCTGAGTGCATCGGCGGAAAAGCCAATCTGGATTGGCTGCGCTGATTTTACGCAGCGAACGTGGGAAAAATACCGACAGGAAGTTGGCGATGAGTTCGAATATGTTCCCGTTTTTCTCGACAAAGCTACCAACAAAGGGTTCTACAACGGATTTGCCAATTCGGTGCTGTGGCCGTTGTTTCACTACTTTCCATCTTTTGTCGATTACCATGATGAGTACCTGACGGCCTATCAGGCGGCCAATCAGGCAGTTTGCCAGAAAGTACTGGAGCTGTTGAAGCCCGGCGATCTGGTCTGGGTGCACGACTATCATTTTCTGGCCCTGCCCCAGTTGATTCGCGAGAGTGCGCCAACGGCTACCATCGGGTTCTTTCTGCACATCCCGTTTCCGTCCAATGAGTTGCTGAAGCTCTTGCCCAAGCGTTGCCGGAACTACCTCCTGACGGGGCTGCTGGGCGCAGATCTGATCGGGTTTCATACCAACGACTATATGATTCATTTTCTACAGTCGGTTCAGTTGACGCTTGGTTTACCCCACACGCTCGCCCGAATTCAGCATCAGGACCGCAACGTGCAGTGCCAGGCTTTTCCGATTGGTATCAATTATTCGCTCTTCTACGATGCCTACGATAAGCCGGAGGTGGTGCGGGAGCGGGAAGAGTTGAAAAAGTCGTATCCGGGCAAAATCATCTTTTCCGTCGACCGGCTCGATTATACCAAAGGGGTCATGCAGCGCCTGGACGCTCTGGAGGTCTTTTTGCAGGCCCACCCGGAGTGGAAAGAAAACCTGGTGTTTATTCTCGTCGTGGTGCCGTCGCGGGACGAAATTCAGACATATTGGGAACGGAAACAAATGATTGAGCAGGCCGTGGGACGTATCAACGGAAAGTTTGCTACGCTGACCTGGGTGCCGATTGTCTACCGATACGGATCCCTGGCGTTTCCGCAGTTGCTGGCCCTGTACACGGCCTGCGACGTAGCTATGATCACGCCACTCCGCGACGGCATGAATCTGGTAGCCAAAGAGTTTATTGCCTCCCGCCAGGATCAGCGCGGGGTTCTGCTGCTGAGCGAGCTGACCGGAGCCGCCAACGAACTGGGGGAAGCCCTGCAGGTTAACCCACTCGATGAATACGAAGTGGCCGACCAACTAGACCGGGCGCTGACCATGCCGTCTGAAGAGCAGCGACGCCGGATTTCGGTGATGCAGAAGCGAATCTCCGATTACGACGTGAAGCAATGGGCCGGCGATTTCTTCGATGCATTGCTGGTTAGTCAGCGGGGAAAAGAAATCAGTCACGTTCGTATGTTGAAAGGACCAAGTAAGCAGAAACTGATGACGGCTTTCGATCGCGCGCAGAACCGGTTGCTGCTCATCGACTACGACGGAACGCTTGTTGAATTTACGGACGTACCCGATCAGGCGGCTCCGTCCGTTGAGGTAATCAATCTGCTTAAGGAACTGGCCAACGACCCACGTAATAAGGTGATCATCATCAGCGGGCGGGCGCACCAGACCCTCGACCGCTGGCTGGATGGGTTGCCCGTCGATATTGTGGCTGAGCATGGTACGTTTATCCGGCAGGAGGGAAGCTGGCGTAGTTCCGTGTTGGGCGACAGCGACTGGAAAGAGACTGTGCGCCCCATGATGAATGATTTTGTGAGCCGATGCGCCGGTTCGTTTATTGAGGAGAAAACCCATTCGCTGGCCTGGCATTACCGCAACGTAGGGGAGGAACTCGGCTTTCTGCGGTCCCGCGAGATGGTCACTACACTTGAAGCGCTCCTGCCGCACCAACTACGGGTAATCGACGGCAATCGGGTGGTAGAGGTGAAAAATGCTGACACCGACAAAGGCCGGATGGCGAAGCAACTGGCCTTGGGTAACCCTTATGAGTTTGTGCTGGCCATCGGCGACGACCGTACCGACGAGGATATGTTCCTGGCCCTGGCTGGTCCGAATCAGTATACCATCAAAGTAGGGCGGGGCGCAACGGATGCCCACTACCGGCTCGACTCGGTGCCGCAGGTGTTGTCCTTGTTACGCGAGTTCTCGGACCGGCAATCCGTGGCTGCTGTTGAGTAACATTCGTTTAAAATAACTTCTATGTATCGTCCTCACCCCCTGAAGAGAACTGATAGAGCCGGATGGTTCAGCCCCTTTCAGGGGGGGTGGGGGAGTAAACAAATAGGTTTAAACACATTGGGGCAGCCTGTCGACAGGCTGCCCCAATGCATAAAAATCAGGTGTTGATTGCGATTAATTGGCCACCACAATTACCGGGGGGACCATTTCGGGGTCATCCTCACGCGGTGATTTTTTCTTCAGCGCCTTACGGGCCGGTTTCTTCACCGCTACGTCGTAGAGATCGGTCCGGCGGTCCTTAACGACCTGAACGGAACCGTACTCGTGCAGTTCTTTCAGCAAGGACAGATCCACGTCGGCGATGATCATCAGCTCCGTGTTAGGAGTCGCTTCGGCCTTCACGGCGTTGGTCGGGAACTGGAAGTCCGACGGGGTAAATACCGCCGACTGCGCGTAGTTGATGTCCATGTTCTGAACCCGCGGCAGGTTACCCACGCAGCCCGAAATAGCCACGTAGCATTCGTTCTCGATGGCCCGGGCCTGGGCGCAGTGCCGAACGCGGGTGTAGCCGTTCTGCGTATCGGTCAGGAACGGCACAAACAGAATCTGCATACCCTGCGAGCCCAGAATCCGGCTTAACTCGGGGAATTCGACGTCGTAGCAGATCACGATGCCGATCTTTCCGCAGTCGGTATCGAACACGCGAATCTCGTTGCCGCCGACCATACCGTAGTGCCGCACTTCGTTGGGCGTGATGTGAATCTTACGGTATTCCTCCCAGCTACCGTCGCGCCGGCAGAGGTAGGCTACGTTGTACAGTTTGCCGTCTTCGACCAGCGGCATGCTGCCTCCCACAATATTCACGTTGTAGGAAATGGCAAACTCGCTCAGCTTCTGCCGAACCAGCTCCGTATAATCGGCCAGCTTTCGGATAGCCACCGGTTCAGGCAGGCCGTTGAAGTCGGCCATCAGGGGCGTATTGAAAAACTCCGGCAAGAGCAGAAAGTCGGCCCGGTAGTCACTCACGGCGTTCACGAAGAATTCAACCTGGTCGAAAAACGCCTGTAGATTCCGGAACGGACGCATCTGCCACTGCACCACACCGAGCCGGATGATGGAATCGGTATGGGGTTTCTTATGTTTCTCGTCGACGTAGTAGATGTTGTTCCACTCCAGCAGCGTTGCGTATTCCTTCGATTCGCTGTCGCCGGGCAGGTAGCCACGCAGGACCTTCTTCACGTGGAAGTCGTTCGACAACTGGAAGGTCAGAGTCGGATCGTAAATTTCTTTCTGCTTCACCTTCGCGATGTACTCGCGGGGCGATAGCTCGTCGGCGAACTTGTTATAGTTCGGAATACGGCCACCGGCCAGAATGCCCTTCAGATTCAATTGTTCGGACAATTCCTTACGAGCGTCGTAGAGTCGACGGCCCAGGCGCAGATCGCGGAAGTCGGGGTGAACAAACACCTCGATGCCGTAGAGATAGTCGCCATCTTCGTCGTGCGTTTTGAACGTGTAGTTGCCGGTGATCTCAGCGTAGGTATGGTTATCGCCGAAGTTGTCGTACTTGATGAGAATGGCCAGCGCGCAGGCAACGACCTTACCGTCTACCTCGACGCAGAACTGCCCCTCTGGAAACAGGGAAAGCAGTTTGTTGATCTTGCTTTTCTCCCAATAATCACCACCGATGCCACTGTAGACCTCGATCATGGCTTCTTTCAGATCGGGGTAGTCTTCTTTCTTTAAGTTTCTGGTTTGAATGTGCATATACGAACGCCTTGCATACAAATAACCCGTCTGGCCGCAAATCCGTTTCAATTTTCTGCGCGCGGGCGGTCTTTAACGGCTATTTAGCCGTCGTGAACGACCTGCAACATACGGATCAATTTCGACGGTTCACTCCCTCCGTTCAGCAATTCACTCCACTCGCCGACACAAGCTGAAACGGAGGCTGGTTAATGGGGTGGTAATCAACCCACATTTAACCACAACAAACCAACAAACAACCGTTTACTATGAAGAAGTTAGCGAAAGTTTCGCTCGTAGCCTGGGCTTCACTGGTACTACCCGCCCTTACGTTCATGAGTTGCCAGGATCAACTCGCCGAAGGTCCTCAACCCGCCAGCCGCAAAGGGGCCCGTACCGGTGTTGAAACGGGGCTGTCGGCCACTCAGATCGTTGTGAACAGTGCTGACCATACCCTGCTCGAAGCGGCTGTTGTGCGGGCGGGTCTGGCCAACGCCCTCAGCACCGGTACGCTGACATTGTTTGCCCCAACGGATGCTGCCTTCCAGCGGGCCGGGTTTGCCGATGTCAACGCCATCAACAACGCTGATATCAACGTACTCACCAAAATTCTGCTGTACCACGTAATCAGCGGCTGGAGCTTCGAGGCAGAACTGTTCCCGATGCGCCAGACGGGCTTCACGACCCTGCAGGGCGGTCAATTCCTCGTTACCCGCAACACCGCAGGCGTATCGGTGAATGGGATTCGCGTAACGCAGGGTAACCTGTTTGCGACCAACGGGGTGGTGCACGTGATCGACCGCGTGCTGATGCCGCCCATGGGCAACGTCGTTGAAACAGCCATCGGTAATCCGAACCTGTCGTATCTGGTAGCGGCCGTGATACGTGCCAGCCAGGGACCGGTCAACGTACTGCAGGTGCTGGGTACGACCCCGAACCTGACGGTGTTTGCCCCGACGAACCAAGCGTTTATCAACGCCGGTTTCCCGACAATCCAGTCAATCCAGGCAGCCGACCCGGCCGTGCTGACCAAAATCCTGACCTATCACGTCGTAGCCGTGCCGCAGTTCAGCCAGTTCTTTTCGGCTAACCTCACCAGCGGCAACGTACCCACCATTCAGGGCGGTAACGTAGCCGTTACGGTTGGCGGCAGTGGCGTGACTGTGAAAGGATTCAGCAACGCGTCGGCGTCGAACGTGGTCATCCCTGACGTGAATACGATCAACGGGGTCGTACACGTGATCGACCAGGTATTGCTGCCACAATAATCATTAGCCGTACTCACCGTTTTTTGTACTGTTTTCCCACTATTCACTGATCAGGTTGCCAGGCGGATGCAACCCGACACCTTCGGGAGTCGGGTTGCTTTGTTTGGGACAATCTTCGTTTGACCACTAATCGTATATTTACCAGCTACCAGCCTTAAGAAAAGTCAGACCATGTTTGCGCACCGGTATCGTTATGGGTTTATGCTCCTGCTGGGGGTGTATTCGTACCTGAATACACTGTACGTAGAAGCACTGACGAATTACCGCATCGACGCGCCCGAATGGGTTGTTGCCGCCAGTATTACCGCCATCGTCGTACTGGTATGGGAATCGAACCGCCTGCTCGAGGCCGCCGTGCCAACCCTCCGACGCCGGTTGCCGGTGTCGGTTCATCCGCTCATTGTTCAGTTTCTGGGGAGCTTGCCGCTGGTGCTGCTGACCGTAACGGCCCTAATCTGGTCGGTGGCTACCTTCTATCTGGCATTTACGCCGGATGGCCTGCGGCTTCCGTTAAAGTTAAGCCTGGTGTTCGGCTTTCGGGTTAACCTATTCCTGCAAACCGTCAATGCTGTCTATTTTCTGTTGAGACAATTCCGACAGGCGCAGCTCGAAGCCGCCGAACTGAAAAAAGTCAGCGTGCAGGCGCAGCTTCAACTTCTGAAAGCCCAGATCAATCCGCACTTTCTATTCAATAACTTCAACGTACTGAGTTCGCTGGTCGATAAAGACCCGAAGATTGCGCAGGAGTTTATTCAGCAACTGGCCAGCGTGTACCGCTACGTGCTGGATCAGAACAACAAGGAACTGGTGACGCTCGGCGAAGAAATGCAGTTTCTGCGGTCGTACGGCTACCTGCTGAACAAACGGTTCAATGGCGGGCTCCGCATCAACTTCGACGTACCGGATTCATACCTGCATTATTATATCGTACCGGTAGCGCTTCAGATGGTGTTCGAGAATGCCATCAAACACAACGTGAATTCGCACAGTCGGCCCCTGCATATCCGCGTGACGGTCGACGACTCACCCAGTATTATCGTGGTCAATAATATTCAGCCAAAAGCTGATGTAGAGCCTTCAACCCGAGTGGGTTTGGCAAACATTCGTCAACGGTATCAGTTTATTACGAAGCGTACGATCCATATTCTCCGTACGGAGGATACGTTTCGGGTCATCCTGCCATTACTACCGCTTCCTGACTGATGAATGCTTTACTGATTGAAGACGAAGACCTGGCGGCCGAGCGGCTGGCCAGTATGCTTCGCGATCACGATCCGGACATTCAGATCGTGGGTACACTCGACTCAGTGACCGATGCTGTGGAGTGGTTCTCGGCGCACCCACGCCCCGACCTGATTTTTCTCGATATTCAACTTTCCGACGGCATCGGGTTCAGTATTTTTAAACGGGTTATGATCAACAGTCCGGTTATCTTCACAACCGCCTACGATCAGTATGCCATCCAGGCGTTTTCGGTCAACAGCATTGACTACCTGCTCAAGCCGATCAACCGCGATCAACTCGGCAGGGCGCTCGATAAATGGCGGTCCCGGCTGATTCCCATGCCGGCATACCCACTCGATCTGTTTCAGGAAATTGCGCGGAACCTGGCCCGGATGTCGCAATCGTATAAATCACGGTTTCTGGTCCGGTACGGCGATCATATCCAGTTTAAAAACGTGAGCGATGTGGCCTACTTTTATGCCGATGGGAAAACGGTGTACCTCGTTACGCTCGACTCGAAACGATACATCATTGAATACACACTCGAAGAACTGGAAACGCAGCTCGACCCGGCCCGGTTTTTTCGGGTGAATCGAAAGGTTATTGCGCAGCTTCAATCCATCCGCGACATTCGGACGCACCTTGGTGGACGATTACGCCTGCAATTGCAGCCAGCCGCCGGCGAAGATGTCCTGGTCAGCCGCGAACGGGTGGCTGATTTTAAGTCCTGGCTGGAATATTGATGGTTTATAGTTTACGGTTTTCCGCGTTTCAGCATCGCCTGCAATGATGCGTCAGCCACCGTAAACAGCATACTGTAAACCGTAAACCGGATCACCGGTGAAACCGTAACTGTATTAACGACTGACTTCCAATGCGTACATTTTTCTCTTTATTAACCCCACTGCTATTGCTGACCGGACTACTGACCGGCTGGGAGACTCAGGCCCAGAAACCCCTCGATGACGTACTGTACCTCCGAAACGGCTGGATACTACGCGGTCGGTTGCTGTCAACCCCTAGCGATTCAGTTGTTTCGATTCAGACGTATGACCATAACCGTTTTGTGTTTCCCCGCGATCAGGTGCAGTCGCTAACCAGAGAACCGGCCAAAAATCCGTCCTCGCTCCGGTACCGCGAACGGGGCTATGGGCTCTTTGCCGAACTGGGTGCTCTGGCGGCCCGCAACACTACCGCCGACGCCGTAACGACATCGGCTTTTACGTTCCACATTGTCAATGGCTACAAATTCAATCAATGGCTGTACGCAGGTCTTGGAACGGGCGTTGATCTATACGCTACGCAGACGTTCGTGCCGGTGTTTGGCAGTCTGCGGGGCGACTTTACCCGAACGGGCGGAGTCATTCCGTTCTATTTCGCCGACGGAGGCTACGGCTTCAACGCGACCGTTAACAACAGCCAGAGCCTGCGCTACGCCGGTGGGGCTTACGCATCGGCCGGTGCTGGGTTAAAAATCCTGTTTCAAGGCAACTCCGGGTTTCTGGTGAGCGTGGGGTATTACCTGCAGCGGTCCACGATTACGCAGACCACCGCAGGAACCAGTACGCGTCAGGAAGTTGATTACAACCGGATTGCGATCCGGGCGGGTTTCTCACTGTAGCACGGGAGCGTCGGTGCGGGGGAGCCGACGTTCAAACTCGTCCACGTGCTCATCGGTCAGGTCGAGGTGCGTAACGAACCGGACCAGGTGTTTGCCGAACGTAACGGCGCGGATACCTTTCTCGGCCAGTTGAGCGACGTAGTCGGTGGCCAGGATCTGCTCGGTGAGCCGGAAAATTACAATGTTCGTATCGACCGGGAATACCTCCACGACCTCGGGTAGCTCCTGCACCAGTGCGCCCAGTTTCCGGGCACGCAGGTGATCAATCTTCAGCCGTTCGATGTGGTTATCGAGGGCGTAGATACCGGCTGCGGCCAAGAAACCGGCCTGTCGCCAGCCACCCCCCATGAGCTTCCGGAAGCGCCGGGCCTGGCTGATGAAGTCGACTTTGCCCAGCAGTAACGACCCGACCGGGCACCCTAATCCTTTGGACAGACAGATACTGATCGAATCGAATAACTGACCATACGCAATTGGCGTATCGCCGGTTTCAACCAGCGCGTTGAACAGCCGGGCACCATCGAGGTGCAGTAACAACCCGTGTTCATTGCATACCTGCCGGATGGCCGCTATTTGGGGTACTGTATAGTAGCAACCCCCACCTTTGTTTACTGTGTTTTCGAGCACCACCAGCCGTGATAGGGGCTTGTGTGGGTCGGCGGGGCTATAAATGTAATCGCGAACGAGTTCGGGCGTCAGTTTACCGCGCTCACCCTGAGCCAGACTCACTGACGCCAGCGCGTTGACCGCAATGCCCCCACCTTCGTAAAGGTACACGTGCGAAAGCTGGTCGCAGATCACATCGTCGCCGGGACGGGTGTGGGTCCGGATAGCGAGCTGGTTGGTCATCGTGCCCGATGCACAGAACAGGGCTGCTTCCATGCCGAACAGCCTGGCGGCTTTGGTTTCGAGGGTATTGACCGTCGGGTCGTCACCCAGTACGTCGTCGCCGACGTCGGCGGTCATCATGGCCGTCAACATGCCCGGAGTAGGCTTGGTAACGGTATCGCTGCGGAGATCAATAATCATGAATAAACGAACGTAAGGCAGCCGCTTTTCGTTGCCGTTCGGCTGCTTTTAGCCTGCAATATACCGAAAATTAGCCGATTCTGGCCTGTTTTTTGGTTGTCAGGTGGTTAGCCAGACGTAGCAGGTGGCACAGGCTAAAGTCAGCTGACCAAAAAGCCCGGCTGCCTTGCTTTTGTACGGCTTCCTTGTATTTTTGGGCAGCCTTTTTGGTTGACGCTCCCACCGGCAGAGCCCCAAAAGCGGAGTTAACCCCAATCCTTAACCTGCTATGTTGACCAATAAAACTCCCTGGATTATTCTGTTAGTGCTTTGGATGGCCGGTTCGACCTGGTGGCATGTCTGCAAAATCAAGCAGCTCTGTCCCGAGTTTGCAACCGCCGAAACCAATGCACAACCAACAACCGATACGCCAACCCCAAAGCCCACGCTGACAATCTCGGATGGTGGCCAGTTCCGTCAGGTGTTTCCGGGTACGATTCATTTTGCCCGCTCGGGCGCAAACGCCGACCTGAACGGGCTGGGTGGCACCCTCGACTCGCTGGTGACCTACCTGAAAGCAAATCCTGACCGGACACTGATTATTACCGGGTACTATGACCTGGCCGAAACCAATCCGACCAGCCTCGACAACCTGGGGCTGGCACGGGCCGAGGCCATAAAACAGTACCTGGTCGAACAGGGCATTCCGGCGGCATCGCTGACCACCCGGGGACGCCTTGAAAATGATCTGACCTTCGACGGCGAAACGCTCGTGGATGGTCTGGCTTTCGCTTTTGGTTCCGGCGAACCAGCTCCGGTGCAACCAACACCGGCTGCACCCGATACGACAGCTACCGTAACGGCATCAACGACCGTAGCAGCCCCCTTGTCGGCGGCCGAAACCGAGTCGTTGCCAAAGACGGAAGAAGGGCTGGCCAACGCCGAAAAATTCACCTCGGTTTTTGAACCGATTGACCTGTATTTTCCGCTGTCCGAAGCTAACTACATCCGTACCGACGAAACGCAGAAGTTTTTCCGGGAAGCGGCCAAATACCTGGCTGATCACAAAGACAAGCGGCTGGTCGTGACGGGCTACACCGACAGCGCCGGTCCCGACGATGTTAACCTGCGGCTGTCCCGCGACCGGGCCAATGTCGTCAAATCCCGGTTACGTAGGGCAGGGATTGAGGCTGGACAAATTGAGGTAATTGCCAAGGGCGAAGCTGAACCGAAAGCATCTAACGAAACGCGGGAAGGGCGCCGGGCTAATCGCCGGGTGTCGGTGGTGGTTAGATAAAATGGGTTTGACTGCTACATCAGTGCTGACCGGAATCGCTCACTCAGTCGCGAAGTACACTGCAAACCAAATACCGAAACTGTAAACGTGAACACCAATGTTTGACATGAATCCCCTTAACCTGCCCGATGCGCAGTTGCAACAGTGGATCATGCTGTTTGTGGCCGGCACGCTGGGCTTTATCATTGGCTACGTTTCCCGTAGGGGAATCATCCGCCAACTGGAAACAACGCTGGTCAATACTGAGCAGAAGCTGGACGACTGTCACCGTATGCCGGTGTCGGTGGCCGGTAGTGACGAGTCGATGATTCTGGCCCGTATCCGCACCCGTGCCAACGAACTGAACTTCGACCGGATCGGGCTGGCATCGCCGTCGGGGGCGGACAACCTGAAGCTGATTGTCGGCATCGGGCCATTTCTGGAACGTAAACTGAATGCAGCGGGTATTTATACCTTTCGGCAAATCGCTAATTTCAACCAGCAGGATATTGATCAGATAAACGACATCATTGAGTTTTTTCCTGGCCGAATCGAGCGCGACGACTGGGTAGGGCAGGCCGCCGAATTGCATCGTAGAACCCACTGAGTTTTTAACACATCGATATTATGTTTGGATTAGATCCGCTCAATCCGCTCACTGCCATCACCGAAATACTGTTGTTGCTGCTGCTGGCGGCCTTCGTCGGCTGGTTGCTCGGCCGACTTGTGCTCAATGGCCGGGTCGGTCAACTGCGCAGGTCAATCCGGCAGAAAAAAGCTGAACTGGAAGATTGTCGGCAGGGGAAAGGACTAAGTGCAGCGGTTGACCAACCCGCTCCGGTTATCGAAAAAACGCCCGTGATACCGGCTTATATCGAAGCGGACCCGCTGCTGCCCGCGCTGAACGGCGATGCCACCCCCCATCCCGTGGCTGATCAACCCATCCCGTCGATGGTGGGAACTCCCGTACCGCTCTCAACGACTGCTGCAGCCGGAAATTCTGAAGCGGCCGTTTTGAGTCGGATCGCGGCCCGGGCGCATGAACTGAACTTTGACCGGATTGGCCGCGCTACAGCCGCCGAAGCCGACGATCTGAAAGACATCGTCGGTGTTGGGCCATTTCTGGAGCGTAAACTGCACAGTCTCGGCATTTACACTTTCCGGCAGGTAGCCAATTTTACCCAGGAGGATATTGTCAAGGTAAACGAAATCATTGAATTCTTCCCCGGACGCATCGAACGCGACGACTGGGTCGGGCAGGCTAAATCCTTCCACGAACGTAAGTACGGTGCACGGAGCTAGTACCCTGTCGTATGGATCGACATCAGCGATTGGGTAAGCGATCCGTACTTTGGGACGTACCGCATAGGCGCGGGCGTACCGGTGGCAGCTTTACCCTGTCGTATTCTGTTCAAAAAGTCCTGTTGCCATTGATAGGAGTGTCATGAATAAGACAGGCAGAACGCCTGCAATGAAATATCTTCCCTTTTCACTACAACATCGCGACTTTTGGCTACATCCGTTTTTTGGCTACGACTGAACTTTGTAGCAACAAAAAACGAAAACAATGAACGTAGCAAACAGCACCATCCTCATTACAGGCGGAACCAGCGGAATTGGTTTAGAGCTTGTCAAACAACTTAGCCAGCAAGGGGCAAACCTCATCGTTACCGGGCGTAGCCTTGACGCATTGCACCAGACGAAACGGCAATTTCCTAACGTTCAGGTCTTTCAAAGCGATGTAAGCAAATCGAAGGACATTGAGCAGCTTTACAAGGACGTTACACAACAGTTCCCCGCGTTGAACATCATCATCAATAACGCAGGGCTGATGCGGCTGATCGATTTGCAGGATACCCGCCTTGATTCAGAAAACATAGTTCGTGAAATCAACACCAACCTCACGGGGACGATCCAGATGGTGCATCACTTTTTGCCGCACCTGTTAAAGCAAAAATCAGCTGCCATCGTCAATGTTTCATCGGCCATTGCCTTTATGGCCTATTCGTCGGCACCTATTTACAGTGCTTCAAAAGCAGGGGTTCACGCGTATACAAAAGCGTTACGGCTACAACTTGAAGGCACAAACGTAAACGTGTTTGAAGTGATACCGCCGGGGGTTAATACAAACCTTCAGAATGACTGGGTGCTACAACCCAACCCCGGCCAAATGATGGACGCCGACAAATTAGTAAAGGAGGTCGTCAAAGGGTTGTCGAACGATACGTTAGAGATTAAGCCGGGCCCCGTGAAGGTGATAAAATTAGCGAGCCGAATTGCCCCCGACTTCATTGAGCGAAACCTAGGCCACCGTGAGTTTGAGAAATTTAAACAACTGAGCAAGCAATGATCAAGACTGTAATCTCCGTCCTGTTGCTGGCTATTTCGGCCTTCCTAAGCATCAAGCACGGCTGGGATGCCTTCCAGCCTGCCAATGCTGAGCAAACAAAAATGATGGCCGATTTAGGCATCAGTAAAGCCATTATGCCGTTTTTTGGTGTGTTTTCCATCATTATCGGCCTGATGCTGCTTTTCCCGCAAACCTTTTTCATCGGTAATGTGCTGAACGCGGTAACCATTGTCCTGATTATGGCTTTATCGTTACGAGCCGGCAATTCAACAATGGCGTTGATGGAAATACCTTTTCTAGCCATGCCGCTGGCCCTGATTTGGCTGAAGTATCCGTTTAAATTCTAAAACCAGCTTTTGCTCATGGCTATTACGAAACCGTATCGCATCGAATCCATCACGGAAATACACCGATTGATGGGGCTTCCCAAGCCGCACCATCCCCTCATCGGCATGATCGATCTGAAAGGTTTAAAAGACCTGGCAGCGAATCCGGCTATTCAAGCCGTTGTGTTTGACCTCTATGTGGTATCGATGAAGCGAGGTTGCGACAAACTGTTTTACGGACAGCAGAAATACGATTTCGATGAGGGGTTAATGGCGTTCCTGGCACCCGGACAGATTCTGCGGGGTGAGGAGAACGGTGTGCCGCATCAGCTTGAAGGCTGGATGCTGTTTATTCACCCCGACTTCTTGTGGAACACGTCACTTTCCAGAAAAATAAAGCAGTACGACTACTTCGGCTATGCTGCCCATGAAGCGTTGTTTCTTTCTGACAAAGAAGAAACAATCATCAATGGCATTATCGAAACCATCAAAAACGAGTACCAGGCCAATATCGATAAATTCAGTCAGGACGTCATCGTTGCTCATCTGGAGGTGCTGTTTACATATGCCCAGCGGTTTTACGAGCGCCAGTTCATCACCCGCAAAATAACCAACAGCAAGCTGTTAGAACGGGTAGACGACATGTTGACGGATTACTTCAATGACGACGACTTGATTTCTAAAGGACTGCCTACGGTACAGCAGATTGCCGAAACGCTAAACGTCTCCACCAAATATCTGAGCAGTTTGCTCAAGCAGCTTACCGGCCAAACGACGCAGCAACTCATCCACGAAAAGCTGATTGACAAAGCCAAAGAAAAACTTTCCACCACAGAATTGTCAGTCAGCGAAATCGCCTATGGATTAGGCTTCGAGCACTCGCAGTCCTTCAACAAGCTCTTCAAAGCCAAGACCAACCAGAGCCCGCTGGAGTTCAGGGCTTCGTTTAATTAATTGACTAAGAACCTGTTTACACTGTCGATACAACAGACAGATGGGAGTAGGACAATGGAACAGGCACGTCCTACAAATCAGCGTCTATACAAAAAACAAAACCATCGATTATCATGCGTAAAACCATTTTTATCACAGGGGCTTCCTCTGGCTTGGGCAAGGCAACTGCAACGTTGTTTCAGGCAAAAGGCTGGAACGTTGTAGCCACTATGCGGTCGCCAGAAAGCGAAAAAGAGTTGAATCAACTCGAGAATGTGACACTGTTGCCGCTTGATGTTACCAACCCAGTCGAAATAAAAAACACTGTGGCGAAAGCGATCAGCCTTCATGAAATTGATGCGGTGTTCAACAATGCTGGCTACGGACTAATGGGAGCCTTAGAAGCTTTCTCCGATGACCAGATTGTCAATCAGCTTAATACCAACCTTCTGGGCGTTATTAGGGTAACAAAAGAATTTATTCCTCATTTCAGGGAACGGAAATCCGGAGTTTTTGTAGGTACAACGTCGATGGGTGGCTTGTTAGCTTTTCCGTTGCATAGCGTATATCATGCCGCCAAGTTTGGGGTGGAGGGCTGGAGCGAGAGTATGTCGTTTGAATTAGCCATGCACAATATTCAGATCAAAACGGTTGCTCCAGGAGCCATTGCCACCGATTTCACAGGGCGTTCACTTGACAAAGTGCCGTCCTCTGAATACACAAGCCTGGAGGATAAACTCTTTGCAAACGTAGATAAAATGATGAGTGTTGCAGCCGATGCCACCCAAATAGCGGCTGTGGTTTATGAAGCCGTAACAGATGGAAAAGACCAGGTAAACTATGTAGCAGGAGAAGACGCAAAAGCAATTTATGCAAGGCGTTTAGAAATCGGCCCCAATGCATTCAGGCAGGAAATCAAAGCCCAATTTTTAGGATAGACCTACCGTAAAAAAGCGTATGGGTAATCAGCTGGGATGCTACCACCCAGATAATAAAGCTATTTATTGGGGCTTTTCACTTTTGGCTACAACAAAAGTCATTTAGACTAACTCCACTAATTCCATCAATAAGACCTTCGTAGCATCAACTTCCTAACCTCAGTTAGGTAGGGTTTCGATTGGCCAGCATGTACTTGTCAAGTAGGTATTATTCACCAATGAGTTCACTATGGTGTTCAAATTGATTGTAAATGATGAAAATAAACGTCACGATTAATGATGTAGCCAGCGCCTTTGACGTCGACCCCGATATGCCTTTGCTATGGCTCATTCGGGACGAAGCCAAGCTGAAAGGAACCAAGTTTGGCTGTGGAATGGCCCAATGTGGTGCCTGTTCGGCCCACGTAGATGGTGAACTGGTTCGTACCTGTTCGTACCCGGTTCATCTGGCGCACGAAAAAAAGATAACCACAATTGAGGGGCTATCGGCCAACCCCAACCACCTCCATCCGATCCAACAGGCATGGCTGGAAGTCCAGGTTCCGCAGTGTGGATACTGTCAATCTGGATTTATGATGGCAGCGGCTCACCTGTTGGAAGAAAACTCAAACCCAACCGAAGAAGATATCAAAAACGGCATAACCAATATTTGTCGCTGTGGAACCCACCCGCGCATTATTAAAGCGATTCTTCTGGCTGCTAAACTGAAAAACAATGGCACAACCAACTGATAAACCGAAGAAGGGCTTTTCCCGGCGAAAATTCCTGGCCCGATCTGGGGCGACCATAGCGGGTTCTCTTGCTCTGCTCTACTTCGGGCGATCCAACATACGGAGCGGCATAAGTCAATTAGCTGCCGACGTAAAATTTGATGCGGGTATTACCGATTTTGACCCAATGCTGTGGTTCGAGGTGAATGAGGATAACACCATTACCCTGCGATCACCCAAAATAGAAATGGGGCAAGGCGTTTTTACTGGTTTTGCGATGCTGGCTGCTGAAGAGCTTGATCTACCCATCGACAACATAAAGGTTGTCCATGCATCCACTTCAACCGGCCCACAAAGCACGGCTGCCACTGGGCTCAGTAATAGTACTGCTTCGTTATACACCCCTATTCGGGAAGTAGCAGCCACCTTGCGCGAAACCCTAAAGCTGGCAGCCTCGAAAGCATGGGGCGTTCCGATTTCGGGTATCCAGACAGCCAATGGTGTTCTGACGGCCGGCAGTCGCCGGGCGAGTTATGCCGAAATCGCCGGACAAACCCAGACATGGGAAATCGCCAAAACACCCGCGCTACGGCCGGCATCGTCGTTCAAAATCATCGGCAAAGCCCAGAAGCGAATTGATCTGCCCGAAAAGATAATGGGCGAGGCCGTGTATGGCATCGATACGGACATTCCGGGCATGCTTTACGGTGCGGTTTTGTACTGTCCATACGTTGGCGGAGTGTTGAAAACGGCGGATACAACGCTGGCCAGAACGAATCCGGCTGTCTTAAGTGTCGTTCAGGACAAAAACTGGATCGGGGTCGTAGCTAAAACAAGGTTTGCTGCTGAAAAAGCGATTGCCGGGATCAAGGCTACCTGGGACTTTGAACCGAACTACTCCACCAAAGATGCCATTGAGGCCATTACGGTCGGTAACGGCGTAACGGTGGTGATGGAAGACGAAGGCAACGCAACGGATGCGCTGAACAGTGACGTGTTGACCAGCGAATACCGAACCCCAATGGGCTTTCACGCGTCTATGGAGCCGAGTATTGTCGTGGCTGACGTATCGGGCGAAACCGTGAAGCTTTACACGTCCACGCAGAATGTAGCGTTCATACAACAGTCTATTGCCGACCAAACCCATTTTAAGCCAGAAAATAGTCAAATCATGCCCGCTTTTTTAGGGGGCGGATTTGGTCGAAGAGCATTTAAGCACAATGCCATTGAGGCTATCAAACTGTCTGAGGCCGCAGGCAAGCCCGTCCATTTACTTTCTACCCGGCAACAGGAGTTTCAAAATGGCCATGTGAGGCCCAACACGCATCACAGGCTAAACGGAAAAGTAGATGCAAAGGGAAAAATCCAGGCCATTCAGCATGAATTTGCCACAGGATCTATGGCTTTTTTAGGAATGCCTGTAGCAAAACCTCTTTTAGGGGCTGACTTTATGGCGGCCGGGCATGGAGGACGAGTTCCTTATGCCATACCCAACAAAAAAACAAGCATATGGAGCAGCGACCTTCCCTTTCAGACCGGTCTGTGGCGGGGTGTGGGCATGTTTGCGAACACGTTTGCAATAGAAAGCTTCATCGACGAACTGGCCATTAAAGCCGGTGCCGATCCGTTAACCTTCCGAATGGCTCATTGTGGGAACACCGCATTATTGCAACGTCGGAAAAAACTGTTGCAGAAACTGGGTGAACAAGGAGGCTGGCGTAAACCGAAAACGGATACGATTGGCCGGGGCATTGCTGTCTGCGAAGATCATGACACCATTTCGGGAGCTATCGTCGAACTGGAAATCGTCGAGAAAAAAATAAAAATTCTGCGCGTAGTTCAGGCCATCGACGCTGGCTTACTGGTCAATCCGGACGGGGTAAGACAACAGGTAGAAGGCGCTACCATGATGGCCATCAGTGCTTCGCTGTACGAGGAAGCAACGATTGAAAACAGTCAGTTTGTGCAGACCAATTTTCACAATTATCAGGTCGCAAAGCTCAAGGATACGCCACAAATAGACGTACTTATTCGGGAAAGTACGGAGATGCCCTCCGGTGTAGGCGAGCCTCCTCTTTCGCCGGTTGCCCCGGCCATCGCCAATGCTCTGTATAATTTAACCGGAATTCGATTGCGGTCGCTTCCCTTGCAGGCTGCGTTGGATTCATATTATCAGGAGACAGGAAGTTGAACGAAACGTTAACTCAAGTCATGCCATGCCAACCCGGAAACCGATACGACTAAAGACCATTACGGAAGCGCATCAGCTATCTGGGTTGGCCAACCCCGAACATCCACTTATAAGCATTGTTGATTACACCGACCTTCAATCGTCTACCAGTAACAACGTAGATATAAATCAGGGGCTACTATTGGATTTCTATTACATCACCCTCAAAAAAGGCTTCAAAAATAAATTATATTATGGCCAGCAGACCTATGATTTTGATGAGGGTATGTTATACTTTGTTGCGCCTAATCAGCTAATAAGAGGGGCAGGTGCCAGCCCCGAAGACGACCTGTCTGGTTGGATTTTACTTGTCCATCCGGATCTTTTGTGGGGAACATCACTGGCGAGCAAAATAAAAAATTATGAATTCTTCAATTACGCAATCAACGAAGCGCTGTTTCTATCTGACAAGGAAAGAACAATCATCAATGATATAATCAAACATATAAGAATCGAGTATTTCTCAAACATTGACAGGTTCAGCCAGGATATTATTGTTTCACATTTAGAAACTCTTCTGACCTATGCCGAGCGATTTTACCAACGACAGTTCATCACTCGAAAAATTAACAATCATCAAATCCTAGCTCGATTAGAAGAACTCTTGTCGGACTATTTTAACGATGAAGAATTATCAACGAAAGGGTTGCCGACTGTTCAATACATTTCAAAAAGTTTACACATTTCGCAAAGTTATTTAAGAGGGTTACTTAAATCGTTGACCGGCCAGACTACACAGCAACTCATCCACGAAAAGCTGATTGACAAAGCCAAAGAAAAGCTATCAACCACAGAGCTGACCGTCAGCGAGATTGCGTACGAACTAGGTTTTGAGCACTCTCAGTCCTTCAATAAGCTCTTCAAAGCCAAGACAAACCAAAGCCCGCTGGAGTTCAGGGCTTCGTTTAATTAATTGACCAAGAACCTGTTTACACTGTCGATGCAACGGACAGATGAGCGTATTACACTGAAACAGACAAGTTTTAAGAATCAGCGTTCATAGGAAAAACACAACAAATTGATTATCATGAATAAAACCATTTTTATTACAGGGGCTTCCTCCGGCTTGGGCAAGGCAACGGCAAAGTTGTTTCATGAAAAAGGCTGGAACGTCATAGCAACTATGCGGTCGCCAGAAAGCGAAAAAGAGTTGAATCAGCTCGAGAATGTGACGCTGTTACCACTCGATGTTACCAACCCAGTCGAAATAAAAAACACGGTAGCTAAAGCGATCAGCCTTCATGAAATTGATGCGGTGTTCAACAATGCTGGCTACGGACTAATGGGAGCCTTAGAAGCTTTCTCCGATGACCAGATTGTCAATCAGCTTAATACCAACCTTCTGGGCGTTATTAGGGTAACAAAAGAATTTATTCCTCATTTCAGGGAACGGAAATCCGGAGTTTTTGTAAGTACAACGTCGATGGGTGGATTATTAGCTTTTCCGTTGCATAGCGTATATCATGCCGCCAAGTTTGGGGTGGAGGGCTGGAGCGAAAGTATGTCGTTTGAATTAGCCATGCACAATATTCAGATCAAAACGGTTGCTCCAGGAGCCATTGCCACCGATTTCACAGGGCGTTCACTGGACAAAGTACCGTCCTCTGAATACACAAGCCTGGAAGATAAACTCTTTGCAAACGTAGATAAAATGATGAGTGTTGCAGCCGATGCCACCCAAATAGCGGCTGTGGTTTATGAAGCCGTAACAGATGGAAAAGACCAGGTAAACTATGTAGCAGGAGAAGATGCAAAAGCAATTTATGCAAGGCGTTTAGAAATCGGTCCTAATGCATTCAGGCAGGAAATCAAATCCCAGTTTTTGGAACAACCTGACCAATAAGAGCCTATTAATAGTTAGCTCAGACGCCTAAAAACCAATTAGGTGGTTGTGCGCACCCAACTACCCCACAAACAATAGATTGGCTCATTCAGACTTTTCACTTTTGGCTAAATTCATCAATTGCATCAATAAGACCTTTGTTTTATCTACTTCGTAATTGAGGTGGGGTTGTAATTGGCCAATGTGTGAGTACCAGCCTTTGCTTAACCTCAAAACTCGTTTGATACAGTGTTCGAACGGATTCTAAACGATGAAAATAGACCTCACGCTTAATGGTATAGCCAGAATGACCTTAGCTTTTAGTTTTGCGCCTGATGAGTTAGTTATTGATAAATAGTAGCCAGGTAAGAAGAGTAAAGTACTCTGACAATAAAGAGTAATCCATGTCATATCAGGACAATGTTGATGCCACCAGACAGTTGCTGAATCAAAATGCGGGTATATTAAGTTTATACCTCATATCTAATTGCCTCTGTCTACGAACCAGGCAAGGTAAGTACGTTTAAAATGTAGTGTTTCCTTTTAGGGACTACCGAAGCAAACCGGTGACTATGGATTTGACAGTTATTGATCTGCTCCTTCTTGTTATCGTCTTGCTGTCAATCTGGAGTGGCTGGCAGAAAGGTTTTATTCTGGGCAGTATCCAGTTACTATCACTGGTGGCTGGCCTGGTAATCGCTCTCACTTTGTATCAATACCTCGCTGCATGGCTGGCCACCTATTTTCCCTCATTGGGTGTGTGGAATCTGCCAGTGTCGTTTCTGATAACGTTGATGCTGGCTCGTCTGGTACTGTCGTTGATTACCAATCGGGTCCTGCGCGATGTACCGATCAAGGCTCACGTTCATGACGTGAACCGGTTTTTGGGTATGATTCCGGGCTTGATCATGGGCGTTATCTACGCGTCGTTTGCTGGAGCATTATTAATGGCTTTGCCGCTTTCTGAGGGATTAACCACCAGTAGCCGCAACAGCCTACTGGCCAGCCGCCTGTCGCAGCCCGTTGAGTGGCTCGAACAGAAACTAGCGCCGGTTTTTGAAGAAGCCATCGGGCGGTCGATGAACAACATGATGGTGGAGCCGTCGTCGAGCAAGTCCATTACCTTGCCATTCACCGTAACCGATGCCCGGGTCCGTCCCGATCTGGAAACCCGGATGTTGGAACTCGTCAACGAAGAACGGGCGAAAGAAGGTCTGGAACCACTCAAAGCCGATCCCGAGTTGGCCAGGGTTGCCCGCAACCACTCCCGCGATATGTTTGTCCGTGGTTATTTTTCGCACGTTACTCCCGATGGCAAGGACCCCTTCGATCGGATACGGGCCGCCAACGTACGATTTCGGTCGGCGGGCGAAAACCTCGCACTGGCGCAAACAGTCAATATTGCCCACACCGGCCTGATGAACTCGCCCGGCCACCGCGCCAACATCCTGCAACCGGCGTTCGGACGGGTTGGAATCGGTATCCTCGATGGGGGAATGCATGGTCTGATGGTCACGCAGAACTTCCGAAATTGACAGCTAGGTAGCCGGTTTAGGCGTATCGATCGATGAGATCACTCAGTTTCTGCTGGATGTTGCCTTCCATTACGCCACCGTGATAACATACAACCCGTTCAATGGCAAGCGACTGCAGTTTGCGGGCCGAATCCACCGCCTGCTTTAAATCAATGGCAAACTGCGGATTGGCAATGTTGAATGAACCATCTTCAATAACCAGAGCGTCGCAGGCAATCAGTGTGCGCGAGCCCGGCAAATAAACGGAAATATGGCCAGGCGTATGACCCGGTGTGTCGATAATCTGAACATCTTCCCAGCGAGTCGGCTGAGCATCACTGAATATGACATCAACGTTCACTGGCTGAATGCGTTTCAGCATCTCCTGGAAAGCTATAGCCCCTGGTTTCTGTTCCTCCGGCAGTAAATCGTGCAAAGCCTCTGCCTGTTGTAGCCGGGCTGATTTGACCTGGCCATTGATAGAAGGGGCTTCAATAGATGAGGCATAGACTGTAAGCGATGGGTACTCCCGTTTCAGTTCGTACAGTCCGCCAACGTGATCGATGTCGTGGTGAGAAATGAGGATACCCGTGAGATCGGCCAGCGACAACCCATGCTGATTGGCAGCCGTCTCAAGCAGAGGCATGAAACCGGCGTACCCACAGTCAATCAGAATTCGGTGGTGTTGGTCCCGGAGAATGACCGGGTACAATATATCGTTTTTGTTGTCGAACGTAAAAGGGATGCCAAGTACGTGTAAGGTCATCATAATTTTGGGCAAGAGAGAGTAGGGGCAAAAGTACAACCGGTAGCCTCCTGTTAGAGTCATGAAGCCGCTCTTCAAACAAAAACGGGCGGCCGAGGCCACCCACTATTCAATTCAGGTTGTTTAGTTACCTTGTTTTACTCGGCAGATTCATTAACCGTAGCGTTCACAAACTGGAAATAATCCACGTTCCGCAAACCGGCTACCTCGCCGATCACAATCACGGCCGGGTTGCCCACATTAGCTTCTTCGACCTTCTCAACAATATCCGAAACACGACCAACGACCACCCGCTCATCCGGCAATGTACCGTTCTGGACAATGGCGACGGGTGTTTCAGACTTGCCAATCTGAGCAAACAAAGTCGTAATCTCAGCCAGCTTGTGCATACCCATCAGGATAACGACCGTAGCCGATGACTGAGCCGCTAGCTGAAGATCTCCGGAAAGCTTGCCTTCTTTTGTCGTTCCCGTTACGACCCAGAAGCTTTCCGACACCCCGCGGGTCGTCAGTGGAATACCAGCGCTGGCCGGTACGGCGTAACTACTCGAAATCCCAGGAATCACCTCCGTCTCGATACCGTATTGACGGGCGTACTCCATTTCTTCATACCCCCGGCCGAAGACGAACGAATCGCCACCTTTCAGCCGTACGACATGGCCGTACTGCTGGGCGTAGTGTACAATCAGCGGGTTTATGTCTTCCTGCACGCATGAATACGCACCCCGGCGTTTGCCGACGTACACTTTGAGTGCATCAGGACGGCAGTATTCCAGCAACTCAGGAGCTACCAGCGCGTCGTACATAACAACGTCGGCCGCTTTGAGTGCTTTAATGCCTTTCAGAGTTATTAGTTCCGGATCACCAGGACCCGCACCTACGAGGGTTAACTTCATGGGTTCAATTAGTGAATGAGTGAATGAGCGAATTAATGAATGTCTGGAATTGTATTCGCTCATTCACTCATTCACTCTTTCGCTCATTGAATTAGCTGTCCTGTGCTTGCGTAAGTTCCTGCAATTCAGGTGCACCTTCAAGTTCGATCTGCCGTTCGCGGTAGGCCTGAACATTGGTCAGGAACTCTATAGCATCCGCGATGAACTGCCGGGCAAATGCTTCGGAAGGCTCCTGCTTGTTGATGCTGAAGACCCGTGTTTTGAAGTCGCCTTCGGCTTCGTGGAAACCCGATTCGCCGACGAAATGCTTATCGAAGTCGCTGACGATACCGTGTTGGGTGTTCGTCGGTACGTCGCGGCTCATCAGGGCCGCTTTGGCACCGGTAATGAACGTATTGTAAGCGTGGTAGATGGCATCTGCCCACCGGCTTTCGGCCAGGGCTTCGTTGGACCAATTCAATTTCTCCTGGGCTTCGGTCAACGTAGTGGCCACCAGGTCGAGAATAACGCTGGCGCACTCGCCGACCCCCACTTCCGTTACGAACTGCTCGGTATGATCCCAGTCAATGTAATCGCTGTCAACCACGGTTTTCAGATCAGCCAACGGCTTCAGCAGCGTGTAGAAATAGTTCTTACCCTGCCGGGCGTAGTAATCGCTGTAGTATTCGCCGTCAAACGCATTGGCTTCGTAGTCGCGTAGCAGCAGACGTAGCGAATCCGGTCCGCGCTTAGTCGGGATTTTGATGACCTTATCGGCAATGAGGCCTTCACCTTTGCCGTTGAAGCCACCACCCAGCAGTACCTGCAGGGCAGGCAAGACGTAGGCACCGTTCTTGAGTGACGAGCCGTGGTAGCCGATGTTCGCGACCGAATGCTGACCGCAGCCGTTCATGCAACCGCTGATCTTGATCTTAATGTCGTCGTTGAAAACGAGGTCCGGGAATTCCTCGCGCATCATCGTTTCCAGCGCCCGCGTGATCCCGTAGCTGCTCGAAATGGCCAGGTTACAGGTATCCGTGCCGGGGCAGGTGGTGATGTCGGCCGTGGTGTCGAAGCCGGGTTCGGCCAGACCTAACGCGTCGAGTTCATGGAAAACGGCGGTCAAATCTTCCGGACGAATAAAACGGAGCAGGTAGCCCTGGTTCACCGTTACCCGAATATCGTCGGCCGCATATTTCTTCACGATACCCGCCAGCGCCCGTGCCGTATCGGACGACATATCGCCCAGCAACACCCGAAGCTGTACGGCGTACCAGCCCTTTTGTTTCTGCTCAAAAACGTTGGTTCTGAACCAGGTGCTCAATTTTGCATCGGAGGTTTCCAGTTTGAAGCCGGAGACTTCCGGCCGATCCGGACGAACGTCAAGCGCTAAACCCGGAACCTCAAACGTTTTATTTTTCAACGCCGGGGTTTCTTCCTCAATCCGGCGCAGCATTTCATCCAGACCCAGGTCATTGAGCAGATACTTCATCCGGGCCTTGTGGCGCTTCGTACGTTCGCCATAGCGGTCGAACACGCGAATAACGCCCTCAATAAACGGGATGATGCGGTCTTCTTCCAGAAAGTCAAAAGCTGTTTGGGCCGCGAAGGGTTGCGCCCCCAGTCCACCGCCAAGCATAACTTTGAAGCCGCGCTTACCGTCCTGAACCCGGGCAACCAGGCCAACATCGTGCATGTAGCCATAGGCCGAATCCTGCTCTGATGACGACACAGAAATCTTGAACTTGCGGCCCATATCCTGACAGATCGGGTTGCGCAGGAAGTAATCGAAAATGGTATAGGCGTAGGGTGTAATGTCGAACGGCTCCTCGGGGTCGATACCGGCGCGGGCCGAACCCGTTACGTTCCGAACGGTATTACCGCAGGCTTCCTTCAACGTAACGCTGGCATCTTCCAGATCGGCCCAGAGCTGGGGCGAATCAGCCAGTTTTACAAAGTGAAGCTGAATATCCTGACGAGTCGTGGCGTGGAGATTGCCGGTTGCATAGCGGTCTGATACGTCAGCAATTCGGATAAGCTGATCGGCCGTGATGCGTCCGTGAGGCAATTTGATCCGAATCATCTGCACCCCCGGCTGGCGCTGTCCGTATACTCCCCGCGTGAGTCGAAACTTACGGAAGTGTTCGTCGGTCATAGCACCGGAAACGAAATTACTGATCTTCTTTTCGAGGTCTATGATGTCGCGCCGGGCGGCAGCACCAACATTATCTGAGATTCGGATAGACATAATAGTATGTAGTCTATAGAATTAATCAACTAATACATGTAAACAAAGGCCGGATCTCCGGCGCTTCGTTAATTACTGTACAATGATAAAGTAAATCCTATTGGGATAGGTTCCGGAAGGCGATAGCTTTTCGTTATGAAGGATAAACAAAAGTTATCGGCTACCCGTTGGCAGCTTCCTTATGCTTCAGTAACGAGCATGACGGCTCCTACTGTTACGTTCGATGTTTCATCGATAAGGATAGCACTGCCTGTAGTGCGGTTGCGGTCGTACGGATCGAAGCTGATCGGTTGAGCCGTGCGCAGCACTACTTTGGCCAGATCGTTCAGTTTCAGGCTCTCTACGCCTTCTATTTCTTCGTAGGTGTTTACGTTTACCTGAAACAGAATCTCACGAATCGAGCAGCGCGTCCGGAACGTACCCACCTGTAACAGGTATTTACTGCCTACTTTACATTCTTTGGTATCCATCCAGCACAGCATGGCTTCGGCGGTTTGTGTAACCACCGGCTGGCTATTCGAACGGACAATGAGATCGCCACGGCTAACGTCTACGTCATCGGCCAGATGCAGCACCACCGACATGGGTGAAATGGCTTCGTCATAGTGGGTTTCGGCTACCTCAATCGCATCAATGGTTGAGGTTTCGCCCGACGGCAGGATCGTTATCGCGTCGCCCTTGCGGAAAATACCGCTCGTAATTCGACCCGCGTAGCCCCGGTAATCGTGCAGTTCGGTCGTTTGCGGACGGATCACGTACTGCACCGGAAAACGGGCCTGATCGACGTTGAGATCGTCATCAACTTCAACCGTTTCGAGGTAGTCGAGCAGCGCCTGCCCTTCGTACCACGGCATATTTTCCGATTTATCGACCACGTTGTCGCCGTTCAGGGCGCTCATTGGGATGTAGGTTACGTGCTTTGTATTCAGTTTCTGCGCCAGTTCATTGTACTGAATGCAGATATTGGAGAACACATCCTGCGAGTAACCAACGAGATCCATTTTATTCACCGCCACGACGATGTGCGGAATACCCAGCAGCGATGCAATCAGCGAGTGGCGTCGCGTCTGTTCTACGACACCCTGTCGGGCGTCGATAAGCACGATGGCCAGTTGGCAGTTCGACGCGCCCGTCACCATGTTCCGGGTGTATTGAATATGGCCCGGCGCATCGACGATGATAAACTTGCGCTTCGGCGTCTGGAAGTAACGGTACGCTACGTCGATGGTGATGCCCTGTTCACGCTCCGAGCGAAGGCCGTCGGTTAGCAGCGCCAGGTCAACCGGAGCCGCACTGGCGGACCGGCCGGACTGATCGCCGGTGTTGCGGTTTTTACTGGCCCGTTCGATGGCTTCCAACTGGTCGGCCAGGATGGATTTTGAATCGTATAACAGGCGTCCGATCAGTGTGCTTTTGCCGTCGTCGACGCTGCCTGCGGTAATAAATCTAAGTAAGTCCATATATTACTGAGTGAACGAGTGAACGAGTGAATCAGCGAAAAGCGTCACGACACGCAGTAGATCACTCTGTCGCTGATGCACTCGTTCACTCATTAGAAATAGCCTCCCTTTTTTCGATCCTCCATGGCGGCTTCGCTCATCTGGTCGTCCATACGGGTTTCGCCCCGTTCGGAGATACGCGTGGCCTGAATTTCGGCAATAACTGCATCAAGTGTGCTGGCCTCCGATTCAACGGCGGCTGTGCAGGAGATGTCACCGACGGTTCGGAAACGAACCCGGCGCGTCACGATCTGGTCACCTTCATCGGGTTTGATGATGCCGCCTTCAGTAGCCATCAGCTTGCCGTCGCGCTGAATCAGTTCACGCTCGTGGGCGAAGTAGATGTTGGGCAGAGCAATATTCTCGCGTCGGATGTAATTCCATACGTCCAGCTCGGTCCAGTTAGAAATCGGGAACACCCGGACGTTCTCGCCCTTGTGAATTTTGCCGTTGTAAAGGTTCCAGAGTTCGGGCCGCTGGCGTTTGGGGTCCCATGAACCAAACTCATCGCGGACAGAAAACACACGCTCTTTGGCGCGGGCTTTTTCCTCATCCCGGCGGGCACCTCCAATGCAGGCATCGAACTCAAACTCTTCGATGGTGTCGAGCAGCGTAAACGTTTGCAGCCCGTTTCGGGTAGCGTTACGACCGGTAGGTTCCTTCAGCTTCTTCTCGCGGATGGTGTCTTCGACGTAGCGAACAATGAGCCGCTCGCCTAGGCTTTCGGCCAGGTGGTCGCGGAAATCCAGCGCTTCCTGGAAGTTATGCCCCGTATCAATATGAACCAACGGAAACGGGAACTTACCCGGCCGGAAGGCTTTACGGGCCAGATGCACCAGCGTTATCGAGTCCTTACCGCCCGAAAACAGCAGGGCCGGCCGTTCAAACTGCCCGGCTACTTCCCGCATGATGTGGATCGCTTCGGATTCGAGCTGATCGAGATAGTCAAGTTTCATGTTTAAAGAGTGAAAGAGCGAATGAGTGAAAGAGCGAAAGAGGTCAACACAAGCAGTAGTTCACTCTTTCGCTCTTTTTCTCTTTCGCTCATTTAGCATGTAGTCCGCATTCTTTTTTGGAATTGTCTTCCCACCACCAGCGTCCGGCGCGGAAATCTTCGCCTTCCTGGATAGCGCGGGTGCAGGGCTGGCAACCGATACTCACAAATCCCCGATCGTGGAGCGGGTTGTACGGTACGTTGTTAACGCGGACGTATTCCTTCACCTGATCGAACGTCCAGTCCATCAGTGGGTGAAATTTGAAGAGGTTATGGCTACCATCCCATTCCAAGTGGGTCATACCCTGCCGGTTCTGCGACTGCTCGGCCCGAATGCCGGTGATCCAGATTTTGTTGCCCGCCAGCGCCCGGTTCAGCGGTTGTACTTTGCGGATGAAGCAGCACTCTTTCCGGTTTTCGATGGATTCGTACATGCTGTACGGGCCTTTCTCGGTCATCAGCTTTTCCACGGCGGCCTGGTCCGGAAAGTATGTATCGATTCGGGTGGCGTAGCGGTCGTTGGTTTTTTTCCAGACCGAATACGTTTCTGAGAACATCCGGCCCGTATCAAGGGTGAAGATCTTAATGGGGATGTCGTTGGCGAGAATCAGGTCGGTGATGACCTGGTCTTCGTAGCCGAGGCTGGTCGAGAAAATAACCTCGCCCGGAAACAGGTCGGCCAGCGTCCGAAGGCTTTCCACTTCGGTTTTACCGGCTAACTGTTCGGTCAGCGCTTCGAGGGTGTACGGTTGTGCAGCTATCATCTAGTTTTATCAGTATAAATCGGGGTCAATCCGAATTACTTCCACGAATTGCCCATGCAAATGGTCGAAATCTTTGTCTGTTGTGATACGCGAAGCTCCTTCTAATGAGGCAGAAGCTGCAATCCAAAGGTCATCCTTGCCCATGTTTCTGGCCGAAACTCCAAGTGGGTGTTCTGCCAGTTCATTCTGACTAAAAGCGTCTATCTCAGCGTAGTTCTGGATGATCGGCTCAAGATTTATGGCTACAATGGTCAATTGCCTTAAAATGTCAATCAGTAATTCTCGTCCCTTTAGCCCCAGTCATTCTGTAAACCAGCAACTATGGTTCGCCAACTGTTGTGGCTGACCTGAATGGTTTAGCTTTTTCGCTCAGTTTCCCGGTCAAAAAGCTTTTGCATCATTACTTTTGAAATCAGTGGGAGTCAGACCTACTATTTCAACGCTACCGGCTTGCCGCTCTTTGCCGACTGCCTGGCTGCATCCAGAATTTCCATGACAATCAGGTTTGTCTGCAAGGAAGACAATCCGTCTTCTTTTTTGGTTTCATTTCGTACGATACCAGCCATATACGCAAACGGGTCAACAGCCGGCGCTTCGGTCTGAGCTGCTTCCTGAACCTGTTCCGTTTTGTCATCTTTCAGGCGAATGCGCATCCGTTTGCCATCCACGGTGAACACGTAGCCATGTTGACCGTACACTTCCATGTCTTTCCGGCTGAAGGGCCAGTTCCAGGAAGCCTGAATAACCACCTGCGCTTTCGGGTACGTTAGGATAATGGTGGCTTCATCGTCGACTTTTGGATAAATGTCGGGCTTGATCTGCTGGGTCACGGCCGTAACCGTCAGTGGGCGCTGGCCTTTCAGCAACCACGTAGCCAGATCGGCACCGTAGCAGCCGAAGTCGAAGAGGGCGCCGGCACCGTTGGTGACCGGGTCAGTCAGCCAATCCAGAAACTCTTTGTTCACGCCGATCTCCTTGGGACCCTGGTGACCATCGTGTACAACAATCTTACGGATGTCGCCGATGGCTCCGTCGTTCACCATGGCATAGGCCTTGTGGTTGCTGCCGTACCAGGTTGTTTCGTAGTTGGTCAGCAAGTGAATGTTGTGCTTTTTCGCCAGCGCTTCCATCTGTTTTGCGTGGTTGAGGCTCACGGCCAGGGGTTTCTCCACCATCACGTGAATCCCGCGAGGGGCGCAGATCTGCACCGTTTTCAGATGATCCACGATCATTCCAAAATCGGTGACAGCTTCTGGTTTTGTCTTGTCGAGCATCTCCTCAACGGTTGGATAAAGGAGACTCATCGGTAGTTTATGCTGCTTCAGAAACCGTTCGGCCAGTTCGCGGTTCGGCTCGGCAATACCAACGATTTCAATGTCGTCCTGCTTGGCCCGGCCCAGTATCCAGTGAACATGCGTATGCACCAGACCCACCACGCCGACGCGAACCGGTTTTTTGGGCGCTTGAGCGTTGGCGGCTGAGTTCAAAACCGAAGTAAGAACCAGTGTAAGCAACGCTAAGCAGGACATGAATTGCATAATCTTTGAGAGTTTATTGTGAAAAGCTAAAGGTAGCCCTTACATAATCTTTTCCTTCACCACCTCGGCGCTCACCTCTGCCGCCTGGGTAAAATCGTCAATCAGATCGTCAATCGCTTCCAGACCGACCGATACGCGAATCAGGCCCTCCGTGATACCCAGCGCAGCTTTTTCGTCCGGCTTTAGTTTGGAGTGCGTTGTGGTGAACGGGTTGGTAACAATCGTTCGGGAATCGCCGAGGTTCGATGATAGCGTCGGGATTTGCAACGCGTCGTAGAACGCTTTCACGCGCTCAAAACCACCCTCCAGTTCCAGGGTCACGATGGCACCACCGGCCGCCATTTGCTGCTTCGCCAGCTCGTACTGCGGGTGCGACGGCAGGAACGGGTATTTTACCGTTGCTACGTCGGGGTGCTGCTCCAGCGCCTGCGCCAGTTTAAAGGCGTTGGCACAATGCCGCTCCATCCGCAGATCGAGTGTTTCAAGACTTTTAGACAGAATCCAGGCGTTGAACGGCGACAGCGACGGCCCCGTATGCCGTGCAAAAAACCGGATCGGCTGAATCAGGTCAGCCCGTCCCACAACGATCCCGCCCAGCACGCGACCCTGCCCATCCATGAATTTCGTGGCCGAATGCACCGACAGATCTGCGCCCAGTTCAATAGGAGTTTGTAGAATCGGTGTGGCAAAACAGTTATCTACGTTCAGGATAAAGCCGTATTTCTCTTTGAGCCGCACGAGCATAGCCAGATCCACCAGTTCGAGACCTGGGTTCGACGGGGTTTCCAGGTACACCATACGGGCGGCCGGGGTTCCGGTATTGGGCTGGATGGCGGCTTCCCACTCGGCTTCGCTGGCCGTAGCGTCGACGTAGGTATGCGTAATGCCCCATTTGCTGAGGATTTGCGTAATGATCTGGTGGGCTGATCCGAACAACGCGCGGCAGGCCACAATGTGGTCGCCGGATTTCAGCAGACCGGCCATGCTGGCAAAAACGGCGGCCATACCCGTTGCGGTGGCGATGCCTTCCTCAGCCCCTTCCAGCATACACACCTTATCAACGAACTCCGTTACGTTCGGATTCGAGAAACGCGAATAGATATTGCCTTCCTCGGTTTCGTCGAACAACGCTTTCCCTTGTTCGGCCGTTTCAAATGTAAAACTCGACGTCAGAAACAACGGCGTTGAGTGTTCGCGGTACTGCGACTGATCCGTCTGCGTACGTATGGCTCTGGTTTGTTTTCTCATGGTACTTAGACGTTGGCCATTAGACGCTCGATGTCAGGCACTCAACAGCAGTAGCTCTAACATCTAACGTCCGGTACCCAACGTCATAAAACTGATAAAATATTCCGCAAACTTACGATAATCACCACAACCCCGACCAGTATCATCATGGCTTTTATGGGGAGCCGTTTGGACAGATGAGCGGCAATGGGCGCGGCAATCATCCCGCCCAGCACCAGCCCGACGACCACCTGCCAGAATTGCAGGCCGATCAGGGTGGCAAACGTCAGGGAACTGGCCAGCGAGACGAAAAATTCGGCCAGGTTTACCGAACCGATGGTGTAGCGCGGGTGTCGGCCACTGGCAATCAATGTTGACGAGACAATGGGTCCCCAGCCGCCACCTCCAATCGAATCCATGGTGCCGCCGAACCACGCCAGCCAGCCGACGCGCTTGAGCCGCTGCTTTCGGCCGGTACGTTTGGCCAGGGCCTTTCGAATGATCAGGATGCCCAGAATGGACGTATAGACCGCTACGGCAGGTTTGATAAAACCTGAATACTGCTCCAGTGTAACGAGTACATAAGCCCCCAGAAAGGCCCCAATAACTCCCGGTACTACCACAGTCCGGAATAGCTTTTTGTTGACATTGCCGAATCGCAGGTGCATATAGCCCGATACGCCACTGGTAAAGATTTCGGACGCATGAACGCTGGCGCTGATGGCAGCCGGCGATACCCCGGCCGTCAGCAGAAACGTGGAGGCCGTAACGCCATAGGCCATACCGAGCGCACCATCAATCATCTGCGCGATGAAACCACCAAGGATGTAGTAAAAAATGTCTTCCGTAACGGGAATCGAGTGGTACAGCAGTGTCAGGCGATCGAGGGTGACGTAGGTGAACACCAGGTGCCCAACAATCATCAAAGCCAGGGCCGCCGAAACGTAGATCGCAATTTCGGTGCGGGTCCGCCGACGTAGCAGCACCGATTGCTTGCTAATCGGCGAGTTTGGGATTTCACTGACCAAAGGGGCCGTGGTTACCTGAGCCAGCGGAAAATAGGTTTGTAAAGCCTCAGCCTGCGCGGTGGCATTCTCTCCTTCAAGCGTGATATGCAGGCCATTCAGATCGAACGGAAGCGGAGTGGAAGGGACTATTACTTCCGTTGATGAAGACGTATCGTCCGGCTTTACTTGCATAGTGAATAAAGTATATCGAATTAATATACTAACTGTTTTATGAAAAACGCCACGAATGAGTGGCGCCTGACGACGAAGCGTTGAAGGTGCAAAGAAACGTATTCTTTTGGGCATAAACAAAAAAACACCCGTTCAGTTATCAAGCCCTGTTTTATAAAAATGGGCGGGGAGATCAAACATTCTGCCGGGCAATATGATTGGAGTGGGTATGAACATAACTGTATACCCTGGCGAACCCTTCCCTCTGGGTGCCACCTGGAAAGACGATTGCGTCAATTTTGCTATCTATGCTGAAAATGCCGTTGGTGTTGATCTTTGTTTATTCGATGCACCCGACGGGGAAACTGAACCTTTAAAAATCCGGATGAAGGAACGTGACCACCACGTATGGCACGTGTGCGTTCCCGGGCTCAAACCCGGCCAGCTTTACGGGTATCGGATGTATGGGCCATATGAACCCGAAAATGGTCACCGCTTTAACCCCCATAAACTGCTGCTGGACCCCTACGCCAAAGCCATCGGCGGAACTATTGAATGGGACGACGCCCTCTTCGGCTACGAGGTCGGACATCCCGACGGTGACCTGAGTTTCAGTGATGTGGACAGTGCACCGTTTATGCCGAAGGCCGTTGTGATTGACCCTGACTTTGACTGGGAAGGGGATAAACCGCCGAAGATACCCTATCACCTGTCGGTCATTTACGAAACCCACGTCAAAGGGTTTACCAAACTACATCCTGATATTCCTAAAAAAATACGGGGTACGTATGCGGGGCTGGCGCATCCGGCGGCCATTGATTACCTCAAAAAACTGGGCGTAACGGCGGTGGAGCTTATGCCTGTTCATCAGTTCGTCAACGACCGGCACCTGAAGGAAAAAGGCCTGTCGAACTACTGGGGATACAATACCATCGGGTTCTTCGCTCCGGATGTGCGCTACTCCAGCAGTGGCATGATGGGCGACCAGGTAGCGGAGTTTAAAACGATGGTGAAGGAACTGCACAAGGCCGGAATCGAGGTGATTCTGGACGTTGTGTATAACCACACCGGCGAAGGGAACCAGATGGGGCCGACCTTGTCGTTCAAAGGGATTGACAATGCGGCCTACTACCGACTGGCTGAGAATGGCCGCTATTACATGGACTATACCGGCACGGGAAATACGCTCAATGCGATGTATCCGAACGTGCTGCGCCTGATTATGGACAGCCTGCGGTACTGGATTCTTGAGATGCACGTCGACGGGTTCCGCTTCGACCTGGCGTCAACACTGGCCCGGGAACTGCACGAAGTGAACCGCCTGAGTGCCTTCTTCGACATTATTCACCAGGACCCCGTCATTTCGCAGGTGAAGCTCATCGCCGAACCCTGGGACGTGGGTGAAGGCGGGTATCAGGTTGGTAAGTTCCCGCCGGGCTGGGCCGAGTGGAATGGTAAATACCGCGACTGCGTACGTGATTACTGGCGGGGGGCCGATAGTATGCTGGGCGAATTTGCCGAACGCTTCACGGGCAGTCCGGACCTCTACAAGGAAGACTACCGCCGACCAACCGCCAGCATCAACTTCATTACGGCCCACGACGGGTTTACGCTCAACGACCTGGTGTCGTACAACGAAAAACACAACGAAGACAATGGCGAGGACAACAACGACGGCGAAAGCCACAACCGATCGTGGAACTGCGGTGTCGAAGGACCAACCGACGATAAGGCCGTCTGCGTACTGCGCGACCGGCAGAAACGGAATTTCCTGACTACGTTGTTTCTGTCGCAGGGCGTACCGATGTTGGTTGCAGGCGACGAATTTGGCCGGACCCAGAATGGGAACAACAATGCGTATTGCCAGGACAACGAAATATCGTGGCTCGACTGGGCGAATGCTGATACCAGGCTGCTGGAGTTTACGCAAAAACTGATTCAGTTGCGGAAAGATCATCCCGTATTTTGCCGACGTCGCTGGTTCAAAGGCCAGCCGATCAAAGGAGTTGGTATAGAGGATATAGCGTGGTTTCAGCCCAGTGGCGAAGAAATGACCGAAGAGAACTGGAGCCATGACTTTGCCAAGTCGCTGGCTGTGTTCCTGAATGGACGGGGTATCCGGTCGCTCGGCCCGAAAGGAGAGCATATTCTGGACGATAGCTTCTATGTTATCTTCAACGCCTATCACGAACCGCTGACGTTTTCGTTGCCTCCCAAAAAGTGGGGAAAGAAGTGGCGTAAAGTAGTTGATACCAGCGAGGATATGATTGAAGAAGAGGGAGACGTGTACCAAACCGGCGATTCGATACTGGTCGAGGGCCGATCGATCGTGGTACTCATGCAGCCGTATAGTGGACTATGATGGATTCAGTTGACGTATCAAAACGAGCGCTGGGCGTAAACTTTACGTCGGACGGGGTCGCTCAGGTTGTTGTTTGGGCACCCCTCCTCAATGGGGTTGCCTTGTCTGTCACGGGTGGCCAGACGCTGCTTCCAATGGACAGGCAGGACTACGGGTACTGGACCCTCACGACGGATCAACTGAAGCCCGGCGATCTGTATCAGTTTTACCTGAACGGCGAAATCGAACGCCCTGATCCGGCATCGCTGGCCCAGCCGATGGGGGTGCATGGTCCTTCGCAGGCCGTAGACCTCACTAGCTTTCCGTGGACTGACAAAGACTGGTCGAATCTGCCCCTCAACGAATACGTATTGTATGAACTGCATACCGGTACGTTTACGCCCGAAGGTAATTTCGCGGCTATTGAGGAAAAGCTGGACTACCTGAAAAGCCTGGGCGTTAATGCCATCGAAATCATGCCGGTAGCGCAGTTTCCCGGTTCGCGCAACTGGGGCTACGACGGCGTTTATCCCTTTGCTGTGCAGAATTCCTATGGCGGGGCGCTGGGGCTGAAGCATCTGGTCGATACCTGCCATCGGAAGGAGATGGCGGTGGTCCTCGATGTAGTCTACAACCATATGGGACCGGAAGGCAACTACTTCCGCGACTTTGGGCCTTATTTCACCTCCAAATACAATACGCCCTGGGGGGAAGCCATCAACTTCGACGATGCTTACTGCGACGGTGTCCGGCGCTACTTCGTCGAGAACGCGTTGATGTGGTTCCGGGATTTTCATATCGATGCGCTCCGGCTCGATGCCGTTCATGCCATCAAGGATTTGAGTCCAACGCACATTCTGCGCGAGATTAAGCTGCGCGTTGATCAACTGATAGCGCAAACCGGTCGACAGCACTACCTGATTGCGGAGCTGGACCTGAACGATACACGCTTCATCAATCCGCTGTCGGAGCAGGGGTATGGCATGGATGCGCAGTGGATCGACGAGTTTCACCACGCGCTACGTGTAACGGCCACCGGCGAACAGAGCGGCTACTACTCCGATTTTACGGGTATCGCGCACCTGGCTAAAGCCTACCGGGATGCCTACGTATACGACGGCCAGTACTCGCCCCATCGGAACAAGATGTTTGGTATCCCGGCTGAGAACAAGCCGGGACAGCAGTTTGTGGTCTTTTCGCAGAACCACGACCAGGTTGGCAACCGAATGCTGGGCGAACGAACCAGCCAGCTCGTTAGCTTCGAGATGCAGAAGCTGATGGCCGGAGCCGTGCTGGTCAGCCCGTATCTGCCGATGCTGTTTATGGGGGAGGAGTGGAGCGAACCACATCCGTTTCAATATTTCGTAAGTCATACCGATCCTGAACTGGCTGAAGCGGTACGCAGAGGCCGGAAAGCCGAATTTGCGTACTTCCACCTCGAAGGCGAAGCCCCCGACCCTATGGCAGACGATACGTTTCAGCTCTCGAAACTGCAATGGGACTTGCTGGAGCAGGAGCCTCATCGGACAATGTGGCGCTATTACCAGGCCTTCATTGCGTTGCGGAAAGGGCATCCTGTGCTGAGTCATCTCAGCCGCAACGATCTGGACGTAACGACAAACGAAGCCAGGAAAACGCTGGTGCTGCACCGCTGGCACGCCGGTCGGCATGTAATGTGTCTGATGAACTTTTCGCCGGAGCCGCAGACCGTGACCGTATCAGATCAGGCGGAGCAATGGCATAAACTGCTGGATTCGGCTGACCCGGAGTGGAATGGCCCGGCGGCTGCTCCCGAAACCATCTCAGCGAACGAGCGCATTACACTGCAACCGGAGTCGCTGGTGATTTTTCAAAATGATTGAACCGCAAAGACACCAAGAACAGTAGGGTTGCTTTGCGATCTGTGCGTACCCCTGGCGTCTTTGCGGTTTGCTCCTTAAAACACTCAACCCTATGAATAATCCTCTTTCTACCTATCGCATTCAGTTTCATAAAGGCTTCACGTTCGACGATTTTGAGCGGATTCTGCCTTATCTGCAGCGACTGGGCGTAGGGACAATCTATGCGTCGCCGGTTTTTGACGCACCCGACGAAAGCAATCATGGCTATGACGGGATAAACCCGCACGGCATTAATGCTGTAATCGGCACCGAAGACCAACTCCAGCAGATCAGCTACCAACTCAAGGAGAAAAACATCAGTTGGCTGCAGGACATTGTACCCAATCATATGGCATTCGATTCGGGTAATGCGTGGCTGATGGACGTACTGGAAAAAGGCCAACTGTCGCACTATGCCCGGTTTTTCGATATTGCCTGGAACAGTGAACTTTACCACGGTCGCCTGATGGTACCGTTTCTGGGCGCTCCGCTGAACGAGGTGATTCAGCACGGCGAAGTGACTGTTGCTTACCAACAGGATCGGTTCGTATTCAACTACTTTGACTCGACGTATCCGTTGCATCTGCGCTCCTACGCCACGATACTGCTGGCCGGTGGGGAGAAAAATCAGGCTGTTCAGCAGTTGCTGACCCAACTGGAACAGATTCACCAGATCGATGATCAGGATGCCTACGCAACGCGTTTCGCTGAACTCCGGCTGCAACTGGCATCGCTGATGAAAAATGAGGTCGTCAGCGACTACGTTGATGCCTGTCTGGACATCATCAACCGCAGCCCCGAACAGATCAAACAGATTGCCGACGAGCAGGTGTATCGGCTGACCTACTGGCAGGATACCGACAAGCAGATTAACTACCGTCGATTCTTCACCGTAAACGGGCTGATCTGCCTGAATATACAGGACCCGTATGTATTTGAGTATTATCACAAGTACATCAAACAACTGGTCGACGATGGGGTCTTTCAGGGGGTACGGGTCGATCACATCGACGGTCTGTACGACCCCAGCGGCTACCTCCGGCAACTCCGCGCCTTGGTCGGCGAAGATGCGTACATCGTGGTAGAGAAGATTCTGGAGCCGGGCGAGGACCTGCCAAAATGGTGGCCGATACAGGGGAATACAGGCTATGATTTTCTGGCGTACGTCAATAATCTGTTTACCCAGAGCCGTAGCGAATCGGCCTTTACGGAACTGTACCGCAGGCTGGTCGGCGAGGAAGCCGCTGTTCATGAACAGATCCTCGAGAAAAAGGCTCACATTCTGTACGAACACATGGCCGGTGAGCTCGACAATCTGTTTCACCTGTTCATGGAACTGAATCTGGTCGATGACGAAACGGCGGTAAATGCCGAGGAGCTGAAACACGCCATCGGCGAGTTTTTGATTCGTTGCCCGGTCTACCGTTACTACGGCAACAACTTTCCGCTGGGCGAAGAGGAAACCCAGGCCGTACAGGCCATTCTGGCCAGCATCCGGGAGAGCGAACCCGTGACCACACCCATTGCAGTTGTGCCCCCTGCAACGGATAGGCCCCTGGCCCTGGCCGTTGATGTGCTCGAAACGGTATTGCTGAACAAACCCCAGGAAGGAGACGATGAAGACTACAACCGCCGGGTGGCCCGGTTCTACCAGCGGTGCATGCAGTTTACCGGCCCCCTGATGGCCAAGGGTGTGGAAGATACGTTGATGTATACGTACAGCCGTTTCGTTGGTCATAACGAAGTAGGGGATTCGCCCGAGGTGGTCGGTATTTCGCCCGACGAGTTTCACCGGACGATGCAGGAACGCCGGAAAAACTGGCCATTGTCCATCAACGGTACGTCGACGCACGATACCAAACGCGGGGAGGATGCCCGCGCCCGGCTGAACGTCCTGACGGACCTGGCCGACGAGTGGGTCAAGTCGATTCCTGAGTGGCAGAAGCTGAATGCCGACCTGAAGCAGAGCAGTGCCCTGCATGGATATGCCCCCGACGCCAACGATGAGTATTTCATCTATCAGACACTCATCGGTACGTACCGCATGCCGAACCAGGACGACGATGACTACGCCAACCGGCTCCAGCAGTACCTCGAAAAGGCCCTGCGGGAGGCCAAACGACATTCCAACTGGACGACGCCGAACGAAGAATACGAAAACGCAGCCAAGGCGTTTGCCGTGGGCCTGCTGGACAAGAAACGCCCCTTCTGGAAAACCTTTGAAAAGCTTCACCGGAAAGTGGCCGATTTTGGTGTCGTAAACTCGCTGTCGCAGGTCGTACTGAAGTTTACCTGTCCGGGTGTGCCCGACGTGTATCAGGGTACCGAGCTTTGGGATTTCAGTCTGGTTGACCCCGACAATCGCCGGGCTGTAGGCTACGACCAGCGCGAGCGGTGGCTCAACGAACTCGAAGCCCGGGCGGTGGATAAGCCGGTAGAACTGCTGCAGGATTTGTGGGACAACCGTTTTGATGCTCGTATTAAACTCTGGCTGGTGTACACACTGCTGCAGGAGCGAAAACAGGCGGCTGACCTGTTCACCGAGGGTGACTACATTCCGCTTCAGGTAACGGGCCAATACAAGGACTACGTACTGGCGTTTGCCCGGAAGCAGGGGCAGCTATGGTACGTAACCGTGGTGCCGCTCCACCTGGCCGAGTTGAGTCGACAACAGAAAAAGGAGGTGCCTGCGCTCGACTGGAACGATACCCGGATTATACTGCCCGATGAAGCACCCAATGAATGGGAGCATCTGTGGCTGAGAACAACGGGTAAGGTGGATCAGGGTATCGATGTGCAGGACATCGTTGGGCCACTGCCGCTGGCTGTACTCAAATTACAACGACGACAAAAAGACCGGAACGCAGGTATATTGCTGGCCGTTACGTCGCTGCCGTCGGCGTTTGGAGTAGGGGATGTAGGCCCGGAAGCGAAGGCGTTTGCCGATTTTCTGAGCCGCAGTCGCCAAACGTACTGGCAGTTGCTGCCGCTCAGCCCGACGGAGGACCGGCAGGGTCATTCGCCCTACAGCGCCATTTCCAGCATGGGCGGTAATACACTGCTGATCAGTCCCGAACTGCTGGCGGCCGATGGACTAATCGATCCGGCAGAACTGAAACAGTACAAACTGCCGGTTGAAAGCCAGGCCGACTTCGCAGCGGCCGAGCGGATTCGGGATGAACTCTTCGGGAAGGCATGGCTGCACTACCAGCAGGGCAAAGCCGCCCAGTTGCACCAGCCGTTTCGGCAGTTTTGCGAACGGGAAGCCGCGTGGCTCGACGATTATGCCCTCTACGTTGTGCTGAAACTGCGCCACGACAAAACGCCCTGGTTTGCTTGGCCGGAGGAGTACAAACTACGTCAGCTCGATGCTCTGGCGCAGGTAGTGGCAGAGGAAGCCGAAGCACTGGAAAAAGTCAAGTGGCTGCAATTCTTGTTCTTCCGGCAGTGGAGTGAGCTAAAAACGTACTGTAATAACCTCGGCGTCCGGATTTTCGGCGACTTGCCGTTCTACGTAAGCTACGATTCGGTCGACGTCTGGTCGAACCCCGATATCTTTTGCCTGGATGAGGAGGGCAACATGACCGGTGTGGCCGGCGTTCCTCCCGATTATTTCAGCGAAGACGGGCAGCTTTGGGGGATGCCAACCTTCCGCTGGGATGTCCTGAAAGCACGTCGGTACGACTGGTGGGTTAGCCGGGTGCGGAAAAATCTGGAGTTGTACGATGTGGTTCGGCTGGATCACTTCCGGGCTTTTGCCGACTTCTGGGAAGTACCGGCCGGAGAAAAAACGGCACGTAACGGTCAGTGGAAAACCGGCCCCCGCGCCGAGTTTTTTCAGGTACTGCTGGATGAAATCGGTGAGCTGCCTTTCATCGCTGAAGACCTGGGCGACATTGACGAGCCGGTCTATGAACTGCGGGATATGTTCGCCTTTCCCGGCATGCGGGTGCTACAGTTTGCATTCGGTGACACCATGCCGGAGTCGTTGTATATCCCGCATAATTACCCTTCGCCCGTATGCATTGCCTACACCGGTACTCACGATAACAATACGACGCGGGGCTGGTTTAACGAAAATGCTAAAGCGTACCGGAAACAACTGGAGCAGTACACGGGCCTTTCGGTGACGGAGAAAAACAGCCACCAAGTGCTGGCCCGGCTGGCTTATGGATCGATTGCGCAGACGGCCATTCTGCCCATTCAGGATGTGCTGGGACTGGACGAAACGGCCCGGTTGAATACGCCCGGCTCCACTGAACATAACTGGATATGGCGTCTGACGCCCGGCCAGTTAACTACGGCTGTCGAGCAGCAGCTCAGGCAGTGGACCGAGCTGTTTAACCGCTAACAGCCGTAACATCAGGTGACAAAACCTGCCTGGAGCTATTGAATAAAACAGGATTTCATCAGTCAGCTTAAAACGAACAAAGGCACGTCAACCGGCGTGCCTTTGCTGTTACTCCCCACTACGAATGGGGGTTAAATGGTCGAGTTCTTCGTAATCAAACAACCTCGACCGGATGATAAACCGGACGCCCAGCGGAATCTCCAGTGAGAAACTGGCGCCCCGACCGGGGGTAACATCAACGGTCAGGTGGGTGTGTTTCCAGTACTCGAACTGGTCTTCCGACATCCAGAAATCACACTCTTCAATCTGACCCAGCCATACGTCCGACGAGCCAATAATGAAATCACCTTTGGCAAAGCACATGGGCGAAGAGCCGTCGCAGCAACCACCGCTCTGGTGAAACATCAGCGGACCGTGCTGGTCGCGTAGTTGGTGAATGACCTCGGCCGCAGCGGGCGTCACATCAACGCGGGAAATGGTTTGGGGAGTCATGAAAAAGGGAGTAGAGGAGGAAAGGGAGGAAAGGAGGAGGGGAAATTCCTTTTCTCCTCTCCTCACTTCCTCCTTTTTTAAAAGAATCCCAGCTTATTCTTGCTGTACGAAATCAGCAGGTTCTTTGTCTGCCGGTAGTGGTTCAGCATCATGTGGTGATTCTCCCGACCAAAGCCCGATTTCTTGTAGCCGCCGAACGGAGCGTGGGCCGGATACTGGTGGTAGCAGTTAACCCACACCCGACCAGCCTGAATGGCCCGCGGGATCTGGTACAGTTCGTGGGCATCGCGCGACCAGAAACCAGCGCCCAGGCCATACATCGTATCGTTGGCGACTTCAAGCGCTTCGTCGGCGTTCTTGAACGTAGTGACCGACACCACCGGGCCGAAGATCTCTTCCTGGAAAACACGCATCTTGTTGTGGCCTTTGAAAATCGTCGGCTGGATGTAGTAGCCCTGCTCCAGTCCGCCGTTCAGCGTAGCCGGACCGCCACCGGTCAGCACTTCGGCCCCTTCTTTCTTCCCGATGTCGATATACGACAGGATTTTCTCGTACTGGTCGTTCGATGCCTGCGCCCCCATCATCGTCTCGGGGTCCAGCGGGTGGCCTAGCTTAATGGCTTCCGTGCGCTGGATGACCCGCTCCATGAAGCGGTCGTATGCTTTTTCGTGAACCAGCATCCGTGACGGGCAGGTACAGACTTCGCCCTGATTCAGGGCAAACATTACGGCTCCTTCCACGCACTTGTCGAAAAACTCGTCATCGGCGTCTACGACCGACTCCATGAAAATGTTCGGCGACTTACCGCCCAGTTCCATCGTAACCGGTATTAGGTTTTCAGACGCGTACTGCATGATCAGACGGCCCGTCGTGGTTTCGCCCGTGAAAGCCACCTTAGCTACGCGCTTCGACTGCGCCAGCGGCTTTCCGGCCTCCGGACCAAAGCCGTTGACAATGTTCACGACGCCCGGCGGAATCAGCCCTTCGAGCAATTCCATCAGCACCAAAATTGAGGTTGGGGTCTGCTCAGCGGGCTTCATGACTACGCAGCAGCCGGCAGCCAGGGCCGGGGCCAGTTTCCAGGTGGCCATCAGCAGCGGGAAGTTCCACGGAATGATCTGACCAACCACACCGATCGGTTCCTTGATAATCATCGATACGGTGGTGCTGTCCAGTTCAGCAATGGAACCCTCTTCGGCGCGGATCACCCCGGCGAAATACCGGAAATGGTCAACGCAAAGCGGCAGGTCGGCGGCCAGCGTTTCGCGAACGGCTTTCCCATTTTCGACCGTTTCGACCCGAGCCAGAAACTCCAGATTCTGTTCGATAACGTCGGCAATCTTCAGCAGCATGTTGCTACGCTCCGTCGCCGATGTTTTCGACCACGACGGAAAAGCTTTGTGGGCGGCATCCAGAGCCAGCTCGATATCAGCAGCTTTCGAGCGAGGTACCCGGGCGATGAGGCTGTTGTCGACGGGTGAGTGATTGGCGAAATACTCACCATCTACGGGAGCGACCCACTTACCACCAATGTAGTTTTCGTATTGGGTCTTAAACATCGGCCGGGGCAGAATCTTGCTGGGGGCTTCTAATACTTCCATATCGTGCAGAGATGTTAAATTGGATTCGTCACAAAGTTTGTTTGTATAGTTCAAACAAAAGTTGAGCGATCATATCGTCTCATTGCACAATCCTATCAAACTATCCAATAGTCATGGCGTACCGTTAACCACGGATAACTAAATCGGCTGGCCGGCTGATCTTGAGTATTGAGAAACGAAGTAGTCTAAGCCTGAGGTAGTTGAGTGCTGGCTAGCAAAAGTTGAAGCTGTAGGGTAAGCTGGTTTAGTTGTTTTGTCTGAGCAGGTAGTACGCCCCAGTTTGGTACCGTAAACTCGCGTGTAGTAAAGGAGCGCTGATCGATCGACACCAGCATGGCTTTGATTTGCTGACGCATCTGAGTCAGCGCGTACGATAATTCCTCATCCTCCAGCATAAGGGCCTGAGTCCCCCAGACAGAGCGGTTGGGAGACTGATACGCAAACCGCTGACAGACCTGCCCGTATACGCCATAGAATTGACTGGCGGCCACAAGCCACCTGGAAAGGTCCTGGTTGAAGCGACTGGAACGGACAGGGAGGATGCAGGTGGGTCTCATACAGTCAGGTGATAGGTGGAACGGATGTAGTCAATTGCTCTCAGCGTCAGACATCAGATGGTTGAACTCCGGATCATGGTTTACTAAACCACAAAAAGTCGTCCAAAATCTAATGTTGTTACGTCTAATGCCTTGTGTATAGGGCAATTGGCCAGAATCAAGGGTTTGCTTATTTATGATAAGGTATGTAGTGATACTGCGTTGTTTAGATATATACGAATAGGATAACTTAATAGATTGAAGTATTGTTAGAAAAATCAGTACAATTAGATGTTGGAATGTAAGTGAACAGCGTAAACGTACCGTCGCTGCTTCAGAAATCCATCTGAAAACCAGCGATAAATCAATAAAGTAGTCTGATAATCGGGAATTAGCTGACGATGGGGGGATGGGCTGGTAAGGCGATAATAATCTCCGTGCCTTCGCCTTCCTTGCTTTCTACGTGTAGTTGTCCCTGGTGAGCTTTAGTAACTATCTCGTAACTCAGAGAAAGACCAAGGCCGGTTCCCTCGCCGGTGGGCTTCGTTGTGAAAAAAGGCTGAAATATTTTGGGCTGGAGGGCGTCAGGAATGCCCGTTCCATTGTCCTTGACCCGAATCTCCACATGTCCGTCAACGGCCTGCGTCCGGACGATCAGTTGGGGCTGGTAGGTAGTGTCGCCATCCGTATGTTGCTGTTGCCGGATAGCATAAAAGGCATTATTGTAGATGTTGAGCAGTACACGCCCGATGTCCTGCGGAATCAGCTCAACCGGGCCGATGCCTGGATCGTAACGGGTAACCAGCTCAGCCTGAAACTGCTTATCGTTTACCTGTTGGCCCCGATACGCCAGATTCAGGTATTCATGAACCAGCGCGTTCAGGTCGGTCGGGCGTTTTTCGCCTGATCGCTGGCGGCTGTGGGCCAGCATTCCCTTGACAATCGCACTGGCCCGCTGCCCGTGCTGGTGAATTTTTTGCAGGCTCTGCGTCAGGTCGTTCACGAGTTCGTCGGCGTAGGTTTTTTCCGCGTCGGGCAACTGCCGGATAGGACCTTCGGCCAGTTCGGTAATCAGCTCTGAACTTACTTCCGAGAAATTGTTGACGAAGTTGAGGGGGTTCTGAATTTCATGAGCAATGCCGGCCGTTAGCTCCCCCAGTGAAGCCATTTTTTCTTTCTGAATCAGTTGTTGCTGGGCAGCCTGTAGCTGAGCCAGCGCCTGCTCGGCTTTACTGCGCTCCTGTTCAATGTCTTTTTTTTGGCGGCTTAGCAGGGCGTTGGTACGTTGCTGTCGCCGGTTGACGCGCCACAGCAGCAGGGCGGCCAGGAGAGCACCTATGACCAGGGTCAGCAGACCGTAGATACGGATGCGATTCTGGTACTCGGCCTTAGCGGCTTCGATATCCTGCTGGCGTTGCTGCTCTTCAAAATCCAGGGTAAGCATTTGTTTAACCTTCTCCTGGTTGAAAAGATTGTCTTTGGCGGCCACGGCTACCTGGAAGTAACGCAGGGCCTGAGCGTCGTTACGCCCCCGGGTAAGCTCAACCAGCAGTTCACTGGCGCGCAAGACTCCCCGGAGGTACTTACTACGCTGGCCCAGATCGAGCGACGAGCGGGCATACATCAGGCTGGAATCAACAGCGCCCTGCTGTTGAAACAGGCGCGCCATATTCAGCCGGGCATCAGCTTCAACAAACGCATTGCTATTTTCACGGCTTATAGGAATTGCCTGCCGAAAGTAATCGAGCGCAATCGCATTTCTGCCCCGTTTGGCCTGTATCTGCCCCATCACATGAAGCAGGTTATCCAGGTTTGCCCGTCCGACCGGCTGGCGGGCCAGCGGAAGTGCCTGTTGCAAATAATGCTCGGCGGAATCCAGCTCATTGAGATACAGATAGGTTTCGCCGATATTTCCATATAAGATACTGGGTGTTAATCCGTCAAAGCGGTTATTCTGGCGACTTGACTGCTCGAAAAGCTCCATCGCTTCTCTAAAGTACTGCAGTGCACGCTGGTAATCTTTCTGTTCAACGTAAGGGATTGCCAGGTTGTTTAACCCTTTGAAGGTACCTTCCAGGTCATTGATCGACCGAGTGATGGACAGTGATTGCTGGAGGAGCCGAATCCCTTTCGGGTAATCGCCCAGATCGGATAGGGCGCCCCCCATGATGTTCAATGCCTTGGCTTCTCCGCGTCGGTCGCCCAGCCGCAGCGCCAGTTGGTACCCCTGTTGCCCCAGACGGTAGGCAGTATCCGGTTTTTCGTATTTATACAGATTCGCCAGGCGGTACAACATCTGCACCCGGAGGGTATCTTGGGGTTGCGTAGCTAATTTTCGGTTGAGGCTGTCGACCTCGTCAGATTGTGCGTAACCTGTCACAACACTCGTTACGAGTATGAGGCTTATTCCTATTCGTTGGATATAGTTCATGCTGAAGATGAGCGTGTTGTTGGTCGCGTGGTCGGTACCATCAGCATTTTTCACTGATCATACGAGTATACTAAGGGTACCGATCTAATCCTACTGCTTCTGTATTTTCAGCGTTTGGCGCTGCGTGGGGGTGGCTACCTGCAACAGATACAGACCAGCCGCTTCTCCTACCCGCAGCCGCACCACCTCCACGGCCTGGGCCACCGGCCGAATCAGCCCATCAACCAGCCGACCTCGCTGATCAACCACCTGCAGGTTCAGCGGCTGGCCCTGCGCTCCGCGTACGTCCACCTCCACGCTTTCTCCTACCACAGGGTTGCCCAGCACCACCACCTGCAATTCGTCCACGGCTTCAACCACGCCCTGACGGGCTCCGCATGCCTTGGGTGTGAAGCTAAGGTCAGTTTCGTTCCAGCCCCCGCTGGTGTTGCGCTGGCGAGCCCGCAGTTTGAGAGCCCGACCCAGGTGCTTGCTCTCCAGAACGAAGCGATTGCTCATACTCTCCCAACCGTTGGTCACACTGTTAATATGGTACTCAACAGGCTGGCCGTTGCCCCCCGTGCTGCGTAACGTGAGCTGGCGGCTGGCGCAGTCGTAGCTCTCCACCAGTAACTTGAGCGGCTGGGCCTGCACGATAATAGTGGCAAATGCGGGTTCACTGACGCAACTACTTACCTGACAGGTGGCTTGATAGACCAGGGTGCCAGTCTGAATGGTTGGCACGGTGATGGTGGTGCCTAAGCCAGTGGTGCCATCGGGTCCTGTCCAGCTTATAGCGCCCGGGCAACCCTCAATAAGCAGGGTGACTGTGCCGGAATACTGAGGCACTGTAAGGGTAGACTGCCCCGCAGGATAGAGTTGTCCGGGCTGGCCGGAAGGGGTTTTAACGGTGGGAGGATTGGGAATCGGGTTGACTATGAGTGTAGTAGAAGCCGAAGCCGAACAGCCTTGGTCGTTGGTGCCGGTTACGGTGTAAGTACCGGGGAGTGTGACCGTAACGGGGTTGGTCGAGCTAGTAAAATTATCCGGCCCCTGCCACTGGTAGGTATCCGCTCCTGAAGCGGTAAACCTAGCCGTTTGGCCCTGGCAGATAGCCGTAGCCGAGGGGCTGATGCTAACGCTGGGATTGGGGTTGACCATCAGGTTGAAGGTCGTAGAAGTCAGAGTACTAACCGAGTTGCTGGCGACGACTACATACGCACCGGTATCCCAAGGCTGCACATTAGCCAGCGAGAGCGTGCTCGACGTTTGGCCGGCTATAACTTGTCCGTTGCGATACCACTGGTAGGTCCGCACGTTACCCGAAGTGGCGACGCCGACCGTAACGGTCGCTCCGGGGCAGACAGTGGAGCTGCTGGGGGGCTGGGTAGTAATGGTTAGCGGATTACAATCCGCCTGTACATCAGCTATCGAGCTACAGCCTGGGGCATTATTGTTGATTTCGACTGATCCTGATGGCTGGGCAAGATACTGACAGAATGCCGTGATTGCACATTCGCTTAATCTAGTATTATCAAAAATGGCTAAATGGCCAATGCTGGTCAGCTTGTTCAGGGCGGTCAGACTGGTTAGACTACCGTTCGTATGAATAACTAAGGCTTGTGAGACCGTGGTCAGGTTATTTAGTCCTTCGAGGTTACTTAACCTCGGATTATTGTCAATAAATACTCGTGTCAGTTGGGTTACTTTGTTAAGAGCCCCCAGGGTTTCCAGGTCATCGTTGAAGAACAGAGTTAAATTTCCGGGGATGTTTGTCAGGTTATTTAGGCCCCCCAAACTTAGTAGCGAGCCACAATTTGAGATTCGCAGGTTTCCGCCAATGCTGGTCAGCTTGCTTAGGGCGAACAGATTTTCGATCCGGACGCACTCATCTATAGTTAAACTTCCAGTGATGGTAGTAAGGTTATTAAAGCCATCAACACTGGTTAACCCCGGGCTTAACCGAATATCTAAATTACCATTGACAGACTGGATACCGCTCAAAGAGTTTAGGTTAGAAATAAAAGGCCCTCTAATCTCTAACGCTCCGGGGAGGTTGACGCATCCCGGTGGAAATGCATCGACATCGGCCTGCGTGGATAAGATGATTTTACCGGTTGGACACTGAGCCCATCCGCTTAGTGGCAGCAGAGCCGTCAGCAGCGTCAAACAAAGCAGGGGTATCGTCATCGTCCTGATGAGCCCCCTACGAAGTAAAGGTAGTTTCATACGTAATGGATTAGTAAAGTATGGGGCAAACGTAGGTCGTAGGGTAGGTTAAAGGCTACCAGGATTGTTCCATTTTGGCCAGAATTATACCAAAACGAGCGAAACGATGCCTTTTTCAGCGCCTACCGGGGCAACAACCGTCCCGGCTCGTTCTCACGCTGGGCGAGTGAGCCGGGACGAGCCATCGAGTAGCTATCGCTTGAGTATTTTCACCGTTTGCTGCTGCGTGGGCGTGGCTACCTGCAACAGATACAGACCAGCTGCCTGGCCTACCTGCAGCCGCACCACCTCCACGGCCCGGGCTACGTTGAGCTGACGCCCATCAACCAGCCGACCTCGCTGATCAACCACCTGCAGGTTCAGCGGCTGGCCCTGCGTTCCGCGTACGTCCACCTCCACGCTTTCCCCCATCACTGGGTTGCCCAGCACCACCACCTGCAAGGCCACCTCGGGTGATTCGGCTGCCCCCTGCCGGGCTTGGCAGCTCTGCACCGTCACCGCGATGGGCTCGGAGGTAACCACCCCACACTCCCCGCTGATGCGTACAAGGTAGGTCTCACTCTGGCTCACCCTGATCAGCTTCAGACTGTTGGTGGTCGTGCCCGTCTGCTTGCTGGGGTTGTCGGGCAGCTTGTTGACAGTGGCCACGCTGCCGCGGAACCACTCATACTTGAGAGCAGTGCCACTGGCCTGTACCGTCAGGGTCAGATCGCTGCCCGCGCACACGCTCTGTGCCGGGGGGACGCTCAGGAGCTGGGTAGTGGCGTTGACTGTCAGCGTGAAGCGGGTGGGCACACTCTCACAACCGGTGGCCGGGTCCACCTGGCTGACCTGGTAGGCGTAGCTGCCGGCCTGAGCCAACACCACCTGTGAGCCAGTGAGCACTTGGCCCTGTTCAGTGCTGTAGCGGAGCTGGTAGCTGGCATTGGTGCGGCTGACGAACTGGCTGAGCTCAACCGGCCCCTCACTGGGGCAGAGCTGACGGCGGGTGGAGGTGGGTGGGGGAGCCACCGGTCGCTGGTTGACTGTCAGGCGGGCTTCGGCCTGCTGGCTGGTACAACCCTCGGCCGAGACACGGACGATGTAGCGGCCGGCCTTGCCACCCTCGTTGACGTTGACGGTATAAGTGGGCGTAGTAGCCAGCACAGGCTGGCCCGCGTCGGCGCTGTTCTTGAACCAGGCGTAGGTCAGGCCCTGAGGTCCCTGGGCCTGCACGGCGAAGGTAACTGAAGTGCCCACGCAGGCGGTTTGGCTGGCGGGGGGCTGGGTGATAGTAAGGGCCGTAGCACCGGTGACGGTGGTGGTCGCGGTGGTTGAGCAGCCCTGGGGCGAGGTAAGGGTCACTGAGTAGGTCCCGGGCTGGCTGACGCTGGCCGCGTTGTTGTCACTGCTCTGGCTGAGGCCGGGTCCGCTGAAGGTGTAAGTGCCTAGCCCGGCGGGCAGGGCCGTGAGGCTGACGCTGGTCTGGGAGCAGCTCAGAGGGCCGTTGCTGGACAGACTGACGGTGGGAGTGGGGTTGACCGTCAGGTTGGCCGCAGCGGTGGCCGAGCAGCCGGCCGTGGTGGTGGCCGTCACCGAGTAGGTGCCGGTGGCTGAGACGCTGATGGCGGGGGAGGTTTGACCCGTACTCCAGCGGTAGGTATCGGCACCGGAAGCGGTGAGCGTGGCGGTCTGGCCCCCACAGATGGCCGGGGCCGAGGGGCTGATGCTGACCGTAGGTTGCTGAACTGTCAGGTTGAAGGCCGTGGAGGTAACGCTGTTGCAGCTTGTGACGACCACGTAGTAGCTGCCTGAACTGGCCGTGGTGGTGGTGGGCAGCGAGAGCGTAGCCGAGGTCTGGCCACTGACCACACCCCCGTCCTTGTACCACTGGTAGGCGCTGACGGTACCGCTGGTGCTGACCGACGCGGTGACCGAGGCCCCGGCGCAGACGCTCTGGCTGGTGGGGGGCTGGTTGGTGATACCGACTTCGGTACCAGGCGAAAAGCGCTGGATGCGGTGGTTGAATTGCTCGGACACATAGACATTGCCCGCGCCATCCATAAACACCCCGCTTGGACGATTCAACTGATTGGGGGCGGAGCCTTGTCCATTGCCTCCGGCTACGGTCACCCCTGTACCGGCACCCGGTGCCCAGCGCTGGATGCGGTAGTTATCATAATCAGCCACATAGACATTACCCGACACGTCTACAAACACCCCAGTTGGAAAATCCAACTGATTGAGGGCGGAGCCTGCTCCATTACCCCCAGCCACTGTGGTGCCGGATAGGGCTCCCGGTGCCCACTTCTGGATGCGGTCGTTACCAGTATCAGCCACGTAGACATTGCCCGCGCCATCCACAAACAGCCCATTTGGACTTAATAACTGATTGGGGGCGGAGCCTAGACCATTGCCCCCGGCGACCGTAGTGCCGGATGTTGCACCGGGGCCCCACTTCTGGATGCGGTGGTTGAAATTATCAGCCACATAGACATTGCCAGACCCATCCACAAACAGCCCAGTTGGAAAATTCAACTGATTGGGAGCGGAGCCTTCTCCATTACCCCCGGCTACGGTCACCCCCACACTGGCCCCGGGGGCCCACCGCTGGATGCGGTTATTACTAGCATCGGCCACGTAGACATTGCCCAACATGTCCACAAACACCCCATATGGAGAGAACAACTGATTGGGAGCGGAGCCTTCTCCATTACCCCCGGCCACGGTCACCCCCGCACTGGCCCCGGGGGCCCACTTCTGGATGCGGTCGTTACTAGTATCAACCACATAGACATTGCCCGAGCTGTCCACAAACAGCCCGCCTGGAAAACTCAACTGATTGGGGGCGGAGCCTATACCATTGCCCCCGGCTACGGTGGTGCCGTTGGGGCAGAACTGGGCCTGCCCGCTCCAGGGCAGCAGCGCTGCCAACAAGGTCAAACAAAGTAAGGTCAGCGTCCGGGCGCTGATGCGGAGTCGATAAGGTAACGTTGGTTGCATTGAGTTAGTTGGAAACAAAAGTGGAGAAGGAAGAAAGACCCCGCAGTCCTAGGCGCAGCCCACAAAGCAGCGTTGAGGTCATACGAGCAGCTGGTCGGACAAAAAGATGTATTAAGAGCATGATGATAGAGCGTAATTAAGCTGCGCAAACCTAGCCCACAGCCGGGGCCAAAGTCTACCAGGATTGTTCCATTTTGGCCAGAATTATACCAAGTCAGCAAACTTTCCAACATATTTTAGTACCTTCGGAGTAGTCATGTCAGCCTCATGATGCTCCTATTCCGCTTTTTACTTCTTAGCCCTCTGTTGGTCGGCAGCGTACTAACGGGGCCACCCTTAAAAGCCCAGCAATTCATGCTGCCCCCGGCTGAACGCACGCTTACGCAACCGCCCGGTATCAATCTGTTCAGTGCGTTCATGACTCAGGACAACCGGGGGAATTTGTGGCTTAGCTCGTCTAATGGTGTGATCCGCTACGATGGTCGGCAATTGCGCGTGTTCCATGCCCCGGGGCACCCTCAGGACGATGCCCTGGGCCGGGTAACTACCGATAGTCGGGGGCGGGTCTGGTTACGCTATTCCTTCGGCAACGATGAGAGTAAGCTGGCTTATTTTGACCCACAGACCCAGCAAATCCAGTTTATTTCCGACACCACCCGGCTGGTGCGGGAGTTCCTGGCCAAAGACGGTATCCGAACGCTGTTTGTCGATCGGCACGATCACCTCTGGATTGGCCGGATACAGACCGGATTGCTGCGCGTCGATCCCCGCACTCTTTCCGTTGAGCCGTTTTTACTCGACAAAACGGAGGTGAACAGCATTGACCAAAGTTCCGACGGTATGCTTTGGGCTGGGACTTCCACGGGGGTGTACTCGGTTAATCCGGTCAGCCGCCAGGTTCGGCGCTACTTTGATAAGGATGGCCCTCTCCGCATTCAGGCGGATAATCCCATCACCGCCCTGCGCGTCCGGTCAAGTGGAGAACTCGTACTGGGGCTGTACAATAAAGTGGCTGTTGTCAATCCGTCGTCGGGAGAGATTCGGCAAGTTGACCTGCCGCTTCCCACGCCAACCAGTCGGTTATGGACCAATAAGATTGTCGTTGACAGTCAGAAGAACGCCTATTTTTCTGTGGGTACCCTGGTTTTCCGGATGAACCCACAGAATCAATTGCAACGGCTGGAATTTGCCTATCCAGCCGAAAAAGTGATCAGTATCTGGGTCAGCCAGGGGCAACGGCTGGGCAACAACCGGCTCTGGGTGAATGCGGGGCAGCAACTGTACGCGTATGACCTGGGTCGGCTGCGGGCCGTTCCTCCACTGAATATTCTCGACGTATCAATTAACGGTACCCGGCTCGTCCAGAACGAAAAGCAACGGGAAGAGCGCTTCAGGCGCGATACGTCGGGGCAGGCTTCTATTTACCTGAAGGAAGGTGATTTTCTGTCGCTGCGTTTTCTGCCTCAGGTTGGGGTTGTATCGTCGAACTACCGTTATAAACTCGATGGCCATGATTCGCAGTGGGCGGTTTACAGCGATACTTACGGACACGCTACGTACCAGCTTAGAGCCGGTACCTACTCCTTTGCGCTTAATCGGGCCAGACCTATGGGCGGCTGGGACCCTCAGGTGGCCTACATTCGAATTCAGGTGGAGCCGCCGTTCTGGCGAACAGCCTGGTTTCTTAGCCTGACAATTCTGGTGCTGGGCGTTACGGGATTCTGGCTCATCCGAAGTTGGAACCGCCGGCGTAGGCTTCGGCAGGAACTGGCCCGCCGGGAGTTCGAAGCCGAAACCCTTCGGAAGATGGACATTATGAAGAGTAATTTCTTCGCCAACATTACCCATGAGTTCCGGACGCCCCTGACCATCATCCTCAACGCAACCGAGCAGCTCGTTGATACGCCCCTGAACGCCACGCAGCAGCAACAAACCGATGCCATTCAGCGGCACGCTCATCAGCTTCTGCGGCTAATCACCGAAACGCTCGATATGTCGCGGCTGGATGCCGGAAAACTGGACGCTCATCCCCAACTGGGCGATCCGGTAGCGTTTATCCGACAGGTGGCTGCCCAGTTTGACGGGCTGGCCGGACAACGGGGTATAACCCTGACCTGGGAGGGCGATCCGGGTACGGATGAACTGGTGTACAGCTTTGATGATGACAAATGGGAGAAAATTGCGTATAACCTACTGTCGAATGCGCTTAAGTTTACGCCCGAAGGCGGGCAGGTGAACGTATCGGGGCGTATTGTAGCCCCCGACCGTTTCGTGCTGCGCGTGGCCGATACGGGTATTGGCATTCCGGCGCAGCAGCTTACGCATATCTTCGACCGGTTTTATCAAGTTGACTCCGGCTCAACCCGCGCCTACTCTGGAACCGGCATTGGGTTGGCCCTGGTGAAGGAACTGACCGATTGGCTCGGAGGGCGCGTGACCGTCGAGAGTGACGAAGGGAAGGGCAGCGTTTTCACCGTCGAATTGCCCATCACGAACCCGTATGCCCAGCAACTGAACGAAACAGACACAACCTCTGACTCAGACCGCGACAATCCGCAGAGGCAGGCAGCGCCGGTCAGCCAATCAGCGCCAGAGACAGCGCAACGCCAAACCGTTCCACTGGGAACCGCGGCCAGGAATCGTCCGTTGCCGGCTAAAAATTCCGATACGTCGATTGGCGAGAAGCCTTTGCTGCTGCTGGTGGAAGACAATTCCGACCTCCGGATGCAGATGGCTACGTATTTGTCTAAACAATACCGGATTGCTACGGCCGCTACAGGTCGGGAAGGGCTGGAGATGGCCATTGCGGAGATTCCCGATTTGATCGTTAGCGATGTGATGATGCCTGAAATGGACGGCTATGAGCTTACCCGAACTCTCAAAGCCGACGACCGGACCAGCCATATTCCCATCGTACTGCTCACGGCCCGTTCCTCACCCGACAGTCGACTGGTGGGTTTGCAGGCCGGGGCCGACAACTACCTGGGCAAACCGTTCAGCTTAGCCGAATTAAACCTGCGGCTGGGCAATGCGCTCCGCACTCGTCAGCAGTGGCAGCAGCGATTTACAGAGCAGGCAGTTTCCGCATTGAAGGCTACCTCATCTACTCCAGCGTCTGATCGGGAAGAGCGGTTTATTAATACCCTACGCCAGCACATCCTCTCTAACCTGCATGAAGTCGACCGGATGGATGTCGACTGGCTGGCCGAACAAGCTGGTATGAGCCGTACCCAGCTTCATCGCAAACTAACCGCGCTTACATCGCTTACTCCTAATCGGTTTATTCACCGCGTCCGGCTCGATCGGGCGGCCGAGCTTTTGCAGTCGGGTGAATTTAATGTGGCCCAGGTTGCCTATGAATTAGGCTACAGCTCGCAGTCATACTTTGCTAAATTATTTCAGGAGCAGTTCGGGTATTCGCCTAAAGCACTCAAGGTGTAATCTGTGGCAGCGTCGATTTCGCACGCAGGGGAGGACTTCACGGGTCGATGTAACGGCCACGTAACAGGCCAGCCGCTTCTCACACCCGCAGCACCTCCATGGCCTGAGCTACTGGCGTCACCAGCTCATCAACCAGCGGGCCCCGCTGGTCGACTACCTTCAGGCTTAGTGCCTGAGCTACGTGGACGTGCGGTCCACAGGCTGCCCGCCAAGTGACGCTTTGGGACAAAGCCCCGGATCAGTTGGCATTCCTCCGCCCTCGGCCAGAAACCCAACGTCAGAAGAAAGCGCTGGTACTTGCGTTCCCGAAGGGGAATTGGCCTACTCAGGTATCGGTACGCCGGGCTTTACGTCTACGTTGTGGTAGCTGACAATTTGCCAGGCTCCAGCCTGTCGGGCAAACACCTGGAGTAGTCGGGTATGCAGGCGCCCCTTTGTATCCAGTTGTGCCGGAACGGCTGGTCCGGAGCCCGTAAATCCGCTCACCCGGCATAGCGTTTCCACCGTAGCCACATCCGGACTAATAAAGCGCAGGGACACAATGCTTTGTTGCAGGGTCGTTTTCTGGAAAATTCCCTTGAAAATAACCTCGTGCCGACTCAGAAACTCCGGATGCCCCGTCATGAACATACCCGCAATGTTGGTAAACGTACCGTTCTGAGCAAAATGGCGTGAATAGGCCACTGCATCGCCCTGATTCCAGGCACTGGTTTCTTCGGCGATAATCGCTTGTAGGGCGAGTGTGTCGGCCTTACTTTGCGCAGCGAGGGACAGGGGGGAGAACAGGCAGCAGAGACTAAAAAGAAGGTTGACTAACCGAGAGGCTTTCATTGGCCATACAAAAGAAGGTGAACAGCTTAAAGCTACGCAATCTACCACCCTGCGTATCGCATTCTTGACTTAGCGGTAAACGTGTTTATGGTACATACGCGAAACCGCATCAGGACGGTGGAGGCTCAGCCCCAAAGGTAGACAGCGTACCTCAACCGGATGGAGCTGGCTTTGGGTGTACACAAAGCGATACGTGGCTTTTCAGGCCTTATGTGGCCGGCAACCCGGCTCGCAACGATGCAAGCTCCTGTTTGATCTGCTCGTTGCGCCGTTGTTTTTTCCAGAGTACAGGAGCATGGGCCCGTTCCAGGCAGTCGAGAGCCCCGCATCGTTCGCAGGTTTCGTTTACGGCCCGATGTTGCAGGTTCGGGTCGTCGAGGAAGCGCATCTGCGCACGCAATCGTTCATTAATCGCGAAACCAAGCGTAACGCTGCTGTTGTAGCCAACCCGCGGGGGCGAGGGCTTGGCGATGGTCAGCATCAGGTATTGATTGCCGGTATCCATGTATGCTGCAATCTGCCCGCTGCAAAGTGGCTGCCCGTTCCAGACGCCTGTCTGCTGCTGCCGGGCAAGCTCCTGAAGCAGCGTCAAAGAGACCAGGCGGTGGCAATAGTGCTCATAGATGGTGCCGTGCGTAGCCTGATGTTTGACCAGATGCAATTCCTTCGCCAACGTAAAGCGGTTGTCGGCCAGAGCGTTGTCAAAGCGCAGAAAGAAAAACTGATCGATGCCGAAATGACTCGTCATGACGTTGCTGATCCGGTGCATAAATACCTCGGGCGTTGCGTCAAAGCGGTACATGAGATTCAGAAGCATCTGGGGCTCCCAGGTAGGTTGGACAAAGAAGCTTGCCAGACCCGTAATCAGCATGTGCCGGGGTATTAGAATTGCTCCGGCGAAATACGACGCCTTGTAGTTGTTCAGGACCTGCTCAAACGATTCGGCTTCGTGCTGCGACGAAACCAGCGGTCGGTTGGCAAGTTGCATTACCCGAAAACCAATCTCACGACCGTACGTGAAAGCTCGCTGCTGGGGCTCCAGCGCCTGATTTATCATAAGCACCGTGGGGGAGCCCGGCAGCACCAGCGACCGAATGCCAGTCAGCGCCGGAAAATCCAACTCCGTAAATTCGTCAATACGGTAATTGTATCCTGCTTCAAGAATCTGCCGAAGACTTGACTCACCAAACGGTGGTTCCGTCGGTTGGTTGTTCCCCGTATGTTGGCTGAGGAAGTCAGCGGCTACGGATTCGATGTCCTCAAAATAGTTGTTGTGGAGTTCCTGAAACGATCGTAGTGCGGAGAAATAAAACTGCTCGACGTTCATGCCGTGGTTACGGCTGATCTCGATAATGGTGCTGATGAACGCACTGACCCGCGACGGAGCCTGCGACAGCAGTTCCAGCAGATCGGCGGGTTCAATGCCAAATAGTTCAAGTGGTAACTCGCTAAGGATGTTAGAGTTGAGTAGTTCGGCGATGGGTTCAAGTTGTTTGCTGAGCTTAACCGAAACCAACGTATCATAGTCGGTCCCAAGCGCGTCGGCTAGCGCAAATATCTTCTCTGATTTTGGATACTTTTTTCCTTTTTCAATCTCATTGAGATACGACGGTGACAAGCCGGCTTTATCGGCTAACTCGTACAATTGAAATCCTTTATCCTGCCGGAGTTGCTTCAATTTTAAGCCAAAAATTACCCGTACGCGCTCAGTTGCCGAAATCATACTACAAATCGTTTGGACAAAGGTAGCTGAAATATACTACTTAGCGAACTTATGATAAATTAGCGAATATTCGCTTGAATATATCAATTCGCAAAAATACATTTGTTGCAACACAGCTCTTCATCAACAAACAACCTTTATATGTTAAACACTACCATTATCCGGTCTATGGACACCGTAACCATTGAGCCAGTTCGGCAACTTGGCTTGTCGTCCTGTCGGAAGGTCTTTCTGCACCTACAGCCGTCGCGGCTGGTCGAACTGGCGCTGGCCCGAAACGAAGGGGTGCTGACCAGTACGGGGGCACTGATGTGCGATACGGGGCAGTTCACCGGCCGCTCGCCTAAGGATAAATTCATCGTGCGCGACGACACGACAGAGAACCAGGTGGATTGGGGGGACATCAACCGCCCGTTTGATGCCGACGCCTTTGGTCGGTTGCACACTCGTATGCTGCGCTTTCTGGAAGGAAAGGAAACGTTTGTCCGGTATGCCTATGCAGGGGCAGCCGCTGCCTATCGACAGCCGATTGCCGTCGTGACGACCAAAGCCTGGCAGAACCTGTTTTGCCATAACCTGTTCATTCGGCCGACAGACGAGGAACTGGCTGATTTTGAGCCCGTCTGGACCATATTGAGTATCCCGGAGTTCAAAGCCGATCCGGAGGTGGATGGGACGCGGCAAGCAAACTTTACCATCGTTGATGTTAGCCGAAAGATGATCCTGATCGGCGGAACGGGCTACGCGGGCGAAATCAAGAAAGGCATTTTTACGGCCCTCAATTTCATCCTGCCGGTGGAGCACGGCGTACTGTCCATGCATTGCTCGGCAAATGTTGGCCAGCAGGGGCGCGACGGAAAACCGGATACGGCCCTGTTCTTCGGGCTGTCGGGAACCGGCAAAACGACGCTCTCGGCCGATCCCGGTCGCCAGCTCATCGGCGATGATGAACACGGCTGGTCCGACGAGGGAGTGTTCAATATTGAAGGTGGCTGCTATGCCAAGGTGATTAACCTAAGCGCCGGGCAGGAGCCGCAGATTTACAACGCTATTCGGTTCGGTGCCATTCTCGAAAATACCCGTTTCCGACCCAACGGTCAGGAAGTCGATTATTCGGATGGCTCGGTTACCGAAAACACCCGCACGGCTTACCCATTGAACTATATTGATAATGCACTGATCCCCTCGGTAGCGGCTCCCCCAACCACTATCTTTTTCCTGACCGCCGATGCGTTTGGCGTGTTACCTCCCTTATCGAAACTGACGCCTGAGCAGGCCATGTTTTATTTCCTGTCGGGCTACACGTCCAAGCTGGCCGGTACGGAGATGGGAGTGACCGAGCCGGTTGCTACGTTCTCGGCCTGTTTTGGTGCGGCTTTCCTGCCGCTGGCTCCTGAGCGGTACGCGCAGTTGCTGGGCGATAAACTCCGCAGCAGCAACACGACGGTCTGGCTCGTGAACACCGGTTGGGTAGGAGGGCCATACGGAATCGGGAGCCGCATTTCGCTCCGTTATACCCGGGCGCTGCTGCGGGCTGTGCTGAACGTCGACCTGACCGACGTACCGGTTGAGAACCACGACGTATTTGGCGTGCAGATTCCGGTAAGCTGCCCCGACGTACCGGCCGAACTGCTGCGGCCGGAGCTGTCGTGGTCTGATCCGGTTGCTTATCGGGAGCAGGCCCTGAGACTACAGGATGCCTTTCAGGTGAATTTTAGCAAATATGCAGATAGTCAGGTAGTTACTATAAATCAGGTGTCTCACGCTTTTTAATTCGCCCTATGGTTAATGAGGATACCATTGCCACGCCGGTCGGCGTAACGCTCGACCGCTTTATCAAACGGAGCCAGGATCACTTCCAGCAGGCCACCGGCGAATTGTCGCAACTGCTGCGCGACATTGCATTAGCCGCCAAAATCGTGAACCGCGAGGTTAACCGGGCGGGGTTAGCCGACATTACGGGGGCGTTCGGTACCGAGAACCTGCACGGTGAACGTCAGCAACGGCTCGACGTGAGTGCTCATGTCCGGTTTCTGCGGGCGTTACGGAACGGGGGCGAGGTGGCCGCCATCGTCTCGGAGGAAGAAGACGGGATCATCTTCACCGGCAACAACCACGGCAAATACGTAGTAGCACTCGATCCGCTCGACGGGTCGTCGAACATTGACGTGAACGTATCGATCGGTACGATTTTCTCCATCTATCGACGCGTCAGTCCGGTGCATTCGCTGGCCGTTCAGGAAGACTTCATGCAGGGTGGTCACACGCAGATCGCGGCCGGTTACGTGCTTTACGGCACCTCAACAATGCTGGTGTACACCACCGGATCGGGCGTAAATGGGTTTACCTACGAGCAGTCGCTGGGCGAGTTTTTTCTTTCTCACCCCCGTATCACAACGCCCCGTAGCGGCACCATCTATTCGTGCAACGAAGGCAATTTTATTGATTTTCCGAAGCCGATACAAAGCTACCTGAACACCTGCCGGAACCAGCGTTATACGGCCCGCTACATTGGTTCGCTGGTCGCTGATTTCCATCGAAACCTGTTCAAAGGGGGGATTTACCTGTACCCACCGATGGTCAAAACGCCCACCGGCAAGCTGCGGTTACTGTACGAATGCTACCCGCTGGCCTACCTGGTTGAGCAGGCTGGCGGAGCCGCTACCGACGGCCGGATGCGTATCCTGGATGTGCCCCTGCGGACGTTACACCAGCGAAGTCCGCTGTACATTGGGTCGTTGGATATGATCGATGAGGCCATGTCGTATCGCGAGTAAGTCATCAATTCATGCCCTACTGGCGGTGGGTGATCTACAGGGCTGGGGTTGGTGTCAGGTTCCGAACCTGACACCAACCCCAGTACGTATTGCTTCGTCCTGATACGCCAATGGATCGCCTGGCTGATTTTCGGTTTTTGTAGTAAGCCTGGTTAATTCCAGCGGGTAAATTGGGTTTAATCAACAGGGTATCAGACTAAAGAGGCAGCGTAACGTATTTGGCGATACCAATAAAGATTATAACGTTTTTTATTTTTATTACGGAGGTAAACGCTTATTTTTAGGCTCTAAGCGCTATTCATCAGCAATCGATGGAATACTAACCCGGCCTTTCACATGAAGCGTGTACAGACACCGACCTTTGATATTTCCCGCCACCTGACCGCCCGGCGACTGGAACAGGAAGTAGAAAACCGGACGGCTTACACGATCGATACGGCCGAACTAAATATCTACGAAACGCATCACGTTGCCGAACAGGTCGAGCTTACCTTCAATAGTCCAGTGCTGGCCAGTATGATCCGGGGCAAAAAAGTGATGCACCTTCCCGGTACTCCTTCTTTTGATTTCCTACCCGGTGAATCCGTGATCGTACCCAGCGAGGAAACCATGCGCATCGACTTTCCCGAAGCGCAGACCCAGAACCCGACGCAGTGCCTGGCCCTGGCCATCGCTCCCGATAAGGTCCGGCAGGTGACTGATTTGCTGAACGATCAGGTGCCGCTGGTCGATACGCCCCAGGGCTGGCAGTTTGGACAGACCAATTTCTACCTGACCAACGACGAACCGATTTATCACCTCATTTCCCGCCTGATTTACATTTTTACGGAAAACAACCGGGCTAAGGAGGTTATTGCTAATCTGGTGTTGCAGGAGTTAGTGGTTCGTCTGATGCAAACCCAGGCCCGGACCCTGCTGCTGAGTTCCGGGGCGTCGTACGCGAACGTAAATCGGCTGGCTCATGTCGCGCAGTACATCAACAAACACCTGAGCCGGAGTCTGCACATTAGGGAGCTGGCCGACGAAGCCTGCATGAGCGAACCGAATTTTTACCGGACCTTCAAGCAGACCTTCGGCATGACGCCCGTCGACTACATCAATCAGCAGCGGATCGCACTAGCCTCCAAACTACTCCGCACGACCAACCGTTGTCTGGCCGACATCAGTCTGGAATGCGGCTTCAATAACCTGACCTACTTCATGAAGCTGTTCCGTCGGGAAATGGGCATGTCGCCCGCGCAGTACCGCAAGCAGTTGATTTCGCTGTAATCCTGACAGCAATTTTCGACTACTTAGAGTGTCGACGAAAGGGTTATCTTGTCTGGTAAAGCCTAGAGATTGTAAGCGTGCAATTGAAGGGGCAAGGTGCCGTGCAAAAAAATCTTACAACTCCTCCAGCATCAGATTCCGGAACGACGCCAGGGCTTTGCCGCCCCCGTGAATCTGCAATCCGATGATGCCGGTTTGCGGGATGTTCTGATCTGGCTCGGTATAATCGACGGTTTGCTGGCCGTTGATCCAGATCTGGATGTGTCGGCCTTCGCAGCGGAGCCGGTAGTCGTTCCAGTCGTTAGTCTTTACGAGCCTGCGCTGGGCGGTTGAGTCGGGGCCAGCCAGCACCTTGTCCCGGCGTGATTCGTCGTACAGGCACCCCCAGAATTTATCGCCCATGTCGGCCTGGTAGCCGATCATTTCGTAGGCCGGGTTCTGCGCCCGCTTGCTCCGGAACTGGATGCCGCCGTTCACAAAGCCCGTTCCTTCGAGCTTTACCTGCAGTGTCAACTGAAAATCATCGTAAGACTTGCGCGTGCACAGAAAATTGTTGTGGGGCACCGTCGTCGTCAATGAGCCACCTACCAGTGCGCCGTCGACAATACGCCAGGTCGTTGCCGTATCGCCCTCCCAGCCCTGGAAGCTGCGGCCATCGAACAGGGGCAAGGGTTTCGTTGCGTGCTGCCATAATGCAGGCAAAAGGAGCAGGAAAAGGAATAATCGGATCATGAACAAAAACTACCGTTCGTTTTTCGCTTTTCCAACGCTTTAGGGCTAAAACTCTTACTAAGTAGCTTCATTAGTTGTTGAGAAAAGCCAAAATAAACCCGGAAAATTACCGGGAATTTGTTGCATTGCGCTGATTACCACATAGTTTCATGTGTGTAGGCTACGTAAAGACAACAATATCGAAACACTGTCATAACATTCAAGTAATTTACAGGCTGTTGTTTTGTGCTTTCTTTTCAGCGCTTATGAAGCAACGACTTTTGTTACTTCTTTTCTTTTCAATTCCTTATTTCTCCCTTTCCCAGCATCTCTCACCTAGTCAGAAGTATAGGATTATTCAGGGTAATAATAGTGTTGAGTCTAAAAATTATTACCTGCTTGCGTTAATCCAGGCAAACAAAGAAGCCAGAACATTGCTGAAGACGGATTCGGTATTGGTCCGACTGGCCCGTACTAAAGTGCAGCAGTTAAAAACATCATTGAGCGAGTGTAAATCCGAGAGCCGGTGTTACACCGAGCGGATGAAGTTTTCGCCCGACGACATCCAGACAATCGGCAGTCAACTGGCCCGGCTCTATAGCCCCAGCAATGCTTTGGGGAAGCTGGTTACCGATCACCTCATTCCCTCGGGCACGTATTACCTGCACAAGAACCTGTCACCCGACAAACTGCTGGTGAAAGCCTGGGAGCAGGACGCTGCCGGCATCAACTTCGCTATTGGTGTTTATGCCCAGGGGCAGAAACCGAACTACCCCGCGATTGATTCCATCGGGTTTAATGTCAGGGACGCCCGCTACGCCCAGTTGGTTAACGCCTGTACGCAGGCCGTTTGGGACGAAACCCGAAACTCGACGCTGTTCTTCGAGCCGTCGCTGACCAGTGCCCTGCGGTTTCTGGAAATTAACGAGCGCGAACACGCGGCCGATTTTGAGCCGATGGCAACCGGCGAAAACCGGGCCGCTTACGAGAAGGTAGCCAAGGTGAACTGGAGCAAGTATCCCTACACGGTCATTCTGGTGCCTGGTGCCGGTCCCGACGACCCGACGGTTCCGCTCAGTGCGTCGGGGATGCTGCGCTGCCGGGTGGCGGCCCTGCGGTACCGCGAGGGAATGGCCCCGTTTGTGGTCGTGTCGGGCGGACGCGTACATCCCTACAAGACCCGATTCAGTGAGGCTTTTGAAATGAAGCGCTACCTGATGGCAGTCATGGGGATTCCCGAAGATGCCATTATCATCGAACCTCACGCCCGGCATACGACCACGAATATGCGCAACTGCGCCCGGCTGATTTTCCGGTACGGTATGCCGTTCGATAAGCCCTGCCTGACGTCGACTACCAAGTCGCAGAGCTATTACATATCGGAAGGAGTACTCGAAAAACGGTGTCAGCAGGAGCTGGGCTACGTTCCGTACCGCAACGGCAAACGCCTGTCGGATACCGAGTCCGAGTTTTACCCGCTGCTGGAATCGCTTCAGATTAACCCAACCGAACCGCTTGATCCATAAACGAACGCTATGAAAACACTTGTATTGATTGGTTTGCTGGGTGCGCTGCCATTTCTGACGGCTAATGTGAACGTGGAGCTGGTTAGTTCGACCACCATCGATTCGCTGGGAGCCTGCCAGGGCGTCAGTTACCTGAACGGCAAGGCGTACCTCTACGGCGACCGTGAGGTAGGCATGATGCGTATCTACGACGTCAAGGACCGCCAACTGGTCTACACAAAACGGGAAATTAAACTGACTGAGAACGGCAAGGACGTCATCAATCACCCGACGGGCATTGCCTACAACGGAACCGGTCCCACGTTCATGGGCAACAGCATCCGGTTGAATCCGGAAGGAACGGCCTGGCGGGCGGTGATTTACTGTATCAACTGGGAAGGGCTGCTGCGCACCGGCACCCTGGATGGTAACCTGCTCAATACCATTGAGGACGATGCCTGCATTCAGGGAACGCGCCCTGAATACGTTCGGTACAACAACAAATGGTACGTCGCAACGGCCGATTATGGCAACAAGCGCAACGAAGTCCGGCTATACGATCCCGAAAAATTGCGCACCGCCAGGAAGACCAGTGAAGCGGGCGTAGTGGTCAAAAAATTCACCTGCTCACCCTGGGTGCAGAACCTGCACTGGATTCCGTCGAAGGGCGTACTGGTGCTGATTCAGAACCAGATTGAAGGACGTCGGTGGCGCTTCACGTTCGTCGATTTGGCGAAATCCATCGAGTCGGGTAGGGAGGCCGTGATCAACACCATCGACGTCGACAAGGCCGATGAACTGGAAGGATTCACGCTCCTCGATGATCTGACAACGGGCATTTCCGTTACGTCTTCCCGGTCAAACAACGCACATTTTATGAAACTGGCCTGGTAGCCACGCCGGCAGTAAGCAACCGACGCTTTTGATGACCAGTTGAGCATCCACCTACGAGAAACCCGGTGGATGCTGGCCCGGTGCTTCCTCGTATTCTCTTTTTGCTCTATAGTTCTAACCAACTCAAAATGCACTATGAACCTTTACGCAAGTTGTAGGAGTGGATACGTACGGTATCTGCTTGCTTTACTACTAACACTGAGCCCGTTACTGTGGCAGAGGGCCGAAGCCGCCGGTGCGCCGGACAGCCAGTTGGCGCGCATCACGGGTACCGTTACCGACCAGGCCAATCAGCCGCTGGCCGGGGTAAGTATCGTAGAAAAACAAACCAAGCGGGGCACCGTTTCGGACGCGAACGGGCAGTTCTCGATCGAGGTAGCGTCGGGCGCTACGCTGGTGTTTTCGTTTATCGGCTTTGAAACAAAGGAAGTACCCATTACGTCGCAGACCACGGTGAACGTGCAACTGGCCGAAAGTGCTACGCAGTTGAACGAAGTGGTGGCGGTGGGTTACCAGACGCTGCGGAAAAGCGACGTAACCGGTGCGATCGCCAACGTAAAAGCCCGCGAGCTGAACGTAACGGCCCCAACGCTGGGGCAGGCGCTGGTCGGGAAGCTGGCCGGGGTGCAGGTATCGCAGGTGAGTGGAGCGCCCTACATTGCTACCAAAATCCGGGTGCGGGGTATCGGCTCGATCAACGCCAGTTCTGATCCGTTGTACGTGATCGACGGATTTCCGGCCGGTAACGACGTGTTCATCAACCCCAACGATATTGAAAGCATCGACATCCTGAAGGACGCGGCTTCGGCGGCTATCTACGGCTCACGGGCGTCGGGGGGCGTAGTGCTCATTACGACCAAGCGCGGCAAAGAAGGCAAAGCCCGGATCGATTACGAATACCAGTTCGGGATCAATCAACTGGCTAAGAAGGTGAAGCTGCTGAACTCGACTGAGTTTGTTGAGTTGCTGATCGACGCCCGCAACAATACGTACCGCGACCTGATGCAGAACGCCGGGAAGCCGTTTACCAACGCCAACTTTTCGGACGATAACGCAACCCGGGTGGGCAACGTAGGTAACGCGGGTGCGGTGCAGATCCCGACCGAGTTTTACGATTTCGCGAACCAGCGAATGATCGCCCCGCAATACAACACCGACTGGCAGGATGTGCTGTACCGGAACGCGCCCGTTAATCGGCATAACCTGACCTTCTCGGGCGGTAACGCCACTACCCGTTACCTGATCAGCGCGGGCTACCTGAACCAGCAGGGCATCCTGGACCCGACCAGGCAGGAGCGCCTGAACGTACGGGCCAACATCGACGGCGATATCAGCAAGAAGTTCAAGGTAGGAACGAGCATTTTCGTGACGTCGACCAACAGCCGGGAGGTGCAGGAAGGACGTTTCAATCAGGGCCCGATTCTGGGGGCGCTGATCTACATGCCGATCTTCCGGGCGTTCGACGATAACGGCAACCTGCTGAAAAACGAAGCGGCTTCAAAAGCTCCGCAGTTCGGCTACCAGACCATCGAGAATCCGCTGGCGCTGGCCCGCGAGAACAACATCACCCGCAAAGGACTGCGGAGCACGATCAATGGAACGGCCAGCTACGAGATTATCCCGGGGCTGACGGCTCGGGCCAATCTGGGTTTCCAGACGTATAACGAGAAATACGAATACTACCTGCCGACCAGCCTGAGCAGCGGTAACAACCCGCCGTATTCGCCGGCCGCCATTGCAGCCGCGCGGGCAACGGCCGCTACTACGTCGACGCAGAACCTGCTGGGGGAATTTACCGCGACGTATAACCGGCAGTTTGGTCCGCACAACCTGAGCCTGCTGGCGGGATACACGGCCCAGAAAACGACCGGCGATATCATCAGCGTAACGGCGCAGGGATTCCAGAACGACCGCGTGCAGGAGATCACGGCAAAAGGGGCTGATCCGAGCTTTTTTGCGTTGAACAACGGAACGCGTAAATACAACGAAACGCTGCTGTCGTACCTGGCCCGCGCTACGTACAACTTCAACGAAAAGTACTTCCTGACGGCCGCGTTCCGGACCGATGGGTCGTCGCGCTTCGGTCCGCTGAACCGCTGGGGTAACTTCCCGTCGGTGTCGGCCGGCTGGACCGTATCGAACGAACCGTTCTACCAGGACTGGCTGGGCGATGCGTCGACGCTGAAACTGCGGGCAAGCTGGGGTCTGACCGGAAACTACAACATCGGGAACTACAACTACCTGCAAACGATGGCCAGCCCCGGCGGTACGGTGTTCGGCAACGGTACCATCCAGACGGCCGTCTGGGCCGGTGCCATCAAAGACCAGGGGCTAGGCTGGGAGTCGACGTCGCAGTACAACCTGGGAGTTGACCTTGGCCTGTTTAACAATCGCCTGCTGCTGATTGCCAACGGCTACATCAGTAATTCGTACGACCTGCTGTTCAACCAGCCGATTTCGGCCGTATCGGGTACTTCGAGCATCCTGACCAACCTGCGCAACTCAAAAATCCAGAACAAAGGTCTTGAATTCCAGGTAGACGGCCGGGCTATATCGAGCGGTGATTTCAGGCTGAACCTCAGCGGTAACTTCTCTCTGAACCGCAACAAGGTTCTTGATATGGGTGGGGCCAACACCATCTTCGGGATCGGAGCCGAGCGGTCGTACATTACGCACATTACGCAGGAAGGGCAACCCATCGGTATGTTCTACGGCTTCAAGGTGGTCGGCATGGTGCGCGAGTCGGATATGGAAGCCATCGCGCAGGACAATGCCAATTATAACTCCGCGACGCAGACCTTTACCCCGGGCTACGTCCGCAAAGGACCTCCCCGGTCGACGGCATCCAGCAACCCGCTACGCCCGGGCGACCTGATTTTTGACGATGTCAACGGCGATGGGGTTGTCAATGATGCCGATAAGCGCGTAATCGGTTCGCCCTATCCGAAGTTCTCGTATGGCTTCTCGGTAACGGCCAGCTACAAAGCGCTGGATGTCAACGCAACCTTCAACGGTACGTATGGCAACCAGGTGCTCGACGGGCAGGATTACTACGTATTCAACATGGAAGCGTCGGGCAACCAGTACTCGGTCGTGACGGAGCGCTACCGCTCGGAAGCACAGCCGGGCAACGGGCAGATCTACCGGGCGTCGCGGGGTGGTACGCAATCGAACAGCACCCGTCTGTCGACCTTCTACCTGCAAAATGGCTCGTTCCTGCGGTGCTCGAACATTACGCTGGGCTACAACCTGCCCGCTAGTCTGCTGAGCAAAGTGCGGGTGAGCGGTCTGCGCGTCTACGCGAACATCAACAACGCCTTCACGCTGACCAAGTACAAAGGCTACAACCCGGAGGTGGATTATAACTACAACACGTACTACGATGCGGCTACCGGCACAACGGGCGGTACGACCAGCGCGGGCAGCAACCTGACGCCGGGCGTTGATTACGGGGTGTACCCGCTGGCGCGTGGCTACAACGTAGGGGTTAAACTGACATTCTGATAAGACGCAGGCTACCTGCGGTCAGGTTTCAGGAATACCCATTTTGCGGTCAGACGTGCCGTCAGACCGAGTAGGCGAACGGTAGGTCTGACGGCACGTCTGACCGGCAGATTCGAGACAGTCGTTTAGCGGTCAGACGTGCCGTCAGACCGAGTAGGCGAAACGGTAGGTCTGACCGCAGGACAACGAATAATCACGGTCCAGGCCTTGGGTAGTCATTTCATAATTAGTGGATTACAAAAAGACGTTACATTCATGAACCATACATTCTTACGCGTATTGTGCATCTGTGCACTCTTACCGCTGGCCTCCTGCAACGAGGATTTCCTGGTGCAGACGGACCCCAATGCCGTATCCGCGGCTGATTACTACCGCTCCGAAAACGATGTACTGCTTGGGTTGAACGGGGTATATCAGTCTCTGCGTAACAACAACGGCATTGCCGAAAGCAGCGGCCTGTTTTCGGAAGAACGCTCGGACAATACTGGTCGGAACGACAACCAGTCGAACGCGGGCGAACCGTTCCAGTTCAACGATTTTTCGATCCTGCCCAGCAATACGTACCTGAAGTCGCACTGGCTGGCCCTGTACCAGATCGTCACCCGTGCTAATCAGGTACTGGCCGGGATGGAGAACGTAACCTTCGCCAATGCCCAGACCAAAGCGCAGTACCAGGCCGAAGCAAAATTCATCCGGGCGCTGGTCTACTTTCACCTGGTTCGCAAATGGGGCGATGTACCCCTGGTGACCAGGCCGCTGAATTCCGCCGATGAGGTGCAGGCCAATACGTTCCGCGAGAAAAAAGAAAAGGTCTACGAGCAGATCGTAGCCGACCTGACAGAGGTGGTCAACAGTCCGCTGCCCGACCACCAGCCCGTGTCGAACAAAGGCCGGGTGTCGAAGGTAGCGGGGCTGTCGCTGCTGGGGCAGGTGTACCTGACGATGGCGACCACGCTGGATCAGGCCAACCGTACGGCAAACCTGAATCAGGCGAAAACGCACCTGACCAACGCCTATAACAAGAAGGCGTTCGGGATGCTGAAGGACATCCCGTATCAGGATGTATTCGATGTGTCGAAGAAATCGACCAACCCGGAGATCATCTTCCAGATCGTGTACCGGCAGGGCGACGTGAACTACGCATCGAACATCGCGGCCAGCAACCAGGCGGCTGGTGAGAACATCAACTCGCTGCGGGTCACGACCGGTTCGGGCGGAAATGTGAAGCCGGATCTGGTGAAGGAGTACGAAGAAGGCGATCCGCGTAAGGATTTCTCTATCAAGTTCGCCAACGCCAGCAACGTTCGGGATTATTTCATCACGAAGTACCGCGATACGAGTCCGGCGGCCGGCACCAACGGCTGGGGTGGTAACGACTGGATTCTGATCCGCTACGCCGATGTGATCCTGATGCTGGCCGAAACGCACCTGTACCTGGGCGAAGAAGCCACGGCCATTCAGTATCTGGACATGGTACGGGAGCGGGCTAAACTGCCGAAATATGACGTAGCGAAAACCAACCCGGCCTACAGTAGTAAGTTCCCGACGCTGAAGCTGGCTATTCTGCACGAACGGCGCGTCGAGCTGGCTTTCGAAAACCACCGCTGGTTTGATCTGCTGCGGTTCTTCACCCCAGCCGAACTGGTTGCCTACATGCAGGCCAAGAGCCAGGCCGACTACGGAACGGCCAAGGTGTCGAACTTCGGGACGAAGGATTACTACTACCCGATTCCGTTTGACGAGGTGAAGCTGAATCCGGAGCGGATGTACCAGAATCCGGGGTATTGATAAACTTCAGTGTAGATTACTTGATGGTGGCACGGTTCCAGACTGTGCCACCATTCTTATTTGAAAACGTGCTTAGTCGTGGGGGCAGGTTGTGAGCAACCGCACGTGTCGGGTTGAGAACCCGACAGCACTGCTATCTCAAGGCTCCTCCTTCTCGCCCGCGTGGCGGAAACGTGGATACGGCTTGTCGCCCTTCGTCGCGAACCAGAGGATTTCGTTCATCAATTCGTCTTCGCCGGTGTCGATGCCTTCTTCGGCCTGCTCAACCGATTCGCGGGCGTAGTGCAGCGCCTTGCCCCGCAGACTCGACAGCGGCTTGTTCATCTCATCCAGCGGAATTCGGTTCTGAATAGCCCCGAAGGGTGTTGGATCGGCTTTATCCGTAAAGCAATCGAACATGGGCAGGGCCGTGGCATCGATAACGTTCATGGGCGGCAGTCCCAGAATCAGTTCCATCGTTCGCATCATCGACGTTTGGTTGTAGTTGGTCGAGATTGTCCGCCGGAGCCGGGAGTAGTGACTTACCACGAAGCCCGTCGTGCGGTAGGCCGAGATGTGATCCCAACCCGCCTGCGAATCGTCTTCCGTGATGAAAATGACGGTATTGTCGGCAAAGCGGCTTTTCTGAACGGCTTCCACGATCCGCCCGACGGCCAGGTCGTTATCTGCCACCATGGCCCGTGGGGTAGGGAACTGCGGACTCATCCCCGCCGTGTGATCATTGGGAAGGGCCATAATCATTAGGTTCGGCCAGTCGTCGCCGGGGCGGGCGGCTGCCGTGTTCAGGTCGCGGATAAATGCATCGGCCCGCATCTGGTCGCTGATCGTTTCGTCGTCGCAGCCGGGGAAATCCATCGCCAGAATCGGCCGCACCCGCGAGATGGTGGTCGTGTTGGTGTACGAAAACGGTTGCCCGGCCTCGCGCATCTGGTACAGCTTCCGCCAGTCGTACTGTTTCTTGTCGAACTGGCAGGTGCAGGCTTCGCCGTAGATGCGGACCGTTTTGCCGTGGTCGAGGGCGTTGTTCCAGATCATGCCTTTCTTGTTGTACACCAGGGCGTCGTACAGCACGTGCGGGTACGACCGGAACCACGCCCGGACGCTTTTTTCGGTGTAGTCGGTCACCATGGCGGCATCAGCCCAGTGGTGGCCTTCGGCGGAAGATTTGCCGGATACGTGGTAGTTGTCGAGCAGCATGAACTCGCGGGCAAGCTGGTGCTGATTGGGCGTTACGCTATCGCCAAACACGCAGAGTGAGGGCATTCCGCGGCCTTCCTTCATATCGCCCAGCACCTGATCGTAGGTCCGGTTTTCCTTGATGATGTAGATCACGTGTTTGAACACCGAGGGCTCGCCGATGCGCTCGGGCACGGGCCGGGGTTTGGCATCCGGTCGGGGTAGCTGCTCAGCCAGCGCCAGCCGGAACTGTAAACTTAGCTTCCGAACCTGATCCGTATAGTCCGTCAACTGCGCATCCGTCGGTACGGGAATGACCGACAAAGTGGCCAGTTGCCGGTGGGCGGTATACGCTTCCTGGCCAGCTTTCATCGGTTCGGCGGTCCGGCTGTTGCCCATGTCAACGGACGTAGCAATGCGGGCACCGCTGCCTTCGAGGTTCGTTACGTAGAGGTCGTTGCCGAGTTGAAGCACACCACCGGGATAGGCTTGGGTAGGGATGTAGCCACGCACCTGTTTGTTGGTCAGCGATACGACGGCTACCGCATTGTCGAGCCCATTGGCGACGTAGAGCGTGGTGCCGGTCGAATCGAGGGCCAGGGCGTTGGGCGTACTGCCGATGTAGGAGGTTTGTCCCTGAAACAAACCCACCGGAATCGAATCCGTCACCTGGCGCGACTGCGCGTCGATGATCGATACGTGGTCGCTGTTCCCGTTGGCGACGTAGAGCCGCTGGCCAGTGCGGTCGGCAAGAATGGCGTTCGGGTGAAGCCCCACCCGTAGTTCGGTTTCGGGGCGGCCGGTATTCCGGTCAATGACGGATACGGTGCCCTGTATGATTGCCCCCGTACGCGGATCAACGTAGGCACTACCCCAGGGGATACCCGCCGTTTCGCGCTGCTGCGTTGAATCCGGTAAGGGCCCCGCCCAGTTTGTTACGTAGGCGCGGTCGCCGGCCAGCGCAACCCCGAACGGAGCCACACCCGTGGGGGCCGTCCAGACGATGCTCCGGTCCGAAAACCTGACTTTCGTGAGTTGGTTGTTGCCGTTCAGAACGACATACAGGTACGGTTCGCCCGCTTCCACACTGACCGCTACGTCGTTGGCGAGGGCAATGGGAGCCGGCGCTACAGCACTGAACGGAATCAGGCTGACTGTACCAATTTTGCCGTTTGTCCATGTGGCTACCATCACGCCCGATTTGCCCCGTTCCCGCTCGGAAGCGCCCCAGACGATGTAGGTCTGGCTCTTATACACGAAGGTTTCGATGCCTGAGTACGTGCTCATCATCGCCTTGTAGTCAGGAACGCTGCTGAACGCCCACCGCTGCACAATCTTGCGGCTGGCCCGGTCGAGGATGGCGATGCCGTAGCGGTCTTCGATCACCAGTTGCTGTTCTCCCGGCAGTACGGCCAGATCGAGGGTGTGATTCTCCAGTTTAGGGTCGCCGTAGCTCAGCACCGTCCCGGCCGACTGCGTAAGCCGGTTGTAGGGCATGATCAGGGGCGACTTTTCATTGAGCACCCGTTTGTCGGCGCGGTGGCGGTAGGCACGCTGCGGACGCTGAGCGTACACCGACAGGCTCAGCGTCAGTAATAGACACAGGGGAAAAAGGGATAATCTGTTCATCATCAGCGCAGGGACGGATTGAGCCGAAGATACGTACCACCGTCGAAACTTACGGAGTAATCGGAGGGGAAATGCTGGCTTTTTACGTAATAATCCGTCGTGATGATCTGCGCCCCCGATGCGCAGGCCGCTTCGAACTTGCGCTTGTCGTTCAGCCGGGCTTCTTTGGTATCCGCATCGGCGCGAGTGCGGACGAGGTACCCTTTCTTCACCAGCTCGCGAATTTTTGTGCCATCAGCTATGGGGTCGTTCAGGATCAGGAAAGCTGCTTCGGGCGTACCGGCTTCAGCATTCGTGAACAGTACCCGGCCTTTCAAAGAGGGATGCCCGGCGATGTAAGCCGCCCGTTTGTCGCCGGTCTCGTCCAGAATAAACATAAACTTACCCCGGGCGGCTTTCACCGTTGGCCAGTTGCCGGCCAGCACCGCTTTTTCGAGCGTTTCGGAACGGTCACGTACGTCGTCGGGCGTAATGAGTTTCCCGCGACCCAACCCGGCCACGATGGTGCTGTCCAGTTGATCATACACCTGAGCTGTAAACGGTTCGGGCACCGTGAAGCCCGGCTGGTCGATCTTGTCGTCTTTCGCGTTCATGGTGATGAAAACCGGGTAGTGATTCGGGTGAGCTGCCGACCAGCGCTTGAGTTCGTCCAGACAAGCCGCGAACGTGAGGCAGTTTGACCGAAAGTCAATGTCCTGAATGTGCAGCACTTTGAAGCCCGGTGCGTTCATAACCCCTTCCGGATCGTAGGGTTTCTGCCCTTTGGCCCATTCCAGTCCTTTCGGGTGAGCGTATTTGCCGCCTTTGGTGTCGGCGTAAACGTCAATCTCCAGGTTCTGCAAACCCATGTTGAGCTGCTCCGACAGGCTGATATGGCTGTAGTCGATGGCTTTGAAGCGGCCGGGTCGACGCTCGATTGAATCGGTGCGGGTCAGCAGAGCAAACAGCGCCGGGTCGATGGCCTGTTTGTAGCTGTTGTGCGAGCCGATCACCTGAATCTGATTAAGTTTAACGGTATCAATGTCGGGGACGGTAAATGCAGCCGCAACCGCAGCCACGACGAGAGGAAGTAGTTTTTTCATGGGTAACTGAGCAAGCCTTGATGGTTGAAAGTTACAGGCCGCGGTATTACCCCTACGTTAAATTTGTCTGGTGCTACGCGTTCGCTCTGGAGACAGCCCTATGTTGATGCTTATCAGGCTGCTTTTGCGTACTGCATCGTTGATGGTTTACAGCGCAAGCTTGCCGAAGCTGTTGTTATAAACTTTTCCCGCAATAGGATGAGTAAATTTTATGGCCGACCAGGTCGCGTTTACGCTCAGCGTTTTGCTTTCGACCAAGCCGTAGTCATAGCCTATTTTGATGACAGTCGGTAACGTCAGGTCGGTCGCTAGTTGTTTCGCTTTCGGCCACGATACCCAGAGCGTACCCGTTGGCTTGAGGTGAGGTTTCAGCCTGGGAAACTGTTCGGATAAGTCGGCCTGGCTCGTCGCAAAAAGGTGGATGTAATCAAAATCGCCACTCAATTCGGACGTACGTTCCAAATCGGGCAGCTCGATGGCGGCCATGGCATCGTCGGGGGCGTTGACGAAAAAGGCCCGGCTGCCTGGCTTAATGCCCATTTTTGCCGATACTGGCTTAGGTGTCATTGTCGTGCAGATAGTGGTTTTACGGCAACTTCTTTAAAGAACACGACATCATTAGCGCCGTGATTCTGCAAGCCTATATACCCCGCCGTGGGTCGTCTTCCCCGGAGAGGTTCAAAATCGAATTTACGGGCTGGAACCGGTTGCCCCTCCCGATAATCGGTCACCTTTATGCCGTTCACGGTCACTACGGTGCGGTCGCCGTCCAGCGTAATTTCCATCGTATTCCAGTTGGGGCCGGGCTTCCCCGGTTTGGCCAGCGGTTTCGACAGGGAGTAGAGGGTACCCGTAACGTGGTATTCATCCTCGTTCGACGTTTCGGGGCGATTGTCAATCTGAACTTCGTAGCCGTAATGGACCGGCATCCACTCTTCCCGGGGCTCGACCGGGATGCGGATAAAGACGCCCGAGTTGCTGTTTTCTTTTTCCATGCGGTACACAATGCGCAGCGTACAGTTGCTGAATGTCTCCCTGGTCCAGTAAAGTAACCCCATCCCGCCATGCCCCCGGATCAGCCCTTTGTCGACCGACATGCGGCCCTGACCAACATGTTTCCAGCCCGTCAGGTCTTTGCCGTTGAAGAGCTGCCGCCATCCGGTGGCTGTTGTCTGCACGGGTGCCAACGTCGTGACGCCGGTGGGACTTTCCAATGGCTGAAATGAGGGTAGCGCCAAGCCAGGCATTAAGAGCAAACCCAGGCAGATCAGGCTGGGAGTAAGATGGATTCGTTTCATAGGTACGGGTATGTGCACTAAGAGACTGTTTTGAAGATACATGTCTTGCCTAGTATGAGTGCTTTTGCCATTCCGACGCAGGAGGAATCTTCGGGAATCTATAGGGAAAGTTACCACATACCGGAAATTCCTCCTGCGTCGGAATGACAAAAATAGTTTTTAGTGCATCTCCAAAAAGTTAGGTTTGTCTCAGCTAATATTGAGTAAATAAAGCAGGCAAACGTATCTACTGATGGGGGAGGAAAGAAATGTCGTTACAAACTGAACGATGCTGGCAGCGTTCTGGGTACGCTTACGGTTATTTTCGCGTATCTTTTCCGCCCTTATAAAGGCACATTTAACTAAATCCTTGTAACACAGCTTCATGGAGTACAGAAGGCTCGGGAAGACCGATATGGACGTATCCATCCTTGGTTTCGGTGCATCGCCCCTGGGAAACGTCTTCGACATAACCGACGAGCAGGACGCTATTCGCGCCGTTCATTCGGCCCTTGATCACGGCATTAACTTCTTCGATGTGGCCCCTTTTTATGGCGATACACTCGCCGAAAAACGCCTGGGGAAAGCCCTGCTCAACAAACGAAAGGATGTGCTGCTGGCCACCAAATGCTGCCGGTACGCCAACGGCGTTTTCGATTTTTCGTACCAGCGGGTGATGACAAGCATCGACGAATCGCTGGAACGTCTGCAAACAGACTATGTCGATCTCTACCAGGTGCATGATATTGAGTTCGGTGACCGTGAGCAGGTGCTGAACGAGGCCATTCCGGCCGCGCTGGAAGTAAAGAAACAGGGCAAAGCCCGCTACGTCGGTTTCTCGGGACTGCCGGTTCGCTACCTCGCGCAGATTGCCCGGGTCGTTGAGGTCGACACGGTATTGTCGTGGGGGCACTATACCCTGCTCGACGACGAGATCAACGACGAACTCGTGCCTTTGTCGCAGCAGAAAGGATTTGGCCTGCTGAATGCGGCTCCTCTGATGCAGCGCATCCTGTCGGATGCACCCGTTCCGCCGTGGCAGAACTCACCCCAGCCGGTTAAAGACATACAACCCAAACTGCTTCAACTGTGCGGTGAGTACGGTGTGGCCCTGAGCGACGTTGCAATCAGGTTCGCGCTGGAGCATCCGGCCATTGCTACGACCATCATCGGGATGAACACGCAGCGGCAGGTCGAACAGAACGTACGGGTACTTGACTTCCGGATTCCGGACGGTCTGCTTGACCGTATTGACGAATTGGTGGCACCGGTAAAAAACTGGATGTGGTTCGAAGGAAAACCGGAAAATAACGTTCCTAAACCGACAAAAACACAATGAACACGATAAATGCCTTAGTGCTGGTTGAACCTGGAAAAACCGAAGTGCGGGCAATCGACATGCCCCGGCCGGGCAACGGCGACGTGCTGCTGCAGGTAAGCCGGGTTGGGTTTTGCGGGGGCGATCTGAACGGCTTCCGGGGACTGTTTGAACTACAGGAATACCCGAACGTACTGGGCCACGAGGTCGGCGCAACGATCGTCGAAACCGGACCGGATGTGCCCGAAGCGTTTCGGCCGGGGATGCGGGTGACGGTTAATCCCTACCAGAACTGTGGGGTGTGCCTTTCGTGCCGCAAGGGGAGACCCAACGCCTGCCAGGATAACAAAACAATGGGCGTTCGGCGACCGGGGGCCATGACCCGCTACATTGCCGTGCCGTGGGAAAAGCTGCATACCTCTGATAAGCTATCCCTGCGCGAGCTGGCCCTGGTCGAGCCGCTGACGGTTGGCTTCCACGCGGCTGCCCGGGGGCGGGTGGCGGCCGGGGAGAAAGTGGCCGTAATCGGCTGCGGCATTGTCGGTATGGGGGCCGTCGCGTCGTCGGTGAACCGGGGTGCCGAGGTGATTGCCATTGACATAGATGATACCAAAATGGACATTGCCCGCAAAGCCGGAGCTGCCCACGCGATTAATACCACCAAAACCGACCTGCGCGAAGCGCTGATGCAGATAACCAACGGCGACGGTCCCGATGTGGTAATCGAAGCGGTGGGCAATGCCGCTACGTACCGGGCCGCCGTCGATGAGGTGGCGTACACGGGTCGGGTGGTTTACATCGGCTACGCCAAACAGCCAGTGGCCTATCAGACCGGTACGTTCGTGCGGAAGGAGGTGGAGATACTGGGTTCCCGCAACTGTCTGGGCGACTTCCCCGATGTGATCAGTTATCTGGAATCGGGCCGCTTCCCGGTCGATGCGGTGATCAGCCGGACCGTCAAACTGGACGAAGCCGGGGCCGCGCTGGCCGAATGGTCGGCGAACCCCGGCCCGATCACAAAAATTATGGTTGATCTGGATGACTAGTCGTATAAAATCGTGCGTTACCATCGCTCTGGTCCCGCCGATCAGAACAGGCCCCTGGATTTACTGGGACGATCTGGATGCCAGTATGCGCAAAGCGGCTGCGCTGGGGTTTGATGCCGTCGAACTCTTCACCGCGTCGGCGGATGCCATTGCTGCCAAGCACCTGACTGCCCTGAGCCGGCAGCACAATCTGGCGATAGCCGCCGTTGGGACCGGTGCCGGCAAAGTTATGCACGGGCTGACACTGACCGACCCTGACCCGGCTGTGCGGGCCAAGGCGGTACAGTTCATTCAGCACATGATTGCGTTCGGTGGCCAGGTGCAGGCTCCGGCCATTATCGGTTCCATGCAGGGCAACGCAACGCCGGGCGTATCACGGGAGCAGGCACTCGACTGGCTGGCCGACGGTCTGAACGTACTGGGTGATTACGCCGAACGCGAGGGCGTACCACTGATTTACGAGCCGCTGAACCGTTACGAGACCAACCTGATCAACCGGCTGGAGGATGGCGTGGAGCTGCTCAGTACGTTGACAACCCGTAACGTGCGGCTGCTGGCCGATCTATTCCATATGAACATCGAGGAAACGTCGTTGCAGGATAGCATCCGGTCGGCGGGTAGGGCTATTGGGCATGTTCACATTGCCGACAGCAACCGCCGGCCGATCGGTTTTGGGCATACAGAGATGAGCGGGATCGCGACAGCCCTGACCGACATTGGCTACAGTGGCTACGTATCGGCCGAAGCGTTTCCCTGGCCTGATCCCGATGCCGCAGCCGGGCAGACCATCAACGCCTATCGGCAGTATTTTGGCCGTGTTTATTAATTCATTCACTACGTTATCGCTTCGCACGGAAGCCGTCCTATGCAACGATTCTGTTTAACCCTTGACCTCAAAGACGATCCGGAACTGATTCAGGAATACGAAGCCTGGCACGCGCCCGGCAAAGGCTGGCCCGAAGTTCGGCAAAACGACCTGGATGCCGGGGTGCTCGATCTTCAGATCTACCGCTTTGGTACCCGCATGGTGATGATACTGGAAACAGACGACGATTTCTCGTTCGAGAAGAAAGCCGAGATGGACGCTAAGAACTCCCACGTACAGAAATGGGAGGAACTGATGTGGAACTACCAGCAGGCCGTTCCCGGCGCTAAACCAGGACAAAAATGGGTGCTGATGGACCAGATTTTTCAGTTTGAGAAGTAGCTGGCATAGCTTGCCTGCATGCCGGTCCGATCAGAGGGCTTTCCCTTCGATGAGCAGTACCCGGGCAATCGACTGCTCTTTTAGGGGCAGGTAGGCCAGTCGCTGTGGATTGTCGCGGTAGGCCTCAAAATCGGCCAGGGTCGGAAAACTAACCAGGTGAATTTCGTAAGGGTAGCCAAAGCTCGTCGCCAGCACGGCCGATCGGGGAGGACGCACCCGATAAAGCAACTCGCCGTTGTACTGGCTGAGGAACGGCAGCACCTGATCTTCAAACGATTCGAATATGGCTTCCTGTCCGTCTACAACGAACAGTACCTGAGTGTAATACACCATTGGGCGAGGGGTTAGTTGGAATAGATCGTTAGTCGAACTACCGGCCAGACAAAATGATAAATTTTTCTGACGTTCGAGCCCGGCTGACATAGTTTCTTTTAACCATAACTGTGAAAACAGGCATCACCGAAGGTTAACCATCGCCAAGTTCCTGCTTTTGTAGGCATCAACTAACAAAAGTTTCCGAATGACTACCCGCAGATCGTTTCTGAAAAATACCGGTGGTTACCTGACAATGGCCAGCCTCAGTCCGGCGATGGCCACCGGCGACGCTACCCAAACCGTTAATGCAGCCGATGAGGATTTATTTAAGCTGGGCATGGCGGGGTACACGTTCGTGCATTTCAAACTGGATCAGGCGCTTGAGATGATGCGTAAGGTGGATGTGCATTATTTGTGTATCAAAGATTTTCACCTGCCACTCGATAGCACCCCTGAACAGATTGCCGCTTTTCACGAGAAGCTGAAGCAGTCTAACGTAACGGGCTACGCTGTTGGGCCGATCTACATGAAAAGCGAAGCCGATGTGGACCGGGCGTTTGAGTACGCTAAACGGGTAGGGGTGAAGCTAATCATTGGCGTGCCGAATACCCAGTTTCTGCCGTACGTCGATAAAAAAGTGAAGGAGTACGATATGCGGTTTGCCATTCACAACCACGGGCCGGATATTGAGTTGTATCCCAATGCCGTTTCTATCTGGAAAGAGATTAAAGACCTCGACGCACGCATTGGTTTCTGTTTCGATATGGGTCACGACCGTCGGAATGGCGATGATCCGGTTGCTGATCTGCAAACCTACGCCAAGCGCATTTTTGACATTCACCTCAAGAACGTATCGGCCGCGTCGAAAGAAGGAAAAACCTGCGAACTGGGTCGTGGTGTGATCGATATCCCCGCCTTCGTCAGTGCACTCAGAAAGATTGGCTATACGGGCTCCTGCAGCCTGGAATACGAAAAAAACATGAAAGACCCGCTCGCGGGCATTGCCGAATCTGTAGGTTATTTCCGGGGCGTTTGCGACGCCACCCGTTCCGGCAAACGCAAATCCTGACGTGGTGTCGGGTTAGGTAAAGTTGGGCAGTCGCCCCCTTGCCCACATCGCGCATCGACTGGACGACGCGATGTGGGCAAGGGGGCGTTGGCTTTCCGGAAACTTGTTTGCCTGACCTCACGAAAACCGTTGTTGCTCCCGATAGTTATAGAGAGCATGAAACAGGTCGTCTATACGTTGCTCATTGCCGGGTTGAGTGCTTGTGCCACCGGTAAAAATGGAAATGAAGATACGGGTCGAACGCAACGGCTGCGTGTATCGGTCGGGGAGATTAAGGAAGTTCGGCTGGACAGCCGCGGGGATGGGTCAACGCAACTCATCGGTACGTCCGACAACAACGAGGTGGTTGAGGTGTCCCGTCGGGAGCTGGCTCCGGCTGTCGATACGCTGAAACGCGACAATGCAGGCCCGACTGTCTTTCAGATTAAAGGCATTACGACCGGTACGGCCAACGTCGTTTTCTCAGAAAAACGGGTTGGTGACGAAGGTAGCGGCCAGCCCCGCAAAACCTACGTAGTGCAGGTGGTGATTAAGTGAACGGCCACTGCTGGCCGTTCACCTGGATACGGTCAAGACCGTTTCGGCCCTATTGAATCATAGATAACAACTTTCTCCCACAGTGAGGCATAGTTGTTCCGGAACTCATCGTGAATGGGGTGCTTCTGATACGCTTCTTCGTCGGCCGCACTGTCGAACAAACACAGCCACGAGAACGTATAGCTTCGATCAATCACCTCGCGGTTGGTGGCCGCCGGGGTGCCAATGTGTACCATTTTGATCGTGGGTACCTTGGCCAGTTTGTTTAGTCCTTCCAACAGTTTAGCCTTATCGGCTTCATTACCGACGTTTTTCAGGTAAAACAATACGTGGTGTACAAATAACTCCTTGGGGGCCACAGTGATCAGGTCCGTGGCGGGTACGGTTGCCCCTACGCTGGCGGCTACACTTTTTCTGACGAATGCTCTCCGGGATTGTCGGTTCATGATGGTTTGTGCTTATTGAGCGCGTTGGACATTTTCCGCTTCGAGAGCAAAAATGATAAACAGGCGGTGGGGAAACAAATAATCGGCCCGGCTGAGCATTCTGCAACGGCCCGACTGTGACGACCTGCCTTCAGCTTTAGTCTCAGACGATTTAGCAAATGGTTGTGAGTCAGTTTATTAAATAGGTAAGTTTACGCAAACCAAAAGGATTAAACCTCATGACCTATTTTCGTGCACTTTCTACTCTGACTTGGTTTATTGCCGGGTGTTTACTTTTCTCCGCCTGCCAAAACAGTGATGACCCCTCTCCAGGCACTGCACCCGAGCAACTTATCGTTAACAAATGGTGGTGCCCTACCGGTGTCTATGCTCAGCAGTATTTCAATTCGGATGGCTCCTGGCAGCAACGGCTCAGAACAACGGATTCCCCCGATACCGGCAAATGGGCGTTTTCACCCGATAAAAAAACGATTACGATCAGTGACGTGAAAGGCGGCACAACCCCGCAACTCATTACGCAGTGGAGCTATACGATTACTAAACTTGAGTCAGAGAGCCTCGATCTGACCTTTTCGGGTATAGCTATTAGTTACAAACCCTGCCCATAAACCAACGCCAAGACTACGTATTTCGGCTGATGCACTACCGGTCATGATTGACTGATAACGGATATTATCGCCGTTTGTCATGACCGGTAGTGTCGTTTTTAGTATATTGGCTACGTTTTGAATTCCCGGCCTATGGCTTTATAATAGTTTGAATTATCTGCTGTGCAAAACACATTCTTAACCAAAAAGCGAATGAAGCAAAATTATCTAGCTACGTCTTTACTGTGTCTCTCGCTGATTGGAGGGCCCCTCAGGGCGCAGTCCGTAGACGAGATGTACAACGAAAAGATCAAGGAGTACACGACTGATCCGCGCTTTCTGCCGGCTTCAGTGCTGAACCTGCCCGACGATCCGAAGGTGCCGTCTCCGCGCAAACACTTCGGGCAGATCATTGGAACGCCCGGCATCATTCACCGCACCACCGACATTTACGCTTATTACCAGAAGCTGGCGCAGACCTCGCCGAACGTAACGATGCAGCAGGTGGCAACCAGTGAGGAAGGCCGGCCGATAAACCTGGTGGTTGTTGGGAGTGAGGACGCGCTGAAACGGCTCGATCATTACAAAAAGCAACTGGCGCTCCTGGCCGACCCGCGCAAGGTCAATCCGCAGGATGTTGAGACGATTTTGGGGGATACTAAACTGGTGTATTACCTCAACGGCGGCCTGCACTCGCCGGAAATGGGGTCACCCGAGATGCTGATGGAGTTGACGTATCGGTTGATCACCAGTCAGTCGCCGGACATCAAAACCATCCGCGACAACATCATCGTGCTGATTAACCCGGTGTCGGAACCCGATGGCTGGGACAAGCAGGTGGATTGGTACTACCGCTACACCAAAGCCCGGAAGGAGTTCGATGATGGCTTTCCCAAATCACCACCGTACTGGGGTAAGTATACCTACCACGACAACAACCGCGATGGGTTGCAGGTATCGCAGGCGCTGACCAAGGCGCTCTTCAAGGTGTTCTACGACTGGCACCCAACGGTGAGCCTTGACCTGCACGAGTCAGTGCCCCTGCTGTACATCTCGACCGGTACGGGTCCGTACAACGAAACTATCGACCCGATCACCATCGGCGAGTGGCAGATCATGGCCCACCACGATATTACGGCCCTGGCTGCGCAGGGTGTACCGGGTGTGTTTACCTGGGCGTTCTACGACGGCTGGTACCCTGGTTACGCCCTCTGGATTTCCAATAATCACAATGCCATCGGGCGCTTCTACGAAACGTTCGGTAACGCCGGTGCTAACACGTACCTGCGCGATCTGGCCGAGCAGAAATACGCCGGTGATCCGGCCACGAGCAAAGAATGGTACCGCCCCGCGCCACCTACCGAGAAAGTGTATTGGTCGTACCGCAACAACATCAACTACATGCAGGCCGGGGTGCTGGCGTCGCTGTCGTACGGGGCCACCAACAGCCGGTTGCTGCTGAAAAATTTCTACCAGAAAGGACTCAATAACCTTCGGAAAGGCACGCAGGAGACACCCCGCGCTTTTGTGATCCCGAAGAACCAGCGCGATCCGACTATGGCGGCTTATCTGGTGAACCAGCTCCGGGCGCAGGCCATCGAGGTACACAAGGCTGAGTCGGGGAAGAACCAGGGTGACTACGTCGTGCTGCTGAACCAGCCGTATCGGAATCTGGCCGTGTCGCTGCTTACGAAACAGAATTACCCGAAAGAAGCGAAGTTCCCGCCCTACGACGACATTGCCTGGACGCTGGGCTACCTCTACGGCGTGGATGTGAAAGCCGAAGACAGTGTGAAATACAACCTGGGCGATCTGAAACTCATCAGCGACGATGTGAAATACGCCGGGATGGTTGAGGGCGACGGAACAAACTACGTCCTGAATTACAAAGCGCAGACCAACGTACTGCCCGCCATGCTCTGGCTGAAGACGCAGAGCAAAACAGCCAAAGCCGTCGTGCTGGACACGAAAATAACCTTCGCCGGCATGAAAGACACACTGGCGGCTGGCGCGGTCCTGTTTAAAGGGCTGACCGCCGACCAGTCGAAGAAGCTGGCGACGCAGTTTGGGCTGGACTTGCAGGCGACTAAAGCCGAGCCGAGCGGTGTGGGTGCTCCAATCCGTCAGCACGAGGTTAGTTTGCCGCGGGTGGCTATTTACCACAGTTGGTTTAACACCCAGGACGAAGGCTGGGCGCGGTACACCTTCGAGCAGCGCGGTATTCCGTACACCTCAATCAACAAAGATCAACTGAAAGCGGGCGATCTGCGGAAGAAGTTTGACGTCATTCTGATTCCCCGGATGCGTGGATCGGCGGCTAATTTCATTCACGAGATCGACAAGAAATACGGGCCGCTGCCGTACACCAAAACGGCGGAGTTTCCGTCGCACGGCTTCCCGGATGCGACCAGCGACATCACCGGCGGCCCGGGCTTCGACGGGGTCGAAAACCTGAAGCAGTTTGTCGAGCAGGGTGGGGTGCTGGTAACGCTCGATAACTCGTCGCTGATGATTGCGCAGACGGGTATCGCCCGCGAACTGGAAGAGGCTGCCGCCCCGACGCTGTTCCACCCCGGCTCGATCGTGATGGCCAAAAACCGCAAACCCGACAGCCCGATCATGTACGGCTATCCGGAAACCTTCCCCATCTTCCGGGGGATTGCACCCCTGCTGCAAACCCGCAAGTACAACCGCGACATGATGGTGATGCAGTACGGTACTAAGCCCCTCAAAGACGAGGAAGAATACAAAGGTGAAATCATGGGGATGCCGGACAAAAAGCCGGTGAAGGATGCCAAGGCTGCGCCGAAGAAAGAGGACCCGTACGTATTGTCGGGTATGGTACGGAATGAGCAGACGATCATCGGCCACGGCAGCATCTTCAACGTACCGGTCGGTTCAGGACGGGTGGTTGCGTTTACGTTCGATCCGTTGCACCGCTTCCTGAATCACCACGACGCGCCCCTGCTCTGGAACGTATTGATTAACTGGAACCACCTCGACACACCGGCCAGCCCGGCGACCACAGCCGAAGTGAAGACGGGGGCTGGGTCGAAGTCCAGCGGTGGAAATTAGTAAGAGTATTGAGCGACAAAACGAAAGAACACGTCGGCGGAACCGTAGATGAATGCGGTTCCGCCGATGTGTTTATATAGGGACCAATGCTCATCAGTAGATTAAGCCAGCCGCTGGCTTAGGTGGAAAGCGCCATACATTTACACCCGGCGATTACCATCTCCATGAAGAAACAGAGCATTTTTCTGCTGGTCGCACTAATGAGTTTCCTCGTTCTGAACAGCGTTGTGCTGGCCCAGAAGCAGTCGCTCGGCCTATTTGATAGTCACGGCGACATCGGGGCTGTGCTCAAGCCCGGTTCCGCCCGCTACGATCCTAAAACCCAGCAGTACGAACTGGCGGGTTCGGGTTATAACGTGTGGTTCGACCACGACGAATTTCATTTTATGTGGAAACGCATGAAAGGTGATTTTATCCTTTACACGCGGGCGGCTTTCATCGGAAAAGGGGTTGACCCTCACCGGAAAGTGGGCTGGATGGTGCGACAGAGTCTGGAGGGTAATTCGCCACACATCAACGCCGTTGAACACGGAGATGGCCTGACATCGCTACAGTTTCGCCGGACGGCCGGGGCCAATACGGAAGAAATCAAATCAACGCTCACGGGCGCCGACGTGATTCAGCTCGAACGGCGGGGGCGGACCTACACCATGCGCGCAGCCAAGTTTGGCGAACCGTTCGTGACGGAGCAGGTCGCGGATCTCGACCTGGGCGATGAGGTTTATGTTGGGCTGTTTGTCGGGTCGCACAACAAGGATGTTCTCGAACGGGGTGTTTTCCGGGATGTACGCATCAGTGTTCCGGCGCGGGAGAATTTTGTGCCGTACCGCAAATACATCGGCAGCAACATCGAAGTGATGGACGTAGCCAATGGCCAGCGCCAGATTCTGTACTATTCGCCCGAATCCTTACAGGCTCCCAACTGGACACCCGACAACCGGGCGCTGCTCTACAACAGCAACGGCAAGATGTACCGGTTCGATCTAAAGAAAAAGACGCCGACGGTACTCAACACGGATTACGTTACGAACAATAATAATGACCACGTACTGTCGTTCGACGGCAAAATGCTGGGACTCAGCAGTAGCAGTAAGGAAGACGGTAACAAATCGATTGTCTATACCGTACCTGTGCAGGGTGGCAAACCTAAAAAGATTACTCCCGTTGGCCACTCGTATCTGCACGGCTGGTCGCCTGACGGCAAATCGCTGATTTTTACCGGCCAGCGCGATGGAGAATTTGACATTTATAAGATCGGGGCTGATGGTGGTCCCGAAACCAGGCTGACCACCGCCAAAGGGCTGGACGACGGCTCCGAATACTCGCCGGATGGGCAATACATCTACTTCAACTCAGCGCGGTCGGGTACGATGCAGATCTGGCGGATGCGGGCCGACGGCAGCGATCAGCAGCAAATCACCAACGACGAGTTTAACAACTGGTTTCCGCATATTTCGCCGGATGGCAAGCAGATGGTAATCCTGTCGTTCGGGAAGGAGGTGTCGCCCGACGACCATCCGTTCTACAAGCAGGTATACCTGCGGCTACTTCCCATCAACGGTGGAAATCCAGCCCAGTCGACGCCCAGGGTGATTGCCTACGTTTACGGAGGTCAGGGGACGATCAACACCCCCTCATGGTCGCCGGACAGCAAGAAAATTGCGTTTATCAGCAATTCAGCACCATTGCCCGAACCAGAGAACTGACAGCTGATTGCACGCAGATTTTTATGATCGTTATGATTCAAAATGATTATCATAATCAATCATGACCATCATAAAAATCTGCATGCAATACCTTTAATTCATCTTCAGCTTAAACGTACCGTTCGTTACGGCAATCGTGTCGGTTTTGCCCTGCTTTTTGTAGCCGTTGCCTTCGGGGTCGATGTTGGAATCGTAGCCCGATGCTTTCGTAACCGCCTTGTCTTCCATCTTGGACACCAGCCGTCCCACACCACCGAATACCGTAGCGGTTGCTTTCTCTTTCCAGTACGATCCTGCCAGGTTGCAGCTGAACGAAGCCTCCAGGAAACCGTCGGCACCTTTTTTTACCGAGATGGTTTCGTTGTTGTTCAGCGACTTACCGACGTGGTACTCCATGCGCGGCTCGCGGGTTTCTTCTACGTACTTCACCACGGCAATGCCCTTGTAGTTTTTCGTGGCCTGGGCTTTCTTCCAGTTTTCCGGTGTGTCGGGGTTGTCGGCATCCACGATCAGGTACTCGCCCGGCTCCACGATGTCTTTGTTGTCGAAACTGCCGAGCCAGATCCGCAGCGATTTGTCGGGTTTGTTGGCATTGGCCGTCACCCACCAGTACGGACCAATTTTGATCCGGCGGGGCTGGGTTTTAAATTCTTTGCTATCAATCTGGGCTGAGAAGCTATTGTCATTCGCAATCTGCGCGAACGAGGTCATGGCGACGGCCAGCAGCAGGCATAGGGCGGTAAGTGTTTTCATGGGTATTCGGTTCGTTTCTGAGGTTAAGACAAAGGTCGGATTTGTTCGTTCGCGGGGAAACAAGACCCGGATGAACTGTCAGGATTGATGTCTGAATTAGCCGTAATGAATGCTAAAAGTCAGGAGATTGCAGGCCCGGTTTGCTGGGACGTTGCTCCGTTAGGTATTACTTCGTCGAATATAGTCATTTGCGCGTGAGGTGTTGCTACTTCCTTTGGCCGACCCCGCACTTTTTGTAGCTTCGGTCATGGAAGTTTTTGCGGCCCTTCGCCAGCACGTCGACAAAGTGATCCCGCTGACCGACGAGGAGTCTGCTCGGGCATCGGCTCTTTTTACGGTGAAAAAACTCAGGAAGAAACAGTTTCTGGTGCAGCAGGGGGATGTCTGCAAATACGAGAGCTTTGTAGTTAGCGGCTGTCTGAAATCGTACTACACCGACGAACAGGGGCACGACCACATCCTTCGATTTTCCGTCGAAGATTGGTGGGCCAGCGACCTGAAAAGTTTACAGACCAACACCCCGGCTTCGTTCAGCATTGAAGCCATTGAGCCAGCTACGTTGCTGGTCATTGACAAAGTCGGGTTGGAAAAACTGTATGTCGAGGTGCCGAAGTTTGAGAAGTTTTTCAGGATTCTGAACGAGAACGCGCTGACCGCTACGGCACAACGCGTAATTAACAACCTCAGCTTGCCCGCCAAAGAACGGTATCAGCTCTTTCTGCAAGCATATCCACGGATTGCCCAGCGAATACCTCTCAAGGACATCGCTTCCTATCTGGGCATTACACCCGTGTTTTTAAGTCAGCTACGGAAAGATATGATGACCGAATAAAACTAGTTTAAGCGAATTACTTCATCTACTTTAAGGCAAAAGGGAAGCGAAAGCAGGAGGTTTGTGCGCATAAACAAGCTATTGCGTATGAACCTCCACTGGCCATCTTTTTTCGATCAGACTGCCTTAGGCAACCATCGCCTGAAGAACCGATTTGTGGTCGCACCCATGACCCGGATCAGTGCAACGAGCGAAGGAGTCCCCACCAACGACATGGGCGATTATTACGAAGCGTTTGCCGCGGGTGGTTTTGCGATGATCCTATCCGAAGGAACGTATACGGACGCAATTGCGTCTATTTGCAGCCCCGGGCAGCCGGGGATCGTCACGCATCAGCAGCTAAAAGGCTGGCAGAAGATCACCACACGGGTACGTCGGCACGGGGCTGTTTTTCTCTGCCAGCTCATGCATGCCGGGGCGTTATCCCAAACGCTGACGGAGACTATTGCGCCGTCTGCGATCAAACCCGTTGGTAAGCAGTCAGCATCGTCGGGTGGATGTGGTACGTTTCCTACGCCCAGGACGATGACAACGGCGGACATAAAACTCGCTGTCGAAGGGTATAAGAACGCGGCCTTGAACGCCGTCGACGCTGGTTTTGATGGCGTCGAAATTCACGGAGCGAACGGGTATCTGCCCGATCAGTTCATTACCCGATATACCAACACCCGAACGGATGAATACGGTGGGTCGGTTGAAAACCGCTTTCGGTTTATCGCCGAAATTATGGCAGCCGTGAGGGCGGTTGTACCGGCACATTTCATTGTTGGCTTACGACTGTCGGAGGGAAAGGTGAACAATCTGGCGTACCGCTGGGAGGAAGGGGCCGACATGGCCAGGGCGCTGTTCGCTGAGGTAAAGAAAGCAGCCCCTGACTATCTGCATATAGCGGCCGAAGGCGGTGGCTGGGTACGTGAATGTGTGTATGCGGATGGCAGTTCTTCAACGGGAATTGCCAGGCAGATTTTAGCGTGCCCGGTGATCGCGAATGGTGGTCTGCATGATCCGGTCCTGGCGAAATATGTACTGTCGGAAAAGCACGGCGATCTGCTCGCTATTGGCCGCTACGCCATCGCTAACCCCGACTTCCCTAAAAAGCTGTTGACCGGCGAGGAACTGATTAAGTTCGACAAGCGGATGATTGCTCCATCAATTTCGCTGGCCAATACGCGGGCGTACTTTGAAGAAACGTGTTACGCAGGTAAATGAACGACTTCGCGCTCCTGTTTATTTGCTCGTGTCGTCCTCCAGATTGCGGAACGTAAACCGTTTTTCGTCAATCGGGAAGGGCTTCCCGTCGGCTTCTGCGTAGGGATAAATGAAGTAATTGAGCGGCTCTTTCTGGCCCGGATACAGCATGAGGTCCCGGCCTATGGTGAACTCAACCCGGTTTTCGTCGTGGGCACCGAAGTAGTACTCGCGTTTTGCCGGATTCTTGGCGGCTTCCGAGGCATCGACCGGGACCCAGCCGATACCGTTCAGATAGCATTCGGCCCAGCAGTGATACCCGCTTAGCTCGCCGGATGGCCGATCGGTGGGTAGCGAGAAGCCGATGGCAAACCGCGCCGGAATCCCCACGGCCCGGGCGTATCCGATGTACATGGCGTGAAAGTCGGTGCAGTTGCCGCGCCGGGTATCGCAGGCGTAGTAAATATCGCCCCGCCCCCAGCCGGTGCCGGTCTTATCGTACTTTACCGTTGAGATCACGTGGTTGTAAATCGCCCGGGCCTTTTCCAGGTCCGTTTCGGCCCCGACCGAGTCGATGATTGCTTCCGCCCAGCGTTTAATGGTACCGTCGATCGGCACCAGCCGGTCCGGCTGAAGCCACCGAGCCATGTCCGGATCGGCCGGCATGGGGCCCGTCGCATTTTTGGTATACAGTCGCTCCTGAATATGCTCTCGCCGAAGCGCGTTGAACCGCACATCGACGGTAAAGATGGTTGGTTCGGGGTTTTTCAACGTAAGGTGAAGCATCCGGTTGCCGAAGCGGCTGGTGTCGATTTCGTAGGGGTAAGGCGACGCAATGGTCAGGTCAGAAATCTGCTGGAACGGGCTGTTGCGGGGGATAGGCACCCAAACCTGTACCGTTTTAGCTCCGGCCGGGATGTCTTTAACCACGGTCGAGTACGTAAATGACACGCTGCGTTCGCGAGGGGGCTCCGTGCCTGGCCGGGCGGAAATCAGCACCGGCAAAACCATGACCAGCCACCAGACCAATACCCGAAACCTTCTATATGTACCCGTTGCCATAACGTTGCCTGTTTTGAACTGGAAAGATAAATATCTAATGTATAGTTCAAAACAAAGGTATAATGACGCCAAAAGTTGGAAATACGTTGGAAGGACGGCAGATTGGTTACAAAGTTAAGAAGATAAAAACTTCCGAATTGTCAGCGAGAAGCGGGTTTTACCAGTGGACGGAGTAGCCTGCATGAGCATCAGAGCCGACAACCGGTTATATTTCTTGTTGATAATCTTCAGATTTAGAAATCAGCGACTGGCTAACTCACGGGCAGGACGCCATAAAGGGCCTACGGCGATCAGCAGGACGATTACGTTGAAAAAGGCATTTGAGGTGTTTCCGGAGGCAATGGAACCGGCACTATCCAGCACGAACCACGAAAGAACGCCGGTAAGTACGCTTTTACGAACAGCTTCCGGCGCTTTATCATAGACCCATACGGACACGCACCAGATCATGACGCCCCAGCCCAACAGGAAGCCGCCCGTAAGCGCCGACAGAAACTGCGTGTCGGGGGCAGCGTAGGTGGTGGCACCATCAACCGGCCAGCTCAACAGATCGAGTGTTAGCCGAGCGGGTTCCGATGTCGATTTCATCGTCCCGAGGAAGAAAACCGGCCCAAACGAGCCGACAACAAAAGCCGTGACTTTCAGCCAGAATTTGTGAAATGAATGAGACATGATTGTACCTGGGTTGTGGGTTGAAAGGCATACAGGACAGGTTCTTACGGACTAAATCCTGAGGTTGCCTCCCTGCTTACCGGCAAAGATGATGTCCACGTTCCGGTAATTTTAGACGGCAGCGTACAATCGGGCGGACCAGACGCTTATGGTTTTTTGAACTCCGTAACCATTGAGCGTACGTCGCTGAAGTAATTGGCCAGCCACTCGTAGGTCAACGACGCTTCGGTGAGCTGCAAATAGAAGTTTTCGAGCGTGAGCTTAAACAGGGAGTGTGCCAGATGGGATTTGTCGGCAAGTCCAAGGTCTCTGGCCCACACGGTCAGGAAAGCGCTCTCCACGGCTTGTGTGGATTGGTCAAGGCATTTGTTGAACGTTGGATTGTGCCGGTTCACGCGTAACTGCCGGTTGAAGAGTAAATCCTGCTTTACGTCGAGGAGGACGTTGATCAGATCGGGAGTGATACGTTCACACAGACTCTCTCGCTGGGCAATGATGTGTGACCGTTTGAGATGATAGCTTAGTAATAGCTCCGTAAAGACATCGACATCGGCGAAATGATGATAGAAGGACGATTTGCTTTTGTTCACCAGCCGGGCCATGACTTCTACCTTCAACGCGGCCGGCCCTTCTTTGGCGAACAGGCCATAGCCGACCAGAATCCAAGGTTCTTTGTTGTCGATTGTCATCTTCAATCAAGCCGGAAGCCCATGATCCAAACGTCCCAGAACATCATCTACTAAGCCGAATCCAGTCACCGTGTCGAGTAATTGAATAGGAGTCTGGTAAGCCAGTTCGCGGATAGGGGTTCTGAACCAGTGCAATACGGTTGCTTTGCGGCCCTCAAACGTATCTAAGGCGTGTGCCAGCAAATTTTGGAGGAGATGAAAGCGCTCGGAGGCTGCTACAGGCAAACGCTGTTCATCTTTCAGTCGGTACAAATTGCGTAGCGTCATGTTAAGGGCATACGCCATCTCTTTATCCGTCAAACCGACTAAAGCCGCAACTTCGTCAACTTGTTTACTCATGATCAATCTAAAAGATATTATTCTTCAGCTTTATCAAGTAGCTCATCATTATAGAAGCGTTATCAATTTTTTAAGGATTGATTACAATAGGGGTGAGTGATTTGGCCATTTTCACTTGTACCAATTCCACCATCTTGCCTTCTAATTATGTGATCGTAGGATATAGATTTACTTGAGTCAATATATCCATCGCATAATGGGCATCTTGGTGCATGTTTTAGAGTCGATTGTATAAAGATTTTGCTCTTGATGTCATCAGAAAACAGAGTTGACTTTGTTTGCTCACTTCCAACTACGATCTTTCCTGTGAGACCAGCCCATTCAACAATTTTACTTTCAGAAATTTCTTCGTTATCTACTGCGGCTCTATAAATTGAATTAATTACTTTGCTATAAATCTCAACTCTTTTTACAGAACCCAGCTTTTGAAGTATTGTAGCTATAAGCTCTTTATGTAAAATTAATGAATCTTCTATTTTCTTTCGCGATAAAGAAAACTTCCTAAAGAAATCACCATCATTATTGCAGATCTTCTCGCTTACAAATCTTGCAGTACCTAAAAACATTGGGGAAGAATGCACACCAGATGGGCCATAGTAATATATAGCTGGATGAAGACCTAAGCTACCTCTATCATTACCAGTAATCCTATCAGTTAACCTTTCAGCTTTTTTCAAAACTTTTATTGTCTGATCTCCAGTTTCATCATCAGTTCCGAATGTAATAGATTGATGCTTTTCGGTTTGAGTTATACAAGCAATAGAGATGTACTCGATTATTATTTGTAATGCAGTTCTAATTCCTTTTGAGCCACCCAGCGGTAAATCAAGATTTCTAATTGGTGTTTTAATTTCAGGTTCGAAAAGTGTTGAATGAAGTTTTTTAGCTAAAACCTCAATCTTTAAGGTGTTGTCTTCGTTAAACTGGGACCAGTATTTGTGGCCACGCCCTGCTCGAATTATTGCTCTAGCTGCAATTGCAATAGGTCTTTTCCTATTTTCCAACAACGACTGCTCAATCTTATCAAGAGGTGTTCCTTGGGTGTTAATTTTAAAAAAAGAAGCTTCTGCTTTGCCTGCATCTCCTTTCACCCATTGTACAGGTAAAGCTCTTGATAAAATAGATGATATCTTAGAATCTATCTCGTTGTTTTCTACCTTCTTTTTGAACTGCTGATAAGACCCAATTGTGGCATTTACCAACTCTCGAGTCTTTTTTGCTGCTTTTTTTTGGTTTTCAGAAATAGAATCTTCAAAGTATTTGACAGAAAGGTAGTTATCACCGTAATCATCTTCAACCCAAGCTTTTAAAACACTAAGCCTATGGCCTCCGTCGATAACATACAAAAATGTTGATGACTTCCATAAAATTACAGAGGGAATTAAATCACCACTTACAAAACACTCTAACAATGAAACTACTTGTTCAGGAGTCCAGTGATTTGTTTCTCTTTGAAAATCTGGTTTTCTTAAAATTTTTCCTACAAGACCTTCGCTTGTAAAGTGATGTATTGAAATTTTGTCAAAAGTCTCGAAGCTATTATCCTCATCTTTAATTTGAGCAAAATCTGCTCTTGTAATCATTGCATCTAAATTCACTAAAAGTTTTGCCATTTTGAGTTTGAAAATTACAAGTATTAATAGTAATTACAAAAATGAACTTGCGAGCGTTTTGATAATAGTAAAAGATCTAGCCCATTGTATTATAAGTTTAATAATAAAAAGCCAGAACCTTCACCGGCTCCCTGAATACTTCGCCGGGGCGCTGTTTTTCGGGGTGCTTTTCTGGATGAATTGGCGCAGGTTTTCGTTGCTGGTCGCGAGGTCTTCTTTGCGGAGGTACATCATGTGGCCGCTGCGGTAGCCTTCCCATTCCATGCGGTCTTTCAGCTTGCCACCCGCGTCCATTTGCCACATGTTGTACTTGGCGTTGAAATAATCGCAGGCTCCGTCGTAGTAGCCGGATTGCACCAGCAGATGCAGGTACGGGTTCTGGGCCATTGCCTGGCGCAGGTCTTCGCCCGTGTGGTTGTTGGTATTGTCCCACGGACGTACCGGCCCGAACATGTAATAGGGCAGGTCGGTTTTGTAGTTCAGCTCCTCCCGCATGAACATATTGATAGCGGGCGTGAACGAGTGCAGCCACGACGTTAGTTCGGCGTTGTAGTCGGGGGCAATACCGGCATCCTTGCTGTCGATACCGAGGTAGCGCGAATCCAGTCGGCCGACGGTCTGGCCCTTGCCACGTAGCAGTTCCTTCCAGAAGAAATTGGTCGGTACGTCAAGGTTCTGCTGCATCACGGCCGATTCAGACAGCCCCGAATACCGGGCCACTTTGGCGGCAATTTCTTTCCGCTTCTGGTCGCTCAGGGAACCACCCATCGCCAGGGCGGGCATGTACTCCGAAATGGTAAAGTTCTCGACTTCAGGCAGTACGTCAGTCAGGTCTTTCTTTTGCAGATCAGCGGGAAGCGCCTTGTGGTACCAGGCCGTAGCCGCAAAGTACGGTAGTTTCAGCGCTCCCCGCGCCGGTCCGTCGCGCTCAATGCCGAGGTCGGTGGGCGATACCAGCACCACGCCGTTGAGGTACATCCAGTGGCTGTTCTGCAACTCCAGCGCCAGCCCCGATACGCGCGTCGTGCCGTAGCTTTCTCCGATCAGGTACTTCGGCGACGCCCAGCGGTTGTAGCGGCTCACAAACGTATTGATCCACGATGCGAGGTACTTGATGTCGGCGTTCACGCCAAAAAACAGCTTGGCGGCCGGTACGTCCTTGTTGGCGGGCCGCGAGAAGCCCGTGTTAACCGGATCGACGTAGACAATGTCGGCTACGTCTAAAATCGAGTGCGGGTTGTCTTTGATGCCGTAGGGCTGAACAGGATAGCCTTCGTCGTCGACCTTCAGGATGCGGGGGCCAGTGTAGCCGATCATCATCCAGACGGAGGCTGTGCCGGGGCCGCCGTTAAACGAAATCACCAGCGGGCGGGCCGAGCGGTCGGCCACGTCGGAGCGCTCAAAATACGTAAAGAACACACCGGCAACGGGTTTCCCTTCTTCGTCCCAGACAGGAATGGTACCCGCCGTGGTTTTATACGGTACGCGCTGCCCTTTGATCGTCACCTGGCCGTTGGTCACGACCTGACGGTCAAGATCCAGTGTACGGTTTTTACCCGAAAAGGTCGGCGTTTCAGGGTTGGGGGCGGGTTTTTCTTTGTCGGCGGTGGGTTTCTGAGCGTAGCTGCCGGGTAGGATCAGGCAACTGGTAAGCAGTGCAAGAAATGCTTTTTTCATGGGTACGGAATGAACACGGAATGAAACGGTAAATGTAGTAATGAACCGTGCGTTTTGACGAAGATAGCCAGAATAGCCGTAGAAAATTCGGGAGAATGGCAAGTTTGTGTATTTTGCCAACTTTGAGAAAATAAGCTACGTAGTTTTCAGCCCCTTAGGGCGCCTGTGAATAGAATCGCACCTACGGCACTATGGGGTTTGAAGGCTCTTGATATGCTATTGACAGGTCACCCCTTCGGGGCATTACCCTACGCTTTAACGTTTACGTCAACCTGATGAGAAAACTTCTACTTGCCTTCCTGCTGAGCAGCCAGGTTGCCTTCGGGCAGTCGCTTACCAAACCCGAAAAGGGAATTGTTCAGAGTGTTCAGAAACAGATGCCCGAAACGATGGCCTTTCTGGAAAAGGTCGTTAATATCAACAGCGGTACACTCAATATTGAAGGCGTCCGGACGGTCGGGAAACTGATGGGGGACGAACTACAGAAATTGGGGTTCAAGACCGAGTGGATCACGCTCCCCGATTCGATGAACCGCGCGGGGCATCTGGTTGCCACGCGGCAGGGAAAGAAAGGCAAAAAACTGTTTCTGATCGGGCACCTGGACACGGTGTTTGAAAAGAGCCTGCCGATGGAGCCGTTCACCCGACTGAACGATTCGACGGCCTCGGGGCAGGGTGTCAACGACATGAAAGGGGGCGACGTACTGGTTATTGCTGCCCTGAAAGCGCTGCAAACTCAGGGCCTGCTCGACGATACGTCCATCACTGTCTACTTCACCGGCGACGAAGAAAGCTCCGGAGGCCCCGAAAGTCGGCGGGATTTCATCAAACGGGCGAAGCAATGCGACGTAGCGCTGGCGTTCGAAACGGCTCAGGGTCTACGGACGGTGACCACGGGTCGGCGGGGGGCGAGTAGCTGGACGCTGAACGTAAAAGCTCGCTCCGGCCACTCATCCGGGGTGTTCAGCAGCCTGGGCTACGGCGCTATTTACGAAGCGACGCGTATCCTCAACGAGTTTCGGCGGACGCTCAGCCAGGAGCAATACCTGACGTTCAACCCCGGCCTGATCGTGGGCGGTGCCGAAGTACGTTACGACGACAAAACGGCCAAAGCCGAAACGGTCGGCAAAACGAATATTGTTGCCGGGGCGACCCTGGTGAAAGGCGATCTGCGGTTTTTGGGGGAAGCGCAGAAGGAAAACGCCCGGGCCCGGATGCGCGAGATTGTTGACAAAAGTCTACCGCAGACCAAAGCGACCATTACGTTTGCCGACGGTATTCCGTCGATGGAGCCCTCGGCCGCGAACGATGATCTGCGTAAGCTGGTCAGCAAAGTCAGTGAGGACATGGGTCTGGGACCGGTCGCGGCCGGTGATCCGGGTTCGCGTGGGGCGGGGGACGTATCGTTCGTTGCTGCGTACCTGCCTTGTCTGGATGGGCTGGGTGCGTCGGGCAAAGGCGCGCACAGCATTGAGGAAACCATGAATCTGAAGGAGTACCCGCTGCTGATTCAGCGCACGGCCGTGCTGATCTACCGCCTGACGCGCTAGCCCCAGCCCGGCTTAAAACCCGGCAGCCTGGCCATCTTTCCGGGATTCTGTTGCCCCGTGGTAGACTTTGTTTTTAGCGTCGTACATAATGGCCTGATAACCGCCGTAAACGCCAAGGCCATAGCCGACCTGATGGCCACGGATCATCAGCTCCCGTATGCTTTCGTAGGGAAAGCCGGATTCGAGGGTAACGATGCCCGCGTTCAGCATTTTTTCGCCAGTCGGTTCCGACGAACCCTGGTGATCGATGCGGGGCGCATCGCCGGCTTCCTGCGGATTCATGCCAAAATCGATCATGTTCATTACAATCTGAACGTGACCGAGCGGCTGGAAGCTGCCTCCCATCAGGCCGAAGCTCATGAACGGCTGGCCGTCTTTGGTAATAAACGCGGGAATAATGGTTTGAAACGGCCGCTTGTGAGGGGCGTAGGTGTTGTTTTGGCCGTCAATCAGGCTGAACAGTTCACCCCGGTCCTGGAGCATGAAGCCAAGCCCGTCGGGAACCATACCCGATCCGAAGCCCCGGTAGTTGCTTTGAATCAGAGACACCATGTTACCTTCACCATCGGCAACCGTGAGGTAGATCGTGTCGCCATCGCGGAGAGCCGGGTTGCCCGCTTCCACACGTCTGGCGGCCTGCTCCGGGTTGATGAGTTTACGCCGTTCGGCTGCGTACGCCTTCGAAATCAGTTCGTTGACTGGAATCCTGGCAAAAGCAGGGTCGGCATAGTACTTAGCCCGGTCTTCGAAAGCCAGTTTTTTGGCTTCCACAAAGCGGTGAATGTGTTCGGGACTGCCCCACGGAATCGTTGAAAAGTCATAGCCTTCCAGAATATTGAGCATCTGCAGCGTGCAAATGCCCTGGCTGTTGGGCGGTAGTTCCCAGACGTCGTAGCCCCGGTAGTTGGTCGATACCGGTTCGACCCATTCTGACGTATGGTCGGCGAGGTCTTTGGCGGTCAGGTAGCCGCCCATTTTTTTCATAAAAGCGTCGATGGTGCGGGCGATCTCCCCTTTATAAAAGGCATCCCGACCACCTCTGGCGATTTTCTCAAGGGTATTCGCCAGGGCTGGATTTTTGAATAGTTCGCCACGGTTTGGTGCCGTTCCGGTAGGCGCGTAGGTTTCCTTTACATTCGGAAACGAGCCAAGTCGCTGGATCATGTAGTCCCAGTAAAACGTCGCTTCATCGTGGACGGGGTACCCGTCGCGGGCGTACCGGATAGCCGACGACAAAATCGTCGGCATGGGCGTTTTACCGAACTTTTTGTGAAGCTCAAACCAGCCGTCAACGCAGCCCGGGACCGATACGGGCAACGGCCCGGTAGGGGGAATGTGCGTCAGCCCGCGTTTTTTAAATTCGGCCAGGGTCAGGTTGTAAGGCGACCGGCCCGAGGCATTCAGCCCGTACAGTTTTTTGGTTTTGGCGTCCCAGACAATCGCGAACAGATCGCCCCCGATGCCGTTGACGTGCGGTTCAACGACACCTTCCATGGCGTTCGCTGCAATAGCCGCATCGATAGCGTTGCCCCCTGCTTTCAGCACCTCAACCGCAGCTTGTGTCGACAGCGGATGCGAGGTGCAGGCCATACCATGCTGCCCCATCACGACGGATCGGGTAGCAAACGATTTGCCGCTGAGTCGGTCCTGAGCGTGTGTTACGTCGAATAGACCCGATGCGATGAGAAAGAACAGGCTGATAAAGAGAGACTTCATACAAATGGCGTAGTGAACAAATAGCGTGTAGGTACTGCCCTAAAATAGCTAAAAATCCTTTACCGATTACCAGGTCAGGTGGCTCCTGAAACTTTACGGTATGCTGCAACGCCTTCATGCAGGGAACGCTGCTGAAGGCTCAAACCAGGACTTGGTTTCCGCTACTGGCTAATAGATAATTTTGTGATATAGCTGGGGGTACATTTGGCCGAAAGGAGTTAAATACATAGCTTATTGAGTACATATAAACCCTACGATTATGAAAAAGCCAGCAATATGCCTTGTCCTGTTCCTCGGCCTGGTTCAGTGGTCATACGGGCAAACCACCGCCAAAATGAATTTCTACTTCCCGCTGAATTTTAGCTTACGAGGCATAAAACTGCGAACAACACTCAACGCAGATAAACCTATTCGGATTGGCTCGAATGAATGGGTAATGGTCGAAACGGATGCCGATAGTCTGGGGTTGCTGGATCGGGAACAGCCGTTTTTTATGCCCCTGGAACGGGGTAAAACGTATTACTTTCTGATCGAATCGGAGCGGGATAATAACTCAGCGCTTTCGGTCCGGGCGGTCAACGAACAGGAGTTCCTGTTGACGGCGCACTTTGGCGGGGCGTCGAAACCCAGGACCTATTTTTTGAGACGCAATCCGAATTGACTATTCGCACTCTTATAAACGGGAGAGATACAAACAAGAAAAACCGAAGCGGAGGCCGCTTCGGTTTTCTTGTTTAGCGTTAAAAACTGCTTAGAAACCTAAGCCCAGGGCCATACCGGAAACGGGGCCCATCATCGTGTTACCCGTCATCGTAGCGGCTCCGGTCATGAGGTTTATCGAGTATACGCGGGTCGAGCCGCCTGACCGCAGCAGGGCATAGGCCGCATTGGACGTACCGCCGATGTCAAAACCGTTGCCACCTTCAATCATGACGCCCAGTGAACCAACCACATTCAGCACCCCGTCGTTGGGCGGGTTCTGCGTGAAAAGTTGCATGGTGTTGTTATCCAGCACGTACAGCGTCGTGGTGGTGGCTCCGGCAAAGTTGTTGGTGTAGGCAGCCGCCGGGATGGTCGGCATACGGCCACCACCTGCCAGCCGCAACATGCCGTCTACGGCCGCTACGGCTGCGTTGTCAGGATTCAGACGCAGGTTCTGACCCATGTTGCTCGTCACCCGAATCCGGTCAACCGTCGGGTTGAAGTCAAAGCCGAATTCCGTGCCCGACAACGGCGTGCTGAGCGGACCTGAGCCAACCATGGCAGCCGCACCGTTCGATGTATTGATGGTGTACAACCGGCTGGTGCTGCCGATCGCGTAGAGCTGGCCGTTGGCCGGGCGGAAGTCGATACCCCGGATCATCTCGCCATCCTGCAGGCCCGTGACCGACTTCCGGATGAGCGATGACGGATTCATCGGGTTGAACGTAACCAGCGTATTGCCGTTTTCAACCGCATAAGCAACCGGCTCGGTCGGAATAGCCAGCCCCACGATGCTCATGCCGACGTCGGGCAGATTGCCGATCTTGGTAGCACGGCCCGTAGCCAGGTCGATCTCGAAGAAAGCCGGTTGATTATCGACGATCAACGTAGCGAGGGTGTTGCCGTCCGGAGCAATGTCAAAACTGCCTGTACCAGCCGCATTGACACCCAGCGAACCGATCTCAACCAGGGTCCCGTTGTTGGGCGGGTCCTGCCGATACAGCTTGTCGGTAACGGGGTCGATCACGTACAGCGTCGTGGTGGTTACGCCAGACCGGTTGTTGGTGTAGGCAGCCCCCGTCAGCCGAGCGCCCGGTGCGCCGTTGATGTTACCGTCGATAACCTGCACGGTTCCCGTTTCCGGGTTCAGGCGCAGGTTCTGTCCGTTGTTCGTAACCAGGCGAATCCGGTCGACGGTCGGGTTAAAGTCGAAGCCAATGTCATCGCCCATGACCATTGGCATGAAAGGGCCGGAACCCAGCGCCGTGGCGGCCCCCGTCATGGGGTTGATTGCATATAGCCGGCTACCGCGTGTAACGCCGTAGAGCTGGCCGGTGGCCGGGCGGAAGTCAATGCCCCGTAGTACGTCACCCGACGCGATGCCGGTGATGGTGATCGTAGCGGTAGGGGAAGTGGTATTGGCCAGCGTTACGCGCAGCAGTTTGTTGCCGTCGGTAAGCAGATAAACTGGCATATCAGAGGCTAACCGGGCGCTGCTCGGCTGAGAGCTTAGTTCCTCTACTTCCGAAGGTTTACACGCATTCAGCGTTACAAGACCGCCGGCTAACAGAAGGGCCGCTGCCCGACGTAACACCTGTAATGGGGAGTTAGTAAACATAGTGCTCGAATCGTTGATTGTTAGAAGTGATTAACTCGTACTCGTACAATCCCCTTACGTAGCCCCATGCGTTTCGGATTTAGAAAAATTAAAATCTAATTAAAAACTAATTTTTCGTCAGATCAGCGTTTGCGTGTCGCAACTCCAAACCGGTACGTCGAACCGGTTTGGAATACTATGTAGTGCTACTACAAGCCCACTCGCTTATGAGTGAGTGCCTGCAAAAAAGCGAGGAGCGGTCGGCTGTTTTGCCGACCGCTCCTCGCGTATCCTTGGGTGACCCCGGTCACTTAATTGCGGTTATTCCCCTTATTGTCAGACGACGAACCGGCTTTGGCAGGAGCCGTCGACGTTGACGAAGCCGTTACCAGCGGGTTGCCTTCCTTATCCAGTTCAACCAGTTCATAACCTAAGCGTTCCAGGCCAGGCTTGACCAGTTCCTTGTTGCCTACCACGGTGATGATCATGTTGTTGATCGGTAGGTTCTTTTTCGCCACGGCGTCGATCTGCGCTTTGGTGATGTTGCGCAGGATGTCGCTTTGCTGCTCTACGTAGTTACGCGGCAGGTCGTACTCGATGATACGGCCGAGGAAAAACGCTTTTTGTAGCGGAGTTTCGTAGCGCAGGGCGTCTACCTGACCGAGTGAGCTTTTCACAAACGCCAGTTCCTGCTCCGTAATGCCGGACTTGCTGTAGTTGGTAATCTCCTTAACAAATTCCACCACCGAGCTATCCGTAGCGGCCGCTTTCACACCCGCCTGCGCCGTAAACGGTCCGGGGGTTTTGGTGCTGCCAAAGCCCGAACGGGCACCGTAGGTCCAGCCCTTGTCTTCGCGCAGGTTCATGTTGATACGGCTATTGAAAGCCCCGCCCAGCATGTAGTTGGCCAGGGTTGCGCGGTAGTATTCGCCAGTAGCGTCGTAGGGTATATCCGTCAGGTAGCCAATCCGGATTTCGGACTGAGCCGCTTTCTCTTTGTCGACCAGATAAATACGGGTCTTGTCGATTTTGCGGGCCGGGGCTGCTTTCGGCAGCGTCACCGACTTTGGCGTCCATTTGTTCAGGAACGCCAGCTTCGTCATGGCCGTCGACTGGTCGACGTCGCCCACAACGACGAGGTTCGTTACCGACGGCGACAGGTATTTCTGGTAAAATGTCTTGACATCGTCGAGCGTGATGGCTTCGACCGTTTTCGTCGTACCGCTGACCGGAATCGAGCGGATATTGTCCGGGCCGTAGAGGAGCTTGCTATACGCTTTGTTGGCAATCACCACCGGCTGGGTGCTCTGGTTGGCAATCAGCTCGATCTGCTGCTTTTTAAGCCGCTCAAAATCCTCAGCCGCGAACTTCGGCCGCAGCAGTTTTTCTTCCACCAGCGCCAGCGTCGAATCCAGATTTTTGACCATTGATTCAACCGATACGTTGATTTCTTCGGTGCTGGCCCGAATATCGATGCTACTGCCGAGCTTCTCCAGCTTGGCGTTCAGTTCTTCGTTGCTGAACCGCTCGGTAGCTTCGTTCATGAGCGCGGCCGTCAGTTGGGCAATACCGGCTTTCGACGGATCGGTGGCCGATAGCAGATGCCCACCCTTGATCGAGAACAGCATCGTAACGGTCGGTACTTCGTCGTTGCGCGTGCCGATCACCTTCAGGCCGTTGGCCAGCTTATCGGTCCAGTAGGGCGGAACCTTCAGGGTCGGGTTCGGGCCGGGGCCGGGCTTCGCGCTCCGGTCGAAATTGTCTTTCGGTTTCTTGTACGTCAGACCGGCGTACCCGTAGTCGGGCGCTTTGTAATCGGCCGTCGAGATGGTATAGTTGTCGGGCTTGGCCACGATGTCGGCTTTGCCTTTTGGATACACCGTCAGAATCACGGCGTTTTTGCCTTTAATGTACTGGTTGTACACCCGCATGATGTCAGCCTTTGTCACGCTCTTGTACCGCTTGAACTCCTGCGGCAGGTAGTTCGGATTCCCCAGAAACGTCTGGAACGAAGCCAGTTGCGACACTTTACCCGACACGCTCGACAGCCCGTCGATGAGCTGAGCCTCGCGGGTAGCCGTAAACTGCTTGATATCGTCGTCGGTGACGCCCCGTTTTTCAAACTCAACCAGCGTCTGCCGAATGGCGGCTTCGATGCTGTCCAGTTTTTTGTCGGGGAACGGCAGTACCGTAAACGTAAACTGCCCCGCCAGCTCGGTAGCCGGGTGCGATGCATTGGCCTGCACGGCAATCTGTTTCTTTACAAAATTCTTGTAGAAGAGGGAGCTTTTGCCACCGCCCAGAATTTCGGCCAGTGCGTCGAGCGGGGCTTCGTCGGGGTGGAAGTTCGGCACCGTCGGGAAGGTGATCTGGAGCATCGGGAACCGGATGTTATCTTCGTACGACACGTACCGGTCTTTGTCCAGCACTGGCGTCGGCACCTGCGTTTTAGTCACCGCCGGGCCGCTCGGAATGTTGCCGAAATACTTCTCCACCAGCGATACCACCTGCTTCGAATTTACATCGCCCCCGATGGTCAGGACGGCGTTGTTGGGGCCGTACCAGCGCAGGAAGAAGTTCTTCAGGTCGTTGACGTTCACGCGGTTGAGGTCTTCGACGTAGCCGATCGTCAGCCAGGAGTACGGGTGGCCGTAAGGGTACAGGTTTTTGGCGACGTACTCGCTCACCAGGCCATACGGGCGGTTGTCGTAGTTCTGGCCCCGTTCGTTTTTCACCGTCGCCCGCTGAATCTCAAACTTTTTCTGCGTCACGGCGTCGAGCAGGAAGCCCATGCGGTCGGCTTCGAGCCAGAGTGCCCGTTCGAGCTGGTTGCTCGGCAGGGTTTCGAAGTAGTTGGTGCGGTCGCGGTTGGTGGTGCCGTTGAGCGTACCGCCCGACTCGGTCACGATCTTGAAGTGTTCGTCGTCGGCTACGTGATCGGAGCCCTGGAACATCATGTGCTCGAAGAAGTGCGCGAAACCTGACTTGCCGATTTCCTCGCGGGCCGAGCCGACGTGGTAGGTAACGTCAACGTGCACGATGGGGTCGGAGTGGTCTTCGTGGATTACCAGCGTCAGCCCATTGGGCAGTACGTACTTTTCGTACGGAATCAGGAGTTCGTTGCCCTTTCGGGTGACCTTCTCCACCAGTTTGGTTTGGGCCTGAGCGACACCGATGGACAGTAGGGCCAGCAGCGTTGCCAACTTGAAGGTAGTTTTTCTCATAAATGGGTGTTGACCATAAATAAGTTGGTAATTTACGCAGATATAGGAAAATTAAAGGCATAAATGCCATTGAAAACGAAGAAATAGTAGGTTTTCGGGTAGGGAAAAGGAGTTACGATATGCCGGCATTCGAGTACCTTTGAGATCAAACCTACTTCCCTTAAGTCTATCTCCGCGAATGCACCGCCTTTGCCTGACTCTTTTCTGCCTGCTGGTACCTTTTTTCGGCGTTGCGCAGTCGGCCGATAGCACAGAGACCATCCGGGTTATGCAGCAACTCGCTGATAACTACTGGCGATTCCAGGCTGGTGATAGCCTGGTGTGGGCTAACCCTGCCTACAATGATCGGGCGTGGGAACTGACGTCACCAGCCGAACCCCTCATCGAAAACAAAGCATTGTGGAGATCCGGGCGCGGCTGGTTCCGGTTGCCGGTTCAGATGAAAAAGCGGCTGGTTGGTCAGGAGTTTCAATTGGTAATCGAGCAATACGGGTCGTCGGAGGTGTATCTCGATGGTCGCCGACTGGCCGTTCTCCAGCCACCGGGGGGAGATTCTGCCGGTCCGCAACGGATTACGCAATTTGTCCCTTTCCAACTGCCTGATACGAATCGGCACGTGCTGGCAGTTCGTTATCGGTTTGCCCGTCAGCCCGTCTACTACGCCAACGTTGACCTGTCGGCCTTCGAGATGCGGCTGGAAAAAAACAACGAAGCCGGTCAGAATCTGATTTCATACCACCGCTGGGTAGCCGGACTCGATTATTCGCTGGCGGGCGTGTTTCTGCTGCTGGGTTTTCTGCACCTGTTGTTTTATCGCGCCAACACCGCGCAGCGGGTCAATTTCTGGCTGGGTATCACGATGCTGGTCTTCGGTAGCTTTTTTCTGCTGAGCGGCCTGAGCACTCTTGTCGTTACGCTGCCGTTGTACTCGTTGATACAACTGGTCAATGACCTCCTGGGCTATACGGGTTTAGGGCTGCTGTTACGGTCGGTCTACTATTATCTAAACCGGCCACGCGGCTGGATCTATTGGCTGGTAATTGGCTTGCTGCTGGTTGACGCTAGCTACCAGATTTTCATTGGACCTTTGGCTGAGTCAATCGCCTGGGTACCGTTCACGGCAGTACTGGCTGAGTACGTCCGGGTTAGCTGGTTAGGAAAGCGCCGGGGCGATGCCGATGCCCGCCTGCCTTGGAATTCATTACGAATCGTATTCTTCGTGGTTTTGGGTGGTTTTTTTTGCTGGCTAGCTTAGGCGTTTTTTCGTTTTTATTGGGCAGTTTTCAAAGCTTCGTTTTTCAGAGCGTTACCACCGTAGCCGCCCTCATTGCCCTGCTGACCATTCCTCTGGGCCTATCCTTGTCGCTCGTGCGCGACTACGCCCGGACGTACCAGTCCCTGCGCCAGAAACTGCGTGAGGTAGAGGACTTGTCGGCGCGGACGATCGCCCAGGAGCAGGAGAAACAGCACCTGCTGGCCGTTCAGAACGAAACACTTGAACAGCAGGTTGCGGAACGGACGGCTGCGCTGCAGCAATCACTGGCTGACCTGCGGGCCACCCAGGCGCAACTGATTCAACGCGAGAAACTGGCCAGTCTGGGTGAACTGACGGCCGGCATTGCCCACGAAATCCAGAACCCACTGAACTTTGTCAACAACTTCGCCGAAGTGTCGGCGGAACTGATTCAGGAACTGGACGACGAACGCGAAAAGGATACGGATCGCGACCCGGAGCTGGAAGGTGAGCTGCTGACCGACCTGAAACAGAACATTACCAAGATTAGTGAACATGGGCACCGGGCCGCCAATATTGTGCGGGGCATGCTGGAACACAGTCGCGTCGGTACCGGCCAGAAACAGCCTACCGATCTGAACGCACTGGTCGATGAATACCTGCGGCTCAGTTACCACGGATTACGGCGGTCCGGCGATTCGGCAAAGGATAAAAGCGTTAACGTAACGCTGGAAACCGATTTCGCGGCCGATCTGCCTACCCTGAACGTAGTGGCGCAGGACCTTGGCCGCGTGCTGCTAAACCTGTTCAACAACGCCTTCTACGCCGTCGGTGAGCAGCAGAAACAGGTAGGCGAACCCTATCAGCCAACCGTTACGGTTCGTACCCGGCGGCAGGATGCTGTAGTGGCCATTCACATTCGGGACAATGGATCGGGTATTCCTGCTGCCTTGATGGGTAAGATATTTCAGCCGTTCTTCACGACAAAACCCACTGGGCAGGGTACTGGTCTGGGCCTTTCTATCAGCTACGATATTATCACCAACGGGCACGGCGGTATGCTGACCGTGCAGTCGGAATCGGGGCAGTTTACGGAGTTTACGATCACACTGCCGATTAGCTCCTGAAGCAAAATCGGTTTGTACAATCGCCGACGTCAGGGGCGTTTTTCAGACGGTGATATTCCGTCCGGTTATCCACCATTCCAATTTGTGATGCCTGCTTGAAGGCTCGTAAGGCTACTTTTACGGCGAATTATTCACCAACACAGCACGTTCTACATATGGAGCCGGTCCGTTTTTCGTCGGCTCCAGAACGACAAATACATCAATGATTACCACCGATATATGCATCATTGGCGCGGGCCCGGTTGGCCTGTTCGCCGTTTTTGAAGCCGGATTGCTGAAGATGCGCTGCCACCTGATCGACGCACTGCCGCAGGTGGGCGGGCAACTTTCTGAAATTTATCCGCAAAAGCCGATTTACGACATCCCCGGCTACCCGTCTATCAATGCTCAGGATCTGGTCGACAACCTGATGGAGCAGATTGAGCCGTTTCACCCGACGTTTACGCTGGGCGAACGGGTCGAGAACCTGGAAAAACAGGACGACGGATCGTACATCATTACGACGAACGACGGAACATCCGTCCATTGCCAGGTCGTTGTGATTGCCGGTGGGCTGGGTTGTTTTGAACCCCGTAAGCCGGAAATCGAGAACCTGGAGCACTTTGAAGGTAAGGGTGTGGCCTATATGGTCAAGAATCCCGAGCAGTTGCGCGATCGGCGTGTCGTGCTGGCCGGTGGTGGCGACTCAGCCCTCGACTGGACCGTTTTCCTGGCCAACGTAGCCAAAGAAGTGACGCTTGTGCACCGGGGCGATACGTTCCGGGGCGCTCCCGACTCGGCTGAGAAGGTGTTCGACCTGGCCAGGGAAGGAAAAGTTAACCTGATACTACAATCAAACATTACGAGCATCAGCGGCAATGGCCATCTTCAGGAGGTGAATATCACGGCCAAGGATAAGACGGTACGCACCTTAGAGGCTGATAACCTGATCCCGCTGTTTGGCCTGACACCGAAGCTGGGACCGATCGCCGACTGGGGCCTGAACATCGATAAAGCAGCCATTGCGGTAGACACGACCGACTACTCGACCAACGTGGAGCGCATCTACGCCATCGGAGACATCAATACGTATCCCGGTAAGCTGAAGCTGATTCTGTGCGGTTTCCACGAGGCTGCCCTGATGTGCCAGAGTGCCTTCAGGTACGTATACCCGAACCAGAAGCTAAGTTTCAAGTACACGACCGTCAACGGCGTACCAACTTTTTAAAAAGGAGTGAAGGGAGGAAGGGGAAGAGAGGGACGAAAGGGAATAGCAATGTGCTGATCCATTTTCTCCGTTTCATCCCTCTCTTCCCCTTCCTCCCCTTTATTATGATCCAGTTTACCATCGAAGACCGCGACGGCACGCGGCAGCCCATAGAAGTACCGGAAGGCATTAACCTGAGCCTGATGGAAGTGTTGAAAGCCTCAGATTACAACGTACTGGCCACGTGTGGCGGTATGGCCCTCTGCGCCACCTGCCATGTTCAGGTGCTGGAAGGACTCGATAAGCTACCGCCCGCCCAGGATGCCGAACTCGACATGCTCGATACGTTACCTGACGCTGACTTCGACAGTCGCCTGTCCTGCCAGCTTCGGGTAGAGGAGTCGCTGGAAGGGGGCGTATTCAGAATCCGGGGTGCCGAGCAGTGAGTCACACCTCAGTCTACTTCCACCACCAGCTCAATTTCCACGGCGTAGTTAGACGGTAGCGCGCCCATGCCGACTGCCGAGCGGGCGTGTTTACCCCGTTCGCCAAACGTAGCGACCAGCAGGTCGGAGCAGCCGTTGACGACCTTCGGCTGATCGCCAAAGTCGGGGGTGGAGTTGACAAAACCGGTCACTTTCACAATCCGTTTCACCCGGTCGAGATTGCCCAGTTCGGCTTTCAGGGTGGACAGGAGCGAGATGGTGGCGACCCGGGCGGCTTCATAGCCCTGTTCTATGGTCAGGTCCTGGCCAAGCTTACCCGTAATCCCCGATCCGTCGGCGCGGGTGCATACGTGGCCCGCCAGAAACAGCAGATTACCCGTCCGGACGGCCTTGACGTAGTTGGCCATTGGTTTGGCCGGCGTAAACAACGTAATGCCCATCTTCGTCAGGGTTTGCTCAATAGACTGGGCGGACGTAGTGCCCATGGAAAAGGCCAGCAGGCTAAGTAAGGCAATCGTTTTCATGTAGGAATTGGTTGCGTTCATCCTACAGCGGTTGCAGACCGCAGCAGGGGTTAGGACTGCAAACTAACAAAAAGTGCCAAATGGACGGGCTGCCTGCTACGTAGCAGGTTTTTTAAAGCACCTTCTCCATAACGATAAATGACAGCGGTACTTTGGGCAAACCAAAGCGGGGGTCGTCCATCGGGAACGGTCGGGTTTCGCCCGTAGCCCGGTAGCCACGCCGTTCGTACCAGGCAATCAGTTCGTGCCGTTGTGGAATCACCGTCATCGTGATACTGCGACAGCCCTGCTCACGGGCAACCTGTTCGGCCGCGGCCATGAGCTGTTTGCCGATGCCGCCCGTCTGCGCGTCGGGCGATACGGTCAACATGCCGAGATAAAGGGTAGACGCACCTGAACGATCCGTCTTTGTTTCCAGATAAACGCAGCCGATCAACTGTCCATCGGCTTCGTAGGTCAGTATTGTGGCCGCCGGGTTTTGCAGCATAGCCCGCAGCGACGATTCATCGGTCCGGATGCCATCAAGGAGGTCGGCTTCGGTAGTCCAGCCGCGTCGGGAGCTATCGCCCCGGTAGGCACTATTAACAAGCTGGTTCAGCGTGGAGATGTCCGACTCCGCAGCGGGCCGGATGGATGCCTTTTTCATAGGCTGCAAATATAGAATACTATCTAAAACGATTGCCTGCCGACCGGCCTGAGCGCCGGTCGAGTACATTCGATCAATCCGCGTAAACTTCAGACCACTGCCGATTGTTGCTGTTGTATGTCACATTTGTTTTCTCCGCTTACCCTACGTAGCCTTCAGCTTAAAAACCGAATTGTTGTTTCACCGATGTGTCAATATTCGAGCGTCGATGGGTTTGCCAACGACTGGCACCTGGTTCACCTCGGTAGCCGGGCCGTAGGCGGTGCGGGCCTGATTATCACCGAAGCAACGGCCGTATCGCCCGAGGGGCGCATTACGCCCGACGACCTCGGGATCTGGTCTGATGCCCACATCCCGGAATTGACGCGGATCACATCGTTTATCCGCCAACAGGGATCAGTCGCGGGTGTTCAACTGGCGCATGCCGGGCGCAAAGCCAGCCATCGCCGGCCGTGGGAGGGAGGAACGCCTATCGCCCCAACCGAAGAGCGGGGCTGGCAGACCGTAGCCCCGAGTCCCATACCGTTTGCCGAAGGAGGTCCAACGCCCACCGAACTGGATGACGCCGGCCTTCAGAAAATCCGGGACGACTTTCGGGTAGCTGCCGAACGGGCGCTGACCGCCGGTTTTTCGGTGATCGAGATTCACGCGGCCCACGGCTACCTGCTCCACGAGTTTCTGTCGTCCCTGAGCAACCACCGTACCGATGCCTACGGCGGCTCCTTCGACAACCGCGTTCGGCTGTTGCTGGAGGTGGTCCGTACCGTCAGAAGTGTCTGGCCCGACGATTTGCCTCTTTTTGTGCGCATTTCGGCCACCGACTGGACCGAAGGCGGCTGGACGGCGGACGATTCAGTGGCACTGGCCGGGTTGTTAAAACCAGAAGGCGTCGATGTAGTCGACTGTTCAACCGGAGGGAATGTGCCCCGGGCTACTATCCCAACCGCCCCCGGATATCAGGTTAGCTTTGCCGACCGCATCCGGCGCGAAACCGGAATGCTGACGGGAGCCGTTGGGCTGATTACGTCGCCCGAGCAGGCTGATGAGATTCTGGCTAACGGACAGGCCGATCTGATTATGCTGGCCCGCGAAATGTTACGTGACCCGTACTTTCCGCTTCATGCAGCCCATACGCTGGGCGACGACGTATCCTGGCCGGTTCAGTACGAACGCGCCAGACCCCGGCGATAACCCCATCAACTCGAAAACTACCAACGAACCAATCCGTATGACTTTTTCATCCAACCGCCCCGAAGATCTGCTGTTTGATGCCGCCCGCCGGGGCGACGTAACGTACCTCCATGAACTGATCAACGCGCACGTTAACGTGAATACCCAGGATGGCAAAGGGTTTACGCCCCTGATTCTGGCGGCCTACGACGGCCATCTGGAAGCCACCCGGTTGCTGCTCGACTCTGGCGCTGATCCGAATGTGCAGGACGTGACCGGCAACACCGCCCTGATGGGTGTTAGTTTCAAGGGGTACCCCGAGATCGGTCGGCTGCTGATTGAACGGGGAGCTAACGTGAATGCGCAGAACGGCAACAACGGTACAGCGCTGATGTTTGCCACACTGTTCGGCCGCCACGCCATGGTTGAACTGCTGCTCGACGCCGGGGCTGATACCACCATCCGCGACGTCCGGGGCCTGACCGCCCGCGATCTGGCCGTTCAGCAGGGCAACGAAGAAGCCCTCCGGCTCTTTGCCGAACGAGGAGTATAGGCCCGGGTTAAACGACGGGGCGTGATTTGCGCATAAACACAAATGCGCGGGTAAACACGTAGCTGTAAAACACGAACACGGTCGTGCCGACGAGAATACGGACGACCCAGTAATTGTCCACGCCCAGTTGGTTCAGTCCCCAGACTCCCAGTGTATTGAGGAGACCGTTGCCGAGCGAAACGACAACGTATCGGACCAACTGGGTGGTGGTTTCGCGGCTCGATGTATCCCGAAACACCCAGTATTTGTTCAGAAAGAAACCAACGATCATTCCGCTGAGGTGACCGATACCGGTCGCCACGACGATACTTGTCAGCCCCGTGTGTGTCAGTAGGTAGCCGATACCATAATCGACCACCGTGGCCAAAAGCGATACGTTGGCAAAGCGGAAAAATTCGGCCAATCTGCGTTTCATGTTCCCTTGTCGCTGAGTGGGCAACATCAATAGCCCATCAGTAAAGGGACATACCGGTTGTTTGGTTTGTACACAACCGGGCACAACGGCAGATTTAACGCAAGGATAATATCCGACGACCGCGGCTGGGAAACCTACGCGGAAAAATCGCTTGCCCCCAGGTCGTTCAGACGCTTCCGGATTTCGTCGCGGGTGCGTTTCAGTCGCATTTTCAGGGCGCTCTCCGTCACACTGTACTGTTGGCTGAGGTCACGTAGCGACATGCCGCGTTCGTATTTGAGCCGCAGCAACGTTACGTCTTCGTCCCGCACGTGCCGCAGCACCCGTTCCAGCACGTTCAGTCGCCATTCTGTCGCTTCCGACGGGCTGCTGTCCGACAGGCGGCTGGTTACGTCGTCGGACAGGAGTTCGGTACTCAGCCGTTTCTGGCGTTTAATCTGATCCATGCAACAGTTATACGAAACGGCATATAGCCAGGTCGAGAACGTTGAGCGATTGTCGAATGAGTCGAGCTTGCCGAGCACTTTCAGAAAAATGTCCTGCGTACAGTCCTGCGCAAGCTGTGGGTCTTTGGTGAGCGAAAAACATAGCCGGTACACCTTCGGGGCGTAGTGGCAGTAAAGGGCCGTAAACGATTGGGCAAGGCTGTTTCCCTGAGCGGGTAAATGAGTTTGGGCGTTGTTAGTCGGAACAAAAGGCTTCATAAAGTACTGAGTCGTTGACTAGGTCCTCACGGGTTAGCGGCTTCTAAGCTGGTTTCCACGCTGTGCGTGCAACCTGTGTAAGCAAAGTACCTAAACCGGTGCAACCTGGGCTAACACATTTGTATCATCTACTAACACTCCTGTTTCATTTTTAGGAAAAAATCGGGAAAACAGGTACGTAGGCGGGCTAACTGGGGGTAGCAGCCGGCCTGGCGAACTGGGATGGAGATACGCCATACCGCTCCTGAAACACCTTGGCGAAATACGACAGGTTGTCGAAACCGACGGCATAGGCTACCTGTGTGACGCTATCCTGACCGGCGGTCAGCAGCTCGGCGGCCTTCCGGAGCCGGATCTCCCGGATAAACACCACGGGGGTCGTGTTGGTCAGTGCCTTCAGTTTGCGGTGCAATTGAACGCGGCTCAGGTTGGCCACTTCTGCCAGTTCCTCTACGCCAAAACTGCTGTCGTCGAGGTGTTGCGCGACAACGTCGGTCAGACGGTCAATAAACTTCTGCTCGGCGGTTAGCGGGGGCGGGGAAACCAGATGGGGTGTCGTCGGGCTCAGCGATAGCGTTAAATACTGGAACAGGCGCTTCTGCTGTTGCATCAGGTTCCATACCCGCACCTCAAGTTCGTCGCGGTTGAAGGGCTTGGTCAGAAAATCGATGGCTTCGAGCCGCAGGCTTTCCAGTCGGTCTTCAATCGTAGCCTTGGCCGTCAGGATCACCACCGGAATATGGCTGGTAGCTTCCTGCGCTTTCAACGCTTTGCAAAAGCCATAGCCGTCGAGTCGGGGCATCATCAGGTCGCAGATTACGACGGTGGGCAGGGTTTTGGTCGCTTTTTCCAGACCATCCAGACCATCAACGGCTTCAATAATCTGATACTGGCTGGCAAAGATGCTCCGCACGTAGGATCTGATATCGGCATTGTCATCCACGATCAGCAGGCTATTTTCCTGGGTGGGTGACAGCGGCTCATCGGCCGGTACCCCCAAATCGGTCACCTGAATACGTACTGGGCCTGCATCAGCCATCGTATGAATGAGCGGTTCGTCTGCTGCCGGAACGGGTGTGTCCAGGGCTACCAGCGGTAACTGGACGGTGAAGGTAGTGCCAACCCCTTCGATACTGTCAACCTGGATGGTACCTTTCAGGACATTCACGAGTTCGTTGACCAACGACAGCCCAATACCAGTCCCTTCGTAGTAGCGGTCACCATCGGCTTTCACCTGATAAAACTGCTCAAAGATATGCCCCAGGTCGTCGGCGGGAATACCAATGCCGGTATCCCGAACGGTCAGGGTCAGCAGATCGGCTTTGTTTGGGTCCGGATACGATACGTTCAGGAAAACTTCGTGCTGGGCCGGAGTGAACTTAAAGGCGTTGGAAAGCAGATTAGTAACGATCTTTTCGAACTTATCCCGGTCAAATGAAGCCCACCATACGTCCTGATTCTGGCTGAACTGAAACCGGATCTGGCGGCTATCGGCCAGCGACTCAAAGGAACTGGCGAGCAGGCGGAAAAAGGCGGAGATGTCGCCGGGTTTGGGGTCAACGCTCAACTGCCCTGCTTCCAGCTTACTGAGGTCGAGCAACTGATTGATCAGACTCAGCAGCCGCTGCCCGTTGCGCTCCATGAGCGGAAGAACAGATTCGTTGGGAAACCGCTGTCTAAGGTCACTCAGCGGGCCAAGAATCAGCGTGAGTGGCGTCCGGAATTCATGCGAAATGCTGGTGAAAAAGCGAGTTTTTACTGCGTTCAGTTCCGCCAGCCGACTGGCTTCCTTCTGTTCAAAAGCGACCTGTTGCTGAAGCAGAAACCGCTGCATCTGGAAGCGGTATAACTGCCAGGCGATAACCACCAGAAGGCCCAGGTACAGACAGTAGGCCCACCAGCTCCGGTAGAAGGGCGGGTTAACCCGAATCCGCAGGGATATCGGCTGGCTCCAGGCCTCGCCATCGGCCGAGCCTATCATGTATAGGGTATAGCTGCCTGCCGGCAACTGAGCGTAGTTGGCGAAGCGGTTGGTTCCTGCCTCTACCCAGTCGTTGTCGATGCCGTCGAGCCGGTACCGAAAGCGGTTCCGGGCCGAATTGGTAAAGTCCATCACACCAAACTCGAACGTCACCAGGTTCTGGTCATGCGCCAGATCAAGAGCCTGGGTGTATTCAATACTTTCTTTCAGAATGCCGTCGGCCGCACCCGGATCAACCGTTCGGTTGTTTACCTTCAGGCCGATGATCTGCGCTACGGGCCTCCGTTGAGCCGAACGCGGGCCGGTCGCGTTGTTCAGCGCCGACGCCCGGAAGGCCGTGAGACCATTAACACCCCCAAACAGCAGCTCACCCGTAGCCGTTTTGAAGAACGACCCGGTATTAAACTCGTCGTCCTGCAGGCCGTCGGTCTTGGTGTAGTTCCTGAATGTCAGACTGCGGGGGTTGAAGTGAGCCAGCCCGCGGTTCGTGCTCAGCCACAAGTTTTTGAACTCGTCGGTTAAGATGCCGTAGACGACCTTGTTGGGCAGGCCCTGTTCTTCCGTAAAGTGGTCGAAGCGCCCCGTCTGCTTGTCCAGCCGTTCCAGCCCACCTTTGGTACCTACCCACAGGTAGCGGTTTGGCTCGTAAGGGTCGTCGGTCAGGCTAAGTACAAAATCATTCGTCAGACTTTGTCGGTTAGCGACGGAGTTCTTAAACATCGAGAAGTCGAGACCGGATTGGGTCGGTCTGGCCCGGATAAGGCCTTTCTGCGTACCAATCCAGAGCACACCTGCTCCATCTTCGTAAAGGGCATATGTTTCCGTAGCGGCACCACTGCGGGGCAGCAGTGATTGGTAGCTGTACACCCGAAACTGTTCGGTGGTCGGATTGAAGCGAAGCAGGTTACCGTCCGCACCGCCAATCCAGAGATAGCCGACCCGGTCTTCGATGGTCTGGTTCCCAAAGAAGCCGAACGACGTATTGGCCGGCAGGGGGTATTTTTTGAGTAATGTCCAGTTGGGCGAAAATTTAAACAGGTGCTGGACGTGCGTTTCGAAGTGGACGTTAGACACCCAGAACGTACCCTGTCGGTCCTGCATCAGGTACCGCTGTCGGCGGTCGGCGGGGGGCAGGGTGTTGCTCAGAAACGGCAGCAGACGGTTCCCCGATCGGTCGAGGAGGCTGTACGCAAATTCGTGCCGCAGATAAATCCGGCCCTGTCGATCGGCAAAGATGGTAGATAGTGTCGTGTTGGGCAGGTACGACTGAAACTGCTTGACGTTGGGGTTAAACAACCGGAGGCCGTAGCCGCTGGTCCCAACCCAAAGGGCTCCGGTCTGATCGCGCACCAGATTGGTGATCGCGTACACATTGGCGGGCAGGGCTACGAAGGCGTTCCGGCTGGTCAAACTGTCCTGACGAAACAACTCGCTGGGTGACATCAACCATAGAAAGTCCTGGGTAGCCACCGCTACGGTATGATCGTCGATAGGCCGGAGGTTAACGCTCGTGTAGTTCGAACGGGGTAATGGAATGACCTTCTGCACACCCTTAAGCCGACAGATGAGGCTGCTGCTGGTGGTGGCGACCCAGAAATCGTTCTGTACGTCGGCGTACATGGAGAAAAACTCCCTGAAGTTTCCCGTGAACGGATTTTCAGGACGGACCTGACCGGGTTGCCGCCACGAGAACGAATAGGCACCGTTGACACTACCGACAAACGCCCGCCCATCGGGTAGAAACGTAAGGAAGTGGAGAGGAGCGTTAGCCCCGGTTTCGGGTATAGACAGGCGGCTGATCCGAACCTGATCGGAGAAGTTGGCTTTGTTGGGGAAGTTGTTTTTAAGCTGTTCAGGCAGGGTGATCCGAAACAGTCTGTAGTTGTCCGTACCTACCCAAATGTTGCCGGCGGGGTCTTCGGCCAGCAGCCAGACCTCATAATTACCGGCTTTGGGCGTTGCCTGGTCAAAGATGTCGAGGTGGTAAAATCGTTGCGTACGGCTGTCGAACAAGTTCAGCCCCCCTGTCTGTGTCCCGACCCACAAGCGGCCATGGCTGTCGGTCAGCAGGGCCGAGCAGTTGTTGTCGGACAGGCTATACTCGTTGTATGAATCGTGGGTGAACACCTTGAACGTGTAACCGTCGTAGCGGTTGAGTCCATCTTTTGTTCCGGCCCAGATAAACCCCTTCTGATCCTGTTTGAGGGCATAAATCATCCCCTGCGATAAGCCATCGGAAATCGTGCGTTCCTGCCATCCTTTAGGTTGAGCCAATAAGGATAGAGGCAAAAGCAACAAAAGACAAACGCGCATTCGAAGAAAAGTTTACAATAACACCGGATAAGTAAGTTAGGCAGTACTATTTATTCTGGCAATCAAATGGGCAAGTTTGGAGTTAAAGTTAGGCAATAGTTTTGCTCAAACAGCTACTTACGTGGTTTGTCTACATCAAATGGTACCGTTTTGGTGAAAGTTGGTAGTACGATATAAAATACTCAAACAAGGTTACTATCAATCTGGTAGGTTTGCTGGAGGTAGTGTATATGGTTTGACGTTAAGATATGCGAATGCCCACTCAATCAGCCGTTTGAGTGGGCATTCGCATATGGGTAAATTCTCACTGCTTAATGATTCGGGTGGTTTGCCTGCCGTTTGGTATGCTGGTGTGTAACAACAGGATTTTTGTGTCAATCTGGTTAAGCATAAACTGCTGCTTTTCTATGTCACCTGCCTGCTGAATCAACCGACTGTCCAGGATACGGCCCCGTTCGTCGGTCAGTCGAAGTTGCAGAGGCTGTCCAGCGGCTCCTTTGACAAACACCAGGAGTCGTTCACTTACAGGGTTGCCAAGTACCTGAACCGAAAAGTTTTCAAGGAGAGTAGGTGTTCCCAGACGGGCCCGGCTGCAGGCCGCCTTGAGGTCCCAGACGTAGCTAACCTGATGGCCGCTCTGCCGGGCAAACAGCAGGAACGGCTGTACATCATTGGCCGTACGGCTTTCCAAATCGACAAACTGATTCGCATCTGTTGTCCAGTCGGTAATGCCAATGGCCCGATACTCGACCGGCGAACCATCTCCTCCGCTGGTGTTAAAGCGAAAGGCACCACTGGCGCAGTCGTAGATAGGGGGCAGTAACTTCAGCGTGTCATGGGGTGGGGGTGACCCTGCGCAATAGGCCTTGAAGTCAAACAAGTATGTGGCTATCTGTTCACCCTGGATGGCTGTGATCAGAATAGGTTTAGGATCTCTTCGCAACTCAGCCTCGACGATACCGGTAGCACTATTGGTCGATGACCGTGTAATGCCGGGGGCATGATACGATAGAGGAGAGCCATCGCCCCCATGCGTGTGAAATACAATGGCTCCTGACTCGCAGTCGTACGTCGGTTGCAATACCGTTAATACCCCCCCTGGCGTTACGTCAGTTACAACGGAGATTATAAAGCTGGTACGTACAGGCTTATCAGGAAAGGCAGCCGTGCTGGCTTTCAGACTGATTGTATAAACACCGGGCACACGGGGAGTGCCCACAATAACCCGGATAGGACTGCCACTACCTGTCAGGCTTTTAGCAAATACGTCCAGTCCGGGGGGCAGACCTTTAACCTCAACCTGCCAGCCGGACGTGTAATCAGGATGATAGGGAGTGGGGTCTGCAAAAAACTGCCCAACGTCAAAGCCGCTGCCGGGAAGGGGTTGGTTAACCGTAAAGGTCTGGTCAGGGATCGGCTTCACAAGTACCGGCGGTACGGGCTGGGTGTTGCATGCGGCTTTGAGGTCGAAATAGTAAGTCACGCTAACTCCGTTCTGAGTGGCTGTTATTGGAATTACTTTTGGGTCACCTCGTAGTTCAGTTTCAACTACCCCCTTGTAATCGGTCTGCGAAGATCGTTTAATCCCTGGTGCCGAGTAAGTAATAGGCGATCCGTCTCCACCAGTGGTGTTAAAGTAAATCTCTCCACTCTGACAGTAATACGATGGAGCTTCCAGCACGAGCTGAGTCGGTCGAATAACAATTTCATACTCGTTGCTTTTAACAGTTGGACTTTTGCTCACAATCTGAACTCTACACATCTGGGTGGCCGTGAACATGGGTAACACCCCTTTCAGCGTTGCCCCCTCAGTACCAGCGACGGTCTGCAGCACGAATGTATTGTTATGTTCGTCGATTACATGCAGAGAAAACGTATTGCCTGAGTCAAATGCCCCTTTTGTTGAAAAAGAGACGGCTATAGAATCATTCGCGTAGAAATTACTGGCGTTCAGTCCGGTGATTTGGATGATAGGCGTTTCGGCTGGAAATTGAAGAGTAACGGTGTAGGCGGCATCGGCTCCGTTGCGGTAATACGCGTTTTGTACGTCGTACAAAGGCATCCATTGATACACTACAGACGCATGGTACCAAGCCTTGACCAGAAAATTGGCATAGCGCATGGTCCACGGATATCCATTTGTACCAGGCTGGAACGGGTTTGCCTGAAGTACGTGCGTACCATTAGACAAAGTCGTGGCCTTAAGGGCGGGGGTAAATTTTACCGAATACGAAAACCACTCCACGGGATACAATTCCAGCAAGGCTCCTTCCAGTGGCTGGCCTTGAAAATCAACCGCTTTTAAGACGATGGCCTTTGGAAAGGGTTTGGTGATCCACTGGTTGCCCAGAATCGGTCCATCCGCCGTTTCGTTCAGTAGGTTGGAGGTATGCTCATCCCAGACGATGTTGCCATAAGGATAATTCATAATGGAATTAACGGGGTCAAACGTCTGGGCGTTGACGAGATTTTTAACACTTTCTACGCGCATCCCGTAGAGATCAACGGCACCCCTGGCATGAGCAAATTCGTGGGTTAAACCGTCCGTTGCGCCCGGACCGAAGGGGCCGCTGGCAAAATCGTTACTCCATGCCCAACTGTGGTAGATGGTCTGATTAGAGCCCCACCAACCGCCGCCAACCGAGTTGTCTGAATAACCATCAATGACAACGGCATAGGTATGGTTGGGGTGGGGCCTGAAAACTTCCTGGCTGGCGGGGCCGGAAAACACGTAAACAGAGTCAGCCTGAAAGGCGTAGGTGCCCTTAAACAAAGCTCCCTGATTAAAATTGGCGTTGACCGTTGCCATCTGTTCGTCTACGAGTTGCTGGATACTTTTGGACTGCATAGACGTATACAAATCGGCAGTCCGTTTTTCAACCGCCACAACCACAGAAAATTTCCAGATGGGTTTGGCCTGTACGACAGTACTGGCAGTTAGCAGGCAGAGGCCAATTAGAACCGGAGATAGAAAACGATTCTTCATGATGTAGAGGACTAATAAGTAGTTACTGGTATGAATACCCTACAAAGTCCTGTTGCTCGTGATCAACCACGAATTAGCGACCAGAGGGTATTTCCATTGGTCTATTACGGGCAATCCTCTCCCTGGAAATGCCAATTCTGCTGTGCAACAGACCTATCATAAAAGTCCTTCAGGGATTCTTATCCGGCACTGAGCTACATCACATAAGCGTATGTTCTTACTCATCAGATAAACCGCAGAAGCGTGGGCCAGCGCCCGCAGCAGTTTATATCATAAAGGGCATTCGTTTATCGTGCCATCCGGCAGAACGTAACCGTTCAAACAGAAACGGCACCGGATATCCGGTGCCGTTTCTGTACGAGAGAATCTCTAGCGTCCGCCGGGTCGGGTGGGGCGGACTTCAATCTTGCTGGGCAGCGTTCGCGGGTTCATCTTGATCAGGTCGGCTACCATCTGACCAATGTCTTCGGGCTGGATCTTCCAGGCGTCCTGTTCGTTGGGTTCGTGGTTGTTGAAGTGCGTCGCCACGGAGCCGGGCATGATCGTGGTTACCTTGATACCTTCGCTGCGCAAATCGAGCATGATGGCCTGTGTGAAGCCAACCAGACCAAATTTGCTCGCGTTGTAGGCTGAGCCTTTCTCAAAGAAATTCGTACCGGCCAGGCTGGCAATCGTAATGAAGTAGCCTTCGCTTTCTTTCAGGGACGACAGCGTTGCTTTGGCCGTGTAGAAAACCCCTGTCAGGTTGATGTCGATGGTTTCGTGCCACTGCTCCGGCGTCATCTCCTGGATGGAGGCAAAGTGGCCCACACCAGCGTTGGCAATGACGTAATCCAATCGCCCCCACTGCTTCAGGACCGTATCGACAGCCCGCTGCTGAGACGCCAGATCGCGAACGTCGGCACCGATACCCAGGGCGTACCCCGCTTTGATCTCATTTAATTGGTTGGCTGCCAGTTCGGCGGCTACCGACGAACGGCTCGTTATCGCCACCTTGATGCCGTCGTTGATCAGTACTTCGGCGATGCCGTAGCCAATGCCTTTTGTGCCGCCCGTGATGAGCGCCGTTTTGGTAATGTCTGCCATGAATGCAATACGTTGATGGATGAAGAAAAGCCCGAACCAGGCTTGGGCGATAACCCCGGCAATCAACCGAAAGTTTCGAAACGCGTACGGCGAAGCCGGTTTTGCAGGAGACAAGGTGAAATGAGATTTCGCTGTAAGTCTATATAAGCCTGAATGCTTGGTTAGTTTGACATGATCAGCTTCTTTATAGACAGTGTTCTGTATTGTCAGTCTAACCCGGAAAACCAGGCGACATCCCAATGATTGATCAACAAGTCGTTGCTTCACCAGAAACCCGACGGCAATTGCCCGAAAAGCGGGTACATTCTATTGATATATTCCGGGCCCTGACGATGCTCTTCATGATATTCGTCAATGATCTCTGGACCCTGATCGGCATTCCGGACTGGCTGGAGCATTCACCGGCTGATGTCGACTTTCTGGGCCTGGCCGATGTGGTCTTTCCCTGTTTTCTCTTTATCGTCGGTATGTCAATCCCTTTTGCGATCCAGGGCCGGCTGGCGAAGGGCGATTCCTACGGGCTGATTATACGGCATATCGTCGTTCGCTCGGTTGCCTTGCTGATTATGGGGGTATTTACGGTCAACGTACCGAAGCTAAACCCACAGGCAACGGGCATCAGCAGCGAGTGGTTTCAGATCCTGATGGTCGTGGGTTTTTTCCTGATCTGGAACGTATACCCCAGGCGGGAGGGTGCTATGAACTACGTGATCAGGGGACTACAGCTAACCGGCGTAGTGTTATTGGTCGGGCTGGTAATTGCCTTTCGCGGAGGAGACGGTAATGAGCTGAGTCGAATGACCCCGCAGTGGTGGGGGATTCTGGGACTTATCGGCTGGACGTACCTGACCTGCGCCCTGATTTTTTTGTTTGTTCATCGACACCCCCTTGGTTCAGTACTGGCCTGGGTGGTTTTTACGTTCGTGTGTATCGCGGGACATGCCGGGTGGCTACGGCAACTCTGGCCCGACGGTCCGTCGAACTGGATACTGGGTAACGGGGCTTTTCAGTCATTTACGATGGCCGGGGTACTCGCTACGTTACTGCTCAATCGGTGTCAAAATGCCCAAAGACCCTGGCAGTTACCGCTGCTGTTTAGTGGGCTTGGTGTGTTGCTACTGCTGGCTGAACTCGTTTCGAGGCAGTTCTTTATCATTTCAAAAATTCAGGCGACACCTACCTGGATCCTGCTTTGCTCGGGCATTGCCTGTCTGGTGTTTGCCGGCGTGTACGTCCTGGTCGATATAAAAGGGAAAGCCCACTGGTTCAACCCAATAAGGCCCGCCGGAACCAGTACGTTGACCTGTTACCTGATTCCGTACGTCTATTACAGCGTGGCTACGTTGTCGGGTATGTCGCTGCCCGACTGGCTGACGGTTGGCGTAGTGGGCCTGCTAAAATCAATGGTATTTGCCTTCCTGATTATTGGTATAACGGCTGTATTGGGCAAAGCAGGAATCAAACTTAAACTGTAAATGACCATGAAGTTAGGTTTGGCGTTGGGCATTCTTTTCTGGTTCGCGGTTGGGCGATTAAGTGCGCAGGCCGTTGAGTCGGGCGTGTATGCATGGGCAAAAGCCCCCGTTACGCAGAAAGCGAACGTAGCGCAGCGGCTGTTGCTGGAAGGGGCCACGACCGACTTCAAACACGTCCGGATACACGCAACGACCTTACCCGCACACCAGACTCCTCACCCGGCGCACCGGCACAACGACGAAGAACTCATCATCGTGAAGGAAGGCGAACTGACCGTCACCATCGCTGGGAAAACGAAGACGTTAGGTCCCGGCAGCATTGCACTGATGGTGCCCGGCGACGAACACGGCTTTGACAACCGGGGGGACGTACCGGCCACGTACTACGTCATGCGGTACGAAGCCAAAGCGCCCGTCGATACCGCGCGGGGGCAAAAAGCTGGCGGCTCTTTCTGGATTGACTTTCGGGACGTAGCGTTTCAGCCGCACAGCCAGGGCGGTATCCGGCGCATGTTCGACCGCGCAACGGCCATGACCAAACGCTTCGAGATGCACGTAACGACCCTGAACGAAGGGCTGTGGAGTCACCCGCCCCACACGCATCGGGCCGCCGAAATCCTGCTCATGATCGAGAACACCGCTCAGGAAAGCATCAACGGTACGTTGCACCCGGCCGCAGTCGGTGACCTCATCTTTCTGGAGTCCAACGTACCGCACGCCATTCAGAACACGAGCCGGGGCCGCTGCATGTATTTTGCGTTTCAGTTTGAGTGAGTGGACTTCGCGGTCACTTACGGCCTGGCGTGCCGCATCTCCAGCCCGACGGACGTTCGGGGTTTAAAACCCGTCCAAGGTCCTGCGCTGTCGGTTTCATTTAGATCGAGGTACTTGCCGTAGTCCTGTTTCTTGAGGTGAATGCCCAGGAATGCCGTTACAAAGTGCTGGTTGATGTTGTTGATCCGGCGTTCGCTCCAGGCCGGTTCGGCGTAGCGCATGTATTCGTTCAAGGGTAAACCGGGTTTCATCGACTCGGCCGGGGGCGGGTTAGGCGCTACGTTGTGCCGGGCGTTGATATAAGTGAGCATATACCGGTCGGCATTAACGGCACCGTCGTAAATGGCTTTGATGCCTTTTTCGTAACCCGATACGTCGTCCTTGCTGCCGGCGATAAACAAGGTCGGGCGGGTCAATCCTTTCAGCCCTTCGGCATCCCAGACGCCCCGCTCCATGCCCCAGGGCGCAAAGGCCACGACGGCTTTGATGCGTGGGTCCTGCGAGGCTTTGTACTCCGACGCGTTGGTCGACCGGACCTGCAACGCGGTGCTGCCACCCGTCATCTGGCCAAAGAACGTAACGGCCTGGTTGCTGAAACCCGCTCCCGTGGCGTTGAGGACGCCGTAGCCACCCATCGAATAACCGACCAGAGCGGTGTTGTTGGCATCGAGCAGTCCAGCCAGGAACGATTTGCTGCCTTTTCCGCTCAGCCGCGCCATCTCGTTCAGCACAAACAGATCGTCCAGCGCCCGGTTGAGCAACGTACTCGGAAACGCGGCCGCATCGCGGTAGGTGGATTCGGTATGGTCGATGGACACCACCACGTAGCCTTTCGACGCCAGATTTTCCGTCAGGTACGTGAACATTAACCGGGAGCCGGGATAGCCGTGCGAGACAATCACGAGTGGATAAGCGCCTTCGCCCGGATTGGGTTCGGCATCGCGAAGGGCACGGCCTATAAAGGTGAACGGTACCAGCGGGCGCTTCGGATCATTGGCAACACCCAGCACCTCGTCGTATTGTACCAGTTCGGCTTTTCCGGCCGGAATGCGGGCCGGATACCAGATTTCGACAGTTAGGGGACGGTCATACAGGGGCGTTTTCCCGTCTTTAGCCCGAAGCACATCGATCTGACCGGGGTGGTTCAGTTTCATCGTCCGGACACCGACGCCGTAGCTGCCACGGGCGGCCAGTTCAGGGGCGTCGGGGAGAAGATCACCGAACAGAAACGCATCCTTGCCAGTCTGCGCCTGAGCAAGCGGTGGGTTAATTAGTGAAAACAGGGTAGACAATAGCAGGGAAGTGACCAGTAATCGTGGTTTCATCGGATGGTTTTGTTGCAGAAAGCGGGTAAAATTTAGAACGATAAGTCGGGTAGCTGTAAACAGGCCCGAATAACGCGGGTTGCATTGGCTTTTGCAACCAATCGTGGGTTATAAACGGCCCTCTGGCCGCTGTCCGGCTCTGAGCGCCGTAATCTGCTCCGTAGTAAAGGCGGGGGAAAACAGGTCGGCCGATTCGTGGTAGCACCGGAAAAGATCAGCAATGAAATGCATCCGCTCGGGTAGATTGGCCCAGTCTACGGCGCCACTCTGGTTCAGACTGTCGGGTGTCGGGTCGATGTGTTGAAGCAGGTTCCTCAGATCAGGGTTGGTTAGTGTCCGGAGTGATGCCGGGAACGTAGTGGTCAGGTCGTGCCCCAGTCGCAGGCGTATAGTAGGCGGAAAGGTCATGGTCATCAGGTGAGCCGTTACGGCCGATCGAATCTGCACCTGTACGAGACTAACCAACCGATCGAGGGCTTTGTCTAGTGCGGTCGTTTGCCCAAACAGATCGAGGAACGATAGCCGCAATCGGCTCAGCCAGCTTCCGGCCGGGAAGAGCAGTTCGCGCAGCCGACGTTTCAGCTCGTCGCCGTCAATGGTGGCTGCGTTCAAGGATTCGGCAATCTCGGGCTGGAGCCGGGTCTGTTCGTGAAAACCCACTTCCAGATTAGCCAGCAGCCGGAGTTCGCCCTGCTTTTTCGGATCGGTCTCAAACAGCGACTGATAATAATGCGTGAAGGCCTGACGCAGGTACCGCTGGCCGTGGGGTGGGTCGCCGGGTCGCAGGCTGGCGCAGAAGGTATCCAGGTGGGACTGCGTAAACTCAGTATCCGCTCCGCACGTAGCCATGAAGCGGGCAAACTCTCGCGCAATCTCCTCGAACACTTTCCTGTTACCCCGGCTAACGGCATTGCTGGCCCGGTCGGCCGCCGTGACCAGCAACTCATACCAGACTGATTGCTGAAGTGCTGACGTATCAGGTTTTGCGCCGAGTTGCCGGGCCAGCGTGACGAGCCGCAGTAGTGCCTGGCCGATTGCCTGATCAGCACTCAATACGGCTTCAACTGTACGAATCAGATCTTCGCGCCGGATGGTCTGTCCGGCCTGCTTCGAGGCCCAGGTCGCAAACGTACACCAGTTGGCACCCGCGCCGGTTCGTTCGTGGAATACCCCCGACAGTTCTGCGTAGCATTGAGTAATCCGGAGGTTACGGATCACCGGGTCGGTCAGGGCGGCAATCCGGTCGACATCGGCTACGGTGGGTATGGGTTGAGCAGGGCTGGAGGAAGGTTTCGGTACCATCTGGGGGCAGTGCGTTATAGACAAGCCCCTGGTTTGTTCCAGACAAAGCCGGGGCCGCCTGGTAGCAAGGTACACAGGCGGCCCCGGAAAGTGGATTGCCGATTTAGTATGTGGCGAATTGGCGGTCGTTCACCGCTTTTTCACGTCCGTCAGCAGTTCAACCGCCAACCGATGACCGGCCCAGGCCGCCTGCTGTTCGGCAATGGGTTTTACTGTATCAACGTAGCCTTCTGGTAGAACGACTCCCTCGTTGCCGGTACCTCCCTTGAGCTGCCCCTGCTGATACGCTATGGTACGGGCCAGTGCAAAGCTCTCTTTCGACCAGTCGGTAATGGCTGGCTTGCGGGGGCGTGGTAACTCACGGCGGGTATGCGTCTGACTCAGCGAAATGGCCAGTTGATCAGCGGCTCTGAACGCGTCCTTCCCCAGCAGCATACCGTCCCAGAAGGAGTGCAGGTTAAGGGTTGGGTTGCTCATGGCCATTTTAATCTTGAACAGATTGCCACCCTTGTCGCCCTCCGGAAACTGCGGACTGATCAGGGCCGCCGTGTGGAGGGGCATGTGCACATCGCCGGCCAGATGAAACAGCCAGCAGAGCGCAAAGGCTTTCGTACTGTCGGGGGCGTCGCTGGTCAGGATTTTCCGGTTCTGCTCAAACGCCTGGAGAATGTTCTCGCTGGTAGCCAGCGTTGAATCCGTACGGGCTATCCCCAGGCCGGGGTTGTAGACATAATTGATGAAGTGCCAGCTCGCGTGATCGTTGGGGTTGTTCTGACCGCGGATGTCGTCGGGCCAGCGGGCAGCCAGCATAAACAGATAGCGGTTCTTTTCGTCGTCGGTTAGCGATGAATCCCGGAGCATAGTCGCCCAGCGGGTTTTTACGTCGGGGTGCTGCCGCAGAATCTCCACGACGCGGGCGAGCTTCCGGGGCGATTTGGCCTGCAGGTCGCGGTAGGCGATTGCCCCGATGGCCATGTGGGTTGGTTTGTTCCAGCCGTAGGCCGGACCAGTCATGCTGAACACGAGCAGCCAGAGGCAGACCCGTTTCAGTAATGACGTACACCGGTCAGACGTACCGTCAGACCAGCCGCCCAGGTACAAGTACCAAAAAGAAAAGTGCATTAACAAAATACGGTTAGTAAGTACCGCAAAGATACGGCGACGGGCCGGGAAAACCGTTTGGTATCCCGGCCCGTCGGGCTGTTCATGCGTGTTGATTACTGTTGCAGGCAGAGGTGATTATAGGCATCGACCATCTCGCCGAAGCGATTCCACATTCGGGGCATAGCGGATGGGTATTGCCGGATGAAAGCGGGACAGTCGCCAAAGAATTTCTCGTGGATGGTCTCTACGTCGCCCCGTTTGGCAATGAGCGACTCCTGGTTGTCTTTGACAATGACGTAGCTGAGGTCCTGCGGATTGGTGCCCAGGGTGAAATTACCGAAGCTGTATTCAACGGTTCGTTTCCAGCCCGATACGTCGAAATACAGGGCAACGCGGCCACCGGGTGGGGTCAGGCGTTCCAGCAGCATCAGCTTACCATTGCGCCGGGGATTGGGTACGCGTTCAAAAACGATCATGTCGCGGCTGCGGGGAATGCTGCCAGTCGAATACGCAAAATCAGGAATTCGCTGAGCCAGTACGCGCAGGGTTTCGCCTTTGACTTTCACCTTCTTACCGTCGGTCGTTTCGACAACGATGCCCGCTGGTGAGTCATTGACGGTGGAGCCAACCCGGACGCGACCACGAATGGTATCGTTTTCGGTGGTGACTACGTAGCCATCGGCCCACATGGAGATAGCACCCAACGGCTGGTATTGCGCCACGCAGGTCAAGCTGCTGAGTAGTGCCAGGCAGAAAAGAAAAACTCTCATAAAAAAAGAGGTATGGTTAACAGCCGTAAAGGTATTGGCTTGCGGATGGGTCGTAAATCGCTTTTTGTCTGAACTGCCGAAGGAGCCGGATGAATTGTCGAAAATTCAGGCCAGGGGAATGGCTGATTTACGGTCACTCAGAAAGGTCATTCTGAAAGCGGACGAACAAGTTGTCAACAGAAGCTTCGATGAGTAAACACATCCAGAGTTGGCTGGAGGAAATTAAGCCTGCCAGATAAGGCCGTAGCCCTGTCCTTGGAACCAGGTGGTGGCTGGCGTGATCACAAGCGCCCTAGGTGCTGCCTGGTATCATATCTCACTACAGCGCTATATCAGGGAGCAATGGTTGGCTCATCAATGGACGGGTCACCCATACGTAGCTTATTACACCTGCAATCGGTTCCAGCAATTTTGCGAAAGTGAGAACGCTTTTACAGTAAAATCGGGCAATACGCCCTTTTATGCTGTATACAACCGACTCAACCCTTCCTGATGAGCTTACCCTTTACCTTTCCATCGAAGCTGTTCGGCCAGCTCGTTGTTCGATTTGTTACCTACTCCATTGCAGTATTGCTGACCGGCACAACTCTGTTCGGTCAGGACAGCGGTAAACTGAAGCTACGCGGCAAAGTGCTCGATGCCCAGGCCAACACCCCGCTGGCGTTTGCCAACGTCCGGCTGTTCCGGCAGGTCGACAGTTCCTTCGTGACCGGAGCGATCACCAACGAAACCGGCGAATTTGCGCTGGATGCCGCAGTCGGTAATTACTACGCGCTTCTTGAATTCATTGGCTATAAAGCCCAGAAAACCGCAGCCATTCGCCTGACCCGCGAAAGCGCGACGGATCTGGGTACGTTCAAACTCCTGCCCACGGCCAGTACGTTGAGCGAGGTGGTGGTGCAGGGCGAAAAAAGCACGATGGAACTGGCCCTCGACAAGAGGGTGTTCAACGTCGGCAAGGACCTGGCGAACCGGGGCGGCACGGCGGTCGATATTTTGCAGAACGTACCGTCGGTGGCCGTCGACGTAGAAGGCAACGTCAGCCTGCGCGGCAGCAACAGTGTTCGTATCCTGATCGACGGAAAACCATCGGGACTGGTCAGCCTGAAAGGGTCGAGTGGCCTGCAGCAGTTGCAGGGCAGCGCCATCGAACGCGTGGAGATTATCACCAATCCATCCGCCCGCTACGAAGCCGAAGGCATGGGGGGCATCATCAACATTGTTCTGAAGAAAGAACGGAAGGAAGGTTTCAACGGCTCGTTCGATCTGATTGCGGGAAATCCGGCCAACTACGGCGCGGCTGCCAACGTCAACTACCGGCGCAAGAACCTCAATTTCTTTGTCAATTACAGCGTTTCGTACCGCAATACCCCCGGCCGGAGCAACCAGTTCCAGCGTCTGAACCGCAACGATTCGACGTTTTTCACCCAACAAACCTGGACGAATCGCCTGAACGGTATGTACAACAACGCGCGGGCGGGCATCGATTATTACTTCAATCCGAAGAACGTCCTGACGGGCGCGTACACGTACCGCATCAGCAAAGGCAAACGCTACTCCGACATTCAGTATCTGGATTACGCGTCGAGCTTAAGTAACCTGCTCAGCATTACAAACCGGCAGCAGGACGAAACCGAAACCGAACCCAATTCGGAATACGCGATAAGCTACAAACGGACCTTTGCCCGCGAAGGCCACGAACTCACCGCCGACGTCCGCTACCTCGACAACTGGGAAAGCTCCGATCAGTTCTTTACGCAACAGACGCTACGGCCCGACCGGACTACATCGGGTATCCCGAACGTACTACAACGGTCGCTGAACGATGAGACCGAGAAGCAGTTTCTGGTGCAGATCGACTACATCCGGCCGTTCAAGAAAGACGGTAAGTTTGAAGCGGGTCTCCGTAGCAGCACCCGCGACATGACCAACGACTACACCGTAACGGAGCAGATTGCGGATGGTTCGTGGCGACCGTTGCCGGGCCTGACCAATAATTTTCTGTATGAGGAGCGGATTCATGCGCTGTACGGCATCGTGGGCAACAAAAGCCGTAAGTTCTCGTATCAGGCTGGACTGCGGGCCGAGTGGACAGGCGTAACTACGACGCTCCGCCAAACGAACGACGTGAATCCGCGGCAGTACGCCAACCTGTTCCCGAGCGTGCACCTGACGTATGACCTGCCCCGGCAGCACGCGTTGCAGGTGAGCTTCAGCCGCCGGGTGCGACGGCCGCAGTACAACGACCTGAGCCCATTCATGACCTTCAGCGACAGCCGGAACTTCTTCAGCGGAAACCCCGATCTGAATCCCGAGTTCACGAACTCTTTTGATCTGGGGCACATCAAATACATTGGCAACGGGTCGATAACTTCGTCGTTGTACTACCGGCACACGAACGGTAAGATTATCCGTATCCGGCGGGTCGATGACCAGGGGAATGCGAACACCCGTCCCGAAAACCTGGCGACGGAGGATTCATACGGAGCCGAATTTACCGGTTCGTTTGCGCTATTCCCGTGGTGGAAACTCGACGGGAGCATGAACTTCTTCCGGGCCATCATCAACGGGGATAACCTCGATGCCAACTTCCAGAGCGATACGTATAGCTGGTTTACGCGCGCTACGTCGCGGTTCACTTTCTGGAAGAATCTGGACTTGCAGATGCGGGGCAACTACGAAGCGCCCCAGCAAACCCCGCAGGGTCGTCGGCAGGCCATCGCAACGCTGGATCTGTCCATGAGCCGCGACATCCTCCACGGCAACGGAACGCTGACCCTGAACGTACTGGACGTATTTAACTCGCGCCGGTTCCGCACCATTACGGTTGGCGATAATTTCTACACGGAAAACAACTCGCAGGGGCGGTTGCGGCAAGTCAATCTGACGTTCAACTACCGGTTGCGGCAGGCCAAGAAAAAAGCCAAAGAACCAACCGAAGGGGAGTTTTGATTAGGCTACGTATACCAGAAAAGTACCATTGAACTGGTGGTCATGAGGTTGTGCTTTTGCTGCTGGTGTATTACAAATTACTTTATGTAATGTGGTTCAAGCCTTAATTAACGGGTTCGAATCCACATGCATGTAATGGGAAATTGACGATTCTAATAGTTACCCTCTAACAGTAGCTTAACTTGCTTAGCACCATCAGAAAAAACGTTGTAATTGATACCACGCTGAGCGAGCGTCCTACCTGAGCAGTCAAAAATGTAGTTCATTGGTGAGCTTACAAATCCATTTACAAAAGCTAGGAAAGACTCATTTTTATACGTGTATACAACCACTCTTAAAGACCCGCTTTTGGGCTGTTGAAAGAAAGTTAGTTGATCTTTCTGCCAAGAGACGCTTGTTAGTGATTTATCCGAAAAACATGATGTGCTGTCTACTTCTGGATTTACATCGTCTTTGGTTCCACACATCTGAGCTGTTGATAGGAAGCCAACCAAAATAGCGATTGATAGTGTATACTTTTTCATCTGACTAAGAAAGCAAAAGGGTAGTATCAAGTAGATTCCGTTCAAGCTAAAAAGATTGGAAAGGAATTTTCGTTTGTATTATTTTGACTTCACATGACAGATTTTGCTTTCAATTTATACAGCGATCTTCCTTTCAACAACTTGTACTTTTCCCTGTTATCAACATTACTGACCTGCCATATTACGCTAACCCTCTGCATTTGGTGAGCTTGTTCAGGTTCAAGACAAGCATAACTCCACTGTAGACGTAAAAGATTGAAGCTATCAATGGCTTGTTGAGCTGCCTCCAGAACAGTCTCATACTTACCAACTCACATATCCTTGGCTTTGGCGGCTCGGCTTGCTTATGTTAAGAGAATCAACCAATACACTGGTGTGTTTTTCAGTCTTGCTTATACCTTAAATCATTTACTTGCTTGTCTAATCGTCTCTGCCGACGATGAGAAATAACAGCCGACAGAAAGAAAAAATCAGCAGACAAAGCAAATATGTAATTACCAGTCAAAGCTATTATAATCACACATACGAGGCCCAAACCAAGAAATCCTAAATAGTTAATTTTCATGATTGACAACGATATAGAAGTTGTATAAGTGGCTATACTGATAAGCTAAGACAAAAGGTAGGGAAAATATGTGCAGATAACTGTAATTTATGATAATAGGCGGCTGCAAGAGCTATGTAAATTTAGGCGAGGCTTACAAAATAAAACGACCATAGCAAAGCACAAAACTTGGCTATGCGGTCGCTCCCCAGCAAACATGAACCTGGGTTATCGTTCGTGAGGAAATATGAAGACGGTGTAAACCAATTCAGGGCTTCGTGCCCAGGTTGGTTTCATCGTCCAGATCCGCGCCCGATTCCATAGCCGCAGCTTCGTTGTCGTTGGTTGCCCGGTCGAAGTCGATCGAATCGTAGTCAGTCTGGCCCAGCGTGGGTTCCTGCGGGTCTTGTGATTCCTGATTTTCCATATCGTTGACAGTGTTTCGTTCTAATCACGTACTGGCATAACTTGCCGGCAACCGGAAAGTTTCCCCAACTGCCATTATCCTTATGCAACGTGTTTCAGGCAAATGTATCAGTGGGATAGAAAAGAAAAACTATCAAAAACTTTATACAGGAATTAGTGCCTGGTAGCTACCGTCATCATTAAAAATGATAATCAAACTGCCCCCGTTACCGGCTGAGATTCGACGAGGGCCATTAGTCATTTTACGGTTCGTGAAGGGCATAACCACATCTGTCCATCGGCTTCTTTTCGGAGGACGAATGTAAACGCGGTCACCAGTAATTTGCTCCAGGCATTGATTCAAAGCCTCCCGATTACCAGTTGATGCTTTTTGTATGCCGTTTGAATTCGCATCAAAAACCAGGATGATATCACCCTGAAACGTAGCAAACCGTTCGGGAGGGTTGTCTTTGTAGCCGTCATCAATGCTAGGTAGTAGAAGCCAGCATTGTTTCCCTGCTTCGTTTTTGTACTCTCTAAGCAGGACAATTCCTTTGTCATTCGTCCAGTATTTATTTCGTAGGCAGGAACTAATGAATTCAGTTAAAATCTGCCGCTTAGTTTCGGAATTGTCTATTTTGACTTGTTTCACCTCGTTACATGGGGGCGGATTTCCTGATTGAGCATTAGCGCGAGGATAGAAGACCCCAACATGCAAGAGTATGAAACAGCAGGTTATAACGCACTTCATAGTCAAATCAAGTTGTTTGGGTGGCAGTTGCAGAAGCCCGGACTAATCTACAAAATTAAGCTCATGTTGTAGCGGGCTTTGCGCCCACAAACTGAAGCAGATCGCGGTAAATAACGTTGTTTTGCCAGAACAACTGCGTCACCATCGGGATGTGTTTCTTGCCCGGCAGGACCTTGAATTGGTATCGGATGCCTAATTCCTGCAACCGCTTCTCAAACTTTCGGGTGCTGCTGGCGATGCTTGGGTACGTCCGTTCGCCCGCATACATCAGGATGGGGGGTGAATCAGCCGTGAGGTGGTACAGGGCCGACACCTGCCGCCAAATGGCCGGGTCTTTCCCGAACGGTATGAGGTATCGCTCGTCGTTGGGGTACTCCATTTTGGTCAGGTAATCAAACATATCCAGCCCGGCCGGATCGTCGAGAATGGCTCCTTTGATGGGGTTCCGGTCTGCGCCAAGTTGTGCAAACACACTGTCCTTCACCGTCAGCAGAGCCGCCAGGCCACCGCCCGCCGAATGGCCCATGACGTAGATGCGGGTGGGATCGCCCCCGTAGTCGGCAATGTGCTGCCGGGTCCACAGCACGGCGCGGGCGCAATCGTCGACCATGGCCGGAACCTCCACGTTCGGCGCGAGCCGGTAGTTGATAATCACGGCCACGACGCCCTGTTTGGCCAGCCGCCGACCGATGAAGGTGTACAGGTTCTTCCGGCCACTGTTCCAGCTACCGCCGTGGATAAAGATAACAACCGGGTAGGGCGTACTGGCTTGTTTACGCGGGCTGTAGACATCCAGTATGTGCCGTTGCGGATCGAAGCCGGGCAACGTACTGACTACGTAGGGTATGTCTTTGATACGGCGGCTGGGCCGGGCAATGGCGAACTCGTTAGCGAATAAGAGCATCGTCGTGACAAGGAGCAGGGCAGCAGGCACCTGCCAGAGTAATTTATGAAGGCGCATTGGCAAAATAGGTATAACGAACAGACAAAGTTTAGGTTCGCCGTCGTCATACCTACGTCAACGGGGGGCATTAGGTTTATCTGTAGTGCTGTCAGTTTTAAGAAACTGACAACACGTAAAACACGCAAAGAATCTGACAGCACGCAGATTGCCCGTAGCGATTCAGGGTGCTGAAAAATTCGCTGACCATCAACGGTTTAGTTGGTGTGTGTAAAAATTTAGAAAAAATTTTACGCCAATCTGTAATGTTTGTCTGCCGCGCTCGTCTTTGTCATTGAAATGGATGTACAAGCTTTCAAACAACGCATACTTCCGGTCCAGGGGCGACTATTTCGGCTGGCCAAGTTGTTTCTGCGCAACCGCGAAGAAGCGGAGGATGCGTTGCAGGAAGTGCTGATGCGGCTCTGGACTAACCGCCAGGAACTGGATACGTACCACAGCGTGGAAGCCCTGGCCGTTCGGATGATCAGGAATCTGTGTCTGGACAAGCTCAAAGCCCACAGCCGCCAGAAAATGGACGACGCGGCCAATATGCTGGAGATTACGGCCGAGGGTGTGTCGCCGTACCGGCAGGTGGAACTGACCGACAGCGCGGACCTGATGCGCCGACTGATGGACGAGCTGCCGGATCAGCAGAAACTAATTCTCCACCTGCGCGATGTGGAAGAGTACTCGTTCGAAGAGATCGAGCAGGCAACAGGGCTCAGTGTCAATAACATTCGGGTGATTTTATCGCGGGCCCGGCAACGGCTGCGCGAGGGTTACGTAAAAGCAAACAATTATGAAGCAGGATATTGACGAACTGCTGGAGCGATACTACGAAGGCGAAACGACGCTGGCCGAAGAACGCATACTGAGGCAGTTTTTCCAGGGCGATAACATTCCACCGCATCTGGAAAGTCACGCGGCCCAGTTCCGGCTCTTCGCCGACGCCCGGAAAGAACACCTCTCTATGGTGTTCAACAATCAACTGGCCGAGAAACTGAATCAGTCGGAGGTCGGTAAGGTACGTAGCCTGACGACGTGGAGCCTGCGCATTGCGGCCGGGGTAGCGTTGCTGATGCTCGGGTTTGCCGGTGGCTTGTTCTACGATCAGTGGCGGACCCGCGAGACAGCCCTATCAACTGTTGAGGCAACATCCGCGCTGGAAATGAAAAAAGTGCTGGCGTTTGAACAGATGCCCAACACCTCGGCCAGCGAACGGATTCAGGCGGTCAATCAGAGCTATGATCTAACGCAGGCTGACCAGGATATAACGCAGTTGCTGATCAATACATTGAATTTCGACGACAATGTGAACGTACGACTCGCGGCCTGTCAGGCACTGCTCCGGTTCGAAAATGAGCCGGGCGTACGGGAAGCACTGATTCAGTCGCTGTCGATCCAGACGGACCCAAATGTGCAGATCAATCTGATCGAATCGCTGGTGGCTATCAAGGAAAAGCGGGCCGTTGAGCAGATTCAGCGACTGGCCAAAAATCAACAGGTGCTGGACGTCGTGCGCGTCAAAGCCGAGGAAGGCATCAACCGGCTGGCGGGCAGTAACTCGCCTTCGTAGTTAATGGTTCGTGGTTCCTACGGTGTCAACAAACTACAAACCTCACCCCCCTTAATAAAACAGTTTAACTCACCAATTTCCAAATTACCATCCATGAAAAAGCTCCTATTACTGGGTGCCACAGCTTTGTGTTGCCTTACCAACACCTACGCCCAGGAATACAAAACCAAACTGGCCAATTCGAAAGACCGCAAAGTGATCATTGAGATCGATGCCGGTGATGTCAAAGTAGAAGGGCATAACGGCGATGAGGTCATCATCCAGGCGTCGTCGGGCTACGAAGCCCCTCCCGAACGCGCCAAAGGGTTGAAGCCGCTTTACAACTCAGCCGTAGACAATACAAACCTTGGTCTGGCCGTAACGCCGGAAAACGGGGGGCTACGTATCGAGAAAGCGACTCGCAAGGAGATCAAGTACACGATCCGGCTCCCCCGAAAAGTGGCCGTGCTGTATCAGCAGACCAACTGGCGCGGGGGCGACATTACCATCAGCAACATGGACGGCGACCTGGAGGTACGTACCCACAACGCCAACATCGACCTGACGAACGTAACGGGACCCGTCGTTGCCAACAGCACCAGTGGAGAGGTTAAGGTGGTGTATTCGAACCTGAGCCAGGATAAACCAACCGCCATTTCTACCGTCAGCGGGCCCATCGATATTACAATGCCCGGCAATACCAAAGCGAACATGAAATTGCGGTCGATTACCGGCGAAATGTACACCGATTTTGACCTGGGTGTGAAGGGATCGAAGGACGGTATGCCGCGCGTGGGTGGGGGCAACAACATCGACGGTACAACGAACGGCGGAGGGGTCGAACTCCAGCTCCATACCGTGAGCAGCAACATCTACATCCGTAAGCAGAAATAAATGAGCCGTTCCATCCCCAACCACTCTACGACCATGAAAAAGAGTATATGCCTGCTCCTGCTTGGCCTGTTCATCAGCCCGGCGTTTGCCCAGAAAATCATTGAGAAAAAGCTGCCGTTTACCCAGGGGCAGCTCGTCAATCTGAACCTGAAATTTGCCGACAGCATTCAGGTGCGGTACTGGGATAAACCTGAGGTGTCTGTTCGGATCGACGTAACAATCAACGGCGGCAAACTGAACGACGCCCTGCTGGTAACGACCGGCTCGACCGCCGATGAAATCAGCGTTGGTGTAGATTACGATAAGGAACTGGTGAAACAGGGAAAGCCCGAGGATTGTCCCGGTTCCGGCAATACGTCGTGGAATGACCGAAACGGGACGCGCTACGTCTTGTGCAGCGACATCAACTACCAGGTATTCCTGCCCCAGAAAGCGAAGCTGAAACTCGAAACCATCAGCGGCAACGTGAACATTCAGGGCGCTACCGAGGCTGTGTCGGCCAAATCCATCAGCGGGTATGTGGACATGAGCTGGCCAAAAGCTAAAGGCGCGAACCTGGCCATGAAGACCATTACCGGCGAAGTATACTCTGACCTCGACATCGACTTCACAAGCAAGCGGCAGAAGAATCCTATGGTGGGTTATCAACTGGAGGGAACCGTCAACGGCGGAGGTCCCGCCGTCCGGCTGGAATCCATCAGCAACGATATCTACGTGCGGAAGAAGTAGATAGTATAGTCGTAGCAAAGCGATGTGGTGTCGGGTTATGAACCCGACACCACATCGCTTTGGTACGTTTAAACGCTTACGTTCTCTAACTCAAAACTTTCCGGCAGTACTCCATGCACTTCTTAACCTCGGCCACGGCGTTTGAGCCTTCCGGAATTTTGTATTCCAGCTCGATGGTGGCGGGGAAGGTGTACTTCTGCTCCCGCATCAGGTTCAGCACCTGCGTCAGGGGCGTATCGCCCTGCCCCCAGGGGAGATTGCCTTTGCCGTGGTCGGGTGTCTGCCGATCCTTGATGTGCATACTGGCAATGCGGTCGTGCTTTTGCCGAACAAGGCCCAGCGGGTCCGGCTGGCCGGCCGCTACGTAGTGACCCAGATCAAAGTTCATGGCGTTACCGGGCGATTGGGCCAGGGCCATGTCCCAGAACGTAGGCGTTTGCTGCTCATGGCCATGATACCCTACACGGATACCGTGCTTCTGCGCCATCTGTCCCAGCTTCAGCGTGTGGGCATCGTTGGCGGGGTGTTCCAGCGTGACCTGGTTAGCGCCCAGCGCCTTGGCTGCCCGCATCCCGTAGTCGATTTCGGCGTCAGTGTTCTGCATACCAAACGCGTCGGGCTTGAAGCAATAGATTGAAACCCCGGCCTGATTGTATAGTTTGCGTACCTGCTCAAACTTCGACATGGGCACCGACGTCCGCCATTTTGCCAGTTCCGCCCGGTACGCTTTCATCTGGCTCTCGGCCTCCGTCAGGGTTTTCTGCTCGTCGTCGGTCAGGGTCTGGTTGTCGCGACGCTTGCGCATCAGGGGATACACCGACCGCATATCGACCGTATTCTTCGGCGCACCGGCAAACGACTCCGCCGGACCACCCATCAGTTCGATGGCGCTGATGCCGCAGTCGAGCACGTACTTCAGTGTAGCTTCGGCGCTTTGGTCGGGCAGGTCGCGAAACGAATACGTAATGACCCCAATCTGTACGCCGTTGATCAGCGAGTTCGGTTTGTTGAGGTTCCGGATGATGGCTGGGGCACCAAACAGTTTATTCGTGCCCATAACGGCACTGGCGGCCAGGGCAGCCGACGCGCCCAGAAATTGACGACGGGATTGCTGATTGTTCATGGCTAAGGTTTCTGTACGTACCTAAGCCCGACCAAGCCCGGAATCTACTCATAGGTATGTGCCTCGTCCAAATGGCTGCGGTTAATAATTACTTCTGCAACCTCCGCTGTTCCTGGTCGCAGCGCTACTATGGAACGTAGCTTGCCAGTCAATTTCAGGATCGGAATGATGAGAAGCTTGTGGGAAGCGTAAGACTGGTGTCAGTGTTTGCTAATAACATACTTTTGAGAATCGCACAACGACCGTGAGAGTTGATGTCATTCGGGGTGGTCAACAACATACCTATCGCTTAGGGTAAGCTAAGGTCATACGCTGTTATTTTTTCAATTCATCATCAACTTTTTTGAGAAGGTTCACAGCAGCCTTTTTAGTAGGGATAAAAATACTTATAGCTTCTTTTTTAAAAGCAGAGTTTATTAAAAGTAAATTTCTTACTTTTCTTTGCCTTACTGCTTTAATCTTTTCCTGTGAAGAAACAAGGTTTAAGGAGTCAGTTACGACTGGAAAATAATTGCTCATCTCCGGTATTAATTGTGTCATCGTATGCGTTTCGTCTATTTTACACCACTCTAAACAATAAGGAATAGTTGACGTATAATACGATAGGAATAATGTTTTTAAAGAATCATTTTTGATCAGATCTGTGTGTGCAGTTTGTCTGATTTCTTCGTAAGCCATTTGATTTGGCTTGAAAAACAGGTAACTGGCTGCTTTGTCAATGTGAAAATTAATGCTGTCCTGTATTTCTGAATCAGATTTAAAGTAAGCTAATTTATTGATGCTATTTATTAACAGGTTTCCCTGATTTGTCCAGATTGTCAGTTGCAGCGTGTCTTCTACTAAGTTATTTCTTAAAAAAGTTAAATGTTTCCGTATTGTTTCATCATCTCGTCTACTTTCTCTCCATTCATCAAAGAAGAAGGAAATTGAAATACCAATGAAAATGACCAGAATCTCAGAAATATATTTTTCAAGAATAACTTTAAAAGGGTGCTTTTCTTTCATATTTATAAAAACAGTATTTGACTGATACGTGTATAGTCTATACGTTTAGAATAGTTTCACTTGATTCATAACTGCAGTGAAGCAATTGGGAAAACATCTTCCTGTAACGAGCCGGATGAATCAAACCATTGACATTTTACCTGTTCTTTGTCTTCCACGGTGGTCGCCAGAATAGATCCAAATTTAAGCTTTGTTCCATAGGCTACAACCGTCATTTGCGGGCCACCTGATTTAAGTTTGACTACGCTACCAATTGAAATTTGTTCCATTATGTTGTGTTTGTGTTGGGTGCGAAACTTCACTGCACGCACGTACATGAACCTTCACACACCCGTTCGGTGAGGCTAAAATTATCCCATAATACGTGCTGCCTGTAACCAGACGGCCGTCCACGGGGAGAACTGTTATACTATGTTTCGTGTCTGGAGTTCCTTTCTGACAGACTGTAAATCAGCCAAGTTAAGCAACACAATAGGAGATAAGGCAAGAAAGGTTACTAGTAAAGGGAGAGCAACGCTGGAACCCTGCTTAAACCATAAAAATAGTACTAACGTTACGCCTACCAGTAGCATCCCGGACAATAAGCCTGTCACAAGTTCTGTCGTCTTCTTCCGTTTGAGCAAAGCCTCGTTGCTCATCTCTTGGATTTTCTGGCTTTTCATTTAGCTAATGTAGGATTAAGAAAACATTACGTTGTCGGGGCGTTCATTCTGTCGCCGGGGAGCAAGATCTGGAAGTTCAAACCTGGCTACCGAGACGCTTCTCGTGTCGTCCGAAGCCGTCCAGCGAGCCGCAAAGCTTTCTTGTCGAGACGTGACCCTTATCGCCATAAAGGCAGAACACACGGTTTTCTAACGATTGAACGCACCCAACGACCCCAAGTGTTGATGGTGAGCACACAAGATAACCAAAACAAACGTACCTGACACCTTTACACACGTATTCGTTGGGCTGTCAGCTTTCTTCCAGGACGTGATTCCTGTCGAAGGGGCTACCAATACGAAGCGCAATAGAGATTCTCTTACATGAAGCATTCAATTCAATAAGATACTCATCTATTTACCATCTGTCCAGTGGTCCCGCGCCGGAATGATGGTCCACGGCGGACCGACCATCGTGGCCAATCAGTTGCATGCGGTCCTAACTATACTGGCCATTGCCTCACTACTGGGCGCAAACGGCACGTCTTTTTTAAGCCCAATAGTTTATGGCTGTACTCAATGACTAGTTAATGATCTGGCTATGAAGATGAACAACGTTAACGCGACAGCAAGGGCCTGGCTTCTAAGTGCCTGCCTGGTGGTTGCCTGCTGGTCGGCTTACGGCCAGGCCGAACAATCCGAGTTTGCCCAAGGCCCGGATGGGGATCAATCGGTGAAAACCAGTCAGGAAGACAACGAGGATCACGAGACCACATTGGATTGGGTGGGTTTGTTTGGGCTACTAGGTCTGGTCGGGATCGTGGGGCCTGATGGCCGAGCTGCCCGGCGTCTACCGGTGGCCAAACGCACGCTGGTAATTGGCCTAGTAGTGGCGGTTGGCGTCAGCGTATGGGCAGTTCAGCCCGTGATAGCGAGTCAGGACCAACCTCAGGACAATCCCACCAACTCCATTGCGTCTACCCAGGAGGATGACGAAGACGGGCGTTTTACGCCATCGATGGGCTGGTTCGGTCTGCTTGGTCTGGCCGGTTTACTGGGCTTACGGGGTCGAAAAACAAAGCGAGTTGCAGATTCGTAAAGGCTGCCTCCATCACTACTGGCTGCCTGGGAGTCAACCCTTATCACCTAAGCCAATTTCCTATGGATATCGATTGAGAGCGTGACGTAAATAAACGCTCCTCTGTCTCAGGTATGAGCGTTTAGAGAGAAGGTGCCTTCTGAAATAACAAGCTGTTTTTTGATATATGTCAACGCTAATCCGTAGCTTACGAACCCAAAAATAGAAGTAAAACTAGGCCTGTTAGGGCGTTTAGCTTATCGGCCGCAACCTGGAACCGCAAACCCAAACCTGTCCTTACGAGACGTGCGGCCTGTCGCCCGCGACACGGCAATCCCAATTTAGCTTCTATTGGGTTTCCAGAACGTTGCTGGTAAAAAACCGAAATACAGTTTAAATTCATAAATGTCAGTATCAACCGATGGGTTGGCCTTTTTGACTGTTTCTATGAAGCTAGCGAAACTATCGTCCAAGGGCGGGGGTAAAACTCGAACCGAGTTCAACTGGTCTGACAAGTAGATTATCTTCCAGTAGGGATAGTTGAACTGGTTTTTTAGCGATGTCAATTTAATAGCCTGGATAGAAGAAAGTGGAATTTCCTTGCGGCTATTTTTGGGGTAAAAGAATTGATCGTCAAAATCTACCGGGTCGTACAGCAAGCCAAACTTGTAGCACACTACTATGACTGCAAAAGGTATAAAATGTACTAAGTTCTTGACGCTCCATAAAGTCGCGGCAAAGTAGATCTCAACGCCAGCATACACTACCGTAAGTAAGGCTAAGAAGCCGAGCAGACGCCGAAAGTGTGTTGGGTAGCTATTTGTCATTTTTATACTGCTTCATTGGGGCGTTTCCATTGTCGCCCGAAAGCTGGCAATGGAAGCAACTGCATTGGCTATTCACCTAACGACCATGAGTGTTGATGGCGATGGAGTCACTCACCTGAACACAAGCCGCTTGCACCTTTACACACTCATTGGGTTAGGCTGAAAGCCCCCTTCAGATCGTGGTTGCTGTCGACGGAAAGCTACCTAACGCGAAGCGAACACAAACCTAGACGCTAAACTTACCAGCAAAAACGCTGACTGAGCGTAGGACTTACAAGCGATCTATTTTGCCCGACTTCAGGTCGTTATCAGCCCATTTCCAGGCTTGCGTCAGGGCGGTCTGCGTTTGCCGGGCTTTATCGGTAAATCCCTGCCCGAGTTGAGCCTGAAGCAACCCCGATAACGCCCAACCATTGCGGGGAAATATCGTCAGGTCTTTTACGTAAACGGCTTCAGCCTCGGCATATCGTTTCGCTTTCAGGAGCGTGGCCCCCAAGGTGTGTCGCACCGGGAAAAACCAGTCGGGTGGCTCGTTATAGCCCAGGGCATCTTCCAGCGCAACCGCTTCCCATAATAAGGCAATACTGCTATCCAATTGCCCTTCGTTCGCCAGAATGTCGGCTTTTAGCACCCGACGGGCGATTTCCAGAATGGAACGCATCGAATTGACGGGCCCGACCAGCAGTTTGCCCATGTCGGGATGAGTGGTTAGCTTATCAAGTTGTTGTAATTCCCGCTTTGCCTGAGCAAGCTGCTGTTTACCGACTAAGGCCAGGCCACGGGCGTAGTGGCGGATAGCAGTGGGATAGGTCAACCGGACCGTGTCGGCATCGCACATCCGAAGGAGTTCATCCCACCGGGAAAACTTAATGGCTACGTGGTAGGGAATCGTATAGTAGTGCTGAAGGGCGCACCAGGCAGGCTGAGCCATCAATTTTTTGTTTGTGTTTTCGGCGGTTTTTTGCGCCGAATGCATAGCCCAGGTATAGTTGCCTTCGAGCGTGGCGGTGGCAACCAGCAGGTGGTAATTGTGCGGGAAATAGACTAAGGGAAACGCGCCTTCGGCGTGCCGGTTCATCAGGTAGATGCTATCAATGGCTACAGCCTGCTGATTGCGTATTGACCCTTCGTGGTAGTTGCCCGTTCGGATGTACGTGTGCGACGGCATATGGACCAGATGGCTGGCCCTGGGTGCTACCTTACCCAAAATTGCTGCGCTCCTAAGCCCTCGTTCCGGCGTTTGAGAGGCTTCTACGGCGTGGATATAGTAGTGGTTGAGGGCAATATGATCGGGGTTGCGGGCCATCAGCTTCTCCAGCACCGACACGATAGCTGGGGTCCAGGGCTTTGGGCGACCATCTTTCTCCCATAAATCCCACGGATGCAGGTCCATCAAGGATTCGGCGTAGAACCCGGCAATATCGGCGTCGTCGGGAAACTGTTCGTGGACTTGCCTGATGGCCGTCGAGTAGGCCACATCATACGGCCTCCGATCATCGACGGGCTTGGCTGGGTAGCGTTTCGCCAGGGCATTGATCAACGCTTTTTCTTTGTCGGTGCAATTGCCGGATAACCTGATTGCTTGCTGAATGGCGGTATAAGCCCGCTCGTAATTATCATGCTCCATGCCCGCATTGTAGTTTGGTCCCAGCACGTAGCTGAAGCCCCAGTAGGCCATAGCGCAGGTGGAGTCTAAGCGGGTAGCTTCGTAAAACGAACGGGCGGCTTCGGCATGGTTGAAACCCACCGCCAGCATAAGGCCTTGATTAAAATACCGCTGCGCTTCCTGGCTCCGGGTCGTGATGGGGAACTCAATATTGCCGATACTGTCGAAGAGCATGGCTTTTTCGTTACCGCTGTACCAGACCTTGTCCGTTGGCAGCGTACCACAAACGACTATGGATGTTGGTGTGTTGTCGGCCGGTTTCTGCCGGGGCTGGCAACCCATTAGCTGGCTTAGTCCCAACAGTGCTCCATTCAACAAGATGAATGCTCGTAACGGTATCATATAGAGGGCTCAGGAAATAGTAAAAAAAGGAAGACCCAGGTTTTGACAGTTAATAATCGATTGTTCGTTCTGCTGGAGAACAGGCTGTTAATACTAGTTTTTAACCACATCCAACGACCGAAAGGGCTGATGGGCGTAGCCCTTTACGACCCTGCCCGGATGTACGCATGCTTTTTAACTTTCTCATTATCAACCTACCTCTAAGTTAGTGAAAAGACCTAAATCCGCCCCCGTTATCCCAAACTTGACCAGCTTTTTCTTCATCTGACGAATCTGTTGCTGGCGAACCTGCTCCCCATCCCGTACCAACTTTACTGGATCATAAGCCTCGCCCATCGTCAGCATCTTGTAGACTACTACCGCTAGATTCCGGGCCGTCGCTGTAATGGCCTTAATTCGACCAGCCTTGTAGGCAATCTTCTGAAAGAAGGCTGTCATCGGATTGGGCTTCGGCGGTCCGATTCATGTTACCCAGCGAGTTGGCCACCACTCGGAATGTATTAGGTAGCGTGGACTTGTTTTTCAGGGTCTTCCGGGACAAGACCTTATAATTATCCTGCTTTTCATGGTCAGAAGGATTAGCAGTAAACAAACGGGCTATCAGCGGGCTATTTTAGATGAACAATAACGGGGTCGCCCGCGCGGCAGGATATACGGAGTAAAAGGCAAGCCTTCTCTACCAATTGGGTTCTCAAGGCAAGAAACGCTGAAAGCACTCTTTGACAAATAGCCAAATTGGGACGGTCCGTCGCTACGGGGTTAGACGGGTTGATGAGCACCAACAAATGGGGACGATCTTCCCACGAGGGGCTACTGACAGCCAGTTAAAGATTCATCTAAAGCTAACATTTTGGCCTCATGCGTTCTTTTGGGTTCGTTCGCCCGAAAACACGGTGGCGGTTGGGCTGCAAATCCTACCTCGGAAGTGTTCGCTGTCACCCGAGAGCTGCCTACGCGAAGCGGACATCAACGCACTTCCAAGCCTTCTTATATCCATAACCAACGAAAAAGTAATTATGAAGAAGGGGGTTCAAAACTCCCCCACCCGTGACTGGTGCTGGGTTTCGTTCCAATATTGAGTTACTGCTGACTGCTTCATTGTACTCCATTTGCTGGTACAAATGTTGATTAACATACCACTGTTCAATTACCTTTGTCAGCCTGCTTTTCGTAAATAAAATGTTGGGGGCTGTTGTTCAGTAATTTAAAAGCAGGAATTAGAAAAAGTAATGACTGATTTTTCTATAAGGAAAGCCACCGTACCCATCATCTGCTAACTGGACAATAATAGTATTTGTTTTCGGATTTACATAAAGTCGTTGACCTCTTAAACCTTCTGCCGAAAAATCACCTTCCTTAGCATTATCTTGAGGAATCCACCAATAATTTTGATGGGTAGATTTTTGCCACCCTTTCGACGTATTATGTTTATTAGACGGACTAACGGTCAAGCTTTCATTTATCCATCTGGTCGATAAAATAGCAACAGAGTCTCGTTTGCCATTCATCATAAAAAGCCTTCCTATTTTTGCTAAATCAATTGCAGTACATTGAAAACTACTGGGTGAATTTTCAAGTCCACCCTCTTTATCAACACCCCAGCTACCTTCATATTGAGCTCCAATTTGTTGCCATATTGATTCTTCAAAATAGTCGGATACATGTTTTTTTGAGGCTCGTTCTATTACCCAAGTTAAAAAAAGTACATCAATGTTGCTATAATGCCATTTCGTTCCATTGGTTGTATCTGCTTTCACGTTTTGTAAATCTCGCTTAAGGTCATCAGAATAGTAAAATTTTGCTTCATCACTGAACAAATCAGAAAATACACCATTACCTGTTCTTGTGAATTGTAAACCTGATTTCATTTCCAGTAAGTTCTTAATAGTCAAGCTATTAAAGTTTGGCTTGTTCTTTAACTCTGGAATAAACTCAATTACTTTTTGATTAATATCTTTTATAAAGCCATCGTCAATTGCTTTGCCCAACAAGATGGATAACATTGTTTTTCCTATCGAAAAAGTATTGCTAACGGTATGTTCGCGAAAGGTATCCTTATATTTCTGGTAAATTATAGAGTCGTTTCGAATGACGATAAAGGCTAATAACTTGCCTTTATCAAAATACTCTGAAAATGGAATTAGACCTTCACCAAAATAATCAATTTTTAAGGTATCAAGATTTTTTAAATTTGTTTTTATCTCGACAAAATAGAAAGGTTTTTTACTCGCTGCCATTTTCCTTAATGGAAAATTTCTAAACGTTTGAGTCGTTGGCTTTCGATACTTCAATATTTTGAAGATTTGATTGTTTAAAGAATAAGCAATAATGAAAATTACAGATAATAAGATAGTCAGAGTTTTAATGTATTTCATTGTCCTTAAATGCATGAATCTAATTTTAGAGTATGTTTGGGATTTGGAGCTGGATTAGAATTAGATAAGCGTCTGCCTACCTTCATGTTGTGAAACAAAGTAAGATATAGTGACCCAGTATCAGCCCCTGACAAACACTCAGTGCGGTTCCCCGCCGGGACAAGTTATCACTTTATTTTTGCCAGTCCAACGCAAGCGTAGACTGGCATTAAAGGGAGTCGTTGAGGCTAGCCTATCCTGTCGAGCGGCTGACCTGTCGCGCAGATGCTGCCCTGCAAATATAAACGCTAACTTTCGGGGCGTTCTTCCTGTCAACCGCAACCCACCGAAGGAGCAAAAAGCCTGACCTATGGGGCGTGCAAGCTGTCGCCCTATAGCTGAAATCTGCATTACTTTGTGGCTGTTCACCCAACATATATATGTGCTCAACATCACTAAACCATAAATCGCTGGCGATTAGCTACACCCGTGGTTACTACTTAAAAAGCCGTTTTTATAGCTTATCTCAACTGCGGCCCATGCTACGGCATCGATATTATTGATAGCGGGTCAAACCCTACTGACATAGGGCTGTCACCAGTGCCGGTTTACTTTGTATCATCAACCAAACGCAGTAAATCGTATGTCAGTCGTAGCCATGTTTGCCAAAGAATTAGAGCAGGAAGCCCAAACCACGCGGAAGATGCTCGAACGCGTACCCAACGACAAATTCGATTGGCAGCCACATCCCAAAAGCATGACGGTCCGCCAGTTAACCACGCACATCGCTGAGTTGCCGGGTTGGGTAAAACTGGCCCTGACCACCGATGGCGTTGACTTTGCTACAACACCCTACGTGCCAGTAGACGTGAACAACACAACCGAGTTGCTGGACCTCCACGAACGGTCGATGACGGAAGGACGGTCGTCACTGGATCAGGCGACGGATGAGCAACTGGAGCCAACCTGGACACTCCGGAATGGCGACGAGATTTACAGTGCTACATCGAAAGGCGAGATGGTCCGAATTTCGTTGTCGCAGATCATTCACCACCGGGCGCAACTGGGTGTGTACCTGCGTCTGCTGAATATCCCGATCCCCGGCAGCTACGGCCCAAGTGCAGATGAGTTAGGGTTTTAAAGGGTTAACCGCCAAGACGCAAAGAATACGCAGAGAACGCAAAGAAAAAATCTGCGAACTTTGCGTATTCTCTGCGCCTTTGCGTTTAAAAACTTGCTCCAGTGATTTCTTTTACTTTCTCGAAGAACCCCTTCTTGCGCGCAGAACTGATCTGCCAGTTGACCGGTACGGATTGGTAACCCTCGTCGAAACCTTCGTCTTTCAGGCGGTAGTCGAAGAAGCCCCAGGATGCGTACTCACTCGTGGCCGCTACGAAGTTGTTGGCGGGTTTGTCGAAGTCAAAATGGTCGTCCTCGTTGAAGACGATGGGCATGGGTCGGTAACCAGATACGCCACGGGTCTTCTGCACCATCTCCTTAATCTTGTCGGGGTCGCTGACGCCGTTGCCGTGCAGCAGCAGAAAGTCGGCTTCCCGCACTACGTTTTCTTTCGGAATGGTACCGCCACCATAACTCGTGCTGACCAGCAGCCGGCGGCCCCGCAGCTTCTTTGCCTTCACCCGCTGGATGAGTTCGTGGACGCGATCGGGCTGTAAGATGGCGTGGTCGTACCGGATGTTGCACTCGTTGTTGATCTCAACCAGTACGTTCTGGTACCCTTTTTCAAGCAATTCACCCGTAATGTTGTCCACGGCGTTGATGACGGCCGCTTCGTTCCTGAGCCGCTCGTCCTGCCCGAAATAGAAGTAGCCCAGTATTACCACCATGCCCAGTTCGTCGGCTTTGTCCAGAATCCGGACCAGTCTCCGCATGTAATACGGGTCGTAGCTGCCATCGGGATTGAAAAAGGAGTTGTGCCAGGGCTGATCTTTGGAATACCCCTGCGGACTACCGCCCTGCAGATTGAGGGTGAACGCCAGCAGCCCGTGCTGTTTCCAGGTGGGCATGGCGGCTACAAACTCGTCGGTGTTGCGGTCAGGGCTCCATACTTTGGTGTCCGGGTACGCCCATTGCGCCCGGGTTTCGGGATTCCGGTCATCGAAAATACCCTGCACCATTCTCGAATTAGGCAGCAGCCCCTCAATGCGGTTTCCATTCCACGTCCGGCCTTTGAATGTCGGCTGGCCGTTGATGAAGAACTGATCCCCAACGATGGACACCGTCGTCCGGCGCCTGGGTGGTTTCGGCGCAGTTTCAAAGGTGAGGACAATGAAGGAAACGAGGGTGAGCAGAAGTAATTGCATGGCTAAGTTGTTTAAACGCAGAGGAGCAGAGGGTTCGCGGAGTTCGCAGAGTTTTTCTCTGAGTTCTCTGCGTATTCTCTGCTCCTCTGCGTTTAATAATTTAAACAGTTCGTGGATCGGGGTGCACCCACGGCTGGCGGTAGGGCCGCTGCAGCAGCGCGTTGGCCTCCTGATCGCCAACGATCTGGCGTTTCTGCGGATCGTACACCACCGGCCGACCCGTTTTCATGGAAATGTTTGCCAGAATACAGCTTGCTGTTGAAATGTGCCCCTGCTCAATGTCGGCAACCGGCCGACCCCCTTTCTCAATCGCCGACAGGAAGTCGAGCATGTGCAGGCGGGTTGCGGGGGCCGCATTCAGTTCGATCCGCTCTTCCTTGAGATCTTCCGGGTACTTCTCTTTTTCGAAGACAACGTCCTTGTGAATCTTCTCGCCTTCCTTGCCATCGGGGATGAAATCGTAGGCCATCGTACTGGCCCACAACGTACCCTTGTCGCCGTAGAGCGTCAACGACCATGGGTACGCCGGATTGTTGGGGGTGCCCCAGGTGCGGTGCTGCCACACGGCGTTCAGTCCGTCGAATTCAAACAGGGCCGTCTGAGTATCGGAAATGTTGGACTTGCCGTCTTTCTGGACGTAAATGCCACCCGTCGACGTAACGCGTTTTGGCCAGCCCAGATTCAGCATCCAGCGGGCCGTATCGAGCATGTGAACGCACATATCGCCCATAATGCCGTTGCCGTATTCGTTGAAAGTCCGCCACCAGCGGATATGCGGCAGGCCATCGTACGGACGTAGCGGAGCCGGGCCGGTCCACATTTCGTAATCCAGAAACGCCGGTACGGGCTGAACGGCCGGGTTGCCATTGGCCCGCATGTGGAAGTAGCAGCACATCTCCACGTGTTTGATGTTGCCCAGCAGACCCGCATCGACGATGTTCTTCTTGGCGTCGATCAGGTGGGGGGTGCTTTTGCGCTGCGTACCGACCTGCACCACCTTGTTGTACTTGCGGGCGGCTGCCACCATCGCTTCACCTTCCATCACGTCGACGCTGATCGGCTTCTGCACGTACACGTGATTGCCGGCTTTCAGGGCGTCGATGGTTTGCAGGGCGTGCCAGTGGTCGGGCGTACCGATCAGGACGATGTCCATTTTGTTCTCGGCCAGCATCTTCCGGTAGTCGCCGTAGAGCTTGGGCACTTTGCCGGATTTTTGGCGCTCACTGACGAGTTTACCAGCCGCGTCGAGGATGTTTTTGTCGACGTCGCAGAGGGCAACCACTTCGACCGGGGCCACCTGAATCAGGCGGAACAGGTCACTTTTACCGTACCAGCCGGTGCCGATCAGACCAACGCGGTAGGTTTTGGCCTGCGTGAAAGGCATCGCAGTAGCGCCCAGCGACGACAGCGCCAGCGACGCCGACGCGCCCTGTATGAATTGACGGCGGTTAATCAGAAAATCGTTCATGCGGAGTAATAGGTTTCGGATGGTTCAGGCCGGAGTAATGAGTTCTTTACGGAATAAAGTCGAGATTAATCGGTAGTTACTGTTCCCACAGCGGGCCAATTAATTGGCCCGCTGTGGGAAACCTATTTCTTCCCGCTCCGTTTAATGGGCCGACCGTACTTGGCCCGCTTCTCGGCGGCATGGTCGCGCCGGACGTTGACTTTTTTGTTCTTGTCAATCTTCTCGTGAAAAGCGCCCCCACCTTCGTCGGGACGGGGCTGCCTGACCGGCGGGGCTTTCATGTGAATCTGCGGCTTCTCCTCATCGAGCAATTCATCGGAGATGATCAGACGTTCGGGTAGGGACAGAACAGGAATGGGGTAGTTCATCAATGCCTCAATGGCCGCCAGATTTTCTGACTCCCGTTCCGACACAAACGCGATAGCTTCGCCTTTCCGGTCGGCGCGCCCGGTTCGGCCAATGCGGTGGATATAGGTCTCCGGCTCGTCCGGCGTGTCGAAGTTGATCACGTGCGATACGTCGGCAATGTCCAGGCCCCGGGCAATGATGTCGGTCGCGATCAGCACCCGGTACGTACCGGCCTGAAAGCGGTTAACGGTTTCGAAGCGGTAATTCTGCGATTTGTTGGAGTGCATCACCCCCACCTGATCCGGCAGTTCGCAGGTGAGTTCATCGTAGAGCCGGTCGGCCAGTTCTTTCGTCGCGATGAACACCAGCACGCGGTTCATCTCGGGGTGCAGGTTGAGCAGCCGTTCCAGCAGATTCACTTTTGTGTAGAAATTCGGGACGTTATACACCGACTGCGTAATGTTGTCCAGGGGCGTACCGACGGGAGCCGCTTCGACGCGCACCGGACTGTTGAAATATGTATCGAGCAGGGCCTCAACGTCGTCAGTGAGTGTGGCGGAGAACAGCAGATTCTGGCGTTTGGGCGGCAACAGGTCCAGAATGGTGGTCAACTGCGCCCGAAAGCCGAGGTTCAGCATCTCATCGACCTCATCGATAACGAGTTTTTTAATGGCTTTCATCTTGACAAACTTGCCCGTCAGCAGATCGACAAGCCGACCGGGCGTGGCTACCAGTACATCGACGCCCTGCTGCACCTCGGCGGCCTGGGTTTTGAGGTTAACACCCCCGTACACGCCGACCGTCACGACGCTCTGGTACGTAGTCAGCTTTTTGACCGCTTCCACCACCTGCACCACCAGTTCGCGGGTGGGTACGATGATCAGAATCTGGGGAAGTTTTTCCTTCGAGAACTGAAACTGACGCAGACAGGGGAGGAGGTAGGCGAAGGTTTTGCCGGTACCTGTCTGCGCAATACCGCATACATCCCGCCCTGACATCACCACCGAAAACACCTTTTCCTGGATGGGCGTCGGGGTGGTGTAGCCCAGGTCGTTGAGGGCATTGAGGAGGGGTTTATTAAGATTCAGTTCGTCGAATGTCATGGCCGTGCTGTCAAATTCCGACTGCGAAGGTACGGGCTATCCGGCGAACCCACCAGAAAAGGGTAGATTATCACTGAAGAGGGTAGGGTTGTGACAAATGTTGGCTCTGCCCCGGTGGTGATGAATTCCGGCCAACAGCCAAACCCGTGAATTCCTGTCAGCAAGTGCTTTGAACCGTAGTCCGCTACTGTAGCCATATAGCCGATCAACCATTTGCCATTGTCTGGTAGCGCACTAATCGTTAATTATGTACATTCCGCTACATCGGTAGCTATAATCACCAAATCAGAACAGTTGTGTTAAACCATCAGCATCACTCATTGCGAAGCCTGATCGTCCTGGGGTTAGTAACCCTTTGGGCAGGAACCGTGCAGGCGCAGAGTCTCTACATGCCGCGCAATGTCAAAAAAGCGTATCAGAAAGGTACCCGTTCGATGGACGGCAAACCGGGTAGCAAGTACTGGCAGAACACCGCCCGCTACACGATCAACATCACAGCCACCCCACCCAACCGGACAATTCGGGGCACTGAAGAAATCACCTACGTCAACAATAGCCCCGATACACTCCGGTTCCTGGTGTTCAAGCTGTTTCTGAACAGCCACCGGCCGGGTGCAGTCCGGCAGTCGGCGGCCTCGCCGGAGTACCTGACGTCGGGGGTCCAAATCGATAAATACACCGAGAACAACACGGAGAAAAAGTTGCGGGAAACCAGTGCAACCAACCAACAGGTATCACTCAGCAAACCGCTGATGCCCCGCGATTCGGTGAAGCTGACGTTCGACTGGCATTTCGACGTATCGGTGGAAAGTGGGCGGGAAGGGGCGCTCGACTCCACGACCTTCTTCCTGGCGTACTTCTACCTGCGTGTGGCCGTTTATGACGACTATTACGGCTGGGACCGGACCACCTTTACGGAAGCACAGGAGTTCTACAACGACTTCAACAACTACGTTGTCAACGTCAGCGTGCCGAAGAATTACGTGGTTTGGGGAACCGGCGATCTTCAAAATCCCGGTGAGGTCCTGCAGCCGACATTCGCCCAGCGCCTGAGCGAGTCCATGCGGACCGATTCGGTGGTGCACGTGGCTACGTTGCCCGACATCAACGCCCGGAACGTAACGCAGCAGAAGGAGATGAACACCTGGCGGTTTGCGGCCGGTAACGTACCCGATGTAGCGCTGTGCATCAGTGATCACTACGTCTGGGATGCGTCGAGCGTGGTCGTCGATAAAAAAACGGGTCGGCGGGCGAGCGTGCAGGCCGCGTTCTTGGACAACGCCCGGGATTTTCACCAGATGGTTAAGTTTGGGCAGCACTCACTGGACTGGTTTTCGAACAACTGGCCGGGCGTGCCGTATCCCTATTCCAAAACCACCATTGTGCAGGGCTTCGCCGATATGGAATACCCGATGATGGTCAACGACGCCAGCACCCAAGACCTGAATTTTTCGCGTTTTGTGGCCGAGCATGAGATTGCGCACACCTGGTTCCCGTTCTACATGGGCATCAACGAAACCCGCTACGGTTTTATGGACGAAGGCTGGGTAACGGCGCTCGAATACCTGATCAGTCAGGCCGATCTGGGCTATGAACAGGCCACCCGAAATTTCCAGCAGTTCCGGGTAGCGTACTGGAGCGCCGACCCATCGGCGGAGCAGGATTTGCCGATCATCACGCCCGCCAACGTCCTGAGTGGTGCGGCTTTGGGGAACAACGAGTACGGGAAAGCGGCCATCGGCTACCTGGCCCTGAAGGATCTGCTGGGGGATGAGGTGTTCCGGAAAGGGCTGCATGCGTTCATCAGCCGCTGGAACGGTAAGCACCCGAACCCCTGGGATATGTTTTACACGTTCAACGATGCGACGGGCAAAAACCTCAACTGGTTCTGGCAGAACTGGTTCTTCAGCAACAACTACATCGACCACGCCATCAGGCAGGTAGCGACCTCGGCCAATCAAACGACGGTTACGCTGCAAAACATCGGTGGCTACGTTGCCCCGGTCGACATTGTCGCGCAGTATGCGGATGGAACAAAGGAAACCTTCCACCAAACCCCGGCGATCTGGCAGGCGAATCAAAGTCAGGCGGTGGTGAAACTTCCGACAAAGAAAAGCGTACAGTCCCTGACACTGGAAGGGGGCGTATTCATGGACGCCGACCGCAGTAATAATACCTGGAAGGCAAAATAGGCGGGCGCTTTCAGCCCGTGGCAGCGGCCCCTCACCAGTACGGCGAGGGGCCGTTTTGCATTAACTGGCCGTGTCGGCGATGACCAGGGTATCGACAAAACCCTCGTAGCGATCATCGATGTTGCCGGAGCCATCGCGCAGCAGGAACGAAACCCGGTAGCTGACGGAGTTGCCACTAATGGTCGGCTCGCTGATGTCAACCAGTTGCCGTAGAATGTGGTGGTCACCGTCGGTGTAGCGGATGTCGAAGCCGTTCAGGGCAATCTGGGCCGTGCGAACGTTGCTGGGGAAGGAAACCGTTCGGGGTTCATTCTGGATAATGCCCTTGGTCGAGTCGAACGTGACCCGATCCCGGATAAAACGTAGTGCCATAATACAGACGTTGGTTAAGTGGAAGAATAGGAATAGTTAGTTGGCTGGTACCGGGTGGGGTACGCCAGCAACGGGGCAAGTTTATGGGTTTTCGGGTAGCCTTTTTAGCAGGGAACTACCTGATCTATATACGTATAAACCATTGATTGTCAGAAGGTAGAATATACGTATAAGTGCGAGGGGAATACGTAGTGAGCCGCCCCTGTATACTACGTACAGGGGGGCAACTGATCATTCGAAAGTGGCAAAAACTGGTCAGGGGGCGGGCACCTGCCGGAGCGGTCGGGGTTGATGACCGGGCTGGGTAAGAGCCTCGCGCACAAATCCGGTTTTGAGGTGCTCATAAAACGAAACTGGATCGATCAGCGACGCAGCCCCCTGAGCCATCAGGCCACCGAGCAGCAACTGAAAGATGGCCGAATGCCGGTCGGTCATTTCCAGCACCAGAATGGCCGCTGTAAACGGGGAGCGCACGACGCCCGTCAGGAAGCCAACCATACCCACCAGAATCAGCATATTGGTGTCGGTTTGGGTAACGTGTACCTGCTGTGCGATGACGTCTCCCAGGAGGGCACCTGCGCTGAGGGAGGTGGCAAAAACGCCCCCGGCTCCTCCACTACTGTAGCTGAGTGCCATACCGATAAACCGCACCGGAAACAGATACCAGGGGGTCATGTAGTCGTTCTGAAACAGCAGCCGGTTGATAATGGGCTTGCCCGTTCCGGTGGCATCGGCCCCGAGCCAATACGCCAGACCTGCCAGCATCAGGCCGCAGCCGGCTACCCAGCCAATCTGAGCCGAAAGTGTCTTGAACCGCTGCCGGAATTTATTCAGCCACAGGAGCGTACGGGCAAAGAACGCCCCCGCCAGGCCGCAGATCATAGCTACCAGCACAAGGAGGCCGAACAACCAGGGGGTGGACGTACTGACTTTCGGAAAACCGAGGTACAGGTACGGTCCCAGGATGGTCTGGGCCGTCATTCCGGCGATGATTACGGCCGTAAAAACCGCCGTACGAAAGCGCGTGATGTGCGTCTGGGTTAGCTCTTCAACTACAAACACGATTCCGCCCAGTGGGGTGTTGAAGGCAGCCGCCAAACCAGCCGCTCCGCCCGTAACGAGTGCGATCTGACGCGAAAGCTGTGGCCAGCCTGCGGGTTGCAGCCGGTTAATGGTTCGAAAAATAGCCGCCGAGATCTGAATCGTAGGGCCTTCGCGGCCGATAACGCCCCCGCCCAGCAGCAACACAGCGCTGCTGATTACTTTCACGATGGCCACGCGCAGGCTCAGTAGGTAGGAGGTGTAGCCATGAAACCTGGGGTTTGACAATTCAATGCCGGCCATGACCTGGGGAATGCCACTGCCCCGGGCCGCTGGCGCAAACTTGTATACCAGAAACCACGAAGCGACAAACGCAACGGGGATTATCCCGAAGGCAAGCAGAGGCTGCGTGGCTAACCAGGTGGCGCTGATTTCTTCGGCCCAGACAAACAATTTTTCATACCCAACCGCCACCAGTCCTGTCACCACGGAGGCTACCCAGAATGGTAAACTTTGCAGAATAATTCGGCGTACCTGCTCATTATACAACCGGCGGATAATGGTCTGGTCAAGCCAGGCCAGCACCCGAGCATACCGGGAAGGTATATTGGCCATTCGAAAAAAGTGGGAAAGCGTTATTTGAGATATAACGCCTTAGCGGGCGTTTGGATTACGGACCTGCCAATTTTAGGTAGATTTTATGAGCGGTCGGGCGTAAAATTCCAGGATGTATAAACGGTTCGTATAGTGCCGGCTGCTTTTCATTCGGGCCTGACTACGGCTCGGGTCATTATTCTTGGACATCGCTCCGGTCAGGGTGCAATTTTGAACCAGACAACAACGGGGCCGCCGAAAACCGAACAGAGTAGGCACTACACAACAACCAAATCCTAATGAACACGTTTGCAAACCCCAAAACAGAAGGCGCTACGGCTTTCTCACCGGTAACCAATTACCTGTCTGTCCTGAAGAACTTCCGGAATTTCGATGGCCGTGCCCGCCGGAGCGAGTACTGGTATTTCGTGCTGGCCAACACCATCGTTTCCTTCCTCGTTGGCTTCATCGATGGATTGCTGTTCAATGGCGCCCTGTTTCTGAATGTCTTTTACACCCTGGCCATCATCGTTCCGTACGTAGCCCTGTGCGTTCGCCGGATGCACGATGTTGATAAAAGCGGCTGGTACGCGCTGGTGCCCATCTACAACTTCATCCTCGCCATCACGGAAGGAACCCGGGGCCGCAACCAGTACGGCAACGACCCCAAGGCTACCACTCTGACCAAAGCCGCGCAGCCGGTAGCGTAATACACGTTTTCTAACCTACGTGAGCGCTGGTACTGACTCGGCGGAGTTGTGCCGGCGCTCACAATCAGAACATGGCAAACCAAAAGACGACAATTGACGAATGGTCGGTGAGAGACCTGGAAGATGGTTCTTCCATCAACGTTACGGTGCTGGGCTGCACCGAACTGGGCAACCAGTCGCTGCCGGGCGTTCAGGTGATTTACATGGGTAACATCATCAATTATGAACCCTTGATGGCTGAGCGCTGGGCGTATCAGGCATCGAAAGCCGGAGTAGACGAATACCTGCTCGAAGACAAATCCTGGACCGTTCACGAGGATCAGTTCGTGAAGACGTATCTGGTGGTTGGCGAACCGCTGAAGGCAAAAGTGGAAGTGAAAACTCGTAGTTCGAAGGTCATCGCTAAAGAATACGAACTGCCGTTTGCGGTATAACGATGGGACCTTACCGCCTTCTGAAATGTATTCTGGCTGGTGTTGGCATTGCTCTCGTGTTGCTGATGGCCGTGCCGGGCTACAGTGAGCCAGCTCCGGTCAAACCCAGCAAACGAATTCCGGCAACGCCGGTACGCGACTCGATTCAGGTAGCCCAGCGGCTCAATACGTTCCTGCAATGGTATAAAACGAACCTTGGTACGGTCAGTAAAATCTACCTAGTTAATCAGCAGGAGGGAAAGCCGTACGCCGTCAACTTCACAAATACGGAACAGTATCTGGCTTATCTTAAACAGAGTAACCTGTTCACCGACCACTACCTGAATGACTGGCGGACGTACTTTGCCCAGCGGGAAGCGGGGTTCCGACTAAACCCGCAAACGGAAGGGCCGCCGATCGGCTTTGAGTATGACCTGGTGATGCTGAATCAGGACGTTGGCGAACAGATGGCTTCACTGAACCGCATGCAGGTGAAGAACGTAACGGTTCGGAAAGGCCGTGCTACGGTTCGGTTTACGCTCTTTACGACCTACGATGTTCGGCTGGTACGGCAAAACAACGTCTGGAAAATAAACGAAATCCTGAATCTGGACGCTGAGTAATACGCCCTGGCTTAACCAGCCCTTGATCAATAAATGCCCGTTAAGTCAGCCCGACTTGTGTATATCAAGTCGGGCTGACTACGTAGTGAGCTTCCCTATTTCGTCTTTAGCCTTCGTGACGGCTAACTTGTCCCAGGGCCGCCCCTAGGGTTGATTTATGCGTTGGTTATGAGTGAGTTATTTAAGTAAGTTGCTTTGTTGGTATTGGGCATTGATAAGCCAGAACTTGGGAAAAACATTGAAATACTGCTTGAATTAATGCAGTTTTGTACTGAAAACTGACAATGCCTGTGCGTGTTCTGCTTGCCATCGGTCTGTTACTACTGCTGCTCTATCATACGATAGGGGTATCGGTGGCTGTCTGGTGTTTTGAAGAATCGTATGAGGTAACGTCACCTGTATCGTCCGGTGATGAATGGAAGGTGGTAAAAATCCCCATCTCGCTGCCATACACTATGTCATGGGAAAATCCGGATGGGCAGACAGGGCTGGTTCAGGAAGGTGATGAGTTTTACAACATCGCCCACCAGCGCTATGAGAACGATACCCTGTACACGGTCCTGAAAACCAACCGCAATGCCCGCGACCGCTTCGTTGAGCTGGCTGACCAGGTCAATCAACTCGTCAATCAGGAATCCGCTCCGGCTAAACATCCGCTGTCGGGCCTGCTCAAACTGCTCAGCGAACGAATCACAACCTATCTGCTCACCGAGCCGTTCCGGCTTGAGCCGCCCGTAGCTCAGTTGAGGCAGTCGTCGGCGGTGCTGGCCGAGTGGCGGGAACTGCACCCGTCTGCTCCCTTGTCGGTTCTTTCTCCTCCACCCAGAGCGTAGCAAGTCAGTTTGTGCTGACCCGTCCGCTGTCGCCACAGGCAGCGGCTTCGTCTGTTGTTCCCCGACGAACAATAGGGACTACGTGTATTTTTCAACCGACAAGACAAGTTTCCAATGAAACGTATATCTGCTATTACCCTGCTGCTGATAGGGCTGGGAGCCTGTCAGCCCAGCGCCAGTCCGGATGAGTACAACGCGAAAGCGGCTGATCCGGCGTTCCTTCACGATTGTGCCACTCAACTGACCAACGTGATTATTCATGACATTTTCAAACCCCCCGTTGCGAGCCGGATTTACGGCTATACCTACCTGGCGGCTTATGAAGCGTTACGGCCGGCCTATCCCGCCTACCAGCCGCTCATGGGCCGGCTCAACAAGTCAAAACCGGCTCCGGCACCCAGTCCAAACAGTGAGTACTGCTTTCCACTGGCCAGCCTGAAGGCGTTTCTGACCGTGGGGCGGGCGCTGACGTTCTCGGAAGATATGTGGAATGAATTTGATGCCCGGTTAGCGCCCCGGCTCAAGGATCTCAGGGTGCCCGACGACGTGTACGAGCGATCGATGGCGTACGGCGAGCAGGTTGCCAAGCACATCCTGACCTACGCCAGTACGGATCATTACAAGGAAACCCGCGGCTTTCGCTATACGGTAACCAACAAGCCCGGTACGTGGGTACCCACACCCCCCACCTATGCCGAAGCCTGTGAGCCGCAGTGGAACACCGTCCGGACGTTTACCCTCGACTCGGCGCAGCAGTTCCGCTGTCCGCCCCCGGCCCGTTACGATCTGGGTAAGAGCAGTTCGTTCTGGAAGCTGACCGAAGAAGTGTATCTGATCGGAAAAAACCTGAGCGACGAGCAGCGGAGGATTGCGTATTTCTGGGATGACAACGCCTTCGTGACCAATGTACGTGGCCACGTTATGTTCGCCAGTAAGAAAATGACACCGGCCGGTCACTGGGTTGCCATTGCCACGACGCTGGCCAAACAGAAAAAGCTGACGATGATACAGTCGGCGGAGTTGTATGCACTCACGTCCATTGCGCTGTTCGATGCATTCGTTGCCTGCTGGGACGAAAAATACCGCAGTGTCCGCATCCGGCCCGAAACAGTAATCAACGCGAATATTGATCCGCACTGGCGGCCCTTTCTGGAAACACCCCCGTTTCCGGAGTACGTCAGCGGTCACAGCGCCATTTCGGCCGCAGCCGGTACGGTTATCGTGAACCGGCTTGGCAACATGGCGTTTGTGGATTCCACCGAGCATCCATTTGGGCATGGTGTGCAAACGTTTGCTTCGGTTGATGAGGCCTACCGGCAGGTGTCGCTGAGCCGGGTGTATGGTGGTATTCACTACCGCGACGGGGTCGACGAAGGCACTCGCCAGGGCGAGCACGTGGGCCAGTGGGTCGTGCAGAAGCTGTTGCCGTCGGTCGTTGCGGCCAGGTAATGGTACGGTCACCCCGACCCCCTGAAGGGGGCTTAGCTCCGCTTTGCCGGACATTGGAAGAAGCAGCGCTAAGCCCCTTTCAGGGGGGTGGGGGTGACCGTACCTACAAATTCCGCATCCAGGTTTCGCGGAGACTGACCTGTTCCGGGGTGGCCTGCGGATCGATCTGGAAGACGTACTGCTTCACCACGTCTTTCTCCTGCATGGCTGCCTTTACGGTTTGCTCCTGGCCGTTTCGCCGAACGGTGACCTCATATGTATCGCCGGGTTTCAACTGCTTCAGGGCGTTCTGGATGCTGCCGATGGCGTCCATCTTCACCGCCTGACCGTTGAAGGCAACCCATTCGTCGTTTTCCTGCAAGCCGGCTTTAACGAGCGGTTCCGACAGATTGGTCAGGATGAATTTGTTGTCGACGAAAGCGGGCTTCATGCCCAGCGTAGGTGATTTCTGCCCTGTCGGAATGGCTGGGGTGTACGTAATGCCGAGCTTGCCGTAGTACTCCCCGAACGGCAATGGTTCGGTCGCTTTGACGTAGCGGTTGAAGAAGTCGGCGATTTCAGGGTAGGTTTTCTGCGTGAAAATGGTGAAGAACTCCTTCTCCGGAAACGCTTTGCTGGGGCCATACGTAGTAGCCAGTTCATTGACAACTTCACGCAATCCTCGCTTACCGCCCGACAGTTCGAGCAGCCGGATGTCGAGCAGACCCGCCACCAGCGCCCCCCGGTTGTAAATGTTGAAATACTGCTTCTGGCCTTCGTCGGTGAAGCAGGTCAGGCCCAGTTTGCTCAGGCTGTAGGTCGTATCCAGACTTTTGTCAACGGCGATTTTCTGGCTCAGTTCATCGAAATACGTCGGTACGTCCATGATCTGACCGCGTAGCTGCATGGCGTCGCTGGCCCATTCCGTCACGCCTTCATAGAGCCACAGGTGCTCGGAGGGCGTCGGCGTCACGAAGTTAAACTGCTCAATCACTTCGCTGTGGATGTTCAGCGGGGTTACTACGTGGAAGAATTCGTGGGCGGCAATGGACGTCATGGCATCGGCCAGTTGTTTGGAAAACTCCGCTTCCTTCACCACATACTCCGAGCTGTAGGAATGCTCCCAGGCGCCCCAGTCCTGATCTTCAAAGTGATACAGGAACGTGTACCGCTTTACCGGCAACTGCTTCAGGAACTGACCCGCTGCGTTGAGCATCGACTGCATGTTGGTCAGCAACTGCTCCGACTTAATCTTATCGGTTTTCGAGTAGGTGTACACGTCGATCTGCGCCCCGGCTACGGTTGTGGTGGCTTTCGTCAGGCGACCCAGCAGAATGGGAGAGTCGACGATGCGGTCGTAGTTGGCCGCGGTGAAATTACCCTTCGCGTTCTTGTCCAGCGCCGTTCCGACAGCCCACTCGGCCGGGTAGTTCAGCTTCACTTCGATGGGAGCCGCCTGCATACCCGACGGAAAGCCGAATACGCCCTGCCCGTTGATTAGTACGTGGTCATTTTCGATGGACGTACCGCACATGTTGTACGGTTTGTGTTCGTTCACGGGGGTATCCCAGGTTTCGGCGATGCTGTACTGCACGGTCCGCACGGCTTCGGGCCGGTCTAATTTCCACTGGTTGGTCGAGACCTGCTCGGTTTTGACCTCCTTACCTTTCGCGTCAAACGCCTTGAACGACCGCACGTAGCGGCCAATATCCATGATCTGGTACGTACCGGGGGCCGTCGCGGCAAACTGGTAGATCGCGTTGTCGGCCGTTAGTCCGCTGACACGCAGGGTAACTTTAAACTGATCGTCGGCGCGGTCGTTGAGGTTGACTTCATACTGTAGCGGTGTGGTCGGTGCGCCCTGCGAAAGGTGCGGTAAAAGCGCAGTAGCCCCCAGCAATAGTAGGCGTAAGATCTTCATGAGTATGATACTGATTGAGTGAAAGCTACCAAGATAGTTGAATCAGCCGGAGGTTTTCACTCGGTTGGTTTTTGCGGAAGTATTTCGGGATGAACGGTGGCACGTTGAGTCGTAACCGGCTGCCTGAAACGCGTTTAGCTGCTTCCGGATGACCCGGAAAAGAAAAAGGATTTTCAAGAGAAGTTAGGTAAAGCCGGTTTTGGGTAAGTAAAGTGCATTTTCTTTGTGCCTTTGTTCGGTAAATCCTGCTCCTCCAATGACGCGCCTTTTGCCTGCGACGCTTTTTCTGTTTATGTCAATCGCTGCTTTTGCGCAGCAACCCCTGACGATCTGGTATCGGCAACCCGCCCGCAACTGGAACGAAGCCCTGCCGGTCGGGAACGGACGACTCGGTGCGATGGTCTTCGGCCGGGTCAACGATGAACTGATTCAACTCAACGAAGCCTCACTCTGGTCGGGCGGCCCCGTGAACCTAAATCCCAACCCCGGCGCTGCAACGTATCTGCCACAGGTTCGCGAGGCCTTGTTTCGGGAGGATTACAAAGAGGCCGACAAACTGGTCAGGAATATGCAGGGGCTTTATACGGAAGCGTATCAGCCGCTGGGTGACCTGACCATTCGGCAAATCCTGACCGGCGAACCTGCCGATTACTACCGCAATCTGAACATCACCGAAGCCAGTGCCACCACTCGCTTTAAATCTGGTGGCGTCGGTTATACCCGCGAAATCTTCGTATCGGCACCGGATCAGGTGATTGTGATACGGCTCCGGGCCGATCAGAAAGGGAAACTGAACGTAACGCTGGGTACCCGCAGTCCGCATCCCATCAGCAAAGTTGTGGTCAGCCGCGACGAATTGGCTATGCGCGGCAAATCACCGGCTCATGCCGACCCGAACTATGTCAACTACAACAAGGTGCCGGTGCGCTATACCGACTCGTCCGGCTGCCGGGGCACGCGCTTTGACCTGCGGCTGAAGGTGAAGTCCACCGATGGGCAGGTGGCGACTGACACGGCAGGCATCCGCATCACGAATGCTACCGAAGCGGTCGTGTATCTTTCGGCGGCTACGAGCTTCAACGGCTTCGACAAGTGCCCCGATAAAGACGGGAAGAACGAGATTCAACTGGCGCAGTCGTATCTGAACAAAGCGCTGGCGAAAAGCCCGGATGCCATTCGGAAAGCCCACGTAGCCGACTACCAGCGGTATCTCAACCGGGTATCGTTTACGCTGAATGACGCCCAGACGCCCGGCAATCCGGCGTCGTTGCCGATGGACGAGCGACTGATGCGCTACGCGGGTGGGGAGCCGGACCCAGCGCTCGAAACGCTGTATTTTCAGTTCGGGCGTTATTTGCTGATTTCCAGTTCGCGGCCCGGAACAGGCATTGCCGCGAATCTGCAGGGCATCTGGAATCCAATGGTCCGGCCACCCTGGAGCAGTAACTACACGACCAACATCAATGCCCAGATGAATTACTGGCCCGCCGAGATGACGAACCTGTCGGAGTTTCACCGGCCGCTGATCGACCAGATCAAGCACGCGGCCGTAACGGGTAAGGCGACGGCTAAAAACTTCTACGGCGCGGGCGGCTGGACGGTACATCACAATTCCGACATCTGGGCCGCGTCGAATCCCGTGGGCGATCTCGGTAAGGGTGGGCCCATGTGGGCCAACTGGTCGATGGGGGGAGCCTGGCTGGCGCAGCACCTGTGGGAACATTACGCCTTCACCGGCGACCGGACGTACCTGAAACAAACAGCCTATCCGCTCATGAAAGACGCAGCCCAGTTCTGCGTCGACTGGCTGGTGGAAGACAAACAGGGACACCTGGTGACGGCCCCGGCCACCTCACCCGAGAACGTATTCGTGACGGAAAAAGGCGATAAGGAGTCAGTTTCGGTTGCAACTACGATGGACATGGGGCTGATCTGGGATTTGTTTTCCAACGTCATCGAAGCCTCCGAACACCTGGGCATCGACGTTGACTTCCGGAAGATGCTGACCGAAAAGAAAAGCAAGCTGTTTCCGTTGCAGATTGGTCGGAAAGGCAACCTCCAGGAGTGGTACAAGGATTGGGAGGATGAAGACCCGCAGCACCGCCACGTATCGCACCTGTTCGTGCTGCATCCGGGCCGGGAGATTTCACCCCTGACCACCCCCAAATACGTCGAAGCCGCCCGCAAGACGCTTGAGATTCGGGGCGACGGCGGCACCGGCTGGAGTAAATCCTGGAAGATCAATTTCTGGGCGCGGCTGCACGACGGCAACCATGCCTACAAACTCCTGCGCGAATTGCTGAAACTGACCGGGGTAGAAGGGACAAACTACGCCAACGGGGGCGGGACGTATCCCAACCTGTTCTGCGCCCATCCGCCGTTTCAGATCGACGGGAACTTCGGCGGTACGTCGGGCATCGGCGAGATGCTGCTGCAAAGCCACGACGGTGTGGTACACTTACTACCCGCCCGGCCGGACCAGTGGAAAGACGGTTCCGTGAAAGGCCTTAAAGCACGCGGTGGTTTTGAACTGGACTACACCTGGAAAGACGGCAAGCTGACCAGGCTAACGGTACGCTCGCAGCAGGGCGGCAACTGCCGGTTGCGGGTCTATACCCCGCTCAAACCCACTGGGGCTGCTAAGCTAACTGCTGCGAAGGGCGCTAATCCCAACCCGTTTTATCAATTACCGGCCAATCAGTACCGGACCGTAACCCCCGAAACGCCCGGCAATGGCGCGGTGGTGTACGATCTGGCGACCCAGCCCGGTAAGGAATACGTACTGACGGCCCTGTGAGTCGGGTTAACTGACGCGTAATCGACGTTTTATCAATGTGCTGATGATGCCCGAATAACCGATCAGGGCAAAAATGGTCCCCAAAATGCCAAAGATCAGCGGTAAGAGCCACCCGTCAATTCCTTCGAGAATAGGCTCCTGCGGGTTGTCGGGCTGGTACCATAACGTAACGGCCTGACCAACCTCAAAACTCGGGGGCGATGTATAAGTCTGGCTGTAATAGGTGACTGGCGTACCATCGGTTGTTCGGAACTGCACGACCGGGGCCATCGACGAGGTTGTCCGACCTTGTCGGTCAATGTTGTAGCGGTTGTCGATTACGACCCCTTTGGTTTCGATGCCGGTTTTGATAATTCGCTGGGTTGATTGCCAGTTTACGTACGCGACGATGAGAAAAATGGTGCCGACCAGGGCAAACAGCCCGAAGAAGGCGAGGCCGATGTTCTGCTTCATGATGGAATAGGCGGGGCTGGGTGTGTGCTACGTAGTGTGCTGGTAAATAAGAGCTTAGTTGCTAACTATTGGTGGTGAAAGATAGGGGGCGGATACGTACGGTCGTACGTTTAGTTCGTGAAAGGTTTGACGCGTGAGCAACACGCAGCTGGCGAAGGTCCGTTAGGGAGTGAAAACTAAGCAGGCTACCGTTTTGCGGCTAAACTAACTGCAGATAAGGGGGCTAATCTCACCCCATTCTGCCTGTTGCCGGCCATCAGTACCGGACCGTAACCCCCGAAACGCCCGGCAATGGCGCGGTGGTGTATGAACTAGCGCCCCAGCCCGGTAAGGAATACGTACCGACGGCCCTGTGAGGCAGAATTGCAGACCGCCCTGGGTTTTCTGCCTCGAAGCCAGTTCGTCAGAAAACCCAGGGCGGTCTGGGGAATAACTTAAGGAATATAGACCGGCACGGCTTTGAACTTAACCCGTACCCCTATGCCGGATGTCCCTTTGAAAAACGTACCCCCAATCGTTCCCCGGGTTGGTTTGCCACTACCTCCATGCTCACTGATTGTCAGCGTTACGTTGCCGGAAATCCATTCAGTGGTGACAGGATGGTAATACCCCTGCGTGTAGCCATTGCCGTAATCGACGACGGCCGTTGCCTGGTTCACTATACCCTTGGGTTCGGGGAAGCTGTACGTGCCTTTACCGGTATAATTCGGAATCACGAAGCTGACCATCGGTACGCCCATGCCGGACATAATCACGGCCCGCAGCTCTTTCCCGGTTACGGTTAGGGATATGTTAGGGTTCGAATCCGTCTGCCCACCTACCTGTAACAGCGAATTCGATTCTACCTGTATCGATTGAACCAGGATAATACGGCCAAACTGTTTCAGATCAACTTCCGCTGCTATGGCCACTGGGTTGGTTTCCGGCTCACGCGTTGGGGCATCATAGGCAGCCTTAGCCAGTGAACGATCCTCCGTAAGTTGGCCTGCATTGGCGTAGTTATCGCTATGGCCGACGCCCGCCGTTACACCGTTGATCGTCCAGCGAACAACCCGGCTGGCCGACAGGGTCTTCAGAGGGGTTAGGGGCGCTAGTAAACTTTCCAGGTCATTGGGACCTTTGGGATCGCTGGCCCCTAGCTGATAATACACCACCAGATTCGCCTGCTCGGTAGGGGCGATTACCTTCCGGTCGACTTTTATTTGAAACTGTTCGTAAAAAGACCAGTGCGCCAAATGGCTGACGGACGCGCTAGCGGTCTGCTGTGCTTTGTCCAGTTTTACGTCTGTACGACCCTGCCAGACCCCGTTTTTGTCCTGATAGGCAAGACCAAGGGCTTCGGGAGCCGAGCCGTCCAGGTCTTCGGGGGTATATTGCCAAGAGAGAGTAGCGGCTTTCTGGAGCGGGAGTTCGTTGGGCGTGATCTGGTACGCCTGACCGGCTCCACCGAAGGCTTTGTTCTCAATGGGCTGTACCGTGATCGTCGTTTCTTTGGTTACGGCGCCGGCCGGAATAGTCAGTGTCAGGTGATTATCGGGGAGCATAATAACCCCGCCCGCCGGACCGATGGTTTTTGTTACGGGCATACCAGCCGGCTGTCCAGCCTCGGTGGGTTCGCCGGTTGCCGGTTGAACGGTATCGGGCGTAGTTGGCTCTGGATTAACGGGTTTCGTTTCGCAGGCGCTTATGGCCCAAAGGCTGCCGGTCAGCATCAGTGCGCTGGCCAGGGTGCGGATAGATTGTTCAATAGTCATGGTGTTGTTTACTGAGGGATGGCTGAGAATATCAATGAATGAGACAAAGTTGATCTGGTCAGGGCAATAGATTCAATGCGTATCCGCGCTAATCAGCGGAATAGTGTCATAGACTGGCGACTTACCGGAGCGAACTGAGGGAGAGGGCCTTTGCAATGTTTACGGGAAACACCTCGAGGTATTTTTCAGGAAGAAATCCAAAACATACCTTTTGTCGACTAGTTATTAATCTATTATTTACTCTATAGACTCAATTATGAAAAACGTAGTAATGGCCATAGCTCTGGCAATGGCCGTAGCATCAACCAGCGCGCTGGCGCAATCGGGCGGTTCCTCGAAAACCGCTAATTCAAAAAACAGTCAGTCGAAAACGGGATCGAGCAGCGGGCTGCAACAGTCCAACAAAGGCGGGGCTACATCGGGCGGTCCGTCGCAGGGAGCCGGCAACATCGGCAGCCAGCGGGGCAGCACCACGAGTGGGTCCTCAACCAGTGCCAACAGCAGCCGAAGCAAGAGCAGCGGCAGCAAATCCGGCAATCAGTAAAAGAAAGCAGGCGCAACTTGGTAGCGACACCAAAATTTCATACTATGCAGCGGCCCGTAGAATGCCCTTCGGCAAACGACGGGCCGCTTTGTTTTCGTTAGGTGTTTACCCGATCTCTCGTATGGCTGTTAATGCATTCACCGGTAGTCTGATGTGGTTTGTGTCGTTCCTGATAGTCGATTCGGGGCTGCGACCTGTGCTTCCTGATCCTGTTTCGGTTACCTATGTGATTGAACGACCGGGGCCGTTGCTGACCCAGACCCCGGCTGCGGCTACCAAAGGATGGGCGTACGAAAAAACGGCCGACAAGTTCAAGGGGCGGGTGCAGAGGGCCTCACTGGTGTCGGCCAACACGATTCAGTTTGACTACCCATATACCGGCAAAACCCCGGCAACCCTGACCATTCGGGAGCGTGACGGCAGCACGACCGTGTACATTGAAGTGGATAAAGGCCAGTTCAACCGGAGTTTCCAGAACGGAAGCGCTAAGGTTCGGTTCGACGGGAAAGCCCCCGTTACGTATCCGCTGACGGCCGCTGCCAACGGTCGGGCCAACATCGTTTTCTTCGACGCCGACCAGAAGCTGATCAATCAGATCAAAGCCGCCCGGACTATGACCGTCGCCATCAATTTCTACGGACAGCCCGTCCGCCAGCTCGAATTCCGAACGGCTGGGCTGCGGTGGCCGCTGTAAAACTCAACAGCCGTAGTGAAAGGATCACTACGGCTGTTGACTGAACAAGGGTGGTAGAAAGCGGAGCCTTACGCGGCCGTACTGTCCGCTACGGGTTGTTGTTGCTCAACGGCGGACGGCTCCATGAACATGTAACTCCAGGCGTGGCCATCCAGATCCTCAAAATCACGGCTGTACATAAAACCCATGTCCTGTGGCCCTTTCGGCTCAATGGCACCAGCCGCCAGTGCCTTGTTCACTATTTCGTTGACGTTTTCCCGGCTGGTGGCTGAGAGACAGATCGACACTTCTACAGTTTTCGACGTATCCGCGATCTCTTTGTCGGTAAAGGTTTTAAAGAACGGCTCCACCAGCAGCATGACGTAGATTGTTTCGCTGATGATCATGCAGGTGGCGTTCTCGTCGGTGAATTGGGGGTTAAAGGTGTAGCCCAGTTTGGTGAAGAACTCCACCGAGCGGTTCAGGTCTTTAACGGGCAGGTTAACAAAGATCATCGTTGCCATGTCGTATTGTTGTTTGAGGTTTACATAGCAAAGGTACAACCCCCTCAATTGACGCATAGTGGGCGTTTCCGACAATAAACGGGTGGATTGCGACAGGAAAAAACATTGGCTCCAAACGCGCATTTTGCCGAACAAAGCAGGCCGTCCGGTGGTCATCATTGAAAGAACATTTTATGGACATAACAGCAAGTAACGTCCTGATTACGGGCGGGGCCTCGGGCATCGGCTGGGCGCTGGCCGAACGGTTTTTGAACGTGGGCAGTCAGGTAGTAATCTGCGGTCGGCGGCTCGACAGATTGCAGGCGGTTCAGCAACAGTATCCTCAGCTAAAAATATATCAGTGTGATGTCGGGCAGGCATCCGAGCGCGTGGCCCTGTTCGACTGGGTACGCAGCGAAGCCCCGGACATCAACGTATTGATCAATAACGCGGGCATTCAGCGCCGGGTGCGGTTGGTTAACGCCCAGGACGACTGGAACGAAAGCCAGGCTGAAATTGCGATCAATCTGGAAGCGCCGATCCACCTCTCGACCTTGTTCATTCCGCACCTGATGGGAAAACCGACAGCCGCGATTGTCAACGTGACGTCGGGGCTGGCGTATGTGCCGGGGGCGTTTGCACCGGTGTACAGCGCCACCAAAGCGGCTTTGCATTCATTCACGATGTCGCTGCGGCATCAACTGGCCAATACCTCAATCGAGGTCATTGAACTGGTGCCGCCTGCCGTCAATACGGACCTGGGCGGAGCAGGATTGCATACCTTTGGGGCACCGGTGGGCGATTTTGCCGATGCGATGATGCAAGGTCTGCAAGCGGGCGAACAGGAAATTGGCTACGGTACGTCGGAAACCAACCGGAAAGCCTCGCGCGAGCAGATCGATACTATTTTCAGGCAGATGAACAGCCGGTTCTGAAAAGATAAATCTAATCTGAAGTCGTACCGAAGGCACTGAACAACCCTTGATTCACTCCTTACCATTCGCCACGTCACCCTATGCTCGTTCTTAGCGAAGGCCGGTCGCTACGGTACGCCACATTTTTTTACCTGTACGTCATGCAGGGTATACCGTCCGGTTTTGCCCTAACGGCCGTGACCAACTACCTGACCGCCGAAGGCCTCGACGCCCGGGCGATTGGCGTTTTTGGGGCAGTGATTGGGTTGCCCTGGGGCTTCAAGTTCATCTGGGGGCCGCTCGTCGATCGCTACCAGGATTCGGTCATGGGCCAACGGCGGCCCTGGGTGCTGGCGGCTCAGGTGTTGGCGTTTCTGGCTTCGCTGGGAATCTTGTTCATCGCTGATCCGGTGGCTAACCTGAACCTGTTAGGCTGGGCGTTTGTACTACATGGCGTTTTTGCCTCCTTGCAGGACGTCAGCGTCGACGCGATGGCCATAACGATTGTACCCACCGCCGAGCGGGGACGGGTGAATGCGTTTATGAAGGGCGGCATGGCGACCGGACAGGCCATTGGAGCCGCGGGACTGGCGTACCTGATCCGGGATGCCGGGTTTCATACGGCCGCGATGATGCAGTCGGCGGTGCTGCTGACGCTCACCGCCGTTACGTTCCTGATTCGCGAACGGCCGGATGATGCGCTGTTGTCGGTACGTCGGCGGGATGATCGGGCGCTTACGCAGGCGATTCCGCATTCGTTCGTCCAGCTACTTCGGAAATTAGGCAGGGCGCTTATTGCTCCGCACAGTTTAGCGTTGTTCGCGGCCGTAGCGATGGTGTTCATCAGCGAACGGTTGTTTCAACGCGTCTTCTTCTTTGACCTCATCCGAAATCAGGGCTGGAGCGATACGTCGGTGTCGGTGCTCAGTGGCACTTACGGTACGTTGGTAGCGGTGGGTCTGGCGCTGGTAGGCGGCTGGCTGTCGGACCGCTTCGGTGCGCAACGTATGCTGATTGGGGTCGCGCTGGGGATGGGACTACTGCACATCGGCTTTTCGCTGGCCGCTTCGACCTGGAGTAACCCAACCGTGGCAACGACCGCGTTGGTGGTGCGACAAACACTTGAACCCATTTTCAGCATAGCCGCCTTACCAGTATTGATGGGCCTGTGCCGACGCGGTATTGAAGGGGCGCAGTTTGCCGTTTACATGGCGCTGAGCAATCAGGCCGACATACTGGGTATTTACGGAGCCGGGCAGTTGCTGGCGTTTTGGTCGGCTCCGGCCATTGGCGTATTTTGCGGGCTGCTGATGCTGGCGGCAACGGGTATTGCGCTCGTGACACTCCGGCGGATGCTGGTCAGCAGGGACGTAGCAACGGCCGATGTATAACGGCTTGGCCGGTTACGGAACAACATCAATCTATGCATAACACCTTACCATGACTCGACTTTTTCTATTCAGTTTCCTACTAATCCTGACGGCGTTGCTCGTGTTCAGTTTTACCCCGGCTCCACCCCCAAAACCCATAGTGCTGGCTTACGTCGGTGGCTTCCGGGGGCTGGTGGATGCCGAGAAGATTGCGGCCGAAAAGCTCACGCATATCAACTACGCCTTCGTCGATATTAAAAACAACCGGGCGTGGCTGCACAACCTCAAAACCGATACGACGAATTTCCGGAAGCTGAACGAGTTGAAATGGCGTAATCCGGAACTGAAAGTGCTGATCTCCATTGGCGGCTGGGCCTGGAGCGAAAACTTTTCCGATGCCGTGCTGAGCGATACGGCCCGCACAGCCTTCGCGGCTTCGGCGGTGGACATTGTCCGGCAGCATCGGCTGGACGGCATCGATATCGACTGGGAGTATCCCGGCATGAAAGGCGAAGACAATGTATTCCGGCCCGAGGACCGCGAGAATTTCACCCTGCTGCTGAAAGCCCTCCGGCAGCAGCTCGATGGCCTGAAGCAGCAGACCGGTAAGGAGTACTTCGTCACGACGGCGCTGCCCGGCTTTCCTGCCATTTTTACGCATACCGACATGGCTCAGGCGCAGCAGTACCTGGACTACATCAACGTGATGTCGTACGACCACTTCACCGGCGGGCCGTTGGCCGGGCACCACACGAACCTCTACGCATCGGGTAAGGTAGACAATGAACAGTCGGGTGACCGGGCCGTGGCGTTGTATAAACAAGCCGGGGTCCCCGCCGAAAAGCTCGTGCTGGGGGTGGCCTTCTACGGCCGGGCGTGGCAGTTGCAGCACGACAACCCCCGCAAACATCCGCGGACCATCACAAAGGTGGAACGGGGTGGGGGCTATACCTTCATTAAAGACAGCCTTCTCACTAATCCGGCTTACAAACGCTACTGGGACCGTAAAGCCAAAGCGCCCTACCTGTACAATAAGGACCTGAAGCGGTTTGTATCGTACGACGACGAAGAGTCGGTACGGGAAAAGTGCCGGTACGTAAAAGAGAACGGTCTGGCCGGGGTGATGTTCTGGGAGTATTTCAGCGATCCGAACGCGTACCTGCTGAGCGAGATCAACCGGCAGTTTCGGGGGGACTGATCGACAGTATGATAAATTCGAACCCTTTGTCTATATTTGAATTTTACAAACAAAGGTAGCTATGGAGGTTAGAACCATCGACGATTTTTATAAGGAAACATCGTTGCTCGTTCCGGCGGAGATCAATAAGGAGGTCGGGCACTTCAACGTGTTTCAGATTGCTGATATGATCGCGATCAGAGCCCGCAAAGGCGGGGGCGAAATGCCGTACAACCGGCGCGCCTATTACAAAATCAGCCTGATCTGTGGACGCAACCGGGCCGAATACGCCGATAAGGTTATCGAGATCGAAACGAACGCCCTGCTGTTTGCTACGCCTAAAATCCCCTACCATTACTACCCCCTCGACGACCAGCAGTCCGGCTCGTTCTGCGTGTTTACGGATGCGTTTATGCTGCCCAGCAAAAGCGGGGTTGTACTCGACGATCTGCCCATCTACCAGCCTGGTTCGGTGCCTGTTTTTCAGGTGTCTGACGAGGCAACGGACGAAATCCGGTATATTTTCAGGAAGATGCAGAAAGAACTGGCTTCCGATTATGCCTACAAGTATGACCTGCTGCGAACCTACGTTCTCGAACTGATTCACTTCGGCCAGAAGTTGCAGCCGGCAACGTCGCTTTATCCGACGCACACGGCCTCGTCCCGCATTTCCTCGCTGTTTATCGAACTGCTCGAACGGCAGTTTCCGATTGAATCGCCACGGCAGCAACTGCGCCTGCGTACAGCCAAAGAATACGCCGGGCAACTGGCCGTACACGTCAATCATCTCAACAAGGTGCTGAAAGCGCAGACGGGTAAAACCACCACCGAGATCATCAGCAATCGAATTGCGCAGGAGGCCAAAATTCTGCTGAAGCAGACCGACTGGAGCGTATCCGAAATCAGCAATAGCCTGGGTTTCGAAGAGGTAGCCCACTTCTCCAATTTTTTTCGGAAGCAGACGACCCTGTCGCCCGTTGCGTATCGGGTTTAAGGTCGATGGTTTGATTTTTGCAAACAACGGATTGATGCGCGCAAACAGAAGGATCGGTTTTGACTGCACCTTTGTACAGTCAATAGTTTAGTAAACGCCGGGAGGCAGTAAGCACCTGTCGCCGGGCTGTATAAACCAATCCATCCAATGTCTGCAAACGCAAAAATCGCCCTGGTGACCGGCGGTAGCCGTGGTCTGGGCAAGAACATGGCCTTGAGCCTGGCTCAAAAAGGCATCAACGTTATTTTAACCTACAACAGCAAACAAGCCGAAGCAGAGGCTGTCGTAGCCGAAATTGAACAATTGGGGCAGAAAGCCGCTACGCTACAACTCAACACCAGCGACGTATCGGGGTTCTCAGTCTTCGTGGAGCAACTGACCAGTGTGCTCACCAATACATTCGGCACGGACCGTTTTGACTTCCTGATCAACAACGCCGGAACCGCATCGAACGCATCCGTCAGCGACGTCAGCGAGGAAGTTGTTGACGAGATGTTCAACATTCATTTTAAAGGCGTTCTGTTGCTGACGCAGCACCTGTTGCCCATCCTGAACGACGGCGGGCGAATCATCAACCTATCGTCGGGCCTGGCGCGTTTGACGTACCCTGGGCGGGCGGTATACGGGGCCATGAAAGCGGCTGTCGAAACCCTGACACGCTACATGGCGCAGGAACTCGGGCCGCGCGGTATCGCCGTCAACGTAGTGGCGCCCGGCGCTATCGCTACTGATTTTGGTGGGGGTGTTGTGCGGGACAATCCGGAGGTGAACAAGCAGATTGCCAGTATTACGGCGCTGGGTCGCGTGGGGCTGCCCGACGACATCGGCGGAGTAGTCGCGTTCCTCTGCACCGACGAAGCCCGCTGGATCAACGCCCAGCGCATCGAAGTATCGGGCGGCCAGGGGCTGTAAGGATTGAGGAGTAATAAAACGTGAGTAATGGATGGCTGCCATCCATTGTTTACCAGTCTAGCATAGTAGCTTTTTTGTCATCCCGACGTCAGGAGGGATCTTCGGGTGAGACTAACATTTCTCCAGCCACCGAAGATCCCTCCTGACGTCGGGATGACAAAAGAGGTTTCTCAAAAACTCGTTAAGCATATGTACAGGAGGTTTTGAGAAACCTCGCTGGTCAGGTTTGGAACCTCACCGCACGGGCGGGTACCAATTACCCCGCGAACGCCTGACTACCTCACACCGGTTCGGCAACGGCTTCCTCCAGGGCCTGGATGTCGATCTTTTTCATGGTCATCATGGCGGCCATGGCCCGTTTGGCTTTCTCCGGGTCTTCGTCCTGCAGGAACTGCCCGAGCTTCGACGGAACTACCTGCCAGGATACGCCAAATTTGTCGTTGAGCCAGCCGCAGGGACCTTCTTTACCGCCTTCCGACAACTTCTCCCAATAGTGATCGACCTCGGCCTGCGTTTCGCAATTGATGAATAAGGAAATTCCATCAGAAAATTTGAAGTGTGTACCACCATTCAGAGCAATGAATTCCTGACCATTCAACTGAAAGACAACGGATAGTATGCGGTCGGCTGGACCGGGGCCACCTTCGCCATTACGAGTGATTTTGGTAATGGTTGAGTTCGGAAAGATGGACGTGTACAGCTTCGCTGCTTCTTCGGCCTGGTCGTTAAACGTCAGGAATGTGGTGATCGTCTGCATGTTGTTTACTGGTTTGGTTCCGAAACAAAGGTACCGTACGTAGCACCGACAGGAGGGGTGTAAATCCGTCATTCTACGGGGCGATTGCGACAGGCTGGCTTGCCGCAGCTTTCAGCCTGAATAAAGGTTATGGGTAGGTTTTGGACGGAGATTCTTTTAAAAACATTACTTCATCCGTTTACTTTACCGTCCCTAAGCAACCCATTGAATGATTACCCTACGTACCTTCTTCCTGCTTTCGTTTTGTTTGATGATCGGCCGGGTTCAGGCGGCCAAAGTAGATACTGTCGATACGTACAGCGCGTCGATGAAGAAAACCATTAAGGCGGTGGTGGTTACGCCCGATTCGTACACCGGCGACCGCGAGTTTCCGGTCGTGTACCTGCTGCACGGTTACAGCGGCAACTACGCTGACTGGGTAAAGAAAGCCCCCGCGCTGGGCAAGACCGTCGATGCGAACAATGTCATTGTCGTCTGTCCGGACGGCAACTTTGGAAGCTGGTACTTTGATAGCCCTGTCGATCCGTCGTTCCGCTACGAAACCTACGTAGCCAGCGAGTTGGTGGCCTGGGTGGATAGCCATTATCGGACAATCAAAAGTCGGCAGGGACGCGCCATTACGGGCCTGAGCATGGGCGGTCACGGGGCTTTGTACCTGGCATTCCGCCATCAGGACGTGTTTGGAGCCGCGGGCAGCATGAGTGGCGGAGTCGACATCCGGCCGTTTCCCAACAACTGGGACATCGCCAAACGCCTGGGTACCTACGCCCAGCAGCCCGAACGCTGGGAGCAGAACACGGTCATTAACCTGCTGCACCTGCTGACACCCGGATCACTGACCCTGCTAATCGACTGCGGCACCGACGATTTCTTCTTCCGGGTCAACAACAACCTGCACGAGAAAATGCTGGAACGGAACATTGCCCACGACTACATTGCCCGGCCCGGTGCCCATAACTGGGCCTACTGGAATAACGCCGTTACGTACCAGTTGCTGTTCATGCGGCAGTTTTTTGACAAACAAAAACCGGGGTGAAGTACGTTGTATAACGTATGAATCTATTGAGGGTATTTGATATAGTCACCCCGCTTCGGATTGTCGCGCTGATGGGCGTGATCATGATCCTGTACGGATTTGTCGATATGGACCGCCAGAACAACGTCCTTCAGTTCATGTTCGGTATTCCCATTGCGGCCGGGGCGCTGGGCGTGCATTACGTGATTCGGCGGGCCACCCACCGCAATCCGTTGTCGATCTGGATCATTGAGTCCGTGCTGGTTGGGTGGGGCATCTATGTCTTTTTGCGATCCTGACAACGAAACGCAGGCACCTTCATCAAAACGCTTATTACTATGGTTAACGTCGTATTGATCACTCGTTGGCTACTGATGGCAGCAGGACTGTTCGGCGGTCAGCAGACCGATGGATGGATGGGGAAATGGTCGGGGGAGCACCGGGAGGGCGTGACGTACACCATCAGCGTCCGGGACAAGTACAGAGGCCTGAATGTATGCGAGGTTCACGCGGAGGGGATTCAGACGCATTACACGCTGGAGTGCGTCGCAACCGGCGATCCGTCGACGCTGAAGGTATACTTTCGCTCGGTTACGGATGGGGCCTTCTACGCCAAAGACCGGGTTAAGATCAACGAACCCCTGTTCGTACTGAAACGCAGCAATAGCCGGGTGACCTGGCAATGGCAGCAGATTTTCGACGGAGGAATCGTCGTGCAGAAGACGAAGTAGCTCTTCCCGGAGCCGTTGCGTTTCCTGGGTTGCGGTTAGATTGGCGGCCGACGATGCTTTTCCCGTAGACCTGACCCAGTGGGCTGTAAAGCACGAAGCCCTCTACGTTGTAACTGAGTCGGCGGCTACCATTCCTGATGAAAAAGATACTCTTACTGGTGCTGGTTCTCCTTTGTGCCCTGACGCGGGGGCAGGCCAAACCGTTTCCGAAAGGTACGAAGCGGGTGTTGTTTCTGGGCAACAGCATTACGTATGCCGGTACGTACGTGGCCGTTGTCGAAGCCTATCTGTTGACCCACTACCCGAAACAGCACTACGAATTTATCAACGTCGGACTGCCCAGCGAAACCGTATCGGGGCTGAGTGAGCCCAACCATGCCGACGGGCGCTTTCCCCGGCCCGATCTGCACGAACGGCTCAGCCGGGTGCTGGCCCAGACGAAGCCCGACGTCGTGTTTGCCTGCTACGGCATGAACGACGGCATCAGTATGCCCCTGGCCGAAGAACGATTCAGGCCCTACCGGGAAGGGATGAAGTGGCTGCACACCGAACTGGAGAAAGCGGGTGCCAAACGAATCATTTTCCTGACGCCCCCGGTTCACGACCATCCGAAGCTGGGAACACAGGGGTACAACCGGACGCTGGATGCCTATTCGACCTGGTTGCTGGCGCAGCGCGATTCGCTCCGGTGGGAGGTGGCCGATATTCATTTCCCGATGACCCGCTACCTGGAAGAAAAGCGGCAGACCGACTCGACGTTTAAGCTGGCCCGCGACGGTGTACATCCCGGCGAGCTGGGCCACTGGCTGATGGCCAAACCGGTCCTGTTGTACCTGGGTGAGAACGTCGAGTCGGCCCAGTCGGTAGCAGAAGCGCTGGCAGATCGGCCACAAGGCGAAGCCATTTTTACGTTAGTGGCCCGGCGCCAGAACGTCATGAAAAACGCCTGGCTCAGGGCTACGGGCCACAAGCGCCCCGAGATGGCACCCGGCGTGCCGATGGCCGAAGCCCGGCAGACGTACGATGAGATTGAAGGGCAGATCCGGGCGTTATTGAAGCAGAGGAAGACACCGTAAATCAATTCGAGATGCAGTATCTTCCTCCTGTCAATGAAACTAACGGGCATGAGGCTGGTTCAGGGTTTCCAGAGACGAATAACTTTTTGCTGATCGGTAGTACTGGCTCGCAGTAACAGTAAACCGGCCGGCAGGTGACCTACCTCCATAACTTGTCGCTGCTTGCCTGGCTGACCCGACAAGCTTCGTGTTTCCAGAACACGACCCTGTATAGTAACCAGACTTAGTTGCAACGGTTGTCCATTTCCCCCGCTGATATCTACCGTCAGCGTCTTCCCGATGATCGGATTCTGCTGTACCTGAAGCTGCAAGTCGTCGGACACTTCCAACGCTAAATCGGCAGCCTCCCGGCTTCCCACCGGACAGTAGGTACAAGGGACGTACTTGTAAAGTTCAACCCCGTGGTCGCTTTCAAGAGCCGCGAAAAATACTCGGTTGCCTGATGCCACAAAAGGCGTGGTGCCCACCGACGGCCCGTAGGGATTCAGATCTTTCAACAGGTGGGTGCCCTGGGTGGTACCGTCTGAAATCCAGGGTTCCGGTCCGCCCATACCGGGACTGCCCGGACCTTTGAAGAACAGTTTTCCATTGACGGCATCCAGGCCAGATGCGTATATTTCCTTCACAACAACCGTATTGGCCGTTGTTCCGTCGGTTTTCCACAGGCAAAACGTATTAGGTGCGTTCTGGCCGCTAAAAAAAAGGGTATTGCCCACTGTTGTAAGTTGGAAAACCCGATCGTCGCCAAACGGATTCGTGTTTTTTAAGCGCTGGGTACCGAGTGACGTACCATCAGAAAACCAAAGCTCGTCGCTGTTTCCGCTCTCCATCACAAAAAAGAGTTTATTCATAAAGGGTATGGTTTCGTGCACTCCTCCGGGAAGCGTCTGCACGTGGGTTGCTGAACCAGGGCTGCCGTTTGTTTTATAGAGCCGGTTCCTAAATTTATCGGCTGAGTCGATGTACTGGTAGAAAAAGTAAAGCAGTCCACCAACCACCGTCAAATGCTGTGGGGGCACTGCCTGAATAACGCCAGCAATCGTCAAGGCAGAAAGCGAGTGAATCTGGTAGGTACCGGCCGCTGTTCCGTCGGACCGCCAAACCCCTGGACCACTTGCATCCTGAGCCGCGAAATAGAGCACACCGTTCATGATCGTTGGGCTAACCAACGGGGAACTGACACAATCGCCGGCTGGGTTGATGTCTTTCACGAGGTACGTACCCGCCGACGTACCATTGGACCGCCACAGTTCGCGGCCATTGGTTCCATTATCGGCAAAGAAGTAAAGGACGTTGTTCATTAGTACAGGGATACTGAGATCGGAACTGCCTGACGGGTTTATGTCCTTAACGAGTTCCGTGCCGGCGGCTGTGCCGTTGGATTTCCATAACTCCCGGCCTACACTCCCATCATCGGCTGAAAAAAACAGGGTTCCCGAGTAATTGATAAGGCTTTGAGGACTTGAACTGCCGTTTAGATTGATGTTTTTAACCTGCACTGTACCGGCTTCGGTTCCGTCAGATTTCCACAGCTCTCGTCCATTTACCCCGTTTTCGGCTGTGAAATAAAGAACGCCGTTCAGATCGGTCAACCAACTGGGGCCACTCGTGCTATAAACGGGATTAATGTCTTTCACCCGGGCGATATAGAATGACGTTGGTTCAGCCGGGCCAATCTGCGCCCAAAGCGAAAGCGGGTGCAGAATGAAACCCACCAGCGATAGTATTGGTATAAATCCTTTCATATATGATAGTCAGTAGTTATATGGTAAATCTACTGACTATCAATAGGCTATCTTGAAAGTTTTGAGTTAGCGGCTTATGAATAAAGTGGCTTGCTACCCTGCCAGTCTGAGAAAAGGAGCGGCTTACTGGCACCGTGTAGTAATCCGATTATCGACTGTTTTACTCCATACCCTCGTCTTACGCGTTGCATACGTAACAAGCGCCGACTATGCACAATTGAGGTCGGCTTTTGCGCAATACGACCATCCTATTTTCCGGTGCATTGAGCGTAGGGTAGTAAACCGGGCGTCGGGCAACTTATTTCGCCCGCTCACAACGCTCAATACGATGAAACGTTTATTTGTGTTCCTGATGCTGGTCACCGGATCGTCCTGCCAGCCCGATAAGATTAATGCTACCTGCTACGTTTGCGACGTGTATACCACCACGCAGGCGTCGCACCAGACAAAGGAGTTTTGTAATAAAGCCGAGATGGACCAGTACGTGCAGAATGTAAAAGCGCAGCCAGAAACCACTCTAGTTTCCTGCCGCAATAAATAGCGGTAACTTTGTCCGTGTAACTGCTGACCCAACTAACGCCGGGTTACCTGCTTAAACTGTGAAAACCACCCCAGGCAGAACCATAAGACCTGTCTGAGGTGGTTTTCACAATCCTTTGTGCTGGCTACTTGGTATCGGCCGCCACCTTGCCCGCTTGCTGCACGACCAGACCTTCGTCCGGTTTCCACTTGTCATATTCCATGTAGCGGGCGGTTTGGGTGGCAACGGCCAGCCCTTTCAGTTTGGCCACTACGTGCAGCGCCCCATCAATACCGGCCGATACCCCCGCTGTGGTGATAACCTGACCATTATCGACAAAGCGTGTATCGCGCAGAATCCGGGCTTTGGGCGTTGCCCGTTGCAGCGGTTCGATGTAGGAGTGAAACGTAGTCGCCTGCTTCCCATCCAGCAGGCCCGCTTTAGCAAGCAGTCCGGCTCCCGTACAGACGGACAGCATCACCTCGGCCCGTTCGGAGCTGCGTTTGATCCAGTCAATAAGCGGCTTATTGTTGATAAAAGGACCGGTCTTGCCGCCGGGCAGCACCACAATGTCCGGCTGTGGGCAATCGGTCAGGTCATACGTCGGCACGATTTTAACGAATCCCTGGCTGATGATCGGGTCTTTGGTGAGCGATACCGTATAGACCTGGAACCCCTCCGTAGCGGCAAAGACCTCGCTGGGACCCGCAAAATCCAGAATCTCGACGCCATCGTGAATGAAAATGGCTACGTTCCGCTTCCTGGTTTGTTGCTGATTACGCGCCAGTGAGTCCATCAGGGCAACGCTACGTTCGACAAGGGGCATGCCGCAATGCTGACAAACACCGGGCTTGTCGTGCCGTTCCAGATCGCAGGCACTGCCGCAGGGCTCGCAGTAGTACGCCAGCAAAGGGTCTTTCTTTACTACTGATTGCGCCGGAAGAGGGCTACACGTAGCGATCAGCCAACCGGCAACGAGCAGGAGAAAACGGTAACGGAGGATCAGGTTCATGAGCTTATGCATTACGTTGAAACAAAGAGGTTGAGAGTGTTTTGGAGTCGTCTTTCTGCCAGATACGGCGGAGCTGGCGGGCATCCTGAAAGCCGCACTTCTCGGCGATGGCTTCCATGGTCATGCCGGGATTGTGCCGGAGGGTTCGGGCCAGTTCCAGCCGGAGCAGGGTGGTATACGTATGAATGGAAATGCCGGTTTCTTTGCGAAAGGTGCGCGTGAGGTTGCGGGTGCTCATACCGGCCACCTCGGCCAGTTCGTCTAACGTAGCCCTGGTTTTCAGGTTGGCGATCAGCCAGTCCTGCACCTGGTGAACGGCCACGTTCATGTGGTTGCGGTAATCGAGGTACACGCTTTTCTGCGAATGCTCGGGACCGCGCCGTAGATACACAACCAGTTCGCGGGCTATTTTCGAGGCAAACAACGAGCCTTGCTGCTCTTCCAGAATCGCCAGGGCCAGGTCGATACCGGCCGTTATACCCGCGCTGGTGTAGATGCCGCCATCGTTCACGAACAGGCGGTCGGGCTGGGTAACGATTCGCGGGTACGTTGTTTGCAGTTCATCCAGGCGTTTCCAGTGGGTGGTACATTTCCGGCCATCGAGCAACCCGGCCTGGGCGAGTATAAATGCGCCCGTACAGACCGAGCAAATCGTAACGCCCTGGCGGTGCTGCTCTCGAAGCCAGGCCAGAAAATCGTGTTCCGCCCTGAACTCCGCCGACCGGATGTAGGCCATGTCCATTCCCGGTACGAAGATCAGATCGCCGGGTTGGGGTTGTACGTCCGTAAACGGCAGCACCGGCCCCATCGCCAGTCCCGCTGAGCTAACCACCTGATTCTGAAATGAGCAGTAGCGTAGCTGATAGGGCGAACCGTACTCAGCAGCTTCGTAAAACACCTGAACCGGTCCCGTCAGGTCCAGTACGTGTACATGGGGTGGTACAACAAAGATGACTTGCTGAGTAGGCGACATAGCTTGGCTGAGTCAGGCAGTAAAAGTAGCCGATGCTCAGCTTCCCTGCGAGCCAAAGAGCGGACATTTTGGGCCAGGAGTTAACTGATGGCTATTACTGTAGAGCTTATTATTCGATAGAAAGCTTAGTCATCAAACCGATCAGGATAGCCATACCATAACTCAGTAATGTTCCGACTAGTACGTACTCCGACTGCTTAGCCGCTTTCTCGCCTTCCCGAAACCGAAGCAGCGATTTGGCTGCGATCAGAAATCCGATAGCCTCATACTGGCTTAGCAGGACAAATGAGAAAATAAGCACCCGCTCGGCAATGCCAATCCATTTACCAGCATCATCGAGGGTGTCGGATGCTGATGGATTAAGCGGATCAATTAGTTGACGTTGCCACTTACTGGTAGCCATACCCACGATGAAACCAACTGGTGTTGTACAGATCAAATAGCCACTCAGAACCGCCACAACACGCTGTTCAGTCAGGCTGGTGCCAACTAATCTACCCATGTTATCCCAGTTGTTCGTTAGCCACAGCCAGGTGAGCAGCAGTATTGAAAGGTGAGCCGCCTGATCAATCAGAAACGGGCGCAACGGCTGCGGACCACTATATCTCAATTTCAGGTAATCAATCAGTCCATGTGTTATTCCGACAAACGCAATGATCCAAACGCTTTGCCAGGCACCGACGAGTATGTATGCCAAAGCACCTGCGATCAGGCTATGCCAATACAAGTATTTTGATCGCAGTAGCTTTTGCTGTTTGTGAAGAACCCAAGAGGTTGGCTGCAATACAAAATCGGTAAGCAGATGGGATAGTAAAAGCCGAAAGAAAATAGCATTCTCCGCGTTGGAAAAAAACTGCGTCATGTGATGTTACGGTGTGACTAATTCCTGGTACCGGGCTAATAGCCGTTCAACGGCTACCCAGGAAGCTGCTTTGGCCCGTTGATTGATGGCCGGCTGCTTCACCTTAAGTAGTTCGGCGATACGAACCTCAGTATGGTTCTGCAATTTGTAGTAAACGACTTCCGCTTGCAGGGCGGTCCATTTACCAATAATACCTTCCAGTAGAACCAACGCCGTATTCACTTCATCATCGAGTGTTGGCTGCTGGCTTTTGATAGCGATCTGGTTAGGCTCTTTCTTAAGGGTGTCGAGTAAACGACCGGAAAAGCGAAATGCTTCGCCATTAGACTCAGCCAGGGTGGCAGTGACGCTGTCTACAGACCCAATGCCGATGGCAATCCGAGCATCAGAAGCAATGAGTCGATCATCAATACTGACCTGGCTTTGTAAGTAGGTACGAATGATCAGGGCAATCCGCAAGGCTTGTTGGGGTATATCGAGCAAACTCTGAAAGCTGTCGCCCCGGTAGATTTCGAAAGTTACCTTCAGCTTGAGGTCATTTTCGCTTCCCTCCTGATCTTTGTCAAATAGACTGGTTAAAGACCTTAGCAGAGTTTCACGCTCCGCTACGTTGAGTTTAGACGAGTTCACGATGTCGCCCGTTAAGACTGCGTATTGTGCGTTACTAACTACTGTTGACATACAATATAAGGCTATAAGCTTATAATGGGCAATTATAAGCATACAAGCTTATAATACGAACTAGCCAGTCGTTTTTCTTTGCAATACTAAAGTTAGATTAGTATAATGTAGTATTGAGGTCTGCTGTACTACTTCCGACCTATTCTTACTCCCTCACCCGCCAAACTCCCCGTAAAAAACGGCAGCATCTTTTGCTCGATGCGCTCGGCGATGCGGTTGATGTGGTCGCCGTCGTATTCTTCGTAGGTGTGCGGAATCTGGTAGTTGGTCAGCATGCCGTCCAGCACTTTGATGTTGGCCGCTATGCTTACGTCTTTCGACCCCGCGTCGAAGGCCAGCGCCCGTAGTTGCCGGATGTTCGATACGTACTGGTCCAGCGTAGCCAGGGGGGCGTTGGCGGTCCATTTCGCCGTAACCATCGGCTGCGGCTGGCCGTCTTTCACCGGCAAATCCAGATAAAAGGGGGCCTGGCTGGGGTTTGGCGACCACGATGCCGCCGATGCAAACATGGCTTTGGTGAAGAAATCGGCTTTTTCCAGTTCCCCCTGCGTCTTGATACCTTCCAGTCTGGTCGCCATCTCGGGACTGCCGGGGCCGTTCGTGCCCGGTATCAGGCAGCAGGGGCTGAGCAGGTACAGACTGGAAAAAATCTCGGGATGCTTCTGCCCAATACGTATCGTGCCGTAGCCACCCATCGAATGCCCGGCCAGTCCGCGGCTGGCGGCTTGCGGAATGGTGCGGTAGTTCTTGTCGATGTAGGCCACCAGTTCCTTCGCTACGTAATCTTCCCAGTTGCCGATTGTTACCGAGTTGGAGTACATGCTCCCGAAGTAGCGGTTGTAGGCGTTGGGCGTCACGATGATAAACTCCTTCGTTTTGCCCTCGGCCAGCGCCTTGTCTACCACGGCGGGCAGGCTGATCCAGTGTTTCGTCAGGCCGTACCACTTATCGTCGCTGTCCGTAAAACCGTGCAGGAAGTAGATGACCGGGTAGCGCCGTTTCTTGTCGGTCTTGTAGCTCGGTGGCAGGTAGATCGATACGTCCCGATCCGGCGAGTCGCCCGCCAGATTGCCTTCCAGCCCTTTGCCGTGGACCTTGATCCGTTCGACGGTGCCGGTCCGGGCGGGTGTGTTCTGGCCGTATCCGGGCGTGATCAACGTACTGAGCAGAGCCCCAACAAGGAGCAGGAGCGTAACGGCTTTACGGGCCGGGAGCAAGGAGTGGGAGAGAGCAGAGCAACGCATGGCCATAGAAGTTGAGTACGGGCCATTTCTACTTTTGCCCGACAATCGTCTACATCCCCTCGGGCCGTGCGCCTGCACAACAATCAACCCCGTAATAAGTTATGGTTAGTATACCTTTCCGCGTAAAAATAAGAGTATTAGGTCTTTTACCTTCATACACTTTATTCTCAACACGTACCTGATGGAAGACAACCAAACCCCTCAACTGACCGACGACGAAAAGAAGCTGTTTGAGGACCTGATGCCCGAAGACCTCGACGAAATCCTGGATACGGGGGTAAACAGACGCCATTTCCTGAAACTGATGACTTTGGCCGGTGGCGGACTGCTGGCAGCACACTCGGCCGTGGCGGAACAGGTCTTCACCCGACCGCTCAGCGTACCGTCGGCCCCGGAACCCGCGTCGGCGGCCATCGAAAACGGCGTGAACGTATCGTTCAAGGTCAACGGCGCGGCCCGAAAACTGACGGTTGATTCGCGGATGACGCTGCTGGACACCCTCCGCGAAAAACTTGAACTGACCGGTTCCAAGAAAGGCTGCGACCAGGGTCAGTGCGGGGCCTGTACGGTGCTGGTCGACGGGCGACGGGTCCTGTCCTGCCTGACCCTGGCGGCTACCTGCGAGGGCCGGAGCGTACAGACGATTGAAGGACTGGCGCAGAGCCAGAACGGGTCGGCGGTGCGGCTGCACCCCATGCAGGCGGCTTTCCTGAAGCACGACGGCTTCCAGTGCGGGTTCTGCACACCGGGGCAAATCTGCTCGGCGGTGGCCCTGCTGGAGGAAGCCAGAAACGGACACGCCAGCTACGTTACCGAGAACGTTCGGCAAACGGCGGGACCGGTTCAACTGTCGAACGAGGAGATTCGGGAGCGCATGTCGGGGAATCTGTGCCGATGTGGTGCGTATCCAAATATTGTGGCGGCTATTCAGGAAGTCCACAGCGGCAAACCCGTCGAGCAAACCTGGCAGTTTGTCGGCTAACCCTTCACAACACCCATGAGACCCTTTCGATTCACTAACGCTAAAGACGCGTCCTCGGCCGTGCAGGGCCTGACGAGCAACCCCAATGCCCGGTTTCTGGCCGGGGGAACCAACCTGCTCGATCTGATGAAGGAGGATGTTGAGCGGCCGGACGAGCTGATCGACATCACCCGGCTACCGCTTACCCAGATTAAAGCCATTACGTCCGGCCCCAACCAGGGCGGCCTTTCGATCGGTGGTCTGGGCCGGAACGCCGATGCGGCCAATCACCCACTGGTCCGGCAGAACTACCCGCTGCTGACGCAGGCGATTCTGGCCGGCGCGTCGGGGCAGATTCGCAACATGGCGACCAACGGCGGCAACCTGCTGCAACGAACCCGCTGCCCGTATTTTTACGAGGTGTCGATGCCCTGCAATAAGCGCGAGCCGGACGGCCAGTCAGCCCGTAGTGGTTGTGGTGCCCTGGAAGGCATCAACCGGATGCACGCGATCTTCGGCTGGTCGGACAAGTGCGTGGCCGTTTATCCCTCCGATATGGCCATAGCCCTGGCTGCCCTCGAGGCTACCGTGAGGGTCAGGAAGGCCGATGGGCAGGAACGTAGCATTGCGTTTGCTGATTTCCACCGTCTCCCCGGCGATACACCCGAGAAAGACACCAACCTGAACCACGGCGAACTGATCACGGCCATTGAGCTGCCCAAAAACCGGTTCGCCGACCATTCTTACTACCTGAAAGTACGCGACCGGTCATCGTACGCCTTTGCGCTGGTGTCGGTGGCGGCTGCGCTGGAGGTGAAGGAGAATCGGATCGTTCAGGCCCGGATCGCCATGGGCGGGGTGGCCCACAAACCCTGGCGGGCGCTGAAAGCCGAGCAACTGCTTGTCGGGAAAGAAGCCACCGAAGCGAATTTCAGACAGGCGGCCGAGGCCGAAATGGCCGATGCCCGGCCCCTGGCGCACAACAAATTCAAGGTTGAACTGGGTAACCGGAGCATTGTCCGGGCGTTGCAGATGGCCTTCAACGGTGGTAAAGCCTGATCGTTAGCTAACTATCCCATGAACGATAACAACAAGGTAACCGGCACACCCGTGAGCCGCATCGACGGTATTCTGAAGGTGACGGGCAAAGCAGATTATTCGACCGACCATCCGGTTAAGAACGTCGCGTACGGCATTCTGTTCAAAAGCACCATTGCCGCCGGAACGATCAAGGACATCGACACCGCCGACGCTGAAAAAGCGCCCGGTGTGCTGGCCGTCATCACCCACAAGAACGCGCCGAAGCTGAACGTAAGAGGTGGTCTTCGCGGAGGAGCGATGCTGCAAAGTCCGGCCGTTGATTTTTTCGGGCAGCACATTGGTATCATCGTCGCCGAGTCGTTTGAGCAGGCCCGCCATGCGTCGCGGCTGATTAAGGTAACGTACGATGAGGCACCGGCTAAGGTCGATTTCGACAAACTGGCCAACGACGCGGTACGACCAAAAGACAAGGAAGACGAAAAACGGGGCGACGCGAAAGCGGCACTCAGCACGGCCGAGTATAAAATCGAGGAGGTCTACGCTACGCCGATTGAGCACCACCACCCGCTGGAACCCCATGCCACCATTGCCGAATGGAACGGGGATAAGCTGACGTTGTATAACAGTTCCCAGATCGTCAACGGAGCTCAGCAGGCAACGGCGGCAACGCTCAACATCAAACCGGAAAATGTCCGGATCGTTTCGCCGTACATCGGGGGCGGTTTCGGCTCCAAAGGGGGGCAGTGGGCCAACCTGGTGCTGACCGCCGTGGCTGCCAGGATGGTGAACCGCCCGGTCAAGCTGGCCCTGACGCGTCAGCAGATGGTCAATTCAGTCGGGCTGCGGCAGCGGAATTTGCAGAAGGTCAGTCTGGCGGCTACCAAAGACGGCAAACTGACCGCCCTGGCGCATGAGATTACGACCCACAGCGCCATCAAAGACGAGTTTGTGGAACCGTGTGGCGACTGCTCGAAGCTCATGTACGATACGCCCAACTCGCTCATTACGTACCGGGTGGTGCCGATGAACCTGATCCTGCCGACCTACACGCGTGGCCCGGGGAAGTCAACCGGCAGCTTTGCGCTCGAATCGGCCATGGACGAGCTGGCGTACAAACTGAAGATGGACCCAATCGAGTTTCGGATCAAAAACGAACCCGAGCGCGATCCGTCGAACGGTAAACCCTGGTCGTCGCGGGCAACGGTACAATGCCTGCGGGAAGGGGCCAAAGCGTTTGGTTGGGAGAAGCGGAAGCCGGAGCCCCGCCAGCAGCGGGAAGGCGACTACCTGATTGGCTACGGCGTAGCCTGCGGTACGTATCCGGTGCACCAACGGCCGAGTTCAGCCCTGGTGAAGCTGAAGCGGGAAGGCAGCAACGTAACGGCAACGATTGAACTGGCCGCTGCCGACCTGGGGACGGGCACGTACACGATACTGGCCCAGACGGCCGCCGATGCGCTGGATCTTCCCATTGGCAACGTAACCGTCCGGATCGGGGATTCCACCTTGCCCCCGGCCGCGGGGTCGGTGGGGTCGGTCGGTGCAATCAGTTACGCCAACGTAGTGAATGATGCCTGCATCAAGATCACGGATGAGTTGATTGCGCGATCGGGGAAACAGTATTTCGCCCGGCCGACCGCGTCGCAGGTGATGATTGCCGAACGGATTGATACGTTCCAGGCCCGGGCGGATTCCAAAGCACCGGAGGGAGCGGACGAGTATTCATCGCACAGCTTCAACGCGAATTTTGCCGAGGTACGGGTCAACGCGTCGACGGGGATGGTAAGGGTGTCCCGCTTTCTGGCCGTGACGGGGGCAGGCAACATTCTGAACCCAAAAACGGCCCGGTCGCAGATCATCGGTGGCAATGTGTGGGGCATCGGCATGGCCCTGACGGAAGAGTCGGTGGTGGACCCGCGCTGGGGTAATTTCGTGACGCGTTCACTGGGCGATTATCACGTACCGGCCAACCTCGACATTGGCAACATGGAGGTCATCTTCGTTCGGGAAAACGACACTATCTCCAACAAAATGGGCGTGAAGGGCATCGGCGAAGTGGGCATTGTGGGGGTAGCTGCGGCCGTCGCCAACGCCGTCTTCAACGCCACCGGCAAACGCGTCCGCGAACTGCCCATAACGCCTGATAAGCTGCTGTAACGTAGTAACTACCGTGAATTATAGAAAAACAGTGAGTCGTACGGACCGGTTTCTGTCATCCCTCCTGGCATCGGGATGACAGAAAAGCTCATTTGACGCTACGGAAATAGCCACAATTCACGGTCAAACCAATAACAGTAATCCCCGCCTGAACGATTCACACCGGCTCGGCGGGGATTGTGTTCTGTTACCCTGCCTAGGCATTCAAGGCGTTTCGACCCTTCGTTTATCGGCCATTAGTCGTAATTCGCTCCTACTGATCGGGCATTCGTCATAAAACCAGCGGGTTTGCTTGCCGGGCTACTTACCTTTATTCCGTGTATGGATAGCGTGCGGAGCCGTACGCTGGCACCTCCGTAGTTCCTCTAACCAAACTTCTTCTCCATGATAAAACTGGTCCTTCCCTCAGCTCGATCATCCCGGCCTCGCCAGTATGCATTGATGCTCTCCCTGGCTGCCGGTTCAATGACCATCAGCTTCGGGCAGCAAGCGTCCATCTGGTCGGGACAGGAGTTATACAAGGCGACCTGCGACAACTGCCATAAGGCCGATGCGGGTGTAAAAGCACCGGGCTATCTGGTTCTGGCTCAAATGCCGCCCCGGGCCATCCTGGCGGCACTCGAAACGGGCAAGATGCGGGAGCAGGCCAAAGACCTGACCACCGATCAGAAGAAGGCCATCGTGCGCTACCTGACGGGTAAGGTCGTAACCGAAACGGCGCTGCCCCAGGAAGCCTATACGCCGTTCAGCCTGCCGTCGGGTAAGGGCCTGGTGCATCATTCGGGTTGGGGTGGCAATCTGGAAGGCACGGGCTTCCGGTCGGCAGAGCAGGCGGGTATATCGGCCGCCACGGTCGGTAAGCTCAAACTGAAATGGGCGTTTGCCATCCCGGAAGCGAATCAGGTACGTAGCAAACCCGCCATCGTGGGCGACTGGCTCATCCTGGGCACACAGTTCGGCGATGTGTATTGTCTTAACAAAACGACCGGTAAAATCGGCTGGCAGTTCGCGGCTAAAGCGGCCATCCGGGGGGCGATCTCCGTGGTGGAGCAGGGCAACACCCTGCACACTTACTTCGCCGACAACAGCACCAACGTATACGCGCTCGACGTTCGGACCGGTAAACTACTCTGGGAGAACAAGTCCGGCCAGCATCCGCAGTCGGGTGTAACGGGTTCGGTGGCTGTTTATAACAACCGGGTGTACGTACCGATCACGTCCATTGAAGTCGCATCGGTGCTGGACCCGGCCTATCCGTGCTGCTCATCATCGGGCGAAATCGTGGTGCTGGATGCGCAGACCGGCAAGATCGTCTGGCGGCACCGGGTCATTCAGGAGGAGGCCAGGGAAGTTGGAAAACGCAAAGACGGCAAACCGTTCTACGGCCCGTCGGGGGCCATCGTGTGGAGCAGCCCTACGATCGATACGAAACGCGGGTTGCTGTACTACGGAACCGGCGAGAACTACACCGCTCCTGCTACAACCAGCAGCGATGCCATTCAGGCGCTGGACCTCAAAACAGGTAAGCTGGTCTGGTCGTTTCAGGCCACGAAAGATGATACCTGGAACATGTCCTGCCCCTACAGCCCGAACTGCCCCGAAAAAGCAGGACCCGATCATGATTTCGGCATGGCTCCGATTCTGGTTAAACAGCCGGACGGAAGCGAAATGCTGGCGGTCGGGCAGAAATCCGGGTTTGTGTACGGCCTGTCGCCCGACAACGGGACGCTTATCTGGAAAACACGTATCGGCAAAGGCAGTGCGCTGGGCGGCATTCACTGGGGAATGGCTACCGACGGCAAACGGGTGTACGCGGCTAATGCTGACAACAAATACGCCATGGACCCGAAAGTCGACTCGCTGATAAAACCCAGCCCCGGCCTGTACGCGCTGGAAGCCAGTACGGGAAAGGTCGTCTGGAAAGCGGCTGCGCCGGACTGCGAAGGGAAGGCCGGGTGCATTGAGGCCAATTCGGCGGCTCCGGTCGTTATGCCGGGCGTCGTATTTGCGGGCGGATTGGATGGCCACATCCGGGCGTACTCAACAGCGGACGGCACAATTCTTTGGGATTACAACACCATGAAAGACTACGAAACGGTGAATGGTGTTCCCGGTAAAGGGGGAGCGATTGACGGACCGTCGCCGGTGGTGGCCGATGGAATGCTGTTTGTCAACTCCGGCTACGGCATGTTTGGCGAAAAACCAGGCAACGTACTGCTGGCGTTCGAGATCGAAAAGTAGGGGAGAAGGCTCCTGTAAACTATGAAGATACAGTCCACAGGAGTCTTCTAAAGGTAAGTCGTTCTTGTAAATCTGGGGAACTGTTTTTTAGCTTTGATGAAAGCGACTTGAACAGTTCCATGGAGTGCACGAACGTCTACCGGTTGAACTTCAGTTTCTGCGCTACGTTCTGCGCAACTACCTTTCCTTGATTCTTGCTTACATCACAGGTTTTCCGGTAATGAATGCCCCCGTACACCCGCGAGTTGCCAGCTTCAATTGCTGCTTCCTCGAAGGAGGTATACGAACGAGGACTGAAGCCTAATGCATTGTAGGAATTGTCAGTGAATTTGTAAGTAGTCCCAAAAAACAACCCCAGTGTGTAGGCGGCAGAAGAAGACAGAATGGAATGGCCTGATGGGTATTCCGGGTGGTTCGGAGTAGGAATAAATGCGTTCCAGTCCGGCTTGTTCATTACCGTTCGAATGTAGGTGATAGGTCGCAGGCAATTGTAGAGATACTTCGATTTGAAGATACTAATGCTGGCTTCCGACATGGCAATACCTAACTGGGTAAACGCCACGGTTGCTACATCCAATGCGGGCTTTCGACTTAGTAGTATCTGGTTTAGAATTGAGTGCCAGTGACCACCCCCGTAGCTTTTGCCATCGGGGTTATCTGCCCAGAACAACGCAATCGCCTTCTGCTCAGCCGTCAGGTTCTGCGACATATCATACACTTCTTTAGCCTGTGCATAGTAGGCCGAAGCCGGGTCTGTCGAATAGACAGTCGGCGCTCCCTGATCCGCACCCGTGTCGCTGCCACTGACAATAGGACGCATCTTGCCCCAATGGGGTAGGGCGGCCGCAGCCAGGGCCGGGGGCGTCGGCACCCACAGTCCTGCGCCAACCGGTGGCGTATAGGGCGTGTTGACATCGTTGCCATCCGTTTTTGACCACTCGAAGATGGCAGCGGCTATCTGTTTGCCAAAAGCTGCCGAACGAGCCAGTTCGTCAACTGACCGGTCTTTCTGATATAGCACGGTATTCGCGGCCTCCAGGGAATCGATGGCAGCCTTGTTCGCGGCCGAGGTTGTCGGGTAAAAATTACGGCTCATGGCGGCTAACGCTGCGTTGGCACAGGCGGGCAGATAATAGCGTTCACCCGTGACCACAGTAGGCAAAGGCGGTAGCCCGTTCAGTTGCGGAGCAATGGACTGATAGCCCGACAAGCCCGGCACGATGGCTTCGTAGAGCGCAATACCCGTGTAAGCAAACCGTCGTGTTGTAACAACGGGCGATGCCGGTGTGGTTTGGGTAAGCCTGAGCTGCATGGTCAACCACGAGGTGACGACATCGGAAGAATAAGCAACGGTATCGGGAGGCTGCGGTGTCTGGTGATCCTGGCAGGATATAACCAATAGGGCACAAGCCAACACACGCATGGAATGCATGACGGAGAAGTTCATGATGTTGATTGATTGTAGAATAAAATGGAAGTACTTGGTATCAGGGATTCATTTTAGAAAATCGATATACTGTCGTGTAGGGAACATCAACGGTTGCAGTTGCTGAGGCCGGCGGGGTGGCGGGTGCTTTCCCGCCCCTGGTGGCAATGCGCTGGATATAATCTACATCCTGAAAAATACCGGTAGGTGTTATCCCTGATTTAGGCATCAGCAATAGCCAGTCGATACTATTCGGGTCTTGGCTTGCGGTTTTGGGCGGGGAATAAGGTTGTCCCACAATTAGCGCGTTTGAACCAGTTAACTGCCAGGACGGGCCCGCAAAATGCGTTCCCACGTTGGCGTTTGTGGCATCGTACAGATCGGCTTCGGGTGCCACAAATACCCATTCATACGTAACCGGATTACTGTCTGCTTTTTCCCGGGCCTTGTATTTCTGCACGCCCCTGGCATAATACGTTGCTACTCGACTGGTCCCACTGGGCACATTCGACGGAAGTGCTACCTGAGCCGGAATGGTCAGTTGTTCGCTAGCCGCGATGTGGTGAGAAGGTAACGAGGTATCGGGTTCCGGATGATCCGTGCAGGCGACCATCAAGGCTGCCAGTATCATACCGATGCTGAAGAAACGCTTGAGTGACTGGTACTGGTAAATAGTCATTTTTGTACTGTGTCAAGATTGAAGAGAAAGGTTGCGGGCGTCGGGAGGCTTGCCTGACGCCAGTGTGGGGCCGGTTAACCGGAAGGCTATCCCGGCTGGCACATCAAGATGCTAAGAGAAGCTACTCCGTTGCTGTCAACGACAGAATAGCTTCTCTACGACAGTTAGCGTAGCACGGTCACCCGTAGGTAGGTAGCTGGAATGCGGGTTGCATTCGCGTCCGTGCTTTGATTCTGACTGGCGAACAAGTCCTCTAACTCGCGCTGCAATTTCTGGGCTTTCCCGTTCTTTTCGGCGGCTTCAAACGCGTTCATGGTGGGGCCGTAGTAATTTTTGAAACGCGCCAGAAAATCAGCCGGCGGGAATGGCGCCTGGAACGTGTACGTAGCGCGTTCGAAGGAGATATTCTCCTGGGGGACGCCGGCCTGGCCGAACCGTTCGATCACGTGGCTCTCCACACCCCACAGCATTGGGCTGATAAAGCCTTCCGGTGGGGGCGGAGTGTAGGCTGAACTGATGCGCAGGATCTGGGCGACTAAAGTAGGGTCACCCGGAATCCAATTACCCATCACAATCCGGCCGCCCGGACGAGTGACCCGCACCATTTCCTTGGCTACCTCCACTGGTTTGGGAGCGAACATGGCCCCGAAGATGCTGACGACCAGGTCAAACGTTTGGTCGTTTAACGCACTCAAATCGGTGGCGTCTCCTTGCTGAAATGTGCAATTGGTCAGTCCTTCGCTTTGGGCCCGTTTGTTCCCGGCGTCCACCAGATTCTGGGCGATATCGACGCCTAAAACCTGGGCACCAGCTTTGGCGGCTGGAATGGCGGTAGTGCCGTCTCCGCAGCCAAGATCAAGGACATTCAGTCTTTTTGTGATACCAAGTTGAGCGATCAAAGCGGTACCGCTTTGCCGCATCGTTTCAGCCAGGCGCGTAAAGTCGCCTTTTTCCCATAATGCTTGATTTGCGTTCATTTTTGTTGTTTTAAAGAATTCAACATTGACATTCACGATACTGATTTTTCGAATGTACGGAGTCGTCAGGGATGCTTTCTCGACCCCATAACAGCCTTGAATGGCCCATACTTGTGCTGCTGTTCAGGAGATGAATCGGCAAACGTTCGAATGGGTGATCAATGGGCTTTGCTGCCCGGCTTCGTTAGCCAGGTCAGTTGCTGGTTTAGTTACCATATTGATTAGCTTGTTTTAAGAGGTCTATTGGAATGAACTCGTCAAGTCGTCCAGGATTTCGGCCCAGGAGATGTCAAACTGGTCGCCGATGAGGTCGAGGAAATCAAACGTGGTATACCGGAACAAGACTGCGGCACATAGCGTGGCCGGCAGAGAGAGTAGAAGCGTTTTCATTTATTCAACAATTGCGCTGATCCATCATTGCAGCAGTCCGTCATACGGCGGATCACCTACGGTCGATAGATACGATACAAGCGGGGTGCGTGGAATTAGTTGATGCGGAACGTAATGGGGAGCTTAACCGAAAAAGGAACCGGCACGCCCTTCAGGTGAGCTGGATACCAGTGAGGCATCAGAGCCATAGCCCGAAGAGCCGCCTTGTCTAAAAGTTCTCCACACGACTGCACTACCCGAATCCTGGTCAGTTGACCGTTGGGCAGTACCCGAAACTGCACAACTACCGTCCCTTTGTGTTGGGTTTCCAGCGCTTGAGCCGGATAGAGGTCAAGGCTGTTCAGAAAGGTTTCCAGCGCCTTCCGACCGCCGGGAAAACTGGGCAGATTGGTCAATGAAGCGTATTCGTCGGATGGTTGGATCGACGACGCCGGTACGTGCGTGTTGAAGGCCGTCAGCGGAGACGTACTGTTGTCGACCGGCGACGAATCGGGTGCCTGAGCAAAAGCCAGTGTGCTCATCACCGTTAAATAAGCGGTGGTTAAAAAGATCCGTTTCAATGTGTTAGTTTTAAATTGTGTATCAGTTGATTACCGATGCAAAATTCTCACTTGCCGCTGTCGGAAAAATCACCGAACTCCGTGATTTTCCTGTCCCTGAATTCAGTGATTTTCGGGGTAAATGGGTGTCGATACGTGCCAACAGGGGAAAGATGACCGTTCACAGAGTACCATGAAACCGTTTCAAAAAGTAGTGCTGTTGGTCGGCTGGCTGTTCCTGCCCGGCTGGTTACAGGCCCAAGGCTACGATACACCACCTTTTAATTTCGACCGAAGTATGGATCGGACGTACGTGGATAGCTTGTTGCAGGCTACCCGTGCGAGGTTGCGTGGTCTCGACCGATTTCGTCCTTCTGCAACCGTCGACACGGCCCGTATGGAGTACCTGCACTTCATGGCGTATGTACACTACAGTGGAATGACTCACCGCGACAGCGCGCTCTATGTCGCGAATCAACTGCTTCACCTGGCTGAGCGTAAAAAGAATAGTAAATATCAGATCAAAGGGCTGCTGCTGATCGAACGATACTACCGGGATGTCAGGACCGATTACCCGCGGGCAATTACCCTTAACAACCGCATACTGTCACTCATCGAAACGGAGCCTGACGTGTTCGATCTGTATTTCTGGCGGATTTATCGGAATCTTGGTCACATCAGTCTGGCGATTGGCGAGTACGGTGATGCCGTGTCGTATTTTCAGCAAAGCATTGCCTGGTTTAACAGAGACAAAAAAATTGATCCGGTGCATTTGTCTGATCTGCATCGGGCCCTGGGTTACGCCTACAAAGGCCAGCAGCAATTAACGAAGGCCGAAACGCACTACCTGCTCGCCTGGAACCTGCTGAACAAACAGCGCAACATAACAATCTCCAACAAAGCGTATCTGACCAACGACCTTGGGCTGGTGTACAATCTCCAGCGAAAATTTATGCAGGCGATTCCGTATCTCAGGCAATCTATTGCGTATTGGGAGCAATTAAACGCGACCATGCCGCAGGCCGACGCACTGGCTGATCTGGCCGTTTCGTACCTTGGTTTACACCAATATGATAAGGCAATTACTACCGCAAAGAGGGCATTGGCTCAGAATCAAAAGGTTAATGCCCCCATGCTCACAGCCTATTCTGTACTGACCAAAGCATATGAGCACCAGCATGACTGGAAACGGGCGTTAACGTATCAGCGGCTCTATGACGCTAAAAAGTGGGAAGAGCAGCAGGTCATTAATCAGACCGAAAGTTTACGGAGTAAGGCGAAGTTCGACCGCGAACGACTCGAAAAAGCTCAGGCGATTCAGCAGGCGACCATCAAGCAACTGAAGATCGATCAGTTACGACTTGGCATGTCGGCGCAGGAAAACGTACGGAATCTGTTGATTAGTGGACTGGCCATTATCAGTTCGCTGGGATTGCTGTTGTTGTATTATAGCCTGAGGCTCCGGCGAACCAACATAGCCTTAAGGACCAAAAACCGCGAGATAGAAATGGCTTTGATTAAAGGCCAGACAATTGAGCGCAAACGGGTGGCCACCGAACTCCACGACCGGGTGAGCAGCTTGCTTGGCGCCACGAAAATGACGTTTCAGGCCATCGACGCTGACATTCTATCTCCTCACAACCGGAAGTTGTACGAGAATAGTCTCAATTTACTCAACGACGCCGTAACGCAGGTTCGCGAGCTGTCGCACAACCTCATTCCGCAACAATTACTTCAACAGGATTTACAGACGTCGCTCGAGAGTCTGGTCAGGAAATTGAATCTGGTAGGAAAAACAGTGTTCTCGCTGGGTCATGAACACGTCGATGAACGTCCTCTAAGCCCCGAAGTTAAATTCAACCTGTATGTGATCTGCCTGGAACTCTGTTCGAATATTCTTCGGCATGCCCAGGCAAAAGAGGCCCGGATAAAGCTGATATGGGACGATACCGGCTTATCTGTACAGATTGAAGATGATGGCATCGGGGTTCAGGATGCGATGGAAGATGGGATGGGGCTCTACAATATTCGGGAGCGTGCGGAAGCGATTGGAGCCCAGTTCTGGCTGGAGCCGGGCGAAACCAACGGAACAAAAGCCAGTATCTTTCTGCCAGTATTACTTGAAAAGCTTCCGGCTTAATGACGCCTTCATTAAGCCGAGTGAGGTGGTCACGCCAAGTTTCTGATAGATTCGTTTACGGTGCGTCTCGACCGTATTAAACGAAATAAAGAGTTTCTCGGCAATCTGGTTGCTGGACAATTCGTTCAGGATCAGGCTGGCGATCTGGGATTCGCGTTCGGTCAGCATATGGTCAGCAAAGGCAGCGGTGGCTGGCTCATCCATCGCCAAAACTCGGCTGTCCATGTATCGGCGACCGGCGGCAACGGCCAGAATCGCGTCGAAAAGTTCGGCTTTATCGGCCGTTTTGGTGACGTACCCGTTAGCCCCGGCCTGCATGACCCTCCGAACCAATACCGAGTCGTCGGAGCCGGACAGAACTAAAACGGCCAGATTCGGATACTGAGCTTTCAGGGGACCAATCAGATCGGCCCCGTTCAGCGTCGGCATGATGAGATCAGTGATCAGCACATCAACCGCTGACCCATCGGACAGATTCTGCTCCAGAATACCCTCAAGCGATTGTCGGTTGTTGGCCATGCCTACTACCCGGAAGCGGTCGGACGTTGCCAGCAGATTGGAAAAGCTTTCCAGCACTACCTGATGATCATCTAAAAGGGCTATGTTATACATCGTATTCATGGATGTAGTAGGGCTAAATCCAGAACAAGAGTCGGGTAATTTTCCGAAAGTTCAAGTAAGTTTTGAGTGAATGGCAACACTCAATCAGATGTTACCTTGGTAGCCCCTGGGCTGAATACTGATTGACATTAAGTAAGACAGCTACTTGCTATTGATACAAATAAAAGCCCCTTCGTCGACGCGACGAAGGGGCTGTCTGATAGTAAACCAGTAGGCAAAAGCAAACTACACATTATTTAGTCGGCTTTTTGAAGATTGCCTCGTCAACCGGTCCGTTGACGGTGACCTTTTCAGTGGTAAACGTAAGCTGACCCTGCGGAGAGGCCATCTCCATCGTCTTGGCAAATTTGATGCCGTCCGTATCCTTGTAATCCGAAAACGAAATTTCACCCGGTTGGCCGTTCATCGACACCTTGATCTTGCTGAGCAGGTACGTATTGGCATCCAGAAACTGGTCAGTTACCTGGTTGTCTTTGGTAGTCACTTTGAGGTGATAGGCGTCTTTGCCATCAACTTTCTCTTTGCCCACTAGCTCCACTTTGTTGCCCTTGTTTTTGTAATCGACCAGGCCCCCGAACGGATCGAGCTGGCCGGCCTGCTGCTTCAACTGATCAGCGGGCAGATCTTCGGGGTCGCCGGTGCCGCCCATCATGGCCGGACGAATCATCCAGCCGGTCGATCCGTCTACCACCTGAATCATGGAGTTCCCCATTACGGTCGACTCGCTGCGCATGGATTTACCGACCACCATGACGGTTTTGTTCGGAATTTCCATGCCCTGTACGGACAGCGACCGTTCAATCGTCAGGGTTTTGACGCCATTTATTTTGTCTAAACCACCCAGGGCTGCAACGTGTTTGTCCACGATTTCGTCGACTGTCTGGGCGTACGCGCCGAGGGAAAGAAATAGAGCCGTTGCCGTGCTAAAAAGGAGTTTGTTGGTCTTCATTGCTTGTTAGAGATACTGTTTAGGGTTATTCGTAAAGTGGCGTTTAGTCGGTAAAGTAAAGGGTTGGGTGGCGAAGCGGAAAGCATCTGCAAAATTTAAGTTTACTGACGCGATTGACCACCACCTGGTGTGCCGCCCTGCGTCTGTCCATTTCCGTCGCTCTTCACGTCGTCGTTGTTCACCGACTTGGCTTTGCGCCGGGGCGCGTCCATCGACATCTTACCGATCTTGTAGGTGAACGTTAGGCGTACACCCCGGTTGTAAAGATACACATCGTTAACCTGACGGAACAGGGGCGAATTCAGCACTGTATGGATGTTGAAGCGGTTGCTGAGGAAGTTTTCGGCGGCAATCCCCACGCTGCCCTTCTTGTTGCTGAAGTCTTTCTTAACCCCGATGGTGTAGAAACCAAAGCCACCCTGCCGACCCTGGAGCTGCACCTGCGATCCCGACATAAAACCGAACGCCTGAGCGCCCCAGCCGTTTTTAAACTGGGCGGATGCAAACGTACCTCCGCTTACGTTGACCCCGGTGTTTGTCAGGGCGGTAGATACTCCATCTGCGTTCATGGCCTGGCCGGTCAGGCTGGTGTAGAAGGCGTTCAGGAACAGGCCGATGTTGATCTTCGACGTCACCGCTACGTTCGAGAAAATATTGGCTCCGTACGCATGTTGCCGACCAATGTTCTGGTACGTCGTGACGATGGCGCCGGGCAGTGAGTCAGACGGCTGGCTCACCTGCGTGATGGCGTTGTTGGTCACCCGGCCGAAGAACGTCGCATTGATGAACGTTTTCTTGATGGTTTTGCTCAGGCCCAGCTCCATGTTGTTCGTTAATTCCGGACGGAGCGAGGGGTTACCCTGCGTGATAACCTGCGGGTTGGCCGCGTTGAAGTTAGGGTTCAACTGCTGCAGGCCGGGCCGCTGAATACGTCGGTTAAAGCCCAGTTTGATGGTTGTCCCCTTGATGGTTTTGGACGCATTCAGGCTGGGTACCAGCACCCCGTAGTCGGCCACTCCGAGCGTACCGCTCTCGCGGGTACTGGCGTCGATGAACGTGTGCTCGTAGCGCAGACCGCCTTTGAACGTGTACCGCTGCTTGGTGGTGTACGTATAGGACGTGTAACCGGCCGCAATGTTCTGGTGGTAGAGCAGTTCGCCTAGCGTACCGTTGTTCTCCGTCGTGAAATTGCCCGACGGACCGGCGATCAGGTAACGGTATTCGCTGTTTACCTGCCGGAAGATGGCCTTACCGCCGAACTCGATCAACTGGTTTTTCTTGATCGGTGTCTGGTAATCGGTTTGCAGCGTGAACTCCTGGTTCAGGTTCTTGTTGATGTTCCGTTGGCGTCCCGTCAGTACGTCTGAACTGTTCAGCAGGTCCGCATCGAAATTATTGGTCAGGTCGTTGCGGCTATACAGGGTAGAGATGCTCCATTCCTGCTGGGGTTTGAACGTGTGCAGGTAATCTACGTTCATGTCGAGGGTGCCTGACAGGTTCTTAGCGTCCACGTTTCGTTTGCTGGATGAGCCGGCCGTACCGTCGGTGAACAGTTGAGTTATCAGATCCTGCTGGCTGTTGAAGTTCCGTACGCCATACCGCACACCCGCCGTCAGGGACTGGTTCTTGGCCAGGTCGTAGTCGAAGCCCAGGTTATACTGCCCGAACAATCCCGAGCTGTGGCCGTCGCCGGTCTGGCGCGTGAGCGTCGTAACGTCATTGATCTCGCTGGTCTGGTCGAGCTGCGTCCGGGTGATGGTATTGTACATGGCCCGGCCGAAACCACCCAGGTTGAAGCCGGCCTTGCCTTTCCGGTAGTTACCGTTCAGCGACAGTTGCGACCCGCGGTTACCAACACCCGAATCGATGTTAAGGTTGAGGCCTTGAAGGCTGTTCTTTTTGGTGATGATGTTGATGATACCCCCCGACCCTTCGGCGTCGTACTTGGCCGATGGGCTGGTGATGACCTCCACGGTCTTGATCTGATCGGCCGGGATTTGCTTCAGCGCATCGGCTACGCTGCTGGCCACGATGGTCGACGGCTTGTTGTTGATCAGCACCCGGATGTTGCTGCTGCCGCGTAGGCTGACGTTGCCGTCCAGATCAACCGTGAGCAGGGGCACTTTACGCAAAATGTCGGTGGCGTCTCCACCTTTCGCGGCAATGTCCTTGTCGGCGTTGTACACCAGCCGGTCGACTTTTTCTTCGATCAGGGCTGCCTGTCCCGTAACGGTTACCTCTTCGAGGGTCTTAACATTGGGGCTTAATTTGATAACCCCGAGATCAAGGGTCTGACCATTGGCGAGGGTTACGTTTTCGATGGTTTTGTTGCGATACCCAACGAAGCTGACCAGGATAGTGTACTGGCCGTCGATCAGTTTGGTCAACGCAAATTTACCTTTCTCATCAGCCACCGTCCCGTCTACGGCTTTGCCGGTCGCCTTGTTGATGAGCGCAACACTGGCAAATTCAACCGCCTTCGATTGCGTCGAATCGAGGATACTGCCGGTAATCTTGCCACTGCCTTTCGGACTCTGGTCACCAGCGGTACCAGGTAAGGCTTTTGATTGAGTAGTGCCGCCCATCACAGGGAACTGAGCCCTGACGGGCAGTTGCAGACTGGTGAGGAGTACTAATAGAGTGAGGAGTAAAACGTTCGTCTTCATGAAATAGAGCTTAGACATGACAAAGGTGTATCCAAGTCCTGACGCCTGAAACTGAAAGCGGACAAAGGGGGTAAACAGTCGGATAAACGTCAGTTTAGGCCCGACGAACGGTGACCACTTGCTCTACCAGGTTAGTTGTAATCCTCCGCGAGCCTGAGACGGCCCAGCCGCATCCCAATGGGTTTGCATTGGATAAAAAAGAGCGACACCGGATCCTAACAAACCCGGTGTCGCTCTTTTTTACTGAAAAACAGGCGTTAGATACGTACGCTCGTACCGTCGAAGAGGGGTACGTTCATGGAGAAGTTTTCGCCGTACTGGAGTTTTTGCTCTTCCAGGATACCGAGGGCAACCTGCTCACCCAGCCGCAGCGATTCGATCTGATCCGACCAGTAGTGAACCCCCGACCAGTCGCGCCCAAACGCAATGTTGGCCGCCAGCTTGTTCAGCTCATTCTCGACAGTCAGTTTCCCTTTGTTCGTCGTATCTACCTCCAGTTTACGGCCTTGTTGCGTCGGCTTGTAAGCAAAGGGCAGCTCGAAGCCCTCATCGAAGAAAGCTTTGAGAATGGTGACACAGGCCCCGGCTACCGTAGCATGACCAGAACCGTAGGAAGGGTGCATGGGCGATCCTTCGGCAAACGGCATAGGCAGTAGATAAGACGGCGACGAAGCCGACGAATCACTACTCCGGTCGGCTCGCTGATTCTGCGATTGATTATACGCTTGCAGTTCCGGCCAAAGACCCAGACCCTGAAGAATTGTAGTGGGATTCTTCATGATGTCGAGATGGTCTTTGTTGCCACTGGCATAGCGATGGAGCCAGCCCGCTACTACTTCGGGTCGAGCCCGACGGTGAATGTTGTATTTCTGATAACGAACCGCCTTGAGGGCACGCGTAGCTACTTCTGACACCAGGTTGAGAATGTGCGGGCCTCCAAACTGAGCAAAGCCGGATTGCTTATCCACGCTGTCGGGTCGCCGGAAGGGCAATCCTGGGTCAACGGGCGCGTTGATTCCAAGCAGAATCAGACAGGCATTGAAATAAGCCTGGTGCAGGGCATCGTAGTGTACCCAGGTGCACAAATCGCGGGGTGTCCAGATGAACCGGTAGCCATTTTCGCGATTGATGTTATTGTCGTTATCGACGTTTTCGTATTTCTCCAATTCGCGAAGGTTCGCACCGTTCTGCACGTCAAGCCACTGTTCCCAGGTGGTCATGTAATCGAGTCCTGACTTAGCAGTACGAACGCGCTGATCAATGGTGGTGGACCCATACGAAATCAGGCCCTGATCAGCCCCAAAGGATACGTTGCTGCTCCCTAGTGATTTATTACCGACATACAGGAACTGCGAGATATAAAAGCCGATATCATCGCCCTTCACGTTGCCCCGGAAAATTGTTTTTGGTGAATAGGCTTCAAATTCGTCCTGAGCAAAGTACCCGCGTTTCCGTAGCGCTTGGTAGGGTTGCAGTCCGTAAAAACTCTTGTTTTTAAACCAGTTCAAGCTGTTGAGATCAGCTACGGCCTGGTTGATTTTACTGTTGTTGTTCTCAAATTCTGTAAATGGAATATCGCGGCAGAGCGCCATCCAATACAGCTCAGCCATTTCGGCAATGAGTTCTTCACTATCCAGCATGGGGGCGGGTGGAATCGTAACGGCCTGAGCATCGGGACCTTCCAGGTCATAGGTCAGACCCGCTCCCATGCTCTCCCATCCGCGTACTTTTGCGTCGGCATCGAGGGCAATTTTTGATTGCCAGTCATTAACAGGGTTATCTGGGGTTGCGTCAGCGGGTTTTACCCGTTCGTTCAGAGCCAGTCCCTCAATCGATTCAAGATCACCAACGTCGCAAGCGCGAATGAAACAGGGATAGGCATCGCTTTCAGGCTTTACTAAAAAACCATTATCGTCATGTTTAAATCCTTTGGTAAAAGCAGCAATGTATGAGGGATAACTTTTGCCGTCTCCGCCAGTAATCCGGTAGCGGTTTTCTTCACCATTGGAGCGGTGATAGGGGTGGGGGCGGTTGTAGGCTACATCGGCAGCTTCGTACCGGAGCAGGTGGGAGGCAATTCTGCGATTCTTCCTGAGTTTAGAAATTACTGGTGATTTTATTAATTGTACCTCCTATAAGCTTCTGAAATACAATTATTTGTGGGTAAAGTAAATAAGTTGTTGAAGGTTGATACAGCGTAATTTTCCCGTATTTATAAAAGGGTAAATACGGAAAAGCCAGCCCGATAGCCTCACGGGATGGGTATGTGGTCCGATTACCTGCTGCAGGCAGCTCAACCAAATAGTCGGTAAGGGACGGGCGATTGGAAACAAGGGGTAACGGAAGCCAACGAAATAATGCGCCGGATTGCAACTCATCCGGCAGAAACAACGCTTCAGACCACGGAGATGATGGTTGGTACAGTCCACGCTTCGCAGCGGCTGCGTCCCTTCCCAACTTTGTTGCGTCAAAACGACCAGTTTCGGTCTGTTTGACAGACGTAAACGATCCTTAAACAACAACTACTCATGAAAACAACACTACGCCTTCGCTTTGTCTGGTTCGCTCTCCTGCTGAGCACCACCCTGTTCACCGCCTGCAAAAAAGAAAACGTTGACCCTGTTGCTCCGGCCGATTTGGCGGACCGGGTTGCGGGTACTTACAAGTACGCTGAATTATCGGCAAACGGCCAGACGCTGCCCGCCGACGAAACCAACCTCAAAGGTACCATCACCGTCAGTCGGCAAACCGCGACGACCGTACGCATGGTGTTTGCCATCAGCCTGAAAAACGGTAACCCGTTCCTGGACGATACGTTCGATGACGTGGAGGTTAGCGAAACCGGCGATGAAATTCTGTACCAGGTAGACGGGCAGACATTCGCGCGGGGCAAGGGCAACGCGATCAGCATCAACGGCCGCGATTCGGCTAATAAGGCTTTTACGCTTACGGCGAAAAAATAAATTCAGAACCTTCCTCTTTTTGAAAACTACGATGAAATCACTCAAGAAATACACATTGCTGGCTTTAGCCGCGCTTACCATGTCGGGTTCATTGTCGTCATGCGCTACGGTGTTCGGCGGGCGCGTTACGGCCGAACAGAAACGGAAACCGGCTGCGGGCGAAGCACGCCGGGAAGTACGGGTCGGGGCTCTGATTGCTGATATTCTGCTGTTCCCGCTGATCAGTATTCCGGTTGATTTTGCCACCGGAGCCATCTACAAGCCGAAGTCAGGAGCCGTGGCTCAGCAGACTCCAGCCGCGAAACCAGCGGCAACGGCTACACCCAAAAAGAAATAATACAGGTTAGGTAAAGTAAGTAGTTTAGTAAACCCCCGGCGTAGCTATGCCGGGGGTTTTTGTTATGCCTTTCCAGAAAGGGGCTTGGTAACCTGCTACGGACAATAGCGCGGTTCATTAGAAACCGATTAGAATTCACCCATTTATCGCCTGAAACTTGCTTCTATTTAATCCGCTTTTAATCTTTGTCAGGAAATTAAATTCATATGCTACAACTTACTCCCCCCTGACGACTATCCGTTGACTAAGCCCTTAGTCAATTCGTTCACGCGGCCTACCATTTGCCGGGGGAGTATCCTATTTCATTAATTCTAAGCTTTTCTAGCCTGTTTCGGGCTGGTTGCTATTGGTCTGTTTATGACCTGCTCCCCTGGTTTACTCATTCATCAGTAACCAAACAAACTCGCCTATGCAATCTGCAGTAAAGAAAAACGTTGACGTATTCAATCAAAATGTGCATGAGAACGGTGGATTTCTGTACACCACCAACGCTCAGTTTTCCTCGCATGTGGCCAACAAGCGAATCACAGACGAGATTTTCCGCTTTATCAGACCAACCCACAAAACCCTCGTTGATATTGGTTGCGGTGACGGTATGTACACCGCCAACATCAAGCAGAATTTTCCCCACCTGACGGTACATGGCTTTGATGCGGCTGCGGCTGCCGTGCAGATTGCGGCCAAAAAATACCCCTCGGTTCAATTCAGCACGATCAATCTGCTCGACGACCACCTGCCTACGCCCAATCAGAAATACGACGTAGGGGTTATCCGGGGGGTGCTGCACCACCTGTCGGACCCTCAGAAAGCGCTGATGAACGCCTTTAAACTGGCCGACGAGCTGATCATTATGGAGCCGAACGGCAACAATCCCATCCTGAAAATCATCGAACGTACGTCGACGTACCACATTGAACACGAAGAGCAGTCGTTTTTTGAATGGCAGTTGAAACGGTGGATTCGACAGGCCGGCGGACAGGTCAATCATTGGGAATACGTCGGCTACGTGCCCTTTTTCTTCCCGACCGGGCCGGCTAAGGTGATATACGCAATGCAGCCCTTTCTGGAAAAAATTCCGGTGCTGAAACACGTTTTTTCTGCCCAGTTTATTATCAACTGTTCCCGAACAACCCGATGATTAGGAGGGGCCGACTGGAGCGAATTACTCTCCAGGCTCCGGTCGGCCCTGCTCACCATACCCCACCGATCCGTTTTTTTAGTCTATGCAGTTTAGTAAGAAAAGAACTCTCTGGCTCACCCTGATTATACTGCTGGCCTTCGGGCTGCGCCTTTATAGATCTGGTACGTACGGCATCTACCTGGACGAAAAATACACGATGGTGATTTCGCAGGGAATCGTCATGGAGGGATCTAACCAGCACGATGTGTTTTTTATGCCCGGCAAGACGTATTTCACGCCCGCCGAGTTCTGGTCCCCGAAAACCATTCACGATTTTATTGAAGCCAACATCCGGGGCGACATCGGCAACAGTCCGGCCTATTATGCGGTGCTGTGGGGTTGGATGAAGGTATTCGGTCTGAGCGACTTTTCGGCCCGGTTCCCCTCCGTGCTCTTCAGCACGCTTCTGGTTGGACTGGTGTACATCTTTGTTCGTCGACATTTTCGCTCTGAATCCCTGGCCTTGCTGAGCGCCCTGATTGCGGCCGTGGAGCCGTTTTTCATTGCCTACAGCCACATGGCCCGAAACTACTCCTTTAGTTTTTTTCTGACCCTGCTGGCTACGCACCTGTTTCTGCTGTTGCTGGAACGAGCCCGGAATCAGCAGAAAACCGGAGGGCTATTCGTGGCGTATGGCCTTACGTTTGTGTTGTCGCTACTGTCGCATTACCTGACCATTACGGTGTTTCTGTGCCACGGTATCTACATGCTGCTCTACGTCCGGAAGCCCCGGCTGTGGGTCTCGTTTTCGGCCGTAGCGCTGATCGGCGTGGCGGTGGTGTCGTTGTGGTTTATCTTCGGGGCTGGGAAGTACACGTTCCAGACGCTGGCCTATCAGGCGCAGGTGTATCGGCAGGCGGCCCTGACCAATCCCTACAACAACGGCTTCGGCATTATTCTGCCCGCTACGATCCGGACGGTTACGGAGCGGTCGCTGCCGATCTGGGCCGATCTGTTTATTCTGTCCAATGGCCTGGGGCAAATCGATACCCTGGGCGTTCGGAACCTGCTGCTGGCGTTAGTCTTCGGATTGGGTGCTGGCTGGCTGTTGAGCCGCTACGTCCGACGGGCCGACGTACCCACCTGGGTAGTGCCGGTGTACCTGGCGTTGCTGCTCATTGGACTGCCATTCTACACGGTCATGAAACCGCAGTACGTGGTGGTAGCGGCCCTGCCTTCGTTCGCCTATCTGCTGTACTGGGCGCTTCGGGACGATACCACCCGCGAGCAACGGCCATTTCTGGTTCTGGTTACCCTGCTGGCCGTGGTGCCGACCCTGTTTCTGCTGCTCATGTCGTTTCGGAATGGGCATACCTACGGCATTACGCAGCGGTACTCCGGGTTTTCGTTTCCATACACGGCATTGTTGGTGGCGTTGATTTTGCAGCGAATGGCTAAACTACCCATGGCTTTCCGGGTGGTGCTGGTGGCCGTAACAATCCTGCAAGGGGTATTAGTAGCGCAGTTGCTGAATCGGATCTACGACGACAGTGCCCCGAAGTACACGTATTTCGGTCGACCCCGTGGCCCAAACCCGCACTACCTGGTTGCCCAGAAAATTAAGGAGCAGTACGCGCCGGGCGATACGGTACTTTATCCATCCGTACGGTTGTCGTTTCGCGATGAGGTTGAAAAAACGTACTGGCCCTATTCAATTCAGGATGCTCAGTTGACTAATCTGTATTTGCCGAAAGACGCTGCTTACCTCCAGCGAATGGACACGACCCAGGCCGACCGGATTATTCTGGTGAAAGGGCGAACCGGGGAGAAAATTACCTTATTTGACCTGGACGGAAAGACACATCGATATTAACGGCTGAGGTTTACGTGGTGGCGTGTTCGGATTCGCTGTCTGATGATTATATTAGACACCACTTCCTGCACAAAACGATACAACCAACCTCATGAGAACATCCCGACGTACCTTTTTACGGCGATCGACCCGGCAGAGCCTGGCGGCTTTGTCGGTCGGTCACCTGGCGACTGGTGCCCCTGATTTAGTTACCCCGCCGATTGAATCGGCATCTGTACCAACTCGCCGTAAGCCCGATCACGTAATACGGTCGCTGCCCGAGCACATGGTGTGGGGCTACTTCGGAGCCGACGTGCCGCCCGTCTATACTGTGAAAGATGGCGACGTAGTCGAGATCCAGACTGTCAACCCGTCGGGTGTAAGTCGAACGAATCCCGAAGAGTTCTACCAGAAGAATAACCTGCCCATCGATGCCCATGCGCAGGAGGTGATTGCCATCATGAAAAAGGTGAAGCCTGAGCCATCGGGTATTCGGGGACATATGCTGACCGGGCCGGTGTACATCGAGGGAGCACAGCCGGGCGATACCCTGGAGATACGAATTCTGGACTTGACCTTCCCCGCCAATTTTGGCGTCAACAGCGTCTGGCCGGGCGGGGGTGGAATTCCCGACGCCGTCACAACGCGCGAAACGTTTGTGTACCGCTACGACACCAAACGCAACGTAGCGCTGCTGAAAGAAGGCGTCGAAATACCGCTGAAGCCGTTTATGGGTGTGATGGCCTTATCGCCCCCGGCCGAAACGGGTCGGGTCAGCTCGATTCCGCCCGCGTTTTTCGGAGGCAACCTCGACATCAAGCACCTGACCAAAGGCGCTACGTTGTACTTACCCGTGTCGGTGCCGGGCGGTTTATTCACGACGGGTGATGGCCACGGGGCGCAGGGCAACGGCGAAGTGAGTGGCGTAGCGATTGAAACCGCGCTAACGCTTACCGCCAGGTTCATTGTCCACAAAGGCAGGAAATTGCAAATGCCCAGAGCTGAAACACCCACGCATTTCATTGCGGTTGGGCTGGACAAGGACCTCAACAGAGCCATGAAAAACGCGCTCATGGAAGCCGTTACGTTCATGAAAGACGAACTCGGCTATACATTCAACGAAGCCCTGTCGATTGCCAGTACGGGCGTGGATTTTGAAGTAAGCCAGGTTGTGGATCAGACCCTGGGCGTTCATGCCATGATTCCAAAATCAATCTTTACGAAACGAAAGTTTAGCTACTGGACGTAGCAAGCATCATGGCACCGTGGCCTGTATCCTCACTGGCTACGGTGCCGGTGGCTACTTATTCCTTGCCCGGGAGTGGCTCGACTTCTTCAACCTTCACATAAAATCGGGTTTCGTCGACCTCGAAATCGTCGGCCGTCATGTTGGGGAATGTTATCATTTGCCAGTCGGTCGTAGGGGTTATAAACTCGTATGTATCGGGCGCTTTAGTGACCTGAATCGGCATGCGGAAGTTCGGCACATCGGCTTTCCACCGATAACTCAAAACCAGCGATTGCCCCTTCTCGGCCATCTTTACCTCCAGGGTAGGGATAGAGGTATGGTTCAGATATTGATTAAAAAAGGGCGTATAGTCGGTTCCGGTCCGTTCATTGATGTAGTTCACGATGTCATCGGTCGAAACGGTCTGGTAGCGAAACCGTTGCTGAATGCCTTTCAGGATGGATGCCCAGAGGGTATCGTTGTTGAGCGCGTGCCGGAACGTATACACGACCAGGCTTGCTTTGGCATACATATCGCCGATGTTGTAGTGAATGTGGTTTACATCCCGCACCCCGATAATCGGCTCTTTGCCAATCACCTGCGACGGCAGCGACGCGATATAGCCCATTTCGCCGTCTTCACCCATGGCCGCTTGCAGATAAAAGCCTTCCGAGTACGTAGCAAAGGCTTCATGAATCCACATATCGGCCATGTCGCGGCAACTGACGTTATTGCCCCACCACTCGTGCGATGCTTCATGCCAGACCAGTTGCCTAATCCGTAATGTATCGACCAGTGTCAGGGAGTCGGCTCGCGCAGTCGGCAACTTACCGAACGAAACGGCGCTTTGGTGTTCCATCGGATGCAGCGATTCCATCAGCGTAAACCCGTCGCGCGGAAACGGGTATTTGCCGTACTGTTTTTCCAGGGTTGTCAGCATGGGCTTTACGCCGTCGAAGACCCAGCGGAAGGTTTCGCCGTTATAGGGCATGTAGTAATAATCCAGCGTCAGCGAATCGGTGCCGTAAATCTCCCGACGGTGGGCATACCTGCCGATGTTCAGCGTTACGTTGTAGTTGTTGATCGGATAGCTCACGTACCAGTCGTAGCGCATCCAGTTGTCCGGCAGCGTCGTTTTGCGTAACAGGCGGCCGTTGGAAATAGTCATCAGGTCGCCTGGGACTGTCACGCTGATGCGCATGCTGTCGGGTTCATCGGAGAGGTGGTCTTTGTTGGGCCACCACAAACTGGCCCCCGAACCCTGGCAAACCACCTGTACCCACGGGTTTCCGTCGCGGTCTTTGTCCCACAGAAACCCGCCCATGATGGGCAGCGAACGATCAGCTATCTGCGGTTTGCCGGCGTATTCGATTTCCAGTTCCTGTTGGCTACCCGCTTTCAGTATCTCCGGAAACTGCACGAAAACGGCGTCGAACTCCCGGGTGTAGGCAAGCGGTTTGCCAGCGTACAAAATCTGGTGAATCTGCATGTTGGCGTACAGGTCCAACTGTAGTTTGTCCAATGGAGCCAGTACCCGAAACCGCATCTTGTTACTGCCGCTGATGGCTTTGTTGGCAATGTCTACCTTTACGGCCAGGTCATAGAACGTAACGTCGTACCGGCTCCGCAATGGCGTCAGTTTGCCACGGAGGGTATCGGCGCGGGTGAAGCCGTTTTGCCGGTTGGAGACCCGGACCTTTATCGAATCGGTTCTGGCGCTGAGCGGATGGTTCGTTGGCTGCAAAATCGAATCCAGTGGAGCAGACCACCGAAGGGTGTCACCTGCCGAGGTGTTTGTTTTAAATTTTTCGCCAATCAGAACGCTCATTGGATTAGGGTTCTGAGCAATATTGCCCTCGGTAAACGGTTGAACGCCTTTCGGCCCGACCTTCGTGACGGTAAAACTGGTGGCTATTTTCCAGAGCTTATCAGTCAGATTCCGCGACGGGCTGTTAATCGTGCACGTGTATCGTCGCTGAACATGGCTCAAATGCCATCGGTCACCGTAGGGCGTATACGTTGCCGTTTCGGTGAAGTCAGAAAACTTCAGATCCAGCTTATGAATGATGGAAGCCATTTTTTTCAACACCCAGCTCCGATTGTTCTCTTTGTCCAGTCCGGCCTGAGTGATCTGCCACTCGGTTCGTACAAACGCAAGTGACTGCGCATCTATGTACAATTTTCCTTTAACATAGGCTTTTCGTTTCCGTTTTCCAGGGTTGAACGTAATTACGTACATAGGGCGATTGCCTGCGAGCACACTCAGCGATAAGTCATAGTACCTGATATTGCGTGTGTTGATGAGGTTGTTCTTATCGTTGGGCAATTTTACAAGATCACCGTATAAGGATGAGTTAGCGCCATTACTTAGGTTGACAAAGGGCGGTAGGTTATGGCGGGAGCGATCATACTCTTTCTTTCGGCCGCTGATGAGCTTTAGCTGATCGTTGGGTTTAGGCTGGTTGTAGGGGGATTTGTAAAAGGACAGGACGGCTTCGTTAGAAACAACGGGTTTGCCGTCAAACTCCTGGTCTTCACGGTAAAGCGCCGTTAACAGTACCGATGTGGTATCGTAGTTTCGCGGAATGGCAGCCACCGCTTCCCGAATAATATCAGCGGCCGTTTTCCGACGAGCCTGCACCTGCACTTCGGCCAGCGTAACAGCGGCCGACTGTAACCGAATGATTACCATCTGGTCTTTTACCGCTGATAGAGCCAGCCTTGTCGACTGGTAGCCTACGCATGATACCTGCAAGCTGTCGGTGGCATAGGCAGTTGGTACGTTGAGCGAAAAGCCACCCTGGGCGTTTGTAACCGTACCGATTCCCCGACCCATAACCGCAATATTGGCTAACGGAATAGGAGTGCCTTTGTTCTGGCTGACGACCTTTCCGGCCAATGTCAGGTAGCCAGATTGGGCAAAGGCACCGGCTGAAAAAAAAGAAAAGAGTATCCCAACGAGGAGGGTAGAAATGAGTGGTGCTGTCGGCCGCATCTGCGTACTGTTTTTGAACAAAACACGCATTTACAGGCCGTACAGGCTACTCAAATCCGGATTTGAGCGGTATAAAAAGCGAAAATGCCTCCCAAGCAGCACTCCAGTGCTTACCATCCATAACCCGCGTTAAAATAAGTTAGCATACGCTTTGGGGAGGGCCGTCAGTGGTTTGATTCGAATGTCCCGATAAAACACTTCAGCGGCTTCACTTTGCAATTGAATCTTACCCCGTCGCATGGGCACCTCCTGCCCATCAGGCGTAGTATAGCGTGAATCCTTAAGCACCATCACCACGTGCCCATTCACAATGTGAAGGCTTTTACCTTCAAAGCAGATAAGCTCCAGTTTGGTCCATTCGCCGGGAGGACTTTCGTGATTGGCCGAGCGCATGCAATAGTAATCCTGTCCTTTTTTAAAGGTACTGAAAGGCTGACTTGAGTCGGCAACCCGGTTCATCACGCCCTCGGACTGAAAACAGCGGATGTCGATGGCGGAGTTGGCCTGGCACCAGAAATCGCCCATGTGCCCTTCCATAATCTGAAACTCCTGGGAAAGCATCCAGGAACGCCAGTATTCGGCCCCGGCTTCGCCATTGGAATGGTACAAAATACCCGAATCCCGCAATTTGTCTTTTCGGGGTTCGTGTTTTTGAGTCCCCCATTTGACCTGAAGGGACAGATGGTAGTTTTCGTACGACTGACGGGTGAACAGACACCCATACACCTCGCCACTAACACGTAGGACAGGACCGTTTGGTTCGTTCAGTACGGAAAAGACGCGGTTCTTGTCTTTGTTATAACCGATCGGCTGGATCACCGTCCCGGATTCATCTTTTGGTACGTTTCCATTATAACCCGGCTTGTGCGCATAACTCAGGTACGTTTCCCACTGGGTCAGGTTTTGATCCAGGAGCGGTACCCAATCGTCAGTTTTGGGCTCGGAGGAGCGGGACCCCATGACGAACAGGCTACTAATCAACAGGAATAGATGCTTCATATACGGACCTGGCTTAGCCAATCAACGGATTAGACATGGGGCAAAACTAAAGGAGGGCTACTTGATGTGCGTTGTACAAATCCATTCTTTAATGGTAGGTTTACAGAAACTGTACCGGGTCATGAAACGATACATCCTGCATACGCCCTTTAACATCTATCATTTTGAAGCCGGGACCTGGATGCACGCCGTCCACCGGCATACCTACTTCGAAATCATTTTTATCATAAAAGGCCACGGCCTTCACCATATCAACGGCAATACGTTTGGCTACTCGGCAGGTGATGTGTTTTTATTAGGACCGGATGATTATCATGAGTTTGTCATTGAGGAGCTAACCGAGTTCTGCTTTATTCGCTTCAATGAATCGATGTATAAGCAATTGCTGGGGAATGTTGAGCGCACCGGGCAGTCGGCCATCAAAACCTTGCTGACGACCTCTTCCCAGAGTCGGGGTTCCCTTGTCTCCGACAAAGTGGAGAAGCAGAAACTGCACGCCCTGCTGACGGTGATGCAACATGAATATGCCGATCAGCAGTCGGCGCACTTTGCTGGAATTCGGGATTGCCTGTTGCAAAGTATGCTCATCATTCTGGCCCGAAACCTGTTTAATCAAACCCCTGTCAGGCCATTCGTGACCGATTCGGTGGAAGCTATCCTGCTGTATATCCGGCAGCACATCTATCAGCCCAATGCGCTAAGTATTGATCATCTGGCGGATGTATTTCACTACGCCCCGACCTACATTAGCCTGTTGTTTAAAAAGCAGACCGGCGAGTCGCTCAAGCAGTATATCATCCGATACAAGATGAAACTTATTGAAGCCCGGTTGCTGTATAGTTCGCTAAGCTTAGGCCAGATTGCCGATGAATTTGGCTACACGGATACCAGTCACTTCTGTAAGCAGTTCAAAAAGTATACGGGCAGTACGCCAAGTACGTTCCGCAGAAGGAGTTAACAGGTAAGCGGATAAAGCAGGCCACTACCATGCGGCCCGGCTTTTTGCGGTAACGGGGACTGGAAGAAGGATGCATGGCCACGCTCTTGAGAAAATTGACACAGCCAGTTGATGCTACGGCTCCTATTCAACGGAACAGGGGCTGAAATTAAAAAAAGCCGGTCCAGCAATACCATGCTGAGCCGGCCCGGTTGTGGCGTGGAAAGAAAACTACTTTCGGGCTATGATCACGACCCGATCATTATTCGTATCGGTGATGTCGAACCTGAACTGCGTGCCGTCAATATCCCCGACGAGTTCGTTGTCGACATACATATCGTACGTTTTGCCACTGGCCTTTCGAACGTCCACCTGAAACGTATCGAGCGACTGACCGTTCAGGGTTATATCAACGTCGTAAGCTGCGTTTGACACTTTCGCTACCCGTACCGTTCCTGGAACGGAGTTGTTGGTGGTTGAGTTAAACCGGACGGATGTAACCCGGTACGTTCCACTCAGATCAGGTTCCGGATCCGTATCATCTTTGCCCCCTTTTTCCGGTAAACAGGCGGACACGGTTAATAACATCAGCAGGGCAATCCACAGATTTTTCATAAAGGGGATGGCTATTGGTGAACAGACTGAATTCATGTCGATGGTAACTCAATGAAGGAATTACAACAGGAGATACAGCAGAATCACACCGGCCGCGACAATTCCGGCTACCATCCCTCCAAGCGCGAGCCCTTTGCCTTTGAACCGGTTTGGTTCCCTGCGAATACGCGTTAAACTAATGGCTCCGAAAACGATGGCTGCTGCTCCCAACAGAAAGGCCCCGTAGCCAGTCAGAATGGCTAGCCCGCCCGTAGCGATGGCCACAATTGCGAACGGGTCAGTACGCGGGCCGTCGTTTTGAGCGTTGGTCGGGCTGTCGTAGGAGCTTCGATTGCTCCCGGATGAATTGCTGGGAGAAGTAGACGATGAAAAGCGTTCGACATCGCCGTTCGTATACTTGATGCTGAGTACGTCGCGCTTGGAGATAGTATAGTCGGGACCATCGGGCCGGTCGCACTTCTTGTACTTGATCTCATTGACGCCCACTTCCTTGATCTTGGCTTCAACGACATCGCCGTTTCGCAACACGATCTGGTCGCACTGGGGCGGGGCAATTTTCTTCAGCAGTGTCGCTTTTAACCGGGTTCTGAACGAAGGCCGACTTGCTTTTGTGGCGGCTTTGGGGGCAACCGTTGCGGGAGCCAGCGTCGGGATGGATGTGGTTTCTTCCCATACCCGTTTGGTCGGGGTTGGAACATCGTCAGCCGCCGAAGCCGTCAGGGTAGGGTCAACCGGTGGCGCCGGAGCCGGTTCATTGACCGCCATACGCTGGGCCGCCGGATGGGGAGTCGGCGTAAAATACGCATACGGCGCACGCTGACAGGCGGATAAGGTACCAAGCCATGCTACAGTGAGCAGGAGGCTAATTCTACGGAGGAATACAGTCTGCATACGGTTAATTGGTTATAACAGGCGAATGAAGAAGTAGAATTGTCCAGAGACCCGAACGACAATCACCTGGGCAAAACTACCGGCTGGGGGTAGGGTGAACAATACTTCATTTGTATGATTTTTAGCCGGCTGAAATCGCTGAAAAAGGTCTTTCCAGGCTCCGCTGGACGTAGCAGAACGGCCACGTAACCGATCAGACCCGGGTGTTCAGGTGGGTATGGACAAAAAGGCGGAGAACTGGCCAATGCTGGCCGCTACGAATGTAGACCGGGTGGGCGGGTGTAGTCAATCGGCAACTCCGGGGCAATACTACATTTGCAGTATGTTGGCCGTTGCCGAAAGCGGATACGGGTAGATTATTGCCACGGTGGTGCCACGCGGAGATGATGAAATGGTGCAGCTACCGCCCGAATTGCTCATCCGGTTCTGCATGTTCGTCAGGCCGTTTCGCAGTCGGGTTCGTTCGTTTGGTTCAAAGCCGCGCCCGTTGTCGCTGACTTCAATGAGCAGCCGGTCGGTTTCGGGCCGAATGGTGAGCGATACCTCGGTGGCCTGCGCGTGTTTGACTACGTTGTGCAGCGCTTCCTTCACGGTCAGGAAAATGTTCCGCCGGTCCGTGCCCTGGATCGTGACCTCCTGGGGTGATTCGTGCACCTGGGTTCGTAAGTGCAGGGGCGTATTGTCGATGAATTCACTGGTGTAGGCCCGGGTATAGGCAATCAGGCCATTCAGGCTGTCGTTCCGGGTGTTCAGCGACCAGATGATCTCGTTCATGGTAGTGACCATGTCGGCCGAAATCGTCGATATCTTTTCGACCTCCGGGGCGGTTTGGGTGCCCATTCGTGTCTTGACCACTTCGCTCAGCAACCCGATGGCCGTCAACGAAGCTCCGAGATCATCGTGCATCTCTTTGGAAATACGCAGTCGTTCTTTCTGCTGGCCCTGTAGTTCCGACTGCATGACGGCCAGCGAGTGAGCTCGCTGAGCGGCCAGCAACGCATTGTCAGACGCGCGCTGGCGCTGCCGTGAGTACTGATAAGCAAACACCAGGCTGCCAACCGCAACCAGTGCTACCAGGCCCGCAATCAGTAGCCATAACTGCTGGCGTTGGTGCGCCTGAGCGAGCTGATCGATTTGCCGTTGTTTTTCGGTCAGTTTTTGCCGGGATTCTGCCTGGCGGAGTTTCAGTTCGTACTCTTCCAGCAGGGTTTTGGCCTCCAGGGTCGACAGCGAATCTTTCGTTTCAATGTATTTATCGTACCAGGGAATCGCTCCTTTGTAGTCCTTTAGGCCAAGGCTGGCGTTCGCGTACTCGCGGTAGATGTTCCTGAACTCCGACAGCCCCACCTTGTGCTGCCTGGCCAGTGCATACGCGTTGTCGAGCAGCGCTTTGGCCTGCCCGAACTGCTTCATTTCGTTGTACGTTTCGGCCAGGCCGGCCAGCAGGTGCAGTTCCTGAAGCGGGTTGTTCAATTCCCGGTTCATCCGCAGGGCGCTCCGGTAGTAATAGAGCGACGAATCGAAATGGCTGAGTTCTTTGTGCAGGTTGCCGATATTACCGTACAGGCTGGTGAGAAAATGGATGTCGTTGTCGGGTCTGAGCAGCGATTTGGTCCGCCGGAAATATGCCAGGGCCATGGGTAGCTGGTTTTGCTTGACGTAGACCGTGGCCATGCTGTGGTAATCCAACGCAATCTCATGCTGGGGGCTTTTCGCGATCAGGTCGTACTTCAGCGCCCGGTTAAAATAGTCCAGCGCCTGCGGGTACAGCTTTTCGGCTTCGTACATCAGGCCCAGATTCTGATAAAGAACCGCTGCCTTTTTGCGGTTCCTGTGCGCCAGCATGAAGGGTGCGGCTTTCTTGAAGTAGTAAATCGCTTCTTTGTTCTTCCCCTGAAACATCGCCGACTGGGCCAGGGAAAAATAGCACGTACTCCGGTACTGCTCCGACGTATCGCGCAAAGCTTTTTGCAGCCCTTCGGTCGCCAGTTTATGCGATTCCGTATGGCGTCCCAGCAAATCCAGCAGGTACGTTGTAAGCCGGATACTTTCGAAGTAGCCTTTCGTGTAGCCAATCCTTCGGGCGAAGGTATACGCTTTCTGATAGTCCAGAAGGGCTTTTTCGGGCTGCTGCATCTCAATGGCTTCCGCTTTTCGCAGCAGGGTCATGATGTAGCTGGTATCGCTGGGCGTCATAACCGACTGACCAACGCTACGCAGGTGAACGAGCAACAGAAAAGAGCCTAGAATAAGGAGTCGTTGAGCCAGCATCAGAAAGGTTTTCACTGTACCGTTGCCAGACAAAGATACAGAGGCCGTCGCAATGTCCGACTTTTCCGATGGTGTTTCAGGAAGTAAACCCGCCCGTACGTAGTGACTATTCAGTGTTTGGCGGCCTGCTGCATTACGTTCTTGAAAAACTGACCCTGCCGGGTGGGGGTGTAGTTCCAGTCGGTGAACATCATGGGAGCCCACTGTGGGTCGAATACCCAAACGATGTACGAAATGCCGTGGGTGTCGCAGTACCGGGTGATGGCATCGCCGTACGATTCGTCGCTGATAACCGGTACGTGCGCGCCTTTTTCATCGGCGGCACTAAATCCGATTTCGGTCAGCACCAACGGGTATTTCTGCGCCACGAACCCCCAGTCGGCTGTCCATTTGGCTTCCCACGGCTTGTCGCGTTTCATCGGGTAGGGGTGGCTGACGTAGGCGATACCTTCGGCCTGAATGGGATTCTGCGCTACGTCTTTCAGGTCGTACGCCCAGTTAAAGCCGGCCACCAGCGGAATGGTTTTCGACCCGTTGGCCCGGATGATCGTGATGGTTTCTTCCATGAGCTTCTTCCACTCGGCCCAGCTACAGGTACCCAGTTTACCACCCATTACGGTCGGCTCATTGAACAGCTCGAAGAACGCCACCGTCGGGTTATCCTTGTAATGGTCGGACATGGTCCGCCAGAACTCGAAGGTTTCCTTTTGCGTGGTTTCGTAAATCGGGCTCTGGTACATCTCGTTTTTCAGGTTGCCGATGCTGTGCCAGTCGATAACCACGTACATACCGAGTTCACCGGCCCAGGCTACCCCTTTGTCCAGGAGCTCGAGGTATTGCTGCTGCCCGCGTCGACGCCAGGCTGGTGGGTGTACCGGAAACCGAACGAGCGTAGCGCCCCAGCGTTTCATCTCTTCAAAATAGGACTTATCCCAGTGGCCGGACTTGTCCAGCTTGTCGGGATCACTGGCGTTCAGGCCCCGAAAAACGAGCGTTTTGCCGTCGGCCGTTACGAATTTGTTGCCCTGAACACGTAGCTGGCTGAGCCTGTGCGTTGTCTGCGCCAGCGCCTGAAACGCAACAAAAAGCAGTATAAACAGCTTGAGGGGCATGAATTTTATAGCAGGACCGGTAGTCCGCTTAGCAGAGAGCAGTTGAATTGGATGAGCCATTTCAGGCAGGTCGTCAGGATTTAGCGGGCAAGTATACAAACATTGCCGAACAATTTAACCAGGCTGATCGACGTCCGACGCTGGACTAAGCCGAACCGCAGGTAGCTGGCCGCGAATCTGATGTAGGGTTGGTAGATATTCAGTAGAATTAATGGAGTAAATAAGATAATCCTTTGTAGTTGTGGGCTACTAGGGGAACGATAGGTAACTGGTTGATCGTTGACCGACGTAATAAAGGTAGGTTTGACTATGACACGCCGTCAGCAGTTTAGTATTATTCTGATTTTGGGGACACTGTCCACCATCAGCCCTTTTTCGATCGACATGTATCTGCCGGGGTTTCCGGCTATTGCCAGTGATCTGAACACGTCGATTGCTCAGGTGCAGTTGTCGCTGACGGCCTATCTGGTTGGAATTTCGGTTGGGCAGCTTCTGTACGGGCCTTTGCTGGATCGGTTTGGGCGGAAGCTGCCGCTCTATGCCGGGCTGGGCGTGTATGTGCTGGCCTCCCTGGGCTGCGCAGTGAGTACGTCGATCGAAACCCTGATTCTGATGCGGCTATTGCAGGCGCTCGGGGGCTGCGTTGGTATGGTGGCGGCTCAGGCGCTGGTGCGCGATCTGTTTCCCGTCGATCAGACGGCGCAGGTCTTTTCGCTGCTCACGCTGGTAATCGCGGTTTCACCGATGATTGCGCCAACGGTGGGCGGGTACGCAACGGTGTTGTTTGGCTGGCACTCGATTTTCGTCATCCTCGCCGTTATCACAGCCTTGATTCTGCTTGCTATCGTTTATGTGCTTCCCAACGGGCGCCAGGCCGATGCGTCCATATCGCTGCGGCCCCAGGCGGTGCTAGGTAACTTTTATACGGTTATCCGGCAACCGCAGTTCCTGACGTATGCGCTGGTGGGTGGCATTGCTTCAGCGGCTCCATTCGCGTACATCTCCGGTTCGCCAGACGTATTTATGAACATCTACAAAGTCAGTGAGCAGGAATACGGCTGGATCTTCGCTGTTCTGGCCATTGCCATTCTGGCACCGAATCAGTTAAACCATGTCCTCCTGAAACGATACAGCAATCAGCAGCTTGTCTCAACAACGTTGGTGTATCAATCCGTGGTCGGGTTCTTTCTGGTCCTCGGTACCTGGGCGGGGTGGTATAACCTGTACGGCTTGCTGGGCGTACTGTTCCTGTTTCTGCTTGGTCAGGGATTGGTGGCACCAAACTCGGCCGCGCTGACGCTGGCACCTTTTGTTCGGCATACGGGCAGTGCTGTCGCCCTGATGGGAAGCTTCCGAATGGGCGTCGGGGCGTTGGTGTCTGCGCTGGTCAGCGTTCTGCATAACAACACGGCGCTGCCGATGGTGGGCGTCATGGCCGGCTGTATTTTTAGTGGTTTTCTTATACTGTTGCTTGGACAGCGGGCCATCCGGTATCGCAGCCAGCACACCGATGTCGGCGAGTCGATTGCCGAAGCTACGTTGTAGGCGTAACAGCAAGTAATCTCCGCTGTCTGAAGCTTGTGCATAGCGGAGATTACTTGCTCACAAGCCTCCTAAAAATTTGTATCCGCTTTTTTGAAGTCCATTTCTTTAATCCAGATATTCCGGTAGAGTACGTCGTGGCCTTCCGCCTGAAGTTTCAGGCCACCGGGCGTATCAGTGATGCCCTTGCCGCCGTCGTTCCCTCCATCTATGCCGGAGTTGGGACCGCCCCATACCTGACTGATCGGCTGGTTGGTATGTACCTTCTTGCCGTTGAAGTACATCGTCACCATCGCGGGTTCGGAACGCTTACCATCCTGAAAACGAGCGGCCCGGAACTGAATGTCGTAGGCGTTCCACTTGCCGACGCCGTTGTAGGCGTAATACGGCGATGGTGTTTCGTTGATAACAGCCCCCATACCATGTGAGGTTGTATCGCCATCAACGATCTGCATCTCGTATCGATTCTGGAGATAGACACCACTGTTACCGCCCGGCTTGCTGATGTAGAATTCGACGTGTAGCCGGAAATCACGGTACGGTTTCTTCGTTACGATATCAGCGGCCCCGTATTTACCACCCGCAGCGGCCGGGTCGTTGGTGTTCATAACCATACCGGGGCCGGCCGGATCTTTCTGGATTTCCCATTTGATTGGCAGACTCGCGGCCAGACGAGGACCTTGCCAGTACGTCCACTTTTCGTCGAGCATCTGTCGGGAACCATCAAACAGGACTTCGGCACCCTTCGGTGCTTTAGCGCCGATGCCCACCGGCTCTTTGGCGTTCGGGATCATGGACACGGTAACGGCAAGCAGCAGTAAGGCAGGAAGTGGGTTAATGGGTTTGTGAGGGAATAAGCGCATGGAGTTGAGAGTTGTTGTGCGTGATTAAAAGGTAAAAATAGGGGGTAAAAGAAGCCATTCGCGTAATTGACACCAGGAAGGCCGTAGGCTTGACCCGTCAATAAATGGCCCGTTGCAATCAGGTCGTTGTCGTCATCAGCTACGGCGCGAGTTAAACTTACCCTGTGCTAGTAACAGTTCGCCCATACAGGGCTTTAGTTAGAAGGTAGTTGCCTTGGCCTTCCTACTGCTTCTCCAGCTTCTTCAATTCCTTCTGGATGTAGGCTTTCGACAGCCAGTTTGTGCCCATCATGACGCCCTCGATAGTTCGGGTCTGGTTGATGTCGGTTAGGGGGTTGCCGTTGAGCAGGACCAGATCCGATACGTTGCCGGTCCTGATCGTACCTGAATCCGGTTTGTTGAGATATGACGCTACGTTGACCGTACCGGTGCGCAGGGTTTGATAGGGTGTCAGGCCCGCATCAACCATGTACTTCATCTCGTGGTGAATCGAAAAGCCCGGCACGTTGAAGACCTGGGGCGCGTCGGAGCCGAGCAGTAGGTCGACGCCGTTTTTCTGGCATTCGGCGATGAGTTTCCGGCGAACCTGAATCAGTTTTTCCGCGTGTTCTTTCGAGAAGTTGGGGTTACTGTTGTAGCTGGTCTTCGCCCGCTCCCAACTTTGAACTTCCTGTGGCTTCATGTATTTCATCTCCGGATCGTCGGTAAATTCACTCGCCGGAAGCGGAGACAGCCACCGTTCGGCCAGCGCCTGCGTCGGCACAACCCGGACCTTGTTCTGGCGCAGCCCGTTCATCAGCTTCGGTATTTGGCTGTCGTCGGCGCGGTAAGCAATCCAGGAGCCAAACAATCCGGTTTCCTGTTCGGCCAGGGTGTCGATGCCCGGCGTTAACGCTTCTACAAAGCCGTCGAGGTGGTCGATGGACGAATATTTTGCGTCAATGGCCCGCCAGACACCCACGTTGAACGATACGTGGCCGACGAACGGAATCCCAACTTCCTGCGCGGTTTTGGCAATGGCCGGAAAGGTCTGGTTGGTCAGGCCAGGGTGCAGTTTAAGAAAATCGTACCCGGCGGCTTTCTGCTCCCGAACCATTTCGGCACCTCGCTCGGGCGTTTTGACCGACTGGCCGTTGAACGACGGACCGGTGGCGTAAAAATGCGGTCCCAGAATCTCTCCGTTGTTGATTTTGCTGCGTAGTTCAAGGTGTTTGGGGTGGCCCAGCATGCCCCGGATGGTGGTGATGCCATTCGTAAGATACAGCATCAGAACTTCCTTCATCGGCTCAATGTCGTCGATGGGCGGTACGTGCGCGTGCATTTCGGCCCAGCCGGGCATCAGGTATTTGCCGTTGGCATTGATGACCAGCGCATCCCGGCCGAACCTGACGCTGGACGCGTTACCCATTGCCGTTATTTTTCCGTTGCGGACAACCACCGTCTGGTTCTCCAGCACCCGTTCGCGATCCATCGGAATTACGTTGACCCCCTGGAACACGATGTCGCGCTGGCGATTGCTGACCAGTTCCTGCGCGAAGGAGGAGGTGGTAATGCCGATTAGAAAAACAAGTAGTAAGTGTCGCATGGGTTTGTTCGCATTTGCCGTATTAAAAAGCGATGGAACGCAGATTCTTATGATTTTTATGATTAGTGATGATTCAATTTGAAATCAGTAGAATCATAAGAATCTGCGTTCTATTTTTCCCGCGTCCAGACTTCATTCACCGGTCCGCCCGTCGAACTCTGCCCCGAATGCCGCCACTCGTTGCCGTTTACATCGGCGTTGAACGTTAGCGACCGGCCAACCCGGCTGTTGTCGCGGGAGAAGAAATCGATCGTTTCGGTGTATTTGCCGTCTTTGAAGCTGTACGTGCCGCCCCCCGTGCCGGCAAACAGCTTCGTCTGCGGATTGATGGCCGCCCACTGAAACCGACTGCCCGTCAGAAGCTTGATCGTTTTGCGGGGTCCCCGCTGCATGGTCGTAACCTGTCCGGCGTCGTTGGCCCGGCCGGTGATGCGCCAGAGTCCGGCCAGGGGTGTTTGTCCGGATGGTTCGTCAACCCGCGTGAAGGTACGAGTGCCGCCCGGACCGTTCATGACCAACTGGCCGTTGCGCAGGGCAACCTGATACGTTTCGGTCTGGCCCACGCGGCTGGTGTCCTGCGTGTCAAACTCAACCTTAAGGCTCAGAGTGTTGCCGTTTCGTTCCCAGGCGCCCCCGCGTGTCGACACAAACTGAGTAGGCTCGTAGGTCGTCTGCATGAGGTAGTTGTCAATCAGGGTCAGCATGACCGTTCGGCCCGATGGCTCGGCCAGCCGCCAGGCACCATCCAGGTCGGTTTTCACCGGTGCCAATGCCAGCAGTGCGCCAACGACCAGCAGCAATCCGGAAATCATACGTAAGTGCATAACCTTTTGTTTAACCGTTTCTGAGCAAAGTAAACGACATGGCCTGACTACTCAATGGCACTGGATAATAACCGGACAGGAAAACGGGTGCAGCAACAAAAAAGCAGCCACTTTGCAGCGACTGCCTTCGGTTAGAAAACGTAATTGGACTATTTGTTAGCGGCTGCGGTGGCTTTACCACTACGTCCCTGCGGCTTGTAGCTGATCTTAAAGATAGTACCGTTCAGGTCGTCGGAAACGTAGAGGGCGCCATCCGTGCCCTGCGCCAGTCCACACGGCCGGTGCTGAACCGGACCGGTCGGTTTTTCGAGGTCCGTTCCGGCGAAGTTGTCGGCAAAAATTTCCCAATTGCCGGCCGGTTTCCCGTTTTTGAAGGGCACGAAGGCGACCATGTAGCCTTTCTTCAACTCCGCTGATTGCCCGTGGAAGGCAATAAAGGCCCCGTTACGGTATTTTTCGGGAAAAGCGGTTCCGGTGTAGAACAGCAGACCGTTCGGGCCGAGATGCGCCGGGAAAGCCGCTGCGGGATTGATGGTTTTTGCCCCGCCCGTTTTTTTGCCGTCACCGCCGTATTCGGGTGCAATGATTTTCTTTTTCTGAATGTGATCGTAGTAGACGTAGGGCCAGCCCGCATCGTCGCCTTTGTGGAGTTCGTACATGGTTTCGGCGGGTAGCTCGGCGCTCTGTTTTGGCGTGTAATACTGCGGGTAAAAATCGTGGAATTGGCCGCGACCGTGCTGCATCACAAACAGCGTGTTGGACCTGGGGTTCCAGTCGAGGCCCACTACGTTTTTCAGGCCGGTGGCAAAGCGGACGCCGTCGGCAAATTTCTGGTCCGGTACATTGGCTTTAAACTGCCAGATACCCGCGGCTGAATCGAGCAGCGGACATGGCATCAGGCCTTTGCCCGTACCAGCTTCGCGGCAGGCGTCGTTGTCGGATGCAATGTTGACGTAGATGTTGTTCTGATTGTCGATGGCGATGGACTTCGACTGGTCGCGGGTTTTGACCCGCAGCCCCGAAACGAGCAGTTCGGGCTGGTCGGGGTTCGTGACCTCGCCTTTGTCGTCCAGCTTATACCGGAATACGCTACTGTTTGAAGACGTGTACAGGTAGCCGTTCCGGATGTAAATACCCGTACCGGGATAATCACCGAAGCCGACCCGTTCGTCAAAAATGCCGTCTTTGTCTGTATCCCGGAGCCGGTAGATGCCCTTGCCGTCTTTCAGCTTAGCCAGTTTCACGTAGAGGTCGCCGTTTTTGCTGACAGCCATGTGCCGGGCCGGACCGAGATCTTCGGCCACTACGGTAGCCGTAAAACCGGCCGGAACTTTTACCTCAGCCGTTGATTTTTGGGGTTTATCGGAAGATCGTAACGGGGGCGTTTCGCCGTAAGAAGCGCCGATACTGTTCATTGCCAGCAGCGCCGAGAAAAGACAGGACGTTCGAAAAGAGAAAGTATGCATGAAAGATGGTCGAAAAGGAGAGATCATTTGCTCAATAAGCGAACCGGTACCGGAAAATACTTGTCCATACCGGTCGATTCGATGGAGCCAGGTAGCCGTTCAGGCCGTCTGTGTTTATTTGGGCCACTGCGCCAGTGGTCGAACCGCCTGGGTTGTCTGCCCGGCGGCTTTCTCGGGCAGGAGCAGTACGGTCAGGGTCCCTTTCGTATTGGCGGGCATGGTCACCTCAAAACCCACGAGGGTCGTGCCGGGATTGGGCGCATCATACTCGTGGGGCGGATCGGTCGACCAGGTCTTCAGCGTTACGTTGGCGGGCTCCTGCACCTGGAGGATCAGCTTCTTGCCGTCTTTAGTTAACTCGGCCCGGTTTTTACCCGTAATCGTTACGTCGGCGGGCGTTAGTAACGTCCAGCGGACCGTAGCTTCTTTACCCGGCGTTTCGACTTCATCACGGACGACGATGTGGTTCTGATCGACAATGGCAATGCCGCGGCTGGCTTTGTGTAAAGGCCCTTTATACAGCTCGGTCAGGTCGGTGGTGGCGCTCAGGAACTGCGGGTTGTTCGTCGACCGCGTGATGCGGGCGTTGCCTTCTACGTTTTGTAGGCCGTTGTTAACGGTCAGGGTATTATGGACGTAATTGTTGTATCGGTACACCTGCCAGCGCTGCGAATCCTGCTCTTTACCCCACAGCTTTACGCCTTTCGATTCCAGCGAATTGTAATCCTGCATCCCGAAATCCATGGCCCAGCGAACACCATCGGCCTCCATCACGAACGAGCCAACATCCATGTGCGCGTGGTTAACCGATGGCGAGCCGGCTTTCAAACCGACAAAAATAGCCGAAGGATCGGTCCAGGAGGTGCGCATCAACGCTACCGGACTTTTGCCGTCGCCCACCCAGATTCTGGCTTTGGGTTCGGGGATGTCATTCACGCGGATGCCGTTGTTCCAGAGCATGATGGCAGGCAGCAGTCGGTCTTTGTCGTATTTGCTGCCATTTTCACTTAGCAAACGCCCCCGCTCGACCCACAACACCGAAGGATCGTTCAGTTTGGAGGCAAACCAGAACATGGCCGGATGGAGGCCACTCCCGGTTCCGGCGTCGGAGTAGTTGAACGAGTTGCCGGTGGGGCCGGTCATGTTGGTCATGTAGGCGGCCGTTTTCAAAAAGCCCGGTTTTTTAGACAGGCCAAAATCGCTACCGAACGCTTTTTCGATGGCGCTGATGAACATAACATTGAAGCTGGTGCCGTAGCCCCAGTAACTGTATCCTTCGGGATAAGCGCCGTCGGGAGCGTAGTCTTCCATCGGCAGCTCAATACTGTCAATGGCCCGGTTGATGATTTTCCGGGACAATTCCGGCTGATCTTCGTAGATCGCCATTGCGCCGTAAGTCATACCCGCGTTGCAGACCTGATTCCAGTTATGCGTGGCCGTCAGCCAACTGTTAAATTTCGGATCGAGGGAGGGTTCAATGCCTTTTTTCAGAATAGCCGCTTTGATAGCCGACCGGGACGCGGGCGACAGGTCGTTGTACAGCCAGTCGTAGCCGATACCAACGGCCATGGTCATCTCGGCTACGTCGAGGAAGTGCGACGGGTTCCAGTCGCTGAACGCCGATACGGCCAGGAGTTCTTTTTCGACCCGTTGCAGGTACTGTTGCTGCCCGGTCAAGCGCCAGGCGTAGGCCAGCAGAAACACCCGACGCAACGCTTCCCGCGATTTATCCAGCAGCCGCCGACCGATCTGAATCCGCTCTACGGGAGCAACCGCCAGCAGCTTGTCACATTCGCCCAGCATCGCCTGGTGGACGTTATTCCAGGTTTTATCGGCTGCGATCGTTTGCCTGATACGTCCCTCTTCACCTTTGAGCAGGAGAATACGCGGATGATCCGGCAGTTTGGTAGCCGGGCCAATGGGGTCTTTCTGTGCGCCGGCGGATACCGAAAGCAGGAGCAACAGGCTGATTGTTGAAAGGAGTAAGCGTTTGGAATACATGACCAGCGAGGGTTTTGTACCAAAGCGCGTTAAAGCGGTTTTTTACCGACGGCAATGAATGAATGATGCGCTGACTACGTGAATAATCGTACCGAATCAGACTTGCTGGTTTCGTGCCGTTGTTTACCTTCGCGGTTGTTCATTCCTAAACGACCGTATGCAAACCTCCCGACTCATTGTTGCCCTGCTTGTGCTGAGCCTGGCGTGTCAGACCAAGCCAAAACAGGAAGCGGCTAACGCATCCGAAGCGGCACAACCCGACAGTGCTGCCATCCTGGCCAGCCGACCGGGACCGGATGCCCCTCGCTCAGCCGCCGACCGACTGGTACGGGCGCTGTACTTCGAGCATAACAAAGAAGAGAATCCATTCCGGGAGAAAGACCGCGCCCTGATCGAGCAGTACTTTGCGAAGCCCACCGCCGACCTGATCTGGAACGATACGCAGCAGGGAGGTAGTAAGCTGAAGCCGGCCACGACAAACCCACTCTTCAACGCGCCGGACAAAGCCGTTCAGAAAACCTGGGTCAATCCGGCGGCTGTGGCCGGGACGCGGGCCGTGGTGTACGTAACGTTCACCAACAACGCCAAGCCGGAGGAAATCAAAGTGGATCTGCAGCAGTTCGACGGTCGCTGGCGCATCACGGACATGCTGTATCCGAATGGTAAGCAACTGACGGAGGTGTTGCAGTAAGCAGGGTACCTACAATATTTACAGGCGTACTACGACTACCCCAGTATGAACGCACCAACGATACCAACTTTATACGCCTGGGCTGGCGAAAACGATCGCCTGGAGCAGCTTACCGAGGTCTTTTACGGCAAAGTTCGTCAGGATGAGGTGCTGGGGTCTGTGTTTCTGCACATGTCGCCCGACCACGCCCGGCACGTCGCTCACTTTATCGGGGAAGTGTTCGGGGGACCGCCTTTGTACACGACTACCGATGGCGGAAGTCATGCACAGATGGTGGCGCATCACGTAGGCAAACACCTCACCGAAACCCAACGTCGGCGGTGGCTGGCCTTACTGCTCGACAGTGCGGATGACGTGGGGCTTCCCGACGATCCGGAGTTTCGGTCGGCCTTAGTTGGGTATCTGGAATGGGGTAGCCGATTGGCCGTGCTCAATTCCAACGCAGCCGAAAACCCGGTTCAGGCAGATACGCCGATGCCAATCTGGGGCTGGGGCGAAACAGGTGGACCTTATGTCCCTGAGAACCAATGACACGGTAGCTACTACGTTTGCTTGAATAAGTCCACGTAATGCGCCGACGGGGCAAAGATGCCGCCACTGCGTTGGTAGTAATCGTCGTTCAGTTCGAATACGCCCTTGCGCATCTGCGTCCAGGATGCCGTCGGGTACGGATGGTACTGCACCAGCTTGTCCCAGTTCTTGTAATACTGATGGCCGTTGGTTTCCTGTAAGCCAAGACTCATGCCGGGAAAGGCCGGCAGACGGGCCGCTACGTTCTTGTTCCATTCCACCAGAATCGGGTTGACGGTCAGGTCGGCGCAAAAGCACGGTACATTCTTTTCGTAGGCTAACTGAGCAATCTTCATCGTCATGCTCAGCGTTTTAGCAATGGCTTTCACCGCAATGGCCGAGTAGCCGAGTTCAATCCGTCGGGCGGCATCCTCAACCGTGTGCGCACTTTCGTCGGCGGCCACCCGAACGCCCAGATCACCCACGTAGTCTTCAACGTGCTCCGGAAAGGGCTCCTCAATCACGGCTATCTGGTCGAATGCGCCAATCTTGCGGGCGTGGTCGAGGAAGCGGAGCAGGGTTTCCTTTTTCTCGTATCGGCCGTTGGCGTCGAAGTAGTACGGTATCTTACCGCTTTGAGTGTACGGCGTTTCGTAATTCCCGATGGCTTTGTGCAGCGCCGTCAGGAAGGCGATGTCTTTTTCGATCATCTCCTGCTGCGTCCCGGCCGAGCCCGTCTTAAGCTTCATAATAAAATACCCCTGATCGGCAGCCGCTTTGATGGTGTCGGCGGTGGTTCCTACGCTGAACGACGGGATACTGGCAACCTTGTTGTGATGGTGCGACAGACCCGGTCTGTACTGCGCCGGAATCATATCGTCGAACGTACTGATCTTGTTTTCTTCAGCGTAAAGCAGCCAGGCCGCGTTGTCGACGCAGACCAGGGCATTCAGGGCGAAGGTTTTGCGCAGGTCAGGATTGCTCGTAACTTTTTTGGCGTAGGTATACACCTCGGGCAAGATCTGATCGAGGAGGTCGACCGGGTTGCTGAACGTGGTGCCCCTGAGCATTTGCAGGGCACGGTCGCTCACCGCATACATCAGCGCGTTTCCGGCCCGTTCGGAATGAGCCGCAAACACAGTCGAATCCGACCACAGAACCCCCTGCGTACCCAACCCAACCTTGCGAATGCCGGAGTCGCTTTCCAGCAGGGCGGCCGTTTGCCAGCTTTCGGTAATGGCGCTGCCTTTGAAGCGATACTGATGCAGCGGTTCGCGCTCAAAACTCGAATCGACCTGTTTGATACGGATCGTTTTAGGCGATGCTGAAGAAGCCATAGCGGGTAAGGGATGACCAACACTCAGCGCCGTAACAGCGCCTGAATACCGTATGAATTCCCGGCGACTGATGCGATCGGACGTGTCGTGTACGTTGCTCATGCCCGGTTTATTTCAGCGTAACCTGCGGATCGTTTTCGTAGGCCGAGCCGATCTGGCAGAGGTGATTGAGGATTTCGGCAAAGAGTTCGTAAAGCTGCTTGAGCCGTTCAATGTCTTTGATGACACCCATCACGACGAACGTCAGTTGATCGACACCCTCTGGGAACTGACTTGCGGATAACCAGCCATCGTCGTCTTTTACTTCCAGACTGATACTGGGTTGAGCTTCTATTAGTTGACGGATCGTTTCGTTGTCGAACAGCAGCCGGAGCTTGGTTTCATCGTTGCCCTGAATAATGAACTGCTCGTCGAACTCCGGTTGGCCCACCGTTACGTCCTGCATACCCAACCACTTGCCCAGGTTACTGAATACACCCTTCCGGTAAATCTTGAACCGAAACCCATCCTGATTGACGTAGGGCGCCCGCATCCGGGTGTACGTAATGGCCGACTTGCCGGTTGATACGACGAAGGTGTCGAGCGTAATGGTCCATTCGTTGACAGTTGCCTGGACTTTGCTGCCTTTCCAAAAGCTACTGTCGATGTAGTCGGCCTTGATCTCGTCGGCTAACTGTTTCCAGACTTCATTTTTAAAAGGACCAAAAAGTTTTCGCAGGGTGCTCATGGGTTAGGAAAAGTGCGCGTTTGTGCCCGTAAGTATACGGCTTTTACCGCTCATCCGCACGATGCCGATCAACTTCTATATCGGTGGTAAATAACCTGTTCGCCCTTGATTATCTGGGTTATGTGCTCAACAGGCGCTTACGTTTCATCGGGAAATCACTACGGTTGGGAGGGTAATTTTTCCGGATCGGACAAGCTTGATTATCAGGACTTAGTCCGGCCGGGTAATTTTGTCCGGTCGTGAACGAAGAATGTCCGATTACGTACAACGTCAACACTGGCACGGAATCATAACTAATTGGTAGTCAGTAGTTGTAATTTTCTGGCACAGGCTTTGGATCATACTAAACGAACAGTAAACAACCATCAAACAACACACAACCATGTTACCATTAATGAGCAAATTGGTGATTTCAGCGCTGCTGAGCACCGCCACACTGATCGACCCTACTACGCCGAAAGCGTTGTCTTTCGATGCCAGCGCGTTCGTAACGAACACCAACAAAATCCGCCTGTCTGTTCTGAAGTCCAGCGAAAAGCCCGTCACGGTGACGTTGCGGGACAGCCAGCATAAGGTACTGTATCAGCAGACCCTGAACAAGAAAGAAACGAAGCAGGCTTTCCTGTTCAGCGTTGAGGATCTGACCGACGGTGAATACGAACTGGAGATTGCTTCCAGCGAAGGCAGCATTCGCAAACAGGTGAAACTTTCATCAGCTCCTGTTGAAACGACGCGCGTTATTGCCATGCAGTAAACATAAGCAGCCCGCGTCCGGCCAGACCGGTTTCAGTAACGCCCCGATGTGAGTTGGGGCGTTATTTGTTTTTAAGGATTGATAAGCTGATTAGTCACCGTTCTGCTAAGTAAATGTCAGGGGATTTCGTGGCAGCGAGCGGTAAAATCAACCGCCTGCCCTGCTTTAACCGGTAGGCATCGATTACTCACAATTGCTCAATGCATCGCAGAACATTTCTTAAAAACTCAGCAACGCTGGCGTCGTCGGTATACGTAGGATCGTCCACGGATTTTCCCTTATCGCCGTCGACCGCTAAACGGAAGAACAAACTACCCCAGTGGAAGGGCTTTAACCTGCTCGATTTCTTTTCGCCCAATCCAACAACCAATCGCGGTGCAACGACCGAGGAGCAACTGAAGTGGATGCGCGACTGGGGGTTCAACTTTGTCCGGCTACCCATTGCCTACCCGCATTACCTCCGTTTCGACCGGAGCCGCAACATTACGCCCGAGGAGGTGTATCAGATTGACGAGCAGGCCGTTGATCGCATCGATCACCTGGTTCATCTGGCTCACAAACACAAACTGCACGTAAGTCTGAACCTGCACCGGGCACCCGGCTATTGCATCAACGCCGGTTTCCACGAGCCCTATAACCTCTGGACCGATCAGCCGGCCCTCGACGCGTTCTGCTTTCACTGGAACATGTGGGCGAAACGGTACAAAAACGTATCGGCCCAAAAAATCAGCTTTGATCTGCTCAATGAGCCAAGCTGGCGGGACGATATGAACGACCAGCTCGGCAAGAAGGGAACCGTACCCGGTGATATGTACCGCAAGCTGGCCGTTGCGGCTTCGCAGGCCATCCGGAAGGAAAACCCCGACCACCTGATCATTGCCGATGGCAACAACGTGGGGCAGTCGGTCGTTCCGGAACTTACCGACCTGAACATCGCGCAGAGTTGTCGTGGCTACGTGCCCGGAGCCATTTCGCATTACAAAGCTCCCTGGACGACCAAGTATCCCGATCAGGCGCCGGAGCCTAAATGGCCGGGGCAGGTAGGGGATAAGTACCTGAGCCGGGCGATGCTGGAGACGTTTTATAAACCCTGGATCGAGCTGGTCAATCAGGGCGTGGGCGTTCACTGCGGGGAGTGCGGCTGTTGGAACAAGACCCCGCACGACGTGTTTCTGGCCTGGTTCGGCGACGTCCTCGACATCCTGTCAAGCAATCAGATTGGGTTTGCACTCTGGGAATACGTTGGTGATTTTGGCATCCTGAACTCGAAACGCGCCGACGTGGCCTACGAAGACTGGCACGGCTACAAACTCGACCGCAAACTGCTGAACCTGCTGATGAAGTATTGAAGCCGAGCTTTTGTAAATTTCACCCCCAACCGCCCTCCAGGGGGCTGGGGGTGAAATTTTACCTTACCACCATCTGCGGATTCATCAGGTATTTGTCCAGGAATTCTTTTACGGCTTTGTAGGCCGTAATCTCGTTTTCCTTTTTCATGAAACCGTGGCCTTCGTCGGGGAACGTAACGTATTCGACCGGCACGCCGTTTTTCTTTACGTTAGCCACAATTTCGTCGGATTCAATCTTTAAAACGCGCGGGTCGTTAGCGCCCTGAATTACCAGCAGCGGTTTGCGAATACGCTCGGTATGAAACAACGGAGATTTGTTGTACAGGGCAACGGAATCGGCCTTGGGGTGGCCAATTTCCTTAAACAGGGCCTCGCGTTGCGGTCCCCACCACTCGGGCATGCTGTTCAGCGTACGAATCCAGTTGGCCACCCCGAAAATATCAACCCCAACGGCAAATTCGTCGGGCGTGAAGGTCAGGCCGGCCAGCGTCATATACCCGCCGTAGGAACCACCCATGATGCCGATTTTAGCCGGGTCAACGTAGCCCGTCGAGGTCAGGAACTTCTTCGATTCTACGCAGTCGCGCAGGTCGGCGTCACCGTGTTTGCGATCGTCGGCCGCGTAGAATGTTTTGCCGTAGCCTGAGCTGCCCCGGTTGTTAACTGCCAGCACAACGTAGCCGTTATTCACCAGGTACTGCACCAGGGGCGAATACGTCAGGCGGGTCTGCCCGCCGGGACCGCCATGAATCGATAAAATGGCCGGGTGTTTGTCGCCCGCTTTCATGTCTTTAGGTTTATAGAGCAGGGCCGGAATCTCCATCCCATCGAAGGACTTATACCGGATGACCTCGCCCGACACCAGATCGTCCGGATTGATTACGGGATTCAGACCACGAACCAGCGGAGTAGCTTTGTTCGTCTTGAAATCAAAGGAATATAACGTAGCGGGCGAATTGGAACTGTTAACGAAAAAGATCATTCGCCCTTCGCTGTCGGCGATGTTGACACCCGTTACGTCCCCACCCGGCAGCGCCGGAAGCTTAACGGGTTGATTGGTTCGGGTATCGATGATTTTTAGCTCCGTCCGGGCGTCGTTATTGATCGACACAACGCGGTAGCGCCCTTTATAGGATGGGTAATCCGCCGAAATATCCCAGTTGGCCTTATCGAGTACGTCGCTTTTGCCCGTAGCGAGGTCATAAGCTTTTACGTAAGCAAATTCGCTGCCTTCATCGGTCGAGAGCAGCAGCTTCCTGCCGTCGGGCGTGAACCCTTCCGGACCGTTGCTGACCTCACCTTCGTGCTTCGTCAGCAGCTTCGTTTCTTTGGTCTGGGTGTCGTACAAATACACATCGCTATTGGTGGTCGTGTATGGTTTCGACAACGCAATGTACCGTTTATCCGGTGACACGTCGCCCGGAAAAAAGCCGCCCGGATTCTGGAACAGCAGTTTAGGTTTCATCGTGGCGATGTCCATCTCGTACAGATCGTAGGCCGCCCGGTTGCGTTCGTTCGACTGGTAGAAAAAGCTTTTACGGTCATGGCTAAGGCCGGCAAACTGAAACTTGGCTTTTTCGGCCGGGGTCAGGTCCTTGACAGAGCCGTCTTTTTCGCGGAGGTAGATGTGGTTCAGCTCGTTACCGCCCTGATCGCTGCTGTAGAGAATGCGGCCGTCGGGCAGGTAACCAATGGCAAAAATGGCGTTCGTTGTAGAGTTGGTAAGCTGTTTGGGTTGCCCACCACCGAAGGGTACTTCATAAAGGTTGAAGACCCCGTCCTGGTTGCTGCTGAACAGCACCGTTTGTTCGTTGGGGGAGATGTCGGCCCCACCGAACCGGATCGTTTTCATGAACTGTTCGATGGTGTATTTGCGGGTAGCCGCCGATTTCGGTACGGGGCCGGCCAGTGCGGATACCGCGGCTAAGGATAAGCCGATGACCAGACGTATTTGTTGAGGGAAACGGGTTCTCATGGACATAAAGGTTTGTAGATGCTCGGTATGTTGATTCGTTACAGCGGATTGGCGACGTTAGTAGGTTGTAACGTAGTGCTTTTAACCGGTAAATCCAAATAAGTCCTTATCAGTGAAGTTACTACGGCCTTTATCAGGGTGAGGTGAAAGGAACAGTGAACCCGGTCATGTCCATTGACTGATTAAAACTGCGGGGTCGTTAAACCTTTCTTCGGGCATTTCATCTAACGGTTATAAGCCCCCAATGACAATGAAAACAGTTGGTAAATTCTGGATAGGGCTGGTCGGCGTAACCCTCGGCCTGATCAGCGCAACGACTACGATGGCGCAGTCGGGATATGACCCATGGGGGTACAATGAGCCATCGTATAACCAGCCTGGTTATGGCCAGCCCTACGGCCAACCCGGTGATTTCTACGACGCCTTATCACCCCATGGTCAATGGGTGCAGACACCGGAATACGGAACCGTCTGGATTCCAAACGTAGAAGCTGGCTTTCAGCCGTACGGGACGAATGGCCACTGGGTTGTTACAGAGTTTGGCAATACGTGGGTGTCGGATTACGACTGGGGCTGGGCACCGTTTCACTACGGTCGCTGGTACTTCGACCGGTATCGGGGCTGGGCCTGGGTGCCGGGTACCGAATGGGGACCGGCCTGGGTTAGCTGGCGGTCGGGGGGCGGCTACTACGGCTGGGCACCACTGGGGCCGGGCGTGAACATCAACGTCAATATCAACATTCCGCCGAACTACTGGGTGTTTGTGCCGCAGGCCTACATCACCAGTCCGCGGCTGTACAACTACTGTGTACCGCGGCCGCGTGTGGTGAATATCTACCAGAATACAACCATTATTAATAACGTCTACCGCGTCAACAACCGGGCGTATGCCTACGGACCACGTCGCGAGGAGATTGAATACGTAACGCGCCGGAGCGTACCGGTGTATCGAATCGACAACCTGGATCGGCCGGGTCGGGCGGTGTACCGTCAGAACTCCGTCGGAATTTACCGGCCAGATGTAAACGCGGGCTGGCGGGGTAACACCAACCGCGGCCCCGGCGACCAGCGTGATTATTCCCGCCGGGATAACATACCCACTCCGAACACATACGGCAACGACAACCGGGTGAATCGGGATTGGCGTACGGACGAGCGTGCTAACCAGCCACGTAACCAGTCGCGCGGTGAGCGGGAGTGGAGCCAGCGGCAAACGCCCCGCTATGAGCCGCAGCCCTCTCAGCCGGTACCCCAACAACCGCAGACGTATCCGCAGCCGCAACGCCCGGAACGGTCGGAGTCAAATCCTGCCGGCTGGAGCCGCGGTGGACGGCAGCAGTCGGCTCCCCAGGGCGGGTATAATCAGCCGCGGGAACAGCGTACCGACCGATTTGAGCGGGGAGGGAATCAGCCCCAACCCGAACAGCAGCAGGGGCCAGCGTACCAGGGTCGGGGCGGGTCACGCGGACCGCGGTAGTCAGAAAAAAGTTTTACACGTAACAACGCCCGCTGCCTTACTAAAGCAGTGGGCGTTGCTTTGATGCTATCCACTATTCCTTACCCGGCCGCTACTTTGTTAAGCAGTTTATGGAAAAAGCCGGGCGCAATCCGGGATGCGCCTTTCAATGACTTCGCCTGACCAACTATCGCTTCGTAGTTGTCATTTTTCAGCGCTTTGATCGCAGCTTCCGCAACTTCGGAGGCAGGTATGCCACGCTCGGACTGCTTGCGGGCCTTTGCTTCCCGGTGAAGTTCCGTTTTTACAATCGGTGGGGCTATTTCAAAAACGCGGACATTTGTGTCGGCTAACTGCGAGCGCAGCGACATCGAAAACGAATGAAGTGCCGCTTTGGTGGAGCAATAAAGCGGTATAAACGCCAGACCTGATGTGATGTTGACAACGGCGCACTCAGTCTTCTGCTGCAGGAAGTGCGGGATGAAAAGGGCGGCCATGTGAATGCTGGCGGTTAGGTTTGTTTCGATTTCGCTTTCATCCTCGTATAGTTCGGGAGCTCCCGTCAAAAAATTGACTTCCTTCTGAATGCCCGCGTTGTTGACAAGCATGTTGATGTGAGGGAACTCGGAAACAGCCCACTGAAATAATTCTTCGCGCTCTGCCTTTTTCGATACATCGCAGACGCGTGTGTGCAACTGCGGAAACTGCTGTCTGACTTCCGCCAGTTTACTGCCCCGCCTGCCACAGATAATCACCTCGTTGCCGGCCTTGATAAACGTTTCGGCCATCGCCAGGCCAATGCCTGAACTGCCTCCGGTAATCAGAATTGTGTTCTTCGTGGTTTGCATGTCTTAGTTGGTGAAATGCTGTGCTCTGTCAGTTTTTGATCTGTAAACGAATTCTTAATACATGTTCTAATCAAGGATGATGGCTTTATAAGAAGTTATTGTCGCTAATGAGCAGTTATCGACGTTGTTAGAGGAATAGAATTACGCCAAGCTGAAACAAAAGCCAAATGGAAGTACAAATGTCGATTGTACTTCCATTTGGCCTCAATAACGTCAAACCCTAATGTTGTAAGCAGTTTTTACTGCGGTATTTGTTCAATCAAAATTTCATTTTCTGCTTTGTCGTAATAAGTACAGGTCATTTCGTTCATAGAGATTGCCCACTTTTCAATACCAAATGTTGCACACATGTTAATGAAAGTTAAGAAGTCCGTTTTGCCTTGTTGATGAGCAACCAGTTCTGCTTTAAATTCTTCACTTTTCAAGGTGTCAGCAATTACTAATGGGGCATACTTTGCAGGTGTTTTTGCTGTATAGTTGTTAGCACCGTGATAGTCAATGTGTCCATCATTAACGTATGCTTCATAATGAGTAACACCTAACCTTTTGATTTCTTTTATGTAAGACGGGAAATCAGCACCTGATTTTACTTTGCTGTGAGCCGCTTTGATTTGTTCTGCTGTAAACATTTTTGTTATCTTGTTATAGTTAAACGATTAGTTGAATTACAAGCAACCATAATGCGGAAACCTGTTAAATGATTGTTAATTTTAACAATACGTTTTGCAATGCTTTTACATTAAGATTACAATGTAAAGGTGCAACTGTTGAAATGCCTGTAATTGTAAAAAATCGTTTTTCTAGAAGAAGCGTTTGAAATTTTCGGGTGTGTCGCCTGTGAACTGTTTAAAGTCTTTTATGAAGTGGGCTTGGTCAAAGAAATTGTTCTCGTAGCAGAGTTCAGTTAACGATTTGGTATTGTTTAGATTGTCGAGAACTGAATTGAAGCGAACAATTGAAGCAAATTTTTTGGCTGTTGTGCCAACTACTTTTCTAAACCGCTTTTCAAATGGACTTTTACTGATAAATAGTTTTTTGTTCAATTCATTGATACGAATCGTCCCTTTACTCTGGTAAATAAGTTTAACAGCCTCAACAATCAATTTGTCAGTTTCGATGTCTTTAAGTTGTGAAACTAAAAACTGCTCAACGATTTTAACTCGTTGCTTGTCGGAAGTAGCGACTGTTAACTTTTCTTCTACTTCCGTTATGCTTTTTCTGTCAAAAACATTGTCAAGTGAAAGGCTTAAATTAAATAGTTCGTTTGCTGGGTGAGATGCAAAATGAGTAAAGCCAATTTCAGTAAAGTAAACCAATATAGTCCCAATGTCGGCAGAGTTTTTGAAAATCTTGTAACCGTCAGAAATACCTGTAATCCCTGCTGAAGTCAGTATGCTTTCTGTATTTTCATTTATGGCAGCAAGTTGCCCTTTGTATTGAAAACCTATAACAAGTCCTGATGAAGGGAAGACTTTGTACTCGTTTCCCAATTCATTCTCCGATACTACAAAATATTTGATGTAGGGTTTTAGCTGGTCGGTCGGAAAATGTTTGTCAAATTTCATTCATTTCCTGTTAGAGAGGTGTGTCTGTAAAATTGCCTGCAACTCTCAAATATACTCAGTTCGATTACGGCAATCCAACCGGTGAGGCTGTATTGCCGTAATTGGACGCAAACACCAAACTACTACTGATCTGCCTGCATTCCTCGTGCGGTTACAGACTATACCCAGACAACGGATCTTCCCTTACTCACATTGTGATTGGTGGTAGTGTCCTTATCCCGCTAATCTGCCACGATTTAGTGCGTACAAAAGTAAACAGATGGGATTGCCCGCTCCAGCAAAAATCAAACAGCTTAGTATGACATTCAAATAATGCAGTATTCGCCCAATTGAGGTATTGTTGGGCGCGAGCCTATTATGATACCCTACCAGCCAGCAGAAGCGGCTGAAGGAGTTGCCTATCTACGGGCAAGGGCTTCCGGGCAATACAGCAAGATGCTTATAAGCTTCCTTTCTTTATGCCCAAATCCGGTGAGGAGTAAATTTGTCCCTCGTCGGTAACCAGGATGTACTGGTACTGCGGGTATTTCCTGATCAGTTTCAATCCGGCATCTTTGCCCAGCACCATCAGGGATGTGCTAAACCCGTTGGCCGTTTCGGCACTGGGGCCAAATACCGTTACGCTGCTTACGCCCGTGGCCGGATAGCCCGTTTTAGGGTTAATAATGTGGGCATACCGCTTGCCGTTGAACACGACGAATTTTTCGTAACTGCCAGACGTAACGACAGCGCTTTGGCGAAGGGGCACAACCGCCAGGAGTGTGTCTTTGCGGAGGGGATTGGTAATGCCGATAACCCAGTCACTGCCATCAGGTTGTTTGCCCCAGGTGCTCATGTCGCCCGAACCGTTAACAATACCGGCCTTGATCCCGAGAGCCAGCATCATGTCGCGGCACCGGTCAGCGGCATAACCCTCGCCGAGTGCGCCAAAACCGATTTTCATGCCTTTTTTCTTCAGAAAGATCGTGGAATGCGTCCGGTCCAGCACGATGTTCTGATAGCCGACTCGTTCCACCGATTTTTTTACCGCTTCCGGGCTGGGCATTTCCGTCATTGAGCCGTCGAATTTCCAGATCCGGTCCATGGCGGCAAAACTGATGTCGAAAGCGCCGTTCGTAAGCCGTGAGAAATGCAGTGCCCGCTCCGTAAGGGCAAACACTTCGGGATCAACCTGAACCGGAGCGATACCGGCGTTCTGGTTGACGCGCGAAATCTGGGTATCGCTTTTCCAGTCGGAGATAAGGTTTTCGATCCTGGTTACTTCGGCAATCATCATGTCGATATGGCGCTCGGCCGCCAGTGAATCGGCTGCGACAATGGTAATGTCGAATCGACTTCCCATCAATTTGACGGTACGTTTGCGCAGGACCTGGGCCGAGGTGTTAAATGCCGATACAATCAGTAAAAAGAGGAATATTTGTTTCACAACCGTAATAGCCAGGTCTTACATACGTTTCAGGCGCTTCATGAAGCTGCCGAAGGCGGGACCAAGTTCCTCAAACAGCGGATGGTTACGATGCCTGATCATCACTTCACTGAATAGTTTTAAACCAAGCGCAAACTCGGTGGCTTGCGAAGGGTCACCAAACGGATCTTTAGCCCGAATCCTGTCAATAATGTCAAAGAGTTCATCGTGGTTCGTAAAATCGAACGCTAACGCCCTGGGTGGTTCGCTCTGACCGTTTGCATACTGTTGGAGCGTTAAGGTCAGATGATATGTATTGGTTTTCTTTTCCATGCTCTTGCTGGCTGCTATGCTCAAAAGACAAACGGCTTGCTCAGGCAAGGGTTTTGGTTTGAAGCCGAATAGTGAGGTAGCATTTACTACGTGATGCCGCCGGAGACTGTAAACAAACCGCTAGTAACAGTCCATCAGAATCTGGCTGTGCGACTGATAATCGCTGACGGACTTGCCCAATTTGGTCTGGCAGATGGTTTCCAGCAGTTCGAGGACATCCTTTTGCATGCCCAGCGATCCACAGATCATCAGTACGCCGTTCATTGCCAGTACATTGGCAATAAAGTCGGCGTCGCGGGTGAGCAGGTTACTAACGTACTGTTTGTCGCCTTCCCGTGAATAAGCCACGTGGAGGGTAGTAAGTTGCTGCGCGGACTGGCTTGCTTCCAGAAATTCCCGATACATAGTAAACGAGGCACGTTGCCGGAAACCGCAGTATAAATGACAGGGTATTTGCTGCTTGTTCTCGCTGATCATGCCTAAAAACGGAGCGATACCGGTGCCATTGGCAATCATGACCACCTCCGGCGCTTTTTGCGGGAAGTGGAAATGGTTGTTGCTGACAACCCGGGCCTGAATCGTTTGGCCGGGCGTTAGTTCGTGTAAAAAGCCAGAGCCAAACCCGCCAGGATGCAGCCGGACGCTGAGTTGAAGCTCATGGTCCAATACGCCAATGGAGTACAACCGTTCGCGGTGGTCGTTGGCTGGGTAGATGGCCAGCAAGTCGCCCGACGTAACGCCGTTTCTACGGTTGGCTCGCAACCGAACCAGAAACGTACCGTCTGGCTGTGCGGTGCGGGTGTTGTCCGTAACGGTTAGCGTATCAAGCTTGGGGGGCGGGGTTTTCAGCAAATCCGACGAAACCGACATTGGTAGCTTGGTTTGCTGGGACCAGGCTTCGGCCCACAAACCAAACTCCTCCGGCGACTTGTCATTAACCGTATGAATATCCACCAGCGGAACCGCCCAGGATTGCCGGGACAGCAACTGATTTACCTCGAAGGCAAATTTACAGAAGTCGGGGTAGGCGTGTGACCCAAAACCAAGCACTGAATAGCGCACCGGTTGTGGCTGCGGGTATTGCTCAACCAGCGTGGCAAACCGTCTGGCATTGGTCGGCGCATCACCGAGGCCATACGTAGCAGTCAGCGCAATCAGGTGCTCTGCTTTCGGAAAAACAGTGTACTTGTTGAACTCGGTCAGGAAGGATTTTTCTCCCTGGTTGAGCAACTGCTGGTGAATGAGCTGGGCAAACCGGAAGGTACTGCCGTTCTCCGACCCGACCAGAATAATAAACCGGCTTTCGTCGGCTGAGTAGTTGTTTCTGACGCGATTGGCCCGTCGCTTCCACGTAATGGCAAAACCGGAATAGATGAAAAAGAGGATGTTGCCCGCAGCCACAGCCAGAATGATGGCCCATAGAGCATTCGCCCGGCCCGTATGAAGGTCGAGACTTAAATTCGTCAGCAGGACGGCGGTTGGATACCGGTCGTCGCTGAGAATATCACCCGTAATCTGGTTGACCGTCAGTTCACGATCCTTGAGCTTCAGCGTGTAATAATCTTCGACATCGTCCGAAAACGGAAACTCAATGCGCTGAACCTCCGACAGTCGGATGTCGTTAAACACCGCAAAGTCGGCCAGTTGCCGTTGTGGTTTTGACTGAATGGCGTCAAAATTGACCCTGGGCGAGATTTTCTCCGTATTGACCAAACCGAAGCGTTCCAGCGACAGATACGTCCCCGACAGCGCAATGACGAAGATCGGGATCAGCGACAGCCGCCCCAGCACGACGTGATAGTATTGGGCAAAATTGTCCCGCACGATACGGGTAAAAAAACGCTTCAGGCCCCGTTGCCGCTGGATAATCAGCATGGTGCCGGAAACGGTGATCAATAGCAACAGAAACGCAGTTAGTCCGATGAAAAACCGACCGATTTCTTTCAGAAACAGCGAGCGGTGCAGGGCGGTGGCCCATTGGAAAAATTCGCTTTGTTCAGTAGGCTCTCCCAGGATTTTCCCCGTCTGCGGATCGACGTAAGCGGTTAGGTTTTTGCCGTTTTCGTCGCTCCCCTTAACCAGGACAAACTGGTTGGCATCGACGCTCAGCTCACTGATTTCAGCAATGTTTTTTTTCAGAACCGGCAGCGTCTGGGCCAGCGTAAGTTCAGAAAAGGTATCGACCCGGTACGGCTGCATTTTCTGCGATACGGGTTCGAACGCCAGAATAACGCCCGTAATCGATGCCAGGGCCAATAAAAGAAAAGAAGATACAGCTAGGGCTAAGTGGCTGTATCTCCAAACAGAAATGGTCATAGAGGTGGCCGCTGTTAAGAAGGGCAACTCAGTTGCTCGTATTAGGGCTAAAACGTACGTAGCGGATATACCCCGTACCTTCACTCTTGGCAGAAAGTGCCTCGGTCGTCAGCGGAATCTCCAGGTCTTTGACATGGTAGTTTTTGTCCTCCACCGCACTTTCAAACCGCAGTTTGTAGTCCTTGTTAATCTTGGCGTTGTCGATGTCGAGCATTACAACGCTACGGTCGCCACCGGCCACCGAAGCCCCGGTGATGGCACTGATGTTTGGCGTTTTTTTGCCCAAAGCCTTATGCCATTCCTTTACGTCCGGGTACCATTTTTTATCGGAACCCAATACGTACAGGGTTTTCTCGTAAGCGCCTTTCCCGTTGATCAGCGAAACTACAATATAGGCACCCTCGCCCATGTAGTTGGTCATCTGGATCATGCACTTGTACTGAGAGGTACCCGATTGTTGGGCTATTGAAGCTGACGGACTGGCAAAAACCAAAGTCAGCATCAGTAAGCCGATTTTATGCAAACAAGACATACTTATTTCAGGAAATTAAGCGAGATATTGCTTTTCGACAGCGTTTCGTTTTCACTGGCCAGATCGAAAGCGGTTTCTTTGAAGTTGGTCGGAATGTCTTTTTTGGCACCGATCGACAGCAGGTATTTCAGCATGGCATCGTCTTTCGAAATCATGGCTGCTTTGTGCAGGGCCGTAATGCCTTCTTTATTACGCGCATTTACGTCGATCTGGAGAGGTTCCAGCTTTTTCAGCAGCGTCAGATCGTTTTTGGCAACGGCTAAATGATACAACGTATTACCGTTTTTCTGCGGAGCCTTCACGTCAAGTCCTTTGTCCTGAAGCAGTTTCAGTTTCGCCGTAAAGTCGTCAGTTTGCGGGCCACCCTCCGGGCGCGGACCGCCTTCGCCCCGTGCTCCGCCCATGGCCGGATTGGACTGAATCAGATACGCAGCCAGATTATCGCCAGTTTTGTCTGTTACACCAACGTCGGCTCCTTTGCTTAGCAGATAACTCACTACGTCGGGCGTATTGCCTTTTACGGCCATAGCCAGTGCCGTTACGCCTTTCTGGTTCGCCTGGTTAATGTTTTTCACCTTTGGGAGCAACAGGTCCAGTACGGTGATGTCCCGGTTCGATGCAGCCGCATTCATGAACACCGTATTGCCATCTTCATCGGCCTGATTGACGTCGACGCCTTTGCTCAGAAAATACTGTATAAGCTCATTCTGGCGGGGTCGGCGAACAATCGCATGAAGGGCGTTTTCGCCGTTCTTGTTGGTTACGGTCGGTTTCAGATTCAGGCTTTCCAGGTACTGGAACACTTCCGGCGAATTAGGGCCCCGGCGCGACCCCTGACTGGCCATGATGAACGCGTTGTCCTGTGCCGGTACGCCCTTCGCTACCAGGGCTTTCATCGTGTTGATGTTGCCGCCCCGAGCTGCGTAACTGAAGGCGTTGTTACCAGCGGCATCCGTGCTTTTCAAGTCCAGCCCCTTTGCGACAAAGTAATCGGTCAGCTTGAGGTCCTTGTCATTCGCGATGGCCAGCAGCAGGGCGTTGGCACCATCATGGTTCAACTCTTTTTTGAGATCGGCCCCGTTCTTCAGGCACAGGTCATACACCTGCGTATTGGGCTGGCCAGTGGCTGCGGCAAAATTCAGGACAGTCATTCCGTGATTATCCTCCAGATTGGCTTTCGACCCTTTGCTGAGCAGATATTCCATCAGTTCCACGTTGCCCCGGTTAGCCGCCCAGTGTATGTAGATACGTCCGTCGTGGGTGAGCTTCGACACGTCGTTGCCCGGTTGCGCCAACAGGTATTTGACGGTTTCGGTGGGCGCACCAGCGTTGATCGCCATAACGACCGGGTCAAATCCCATGGGGTTGAGCTGCGATGGGTTGCTGCCTTTCTCGACCTCCGCTTTAACCTGATTCACATCCGGCTTACTTTGCCAGAACGACTGATCCAGCAGTACGTTTTTCTGAGCCTGAGCCGAGAGCGCAAAGCCTACCAGAAGGACACTCAGTAATCTTTTCATAAAACTATAGACAGACAAGATGGGTATGGGCAAACGTATGGACGTCGGCATGTGGATGCCGGGTTTACGTGAACTGACTGCAAAGCTAATAAGAATCAGTCTAAATAAGAATGAGTGGGCTTAAATTCCTCGCAGTTTCAAAGGATTTTAACGTGTAAACAGCACAAATCGGGGTGGTGGTGGATTCTCTGTTGCCGATGCAGGCGCCCTAGGAACCAATGCTTCAGGGTAATACGTATGGCTGTGTACCCATCGACTAATCGCATTCGGTATGCGAGTTTTGAACGCCCGGCGTAACGTAGAAATAGCTGATAGTTTACTTGTGTTGTGTAGGGCTGGCCTGTAAATTTCAGCCGTTTCCAACAATCAAGCGCCATGCTCCCCACTTCCTACATTCGCCCGTTGACAATGGCTTTAGCAAGCCTGATCGGGTTGGTTACTCTCTGTATCATATTGCTGCTTTCATCGGCGTTTTTGTACCCGGCCGAGAGCAGCCCCGCAGCAGTTACTCAACAGGCGGGCGGGCCGGCCAGCGCTGTAAAGCCGGTTGCGTTAACCGAGCAGCAGACAAAAGGAAAAGAATTGTTTACCAATAACTGTGCGCAATGCCATGCCGTAACGGAGGAGGTGGTTGTGGGGCCTGGTCTGAAAGGCGTAAAAGCGCGGACTCCCGGCGAAGCCTGGCTGATTAACTGGATACGTAATTCGCAGGCCGTTGTAGCCAGTGGTGATCCGTATGCGGTACAGGTCTATAATAAGTACAATAAGATTCCAATGTCGAACTTCCCGAACCTGACCGATGAGAACATCAAGGCTATACTGGCGTATGTCGATCCGGCCGGAGCCGCCAATTGAAACGGTACCAGTGTTATTCGGAGCTTAAGCTCTATAAAATCAGAATCCTGACAGCTTTCATTGCCTCTGCAACGTCGACAAACGTAGCTGCTGTTTATAAAAATGAGTAGTTTTTATTGACCAATTGCCTTAAGCTGCTGTACCTGTATCGGTGGAAAAAGGAGTATTAACACCCTTCTTTCCCGGTTACGGCAATAAACCCTCAACTTTTATTACACCATGATTCGGTTACCGTCGTCGACGAAACCCTGGCTCCGATTGTTCCTGACCGTCGGCGCTACCGTTAGCCTATACGCCTGCCTGAGAACCCAGAACGCTAGCACACAAACCGCAGCCACCACTACATCGTCGGCGTCGGCAGCCCCGCGTCGGGTGCTGGTTTTCTCTAAAACAAAGGGCTACTTCCACGGGTCAATCCCGTATGGTATTGCGGCCATCCAGAAACTGGGACAGGAGAATAACTTTCGGGTCGATACGACTAAGAATGCCGCGTACTTCACCGACGACAGCCTGCGTAATTACGAGGCCGTTGTATTCCTGAGCACGACCGGAAACGTACTGAATCCTGAGCAGCAGGCTGCTTTTGAGCGGTATATTCAGGCAGGAGGGGGCTACATGGGTATCCACGCGGCCGCCGATACCGAATACGACTGGCCGTGGTATAATAAACTGGTAGGCGGCTATTTTGCCAGCCACCCCAGTAACCCGAACGTGCGGAAAGCCACCATCGACGTAACCGACAAAAACCACCCGTCGACGGCTCACCTGCCCGACCGCTGGGAGCGTACCGACGAATGGTACAATTACCGCTCGTTTTATACCGACCTGAACGTACTGGCAAGCCTTGACGAAAATACGTACGAAGGCGGCACCAACGGCAGCAATCACCCTATCGCGTGGTACCATGAATTCGACGGTGGCCGGGCGTTTTACACCGGTGGTGGCCACGAAAATGCCAGTTACAGCGAACCGTTGTTTGTCAAGCACTTACTGGGTGGTCTCAACTACGTTATGGGCAAGGGCGAGCCGCTGAACTACCGGAAGGCGTATGCGGTGGTAATGCCCGAAGAAAACCGCTTCGTGAAGACCGTACTGGTCAACGACCTCAACGAGCCGATGGAACTGGCCATCGCCGACGAAGGGGGTGGCAATTCAGGACGCGTTTTCTTCACCGAACGGAGTGGTAATCTGTCGGTCTACGACCCGCGGACAAACCAAAGCAAAGTCATGCACAAATTCAGCGTAACGACCAAGCAGGGCTTTGGTGTACAGGGTGTTACGGTCGATCCGAACTTTGCGACCAACCACTTTCTCTACCTGTATTATTCGCCAATGACCGACAAAAATCCGGTCAATTATCACCTGTCCCGGTTTGTCGTCAACAACGATAACACGATCGATCTGGCTTCGGAAAAAGTACTTCTGAAGATTCCGCATGAGTTTGAAGCCAGCGCTCACCACGGCGGGTCGTTTGCCTGGGATAAAGAAGGCAATCTGTACCTCTCGACCGGCGATAATACGAACCCGTTCCCGTCTAACGGCTACGCACCCATCGACGAACGCCCCGACCATCTGACGCTGGATGCGCAGCGTTCGGCGGCTAATACCAATGATTTACGCGGGAAAGTGCTCCGTATCAAACCTCAACCGGACGGTACGTATACCATTCCGGACGGCAACCTTTTTCCGAAAGGTTTGGCGCAGACCCGGCCCGAAATCTACACCATGGGGCTGCGAAACCCGTACCGTATTGCCGTCAATCCAAGATCGTCGGTGTTGTACTGGGGCGAAATCGGGCCGGATGCCGGTAAAGACAGTACCATCGGGCCGCGGGGGTATGACGAGTTCAACCAGGCCAAAAAGCCGGGGAACCACGGTTGGCCGCTGTTCATCGGCAACAGCCAGCCCTATCCGGATCTGGATTTTGCCACCAACGTAGCCGGACCGACGTTTGACCCTAAGGCACCCGTCAACAGTTCGGTGAATAATACCGGTCTGAAAAACCTGCCACAGGCTACGTCGGCCATGATCTGGTACCCCTACGCGGCTTCCAAAGAGTTTCCGGAGCTGGGTCAGGGTGGCCGAAGCGCCATGGCGGGTGCGTTCTATACGTACGACCGCAACTCAACGTCGAGGAGTAAGTTCCCGGAATACTACGACGGGGGGCTGTTTATCTTCGACTGGATGCGGAACTGGGTGGTAGTGGCCCGTTTCGATCAGAACGAGAACTACCTGCGCACGGAGCCGTTTATGGCCACAAACGGAGATTTTCGCCGGCCGATCGATCTGGCTTTCAGTAAAGACGGTGTGATGTACATGCTGGAATACGGCTCGGTCTACGGCGCTGATAACGACGATGCCCGGCTGGTCAAAATTGAATACAATACGGGCAATCGGGCACCGGTAGCGCTCGCGGGTGTCGTTGATTCGGTGGCCGTTGCGCAATCGAGAGCCCGGGCTTATTTAACCTCAGACGGCCGGAATGTACCACCCATCAAGGAAGCCGTTGGGCAGGCTCCACTACGGGTAAGTTTCAGCGGTCGTGGTACTGATCTGGACCAGGACGACAAACTGACGTACCAATGGCTGTTTGACGGCAAAACCGTAGGGGCGACAAAGCCCGGTGCAACGTACACCTACACTCAGCCGGGTGTTTACAACGCCATCCTGAAAGTGAGCGACCAGACCGGTCTGGTAGGCATGGATACGGTCGTCGTGAAGGTAGGTAACGCCAAACCGGAAGTCGCCATTACGTCGACCGGCAACAAATCGTTTTTCTGGGAAGGCAAGCCGTTTACGTACTCAGTGAAAGTAGCCGATAAAGAAGATGCGACGGTTGACCCGAAGCGCGTCAGGGTGTTTTATGCGTACAGCGCCCAGCCGGGCAATACGCCGGCCGCTCCGCAGCAGGGGCACCAGAATCTGGATGCTATCGGCAACGGTTCGCTTGGGAAAACACTCATCGCCAACAGCGACTGCAAAGCCTGTCACACCATCGACAAACCATCGGTCGGCCCGACGTTCCTGGCCGTAGCCAGTCGATACAAAGGCCAGCCGGGGATTACCGAGCGCCTGGCGAAAAAAATCATTGAGGGCGGGGGCGGAAGCTGGAGCAAAGACCATCTCATGAGTGCGCACCCGCAGATACCGATGCAGGATGCGCAGGAGATGGTGAAGTATATCTTTTCGCTGACTGACGAGCAGAAGCAGGTGACCGTTCCACTCGAAGGTGCACTGGCCCTAAACGAGCACAAAGCTGAAGAACCCCGCGGTCAGTACACACTGGTGGCGACCTACACCGACAACGGCGGAAAGGTAGTCGGGCCGCTGACGGCCACGGATGTCGTAACACTCCGGAATGCAAAAGTTCGGGCGCTCGATGCTGATGCGTACGTTGGTTTCCCGCGCTGGGGCAACCGCCTGAGCGCCGGTGGGCATAAAGCGTATCTGCTTTACAAAAACATCGACCTGACGTGCATCAAGTCCCTTACGTACGAGTATTCGTCGCTGAACAAAGACGGCGAGATTGAGCTGCGGCTCGATTCGTTTGCCGGGCCGGTAATTAGCCGGACACCCTACAGCGCCACGGGTGACTGGAAAAATACCCGGCAGGTGACGGGTGAACTGGAGAAACCCATCTTGGGAAAGCATGACATTTATATTGTGGTGGTTAAACGGACCCCGCCGACGAATGAAATCATCCAGCTCAATACCGTTCTCTTCAATCAGTAACTACGTGTAATGGAAGAAATTGCCTTTACAATGAAGCTCCGACCGGGAGTAGAAGCCGAATACAAACGGCGACACGATGAAATCTGGCCCGAGCTCTCGGCCGCCCTGGCTGACGCCGGCATCCGGGACTATTCAATCTATCTCGACCGGAGCAGCGGTACGTTGTTTGCCGTTCAGAAACGGCTTGAAGGCCACCGCGCTGATGACTTGCCGATGCTGTCGATTATGCAGCGCTGGTGGGCCTACATGGCCGATCTGATGGATACCAATCCCGACAATTCGCCGGTGGTGCAACCCCTGGAACGCGTGTTCCACAGCGACTAATCTGAAATCCTTGTCTATCAAGTATTGACTAAAACCCATAAACCAAACCCCATGAAATCCATTAAACTCCTTGCCCTTGCGCTGATTACTGCCGGAACGCTGGTCGTTTTACCCGGTTCCGGAAAGGTTGACGATAAACAGGCTGTTACGCAGGCGGTCGAAAAACTACGAAAAGCCATGATCGATCCCGATAAGGCGACCCTCGAAGCCCTGGCCGCCAACGACCTGAGCTACGGCCATTCGAACGGAAATATTGAAGACAAGGCCGCTTTTGTGGAAGCGCTGGTCAGTGGAGCTTCTGACTTCAAAAGTATCGACCTGACTGACCAGAGCGTTACGGTGGTGGACAATACCGCGATGGTTCGGCATAAGCTATCGGGCGAAACCAACAACAAAGGCGTGGCTGGTCAGGTTAAGCTTGGTGTGCTGCTGGTCTGGGTGAAGCAGAAAGGCGACTGGAAGCTGCTGGCCCGGCAAGCGGTTAAAATCTAACCAACCATCACCGAAACGTCGGTAATACGCTTATGGAATCGAAACCAATCAGGGCTATAATTACCGGCGCAACCGGCATGGTAGGCGAGGGGGTACTGCACGAATGCCTGAAGCACCCGGATGTCGAACGGGTGTTAGTTATCAATCGGAAACCCGGTGGTGTATCGCATCCAAAACTGACCGAACTCATCCATACTGATTTCTTCGATTTCTCGGCCATTGAAGATCAACTGGCAGGCTATAACGCCTGCTTTTTTTGTCTGGGTGTATCGTCCGTCGGCATGAACGAAGCTGACTACCATCGCCTGACGTACGACCTGACCCAGCACGTAGCCCGGACGCTCGTCCGCCTAAATCCCGGCATGACGTTCTGCTACGTATCGGGAGCAGGCACTGACAGCACCGAACAGGGGCGGCTGATGTGGGCACGGGTGAAAGGCAAAACCGAAAACGCGCTGTTGCAACTGCCGTTCAAGGCTGCCTACATGTTCCGCCCCGGCTTCCTGCGAGCGTCTGAAGGGGCTAAAAACGTGAAAAGTTACTACACGTATCTGGCCTGGCTTTACCCGATCGGACGGGTGCTTTATCCGGCGGGGTTCTGTACCCTGGAGGAGCTTGGCCGTGCGATGATTAACACCGTAACCAAAGGGTACGACAAATCCGTGCTGGAAGTGAAAGACATTGTGCAACTGGCGGTTCGGTAAGTCGGTTGCGCGTAATACCCCAAACACACCTGAAATTATTACCCTAAACCCCTGAAGGGGCTTAGCTCGGCTAGGTTAAAAAACCTGATAAAGCAGCGCTAAGCCCCTTCAGGGGTTTGGGGTAATAACTAAAACCTGAAATTTTACAACATCACCGGCTGGCCCGTACGAACGGACTCATCGCAGGCGAAGGCTATTTGTAGGCTATTGACTGCATCCTGCATGTGATCAGTCAGGTCGAGGTTTTCCCGGATGGCGCGCAGGAAATACCGTTGCTCGCGGTTGCAGAGTTCCTGGTGGTCGGGCTCGTCCTGCATGTCGATCCACGCATCGGGCTGAACAAAGTGGTCGTCGGTGGTGAGATCGGCGTAATGCACGCGCAGGGATTCCGTTTTGGTGTGGGCATCAACATTATCCGACTGGCCGGTGGAACCAGCATTTTTCGCGACGATGGATACGCATCCTTTCGGGCCGATTACGTCCTTAACGAAGAAGGCGGTCTCGCTCATCATGGGGCCCCAGCCGGCTTCGTACCAGCCTACGGAACCATCCTCAAACCGAATCTGTAACTGGCCGTAATTGTAGTTATCGGCCGGAATATCGTTGGTGAGCCGGGCACCGATGGCGTTCACCTGCACGGGTTTCGAGCGGGTCATCTGGCACATTACGTCGATATAATGAACCCCACAGTCAACGATCGGGCTCAGGCTTTTCATCAGGTTCCGGTGAACGGTCCACATCTGGCCGTGGCTCTGCTGGTTAAGGTTCATCCGCATCACCAGCGGCTTGCCCATGGTCTGGGCAACTTCTACAAACTTCTCCCACGACGGATGGTGGCGCAAAATGTAGCCTACCACCAGCTTTTTGCCGGCTTTCTCGGCGGCTGCTACGACGCGTCTGGCCCCTTCGACCGTATCGGCAACAGGTTTCTCGATAAATACGTGGCAGCCCTGCTCAAAGGCCATGATGGCGAAGGCTTCGTGTGTATCAGGATAGGTGGAAATGCAGACGGCATCGGGTCGGGTCTCGGCCAGAGCGGTTGCATAATCGCTGAACAAGTGATAGCCGCCACCGAGCCGTTCATTCAGAACTTCCTTACTTTTGCCGGTCGAAACAATACCGCAGATCTCGAAGCCATCCAGGGTATGATAGGCTGTAGCGTGTGAAGCGCCCATATTTCCGCAGCCAACGACAAGAACGCGCAGCGATTGGGAGGGATTCGGAATAGACATACTTGTAAGTTGAAATGAACTGCAAAAGTAGTCTTCCGAAAAGAAATAGCTCCGTATCTATCCTGAAACTTGGAACCTGAAATTTTAATATGATCGTAACCCAACAACTGCCCATTCTGTATCAGTCCGCCGAACTGGTCGCGATCAATAAGCCGCACGGGCTGCTGGTTCATCGGTCGCCGATTGCGAGTGATGCCAGTGAATTTGCCGTGCAGTTGCTGCGTGACCAGCTTGGACAGCGGGTGTATCCGGTTCACCGGCTCGACCGCAAAACGGGGGGCGTTCTCCTTTTTGCGTTGACCGAATCCATGAATGCGGCCATGCAGCAACAGTTTGCCGACGGTCAGGTAGCGAAGACGTACCTGGCCATTGTTCGTGGCTATACGCCCGATGAGCAGGTGATCGATTACCCGCTCCGACGGGAAGATGGCGTGTTGCAGGAAGCGGTGACAAGAGTGAATACTCTGCAACGAACCGAAATTCCGCTGGCGTTCGGAAAACACTCTACGTCGCGATATTCCCTGGTCGAGCTGACACCCACCACCGGCCGTATGCACCAGCTACGGAAGCATATGGCCCATGTCCTGCACCCCATCATTGGCGATCGGCCACACGGGTGCAACAAACAGAACAAGCTGTTTAAGGACCAGTTCAGTATGACCACCATGCTGCTGCACGCCAGCCGGTTGCAATTCCGGCCTCCTGATACGTCAGAGATAATTATGGTTGAGGCACCGCTGCAGGCCGAGTTTACCCGGATGGTAGCGTTACTGTTTGGAGCATGAAGCCTTTTGTAGGCTATCTAACCAAAAAGCCTGGTCTCTCGTTGAAACCAGGCTTTTTTAGTACATGTCATCCTCTGTTTAGTTCTTAGCCCGCACCGGCAGGTCTTCTAGTTGGGCGTAGCTCAGCTTCCAGTTGTTATCCTGCCCTTTCTTCCACAGCAGGATAAAGTTGCCTTCACCGTAGCCGCGGGGCAGGTTGGCGCTGGTTGGGAGCACGTCTACCGAAAAGGTACCGGCTTCATAAGCCGTGGTGTTATCCGTGCCGGAGCTAACTACGCTCGTTTTCAGTCCGGCCAGCGTTGGTAGTGTTTCCTGTACCCAGCGCTTTGACACCTCCGACTTGCCGGTAAAATGGGTTTCGCCCTGGAGAAACTGTACGTCATCCGCCAGGAAGCTGACGATTTTTTCGGCGTCTTTGGCATTCCAGGCGTTGATGAATTGCTGATTGAGGGATTGTATGTTGACGGCCTGTTCCGGTTTTGAGCAAGCGGTTAACGTGGCCATGATGATCAGAATATTCAGGAAAGCTTTCATCGCTTTGTTGTTTTGAGTGGATTGCCGGCGGCAAGAAAGAACCGGCCGCCGGCCTTTGGTTGCTAAGTGGGGATTGATGGTTTACCAGCTCTTGCGACGTACCTCCGACGTACTGTAAGCGAAGTTCTGATCGCCATAGTATTCATTTGGCAGGTAAATTCCATCTATCAGGTACGACGTCAGATCGTTGGTTGGCAGGGCTGTGGCTGCACTTTTGGCAACGACCGCGGCATTGTAGGCCGGTTTCGGATTGGTCGCCGTGTATACCCGATTGTTGTTGGCGCTGGCCAGTTCTCTCGATTCCTGGGCGGCCTCACGTTCGGCGGCAGCCCGTTCGGCCGCGGCAATCCGTGCTTTCTGCTTATTGTCGATGTGCTTACCGATGGCATATCCAGCCGCGCCACCGGCCACCCCGCCAATCACGGCACCCACTGCCCGGTTACGCTTGTTGATTACGGCACCGGCTGCGGCACCGGCACCTGCGCCAATCGCTGTTCCTTTAGCCTGAGGGCTCCAGCGTTTTTTAGCGTTACTCTTTGCGTAGCCGTAACCGGCTGCCCCACCAACGACACCGCCTACAACAGCGCCCACGGCGCGGTTTTTCTTGTTGATGATAGCTCCCGTAGCTGCGCCAACGCCCGCACCGATTACGGTGCCTTTGGTCGTCGGATTCCAGGCACGCTGAGCCTGAGCGGAGGTGCCGAACAGGATACTGATCAGCAGTATCCAGACGAAACTATATCGAACCGTTTTCATCACTGTGTTTAGTTTAGTGAAACCCGTTTTGGTCTTGTCCTGCTAACGCAACGAGCATGACCCTTTGTTCATTGTTGACCGTTAGATAAAGAAGCCACAAGGAGGTTTAACAGATTTTCAAAAAAAACTCTGAATCCTTGTGGAGTGTATAATAAAACCTTTAATACGTTGTATATGTTGCATTGGGCGGTTATGTCGCTCTTTTACCGTTAGTTAAGCCAGCGCAAACAACGTATTGCCTAAATACGTACTTTCGATTATCCTGAACCACTACCGTATCAATTATGGAATTTATGTTCGTGCTACTTGTACTGGCGGCCATTCTGGCCTTTTTCTCGATCGTGATTGTACAGCAGGGAACCGTGGCCGTCGTCACGATTTTCGGGAAGTACGCCCGGGTGATGGGCCCCGGTCTGAATTTTAAAATCCCATTTATCGAGTTCATTTTCCGACGGGTATCCATTCAGAACCGGTCGGTCGAACTGGCATTTCAGGCCATTACGGCCGATCAGGCCAATGTTAACTTCAAGGCCATGCTGGTGTATGCCGTACTGAACCAGGGCGAGGAAACCATTAAAAACGTAGCATTCAAATTTGTGGATGAACAATCGTTTATGCAGGCCCTCACCCGCACCATCGAAGGGTCGATCCGGAGTTTTGTGGCCACCAAGCGTCAGGCCGAAATTCTGTCGCTTCGGTCGGAAATTGTCACGCACGTGAAAGAACAGCTCGACGGACTGCTCGAAAGCTGGGGCTATCACCTGATTGATTTGCAGATCAATGATATTACGTTTGATGAGGTAATTATGCGGTCGATGGCGCAGGTTGTGGCTTCTTCCAACCTGAAAGCAGCCGCCGAAAACGAAGGACAGGCATTGCTGATCACCAAAACCAAGTCGGCGGAAGCCGAAGGTAACGCCATTAAGATTGCGGCCGAGGCTGAAAAAACGGCTTCTCAACTGCGCGGACAGGGCGTGGCGTTGTTCCGGGAGGAAGTAGCCAAAGGGATGGCCGAGTCGGCGAAGGTGATGACCGAAGCCAATCTTGATGCGTCACTGATTCTGTTTTCAATCTGGACCGAGGCCGTCAAACACTTCGCTGAAAATGGGCAGGGCAACGTTATTTTCCTGGATGGCTCTACCGATGGCATGGAAAAAACCATGAAGCAGCTCATGGCAATCGACAAGCTTAACAACGGTCCGAACGGCAACGGAACGGATTTAAACAACGGCCGGATTCCTACGCCCATTATTCGATAAAAAGATCCATTTAAGAGCAAATCAGGAGGTTGTTGATCCAGTATGCCTGTGGTCCTGACTCCGCAACCTCCCGAAAACCGCATTCAAACTATTTCTGCATTAAGTGGTTAATAATGATTCACTAACCATTCAAGAACGTTATGGATAAATTGCAGAAGTTTGAATTGATGAACAAAATTGCTCGTGAGCTGGAAGACCTGCAAAACAGTCAGACGGTACTGATGAGTAAGATTGGTCAGATCGAGGTGGACAACATGAACGGCCTCAACGACAAATACCTGGAGGAGCATCTTGGCGATATGCATGCCTCGATAGCCAGCAATGTCGATAAAATCAGCGAAATTTTTGCCCACTTTGAAGAGCAACGTGACGAGTTTGCCAAAGCTAATCAATCGGATATCGAAGCTGCACAGGCAGCCGCTACAATTGATTCCGTCAAATAATAATACCCGTGAGCTTTTTTGTCATCCAGATAGCCCGATCCTGGCAGCAGGCTGACAAAAGATCCGGCTATAACGGTAAGCAGTGGATTTGATTGCCTATCATCCATACTCACGTTTGACTACTATCAGGTTTATATTGGTAGTCTAAAGCAACAGCGCCGGACATTCCATCCGGCGCTGTTGCTTTAGGTACATGGAAAACGATGATCGTTGCCCGAGGGCATATTGATGGATAATACCTTCCAGATCAATACAGCGAATGAAACACCAGATTGTCAATGCTACGTTGCAAAGCGGGCAAATCGCCCAGCCGATCCGTAAGACGATCGTCGATGTGCTCAGGTGGAATGGTAAGTTTAAAACCATCCGTATCAACTACCCAAGCCTGATGAATGGACCACCCCAGCGATTTAAAGGCGCTCAGAAACTCAAGGGCATGCTTGAGATTTGAGACCCGAAATGAACCATACTGCCAATTTACAGCTACCGGATTTGTGCTTTCCTCGACTTGTAGCTGTGGATTACTGACCGCGAAATAGAGCATGGGTAAACTAACGGGCGTTTCCATGACGAACCATTCAAAAACTGGAAAACAAAAGATACTGAAGCGTAGACCGGTGCGGAAGATGAAGTTACATTGATTTGCTGAGTAATTGGATAGAGTAAGTGTAAAAACTGATCAACCGGTCTGAATACGTGGCCATCTGAGTTAGTATCCATTTTTAAATCCATCAGGACAACACCTTCGACCTATAAAAGACGGCTCTTTTGTTCGTTGATACGCTGGGCAAAACGGAGGGTATTTTACCGTTTCAACTCCCTGAAATCCAGTTGCTGAATTAAGGCTGGGTTCTCCGGGGTCAGCGTGAAATACACGTCGATGTTGGCGTTTTCGCCTTCCAGCACGAAATGACCCCGTAGCTGATTCTCAGGTTCCAGTTCGCCCACTCGTTTGATCTTGCCGGCTTTGGCAAAAAGCGCCTGAACCTCTTTTCTCCGGGCATCGATAGGGCGATCAGGGAAAAAATTCTCGGCAAAGAGCTGGCTTGTCTCAGCATTCGTCCAGTCGGGGAGGAGTTTCACCAGTTCGGTCTGGCGTTGTTTCAGGATCGGCGAAACGGGTAACTGACGGGGCTTCAGGCCACCGATCGATACCAACGTATCGAGCACAACGGTGTTGATGCCCCCCAGACCAGCATACGTCAGATTGGCGTACGAGATTACGCCTATGCCGTAGTCGGGCAGGATACGCCACTGGCTGCCGAAGCCCGGTAATCCACCGCTGTGGCCGACGTTTACGGTACCAACGCAGTTTTTTCCCCAGCCCAGTCCGTAGCCATAAGCGGTCGTGGTCGGGCATAGTTTGCCGGATGCGCTTCTGGCTTCCGGATACAACCCTGAAAACATCCACGGCTGCTGCATTTCCCGTATCGAACTGCGTTTCACCGGCTGGTTATCGTTATTGGCGGCATCACTACGGGGTGGCCAGGCCGCCTGGTGCAGCGCTACGTACTTGCTGAAATCCTCAATGGAGGTGATCAACCCACCCATTGCCCCATACGACCCGTCGTGTAACAGCGGTTCTTCGACCCAATTGCCATCAACGTACCGATAGCCGTGCGCGAGCAGGTTGGCGGGTACGTTGCTGTATTCCCAAACCGTCTGGTTCATACCCAGCGGCTTCAGGATGGTTTCGGTAATGTATTGCTGGTAAGGCTTCCCCGCTACTTTGGTGATGATGTTGCCCAGCATGGCAAAACCAAGGTTGCTGTACTCGTAGGCAACCCCCGGCGTATTGGAGACTGTCAATCCCCCTTTGATCAGATTGATCAGGTCGGCGTCTGAATCGGCCAACTGGCGATCACCCCAGGGGTTGTCTTCCGGGAAACCCGCCGAGTGGGTCATCAGGTGACGGATGGTGATCAGGGGCGCGTCGGCCGTGAGGTACGTAATTTGTTTAAGCTCCGGGATGTACTGCTGAACGGGATCATCCAGCCGAAGTTTGCCCTCGTCGCGCAGGCGCAGAATGGCCATGGACGTCAGGCTCTTAGTCATCGATGCAATGCGGAACAGGGATTTTGTCGTAGCGGGTGTTTTCTTCGCTACGTCGGTATAGCCCGTACTGCCGCTGTAAACCAGCTTACCGTCGACAACAATACCGTAAGCCAATCCGGGAAAATTGCGTTTGACAGCATGGTCTTTAAAGAGTTTGTCAATAATCGAAAAAGCCGCTTCGAGTTTCTTTAGCCGGTCAGGGTCGGTGAAAACAGAGGGCTGGTACGTACTTACCGGTGCTACGCCGTTGGAGGCTTTAGGCTGAGCAAAGGCGCTTAGTGCAGTGAAAAATAGGAATAAAACAGGTAAAATTCGGTTGATCATGGCAGGGTGAAATGATGGCCAAGATAGTGGTATAGAAGGAAAATGTCACCCGCTACCACCTAATGGAATCCGTATAATATATTAATATTAGGATAAATACACAGAATCGATAATTTTGTTGACTATACTTTTTCACGCCATTCGCTAATGAAGATAGCATATACTGTTAGTACAGTTAGCCATATACCTTATGCGTTAATTTTGGGTGAGTCGTTTAAGAAACATAACCCTGAAGATTTATTTATTATATGTATTGTTGATAAACTTGGACATGATTTAAACACGGCTGATTTTGGGCAATTTGATTATATAGAAGTGTCCAGATTAGATATATCTTTCTTTGGTGAAATGTGTCAGCGATACAACTTAATTGAATTATGCTCTGCTACTAAACCATTTTTTGCAAGCTATATATTTGAGTGTTATCCAACTAATGATATTGTACTCTATTTTGATTCAGACATAATGATTTTTAATTCATTGACATACTTAGAGGAAAAACTTAATAAATATGATATTTTACTTACTCCACATATAGTATCGGAGCATAACAAGGGAGATCGTAACTTGGAAACTCAAATATTAAATACAGGAATATACAATGCAGGCTTTTTTGGTTTACGCCGTTCGATTAATACCGATAAAATGCTTTCATGGTGGAAAGATCGCTTGATTACACATGGTTATACAAATTTCATACGCGGTATGTACGCTGACCAGCTTTGGCTAAACTTTGTACCTTTATTTTTCGAAGGTGTTCGAGTGGAGATGCATGTAGGATGCAATGTAGCTTATTGGAATTTGCACGAACGATCCCTGAAAGCGTCGGGCAACAAGTTCATTGTGAACGACTGTGATCAACTACTTTTCTTTCATTTTAGCGGTTACCACATTGATGAACCATATAAAATATCGATCTACCACAAACACCTAACTATTACTGAACGTACTGATGTTGAACCTATTTTTTTTATGTATAAACACGCATTGAGTAAGTACGAAAGTTGGCAATTGCGTCATAAAGCAAACTCATACGTAAGACGCCGAGCGAAGTGGATAGAGTTCATACGGGGTTGGTTGATTGTATTTTTTAACAAAGGAATGGAAGCTTTGGGGGCATGAGTTGTAAAGCTTTAAAAACGTCTGTAGCACTTTGTACGTATAATGGGGAAAAGTTTTTGGTAGAACAGTTACATAGTTTAATTAACCAAACACAGCTTCCTGACGAACTAGTTATATGTGATGATGGCTCGAATGATAAAACTATTGAAATAGTTCACAAATTTGCTGAGTCAGCACCTTTTTGTGTGAGGCTATTTCAAAATCTTGTGCCATTGGGAGTAACATATAATTTTGAAAGAGCTGTCTTTTTATGTCGAAACGATATTATCTTTTTATGCGACCAAGACGATATATGGGTTCCTACAAAGATTGAGCGTTTAACTGAATTTCTACAATTTAATTTACGGTTTCAAGCCGTTTTTAGTAATGCTGTATTAGTTGACGAGTATGGGAGTGATCTGAAAAAAACAATCTGGGATTGCGTTGTTTTTAATGAACAAATACGTTCTGCTTGGACTAATAGTTATGCTTTTGATATAAGTTTACTGAGCAACCGTATACCGGGTTGTACAATGGCAATAAGGCGAGAATTTGTCAGGTACGTATTGCCATTTCCTGGAGCGTTTGTCACTTGTATGCATGATTGGTGGTTGGTACTAGCCGCAACGGCATCAAATGCCTTAATGTACATTGACGAACCATTAATTGCTTATCGCCAACATGCAGGGCAGAAGGTTGGTGTTACTACACGTAGTGCAGACCGATCATTGCTATCGGACATCATACACCGAAGTGAAAAACAAATAGCAAAGCTTTCTGAGTTACAAGACAAGACTAATTTTGTGGAAGCATTGATCGAGTACCTTACGTTATTACCATATATAGACGCTTTAAGCATACAGAAAGCTCAAGCTTATAAAGAACATCTTCAACTTCGTCGGAATATTCTCTTACGTAGTGTGAGTCGTTTTGGAGCAGTGCTGACCGGGTTATTAAGCGGAAATTATCACCGTTATGCCCGCCCAAATGCTGATTGGACCGATCCTTGGCGAACAGCGGTAAGTGATTTGGTGGCTTGAAAGATATTCATACACTAAGTGTAATTGTAACGTTTGCATTAAGAAAGCGTAGGAAGCATTCTTCAAATATATTATTCTCTGCCGATGGGTAATCCTGAATTGCTGATTGAGTTGCTGCGCTATCCAATGCCCTTTGGCAAATACAAAGGTTGCCTGCTTCGGGAGCTGCCAATGCCGTATCTGGAGTGGTTCGCACAGAAAGGTTTTCCGCCCGGCAAACTGGGTATGCTGCTGCAAACGCTCTATGAAATCAGGCTGAATGGGTTGGAGTACCTGCTTACTGAGCTGGAAAGAAGGAAGTGATCCGGACAGGGGCAACGTATATGCTATCCGATCATCACCTCCCGGTTATACTTCTGCCGGTACTCAATGGGGGAGAGGCCCGTGATTTTCTTGAACGTCAGCCGGAAGGCTTTGGGGTCAGTGTAACCCACGCTGTACATTACCTCGTTGACGTTGTCGCGGGAGGATTCCAGGCTCATCTTGGCCGCTTCAATCTTCACCCGCTGGATGTATTCGACCACCGAGTTGGAGGTCGCTTTCTTAAACCGCCGTTCGAGGTTCCGCCGACCAATGGCAAATTGGGATGCTAATTGATCGACCGTAATTTTCTCCTCTACGTTCTGTTCAATGTATTCCTGTGCTTTTCGAATTGCTTCGTCGCCGTGATCTTTCTGCCCATGGAAGATAATAAACGGCGACTGACTCTGACGCTCAATCTCGATCTGAAACGCTTTCGACATAAACACGGCAATCTGTCGACCGGCAAATTTTTCGATCAGGTACAGAATTAAATTCAGGTACGAAAAGGCGCCACCGCTGGAGTAAATACCCTGCTCATCGGTAATAATCTTGTCTTCCACCAGGTTCACGTTGGGGAAAAGCTGGCGAAACTGCTGCGCGGCCATCCAGTGAGTAGCGCACTGCCGACCATCGAGCAATCCGGTCGATGCCAGCAGGAAAGCCCCCACGCACAAACTACCAACTTCTGCGCCTTTCTGATAATGCTGAATGATCCAGGGGATGAAGTTCTGGTTCATTTCGAGGGTTTTAGGGAGGTCGCCATCCAGGGCTGGAACGATGATGAGGTCAGTCTTGCGGATGTTCTCGGTAAGGGCATCAGTATACACGGTGTATTTGCCGCCGGCTACAGGAACCTGTTCTTCAAGCCCAATCAGTTGTACGTTGAAAAGGGCTGGTTTTCCGATACTTTTTAGGTATTTGTTTACTTCAGTCAGAACCTGGCGGGGGCCTTCCACACTGCCTAACACAGCCCCTTTAGGAACCAGAATCGATATGTGTTTCATAGGGTAAATATAACCAAAAATGGTGTCGTAATCTACCCTTTTATTGCCGGAATCACACCCTAACGTTCAGCGTCCATGCCCATATCTTTGTCATAGAACAACAGCATTAATGAACAATTAAAGCGAACATTTCTAATCAACCCAACAACAAAAACTATGGAAACGATTAGCCGCCCTATGGTCTCAAATGCTCCCTCCGGCAAAGCTAGAATAAGTAAGATCGGCTACTGGACACTCACGGGACTATTTGCGCTGGCGATGCTTATGGATGGAATCGCTGGGGTCGTACAGGAGGAAACCGGCAAAGAAGTAATGCGCCACCTGGGTTATCCTATGAATCTGTTGATCATCTGCGGTATTGCTAAAATTCTTGGTGTTGTAGCCATTCTGCAAACCCGATTTCGGACCATCAAAGAGTGGGCTTACGCCGGGTTTGCCATCAACTTTATCGGTGCTTTTGCGTCCAGAGCATTTGTCGGTGACGGAGCTGACCTGTTGATTCCGCCTGTTGTGATGCTTGCGGTGCTATTTCTGACGTATTATGTTGGGAAGCGGTATGAGCAGATTAAAGCAGTATGACAGAAGCCTGTTTGTGAAAGCTGGTTGAGGTATACTACGGACTTTAACCAGCTTTCACAACAATCCCTTTCTCCTTGCGGTACTGACACCAATCCCTAAGAAACACGTACTATGGTAGAAGTTTTCAAAACCAATGTCTGCGATGCAAAGCAGGCTCGAATGGTGCTCAACCAAATCCACAACACGTTTATAGATTATACTGCCAGCTTTGATCTGGAGGATTGTGACAAGATCCTGCGGGTAGAGTGCCTGACCCGCCCTATCCTGGCCAATGGGCTAATCCGATTCCTCGGCGAACTTGGTTATGTGGCCGAGGTCTTGCCGGACGATGATCCACCGGCAGCTTCCCGGCTCTCGACATTCTTATTCGCCGAAGCAGGAATTAGCCCTTCTGCGTGACGGCCTGGAGCTTACCCTGCAAGGTTGGGCGGGGGTCTTTGGTTTTATTCAGTTGGGACAAACTGCTGGCAAAGTCAACGGCCATGCTGTCGTCACCGAAACGGCAGGTCACCGTATCGTAGTGGGCTGTTTCGATAAAACGCCAGGTCATCTCGAACGTATTGGCGTCCTTCCACGTACCGCTGCCAGCCACCCGCGATTTCGTTTCACCGGGTACGGGTGTTTTTACCAGTTTCAATGGCATCGGGGAGAAGGTCGTATCGCCTTCGGTCCAGCGGTTAATGCCGCAGGTCACCTGATGGTCGCCCTGATCGTCGTGGAGTTTAAAGATGCAGCCGTCTTTGCCAAAGGTCAGGGAGGCTGAGCTGGCGTTCAGTGCATTGTTGTCAAAGGTGTAGGTCTGCCCACTGATTCGGGCGGCAATGGGTGAGGTGGATTCAACCACCGGCGGGGCCAGGGCAAGCGTTTTGAGCCGCTGCTTCAGCGCATCGGTGGCCATTCGGTCGGTCGATAGGCCGGTACCCCGGAGCGCAGGGAGGATGTGATTCCAGACTTCGTTGAGAATGGCCTGCATGTTTGAGGTTTCCGACGTAATAGCAATCACGGCGTCTTCCTTCGGCAATACGATGCAGTACTGCCCAAACGCACCATCGCCCCGGTACGCGTCGTGCCGACACCGCCAGAACTGGTAGCCATATCCCTGTAGCCAGTCGCTTTGGTCGCGATTAGTACCGGGTTGCAGAATGTGCTGTCTCGTAGCTTCGTCTACCCAGGCTTCGGGGAGCAGACGCTTTCCGTTCCAGACGCCTTTTTGCAGGTATAACTGACCGAATTTGGCAATGTCTTCCGTTCGTACCCGCAGCCCCCAGCCACCTACGTTGATGCCGTTCGGATCTACTTCCCAGTCAGCTCCTTCGATACCCAGCGGATCAAACAGTCTGGGTTTCAGATACGCCAGTATCGGCTGGCCTGTTACTTTCTGAACAATTGCCGACAGCATGTAGGTGGCACCGCTGTTGTACACAAAATGGGTTCCTGGTTTGTGCTCTACCGGAAGTGCCAGAAATTCCTTTGCCCAGTTTTTATTAGCCTCGCCCCGCATCGTTGCGGTCGTGTCCTTATCATGGCCGGTAGACATCGTCAGCAGATCCTGAACCCGCATGACCGCCAGGTTATCGCTTACAGTCGCGGGCAGGTCAGACGGAAAAAAGGAAACAACTTTATCGTCTACCGACAGCTTTTTCTCCGCAACCGCCAGGCCAACGGCCGTAGACGTAAAGCTTTTGCTGAGCGAATAGAGGGTGTGCTTACGCTGAGAAGTGTAGGGGGCCCACCAGCCCTCGGCCACTACCTGACCGTGTCGCAGGACCATCAGGCTGTGCAGATTCAGTTTGGCTGTTTCTACGGCGTTGACAAAATCAAGCAGGCCGCCCGAAGCAACTCCCTGGCTTTCCGGCGTACTACGGGGAAGTTTGACCGTTCGGCCAGGTATAGCCCAAAGATCGGTGGAACTGGCTATGCCGAGGCTAACAGCCCCAAAGCCAAGCTGCTTCAGAAAGAGTCTGCGATTGAGTTGCATCACGGGGTAAACGGACAATAGGCCTTGGTGACTAAAGAACGGACCCGATTGGTTATACTGCTTTGTTTTGCGAAACGGTGGCGCTGCTTCACAGGCCGGATTGCCCAACGTAGCACCTGCATTGCTTCCAGCAGCCGGGCGTTGCGAACCCGCTACTTTTTTTCGTATTTTCCGCTGATTCAGACCTAACCAAGCAAGTATGTCATTGTCTCGTCGAACCTTTCTGGCCAGTAGTGGGCTTACCGCTGCGGCTACTGTATTTCCGCACACTTCGCTGCCCGCGGCCCCTGCTCTTAAATCCCGCATCAAACTTGGCCTTTCGTCCTATTCGTACTGGCACTTCAAAACCGCTAAAGTGCCAATTGAAACGGTGATCGACGAAGCGGCCCGGTTGGGTATTGAAGGGGTTGATATTCTGCACCGCCAGATGGAAGGTGAAGACAACGCTTATCTGCAAAAGCTCAAGCGACATGCGTTTCTGAATGGAGTGGACCTGATCTGTCTGTCAATTCATCAGGGATTTGTGTACCCTGACCCCGCCGAACGTCAGAAAAACATTGAACATACCATCAGGGGAATTGAAATGGCGTATAAAATGGGTATCCCGTGCCTGCGGTTAAACACTGGTCGCTGGAATACGATCAAGTCGTTTGATGAGTTGATGGCGAAGCGGGGCGTAGAACCCATTCTGGATGGGCATACCGAAGATGAAGGCTTTAAATGGGTGATTGATAGTATTGAAAAGTGCCTGCCGAAAGCGGCCGAATGCGGGGTTGTGCTGGCGCTCGAAAATCACTGGGGTTTATCGTCAACGCCGGAGGGTTTGTTACGTATCCGAAAGGCCATTGATTCGCCCTGGATGGGGGTCTTGCTGGATACGGGGAACTTCCTGGAAAATCCGTACGACAAGCTGGCGATGGTTGCGCCGTATGCCAGTTTTGTGCAGGCAAAAACGTATTACGGCGGAGGGGAGTGGTACTCCCTGGAGCTGGATTACAAACGTATCTTTGATATACTGCGTAAGGCGAATTATCAGGGATACGTATCGCTGGAATTTGAGGGGAAAGAAGCGGCCGAGTCCGGCGTACGCAAGAGCATCGACATGATGCGAAACGCAATGGCCAGTTGATCGGCCCGTGTGCCTATAAAATGAAGCGGGCCAGCGTTTTTAAACGCTGGCCCGACGGCAGGTACGTAGAGCAACGCCTACGAAACGCCTTTGAATACGTCCTCTTCTACGAACGGCTGATTTCTCAATCGTTTGCCCGTGGCTTTGAAGATAGCGTTGGCTACGGCCGCGCCCGCCGGTGGCAGTGCCGGTTCGCCAAGGCCGGTCGGATCAATGGTATTTTGAACGAAGTGTACCTCCACCTGCGGAATTTCGCTCAGGCGAATCAGACGGTAGGTATCGTAGTTCTTTTGCTCCGGAACACCGTCCTTAAAGGTCAGATTGCCGTACATGGCGTGACCAATGCCATCTACGATACAGCCGGTGATCTGTTGCCGGGCTCCGCTCTGGTTGATCACAACCCCGCAGTCGGCGGCTGCGTACACTTTCTGGAGAACGGGTTTGCCCTGTTTCATCACCACTTCGCCGATCTGCGCTACGTAGGACCGGTGCGAGAAATAAACGCTGAAGCCCTGCGATACGCCCTTCTTTTTACCCCACTGAGCTTTTTCGGCGGCCAGTTCAATCACACCCCGCATCCGGTCGATGTCGTATTTGATAGCCCCCGTCGGTTTCTGTTTGGCTTTGGCCAACAGATCCAGGCGAAACTGGACGGGGTCCTTACCGGCGGCCTGTGCCACTTCGTCAAGGAACGACTGTTCAGCGAAAGCCAGGAAGTTGGTGATCGGTGCGCGCCAGGCTCCGGTCGTGATGGGCGATTTGTGCTCAACGCTGTCGATCAGCAGGTTTTCAACGGCTCCGGCCGGGAAGTTATCTTCGCGGGTTGAGTTGCCGGAGTTGATACCAACGCCCCGCAGCTTGTAGCCGACCATGTTGCCCTGGGCATCGAGTGCCGCTTCGAAGCGGTAGCGCACCGCCGGACGGTAGCTGCCTCCGGTCATGTCGTCTTCCCGCGTCCAGATCAGCTTCACCGGCGCATTGACCAGTTTCGATACCTGAACCGCTTCAATCACGTAGTCAGCCTTGAGCCGCCGACCGAAGCCGCCACCCATGCGTGTCAGTTGCACGGTGACCTTATCGGGCGAAATGCCCAGCAGTTTGGCTGTTTCATTGCGGGCCAGTTCGGGCGTTTGCGTAGGGCCAACCAGCTCGACACCATCCGGTCGGACGTGCGCGAAGAAATTCATCGGCTCCAGCGGGCTGTGCGGCAGAAACGGGCATTGGAACTCGGCCGATACAACTTTGGCCGCCGATTTGAACGCTGCATCCACATCGCCGTCTTTCCGCCGGACGGTCGCTTCTTTTTTATCGAGCAGTTCTTTGAATAAGCGGTCGTGGTCGGTAGAACTTTCGAGATTGTCGGCTTTTTCCCACTCGATCTTTAAGGCGTCTTTTGCTTTTTTTACCTGCCAGGTCGATTTGCCAACAACGGCTACGTTGTTGTCGTACGTCACTACGTCGACAATGCCTGACATGGCTTTAACTGCGGCTGAATCGACGGACTTGAGCTTGTAACCGAAGGCCGGGCGCTGGATCATGGCGAACAGCATGCCCTCGCGGTAGAAGTCCAGCCCGAACAGCGGTTTGCCGGTCAGAATTTTGGGGTTATCGACGTTTTTGATCGTCGTACCGATCAGCTTGAAATCGTTGGGGTCTTTCAGCTTAACACTGGCAGGAACAGCCAGTTGAGACGCTTCGGTGGCTAGCTCGCCGTAGCTGAGCTTCCGCTTACTGGCCGTGTGCAGCACATACCCTTTATCTGTAGTGCATTCGGCAGCCGGTACGTTCCAGCGTTTGGCGGCTGCTTCGGTTAGCATCTGCCGGGCCGTAGCGCCGGCTTTCCGAAGGCGCTCCCACGAGTGTGGAATGGAACCGCTGCCCCCGGCAACCTGCCTTTCAAATTTCTTGGTATCCAGTGGAGCCTGTTCAACAACGACCTTGGTCCAGTCGGCATCCAGTTCCTCTGCCACAATGATAGGGAAGGCTGTTTTGATCCCTTGTCCTACCTCCGGATTGGGCGACAAAATGGTAATAATCCCCTGGGGGCTAATGGACAGATAACTGTTAAACCCCACACCTGGAGCGGCTGCTGCACCGGCCGCGTTTACGACCGTCGTAGCGGCTTCCGATTCGGCCCAGTTGAAACCCAACAGCAGACCACCTCCGGCCGCTGCGGCTATTTTTAGAAAATCGCGTCTTGTTGCGGTCATAAGGTTGATTGGTTACGGCTCATGGCTTACAATGTTCAGTTTATGGTTTTCGGTAATACATTGTCGCGTTAGCCTACCGGAGCGCCGACCGCCGAAAACTGTAAACTGAATACCGTAAATCGTAAGCTATTTAACGCCTTTTGTGGATGCTACTTTTACGGCCTCACGAATGCGGTGGTAGGTACCACAGCGGCAAAGGTTGCCGGTCATAGTTGCGTCAATTTGTTCCATGGTTGGTTTGGGCGTGCGTTTGAGCAGGGCGGCAGCCGTCATGATCTGCCCCGCCTGGCAGTAGCCGCATTGCGGAACGTCAACTTCGTTCCAGGCCTGCTGCACCGGGTGAGTACCATCTTTCGACAGACCCTCGATCGTTGTGACTTTACCAGTGCCAATGGCCGAAACCGGCATTACGCAGGAGCGCACCGCTTCGCCGTTCAGGTGAACCGTGCAGGCGCCACATTGGGCAATGCCGCAGCCATATTTGGTGCCAACCAGCCCGAAGTTATCGCGAAGGACCCACAGCAGCGGGGTGTCTGGGTCTACATCGGCCTGATAATCACGGCCGTTGATTTTTAACTTGAACAGGGACATGGGTATGGGGTTATCAAACAGAATATGACATTACAAAGCCCAAGTTTACTAAAATTTACCCAGATCAACGAACCGTAGGCTGGGAAAGTCGATGCGTATGCAATGCTACAGGGTGATAATAAACGGCAACTAATCGATAACAGATGAGGGCATCGATTGGGAGACCGGTGCCTAATTAATCTATAGTCATTAAAGACTTTATTCAATTGGACTAGTTAAAGAGATGTCCAATCAATCATTAATGCATTTAAAACTCAAACTATGAAAAAGGTAATAGTAGCTGGCGCCATGCTTATGGCCATAGCTTCATTCAGCGCTAACGCACAGACAACGAATTCAGGTAACACCGGTACGACTGGTTCAGGAACCACGGGTTCAGGTACAACCTACGGTACGCAGGGCACTCAAGGTACAACTCAGCAGAACACGCAAAGTGGTACGACGGGCACAACGACCAATTCTACCTACGGCACGCAGGGAACACAAGGAACGACCGGTACAACTGGTACAACTGGCTCAGGAACAACGTATGGAACCCAGGGTACACAGGGTACGACAGGCACTGTGAATGGCACAACCGGCACGACGAGTGGTACAACTGGTACAATGAACAATTCCGGATCGACGTACGGTACACAGGGTACTACCGGTACCGGCTCAACCTACGGCACGCAGGGCAGCCGCACAACCAGCCCGTCGAATACACAGCGTCAGAACCGGAGAGACCGCCGGAACAACAACACGAACAACAGTTCCACCGGTAACAGTACAAGTGGAAGCAGCACGAGCGGCAGCACGACGACTCCTCCCCGGAAGTAGTCGGTTGCTTCTCGGTGATCGAAAAGCCGCCGGACACTCACGGGCGTCCGGCGGTTAATTTAAAACAGCTTACCTGGCGGATGCAAAGCCGCCTGATTGCGGCCGGCTATGCAGCGAGCCCGTTTGAAAACAATACCCGTTTGTATAATTTGTCTATCAAACAAGCTCACCGGTTGGCCTTGCTGACCGGTTGACTTTGTGAGATATATGTCCAGCCTTCTGTCTTATCGGCAACATTTTTACACGTATTTATTCCTGTAGTTTTCGGACTGGTTTCAAGTATACCGTCTGTCGGCCATCGAGCCAGACCGGATCAATTCCTACAACGCCCAGCGTCCGGTCCCAGGTGCGTTCAAAACAATGAGCCGCGTCCGGAAACGTAACGGCCAACGCCAGCGCCCGTTCGTAAAAAAACAGAGGGCGCTGATGAACAACAGTGCGGTGCACGGCAAACTGAGCGCCGAGCACAAAGGTGTACGTGGCCGGGCCATCACTCCCCAAAAGCGCCCGATGGAACTCCCGAATAGCCAACCCGCGTTGAGTTTCATTCTTACTCCAGTGTCGAAAAAGTCGCTCGCCCTCATTGTCGTCAGTGTCAATGATGTGGCCGAGCCAGCGAAATGAACCTATGGCTGCCGGGTTAGCCGCAAAAGCCCGCAACTGGTGGTGAAAATCGTAGGCGTGGTCGAACGGTTTACCCTGGCAGAATACCGTCCACTCGGCCAGGCTATTGTATTGAGTGACGAGGTGGTGCAGGTATGTATGTGCCTCCCGCCCAACATTGGGCAAAGGAATCGCTCCCGGGTAAGGGGCCTCTTCATGTTTGTCGTACACCGTTATCTGAATCGATTTTGGCACGTTACGCAACCAGTTAAGCGGCTCGTGGTAGCGCGCCACCACTAATTCAATCGAAGAAGGGCTGCCTGAAAAATCCATATGCAATGCTAATCAAAAAACGTCCGCGAGGTCCGGTTAGGTATCACGATCGTCTGAATTACATAGTCCCTGGAGAACTGGTGTGTTCATTGGATTAAATCGAACGTGTGTAATACACGCTGTGCCTGTAAGAGGTGACGCTGCTCATGAACCACAACGAACCGCAGTACATCGCCCAGACTGAGCCGAATCCAGCGGCTCAGCGAAATCGCAATCTTCAGTCGGCCAATATGTACGTGTTGGGCCTGCTGTAACAGATCACCTAACCGTGCCTGCTGTTGGATGAACTCTATCCATACGGCTTCCGGGTTGAGGGTTGGAGCGGGGAGGTGTCGTTTGGCTGCTTTGTAGCGGCTACCGGTTTTGCCTTCGGCCGGGGGCTGCATCATCCGGACGAAATAATCGCCCAGCCAACTGCTGCTGAACGTAAACGTAGCCACGAGTTGACGCTGCTCTCCATGCTGAATAGCCAGTTCGATGAGAGGCAAATAGTAGCGGCTGTAGGTGTTGAGGTGTTCCAGACATTCGGCAATGCTCCATTTCGCCGGGCCCGGACGTTGCAGGAGTTCAGTTGCCGAAAGTGAACCAAATTCATTTTCTGCCGTTTGACGAATTGTCTCAACGTCGTCGGCGAGTTGACGGAGTAGCGTTTGACTTAAATACTGAGCCATACGGGTTGCTGATTGATGTGGCAAACCTACACCGTAGTTCAGTCGAAAATCTTGGCCCAGGCAAAGATTTGATTGAGTAGCAGAACTGGCTGAAATTTTTGCGTAAAAAGTTAGGGCTGCGTTGCTACAACTTGACCGATGCCAACAGTTTACTGAACGTAGTGGGATCGAGGCCGAGGTATGACGCCAGGTATTTATGGGGAATTAGTTGCAGCACATGCGGACTACGGGTTAGCAGAACCCGAAACTTTTCTTCGGCGCTGTAAGTCAGGATGTCAACGTAGCGTTCGAGCAGGCCCGATAAGGCACCGGCCGTTGCGAGCCGCCCCCATCGCTCCAGCGAGGGGTGCCGTTCCAGAAGGGATGAGAAATCATCGTAGGCCAATCGTAGCAGGCGACTGGGGGTTAGTGTTTCAAGGTAGAAACGCGATGGCTGCTGGAGCTGAAACGAATCGGCAATGCCGGAAAACGTCTGGGTGTAGGAAAAGAGCAACGTAGCCTCCCGGGTATTTTCACCAATGTGGTAAATGCGCTGAAGACCCTCCAGGACAAAATATACGTAGCGTTCGACCTCACCGGCGGCCGTTACAACTACTTTACGTTTATAGGAAACCGGTTGCCAGCAGGACGCAAACTCGTTCCAGGTAGGCTCAGGCAAGGGCATCAGGCGGTATACCGCTTCCCGTAGCAAATTCAGTTCAGCCGCATCTCTGTGCATAATTGGTTAAAACTAAAGAACTTATTGGCGAATGTGGGCGGCTTTTCTTAAAGAAGGCGTTTCACTTTTATAAAAAATTATTGAATCAAACTTTTTTGTATTGTCTGCGATCGTGAAATGGGCGTGGTTAAAATTCTTTTAATGTTAAAAATCGCAGAATTAAATCTTGTAAAATTAAGTTTATACGTTAGATTGCAATGAAGATGAGTAAAGGTAGGGGTTGTTAAGAAAACAATGAATCTGCATTACTAAATACCTGCCTGCTCAATACCGTACCGTACGCATAAAACTTGTACAGTTAATGAAAACTATAGAAATGAATATCGACGCGCTATGTCGGTATAAATTGACACCCAATCAGTACCTGCTGTTGTTATTGATTCATTCCCGTCAATACGCCACCATGTATAAATTTGGTCAGGAAGGACCGGGTTTTACGGCGGAAGAAATCGGTGAACTTGTAGACCGGGGCTTTTTGCTGAATCTGAACAAATCAGGCTATTACTACGTCGATCTGTTTGTGCTGACGGACGAGGTACGCGCTGATCTGTTTGAACCGGAGCGCGAGAAAGCGGCCCTGGAATTCTGGAATACGTATCCCATTCTGATTCGTGATACGGCTACCGGCCTAGGCTGTTCCCTGCTGGCTACCGATAAACATCGGTTCCTGACGGACTATTACGCAAAAGTGGGCTATTCGGTTGATAAACACGCCCGCGTTATGGAAGCTTTGCATTACGCCATTGATCACGACCTGGTTGATATGCCCATTCGCGAGTGGTTCGACTCGGAGCAGTGGACGCTGTTGCTGGAACTGAAAGAATTGCAGACAACTGCTTAACAAACGAGCCGGACTGAATCCGGCTCGTTTGTTTTAATGCTCAGGGTCAGGCAGGTTTTCCATATCTTATTATGGCGCGCAAATACGTCGGATCCACAGCCTTTACTCAATAAAAAAGCGGCTCAAAAGTTTACTTTTGAGCCGCTTGCCCCTGTAAAAGCTTACCCTTTCTTTGCTTCCTTCGCCCACGTATCTTTCAACGTCACAGTCCGGTTGAACACCAGTTTGCCTTCTGTTGAATCTGGGTCGACGCAGAAATACCCTTTACGCATGAACTGAAAGCGGCCGCCGTGCAGCGCGTTACCGTGCTGCGCATGAGCCAGACTTGGCTCTACAAACGCCCGGACAACCTGCAGAGAATCCGGATTGATGAAGTCTTTAAAATCTCCTTCTTCACCTGATGGGTCCTCAACGGTGAACAACCGGTCGTACAGCCGGACCTCCGCTTCGACCGCGTGGGGCACCGACACCCAGTGGATCGTTCCTTTTACATTGATACCCGACGTATCGGAACCAGAACGACTTTCGGGAATGTAGGTACAGCGCAGTTCGGTGATTTCGCCCGCGTCGTCTTTCACAACCTCGTCGCACTTGATAATATAGGCGCCCTTGAGCCGAACCATGCCGCCGGGGAACAACCGGAAGTACTTCTTCGGCGGGTTCTCCATGAAATCATCCCGTTCGATGTACACCTCGCGGCTAAACGGAACGTCGCGCTCGGTCACGTACTCATCTTCTGGGTTGTTTTCAATTTTCATGATCTCCGTCTGGCCTTCCGGGTAATTTGTGAGTACGACTTTCAGCGGTTTTTCGTCGATCACAGCCATGACGCGGTCGGTAGTTTTGTTCAACTCCTCGCGGATACAAAACTCCAGCAATCCCACATCGATCATGTTTTCGCGCCGGGCCACACCAATCCGGTCGCAGAAGTCGCGGATGCTGGCGGGGGTGTACCCACGCCGACGCAGACCCGAGATGGTCGGCATGCGCGGATCATCCCAGCCGTTTACGTGCCCTTCGTTTACCAGTTGGAGCAGTTTCCGCTTACTCATGACCGTATAGGTCAGATTCAGGCGGGCAAACTCGATCTGCCGCGAGGGGAAAATAGCAAGCTTGTCGATGAACCAGTCGTACAGCGGCCGGTGGACGACAAATTCGAGCGTACAAAGCGAGTGCGTAATATGCTCGATGGAGTCCGACTGCCCGTGTGCAAAGTCATACATGGGGTAAATGCACCACTTGTCGCCGGTCCGGTGATGGTGGGCGTGCTTGATCCGGTACATAATCGGGTCGCGGAAGTGCATGTTCGGCGAGGTCATGTCAATTTTGGCCCGCAACACTTTTGCACCATCCGGAAACTCGCCCGCTTTCATCCGGCGGAATAGATCAAGGTTTTCCTCAATGCTCCGATCACGGTAGGGGCTATTCGTACCCGGTTCGGTTGGTGTCCCTTTCTGGGCGGCAATCTCCTCCGACGTCGAGTCGTCGACATAAGCCAGCCCTTTCTGGATCATGGTCTCGGCAAAATCATAGAGCTGGTCAAAATAGTCAGATGCGTACAGCTCGTTTTCCCAGTCAAAACCCAGCCAGCGAACGTCGGCCTTGATCGACTCAACGTACTCGGTATCTTCGGTGGTTGGGTTGGTATCGTCGAAGCGGAGGTTGGTTTTGCCGCCGTATTCGTCAGCCAGCCCAAAATTCAGGCAGATGGATTTGGCGTGGCCAATATGCAGATAGCCGTTCGGTTCGGGCGGAAACCGTGTGTGCACCCGGCCCTCGTTTTTGCCGTTGGCAATATCTTCTTCAACAATTTGTTCAATGAAGTTCAGCGAACGTTCACTTGATTCTTTGGGTGCTTCAGTCATACGGCCAGGTTGTACTTGGTAAAGCCCCGAAATTACGGCTATTGCGCGGTTTTGGCAAATAACAGGCGGAAGATCGAGCCTGAGTCGGTGGGCGGTGGGTGTTTAACAGGCGCGTCCTGGCCGTAGCCTTACACAAGGCTATTGTATCAAAATCAGACAAAATATTTTTGACAAGTACATTTAATCAGTTTTTGACTTTTTTTTGGTGCTCCCGAAAAGCGAAAAGGTATCAGTTAGCCAGTTATTTGCCCGGAGTATGCTTAAGTAAAATTGCTTAATATGTTGATTATGAGAGTGTTGCTGGATTCGTTTAGAAAAGTTCCGTGTTTCAACAATTTATTCGGCAAATTGAACAAACTGGCGATGTTATGTGGTTTGTAATTCGTGCATACCGTTTAGCCGTTATAAGCGGCTACGATTTGCTATCGTATTGACGGGGCTACATGGCAGTCCTTCTTGCACTATGAAATATTGTTCGTCTGTTTTGTTGTTTTGCCTTGTCTGGACATTATCAACTGTAACCTCTGCTCAACCGGCAACTCCCACCCTGACGGAGCCGGCTTATCTCTCCGACTGCATTCAGTACGCACTTAAGAATCAGCCAATTGTCCGGCAGACACTGATCGATCAGGAAATCACTGATCGTAATGTTCGGAGTGCCCTGTCGGCCTGGTATCCGCAAATCGGATTTGCCTACAATATTCAGCATTACCTGCGGCTCCCCGTAACGCTCATTCCTGATCAGGCAACGGGCGAACGACGACCGGTGCAGTTGGGGGCGAAAAACACCTCGGCGTTTTCGTTTTCGTTGACCCAGAACGTATTTAACCGCGATTTACTGCTCGCTAACCGGACAGCCGATGCCTACCGGACACAGGCCAACCAGACAACGGTGAGCAACAAAATCGAGGTAGTTGTTAATGTTAGCAAAGCATTCTACGACCTGGTGCTGACCCAACGGCAGGTTGAGGTTCTTGACCAGGATATTGTTCGGCTACAGCGTAGCTTACAGGATGCTACCAACCAGTACCAGAGCGGTATTGTCGATAAAACGGACGTACAACGGGCGACGATCGCGCTCAACAACACGCGTGCGCAGTTGAAACAGTATCGAGATCTGATCGGGGCTAAATACCAAATCCTGAAGCAGTTGATGGGGTACCCGCCCACCGGCCAGTTGGCAGTGACGTACGATACCCTTCAGGTAGCCAATGAAGTGGCGCTGGATACGAGTCAGCTCGTAAACCCGCAAAATCGCATTGAGTATCAGTTGTTGCGTACGCAGGGGCAGTTACTGGATGCCAACGTTCGTTATAACAAACAAGCCTACCTGCCGACGGTTTCGGCCAACGCAAACTATAACTTTCTGTACCAGAACAACGTATTTCCTCAACTCTACTCGCAGAGTTTTCCTAACTCATTGATTGCATTGACGTTGGGGGTGCCTATCTTTCAGGGAGGGCGACGGGTACAGCAGATAAAAATTGCTGAATTGCAGGTCAGGCGGTTGCAGTGGGACCTGGCTGCACTCACCAGTGCTGTCGATGCTGAGTACGCTCAGGCGCTGGCTAATTACAAGGGTAATCTGGCCAACTACAATGCCCTGCGTGAAAACCTGGCCCTGGCGCAGGATGTCTATCGCATCATCAGTCTTCAGTATCGATCGGGTATCAAAGCCTACCTGGATGTGATTGTTGCCGAAGCCGACCTGCGAACGGCCCGGCTGGCGGTTTACAACGCGCTGTTTCAGGTGCTGTCGAGCAAACTGGATGTGCAGCGGGCACTTGGTGCCATACAGTTCTGAACGTAACGGTATCAGATCAGCATACGACAACGATATTGATTGGTAATTTATATGAGTGCATACTATAAGCAAGCGTTTATCCTCCTCGGATCACTGTTCGTGCTGGCCTGTGGTGGAAACAAATCGGAACAGCAGCAGCAGGGACCACCCCCGCCGACTCCCGTTACGGCTGTGAAAGCCACGAAAAGCAGCGCGACGTATTACGATACCTATCCGGCGTCGGTTACGGCCGTTACCGAAGTTGAACTGAGACCGCAGGTATCGGGGTACATTACGGGCGTTTTCTTTCAGGAAGGCAAACGGGTCCGGAAAGGGCAAAAGCTCTATACCATCGACCAGCAGCAGTACCGCGCCAGCTACGATCAGGCGGTTGCCAACCTGAATGCGGCCAAAGCGAACCTTGTTAGGGCCCAGAAAGATGCTGAGCGGTACAATACCCTGGCTCAGCAGGACGCCGTAGCCCGGCAACTCGTAGATAACGCGCAGGCTACGCTGGCATCGGCGGAGCAGCAGGTAGCTGCGGCTCAGGCTAACGTAAGGCAGGTGCAGACCAGCCTGGAGTACGCAACCATCTACGCCCCCTTCGACGGAACCATCGGTATCTCGCAGGTACGACTCGGCGCAGCCGTAACGCCCGGACAAACACTGCTGAATACCATTTCGGCGGATAATCCAATTGCGGTGGACATCGCGATCGACGAAACGGAAATTTCGCGGTTTACGCAGTTGATGCGTCAATCGCCACCGCCCCGCGATTCACTGTTCGTACTGATGTTGCCGAGCGGCAGCCGCTACGCGTATCCGGGCCGGATTCTGACTATCGACCGGGCGGTAGATCCGCAAACGGGTACGCTTCGCGTTCGGCTGGCATTTCCGAATCCTGAAGGGCAACTCAAAGCCGGTTTGAACGGCAACGTAATGGTGAAAAACAGCACCAACGCACCCCAACTGCTGATTCCGTACCAGGCCGTTACGGAGCAAATGAGCGAATACTTCGTGTATGTAGTGGGCGATAGCAGCAAAGTGACCCAGAAAAAAGTAACGCTGGGGGCACGCATCAATGATAAGGTGATCGTGAAGGAAGGCCTGAACGAGGGGGAAGTCGTCGTTACGGAGGGGACGCAGAAGGTCCGGGAAGGGTCAGTTGTTAACGTGAATCCGCCGGGGCAGGCTGGTACCCAGGGGCAGTCGACCGGCAAACAAACGGCATCGGTAAAATAAACAAAGGAGAAAAGGGAGAAAGGGGATGAAAGGGAGGAGAGGATTAACCCATGCGGCTCCTTTCGTCTTCTTCTCCTTCCGCCTTTCCTCCCTATTTTAAAAACTATGTTCGCAGAAATTTTCATAAGACGGCCGGTAACCGCGATTGTGGTTTCGATTGTGATTGTGGCCCTCGGGATTCTGGCTATTCTGGGGCTTCCGGTCAGTCAGTACCCCGACATTACGCCCCCAGTTGTGCAGGTGACGGGTACGTATACGGGAGCTGATGCACAAACGGTGGAGCAGACCGTAGCGACTCCAATCGAGACCCAGGTGAACGGTACCCCCGGTATGAGCTATGTCCAGACCAACGCGACAAACGACGGGCGGATGAGCATGAACGTAACGTTCGACGTCGGTACGGACGTGAACATTGCCGCACTGGACGTACAGAACCGCGTGGGTATTGCCGAACCGCAGTTGCCGGAAGAGGTAAACCGCCTGGGGGTAACGGTGCGGAAACGAAATCCGTCGCTGTTCATGCTGGTGGCAATTTATTCGCCGAAGGGAACCCACAACGTATCGTTTCTGGACAACTATGCCAACATCTACATCCGTGATGCCCTGCTGCGGGTCGATGGCGTAGGGGATATTTTCAGCCGGGCCGACGATTTCAGTATGCGGATCTGGCTGAAGCCTGATCGGCTGGCCCAACTGGGTATGACTGCCGATGAGGTGATCGCGGCCCTTCAGGAGCAGAACCTTCAGGTTGCGGGCGGATCGGTAGGCGGACCTCCACAACCCTCGTCGCAGGCGTTTGAATACACGGTTTTTACCAACAGCCGACTCAGCAAAGAAAGCGAGTTCAACGACATTATTGTCCGCAGCGACCCGTCGAGAGGGGCGTTGGTGTACCTCAAAGACGTAGCGCGGGTCCAGTTGGGCAAGTTTTCGTATGCCAGCAACTCGTTCGTAGATGGTAATCGGGCTTCTTATCTGCTGGTGTACCAGTTGCCGGGCAGTAACGCGCTGGCAACGGCCGAGGGGGTGTACGCGGCAATGGAGGAACTGAAGAAAACGTTTCCGAAAGATGTCGAGTACGTAGTGCCGTTCGAATCGGTATCGGTTATTCAGGTGTCGATCGGCGAAGTGGTTGAAACCCTGCTGGAGGCCATCGGTCTGGTGATTCTGGTGGTGTTCCTGTTTCTGCAAAGCTGGCGGGCTACGCTCATTACGTTGCTGGCCATTCCCGTATCCATTATCGGTACGTTCGCCTTGTTTATTCCGCTCGGTTTCACGATCAATACCCTGACACTATTTGGCTTCGTACTGGCCATCGGTATTGTTGTGGATGATGCCATTGTGGTGGTAGAGGCTGTGCAGACCAACATCGACAAGGGGATGTCGCCGAGGGACGCTACGATTGAGGCCATGCGTGAAATATCGGCTCCGGTTATCGCCATTGCGCTGATTCTGGCTGCCGTGTTCGTTCCGGTAGGTTTCATTCCCGGCATCGTCGGGCGGCTGTATCAGCAGTTCGCCATTACCATCGCTATGTCGGTATTGATCTCGGCGTTCGTGGCTCTGTCGCTGACACCGGCTTTGTGTACACTGCTTTTGCGGCCTCAGCACATTGACGAAAACGCCAAAGGTCTTAACCGCTTCTTTTTCAGGTTCAATCAATGGTTTGGCCGGGTTACGGATTCGTATTCTAACAGTGTTAGACGCCTGATTAAAGCCACTCCGCTGGTGCTTGTCGGGCTGGTGGTTGTGTACATCGGCACGGCGCTCCTGTTTCGGGCCAAACCTACGGGCTTCATTCCAACGGAGGATGAAGGGCGTCTGATCGTTACCTACGAGATTCCGGAAGCTGCGTCGACTTCACGAAGTCTGACGGTGCTGAACCGGATGATGGGTATTCTGAAGCAGCAGCCCTACGTGAACCACTTCTCGGCGCTGGGTGGTCTGAACGCCATTACGTTTGCGTCGAAGTCGAACAGCGGTACTATTTTTATCCAGTTGAAACCCTGGGAAGAACGGACGGCATCGGGTATGCAGGCCGATTCGCTGGTAGGCAAATTGCAGCGGGCGTTATCGGGTCTGTACGATGCCCGCGTACAGGTGATTCAGCCGCCGGCTATTCCGGGACTAGGGCAGAGCTCTGGCTTTACGTTCCAGATCCAGCAGCGGCAGACCAACGACGACGTTAAAGCGTTCGACGCGGTTGTACAGAACTTCCTGGGTGAGTTGAACAAGCGGCCTGAAATTGGCCGTGCTTTCTCGTACTTTACGGCTAAAAGCCCGGCCTACCGCGTGGAGGTGGACCGCGATAAGGCTAAAAAACTGGGTGTATCGGTCAGCAATGTGTACCGAACCTTGCAGACGTATCTGGGTAGCCAATACGTCAACGACTTTATCATTTATGGACGTAAGTTCCGCGTTGTGGCGCAGGCCGATACGGCCTACCGAACCGACGTAGAAAACCTGAAGGACTTTTACGTGCGCAACCAGGCCGGCCAGATGATTCCGCTCAGTACCATCATGACTACGAACGTCATTGAAAACGCGCCGTTGATTTCGCACTTCAACCTGTTCCGGTCGGTCGAAATAAACGGTGGAGCGCGGGAGGGATACAGTAGTGGTCAGGCCATTCAGGCGCTGCGCGAAGTCGCCGAAAAGACGCTGCCCGCCGGGTATTCGTATGATTTCTCAGGGTTGAGCCGCGAAGAAATCGGAGCGGGTAACAGCTCGGTCTACATCTTCGCGCTGTCAATTGGCTTCGTATTTCTGTTCCTGGCGGCCCTCTACGAAAGCTGGTCCGTGCCGTTCTCGGTGCTGCTATCGGTACCGATTGGGGCGCTGGGGGCCATTGTGGCCCTTATACTGTTCCCGTATCTGAGTAATAATATTTATGCACAGATCGGGCTGATCACCCTCATCGGTCTGGCGGCCAAGAACGCGATCCTGATCGTGGAATTTGCCAAGGAACGGGTCGATCGGGGTGAAGACCTGCTGCAATCGACCATCGAGGCCGTGCGGTTACGGTTGCGCCCAATTCTGATGACGTCGCTGGCTTTTATTCTGGGCGTACTGCCGCTGGCCATTGCGAGTGGAGCCGGGGCTGTTGCCCGGGTTACGATCGGTCGGACGGTGCTGGGCGGGATGCTGGCGGCTACGTCGCTGGCAATCTTCGTCGTGCCGGTGTTATACGTGGGCATCACCCGACTGGCATACGGCAAAAAAGGACTGGAAGAACTGCGGAAAAAAGCGCAGCAATCAGAAGAGAAACCCCAGGAGCAGCCCCAGATGGTGGATAAGTAGTCCCTGCCTGTACAAGACGTAACATGCTGCGGCCGGATCGACGTATGTCGATCCGGCTGTATTGTTTAGGAGTGGCTTCTAAAGCCAGATTCAGTGGAGTGGGCGGCCCTGGCCGCCATGATATCGCCCATGTTGTCCTGCGCCCAGACCGCCAGACCCAGCACCTGATCGAGCAGACTCATTCCCAGCGTTGTCAGTTCGTATTCAACTCGCGGTGGTACTTCGGCGAAGATCCGCCGGGAGACGAAACCATCGCGCTCCAGCCCACGCAGCGTCACCGTCAGCATGCGTTGCGAAATGCCGTCAATCCGGTGTAGCAGTTCATTAAAACGCAGTTTCCCGGAATGACCTAAGTGCAGAACGGATAATATTGACCATTTATCGCCAATACGATCCAGTACGTCCCGAACCGGACAGCCAGGAACCTGCAGGGGGGCAGGGGTGAAAATTTTTTCGAGCCCTTTCGAAATTTTTTCCGATTGATTCTCAACAATAGTTCCTTCCATGTGCCTTAGTATGGTCAAAATGCCTTCTTGTGAAAGCAATAGTTACGCTTTAGTATTGAGTTCTTAAAAGTAACTATTGACACAAACAAACACAAAATCATGATTGCAATCACAGGCGGTAATGGACATCTGGGCCGGGCAACGGCGCTGCAATTGCTTCAACGCGTTGACGCACATCAGTTAATTGTCAGTGTTCGCGAACCAGAGAAAGCTTCCGAATTAGCCAGTAGGGGCGCTACCGTTCGACACGGAGATTTCAACGATCTCGACAGTCTGGTTCGGGCGTTTCAGGGTGCCGAAAAGGTACTGATTATTTCAGGCGACGCACCCAATGAGGTACGTATCAAGCAGCACCGCACGGCCGTTGATGCTGCCAGGCAGGCAGGTGCCAAGCACGTTGTTTACACAAGTATTCTTGACCCCGATCCCGCATCGCCGTTTACATTTGCGGCTATTCATGCCGATACGGAGCAATACATCATCGAATCAGGGTTAACGTATACGTTTTTCCGCAACGGCTGGTACCTGGAAACGTTGCCCCTGCTGATCGGCAATCCAGCCGAAAGTAAAGCGATCTACTTTCCGGCCGGGAACGGTCGCCTGGTGTTCGCTGGCCGCGACGATATTGCCGAAGCGCTGGCCGTTGTCTTAACCACAGACGGTCACGATAATCAGGCTTATGACATCAACACCGGTGAATCACACAGTTTTACCGACATCGCAACTGTGGTTGGCCAGCAACTTGAGGAGGCCATCACGTACGTTGATATTCCAGGTGCTGCACTGGAAGAGGGTTTACAGAAAGGGAATCTGCCTGACTTTCTGGTAAAGGCAATGGTTGGCATGACGGAGGCATTGAAACAGCATCGGTTAGAAAAAGCCAGTGCTACGCTGGCAACCTTGCTGGGCCGACAGCCCAAAGGATTGACGCAGTACGTGTCTGAGCAAATGCGCGCAAATCAGGTACGTGCATAACCGAGTTCATCCCCACGGCTATGGTGTCAACCCGGCTGTGGGGGTTAGTTTGTTTGAATTGGTGTGTCGAGCAACGTACGTAGCCGGTTAACAAGCTCCGGTACAGCTACGTACATATCGTCGCTGATACCGAAGCGGTCATCAGCTTCCCCGTGACTGTAGGCCGTATACCGAAGGTTCATAACCTGAGCCAGGTATAAAAAGTAGTCTGGAGTATACGTTGGCGAAAACAGCTCAAAAAGATATGTTCCCGGCTCACACCAGATGATGTTGGTGAACGATGCGCCATGAGGCCCGATTATAAATGACGCACTTTTATAAAGCCGTACCTGTTCGGCAATGGACCGTGGTTTATCCTCAATAATTTGAAAACCAAGTGATTTTAAGGCGACGATCAATTCGGCTTCGTTCCGAATCCGGCGACGACCGGCACGGCTAATGTATATACGTTGGCGTTCGCTTGGGGTGGTAGAAACCCGGGCTTCTACCTGCCTTTTCAGTGACTGAATATCCGCTACGTTCGGATAGATCCAACTGTTGCTGTTTCCCAGTACACAGTCCGAAAACGTTACGTTATAAAGTCGGCTATCCACAACCTGATTATCCCGCAGACCGATCAGGTTCATGAAATCCCGTTCATACGAGGTGCCCAGCAAGGGATACGCAACAATGGCTTCTGAAAAAACGGATTCCGGCAGGGATTCCCGAATCCGACAGATTTTGGCCGCAACAAGCAGCATAAAGTCGTAATACCCACCAAACCACATGTCATCGAACACCTGGCTCCAGGGGGCCAGTAAGGTTTCCGTCCCAACTTTCCGCCGAATGCGAGGGCGTATATACGTCTTGAGTAAATCCCTGTGCCGGTAGTCCGTTTTTAAAACGTTGTGATTCAACATCATACTGCCGGTAACAAGCTGACGGGCTTTGCCACCCGGAGCGCTGACGTGCCAAACGAAGGTTGGTGGAAACGTAACCACTTTTTCGGTAAAGATTAGTTTACCGGGTTTTGATTCATTGGCGACCGAAGGGAGCCGGAGTGTGCTACCTGGTTCGGTGGCAATCTGGAAAGGTTGCAGATAGGTTTCGGTTTGCCCTTTTGTCAGAAAATTAAAACCCAATCGCTTTAGCAAATTTTTACCTTGCTGAATCAGCCATTCCTTCGTTGTAATGGCTAAAAAAGCAGGTCCATTTCGGGTAAATGATGTGTATAATTTGTACAGATTGGTCATCTAAAGAGTGTAGAATGAATAGGGACGTATAGAATAGTTTGTAAGAGGTAACTAATTAGTTAATAATGGTTGAATGCTCCGTACGCTACAACGCTACTTTCGGCTTAGTATACAATCTTAGCTGTAGAAGAAAAAGAAAATTGATTGAGTTGATACGCTTTTTTACGAGCCATTAAACGATGAGAAATAATTGCCTGCTTTTGTGAGTATGACAGTGAATTGAACAGATTTTCAAACTCGTTTAGAGTATTATTCAACGTAAGCGAATCAAGTTATTTTTGACATAAAACAATTTGATAATGCATTGTTAGACAGCGACTTGTTGAGTAGCCAAGTCGAACTATACCTGCTTGCTGCCTGTTATTAATGTAACTTACTCAACAAAACATTCATGCCTGATTTCAAGCCCAAAATGCTTTTATATACCGCCGATGCGCTTAATGAGCGTGGCGAAGCTATCATGAGCCAGTATCCGGATGCAGAAATTTTGCAGGTTACGCAACATAACCGATTACCTGAACTGGGCATGAATCATTTTAAGGTAAAGTCCGATGTATTAGTGCTTGGTAAGCTCAAGACGAAGGACATTAAATGGAGCGGTCGAAGTTCTGATTACATCGCGCCGAGTCTGGCAAATGGTTGTTTCGGCGGTTGCGCGTATTGCTACGTTGACCGGCATAAGAAAGTAAACCCAATTACGCTGTTTACCAACGTTGACGAAATTATGGGAGCGGTTGATAAGCACGTTCATACGCTGCCCTGGCCGAAGGAGCCGAACCAGACCGATCCCGTCTATCATACCTACGACATTGGCTGCAACTCCGACATTTCAATCGATTACGGATTGTCTGATGGCATTCGGCAAGTGTTCGAGTTCTATCGCGACCATCCACGGGCCAAGGCAACCTTTGCAACCAAATTTGTGAATAGTGATATGCTGGCGTTTGACCCAAAGGGTAAGGTGCGCATCCGGTTTAGTCTGATGCCGACGCACGTCAGCAAGCTTGTCGATGTGCGAACCGATTCCATTGAAAAACGTATCGCTGCCATCAATGACTTCTATGATGCTGGCTATGAGGTACATGTCAATTTCTCACCCGTCATTGTGTATGGGAGCAATCCGGGCGATCGACGCCAGTGGCGCGACGATTACCGGGAGCTATTTCGTCAACTGGATGCAACCGTACGGCCCGAGGTGAAAGCGCAGTTAAAGAGTGAGGTGATTTTCCTGACGCACAACCAATGGCAGCATCAGGCGAATCTGGCCATCAATCCGAAGGCAGAAGAACTGCTGTGGGTACCCGAGCTACAGGAAAACAAACGTAGCCAGTACGGAGGCTGGAATATTCGCTACGACCACCAGTTGAAGGCCAAGATGATTGAGGTGTTCGGGCAAATGGTGCGGGAGGAGATACCCTGGTGTGAAATTCGGTATATTTTTTAGCGTAGGGCATGGGGCATGGGGCAAGTAACCCCTTGCCCCATGCCCTACGCTAATCCACACTGTTCGCATTTTGCTTGCCTTTGCCGGGCTTATTGTCGTTGTCCTGATTGCCCTCGCTTCGGTGACGTTTGTTACCGTGCTTGGTACCTTCCTCCTTCTGATTTTTGGTGCTGTTACCGCCCGCACTCTGCGGGGAATAGTACTTAATGAACTGGTTCATAGCTTCTGTTGATTAACCTTGATCCTTGTTTGCACGGCCGGGATTGTTCGGTTCAGAATGTCCGCCGTTATTATTACCACTCCGGTTTCCACCGTGATTTCCCTGACTTGGGCTATTGTGTCCGCCACCATTCGATTTTTGCTGCCCCCGTCCTGCGGTTTTATCGCTCGAGCCGGTTTCCGTAGGCGCGTAATACCTGATTAGTTTCATACGGAATGCTGGTTATAAATACGTTTGTTAATATTATAAATCTACAGAATTAGTAGATTGTTTTACTGCATTTATATTGTGAGCGAACGGGGGCATAAAAAAGGCCACTACTTTGACGTAGTGGCCTTTTTGTGGTTTAATACGATGTTAGTTGCTATGGCCGCCTTTGTTGCCTCCGGTAGCCTTGCCCGCGCTGCTGTTGCTGCTTTTCGAGTGTTTCGAGCTTGAACGAGCCGTTGATTGGCGGCCCGTACCTGTTGAACCATGGTCGGTGCCATTGTTCTGATTGCCCGTGATGCGCTGATCCTTGTATTCCTCCTCTACCTTTTCCAGGGCGTCTTTATGTTTCGTTGCCATAACGTTGGGTGTTTGTAATGGCAATCTAACCGGTCAGCGGGCATTTTGTTTGACGTATTCGTCCATTGAAAAGCGTCCGGAACCAATCACCAGAAAGACCAGCAACAGAATCAGCACGATAAGCGACAGCCAGAGTTCAGAATTTAGCGGAGAAAACCCTTTTGAAATATTGACGAAGAAAACCGCCCCAACCAGGATGGGCAGTTGCAGCAGGGCCATCAGCCGGGTTAGGCAACCCATAGCAATCAGGAAGCCCCCCATCAGGTGAGCAAACGCAACGTAGTGGACCAGTACCACCGGCAATAAGCCAAAACGCAGACCGCCCACTAAATGAGACAGGTACGTTGTGTCGCTGATGAAGCTCACTCCCTTCAGAAACAACAGCATACCCAGCATGATACGTACGGCGTCGGTCCAGGCGGGGTGATGCGTATCGCCCCAGTGTTCAATGCGGTGCAACAGATTCATAACCGTAAGGGATTTAGTGAAAACTAACCTAATGTACGGATATGAATAGCAATAAGCAAGTTGATTGTCAATTAGTTATTATGCATTTGCTAGGTAGTTAGCGAGGGCGTTTTTAGCTCCTGTCAGCCCATTTGAGATCCACCACAACCGCTTTGTGGTCAGAGCCGGGCTGTTCGAGGGGCTGGAACCGAACGGTCCGCAATCCGCCGTTCACAAACGCATGATCGATTGGAATCATGCCCGGCGGGAAGAACCGTGGCCAGGTTGGACTGATACCAAAACCTTTACGACAGGCTGCCAGGGCTGGTTGGGATACCGGCTCTTCTTCGAAGATGCGGTGATATACCGGCGAAAACACGCTGATGTTAAAATCGCCGATCAGCAGCGTTGGTCTGGGCTCCCGGCGGGTCAGGTCGGCTACGTATGCCAGTTGCCGATTCCGTTCAGCGAACCACGACGGCAGGACCGGCGTACGGGGATGGACCGTAACCAGAGCCATCTCCCGGCCATTGATCGTCGTGGTCAGATGAATGACCTGCTGCGTTTTTACCGCTTGTTTATCCACCGAAAAAGGCGTTCGGCTACCCACCAGAATATGGCACGGCCCCTTTGACCAGATTTCATACTGAAATGGATAGGTGGAACGAAGGGGAACCAGCGCCCGGATGGTAGCCGGTGTCATTTCTTGCAGCACAAACAGGTCGGGCTGTTGCTCGCCAATGAGCCTGATGGTGCGCTGCATGTCGGTATCCGTGTACAGAACGTTGGCGTGCAGTACACGGAAGTCATGCTGAGCTGCCGCCGGAGGGTCGGCCACCAGCCAGGGGGCAGCCAGAAAGCTATTCAGAAGCAGACAGCCGGTTGTGATGCGAACCAGTCGGCTGCCGGTAAAAAGCCAGTAGGCAGACAGGAACACGGCCACCACGCAATAGAGCACAACAAAGTGGCTGACTAATTCAAAAACAAAATAATACTCGCCCAGGCGACCCACCAGAGTAGCAGCCACCAACGCCCAGGTTGCCCAGCGCAGCCACCGATTGAGGTCAAAACGGGGGCCTCTTCCGGCAGATTGGCGTGGGGCAATCGGTGTAAGCACAGAATTGCCTTTCACAAGATTGATATTCAGGTTGTCTACAAAAGTAATCGCGGTCCAATCGAAATAGTTGGTTCACGGCGCAGATTTTTCGTTGTCGGTCAGCTTAAAACACGGGACATCGCGTACTGCCCCGGTGTTTGGCTTTTTTCATCCTGGGCATTCGCCGTCGCTCAACCTGAACCGGACCCTGCCGAACGGGGGGAGCAACCGCCGATGGGGCCGGAGCCAGGGGCTGCGCATTGCCCGTGGTTTCGGAGACTATGGGCGTCGGCGGATCGGGCGGAATCGGGAGCACCACCGCTTCGGGATAATCGTATGCATCGAAGCCGTAATCGTAGAGGTAGATGTTGATGTAGCCGTCGAGACTATATTTCGTACTGATCGTTTTAGCCGATACGCCCTGACCAGCTTGCACAAGATCAGGTTTCATGGCCAGTGAATCTTTGTAAAATCGGCTGTACAGGACATATTTGTTATACATAAACGCCCGATTACCGGAATCCAGCTTCAGCGCTACGTCGAAATAAAGCCGCGATTCTTTGGGGCGCTGCGCGCTGGCGTACATGACAGCCATGTTATTGATGGCGGTTTTGCTCAGGTAAGCCTGATAAGCCTTCACCGCGTTGTCGTACTGGCGGGTGCTTTTGAACAGATTGCCGAGGTTGTTCTGGTAGTATTTGCTGGTCGTATCCGCGGCCTGCGCTTTCTGAAAATCTGTCTGGGCACGCGAATAATACTGTCTGGCCTGATGCTCATCGCCCCGCTGTTCCTGCCGGAGGGCCTGATACATGCGGACAATCCCCCGGTTATTATACAAAAACGCCGTACGGTGGCCCCGATTGATCAGGCTGTCGTAGATGGCTGCGGCTGCATCGATGCGGTCCAGTTCCAGCAGGGCCACCCCAGCGCCGTTCAGCGCATTCATGTCGCGGGGGTTTTGCCTGAGGGCCTGCCGGAAGTTGTCGTAAGCCTGGTCCATCTGGTTCAGTTTCAGATACAGGCTCCCCCGGTTGGTGAGCAGTTGGGCGTTGCTGCGATCATTGGGCAGGGCCTGCTCAACGTGGTGCAAAGCCGCGTAGAAGCGATCCTGCCGACGAAACAGGTCACTCAGGGCCAGTTGCGTGGACGGATTGCTCGGGGTTAAGGTATTAGCCGTTTTAAGGGCCGTTTCAGCCCGGCGCATCTGCTTGGCTTCCAGGTAACTCAATCCGGCATAGAGAAACGCATCCCCATGAGCCGTATTGGATGCTAACAGCGCCGGTTCACCCAGGGCAAAGTGACGGGCGGCTTCGGTGTACTGTTTTTGCCGATACGTAATAACCCCCAATCCTAACTGAGCGTAGCGGTCGAGGGAGTCGAGACGTAGGGCGGCATCGTAGGCGAGTTTAGCCGAGCGGTACTGACGTTGCGCGAGCAGGGCGTGCCCCAGGGCGGTTTGCGCCTGTGCCCACTGCGGCTGAAGCCGGGCCGCCTGGCGAAAGGCAACCGTGGCCTGCGCAAAATCCCGGTTCCGATAAGCCGCATTCCCTGCCTGGAGTTGAGCTACGGCTTTCGGATTCGTTGGTTCGGAACGAGCCGAAAGGGGGGCTACGGCTCCACGCGCCACCCCCGATTCCTGAGCGGTCGATTCGGTTGGCGTTTTTTCATTCAGGCGGGTCGTGAGCTTATTTGCCGGGGTCGGTTGGGGTTGAGTCCTCGCGATAACCGGTATACCAATGCACAAAAACAGCCAAACCAACTGCCAATACCTCATCCAGATTCTGTTAATGTTTACCAAGTCAGGTAGCCTGAAAAAACGTAAGACGCTTAATTTAGTATTCACCCTACAGGCTACATAAAGTATAACTGCTTTTGGCCAAAATTAGCGTGTAAGCGCGACTGTGACAAAACCTGATTTTTGTTACCTTTGGGATATAATGGCAACAAAAACTGTGACAAAAGCCGAATTGACGGCCCAAACCCTTGATTTTCTGCGTGAGTTAGTGCAAAACAACCACCGCGACTGGTTTCAGGCAAATCGTAAACGTTATGAAATGGCCAAAGCTGAATTTGAAGGCTGGGTTGGCCGTGTGCTGACGGGCGTCGGTTTATTTGAGCCGTTACCCAATACCGACGTTAAAGACTGCATTTTCCGCATCAATCGCGATATCCGGTTTTCTAAAGACAAATCGCCGTATAAGCCAAATTTTGCCGCGGCTATTGGACCGGGCGGGCGCCATTCGGGCCGGATCGATTATTACATTCACTTGCAACCAGGTAATGAGTCGTTTCTTGGGGCTGGTATGTGGCAACCAACGGCCCAGCACCTCAGCAAATTCCGGCAGGAAATTGATTACAATGCCAATGAACTGAAGAATATTATTGAAGCTGATGCCTTCCGGGTTTACTTCCCCGAAGTTTGGGGTGAAACCATGAAAACGGCCCCCAAAGGATATTCTGCTGATCATCCTGAAATCGATCTGTTACGTCGGAAACAACTGTTTTTCATGCACCGCTACACCGACAAAGAGGTGCTGAAACCAACGTTTGCTGAGGAGGTTGTGCGGGGTTGTCAACTCGTGAAGCCGTACTGCGATTTTTTGAACTACCTGTTTTTTGATGAAGTTAACGAGACCGTGTCGATCTGATTTAACCATTATCCAGCATGAAACGACTTCTTTTCGGCCTGATCTGTGCCCTGCTGACAACGCTTGCCAGCGCGCAGTCCAATCCCGTGCAATTTGGGTACACCTACAAAGTTGACACTGGTACCCAGGATAAGCAGGTGTTTATCTGCGGACAGCGACCCTTTAACGAAAAAGGCGAACTGGTTGGAAGCGGTGATCTGGGGGCTCAGGTCAGACAGGTATATGAAAATGTCAAAACGGCGCTGGGAAAGGTGGGCCTTACCTTACGCGACGTCAAACAGGTTACGTATCATCTGAAGGGTGTACCGGGCCAGGTGAGTACACTGGCTAATCAGCAGATCTTACAAACCAATACGATCTATTTCCCGGACGGCGCTCCCAAAATTTCGGAGTTAAAGAACATCCCGAAAATTCTCCGCGACGACGTATTGATTGAAGTCGAAGTGATTGCGTCAAAATAAAAAATCCTCCTCAGCACCACTGAGGGGATTTTTTATTTTGACTGACGAAGTCAGGCGGTTGCCAGCATCGAAACGGCTTTTGCTTCAAGCATTGTTTCGCCCATCAGGTAGCAGTCGGCGGCCCGGGCGGCTTCGCGGCCTTCCGAAATAGCCCATACCACGAGCGATTGACCCCGACGCATGTCACCGGCGGCAAATACTTTAGGGTTCGTGGTCGTCTGATAATGCGTGGTCTTCACATTACCGCGTTCATCGTATTCCAGCTCGAGGTCATCGAGCAGACCGTTGTGCTGCGGATGCAGGAAGCCGGCTGCCAGCAGGGCCAGTTCGCACGGAATGTCCCGTTCAGAACCCGGAAGCTCGACCATCTGCATTTTGCCGCCTTCGTTCTGCCAGGTCAGATCAACGATACGTAGCGCTTTAAGATTACCTTGCTCGTCGCCAATGAAGGCTTTGGTGTTGATTGACCAGAAGCGTTCGCAGCCCTCCTCGTGTGATGTTGATGTACGCAGCATCATCGGCCAGTTGGGCCAGGGTGTATTAGCAGCCCGATCTTTCGGCGGCATGGGCATTAGCTCAATCTGAGTTACGCTGGTGGCACCGTGGCGATTTGACGTACCGACACAGTCGGAGCCGGTATCGCCCCCACCAATAACGACTACGTTTTTGCCGGTCGCCCAGAGATCGCCATCACCGTACGGCACCCCGCGGTGGTCAACTTCAACCGGCCGGTTTGATACGCGTTTGTTCTGCTGGCTGAGGAACTCCATCGCCGGATAAATTCCCTTTAGATCACGGCCAGGAATAGGCAGATCGCGCGGAACTGTTGAACCGCCCGTCAGCATCACCAGATCAAACTGTTCCAGCAGATCTTTGGCTTTCAGATCAACCCCCACGTTTACGCCGGTTTTAAAAATTACGCCCTCGGCTTCCATGACTGCCAGTCGGCGGTCGATCGTCCATTTCTCCAGTTTGAAGTCTGGAATGCCATAGCGAAGCAAGCCCCCGATCTGATCGGCGCGTTCAAACACAGTTACCGTATGCCCGGCTTTGTTCAATTGCGCAGCCGCTGCCAGCCCTGCAGGGCCGGAGCCAATGACGGCTACGTGTTTACCCGTCCGGTTTGTCGGAGGGTTTGGTTTAACCAGACCTCGTTCAAACGCGATTTCAGCAATTGATTTTTCGATGAATTCAATGGCAACGGGCGGCTTGTTGATCCCCAGCACACACGAAGCTTCGCAGGGGGCCGGGCAGATGCGTCCCGTAAACTCCGGGAAATTATTGGTCGAACTCAGAATTTCGTAAGCAAACTCCCAGTTTTGTTCATACACGGCGTCGTTGAACTCAGGAATAATGTTGCCCAGTGGACAGCCGCTGTGACAAAACGGTGTACCGCAATCCATACAGCGGGCGGCCTGCCGTTGTGAATCCTGCTCCGAAAACGGCATTTCAATCTCTTTGTAATCGTGAATTCGTTCCTGCGGGTCGCGCTTTTTGGGCAGTTCACGAGCGAATTCTAAAAATCCGGTAGGTTTTCCCATTATCTGAAAAACAAACTAAATGATTGACTAATTTGTGCCTTACCCCTGCGCTACATCGACCACGATGTCCTGATACACTACGTTTTTATCCCGAATCTGCTCTGACAACGCAATGCCCCGGCTGATGAGCGCTTTGCTGAAGTCGTCCGGCAGCACCTTCACAAACTGACCGATCAGGGCATCCCAGTTCTGAATCAGCGTCAGGGCTGCGTTGCTGGTTGTGTACTGGAAGTGCTTCTCGACGTATTCACGGACAATACCCTGGTCTTCGTCGTTCAGCGGCTCCAGGCTCACCATTTCCGGGTTCACTTTAGAGGCAAACGTTCCGTCTTGGTCCCATACGTAGGCAACACCACCCGACATCCCGGCCGCGAAGTTGCGTCCGGTCGTGCCCAGAATGATGGCTAGCCCACCCGTCATGTACTCCAGGCCGTGGTCACCGACTCCCTCAACAACGACCTTGGCCCCCGAATTCCGGACGCAGAATCGCTCGCCCGCCATACCCCGGATGAACGCTTCACCAGAGGTCGCGCCGTAGAACGATACGTTACCAACGATGCTGTTTTCTTCGGGTTTGAACGGGGCCAGACGGTCGGGGTATACAATAAGCTGTGCACCACAGAGACCTTTACCAAAATAGTCGTTAGCGTCGCCTTCCAGCTCTAACTTAATGCCGCGGGTGGCGAATGCGCCAAAGCTCTGTCCGGCCGTACCGCGCAGCTTGATGTGAATCGTGCTATCGGGAAGACCCGGTCCACCGTAAACCTTCGAGATTTCGTTCGAAAGCATCGTACCAATACTCCGGTTGATGTTCTGAACGGTAAACTCGCCATAGACTGATTCAGCGTCGGAGAGGGCAGGCTGGGCTGCTTCGATCAGCTTACGGTCCAGTACATCATCGAGGCCGTGATCCTGCTCTTCCTGTTTGTACAGCGCTACGTCGAGGCTAACCGGCTCTTTGTAAAGCAGTGCCGATAAGTTGATGTGCTTGTATTTCCAGTGCTGGATGTCGTCGCGCATCTCCAGCATTTGTGCCTGACCGACCATTTCAGCAACCGTCCGGAAGCCCAGTTCAGCCATGATTTCTCGTAGTTCCTGCGCCATGAACGTAAACATGTTCACCACATGCTCCGGTTTACCGGTAAACATGGCCCGCAATTCTTTATTCTGTGTAGCAACGCCAACCGGGCAGGTGTTCAGGTGACACTTCCGCATCATGATACACCCAGCGGCAACCAGCGCGGCCGTTGCAACGCCAAATTCTTCGGCACCCAGCAGGGCAGCAATCGCCAGGTCGCGACCCGTACGGATCTGGCCATCGGCCTGTACGGTAACGCGACCACGTAGCTTGTTCCGAACCAGCGTCTGGTGCGCTTCGGCCAGGCCAAGCTCCCACGGCAGTCCCGCGTGACGGATCGACGAGAGGGGCGAAGCACCCGTACCGCCGTCGTGACCCGAGATCAGGATGTGGTCGGCATGGGCTTTGGCAACGCCCGCAGCAATGGTACCAACACCGGCCTCAGATACAAGCTTGACGCTGATCCGGGCGTCGCGGTTGGCGTTTTTCAAATCGGAGATCAATTGCGCAAGATCTTCAATTGAATAAATATCGTGGTGGGGTGGGGGCGAAATCAACCCAACACCCGGCGTTGAATGACGCGTCCGGCCAATCCAGTCGTCGACTTTATGCCCCGGGAGCTGACCGCCTTCACCAGGTTTAGCCCCCTGCGCCATCTTGATCTGCAATTCTCTGGCGTTGGTGAGGTAGTAACTGGTTACGCCAAACCGACCCGATGCCACCTGCTTGATGGCGGAATTCATGCTATCGCCGTTTTCGAGCGGCTTGTAGCGCAATTCATCTTCACCGCCTTCGCCGGAGTTGCTCTTGCCACCAATTCGGTTCATGGCGATAGCCAGCGTCGTATGAGCTTCCCACGAAATGGAGCCGAACGACATAGCGCCGGTTGCAAACCGTTTGAAGATGGTTTCGATCGGCTCAACCTCCTCAATTGGAATGGGAGTACTCTTTCTGAATTTCAACAGACCCCGCAGTGTAATCGCTTTCTGCGCCTGATCGTCGATTAGTTTCGCGTATTTCTTATAGATCGAATAATCGTTGCGTTGGGTCGACTGTTGCAGGAGGTGAATCGTATCCGGATTGAAAATATGCTTTTCGCCCCGCTGCTTCCACTGATAAACACCACCAACTTCCAGTCGACGCGTCGACGGGGTGGGCGTTTCGGGGAATGCCGTGCAATGTCGAACCAAAATCTCACGGGCGATTTCGTCCAGACCCATGCCACCGATTCGTGAAACCGTACCCGTGAAGTAGCGATTCACTACGTCTTCGTTCAAGCCCAGGCACTCAAAGATCATAGCACCCTGGTACGATTGCAGGGTTGAAATGCCCATTTTCGAAAATATCTTAAGCAGTTCGCCGTTGACCGCCTTGATGTAATTCCGGTACAGCTTGTCGAGATCGTAATCGACCTGCAACAGGCCGCGCTCTTTCATGCTGGCAATGGTTTCAAACGCCATGTATGGGTTTACGCCCGAAGCGCCGTACCCAATCAGTGTAGCAAAATGGTGCGTTTCCCAGACGTCGCCGGCTTCAACCACAATACCTACCTTGCCACGGAGTCCGCGCCGGATGAGGTGGTGGTGAATGGTAGCCGTAGAGAGCAGCGATGGAATAGGGGCGTGGCTACTGTCAACATTCCGGTCCGACAGAATAATGATTGAATAGCCATCAGCAATGGCATCTTCGGCGTAGCGGCATATCCGGTCGAGGGCGCGTTCGAGCGACTCGCCTTTGCCGTCGGCCAGGAAATAACAGTTAATTGTTTTAGCCTGGAAATGGTGCCGGTCAATGAACCGAAGCTTGTCAAACTCCGGTACGGTCAGCACCGGCTGGTCCAGTTCTACCTGGCGGCAGTGTTCCGGGGTTTCGTCGAGGAGGTTATACGTTGTCCCCACGAACGAAATCAGCGACATAATGGCCCTTTCCCGTATCGAGTCAATGGGTGGGTTGGTCACCTGCGCAAACAACTGCTTGAAATAATGGCTCATGTGCTGGCTCTGCTCCGACAGTACGGCCAGCGGTACGTCGGTACCCATGGAGCCAAGCGCTTCTTTGCCGGTTTCGACCATCGGCGCCAGAATCATCCGCAGGTCCTCCGACGTAAAGCCGAATACCTGCTGCAACCGGAGCAGCGATTTCTCGTCGTAGTTCCGGTACGTACGAGCCGGCGCTTCCAGTTCCGAAATACGGATCTTATATTGATCGAGCCATTCCTGATACGGCTGACGCGCGCAAATGTCGGCTTTCAGATCTTCGTCCGAAATGATGCGGCCCTGTTCCATGTCCACAACGAACATTTTACCCGGTTGCAGGCGTCCCTTCCGAACTACTTTGGCCGGATCAACGTCCAGCACACCTGCTTCGGATGCCATGATTACCACATCATCGTCGGTAACCCAGAAACGCGACGGACGCAGGCCGTTCCGGTCGAGGGTAGCGCCCACAATCTTGCCGTCGGTGAATGATATCGACGCCGGACCGTCCCAGGGTTCGATCAGGCCGGCGTGGTATTCGTAAAAGGCTTTCCGGACCGGGTCCATCTGCTCGTTACCGTCCCAGGCTTCCGGAATCAGCATCATCATCACGTGCGGCAGCGAACGGCCACTCATGACCAGTAGTTCGATGGCATTGTCGAGGTTCGCTGAATCGGACTGGCGCGGGTCGCAGATGGGCAGCAGCATGTCCATCTCCTCTTTCGTAAACTTGCTCGATTCCAGCAGCGATTCGGCCGCTTTCATCCAGTTGACGTTGCCCCGTACGGTGTTGATTTCACCGTTGTGAGCAATGTAGCGGAACGGCTGCGCCAACTTCCACGACGGGAAGGTGTTGGTTGAGAAGCGCGAATGGACTACCCCCAGGGCCGATACCACCTCTTCGCGTTGCAAATCAGGGAAGTACGGCTCCAGCTGACCGGTTGTAAGCTGACCTTTATACGTCAGGGTCCGGCACGAGAGCGACGAGAAGTAAAAGTTATTGACTCCCGCTACCGTTTCATTGATGATGCGGGTGCTGTAGTTACGTAGTACGTATAATTTACGCTCAAAATCGTCTGGGTTGCTGACCGAAGCCGGGCGTTTAACGAACAACTGTTCCATCTGCGGTTCGCAGGACCGGGAGCCGTCGCCCAGATCCGTATTGTTGACCGGCACCACGCGGTAGCCGAGCAGTTCGAGGCCCAGCTTTTTCATGTTCCGGTTCAGAATAGCCCGGCACTCTTCCCGCAACCGGGCTTCTTTCGGAAAATACACCATCCCGACGCCATATTCCAGCGCAGGGGGCAGGTGAATACCTAATTTACGGCATTCGTCCAGAAAGAACTCGTGCGGAATCTGAATGAGCAGACCTGCACCGTCGCCCGTGTTTGTTTCCGAGCCAACCGCTCCCCGGTGTTCCATGCGCCGAAGCATGTGCAGGGCATCAGAAACAATCTGGTGAGACTTGCGGCCCTTAATATCGGCGATGAAGCCAATGCCACAGTTATCATGTTCAAATTCCGGGCGGTATAGCCCTTCAGTCAGGATTGGCGAAGAGCCGCGTTGGTCAACCTGATCAGACATAGTCGTAACAGCGTTTATCACGAATGATTAACAAATTCAAAATCACAAAGGGTTCAGGCCGGATGAAGAAGTGATGGTTGGTAGCCGACCTTTATTCCTGATACGATGAAGTCGTGCAATATACTACAAAAATTATTTGGTAAATAATGCTTAAATCCGAATTTAATTTTTCCAGGCACTTTTTGCTGAACTCGTTCTATTTTTTCTTTATTTATGAACAATTTTCAAAAAGTCATGAGTTGAATAGAAAATGTCATAATCTGCCAAGTAGCAGGGGAGTGACAAAAAAAACGTCGGCGGGGTACTTTATGAAATAATATGACAGTGACCTGAAAAACTCATGAATTGAGCTCGGCGCTCTAAGCAGAGAAAATCAATTACCGATAAAAAAATACCTTCTTGTTCGTAAACTGCTTTCAATATATTCGTGCAAAAAAATGCTTCTCAAAATTTTATTAATCTAAGTTTTCGTTAACCAAACTCTACCCATGCGTTTCAACCGCAATTTTCTGTTAAGCTCCGCCCTTGTTGCCGGAGCTATGCTTCTGGATGGTTGTCAGCCCCAGGACTCATCAGCAACTAAGCCGTCAACAGATGCTATGCCGGCGGCTGCCAAAGCCCGGGTAGCTGCCCTGGATGGTCGTTACATCGTCATTCTGAAAGAGGGTATGTTGTCGTCAGCTCAACTGGCCAACCTGAATCAGGTAGCTGCTCAAATGGGAATTAATCCCCTTGAAATTTACGAGCGATACAGCGAAGTAATCGAAGGGTTTGCCGCTAAACTGACACCTGAGCAGTTGCGGCTGCTGGCGAATAGCCCGATCGTTGATTACATTGAGCAGGACCAGATCGTTCGTTTATCGGAGCCCATTAAGGGTGAAGTGACAACAGCTGCCAGTACGCAGGAAGTCCCCTGGGGCATCACGGCCGTGGGGGGATTTGTGAACTATACCGGTTCGGCCAAAGCGTATGTGATTGACACAGGGATCGATCTCGACAATCCGGAACTGAACGTTGACGCCAGCGCCGGTTTCAACGCATTTACAACCGGACCGGACGCTGCTTCGCTCGATGACCTGAATAGTCATGGAACACACGTGGCCGGCACAATCGCAGCCAGAAACAATGACTTTGGCGTGGTGGGCGTAGCGGCTGGTGCCAAAGTGGTTCCGGTGAAAGTGTTGGGCGGTGATGGCAGTGGCTCAACATCGGGGGTTATCGCCGGGGTTGATTTCGTTGGTCGTACGGCTAAGCGGGGCGACGTAGCCAACATGAGCCTGGGTGGCGGATCATCAACGGCCTTAGACAACGCCGTTAAGAAAGCAGCCGGGAAGGGAATTTATTTCTCCGTAGCGGCTGGTAACGATGGCCTGCCTGCTAACTGGTTCTCGCCGGCCCGCGCTAATGCGACCAACATTCGGACGGTATCTGCGCACGACGTAAACGGCGTATTTGCTTATTTTTCAAACTATGGTAACCCGCCGGTCGAAGTAGCCGCGCCGGGTGTAGCGGTTAAATCAACGATTCCGGGTGGAGGTTACGCTACCTATAGTGGTACGTCGATGGCGGCTCCGCACCTGGCTGGCATTATGCTCGCTAATGGTAGCGGTAAATACTATACAAAAGGTACCGTAACGGGTGATTTTGACAATACGCCGGATAAAAAAGCGTCGCGTGTGAGATAGGTTTTTTAAATATAACCACTTGTTTTACAGCAAAAAAGCCGCTCAGTGAGCGGCTTTTTTGGTGATCCGGCTGGGACTCGAACCCAGGACCCATACATTAAAAGTGTATTGCTCTACCGGCTGAGCTACCAGATCATTTCCCGGTGGTTTATCCGTTTGGGACTGCAAAAGTAGAGGTTATAGGTCCTAAACGCAATACCTGGCTCAACTTTTTTTTATATGCTCTATTAAAATCACGGCTTCGGCAGCTTCACGTACGTCGTGTACCCGGAGAATGGCCGCTCCGTTCAGGAGGGCAGCCGTATTGAGCACAGTCGTGCCGTTGAGCGCCTGATCGGCGGTTATCTGTAATGTTTTCCAGATAGTTGTCTTGCGCGAAATACCCACTAACAGCGGTTCGTCAAACACCCGAAAGGCGTCGAGCTGCCGCAGCAGTTGAAAGTTATGCATCGGGGTTTTGGCAAACCCAAATCCCGGATCCAGGATAATGTCCTTTTGGCCTAACGCCCGTAGAGCCGCCACCCGAACGCCAAGTTCATCAATCACGTCTGTCACCAGGTTATCATAGCTGGCTAAGGACTGCATCGTTTGCGGATTGCCCCGCAGGTGCATCAGAACGTACGGAACGCCAAGACCAGCAACGGTCCCGAACATGGCATCATCGAGTGTACCGCCTGCTACGTCGTTGACCAGTACGGCTCCGGCGTTTACTGCCTGCCGTGCTACTGAGGCCCGAAACGTATCGACCGAAAGCAAAGCATCGGGAAAATTGGTCAGAATGGCTTCAATGATGGGCAGGACCCGATCGGCTTCTTCGCCGGCACTTACCTCGGCCGCTCCCGGTCGGGTAGAATAACCGCCCACGTCGAGAAAGGTAGCGCCATCGGCCAGCATCCGTTCTGCGGCCGCTACGGCCTGATCTGTATGCACTGATGTTGAGTTCGTTGTGGGTGATACACGGCTTCCAGCGTAGAACGAATCGGGGGTTACGTTGAGAATGCCCATCACGGCCGGTGTCGTCAAATCGACGAGTCGCCCCCGGCAGTTCAGCGTTTTTTTCGTATCTTTCGGGTACATTCGTTACCAGATTTCGGTTGACAGTTTTCGCCGGGCCGTTGTTGAAGTAGACTGTAGCGCCACAATTCGAAGACGGAAAACCGAAAACCATCCACCAATGACCCAAACCGAACTCGAATATCGGCAGGTAATCCAACGCTGCAAAGATCTTTTTCTCAAAAAAAACCAGGACTACGGTACAGCCTGGCGTATTCTTCGGCTTCCCAGCATTACTGATCAGATTTTTATCAAAGCCCAGCGGATTCGCACCCTGCAGGAAACAGGTGTCAGTCAGGTAGGCGAAGGCATTGAGCCGGAATTTGTCGGGATCATCAACTATTGCGTAATGGCGCTGATTCAGCTCCATTTTCAGACAGCATCCCAGACCGTCGATGGTCAGCCGGACAAGACGGCCAAGATGGATATCCCAACCGACGAACTTGAACACCTGTACGACGAACAGATTGGCCAGGTTATGCGTTTGCTGTTTGCCAAAAATCACGATTATGGCGAGGCCTGGCGCGATATGCGGGTTAGCTCCATGACGGACATTATTCTCATGAAGCTGCTGCGTACCAAACAAATTGAGGACAACCGCGGAACTACCCTGGTTTCGGAGGGCGTTGACGCCAATTATATGGATATGATTAATTACGCCGTTTTTTGTTTGATTAAACTACAGAACACTGGACGTTAGACGCTGAATAGTGGATACCAGCCACTGGATACTTGTCCAATGTCTGGCGCACTATTCCGTAATAATTAATATGGATACAACCGCCCCCCAAGCCCGAGTTAAAACCGGAACCCCGGCGATGCTGATTGCCGCCCGGATTGCCCGTTATGTCGTTGGCATTGTTTTCATTTTCTCCGGGCTGATTAAACTCAACGATCCCGTAGGAACCCAGATCAAGTTTGAAGAATATTTTGAAGTCTTTGCGCAGGACGTACCGTTGCTGCACGATTTCTTCATGGCTCTGGTTCCGTTTACCCTCGCCATGTCGGTCCTTTTCTGCGCGGCTGAGGTGGTGCTGGGCGTGGCGCTGCTGGTGTCGTATCGGCCCCGGCTAATTTCGTGGTTGCTTTTCTTCCTGATTATTTTCTTTACGTTTCTGACCTTTTACTCGGCCTATTTCAATCGTGTAACCGACTGCGGCTGCTTCGGCGACGCCATCAAACTGAAGCCCTGGACCTCGTTCGGGAAGGACGTTGTGCTGACCGTATTGATCCTGTTTATCATTGGCCACCGCAACCGGATGCGCGCCCGCAAAACCGGCTGGATCGTAGGACTAACCATCGTGCTGACTCTGGGTCTTGGTATATACGCCATTGAGTTTTTGTCTCCGCTGGATCTGTTGCCATATGCGGTTGGAAAGAGTATTCCGGCCCAGATGAAGCCGTCAGAACCCTTGCGTTATAAGTACGTGCTGGAGAAAGGCGGCAAGGAGTACGAATTCGAGCAGTATCCATCCGACCCGTCTTACAAGTTCAAGGAGATGGTCCTGGTGAACGAGAACGCCAAGCCGAAAATTACGGACTATCGCGTGTGGAATGACGAAGGCGATTTTACGCAGCAGACGTTCGAAGGCAAGAAACTGTTCATTATTCTAAAGGACGTAAACGACTTTGATCCGGGCAGCATTCCGGCCATTCGGTCGCTGGTGAAGGACCTGCAAGGCTCCGCCGTTTCGCCGTACTTCCTTACCTCGGTCAGTGACGACGAAATCAAGGCATTCCGCAAGGAGTTTCAGCTCGAAAACGTACCGTACTACAAATCCGACGCGACGGTGCTGAAAACCATTATGCGCTCAAACCCCGGTACGTGGCTGCTGAACGACGGCGTCGTGAAAGGCAAGTGGCATTACAACACCACACCCGACGCGGCCGACGTTTTAGAATTAGTGAAGCAGTAGAGGAAGGGAGGAGAGTAGGAAAGGAACAAAGAATCTTTCCTCCTCTCCTCCCTTCCTCCCTTTCCTCCATTCCTCCCTTGAAAAACATCTTCCTCATTGGAATGCCTTCGTCGGGAAAGACGACCCTGGGCAAACGTATCGCCGAAGCTCTCCATTACCGTTTTGTAGATACGGACAAGCGAATTGTTCGCGAAGAAGGACGTACCATCAACGACATTTTTGCGCAGTCCGGCGAATCCTATTTTCGGGAGGCCGAACGGCGGGTTCTCTGTAAGATTAAACCCGGTAGCAGTCTGGTGGTAGCAACGGGGGGCGGTATGCCGTGTTTTAATGACAACATGGACTATATCAATGCCACGGGGATTTCGGTATTTCTGGACGTACCCGTGGCGGTGCTGGTGCAGCGAATGGTCGCCCATGCCATCGACGACCGGCCCCTTTATAATGCTAATGATCCCGAATTGGTACGGTCGCTGGAGCAACGGTACCAGAGTCGCCTGCCATACTACAGTAAGGCGCATGTGATAGTAACTGGAGAAACAAACGAAGAGGAAGTACTTCAAAAAGTTGGGGCGTTGCTGTAACACTGAAGGTTAACACAAAAAATCCGGCCACACTGAACGCTTCAATGTGGCCGGATTTTTTGTGTTAAGTCAACGTTCGCTTAAAAGAATACTCCAAGCGACAGCGTCAGATTTGTGTTCCGGTTGGTCAGCAGGGCCGAACCGTAGTTCTGCGGGTTGTTCAGCGTATACGGCGTATAAGCTGACTTTGTCGTGTAGAATACACCCGCCAGATCGGCAAAGAACCGGTCGTTGCGAACGCCGATACCACCGCTGTACAGCAGGGTGTTCCGTTCGTTGTCCCGTGCTAACTGGTCGAAATTCGTGTTGTAGGCACTGGGAATGTAAGCAGCACCGGCCCGCAACCGAAGCAGTCCACTGCGGAATTCACCCCCCACCCGGAAATTAACCGTGTTGTTATAAGTCGCCTTGATTTCGTTCGTGATGTCCTGCCGGAACGCCTGATTATCCGCGGCCGATGTATAGAACGATGTCCCGGCCCGCAGCCCTTTGTAGCCAACGTATTCTGCCGTAGCCGTTATGAAGCCACTACGTCCGAAGAGATACGTAACGCCGGCCGAAGCCCGCAGGGGCGTCGTGATGGTAAAGTCAAAGTTCTGAGGTGCTGTGGGAACTGACGTATTATCAGGAATGAACAGCACCGGGCGACCCTGATCATCGGTTTGAGGAATACCAATCGGATCAATCGAAAGGTTCTGACTGAACTCTTCGCGGAACGTACGGGTCGTAAAGTTCGGCGACAAGATGTTGGCCCCAATCTGAACGTTCTGATCCAGTTTATAAATTAGGCCAATGTTCAGGTTAATGCCGTTACCTGTAACAGAATAATTAGACGTTTGTCGGAACCCATTGAACACGCGGCCTCCTACGTAACTTTCGTCAAACGTATCCGTGAATTCATAGCGGGTGCGCGTAAAACCCAATGTACCGCCAACGTATAGCTTGTCGTTGAAGTTGCTGGCTAGCGAAAGCCCCCACTGACTTACCGATCCGTTGGAGGTAAAGCTACCGCGTTGATCAACCGGAACGTTTACATCATACCGGAAATAATTCGTTCCGTTTTCCTGTGTTGGGTTAATCAGGTAAAGCTGATAGGCTGCTGCTTCAAGATTATCGGCTATATTGTTCTGAGCATCATATTCCGCATCCAGCGACCCTGAAGGAATACCGCGGGCGTTCACCGTTTCGACGTACGAATCAGCCAGCGAGCTCCGGTTGTTACGTCCCCGATAGACATATTCATTGTTTAGACTGATTTGCCGCGAGTAAGTAAGACCGAACGTAGTCCGGCGGATGTTGCGGTTGTCGTTGTTGGGCGAACCACCGGCGAAGATCAACGCGGCACTCCCCACAAACGGGACCGCTTTTGAGGAGTTGGTGGTTTGCCCGAGGTAGTCAGCCCCGACATTCAGCAAGCGCAGGGAAGGGCTGATGCTTAGCTCCGAGCGGTTGTAAAAACCCAGGCCAGCCGGATTGCCCCAGGCATTGCTGGCATCAGCACCCAGAGCTGCGTGGTTACCGCCGATGCCCTGAAAACGGGCGGTTCCGTTTATAATCTGTTCCGAATACCGGAAGGCATCCCCAGCGTACTGTCCGTACGAAACAGCGGCCATAAGCATGAGGCCGCCTGTTACATATATGCGTTTATCCATTTTGTTAGATGAGTAAAGGGTGTGCTTTGCCGGTAAGACCAAATTGACGGAAAAACGTTTAAAGCACCTATTCACATAAACGAAAAATCCCGCCGAATGTCAGTTCGGCGGGACGTAATTTTGATGAACGGTGCTGATTAGCGTGGTCCGCGTGAGCCACCACCACCCGAGTAGCCACCGCTGCTGGAACCACTGCTACCGCCCCGGCTGCCTCCGCTGGGAGCGCTGTAGCTGGGGCTCGGAGCGGAGTAATTACCCCGGCTCTGGCTTTGGTAGGATGGCTGCTGGTAGCTGGGTTGCTGATAACTTGGCTGACGCTGCTGATAGCTACCCCGGCTGTTGCCGTTGTACGACGGAGCCGGTGTATACGTGCCGCGGCTGTTCGACCGTGGACGAGCGTAGTAATCGCTGCTTGAGCTACCACTGTTATACGACGGCGCTGTGTACGTACCGCTACCACTGCTGGTGCGGCCACCGCTCGACGAACCATTGTCGTAGTAGTAAGTCCCACGGCTATTCGACCGGGGACGAGCATAGTACGAATCGCTGCCCGTACGGCTGTTGGTGTTGTTCGTTGAGGCCGACGTGCCGTTACCTGAGTAATAGGCACCACTTGCCCGACGGCCACCGTTTGGATCAGCCGGACGGGGCGTATTCACGAACGCATCGTTGTAGCGAGCCGACGACCGGTCGTTCCGGGCTCCGTACACCCGGTTGTTTCGGTAGGGGTCCGCGCCCGTTACGATCACGTTGCCGGCATAAACCGGACGACCCCAGCCGCCATAATACCCGCCATAGAATGGGCTGTATAAACCACCGTAATACGGGCTATAGAACGAGTCATAGAAGCCACCGTAACCATAGCCAAACGGCGAATAGAACGGGCTATTGAAGGCATAGGCAGGACTAAAGAACGGATCGTAGAAACCACCGTAACCGTAGTTAAACCGATTCCATCCCCAGGTCGAGCCAAGGCCCAGACCAATACCAAAATTCAGCCCGTTGTAGAAGGTATTGTTATACCCCCACGGATTCCAGCGGTACGAGTTGAAGGCCGGATTGCCGATGCCTGCATAATAGCCATTCACAAAACCGGCGTTGTAGTCATTATCGGTGTTCCAGCCCGGATCGGGAGAAAGCCCCCGCTTCAGTTTGCGGGCACTCAGCTCCGAATAGTATTCATCCGAATTTGCATCATAAGCCTGCTGATCCTCCGAATACTCAGGGTTGGCGTTGCGGGCAGAGCGTCTGGGACGATCAAGCCGCTGCGCATCCCGGTTGGGTTCGGACGAGTTGCTGGCATACACCTCAGCATTGGCCGAGTTGCCGTACAAATCGTCAATTTCGCCTGCGTTCCGGGCGGTCTGCCGGCTGGAGCTACAGCTCCAGAAACCCAGCAGCGCGGCCAGCGCCAGGTATCGATATACGCGTTGCGTGTTCATTGGGCAAGGGGATTATAGTAATAAAGGCTCATATTATTTAGCCGTTAAATCCATAACGCAGGAGCAAACGGTTTGATTACAAAAATAGAGGAAAAACCTATCTTTGCAAGTTTTCAACCTATTAGATTCCTATTTGTTCAGCAGGGTTTAAAACCTTACAAACTTTTTTTGGACGCTGAATGCCGGTTGCTGAATACTGAACAAGATATATAGAATAAACACTATATTTCAATCTAATGTTTCACCTCCGCTCGTCATCATTCAGCGTTCTGATTCCAACGTCTTACTCATGGCAAAAGCGATTCCTTCCCGTAGTGAAAACTACTCCGAATGGTACAATGAACTGATCAAAAAAGCGGATCTGGCCGAAAACTCAGCCGTTCGTGGTTGCATGGTGATCAAGCCGTATGGCTTCTCGATCTGGGAAAAAATGCAGCGCGCGCTCGATGATATGTTTAAGGAAACCGGCCATACGAACGCTTACTTCCCGCTGTTTATTCCTAAATCCTACCTGAGCAAAGAAGCGTCGCACGTAGAGGGATTTGCCAAGGAGTGCGCCGTCGTAACGCACTATCGGCTAAAGAACGCCGAAGACGGCTCCGGCGTGGTGGTTGACCCGGAAGCGAAACTGGAAGAGGAACTGATCGTCCGACCGACATCGGAAACCGTTATCTGGAGTACGTATAAAAACTGGATTCAATCGTACCGCGACCTGCCGCTGCTGATCAACCAATGGGCCAACGTAGTACGCTGGGAAATGCGGACGCGGATTTTCCTCAGAACGGCCGAATTCCTGTGGCAGGAGGGACATACCGCCCACGCAACCGCCGAAGAGGCTATGGAGGAAACCCGGCAGATGCTGGACGTGTACGCCCGGTTTGCCGAAGAATGGATGGCTGTGCCGGTTGTGCGCGGGGCCAAAACGCCAAACGAACGTTTTGCCGGGGCCGAGGATACGCTGTGCATCGAAGCCATGATGCAGGATGGTAAGGCGTTGCAGGCCGGAACCTCCCACTTTTTGGGGCAGAATTTTGCCAGGGCATTTGATGTACAGTTTCTGAACAAGCAGAACCAGCTCGACTACGTCTGGGGAACATCGTGGGGGGTGAGTACCCGCCTGATGGGGGCGCTGATTATGGCCCACTCCGACGACGATGGTCTCGTGCTGCCGCCAAAACTGGCACCCATTCAGGTTGTTATTGTGCCGATTTACCGTAAGGAAGAACAACTTGCCCAGTTGACCGATAAGCTTAAACCGCTGATTCAGGAACTGCGGAAGGCCGGCATTTCGGTGAAGTACGACGACTCCGATGCTAACTCACCCGGCTGGAAATTTGCCGAATACGAATTGCGGGGTGTGCCGGTCCGGCTGGCAATGGGAGCCCGCGACCTGGAAAACGGCACGATCGAAATTGCCCGACGCGATCTGAAAACGAAAGAAACGGTGCCGTTCGATGGCCTGGCCGAACGTATCAAGCTATTGCTGGAGGATATTCAGCGGACGATTTACCAGAAGGCCATGTCGTTCAGGGAGGCCAATACCTTCCGGGTCGATACGTACGATCAGTTTAAAGAGCAGATCGAGAAAGGCGGCTTCATTCTGGCGCACTGGGACGGTACGTCCGAAACCGAGGAGGTTATCAAGGAAGAGACGAAAGCAACAATCCGTTGTATTCCGTTTGATCAGGAGCCGGAAGAAGGTGTCGATATCTATTCTGGAAAACCATCGAAAGGCCGGGTCGTATTTGCCCGGGCTTACTAAGTTATGAGCACAATGAGCGTTCCGGTAGGGCTGAAACGTACGGCGGTACTGTGTGTGCTTCGGCATGGGACTACGTTTTTGCTGCTGAAACGGCTGAAAGAGCCAAACAAAGACCAGTATACACCGGTGGGCGGAAAACTTGACCCGTACGAGAGTCCGTTGCAGGCGGCTTACCGCGAAACCTGGGAAGAAACTGGCATCAAGGCTGACCGGATGACGTTTTGTGGGGTACTAACCGAAAGCTCCCCGACGGCCTATAACTGGACCAGCTACGTGTATGTGGCCGAAATTGACCGGGTACCGCCACCGCCCTGCAACGAAGGGACACTGGAGTGGATCGATTTTGCTGATGTCCTGAACGTACCGACGCCCAGAACCGACTGGTTCATCTATGACTACCTCCTGAAGCGCAGACCATTTGCGTTCAGCGCTGAGTTTGATGAGCAGCTAACACTGTTAACCATGCGCGAAGAAATTGAGGATGTCGTTGTGTATCAGCAGGAAAGCTGATAAAACCTATTAAACGAATAAAGCCCGGCCAACTGACCGGGCTTTATTCGTTTATGAACAAAAACGGCTGGCCCCGCTGTTATGAATTCGCTTAATCATTCGAGTATGACCACCCCATCGCCCATTATTACCCCCGAACTCATTGCGTCAGCCTATACCTACGAACAGTACGTTGCCCTTTCAACCGATTTGTTAAGGCAGGGCCGTACGACCTCCGACAACCCCAGTTATAATACCCCTGAACTGCTGGGCTTTACCAAGCTGAATCTGCATCGGATGAGCCGGCTGGAGCGATTTGCCGTTATTAAGCCCGAACTGGCCGACCTGTTACAGCACGTAACTGAGCGCTGGATCTGGCTGGTGTTAACCGAATCGTGGTGTGGTGATGCAGCCCAGATTCTGCCCGTTTTTCAGCGAATGACCGATGGGTCGCCCAATGTGCAGATGCGCTTAATTCTACGGGATAAAAATCTGGATGTCATGGACGCTTACCTGACCAACGGCACATCGCGATCTATTCCTAAACTGGTCTGTATCAATGCCGATACGCTGGCGGAGCTTGGTACGTGGGGACCCCGGCCGGCTGCGCTTCAGGCGTTGGTGATGCAATGGCGGGCGGAGAAACGGCCGTATGCCGACGTTGCAGAGCAAACCCAGCGCTGGTACAACGATGACCGTACGGAGGCTATACAACGGGAAATGGTTTCGTTGGTACGTCAGTGGGCAAAAATTAGTGTGTAGCCTTCCTGGTGCCGGAAGTTTGGGTACATTTACGCCAGTGTTCACAAAACAACCACAATTATGGCACAGGCAAAATCCGGCGACACCGTTCAGGTGCATTATACCGGTACACTGACCGACGGAACCGTTTTCGACTCATCGGAGGGACGTACTCCGCTGGAGTTTCAGCTTGGTAGCGGTCAGGTAATCAGAGGCTTTGATGAAGGCATTACGGGCATGAACGAAGGCGAACGGAAAACCATCCAGATTCCGGTTGAGGACGCCTACGGTCCGGCTAATGAAGAGATGATATTCACGCTGAACCGCACCGATATTCCGGCTGATATTCCGCTCGAAGTAGGGATGACCCTGAACATGCACGAGGATGGAAATCCGCGGCCCATTCCGGTCATTGTTCGTGACCTGACCAACGACAGTGTAACGCTCGATGCCAACCACCCGCTGGCCGGTCAGGATCTGGTGTTTGACGTTGAACTGGTTGGCGTAAAACCGTCTTCCGGGATTATTGTATAGGAGTGAAAAAAATGGAGGAAGGGAGAAAAGGAATACTATTCGGCGTTCTCTTCTCCCTTACTCCCTTTCCTCCTTTTTTCCTCTATTCCTCCATTTTAAGCAATTCGCCTAATTCATTCAGGGCCGTTTGTATTCCTTTTGGATTAGCGCGGGCAATGCTTGCTGCCAGGGCAACTGTAATAGCACCAACGTTCAACGCTATCGTCAGGTTCTTGATGCGTTTCAGTCCCGACTGTGCATCGGTAGTGGCCTGTCTGACAGCCTCGATCATCTTTCCTGCTTCGTGAAAGGCCGGCCGTACGGAGAGCGTCATCAAATCCTGCGCCCGGTTCAGCAAACTGTTCTGGTAAGCATTCAAATCCAGTTGCTGCTCATAGGATAATTCCGGCCAGTGTGCCAGTTGAAATTCGGCTAAAGCCCGGGCGGTCCGTCGGTAGCTGTCGGCTAGTTCAACGATCTGTTCTGGGGTTAAGTCTTCCATTCGTGAGATTGAATTGTTCCAGATCAGCTTTTAGCTGTTTGAGCCTGGACAAGTACGGATCGATATTATTGATTAACTCCTTGCTTTTCAGTAGGTAGCGATTCTTATATACTTCTCGGTAGCCGGCCTGAATCGTTTTCAGCGTCTGGACGTGCGTCAGAATGCTTTGTTGCGTTTGGTCAATCGCTTTGCTCGTGTTCAGCCACTCTTTTGCGAGTTCCCGTTTCTGCGTATAGGTCAGCGTTGGGTCCTGAATAAGCAGGGTGCGGTAATGGCCATAGGCCTGATCCCGGCTGATGGCCACTACGTCGGCCAGGCGTTCGTAGGCAAACACCAGCGCAGACAGAACCTGTTGCGCGTCGTCGTGGCTCTGCGTGATAAGAACCGACAGTTTGCGCCGTCGGTAGGCATTGGTAGCGGCTGAGCCAAGTAAATTGAACAACCGATTGGCGGCTGCTGTCTGGTCTGACGATAGTTTGAGCCGCGATCCTTGCAGGTATTGGTTAAATGCAGGTGACTTGAGCTGAACGGGCGCAAACGTGCTGCCGGTAACCGAAAAGTCGGCAATGGCCTGAAAATAAGCTTCCATCAGGTCCGAAACGGCGAGCGTCAGACTGTCGGCCAGTTGATACGACCGCAAGGAGTCTTGCCGGATGCTGCTGGTAAACTCCGGTCCGATCACTGGGATACGGTTGAACGGGTGCCGGCTAAGGGAGTCGGCCAGCGTACGTTCCTTGTAAACAGCCGTGAACGTAGTCGGTAAGGCTGAGTTCTGTTGCAAGCCCGCAACCGCCGACGTTCCGAAGGTGTTAACGGTTTTAAGGTTTACGCAACTAGTAAGAAACAGACCTGTTACGGCAAATAGGCGATAGTAATAAAGTTTCATAGGCCAGGAAATGGCGAATGCATAAAGTAAGCAAGTGTAACGCTGGTGTCACAATATGGCTACAACTTTTGAACGAACGGTAATTTATAAAACTGTCGATTCGTCGTTGAAGTTATCTACGTATGAAGTTGACACCACAAAATGTTGGTTACGCCTGCATCAACCTGAGTCTTCAGGCCGATAAAATTGTGACGAATCGGGGGATGATAAAAAAGACATTTACCGAACGGGGGGTACAGTATGCTTCGGAGCTGGCGCTGAAGAATGTGCAGGATTTATTAAAAGTGGTTGACTGGAATCTTGAACATGGGTTTCGCATCTTCAGGATCTCGTCGGACCTGTTTCCATGGGCGTCGGAGTACAAAATCAGCAGCCTGCCCGACTTTTCGGAGATTCGGGAGACTCTGGAAGAAATTGGAAGCCGGCCGATCCGCCTGACGGTACACCCGGGGCCGTTCAATCACCTGGCCGGACAGGGCAAAGTGCTCGACAACACGGTGGTTGATCTGGAATACCATTCCGAACTGTTCGACCTGATGGGTTTAAAACCGTCGCACTGGAATAAAATCAACATCCACGCGGGTGGTACGTACGGCGACAAGGCCACGACCATGAACCGGTTTGAAACGAACTTCAAAATGCGCCTGTCTGAAAACCTGCGTGCCCGGCTGACGGTTGAGAACGACGACCGGCCGGGCCTGTACAGCGTAGCCGATCTCGTACGGTTCCGCGAATCGATCGGTACGCCGGTGGTGTTCGATTATTTTCATCATTCCCTCCATCCCGATGGTCTGACCGAAGAAGAAGCGTTTCTGATGGCCTACAATACCTGGGATGTTCGGCCAGTGTTTCACTACTCGGATTCCCGACGCGAGCGTGAAGATCCGAAAGCCCGCAAAGAAGCTCACGCCGACTGGCTGTACTCCCTCGTCAATACGTATGGCAAGGAAGTAGACATCATTTTTGAGTCAAAACTCAAGGAACTTTCGATTCTGCGCTTGCGCGGGGAAGAGCCCGAAATTACCCCTAAACTGGCTAGGCTGATCAGTCAGCAGACAGGTAGCTCGGGCGAATGACGTACGTTGTCAAGCAGTAGCAAAACCATTAAAAAATAAACCGGTGCATTCGATTGAATGCACCGGCCGGGAGAGGGTGATGTACCGACGCTTGTCCGAAAAGCAGGGGGTACATTGAACTATGTACTTGATAAACTGAGCAGTTGGTCGCTCAGTAGATGCGCTTAGCGACGGATGTCAATCCGGGTAGAGAATTTCTTCTCGCTCGGACCAACAACGAATGTGTAAGAACCTTCGGGCAGCGACGACAGGTCGTAGCGACGGATCGTGCCATTGAGCGTTTCGGTCAGAACCGGTACGTTCTGGGCGTCAAAAATCGCTACGTTAGCGTCTTCTACGTTTGTTGCAGGCACTACTACCTGCACTTTGTTCTTGGCGTACGTAGTGATCTGCGGTTGCTCGATCTGCTTGAGTTTACGTTCGTCGACGTTCACGGCATTCGCCTGGATAGTCAATCCCTGCGACATCCACCAGTTGTTGGTGCTGGCCGTCAGGAAATACTGACCATCAGGCAGGCTGTTGAGGTTTAACGTCAAATCTTTCGACTTGGCAGATGAAACCAGACCTTGATAAAGCACGTTGCCATCGGCGTCGATTAGGGCAACGTCGATCGGCTGTCCTGCCTCTGTATGTAAACGAACTTTCTTTTGCTCGGACTTCACTACTTTCACCCCACTCACTCCCGAACCATTGTCGGCAACGGCACCTCCCATGCCAGCCAAACCCCATACTGTCAGCAGTACGGCCACGGATAAACGGAACTGTTTCATTGGCGAAGAATTTTATTTTTCCGTGACAAAGGTGGGGCCGGAAGATGCTTTAATGCAAGGGGTGAAGCGCTGGTTTACAATTCATTAACAAAGATTCCTGATAATGGAATGGGTTGATATTGGTAAAGTACAACGATTATGGGAAATGTACAAAAGGTTCCTTGAAACGAATAGATTTTGTATTTTTCTAATAACCTTAAAAAATAGTGCTGTACGTTTTTAAGGTGATATGATTTTCTGAGCAAAGTACAAAACGCCCGTTGAGGCCCGATCAGCGATCATTATTTGGCAGCAGGGGCAGTTACTGGATAGGGGCATCGAGCGAGGAAAACAGCAGATGCCGCAGAAACTCAAGCAATCGGTCCTCACCAGTAGGCAATCCTTCGGGTTGCCCGCCAAAGTCAGTGAGGGAAGGCAGATACTGCATAAAATAAGCCTGGTAGTGAGCCGTTTCAATTATTGAACTTGCTCGTGAACGGGCGTAGGGATAATCAGGCCGGTATTCCAGAATGATACTAGCCAGTCGGCCGCACAAGTCCTTATACGGCTTAAACAACTGCTGACGGTTGTCCTCGGTGACGTGGTGAGTCAGGTACGCTTTACTGGCTTCGCGAATAACAATGATGTGCAGGGCAGATACATCAATATTGTCGGCGCCCAGCGAAAAAGTCGGTGGTGATAAATTCTTCAGCAACAATATTTTCAGAATACGGTCCAGCTTTTCACGAGGGTCGGTTAAGTTGTTTGTATGAAATATAACCTGATACTCAAGCCATTGCCAATACCATGCGATCAGGTAGACCAGCAGACGGTGTTTATTTTCAAAATATCGGTAAATACTGGCTTCCTTTGTACTGATCCGGTCGGCAAGCTTGCGGAATGTCATTTCTTCGAAACCAATATCAGCAATCAACATGATGCTCTGACGAACAATCCGACGCCCCAGCTCGGAGCTTTCCGGATCGCGCAGAAACAGTTTGTCGTTCATCCGAACCTGTACTGTGTATTCCATCTATACTACGTATTTGCCACTGGCGGAAAATTTTACAACAAAGAAACAAACTTTTATCGGTAAAAGTTATGTTTGTATCATTGATAGTAATACTATCACTAACAAAGGTAATACAATTATGGCTTTAGATACATACCCACAACCACCTCCTTCGTCATTGCAGCGGTTGATTCGACTGCTTGGGACGGAAAAGAAAGATATCTGGTACATCTACTTGTACGCATTGATTACCGGTTTGATTAGCCTGTCGTTGCCGTTGGGTATTCAGGCAGTATTTAACCTGGTCTCCGGCGGACTGGTTTTCAGTTCGGTGTACGTGCTAATCGGTCTGGTCATAGCGGGGGTGCTGGCCACGGGGCTGCTGATGGTCGGGCAGATGACCTTAGTCGAGATTCTGCAGCAGCGCATTTTTGCCAAAGCTGCATTTGAATTTACCTATCGGCTCCCAAGAATTGAACCTAAAGCCCTGGCCGCCTACTATCCACCTGAACTGATGAACCGTTTTTTCGATGTGCTGACGCTCCAGAAGGGAATGCCGAAATTGCTCATCGACCTGACAGCCGCGGCTGTGCAGATTATCTTCGGGATCATTTTGCTATCGTTTTACCACCCTATTTTCCTGGGGTTTGGTCTATTCACGCTGCTGGCAATTATTGGTATCAGTTGGATTTACGGGCCATCCGGGCTTCGGACGAGTCTAAACGAATCGAAGTACAAATACAAGGTGGTTGCCTGGCTGGAAGATCTGGCCCGGGATCTGCCGACGTATCGCCACCGCGATGATGTGCTCGAACCTATCGACCGGATGGACGAACTGGTAGCCAGTTACGTCAGTTACCGGAATGATCATTTCCGGGTGCTGAAGCGTTTTTTTTACAGTGCCGTTGCATTTAAAACACTGGTTACGGGCGGTCTGTTAATACTCGGTACCGCGCTGGTGGTAGGTCGCGAAATGACCTTGGGGCAGTTCGTGGCGGCTGAGCTGGTTATCGTGTTGATAACCGGATCGGTCGAAAAACTGATTTCAGGCATCGATACGGTGTTCGATATGTTGACCGCCGTTGAAAAAATTGCAAATGTTACGGATCTACCCTTAGAAACCGACACACCAACTCATGCTTAACATATCAAATCAGCGGGTAGACGAACAGCTATTCAATCACTATCCGCTTAAAACGCTCCGCACCTTACCCCAGCCTAACAGTGGTCGGCGGCTGGGACGCTGGATGCTGGGGCTGTTGCTAATCAGCCTTTGTGTCATGTTTCTGCCCTGGCAGCAGAACATCAACGGCGAAGGTGCCGTTACGGCTCTGACGCCACAGGACCGCCCCCAAACCGTTCAGAATGCAATTGCCGGCCGGATCGAACGCTGGGCTATTCAGGAAGGACAGTTTGTGCACAAGGGCGATACACTGCTGGTCATATCCGAGATCAAGGATGAATATTTTGACCCGAATCTGCCCCAGCGGCTTGACGAACAGCTCGATGCCAAAGAAGGCAGCGTGAGTGCGACCGATGCCAAAATTACGGCTCTCGACGGTCAGATTGCCGCTCTGCAAACGGGACTTCAGGTGAAGCTTGCCTCGGCCCGCAACAAGGTTCGGCAAAGCCAGTTTAAAGTAATCAGTGACAGTACGGATCTGATTGCCATTCGAAAAAATTACCAGATTGCACTGGATCGGCTTGATCGTTACGAAAAGGGATACCGGAACGGATTGTTCTCGCTTACGGACCTTGAGTCGCGTCGGCTAAAAGTACAGGAGGACAACGCTAAAGTGATTGCCCAGGAAAACAAGTTGAACGTATCGCGGCAGGAACTGGTCAACGCTCGGCTTGACCTGAGTAATATACAGGCCGACTACCAGGAAAAGCTGGCTAAGGCTCTGTCGGATCGGAGCTCGGCGGTATCGTACCGGGCCGAAGCTACGGGCGAAGTGTCCAAACTCCGGAATAAAATCAGCAGCGTGGATGTTCGCCGGGGCCTTTACGTTGTGCGGGCTCCGCAGGATGGCTACGTGGTGCGCTCGTTCAAGGCCGGTATCGGCGAGACTATCAAAGAGGGCGAATCCATTGCCACGCTGCAACCTGCTAATCCCGCCATAGCGGTTGAACTGTACGTGCGGGCCATGGACGTACCGCTGATTCAGCGCGGTCGGCACGTGCGATTGCAGTTTGACGGATGGCCCGCGATTCAATTTTCGGGCTGGCCGACGGTGGCTGTGGGTACATTTGGGGGCGAAGTAGCGGTTATCGACGCCGTTAGCAGTGTGAATGGGAAATACAGGCTATTGGTCAAGCCTAAACTACAGAAAGGTGATCAGCCATGGCCGCAACAATTGCGGGTTGGTTCCGGCGTGTACGGCTGGGTAATGCTCGACGATGTGCCGGTATGGTACGAACTGTGGCGGCAGTTAAACGGCTTCCCGCCAAGTTTACAGGAGGAGCCAAAAGAGGAAACGAAAAAATGAGAATACTGATCGGAATATGCCTGATCGTTCTGGGGTGTTTGCCCTGGCGGGTATCCGCTCAACTGGCTGCAAGACCCGCGTCAGGCACAACGGTAGTAGCCCCTGAGCCAAACCCGGCGGCTGTTTTTACGGCGGGCGACTTTTTTCAGGCGGTCCTGCAACACCACCCGATTGTCAGGCAGGCGGCTTTGCTGAGCCGGGAAGCGCAACAGGAAGTGATGCAGGCGCGGGGGGCCTTTGACCCGAAGCTGTTCTCGGTTTATGACCGGAAGGAATTTGGCCGCAGTCTTTACTACGACAAGTGGCAGTCAGGGCTGTCGGTGCCGGTTTTGCCGGGCGGTATTGACGTAAAGATGACCTATGACCGGAATATGGGGGAGTACCTCAACCCTGAAAATCGGGTGCCATCTTCCGGACTGGCGGCCGTGGGCGTTAGCGTGCCCATCGGGCAGGGGCTTTTGATCGATGCCCGGCGTACGGCGTTGCGTACGGCGCAACTGGCCGTCAACCTGGCCGACGCCGACCGGCTGAAACTGATCAACAAAACCCTGTTTGATGCCGCTAAATCCTACTGGGATTGGTACCTGGCTTACCAGCAATACCGATTTGTTGAGGACGGGTACCAACTGGCTGATATGCGTTTTCAGGCGATCCGACAGCGGGCTTTGCTGGGCGATGCGGCCATTATTGACACAACCGAAGCGCTTATCACAGCGCAGGACCGACTCGTGCAACTTCGGCAGGCCGAGGTGGAACTGCAAAATACACGCCTGCGCCTGACTGCTTACCTCTGGAACAGCGATGAAGCAGGGGGGAATCCGCAACCAGTCGATATGCCCGCTACGGTGGTGCCCCAAAGTCCACCGGCTCAACTGGACGACGAACAACTGCTGCAACAATTGCTCAACCGGGCCGCTGAACAGCACCCGGAACTGCTGAAACTAACGGCAAAAGGGCAACAACTGGCAATTGAAGAGCGGTTTCGACGGTCGCTGCTACAGCCACAGATCGCCCTGAGCGCCAGCTTGCTGAGCCGAACGCCCGAAGCGGGAACTGGTTACGACTGGGCAAGCTATTATGCGTTTCGGGCTGATAATCATAAAATTGGCATCGACCTGACCTTTCCGTTGTTTCTGCGTAAGGAACGGGGTAAACTCCGGCAGGTGCAGATCAAGTCGCAGCAAAACGAATTGGAGCGGCAACAAACGGGGCGAAATATTGCTAACGACGTGCAGACTGCCTGGAATGAGTTGAAAGCACTCGAACGGCAGATTGCCGTTCAGGAGAAGACCGTTGCCAATCAGCGTACGCTGCTTCAGGCCGAGCAGCAGAAGTTTGACATCGGCGAAAGCTCGCTGTTCCTGGTCAACAGCCGGGAAACGAAGCTGATCGACCTTCAGATCAAACTGGAAGAACTGCGTACCAAACACCAGAAGGCCATTGCCGGGCTCTGGTATGCAGCCGGAACCCATGCCGGTGCTAATTAGCACCGGCATCTGCTGATTCCGTGAGTAATTTAGGGAGGTCGAGCGGGCGGGTGTACATAGCAACCGAACCATCAGGCTGACGGGGCCATAGTTCCGTTGGCCGGTCCCAGTATAACTCAACGCCATTGTGATCAGGATCGTTGAGGTAGATAGCTTCCGAAACGCCGTGGTCGGCGGCACCGGTAATGGGGTAATCAGCTTCAACGAGTCGACGATAGGCAACTGATAAATCCCGGCGGTTTGGGTACAGAATGGCCGTGTGAAACAGACCGGCGCTGCGGACCGGTGCCGGGGGCGCACCTTTGCTGTACCAGGTATTCAGCCCGATGTGGTGATGGTAACCACCAGCCGAAATAAAGGCGGCATCGGCACCCATCCGCTGCATGATGGAAAAGCCGAGCAGGTCGCAATAAAAGTGGAGCGCCCGGTCGAGGTTGGCAACTTTCAAATGTATGTGGCCAATTCGGGTAGTAGGCGGTAGTGTGTACGGTGAAGACATAGGCGTAGCTTTGGCTATACAAATAGAAATACCGGCGAACTAGTTCACCGGTATTTGCCTTTATACAGGCAATGTAGTCAGTTGAATGATACTTTCTCGTTCGCTCATTCACCCACTGATTTCTCCCCAAAACGATTGCGCGATGTCTGCTCCAGTTCCTATTGAAATTGAAAGCGCGGTGACAACAATCATTCTGCAGCGCCCGTATAAAGATCAGGTACCGGCCTATGAGGAGTGGCTGAGGGAAATTGTGCCCTTAGCGCAACAGTATGAAGGACACCGAGGTGTGAACATCATCCGGCCGCACGGCCAGACTGAAGAATACACCATTGTACTTCATTTTTCGTCGGAGGCTACTTTACGAGCTTGGCTTGAATCCGACACGCGCCGACAACTGGTAGAGAAAGTTCGCCCTTTGCTGAATACTGAAGAGAAAATAGACATCAAGACCGGGCTGGAATTTTGGTTTACACCCCCGGCTGCCAGGAAAGCGGCACCACCGGTCAAGCAGTTCTTAATCACCGTATCGGCTATTTATCCATTATCAATGCTGGTGCCGTGGCTGCTTACGCCCCTGTTTGCCGCCGTGTCCTTCCTGACAATGCCGGTGATTAAAGCTTTGCTGACCAGTCTGATCATCGTTGGCCTTATGACGTTTGTGATCATGCCACGCTACGTAAAACTGGTGGCTGGGTGGCTCTTCCGGTAACGAATACTGGCGGCAACAAGCATGGAGTTAAAGTTCCATAGCCAAAAGAATGGGGTTGAATGTTACTTTACCGACCCGATCACCATCAGAAGTTCGCTGATCATCATAGCCGTAGCGCCCCAAACGCGGTAATTCTCAATCTGATAGAATGGCGCATCGACCGTCATGCCCCGCACTTCGACCTGGCTGTCGCCCACGATCGTTTCATCGAGCAACGTATCCAGATCCACTTCTACCACCGCTTCTACTTCGCGGGGATCAGGGTAGAAATCGGGTCGGTAAGGCAACGTGCCGATAACCGGTAACACATAAAAATTGCTCGGCGGAATAAACAACTCGGTGAGGTGTCCGAGAACAGTAACATCGGATACCCGAATGCCAATTTCTTCCTGCGCTTCCCGCAGGGCAGTACGCGTCAGGTTTTCGTCAAATCGTTCCATGCGGCCACCCGGAAAAGCCATCTGACCGGCATGGACCCCATCGTACTGAGGTCGTAGAATCAGCGGCAGGTAAATGCTGCCCCGGTAGGGATAGAAACAGATCAGCACCGCGCTCCGTCGGGTTCGTTCATTGGGTTTGATACCTAGTCGATACCGGGATGCTGCGGCCATTTTGCTATGAGCCACCTCGCCCGGCAGCGGCTCCTGCAACCGCTGACGAAGAGTATCGGTAAAGGTATGAAACGACGTTTGGAGCATAACGGTAAACGGTTCCCAATGTACGGTTTTCTGTTTTCGATCGTATGCCGACCACTAAAAACTGTAGGCAGAAATCTTACTTATACAGCTTAACCAATTCTTCGGCGCAACGTTCACCGTCCATCGCTGCGGATACAATACCGCCCGCGTAGCCGGCTCCTTCGCCACAGGGGAACAGTCGACTGACCTCCACATGCTCACACGTATCACGGTGCCGCGGAATACGTACCGGCGACGATGTGCGGCTTTCAACGCCGATCACCTGACCATCGTTGCTGAGATACCCCCGCATTTTGCGGCCAAAATCGCGCAATCCCTGCTTCAGCGGTTGGGCGATATGATCCGGTAATACGTCGCTCATGTCGACCGATGCTAATCCAGGCTGATAGGAGGTGGGGAGTAACTCCGTCGAAACCCGGCCACTCACAAAATCGGCTACCCGCTGGGCGGGGGCAGTCTGCGCCGGGCGTTTACCGTTATCGCTTCCCAGGCGGCAGGCCCAGCGCTCGAGTTCCTGCTGTAGGGCCAGACCAGCCAGCGGTCCTTCGTCGAGGTAGGGTTTCAGATCGTCGTCGGTTATAGCTACCACCAGTCCGGAGTTCGCAAACCTGGAGTCACGACGGGAAGGCGACATGCCGTTTACGACCAGTTCACCGGGTGCCGTTGCGGCCGGAACGATAAAGCCGCCCGGACACATACAGAACGAAAACACACCCCGATCGACACCGTTGAAACGAGTTTGGGTTACCAGACTGTATGAGGCTGCCGGGAGGTAATCGCCCCGCTCGGATCGGTGATACTGCAACTGGTCGATCAGTGCCTGCTGGTGCTCAATACGGACACCCATCGCAAATGGCTTGGCTTCAATACGTACACCTTTGTTGTGTAGCAGGTAAAAAATATCCCGCGCCGAGTGCCCTGTGGCAAGGATTACCCCAAGACCGGGCCACTCGCGTCCATCGGACGTAACGACGCCCTGAACCTGATCCCCGGCCATTAGTAGATCCGTGACACGCGTATCGAAGTGTATTTCCCCATCCGCATCCAGAATGCTTTGCCGGAGGTCGGCTACTACGTTCGGGAGTTTATTGGTTCCAATGTGCGGATGAGCATCGACCAGAATCTGTTCCGTTGCGCCGTGGGCTACCAGAATTTCGAGAATACGCCGGACATCGCCCCGCTTGGTTGACCGAGTATAAAGCTTACCATCGGAGTACGTACCGGCTCCTCCTTCGCCAAAACAATAGTTGGATTCCGGATTAACGATGTGATCCTTGTTGATCGCGGCCAGGTCGCGTCGGCGGGTACGTACATCGCTGCCCCGTTCCAGAACAATAGGCTTTACGCCCAGTTCAATTAACCGTAGGGCCGCGAATAAACCGGCCGGTCCAGCCCCGACCACAATAGCCTGGCGGGCCTGACTGACATTCGGATACTGCTTCTGAAAGCTGAGAAGCGGGGGGGGAGTCGTACCGACAAATACGTCGGCGTCGATGTGAACACGAACCTGACGGCCGCGGGCATCGATAGACTGGCGACGTTTTCGTACAACCGCCGGACTATCGGCGGGGAGCCGGAGATGACGTAAGGCTTCCGTTCGGAACGCTACGTCGTCATTAGCCTGCTCGGGCAGGAGGCTCAGGGAAATCTGTTGAATCATTGGGTTAAGACGGGTATTTATCCCGTAGTAAGCAATTACATTTAGCCGCGGGGCTACCGTAATGTCAACAAGCGGTCGGCGTGGAGAGTTCAGGCGTCAACTGTCGTCGAATTAGCGGCCCAGGACTGCGCGGGCCTGTTCCTCATCGCGCTTTAGCTGGGCTATCAACGCGGGCAGGCCGTCAAATTTCTCTTCCGGACGAAGGAATTCGCGGAAAAGCAGCGTCATGTGTTCGCCGTAGATATCCCGGTTAAAGTCAAAAATGTACGTTTCAATCGTTTGATGCGTACCGGCCACCGTCGGGCGGAAACCAATATTGAGCATACCGCCATACGTTTGACCGTTGTGACGTACGTCAACCGCATATACACCGTTGGCCGGAATCAGCTTCACGGGGTCATCCACCTGCATGTTGGCGGTTGGGTAACCGATGGTCCGGCCAAGCTGTTGGCCTTTCACAATGGTACCGGTCAGGTTATAAGGACGGCCCAGGAAAAGATTGGCCGCGAGAATATTCCCCTCGTTCAGGGCTGCCCTGATTTTTGACGAACTCACGCCAACCGCGTCGATGTCCTGCCGGGGAATTTCCTCTACTTCAAAGCCGTATTCGTCCTGATGCTGCTGGATGTAATCAAAACCGCCCTGCCGATCCCGGCCAAAGCGATGATCGTAGCCAATCACCAGCTTTTTGGTGCCGATGGCATCGAGGAGAATTTGCCGGATAAACTCCTCAGAGGTCAACTGGGAAAACGACCGGGTAAAGGGAATGACAACCAGGTGATCGACGCCGGCCTGTTCGAGCAGGTCAATTTTTTCGTCGAGCGTCGAAAGCAGCCTGAGATTCTGGCTATCGTTGGAAACGACCGTGCGTGGGTGCGGCCAGTACGTCAGCACAACGGATTCGCCCCCGTTTGCCCGGGTGATTTCAACTAATCGGGCCAGAATAGTCTGGTGGCCAAGGTGTACCCCGTCGAACGTACCGCTGGTTACAACGGCGTATGGGAGGGGCTGGATGGTATCAATGCCGCGATGGACAATCATGCAGGAAAGTGTTCGGTGCGGTAGCGTTCGATAAACCCTTCAACGCTATCGGCATCTTTTACAACAAATTCGCCGATTCGGGTACGGCGCAGGTTTGCCAGGTACGCGCCATTGCCAAGTAACAGGCCCAGATCACGTACCAGACTACGAATATACGTGCCTTTGGAACACACAATACGAAAATCGATTGCCGGAAACCCGTCGGTGAGGACGTTGAAGTTCGATACCGTGACCAGACGGGACTTAATGTCGCTGGCGGTTTCGCCCCGTCGGGCTTTTTCGTACAGACGTTCTCCATTGACCCGGATGGCTGAGTAGATGGGCGGAATCTGCTGAATTTCACCGGTTAGCTGACGGGCTGCGGCCTGTATCTGTTCGGGGGTGATGCCTGATACGTCAAACTCGCCGTCAAAAGCCGTTTCCAGATCGACCGAGGGAGTGGTTTTGCCCAGCACGAGCGTACCCGTGTATTCTTTCTCCTGGGCCTGGTACTGGTCAATCTGTTTGGTCATTTTACCGGTGCAGAGGATGAGCAAACCGGTCGCCAGCGGGTCGAGCGTACCGGCATGGCCTATCTTCTTGAATTTACAGGCCCGGCGCAGCTTATTCACGACGTCGAACGATGTCCACTCAAGGGGTTTATCGATAAGGATGAGCTGGCCGGGGTCAGTTTGTGGTTGTTGGTGCATAGGCTAATAGAACGCAGATTGCAGTAACTAAACAGATTAATACAGCTTTTTATCTTTGTTAATCTGCGCTCTATTTGTTTTAAACGATATCTAACTTCACCCCGGCGGCAACCAGACCCAGAAGCAGGAGACCCAGTGCAATCCGGTAATAGCCAAACACCTTGAATCCGTAACGGTTCAGGAAGCCGACAAACCCGCGGATGGCCAGCAGCCCCACCACAAATGCAATCGCATTGCCAAGCAGCAGCGTCTGGAGGTCGCCCGGCTGGAGAAGCTTATACGTTTTGAGCAGCTTATAGCCCGATGCGGCAGCCATGGTCGGTACGGCCAGAAAGAACGAAAATTCCGCAGCCTGCTGGCGGGTCAGGCCCTGGGTCATACCGCCGATGATTGTAGCCGCCGACCTCGATACGCCCGGAATCATGGCAATGCACTGAAAAAAGCCCACCTTGATGGCTTCGGGAAACGTAATGTCGTAGTCGCGGGGTTTTTCGGCAAAAATCCGGTCGATGAAGACCAACACGATACCACCCAGCAGCAGCATCACTGCAACAACGACGACGTTTTCCAGCAGGGAATCGATAAAATCGTTCAGCAGAAAACCGATGACGGCCGCGGGCAGAAACGCCACGAGCAGTTTCAGATAGAAATCGACCTGACTCGTGTACGGGCCAATCAGGCGCTGCAAACCACCGGGCAGGCTCCTGTACCAGGCTACCGAATCCGAGGTGCGTGTGTCGCGCAGGAACCGCCGGTAATACAGCACCAGGACAGACAAAATGCAGCCGAACTGGATATCGACGGTGTAAAGTTTGGTGAATTCGTTTCCGGCAATGCCGGCCAGGGAGGAGTAGATAATCATGTGGCCGGTTGAGGAAACCGGCAGGAATTCCGTCAGCCCTTCGATGATAGCCAACGCAATCGCGTGAATTAAATCCATTCGGTCAGGTAAGTGATCGGGCAAAAATAGTGGTGCCACCGCTACTTGCTGTGGCACCACTCAGTTTTTTTTCACTTATCCTTTGTTCGGACGGGCAAGGATGGCGAAGAATTCGAGCACAAAACCACTCATAACGACCAGCGGTCCGAGGGTCAGCCCCAGGAATCCGAAGCCAAATTCTTCTTTGTCGAGGCTCATGATAAAGAAACCCGCCAGAATGACGCCGATGCCGGCCAGCATTAACTGGTAATTCCGGCGACCAAACGGCAGCGCGGCCGAGCCGTTGGACTCCGATACCGTCGACGAAGGACGGGTCGTGGTTGCTTTAGGAGTCGGCGGAGCCGTAACGGTAGCCGTTTTCTTGGCCGGCTCGTCGCGTGTCAGCGTTGCTGAACTATATGATTTGTCTTTTGCCATGTTCGTCAATTTTATGCTATACCTGTTTGAAAGGTGTTCAGTGAATAGTCAACGATAATAACTACCCGGAGCCGGAAACGTTTTTTACCTGAATCTGGCTTTATCCGTACATTTCATCAACGGATAGGCCCAGGTATCGGTTCACGGCCTGTAACGTACTGATCAGGCCAATTAATACCCCCAGACCAATCAATGCACCCATCAGCATCGCAATCTTATCGGGCTCCTGCAGCGATGCCAGTTCCGGCAGGTTGCTGATGGCGATCCGAATCAGCACGAACAGCAGAATGCAGGACGCCAGTCCACTGATGAGTCCCTGCAACATGCCCCGCGCCAGAAACGGGCGCGTAATGAACCCATTGGTGGCCCCGACCAGTTGCATGCTCCGGATCAGTAGCCGTTGCGAATGCAGCGCGAGCCGGATGGTATTGTTCATCAACACGACGATGATCAGCAGCAGGATCACGGCGAACACCGCCATCACGATGTAAATCCGGGTAATGTTCCGGTTAATGTTATCGACCAGGTTTTCCTGATAGACTACTTCAAAAACACCGTCCAGCTCTTCCAGGTCCTGCTTCACTGACTGGAGTTTAGCTTCCGCGAAATAGTCTTCGGTCAGTTTGATCCGGTAACTGTCGCGCAACGGGTTTTCGCCCAGAAACTGGGAAAAATCTTCCTTGGTTTCAGCAATGAACTCCTTAGCCGCTACGTCTTTGGTTACCAGCGTAATCTGCGGGGAGCTGTTGGTTTTCAGCACAAACGGCCGTTCGGCAATGGTCTTATAAAGTTTCTGGAGCTTCGACTCGCTAAGGTCTTTATCCAGAAAAGCCCTCACTTCGTAGTTCTCGCGGATGTATGTCACCAGCCGTTTCGACTGGATGGCCAGCAATCCACAGAAACCAATTAAAAACAAGGCCAGCGTCAGGCTAAACAAAATCAGACCGCTGGGATACGCACCTACTTTCTTTTTACGAGCCATTCAGGGGTTCGTGTTTTGGACAAAAATAACGGATTCCGCCTTGGTACGGCTTAATTTAACAAAATTTAAGCGACCGGACAAAGGCTTCGGTCCGGAAAGACTGGTTGGACGGGCCCCGGTTATCAGCAAAACGGGGTGTACGTCCCTCGTTCATGGTAACGAAAAAAAGAAGAAATTCGCCCGCAGTCACCCGGTATATTCTCGTGAATTCGTTGGAAAAAGATGGTGTTGGCTGGATAAAAACAATTTGGTCAGCGATTACGCTGTTCTTACCGTAAAGATTACCGCATGAAAGGAATAAGCAAACGTTTCTGGTCGTTTACATTACTATTTTTTGGGTTAGTTCCGGCGTCGCCCGGGCAGAGTGATACGCAAACCGGACAGGCAAAGACGAGTCAGGCTAAGGCTGGACAGCCCTGGCCAAGTCCGGATCAGCAGTTTGGTAGCCTGTTCGAAGACGTACAGCTTAAATCCGTTTTTCCGGATTCCAAAACGTTTGCTGACTGTACCCCCAAATTTCCACCCGCTACCACTCTGGCTGCTTATGAGAAAGCCAGACAACAGCGTGGTTTTAATCTGAAAGCCTTTGTTGAACAATATTTTACGCTGCCCATTACGCCTGCATCGGGCTATACCAGCAAGGCCGGACAATCGGCCCAGCAGCACATCACCGACCTCTGGCCCGTACTGACGCGCAGCGGTCAAGCCGGCCAAACCAGTAAGGCCGGGCCACGTCAGGCCGGGCCACGCCAGGCCGGCTCGCTGATTCCGTTGCCCAAGTCATACGTAGTGCCCGGAGGGCGTTTTGGCGAGATTTACTATTGGGATAGTTACTTTACCATGCTGGGCCTTCAGGCTTCGGGGAAGGCGGACCTGATCCGGAATATGGTCGATAATTTCGCATACCTGATCCGTACGTTTGGCTTTATTCCAAACGGCAACCGAACTTACTTTCTGGGGAGGTCGCAGCCGCCATTTTTTTCGTTCATGGTCAATCTGCTGAGCGAAACCCAGGGTCGGCGGGTGCTGGTCAGCTACCTGCCGTATCTGCAACAGGAATATAATTTCTGGATGCATGGCAAAGCGCAACTGACGGAGCAAAATCCGGCGTTTCGGCGGGTGGTACGGTTGGCCGAAGGCGTTTACCTGAACCGGTACTACGACGACCGCGACACACCCCGCCCCGAGTCGTACAAGGAGGACTACAACCTGGTGGAGAAAACCTTGAAGCGAAACGGGAAAGAAGCGGGGGTTATGTACCGCCACATCCGGGCGGGCGCTGAATCGGGCTGGGATTTCAGCAGCCGCTGGTTCCGCGACGGTAAGAACCTGCGTACAATCCACACGACCGATTTTATTCCAGTGGACCTGAACAGCCTGCTGGTCAATCTGGAACGAACGCTGGCCGAGGGCTACCGGCTGAAAGGAGATCAGCGCCGGGCGAAGATGTACCTGTTGCTGGCGCAGCAACGGCGCGACGCTATCCTGAAGTACTGCTGGAACGAACGCCGTCAGTTTTTCTTTGACTACGATTTTGTGGCCCGCAAACAAGCTACGGTCTATTCGCTGGCCGCCGTTTATCCCCTTTTCGTGAAGGTGGCTACGCCCCAGCAGGCCCAGGGCGTAGCTAAAACCCTGCAGCGTGATTTCCTGAAACCGGGGGGACTCACCACAACACTCGTCCGGACCGGTGAGCAATGGGATGCGCCGAACGGCTGGGCACCGCTGCAATGGCTGGCCATTCGGGGGCTGCGAAATTACAACCTGACCGACCTGGCCGAAAAGGTCAAACTGAATTGGGTGACTGAAAACCTGCGTGTCTACAAAGCTTCTGGTAAAATGGTAGAAAAGTACGATGTCGTCAGCACGGCCGCGGCCAAAGGGGGCGAATATCCCTTACAGGACGGCTTCGGCTGGACGAATGGGGTTTTGCTGAAGTTGTTGAAGGAAGGAGGGAGGAAAGGAGAAAGGGTAAAAGAACTCCAGCGTTTCCCCTTCCTCCTCTTCTCCCTTTCCTCCCTCCTCCCTTAAAAAACCTCCTTCGCGATTTTGGCGATGTTGTCTGCTTTGCCCATGGTATAGAAGTGCAGGACGGGGGCGCCGGCGGCAATCAGTTCGCGACATTGCTGGATGCACCACTCAATGCCAACTTGCCGTGCCTGCTGGTCGTTCTCGCAGACTTCGACGGCTGTGACAAGATCCTGGGGCATCTGAAGGTGGAAAATCCGGGGCAGTACCTGTAATTGTTTGCGGGTGCTGAGCGGTTTCAGGCCGGGAATAATCGGTACGTTAATGCCAGCCTGCCGACACTTCTCGACGAAGGTAAAGTACTTCTGGTTGTCGAAAAACATCTGCGTAACGATGTAGTCGGCGCCTTTGTCAATCTTCTGCTTCAGGTACTGGAAATCAATCTCGTGGTCGGCGGCTTCAAAGTGTTTTTCCGGATAACCGGCCACTCCAACGCAGAAGTCGCTCGGTGATAGGGCCGTATCCTCCTCGTGAAGGTACACGCCCTTGTTCATGTTCGCTACCTGTTCGACCAGTTCGCTGGCGTAGGAATACCCGTTTTCCTTCGGTTTGAACGTATTGAACGGCTTGGCCGGATCGCCCCGCAGCACCAGTACGTTGTCGATGCCGAGGTAATGCAGGTCAATCAGAAAATCCTCGGTTTCTTCGCGGGTGAAGCCACCACAGAGAACGTGCGGTACGGGATCCACGCCGAATTTATGCATGATTGCCGAGCAAATGCCGACCGTACCGGGGCGTTTACGGGTGACAATTTTCTGGATAGTACCGTCGGGCAGCGGCCGTTCGATGTATTCCTCCCGGTGGTACGTCACGTCGATGAACGGTGGCTTAAACTCCATCAATGGCTCGATGTTGTCCAGCAGATTCTTCAGCGTATCGCCCTTGACAGGCGGTATGACTTCAATGGAAAAGATTGGTTTGCCGTTGGCGTTGCGGATATGATCGGTAATCTTCGTCATTAGTGCAAAATTAGCGAGAATCAAGCAATAAGCGCATGCTGAGCCCACTCGCCTGCCCAGTATACCACGGTTGAATGGTCATCCGTTGCCCCAGCCCCGGCCGGTTCTTTACCTCGTGCCACTTCGGTATGCCCCAGCCCAGAAACGAGCCCAGGGCGGCTCCAACCAGAATGTCGCTGGGGTAATGATAGCCGGATGCGTAACGCATGTAACTGGTTGTTGACGCCAATCCCAGCATCACCACCCAAACGACCGGCTTGAGCTTCGAGTTCGGATAATAATGCCGGAAGAGTTCAGCGGCAAAAACGGCCGATGCGAAAGCTGTACCCGCGTGCCCGGAGAAAAACGATTGTCGCCCATTCGCAACAAGCTTGGGTTCCAGCGGAGCATCCGGATTATATACATACGGCCGGGTTCGGAGGGCAATGTTCTTGACCGTTTGTTGAAAAAGCGTAGGCACGGCCAGGACCTCGATGTACATAAGCGGTACTGTTGCCCAGTTTCTATGGCGAAACAGGGTAGGTAGCGCAATCAGACCCGTAGCGACGAAATTGGCCGTCAGGGCCTGGTCGCTGATCCGGAATGCCTTCGGTGACCAGTTATACGTAGCGCCCCGGTCGAAAGCGTTTATCTGGCTACGGTCAAACTGGTTTAAGTCAGCCACTGTAAAGGGCGTTACCTGTTGTTCCAGCAGATACGACGTCAGCCCGGTAACGGCTGCCGTGCCGAGCAGGATGCCATCTACTTTCCAGCTAAGGGTATAGGGGTTGGGCAAACGGCCGGCCGGTTGTTTAACTTCGGCGGAATCGACAGCGATCTGGCCGAATCCCACCAGCGACTGGAGGGTCAGTAACAGGGAAAACGTAAGGCAACGAATGGTCACGATCAGAGCCGAATGGTAAGGTAATCAGATGATAAACCGCAAACTTACGGATAAACCGGCGTCCACCGTACAAAAACGCCGGTAGCCTGACCGTTGCTCCACGGCTGAACGTCCAGTTGACGAATCCAGGCTGAACGACTGCCGGTACGTACTTCATGGAGTTTGGGGATGCCCCAGCCTACCACCGAGCCAAAAACCGCTCCTGCCAGCAGGTCGCTCGGGAAGTGCTGCCCACCCTCGTAGCTCAATAGGATGGTTGTGGCTGCCAGGGCAAACGACCCGCCCCAAACGGCTGCTTTCCAACGGGATTGGGGGAAATAATGCCGGAATAGTTCGCCCGTAAAAACGGCCGTAGCGAAGGCATTGGTCGTGTGGCCGGAGAAAAACGACTGCCGGGCGTTTCGAGTAAGCTTTTCATCCAGGGGCGCATCCGGATTGTAGACGAACGGCCGGGTTCGTTGCGCCAGGTTTTTAACGGACCGCTGTAGTCCGTTTGCCAGAATGAACGTTTCGGCGTACATAACGGCAATGGTCTTAAAGTCCTGGCGCATCGGTCGGGTGCCGAGAACCAGTGCGCCCCCGATGGCTGCGTTGCCGGCCAGCGTTACGTCACGGAGTTTGTCGAGCGTGAGGTTGTAGTTGTACGTAGCGCCCCGATCGTAGGCCGGAACCGATGCGCGGTCGAGCGCCCGGACCTGATCGGGAGTGAGTGGGTCAACCTGTTGTTCAAGAATCAGCGAGGTGGCTCCGGCCGCTACGCCGACGCCCAGTATGGTTAACTCGCGGCCCTTTCGAAGCTGGTAGGGAGAGGACGTAACTGACGTTGGGCGTTGGGCAATTCCGACGAGCGACTGGAGGGTCAGCCAGACGAAAAGAACGAAAGTGGGTTTTTGTATCAACGTAAAACTGAAAACGGTAAACGAATAAGTCAAACGACCCGCACTACGTTGGGTGTATCGGCCAGGTACACCAATCGGCCCTCCACGTCCGGATAGCCCATGTCGCGGTATAGCCGGGTAAAATACCGAAGCGTTCGGGTATGATCGTCGATGGCGGGTAAACTCTGATACTGTACGAGGGTCAGGGTGCCGTTGGGCTGATGAACAACCCGGTGGGGAGCGCCATGCAGTTGTTTCTTGCTCAGGATACTACGGTCGGTGTCGATGCGGAGCGACGCGTCGAATAGTGGGGCCAGTTCCGGATGTGTGATAACCTGTGTTAGTCGTTTCCGAAGCAGATCCCGCTCCGATGCCCGCACAACGCCCTCGCTGACGAGTTGACGCAGGGCTTTCTCCACCGATTCCGATCCTTTGATCAGGCTCAGGGCCGCGCAGAGCTTCCGGTCCTGTTCGCGGGTACGCTCGAAGGTTGCCACATCGAAAACGCGCTCGGCCTGCCGCCGTAGCTGTAAGTCCTGCCCCCTGTGCCCACTGATGATTTCGTCCAGGCTGATTTCGTCCGGCTCTACCTCTGCTTTCTGTTGGGTAGGGACCTCAAAACACTCGCTAAGTACGTAGCGACTCTGACCTTCGTGCCACGTACAGCCGCAGGTCTGTGCCACCTCGGAATTGTTCAGGAACGTATGTAGCCAGTGACTAACCGTATTGAAGGGCCCTTTACTGAAATCTTTGGCTTCTCCAATCACGTACAGCCGATCCGTCGGGCGGGTAAAGGCAACGTAGAGCAGGTTCATGTTTTCGAGGAACGTCCGGGTCATTTCTTCCTCAAACTGAGCGGCCACCGCAGCCGGCGCTTTCCGAAGGCTGCTCGTTGTAAAGGCAGGCGCGTGGAGCAGCCGGGCGAGTTGACCGGGGGCATTCTCATGCGCCAGGGCGTCGGTACGGATATCCGACAGATCCAGCCAGATCATGCTGTCGTTGTTCGGTACCACCTGCCAGTTGGCAAATGGAATGATCACGACCGGGTATTCAAGGCCCTTTGCTTTGTGGATGGTCTGGATGCTGACGGCCTGACGCGACTCGCCTTCCCCAACCGACACTTTGGCCTGAACCGTTTCCCAGTATAGCAGAAAATCACTCAGATGCCCACTCTGCTTCTGGTTGAAGGTCAGCACTTCGTCGAGGAAGCGGAACAGGAACGGGTTATGCTCCGTCCGCTCAAACAACCGGAACTGGGCCGTCAGGCGCTCGGCGAGTTCGTACGGATTGAGCTGGCCCAGTGCATAGGGATCGAGCGGGAAACCCTGCGCGGCCAGGTAGTCGTACAGGACCGAAACATCCTCGTTATTGGCGATGGCACGTAGCTCTTCTGTCAGCTTATCGTCGGGAAAGATACCCCTGATTACGCGGTGAAACAGATAAAGCAGTTCATAGCGCAGCAGTTGCTGATCCGGACGTTGCAGGAGCCGCATGAGCGTGACGAGCCATTTAACCGGGTCCGAAAACTCCAGCGACAGCGAATCGGCCGAAACCAGCGGTATCCGGCGGGCGTTCAGTTCGTTGGCCAGGGCTTTGGCGTGGGCTTTCTTGCGCGTCAGGATCGCAATGTCACCGTACTGATAACCGTCGGCCAGAGCCCGGTTCAGGTATTCCATTGTGCGGTCGAGCATGGCCGTGGTCAGGTCCAGCCCTTCGTCCTCGTTTTTGGCCACAAAATCGATCTGCACGTGCCCCAGTGCCCGGGCTTTGGGCGAGGGTTGCTGGTGGAATTCCCGCGCCGGATCGAATACGTCCGCAATTTTAGGGTGATCGGTTTCGTACCGGCGGGCCGTGAACTCAAAAAATTCATTGTTGAACTTGACAATCGGCTGGGCACTTCGCCAGTTTGTACCGAGCACCTCGCTGTTCAGATGGTCGGCAATCATATCGATACGGTCGGCGGTCCAGGAGTTGGGGTTATGGGCCTGTTTAAGCCCATCCAGATTCTTGCGGTGCAGCGCTACGATCTGGTCCATGTCGCCCCCCCGGAAGCGGTAAATTGCCTGCTTGCCATCGCCCACGGCCAGGTTAAAATGCCCAGCGCCCAGGGCGTTTTCGATTAGGGGCATCAGGTTGGCGAATTGCAGCCGCGACGTATCCTGAAACTCGTCGATCAGGATGTGGTTGAACTTGGTGCCGAGTCGCTCGTACAGAAACGGCACGGGCTCCGTCGCGACAATCGACAGGATCTTTTTGTTGAATTCGGAAATGTGAACCCGTCCGTCCTTGCGCAGCAGTTCATCAAATTCTAGGCGCATCTGTTTCAGCAGCGCGAGTTTCTGGAGGTGGGGCAACAAGCAATCGAACAGTGCAACCTGCGCTTGTCGCTCCTCCCGAATGGCTTCGATCTGGTGAAAGCAGTGACACAACTGATCGGCAATCGCATCGATGGCTGCCTGAGTGCTAAGGGGAGCCTTTTTGGTATACCAGTCACCATCGGCAACGGCTTTCTGGTGATACGAATTGGTCGGGCGATGGGCGTCACCTTCGGCAATGGCCCGAAAGTAAGCACCAATGCCTTTGCTGGTCTGGGCAAAATCGCCTTCACTCAGACCCGAGTCCGTAATCAAGGTCCAGGCTTTCTGACCAACGGCGACAATATCAATCTCAAATTGCTCTTTATGACTCAGCAACTGGGTCCGGATGGCCCGTACAGCGCTGGGCGATAGCTCCTGGGCGGCATTAACTGCTTCGTAGAACTGATCGGAGGTCAGGTTGCGGCCAAATTCGCGGAGCAGTTCGGGGAGTTGATTCCAGCTTTTGCCCTCGGTGGCCGTGTGTGTATAATATTCGCTCAGGATGGTCGTGATTTCGTCCATCTCATCCGTGCCGGCTTTTTCGATCAGGTTGTCGATAGCCAGTTCAAGCACCTCGTCCGTATCCATTTCCACTTCAAACGAATACGGAAAACCCAACTCATCAGTGAAGGCCATCACCACCCGCTGCGTGAACGAGTCGATGGTTGTGACGGAGAAATCGGAGTAGCGGTGGAGGATGGTTCGAAAAACATCACCGGCTTTTTTTCGCAGCTCGTTTTTCGCTATGGTAAATGCGTCGGTGCCGGGTGTAAAGCCGCGAAGCTCCTGTACCAGATCGTCCAGCAAGGGCAATTCCTTACCCCCGGCGATGTCCTGCAACCGCTCCAGAATCCGGTTTTTCATCTCGTTTGCGGCCGCGTTGGTAAACGTAATCGCCAGAATATGCCGGAAATAATCGTCGCGCTGCCCGGGGCGGAGTGCCAGTTTCAGGTACTCTTTCGTCAGGGTGTAGGTCTTGCCCGAACCGGCGGAGGAGCTATAGATTTTAAACATGTGCGAGGAACGTTGCCACCTGCGAATGGCTAAAATACGGCTAAATCCGGCAAATTGACAAGTTGTGCAATCAACTGGGACGATATTGTGTTATACAATCATTTAAAATAATTACTGAACCACCACTTGACTACGCTTTTCCACATCGGCCAGGCTTCCTGTTCTGCCTTGCTGTTCTTACTGCTCCTTTCCACCGAGAAGGTGAAAGCCCAGTCGCGGTTTGGGCCGTGGCGCTGGGTGCAGACCATGGCGGGGAAGGTGATCAACGATACGGCATCACCGGATAAACCCCGTTTTCTGGTGTATCCGACCCTGAGTTACGCTCCCGAAACCAGTATTGAAGTGGGCGTATCGGCACTGTACCTGTACCACGCCAAGAACGATTATCAACGAAACCGACTCAGCGAAGCACAGGCGTTTGGGTTCGTGACACTGATGGGGCAGTATGGCCTGAATATCGACCATAACCTGTATACCGACAAGGACAAGTGGTATTTTCTGGGCCGGGCGCGGTTCCAGCAGTTTCCGCTGCTGTACTACGGCATTGGTCCCGACGTTGTCAGGCGGGAGCCTGCTACGGTCGAAGCGGGAACCATCCAGATTCGCGAACGGGCACTACACCGAATTGTTCCAAACCTGTTTGGGGGCGTAGAAGTAGACTTTCAGCGGTTGAGCAACGTCCGGTTCCGCCAGCCCGAAAGCCAGCCCTATGCCATTCCAACCGGTGGCCGGGGATCGGCGAACCTCGGCCTTGGGCTGGGGCTTGTCTACGACAGTCGTCATAACGCCCTGAATGCCCGAAAAGGAGCCTTCGCTGAGCTAGCCTACCTGCGCTATCACCGAGCCCTGGGTAGTACGCTGACATTCGGGACGCTTACTGCCGATGCCCGGCTGTATAAAACCATCAGTAAAACACAGGTGCTGGCCTGGCAGGCCCTAGGTATGTTTCAGAACGGAAGCGTTCCGTTTAACCAACTGGCCCTGATGGGTGGGGAGATGATGATGCGGGGCTATTATGCTGGCCGGTATCGGGATAAAACCTACGTAGCGACGCAATTGGAATACAGACTACTGCCGTTTCCGTTCAGCAAGCGATTGGGCGCGGCCGCCTTCGTTGCCGCGGGAGCGGTCGCCAATCGGCCGCGTGAGCTACAATTTCAATACATCCGTCCTAGCGGTGGGGTAGGGCTACGCTATTTCCTGTACCCCAAGAAAGACGTATTCCTCCGCTTCGACGTAGGCTTCACCCGCGAAGGCACCGGCTTCTACATCTTCACCGGGGAGTCTTTTTGACGGGAGGAAGGGGAAGAAAGGGAGGAGAGGAGGAAAGGAAATTCTTTCGGTTCAGTTCAGAACTTCGGGAAAGGCCTTAGGTCTGACGGTACGTCTGACCGTCTGAGTCGAGCTTTGCTAAGCGGTCAGACGTGCCGCCAGACCGAGATTTTTGAGATTGTGGTTTTCCACACGGTCAGACGGTACGTTTGACCCGAGCGAGGGGAAAGGCTACCCCTTCCTCCCCCTTCTCCCTTCCGTCCCCTTCTTCCTCGCTAAAAATTATACCGCAGGCCCAGTCCTGATTGCAGGTTCAGGAAGAACGGGGCCGGCAGTACTTCAACGTAGAGGCCAGTTTCCAGAAAAAAGGAATAGGGCTTGCTGGCCGGGAAGATTTCCAGACCCGCTACGCCCGAACCGCCCAGCGAAATCGTGCTTTCAAACTCGTTCACGTAGGCCAGCCGGTCGGGGTAATAGCGCCGGGAACCGATCTGTCCGCCAAAGCCGTAGTAGCCCCGGAACGTCTGGCTCGACCCGAACGACGTATGCCAGAGAAAGTGGCCCTGCACGGCCAGTCCCACACTTTTGTATCGACCAGACCGGTAAGCCCGGTTGTTGCCGTACAGACCGCCGTACGTGCCGATGTTCAGGTCGAACGCATGGTTCTCGCCAAAATATTTCCGGACGTTCACGCCCGACGGTTCGCCGATGCGGAAACCGACCGACCAGTTGTTGTATTGAGCCTGGGCGTGGTGGGCAGCGCCGAGCCAGCCCACTAACATCAGTAGCAGAAACAGCAAACGTTTTTTCATAGCCTGATAGGGTACAAGTTCATTTTACGCTAAAACCGAAGCCTGCCGATGCTCAGGCGTTCGACACGGGTTCCGGATGGGTAACGGTGCCGGTGTGCGCCGACGTGTCCGGTAGGGTGGGGCCGTCGTACTGACGCAGCTCGGTCAGCAACCGCTCGTTCTCATCCGACGTACCTACGGTTATGCGTAAACATCCTTCGCACAGCTTCACTTTCGACCGATCCCGAACGATCACCTGCCGGTTGATCAGGTACTCGAACACCGCCTTGGCATCCATGAAGCGCACCAGCAGGAAATTGACGTCCGACGGATAAATGTGCTGCACAATGGGCAAAGAAAGCAGTTTTTCGGCTAAAACCTGCCGGTCGGCCAGAATCTGAGCGACCATCTCATTTTTTTCGCGTTCGTGGCCCAGGGCTTCCAGCGCCAGTGCCTGGGTCGGGGCCGAGATGTTATACGGCGGCTTTATTTTATTCAATACCCGAATCAGCTCTTCGGAGGCAAAGCACATTCCCAGCCGAAGGGCCGCGAGTCCCCAGGCTTTCGAAAAGGTTTGCAGCACGACCAGATTCGGGTAGTTGTCCAGCTCACCCGTCCATGAAGTAGTTTCGGCAAAATCGATGTACGCTTCGTCAACGACTACCAGCGAATGATCGGCGGCTTTCAGAATCGTTCGGATGGACTCAGGATCGATCAGGTTGCCGGTCGGGTTGTTGGGCGAGCAAATCCAGATGATCTTGGTCGTGTCGGTAACGGCTGCCACTACTGCGTCAGTATCAGGCTGGAAGTCCGGCGTCAACGGGATTTTAACAAGCTCAACATCATTAATAGTGGCCGAGACTTCATACATACCATAGGTTGGCGGCATGATGATGATATTATCTGTCGAAGCGTCGGACCGCCCCGGCCGACACGTAGCGCGGATAAGCAGGTCGATGGGTTCGTCGGAGCCGTTACCCAGGAAAATCTGCTCCGGCCGCACACCTTTGATAGGAGCCAGCCGTTCTTTGATTGCCGATTGGTACGGGTCCGGGTAGCGGTTGTACTGGCCCGAGTCCGTTGTTGAACCGAGGGCATTTTCGTTCGCGTCCAGGAACACGCCTTCTTTGCCGGTGTACTCGTCGCGGGCGGAAGAGTAGGGCGTAAGCGTCAGGATGTGCGGACGGAGGAGGGATTGTAGCGAAAAAGAACTCATCAGCGTTTTTGAAAAAATCGTTCATCAAACTCAATAGGTTCGATGTCAATAAGTTTGATGTCGTTAAATGCCATGTGAGCTGGATTCAACAGATAATTGTACTCGGCTTTGACCAAAACGGAAGGCACACGAAGAACTAATGATTCCTGAGCGGTAAGCCATTGGGTGCCTACTTCCTTTGTATACATTTCCTGAACACGCCAGTCGTTGGGAAGCTCACGATCACTAAACTGACGCATAATCACCGTGTCAGGTACGTAAATCACCATTACACAATGGTCATCGAGAAACTGACTTTTCTCTAAATGAACAATTGTTTCGAGCATTGCCAATGAACGGCTGCTTGCCGTGTATAGCATGGCATGTTGTTTATGGTTCCAACGGGCTCCGTATTTGTAAGCCCCCATTCCTGACAGGTCGTTCTGGTAAGTTCGGCGGGTCAATCGAAACAACTCCATCAGGCAAAAATGCCGTGCTCAATTCGGCCAATTTCGTCTCGAATGATACCAATACCTTTGTGGGTTTTTAGAAAACTAATGGGTTGTTGACGGCCCAAAGAAAGAATGGGGCTGTGTAGCCAGTCCCGGAATCGCCCTTTCCCGAATACCTCTTCGCCATATTCGAAGAGTTCAGCCAGCGCTACCAGTCGATCCGATAAAACATCGTTCAATCGATCTGCTTCATGATACCGTTGCAGGTTACGAACGGTTACCGGTAAGTAGTCGATCAACTCCTTGGATTCAATGCCCAGCGAGTCAGCCAAATAGCGAATGGTAGCTTTGGGAATCCCCTGCTCAATGAGTTGCATCAACTCTGCGTCATTCTGTACGGATCGGCCGAGTATCTTACTACCTCCCAGCCGGTTGGCAATGGCAGCTACTGTCATGGCTCTGGAAATTTTTCGTCAAATATAGCGACATTTTTCGTTTGTATAAAGTTCCGCGGGCTCCGCTTGTTACAGGAAACTCTGCATCACCACCATGCCCCGGACTTCCTCCTTCATGACGTCGAACGTCAACCGTTCGGTGCCGCAGACCACAAAATCCATCTTCTCGTAAAACGCAATAGCGTCGTGGCTCGTATCCATCGCTTTAAGCCAGATCAACTCTTTACCCAATTGCCGGGCGTAATCAATCACAAAAGTCAGTACGGCCTTACCGATGCCCTGCCCCGTTACGTTCTTGATCAGGTAGATACGTTCAAGCTCCAGGGCGTTAGCGGTTTCCTGACCTTTCAGCGGCTGGTCGACATTCAGTTTGAAAAAGCCAACCGCCTGACGATCCTGCCGGACAAGGTAGATGCGGGCGTTCGAATCGGCCAGTTCGCGTTGCAGTACGGCCGGACTAAAGCAGCGCTCCATGTACCAGGCTCCCGCGTCGTGCCACAGATGCAGGTAATGATCGGCGTAAGCGCGTTGAGCTATGTCGGCCAGCAGCGTAGCATCATCCGGTGAAAGCAGGTCAAATCTCAGAGTAGTATCGGTTATCATATCAGTCAGACGGGCGTTGGTCGCCAGCGGAATGCTTGTGCATCAACGGCCCGCATCGTACAGAGTACCCCGTTGAGGTGGTCGTACTCGTGCTGAATCAGTTCAGACAGGCTCCAGTCGGTCACAGCCCAGGTGTGTTCCTGCCAGTGCTCGTCCCGGTACCGTAACGTCAGGCTGCGATGTCGCCTGACGCGTACCAGCAGGTTCGGAAAGCTCATGCAGTCGTCCCAAAGTTCGTCCATGTCGTCGCTGGCCTGCACAATCTCCGGATTGATGATGACTTGCGGCCCAGCGTGGCCCGGACCAGGAACATTGAGATAAAACAGCCGTTTCATGATGCCGAGCTGCGGAGCCGCAATGCCGCGACCAAACTGGTACGTCGCGCGAATTTCCTCCATTACGTTGTGAAGGTCGGCCACCCAGCCCGCTACAAGCGGCAGTTCCTCCCGGCGGACGGGCTCGCAGGTTTCATACAGGCGCGGATCGCCGAGGAGCAGCAGGTCAGCGAGGTGTTTCATTGGGTGTCTCTTCTGTGATCTGCTCTGCCAATGCCGCCAGCCGCAAACTCACGGCCCGTTTGTGAGCCTCCAGCGATTCGGCTTCGGCCATGGCTTCCACTACCGGACCGAGTGCCTGCAAGCCTTCCGGCGTGATACTCTGCACGGTGATCTTCTTTACAAAACTGTCCAGCGACACACCACTGTAGGCCCGGGCAAAGCCGTTGGTCGGCAGCGTATGGTTGGTGCCCGACGCGTAATCTCCGGCTGATTCGGGGGTGTAGTTCCCCAGGAAAATTGAGCCGGCATTCACGATACGATCAGCCACGGTTTCAGCGTCGGCCACGCTCAGAATCAGGTGCTCGGCGGCATAAGCGTTCAGCAGGTCGATGGCATCGTCGGCAGTATCAACCAGTATGGCTTTGCTGTTGTCGATGGCTTTGGCGGCCACGTCGCGACGTGGTAGTCGGCTCATCTGCGTATCCAGCACCAAATTTACCGCACTGACCAGTTTCTTGCTGGTAGACACCAGCAGCACCTGACTGTCGGCCCCGTGTTCGGCCTGCGACAGCAGATCGGCCGCAACAAACGACGGTACCGCCGTATCGTCGGCGTAGATGGCTACTTCGCTTGGGCCAGCGGGCATATCGATGGCGACCCCTTCTTTGGCAACGAGCATCTTGGCGGCCGTTACGTACTGGTTGCCCGGCCCAAAGATCTTGTACACCTGTGGCACCGACTCCGTGCCGTAGGCCAGGGCCGCAATCGCCTGCGCCCCACCGATTCGGAACACATGCGTAACGCCCACCAGCGAAGCCGCGTAGTAAATAGCCGGGTGATTGCTGGGAGAACACAGCACGATCTGACGGCAGCCGGCCAGTTGCGCCGGTACGCCCAGCATCAGCACCGTACTGAACAGTGGAGCCGTACCGCCCGGAATATAAATGCCGACCTTCTCAATGCCCACGCTCCGACGCCAGCACGTAACGCCCGGCATGGTCTCGATCTTCTCGACGGGCTGTTTCTGCGCTTCATGGAAGGTGCGTATGTTCTGATACGCCTGCCGGATGGCGGCTTTCAGATCATCGCTCAACTGGCTTTCGGCCGCGGCCAGTTCGTCGGCTGAAACAACCAGACCTGTTTGGGTCAGATCAACCTTATCGAAGCGGGCCGCCAGCTCAACCAGCGCCTGATCGCCCTGGTCACGAACCTGTTGCAGAATGGGGGCCACCACCTGTTCAATCTGCGCACTCGACTGCACCGGCCGGGCCAGTAACGCGGGCCATTCAGCACGGGCGGGAAAAGGGATGATGTTCATAAGGAGGAGAGGAGGAGAGGAGAAAAGAAAAGGGGGAAAGAAACTGAAGCGCGAAGCTCCCTTCTCCTTTCCTCCTTTTCTCCCTTCCTCCTGTTTAATTAATCATTTTCTCGATTGGGATAACCAGAATACCTTCGGCACCGGCGGCCCGGATGGCTTCGATGTTTTCCCAGAACGCGTTTTCGTTGATAACGGAATGTACGGAACTCCACCCTTCGGTGGCCAGGGGCATAACTGTCGGGGCTTTCATTCCTGGTAATAGTCTGGCAATCTGCGCAATGGCATCGTTTGGGGCGTTCAGTACAATGTATTTGTTGTTCTTGGCTGCCTGCACGGCTTTGATCCGGAACAGCAACTGCTCGGTCAGCGCCTGCCGCTCGTTATTCATCTGCGGGTTGGCAATCAGGATGGCCTCCGAACGAAAAATAGTCTCGACCTCCTTCAGGCCATTGCTCAGCAGCGTACTGCCTGAGCTGACAATATCGCAGACAGCTTCGGCAAGACCAATGCTGGGGGCGATTTCAACGGAGCCGCTGATTTCGTGGATGGTGGCCTGAACGCCCTGTTCGGCGAGGTAGCTGCCGAGCAGGTTGGGGTAGGACGTAGCAATGTTTTTACCCTCCAGATCGCTCAATCCGGCCCAGTCGGTGCCGCGTGGTATGGCGATGGACAGGCGGCACTTTGAAAAGCCCAGTTTATGAATGGTCTGCACCTGGCGGGCGGTTTCGACGGCTACGTTTTCGCCGACGATACCGAGGTCAGCCACGCCATCTTCAACGTAGCCGGGTATGTCATCGTCGCGCAGGAACAAAAATTCGGCGGGGAAATTCGACGAGATCGATTTGAGTTTGCCGGTGCCGTAGTCGAAGCGGATACCGCATTCTTTGAAAAGCTGGTACGAATCTTCGCTCAGCCGACCGGATTTTTGCAGGGCAATCCGTAGCACGGAATTCATGAAATTGGGGAGTTAAGTTGACTTTGTAAACAATCCGGACGGGTCGTCGGATGGGAGAAAACAGGCGTTGGCGGCTATCAGAAGCCGCACTGATGTCGATGGAGACGATGAAAACAGGCCTGTTTGGGTTGCATGGCGCAAAGGTAGATTGAAATAGGTTTGGATGCAAATAAGACGTACCGAGCTCGGTACTAAACATAAATTAGTATCGTGTATTGCAAAGTACTATGTTATTACTTATACTTGCTTGACTTTAGTGTAAGCCCTTATCGATCAGTACTATGCAATCGTATCAGCTTCAGGAGCAAAAGCTATGGGGTCTCTCCCTGATTATCGCCCCGTTATTATTCAGTGTGTCTTCGTTTTTCTGGAACAACGGTGAGTACACCCTGACGGGTGGAACGCTTCTGGTAATTGGGTCGGTGTTCTGGATTCCGGCTTTTATGGGCCTCTTCGCCAAAGTCAGGCATAAAATGCCGACATACGCTACCTGGGGCTTGTTAATCGCTATCTATGGTTGTATCAGTGGCAGCAATTTTGGCATCAGAGGGCTGTACGCGGATGTGTTTGGTATCACGAAACAGGCGCTCCTGGATGAAGCCGCGCTCTTTCCCTTGCCCTTTAACCTGACCATGTTCTGGGCTGGACCACTGTTTCCGTTAAGTCTGCTGGTCCTGGGTATCGTTCTGATACGGAGTAAGGCGGTTCCGGTCTGGACGGGTCTGTTGCTGTGCGTTGGCGCCCTCTGCTTTCCGCTGAGCCGCATTCCCCGTAGTGAACTCATGGCGCACATCGCCGATGGTATTCTGCTTGTACCCCTGGTGTATCTGGGCGTTCGCCTTCTGAGGGGAACCGATCGGTGAGACATTCCTGCCGATTTGAAAACCATTTCCAAATGCACTAACTTTTTGGTATATTTGTCATAAATCAATCGGTGATCCGATTGCGACGATTTGCTGACTGAGGAAAGTAGGTCAGCTATACTTCACTAACACGTGCTGCACCTTGACATTTTCCGAATTTAATCTTCATGACGACCTGCTCGCTGGTGTGCAGGCCATGAACTACCAACAAGCCACGCCCATTCAGGAACAGGCCATTCCTAAAATTCTCGACGGCAAAGACTTAATTGCCAGCGCCCAGACGGGTACCGGCAAAACGGCCGCCTACCTCATCCCGCTTCTCGACCGGATTTCGCACGCCGATCACGATCATACGAGTACGCTGATTCTGGTACCAACGCGCGAACTGGCAAAACAGATCGATGAGCAGGTGGAGGGCTTCGGCTACTTCGTGGAAGCGACGAGTATCGCTATCTACGGGGGCAGCAAGGGCGACGAATGGGACAAACAACGTAAGGCCCTCGAAACAGGAGCCGACATCATCATCGCGACCCCCGGCCGACTGATTGCGCATATGCAACTGGGCTACGTCAATTTCGACAAGCTCGATTACCTCGTGCTGGACGAAGCCGACAAAATGCTCGATATGGGCTTTTCCGACGACATCCTGAATATCGTGCGGAAGTTGCCGGTTAAGCGCCAGACGCTGCTGTTCTCGGCCACGATGCCGAACAAGATCCGTGAGTTTTCGAAGCAGATTCTGCACGAACCCGAGGAAATCCGGCTGGCCGTATCGAAACCGGCCGCGGGCATTGATCAGCAGTTTTACCTGGCCTACGACCGCCAGAAACTCCCGCTGCTGGCCCACCTTATTCAGAACAGTCCGACGCCCGTACAGAACATGGTGCTGTTTACCTCCCGGAAATCGGAGGTGGGCAGTATTGTGCGAACGCTGAGCAAATTAGGTTACGAATCGCGCGGCATCAGTTCCGATCTGGAGCAGGAAGAACGCGAGGTGGTATTGCGGGACTTCAAAAACCGCAAGTTCCCGATTCTGGTTGCCACCGACGTACTGTCGCGGGGCATTGACATCGACAACCTGACGCACGTAGTGAACTACGACATTCCCCGCGATGCCGAAGACTACGTACACCGGATTGGCCGGACGGCCCGGGCCGCCACCACCGGAACCTCCATTACGTTCATTAGTGATGAAGACCAGCACCGCGTGGTGAAGATCGAGCGGCTGATTGAACGTGAGGTTGAGAAACAAGCCATCACCGAAGAACTCGGCTTGGGCAAAGCGCCGGTATTTGACCCGAAACGATACGGTAATCGGCGCGGAGATAACCGCCGTGGCGACGGACGCCGTAGCGATAACCGCCGAAGTGAAGGCAGTCGTGGGGATGGCGGCCGTCGTAACGGTTCACGGCGAAACGGCTCGCGTGGTCAGGAGCGCCCTGTTGCAGACGGGCAGACACGGGAAACGGACGCAACCGATGCGCAACCCGTTCTGGACGGCGAACAACCGCAGGGGGCCGAACGCAAGCGAAACGGAAAACGACGCCGGAATGGCCGTAAGCCCCGGCCGGAGGGTGCACCTATGGCTACTATCCCCGAAGCGGGTGTGCCACTGCCCGGCGATCCGGTGCTGAACGTCAGCGGAGACGTAGCGGATAAACCCAAGCGCCGGAAAAAACGCCGGAACCGACCCAAAGGTGACCGACCCGAGGCTGGTCCGCAGCCGGTAGCGGTGGTTGAGTAAAAAGCAAACGACGGGTATCCAACAGATGCCCGTCGTTTGCTTTTTAGGAGCAGCACTCACCAGGTTGTAGATGTCGGTACGTGCCGACGAAGCATGGTGCGCAGCTTAGTCAGGCTAAAGCATGGTTTTGTTGCTCGTGGAAAGTTTTTGATAGTTTCAGGCGACTCTCTAAAAAATCAATCGTAAAGCATGAAAAGCAAGACAGGAATAAATGTTTTTTTCTTAATCATTGCAGTTATTTCAGGAAGAGCATTGCTAAAAAAATACGATTATTCAGAATTTTTGAAATTTGATAACCCATTATCCTCAGTAATTTATATTATTTACATTCTCGGCTTTTTGGCTTCAATTTGCGGACTAATAATAAACTACAAAAATCGATCTGAAAGGCAGAAACCGTGAAATACCACGAGGACAGCTTTTCGCTTTTGGACGACTTTTTTGCAACTTCAGGCGACTTAGAATTTACAGTTTTTCGCTCATTAACGGCATCATTGAACGAACAAAAACACTACCCCAACCTAGGTCCGCTCCGCGTGTGTTTGCTTCCCGGCGACAGGTTGATCGCGACCTAAGGGTGGTGTTCAGCCCAATAAGGGAAAGGGTGTAAAAGTGGCATGTACGTGTGTTCAGGTGAGTAGCTTCCTCCATCAGCCCTTTCGGGCGCTGGGTGACCCGGCCATGCGAGTGAGTGTTTCGCGTCTTAGTCAACAATAACGAACTAACCAATGGCATCCGACCAAAATTTTGTGGACTTTGTTTTAGACCAAATCAAAAATGCAGGGGTAATAACCGCTAAAAAAATGTTTGGTGAATACGGTATTTATTCTGACGAAAAATTAGTTGGACTGATATGCGACAATAAATTATTTATAAAGCCAACTAATTCAGGACGAGAATTTATAGGAAATGTTTTAGAAGCACCTCCATATGAAGGCGCAAAACCAAGTTTCTTAATAGAGGACAAAATTGAAGATAGCGAATGGTTAAGCGAATTAGTTAGAATATCAATAAAAGAATTGCCACTACCTAAACCGAAAAAGAAAAAATGAAATCCGACTCACGTGAGCAAGTGTAAAGATGCAAGCTACGTTTGTTAGGTGGCTTCTCCTTACCATCAACCCCCGTTGGCGTTGGGTGGAACTCCAAGCAGTGCTTCCATTTCGGCGTTCTGGTCGACAGGTTGCACGTCCTGGAGGACAGCGTTTGGCTTCCATTTCCGGTTTTCGGCTGACAGGACAAACGCCCCGACAGTCGGACTTGGACAGGCTGGGCGGGTTGTGTGCGACAGAGGAAACGCCCTGGTTCAATAGATTGTCTGCATGGGACAAGTCGAGTTGGCAGAGTAAGCGTCTGATAAACCGACCAGAAACTAAATGACTTACAATCAGTACACAATAATGTATAAAATTTGTGATAGGCTTATCAATAATATCTCATGAGACATATATCTCTCATTTTCTTGTCTATACTGGTTTTTATCTTAGTAGCTGCTACACCAGTGGACGGTCCATTAACCGCCGTTGTCAAACTGTCGGGGACGAATCAGCCACACGATGACCCTGCTGACCGGAAGGCGATTGAAGCTATCGGTATTTCTTGGCAGGATGCCTGGAATCGACATGATATGGATGCGTTAACAGCATTGCTTGCTGAAAATGTTGACTTTGTTACAGTCTTAGGGCCCAAAGGTTGGATAAAAGGGCAGAAAGAGTTTAAAGAAGCCCACACGTTTATGCACAAAAATCTATTTACTGAAAGTGTGTGGAAGACGAAAGAAACGCACGTTAAGTTTATCCGACCTGATTTAGCCATCGCCCGCGTATTGTGGGAAACAAAGGGCGATAAAGTTCGTCACGTAAAACATGGCGAACCACGAGAAGGTATTTTTACTTGGGTTTTAGAGAAACAAAAGGGGAAGTGGTTAATTATTGCTTCTCAGAATACGGAAAGTATGCCACCTCTGGCAGGTCAATAGGTGATGAATCCGTGTTAACCACCTGTTGTGCGACAGGCAGCACGTCCTGAAAGCGGGTTTGCAGCCTAACACCTCCATGTGTGTAAAGGCTCGTTCCCCTTCCATCAGCCCCTGGATCGTTGGGTGGCGGGACCGAAATGTGTTTACAGGGGCACCGGCGGCAGGTCGCTCGTCTTACCGGGTAGACTTTAGACCTTCATCTCCGGGTTGCGTGCGACTGTTTGAACGCCCCCGTTGAGTTGAGCAGATTTGGATTTCCATTTCGGAGGTGCGGCTGACAAGCTGCATGCCACAAAGGTTAGGTTTATTGCGCGTTCTGTATTTTTAATGACCAAATAGACTTACTATGAATGCTATTCCAGAAAAAAGGAAGGTGACCATTTCGGAAGCGACAATAACCAAATATAAGAATTACCATCTCTGGATGTTAATACCTTTTGTTATTTCAATTTTAGGATTTTCATATAGCTACTATTTTAATCTGGCTGATGCAACATTTCATCAGCATGTGCATGGGGTTTCTGCAACACTTTGGTACATACTGGTTATCTTTCAACCCTACCTAATTATCCGTAAACAAAATATTCAAAAACATATAATACTTGGAACAATTGGAATTTTATTAGCAGGAATTGTAGCTGGTAGCGCATTTTCTATTATCCCAAAAAATATAGACAATGTTAAAGACCTTAAACCAGATGGCTTCTTTAATCCAACCTTTGCGTATTTTGCTGCTCTAATTGACTTATTATTAGTAGCAGGATTTATTTTAAGTGTATGTTTTGCGATAATAAATATAAAAAAGAAAAACATTTCAAGCCACGTTCAATGGTTGATGGCCTCTGTTTTTTTTATCCTATCTCCGGCACTGTTAAGAATGATTGGAATAGGAGCTATTTTCCTCAATAAAGGAAATATGGAGGCAATCACAATGGTCAAAATGGCAATTCCAACGATGATTGTTATGATAATTTTTATAGTTATCTTCTACTTCAAATATGGTAGTTTTAAGCACCCATCATTTAAGCTCTTACTTTTGTGTCACATCCCGTTTCTATTTGTAGAGCAGATTGGTAGTAATGAATTTATCAGAAACTTGACAACCGCTATCTTCAAAGTATAATCGATCAGTACATCGTCAAGCTTCGGGTGACAGTGTAAAAAAGTGGAAGTTTGGTTATGGTTCGCTCCGCGTGGGCGGCTGTCTGGCGACAGCCCGCACGCCCCCGAAGGCAGGTATTCAGCCCAACGAAAGCGAGGATGTAAAGCCGCAAACAACTCGTTTCCAGGTAAATATTGCCCATGCTATCAACCCCCTGGGGCGTTGGGTGCGGGTCTATCAAGTGTTTGTTTGCCATCGCCCCGGCGACAGTTAGCACGTTCCGACATGTCAGCGTTTAGCTTCCGCTGTCGGCATAGAAATCGGAACGTACCGCACCGAATACATCAGCTCATTCTTTATCGATAAGGTCAAAAAATTAGTGTTTAGCCCTTCGCTTATGATTTGGTCAATTGCGATACGCCAAGTTCGACTGTCCGCACCGACATAGTAAACATTTTAAGAACATAGTGATTGTTAGCTTATCGGGCTACCGGGAGTTCGTGTGTTCGGGATCAACTAGTTTGCGTCCGACGACCCTTCACTCCGATTCAACCATAGCCGTAAGCCAACTTCTCAACAGGTCATTATGAACATAGCCGTTTTTGGGGCCACGGGCGGAACCGGTCGCGAGCTGATTCTTCAAGCCCTTGATAGAGGCCATGAGGTAACGGCGATTGTTCGTCGGCCCGCAGCCTTCACGCTAACCCACGCCCGGCTGCGCACGGAAACGGGCGATGTTATGAAGCCAGATTCATTCGCTTCCGCTCTTCAGCATCAGGACGCTGTGCTGTCAGTCATTGGACAGAACAGCTTGAAACCAATGACGTTTTACCGCCAGTCAGCGCGCAACATTGTCGATCAAATGAATAAAGCTGGCGTTCGGCGGTTGGTTTGTCTCACCAGTGTCGGGGTTCTGGAGAAACCGGTTGGCCCCTTATTCTATGTTTGGCTGATAAAGCCACTACTCAAGAATATTTATGACGATATGCGACACATGGAGCAGACAATACGGGATAGCCATTTAGCGTGGACGATTGTGCGTCCGTCTTTCCTGTTCGATGGCAAGCGAATGGGTCGGTACCGCGTGGGATCATCGGGTGAGTTAGCCCATGCGAACAGGATTTCGCGGGCTGATCTGGCAAATTGCCTTTTGGATCAACTTGATACACAAGCCAACTGGCAAAAAGCTATTGCCGTTGCCTATTAAATCGGCGTAACGAATCAGGCCTAATCCAAGCAGGTTTTAATGGATGAGTGCCGTGTTGCTTACTCCGCGCTGTCGTCCTTCGGGCGCTGGGCAGCGGGCCTTCGAAAGACAGCCGTTCTACCCGGCCAGTAGAGGGGTAAGAGCGGGTGAGTCATTCGCTATTTTCTGCTATCTTACATGGCCATCAACCCACTTGGGTCGTTGGGTGGCTCAGCCAAAAATGAGAATGTAGGTAGCCCGCGACAAGGGGAATATTCAGTCAGAAAACGATTTTGCCAAGTTGTGTGTGGCAGGCAGCACGTTCCGGTTAAGGCGATTAAAAAGAGTCCTCCTGCGACAAAGGCCAAGTCCCTACATGAGGTACGTAAAGTCCAACAGGTTTGCCGGTTATTAACTGCTGATGTAGCAAGATCGAATACCGAGCGATTTCACAACTTTTTTGTATCATTTGGTAAAATAACCCAGTCTCAACGATACGTAGCCATGCAAACTCCTCTTCCAAAGTTTCTCCCGTCCTTGGTTTTTAACGACAAAGCAGAAGAAGCTGCTCAGTTCTATACCTCTATTTTCAAGGACTCGAAAATTATTTCTGTTCTTCGTTTCACTGAAGATCAGCCCGGCCCGGCTGGCAGCGTGTGTCTTGTGGCCTTACAGCTTAACGGACAGGAGTTCCAGTTTGCGAACGGAGGAAGCTCCTTCAACTTCTGCGAAGGCATGTCGCTCTACATGAACTGTGATTCTCAGGAAGAAATTGACGACGTGTGGGATAAATTGCTGGAAGGAGGTAAAGCACAGGAATGCGGCTGGCTGAAAGACAAGTTTGGAGTTTATTGGCAAATTGCACCTACTATTCTGTGGGATATGATGAAAGACCCTGACACAGCAAAAGTTCACCGCGTTCTCAACGCCATTTACAAGATGGTGAAACTCGACATGGCAGCGATCAGGCAGGCCTATGAGGGTTAACACTTACGTAGTTTTTTAAAGGCACTCACTTCCTAAACCATTACCTGCTTTCAATCATACTGACTAACTTGACCATCTGAACATGAAAACACCAATCTGCTTCCTGCTTATTGTCATTGGGCTTTCACTCGGTTTCCGGCAACATGACCTGACGGACAATCCCAAAATAAAAAAGGGCATGATTAAAGTAGCCATATTCTATCCAAACGGAGAGGGTAAAACATTCGATATGGACTACTATTCGACGAAGCATATGCCCATGGCGGCTCGCTTGTTTGGTAATTCGTTGAAGGCGATGGCTATTGACAAAGGAGTCGCCAGCGGGACACCGGATACTCCGTTACCTTATTTAGCGATTGGGTACTTCTATTTCGAAACCATGGCCGATTGCCAGGCTTCCATGAAAGCAAACGCAGAGAAACTCAGGGCTGATGTTCCCAACTACACAAACAGTAAGCCCGTGGTTCAAATAAGTGAAGTGCAGTTAGCAGAATAAGTTGGGCGAACACACAGCCAAAAGCGGATTTGTGTCGCTTCGCATGAGTCAGCGTTCTGGTGACAGGGTGCTCATCCGCGTAGAGCATTACACGGAAATATAGAATACAAGCAAACGTTGCTTTTGACCTAAACGAATCAGATGAAAGGCCAGAAATTTAGTGAAATGAGTAGTGAAGCATTGCTCAAACAAGAAAAGACGACAAAAGTGGTGACAGGTATGCTTGCCGGAATGCTGCTCATACTGCTGGTCATGGGAATTGTTAGGGCCTTCTGGCAAGGCTTTAACTCGTTAATTTTCATTCCGTTCGGCTTGTTGCCCATCGTGCTCCTGAACCTGAATAGTTTGAAAGAGATAAAGAAAGAACTCGACACCAGAAAGGACGTGCTTTAGCCATGCGGTATCATATCTTCTTTCTCACAGAGAAGGCGAATATCCGTCGACAGCTTGCCCGTCTTTGTCGGACCGCAATCATGAGATACTCATACACTGATTAGATTTATTACCTTCAGTACAGTTCCCGTTCCAGCACCGGCCAGCCCTCCTGGAAGGAAAGTCGGCGCAGGCTGAATTTGGAGCGGCCTTTGTCCTCGGCGTCGTAGTAGTGGATAGACACCAGGTTACGGCCCCCCTCACGTAGCAACCCGACATGACCCGGACCAATGTACTGGCCTTCGGTACGGAGTACCAGCGTGCCACCTCCGGCCGTTAAATCGCGTCCCGATTTATCCACGAACGGCCCCAGCGGATTCGTTGATCGGCCTACTACGATGTAATACGTACTGTTTAATCCCTTGCAGCAGAGCCCGTTGTTGGCAAACAGGTAATAATAGGTACCTTCCTTAACAAGGGCGGGCGCTTCCCAATCGGATTGCCGGCCACCAGCCACGGTTTTGACGGACGTACCGGTCTTGATCTTGCCGGTCAACGTATCGAGTTCGGCGGCTCCGATGCCGCCGTGAAACGAGCCGTAGACCAGATACACCCGGCCATCGGTGTCGCGCAGGAGGCCGGGGTCGATGGCGTTGATGTCTGTCCGGACGTTTGACGTAACGACCATGCCCTGATCAGTCCAGCGGTAGTCCGGCGACTGTGGGTTAAGGGTCGGGGACGTAGCAACGCCAATCGCCGATACGGCCGAGCCGAAGGTTGAACACGAATAATAGAGGTAATACCTGCCGTTCATCCGGAGGCAATCCGGTGCCCAGAAATGCCCTTTAAACCCCCGAACCGTGCTGTCGATCCAGCCGGGCCAGGTGCCTTTTTCAAAGACCGGTTTGCTAATGGTCCAGTTCCGCAGGTCGGTGGATCTGACGGTCTGGATGCCGTTGCCGGTCGAGAAATACCAGTACGTGCCGCCTTCCTTCTGAATCGTGCTTGGGTCGTGGGTGGTAAAGCTGCCCTCCTGCGCGTTAGCCGGATTCAGTAAGCACCAGAACAGGCCTACCAGCAGGCAGATGGTTCGATTGGTTCGGGGCATGGCTACGTGTGGGAGGGTGACGACGATTTGGGAAATTGCTGGTGTGGCCAGAAGAAACCGGATAGCAACCGTTTCGCTGCCATCCGGTTTGGATACGATTACTGCGTAATTTTCATGACGGGCGTATAGAGCATCTCGGCGACACCGACTGTTTTGACGCCGATGCGACCGTAGAAATAATTCTTGCTGATCAGCGCGCCCGGTACCGCCAGCGAGAAGGCGAGGGGCTTGCTCAGGTCGGCCAGGGCGGCACCCGTCAGGTCGACGCGCCCGGCGTTGTTGTTAATGTCCACAAACTGCGTTGCGCCGACGTACAGCGTTACCCGCTCCACCGCCCGACCCGTAGTGGCCTGGTTCACCTGGCAGCTCGCAGTCAGGTTGGTGCCGCTCCGCTGGAACTTCTCGTTGCGGATCACGTAGTAGGGCTGCACGGGCACGTCGATCGTGGCGGCTCCCCGAACCTGAACGTTGATTGTATCGGTATTGTCAACCCAGGGGCCGTTGCCCCGCAGCCGGACCAGTTTGTAATCGCCGTCGAACAGAGAGGCCGAAAATGAACCGTCCTGCGCTACGTACACCGGAATCTTGGTAAACAACTGGAATCCCGGCTGCCATAACTCCAGTTGAACGCCGTTTGTACGGACACCCACCGGCTGATTCTCGTACACAACCCGCCCTGTTAGCGTTGATTTTGGGGGCTCGAAGTTGTCTTTTTCACATCCGGCCAGCATAACCGTGCCGACGAGGAGGCTATAAAGGATCGCTTTCATGGTCTCAGATCAATGGAAGGGATTGCGAACGATTTTTGGGTTGTTGTTGATAACCGCCTGGTCGATAGATGAGTAATAGTTGCCCATCTGGAACAGACGCGGAGCCCGGAAACGGGGCGCTACCAGCTTGACGAAGACGTACTTGCCGTCGCGGGCCGGATCGCCGGGACGCACCACACGGTAGGGATACAGGGCGTACATCATCGCATCCGGGTTGCTGGTGCTGCCGTTCCAGACCTCGTGGGCAATGCGCCAGCGCATCAGATCCCACACGCGGTGGTCTTCGAAGGCCAGCTCAACCCGGCGTTCGTTCTGGATGCGGGCGAGCGTCAGGCTGCTCAGGCTGTTGGCCGGGAAACCGGCCCGTTCGCGCAGGCGGTTCACGTAGGTCAGCGCGTCGGCGGTCTGGCCCAGTTCAAAGGCGGCTTCGGCGGCATTCAGCAGGATTTCGCCCAGCCGGAACCGTACCCACCACATGTCGCTGCGGATACCACGCGTACTCGACAACGGAGTCGGGTCGATGTACTTGCGGAGGTAGAAACCCGTGTTCGACACTTCCGTCTGCGACCGCTGCGGCCCGGAACTACCCGTCAGCAGCTTCCCGTCCGTGTACAACGCCCCCAGGGTATTGCCTTCAACTACCTGGTAGTTGTTACTGGCGGCATTCCAGACCATAACGCCAGCCTGAATCTGCACCTCCTGGCCTCTGAAGCTGGTACCCGGATAGATCACCGTGCCGTAGAGCCGGGCGTCCTTGTTGGCAAACGGACCGCTCAGGTTATCGTAGTAGATGTAATCCCGGTCGTCGGGCGTGCGGGTTTTCAACTCCCCTGAACTACCGTCGAGGTACTCGTAGTCTTCAACCAGATTCAGCACCGGCGTAATGTTCGACGACGACAGGTTATCCTCCCGGATGTTGCGGGCGATGTTATCGTAGCTGAAGCCGTGCCGCTTGTCCTTGGCCGTCAGGAAGTCTTTGGCCAGAATGATCTCCGGGTTGTTGATTTTCTTCGTAATGGCTTCAAAGAAGTTTTCGCCCAGGTTCGGATTGGCGCGGTAGAGTGAATACGGTCCGGCAATTACCTCCTTGGCGGCTTCGAGCGCTTTGGTGTAATACTCCTGCGCCCGGTTGGCCGGAATGCCCACTTCACCGCCCGGGGTTGTAATGGGGGCACCCATGCGGCTGTTGTACTTCGCAATCGAACCCGCGTACAGCATCGCCCGGCTCTTCAACGCCATGGCCGTAAACTTATTGGCGCGGGTGTTGCTGCCGGCGTTGCCCAGATCGTTCTTGATCGCGTCCAGTTCGCTGGCAATGAAGTCGTAGACCTCGGCTTCCTTGTTACGTGGAAACTGCAGCGACGACGGATTACCACTGAAGTCGTAGATGAGCTGTTTGGTGATGACGGGAACGCCCCCCATGCGCTTCACCAGCTCAAAGTACATCATGGCCCGCAGGAACCGGAACTCGGCGGTGAATTGAGCTTTCTGGGCGGCCGACAGGGCCGTGCTCTTTGTTTCCAGGCTTTCAATGGCCAGGTTGATGTCCCGGATCAGACCGTAATCCCATAGCCGCCAACGCTCAAACCCGTAGGAAATGATGTTGTTGGGGCCGTCGTTGTTGCCCGACCACATGGCTTCGTCGTAGGCGGCAAAATCTGTCCAGCCGGTAAAACGGGCGGGGTTGGCGTTGACGTCCGAACCAATATCGATCTGCGTATGGGCCGGCAGCCGGTCGTAGTAATTGGCCAGCAGGCTCGTAATCATTCGGGTGTCGTTCCAGACCTGACTGTCCAGAATGATGTTAGGCGGCTGGCGCTCGAGAAAGTCTTCCTTGCAGGCAGCCAGGCTAAGCGTCAACAGACTAATCGAGAGGTATTTATGAAAACGATTCATCGGTAAAGTCATTTGTTGATTAGAAACTCATCGCGAAACCAGCGTTATACAGGCGCTGCGGAGGATACACCAGCGCGCCGTTCGACGAAATTTCGGGGTCGACCTGGATGGCTTTGAGGTTGTCGAACGAAACGAGGTTCGTACCGTTGACGTACACCTTCATGGCCGACACCCCAAACTTGTTCAGGAATGGCTTGGGAATGTTGTAGCCCACCTCGAAGTTGCGCAGGCGCAGGTAGCGCACGTTGGTTACCCAGAAGTCGCTCCGGCGGCTGTAGTTCACGTGGCTGGGGCTATCCTTGCGAACGGCCGGATACGTACCGGCTACCCACTGACTTTCGGAATTGAACGGATCGGCGCGGTGCCAGCGGTCTTCGAAGATGTAGGCCGGTGACGTACCGTTGTTCTGGAACGGAATCTTCTGCTCTACCTCGCGACGGAACGTTTGCAAACCGGCACCCACTACGTCGATCTGCACCGTAAAACCCCGGTAACCCAACGTACCGTTAAACGCGTAGTTGAAGTAGGGCGTAGCGCCTTCGGCGTATCCGATGGGGCGTTCATCGAGGTTATTGATGATGCCGTCGCCGTTGACGTCCTTGTAGATGAAGTCGCCGGGAAGCATGGTCCGGTTACCCTGCCCGTCGTTATCTACGTTGTAATCGTCGATTTCCTGCTGCGTCTGGAACCGGCCGACGACCTGATAGCCCCAGTTGATGCCCGACCAGCGGTCGACAGCGGAGTTGCGGTACTGATCCCAGGAATTGCCAAAACGGGGCTTGTAGATGTCGAGACTCCGCTGCCGCGCCAGGGTTGCGTTACCGCCAATGGTGTAGGTAAGCTCACCCGCCTTGCCGGTGTAGGACAGTGCCCCCTCCAGGCCGCGGATGGCGTCGGAGTTCAGATTGGCGTTGGGCAGCGTGTAGCCTACTTCACTGGGGAGCAGTACGTCGTACTGGGCCGCAGGCAACCCTTTCCGCTTGCGCTCGAACACGTCGAACTGACCGGAAATTTTGCCACCGAAGAGACCAAAATCAAGCCCTACGTTAGTCGATACGTTCGTCACCCACGACAGCGTCGTGATGGGTAGCCCCCGGGGCCGGACACCGATTACGTAGTTGCCGTTGAAGATGGCGCTGCCCTGCAGGAAGTTGTAGCCGGGCAGGTAGCTAAACGGGGCTACAATGAAGTTGTCGTTGATCAGGTCACTACCCGTGCGGCCGTAGCTGGTCCGCAGCTTCAGCTCACTGATTACGTTATTGAATTTCCCCTTAAAAAACGGTTCCTCACTCAGGCGCCAGCCCAGCGAAGCCCCGGGGAAGAAGCCGTACCGACGACCGGGCGCAAACAGGAACGACCCGTCGTAACGACCCAGCGCTTCGACCAGGTACCGCTGCTTGTAGTTGTAGTTGACCCGGCCGATGTAGCCCGCCCGAGCCGTTACGTTCCACTCGTCGATGAGCAGGTCCTGGTTGGCAAACGACATCAGCGGGATGTAGTTGTTGGGCGGTACGGTGTGCACGACCAGGTACTTGTTGTCGGTGTCGTAGCGCTCGTAGGCACCCACCGCCGACAGGCCGTGATCGCCAAATTGCTTGTTGTAGGTCGCCTGCAACTGCATGAAGCGGTCGACAATGTTGCGTTTCCGCCGTTCGCGCCAGGGGTTCTGGTTACCCCCGCCCGGCACTACGTTGTAGGAGTCGGTTTTGGGGTCGTAGGTGTAGGCATCGTAGGTGTATTCGAACCCATCGAAGTCAAAGTTGGAGAAGTTGTACGAGTACGTTCCCTTGACGTTCAGCCCGAAATCAAAGTCATATTGCGCAATGAAGTTGGCTTTAACGGCCCGCCAGTATTCATTGATGTAGCCCGTTACTTCTTTCCTGTACGTGGCCGGGTTAACGTTTACGTTGTGCGTCTGGTTGATGTAATTCGGGTTATCGTTGGCGTAGGGGCGTTCGGTGGGCCACATTGAAAAGATACTCAGGAACGGGTTGAAGTAATCGTCCAGTCCCGGCACACCCACCTGAAACCGGTCTTCGATGCGCCCGCTGATCTGCGTACCAATCCGGAGCTTTTTGCTCAGCCCGGCGTCGACGTTGGCCTGGAAGTTACTCCGCTTGAAGTGGTAATCCCGGATGAGGGCATCCTGGCTCAGGTGGCTGGCCGACACGTAGTAGGTTACGTTGTCGGAACCGCCCGATACGCTGCTGTTCACGTACCACTGCGGTACGTTCGGGCGCATCACCATCTTGTAGTAATCAAAACTCTGGTAACCTTTTTCGGTACCAGCCTGCCATTTCGCCAGTTCCTCGGGCGTAATGGTCGTCGGAATGCCCCGGTTCTGATCCGATTCGGCCAGGGCCCGAACGTGCTGGTAGGCATTGGCCGGACGAGGGTAACGCGTGAAGTTCTGAAGGCCGTAGTAACCCGACAGGCTGATGACGGGCTTCTGGTTAGCTTTTCCGCGCTTGGTCGTAACCAGCACTACGCCATTGGCCGCCCGCAGTCCGTAAATGGCCGCCGAGCCATCTTTCAGAATGGAAATGTTTTCGATGTCGTTGATGCCGAGGTTGTTGAACTGACCGGCATCAGCCACGATGCCGTCAATTACAAACAGGGGAGCCCCCATGTTCCGGATCTGGATGTTGGTACCCCCGCCGGGCCGGGCGTCGGGTTGCCGGGCCGTAATCCCCGGCACGCGGCCAACCAGCGCACTGGACGTAGCCACGGCGGGTGTACGGATGATCTCGTCGGCTTTGACGGAGCCAACCGCGCCCGTAACCGTTCCCCGCGACTGGGTGCCGTACCCCACCACCACGACTTCATCGAGCGACTGGTCATCGGCGATCAGCTTGACGCTTACGTTTGATGCCGACGTGACCGGCACTTCCTGGGTTTTATACCCCACAAACGAGAAAACCAGGGTCGCGCCCTGATCCGGTACGTTGATGGTAAATTTTCCCTGGGCGTCGGTAGTGCTCCCACGGGTCGAGCCTTTGACGACTACGTTTACACCCGGCAGGCCATCGCCTTTTTCGTCGGTGACGGTTCCTTTTACCGTAATTTCAGCAGCGCCAGGTTGCCCGGCGTGGGTAAGGGTTCGTAAAAAAGGTCTTACGCGCGACGATTCTTTCCGCTCATCGTCGGGCGAGGCCAGCGCACAGGTAAGCGTGGCATTGAAGAGAAGTGAAAATAGGGCATATCTTCCAAAGGCGTGCGAACGCTCGGTGTGTAAGATATTTTTCATAACTTCAGGCGTTTTTGTTCAACACAAAGGGCAAAGACATTCCTGACACCCTCAACAGGGTGCATTGCAGATCGGGAATTACTGGTCAACGGTGCTGGTCCCACCGTTGACTTCTTATATCATCTTCGGGTTTATCTGTTCATAGGCAATCAGTAAGTTAGGGGTTTGGATTTATTACTACTCGGTGGTTATCGCCAGGGACGAACTGGCTATAGCACGCTGTGAAGCAAAGTTTATTTGCCGAGAAAAGAAGCTATCTGAAGGATTCCGGAAGACAGATTTTGTTACCGGTATTATCCAATAAATCAAACATATAATACATATAAGCTAAAAACAAATAAATGTCAATATGCAGTCAGTATTGGCCTAAACCCAGCTATTTTATACCCTCAAATGCATAAAATCTTCTCTTTTTTCAAGAAAGATGACTCTTTATGAACATTTGTGATAGCTGTTTATTAGGATAAAAAGGTGACGAAACTGCGCGCAGCAGGCATTAACTGACACATCTGGAATGGGCAAGGACAATAGGGCCATACAGGCATGTTCACTTTGTGATGAACGGTAGTGCAGATGCCACATTTGCGCTATTTTTTTGTCGTGTTGATTATGAACTCAACCCGTTGACCCTAATACCGCTATGTCCATGTCCCGTCGCTCTTCGCTACAGACGCTCGCCCTGACGGCGGGTGGGTTGTTGTTACCCGCGTCCGTGTTGACGGCCGGTCGGCAGCCGGCCCCCAAAAAGTTAGGCATTGCCCTGGTCGGATTAGGCAACTACAGCACAAACCAACTGGCACCGGCGCTCCAGGAAACCCAGGGCTGTTACCTCGCCGGGATCGTCACCGGGTCGCCGGACAAGGCCAAAACATGGGCGGAGAAATACAACATCCCCGCAAAAAATATCTACAATTACCAGACGTTTGACCAGATTCGGAACAACCCCGACATTGACATTATCTACGTCGTACTCCCTAACTTCCTGCACGCCGAGTACACCATTCGGGCCGCTCAGGCGGGTAAGCACGTCATCTGCGAAAAACCAATGGCGATGAATGCGACGGAAGCCCGGCAGATGATCACGGCCTGCGAGAAAGCGGGGGTTCAACTGTCGGTGGGCTACCGACTGTATTTTGAACCTCATCACCTGGAAATGCGCCGGTTAGCGGCTGCCAAAACGTTCGGCGGGGTCAAGGTCATTGAGTCAGGGCTGGGGTTTACCGTACCGGGGCCGGGTTCGTGGCGGCTGGATAAAAAGATTGGCGGGGGCGGGGCCATTATGGATCTGGGCGTCTACGCCATTCAGGGGGCACGACGAACCCTCAACGAAGACCCGATCAGCGTAACGGCGCAAGCCTATACCTTTGATACGGTGCATTTCAGGGACATTCACGAGACGGTGTTCTGGCAGTTTGAGTTTCCGAGCGGGGCGCTGGCCCATTGCAGCACCACCTACTCGTCGTACGTTGACCGGCTGTACGTAACCTGCGAGCGGGGCTGGTTCAAACTGGAACCATCGTACAATGCCACCGGGGCGCAGGGCATCACCAGCCGGGGCGCTATGGACGTACCATCGCCCCGGTATCAGCAGGTTGCTCAACTGGATGCGTTTGCACAGAGCGTACTGACGAAGCAGAAACCTGAAGCTTCCGGTGAACAGGGCTGGAAGGATATGAAGCTGATCGGCGCTATTCTGGAAGCCGCCGAAACCGGCCGGAAGGTAGCGATTGACCTGCGGGCGTAATGTCCGGGCCAAGCTCCCGCTTGGCCCGTGTCAGGTAAGTTGACCAAGCTCCCGCCTGGCCAGGACGTGAACTACCGCTTTCCCAGCAGCAGTACGTCCGTATCGCGGAAAATGCCAAAATAAACGTCAGGAACACCATCCTTGTTAACATCAGCAATTTCGACGGAGATGGCTTCGCGACCAGCACCCTCAGGCAGGTACGTTTTGGTTTGTTCCGTAAACTGACCTTTCCCGTTGTTGATGAGCACCTGCGGACCGGCGGCTCCGAAAATGTTCGCGAGTACCAGATCAAGATCTTTGTCGCCATCGAGGTCGGCGAACTGCGCATCGGCCGTATTGAGGTTATTGACCGCCTGGTAGCGCTGAGCGGTTTCGTCTGTAAAAACGCCTTTGCCGTTGTTGATCAGTAGCCGGTTAGCCGGATTTTTGGTTTGCCGGAAGTTGACGTTCGAGAAGTGAACGTCCAGATCGCCGTCCCCATCGACATCGGCCAGATCTACCTTGCGGGTCTCTTCGGTACCGGGCGAGATCGGAAGCCGTCCGGCGGTTGCGTTCGTGAACACGCCCTTGCCATCGTTCAGGTATAGCTTGTTGTCATCCTCATTCCCAAAAATCAGATCCAGATCCCCGTCTTTGTCCAGGTCGGCGGCTTCTACATCCTGCGTTACGTCCTGATCAACCGGCATCCTGCTCGCCGACTCGTTCGTAAATCGGCCTTTACCGTCGTTGGCCAGAAAATAGTCCTGACCATCGTTGCCCATAATCAGGTCGAGGTCGCCATCCTTGTCAAAATCACCAACAACCACCGCATTACTGATGCATTGCACCGGAAACTGGTCGCTGACGTCGCTGAAGACACCTTTGCCGTCGTTCAGGTAGTACTCGTGGATTTTGTCGTCTTCGCTCACAAAAACCAGGTCCGTGTCACCGTCTTTGTCGAAGTCGCCCAGTGCGATGTCTTCGTGATCGTGGTTTTTGGTCGGTAGCCGACCTTTGGTGCCGCTCGTGAAGATGCCTTTGCCGTCGTTGAGCAGGATGACGTTCGGCCGGAACTCGGAGGCAATGATCAGGTCGAGGTCGCCGTCATTGTCAACGTCGAGGGGCTCCACGTCCATGGAGTTGCTGGTCAGGTCGAGCAGGGGCAGGTGGGTCTGCGATACGTCGGAGAAAGTAAGGGCAGTCGGGGCGGGCGTAATGCAGGCGACACCCAGCAGCAGACAGATGAACCAGCAGGCAGTACGTTTCATGGGGCAGAAGTTTGCCAAGTTTACCTGAAAACGCCTTTCGACCTTTTGTCAAAAACTGCTTTTCTGTGTTCGGGACACCAAATACCTTCGTTTCCATAGTCAGAGCTGTCCTGTAGGCTTTATACATAACTGAGTCACTGGGCAGTCTTTATCCGAACCCTCCTCGTATGCATCAGTTTACGCCTGCCGACGACGCCCTGATTGTCAGCCACGCCCTGGGCGACGGGACTAAAACCGTGTTTTCGCGGTTGCACTCGTTTCAGCGGGTGGATACGGATTCGCCTTCATTTTCAATTAAGTTTGTGCTGGACGGTGTCGAGTATTACCGGGTCAACCAGCATACCCACGCCGTCAGACGAGGAGAGTTTCTGCTGGTGAATCGGTCCCAGTCGCTGGAGATTGATTTCTCCGCGCAGGAGGCCGTGTTTGGACTGTGTCTGTACGTCAACGAAGCCCTGATTCAGGACGTGTACCACAACCTGATCAGTGCGGACGCCCGGCTGCTGGACAATCCGTTTGGGGCACCCGGCCGCACATTCGACTTCTACGAAGCCGTTTATACCGTGCAGGATGGTCCGCTGGGTGGTTTTCTGAGCCAGCTCGCTCAGCAGACAAATCGACAAACCGGTGCCATTGCCGTTGATCAGCACGAGTTGTATTACCAGACTGCCGAACGGCTGTTACGTTCTCAGCAACACGTACTGGGGGCGATTGACCGGCTATCGGCCCGGAACCGGTCGACGCGGAAGGAGCTATACCGACGGGTGTGCATTGCCCGCAACCTGATAGACACAGACATTCAGCACGACTGGAGTGTCGCCGAACTGTCGGCGCAGGCGGCCCTGTCGGAGTTCCATTTCTTCCGCTCCTTCAAGCAGGCGTTTGGCCAGTCGCCCCACCAGTACCTCATCCGGAAACGCTTGCAGCGAGCCAGCGACCTGCTACGGTCCAGGCAGTACACGATCTCCGATATAGCCTTCCTGACGGGGTTTTCGGATGTTTTTGCGTTCAGCAAGGCGTTTAAGAAGACGTACCGGGTGGCTCCCTCGCAATACCGCCAACAATAGCAGGTTTTGACAAACACCGCCGATTGTCGGCACCGTAAGTTTGTCAAAAACAAATACGATGAAACGTGTACGTGTCGTGCTGCCGCTGCTGTTCGTGCTGTCGGCCGCCCAGCTAACTTCGGCGCAACAGTTGAAAAAACGAGGGGTAATTGGCGTCGTTCCGGCACCCGTCAGCGAAGCCATTGCCCGGTACGTCGGTCTGCCCAAAGCCGAAGGGGTGCTGATTCAGCAGGTCGTTCCCAATACGACGGCCGAGCGGATCGGTATTCAGGAAAAGGACGTACTAACGAAAGTAAATGGGCAGCCGATCAAAGGACCGCAGGAGCTGATTGCGTTCTCGCAGAAACTGACCGAAGGCGACGCCGTCAGCGTGACGCTCATTCGTGACAAAAAAGAGCAGGTTCTGTCGGGCAAAGCCGTGGCCCGCGCCAATGAGGTGGCTCCTGATCTGGAACTGGTGTACGACGAATTCCCGTTTCAGAATGGCTACATCCGGGCGCTGGTAAAGCGGCAGAAAGGGACGGCTGGTAAGAAGCAGCCGGTGGTGTATTTCATCCAGGGCGCGTCGTGCATGACGATGGGCTATCTGCCGCCGGTTGATCCGTACCGGATGGCGACCGATCAACTGGCCCGGAAAGGGTATGCGGTGTATATGGTCGAGAAACCCGGCATGGGCGATTGCGACGGTACGCAACCCTGCGCCGAAATTGGCTTCAATACGGAATTGGCTGCTTTTCAGAAAGGGTATGAGAAGCTGCTGACCCTCGACTGGGTCGATAAAGACAATGTTTTCATTTTCGGGCATTCGCTGGGCGGTATTGTCGCGCCCTTGCTGGCAGAGCAGTTTAAGCCCAGGGGAGTAGTTGTTTACGGTACCGTGCTGCGGTCGTGGCACGATTACATGATCGACATCCTGCGCGACCAGCGGACCCTGGAGGGAATAGATTATGCTGAAGCCGAAGTAGATCTGCAACGGGTACGGGAACCTCTGTTTCGGTATTTTTACCAGAAGAAATCTCCCGACGATCTCGTAAAGGAAAATCCGGCGCTCGGCCGGGCCTTTGCCGAACGAATGGCGTATGACGGCAAGGGGCATCTTTTCGGGCGGCACTACAGCTTCTGGCAGGAGTTGAATGAGAAAAACCTGTACGACGCCTGGAAGAAAACGGATGCCCATGTGCTGGCCATCTACGGCGAAGCGGACATTGCGGCCCTTAAGCCCGACGATCATGTACAAATTGCCAACGTCGTCAATCGCTATCACCCGGGCAAGGGCGAGTACTTCTTGTTGCCCAAAACCGACCACGGCCTGGTTGAGGTTGGCAGCCTGCAGGAGTTTCTGGCCATAAAGGATTCACCGGAGTACGAACAACTGCTCCGCAATAAGTTCAACACCAGGCTGATCGATAAGCTTGATCTGTGGATGAAGGAGAAAAGCCGGCGCAGTTAAGCCCAAACGGTATCGGATGGAAATCAACGGCAGGTAAGTGTGGTAGGAGTACCACACTTACCTGCCGTTGGTACGTTCTGACCTGATGTATGGTTATAATTTGCCGAATGCGTACTTTTCCGGGCAGATACCCTTCTAAAGTATGAAACTATTCCGCTTCGGCGCTCCTTCTCACGAACACCCCGGTGTGGTGTTGCCTACCGGCCAGCACATTGATGTTACTCATTTTGGCGAAGACTACGACGAAACTTTCTTTGCCTCCAACGGTCCCGAGCGACTGGCGCACTGGCTTGACAGTCACGCGCAGCACTGCCCTGACGTATCGCCCGATACCCGCTTCGGCCCCTGCGTCAAACGGCCTTCCAAAATCATTTGTGTTGGATTAAATTACGCCAAACACGCGGCCGAAACCGGTGCGCAATCACCCGCCGAACCGATCCTGTTCTTTAAATCAACCACGGCCCTTGTCGGCCCAAACGATGAGGTCATCATCCCAAAACGCTCGGAAAAAACCGACTGGGAGGTGGAACTGGCTATTATTATCGGTAAAAAAGCGTCCTACGTTGAACTCGACGATGCCATGGATTACATCGCCGGCTATGCCGTTCACAACGACTACAGTGAGCGGGCTTTTCAGCTTGAACGGGGTGGTCAGTGGGTAAAAGGCAAGAGCGCCGATACGTTCGCACCCCTGGGGCCGTATCTGGTCACGAAAGACGACGTTCCCAACCCGAACGCATTGCGTCTGTGGCTGTCGCTGAATGGCGAACGGCTGCAGGATTCCAATACCGACGACATGATTTTCGACGTGCCGACCCTGGTCAGTTACATCAGCCAGTTCATGACTTTGCTGCCGGGCGACGTAATCTCAACGGGAACCCCGGCCGGTGTGGGTATGGGGCTCAATCCGCAGCGTTTTCTCAAACCCGGCGATGTCGTAGAACTGGGTATCGAAGGGCTGGGTGAGCAGCGCCAGACAGCCGTTAGTTATCATTGATAATAAGGAAGAAGGGGAGGAAAGGGAAAAAGGAAGAAAGGGAGTCCGTCAAGCGCCGTTTCCCTTTTCTCCCCTTCCTCCTTTCCTCCTTCTTTTCCCTTTCCTCCTTCTTTTCCCTTTCCTCCCTTCTTCCCCATGACCATCGACGCGCATCAACATTTCTGGTTTTATGACCCTGAGCGGGATACGTGGATAACCGACGAGATGGCCGCCATCCGGCGTGACTTTCTGCCGGCCGATCTGGAACCGGTTCTGAAGGAAAACGGTATCGACGGCTGCGTAGCGGTACAGGCCGATCAGTCGGAGGCAGAAACGCTGTTTCTGATTAAGATGGCCGAATCCTACGACATCGTTCGGGGGGTGGTAGGCTGGGCTGACCTGCGGGCTGAGAACATCTACGAGCGACTGGAAGCCTTTTCGCAGTACGAGGAGGTTAAAGGGTTTCGGCACGTAGCCCAGGCCGAACCCGACGATTTTCTGACGCGTCCGGACGTAATCCGGGGCATTCGGCAACTGGCGGCCTTCGACCTGACGTACGACATCCTGATTTACCCACAACAGCTCAAATCGGCCCTGCATCTGGTACGTGCCGTTCCGGAGGTCAAGTTTGTGATCGACCACCTGGCGAAGCCGCGCGTCAGCGAGCAGCGGATCAATACATGGTCGAACTTTATGGCCGAGATTGCCAGACAACCGAACGTGTACTGCAAGCTGTCGGGACTGGTTACCGAAGCCGACTGGCAGAACTGGAGCAAGAAAGACTTTTTCCCGTATCTGGATGCTGCCTTTGAACATTTCGGTCCCGATCGGCTGCTGTTCGGGTCCGACTGGCCGGTCTGTCTGGTTGCGGCCAATTACACCCAGGTCAAAACGCTGATCGAGGAGTATGTCATTCCCTGGGGTGAGGAGGTCCGGGCCAAGGTGTTCGGGGCCAACGCCGTTGACTTCTATCGATTGTAAATGAGGGATATTGGATGCTGTCTCATGTCCGGTATTCAATGCTCAGAATCTAACATTCAACCTGATGGACTTAAACTTACAAGACAAAATTATTCTCGTTACGGGCGGGGCCAAAGGCATTGGCGAAGGCATCAGTACCGTATTGGCAACGGAAGGGGCTATTCCCGTTATTGTCGGCAGGAACGAAGCCGATAATCAGAAAGTGGTTGAGGCCATCCGGGCGTCGGGCGGGAAGGCGCATCAGGTAGTTGCGGAACTTACCCGACCAGACGACTGCAAACGGGCCGTTGAACAGACACTGGCTCAGTTCGGGCAGATCGATGGCCTGGTGAACAACGCCGGGGTGAACGATGGCGTCGGCCTGGAGCAGGGCTGTTATGAAGACTTCATGGCGTCGCTGCACAAAAACCTGGTGCATTATTACCTGATGGCTCACCACGCGCTGCCCGCCCTGAAACAGTCGAAGGGCGCTATTGTCAACATCGGCTCCAAGGTCGCCGAAACCGGTCAGGGCAATACGTCTGCCTACGCGGCTGCCAACGGCGGACGGAACGCCCTGACACGGGAGTGGGCGGTTGAACTGCTGCCGTATGGTATCCGGGTCAACTGCGTCATCGTGGCCGAAAGCTGGACGCCCCTGTATGCGAACTGGATTAAAACGCTGCCCGATCCGGATAAGAAACTACAGCAGATCGTCTCGAAGATCCCCCTGCAACGACGCATGACCACTACTGAAGAGATTGCCAACGCCGTAGCGTTTCTGCTATCCGAACGATCCAGCCACACCACGGGGCAACTGCTGCACGTGGATGGCGGGTACACCCACCTCGACCGGGCTATAACGGACTGATTCTGTGGGCGTGGTGTCAGGTGTAGCACCTGACACCACGCCCACAGAATCAGTCGAACGACAAAAACCGTACATTTACTCTTTCCAAACCCGCTACCTATGCCTCTCGGACCCGTTACCGACAATGTCAAACTCAAATCCGGTGAAAAAACCGGCAACTTCGGCCTTGCGTTTGCGCTCGTTACCAGCCTGTTTTTCCTCTGGGGGCTGGCCAACAGCCTGAACGGCTCGCTGATCAAGCAGTTTCAGATTGCCCTCGACCTGGACCGCTTCCAGGCGGGAATCGTCGATTTTGCCTTTTATCTGGGCTATTTTTTCATGGCCCTGCCGGCGGGGTACGTCATGCGTAAGTTTGGCTATAAGCGTGGTATTCTGCTCGGACTGATCCTGTACGGCGGTGGCGCGTTTTTGTTCTACCCAGCGGCCGAAGTGCGGGTGTACAGTTTCTTCCTGTTCGCTCTGTTTACAATGGCCTGTGGCATCGCCTTTCTGGAAACGGCCGCCAATCTCTACGTAACCGTACTCGGCGATCCGGCCAAATCAGAGTGGCGTTTAAATTTCTCTCAATCCTTCAACGGTATCAGTATCATTCTCGGACCAATTATTGGGGCGCTCTTCATCTTTTCCAAGACGGAATACACCCCTGAGATGCTGAGCGCGATGCCAGCGGCTCAGGCCGAAGCCATTCGCGTGGAGGAGGCTCTGTCCGTTCAGGGGCCTTATTTGACCATAGGGCTGATCATTGCGTTCGTTACTGTCCTGTTTGCCATTACAAAAATGCCGGAAGTAGGTGCCGAAGAGGAACAGGCTGCGGGAAATATACCCATTACGAGCCTTTTCCGGCACCGGCACCTGACGCTGGGGATTATTGCGCAGTTTGTCAACGTGGGGGCGCAGGCCACGCTATGGGGGTACTTCGTTGACCTGAAGCTGGACCTATCCCGCGAGGGACACTGGGCATTGGCCGAAGGGTACATGAATATCATTAACTCGCTGACCGGCTCGCCTACCGAACTGTCGCCCACCCAGATTGCGGGCTTTCATGCGTCGTTTGCGCTGGTGCTGTTCATGCTCGGGCGCTTTGTCGGTACGTCGTTGATGACACGCATGCGTCCCAATATGGTGCTGACGATCTATTCAGCCGGAGCTGTAGCGATGGTCCTGCTGGCTATGCTGGCCGGTGGCGTAACCGCCGTCATCGCCCTGAGTTTCACGTACTTTTTCCAGAGCATCATGTTCCCGACCATCTTCGCGCTGGCGACCAAAGGGCTGGGCGTAGAGTCGAAGCTGGCGTCGTCGCTGGTAATCATGAGTATCGTTGGGGGAGCGTTGCTGCCCCTGGTGGCTGGCGCTTTGTTTGCCAGTGGGCCAAAATACGCCCTGCTGGTGCCGCTGGTCTGCTTCGCCTACATTGTGTTTTATGCAGCGCAGGGCTACCGAACCCGGGTAGCGGATGTTGAGCGGGCACCGATCGTATAAACAAATGATGCGGTTGCTGCGACGAACTATGTACATACTGCTCGGAATAATTGCCTTGTTAGCCGTTGTGGCCGTACTGGTGCTGCAATTGCCTTCGTTCGGAGCAATGCCTGCCGGCGATCGGCTGAAGCGGATCGAAGCGTCGGCGAATTACCAGGATGGCCATTTTCACTTTCCCATCGAAACACCAATGATGGCTCCGGGCGTATCATACTGGCAACTGGTGATAAAGTACCTGCGGCCGGTTGCTAACCGGGAACCGACAAAACCGCTGCCCTCGGTCAAAACTGATCTGAACAGCCTGGGTGCCGATACGTCGGGGGGAAGCCCGGTCGTCGTGTGGTTTGGTCATTCATCGTACCTGATTAAGCTGGAAGGACAGACGATACTGGTTGATCCGGTGTTCAGTGACCGCCCCTCACCGATTGCTGTGCTGGGGACGAAAAGCTACCCGGGAACGAACGTCTATTCGGTCGATGACCTGCCGCCCATTGATGTGGTTGTCATCACCCACGACCACTACGATCACCTGGACTACGATACTATACTAAAGCTGATCCCTAAAGCAAAGCAGTTTCATACGGCATTAGGCGTTGGAGCGCACCTGGCTCGCTGGGGAGTTGCGGAGTCGGCCATCCACGAATACGACTGGGGCGAGGGCGGACCGGTGGGACGTGGTTTGTCCCTCCGGGCGGTTCGGGCGCGTCACTTCTCCGGGCGGGGACTGGTCAACGGAAAAACCCTCTGGACCGCCTTTGTCCTGCAGTCGCCGTCGCATAAGCTGTTTTTAGGCGGAGATTCGGGCTACGGACCGCATTTTCGGGAAATCGGGGATGCCTATGGCCCTTTCGACCTGGCTTTGCTCGAAGCGGGGCAGTACGATGTACAGTGGCCCTTGATTCACATGATGCCGGAAGAAACAGTGCAGGCGGCCGTCGATCTGCGGGCAAACGTATTGATGCCCGTCCATTGGGGCAAGTTTACCCTGGCCCTCCACGCCTGGACTGAGCCGGTGGAACGAGTGCTCAAAAAAGCTGCTGAGTTGAACGTAACAGTTACTACGCCCTTAATCGGCGAACCCATCGTGGTTGGACAAACGTATCCGCAGAAGCGGTGGTGGGCGTTTTGAGATTGGCTGTTGTTCGGGGTTTGTGGTTCGTAGTTTAGAGATACTTGGGAGCCATTAAACCACAAACAAACTCACAACGCCCAAACCACAAACTACGAACCCCATAAACCACAAACCAACAAACCATGCGCTACGCACTGGCCCTTGATCTCAAAGATGACCCGGCGCTGATTGCCGAGTACGAACAATACCACGAGCGGATCTGGCCCGAAATTGAGGCCAGTATACGGTCGGCGGGCATCGTCAGCATGGAAATTTACCGCATCGGTAACCGGCTGTTTATGATCATGGAAACAGACGAACACTTTTCGTTTGAGCGGAAGGCGCAACTGGATGCTGAAAACCCCAGGGTACAGGTGTGGGAAGACCTGATGTGGCGCTATCAACAGGCTTTACCGATGGCCAAACCCGGTGAAAAATGGCTGTTAATGCAGCGAATCTTTGCGTTGTAGCCCGTTTTTCAAACTGTTCCGGGGCGACAAGTAGTTATTAGGGTGATGACATCAATCCCCTTTACCATGAAGTATGGATGGATAGGTTTACTGGTCTGGCTCGTGTCGACTACGGGCGTTGTAGGACAGAAACTAACCGTAATGACGTATAACATCCACCACGGTTTCAGCCAGCGGGGAGGAACGAACCTGATCCAGGTTGGCCGACTGATCCGAAGTACGGGGGCCGATCTGGTGGCTTTGCAGGAAGTAGACAGCGCGACAGCCAGTAGTTTAGGTAAAAACCAGGCGGCTCAGCTCAGTTACCTGACCGGTTTGAAGGCGGTGTTTGGCAAAGAAGCTAATGCCGAAGCAGGAGGGTACGGGGTAGCTATCTTATCGAAATATCCGATTATTGCCCAGCAGTTGATTCCATTGCCGAATCCGGACCTGACCGAACCCCGTGTTCTTCTGTGTGCGTATGTAGAACTGCCCAACAAAAAGACGGTCCGGTTCTGCACCACGCGGCTCGACGACCGCTCGGAGGTGGGACGAGGGGTACAGGCGGCTACGATCAGTGCGTTGCTGGAGCCGAGTATTCAGCCGGTGATCTGGGCGGGTGACCTGAACGCTCATCCCGATCAGAAGGCCGTAGAGCCCCTGCTGGGTCGCTGGTATGATGCGGGTCGGAACTCGGATGCCATTACGTTTCCAGACCTGGGAAGTCGGACGGATTATATACTGACGCAGCCGGGTGGAGCCCTGAAACTGTTCAGTTATCGCGTCATTGAAGAAACCAATACGTCGTACCACTATCCCGTAGTGGCAACGTATCAACTTAAGTAAGACGGGCCGAGCCCCGTTCTATCGTATGAACGTCGCATTATTCATTCCCTGCTACGTGGATCAGTTCTACCCGCAGGTTGGCATTGCCACGCTGAGGTTACTGGAAAAATTAGGAGTTCAGACGGCTTTTCCCATGCAGCAGACCTGCTGTGGGCAGCCAATGGCCAACGCCGGCTGCGAACAGGATTCGATTCCGGTGTATCAGAATTACGTGCGGACATTTGCTGATTATGACTACATCGTCGCGCCGTCGGCCAGTTGTGTGTACCACGTCCGGAAGCACTTCAACATCATCGAGCAAACCCCGGCCGTCCGGCACGTTCGCGAACGGACCTTCGAGCTGGTGCAGTTTCTGACCGACGTACTGGGTGTCACTACCATTGAGGCAGAATTCCCGTACCGCGTGGGGCTGCACCTGAGTTGTCATGGGCAGCGGGGCCTCCGGCTGGCTACCGATTCGGAGCAGACACCGGTACGCGACGGGCAGATCAGCCGGCTGCTGAAGCAGGTGAAAGGCCTCGAACTGGTCGATCTGGGGCGCTACGACGAATGCTGCGGGTTTGGCGGGGCGTTCTGCGTAACGGAAGCGGCCGTATCGGCCCGGATGGGGCAGGATCGCGTGCAGGACCACGTCGATCATGGCGCGCAGGTCATCACCGGTGGCGATATGTCGTGTCTGATGCACCTGGAAGGCATTGTCCGGCGAAGAAAACTGCCAGTCAGGGTTATGCACGTAGCGGAAATTCTAAATGCAGAAAAATAATTTGTAAAGTTTGCTTGACAAATGGTAAAATAAATTTGATACTTGTGTGTCAAATAAACTTTACATATCGTATGAAAACGCAGTGGTTATTTCCGCATCGGTACCGCCTGATTGGCTGGTTCATTTTAATTCCTTGTATAATTCTGGGCTTAGCTGCGCTTTACAAGGAGTTTTACTTTGATTTTCTGACGATCGATCTACGTAGTACGACTCAGGGTAAAAGTGGGATGTCCGCTTTTTTTGAACCGGATGTTATAAACCTAACCGACGAACTGGCTGCGCTGGGTGTGATCGCCGGGTTGTTGATGATCGGCTTTTCGCGGGAAGCCATTGAAGACGAGATGGTGAGTCAGTTACGGCTGGAATGCCTGCAGTGGAGTGTGTACGTCAATTACATCATTCTGGCCGTTGCCATTTTATTGGTACACGGAACGAGGTTTCTAGACGTAATGCTCTACAACATGTTTACCGTATTGCTGGTATTTGTGATTCGGTTTCGGTTGCTGATGCTGAAAAACAGTCGGGTGCTGGCGTTATGAAGAACCGCATCAAGGTTTGGCGGGCTGAGCACAACATATCGCAGGGGGAACTGGCTGAGAGAATCGGGGTGAGCCGACAAACCGTGAATTCGATTGAGACAGGACGCTACGTTCCGTCGACGATCCTGGCCCTGAAAATTGCGCGCGTGTTTGAGCAGCCGGTGGAAGCTGTCTTTCAACTGGACGAAACAGATTAAGTGTGCCGAATCGGTATATCATAGCTGGTCCAAACGGCGCTGGGAAGACGACCGCAGCCTATACGTTGCTACCAGGTAAAGGGGGGACATAACATACCGTCTGATGTCATTGAGCGACGGTATCACCGAAGTCTGATTAACCTGAATTCGTTATATTTACCTCTATGTGATCAGACCGTTGTCGTCAACAATTCGACCCCCGAACTCAGCTTAGTTGCTGAATGTTGGAAAGGCGATGAGCGCGTTTTTGACGAACTGGTTTGGACTTCTCTGAAACAATATGGAAGCTGAGCGACTATCTCCAGGAAGTGAACAATTAGTGGCCGGTATGCGCCGGGCTGTGCAGAAGGTCATTGAACAGGCCAAACGAAATGATGAAGAACTGGTCATTGCCCGCAACGGAAAGCCCGTTCGTATCAAAGCCCGAGAGCTATAACCTATGACTCACCCCGAAGCTGCCGAACGATTTACGGCCGATGTTGACCGCACCACTTGGCATGATCAGTCGCTGTGGTTCATCCGCCAGAAACGCGATCGCATGACGTATCAGTTGCCCGAATGGGAGCAACTACGTGAGCTGGCGTCGCAGATCAAGGAACACGCACTGAGTCGTCTGGATGCCTATCTGGAGGAATTTGAGCGAAACGCGCAGGCAAATGGCGTCCAGGTACACTGGGCCGCCGATGCTCAGGAACACAACGAGATCGTGCTGCGGATCATCCGGCAGCATCAGGCGCAGCGGATCGTGAAAAGTAAATCCATGCTCACGGAGGAATGCCACCTGAATCCGTTTCTCGAACAGCACGGCATTGAGGTGGTGGATACGGACCTGGGCGAGCGGATTATTCAGTTCACGAACGAACCGCCGAGCCATATCGTCATGCCCGCCATTCACCTCAAGAAGGAGGATGTCGGACGAATTTTTCACGAGCACCTTGGCACACCCGAGGGCGAAAGCGATCCGCAGCGCCTGACGGAAACGGCCCGGCAACACCTGCGGGAGAAATTCGTCGCGGCCGACGTTGCCATTTCGGGGGTAAATTTCGCCATTGCCGAAACGGGTGGCTTTGTGGTCTGCACGAACGAGGGAAATGCTGATCTGGGCGTAACGCTGGCCCCGGTACACATCGCCTGCATGGGTATCGAGAAAATCATTCCTAAACTCGAACATCTGGGCGTCTTTACGCGGCTGCTGGCCCGTTCGGCTACCGGTCAGCTATCGACCACCTACACCAGTCATTTTCATAAGGCAAGACCCGGTCAGGAACTCCACATTGTCCTGGTCGACAATGGACGTACTACCCAGCTTGGTCGCCCGGATTTCCGGAATTCGCTCAAGTGCATCCGGTGCGGTGCCTGCATGAACACCTGCCCGGTGTACCGCCGTAGCGGAGGACACAGCTACGACTTTACCGTGCCCGGCCCGATTGGGGCCATTCTGTCGCCCAACATTGACCTTAAAAAGCACAGTTCGCTGCCGTTTGCGTCGACGCTCTGTGGCTCGTGTTCGGACGTCTGCCCGGTGAAGATTGATATTCACGTTCAGCTCTATAAATGGCGGCAACTAATCGGGCAGGCCAACGCCATGCCCGCGGGCAAACGGCTGGGCATGAAAGGGCTGGCTGCCGTACTGGCCCGCCCGAAGGTGTATGCCCGCCTGGGTCGGGTGGCCCGCAAGATGCTGGCCATGACGCCTTACGCACTGAGCCACAACGGTAAACTGAACCCCTGGGCCATTGCCCGTGAACTGCCCGAACCGCCGAAGGAAAGTTTCCGCGACTGGTACGCTAAAACGCAGATGTAAAAGTAATCCGTTGCGTAGGAAGCACTGATCCTACTACGTTGCTTACACCACCTATATTTACATTGAAGAAATAAACAACAAAAAAGCCCAATGAATGGGCTTTTTTGTTTACATTTATACTTAGTAATAACCTTAATGTTGTTATTAAGTTTATGAAAACTTTAAAAAGGTATTTATTGTGTCTGCTCCCTTTCCTAACGGATGCCTGTAAAAACCCCATTGACGGGATTCAGTTGGGGTTCAAAGACCCGATAACGCAGGGAGTGCTTGAGCTACGGTTGATCGATCCGGCGGGCAAACCACTGCCGAAGCAAATCAATGTGAAGCTGGCCGGACCGGATGCGTCACGTATCGTTACTACGCTGAATACCAATCGTTATAAGGTTAATGCGGACGGCATTTTATTGCTGGCGGCTTCACCCCAGTCGTCGCCCTCGGCGCAGCAACCCCTGCGGTTTACGGTCGTTCTTGAATCGGAGGGATACCTGCCGGTGGTGCAGCCGGTCGTGATGACCAGTCTGAATCGTCAGGTGCGTACGGTTCGGTTTATCAACATCCCTCTGCCACCGGCTACGCTCTCGGCGGAACTCACCGCTGGTCGGGCCGGAACGGATGGCGCCTTGACGACAACACTTACCCTGGACACGCCCCTCCAGTCGGGAAAAGTTGATAACGCCAGCCTTACGTTGCCGATGGGTACCAAACTAACCGACCGCGACGGGCAGGCGGTGAGCGGAGAACTGGCAATCAGTCTGGTCCATACAGATACCCGAAGCGGCAATGCCACCGCGCAGGTGCCGGGCGGGGGATTGATGAACAACGTCATGCCCTTGATCGCCGGTTCGCAGTCGCTGGGTCTGATGCGCGTTTCGTCGATGGGTGGTTCTGTCACCATTGAAGCGTATAACGAACAATACCAACTGGCGCGCAGCTTCTCGCAGCCAGTGCGCTTGACGATGGAACTGAATCCTGCCATGCGCCATCCGCAGGCCGACCGAACGATTCGGGCCGGGGACGTAATTCCGCTGTTCAGTTTTGATGCCCTGACAAGCGTCTGGCGGCAGGAAAAGCCGGGTGTCGTCGTGTTGAATCAGCAAACGGGGAGACTGGAATACCAGGCCGACGTATTGACCGCCGGAACCTTCGTTGTGGGCTGGGCCGACAGTATTTGTGAAGTTGGACCCGTCTTCAGCGTGAGCAGTAAATTAAAAAACGTGGATGTGAACTACCGTTGTGAAATCGTCGATGCCGTAACGGGCCAGCTGGCCGGTTCGTTTTATGCCAGCGCCAACGACGGTGCCCAGATCCGCATCACCGCACAGCCCCGGAACCGGCGGTTGAAACTGCGCGTGTTCGATGAAACCGATGCCTGGGGAAAAGGCACGAAAGGTGGGTTGATCGCTGAGTCGGCGGTGGGTACTTCCTGCGATGTGACGCCGGTTAGCCTGAATCTCGGGACGCTGCCCGTACCACCGCCTATGAAGCTGGAATTTCAGTTTTCGTGTCCTAAAGGCATGACGCTCGACGAAGCTGCACTACCCGCCATACTGCGGACGCAGTACAGCGAAGCCGGCAAAAACAACTGGCGCGAACTGGTCACGCTGACCCGAACCCAGCGGAATGTAACGTCCTATAAGCTGAAACAGGGACGCAAGTACGACCTGCGGGCGAGTACGGACGGGGGCGCAAGCTGGCCGTATCGTCAGAATGAGTACCTGCTCGATAAAGCCCAGTGGGTGTTCAAAGTCCGGCTGGAGTCCTACTGCAAATAGAACCATGAGTTGACGGGGGAACGTAGCAAAAAACGGTGATGGATTGTACCTTGCAAAAAATAACCTGTTTGTTATGCGCTTCCGATTACTTACGGCACTGGTCGGGCTGCTTAGCCTGACGGCGTTGGCTCAGCCCAATCCGGTAGTAAATACCTTCGTCAAAGACAATTATCAGAAATACGAGCACCAGATTCCAATGCGGGACGGCACGAAGCTGTTCACGATTGTGTACGTGCCGAAGGATGCATCAGAAACGAATAAATATCCGTTTCTGATGCAGCGGACCTGCTACAGCATTGCCCCCTACGGGGCTGATCAGTATGCCAACCGCCTGGGTCCGTCGCCAACGCTTGAGCAGGATAAATACATCTTTGTTTATCAGGACGTTCGCGGTCGGTATATGTCGGAAGGCACCTGGACGAACATGACGCCCAACCTGCCCGATCCGTCCGCTACGGCCAGCCGGAAGAAAGGCAAGGCGGTCGCTGGAGCAACGGCGGCCGGTTCCACCTCGGCCGGTTCGCCGGACGAAAGTTCGGATACGTACGATACCATTGAGTGGCTCCTGAAAAACGTTAAATTTCACAATGGCCGGGTAGGGCAGTGGGGGATTAGTTACCCTGGTTTCTACACGGCTGCGGCCCTGCCCGATGCCCACCCGGCCCTGAAAGCATCCTCGCCCCAGGCTCCGGTGTCCGACTTTTTCTTCGATGATTTTCACCACAACGGGGCCTTCATTCAGGCGTATCTGTTCACTTATCCGGTGTTTGGCGTTCAGCATCCCAAGCCAACGACAACGGCCTGGTTTATGTCCGAGATGATCAATACCGGCTCGAAAGACGGCTTTCAATGGCAGTACGACCTCGGGCCCCTGAAAAATGCCAATAAGTACTACAGCGATAACTTCTTCTGGCAGGAAACCATTAACCATCCAAACTACGACGAGTTCTGGCAGAAGCGCAGCATTTTACCGCATCTGAAGAATGTAAAACACGCCGTGATGACCGTGGGCGGCTGGTTTGATGCGGAGGATCTCTACGGGCCGCTCAATGTGTATAAGACGCTGGAAAAGAACAACGCCGGCATATACAACACGCTCGTGATGGGACCATTCGGGCATGGACGCTGGTCGCGGGAAACGGGACATACACTGCACAGCAACATCTATTTCGGCGACAGCATCGCTACGTTCTACCAGCGGAACATCGAAGCCAAATTCTTCAACCATTTCCTGAAAGGGCCCGGCGACGGAAAAACGGGTCTGCCCGAAGCGTATCTGTTTGATACCGGCCGCAAAGAATGGAAAACCTTCGACAAATGGCCAACTGCGAACGCCCAGACGGTGGCCTTTCAGTTAGCCGGGAATGGTCAGTTATTGCGGTCTGACGGTACGTCTGACCGTACCCCCAACCAAAGCCCCAGTAGCTCCGCCTTTTCAGAGTTTATTAGCGACCCGATGAAGCCCGTGCCCTACACGGAGGATATTACGACTACGCTCGGGTTTACGCCCTTCAATTATATGTCGGAGGATCAGCGGTTTGCCGGTCGCCGGCCGGATGTCCTGACGTTCCAGACCGAGCCCCTGACCGAAGACCTGACGCTGGGCGGGGAAATCATGGCGAAACTCAAAGTCAGTACCACCGGTACCGATGCCGACTGGGTTGTGAAGCTCATCGACGTGTACCCGCCTAATGAACCCAATCACCCGTATCTGCCCAATAAAAACATCACCCTCGGTAACTACCAGCAGATGGTGCGGTCGGAGGTGATGCGCGGCCGGTTCCGGAACAGTTTCGAAAAACCGGAGCCGTTCACGCCGGGGCAGGTAACCGATGTGAATTTCCGGCTTCAGGACGTACTGCATACGTTCAAAAAAGGCCACCGGGTAATGATTCAGGTGCAGAGTACGTGGTTCCCGCTCATCGATCGTAACCCCCAGAAATACGTCGATAACATTTACAAGGCCGACGCGGCCGATTTTCAGAAGGCCACGCACCGGGTGTACGATAACTCTTTGGTTGAGGTTCAGGTTTTACCGTAAAACACGTAGCAAAGCCATGAAAGCGATCTGGAACGGCACGACTATTGCCGAAAGCGACGATACGGTCGTCGTGGAAGGAAACCATTATTTTCCCCGGGATGCCGTCAGTCCCGAATACCTGACGGACAGTAACACGCATACCACCTGTCCCTGGAAAGGGTTAGCGTCGTATTTTACGCTTACCGTCGACGGAAAGACGAACCCGGACGCAGCCTGGTATTATCCGGACCCCAAACCGGCCGCCAGCGAAATCAAAGATCGTGTTGCCTTCTGGAAAGGCGTACGCGTGGAGCCCTAGCGATGATTGAGGTTCGGAACGTAACCAGGCAATATGGCGATCAACTGGTTGTAAACGACGTATCGTTTACAGTAGCGAAGGGCGAAACGATGGTCCTGCTCGGTACCAGCGGCAGCGGAAAAACGACGACCGTACGGATGATTAACCGGATGATTGACCCCTCCAGCGGGTCAATCGTCGTAAATGGGGTCGATGTCCGGCAACAGGACGGTCCCACCTTGCGCCGGAGCATCGGGTACGTCATTCAGGATGCGGGGCTGTTTCCGCATTATACCGTAGCCGAAAACGTAGCGACGGTGCCTAAACTGCTCGGCTGGGATGCGGCCGACATCCGCGAACGGACACGGGAACTGACCGACCGGCTGAGGTTGCCCCCGGACGTGCTGAATCGGTACCCGGCCGAACTGAGCGGAGGGCAGCGGCAGCGGGTAGGACTGGCCCGCGCCCTGGCGGCCCGTCCGCCCGTGGTATTGATGGATGAGCCATTCGGGGCGCTTGACCCGTTCACGCGCCGACACGTCCGGCGGGAACTGTTCGGGCTGAACGAACTGCGCGAAACCACCGTCGTGCTGGTAACGCACGATGTCAGCGAAGCCCTCGAACTGGCCGACCGGATCGTTCTCATGGACCAGGGACGTATTGTACAGATGGGGCGGCCTGACGAATTGCTGCAGCGGCCCGCCAACGATTTCGTGCGCGAATTCCTCGACGAAAAACCGCACCGACTCCTGTAAACTGAAACCAGTAAACCGAGAACAGCACAGGTAGCATGATCGATTTTTTTACGTTCGTACGCGAGCAGTCCGACAAACTACTTGATCAGACGATCACGCACATCAGCCTGACCTTTATCTCGCTGCTGCTGGCGTTACTGATCGGCGTTCCTCTTGGAATTCTGATTGCGGGCCGTCCCCGGCTGGCATCGGGTGTACTGGGGGTAGCCGGGGTGCTGCAAACCGTACCAAGCGTGGCCCTGCTGGGTTTTCTGATCCCGTTGCTCGGCATTGGCGTAGGACCCGCGCTGGTAGCTCTGTTTCTGTACGCCCTGTTGCCCATCATTCGCAATACCTACGTTGGTATCCAGGAAGTAAGTCCGGCGGTGCGGGATGCCGCCCGGGGCATCGGCATGACCGATCGGCAGATTTTGTTCAGCGTTGAACTACCGCTGGCACTGCCGGTGCTGTTTGCGGGCATCCGGACGGCGACCGTCATTAATGTGGGAGTGGCGACGCTGGCGGCCTACGTAGCGGCCGGGGGGCTGGGGGAGTTCATTTTCGGGGGGATTGCCCTCAGCAACGTCAACATGATTCTGGCCGGGGCTATTCCGGCGGCTCTGCTGGCGGTAGGGTTTGATCTGGGCCTGGCCCGCTTGCAGCGGCTTCCTGCCCGACGGCTGCGTGTGGGGGCGCTGGTGTTTGTGGGGTTGCTGCCGCTGTTATCCGGGTTTTACCTGCTGCCGTCCCGATCCGACAAACTGGTAGCCGGCTTTGCACATGAGTTCTACGGGCGAGCCGATGGGTATCCGGGCCTCCAGCAAACGTACGGACTTCAGATAGCACCCCGCCTGATCGACCAGAACCTAATGTATGAGGCCATTCACCGCAAACAGGTCGATATCATCAGCGGCTATTCGACGGATGGCCGGATTAAAGCCTATGACCTGGTTGTGCTCGACGACGATCGGCATGCGTTTCCGCCCTACGATGCAGCTCCGGTGGTACGCCAGGCCACCCTCAGGCGCCACCCGGAACTGGAAGCCGTACTGAATCAACTGGCAGGACGCCTACCGGATTCGGTCATGACAACGCTCAACTACCGGGCCGATTACCGCCACGAATCGCCGGAGTCTATAGCGCGGGATTTTCTGAAACAGAATGGCTTATGGAAAACCCCCAAACCTGGCGACCGTTCTGCGACGATTGTGCTGGGTTCGAAGGTCTTTACCGAGCAGTACATCCTGGCCGAGATGTACCGGCAGCTCATTGAAGGGCAGACCGGCCTTCGGGTTGCTACCCGTACGGGACTTGGCGGGACGCAAATCTGCTTCGATGCCCTCCGTACGGGGGCGCTGGACTTCTACCCGGAGTATACCGGAACCGGATTGCTGGTCATCCTTCAGCCACCGGCCGCTGCGTTGCGGCAGCTTCCGATGCAGTCGGATTCTGTGTATGCCTTCGTAAAAACGGGGTTTGCTAAGCAGTTCGACCTGACCTGGCTGAAACCCCTGGGCTTTGGTAACAGCTATTGCCTGATGATGCGCCGGGAACAGGCCCGGGCGCTGGGAATACAGACCATATCTGATCTGGTCCGTTATCTGCAAACCAGTTAACCAGGCCGAAACTACTGAGTAGGCCATTGGCCCGAACCGCTTTATTCTGAACCTATAACCCTGAACCGTATGCTTGTTCTGTTTCGCTTGTTTCTCTTCTACGCCATTATCGGTAGTCTATTCGTTGCCCAGGCGCAGCCCGTCAATACGCTGTCGGCGCAGGAGCGTCAACAGGGTTGGAAACTGCTCTTCAATGGTAAAGACCTGAGCGGGTGGCATACGTACCTCGGCAAAGGCGTTGGTAAGGCCTGGCGCGTTGAGGAGGGCGCTATCAAGCTCGACGTACCGGTCCGATTGGGCAATAAGGCCAAAGACGGTGGGGATATCATTACCAACGCTTCGTTTTCGGGCGATTTTGAGTTCAAGGCCGATTGGAAAGTCAGCCGCCTGGCCAACAGCGGGATTTTCTTTTTCGTCGCGGAATCGCCGACGTTTAAAAACATGCACGATTCCGGTTTAGAACTCCAGATTCTCGATGATGCCATCTATGAAGGAGCGGCTGAGAACATGCACCGTGCCGGGGATTTCTTTGGCATCGCTAACGCCCGGCTCCGCGAGTCAGCACCGGTTGGGCAGTGGAACCAGGTTCACGTAATCCGGAAAGGAAAGCAGTTCAACGTGTACATCAACGGGTTTCTGGTGCAGGAACACGACCTGACCTCGGCCGACTGGAAGCAGCGCGTGGCGAAAAGCCCGTTAAAAGCCGCCCCGATCGGTTCGGGAACCCTGACGGGGCACATTGGCTTACAGGATTGGGGTAGTACGGTCTGGTACCGCAACCTCAAAGTCCGACAGTTGTAGGCATGAATTTCAATTATCTCCTCTTTTTAAAAACTGACGAATTGAATCATGAAGGTTTATCATAAGCGGCTCGGTTTGTTTCGCGATCCAGCGGTTCGGCGGGAATTGCAGACGCTCGATCCGGTTCGGGATCACCAGCGGATGGTACATCTGTTGACCGCCTACGAATTTCCGTTTGATATGACCCGGGCCCTTGAGCTGGCTTTGTTTCATACCTACGCCAGTCCGCGGGTATCGGGGCTGCTGGTGAAAACCGGTGAGTTTGAGCGGAACGGACAGAAACGCTACGACGATACCAGCCGGCTGATTGCAGAATTTATGGAATCCGGCTACGACAGTGAATCTGGGCAGCGGGCCATCACGCACATGAACCGTATCCATGGCCACTACCGCATTGATAACGCTGAGTACCTGTTTGTGCTGGGTACGTTTGTGTTTTACCCGATCGAGTGGATTAATCAGTACGGCTGGCGTCGGCTCACCGAGAGCGAGGAACAGGCGCTCTTTTATTTCTTTCGCGAAGTTGGCCAGCGTATGCACCTCCAGGATTTGCCCAGCAGCCTGCCTGATATGCGGTCGTTCATGAAAACGTACGAGGACCGCTACGTGCGCTACGCCCCCAGCAATCGGCGGGTGGCCGACGCTACAGTGGCCATTGTACAGCGCTGGTTTCCGTCTCCATTGCACCCGCTGGTACCACCAGTGTTTGCGGCCCTGCTCAGTGATAAACTACGGCAGGCCTTTGGTTACCAACGGCCGCCCGGCTGGGTATCGGGGTTAGTACAGATGGGGCTGTGGGTTCGTAAATGGCCGTTGCGCTGGGTGACGTTCAAGCCGTATCCGGCGCTGATCCGCAACACCTCGTTCCGGTATTACCCGAAAGGAGCCCCCGACATTGAAGCGGTTGGCCCTGATCTGATCCGTAGCGAAAAGACTCCATTACCCACGACCCATCGCACCGACTAGTGGGGTTGTTGCGCTATTTTTGCGGCCCGAATATCCGTTCATAATGAGGTCGTCTTTACTGATCGTTACCTGGCTGCGCCTACCTGGTTGTTCCCACGTTTTTATTCCTGTTAACCTGGGTAGGCGGCCAATGTGCGTTGGCCCTGGGGCCATGAGTGAAGGATTTTCCAGGTATCGGTACGCGCTCTTTGGGCTGCTCTTTAGTCTGAATGCCCGGCTGTTATCAAGTTTTATACTGAACAGTTTCCCTTGTCGGCGTCCGCCAACTCCATCGAACAACCGTTTCTGCACGGATATACGAACACATTCGACTTTCTGGGGAAGATGTATGGCGGCTCACGCACGGCTCGTCAGTACATGCTCAAAGAACGCTCGTCGTTCGAGACGTACTTCATGAGTAAACCGGGCGCTCCGTTCATACAAGACCTTGCGAACAAGCCGTTACGCTTCTGATGACCTACGGAAGCGTTTGCCGGAAGCCAGGCATCGTGCGGTGCTGCTACGGTACAATCAGGATGGGAGCGCTGAGAGAAATAGACTACTTAATCTATCAACAATGATAATGTATTGATACCGCTCCATCAGTTCTGCTAAACACCAGCCGGTGAGTAGGGTTGAATTTATAGCTGCATTCGCGTAGCTAACTTACTTTTCTCAACCATAACCAAACAAAACCATGGCTGATTACACCAACCAAACCATGTCTGGCTCGACACTGACTGATCGAACCGACCGGGTGATGACGGCAATGTTTTCCGACCGCGACAGCGCGGACCGTGCGTACGAAAAACTGAAAGATCGGGGATTTGCCGACAAGGATATTAACGTAATGATGTCCAACGAAACGCGTGACCGGCATTTTGCTGCCCGGCACGACAGCGACCACGATACCGATCTGGGTAACAAAACAATGGAGAAAGCGGGTGTCGGGTCCGCCATCGGCGGTACGGTCGGAGCCGTAGCTGCGGCCATCGCGGCCATTGGTACCAATCTGCTGTTGCCCGGCCTGGGGCTGGTCGTGGCCGGTCCGCTGGCGGCTGGTCTGGCCGGTGCAGGAGCCGGTGGTCTTACGGGTGGCCTGATCGGCGCGCTGGTCGGTTCAGGTATTCCCGAAGACCGGGCCAAAACCTACGAATCCGGAATAAGACAGGGAGGTATCGTGATTGGCGTACAGGCCCGCGATGCCGAGGATGTTCGGTACCTGGAGCAGCACGGCTTCCACTAATACGAAGTCTAACCAGTACTAAAAAGCCTCTGGACGCAACATCCAGAGGCTTTTTAGTACTGGTTCATTTTGGTGGTGCGCTTTACTCTTACCCCTGTCAACGGCCGACCGCTTCAGGGGGTTGGGGTAAGGACACGCCCAAAAGCTATTCTGAAATAATATTATTCATTATTCCATTGCCGGAACCAGTTTAGGGGCCTTTTTGGGCTGTACGTTCAGTTCGACATTGCGCAGTTCGTAACGAATCCCCTGCGACTGAGCCGTATCCTTGAAATCCAGCAGGATGTGGTAGATATCATGGTCAATAAACTGAGCCCGGCTTCCATCAATAATCACTTCATCCCCCGGCCGTAGTGACCGCAGAGCGTCTTTAAGCTGGGGTTTGCTGAGGAAGAATAAATCTTTCTCGAACAGAATCAGCACTTTGTTCTCTACCCGGGTGACACTGAAGGTTGACTGGAAATTCGTGTACAACACAAAGAGAATACCCACTACCGAGCCGATTGCAATACCAATGAGCAAGTCTGTAAAAATGATGCCGAGCACCGTAATGATGAACGGAATGAACTGCGTCCGGCCATCTTTGTAGATGGATTTGAAAATCTTCGGCTTGGCCAGTTTGTACCCGACCATGATCAGAACAGCCGCCAGACACGAGAGTGGAATCAGGTTGAGCAGTGGACCGCCGAGAAATACGGCCACCAGCAGGAAAATGCCGTGAAGCACAGATGACATCCGGCTTCGGCTGCCGCTGTAAATGTTAGCGGTTGTACGAACCACCACCGACGTTACGGGCAGACCGCCAATCATCCCCGAGAGCGTATTGCCAATCCCTTGTGCAATCAGCTCCTTGTCGGGCGACGATACCCGCCGGTGCGGATCGAGCCGGTCCGAGGCTTCGAGGTTCAACAGGGTTTCCAGGCTGGCCACAATCGCGATGGTGATGCCGATGAAGTATACCTGTGGGTTAGCCAGCACGCTGAAATCCGGGAAATCAAATATCGAAAACGGGCTTTTGCCGGCTGCAATGATGGGCACCTGTACCATGTGCTGATGTGCCGTGTCGCCCAGATACCAGGTGGGCATGGCAGTCCGGAAGAACTCATTAAGCCCTATGCCAATGAAGACGACGATGAGTGCCCCCGGGAAATTGCGGAAAAAAGTCCGGTTACTGCGCCCTGCCGTTCGTTCCCAAATGATCAGGAAGGCCAGCGAAAGGGCACTGATCAATACCGCCCCGGGACTGGCCGTTTCGATGGCCCGGTAAATTTCGGAGATGGTATTTTCACCGTCGGCAAGCTGGGCAAACTCAAATTCACCCTCGTAGTCATTATCCCGACCCAGGGCGTGCGGAATCTGCTTCAGAATGATAACAAGCCCGATGGCAACCAGCATGCCTTTAATGACACTGTCCGGGAAAAAGCTGCTGAACCGGCCCGCTTTAAGTAAACCCAGCAGCAGTTGAATTAGTCCAGCTATCACAACGGCCGCCAGAAACGCTTCGTAAGAACCTATCTTTGCGATGGCGTCGGCCACGATGACGGCTAAGCCGGCGGCCGGTCCACTAACACTAACCTCTGAACCCGACAGCAGGCCGACAATGATCCCGCCGATCATACCGGCAACCAGGCCGGAAAACAACGGAGCCCCCGACGCCAGGGCAATGCCCAAACAAAGGGGGAGGGCAACGAGAAAAACAGATATTCCAGCCGGAAAATCCTGTCGTAAAAAAGCCGCACGGTAGTTTTGTAAGGTGCGAAATGGGTTATCGGATTGCATGGGTTATGGCTAAGGGTTGACCAAATGAACATCAAATGGTATACGAACGTTGCACAAAATTAAAGAACGATTAAAATTTTTTAACCATTTTCTAATTGGTTCCTGAAATTAATGAATTAAGTCCGGAAGATCAGCAGTTTATCCGGCAACATATGACGGCGGATGTCAGGCAGTTGATGCTCCGGCCACCCCGCACGGGGGATATTCGAAACCTGGTAGCACAGATTGCGGCCCGACAGAAAGCCCGCGACAAACTGCCCACCTGGTTTGGTAACGACACGCTGATTTTTCCGCCATCGGTGTCGGTTGAGCAGGCATCGTCGGAGCGGACGGCCCTGTACAAAGCTTCGCTGGTAGGAGGGGACAGCCTGCTTGATCTGACCGGAGGCATGGGCGTTGATACCTGGGCCTTTGCCCGGCGCGTGAAGCAAGTCCTGTACGTAGAGCAGCGGGCAGAACTGGCGGCCCTGGCGGTCTACAATCTGCCTAAGCTTGGCCTGACAAACGTTCAGGTATACAATGAGGATGGGCTGAATTTTCTAAACGCGTTCAACGGTCGGGCCGACTGGATTTATCTGGATCCGGCCCGCCGGGACGATCGGGGCGGCCGGGTGGTTCGGCTGGAGGATTGTCTTCCAAACGTGCTGGCACCAGGTGTGCTTGCCGGCTTGCTGGCAAAATGCGGGCGACTGTTTCTCAAAACATCGCCCCTGCTTGATCTGGAAGCCACTATCCGTCAGATTGGCCAGGTGGAGGTGGTGCATATCGTGGCCCTGCAGGGTGAAGTAAAAGAGGTGTTATTTGTGATTGGTCAGACGGTTATACCTTTAGAAGAAGTAGAAGTTAACGCTGTTAACCTTACTATAAATAAAGAAGTTAAGCTAGCCTTTACGATTGGAGAAGAACGCAGGGCTGCTGTAATACTGGGTGATCCCGAACAGTATATTTACGAGCCGAATGCAGCCATATTGAAGGCGGGCGCATTTCGACTCATTGCCCACCGATTTAGGCTTAAGAAACTGGCTCCTCACAGTCACCTGTACACAAGCCAGGAACCCGAAAACGACTTTCCAGGGCGTGTATTTGAACTCGTCGCCAGTTGCAAACCGGATCGGAAGGCACTACGAGCCCTATTACCCGATTTGCAGGCCAACCTGACGGTGCGGAACTTTCCGCAGCCGGTCGATGCGTTGCGGAAACAACTCGGGTTGCGGGAAGGAGGGAGCGTATATATCTTCGCGACAACGCTCCAGAACGGCGAAAAACGGCTGTTGATTACCCGAAAAGCAGTGGACAGCCCGTAGTCTGTTCAGCGAAAACCAGACATACACACGTAACGAATGACATGATGAAAAACCAAGTGATGTACCTGCTTCTCCTGCTGACCCTGTTGGGTAATCGGCTGGTAAGCGCTCAGACAATCTACGCGGGTGAAAGTACCGTTGACCGGGATAAACTGCCGGGCTTATTTCTGACCATTTCAGGAGACGGCCGACAGATCGAAAAAGACTGGGAAGAACAGTTAAAAACCTACGGCCGCCTGCTGGCCTCGCGGGGAGTATACCGGGTGCCAAACGCCGATATTTCGTCCATCTCGCCGGAACCCATCAACCTGGTCAGTACGGTAAAAGCCGGTCGGACCTCAGCGACACTCTTTGTATCCTTTGATCTGGGTAGCCGCACGTACGTCAGGCCCGGCGACCGGGCGTATCGGGACGCTGAGCAATTGTTGAAGGATTTTGCCAGCCGATCACAGTTTACGCAGGAAGTACGGCAGGCCGAGCAGGGATTCGATGAGGCCCAGCGTAACCACCAGCGGCTGGTAAAAAATGGGGAACGATTGCTGCGGGAGATTGATCAGAACAAAAAAGAAAAAGAACGACTCCTCAAACGGATTGAGGAAAACGAAAAAGAACTGGTTCAACTCGAAAAAGATGTTGAAACCAACAAAGGTGAACAGGAAAAAGCCCTGATTGAAGTTGACAACCGCAAGAACAACGTCGAAGCCGTAAAGGCCCGTAAACCAAACTAAACGGGTCTGGTTCCGGTCCAAACATGGGGGCTTGTATGAAAAAATGAATCCTGAAAGACCATTAACTCAATACATACAAGAAGTTATTGTTAAAAGACAAAATCTATAAAACCTTTTGAGTCTATAGGAGTAGTTGTAGTGACTTCGTCGCCGAACGGCGAGGTATTACTCAACTTTCTACTTTCTATATGGAACAACTACACAAAGATCCGGCTTCACCCAAGCAGCGGGTGTCGGTACTGCCTGTGGTCCCGGTGAACATCGGTCGCCGTTGGTTTATGCGGTACGTTGGTGTAACGGCTGCTGGCGGAGTACTCCTAAGCTCCTGTGCCCAGGAGAACCTTAACCCAATTACTGGCCCCGGCGAAACGTCGATGCGGGGCGGTCGTGCCGGCGATGTCGTGGAACTGGGTTCCGGCGACATTGGCGTTCTGAACTACGCGTATGCTCTGGAACAGGCTGAACTGCGCTTTCTGGAACTCGTACTGGATACGCGCTACGACGGTATGTCGACCAAAGAGTTCCAGGTGTTCAAAGACCTGCGGGATCAGGAAATCACCCACGTTGACTTCTTCGAAGCCGTACTGGGCAGTTTTGCCATTCCTAAACTTACCCTGGACTACAGCAGCGTGAACTTCCGCAACCGCGACAGCGTACTGACGACCGCCCGTAATTTTGCCGATCTGGCCACGGCTGCGTATAATGGTGCCGGTCAGTTGCTGACGGACGCGAACAACCTGGCAACGGCTGGTAAAATCGTTTCGGTTGAAGCGCGTCACGCGTCGGTAATTCGCGAGCTGATCGCTCCGGGTAGCACCTACTTTGCCGGCGATGACGTAGTGGACCCCGCTACTGGTCTTGATCCGGCTAAAATGCCCGGCGAGGTATTACCCGTTGCGCAGCAGTTTATTAAAGAAATCATCTCAGCCTCGCGTCTGCCGATGGCCTAACCGGACACAACACGATGAACTTACAGAATATCCTCAACGAAATTGAGCAGGTTGACAGTGAAGTGTACGACCGGCTGAAGCATGTATCGCGTCGTAACATGTTCAGCATGTTCGCGAAAAAAGCCGCGTCGGTGGCCGCTCCTACGTTGCTGGCGTCTGCCCTGAACAAGGCTTATGCCCAGAGCGATGTCGTGGTTGACGTACTGAATTTTGCCCTGACACTGGAATACCTTGAAGCCGAATTCTACAACGTCGGCATGGATACGCCGGGGCTGATCATTAACCTGGATCGCAACGTATTTGGTCAGTTGCAAAAGCACGAAAACGCACACGTAAATCTGCTGAAGTCAGTGCTCGGTGGGCGGGCTGTGTCCAAGCCGCGTTTTGATTTCACGGCCAAAGGTGCGTTCCCTGATGTATTCCGGAACTTCAAAACGTTCGCGCTGCTGGCGCAGGCGTTTGAAGATACGGGCGTTCGGGCCTACAAAGGCCAGGCTCCCCGTCTGATCATGGATGACCCTATCCTGACAACGGCCCTGCGGATTCACTCGGTAGAAGCCCGTCACGCGGCCCGCGTTCGTGAACTACGCGGCCTGAAGGGCTGGATCACCGGCAACGAAAGCGGTGGCGCTCCTCCGGCGGTGTACGCGGGTGAAGAAGCGGTAACGCACCTGGAAGTTTCGTCGCTGATCCCGGGCGTACCGTACTCAGCTTCAACCGAAGCCTGGGATGAGCCGCTCTCGAAAGAGGACGTACTGAAAATCGTGATGCCGTTCCTGGAATAGAGAAAGGAGAAAAGGGGAGGAAGGGAGGAAAGGTAATAAACCATTTTCTCCCTTTTGTCCCCTTCCTCCCTCTTCTCCCTCTTTTTCTTTAATTCCCTTCCTTATAAAACACCCGCTTGACGCGTTCGCTGACGCCGGTCAGGATTTCGTAGGGGATGGTGCCGATGGTGCGGGCCAGTTCGCTGATGGGGATTTCGTTACCGAAAATAATCACGTCATCGCCTTCGGAAGCCTGGGCTGCGGTGACATCAATCATGGTCATGTCCATGCAAACGTTCCCGACCGTTGGGCAGAGCGTTCCGTTAATCCAAACCTGCCCGACACCATTGCCGAGTCGGCGGTCGAAGCCGTCTGCATAACCAATCGCAATGGTCGCAATCCGGGCGTCGTGGTCCAGAACCCCGCGTCGGCTGTAGCCTACTGACTCACCGGTTTTAACAGCTTTAATCTGGCTGATCGCCGTCCGCAACGTACCGACGGGCCGTACCATCGAACGCTCCAACTGGCTCGACTCCACGCCGTACAGGCCGATACCCAGCCGCACCATGTCCAGCTTGAATTCCGGAAAACGAACAATCCCGGCCGAATTGAGCAGGTGGCGCGTGGGGCGATAGCCCAGTCCGGCTTCCAGCCCGGCCATACTCCGCATAAACGCATCGTACTGTTGCCTCGAAAAGGCGTTGAACTGCGCTTCGTCGGCCCCGACGAGGTGGCTGAATACTGAAGCCACCCGCAGGGCCGGGTGTTGCTGTAGATAGGCGACAACCGAGGGCAGCTCATCTTCAACGAATCCCAGCCGATGCATGCCCGTGTCGATCTTTAGGTGCATGGGGCGTGGGGCGTGGGGGCGTATGGCGGGTGCATCCAACTCCTTACCCCATGCCCCATACCCTTTGCTCCCTGCAACGAACCTTCCCCATTCCTGTAGCAGCCGCAAGCTGTAAATCTCCGGTTCCAGTTGGTAATCCAGCAATGTCTGAAAGGTTTCGGGGGCTGGATTCATGACCATGATGGGTAGGTCAATGCCGTTCTGACGGAGCGAAACCCCTTCGTCGGCGTAGGCGACAGCGAGGTAATCGACCCGGTGAAACTGGAGCAACTGAGCTACTTCAGCGCTGCCGCTGCCATAGGCAAAGGCCTTCACCATCACCATAAGTTTGGTTGGCTGACCGCCTTCGCCACGGCCTGCTTTCTCCCGGTAGTAATTCAGGTTATGCGTCAGCGCATCCAGGTTAATTTCCAGCACCGTACCGTGTACTTTCCGTTGCAGCCGGTTCACGATCCGTTCAAAGGAGAAAGGCCGCGCACCTTTCACCAGTACGGCACTGTCGCGAAGCTGATCGAACGGATAACTGGCCAGAAACTCATCGGTTCCGGCATAAAATCGACTTCCGGACGGAAAAAAGTGGGCATTGCGGCCAATGACAGGGCCGATGCCAACAAACTCGCTGATCTGATTGGCCTGTTGCAGCGCAGCAACTGATTCATAGAGTTCATCTTCGCGCTGGCCCGACTGCAATACGTCGGACAGAATCACAACCTTGCGGTTGCGGGTCAGTTGCTGATCCAAAAATCCCAGGGCCAGTTGCAAGCCGACGATGTCATTATTATACGAATCATCGATGACCACACAGCCGTTGATCCCTTCCTTTACTTCAAGCCGCATCGACACCGGCCGAAGTCGGTTCAGGCGGTTTTGTAACGCGGCTTCGTCAATGAACCCCAGTGTCAGCAACGTAACCACGCAGTGAATCAGGTTCTCAACCGATGCCGGATCGGTGAAAGGTAGTTTTAGTCTCCAGGTGCCGTGTTCGGCAAGCAGGGTCAGTTGATCCTGTTGAACCGAAGCCTTGTAAACGGCTCCTTCGTGTTTCGACCAGTGAATCAACCGAACCGCCGGATTAACGGCCTTTAGCAGCAGATTGATTTCTTCGTCGATATCGGGGTAGTCCTTGCAGTAGATCAGCGTTTCGGTGTGGGTGAAGAGCCGGAGCTTTTCGGCCACCTTCTGCCGTCGGCTGCGAAACCCTTCATCGTGGGCCGTACCGATGTTGGTGAAAATGCCCAGAGAAGGGTGTATGATCGTTTCCAGCGCCTGCATTTCGTGCGGTCTGGAAATACCGGCTTCAAATAAACCCAACGTATGGCTGCTGTTCAACTGGTGCACGGACAGCGGTACACCCAGTTGCGAATTATAGCTTTTTGGGCTTTTCGCAATCACGTAATCGCCCGCCAGCAACTGCGACAGCCACTCCTTCACGATGGTTTTGCCATTGCTGCCGGTAATGCCGATCACGGGAAGTGAAAAGTGTTGCCGGTAACTGCCCGCCAGTTCCTGAAGCAGACGCAGGCTGCTGTCGACCTCGGTGAACTGCGCATCGGTATATTGAGCAAACTCGGTCCGGCGGGCGGGCGTCAGCGCGGCCCGCTCCACTACGAACTGCCGAACGCCTTTCTGGTACAGCTCCCCCACGAACGCGTGACCATCGTGGTGTTCGCCCTGCATGGCAAAAAAGACCGCCGACCGGCTCTGTTCGGGTGAAAGCACCTGGCGTGAGTCAGTCAGCCAGTAGGCGTCGAGGAGATTGAAGTTTTGGGTAATCACAAGGAAGCGTACAGGCTAACAACGTTTCTAACAAAGCCACAAGGTACACATATAATCGGCCTGGTTGGAACAAAACTTGATCGGTTTCCAGAGAGAAATATAACAATAAGTAGTAAAAAATACTTATGTCAACGTGGGGTGACATGATGAGTAATAGGAGCGGCATTGATTCTTAAAAATTGCATTAAATAGCTGAGAAAGAGAATAATTATTCACATGTATGCGTATAATATTACTCAAGTATTATTCTGGTATAAATGACTAATATAAAGTGTACAATTAACGTAATAGACTCCAAATCAATCATATAAAGGAACTAGCGTAGGCTTCGTTCTCCCTTCTCCTGGATTTGGCATTGTTTTCGATAAATCAGTTCGACAAACAAGTAAGACGCACAAGGTGTGCGTTGCATAAAGTAAACATCCATATGAAACTGCACATGAATAAGTATCGGAATGATCTTCCGATCGGAAGCGAGTTCGTTTTAGGTTTATTGACTGGAGCCGTGCTGGGCGTAACCGCTGGCGTTCTCCTGGCTCCCCGTTCCGGAAAAGATACCCGGAAGAAAATTGCGGGTGCATTTGATGATCAGGTCAATAACCTGGATGAGTATTGGGATACTACTAAATCGCAGGTGAAACAGACGGTCAATGATGTTAAAAAGAGCGTGGGCCGGGCGACCGACAAGGTAGAAGATGGATTGTCTGATTTTGCGGATAAGGCCCGGGGTACTGCCGATCGGTTTCAGGATAAAGCAGACGAGTTAGCAGACGATGCCAAATCGGCCGTCAATAGAGCAAAGGACAACTTGCAGAATCGCTAAGCGTTTGTGCTGATCAACTAATTTCTCAACGTTATGAAAACCCCCGGCTTCTTGCCGGGGGCTATACCTAAATATCTGATTACTATGCAACCCAATACAAATACTTTTCAACCAATTTCAGCCGAGGGGATACGCTTAACGAACAAGCGTATCTCGTGGAGTGCCATCTTTGCGGGCGTGCTGGTGGCCGTGGTCGTGCAGATGTTACTCACGCTGCTGGGACTCGGTATCGGACTGAGCACGATTGACGTAGCGGAAGAGCGAAACCCAACGGCAGGCCTGGCGACAGGCAGCGCCATCTGGTACATTCTCAGCAACCTGATAGCGCTGCTGGTCGGCGGGTGGGTTGCTGGGCGGCTGGCGAGTGCGCCCCGCTTGTTTGATGGTATCATCCACGGCGTACTGACGTGGTGTCTGGTAACTCTGGTAACCATCTATTTCCTGACCACAACGCTCGGCAGCCTGATTGGTGGAGCCAGTCGGCTGGTTGGTGGTATTGTCAGAACGGCCGGATCGGGTCTGGCTGCGGCAGCGCCTGCCATTGGAAACGTAGTTGAAGATCAACTGGCTGAAAATGGTATCGACCTCAACAAACTGGACTTAGGTGATGTGCGGAATGAGATAAATTCAATTCTTCGTCAGACGGGCGACTCGGCTCTCAATCCAAACCGGCTTGAAAAGCAGGCCGATCGGGCTGTTGATCAGGCCAGACAGTCGGGCGAACAGGCCGCCGAAAATCCGAATGCTGCGGATGATCTGGCCGGTAAGCTGTTCCGGCAGCTATTCCAGAATGGGCAGGCCACCGTTAATCAGGTAGACCGCGATGATGCCGTCAATGTCGTGATGACGCGAACGGGAAAAAGCCGGGCCGAATCCGAACAGATCGTCGATAACTGGATCAAGGCTTATAAACAGGCCGTAGTAAAGTTTGAACAGACCAAACAGGAAGCTGCAGTGCGGGCCCGCGAGGTAGCCGACAATGCTGCGGCCGGAGCATCTAAGGCAGCTATTTTTAGCTTTCTCGGCCTGCTGATCGGTGTCACTTCGGCCGGATATGGTGCTAAACTAGGAACCGAATCCAAAAATGGACCCGGACGATTCGACCGTCCCGTAGGCGTGTGAGAAAAAGAGGGAGGAAGGAAAGGGAAGAGAGGGTGAATAACCCTTCCACCTTTTCTCCCCTTCCTCCCTCTTTCCTTTCCTCCCTTTCTCCTCTACATCCACCCCCGGCGTTTGAAGTAAATGACTTCGCCGATGCCAATGATGAGCATGGCAAACAGCACCCAAAAATAGCCGGTCGGGGAGTGGAGTTCTGGCATGTTGTCGAAGTTCATGCCGTAGATACCCGCAATGAACGTCAGCGGAATAAAGATCGATGAAATAATCGTCAGCGTTTTCATCACCGAGTTCATGCGGTTACTGACAATAGAATAGTAGACTTCCATCAGCCCCGCGATGATTTCCCGGTACGAATCCAGTGTTTCAATGACCTGCGATACGTGGTCGTACAGGTCGCGGAGAAACGGCATGGTAGCCGGCTGAATCAGGTCCGATTCGCCCCGGAGCAACGTACCGATCATGTCGCGCAGCGGCCATACCGCCCGTCGCATATACGCCAGCTCGCGCTTGAGGGTGTACAATGTAGCCAGCGTGTACTGGCCTGCTTTTTCCTGTACGATCTGCTCTTCCATTTCGTCCATTTTATCGCCAATCCGCTCCATAACCAGGAAATAATGATCTACGATAATGTCCATGAGGGCATACAACAGGTAATCAGGCCCGTTTCGGCGGGTTTTGCCCGATGAGGCTTTGATGCGATCCAGCACCGGTTCGAAGATGTCTTTGTTCCGTTCTTCCTGAAACGAAACCAGGAAGTTCGTTCCCAGCGCAAAGCTGACGTGTTCGGTGTCGATTTCCTGCCGCTGGGTGCCCCGGTGGAGGTACTTTATCGTAATAAACACAATCGGGCCGCCGGATCGATGATCGCCGGATCGCGTATCGTCGTACAGCTCCAGCTTGGGCTTCTGCTCGGTGTTCATGACGTCTTCGAGCAGCAGTGGATGCAGGTGATACTGCCGACCGATCGTGTCAATCACCTGTGGTTCGTGAATACCGTCAACGTCGAGCCAGTGGACGAAGGGGGTCGTAGAGGCCGGTAAGCGGCAGGCACTCAGTTTGCTGGAATCGTCAATGTGGTAATCAGCCTCGTTATATTCGATGCGTTTAATTTTGGTTGCGTGTTCAATCTCCTGACCTACGTACGTAAGGGTACCCGGAGACGTACCAAGGGCTTTATCGACCGAGCGGTAGCGGTGGCGTTTCGCCATACGGATGTAAAAAAAAGTTGGCCAAATATAAACCTATTACCCGCGAGCGGGGTCCAATGTTCAGAAAATTGACCTGTATCCGACCATGGTTCGATTCCTACTCATTGGTGTACTCGGCTGCTACGTACTGATGGCCTGTAGCAGTGGGCAGTCGGCCCTGCGTCGGGGCAAATTTGACCTCGCCGTACGGAAAGCGTCGCAGCGGCTGTTGCAGCCCCGTGGCTGGGGTAAACGCGGTCATGCGCTGGCGCCGAGGGTGCTACGTTCCGCCTTCGAACAGGGGTACCAACAGCATCAGTCGGCAATTCAGCAGCTTAGTTCCCCCGCAAATACGAGTCCGTTTCGGTGGGAACAGGTGTTTGAGCAGTACAAACAGCTTCAGGCGCTGACCGACAACGCCCACACCTGCACGGCCTGCGCTGAGTGGCTGGCGCTGTACCCGGCTACGTACGACGATCGTCAGCGAGAAACCCGTGAACTGGCTGCGGCCGACCGATATGAGGTGGCGGAACAGGCGTTTGCCTGGCGCGAAGAAAACCGGCTGGCGGCCAAGGATGCCTATCTGAACTACCGGAAAGCAATGGAGTGGGTACCCGACTACCGGCAGGCCCGTGGAAAAGCTGAGGATGCCCTGCCGCTGGCTATTCTGCGCGTGGTGGTCGAACCGTTCAGCCCCTCGCCGGAGCTGGATCGGGGGGATCAGGCCGACCTGCAACGCGAGGTATTCCGGAAAATTGGCCTCCAGACGGCCCCGTCGGAGTTTGTGCGGTTGTATCTGCCCGATGAAAATACCGATCGTGGCTGGCCGATTCACCAGGCCGTTCAGATGGTCGTTACCAATTACAGACCTTACGACGAAAGCGTCTCGTCGTCCAGCACGACCGTCTACAGCGATAAGGAGTATAAAGTCGGGGAGAAGAAAATCAACGATTCCACCAAAGTCGATATTAAAGAAAAGGTAAAAGGGACGCTGACAACTTACCGCAAGGTGATATGCGCCCGGCTGGAGGTACGTATTCGCGCCATTGACACGCAGACGGACCAGGTGCTCTGGGAGGAGCCGATCAGTGAGTCCGAAACCTGGGCCACCGAATGGCAAAAGTTCGACGGCGACGAACGGGCCCTGAACGGCCAGTCGCTAAAAACGGCCGCTTTCTTTGAGCCCTCGCGCTGGTCGTTGTTCAGGGAGGTACGCGACGACATGGTCAGTTCGGTCGCGTATCTGCTGCGACGGCGATACGCCAGGGATCAGTAAGGGCTGGCAACGAAGGGCCGGTTGGTGTGGGCAGTCCGGCGGATTTTGCGTATATTTGAGGTAGACGATTCCGCCTGTTTGTGACGCATTCCGACCAGCAAATGCCCATTACTCATCTCTCGCAAGACCCTGTCTTTGCCCGTATCATCGCCGAAACCCCCGCGCCTAAGCCTTTTTATGATTGGGAAAACGACATATACCTAGCCCTGCTCGAAAGCATTGTTTCCCAGCAAATTTCGACCAAAGCTGCCGATGCCATCTTCAGGCGGCTGCTTGGCCTGTTTCCTGATAACTACCCGCATCCCAACGCGCTGCTGGCGAAATCGACCGACGAACTACGTAGCGCGGGCCTGTCGTTCCAGAAAATCAAGTACCTGCAAAGTGTAGCCGAGTTTGCGCTCACAAACCGAATGGACCGGCCGTTTTTCGACACGATGACCGACGAGGAAATTGTTCAGTACCTTATCCCCATCAAGGGCGTTGGGCGGTGGACGGTCGAGATGCTGCTGATGTTTGTGCTGGACCGGCCCGACGTATTCCCCGTCGATGACCTGGTGATTCGGCAGAGTATGCTCCGTGCCTACGCCGACCAGACCGCCGGACTGACCGGCAAGGCATTGTATCGCAGGCTGCACGAGATTGCCGAACCGTGGCGTCCGCACCGGACGCTGGCCTGCCGGTACCTGTGGCGCTGGAAGGGAGTCGTACCGGCGTCAAATACCCTTCCAGAGGTAACCCCAGCCCGGTAGGTCAATCCAGTGCTCCATGACCCCCAACATTCCGTACTTTAACACGATCAACGAGTTTCTGACGGCCATCCAGTCGCGGCATCGGACCGTCAACGATACGCTCTTTTGTCTGCGGCTCGAAGATACGTTTCCGCATACGGTGGATGTAATGCCGCCCTTCAGGAAGGGGTTTTATTTTATTTCTCTCATTACCGATCCCGGTGCTACACAGATCGGCTACGACACGACCCAGATCGGCAACCTGACAGCGTTTCTGGTGTTTCAGGCGCCGGGACAGATCTATAGCTGGCACCGCGACCGAACCGCCAAAGGGTACCTGATCTATTTTCGGAAGGAGTGCTTCAGTTTCTTTCGCCCGGACTTCGACGAGGAGTTTCCATTTTTTAACATCCTGCATACCAACTTCTTCCCGATTCGGCAGGATCATTACCATACGTTTGCTCCGCTGCTCGACGAGGTGTTTGCGGCCTATCAGCGGTTTCCGCAGCCGCATCAGCCCCCCGTTGCAGCCCTGAAACTCCTGGCGGTGCTGTATCAGTTCAAGACCTTCGTTGCCGATCTCAATCAGTACGAACAGCGCTTCGTCACGCCCGAACAGCGGCTGTTTCGGCGGTATATCCAGTTGATCAACAACTACTACCTCGACAAACGGACGGTCGAAGAATACGCTGATCTGCTGAACGTAACGCCCCATTACCTGTCGGAGTCTGTGAAAACGATCACCCGTCAGAACGCCCTGCATTTTATCAATCAGAAACTCCTCCACGAAGCGCAGGTGCTGCTTCGCTACACCCCAAACGATATTGCCGAGGTGGCGTACCAGCTCAATTTCAGTGATCCGGCCAACTTTGGGCGTTTTTTCAAAAAGCATACGCAGAAAACACCCCTGGCGTATCGCCGGGAAGGTACGTAGAAATTGACCAGCGCAGCTACGTTTTTGACTATGCGCTCCTTTTGCCGGGATTGTACCTTTGTTTCGTACTCATTGATCACATAACCAACCAATTACGACAATGACTATCGGGATTTTAGGAACGGGTATGGTCGGGCAGATACTGGCCACCGCACTTTTTGCCAGGGGCAATCAGGTCATGATGGGAACGCGTAACGTAGCCGATACGCTCGCTAAACCGGGTAACGCAGGCAGGGGCATGGCTTCTTTTTCGGACTGGCATCAGAAAAATTCGGGGATTCAGGTAGGAACGTTCGCCGAAGCGGCTGCTTTTGGGGAGATCCTGATCAATGCTACCTCCGGGATGGCCTCCTTAGCCGCGCTGGAAGCTGCGGGTGTCGATAACCTCGGCGATAAGGTGCTGATCGACATCTCCAATCCGCTCGATTTTTCGAAAGGAATGCCCCCAACGCTGTCCGTCGTCAACGACGACTCGCTGGGGGAAGTTCTTCAGCGGCAGTTTCCCAGGGTCAAGGTGGTTAAAACGCTGAATACCATGACGGCCGCCCTGATGGTCAATCCCGCGGCTGTTCCCGGGCGGCACAATGTATTCGTGAGCGGGAACGACGTTGATGCCAAAGCAACCGTAAAAACCTTTCTGACTGACCAGTTCGGCTGGACGCCCGACAGCATCATTGACATGGGCGACATCACGACCGCGCGTGGAACTGAGCAGCTACTGCCGATCTGGATACGGCTTTATGGCGTGCTTCAGACACCAATGTTCAACTTTGCCATTGTAAAGTAGACGCCGGGCTGATCAGAGCTTCTTGACGGCCACCTCCACCGCCGATTCAACCTTGATAAGCAACTGAATACCATCGGGTCGAATGACGATCTTCTGGGGCACGAACCGGAACGCATCAATGTTGAGGTCCGATTTCAAGCCTGCTTTGCCGTGCTCAAAAGCCGTTTCAATTTTTTGCGGAAACTGCACAATCTGGCTCTTAAGCGGAATGATAAGGGCGTTTTGCAGGGTGTCGCGCAGGTGATCGTGGAGCAGCCAGTCGGCGGTCGAGAGCAGACTTTCTTTCGTATCAACGGCGTAGTCGACATCCTTTACCCGTAGGGTGTTGGTCAGGGTGTCGTAGCCCGGCTGGCCGTGGAAATACAACGTACCGTTGACGGCACCCGTTACGTCCGTGCGAAGCACGAGCGCCCGCCCGCCCCCCGAGATGGTCGTGTTGCGCAGTTTGAGCGTACCGCGCAGCAGCTCGAACTTCTGATCGTTAATGGATTGGGCGAGCACCTTGTTCAGGCTGGAATAAGGAATAAACCACAGGACCCGCAGGCTCGAAACGGCTGGTAGATACGGCTTTCGCTGGAGACGCGGCAACCGGCCCGAGCGGTGAACTACGGGTTCTTCTCCCAGGCGGGTATCGGCCTCGAAGCCGATCTGAATCGGTACGGTGATCGATCGGCGGTTACCTTCGATACGCGATACGGCTACGCTGATCGGTTTAGGCACAATCCAGAACTGTTCGGGTTTGCGGCTGATCCGCAGGGGTTTCTGGATGTCGAGCCAGATGCGACGGACGAACCGATCGAGCCGTAATTCCTCGTGAACGGCACTGTCGAGGGCCGCTTCTATGTCGGCGCGCCGTTTGGTCAACACTTTGTCGGCGAGTTTTGTAACGGGGATGTTTACGCCCAGTACGCGGACTTTAGGTCGTTCAATCCACTGGTAGTTTACAAATTTCGAGCGGGTCGACAGCCGCCAGTTGGACGATACGGCCAGCGGGCTCGCGAAATTGACGTGCAAGGCACAGAGCGACCGGCGAATTGCCTTTTTTTTACGGAACCCGATTGGATTGCTGAGCCAGACCCGTAACGGAGCGGACACGAACACCTGCTGCCGGGCGTACCGGATACGTACCGGCCCCATCCGTTCAATGCGTAATCGCCACCTGACGCCCCGCCCCCCATCGAGCGTATCCTGATTGAGCAAAACGGGCTTCAGGCAGTGATTGATTTTGCGCTCCAGATCGGCGATGTCGAAGGTGATCCGGCCGGTCAGGTAGGAGGTGGTTTTGGTGATAGGCGGCTCAAATGAGCCCAGCTCTGGTGCCTTCGGTCGTACACGATTGCAACCGATGGAAAGCGCCAGAAAGAAAAGTATAAATAAAGAGCCGGTAGTTCGTTGAGTGCCCATGGCATCACAATAAACTACCGGCTTATGAAAAAGTTATAATTTGTGGTTTACTTATTGCTATTCAACAGGTTAGGCGTCGAGGAGGTCGCGTTGGTTTCGCAGCCGCAATTCTTGCCGCATCCGCCGGTCTTAGGCCGGGCAAGGCTCTGCATCGCCCGACGTACGAGGTAGCCGACGGCCACCAGAAAAACCAGAAGAATGATGAGTTCCTGCATACAAATGGATAAAGCCTATAAACACACGGCTTTCCCTGTCTAACGACTTTTTATACCCATCCGTTCCGCTCGGCCAGCCGATAAATGTGCTGGTAGTGGTGTTCGCCATGCCAGGCATATAGCCCGATTACGTCCGACAGGATATACTGGCGCTGCGCAGCGGGGTGGAAATACGTTCGCTGCAAATCGGTTTCCGTCAGCGCGTCGAGGATAGTGGCCCAGCGTTCGTGCAGGTTGCGCAGAATCACCAGCGACAGCGCAATGTCGAGCGTTGAATCCGGCAGTTTGGCCCATTCCTTCTCCTCGTAGGGCGAGATCGTCGGGTTATCCTCCGTCAGGGCCAGCTTGGTCCGCACGTAGGCGTTGATGTGGCTGTCGGCGATGTGGTGAACCAACTGACGAACGGTCCAGCCATCGGGTCGGTAGGGGGTGTCGAGCCGGTCGTCGCCCCATTTGCCAACCAGTTCGGTCAGTACAATAGGAAAATCGCGGATAACCCCAATGAGCTGTTTGCTCTGCTCAAATGAAATTGGCTGATTGTGATCGTAGTGGCCGATCGGGTAGCGGAGAACATCAATATCCTGCATGAGAGTACGTTGCTTTACCTATAAAAAATGCGCCAGCGCTCCAAATAAGCATTTCTTCCCAGCATCTCCAAATAGAAAACCGGTCAGGGCGCTGCCTTCTTATCTACCCGTTCGGGCCGATTTTGTTTAAGCCGGTTGGCTGGCGGTGTCTGCCGGTTGAGTGCCTTCTTTTGCTGGTTCGTGGCTAAGTTGATTGGTGACTCGTCAAATCCCGCTCATTTTTGGCCTGATTAATGATAGGAACTAGCTCATAGCGACGATATAACGCATTCTCTCTCTCTAATTGATCATGAAACAAGCACTGCTTCTGGCCCTGATCGGCTCAGGGTGCTGGCTGGCTGCCCGGCCGACGGATGTCCTTTCGCAGACCGGCGTTACGCTGGAAACTATACGCCAGCACGCGGTCACGAACCTTAATGAAAACCAATCGTTTACTTTTAGTAGTACCGCTACCATGCGCAAACTGGCCCGTCGGCTGCCGAAAGGATCGCAGGCAACCGTCGTTCGGTCGCTGGGGCGGGTGGTACGATCCTACGTAGAAACCGAAACCTTTCAGACCGAGTATGTAAACTGGCTCCGGGCAAAATACCCGATGGATGAGACGTACAGCGATGAACAAATCGACCGCCTGGAAATCCGTGTTCATCAACTGGAAGTGCAGGCCTCCCAGCAGCAAAGTGCCGAGCAGCGGAGACTGTCGGAGCTGGAACCAGCTACGTTACTGAAAACGGTGCGGGGACAACTCCAGCAGCAGGAGCAGGAACTGGCCAAGTTGAGTGCCAGCGACCGGGCCCGCCGGGCAATGGAGATTGGTAAGGTAAGGCGGATGATACTCGCCACTGAGGGTAAACCCGACGAGTTTAAAAAGCAGTATCTGGCTTATCAGGTTCAGCTCAGCAGGCAACAAACAGCCCGTACCCTCGCCGACGAACAGCAGCGTCTGGCCGAGGCCAAAGAACGGAATCGAGTCTATCGGAGTCAGAAAGCGGCCTTCGAAGCCCAGGAGAATCACCAGGCCCTGCTACGGAAACGACTGAGCGACTTCATTGCCCTGTGCGATGAGGTGAAATTCGACGCCAGGGTTACCAACCGGGGCCGCACGCAGGAGTTTGCTGAAGATAGGTATCGCCGGAAATCCGCAGACTGGAAGTTCCTGTACCGCCTGGGCCGGGAACCGGTCATGGAAGCGCGGGCTTTCGCGCAGGAGTGGCTCGCGGATTTGCAGAAAGTTTCCGCGTAGGGCTGTGCTTTATTTCATTACTGAGTATGACTGCCCCTTACTGCGTATTACCCCAAACCCCTGAAGGGGCTTAGCGCTGCTAGGTCAAGATTCCACTTTTAGCAGCGCTAAGCCCCTTCAGGGGTTTGGGGTAATGTATCAGAACCACGTTTTATGATGGCCCTACGTTTAGGCCTGCCAGAATTCACGAACGACCTGCTGTAGCTCCGGATGAACGCCACAACCCGCGATCACATCGCCCCGGAACAGGAACTCGTCGCCCCCGTCGAAGTCGGTCACGATCCCGCCGGCTTCGCGGACGAGCAGCACCCCGGCGGCCATGTCCCACGAGTTCAGGTTATACTCGTAAAAGCCTTCGAACCGGCCGCAGGCTACGTAGGCAAGGTCGATGGCGGCCGATCCCATCCGACGCAGGCCGTGCGACCGCTGCATCAGCGATTGCAGGATCTGGAGGTATTTCTGCATCTGGTCGAAGCTGAAGTACGGAAAGCCCGTCGCAATCAGGCTCTGCCCCAGTTGCGTTGCGGGCGACACCTGAATTGGGTTGCCGTTGCAGTACGCACCACCGCCCTGCCAGGCCGAGAAACACTCGTCGCGACTGGGGTCGTAGATAACGCCGGCGATGGGCGTTTTGCCCTGGGCCAGCCCTACGCTCACCGAATAAACGGGCAGGTTATGGATGAAATTGGTCGTACCGTCGAGCGGGTCGATGATCCAGTTCAGCGCCGTTGGGTCGGCCTGGGTGCCGGTGGTACCTTCTTCGGTGATAAATCCGGCTTCGGGCAGTAGTTCGTGCAGCCGGGCGACCAGTTGCTTTTCGGCTTCCTTATCGACGTAGGAAACCAGGTTATTCAGGCCCTTGTACTCAATCGCATCGTTCGAAAACCGAAGGCGTTCGTTGCGGATAAACAGACCGGCTTCCAGAGCGATGGTACACATGTCGCGGGTGAGCGCGGCTAAATCGTTGGTCATAAACGGGAGTAACGGTTTACAGTATACAGTTTACTGTTTTCGGTGGTTAGCCGGGTGTTGATGTCAGGGGTGTTCGTCAGTTGGGATATCGTCCGTTTCAGGTCGCAGCTCAATGCCGTCGTAGATAGCCCTAACAGTCAGTTCAAAATCAAGTCGTGGGAAAACAACAATATCGTCTAAAGATTCATAAATCGTATTGATCCATTCATCAGTTTGTTCAATTCGGCTAAAGAGTTCAACGGTTGTCGAGTACTGATCTATTAGTACGTAATACCAAAGAGACGGAAGCTTTCGGTAGTTTCTCCACTTTAAGCCCCGGTCTATATGAGCTGTTGATTTTGATAAAACTTCGACAAGAATGCGTGGTTGTCGAATTAAATACTGCTCACCTCGTAAGTCGAATGGATGGCAAGTGACAATTACGTCGGGGTATGGAATATAAACCCCTCGAATCACTTCTACTTTAACACTCTCCGAAAAAACCTGGCAGCCGCGAGGTCGGAAGTGTCGCTTTAGAAGGTCTTTTACATTATCAACTAATAAGTTGTGGGTTAGTGTCGTACCCGCCATGGCGTTCACCTCGCCATTGTAAAATTCATGACGGACCTCGCTTTTCTCTTCTAATCGAAGGTACTCGTCGACGGTGAGTCGGTTCGATTGATTCGGTGAGTTCGTAAGCATCTGGCAAGAACTGAGGGTAGCAGAATACATTTGGGCTGTCCGGACCAGAGGCACTGGTCCGGACAGCCTGATACACTACGCCATGATCCGCCCCAGCGAATTATCGTACAGATCTCTGGCCTCGGCCGAGGTCAGGATGGTCTGGTCGTTGATGACGAAATCGGTGGCCGTTACCTGTCCCAGCCTGACGAATGTCTGGCCTTCGTTGAAGTAACCTTCCACTTCGTGCAGTTTATCCGGCGATACCGTGATCACGACGCGGCTCTGGCTCTCCCCGAACAGGAAGGCATCCGTCCGGTAGCGGTCTACGGTATCGATCTGGAAGCCTTTGTTGCCCGCCATCGCCGATTCGGCCAGGGCGACAAACAGGCCGCCGTCTGATACGTCGTGGGCGGACTTGATCCAGCCGTTCCGGATCAATGTCTTGATGGCTTCCTGCACGCGCCACTCGGTTTCGAAATCGAACAGCGGGGCAGGGGAGGCTTTCACCTTGCGGTACGAGTACAGGTACTCCGACGAGGCAATGTCGTCGGTCGGGGGGCCGACGAGATAGATCCAGTCGCCTTCCGCTTTGAAATTCAGCGTCATCTGGTGGCTCGGGTCTTCCATCAGCCCCAGCATACCGATGGTGGGCGTCGGGAAGACCGGGCCGTCGTCGGAGCTTTGGTTGTAGAAACTCACGTTACCGCCCGTCACCGGCGTGCTGAACCGGCGGCAGGCTTCGCCCATGCCCTGCACGGCTTCCACAAACTGCCAGTAGACTTCCGGTACGTACGGGTTGCCGAAATTCAGGTTGTTCGTGACGGCCAGCGGCTCACCCCCCGAGCAAACGATGTTGCGGGCGGCTTCGGCGACGGCAATCATTGCACCGCGCCGGGGATTGGCGTTAACGTAGCGGCTGTTGCAGTCGACGGTGATTACGATGGACTTGTTGCTTAGACCAGTTTCCGGCGTTTTGATACGTACCACGGCCGCATCCGACGGGGCGTTGGTGCCTCGGTTGGCCGTACCGACCATCGAGTCGTATTGTTCGTACACCCACCGACGCGAGCAGATGTTCGGGTGCGACAGCAGATGCCGCGCTACGTCGGCGATTTCGTCGGTCTCAACATCATCGACATCCTCGGGGTCGAACTCCTCAAATTCCTTGATGTAGGCTGGCTCGCGGTATTCGCGGTGGTACTGCGGAGCGCCCCCGCCCAGCACGAGGTCATGCGCCGGTACGTCGGCCACCAGTTCGCCGTGTCGGTAGAAATGCAGGCGACCTACGCCATCCGGACCGGGAGCCGTTACTTCGCCGATCTGGGAGCAGTTCAGGTCCCACTTGTCGAAAATCTGGTTGATAACGTCCTCTTTGCCTTTCTCGATCACGACCAGCATCCGCTCCTGCGACTCCGACAGCAGAATCTCGAACGGCTGCATGTTGGGCTGGCGCATCGGTACCTTATCGAGGTCGATGATCATGCCGTGTTCGCCTTTCGCGCTCATTTCGGAGGTCGAGCAGATGATCCCGGCTGCCCCCATATCCTGAATACCGATTACGTGGCCGGTGGCAATAATCTCCAGCGTGGCTTCCAGCAGTAGCTTCTCCATGAACGGGTCGCCAACCTGCACGGCGGGCAGTTTCTCCGTCGATTTGTCGCTGATGTCCTCCGACGCGAACGTAGCGCCGTGGATACCGTCCTTCCCCGTGGCCGAGCCGACGATGAACACCGGATTGCCCACGCCGTAGGACGTCGCTTTGGCGACTTTGCCGACTTCCACGATCCCGGCCGAGAAGGCGTTCACGAGCGGGTTCGTATTATAACACTCGTCGAAATAGATCTCGCCCCCCACGGTCGGGATGCCGAACGCGTTGCCGTAGTCGCCGATGCCTTTCACGACGCCCCGCAGCAGCCGGCGGGTTTTTGGCAGGTTCAGGTCCCCGAAGCGGAGGGAGTTCAATTGGGCGATAGGCCGGGCACCCATCGTAAAAATATCGCGGTTGATCCCGCCCACGCCCGTAGCGGCTCCCTGGTAGGGTTCGAGCGCCGAGGGGTGGTTGTGCGACTCAATCTTGAACGAACACGCCAGGCCGTCGCCGATGTCGACCAGTCCGGCGTTTTCTTCGCCTGCCTTGGCCAGCATCCGGTCCGAATCGCGGGGGAGGGTTTTGAGCCAGACGATCGAGTTCTTATAGGAACAGTGTTCGGACCACATTACCGAGAAAATACTGAGTTCGGTAAAATTGGGCTGGCGACCCAGGATTTGCCCGATGCGATCAAATTCTTCAGGCAGCACGCCCAGTTTGCGGGCGGTTTCGACGGTTGGGAGCGGACCGACGTTCGGCGATTCGGTGATTTCCATAAAAGCGAAAGAGTGAATGAGCGAAAGAGTGAAAGGGCGGTTGGTGTTTGCAAAAACTCCAGCGGTGCCGTGAACAGTCGAAAGGGCTGATACTGAGTACCTCGCTCTTTCGCTCATTCACTCTTTCACTCTTTAGACATCCAAAATTACGGTTTTTAGCCAAAAAACGGGGTTGGGGGGTTGACAAATGTGGAAAGAGCCGTATATTTGCACCCACAAATCACCACGAAGAGGGATGGCGGAGTGGTCGATCGCGGCAGTCTTGAAAACTGTTGACTGTAACAGGTCCGGGGGTTCGAATCCCTCTCCCTCTGCAAAACCTCCAAATTTTACGAAATTTGGAGGTTTTTTATTAAATATAGATAATATATTCCTTTTAATCTTGTCTAAATCTGCTTGATCGTTGCTATAAATACACATTCACATTGTAAAACCCTTTTACGTCAAATATGAGTTCTATTGCATACGCTGATGCTCCTTTTGATTTTATTCAAAGTAATCTAAGTAGTCATTTTGTATTACTAGTTACGGCCACTGCAACAGAAACAAAGCATTTACATGGACAGCTTACAGCTATTCAAAAAGATCTTATTTATAAAATTCATAAGGGTAGTTTGACATATTTTATAGGTAAGCTTGGCTTATATAACATTATTCATGTACAATGCGGGATGGGAACTTCTTCTAGAGATGCTTCAATTGTTACTATAAAGGATGCTATTAACGATTTAAAACCCAAAGTGATTGTGATGGTAGGAATAGCATTCGGAACTAATAAGAAAGAACAGCAAATCGGTGATGTACTAGTTTCAGAAGTTATTTTGCCATATGAATTCAAACGAGTAGGCGAGAAGTATGATATTCAAAGATCAGGTCATGCCTATGCCAGCCAGATTTTGGTAAATAGGTTCAAAAGTAATTTTGATTGGGAGTATAATTTACCAAATGGAAAAAAAGCTGATTTAAAAGTAGGAGATATATTATCGGGTGATAAATTAATAGATAATAAAAGCTTTAGAGATAATTTAGTTAAATCCTTTCCGACAGCTAAAGGTGGAGAGATGGAAGGTGCTGGATTATTTTCAGCAGCAAATTCTAAAGCAGAGTGGATACTAATAAAAGGGATTTGTGATTTTGCTGATGGAAGAAAATCAACAAATAAAAAGGAAAACCAAGCTATTGCAATTGAAGCGGCAATTTCAGCTTCAATGATTTTATTTAACTCACCTTATGCCTTTGATGGAATAGGTATTGAGGTAGCGCAAAACGATAAAAAAAAGAATCAATTGAAGTTAGTAACGCTGAAGATATTTTATTTGATATATATAGTTTAGAGAATGAGCCATTTTATTTAAAAAGAGAAAAAGATGAGTATTTTACACGAAAAATTACAAGTCACAGTATATGGCTACATGGTAATTCTGGATCGGGGAAGACTAATCTAGCTATTAGAAATCTTTTATATAATAATAAAAAGGTTTTTCAGATAAATTTGGCTGGTTGTATAAGTTCAGGTGTTGATTCTTTCATCAAAGAGATATATTTTGAATTAGCGAATATACTTGAGGTTAATGTCGAGAGCCCCAAAACTGATTCCTTCTTAGAGTACATGAGAGCATTATTTAGTATACTGAATAAAAATCTAGCTGGTCAAGAAGCTTATATTCTATTAGAAGAAGTACCTATTTGTGAGGGAGATAACTTAAAAGAATTTACTGAGAAGATAATACAGCTTATTAACGTAAAAACACAAGAGAAAAGTTTATCAAAGATTAAATTTATTGTATCCTCAATAGATAATCCAATGATTTATATTAATAGGTTTCAAGTTAAGGTAACTCAATATTTAAAGTTTATTGAAATTACTTATTGGCCCGAAGAGGAGATAAGATCTTTAAATCAATTATTACAAACACAATTGTCTGTAAGATTAGATGACACATTTAATTCTAAACTAATTGTTAAATCAAAAGGGTGTCCTAGATTCATAAAAGCATTTTACAGGAATTTAATCTCAATAAGTACCTCAGAATCTGAATCTTTGGAAATTGCACTAAGAGAGACTACGCACGACTTTTATTATTTATAATATGGAAAAGGTGCTTAAACCATATACTATCATTCCAAACTCTTTATATGTAGAGAGAGAAGCTGATAGACAGCTAAAGAGAATTATTGAAGATATGGGAAGACCTGGATACGTTTTAGTCTCTAGGCAAATGGGAAAAACTAACTTGCTAATACATTCAAAAAGACAATATCAGGGTGGAAAAGATATTTTTGTTTATATAGATCTATCCAATCCTTTTGATACAGCAAAAGAATGCTTTGAAAATATTATCGATACTATTATTGATACTACTGATCTTTTAAGTGAAGATCATTTAAATGAAATTAATACAGTAAGACTGAATAAGAATCAATTACCACCTCATAAAGTTCATTTAAATGAGCTAAGAGTTGTTTTGAATTCCATTGAAGGAAAGTTAGTTATTATTCTTGATGAAATTGATGCTTTAACTAGAAGTTCATACTCGGATTTAATTTTCTCTCAGATAAGAAGCATTTATTTTTCCAGAATTAACTACCAAGAACTTAATAGGCTTACTTATATATTATCAGGAGTAGTAGAGCCCACAGAAATCATAAAAGACCCTAAAATATCACCTTTTAATATTGGTCAAAAAATATTTTTAAATGATTTTTCATTTGAAGAGTTTACATTGTTGGTGAATAAGGCAAAACTTGAAGTTAGTTATGAAGTATTGGAAAGGATATTTTATTGGACTAATGGCAATCCAAGAATGTCTTGGGACCTATGTTCTGAAGTTGAGAACCTACTAATTAATAAAAATATTGAGCCAAAGGACGTCGATGATTTAGTACAAATACATTATTTAACTTCTTACGATAAACCACCTATTGATAATATTAGAGAGTTAGTAAAAAAAGATAAAAATATTAGAAACTCTTTAATTGAAATTAATTATAATAAAAGTAAGAATATTTCTGACAGTAACAAATCTAAACTATATTTAGCTGGTATTGTTAATTATCGTGAGGACGATATTAAGATTAAAAATCCTATCATATCAGAAGCTCTTAACTTAGCTTGGATTAATCAAGTTGAAGTTGAGGAAAAAGGAGCTATTGATTATGCTATTGATTTATGTGTAAATGAACGCTATGATGAAGCTTTAGCTGCTTTTGAAAATTTTTTAATTAATAATACATTTCCTAGTGATAAAAGATCAGTTGCATACTTTTATATGGGGAAAGCGTACTTAGCTAATGGACGCTATGATAAGGCACTTGAATGCTTGAATCTTACTAATTTTAATAATACTGATAGCCATCAAATATATCTATATAATACTGTTCGGCTTACACAAGGCAAAGCTTATTTCTTTATTGGAAAATATGAAGAAAGTTTGGCTGTATTGAAAAGTATTATTAATACAAATAAGAAAGATGATGTTTATATAACAGCATTAATTAATTACGCTTCTTTCTTAACTGCTAATAGACAACTAGATGAGCCAAAGAAAATATATAATGATTTAATCAATGAAAATTTTTATAAAGATATATCTATAAAAGAAGAGATTATTAAAGATATACAGTCACTGGCTTTCTTTAATTTAGGAAGTATTTATATAATTGAAGGTCAATTTGAACTTGCAGTAAAATCATTGAGAAGTTCAATTGAATTTTCTCCTGATTATTATAAACCAGTTAAATACATCACTCTTTACAAGCTTCTAGATGATGAAGTTGAAAAGCAGGCATTACTACATAATGTAGTTGATTTAATAATTACAAAACAGTTTGTTCCATCCAAATATGTTATAGATAAACCACATAATTACAATCTTAATACGTTAAATTTGATTCTTTTATATACATATAATATTAGCCCAAATAGTTTATTTATAAAAATATATAATTATATCAATAATGGCAAACATTCATTAGGAAATAGTCTTTTAAATTTAATAACTTTTGCTCTTCAAAATGAAGAAATAAGCATTGGACTTTTAATTTTAAAAAATCTATATGATAATCTTGAAGATTCAAAATTTGGACTTAATGATGAAGAAAAATTAGTTATTGTTAAATTACATTTGAATATAACTAAACAAGTAGATGTGAAAGCTTCTAATATTTATATTAGCTTATTTATAAAATTGGAGCCTAAATCTCTTGATATATATGATTTTTATATATTTATGAGTAGGCTTATGAACTCTTTGAGTAATTCTAACTTTACTGAATTTTTAAATTTAGTAGAGGTATTATACTCTTATAAGAAAAAAGTCGACAAAGAGACTTATCCAAACTATCTATTGGTTCAAAACCTAGAGCTTCAGTACTATACAATCACTAATAATGAACTTAAGCGTTTTGAAATTGCTAGAAGTATCTTGGCATTCTTAGAAAGAGAATCTTTTGAGGAATTAGCTAATAAAACTTTGTTAACGGTTTCTGCATTAGAGATGATTCGAAAAAGTGCATTAAATGCAATTAATATTGGACAGCTCATGAAAGCTCCGATTAAATTCTCAAAAATTTATAATAGAAATGAAATTGTTAAGGTTAGATATAAAAATGGTATAGTTAAAGAAGTAAAATATAAAAAAGTAATTGAAGATTTAAACAACGGTAGTTGTATAATTGTTGATGAGTGAGGAATGCTGTATTTTATTAGCTTCTTTACTCGTCACGATAAAGTTTGCTGATATGTATTTTTGTAGCTTCTTTGATGCGCTTTTGTATATTTGTAACGTTAGTAAGCTGTATTATTTTTTATACTTTTAAATTTTTTCATTGCAGTGTAGGTCAATCTTTAGGTAATAAACTCTTTATCTTCTTCGTTCGGCCCGTAAAAACATGAAATACTGTATGGCTTTGGTCTTCCATTGGGAAAGCACTGTTTGAGCTTGTGAAGGTCAAATTAATTAAAATTGGAAATAGCTAACCTTGCAACTCACACCCAGGGCGACTCGACGTTATATCTCGTGCGAAGGTGCAACCGGGTGACCTCGCTGATGACCCGAATCACATCTGCGTATTCCAGTTTGTATTGTTTGGACAGGGCTTTACCCAGGGAGTGGGTCAGGATTGATCTGGCCTGAGCATTTCGGCTGGACGATAAATCCCCGATCATAGAAACCCCATTGCCGAACAGCTCACTGATTTCGTCGTAGCTCACAAAGGAGTAGGGAGCCGTGTGTTTAGGCGCAAGCTGCTGCGATTCGGCTAACCGTTCCGCTATTTCGTCGTTCCAGAGTCTGGCCAGACAAACAAACTCACTGCTGTAGCTGGGGTGGTGGTAGAGTTCGTCAATTAACCGCTGATGGCCCGCCAGTATTTCCTCTACAACGGCCGGGTTCGATAAGTCCCGGTACCACCAGTTAGCCGGGTTTGCTTTTTCGGCCGCATAACGCGCTTGGTAGCACGTTTTAAACACCGCCAGCAGCGATGCGTACCTGTTTTTAGTATCGCCTTCCAGTAGCTGGAACGTACGGCTCAGTTTGGAATTCGACATATACATTCTCCTGACAACAGCCGGAGGAGGAACGCGCTTCGTTTCCTGTAAAAGTGCCTGCTCAACGCGGGCCTCGTCGGGTTCAATCCGCCAAAGGAACAAGCAAAGCTCATCCAGTTGTCTATACTGGGTGAGTTCATCCACTTGCTCAAACAATTCGAGCAGGTGGATTGCCGCATAAAGACCCTGCCCGAATTGGCAGATGGTTATTTCCTCTTCCAGGCTCATGATGCTGTTGTTGACGTGACTTTTTATAAAGATAACATGAATTATAGACAATTTTCCAAGCTTGATTGAGCATTTTATTATCCCGGCGCCCTGTAAGTACCCCTAATCTCAGACAGTACCAATTAGAGTTTCTTCGTTTTCAATCACCCTGCTTTTCCACTCTTCGGGCGTGAGATTACCCAATGACTCATGGGGTCTTCTTAGATTATATTCCTCTATCCAATCGCTCGTCAATTGCCGGACCTGTTCAAGGTCAAAAAATAGGTAAGCATCCAAAATAGCCTCCCGGTATAGTCGATTGAACCGTTCAACGTACCCATTTTGCATCGGTTTGCCTGGCTGGATGTATTGAATCTCAATCTTCTCGCCCCTACACCAAAGCTCAAAATCACCCGAAGTAAATTCCGGGCCATTGTCGGTTCGAATGGTCTTGGGCTTTCCTCGTTCTTTTATCACCCGTTCCAACGTTCGGATGATCCTTTTGCTGGAAAGTGAGGTGTCGATCTCAATCGCCAGCACCTCCCTCGTACAATCATCGATGACGTTGAACGTCCGGAATTTACGGTTACCTACCATCGTATCACTCATGAAATCCATACTCCAACTGCTGTTAATTGCGGTCTGTTGTTGCAGCGGATGCTTCACTCGAGTTGGCAGCCTACGCTTCCCCTTACGTTTTCTATTCAGCTTGAGCAGTTTATAAATCCTATACACCTTTTTATGATTCCAGGTCTGGCCAGATCTTCGGATATAGGCAAACAGTTTCCGGAACCCATACGAAGGATGGGCAAAAGCCAAATCCTGCAATACCTCAATCACAGCCGTATCATCCTTCCTGGTGTTATAATAGAATTGCGAACGCGGTAAAGACACTAGCTGACAGGCCCTGCTCACGGGAATAGCGTGCTCCTGAACAATCTCCTCGGCTAATTGCCTTTTGGTGGCAGGGCCCAACCTTTTTTTGTGAACAGATCCTTCAGGATTTGATTGTCCATCGCCAGATCAGCGTACATCTTCTTCAAGCGAGCGTTCTCCTCTTCGAGGTCTTTGAGCCGTTTGACATCGGAAGCTTCCATACCACCATACTTGCTCTTCCAATTATAAAAAGTAGCTTCAGAAATGCCATGTTCGCGGCAAATTTCCTTGGTGGGGATGCCATTCTCCTGCTGCTTAAGGATTTTGACAATTTGGGATTCGGTGAATCGGGTCTTTTTCATGGGAATCAGTTTAAAATTAGCATTTTTCTCTAATTCAAAACTGTCCGAATTTTAGGGATACTTACAGCCCGGGTTCCAGTGCGGGTAAAGAACCGTAGCATATCGATTGAGCCAGCAGCGGGGCCGTACCCCAGGACCTGAATAACTTTAACCCTACTCAAACCGTTAGCCTACTACATTGTTCTGCTGTAGCTGTGCGACGCATACCGCCTTTTCTCCACGTGGCCGCCAACGCGTTCACCAACCTGAAAGCGAACGACCCGATTCGCATGGCCGCGGCTACGGCGTTTTTTGCCTTCTTTGCCCTGCCCGCTATCGTTATCATTCTGACGCAGTTGTACGGTGAACTGCTGACCGGCGACGAGCGGTGGGTGCGGTGGCAGTTGTTTCGGAAACTGGCGGAGGTCTTCGGTCGGCCCAGCGCCCGCCAGCTTCGGGATATTTCCCGGAGTCTTCAGCAATCCCGCTCGTCCGGGTTGTCGACGCTGGTCAGCGTGTTTGTCCTGCTGCTGGCGTCCACGACCATGTTCATGATCATCAAGAACTCGATCAATCAGCTCTGGAACGTCCGGGCAACCCCGCAGCGTCGCGTGTGGAATGCCCTGGCCGATCGGCTGATTGCGCTGGGGGTCATTGTGCTGACGGGCTTTCTGTTCACGGCGTCGCTGGCCCTGCAGCGAGTACTGGCAACGGTTATCGACCCCGGTAGTACTGCCGCCACCTGGCTCAGCACGATACAGGATCATGGGTTGTCGGTACTGATCCTGACGATCTGGTTTGGAGTTGTCTTTAAATACCTGCCCGATGTCCGGATCGACTGGCGGGCGGTTTGGGTAGGGGCGCTGGTAACGGGCGTACTGGTCGAGATCGGCGAATTCGTCCTGGCCCGCCTGTTGATCAACAGCGCCGTAGGAAGCCTGTACGGGTCGGCCGGGGCCATTACGCTGGTGCTGCTGTTCGTGTTCTATTGTTCGCTTATTTTCTACTATGGGGCCAGTTTCACCCGCCAGTACGCCCAGTGGAAAAGACTGGACGCCCGCCCGAAACCCCATTCGGTCACGTACCAGATCCGGGAAGTGGATGAGTAACGCGCAAAACGTACCGTACCGGCCTTAGTCCGTTCGGGTGCTCAGGAGCGCCCAGGCGATGAGCACCGGCTGAAAAAACAGCCGTACGAACCGCTTTCGATCCGTATCCAGCCCAAACCCATCCCGTTTGTTGACGTACTGGGAAATGTTGCCGGGAAACACCGCTCCGAAAAAAGCCGCCGTTACCCGGCCGACCGTCGGTTGGTGCGCTTCGTCGATCAGCAGCAGGCTGCTGCCCAGCGCGATTTCGGCTAGCCCCGAATACACGACCGTATCATCTTTGTCGAGGGGCACCCAGTCGGGTACCTGCGCCTGAAATTCCTGCCGGGCTGTGGTTAAATGACTGATTCCGGCGTAGAGCAATGCCCCGCCCAGGGTGAATCTGGCTACGTTCCTGACAAGCTTACTCATTCTGCGTTTCGCTCTGCTGTCTGTCCGTGCAGAGGCTCCCTACCTAACTCGTTTAGCCACACGGTGGTTTTCGGAACGGGTGTAGCCGCTTACCGAACCTGTACCTGCGATGGGTCATACAGCCGCTCCCAGTCCCGGCGCAGGATGGCGTAGAGGTATTCATCCTCAAACGCCCCGCGATCATTCAGGCCGGACTCGCGCATGATGCCTTCCAGTTGGAAGCCAGCCGTTTTTTCGATCGACCGTTTGGACGACAGGTTTGAGACGAAACAGCCGGTTTCGACCCGGTTCAGGCCCAGTATCGCAAACGCCAGGTAAAACAGGTGGGGTTTGCTACGGGGGGCTACGCCTTTGCCGCGCATGTGGATCAACGTATCGGCCCCGGTATAGCCCGTGCTGGCTTTCCCGGTGTCGATACCCAGCAGGCTCAGCCCCGCCAGTTCGTGGTTCAGCGTCGCATAGAAGCCGTACTTGGTCCGCTGGCCGTCTTCGTATTCGGGCAGGTAACTGTCGGCGATTTCCTGTAGCATTACGTCCGAGTCGGGATACCCCCGAAACAGATCGTACACCTGCGCTACGTTGTCGTCGGTGATGAGGTGCAGCGTGATGGAGTCAGCAGCCAGCGCGGTGAACATGGCAGTCAGGTTTACGGAAAGTAGCGTACAGCCGATACCAAGGTACTAAACGAAACGCCCGGTTCCAAAGCGGCATGGAGTTAACGAATTAATAACAGACTGATTCGCAATGAATTGCCAAAACTCGTCCATATTGAGCGGTTAACTACCCGTAAACCATCATTCATGGAAGCAAATCAGAAACCAACCATTGTCTTTGTGCATGGCCTGTGGGCCGATGGGTCCAGTTGGAATGCCGTGATCGAACCCCTGCAGGATGCCGGCTATACCGTCGTATCGGTGCAGAACCCCACTACCTCGTTTGACGACGACGTAACGGCCACCCGGCGGGCACTGGCCCGGATCGAAGGGCCGGTCGTGCTGGTCGGCCACTCGTGGGGTGGGTTCGTAATCACCGAAGCGGGCAACGATCCCAGGGTGAAGGCGCTGGTCTACGTAGCGGCTTTTGCGCCGGATGCCGGTGAATCGCTCATCGATCTGTTGAGTAAAGTGCCTCAGAATGCGCTCGGAAGCCACTTTGACGTAGCAGACGGGTTCATCAAGCTGACCTTCGAGGGCGTACAGCAATCCTTCGCCGGTGATCTGTCGGAGCCCGAGCAACGACTGATTTTTGCTACTCAGACCCCCGCATCGGAAACGGTGTTCGGGGCGAAAAACACCATCCAGGCCTGGAAAGACCGGCCGAGCTTTTACATTGTTGCGCGGCAGGACGGTGCCATTCCACCGGACCTGGAGCGGATGATGGCCAGTCATATCGGCGCTAAAACGATTGAAATCGACAGCAGCCACGTACCGATGATTTCTCAGCCCGAAGAGGTGCTGGACGTGATCCTGGAAGCGGCTGAGATTGAGTAGGACCAGTCAGACACCTACACGTTGTTACGGCGGCCTGTGGATGCACAGGCCGTTCGCTTTTGCCCATGGTCGTCGGTAGGGTCGTGGCTGCGGGCCAAACCTTTGTCTCCCCGGCCTGTTTAACAACCAGCGGGCCCGACAAACCCCACGCTATGCCCTGTGCGCACCCTCTGGACGTATCTCAAACCGTATCGCTGGTTAATGGCCGGTGCCCTGAGTCTGATCGGAACGGCGCAGGTGCTGGCCCTGATCGACCCCATTATCTTCGGGAAACTGATCGATGAGTTTGCCACCAATCCCCGGCCCCAATCCGAACAGGCGCAGATTCGCGGGGTGCTGCGCCTGCTGGCCCTGGCTCTCGGCGTGGCCCTGCTGTCGAACCTCGCCAAAGCCGCGGGCGACTACCTGACGCGGCTGGTCGTCCAGCGCTTTGGCACCGATATCTTCAACGATGGTCTGAAACAGACCCTGCGGCTGTCGTACGGGCAGTTCGGCGAGCAGAGCAGCGGGGTTACGCTGTCGGTCCTGCAAAAAATCCGCACCGACACCGAAAAGTTTGTCAACGCATTCGTCAACGTGCTGTTCTCGTCGGTGGTGGGGCTTGGATTCCTGATTTTTTACGCCATCACCAAACACTGGGCGCTGGTGCCGGTCTTTCTGATCGGCGGGTTGGTGCTGGGCGGGCTGACGGGGCGACTCAGTCAGGCCATCAAAACCACCCAGCGCCGGATCAACCGCGAAACGGCCCAACTGGCGGGCGTCATCACCGAATCCCTGCGCAACATCGAACTCATCAAAAGCCTGGGCCTGACCTTCCCCGAAATCCGGCGGCTGCGGGGGCAAACAGGGCGGATATTTGACCTGGAGATGCAGAAAGTCAGGCGGGTACGGGTGCTGACGTTCTGGCAAAGCACCACGCTTAACGTGCTGAAGCAGTCGGTGCTGTTTACGCTGCTGTGGCTGATCTTCCGGAGGGTGCTTAGTCCGGGCGAGCTGATTTCGATGCAGTTTATATCCGTAGCCATCTTCAACCCCCTCCAGGAAATCGGCAACATCATGCTGGCGTACCGCGAGGTGGAAGCCGGGCTGCACAGCTTCGACGAGCTGATGCGCAAACCCATCGAACGCAATCCGGAGTCGCCCCAGGAGGTGGGGCCCATCGAACGGATTCGGTTTGCCGATGTCGTATTCCGGCATTCGCCCGAGGGGCCCAACGCCCTCGACGGGGTATCGTTCGAAGCCCGGCTGGGGGATACCCTGGCGTTCGTGGGGCCGTCGGGGTCGGGCAAATCGACGCTGGTGAAGCTGCTGGTCGGGCTCTACCGGCCCGTCGACGGACAAATCTATTACAACGACATCGCCACCGCTGATCTGCGGTTTAACCCCATGCGCCGACAGATCGGCTTTGTGACGCAGGATACGCACCTGTTTTCGGGGACCATCCGCGATAACCTGCGGCTCGTGCAGCCCGAGGCCACCGACGAGGAGATGCTCGACGCCCTGAGTAAAGCCGCCTGCCTGACCCTGCTGAACCGGTCGGGGCTGGGGCTGGATACGCCCATCGGCGAAGGCGGTATGAAAATGTCGGGCGGGGAAAAACAACGGCTGGCCATTGCCCGGGCGCTGGTCCGTCGGCCGCGGCTGCTGATCTTCGACGAAGCGACCTCGGCGCTGGACTCCCTGACCGAAGAAGCCATTACCGATACGATGCGCCGGCTGTCGAGCCAGCAGGAGCAGATCACCATCCTGATCGCCCACCGGCTGTCGACCATTCTGCACGCAACGACCATCTGCGTGCTCGAAAAAGGCCGGATCGTGGAGATGGGGCGGCACGAGGAACTGGTCAGCGCAAAGGGACTCTACTACGCCATGTGGCGGCAGCAGATCGGCGAGCGGAAGACCGACGTAATCAATCCCATTCAGGAGGTCTGATGAAGTTGATCAGGCTGTTATTAGTCAATTAGTTTTATAGGGTATGTGACTTTTTTGGTCTCTCGTCGGTTGATAAACTATAGACTACCCAAAAAAGCCGAGCGATGAGACGACAACTGACCTACCTACTCGTGCTGTGGCTGGGTATGGTTTCGGCCTGTCGCAACGGCGCGGAAACGGAATCAGACCCGGCACAGCGCCCGACAACCACCGAAGCCAGCCCCGTACAGGACGGGTTCGATTACCCGGCAGCAGAAGCCCGACAACTGATCCGGACGTGGGTGGATTCGACCGGATTAACGAAAGACCTGCCCAAAATCAGCGGGCCGCGGGTGGCTGATTACCTTTTTGCGTTTTACAGCAACCGGACTTTCGAACCAGCCTGGACGCCCGAAACGGCGGGGGCGCTACTGAATCAGATCGAACAGCTTGACGAGGAAGGCCTCAATCCCGACGCGTTTCCGCACGGGGAGCTACGTCGGCTGATCGACGCCATAACCAGCCAGCAGGCCGATGCCGAAACCGGGGCTACCCTGGATGTACTGCTATCGGCTACGTACCTGAAACTGGCGGATATGATTGCCACCGGAAAGGTGAAACCCGGTAAGCTCTCGGCCTCCTGGCACATTAAACCCCAAAAACCCGATACGTTATCTACCCATCTTCAGCAGGCCGTGGCCGGGCAGGTAGGACCGTCGCTGGATGCGTTCCGCCCCCAGTTCGACCAGTACGAAACGCTACAGAAACACCTGAACACGTACCGTACCATACTCGACCAGGGAGGCTGGGAGCCTATTGAAACCGGTAAAGCCCTGCAGCCCGGCGATTCGTCCCGTCGGGTGGTTGCCATCCGGAACCGGCTCCACCGAACCGGCGATCTGGAAACCAACCCTGACAACTGGGAACGCCCGGCGGTGTACGATACGGCGATGCTGGCGGCCGTAAACCGCTACCAGACCCGGAATGGCCTGGTCGTCGAACCAGCGATCAACGACCGGATGGTTGCCGCCATGAACGTACCGGTCGATACCCGGCTGAAGCAGATCATGCTCAACCTCGACCGGATTCGGTGGTTCTCGACCGGTGCCATGCCCCAGCGGTACGTGCTGGTCAACATTCCGGCCTACCAGGTACGCATCGTGGACGGCGGGCAGACCATCCGGCAGATGAAGGTCGTGGTCGGCACGGCCATGAACGCGACGCCGATTTTCAGCGATAAGATCGAATACGCTGAGTTTTCGCCGTACTGGAACGTACCGAACAGCATTGCGCAGAAAGAACTGTGGCCAAAGATCAGAAAGAGCCGGAGCTACCTGCGTCGCCACCACTACGAAATTCTCGACGGCTGGGGCAGCGACGCCCGGGTTGTGAGTCGGAGCCGGGTAAACTGGAACAAGCTCGACGCGTACCGAATCCGGCAGAAACCCGGCCCCTGGAACGCCCTGGGATTGGTTAAGTTCATGTTTCCGAACGAATTTGCCGTTTACCTGCACGACACCCCCGCCGACCAGCTTTTTGACCGTACCCACCGGGCGTTTAGCCACGGGTGCGTTCGGGTGGAGGACCCGGCCTGGTTTGCCGACTGGCTGTTTCCGCAGTTTGACCGCAAAACCGTGGAGGAGATGATGACCAACAACCGGCGGCAGGTCGTGCGGCTGGAGGAGAAAATCCCGGTTTATATCCTGTATCAGACGGCGTTTACCGACCGCGAAGGCCGCATTAATTTCCGGGAGGATACGTACGGTCTCGACAAACGACTGACCCCCGAATTTGACAGTCTGTTGTAAGGCCGGTGGGCTACGGGAAGCTGGCTTCCGATCCATTATACGTACCCGATGGGCAAAGGTTTTAGCGTCGGCAGGCAGGAGATGTACGGGGCTGGCGGCTTTAGACTAAACGTACACCTTTTGTTCCATCGTCCTGTGTCAGCGCAACTTACCCCCGAAGCTCAATTAGCCGACGTAATGCGGGAGCATTACAACAGGCTGTATGACTACGGGTTAAAACTGACCAACGGGGATGAGGATACCACGAAAGACTGCATCCAGGAAACCTTTCTGGCCTACTGGCATCATGCCGCCGACTGGGCAACCATCCAGTCGGTGAAAGCTTATCTGCTCGTTACGCTCCGCAACCGCATCATCGACCACCAGCGGCAGCAGCACCGCTTTGTGCCGACGGTGTTCTGGGCAGACTCCAATGAAATGGCGACCCAGCCCGACTTCATGTTTTCGCCCGAAGACTTTATGATTCAGGAAGCGACCCGAACCGAACGGTCAAGGTTGCTGGCGGAAGCCCTCAACGGCCTGACCCGCCGACAGCGGGAAGCGGTTTTTCTGCGGTACCTCCAGGAAATGGACTACGCCGACATGGCGCAGGTGATGGGCGTACAGGAGCGAACGGTGTACAACCTCGTTCATGAAGGGCTGAACGCCCTGCGGCAGCGGTTGCCGCCCGCCTGGCTGCTCCGATTAGCGGGCTGGCTATTGTCTTCGGTATTTATCCAATAAAAAATTTACAAAAAACCGGTAAAAGCGCCGTCGGGATTCGTCTTGTCGAAAAAAAGGCATGAAATCCGAAGGCTTTACTTCGTTTGACCTGGTCGACAATCCGTCGTTTCGGGCGTATGTCGACGGCAGCGATCCCGAAGCGGTTCGCTTCTGGACCGACTGGGTGGCGCAGCATCCGGATCGACAACACGACGTTGCCGAAGCGACCCGGATCGTTCGGGCGCTGGGGGATTACCGTCCCCGCGGGCTGACACCCGATCAGATCGACGCCGAAATCCGGCAGTTGCAGGAAAAACTAGCTACACCCGTGGCTGAGGTCCGTCCCCTCTGGCACCGGGCATGGCTCTGGCAGGCGGCCGCTACGTTTATCCTGGCGATGGGACTGCTGAGCGGCTGGTGGTACCTACGCCAGCGGACCGACTCAACCCCCGTTGCCGACCGGATGACGAACGCGGCCCAACCGGCGGCCCCTCCGCTACCTGCGCCGGAGGGTACGGCAGCCGACACCGGCCCGCTCTCGTACCGGACCGGATTCGGCGAACGGCGGACGGTAACCCTGCCCGATGGTTCGGTGGTCAGGCTCAACGCCAATTCGGAACTGGCCCTGGCATCCGACTGGTCGCCGGGCAACCGGGAAGTGATCCTGACCGGCGAAGCGTTTTTTCAGGTGCAGAAACAGCAGCACGACGGCAAGCGGGTCAAATTCATCGTGCGGGCCGCCAACGTAGCGGTAGAGGTACTGGGTACGACCTTCGACGTATCGACCCGCAACCGCAAGGTAAAGGTAGTCCTGAACGAAGGCAAGATTCGCCTGAACGTAGCCCAGCGCACCCTCGACCTGCAACCGGGCGATCTGGTGGAGGTAAATAAAAGCCAGGCCATTACGCTGCGCAGCCGTATCGAACCCGAAGAACACTCCGCCTGGACGGCTGATGAACTGGTCTTCGATGAAACCCCGCTCTCGGACATTGCCCAACTGATCGAAAACAACTACGGCTACCGCGTTGCCTTTACTGATCCCGCGCTGGCTCGTCGACGACTGACGGCCACCGTGCCCGATCCCAGCCTGGACGTGCTGCTGTCGGCGCTTGAAAAAGCGTTCTCCCTCAACATTACCCGCCAGGATAAAACCCTGTTGATTCAGTCTGCCCGCGTATCCAAACCCTAATCTGTAACCTTTATGAACACGCATCTACGCTTATTTGTCCTTTTGTCTGCAACCGTCTGGAGCTGGTTGCCGGTGGGGCTGGTCCCGGTCCAGGGGCAGCCGCTGCTGGCCAGAAATGCCCACCAGACCAGCCGCGATACGGCACCGGGCCGTGCCATACCCCTGCGGCAGGCGCTGAAAGACCTGGAAAGTCGCCATAACGTACGCTTCGGGTACGACAGCCGCCTGCTCGACGGCAAACCGCTGGTGACTCCCGTTACGGCTGCCGACGTACCTGCGGCACTGGAAACCTTGTTGACTCCGCTGGGACTCACCTACGAACAGGTGAGCAGCCGTCTGTTCATACTCCGCGAAAAGCCGGTTCCGGAAGCGCCCGGATCGGTTGTGCAGGACCGGCGGGTCAGTGGTGTGGTTACCTCAACGGACAACGACCAGCCGTTGCCGGGGGTGAGCGTCACCATCAAAGGAACGAACCGGGGCACGACTACGGACGCGGAAGGACGATACACGCTGAGTGTGCCGGAGGGGAACGTAACGCTGGTGTTCTCGTTCGTCGGCTACACCCCCCAGGAGGTTACCGTCGGCAACCAGAGCACCATTAGCCCGACCCTGGCACCAGATAACCGCGCCCTGAACGAAGTAGTGGTGGTGGGCTACGGAACCGCCCAGCAGCGGGACCTCACCAGTGCTATTACGTCGCTAAAAGCCAAAGACTTACAGAATCAGCCCGTTACCAGCCCGGATGCGTTGCTGCAGGGGAAAGCCGCCGGGGTACAGGTCGTGCAGAACTCGGGTACACCGGCCGGCGAAATCTTTATCCGCATTCGGGGAACGGCCTCGCTGCTGGGCGAAACGCGGCCCCTCTACGTCGTAGATGGGGTGCCGCTCAACAACTTCGGCGGTACCGTACTCGACGCGGGCGGGCAGCGCCAGTCAGCACTGGCCGACCTGAACCCGAACGACATTGAAAGTATCGACATCCTGAAAGATGCGGCTGCAGCCGCTATCTATGGCGCGCGGGGCAGCAACGGCGTAGTATTGATTACCACGAAACGGGGGAAAGCCGGTAAACCCCGGTTCAGCTTCGATGCCTATACGGGCGTACAGAGCGTGACCAAACGGCTCGATCTGCTCAACGGCGATCAGTTTGTGGAACTCCTGCGCGAATCATTGACCAACCGGGGGCGCAATCCGCTGACGGAGAGTCCGTTTAACCAGGTGCAGCCAACTGGGATCAATACCGACTGGCAGGATGAAATTTTCCGGACGGCCCCCATCAGCAACTACAACCTTTCCATAGCCGGGGGCAACGAACGGACCAGCAGCTTTGTGTCACTGGGGTATTTCCGCCAGAAGGGCACCATTATTGGTCAGGATTACAAGCGCTACAACCTGCGGGTGAACCTCGACTACCAGGCGACCGACAAGCTGAAGCTCGGTACCAGCACCTTACTGAGCAATGCGCTGCAGGACCGGGTTGCCAATGATTTCAGCGGCTTTTCGATCCTGGGCAATGCCCTGACGCGGAATCCTAACCTGCCCGTTCGGAATCCGGACGGCACGTATCCGCTGGACCCGCTGCTGAACGAAAATCCGGTCATGCTGGCCAATGATATCCTGTTCCAGAGCAACCAGAAGCGGGTTATTTCCAACCTGTACGCCGAGTATCAGATCCTGAAAAACCTGACGTTCCGCAGTACCTTCGGTGTTGATTTCCTCGACGACCGGCAGGAGCGTTTTGTGCCAAGCTACGTGATTGCCCGGCAGAACCGCGCCGAAGCCCTGGCCGTGGACAGCGACCAGTTTACGTGGCTGAGCGACAATACGCTGACGTATCGGCAGCAGTTTGGCGCGCACACTATTTCGGTGCTGGCGGGGTTTGGGGTGCAGAAGTCGCAGGCCAATTTCCTCCAGGCAGGCGGGCAGACGGCCGGGTCGAACATCATCAAGACCATCGCGATTGCTGATCCGTACATTCCGCAGCACTCCATTTCGGAATGGGCGCTGTTGTCGTATTTTGGCCGGGCCAGTTATAATTACAAGGACAAGTATCTGGCCGATGCCAGTTTCCGGGTCGATGGATCGAGCCGGTTCGGGGCCAACAAACGGTACGGGATCTTCCCGGCGCTGTCGGCCGGCTGGCGAATCTCGGAGGAGCCGTTCCTGAAAACCAATACGTTCATCAGTGACCTGAAGCTGCGGGCGGGCTACGGCGTGACGGGCAATCAGGAAGGCCTGGGCGGTAATTACCCGGCCCTGGCGCTCTACGGCACCGGCCGGAACTACGACGGCAACCCCGGCATCGGTCAGGCCAACATTTCGAACCCCGAACTAGGCTGGGAGTCAACGGCAGCGGCCAACATTGGGCTGGACGTCGGCGTACTTAACAACCGCATCAGTCTGACCGCCGAAGCTTATCTGAAACGCACCCGCGATCTGATTTTCGAACGCCAACTGCCGTTTACGTCGGGTTTTGGCAGTATCAGCAACGCCAACATCGGCACCATGGATAACCGGGGGCTGGAGTTCACCCTGAATACGGTCAACGTGAACGGACCGTTTAAGTGGACCACCAACGTCAATATCTCCTTCAACCGAAACCGCATTACGTTCCTGCCGAACAACGGCGCGCTCGGATCGGACTTTATTTTCAAATTGCCGGATGCGTACGGCGTTGAAGGCCCGTACAGTATCTACCGCATCGGCCAGCCGGTGGGTAATTTCTACGGGTATCGGTACCTCGGCGTGTATGCGAGCGATGAGGACGTACCCCGGATTCCCGACCCGGAGAACCGCATCACCGATCTCTACGAGCGGGGTGTCCGCGGGGGAGAGGCCGCTTTCCTGGACGTCAACAACGACGGATTCATTTCCCGGGATGCCGACCGGGTGATCATTGGCAATGCGCTGCCCCGGCACATTGGAGGCATTACCAATACGATCAGCTACAAAGGGTTCGAACTGAGTGCCGTTGTCAACTGGTCGTACGGCAACCAGATCTACAACATGACGCGCGGGGTTCTGACGGGGATGATCGAAGATTTGAACCAGAGTACCGAAGTGCTCCGACGCTGGCGGAAACCGGGCGACATCACCGACGTACCCAAAGCGCTGTACGGCTCGTCGTCGGTGAGCGGTGCCGCCCCGACCGACGTTTCCGATCGTTACCTGGAGGACGGTTCATTCCTGCGCTTCCGTAACATTACGCTGGGGTATAGTCTGCCGCAGCCACTTATCCAGCGCATCGGCCTGACGGCCGCCCGGGTGTACGTCAGCGGCCAGAACCTGATTACGCTGACCAACTACAGCGGGTTTGATCCCGAAAGCCAGAATACCGGCGGAGGGCGTATTCCGTCGCTGGGCGTTGATTACCTCACCCAGCCGCAGGCACGGGTGGTTACAGTCGGCTTAAGTGTAGGCTTTTAAACTCTGTTCTAAACCATGAAAACCGTTTATAAACTTACAATCCTGTCGGCGCTGCTGAGTCTTTCGTCCTGTGGAGACATTCTGGAGCTGACACCACCGAGTTCTATTGTTGCCGAAAATTTCTGGCAGACAGCGGGTGATGCGGAAGCGGGGCTGATGAACGCCTACAACTCCATGCAGAACTCGATGACGCAAAACTTTATTATCGTGCCGCTGGTGCTGGCCGATGATGCCCGCGCCAATAGTGGTGGTAACTTTACCCGCCACGAAGCCTTTGTCGCGACGCCGGTACACGGTAACATTCTGGATCACTGGCGGGAGGTGTATGCCGCCGTGCACGGGGCCAACGACGTACTGGCCAACGTACCAACCATCAACGATCCGGCGCTCCAGAAAGACCGGGTGCTGGGGGAAGCGTATTTCATCCGGGGCTGGGCCTTTTTCCAACTGACGCGGCTCTGGGGTAAGATTCCGCTGCCGCTGCAGCCATCCAAATCGGCCACCCAGGATTTTCAGCTTCGACGTAGTGAGGTGCCGGAGGTATACGCCCAGATTATAAAAGACCTGCAGGAGGCTGAGCGGCTGCTGCCTGCCACGCATCCCGGGAATAACCGCGCCCGGCCCGCCAAAGGCTCAGCGCAGGCGTGGCTCGCCAAGGTGTACCTGCAGCGAAATGCGCAGGGCGACTACGCACTGGCCCTGGCCGAGTGCGAAAAAGTGATGGCCGATGCTCAGTACCGGCTCGTACCGGGTGCCAACTTCGGCGATCTGTTTGCGGTCGGGAAGCAGAATACGACTGAGACTATCTTCGAAATGTCGTTCCGGCCGAACCGCTCGACTGAGGGTCATGATCTCGATAACGAAACGGTGCCCTTTACGGGGGCGGGCTTTCGGATGCGTCCGGAAACCAAAATTGTCAACGCGTTTCAGGCCAGTACCGGCGACCTTCGGGCGGCCGTCAGTTTGGGTACGCATAACAACAACCGGTACATCCGGAAGTATGAGGCCGCTCCGCCAACGACCAACATCCGGGGCAATCAGACCACCAATATTGTCTATCTGCGGCTGGCCGACATCATCCTGCTCCGGGCGGAATGCCTCAACGAACTGGGGCGCACCGCCGAGGCCATTCCGTTCCTGAACCAGATCCGGACGCGGGCGGGCCTGCAGCCAACTACGGCTACCACGCAGGCGCAGGTGAAACAGGCCATTGAGGATGAACGCTTCCTCGAACTGGCGTTTGAGCCACACCGCTGGTACGATCTCGTCCGCTGGAACAAGGCGGTCGGCACGGTAGCCAACCTGACCGAAGCCAACCGGGCTCGTATCCTCTGGCCCGTACCTTCCCGCGAACTGGACCTGAATCCAAATCTGGACCAGAACCCGAGTTACTGACGAACCAACCCCGCAGGGTACTACGTGTCCGGGTAAAACCTGGCGGGGTTGGTATAAATCTAAAACGATGCAACGCAGAAATTTTCTTAAAACGACCGCCCTGGGCGTGGGTTCGCTGTATGCGGGCCTGCCCGCGCTGGCTCACGCCGGCGACGTTCCCAAGGACATCAAAATCAAGAGTGTGAAGGGGATTGTGTTTCAGGATGGCTATGACCGGGGCGTGTATGTCCGCGTCGAGGCTACCGATGGCACCGTGGGGTGGGGCGAAAGCAGTGCCAACGGCATCCGGGCGGTGCAGACCATCATCAACGATTTGCTGGCCCCGCAGGTGGTTGGGCAAAGCCCGTTCGATACCGAAATGCTTTGGGAGCAGATGTTCTGGAAGAATGTCGACCTGGGATCGGGCGGGATACTGACCTATGCCATCGCCGGTGTTGACTGTGCCCTGTGGGATTTGAAAGGCAAACTGCTGGGTGTGCCCGTCCACAACCTGATTGGCGGGAAATTCCGCGACCGCGTGCCGGCCTATGCGGGCTTCCGGCTCAAGGGCGGTGCCGTTCCGCTTCCCGAGGCTATCAAGCAAGCCGTCAAACTAGCCGAAAAAGGGTTCAAACGGCTTAAAATCAGGGCACAGATACGGGAGTACAACATCAATCCGAAAAACGACCCCTGCCTTAAATACTATACGGCCATTCGGAAAGAACTGCCCGACAGCGTGGATTTATTTCTGGATCCCAACGAAGGGTACACCGGCTACCGGGCCATTGAAGTTGGTAAAACGCTGGAGGGGATGGGTATGAAATTTTACGAAAGTCCCTGCCCCAACGAAAACCTCGAAGACCTCGCTACGGTGGTTGATGCGCTGACGATTCCGGTGATGGCGGGCGAAAAATGTTACACGCGCTGGATGGTCGAAAGCCTCATTAAAATCGGGAAACCCGACATCATCAACACCGATTTTATCAAGTCGGGGGGCATCACCGAAGGACTGAAAATTTGCCACGTGGCCGGGCTGTACCACAAACAGATTGTGCCGCACAACACCAAACCGATGCAGGGCAGCGCGGCCACCATGCAGATCCTGGCCGCCATTCCCAACTGCGGCCCGATGGTCGAATACATTGAAGCCGACCTGTACAAAACCATCTGTTCGGTATTTGACGAGGGCATTCAGTTTCAGGATGGCGACATGCTGCTGCCCAAAGGCAACGGGCTGGGGCTGGTGATCAACGAGAAACGGGCCAAGGCGCTGTTTGGGTATTGAGAGAAGTTGCCTTAATCTTTGACTAAGCCCGTGTTTGGCTGACACCCGGCAGAAGCACAACCGACCGCATCTGAGAGACGTATGAACCCGTACCGACTTCTTTTCTTTTCGTGTTACATCGCCCTTCGTACGGTTGTCGGTGTGCAGGCAAACGCGGACCCGATCCGCTGGAACCTGGCCGCCTACAAAGCACAACCGGGCCTGACGGCCACCGTGCGGGCCGATACCCTGCTGTTGGCCTGGGCCGGTGGTGTTAACGCCGACTACCGGGCCTATTTTGTGGTGGATCAGGGTACGCCTAAACTGGCCAGACTGGCCGTTCGTAAACAAGGCGGCAACTGGAAACGGCTGGCTACCCAACTGACGCCTGAATACCGGGTTGCCTCGGCCATCCGGCGCGTGACCCAGCAACAAACCGAACCCCTCGAAAAATTAGGCATACCCCTGACCGAACGTACCCTGAATGCCATCAAGTGGGACGCCTTCTGGGATGCCCCCCTGCTTACGGGCAATGTGCCGCCCCTGTCTCACAAAACTGCCATCCCGGCGTTCGCCCGGTTTGCCAACCATCCGGGTATGCCCCGACTGGCGAGCGAGATCAAACGCGTAACAGCCACGTATCAGGTAACAGAAGGCGCGGTACGTACCAACGGGGCAAGGATGGAAATCCGGTTCGACGGCGTTCAGGCAGGCATTTTTAGCGGGTATTTGCAATATGACATTTTCCGCGGGTCCGGCCTGATCCGGCAAACGCTGATGGCTAAAACCGAAGACCCGTCCGTGGCCTTCAAATTCGACGCGGGCCTGTCGGGGATGCCCCGACACCAATCAACGCGTCTGCTCTGGCGCGACCTGGGCCGCCATTGGCAACAGGTGCGTTTCGGAACACCACCCGATAAAGCGCCCGTCACCGTCAAAAGCAGCAACCGGCTCATAGCGGTCGAAACCGAAGCCGGGTCAATGGCCGTGTTTCCACCCCCGCACAGTTTTTTCTGGGCCCGCGAAACTGAGCAGAACTTAGGTTATAGCTGGTACCGGACCGACTCCGCCCAGACGTTTTCGTTGGGCATTCGGCAGGCCGACTATGAAGAGGACCCGCATTTCTCCCACAATTTCGCCCTGTACAGTGCCCGGCCCGGTACGTGGCAGCGGATGCCTATGTTTATTCTGCTGAGTCCGGATTCGGGAGAGCAGGTGATCGAACAGGCGCTGGCTTACACCCACCACGATTTTTTTAAGCCGCTACCCGGCTACAAAGTGATGGGCTATCATTACCACGTAGGCCTGGTGAAACGATTTACCGACGCGGGCGGCTCGGGTCGGATCAACGATATTGAAGCGATTAAAAGCGTCGGCATCAATTTGTTCGGGGTGATTGATGGGGTTCGGGGGGAGGCCCGTAACGCCGTGGACGACTCGTTTTTGGAGGCCCAGGCGACCTATTATCAGACCGCCCGGCTGCATTCCGACAAGGATTTTCTGCTGATGCCACACGACGAAAACAGCACAGACGGCCGTAGTTACGAGTTGGGCGGGCATCACGATCTGCTGCTTTCCAAACCGGTATTCTGGCGGAACACCCGAAAACCGGGTCAGCCGCTTGTGGAACAACACCCGAAATACGGCCCGGTGTACAACCTGGGTAGCCCGGCCGATCTGATGGCGATGACTGAACGGGAAAACGCACTGATCTCCATGCCTCACCCGCGCACAAAAGGGTCAACCGGCTACCCCGATGCGATTAAAGACACACCCCATTTCCTCCATGAACGGTATTTTGGATTAGGCTACCGCTGGGGCATGGGCATTGATGCCTCCGAAAGCAGGCTTGGCGAATACCGGTTTATTGCCTTGTGGGACGAAGTAAACAACTGGATGACGGCCCGCAACCGGCCGTTGAAGCACGTGATGGCCATTTCCGAAACACGGTCCGACTACGGAGAGCGGGGCAAGCCACCCTACGATGACATCTACGGCATGTCGCCGGTGAACTACGTAAAAATTGATCGCGTGCCTACGGTCGATGATATGTCGCCGGTTATCAAGGCCCTGAAGGAAGGAGCGTTTTTTGTCACGTCCGGCGAAGTGCTCATTACGTCGTTCGCCCTCACCGGTACGGGTGAACAGAGACGGCTGACGGCCGACGTTGAATGGACGTTCCCGCTCGATTTTGTCGAGGTTGTCTGGGGGGATGGCGTACAGACGCACCGCAACGTAATCCCCACAACAGACCTCCCCCCATTCGGTAAAAAGCGGTTTACCATTCCGTTCGATCCAACCGGCAAGAAGTGGGTTCGGTTTGCCGCCTGGGACGTAGCAACCAACGGGGCAATGGGGCAGCCCCAGCGGCTGGAGCCTGATCCAACGACCAGACAGTAAGAAAAAGCGCGAACATGAAATACAGCTTTAGTATAGCGGGGTGGTTAGGGCTGGCTCTACAGTTGCCGGTAACCCAACAGGTGCCAGGCGTTCGTAGTGAGCATACTACCCAACAAACCTCTACCCGTACCACCGGCCTGAAACTGTCGCTGCTGCAACAGATTCCTACCCGCAACGTAGTGGCTTCGTATGCAGGGGCTGATAAAGGCGCGGGCAATACGTCCGTAAATTTTGAGAGCGAGAACACGTACAAATGGTCGGGCGGCTCACCTTATACGGCCGACAGTTGGGGGTATTTTACACCCGATGGCCGTGAGTTGCCTTACATCAAACGTGACCGCGACCTGGGGCAAACGTTCCAATACACCGGAAAAACGCCAAAAACCTTAACGGCCATTACGGTTGCCACCGGCTACGGTACCAACGCCGTTCGCCCAAACACCTACGGCGCGGGCTTATCTGTTCAGGTCTTTGCCGTATCGGGCGAGCCGGTGCTGAACGACAATGGCTCCGGCCCCGGAACCGAAGCTTTTCATGGTTTTCCGCATAACCGCCTTGCGGATTCAATTCCTCATACCCGCGACGATTATTTCACAGGCGAGGCCTACACCTCGCTGGCCGTGTTTTCGGGTGCGACGTTTCCGGGCAGGAGGGCCTTTGGTTTTGCCGGACCCGCACCGGCGGACCGGCCGTACCGTACCGACACCGAAGTCGTTCCGCCCGATCACCCAAAGCTGAAAGGTCGGCTGCTTCGGTTTGCATTGCCCGCCGACAAGCTCATAACACTGATGCCGGGCAAGCAATACGCATTTCTTATTATGCTGGACAAAATGGCCCCCAACTGCGGCTTCACGCTGGCCAACAACTATTACGGCAAGTACCCGGACGGTCACGGTATCCGGCGCGATGGGAATGGTGTATTTCCGCCCGTTGCGGCTGATCCAACGCGACCATTCACTGATCCTTCCAACGCGGAAGCCTATGCGTCGGCTCATTTTCCCGCTGACCTTGCCCAGCGAACGGCTATTCCCCCCGGTACCAATGGCTATCCCGACGTCTGTACCTGGCGGGACCTGTTGTTTTATATTGAAGCGAAGTAACCGGCCTGAACCAATTAACACGTATGAAACGACCAACTCTATTCGTTGTGCTCCTCATCCTACTGCCTGCTGTTGTGCTGGCGCAGGAGCCCATCTACAACCCCGATGTGCCGGAGGTTTTTCCGGTCTGGCATCGGGTGGCCGACTTTTCGCCTGCGCTTCGCTCCGTAGAATCGGCCCGGATTTCGCCGGATGGTCGGGTGGCCGTATCGGTATCCAAGTTCGGCCCCCGCGTGATGGTCTGGCGTGTGGCCGACGGAACGCTGTTGTGGGAACAGGAACAGAATGCGGAGATTGAGTGCATTGCCTTCGCGCCCGACGGCAAGCGATTCGTGACCGGCGACGAAGATTTTCTGGTTAAAATCTGGGATACGAAGACAGGTAAGGTACTGAAACAGATTGAGGTGGACAGCGGCCTGGACGGTATCACCTGGTCGTACGATGGCAAGCTGATTGCCGCCGGCTCCGAAAAAGGGGAGGTCCTGTTCTGGAATGCCGATACGTTCGCGAACGCCGGGGCGCTCAAGGTTGGTTCGACGGTTAACTCACTGGATTTTACCCGCGACGATAAGCTGTTAGCTGTGGCCGGCAACATCCAGACACCGGACCCGCAAACCAAAAAAGTACAGTACGGCGGGTTTGTCCGGTTGATCGACGTACAAAAAAAACAGGTACTCCGCACGTACGAAGGCGCTACCGGCTCGGTGAAGTCGGTTCGGGTGTCGGCCGACGGCAAACTGATTGCCAGCGGGGGCTTCGACAACGTTGCGCGGGTACATGACCTCAAAACCGGCAAGCTCCTGCAAAGCTTCCCCGAACCGCTGAAACTGGAAGCCGTGGCGCTAACCAGCGACGGCAATTTTCTGGTGACGGGCGGGCACCAGCGAAAGTTTACCTTTTACAGGTTACGCGACGGCCAAAAGGTGTTTGAGCAGCCCAGCCCCCGGACCGAATATCTCGATTTTTCGGCGGATGGCCGCCTGTTGCTCACCGCCCACGAAGACAGTGGTCTGCTGTCGCTGTATCTGATGCAGTCCAATCTGAGCCACCAACCACCCGGTTTTTATCAGCAGCTGGAAAAGAAGTACCTTAGGAACAAAGACCTGAAAGCCGAAAAGTAACCCTTACCCCCGATGATGAACCGACTTGATTTCCTGAAAACACTCACAGCTACGGCGGCCCTCGGCCTGACGGGTGCCGCCCCACGGCCAGGAACCCATCAGGCCACTGCGGATGCATTGCCAACCTGGCCGCTACCCGACCTGAAGAAAATCGTGCCAAATCCGGTCATCATTCGTTCGGTTGAGTTATTGAAAACCCAGCAGCGAATGTTGCTGGTCGTTACGGCGGAGGACGGAGCCAGGGGAATTACTCAGTGCAATGACCGCATGCCTAATCTGACGTCGCTGCTGAAAGGGCTGGTACTGCCGCACTTTGTCGGGAAGGACGCCCGCGACCTGCCCCAGCTCGTCGACAATGCCTACCGGCTCAACAGCAACTATAAATACGCCGGGATGCCACTCTGGAACTGCATCGGATCGGTTGAGATTGCTGCCTGGGATCTGCTGGGGCAAGTGGCCCGCAAACCCGTGTGCGCTTTACTGGGCAAACCCGTCCGGACTGAATACGGGGTGTACATTTCCGATTTCTACCGCGGTGGCGAACCACCCGAAAAAGTAGTTGATCGGCTGGCCGGGAAACTGGCTGCTACGGGTGCCAAAGGGGTAAAGATCAAGGTGGGTGGCCGGATGATGAACACCCCGGAAGACGACCGACGGACCCGGCAGTTTGTGCCGCTGGTGCGCAAAAAACTGGGTGATGCAATAACGATCTACGCCGACGGCAACGGGTCATTCACGCCGACGGAAGGCATTGAAACGGGTAAGTTCCTGGAAAGCTATGGCGTGGCTATCTTCGAAGAGCCGTGCAGCTTTGAGGATGAAGAAGGTATGCGGCAGGTGAATCAGGCGCTATCGAAAATCATGCTGGCGGGTGGGGAGCAGGACAGCAGCCTGTACCGCTTCGAGCGGCTAGCCCGTACGGGTGTTTATGACCTATACCAGCCCGATCTGTACTACAACGGCGGCATTCTGCGGACGTTGCAGGTATCAAAAATCGTAGGCCAACACGGTAAACAGGTTGCCCCGCACACGCCGAAAGCTGACCCACTGATTGCCCCGTTCTGGCAGGTGGCGGCTCTGGCACCAAACCTCTACGGGTTGCAGGAGTTTGTGTACAACCCCGGCGAGAAACCGGCTTCGTGGTACTCGCCCGACATACGCGTGCAGAATGGCAAAATGGCTATCCCCAACACACCGGGCCTTGGTATTCAGTACGACGAGGGCATCTGGAAAGGGGCCGAACGCGTGTTGTAATTTTAGCGTCCTTGCGGTTACTGAAGAAGAGATTATTCCTGCGCTGGATGAATTTGCCGACGAAAGGCCAGTGGGGTGATGCCTTCGTACTTTTTAAACAACCGGCTGAAATAAGATTGGTCCAGTAAGCCCACTTCGGCCGTGATATCGCTCACCGACAAAGAACTCTGGTGCAGGAGTACCTTGGCTTCCAGGATGATGGCTTCGTCGATCCAGCGGGTGGGGGATTTGCCCGTAACGGACCGGACGCATTTGTTGAGGTGGTTCGGGGTGATGTGCAACCGATCGGCATAATCGCTGACCCGATGCGTTGTTTTGATATGCTCGAACAGCAACTCGCGAAACTGATTCGCAATCGTCACCGCGTGCGTCTGGGGGGCGGTTGATGTCGGTTGCGCACCAAGATTCAGTTCACAGAGCAGCGCAATCAGGTTGGCCTGGAGAATGTCCGGGTACGTGAGGCCATGAGCGGCATAGCCGTGCAGCAATCGCTGAAACAAGTGCGCTACGTGGGTGGAGGAAGGATGATCGAGCCGAATGTGCGGATTCCCCCAGATCCGCAGGAACGAAAAATCCCGGAGTAGTTCCGCCCGGGCAATTTTACCGATCATAAAGTCCGGGTGAAAATTGCAGAGGTAGCCCCGGTTGTTTTCCTCCCGCTCGAACGAAAACACCTGTCCGGCCGGCACCACTACGCACTCGTCCTGCCGAAAGCGTACCGATTGACTGCCGATGGAAATGTTACCTTCACCCTCCGTGAGGTAGATGATTGTGTGGTTGGTAACGCGGGTGGGCGGTACCGGGAGTTTGATCAGCCGAATCAGTTGCTCGACCGGAACGATGAAAAACCGGCCGAAATCAGCGTGCAGGATGGTATTTACCCCGTCGCCGGGTTGCATGAAACTGCTCCGGAACGATTCGCCCGAGTAGGTTTTGATGGGGTGCGTGTCCATACCGGTCTGCTGCCGTATTACAACAAGTCCTGTCGTTCGAGGGTAGCCTGCCAGTCCGTATCCATCTCCTGAAAGCGCCGGACGACCTGCGCCAGAAACGGCTCGTCGAGCAGCGCCGGTACGTCGTCGGGGCTGATTACGTCCAGTTCACTGACTTTATAGGTCTGTTCGTACGGACCGGCTTCTATTTTGACAATATATTTGTTGTTCCAGGCATACAGCCCAATGCTGAGTTGGGGATGAGGTATGTTTTGCAGGAAACGCATCAACAACATGACTAAGTGGATCACAAAGATAATGGTTCTGGGGGTTGTCGCGGTTTTGTTCGGTCAGTGCACCGACCGAACCGACGAAGCGGCCCAGTTTTTTCTGAAGGGTAACGTTCAGCTCAAAAAGCGCGAATACCGGGAAGCCATCCGGTACTATACGGAAGCGCTGGAAAAAAAGCCTGATTTTGCCGACGCGTTCAACAACCGGGGACTGGCTAAGTTCCGCAATGACGACCGTGAGGGGGCACTCGCCGACTATACCCAGGCGATTCAGGCGGACCCGGATTTTGGCGCGGCCTACCTGAATCGCGCCGAAGCCCGGCTGGAAACCGGCGACGCGGCCGGCAGTCTGGCCGACCTGCAGCGGATTGAAGCGGATTACCGCGACTCCACCTTTTTCCAGACCCGGCTGGGGGATACCTACGTCCGGCTGAACAACCCGGCTCAGGCGCAGGTCGCCTACGACCGGGCGCTGCAACTCGACCCAACCAACGTTGAAGCGCTGACCAACCGGGGGGCGTTGTACTACAACCAGAAAGCCTACGAGCAGGCCGAGGCCGACATCCGCCGGGCGCTGCAACTGAATCCAAAGCAGGATGCGGCCCTCAATAACCTCAGTCTGCTGCTGGCCCGCCGGGAGCAGTACGCCGAAGCGCTCACCTACGTAAACCAGGCCTTGACCGTGCAGGCCGGACAGCCGTACTACGTCAACAACAAAGCGTACCTGTTGCTGATGCTGAACCGCGATGCCGAAGCGCTGCCGTTGTTGCAGCAGTCACTCCGGCGCGATGATCAGAACGCCTGGGCGCACCGGAACCTCGGGCTTTACTATCTACGACAGAAACAACCGGATAAAGCGCTACCTGAACTCCGCCGGGCTGAACAACTCGACCCTTCGGTAGACCAGTTGTATTATTACCTGGGTCAGGCCGAACAGGCATCGGGCAATCAGGCGGCCGCCTGCGAAGCCTGGCGTCGGGGCGACATCGCCGGGGACGAATCCGCCCGAACCGCCCGCGCAAAAAACTGTGGGTAGAAACAGATTGGCTACGTAGCAATCAAAACGCCCCACCAGGTATCCAATCTGGTGGGGCGTTTTGATTGAGTGCGTTTAACCGGATAAACCCTACTTCGCCGAAAACTTGTACAGCGTCGTGGAGCGGTACGTCTGTCCCGGGCGGAGCACCGTGGAGGGGAAGCTGGGTTTGTTGGGCGAATCCGGAAAATGCTGGGTTTCCAGACATAGTCCAAACCGACGTACGTAGGGAACCCCTTCTTTGCCCTGCAGCTTCCCGTTGAGATGATTAGCCGTATAGAGCTGCACAGCCGGTTCAGTCGTAAACATCTCCATCCGCCGACCGCTGGCCGGTTCGTAGACCGTCGCGCCAAGTTTGAGCTTGTTCGACGGGTCCTGGAAGACCCAGCAGTGGTCATAGCCGTGGCCCAGCCGAATCTGCTCCTCCGACGTATCGTTGATATGCGTCCCAATCGCCATGGGTTTGCGGAAGTCAAACGGCGTACCGGCTACCGGCCGCAGTTCGCCGGTCGGGATTTGTCCCGGGTCGGTCGGCAGAAACCGGTCGGCTGCAATCATCAGTTCGTGGTTCAGTACGTCCTGCTTCATGCCGCTCAGGTTGAAGTACGCGTGATTAGTCAGATTCAGTACGGTCGGTTTATCGGTTGTCGCCTGGTAGTCGATGCGCAGGGCGTTGTCCTTTTGTAAGGTATACGTAACTGTCACCCCCAGCGTACCGGGGTAGCCTTCCTCGCCATCGGGGGAGGTATAACGAAGTTGCAGGGCCGGTTCAGCGCCGTCTTTAGGCGTAGCGTCCCACAACTTTTTATCAAATCCCTGCGGACCGCCGTGGATGTGATTCCTGCCATTGTTGGTGGCCAGGGTGTATTCCTGGCCGTCGAGGGTGAATCGGGCGTTGGCAATGCGGTTGCCGAATCGCCCGATAATCGGACCGAGCGAGGGCGTTCCTTTCAGGTAGTCGGCAAAGGTCGGCAGCCCCAGCACGACGTTTTCAAACTTACCGCTACGGTCGGGGGCCGTGCAGGAAACGATGTAGCCGCCGTAGTTCGTAAGCTTGACTTCCATACCGGCGGCATTGCGAAGGGTAAACAGGTGGGCTTCGCGGCCGTCGGGAAAGGTACCGAACAGCTCACGCTGAATGCTGCGGGAGGGTGGGGGCATGGTACTGCTGCTAAAAAGAAAACTGATGAGAAAAAACAGGCTGCCGTAGTGCATAAGGGTAGAGTTAACGTGCTGCGGTGACCGGACTGGCTACGCCATGAAAAGCGACTGCCCCCCGAATTCTAATTTATCGGTTGCTGATTAAAGCAGTATTTGTTGAACCTTCGTAGCTTTCCTGCCAAACAGCTTATCTCGTCATGCACACGTATTGCCGAACTGCCCTTCAGACGGCCGCCATTTGCTTTTCTACACTTTCGCTGGCCGTAGCCCAGCCGTCGGCCCCCGCCGGGCGGGTTGACTCCGTCCGTGTGGTGGCGCCCGGGGCGACCCTCACCCAGGTGTCCAACCAGTTTACCTTTACCGAAGGCCCCACCGTCGACCGGGCGGGCAACGTGTACTTCACCGATCAGCCCAACGATAAGATCTGGAAGTACGACGTGGGCGGGACCCTGTCGGTGTTCATGGACAAAACCGGCCGCTCCAATGGGCTGTACATGGATAAGCAGGGGAACATCATTGCCTGCGCCGATGACAAAAACGAACTCTGGGCTATTAACCCCACCAATAAATCGGTAACGGTACTGCTGAACGATTACCAGGGCAAGCGGCTCAACGGCCCGAATGACCTGTGGCTGGAGCCGAAGGGCGGGATTTTCTTCACCGATCCGTATTACCAGCGAAATTACTGGACGCGTAAGGAGCCGGACCTGAAAAAACAGAGTGTATACTATTTACCCAAAGGAACGAAACAGCCGGTAGTTGCTGATAGCACGTTGCAGCAGCCGAACGGAATCGTCGGTACTCCCGACGGCAAGTATCTGTACGTAGCGGATATCCGGGCGAACAAGACCTACAAATACCAGATTAACCCGGATGGCAGCCTGACCAATCGCCAGCTCTTCGTTGAACAGGGCTCCGACGGTATGACCCTCGACGCGGAAGGAAACCTTTACCTGACAGGGCGGGGGGTAACCGTGTATGATCCCACGGGTAAAAAGCTGGGTAATATCCCTGTGCCGTCGCGGTGGGTAGGCAATCTCTGCTTCGGCGGAAAAGATCGGCGGACGCTGTTCATTACCGCATCCGAGTCGGTGTACACACTACCGATGCGGGTAAAGGGCGTAGAGTAAGGCCCTATAGGCTATCGACTATAACTATAGTTATAGTCGATAGCCTATAGGGAAGTCAGGCGTTGTTTATAGTTGGCGAACTCCGACTGATTGACCCGTTTATCGGTCGTAATCTCCAGCAGTGTCGCCCGGTCGCCCGGTTGGAAGAAGTCGGGCAGGAGGGAAGCCAGTTCAGCCTTTGTGCTACAAGTAATATACATAATCCCGGCGTCGGCGGCTGTATTCCGGGCGGTATAGCCGTGGGGGGTTTCAAAATACGTCTCCAGTTCCGGCTGGCGGCCAGGCCCGTCGATCATCCGGAAAATATGTCCGCTGTCGTTATTGAGCAGCACAATGCGCAGGTTGGGCGGGACCGGTGCCGACCAGAAGGCGTTACGGTCGTAGAAAAACGCTACGTCGCCGATGAGGAGCGTAACGAGCTGATCGGTGGCCAGAGCTGCACCCACGGCCGTACTCAGACAGCCGTCAATCCCGCTGACTCCCCGGTTTGCTGCCACGCTGATCTGCTGGCGTTCATCAATCCCACACAAGTTAGCATACCGAACCGGCATACTATTAGCCAGGTGGAGAACCGAATGAGTCGGCAGTTGATCCAGCACCTGCTGCGTTGCGGTCCAGTCGGTGAGGGGGCTGTCCGAATCCGATATGGTCTGGTGGACCAGTCGGGCGGCCTGCCGATCGGCGGTTTGCCAGTGATGCAGGTACGTCCGTGAATCGTCCTCATCATCCCCCTGCAGAAAATGCTGGTAATCCAGATCGGCGAACAGTTTTTGCAGAAAGGCCGTGGGCTCACCCGGAATCAGCCGGGTCAGCGATTGAAACGGATCGACCACCCGATCGACGGTTGGCTGTACGTGCCAGTGCTGCCGGGATGGGTACTGCCGGAAGAACGTTTTCAGGTTGCGGGTCAGGAACGAGCCGCCGAAGGTCAGCAACAGGTCCGGCCGCATGGTTTCGGCTCTGTCCGGCGTAATACCCGAGAGGAACGTATCGGTGCGGGTAATGAACTGGCCATTGCGGGGGAGGTTACTGATTAGTTCACCCACGACCGGAACCCCCCATTCGTCGCTGATCTGCTGAAGAACGCTGAGCAGCTCCGGGTCGCGGGGCATCTGTCCCACGGCAATCAGTTTGCGATCGGTCCGTTCCCACTCGGCCTGAAGCTGATGCCAGGTGTCGGTAGACAACTGCGGGGATGCGGACAGCGTCTCCACAACCCGGACCTGCTCGTAACGGAACGTTTCATCCGGATTAGGATAAAACGGTTCGCGCAACGGTACGTTGACGTGGACCGGGCCTCTGGGAAAAAGCTGACTCAGGTTCACGGCTTCATTGACTGAGCGTTCGATGGCCCAGCGCGCATCCGCATGGGTATAATCGGCCGGAAGATCATAGCTCCGTTTGACGTGGGTACCGAACAGACCGGACTGGTCGATGGTCTGCCCATCGCGCTGGTGGAGCCATTCATGGGGGCGGTCGGCAGTAAGCAGCAGCAGTGGTACGTCCTGAAAATAGGCTTCCACCACGGCCGGGGCGAGGTTGTATACCGCACTGCCCGACGTACAGATCACGGCAACGGTACGCCCGCTTTGCTGCGCCATGCCTAACGCTACGAAACCGGCAGCCCGTTCGTCGGCCATTACCCGAACGCGCAGTCGGCCGTGTCGGGCCACTGCCAGCGTCAGCGGAGCCGACCGTGAACCCGGCGAAACGACCACATCGGTGATTCCTTTCTGAAACAGCATCTCGGCGAGGTTAACAATGGGCTGAAGGATGGGCATACGGCAGTGCGTGGGGAATGTGGCCGCAAGTATAACCAAAATGTCTGCTCACTGGTACCCGTGTTGTGGGCCGTACAGGTAGCTGCTCCCGGAATTTTTGTTTCTTTGTCGACAGGAACCGGTAGAGGATACTCAATGAATAAACGAACCGGTCAAATTCAGCGTTACTAACAAAACTCAAGCGACGACCGCATGAACCGCATTACGTTCGAGAACGAAAAAGAAGTCCGGGTGAAAGCGCTGGCGGGGGCAATGGCCATCAATCTGGTGGTGCTGGCTCTGCTGCTGCTGATTCACCTGTCGAATGCTGTCCCCCAGCCACCGCCCATTCAGTTTGTGGAGGTAAACTTTGGTACCGATGCCATCGGCAGCGGGCGTATCCAGACGCTCAACCGGCCTAACCCCTCACCCAGGGCCGAAGAGGTGAAGAAAGCCGAGGACCGGCCCAACCCGAAAGTAACGACGACCCCGCGGGTCGAACGAACGCCCGTAGCCCCGGTGCCGAAGGTTGTCGAAGCGAAAACAAGCAAAACCATTGCCGAAAAACCGGATATAGCCAGTAAGGTCGAGAGTCCGGTGAGTGTACCTGAAAAGGCTGAACCGAAAAAGGTCGAAGCCACGGCACCCAAACCCACGCCGGCTCCCCCTCGTGCGGAACCGGTCAAAAAAGTAGAGACCGTTGACCCGAATGCACTCTATAAACGGTCGTCGGGGGGCGGTGGCTCCAACGGTACGGTAGGCCGGGCGTCCGGAACTGGTGGTAATAACAACGGTGATGATGCCAGCGGGGTGGGCGACAAAGGCAATCCGGACGGTAAGCTGGATGCGAAAGAATACTACGGTAAACCCGGTGGGGCCAGTTCGGGCGTCGCCCTGAATGTATCCGGCTGGGTGTTTGGTAATAATAACCTGAGTCGCGACGATTCCGACGAAGACGGAAAAATCGTGTACCGGGTGCAGGTCGATGCCGACGGCAACATCGTAACGGCCCGGCCCGTACAACAGACCGTGAGTCCCGCGGTCGAGAGTTTTTACCGGCGGCAGGTACTCCGGTTTAAGTTACGGCCGAAAGGATCGGCCACACCCGCCGGGGTCGCAACCGGTACGCTGACGATTAACATCAGCGCCAGGTAGACGTATGAATTATAGTGAATCACTCGCTTATTTATATAGTAGGTTACCGGTTTTTCACCGGATTGGAGCGAAAGCGCTCAAGCCGGGATTAGCCAACACAGAACGGCTCTGTGCCGCTTTGGGAAATCCTCACCAGAAATTCCGTTCCATACACGTAGCCGGAACGAATGGCAAGGGCAGTACGTCCCATATGCTGGCGAGTATCTACCAGTCGGCGGGGTACCGGGTGGGGCTGTATACCTCTCCCCACCTGAAATCGTTTACCGAGCGAATCCGGCTGAATGGAAACCCCATCGCCGAAGCCGACGTAGCCGACTTTGTGACGGAGCATCAATCCCTGATCGAAGCCGTGGAACCCTCGTTCTTCGAGGTAACCGTGGCCATGGCCTTCGACTATTTTGCCAAGCAGCAGGTCGACCTGGCCGTCATCGAAGTGGGACTCGGGGGCCGGCTGGATTCGACCAACATCATTACCCCCCGGCTATCGGTTATCACGAACATCAGCTACGATCACCAGGATGTGCTGGGGGATACGCTGCCGCAGATTGCCGGGGAGAAAGCGGGGATTATTAAGTCAGGTGTGCCGGTTGTCATCAGCGAAACCCAGTCCGAAACGGTGCCGGTTTTTCGAGAGGTTGCCGACCGTAATCACGCATCCATAACATTCGCCGATCAGGTGTATACGGTCCGGGATGAGGGGATGCGGGATGGGTATCGGCGGGTAGAGGTCACCGACGTAAACCAGCAAACGCAGGTCTATACGCTGGATTTGACCGGCCCGTATCAGATGCAGAATCTCCCGGGCGTACTGGCGTCGGTCGAAAAGTTACAAACCCAATGGCCGGTTAGCCGCGATGCGGTTGCCGCCGGGCTGGCCGCAGTGGTGACCCAAACCGGTTTACAGGGCCGATTCCAGCGCCTGCATGACCAACCCGTTGTCCTTGCGGATACCGCCCATAATCAGGCCGGGATACAGTCAGTGCTCGCTGCTGTACAGTCGATGCCGCACCGCGTGTTACATCTGGTAATCGGTATGGTAGCTGATAAGGAGCGTTCCCATGTACTCCAGATGCTACCGACCGCGGCCCGATACTATTTCTGCCAGGCACACACGCCACGTTCATTATCGGCGGAGGACTTAAGAACTGAAGCGGCTGAACTGGGTTTAATTGGTGAGGCATTCAGCGATGTAAACGAAGCCCTGGAAGCTGCACAACAGAACGCCACTCGCGAAGATCTGATCCTGATCACAGGAAGTAATTACATTATTGCCGAATTAACTAATACAATACGTGACCCGTCGTAAACAACACCGATTTTTACAAAATCAGGAGAGTGCCAACGTAATTGAGCTTGGTAAACCGTTTTACAAAACGTGTAAAGGCCGCTGGCGAGATGAATATTTTCAGAACACGAACCCCATCGTGCTCGAGTTAGCCTGCGGAAAAGGTGAATATACGGTTGGCTTGAGCCAGGCTTTTCCCGCCAAAAATTTCATCGGGATTGACATCAAAGGCGATCGGATTGCGCGGGGCTCTCAGGCAGCCATGAATCTGGGGCTACCCAATGTAGCATTCCTGCGCACGGACATCCGGTATCTGCTTGAATTTTTCGAAGAGGGAGAGGTTAACGAAATCTGGATTACCTTTCCCGATCCACAACCGCGCCCGAAACAGGAAAAACATCGACTGACATATCCGTCGTTTCTGTCACTTTACAAACAGATTCTGGTGCCTCAGGGGACATTACATCTGAAGACCGATAACCCGGAATTGTTCGCGTACAGCGTACAGGTGTTGCAGGAAGAAGGATTTACCGATTTACAATATACAACTGATCTGTACAACTCGCCACTCAATGCAATTCACTTTGGTATAAAGACGAAGTACGAACAATTGTTTTTTGACAAGGGATTTACAATAAACTATTTACAATGTAAAAGAGTGTAGTTTACAAAACCACACCCTTTTAATAAAGTTAATTATGTAAACCAATTTACAATTTAATATTTGAACTCCCTGGCTTACAATTTGATACGATTTACTTAAATAACATGGTCATCAGATCAGCAACTCGACTTGAGTAACCGTATTCGTTATCGTACCAGCCAACTACTTTCGCCAGATTGCCGTTGACAGTTGTCAATTTAGCGTCGAAAATGCAGGAGTGCGGGTTTCCAACGATGTCTGCTGAAACAATCGGATCGACGCAGTATTCCAGAATTCCCTGCAGTGACGATTCAGATGCCTGTTTAATCGCGTTATTGATTTCTTCTACGCTGGCTTCCCGCTTCAGAATAACTGTCAGGTCAGTTAATGAACCGTCCGGAGTCGGCACGCGCATCGCATTCCCGTCCAGTTTCCCTTTTAATTGAGGTAATACCAGGCCAACGGCCTTAGCAGCGCCTGTTGAGGTCGGAACGATTGATAATGCAGCGGCCCGAGCCCGGCGGAGATCGGAGTGGGGGGCGTCCTGTAGATTCTGGTCGGCGGTGTACGCATGGATCGTTGTCATGTATCCCTTTTCAATCCCAAATACATCGTCGAGCACTTTTGCCATTGGTGCTAAACAGTTGGTGGTGCAGGATGCGTTTGATACGATCGTCTCATCACCGGTCAGGGTATCATCGTTTACCCCAAGTACAACAGTCGGAATGTTGCCTTTAGCAGGCGCTGATATAACGACTTTTTTACAACCCGCCTGCAGGTGCATACCAGCACCGGCTTCGTCAACGAAGCGACCGGTTGATTCCAGCACTACGTCTATATTGAGTTGAGCCCAGGGTAGATTTTTAGGATCACGCTCTGCATAGGCATGAATCTTTACGCCATTCACCGTCAAACTATCACTGTCTGATTCAACCGTGCCAGGAAAACGGCCATGAACGGAGTCGTATTTAAGTAAGTGTGCTAAAGTAGCGTTATCAGTGAGGTCATTGATTGCAACTACCTCGATGTTTTCCTTTTCTAATAAACGTCTGAACGACAAACGGCCGATACGGCCAAATCCATTAATCGCAACACGAATTTTTTCCATGTACTTAACAAGTGGTTTGATTCGGGCTCAAATATACGGATTAATAAGGGAGTCATATAGTTTTAGCAAATATGTATTAATAGCAAATATTTTAGTAATGAATTGTAGTATTTAGCATAAATATTAGTAAATTATAGCTGAAATACTATATTTTGCTAACTATATTAGTAAATATTGCTAATTTTACTACTAAATACTAATATATATAAATCATTTTACTAAATGGTACTGTTTATTAATAGAGTGGGGGAGTAGAAGTTATGAAATACTAAGTCTTATCTTACTTTTATTACTAACACTATAAAGTCTTCCTATACTTGTTTATAGTAAAGCAAGTTTCATACTATACTTTTCAAATTTTACCTATTTTTTACTCTGCTTATTCTCTTGTAGATTCTGATTGGCTTGTAATGAGTAGTCCAACTGATATATTTAAGTCGTATGGCTTCTTTTACTAATTTTCCTTCGTTGCCCTGGTTATTTAGATCAAACTCACCCCGACGCGCATACGTTGTCTGTTATATTCATTCATTAGATTATCCGGATCATCCTACTAGTCACCATTAGGCCTCTAGATTATCGGCTTCGAGGAAGCTACGTCAAATAAGATTATTCGTAATAGCATCCCACCGGTTTTGACGATCGGTACTATGTGTGGTTATCTCTCTCCATTTATGGGAAAAGATTATTAGCTAAAGAATTTGCATCCAGGTCTTAAAACTCACTCAAACTATGATCAAAAATTTCACGAATCTATTTCCCCCGGTAAGGGCAGCTTAACCAAGACGCTTACTTTTTTTATTCCTGTCAGCTTCGGTTTTATCTCCACTCCAATTTAATAACCGCATTACGCAATTGTGCATTGGCTCGACTTTTGCCCAATATCTCGATAGATGCTGATACATCCCTTTTTGTCATCAGCAGGCTAAAACAGGTGAGTCAAGTTTTACACAGTCTTGTATAAAGGGGTTCCTATCATGTCACAGACAAGTGTTATTACTGATCGAATTGATCCCAATCATCTGGTAAAACTCAGGATTCAGAAAGCATATATTTTATTTATATAACTCACTTAATTACCTTTGCATAAGCTGTAATCACTGAAGTACTGGCTCAGTAATTACTACCAAATATTATTTTGTTTCATCGCGTAACACCCTTAATTATCAGGGTGTTATTGCTTTTTATGTAAATCAATACTTTAAGTTATGCAGGACGTCATTGACCAAATCTGGCAGGACAGAACATTGTTGAATAACCCCGACAGTCGATCATTGATTGACACTATAATCAACAAATTAGATAGGGGAGAACTTCGGGTGGCCACCCCCCCGACTACAGATGATGGAACGTGGACGGTAAATGAGTGGGTGAAGAAAGCAATTCTGCTGTACTTTGTCAGTCGCTCGATGCAGCCTGAGGAGGTTGGTATTTTTTCGTTTCACGACAAGATTCCGCTCAAGGCAAATTTTGTGGAAGCTAAGGTTCGGGTCGTTCCACCGGCTGTAGCTCGTTACGGATCCTTCCAGGCACCCGGCGTAATTCTGATGCCGTCTTATGTAAACATTGGTGCCTACGTTGATGAACGCACCATGGTCGACACCTGGGCAACTGTCGGCAGTTGCGCGCAGATCGGTAAGGATGTTCACTTGAGTGGGGGGGTTGGCATTGGGGGCGTACTGGAACCACCGCAGGCCGCACCCGTCATTGTAGAAGACGGTGCGTTTATCGGTTCTCGCTGCATTGTTGTCGAAGGAGCCCATATTGGTAAACGTGCCGTATTAGGGGCTGGGGTAACCATCACCGGTTCATCCAAGATCATCGACGTCACCGGTAATAAACCGGTCGAGTATAAAGGATACGTTCCTGCTAATTCGGTTGTGATTCCCGGAAGCTATACCAAAGAATTCCCCGCGGGTTCTTTTCAGGTGCCCTGTGCTATCATCATTGGGAAGCGCAAAGAGTCAACAGATCTGAAAACCTCGTTGAACGACGCTCTACGCGAAAATAACGTATCTGTTTAATTCAGTAACAGGATTCATTAATACACAAAGTTCAATCAATTTAATGTTTGTATATGTTAATTTACGATTGGACTTTGTGATTAACATTGTATATTGTTGTGTATATTTACAAAGCGTCCTTATATTTGTATAGGTAAATAAACAATAGACAATTTACGTTATTAAATAGTATGACTATAAATGACAAGATTAAACAGATCCTGATTGACAAAAATTTGTCGCCATCCTATTTCGCCGACGAAATCGGCGTTCAGCGCTCGAGTATTTCGCATATTCTATCTGGAAGAAATCGGCCCAGTTTTGATATTATCCAGAAAATAATTCGTCGATTCCCGGAGTTGGGTTATGAATGGATTATGGAAGATGATGCATCGGGCGCTGTACCTACTGGCTATAATCGCCCTGTCAGTCGATTGGTTGAGGACCGGCAAGAACGCCCTGTCTCGTTCCGAACTAATGGGCCTGCTACTATTCCTTCTGTAGTTAGAAGCCAACGAAGTGAAATTGCCCCTATACCAACCGATCTCCCGGCCACCGCTCCTGAAACAACCACCCCGTCTATATCCAGCGATAAGAAAGTAGAACGGATTCTGATCTTTTATACGGATGGAACTTTCCGGGAATACTCGCCCAGCTTATCTTAATTTAGTCTTCGTATAAATAGTGGTTCTATACTACGTTTAAACCAGGAACCTGGTAATTAAGTATCACTTGAATCAATCATTTATCCACGAAGCTTATCCCCACGAAAAAACGGCCTGTAGGGGTGAATTTGGCCGTTTTTTACATCGATTGGCTAACAGGCTGTAAAGCAATACTTTAGTGTTCCACGTGGATAACTTGTGGATAATCCTGTGGATCTAGTCTTATAAATGCCGAAAAATTGGTTAAACGGATACGATATGGATCTATTCAGATCGTAGTGCCTGAACCGGAGCTGCCGTTGCTACCCGGAAGACCAGTACACCAATGGTTCCCATTGCCAGCAGTAGCATTCCTACCAGCGTATTTATGAAGACGCCCGACGTAACGGGAATATGGTACGCATAGTTTGCATCCAGGATAGCCGAGAGTGCGTAGTACGCTAACGTCAGGAAGATACCACCTGCCACCACAATTAACACCAGAAATTCCCGGTTCAGCAGACCGGCAATACTGATAGCGGATGCTCCCAGCACTTTTCGAATACCGATCTCTTTTGTTCTGCGGGCAATGTTCAGCGACACCAGCGCAAACAGTCCCATCGTCGACATAATCAGTGTGAGAAGGGCTACGTACGTAAATACGTCCTTTACCCGGCGCGATTCGTCGTAGCTGATGGTATACACATCGTCCTGCCGCGACAGATCAAACGGAACATCCGGTATCGCTTGCTGCCACACAGCCTTCATCCGTTCCGTTACGGCTTCGACCTCATCGCCCTGAACCTTCAGGGTCAGCACCCGGTTCTGCTCGGGCGTATTCAACCGCAGCACACAGGGAGCGATTCTGACAAAGAAGTAGCGGTAATTAAAATCATCGACTACGCCCACCACCCGATACAGCTTGTCCTGCAAGCGCACCTGTCGGCCAACCGCCGTCGTCCAGCCCATTGCTTTCACCAGCGCTGTATTGACCAGAACAGCCTGCGCGGCATCGGCAGGGGAGTCGGGCAGGAAGCTGCGTCCCTGGTTGATCCGTATCCCGAGCGTACTCAGATAGTCCGCGCTCACCCGCAGGAGATCCGCCGTCGTTTTCGTCGTTCCTTCTTCCAGTATTATGGTCTGATCGGATGAACGCCCAATCTGATCCTGCGAACCCGCCACCCGCGTCACCCCGGCTAATCGGGCAGCCGCGTCGCGAAGCCGGTTAAATCCCCGCTCATCGGGTACGCGAAGTACCAGCAGATCGGAAGGGACATACCCAATGTCCATCCGACGAAGAAACTGCGCGTTGCGGGTCATCAGGATAGCCGACGAAACCGTAAACATGGCCAGCCCAAACTGTAGTCCCAGCAGCGTTCGCATCAATCCGTTCCGACTCACGAGCCGTTGCCGGCCGCTTAGGATTGTAATCGGATTGAAGCTGCTAACGTACAGCGACGGGTATACGCCCGACAACAGCGCAATCACGACAATTAATGCCGCCAGGAATCCCACGAGCTGCCAGTTCTGTTCCAGGCTAAATTCGAGTTGGTAGTAATCGATGAGTCGGCTAAACGTAGGCAGGAACAGCGTGTTGGCCAGCACCAGTCCAACCACCAGAGCCAGACCACCAACCATCAGGTTTTCCCCGATAAACTGATGAATCAGTTGTCGGCGGGTGCTGCCCAACACTTTCCGTACGCCAATTTCCCGGAAGCGGGTCGTTGACGTAGCCAGGGTATAGTTCATGAAATTGAAACAGGCCATGATCAATACCAGACCGGCCAACACCGCCAGTATAATCAGGCCGGTAGGGGATGTACCCCCGCTGAGCGAATGCCGGGTTTTGTGGGAATTGAGGGAGATATCTGTAATGTTTTCGAGGTAGAACGATTGAATAGGGGACTGGTCGTTTATCGCGTTGTGCAGCCTGGCATACCGTCCTAACGCATTAGCTACCTCATCCGCATCCGTCGGTTTAGCTAGTTGGATGAACGTAGCCTGCACCGGCCGCTTCCAATCGTTTTCAACCCAGCCTACTGCGTTTCCGGCTTTATAATTCACCAATAGATCAAAGCTGAAACTGGCCGTTCTGGGGAATGGAGCGGCTACGGCCGTTACAGTAAAGTTCCGGCGGATATTGCCCGCAAAGAGCACCGTCAGCGATTTACCGACTGCGGCCTTGTTTCCGAAATACTTTCGGGCCATAGCCTCTGATAAAACAATGCCGGACGGGTCCCGCAACGGATCAGCCTGTCCCGCCTGCAGCGGAAAGCTGAACATTCGGAAAAAGTCCGGGTCTGCCAGACGCACAAACTCATGGAATACGTTTGCACCGTATTTGACAACGGCGCTGGTGCCGTCAAACCGAACGACGCGTTTTATCTGGGGCAGATCCTTCTGAAGCATCGGTCCCAGAGGGTCGGGAGAACTTGCCCACAGTTCGGACTGGCCATTTGCTTGCCGCACGTGGTTGACCGTAAAAATAGTGGGCGCATTTTCGTGGAAGGCATCCAGCGAATAATGATGCTGAACCAGCAGATAAACCACAACACAGCAGGCAATACCCGTTGCGATACCGAGGATATTAAATACGGCAAAGAGGGCTTGTTTGGTCAGATTGCGTAGCGCGACCATCAGGAAGTTACGAAACATGATCGATCAGGTATAAGCAGTTATGCAACAATCCCCAAATAGTTTGCCAGCCTGTCTAACCGGCGTTTCCAGTTCGGAATCAGTGTCGGTAATTGCATTGCCGTCCGCTGCCGGACAATAGTTCGTCCACTTACGGACACAACGATAACCGGATCAATGACGCCCTCTCTATTCCGGTCAAACGTACCGTCTCACCGGGTCACTATAGGCGCCGAGTTTTCTTATTCTTATAGCCTAACAATTCGTTAAGATAGGTATTCATACTGGATTTTGACTAGTCATTCCGGTAGCATACGAATTGTTGTATAATTTATATTATGTTAAGTAAAGTTTTCATAAGAAAGGCAGCCACCTGCTGATGACTGCCTCCCTCTCGTATCTATAATCCTTATTTGCTTTCTACGCAGACGATTTTGTTCTGCTCATATTGCTTCAGAACGTTCTGCAACGTATTGAGGTTTTCAACCAGGTCAGCTTCTTCCTTCACCGCTTTCGCTTTCAGGAAGTACGGCTCCGCCTGCTTGAACTTACCACATACCTGACCATCAATCTGCTTACCGTTCTTCTGGTAATCGGCCATGCTCATCTGGTCTACGCTCTTCTTCAACTCAACCGCTTCGTTAAAGTAGAAAACGCCCAGGTTAAAGTTAGCGTCGTAGTTATTCGGTTCAATGGCCAATACTTTATCGTAGTATTGCTTGGCCTGCGCCCGCTGCTCTTCGTACTGCTTCTTAAGGTCACCTAGCTGCCCGGCACCTTCCGACGATGGACTTGAAGCCGCCTGTTGTGCTTCCGTCTGCGCCTGAGCTACGCTCGCTTTCAGTTCCTTCTGCTTATTCTGTACATCCGTTAACTGGCGACGGAGTTCAGCGGCATTCTTAGGCTGCTTCTTCAGGGCGGCATTCAGACGGGCAATCTCCGCCGTGTAGGCATCCAGAGTCGCTTTGTCATCAGCCAGCTTCTTCTGAGCATCACCACCTTTACGGGCTTCACCTTCCGCTTTCCGGATCTGTTCGCTTAATTTACCAGCGGCATTGTCATACAGGATACCCAGGTTCAGCAGGTTCTGTACGTTGTTCGGATCTTTAGCCACCAGTTCCTTCATGCTGGCAATAGCCTGCTCGGTCTGACCCGACGACAGCATGATGTTAACCTTTTCGGCCTGCAGGTCCTTGTTACCCGGCAGCGCAGCCAGGCCTTTGTCCAGAGCCGCCATAGCCTTATCGGTTTCTTTATCGTTGCGGTACAGCGTAGCCAGTGAATAGTATACGCTGGGGTCCTTACCGCCATTGACAGCATAGCGCTCAAACGCTTCCTTAGCCAGGGTATTATCCTGGTTCTGCTGGGCGGCAATACCGGTGAACAAAGCGGCCGTCGTATCCTTCGGCATGATGTCGCCGGCCATGCGCATCAGCTTCACAGCCTCACCAAATTCCTTGGCCTGGTATTTGGCGGCTCCGGCGTTCATCAGCGTGGCGTACATACTCTGGCCTTTCAACGCTTCATCAGCTTCTTTAGCCAATCGGCCCGGACCACCTTTCTTGTCCTTATCGAGTTCCACTACTTTCTTGTACGCATCATACGCTACCGTAGCGGCATTCGGATCCAGTTCGGGGGCCTGAGCCGCAATGTTCTGGTACGTTTTAGCCCGGTCCAGCCAGGTATTCGCTTTGGCCGCCGATTTTTCTTCCGTAATGGCTTTGTCGCTCTTTTCCTTATCCTTCTTAAGGGATTCTTTCATGGCAGCGTCCAGAGCGTTTGCGCCCTGAGCGCTTTGCCCCTGCTGGTTCTGCCCTTGGTTCTGAGCGTATGCCCCCGCCGATAGTAAACAAACCAGCAGCGCTAAAGCAGTTTTTTTCATGAGTAAGTGGTTATGTTTTTTGTTTTCAACAACGAAATTACGGAATCCATCCGTATAAGCATGACAGTGCCTAAATTGTTTGAGCCGTTCATGGTCCTGATCAGCTACCATGAACGGCTCAATAACGAAAACCGCAATCAATTAGTCCTCAACCGGTTCGGCCCCGGACTCGGCTATAGATCCCTCCTCGCCTTCTTCTTTCTCAATTTTTGTTACGGACGAAATTTCGTCACCTTCGTTCAGGCGGATCAACCGAACACCCTGGGTATTTCGACCTATAACGCTCACATCGCTCACGGCCATCCGGATGGCAATGCCCGATCTGTTGATGATCATCAGATCGTCGTTGTCCGTTACGTCGAGCACGGCCACCAGTTTGCCCACCTTGTCGGTCACCTTCAGCGTACCAACGCCTTTAGCCCCCCGGTTCGTTACGCGATACTCGTCAATCTCGGAACGCTTGCCATACCCTTTCTCGGAAACGACCAGCAGTTGGGCATCCGGCGAATCGATGCAGACCATACCCACTACGTGGTCGGTTGAGTCTTCTTCGTCCAGCGTAATGGCCCGCACTCCGGCGGCCGTACGTCCCATCGGCCGCACGCGGCTTTCGTGGAACCGAACGGCCTTGCCCGCGCTGGACGCGATCACGATCTCGTTATCACCGTTGGTCAGGCACACGCCCAGCAACTGATCATCCTCATCAATGGTAATGGCGATGATCCCGTTCTGACGCGGCCGTGAGTACGCTTCGAGCAGGGTCTTCTTGATAGTGCCCTGGCGGGTACACATCACAACGTAGTTATTGTTGATGTAGTCTTCGTTGTCGAGACTCTTCACGTTAATAACGGCCCGCACCTTGTCGTCTGACTCAATATTGATGAAGTTCGCCAGTGGCCGGCCTTTTGCCGTTCGGGTTCCTTCCGGCAGTTTGTAGACCGGTAGCCAGTACAACCGTCCTTTCTGAGTGAAGATCAGCAGGGTGTTGTGCATGGTCGCCGTAAAGAGGTGCTCGGTGAAGTCCTCGTCCTTGGTTACCACGGCTTTGGCCCCCACCCCACCCCGGCCCTGCGTGCGGTATTCGCTCAGCGGGGTTCGTTTCACGTAGCCTTCGTGCGAGATAGTAATGAGCATTTCCTCATCGGCAATCAACGACAGGTCGTCGATGTCGCCGTCGCCAAGGGCGTTGATCTGCGTCCGGCGCGGGTCGCCGTAGCGGGCCTTCACGTCGATCAGTTCGTCTTTGATCACCTGCCGCTTCCGATCTTCGCTGGCCAGAATAGCCTTCAGGTCGGCGATCTGCTTCATCAGCTCGTCGAATTCGGCCTGCAGTTTATCCCGCTCCAGTCCGGTCAGGCGCTGGAGCCGCATTTCCAGAATTGCCTTGGCCTGCACCTCGCTCAGGTCAAAGCGGGTCATCAGGCCGTTCTTGGCTACTTCCGGATCACGTGATCCCCGGATCAGCTCAATCACCGCGTCGATGTTGTCGAGTGCAATGAGCAGCCCTTGCAAAATATGCGCCCGTTTCTCAGCTTCGCGGAGTTCGTACTGCGTCCGCCGGGTTACGACCTCGAACCGGTGCTCGACGTAGTAGCGGATCATGTCTTTCAGGTTCAGCACCATCGGCCGGCCTTTCACCAGCGCGACGTTGTTGATCCCGAAGGACGATTGCAGCGACGTATGCTTGTACAGGTTATTCAGGACAACGTTGGCAATGGCGTCCTTCTTCAGGTCATACACCACCCGCAGCCCGTCACGGTCCGACTCGTCGCGGAAAGCCGAGATGCCTTCAATTCGCTTCTCGTTGATCAGATCAGCGGTCTTTTCGAGCATCACCGCTTTGTTGACCATGTACGGAATCTCCGTAACGATGATCTGGGTTTTGCCCTTATTCTCCTCGATCGTCGCATTGGCCCGAATCACGACCCGGCCCCGACCCGTACGGAAGGCTGACTTAACCCCCTCCATGCCGTAGATCGTACCGCCCGTCGGGAAATCCGGCGCTTTGACGTGCTCCATCAGTTCCTCTACCGAAATCTCAGCGTTATCCAGGTAGGCAACGATCCCGTCAACTACCTCGGTCAGGTTGTGGGGCGCCATGTTGGTCGCCATCCCCACTGCAATCCCCGACGAGCCATTGAGCAGCAGGTTGGGGAGTTTGGCGGGCATAACCGACGGTTCTTCGAGCGAGTCGTCGAAGTTAGGCTGGAAGTCGACCGTTTCTTTATAGATGTCGGTCAGTATTTCTTCGGCGATGCGCTTCAGGCGGGCCTCGGTATACCGCATGGCCGCCGGCGAATCGCCGTCAATAGACCCGAAGTTCCCCTGACCGTCGACCAGCGGATACCGCAGCGACCAGTCCTGAGCCATCCGGACCATGGTATCATAAACCGACGCATCGCCGTGTGGGTGATACTTACCAAGCACCTCCCCGACGATACGGGCTGATTTCTTAAACGGTTTATTGTAGTTCACCCCCAGTTCGGCCATACCGAAGAGCACCCGGCGGTGCACAGGCTTCAGACCGTCGCGAACATCGGGTAACGCACGCGAGATGATCACCGACATCGAATAGTCGATGTAGGCACCGCGCATTTCGTCCTCAATGTTAATGGGAATGATATTGCTGGGGGATTCCAGATCGGGCGTTTCGTCCGTCATATAACAAGGGGTTTCGCAAAAATTTACTATTTCAGCGTACACATGACGTATACGCCGGGTTATAGACAAATATACAAAAATTCCGGTAAAAATAAAAATAACGCCTGTAATCCGACTGTTTCGCTTTCTACTCCCCTCCTACCCACCCGTCCAGACCTGTATTATGGTGTATTTTTGTCATATCATAAATTGACTTGCCTCCTTGGGCAAGTACAATTTGCAGCTCCGTTGCAGGATTTATTTTTAACAACAAACTTGTCTAGACAAGTTTGAGAGCTTATCTTCACGTCGTCATGACCAGGCAACGTTACTATCAGCAGATCCACGACGCACTGAAACAGCAGATTCAGCAGGGCGTTTACCCGACCGGGAGTCTGCTTCCATCGGAGAACGAACTATGCGCGGCCTTTCAAACCACGCGCATGACCGTACGGCAGGCCCTGAACGAACTCGTTCGGGACGGTTTCATCGAACGGCGGCACGGGAAAGGCAGCCTGGTTACCTCTACGCGCCCGTCGCTGGGACTGCTGTCTTTCAGGGGATTTTCGGACGTAGTCGGCAACACCAGCCACCAGGTTCGCACCACGGTTCTGGATCCACCCGTGCGTGGTAACTGGCCGGCGCCTTTTTTCTATCCGCTATCGGCCGACGAACAGCAGGCCGGCTGCATCGTCCTGAACCGCCTGCGGTACGCCGACGACGTACCGGTTATGCTGGAGCATACCTACGTACCGGCCCTGGGTACCGAATCGCTGCTCACCGAGCCGTTTCTGGAGGGGTCGCTGTTCCGGACCCTGAGTGTCCGGCATCAGATCGACATGCGCAACCTGGAGCAAAGCCTGCGCGCCGTAGCCGCCCGTCCGGAACAGGCTACGGTGTTGGGCTGCAAACGTAGTGCGCCCCTGCTGTACATCGAACGGCGGTACCTGACCAACCGACCGGACTTTTACGTCTACAGTGCGCTTTACTGCCACACCGAGCACTACGCCATCAGCAACAGTTTATAACCTTTTTCTATACAGTCCATAGCCATCATGAGCACAGCCCTTGTCCGCGAGATCGCCAAGATGATTGATCACTCGCTCCTCCACCCGACCATGACCGACGCCGAACTGCGCGCCGGTTGCGAACTCGCCAAACGCTACGACGTAGCGTCAGTGTGCATTAAGCCCTACGCCGTAAAAATGGCCGCCGAACTGCTGGCCGGTCCCGACGGGTCCACCGGGACGGTATTAGTCGGTACGGTCATTGGGTTCCCCCACGGCAACAGCACCATCGACGTCAAGGTTGCCGAAACCGAACGGGCCTGCCAGGACGGCGCCGTTGAGATCGATATGGTGGTCAACATCGGTAAGGTCCTCGGCAACGACTGGGATTACGTCCAGACCGAGATCCAGGCCGTTAAAGACGCCTGCGCCAGACACGGTGCCATTCTCAAGGTCATCTTCGAGAATGATTACCTCCCGGACGATTCGTACAAGATCCGGCTGTGCGAAATCTGCACGGCCGTCAAAGCGGAGTTTGTCAAGACCTCAACGGGCTACGGATTCGTGAAGGGGGCCGATGGAACGTATTCGTACGAAGGGGCAACGGAACATGACCTGCGGCTGATGCTTGACCACGTCGGGCCGGGCGTACAGGTTAAAGCAGCGGGCGGTATCCGGACCCTCGATGGCCTGTTGAAGGTCAAGGAGATGGGCGTTACGCGCCTGGGTGCCAGCGCAACAGCCACCATCATGGAAGATGCCTATCGTCGCTTCGGCATCGTAGGAGCCGACACTCCCACCGAGCCGGTACAGGAGTCGAAAGGGTACTAGTATACGGTTTGTAGTTTGAGGTTTTTCGGTTTGTGGTTTCTGTACATGCCGTGGCGAGACTCCACACCCTAAACCGAAAACTACAAACCGAAAAACCTCAAACCGTACTATGCACCTACCCACCCATTTACAATCACTCCTGGACCGGTTACGGACCACCGACCCGCATTCGCCTTACAAGGCGTTTGTGGGCCTGGATGGCTACGTCGACAAGATTCAGAAAGTGGTACGGGCCAAACGCCCCGACGGCAACGACTACTTCGACCAGATCAGTGAACTGGCCGGGCTACTCCATACCCTGGCGGGCAAAAGTGGCCAGATCGAACTCGTAACGCTGGCGACTAAGATCGGCGGCAACGCACCCATCATGGCCCAGGCGCTGGCATCGCTGGGGATATCAAACCGGTGCATCGGTACCCTCAGCGATCCGGTGTTCGACCAGATGCACCGCGGTTGCGAACTGGTTTCGCTGGGGCCGCCGGCCGAAACCAATGCCCTGGAGTTCGGCGACGGCAAGCTCATCTTTTCGGAAGTATCGGTCTTTGAGCGCCTGCGCTGGTCGTTCATCGTTGGGCAGCTTGGTATCGAGTCGATTCGTCGGCAATACGCCGAAAGCAGGCTGGTGGCGTTTGTGGACTGGGCCAACCTTCCCCATAGCAATGAGTTATGGGAGAACTACCTCCGCGAAATAGTCAGCCAGGCCCCGGCCGATCCGGACCGGCACCTGTTTTTTGACCTCTGCGATCCTACCAAACGCTCCATTGGGTCGATTCAGCAGGCCCTGATGATCGTGGCTCAGTACGCCCCCTACGGCCAGGTAACGCTGGGAATGAACGAGAACGAAGCCCGGCGTATCTACCTGGCTGTACACGGCCACAGCCCCGCCGATGCGCAGCGGCTGGCGCAGACCCCGGACCTACCCGATATTGCCCGATGCATCCGGGAGAAAACGAACATCCCGACGGTGCTGATTCACCCCATTGACTGCTCGCTGGTGGCAACCGACGCGGGCGTACTGACCATGCCCGGACGACTGGTTCCCCACCCCACGGTACTCACCGGCGGGGGCGACAACCTCAACGCGGGCTACTGCTGGGGCCTCCTGCATGGCTTTTCGCTGGCCGACTGTCTGCTACTGGGCATGGCTACCTCCGGTGCTTACGTTGAAAACGGCCTGAGTCCCGACCTTGCTGCGTTGATAGCCTACCTCGACAATTGGCGGGTCGAGATCGCGACGTAGGTCATTTTCGCTGTATTTTTGCCCTTTACCCAAACCAAGACCCTATGCTTCAGTTAGGCTTCGTCAGCGCCATCCTGGCCGATTACGATCTGGAATCCGTTTTCAAATTTGCGGCCGAACACCGCTTCCAATGCGTGGAAGTGATGTGCTGGCCCACCGACAACAGCGACAGCCGCCGGTACGCGGGCGTTACCCACCTCGATGTCGACAACCTCAACGTAGACCGCATTAACCAGCTCCAGCAACAGTACGGCGTTACCATCTCCGGGCTGGGGTATTACCCTAATCCCCTCGATCCCGATGGCGAGAAGGCGGAGTTTTACCGCGAACACATTAAGAAAGTAATCCGGGCCGCAGCTAAGCTCAGCGTACCAGTCGTTAATACGTTCATCGGCCGCAATCCGGCCCTGAACATCACCGATAACCTGAAGCTGTTTGCCGATCACTGGCCCGCTATTGTGCAGGAAGCCGAAGCCGCGAACGTAAAGATCGGGATTGAAAACTGCCCGATGTGGTTCACCAACGATGAATGGCCGGGCGGCAAGAACCTGGCTACCACGCCGGCCATCTGGGACCGGATGTTCGAGATCATCCCGTCGCGGGCGCTGGGCCTGAACTACGACCCCTCGCATCTGATCTGGCAGATGATGGACGAAGTTCGGCCTATCTACGATTACAGGGACCGACTGCACCACATTCACCTCAAGGATGTTAAACTGTACCGCGACAAACTCAACCGTGTGGGCATCATGGCTAATCCGCTGGAATACCATTCGCCTAAACTACCCGGCCTGGGCGACGTTCGCTGGCGGGATTTTTTCGCGGCCCTGACCGACGTACGGTACCGCGGTCCGGTTTGTATCGAAGTAGAAGACAAAGCGTACGAAGGCAGCACCGCGGACGTACAGACGGCCATCCTGACCGCCCGAAATTACCTGAGCCAGTTTCTGGTGTTATGAAGTACACGCTCAGCCCCGTGGTGCCACGGGGCTTTTTTCAGGCTACTGCTTGATGCGCGGGTCGAATGCAAACGGCTCAGTACGTACCAACTGAATTTTAGAAAAATCAGGGTGGCCGGGATTTAGCAGATAATTCCACTCGTTGGGGATGATGGCGGATGGGACCTGCAGCACCGCCGTTTTTCCAGCTTGCAGCCATTCTTCGCCCCGCTGCTGGCAGTAGACGTAGTTCTGAAAATCAAACCAGTTCGGCGGTAAACTCGCCGGAGCAATGGTTTCTATCGGTAACGTATCGGGTATGTCGATGACCATCACCCGAAAAGTGTCCTGAAGCCCCTCCCCGCTGCGGTGCACGACGTTTTCCAGGCAGGCCAGCGCCCGCGTAGCCGCTGTGTAGATCACGAACCGCCCCCGCGCATTCCAGCGGGCAGCCCCACCGGATGCCACCAGTCGGTCGGCGTAAATAGCTTTGGTAATTCGGTATACCCGCATGCGTTACGCCAGGTCGCCGTATTCAATCCGGACAAGTTCGTCCATAATCAGGTCGATCCCGCCCGAGGTGTGCAGCAGATCGAACGGCACCTGATTGCCGAGCCCATAGGCGGGTTTGTCCATCCAGCGCCGGAAGGCATCCATAGACCCGAACACCTCCGGTCCTTTCCTGAACAGGGCCATGATTTTCAGCGCTTTCTCACTGTCCTGCGGATTCAGCTTCTTCTGTTCGCGCTCGTACCGCTGAAAGGTCTTCAGCGACGTATCAAACACCTCGGCCAACTGCTCGCGTCGGTAGCCGGTCAGATCGGCCACTTCAAAAAAGGTGGTAGCCGGCACCCCTTTCAGAGCGGAAAGCACAATAGCGGTACGGTCCTGGAGTAACATAGCGCAAATATCAGAATTTTGTCCGAACAACAAAGAAATTTGTCTGATAGTTTCAGCGTTCGTCCTGCAGAAACTCCTTCAGCAGCGCATTGACCCGGGCGGGCTCTTCGTGCTGGACCCAGTGCGTGGCCTGGTGGAGGTACACCAGTTTGCCCTGATCGCAGCGCTCGATACTTGGCTGCGCCATGTCGCTGACCAGCGCAGTATCCTGCCTGCCCCAGATCATCAGGGTCGGCACCGTCACGCGCCGGCTGGCCGGTGGAGCGGACGGATGCTGAACCGAAGCCCGACCAAGCGTGGCCCGACCGAACGCGGCCCGATACCAGTTTACCATTGCTCTGAAAGCGGGCATACCGTAGCGGTCAGACTGGGTCCAGGCCTCGCGGTAGCACCGCATGTCCTCATCCGAAAACGTGCCGGGGCGGCTGCTGCGCTGCATCATCTGCGATAAGGCCCGCCAGTTACCGAGCCGCAGCACCCACTCGGGTAGTTTAGGCACCTGGAAAAAGTAGATGTACCAGCTTCGGAACGTCTGTCGGGGATGGGTCGCGATGAACCGGGCCATAACGCTCGGATGTGGTACATTCAGGATGACCAGCCGCCGGATGCGTCCGGGATGCGTCATGGCCAGCCACCAGGCAACCAGCGCGCCCCAGTCGTGGCCGACGATGAACGCTTTTTCCACGCCGGCTGCTTCAATCAGGCCGATGACGTCCTCGACCAGTTTATCGACGCGGTAATCGGCTACGTTCGCTGGCTTTTCGCTCAGGTTATACCCCCGCTGGTCAGGTGCCCACACCCGGTAACCGGCCGCGGCCAGGTCGTCGATCTGCTTGCGCCAGCCGTACCAGAACTCCGGAAAGCCGTGGAGCAGAATCACCAGCGGGCCATCGGCCGGTCCGGCGGCTACGACGTGCAGTTTAACCCCCGGACTCCGTTCAGTCTTTGTCTGGATAAAGAGATGTTGCATACACAGTAGGTAACGAACAAAGCCGGCCAGTAGCCGCGTCCGTTCAATAAGGTTTGCCTTACCTGACTAACCATCGACGGAGCGAGCAGTTTTACCTACAAACTTGTAGACTCAATTAGCACAACGGTATGAAAAAGACAAGCTTAATCTGGTTACTGGCGTTCAGTAGTCTGACGTTCCAGGCCTGCAACGAAAACAAGAAAGACAGCGACGACAGCGTCGAGAATGCACACGATGCCAATGACCTGAAAGAACAGGCCGGTACGGGTCAGGAAGACGACGTTAACGACTTTGCTGTAAAAGCCGCCAACGGTGGTATGCTCGAGGTGGAACTGGGTCGACTGGCGCAGGAAAAAGCCCAGAATCCCGATGTTAAAGCCTTCGGGGCAATGATGGTAGACGATCACCAGAAAGCCAACCAGGAACTGAAGGACCTGGCCGCTCAGAAGAACATCACCCTGCCCACTACGCTGGGTGAAGACGCCCAGAAGCACGTCGACGAATTGCGGCAGTTGACGGGCGCGGAATTTGACAAGAAATACATCGACATGATGGTGGAAGACCATGAGGAGGACGTCAAGCTGTTTAAGGAAGCTGCTGATGATGCCGACGACGCCGATGTGAAGGCGTTTGCCGCCAAGACCCTGCCGACGTTGCAGAAGCACCTGGAGCGGGTCACCACGCTGGACAAAAATATGGAATAGTACCCCGGCCCGTAGTATCGGCCAAAAGACCTGCCACCATACCGTGGCAGGTCTTTTTTGTACGGAGCACCCGGATCAGGACTGGGAAGACACTTGGCCCGCTGGGTAATCCGCCTACATTCTTAGCCTCTGGTCAACAGGCTTCGTACAGGCCGAAACTGACTGATAATCGAACAAAAGGCATGAAGCAGCCAGACGTACTGGTGCTTAACTGCATCAGTAGACTATTTTCATGATAGAACAAGTATTATTTATTGTGGTTAAAGTTCATCATGCCCCGACCGGTCTGTAGGTTACCAGCTACGTCAGGCGGTACGGGGTGTCCGGTTTGTTCAGTTTTTAACCCCAAGCGGCTACGACGGTGGGCAGGCCGAATACGTCCGGGTTCCCTACGCCAACGTTGGCCCGACGGTCATTCCCGACTGGATGCACCCCGACGATGCCGTATTGCTGACGGACGTCGTGCCGACCGGCTACCAGGCGGCTGAAATGGGTGGGATTCAGCCCGGCGATACGGTCGTGGTATTTGGCGCGGGGCCGGTGGGGATTATGGCCGCCCGCTGCGCGTGGTTGTTCGGGGCAGGCCGGGTCATCGAGTTTGACCACGTTGATTACCGACTCGAATTCGTCCGGAACTACGCCCAGTGCGAAGCCTACAACTTTAGGGAGATCGACGATCCCGTCGTGTTCGTCAAACGCACCACCGACTGGATGGGAGCCGACGTGTGCATTGATGCGGTCGGGGCCGAAGCGGCCGGTAGCGCCATGCAGACCATCACCGGTCGGAAACTGCTGCTCCAGGCCGGTTCGGCGACGGCGCTTCACTGGGCGATCAATTCCGTTAAAAAAGGCGGCATTGTTTCCATTGTTGGGGTATACGGGCCTACGGGTAACCTGATTCCGATTGGCAATGTCGTCAACAAAGGCATTACGATCCGGGCCAACCAGGCCTCGGTCAAGCGGCTGCTGCCCCGGCTGATTGAGCACATCAAAAACGGCATTCTTGACCCCAAAGCCATGATTACGCACCGGGTTCCGCTGGAAGAAGTGTCCGAAGCGTATCACATCTTCTCGGCCAAGCTCGACAACTGCATCAAACCGGTCTTAATTCCCCCATCAGCCAAAATTTAACCACAGCCGCCATGGAAGATCTAGCTAAAAACTTTTCGCACATCAAGGGTTGGGGTATCGACGCGGACCCGAAAAACGATCCAACGTATCCCATGAAACACCGGACCGACGAAGAACAGAAAGGATACACCTGGGAACGCCCACCCCAGCAGCCGATCACCGTCGAGGTGTTGCATTCCAACGAACGGCCCAACGTCAGCGCCGTGTTTGGTACGTCCGCCCCACCGACGGGCCTGAGCGGACAACTCCGGCGCTACGCCTTCAACTACAGCGAATCCAGCTTTGGCCACTGGATTCCCCTGCTGCTGGCCGACCGGGTCAACGTAGTGGAGGGTATTATCGACGACATCCGACAGGGCCACGTACCCAATATTTTCGCCGAGAAAGGCTGGGGCGGTGACTGGAAATACGACCGCAAGGGGCTGGTGCAGAAGGTACTCATCGGGGCCGCCATCACTACAGTGTTGTTCGCCCTGCTAAACCGCAAACCCGAGTTGAAGCGGGGGTAATTAGGCTGCCTTCTACAAACAAAACGCCCCGGCTGGTAACGGCCGGGGCGTTTTGTTTGTATTCAGGTTGTCTTACTTCACTTCTTCGTACGGTACGTCCGATACGTTGCCGTCGGGACCGGTCGTCTGACCAGCCTGGCCGTTGGCCGCACCGTTGCTGCCATCGAACCCAGCGCCGTCCGTCGGGCCAGCCTGGCTGTTGGTAGCGTTGTACAACTCCTGCGAGGCCGCCCCCCAGGCTTCGTTCAGCCTGGTCATGGCCGCATCAATAGCCGCTACGTCGCGGGAGCCATGCGCCGTCCGGAGTTGCCCCAGCGCGTCTTCAATGGCCTGCTTGTTGCCGGCCGACAGCTTGTCGCCGTAATCTTTCAACTGCTTCTCGGTCTGGAAAATCAGTGAGTCGGCCTGATTGACCTTCTCGATTTTTTCGCGCTCGGACTTATCGGCAGCTTCGTTGGCTTTCGCTTCTTCGCGCATCCGGTTGATTTCGGCGTCGGTCAGGCCGCTCGATGCTTCGATGCGGATCTTCTGTTCTTTGCCGGTACCTTTATCGCGGGCCGTTACGTTCAGGATACCGTTGGCGTCCACGTCGAAGGTTACCTCGATTTGCGGTACCCCGCGCGGTGCAGGCGGAATGTCGGACAGGATAAACCGGCCTAACTGACGGTTTTGCTGCGCCATTGGCCGCTCACCCTGCAGAACGTTGATTTCTACGCTCGGCTGGTTATCCGACGCCGTCGAGAATACTTCTACCTTCTTGCTCGGGATGGTCGTGTTGGCTTCCACCATCTTGGTGAAGACACCGCCCATCGTTTCGATACCCAGCGACAGCGGAATCACGTCGAGCAGCAGCACGTCTTTCACTTCACCCGTCAGGACACCACCCTGGATGGCAGCCCCAATAGCTACCGCTTCGTCCGGGTTAACGGCTTTTGACGGCTTCTTACCGAATAGTTTTTCTACCTCATCCTGCACTTTGGGAATCCGGGTTGATCCACCGACCAGAATCACTTCGTCGATCTGGCTGGCCGACAGACCGGCGTTCTTCAACGCACGGCGGCACGGCTCCAGACTCCGCTGGATCAGCGAATCAGACAGTTGCTCAAACTTCGCGCGGCTCAGCGTACGAACCAGGTGCTTCGGAATCCCGTTCACCGGCATGATGTACGGCAGGTTGATTTCCGTCGAGGACGACGACGACAGTTCAATCTTTGCCTTTTCGGCGGCTTCCTTCAGGCGTTGCAGTGCCATCGGGTCCTGACGCAGGTCAATGCCTTCGTCGGCTTTAAATTCGTTGGCGAGCCAGTCGATGATCACCTGGTCGAAATCGTCGCCACCGAGGTGCGTATCCCCATCCGTTGCTTTTACTTCGAACACGCCATCGCCCAGTTCGAGAATAGAAATATCGAACGTACCGCCACCTAAGTCGAATACGGCGATTTTAAGGTCTTTGTCGGTCTTGTCCAGACCGTAGGCCAGGGCCGCAGCCGTTGGCTCGTTGATAATACGTTTTACGTCGAGACCCGCAATCTGGCCCGCTTCTTTGGTGGCCTGACGCTGGGCGTCGTTGAAGTACGCCGGCACCGTGATGACGGCTTCGGTTACGGTCTGCCCAAGGTAGTCTTCGGCCGTCTGCTTCATCTTTTGCAGAATCAGCGCCGAAATTTCCTGGGGGGTGTATTGCCGGTCGCCAATCCGTACGCGGGGCGTGTTGTTGGGACCATTTTCAACCGTATAGGCGGTGTTCTTCAATTCATTGGTAACCTCATCGTAACGACGGCCCATGAACCGCTTGATGGAAGCAATGGTGTTCTTGGGGTTCGTAATCGCCTGACGTTTGGCCGGGTCACCTACTTTCCGCTCGCCGTTGCCATTGTCCATGAAGGCTACTACCGAGGGGGTTGTCCGACGTCCTTCGCTGTTCGGAATTACCACCGGCTCGTTACCTTCCATAACGGCCACACACGAGTTGGTTGTACCTAAGTCAATGCCAATAATCTTTCCCATATTGTTGGTTTAGTTCTATCGTGATGTTAGTTGCTGACAGACGTATATCCTTGTATCAAGCAATATGCCAGCCCCTGGTTTTGGTCAATTTCCTGCCAATCTGTCAGCGCATTCCGAGCCGGTGGGCCAACCTGACGGAGTTTGTGCTGGCCCGGTTGACAGCCCTGTCAGTCTATAAAAACGCCCGCTACGTTGGCGGCAGCGGGCATTCATCCAACGGGCGACGGGGAGCGACTAACGTCCGCCGAACAACCCGCCGAGCATACCGCCCAGTCCCCCACCCGACTGCTGTCCGGAACCGCCACCGCTCATGACACGCATTAGATCGTTCATATCCAGGCGACCGTCGGCCATGGCCGATTGCGCCATGCTCATCCAGTCGGTTCCCTGCTGGCCCGTAGCGGCCCCCATGATAGTGTTGGTATCAACGCTGTTGTCGTTCGGATCCTGAGCCTTGTTCATTAGTTTATTCAGCACCATAGGCACCACAGCCGCGGCCACCGACATAGCTACCTGCGGAGAAATACCCAGTCGCTCCATCAGATTCTGCTGTACGTTCTGCTGCACGCCCTGCGTAACGGCGCTCTGCTGTTCGTGACCACCCTGACCCATAACCATGCTCAGCAGGTTGCCCAGGCCACCGCCCTGCGCCTGTTGCTGCAAACCGCCCAGAATGCCGTTCGATACGGCCTGCATGGCGTCTTCGTTTTGCTGATTCGGAATAGCCGGATTGTTGACGATCGCGTCGCCCGATTGCTGACGCACGAGATTCATTAGGGTTTCTAACATGATTGACACGATTTACGTAAGGTGGTTTGCCTGATGTTTTACTAAAAATTCAGAAGGTTTAACCCACTGATTGAGGCATTGTTCTCAACTTTGACGCAATTTGACGCAAACGTAACGCAGCATGGATACGCACCCTTCCCTGGAAGATCAGGTTACCCCGCTCCTTAAGGATTTGTATTACCCGAGCGAATCCGACGAGCCGGTCGAATTTATCAGTTGTTATCTCAACCAGCCCGAACCACTCACCGTCAGCCAAATAAAGGACTGGCAGATGGTCCCGCCGGACGTATTTGTTGAAGAAATTCCGGAAGAGCAGTTCTGGCAACCGGTTGTAACCGAGCAGGATTGGTACGATGATACGGAGAAAGCCCGCACGGAGCACTTCCGACAACTCCGGCAGTTGCTGGAACAGCATCTCACGGATCGGCAGGCCTTCCGTGTCGGCACGATTGAGGTGGACCTGTTGCTGATCGGCAAACAGCCCAACGGTGAGCGGGCAGGGATTAAAACAAAGGTCGTTGAAACGTAGGGAAAGGAGGAAAGGAAAAAGGGAGTAGGGAGGAGCGGACAACAGAAGCTCATAACAGCCCCCTTCTCCTTTCCTCCCTACTCCCTTTTTCCTAAAAATTCCTGTTTACTTTACCTGCTCAACAACGGCTTTGAAAGCCTCGGGGTGGTTCATGGCCAGATCAGCCAGCACCTTACGGTTCAGTTGAACCCCGGATTTGTTGATAGCGCCCATCAGCGCTGAGTACGATACGCCGTTTTCGCGGGCGCCGGCGTTGATACGCTGGATCCAGAGCGAGCGGAAATCCCGCTTCTTCTGGCGACGATCGCGATACGAGTATCCTAATCCTTTCTCGACGGCGTTCTTGGCAACCGTCCAGACATTTTTACGCCGGCCGAAGTACCCTTTGGCCAGCTTCATTACTTTTTTCCGACGCGCCCGTGAGGCTACGTGATTGACGGAACGTGGCATTGTGTAAAAGTTGTGTTTTTTGACGACTGGCGACCCAATATCGGGTGCTTATGGGCCAGTAATCGGGTGAAACATGAAACCAGACGCAACCGCGTCTTTCGTTGACGAACTATACGTTCAACAGAGCCTTGATCCGGGTCTCGTTGGTCGAATCGACCAGGGTCGAATGGGTCAGATTACGCTTCTGCTTAGTTGATTTTTTCGTCAGAATGTGACTGTGGAAGGCGTGCTTCCGCTTAATTTTCCCGGTGCCGGTCAGCTTAAAACGCTTTTTGGCCGCGGAATTGGTTTTTACTTTAGGCATTGTTTTGAACCGTTTCGCGATGTAAAAAGTAAACAGGCCGCAAAGATAAGGAAAAGGGAGGAGAGCAGAAAGGGAGGAGAGCAGAAAAGGAAGATAATCTACACCCTTTCCTCCTCTCCTCCCTTTCTGCTTTCCTCCTTTATTTTTTCACCACCACCTTCGGGGCCAGGAACATACTCATGCGCTTGCCTTCCAGTTTCGGTTCGGCTTCGACTTTGCCGTATTCTTCCAGTCCTTTAGCGAAGCGGTCCAGTAGTTGAAAGCCGCGATCCTTGAACACAATGGCCCGGCCGACGAACTGCACGTAGGCTTTCACCTTAGCCCCTTCTTTCAGGAAGTTAATGGCGTGTTTGAGCTTGAACTCGAAATCGTGGTCATCTGTATTTGGACCGAACCGAATCTCCTTGATGACCACCTTCTGGGCGTTCGCCTTGATTTCTTTTTGCTTCTTTTTCTGCTCGTATTTGAACTTGGAGTAGTCCACAATCCGGCAGACGGGCGGGCTGGCATTGGGCGAAATTTCAACCAAATCCAGCGACTGGGCCTTTGCCATCGCCCGGGCCTTATCTATATCGTAAATTCCCTGCTCTACGTTTTCTCCGACCACCCGCACCTGACGGGCCTGGATTCGTTCATTAATTCGATAAGGTTCTTCAACCTCCCGGCGGGGTGGTCTACGTTGGGGTAATGCCATACAGTGTGTTTAGTGTAACAAAAACAAAATTGCAGTGATAACGTAGGGAGTTTGTAAAAGTTTCCGGTAAACTAAAAAATTCCCCGATACAGCGCAATACAAGCGCGTTTAAATTAATAAAATGTGAATTGCCGCCGATTATGCCGATTTCCGCTGAGAAACGAATCGGCGTAATCGGCGGCAGTTTGCGATGAGCCTGCTTACAGCTTCACTTCCTGCTGAAACAAAGCCACAAACTCATCGACGCTCATGCTCCCGAGGTCTCCCTGCCCTTTCCGACGTACCGAAATCTTTCCTTCGGCCTGCTCCTTCTCACCGACGATGAGCATATAAGGTACCTTGTTCACCTCAGCATCCCGGATCTTACGGCCGATTTTTTCGTCCCGTAGATCGACAAATCCGCGGATGTCGCGCTCCTGAAGCGTAAAGAACAGGTCGTTGGCGTAGTCTTCGTATTTCTCAGAAATCGGCAGGATCGCGATCTGGTCCGGTGAGAGCCAAAGCGGGAAGTTGCCGGCAGTGTTCTCAATCAGAATGGCAATAAACCGCTCCATCGATCCGAACGGTGCCCGGTGAATCATCACCGGGCGGTGCTTCTGGTTATCGGCCCCGACGTATTCCAGTTCAAACCGATTCGGCAGATTATAGTCTACCTGAATCGTACCCAGTTGCCATTTCCGGCCGAGCGCGTCGCGCACCATAAAGTCGAGCTTCGGGCCGTAGAAAGCCGCTTCGCCCAGCTCCGTGACCGTACTCAGCCCTTTTTCGGCGGCCGCTTCAATAATCGCCGACTCGGCACGCTCCCACAGTTCGTCCGAGCCAATGTACTTCTCTTTATTTTCGGGGTCACGCAGCGACACCTGGGCACTGTAGTCCTCAAAACCAAGCGACCTGAACACGTAGAGCACCAGGTCAATCACTTTCATGAACTCGTCCTTTACCTGATCCGGGCGGCAGAAGATATGCGCATCGTCCTGCGTAAAGCCCCGCACCCGCGTCAGGCCGTGCAACTCACCCGACTGTTCGTAGCGATATACTGTACCGAATTCAGCCAGACGTAGCGGCAGATCACGGTACGAACGCGGTTTGGTCTTATAAATCTCACAGTGGTGCGGGCAGTTCATCGGCTTCAGCAGAAACTCCTCATCCTCGTCGGGCGTATGAATTGGCTGAAACGAATCCTTACCGTACTTGTCCCAGTGACCGGAGGTGACGTACAGTTGCTTACTGCCGATATGGGGCGTCACCACGGGCTGATAACCGGCCCGTACCTGGGCTCTGCGCAGGAAGTTTTCCAGACGCTCACGTACCAGCGCTCCTTTTGGCAGCCACAGCGGTAAACCCTGACCGACTTTATCCGAGAACGCGAACAGATCAAGTTCCTTACCCAGCTTGCGGTGGTCCCGCTTTTTGGCTTCTTCCAGCAGGAACAGGTAGTCGTCCAGTTCTTTCTGCTTCGGGAACGTAACGGCGTAGATGCGCGTCAGCATCTTGTTCTTCTCGTCACCGCGCCAATAAGCCCCCGCTACATTCATCAGCCTGGCCGCCTTGATAAACCCTGTATTAGGAATATGCGGTCCCCGGCACAGGTCCGTAAAGTTACCCTGGCTGTAGAACGTAATGCTGCCGTCTTCGAGGCCCTGCAGCAGGTCAATCTTGTACGGATCGCCTTTCTCCTCGAAATACGCGATGGCGTCGGCTTTGTCAACCGGCTTACGGACATAAGCGTTCTTCTGCCGGGCCAGTTCGAGCATCTTGTCCTCAACCTTCTTGAAATCGTCCTGCGAAAAATGCTGCCCATTCAGGTCAACATCGTAGTAAAATCCGGTTTCGATGGCGGGACCGATGCCGAATTTTACGCCGGGATACAGGCTTTCGAGCGCTTCGGCCAGCAGGTGGGCCGACGAGTGCCAGAACGTTGCTTTTCCCTCGGGGTCGTTCCACGTCAGCAGTTGTACCGTCGCGTCGGTATCAATCGGGCGGGTAGCGTCCTGCACGACACCATTAACTTTGGCCGCCAGCACGTTGCGGGCCAGTCCTTCGCTGATTTGGGCGGCAATGTCAAGGCCGGTGCTCCCTTTCGGATACTCCCGAACGCTCCCGTCGGGCAGCGTCACGCGGATCATTACGTCCTGCGCAGTCATGTACTTAGTTGTTATAGTTGGTACCCGCAGCCTACCTACAACTGTAAGCTACTTGTTATTGATGTATTATGTAAGTTGTATGATATAGAATATATGATGTGTTTAGGCATCAGATCAATACATCATGCATCTTACATCAAAAAATCAGTTTCCTCCGATGGGCCGGACCGTACGCTGAAGCGAGTCGGTCTTGGTCGACAACCTGGCTTTCGGCTGAATGGTCGAAATCCGGAACCGGCTTGTGTCAAGCACTGGCCGCGACCGGGTAGGTGTCAGTTCCTTTTCCGGCTCAGTTTCCGGCAAAAATAACGAGTTATACGAGTTTTGTGCGTATATCCGGCGCTCTGATCGCCAGAGACCGGCGGACGCCTGCTGATCGGCCGGGTTATTTTTGGTTGCTTTGGTGTATGACGCAATCGCCAGTTCATACTGCCCCATCCGCTCGTGGCAGAAACCAATGTAGGTGTCAATCCGTGGAAACTGCGGCCGGAGCTGCTGCACCCGCTGGTAATGCGTCAGCGCCCCGTAGTAATTGCGGTATTTCTGAAAGATCAGACCAAGCTGAAAAAACGCCTGATAATAATTGGGTTGCAACTGCACCGCACGTTGATAACAGACCGTGGCGCTGTCGAGTTCACCAACTACGTGGTAGATGAGCCCGCGGCCATAGTACAGGCGGGGGTTGTCGGGAAAGTACGAAATCGCGCGGTTATTGTAGGCCAGCGCCGACTGATGATCACCCAGCGACCTGTATACGGCGGCCAGTTGATTATACGTTTCGAGGTAGCGCGGTTTCAGCCTGAGCGACTGCTGATAATGCGTCAGCGCCTGCGTAGTATCCCCCTGTCGGGCCGCTATCAGCCCACTGAAAAAATACGCTTCCCCTTCGAACGGTGCCATCTGGAGGGCTTTGGCGATATACAGCCGGGCTTTCCCAAAGTCGTTCTGCTGCTGCATCAGGTCTCCCTGGAGGGTGTATAATTCCGGGGTATCAACGCCTAAAATTTCGGCCCGCTGGGCGCTTTCGAGGGCTTTTCCGGGTTGCTGCAACGCCCGCAGAATCTGCGCCCGGGTCAGGTAATAGGACCCGATGTTATCATTGCGGCTAATGGCTCGGTTGATATCCTCTAACGCATCGTTTACCCGCCCCATGGCCAGAAGCAGGACCGCCCGCTTGGCAAACGCCGACGCCGGAGAGGTCTGGTTAATGGCCAGCGTCAGCGCCCGTAGCGCAGCCGCCGTCCGGTTGCTGTCGCCCGGCGGTGGCAGCGGGGGGATACGAGCCGTCCGGCGGTTATCACTGCCACAGGCTGCGAGCCCAATAGCCAGCAGGAAGGTCAGCAGATAAGCGCGCATAGTTGATTGAATGACGTATTGATTGACCTGTTGGGCACTGCCGGGTTGTGCTGAAAACCGGCAATCTGTCCGGTAAAAGTACACATTTACACGGAAGCAAACCGAAAAAACACCCCCAGCGGCAGGCGCTTCCGGGACGCATCGTCCAGATACAGTTCGCCCCATTCAGCATTGGGCACCTGGCCGAATACCTGCCGGATCAGGTTATCAACGATCAGCGACGAAAACCCGAGTGAGTACAGGTTGATAATGAAAAAGAAATCGGTGCGATCGAGCAGATCAGCACAGGCTTTCAGCAGCTCGTTCAGGTGTTCTTCCAGCACCCATTTTTCGCCGTCGGGGCCGCGGCCGTAGGCGGGCGGGTCCAGAATCAGGCCGTTGTAGGTATTACCCCGCCGGACTTCGCGCCGGACAAACTTCATGGCATCCTCAACCACCCAGCGAATGTTATCCAAGTTGCTGTAATCCATGTTCTCGCGGGCCCAGCTGATCACTTGCCGAACGGAATCGACGTGCGTTACGTCGGCACCGGCCTGCCGGGCGGCCAGCGAAGCCGCGCCGGTGTAGGCAAACAGATTGAGCACCCGGGGCCGGCTGACCGACATCGCCCGGATTCTGTCGTGGATGTACGTCCAGTTGGTGGCCTGTTCGGGAAACAGCCCCACGTGTTTGAACGACGTCAGCGACAGTTTGAAGCGCAGATCAAGCCCCCCTTCGCGGAACGACACAAACCAGGGGTCACGCATCTCGGGCCGGGTTTGCCAGTCGCCCCGCTCGGGCGACTGCCGGTCGCGTCGGAACGTAGCGTGCGCCTGACGTGCCCACTCCTGGTCCGACAGGGATTTATCCCAGATCGCCTGGGGTTCAGGCCGGTCCAGTACGAAACTCCCAAACCGTTCCAGCTTCTGAAAATTACCCGAGTCCAGCAGTTCGTATTCTGTCCAGTGCTCGGGGGTAAGCAGTTGTATCAATCGGTTGTTGGTTTGTGGTTTGTGGTTTGTGGTTTGCGGTGGCTGGTGATTACGAATGAAACACCAACACAACGACAAACCACAAACCTACTTCCCCATTGCCAGAATTAACTCAAACTCATCGGGCCGGACGGGCATCACCGAGAGCCGGGATTGGCGAATCAGGCCCATATTTTGCAGGAGAGGGTCAGCCTTTATCTGCGCTAGCGCTACGGGCCGGTCAAAGGCCATCAGCGGCTCTAGTTCGACCACAACCCAGCGAGGATCATCCGGCACGGTAGGATCGGGATAAGCCTCCCGGACGACCTGCGCCAGCCCAACCACCGCCATACCGGTTACGCTGTGATAGAATAAAACCTGATCACCAATGCGCATGGCCTGCAGATTATTGCGGGCCTGGTAATTCCGAACCCCATCCCACACGGCCCGGCCCTGTTCGGTGAAGTGATGCCAGCCGTATTTGTCCGGCTCCGATTTGACTAACCAGTAATTCATAAAAGGAATGGATGCCTGACGGACTTGGTGAATGATTGAATCTTGTGTCTCCGTTCAATCATTCGCCAGATCCGTCAGGCATCCATTATTGTCAATAATAATCGTCGTGTTCGAAGCTGTCGCCGTATTGCGGACCAAACTCATCGTCTTCGCTGTCCTGAAAACGGGACCCAGCGCCTTTGAAGGTCAGCGCTTTTTTGAGGATCATGATCTGGCCCGTGTGGTACAGGTCATGGTTGACGATGCCGTGCAGCATGTCATAATACGTATAATCACGGCCCGGAACGATGTCCTCCAGGAATTCATCATCGTCCCGTTTGTCGAGTTCGTTGATCAGTTCTTCCTGGCTCAGACTCAACTCCATCTGCAAAGCCTCCCACTCAAAATCATCAATTTTATCCGGAAACGAACCAAAGTTTTTTTCCGGGGTAGTAATGTCGAACGTAGCGTCGCCCTGCATTTTTTTCACGCAGAAAATCCGCCAGCTCGTCATGTGAAAAACCAGTTCAGCAATGGAATGCGTATTCGGTGTAATACGTCGACCGGCCATGTCGGGCGTAACGCCCCGCAGCACCTCCACAACCGATGGACCATGCCAGGCTTCTTCGCTCTCGTAGGTTGTATTTAATAAATCAATGATTCGTATTAATTCGTCGTTAGGCACCATATCGTGTTGAAGCAGCCGAATTGTCTAATTGAAAAAAGCCGTACCGGTTCCGTAGCCAATGACCACGCCCGTACTGAGCAAGGTTCGTTACTTAAAATTATACCCCATTTCCCCGCTCAACTGAGTAATCGGTTAATGGAAAACAAAGGTACGTTATTAATCAACGTTCGCGAAAAATAACCCGTCGCAAATCGTGGGGCTCTCCGCCCGGCGAAACAATCCCCCCCCTTCTGGTACCAGAAACGAAATTACCGGCCTTTCTTAATCCCTTCGGCTTGCGCATTTGTAACTCGCCATATACTTTAGCCGGTACATTTGATGAATTGATTGCCGTCAGTTCATTTCTTTCAGGTCTCGAGTTGCGCTGGAATACGCCCTGCCCTACTCCACCCGCTCAATGAACCTGATGGAAACGGATTTGACCAGACACCAGGCCCTTGGCCCGTTTTCACTAACCTAACCACGACAGAACAGAATGTACAGCCCCCAGGTCAGAGACGAAGAGTTGATTCGTTTATACCTTAATACGCAGAAAAACGACTACTTTGAAACCCTCTACAACCGGTACGTAAACAAGATATACCACCGGTGCCTGTCTTTGACAAAGGATACTGCGCAGGCCGAAGACTTTACCCACGACATTTTTCTGCGGGTGTTTGGCAACCTGGGGCGTTTCCAGGAAAAGTCGGCATTTTCTACCTGGCTGTACTCAATTTCCTACAATTATTGTATGGATCAGTTGCGCCTTGCCAACCGAACTACAACCATCACGCTGGATCAGGAGCACGATTACCTGGCCGAAACAGAAACCGACCCTGTTCACGGGCAGCTACAGCAACTGGCGTTTGTTATGAAGGGTATCACCGCCGAGGAAACCCAACTGCTGCGATTACGTTATGAAGAAGAACTCGATATTAAATTGATTGCCCAGCGGCTCAATCTTAATGAAAGCGCGGTTAAAATGCGCCTGAAACGGACCCGCGACAAGCTCCGGCGGCTGTATGACGAACAGTCTCTATAGCCTTTTCCAGCTTAAATGCCAAAGCCCCGATGATGTCGGGGCTTTGGCATTTAAGGATCAACAACCATTACCGTTTGGTACCAAAATCGGTAACCCAGTAATGTTTATAGGTGCTGGTCGTTGTATAGCCGTATCCAATGCCCATGTCTTTGAACTTCGCGCTCATGATATTGGCGCAGTGACCCGGCGATTTTAGCCAGCCATCAACCACGGCCCGGGGCGTTGTGTAGCCAGCCGCAATGTTTTCGCCGGCGGCCCGCCATACATACCCTTCGCGGGTCATACGGTCCCAGGGCTGCGAACCATCGCGACCCGTATGGCTGAAGTAATTGTAGGTCGCCATATCAACGGCATGCTTGTCCGACGCGGTATTGAGCTGTGCATTCAGGGTCAGGGGTGGAACGGCCGGATACGTGGTGGAGCCGCACTGACAGGGTTTGGACCGGGCCTGGTTGATGTACAGCAACACTTCCTGTTGCTGAGCGGTCGTCGCATTGGCGATACGGGCACCGGAAGCCATTGGGGCCGACTCCCCTGCCGTGACAGCGGCATTTCGCTCGGTGTACACCGAAGACATGACGGGAGTTGGTTGCGGAGACGAGACATCCTGCTGGTCCCGGTTACAGGCAACGGTTAGGCTTGTCAGCGCAAACACCGATGCCAGAACTGATTTGTTCATGAATGAAGTTTAATTATAGTTGGAATCGATACAATATAAGTTCTATAGTTTTAGAATAACAAATTTTTCATTAACATACTACGCCTTTTTTGTTACGTTTTCTTCGTGCATGTAATACCAGCATTTCCGGTATTGGGGCGGGCGTTCGCAGGCAACTCGGCCAGCCAACGGTTCTGAACTACGTTTTCGATAACGCCTGTAAGCCCACCTGGAGCGTGCCTGATCTGTTCTGTTAGCTCAATTCGGCCGCAATTGAATTAAACTTTTGTCGGCAATCAGGATGGGGGCATCATAGACCGGAATGTCCGTAAAGGTGTAAACGTTACCATTTTTTTTCCATTTGGCGGCTGGAATGTCATAGACACCTCCCGTAATAATATCGACATAAACAGGCGTATCTATATTGGCGTTGGCAAACGTGAACGTCAGGTTGCGGGTTGTAGTTGACTCCGTCGGGATGTATTCATTCATCCATATGGTAAACAACTGTTTTCGCGACGTCTTGTGCCGATAGCCGTATACGGCCATTTCACGATCAGTTCCTTTAGAATAAAGAATGGCATCGGCTTGTGCAGGAACCTGATTTTTGTTGAACGTCAGGTCAACGTTCTGGATTCGCTGCAGGGAATGGTCGAAGATCGCCGTTACGTGCTGAATAGCGTAGTAGGCCATTTTTGGGCGTATGGCCTGTCGGGTTGTATCCGATTTGATGATCCCCTTATAATTGAGCCGGTTTATGGGGCCGTTGGTGTAGGCCATCTCGATAATTCCAAAGATGCTGGTTTCTATATCGTGCCCCAGATCACCAAGCATCCGGCGCGTGTCCCACTTCGCCTGGGTTAGTTCCGACCACTCATAATCTCCAAGCGCCCCCCGACCGAAACCCGGACTTGACGGTGCTCCGTTCTCGCCCTGCCGAAGGGGAAGGGTTGGCGCATACTTGTGGAGGATAGCCCGCAACTTCATCACTTTCGGGTAATGGGAATCGGGATTATAGGTGTAGTCGTGATACGTGAAATTATCAAACAACTGAATCTTCTTTTTTTCGGCCAGGATTCGAAAGAAGGTTTCAGCGTAGGTCAGGTCAATATGTCCCATAGCCAGCCCCGAAACCTTCGCCTGGGGCTGAATGCGCTTGATTATATCGATCGTGCGTATATTCAACGCAGCCGCCTTCTCCGGGGTGTTTTCCTGGTTATCGCCAAAATTAGGCTCGTTCCATATCTCCCAGTCAGTAACTTTATCCCTGTATCGTTTTACCAACGCTTCCACCCATCTGTCCCAGGCTTCGAGCGCTTCCTTTGAGGTAGGCATACCGGCACCCAGATTCGACCCACCCCCATCAGGGTAGTTGTGATTACCATACGAAGTCTGCAACCAGGGTTTCAGCCCCCGCTTATGGGCGTCGTCAATAATGTGGTCGAGCCAGGCCCAATCATACTGCCCCTTAACCTTCTCGGTTTTATCCCACCCGGCCTGCATTCGCAGCCGTTTGATCCCCAATGGAACGAGGTACCCCTTGTACTGATCATAATCCGTAAAATCTCGATCCAGTGTCTCGCAGCCAATTAACCAGTTAGACGACGCAATCTCATTCGTAGAGCGGAGTTTGACCGCACCCAGATACGGCAGATCTACCCTGAATGAAGTAATCACCCGGGTACGACTCGTATCAATTGTCTGCGCATTGCCTAAAGCCTTCGTTAGAAGCAGCAATACGGCCAGACCATACTGCAGTTTGCCAACGAACCGGTCGTGGGTAGTGAAGGGCATATTCGATTGCTCAATTAGTGGTTAAGTAGTCGTTTATTATCAAAAAGCCAGCTCGCATCAACGCGTGCGCCTGACGCTGCCGGGTATCGCAGTTACCCGAAGCTGCATGGTCGTTTTGGCCGGCGTCGTATGTCGGATTACAATCCGGCTCAACCCGGGGTTAGGTGAATCCTGTACTGCTTTTGCGGCCGATACATCCTCAACAGTGACTGCCGTTCCCGCCATAGGCTCGACCACTGCCGGTGATCTCAGCTACCTGAGAATTGCTGGTGGTGACCAGACTTGAGTTGTCAAAATTTACCTGAAACAACAACTCACCCGTCGCATCGGCCATTGCACGTACGTGGTTTTTCGTTGGTTTGAGCGTTTATACCCCATCGTTCTTCATGCTCAGCCGTTTCTACTGTCTGAGAATTCTAATGGATTTCTTTTCCAGGTCAGTGCTCACCTGTAGTAACAGGATTCCCCGATGCTGATTAAGCGGCAGTCGGTATTGAGTTGAGTGACTTTTTAAGGTTGTACGCTGGTCTGTGATTGATTGTCCTTGCACGTCGGTCAGCAGCAGTCGCAGCGGCTGTCCGTCACCCCCACTTACCTGAACTATCACGGCGTCGTCCTGAACGGGATTCTCTAGTAAGGTGACTTGTAGTCCAGTCTCCGGAAGGAGTTCGGCCGCCATTCGTGCGGCTACGCCCGTAATCTCAAAAGCGCCAATGTCAGCGCTTAACGACTGGGGTCGGCTTGTGCCATAAAAATCGTTTGGCGTGAATTGGCCCTGCACATTGCTTCCCTTGTTAATAGCAGGGCTCAAAGGTACCTTACTTAGCCAGAAGTTGCCGTTTGCAGCATTCGAAAACAAAGGGTCCTGCCCTACCAGATTCTGAGCTGTAGTGAAGTAGCCATTGTTAGCGCCACCGAACGTCAGGTTATTGTTATGTTGTACCGTAGAGCCGCCCGACACAGAAGTGGGCGTTTCGCCCGCTTTACCGTAAAAGATGTTGTTGTAAACACGCGTCCCGAGTGAACCGAGAACGATTAACTCATTCTCAATCCCAATTCCGGATCCTCCATCACTTTGTCCATTCCGATACGTTGTGTTATTGATAACCGACGCATTGTCAGAGAAGTTGATGTTAATGCCCCGCCCCCCGTTCTGATAACAAACGTTATTTTCGACCTGAAATTTGCCAGTATATGCGCCCAATGGATTTTTTTGAACAGACGTATTAGTGGGGTCATTGGCTCGGTTATTATCCAGAATAATACCATTGCCATCGTAGAACCGACAATTGGTTCCTGTACCACCAATGTTCCAGGCAACTTTCAGCATATTACCGAAGGAACGATTCCGGCGGATAATGATTCGGGGAGCGGTGGTACTGTTATCATAATTCCAGGAGTTAAATACACTGATACCACTGGTGCCATATACGGTATACCAGGAATTATACGACGTTGAATTTCGCTCAATCGTAATATAGTCGCTTTCGATCGCTGAAATGCCCGCCCCTGCACAATCATGTACGTTGTTGTCAGCGATGACAATGTGGTGCGGTCGGTTCATACCACCCGACCGACCGTTAACGGATATTCCATTCCCATTGAACCTGGGGATGGGTGTTGCGGACGGACTGGAACCTTCACAGGCACCCGGTTGGGCCTGGGCCTGAGCCAGCGTAATATTGCTGCTGTTGCCAATGATTTCGAACCCCTGAATGGTAACGTATGCTGCCCCGGGCAGCACATTGAATGCATTCCAGTTAGTATCCCCCATCTGCAGCTTCGGGCTGTCTGTACCGTAGGGTTTGATAATGATCGGCTGGGCAGGGGTTCCGGTTCGCCGGATGCTGACTATGTCGGAACTGGTGCTGGTGTAAGTGCCCGTTTTGACAAAAATAATATCTCCGGGGGCTGCTTTGTCGGCTGCTTTCTGGATGGTGTTAAAGGGAAAATCTTCTGTTCCTTGCGTGTTAGTTGGGGAAGCCGTCTGACTTACGTACCAGTTCCGGGTACTGGTGTAATCTGTCGGATAGAGCGTAATTCCGTTGTAGCCTACCCCCGACTGCCCTGCACTAGTAGCCGCCGAATTGGTAACGACGGCCCTGATCTGATAGCTTTTCGCCGTAGTGACACTTGGTGCCGTCCAGTTTATGGAATAGGGAGCCGATGTGTCATCCCCAATTTTTGTGTACGAGCCAGAAAAATCCACACTGTAGAAAAACTCCACTTTCGTAATGCTCGTCCCCGGTGGCGTTGTTGCCGTCGCCTGGATCGTTATGGTCTTTCCTGCCAGATAAGACGAGTTGAACTGGGGGTAGTTTAGATTGACCGAAAGAGCTTGGCAAAACACATGGGTTGTGATGCCCGCAGTAACCACCAGGGCCATTGCAAGTGCTTTCATTACATTTTCGTGTTAAGGGAGATGAAAAGAAACGATTCAGTTACCACGGGTGCGGATGAACGTATCGATCCCATTCTGCTCCAATTCTTCCCCGAGACAGCATAGCAGTCTGCTTTCAACCAGGAAGAATTGGGCAGGAGGTTAATTATTGCCTGACAAGTTTTACGGTTTGTGTTTCTGTAGGCGTACTGATTCGCAGTAAATAAGTGCCCGATGCCATGTCCGTAATGAGCACGACCTCCTGTTGAGAGGTTGCCCGTCCATAACGTTCCTGTTGAATGGATTGCCCCTGAAGATTAATCAGGTCGACGACCAATGGCTGCCCTTCCGCTCCGTTTACCCGCGCCCGCACGTACTGATCGGTTACCGGGTTACCTAGCACCATCACCCGCAGCTCAGAACGGCCCTCTGCTGCCACCCGGGCCCCCACTGGCCCCGGCTCCTGACCGTATACCAGCGATCCGCTGAGATAAACCGTGATGCTGGGGTTTTCTGCCAGGGGACCAGCCGGTTTGTAGGAGAAGTCATTGGCTTCGTTGAAGGTCGACCAATCGCTCTTGTTGATTCGCTGCTGAATGATTCCGGTCGAACTGGCGGGCTGGAGTTGCCCCAGCGAGGAAGCAAAGCTCAACTCCAGATACCTATCCGTACCGCTACGAATTTCGTTGACAAACCGGCCTCTGACATTGCTATTTCCCAACTCAGCATAGTCGACGGTATGTACTAAAGGCTTATCGCCATCGGCAGAAAACCAGTACCGTACTGTCAATTGGCTGTAGTCCAGCGGTACGTTACCGTTATTAACCAGTTTGAGGTGCGTACTGATCTGGTTGGTAGTGGGATTCGAATTCCTGTTTTCAGCGTATACCTTTAGGGATGTCACCGGCGTACTGACCGATGGCTCAACACCCCCAACCAATTCACCTTTATGGTACACGGTAATCCGGTTATTCCTGGCGTAAGCGGCAGTCGACACAAATGAGTAGTCGTCTGTTTCCGAAAAATTTGTCCAGTTCTGTTTTCCGATTCCGGTTTGAATTTCGCCTGAGTTACTGCCGGGCGACAACGTTCCGGCGGCAGCATCAAAGCTGTATTCAACATACCCAAATGCTCCTTGTCGGGGCTGCGGCAGGGCTACGTACTTCATTCTTACCTTATTGGTCCCTAACTGTGCCCAGTACACGGACAGGTTCGTCACCGGCGAAAAATCTTCCGCAGTCAGCCAGTACCGGACGGTCACCTCGGAATAAAGTACAGCCGAAACGCCCTCATTTTGCAGTTTGAAATAGGGTCGGATGGTATTGTTACCTGTCTGATTATTATCCCCGTCCCGGTATAAAACGCTTAGAACAACGGGTGGAGCAGTGACCGTCAGGGTTACGCTGGCAGCCGGGCTGGTACAATCACCGACTTTACAGGTAACCGAATAAACAAAATGCCCGACAGCCGTCGTCGACACTGGTAATGTCGGTCCTCCTTCCACGCCGTTCCAGCTAAGTACGCCGGGGCAGTTCGTTGCGGATAAACTGACGTTGGCAGCCCCTTGCGCCACGGTTAAACTACCGACATTCGGCGCATCGGGAACTGCATTCACCGTAAGTGAGAACGCTGTAGACGTTAGGCTATTGAAGCCGGTAACGACAACAAAATAAGCGCCCTGATCGGCTGTCGTCGTTGTTGGTAGTGTCAACGTAGCCGTGGTCGCCGAGGTCACACCTGTCAGACTTACTATCTGCCCGGACGGAGATTCCCTGTACCACTGATACGTTTTTACGGGGCCGTCGACGCGAACCGAGATGCTCACGTCAGTGCCTGCACAAACCGCCGAACCACTGGCCGGCTGCTGGGAAAAAACAATAGGACTTCCCTGATACTCATAGGCTCCGATATCAACACCAGCGCCCTGCGGCCGCTCCACCCCGAGTATGTCGCGGAGCGGATATTGCCCAGGTACGGCACTTCCAGCGTTGATCGCCGGGCTGGTGGCAGTAAGCCGAAAGTCACCGTTAGCTGCATCGACAAATAAAGGGTCCTGCCCGACTACATTCTGCCCGCCCGTAAAATAGCCATTATCAAAATCGCTGAAAGTCAGGTTATTGTTCTGCTGAAGATCTGAACTACCCGAAACCGAACTGGGGCTTTCGCCTGGTTTTCCGTAGAAAATATTGTTAAAAACCCGGCAGCCAATCGATCCCTGCATGATCAGTTCGTTATCGATCCCAAAATAGAGTGGTCCATCGCTCTGGCCGTTCTGATAGGTCGTGTTGTTGATGATGGTTACATTATCGCTGTAGTTTACGTTGATTCCCCGGCCTCCATTGAGATAACAGACGTTGTTCTCCACCAAAAACCGACCTGTGTAATCACCAAGCGGGTTTTTAACAACGGTAGGTCTGTTCGGGTCGTTGGCCCGGTTGTTATCGAGGATAATGCCATTACCATCGTAAAACCGACAGGTAGTGCCTGTGCCACCGATGTTCCAGGCGATCTTCAGGATATTGCCGAAGGAGTGGTTCCGACGGATGATCACCCGGGGCTGGTCGGTGTTCGTATCGTAGTTCCAAGAGTTGAATACGCTGATTCCACTCGTTCCATACACGGTGTACCAGGAGGTTCGGGCCGTAGTATTATCCTCGATGGTGATGTAATCACTTTCGATGGCAGAAATGCCCGCCCCTGCGCAATCGTGCACGTTGTTATTGGCGATGGTAACGTGATGCGGTCGTAAATTTCCGCCCGTTCGTCCACTCACCGAGATTCCATTGCCATTAAATCGGGCGATCGGAGTCGCTGTCGGACTTGGCCCTTCACAAGCGCCGGGCTGCTGCCTGGCTTGCTCCAGCGTGATCGCATTGTTGTTCCCAATCACTTCAAACCCCCGAATCTGAATGTAGGCGGCCGCCGGCAGAACATTGAATCCATTGAAATTAGCATTACCGAGCTGTATGACCGGTTTATCCGCTTTGTAGGGCATAAAGACAATCGGTTTGTCGGGCAGGCCGGTACGCTGGATTCCTACCACATTAATTCCGGAGCCCGTATACGTTCCCCCCATGACAAAAACGGTATCTCCCGGTGCCACCCGGTCAGCCGCTTTTTGAATTGTATTGAAAGGCTGGGCTTCGGTACCGGCGGTGTTGGCGGCAGAAGCGGAAGCACTCACATACCAGTTTCGGGTGCTGACGTATGTTGGAGCATAAACAGAGATGCTGTTGTAGCCAGTTGACGCATTGGAAACGGCCGTATTTGAAGCCGAATTAGTTACAATCGCTCTGATCTGAAAGCTTCTGGCCGTTGCCACGGTGGGTGTGGTCCAGATGTATGAATACGGAGCCGTTAGATCTTCACCAATTTTGTTGTACGTGCCTGAGAAGTTTTCCTGGACAAAGAACTCTACTTTGGTGACAGTCGTACCCGTAGGGGTTGATGCATTAACCTGAATAGTAATGTCCGTGCCAGAAATGTATGAAGAGTTAAACTGCGGGAAAGGCATACTGGCTGACAGTGTCTGGCCTTGAGTGATCCGGCAAACACCAATCAGCAGTACACACAACGAAAGGAGTCGTAAAGCGTGGAGGTAACCATTTTGCATAGGAAAGGGAGATTATGGCAGCTATTAGCAACCAGCCTGATATAAAACGTGTCCAATACGGTTTATCTTTAAGACAATCTTTCAGGATTATACACTTACAGCCTTGTCAAAACTATACTTATGCTACCAGCCTCATTTTGGTACTGCGCTTTACCCCAACTCCTTAGAGGGTGGCCCTACGCCTGAAATGGCGTAGCTAAGCCGACAGAGCCCGTCCGCCCTTTAGAGGGTTGGGGTGAGGATACGGACACGCGCAAAAGCTGTTCTGAAGTAGTATAAATTCTTGCCGGTACGTACACGAACGGGGAATCTATTGAAAACCATTGTCCCCTCCCTGCTTCCGCAAACGGAAGCAGGGAGGGGACAATGGGTCGACGACGCATAGCAGCAGGCACCTCAAGCCCCTCATAAAATCGACTCGTCCGCCCTGGCCGAAACCATCGACCAACTGGCCCGTGCCGGCATTGATTGAATAGAGCGTGGTGCCATAAACGGAGAAAAGCCTGTCGGGTTTACCATCCCGGCTTTTGTGGTACGTGGCCGACCGGGTCCAGGTGCTGCCGTTGGTACTATCGGGCGTGAACGTTCAGATCATCTTACCGGTTGAGGGCCACCAGCTTCTGCGACGGCAGGAACGCAATCAGCTTATCCTTCACGACCGTTGGTGTTTCGGTTTCAACTGGTAATTATGTAATCATGGGGCTGGCTCGATCACTGTTCAAACGCCCCGCGATCCCTGCCTTTTGACCGGGCTCTGGACTTTCCCAGTATATCGGTAGACTGCGCTATCTCATTCGTACCCGAGTGCAGCCCCGCACTGCCCTTCACTAACCGGAAATCGCCTTTTGTCGGGTCGGGTTGAACGTTGATAAACTGAGGGTCCGCTACGATGTCGTTTGAACCGACAAACACCTCCTGCGCTAACGGATACAGATTGTAATCCCACCGGATGGCTTTGTTTCGGTTGTTGGAGGTAACCTTGCCGCCGGGCCGTGGCACAATCACGTTGTTCATAATCACCACGTCTTCCGAACGATTGGGGAACAGTTCCTGGTAGCCGACAATGCCGCCATTGTGGTAGGTAGTGTTGTTGATGATATCGACGTGACGGGTGCGGAAGGTGTGAATCCCCGACCCTCCATTGAACGCGCTCACGTTATTGGCCACCAGCGCACGGCCCTTCCATTCGGGGCGTTTTGGTTTTTCGGGCCGTGGCTCAACCGCCCGCGCAGAATCGACTTTTACCAGGGCGTCGGCGTTGGGGTTAGTAGCTCCCTGCTCCCCGTCGGTCACGTCGAGGATAATCCCATTGCCGTCGCTCAGCTTCCCGATCCTCTCCCAGGGAACAAGCGTTTTGTTGTTCCAGACGAAATTGCGCTGGATGATGATGTGGTAGCCGGGCGCGTCGTCGTAGGCCCAGTTATTGAGCGTCGAAATGCCCGAGCCACCGTAGCGCATGAACCAGGCATTGTCGTACACCCGGCAATCTTCAATCGTCAGGTAATCCATTTCAATCCCGACAATCCCCCCCCCGCGCATTTGCTTACGGAGCAGTTACGAATGATAACATGGTGGGGCTTTTGATCGGGTTTGTTCAGCCGCCCGTTGACAAAAATGCCGTTGGTGTTAAAGAACGGATTGGGTTTCGGCTTTTTAGCGTCTTCCTGAGCGGCCAGCAGCACAATCGAATCGTTGTTGCCCACCACGGTCAGCCCCTCAAGGATGTGGTACGATCCGGAAACGTGAATACCGTTCCAGCCCACCGGACGAACGACGGGTTTGTGGCCGGGCCGGGCTTTCCAGGAAATCCAGGCGTCGGGCCGGCCGGAGCGGGTAATGGACAAAACGGCGCTGCCGTTACCCGTATCGTCGTTGGTGTACGTACCATCCCCAATCCATACTACGTCGCCGGGCTCAACCAGTTCAGCGGCTTTTTGCAGGCTTCGGAAAGCGGTTTGGGGTGTTTTACCGTCGTTGGTATCCTTACCGTCGCCGGATACGTGCCAAACCTGAGCCAGAGCAAGCGGACTGAATAATACCAGCCATAGAATCGAGAAAACAATACGTCTCATACGAGCCATGTTTTTCGGAGTAGTTGGAATGTTTGATCGTACCGTTTTTCGACAGCCGCCAATGCCTTGCGGACGTTCTGCTGGGCGGCCGGGTAATTTTTCGTTACCTGCATGAGCCGGTCCGTAATCTGCTGACCCGTGCTCTGCTCAATCTCGAAAGTCCAGTCGCCCAGGCCCAGGTCGTAGTACATCTGCCCCTTGATTGTATCCTGCGGCTGGCGGAGGTAGAAACAGGGCGTCCCCGTAACGGCGGCCATAATGGGCGAGTGACATTCGAAGCTCAGTACCGTATGAGCCTGCGCATACAGCGAGGTGGCTTCGTCCGGCAACCAGTACCCCCGCTTAACGACCTTCGCTTTTACGTCGGCAGGCAGCGGGTCAATCAGTAACTCGTCCATGATGTCTACCTGGTAGGTCATTTCAGGGCAAACCAGCACGCTGTGACCCGTCTGCCGGACCCAGGCCGTGATGGCCTCGCGCAGTTTGGCGTGGTCGGCTTCCTTCCATTTATCATTCAGCTCCGTGACTTCGCGGATTTTCTGTTCGCTCCAGCCGTTGTTGTTGGGATTAATTTTATGATAGGGCGTTACCCGAAGCCGGGGAATAGCACAGATGAATTCGCGTGGTTTGAGGTTGTTGGCGCTCAGAAATGCCTTCGCCTTATCGTCGTCGCGGATGGTCAGGGCAAACGTCGCGTCGGGCGCAAAGGCGATGTGTTCGCCCGAAAGCCCTGCTTTTCTGAGGCTATCGATCGAAGCCGTTTCGCGGGTAAAGAGCAGCGATGCTTTTGACAACAGCGTTTTCAGATTCGGATTAACGTCCTGGATCGTGACGCCGAACAGCCCGAATGGTTTGTTCGTTTGTGCGTGCCAGGCTTCCAGGTAATCGGCAGCCACCACCATCGGCCCGGAGCCGTGCAGAAAAAAATCCGCTTCTTCAAACGCCTGCTTCACGGCCTCCGACTGCGGTACGTTGCTCACTACGTTGCCGTGAATGATCCGTAAATCGGGGTAGTGCCGAAGCAGCATGGCCTCTACCTCTGCGCTGCGGCTGCGTTTCCACAGAATCAGCCGGGCCTTTGGCAGCCGCTTTTTGAGGAGCGCAATCAGCCCCGGGGTGTGCGCAATATCACCGATATTGACCGACTGCCAGCCCGATGTAAACAGAATCGTCGGGTCAGGTTTGTTGGTAGCCAATCCGATTCGGGAAACCAACAGCGACGCGCTGAGCAGGCTGGCGCGGTGTAGAAAGGCTCGTCGGGTATGGAGGGTATTGTTCATAAGGATAAATAATCACTTAAGCTGTAAAGCGTTCAGAAGCTTATCGTCAAATTTCCGCTCACTCGCCGGCGCATCGTTTTTTTCCAGCGTCGAGAAACTCGGGCTCACCGACGCACGGCCATAACACCACAGCGCCGAGGCCAGTTGGTTCTCCCGGATGATGGTGCCCAGATCGGTCAGCCAGGCTACGCGGTCGTTATAGTCAGCGGTGTTCAGTACCCCGTACTCACCCAGATACAACCTCACCTGGTTTGTTTTTGCCCACGCCAGCACCCGATCGAAAAAGTCCTTACGGATAAAGTCAATCGTCCATTGACTGGTCGGATAATGCTGGCCTGTTGGCAACGTATAGCGTAGCCAGGGGGCTCCCTGGTGCGTAAAGCCGAACGGCGAATAACAGTGGGTCGAATATACTACGTTCCGATCATCAACCGGCTGCATATCAGCTACGTCCTGATTGCCTTTTACCGGTGTTACCACCAGCGTATGGGTAGGCGCAACCCGGCGAATGGCCCGTAGCAACCGACCATTGAAGGTATCCCAGACTGCCTGGCTTTTGAAAAACGGCTCGTTCATGGGTTCAATAAACAAACGCTCGGGATCGTAGGTGCTGACTTCGCGGGCCAGGGCGGTCCAGAAGCGAATAAACGCCGTTTGCATGGCGGTATCGGCTTCGAGCCGGGCCGTGTATTCGCGAGCCGGATGTACCGGATTGAAGACCACCGCCAGCCCGTTTTTCAGCATCAGGTTCAGTACGGCTTTGATACTGTCCATATCCTGCCGGTTGAGTGTTTCGGGATGTTGTTCATCCATCAGCACCGAACGGATGGGAAACCGAACGTGCCGAAAGCCTGCCTGTCGGATAAGTTTCAGGTCCGATTCAGTGTATTGGGTTGGCGCGAGAACGCCCGTTGTTTTATTGCGCACCAGCCAGTTATCGATGTTGATGCCATTTTTCAGTTGTTCGTACCGGCTGGCAGGTACCTCACGGAGCGTCTGCTGGCTTTTGACGAGCAGTGGCAGGGTTGCAAACAGGCAAAGGAGGGCGTACTGTTTCATGTATAACCGTTTGATGGTCTGTGTACTAAGCTCAGCCGCATCGTTCGTGAATGAGAACTCAATACAGGCATAAAAATCAGACAGTACACCGACTGTCTGATTCCGGTTTATTCTAACCTACAAAATACAAGTTGCAATTGCCTTATACCACCACCTCCCAGCCCCGGGCATACGCCCGCGACCACAGCTTCATCGCTTCCGTGTCGTTGAGAATGTGACCGTTCGACGCATCACACCGCAGGCTACGCCCTACCCGGTAAGCAATATTGCCCAGTTGCGGCAGCAGCGTCGATTTGTGCCCTTCCAGAATGGGCGCGTTGAGGGGCTCATTCCCCCGGATTGCCTCGCAGAAGTTCAACAGATGCTGACCGTCAAGCTGCTCAGTCGGGCTGACGGTGTTGCCCGGATCATAGGGCGTGTTGTCTTTAACCTCCACGACCAGCTTGTTCGCCCCGTCGAAAATCTTGTAGCTGTTGCTGCCCGGATAAACAAGGGTCCCCTTTTCACCGTAGAACACCACGCCCCGACCACTGCCTTCGGATGGGTAACCATTGCAGCTACGTCCCTCCCAGCTACAGGCCGTGTTGTTAGGAAAGTTAAACGTAATGGTCTGGGTATCGGGCGTTTCCCAGTCGTCGTCAAACTGGAACCGTCCCCCGGCCGAGACCACCTGCGTGGGGTAGTCGACACCCAGCCCCCAGCGTGCTACGTCCAGTTCATGAGTACCGTTATTGAGGGCTTCGCCCGTGCCCCAGTGCCAGAACCAGTGCCAGTTGTAATGGATCAGGTTATCGCGGTACTCCCGCCGGGGAGCGGGGCCCTGCCAGAGGTCAAAATCAAGCGTAGAGGGCACCGCCACAGACTTGCTTTTGCCAATCGATTTGCGGTTGTTGACGTACCAGGCCCGGGCAAAGTAGACCCGCCCGATCGCCCCGGCGTGCAGCCTGGCAATCATGTCTCTGACGTTGCCGAACGTCCGGCGCTGGCTGCCCATCTGCACCAGTTTTTTGTACTTGTTGCTGGCGGCTACGAGCAGTTCGCCCTCGCGGGGGTTGTGGCTGCATGGTTTTTCAACGTAGATGTTTTTACCGGCCTGAAGCCCCAGGATAGCCGCTGGGGTGTGCCAGTGGTCGGGAGCGGCAATGGCGAGTCCATCGAAGTCCTTCTTTTCGAGCATCCGGCGGATGTCGCTGAACCCCTGCGGTTTTTTGCCGGTCAGTTTTTCGATCTCCGAGATGGTTCTGGCCAGCACGGTAGCGTCGGGGTCACAGACGTAGCCGATCTCGACGTTTGGCAGTTTGGCGAAGGTTTTAGCCAGAAACGCCCCCCGGCTGTTGGTGCCCATGACCCCGATGACGACTTTGTCGTTGGGGGCACCGGCGTAAGCGAACAGAGTAGAACTGGTAGTCGCACTGGCACCAATCAGAGCGGCCTGTTTGACAAAATCTCGACGGTTTAACATAGAGTGAACCTGGTCAGCATTCATAAGACAACCGACGACCAGAAACCACTTACAGCCGCAACCGTTAAACCAAAAAAACTCCCGGTTTCTCGTTTCAGCGTATCATGTGTCAGACAGGCTACTACTCCTGACCACCTCCCGGCTGAGTTTAAACCGCCTTTACGCTTCTTTCGCGTCCGAACCGAGATAATGCTGCCTGACCCGGTCAATAGCCTGGTTCTGCTCGCCCCAACTGAGCAGTTGCTCTAAAATGGGTATCAGCGACTGCGCAAGTGGCGTTAAGGAATATTCCACCCTGGGCGGCACCTCGGGATAAATAGTTCGCTGGACAAATCCATCACGTTCCAGTTCCCGGAGTTGATCCGTCAGCATTTTCTCAGTAATCAATGGGATGGCCCGGCGTAACTCGCCAAAGCGAATCACACCACCGTTGATTTGCCAGAGGATAATCATCTTCCACCGCCCATTAATCAGGATCAGGCTGCTGGTCAGCGGGCAGTTCGTGATCATTTGCAGTTGATTCTGCGCATTGGACGAATTCAACTTTCTCATAGTCAGCACACTATTATTTTCGTAAGTGACACACAATTTCGTAACTACTTGATTTACAGACGGAAACAAGGCCAATTTTGTATCGTTGATCGGGACGAAAAACAACTGGCGGTCAACGCTGCGAAGATGAATCCGGTACGAATTGATATAGTTTCTGATCTGGTCTGCCCCTGGTGTTACATCGGGCGCAAACGACTGGCCAACGCACTGGCTCAAATACCCGAGGTGGAAACACAAATTCACTGGCAACCGTTCGAGCTGTTCCCGCTGATTCCCGTAAACGGTGTGGAACGCCACGCCCACATGGCCAAGGTGTTTGGATCGGCCCGGCGTCGTGATGCCGTCTTTGCTCAGGTAACCCAGGTGGGACAGACTGAAGGACTCGATCTACGTTTTGACCGCATTGCCAGGTCGCCCAATACGTTCCTGCTGCACCGCCTGCTGTGGAAAGCCGGTCAAGAGGGCTATCAGGACACGCTGGCAATGGTCTTTTTCAACGCGTTCTTTACCGAGAACCGGGATCTGACCCAGCCCGATCAGATTGCGACCATTCTGGCACCATTCAACTGGTCGAGGGCGGATCTTGACCAGTTCCTGGCCAGCGACGAAGGGGCATCGGTGGTTCGGCACCAACAACGGCTCTACCGGTTTGCCGGTGTCAGCAGCGTACCAACGTATTTCTTTAACAACCAACTCATTCTGGTGGGTGCCCAGCCACCCGATCAGTTCGTACAGGCGGTCACGCGGGCCGCTCATCAGACACAACTACCCGCGGGACACTAACCAGGTCTCAACGCTCATCTAATCAACCTAATACACTGTTATGAATCATTCTCCTTTATTCGAGCCCTATCGGCTCGGTGACCTGCTATTGCCTAACCGGATGATTATGGCCCCGCTAACGCGCAACCGGGCAAACGCGCCCGGTGACGTACCGACGGAACTGATGGCTACGTATTACGCCCAGCGGGCCAGTGCCGGCCTGATCATTTCCGAGGCCACTCACATTTCCGCTCAGGCTGTGGGTTACATTCACGCACCGGGTCTGTTCACGCTGCCGCAGGTAACAGGCTGGAAGCAGGTGACCCAGGCTGTCCATGAAGCCGGGGGCCGCATTTTCGCTCAGTTATTCCACACGGGCCGCATGTCGCTTTCCTATTTTCAACCGGGCGGTCAGGCCCACGTAGCGCCGTCGGCCGTCCAGGCTCAGGGTTACCAGGCAACCGTTTATGCGTATGATGGCAGTCTGACGCAGCTACCCTACGGTGAACCCCGCGCGTTGGCGACGGAAGAGATACCTGGCATCATTTCGGATTTTGCCCAGGCGGCCCGCCACGCCGGAATGGCGGATTTTGACGGCGTTGAAGTGCACGGTGCCAACGGCTATCTGCTCGAACAGTTTCTGAATCCGGTGGTCAACCAGCGTACCGACGAATGGGGCGGCAGCATCGAAAACCGGAGCCGGCTAACGCTTGAGGTGACCCGTGCGATTGCCGACGTGTGGGGAGCCAACCGGGTCGGTGTGCGATTTTCGCCGTTTGGTCAACTGCACGATCAGCCTCCCTACGCCGAAACGGAAGCCACCTACCTGTACCTGGCCGCTGAACTACGTAAACTCGGCGTGGCCTACATCCACCTGTTCAACCAGGCTACGTTCGGGACCGGGGGCTTCTCCGACGATTTTCTGGCAACAATGGCCAGAACGTTCGGGGGAACGATCATACTGAACGGTGGGCTGACTTTCGAGACAGGTACCGACGCCCTGGCCACCGGACAGGCGCATCTGATGGCCTACGGCCGGGCATTTCTGGCTAATCCCGATCTGGTCGAGCGGTTCCGGCAGGGAGCCCCCCTCAACGACGTCAACGGAGCCCGGCTCTACGGTGGTGGCGAAGATGGCTACACGGATTACCCTACCCTGACCAGCCAGGCGCTGGTATCCTCCACGTACTAAGCAGTTCTTTTTCCTTTCACCTAATTTTCACAAACCAACACAATGGAAACACAAACAAGCAAGGGGCTCTACGTAGCCGAAGTAACAACCGTTGGTGGCCGTAATGGTCACGCTCAGTCCTCCGATGACCTGCTGAATGTCCACCTGGCCTTCCCGAAAGAAATCGGCGGTAACGGCGGAGCCACTAATCCTGAGCAGCTTTTTGCGGCTGGCTTCTCAGCCTGCTTTGGCCAGAGCCTGTCCTTTGTCGCTTCGCAGCGCAAACTGCCGGTCGACGTCAAGAATGTCAGCGTAACGGCGCAGGTGCACCTGCTCCAGATCGAAGGCGGGTATGGTCTGGCAGCGGACCTGTTCATCCGGGTGCCGGGCGTAAATCGCGACGTGGCCGAAGAACTCGTTGAAGCGACCAAGACCGTTTGCGCGTACAGTAATTCCACCCGGGGTAATGTTCGGACGACCTACCAGATTGTCGAAGACTAGTCCCTTCGTTCGCACTGACCACTTCATCAACAAACATCTCTTTTCACGATCATGACATCGTTCACATCTTTTTTACGCCTGGCCGTTCTGTCGGTTACCCTGCTGGTAGCGATGTCCGCCTGCAAGGACGAAAACGAGAACGTTAAACCGACGGCTACGGATACCATCGCGGCCAATGCGGCCCTGGGCAGGGCTTTTTTCGAAGAAGGGCTCAACGCAGATACGCCGGCTGCCCGGGCGGCCGGCTTTACCCGGGTCGTATCGCCGGATTATCAGCAGTACAATGCCATCGCCCCTCTGGGCCGTGATGGACTCATTGGTTTTGTCGAAGAGTTCTATAAAGCCATTCCCAACCTGAATGCCGTAATTCGGGACGTATTTGCCACTGAAGATCGGGTGGTGGTGCGCTGGACCATCACCGGCAACGTAACGGGTGCTCCTTTTCTGGGCGTGCCGCCGTCCGGGCAACGGCTGGAGTTTGATGTGATCGACATCTGGACTATCCGTAATGGTCAGCTTTATGAGCACTGGGATCAGTTCGACTGGCCACGCTGCTTTATCCAGTTGGGTATTCAGGGCATACCAGCTCCGTTCCAGGAAGCGGCTTCCCGACCCGTAAGACGCTAATTCACGTACAGACAGGCCAGGAGTCTGGCCTGTCTACCCAAACACTTCATCAATAAACGCTTCCTTATCATGAACAATCCCGCAGTGCTGATTACGGGCGGAGCCACCGGCATTGGGCTGGCCACCGCCGAATTGTTCCTGCAACGGGGCGGCCGCGTCGTCATTGCCGGTCGCCGGGCCGATGTCGGTCGGCAGGCCGTCGACTACCTTACCACGTTCGGCAGTGACGTATCGTTTGTCCAGGCCGATGTGGCCCGTCGCGATCAGGTGTATCACCTCGTGCAAACGGCCATTGAGCGGCTGGGACGGCTGGACGTAGTTGTCAATAACGCCGGTCAGGAAGGCACCTTTCAGCCCTTGGTCGACGCCCCCGAAGACGAGCTTGATGCCCTGATCGACACGAATCTGAAGGGCGTGTGGCTGTCCTGCAAGTATGCTGTTCAGCAGATGCTTCGGCAGGGTGACGGCGGATCGATCATCAACACCTCCTCCTGGCTGGCAATCGGTGCCCTGGCCGGCTCAAGCATCTATTCGGCCACCAAAGCGGCCCTGGATGGCATGATTCGCCCAATGGCTATCGAAGTCGGCGAACAACGCATCCGGATTAACAACGTCAATCCCGGCTTCATCGTTACGCCCATGCTCCGGCGCAATTTTGACCCCGACAGCGAAGCGGCTCTTGCCCTGAAACGACAGACGCCGGTGGGCCGGTTTGCTGACCCCAAGGAGGTTGCCGAGCTGGTGTACTGGCTTAGTAGCGAAGCAGCTTCGTTCGTCACCGGCCAGAGCATTCTCGTTGACGGTGGCCTAACGATCGGTGGGCAGCGCTGAACCCTGATTCAAGCGACGTTCAATCTACCAGCCATTAATCAGGTCAAAGACACTAGTTTACCTGGTTATATATCAGCTAATTACACAGCATGCAGCATCTAATTCGACTCATAAATTACAGGCGCTCAAGGTACAACGACTGACATTATTTTCTGGGTAGCATCCTGACTTCCGGTAATCCCGGTGGCCGTTAGTGTAACGGTGTACGTACCGGCTTTGGCGTAGGTATACGTTGGCGACGCGTCCGTCACGGCCGCCGACCCATCGCCAAAATCCCAGGAGTAACTCAGCGCATTGGCCGAGGTATTGGCGAACGCGATTTTGCGCGGAGTGGTCGCATCTGCCTTGCTGGTGAAGTTAGGAGTTGGCTTAAGAATGGACGGGTCCAGCGAGACAATGGTCGTTTTCAGGGCCGGATTGACCGGTATCTGCCCACTCGATATGGTAACACCAACAGCCAGCTTCTGCCCCGGATTGGCCCGCAGGTAATCGAGGTCGATGCGCAGGTCAAACGGCGCGAATTCCATTCCATTGCCGAGGTTGAGCGAGTTAGGCAGCACAAACCTTTCCACCGGAAGCGGAACGGTACCGGGCAGTACGTTGGTCGAAATCAGCCTGGCAACCGTATCGGCGTTGGCGGAAACCGTAACGGCCACATCACCCGCCGTCGATACGCCCCCCCGGAATACGCTCAGGGGAACAATCAGTTTTTTCTCCGCCAGATTGACCGAGAACCGATACGTACCGGTAGCCGGGGGCAGGCTGTTGATGGTGTACACGCCATTGCGGGCGGTAGGCTGATACAGCAGTTGCTGTGGATAGTCGGCTTCGGGCAATTCATCGTAGGAGCAGGCACTCATCAGCAGACCGCACCCCAGGCCCACACAGGCCAGCCGAATCAGGTTTAAATACAATGCCATTGGGTAAGTTGGTTTTTGGGAGGTGGTCTACCAGCCGGGATTCTGAACCAGCCCTTTCGATGCGTTCAGTTCCCCCTGCGGAATGGGATACAGGTACATTTTCGGTTCAAACACCCGCTTCTCCACTTCTACCGGTTTGTACTGGAACGTACCGTCGGCCCGGCGGGTGATTTCTACGCCCAGTAGTGGGGCGCCCAGCGTTTGCGGCCCGATCATCCACCGCCGAACATCCCAGCCCCGGTGATCTTCGAAGGCCAGCTCAACCCGGCGCTCGTTGCGAATGCGTTCGCGCATCTCGGCCTGTGAAAGCCCCGCGGACAGGGCCGGCAAGGCTACTCCGGTCCGGGCACGCACCCGATCCACGTAGGTTTTGATGTCGGCGTGACCGGGTGAGTATTCGTTCAGCGCTTCGGCGTAGTTCAGGAAGATCTCGGCCAGCCGGAAGATATTCCACGAGTACACGCTGGTGTTGTTCAGCAGCAGGTTCAGGTTCTCGTTGACGTACTTCTTCAGGTAGTAGCCCGTCCGCGTAGCATTCACTACGCCCTGGCCATCGCGGCCCCCAATCCAGGCTTCAACGGGACGGCCTTTGTAGGTCGTGTTGTTCAGAATGATGTTCAGGCCCAGTCGTGGGTCGCGGTTGGCGTAGGGGTTGGCGGCATGGGTGGGATTGTTCCAGTCGAACCGGGTGCCATTGCTCATCTCGTAAGCATCGACCAGGTTCTGCGAAGGTGTCGTGCCGCTGTTGCCAAGGTCATAGCCAATCGGGTAGTTTGCCCGCTCAAACTCGTTGGAAGCGCTGTTACGCCGGGCGAAGATGATTTCGGGAAGCGTATAGCTGTTAGTGATAAACAGGTTCCGGTAGTTGTTATGCAGGGCGTAGCCCGTACCAGCCAGATCGATCACGGCTTTGGCCGCATCGGCAGCCGCTTTCCAGCGGGCTGTGCGGTCGCCCGCCGGCAGTGTAACCAGGTCGAGGTTCGTATAGCCCCCCGCCCAGGACGACGTATTGAACAGGTCGCTGGCGGCATAGAGCAGCACCCGGCTTTTCAGCGAGAGGGCGGCTCCGCGGGTAGCCCGGCCCAGGTCGGTGGCTGCGTAGGTGACGGGCAGGTTGCGGGCGGCTGAGTCGCATTCGGCGGTGATGAAGCTGATACATTCGGCCAGGGAGCTGCGCTTTACGTCTGCGAAGTTATCGTTAATAGTCAGCGCTTTCGTAAACAGCGGCACCCCACCGTATCGCTTTATCAGTTCGAAGTAGAAATAAGCCCGCAGAAACCGCGCTTCGTACTTCCATCGCCGGATGTCGTTCAGGCGATTCTGGTAGGTTGTCTGGGCTGCGGGGGTCGGGTCGAGTCGATATTGATCCAGATTGACGCTATCCGTAGCGACCAGAAACTGATTGGCTTTCCGAACACCGCGGTAGAAATTAACCCAGCCATTGTCAGGAATATCAATCGCGTTCCAGGAGCCGTTGTTGAACTTCTGGACGTTGGAGGTTTCGAGCGTATGCTCGGCCTCGTCCGTTGCCGAAGCGGTCATGGCTCCGTCGATTTGCAGATACCCAGCCGGAACGTCGGTATAGATGGAGTTGAGCCGGTTCAGGGTGTAGTCGTACGACCGGATGAGCTGCTGCCCGGTGATATCCGTGATGAGTTCACGTTCCAGGTCTTCGCAGCTACTCAGCCCGACAACGGCGGCTAGTACGAAAAATGGTATAATGCGTTTCATGGCGATCGACAAGTCTATGATTATCAGTCGTGTCATTTCCGGTGGCGTCGTTTATCTCTCAGGAATGACGTTTACAGTTGCACCCGCAGACCGGCGCTGAGTGTTCGCAGGGCCGGATATCCACTGGCTACCTCCGGGTCAATGTAGCCCTCCAGCCGATCGAGCGAGAACAGGTTGGTGCCGTTGATAAACACCCGGGCGTTTGTCAGCCGGACCTTTTCTGTCAGGTTCAGCGGCAACGTATAGCCCAGTTCGATGCTCCGCAATTTCACGAAACTGCCGTCGCGCTGCCAGAACGACGAGTACCGGAAGTTGTTGAGGTTGTTGCTGGCCGACAGGCGCGGGTAGGTGGCCGTTGCGGCCGTTTCGGGCGTCCAGCGGTCCAGCGCAATGGCACTGATCTGGCCGTTGTTCTGGAACGCGTGGAAGTAGGCTCCGCCAAAGTACGCGGTACGGCCCGTTACACCCTGCAAGAGCAGTTCCAGATCAAAGCTCCGGTATTGCAGCCGCGGGTGCAGGCTGACAGTCAGGGTCGGCACCGATGTTTTACCGATCGGGCGGGTATCGTTGCCGTCGATCAGGCCGTCGCCGTTCTGGTCTTTGTATTTGATATCACCCGGCTGCACGGGCGCAAAAATCTGTCGGGGACTGGCGGCAATGTCGGCCTGATCCCGGAAGAGTCCAATAGCTTCCAGGCCAAACGGTTGCCCCACGGGTCGGCCGGTTGTGTATTGGTAGTCGTAGAGCCGGATAGCCTCCGAGTTTTCAATAATCTTGTTCTGGGCGTACCACGCGCCGGCTTCCAGCGAATACTGAAGCGGGCTGTTCGATTTGCTACTGTAGCGCACAATAGCCTCGAAGCCGCTGTTGTTCACTTTACCGATGTTGAGCAACGGCAGTGTCGCGCCTGTATACTGCGGCACCGTGCGGTTGGGCGTAGCCAGAATATCATACCGACGCTGCCGGAATACGTCCAGCGACACATCCAGCCGCCGGGCCAGACTCAGTTCTACACCGAAGTTCAGTTTTTGCTCCGTTTCCCACCGCAGATCCGTTGTTGCGAGTGGACCTTCGGCCAGGCCAAATGCCTGCGTATTGCCCGTTCCGAAATAATAGGCAGCCGTGTATGGATACCGTTGCTCGAACATGAAGCGGTTGCCGCCAATCTGGTCGTTGCCTGCCAGGCCGTACGAGGCCCGTATCTTCAGGAAGTTCACCAGGGCGTTATCTTTGAGGAAGGCCTCGTTGGAAACCACCCACCCTACCGATGCGGCCGGGAAAAAGCCGTAGCGATTACGCTTCGGAAACGCTTCCGAGCCCATGTAGCCAAACGACAGTTCACCAATGTACTTATTCGCGTTCGTGTACGTAACGCGTCCACCCATGCCAACGTGTTTGTAGGGCAGACTCTCAATGGCCGTTGTTGCGTTACTGATGTTCGTATAGCTGCTCGAATTGTAGAGCAACATGGCCGCAATGTCGTGCTTACCAAACGTACGGGTATAGTTCAGCATGCCCTGGAAGATCATATTGCGCCATTGGTCGGAGTTGGCTTCGTTCCCTACGAGTGAGGTACTCTGGCCGTAGCGGGTGTAGATCGTTTCGCCGGCCGTATTTCTGGTCACGGCAAAGCGTTCGTAGGTCTTGGTCTTGTTGGAGTAGCTGCGAAAAAAATTGTTGAACGACACCGCCCCCGTAATGCTCAGGCCGGGCAAGATAGCGTCCAGTTGTTCGGTTAGTTGCAGGGTGGTTTGCAGCGTACGGCCGTTGGAGGTATACGAACCGGTTTGCAGCAGGTTGGCCAGCGGGTTGGTCAGCGCACTGGTACCGCCAAACGATCCGTCGGCGTTGTAGACCGGGAACGAATTGGGCGGCAACGTAGCCAGCGAGTTAAAAAACGCGCCGGTTGTATTGGCCGCCGGGTTGGCTTTGTCTTCGACGGTTCCGCCGAGGGTGAGCGATGCCGACAGCCGGTCGGTGATGTTGACGTCGACGTTCGAGCGGAAGTTGATCCGCGAATACCGCGAGTTTACGCTCTCATCGGCCAGGTTACCTGCGTTTTTGTACAGCCCATTGCTGCGGATGGAATTCAGCAGCACAAAATACCGGACCGTATTACTACCGCCCCGGAAGTTTAGGTTGTAGTTCGATATGGGCGCTGTTTTCTTCAGCACTTCGTCGTACCAGTTCACGTTCGGGTAGAAGTACGGATCGCTGCCGGTACGGTACGCTTCCAGTGCGGCATCGGTATACAACGGCGCTTTTCCGTCGTTCTGAAGCCCTTCGTTGTATAACCGGGCGTAGTCGTACGAGCCTAGAAACTGCGGCAGCCGGGTGGCCGTATGAAACCCCTGCTGGGTGCTGGCATTAATTACCAGCGGACTGGTGCGGCCTCGTTTGGTCGTGACCAGCAAAACCCCATTGGCACCACGCAGGCCGTAAATCGCCGTCGCGGAAGCATCCTTGAGCAACGAAATGCTTTCGATTTCGCTGGGGACCAGTTGCTCATACGTACTCTCGAATCCATCGACCATCACCAGCACATCCCGACCGGACCCGAATGTGTTGATACCCCGCGCCAGTACCGAGGGTGAGTCGTTGCCGGGCTCGCCACCGGATTGCCCGACCGTCAGGCCCGGCAGGCGGCCGTAGAGGGTATTGGCCAGATTGGTCGTGAAGTTCTTTTCCAGATCCCGGCCGGCTACGGTCGAGATAGCGCTCGTCACGCGCCAGGCCAGTTGCTGGCCGTAGCCAATCGGCTGGAGTGACGTACGCTGGCGTTCAACCTGGATTTCGGCCAGGGAGTCGGGGCTGCTCTGCTGCGCCCGGGCAGACGGACGCAACCCGGCCAGCAATACCAGTACGGGTAGGATATAGTATAGTTTGAAGTTCATAATGCTCAGCAGCAAAGAGTTAGTAGCCAGGATTCTGAACGAGGTAGCCCTTGTACACTTCCGTATTCAGGAACGGATGCAGGTACATGCGCGGCAGGAAAGTCCGATTTTCGAACACATACGGCTGATAGGCGAAATCAGTATTACCGGTGATCCGTGTAATCCGCAGGCCGTACATCGGCCCCTGCATTACCCCTTCGTTTTCGGCAATTTTCCAGCGTCGGATGTCCCAGAGCCGATGATCTTCGAAGGCTAGTTCGATGTCCCGCTCATTGCGAACCCGTTCGCGAAACTGCTCTTTGGTAAGATTCGTCGGAAGTTTGGGCATACCCGAACGCCCGCGAATAATATTAACGGCATCGTGAGCTGCCTGTACCGGGCCCTGGGCTTCATTGAGGGCTTCGGCATAGTTCAGATACGCTTCGGCCACCCGGAATACAATGGCGTTGGGTACGGCACTCGACGTAGCGCCCAGTGCATCAGGCATGAGTTTCTTCAGCCAGGCCCCCCCGTCGCAGTCGGCGGCATGACGCCCCCCCTGAAACGTTTCGAGCAGGGGTACATCCCGGTTGTAGCTTGAGGTGGTGTACCCAACCGTCTGGGCAAAACGAGGATCAAGCTCCGCGTATTTTTTTAGTAAATCATTGCCACCCGGCCAGGTCTGCGGGGTACCGTCTTTCTTTTCGTATTTTCGGACAAAGTTGTGGATTACCGATACCCCGCCCCAGGCATTGATAATGGACGACGGCTGAAATCCGTACCAGGGAAACTGGGTTCGGCTGCGGGCAGCATAGACTTTCTCGGCCAGGACAATCTCGGCATTGTCGTTCTGCTCCCAGGCAAACTTGTAGTTCTTGTCTACGCCCTTGTCGGTAATGAGCGAGAAGTTTCCGGCCGGGGCCATGTCAATCGCAGCTTTGGCGGCATCGGCAGCGAGTTGCCAGCGATTATTGTCCTGGTTACCGTAGCAGATCAGCTTATTATCGGCCTCGTTGCCCAGGCTCATGTACGGCGTTGCAGCGTTGAACAGGGGGCTGGCTGCGTACAGCAGCGTACGGGCCTTGAGCATCTGGGCCGCTGTTTTGGTGGCCCGGCCCCGGAGGTTCGATGGATACGAAGCGGGAAGTTTTTCCACCGCATCATTGCAGTCCTTCACGATGAAATTGACTACGTCTTCAACCGTATTCCGCTTTACCTTAAAATCGTCGGTCAACTGAAACCGCCTGTCGATGATCGGAACGCCACCGTAGCGCTTCAGCATTTCGGCGTAATTCAGCGCCCGGATGAATTTCATTTCGCCGGTTACCTGGCTCTTGTAAGCCTCATCGGCATCAGGCACATCATTCAGCCGCTCCAGAATGATGTTACAGTTTCGGATGGCCGTCCACCGGATGTAATACCGGTAATCTTCGTTGGCTACCAGCGCAGTCGAGGCCGTAATGTTACCGGCGTTCCACTGCTCAGGGTGCATGAAGGTGACCTCGCACTCGGCCTCGTCGGTAATGGGGGCATTGATGCAGAAGGTGCGGGAAGTAGGGATCAGGTTGGCATCGTTGTAAGAGAATATCGAGTGGATACCAATCCGGTACGTTCCGGTGATGAACGTTTCCAACTGCGCCCGCGATGAGAAGACGGTGTTTTCGGTTACGTCGACGCCGGGGGCTTTATCCAGAAACTGGGAGAGCGGCTTATCGCAGGATGATACGGCCATGCACAGGAAACCCCCAACTACGGCTCTGATGAATGCTTTCATGGCTGATTAAAATTTAAGCGTAAGCCCGAAATTGACCACGCGGGTGAGTGGGTACGGTTCTTCGTTCGTGACACCTCCTGTCGTACTGCCGGGCGCGGTACCCGACTGCTCGGGATCAACGCCGGGGAACACGGAACTCCAGGTAATCAGGTTATTGGCGTTGACAAACACCCGGGTTGAGCTAATGCCCAGTCGGCTAAGAACGGCCTTTGGCAGGCTGTAGCCAAGCTCGGCGTTTTTCAGCCGCACGTAACTTCCGTCACGCACCCAGAAGGTCGACATCTTGTTGTTGTGGTTCTCGTCGGCCCCCGTAGTCAGCCGTGGGAACCAGATGGGCAGCCCCTGCTCGTAGCGCTCAGCCGACCAGCTATTGATCAGATAATCCACGGCCCCGGAGTTTTCGAAAAAGCCGCGTACCTGCCGTCGGTTATAGGCCAGTGATACATTGTCAGCGCCCTGAAAGAGGACTGAAAAATCGAACCCTTTGTAGTTGCCTCCCAGCGAGATACCGAAGATTTTTTCCGGAAAGTTGGAGTAGCCGATCGGTACGGCATCGTCCTCGTTGATGATCCCGTCGCCATTGATGTCTTTGTACCGGATATCGCCGGGTTGCAGCCGGTTACTGTTCCAGGCCGACACAGGCCGATTGGCCTCATTCACTTCTTCCCAGGTGTTATACAGGCCGTCGGCCACCAGACCAAAATACTGCCCGTAGCGCTGCCCGGTACGGTACTGATACGAGAACGGCCGGGCAATTTCGTCCTGAAACAGCACCTTGTTTCGGGCGAAGGTGAAATTCCCTTTGATGAAGAAATTTACGGCGCCGATCCGGTCATTGTAGGCGATGTCGCCGTCGAAGCCCCGGTTTCTCATCCGGCCCAGGTTATAGGCGGGCAGCGTAGCCCCAACCGTAACGGGAACCGTACCGAGGTTGGCCAGAATGTTATTACGTTCTTCGCTGAACACATCAGCCGTTACGCTGATCTTACTTTTCCAGAACGCCATTTCCACGCCGAGGTTCTGCTTGACAGCCCGCTCCCAGGTTACGTTCGGGTTCCCCAGCTTCCCTTCAACCGAGCGAACGTAGCCGGTCTGCGTGCTGCCCACTTCGCCGAAAAAATAGCCGTTGGTAGCGGAAGTATAGGCCGAGGGCCGGTACAGAAACCGGTCGTTGCCGATGCGGTCGTTGCCCACCTCCCCGTACGAACCCCGAATTTTCAGGTAGGTGACCACATCGTTTTTCGGAAAGAACGGTTCTTCGGAAGGAACCCAGCCCAGTGAGAAGGCCGGGAAAAAGCCGAAGCGTTTGCCTACGTCGAAGTTTTCCGTACCGTTGTAGCCAAACGTAAACTCGGCCAGGTAGCGGCTTTTGAAGTTGTACGTAGCCCGGCCAACTACGCCCTGGTAGCCGTTGGGGACCAGAAACGCGAGGTTCGGATCGAAGTACTTGGTCTGGTTGTAGTTGACCAGCGCCGTAACGGCATGGTCGCCAAACGACCGCTTGTAGTCAAAGCCGAACTGCGCATACGTCCGCCGGTTTTTGCCGATAACCTGGTTGAATGAGAACGGCTGCTCCACATTCTGCGGAATCAGATTGACCGTACCATCCGGCAACCGAACGGCATTGTAGGTGATCAGGGGCCGCAGGTTGACAAGGGTTTCGGTATTGTTGTTCTGGTAGTTGAGAATACCCGTGGCGCTTAGCCCCGGCAACAGAAAATCCAGCAGGTAATCAACCCGCACCGACCCTTGCAGAAAATTCCGGAACTGTCGGTTATAGCCTTGCGCAAACACATCGGCCAGCGGATTACTGACCGTTCCAAGACCGGGCAGATTGACCAGTTTGTCGCCAATGAAGCCCGGCGAGGTCAGCGGGTTAGCTTTGGCGATGCCTTCAATGATGCGGACGGTCGGCCAGTTGCTGCCGCTCAGGTTTTCGGTCTGCGAGGCAACATCCAGCGATACCTTCAGTTTTGACGTAACGTCGAAATCAAAGTTTGACCGGAAATTGTAGCGTTTGTATTTGCGGTTGGCGTCAAATTCCTTGATCAGATCGGTGTTGTTAAACTGACCGCCCTGGCTGAAGAAGCCCGCCGATACGAAGTACCGGACCTTTTCAGTACCGCCGTTGAGGTTCAGGTTGTGCTGCGTTTGCAACGCCTGCGGCCTGAGCACCAGCGAGTACCAGTCGGTGTTGGGGTAGAAAATCGGATCTTCGCCGGACCGGTACTTGGCCAGATCAGCTTCCGTAAACCGGGGGGTATAAACGGCTCCGCTCACGTAGGCATCGTTCCGAATGGCTTCGTTATACAACCGGGCGTAGTCGTAGCTGTTCATGCCCTTGCGCAGGTTCGTGAAGCTGGTTACCGCGAGATTCGCCGTGTAGCTGAGCTGCGGCTTGCCCACCTTGCCCCGCTTGGTGGTGATGATGATCACCCCGTTGGCCCCCCGAATCCCGTAAATGGCCGTGGCGCTGGCGTCTTTCAGGATGGTGAGGTTTTCAATCTCGTTGGGGTCAATGTTGTTGTAGTTGCTGACCTCAATCCCATTCACCAGGATGAGCGGATCGGCCGCCCCCGAGAAGGTGCTGACGCCCCGAATCCGAAGCGTAGAAGCATCATTGCCCGGCTCCCCGCTGCCCTGTACGGCAAACAAACCCGGCATCCGGCCGACCAGCGAGTTGCTGATATTGGCCACCGGCGACTGGATCAGGTCTTTGGTCGTAACGTTCGCGATGGCCCCCGTTACGGTGGCTTTTTTCTGCGTACCGAACCCGACAACCACCACTTCGTTCAGAGATTTCGACTCCTCCGTGAGCGAGACGGTCAGCACAGGTTGGCTGCCCACCACAATCTCCTTCGGGGTGTAGCCGATGAAGCTGAACACCAGTACCGTATTTTTATCCACATTGGGCAGGTTAAAATTACCCGATGCGTCGGTTGTAGTGCCGCGGGTGGTTCCCTTGATGGTCACGTTTACCCCCGGCAGGCCTTCGCCTTTTTCGTCGGTTACTTTTCCACGTATCGGATTATCGGCTGCTTTTTCAGGCTCCCGGCTCGTTTCCGTACTGGCGGTCTGGCCCAGCATCGGCAGATGTTCGCCAAGGCTTGTCAGCGCTACCGCTGATTTTGTTTCCGACACCCCCACCGACGCCCCCCGGCGTCCGGACATCCGCCCGACGATGGCATAGGTTCCATTTTTGAGTTTCCGGAATTTTAAACCCGACGCACTCAGGACGGCCTCCAGGTTCTTTTCAATCGACTGATTGTAATTGATAAGCGCCGGAGAAACCGTGTATTGCTCAATCACCTGATCGCCAAAAACGATATCGACTTTGTAATGTTCTTTCAGGGAGTTCAGGGCCTCTTTCAGACTCACCGCCGGCGCGGGCATACTCTTTTCGGACTTGTCAACGTACTTAGCCAGATTACTGGTCTGCGCCATCACAGCAAGGTCGCTCGTACACAGGAGCGCCGATAAGCCGATCAACTGGAATTGCCTGTAAACGTATCGATTCATATGGATAAGGGCTTCAAAACTTATTGGAGCGGTTGGGGTACGGCCGGGCGGGCAATCATGACCGTGTCGCCCTGGCGGCTGGTCGAAATACCAAGCGTTTCTTCGAGGAGTTGCAGTAATTCACCGGCGTTACTGGCCGAATAGGAACCGGAGATCGTCAGGGCCAACAGTTCCTTGTCGGTTGTGCTTATTGTCAGGCCGTAGTTCTCGCGGAGGAGGTAGCCGATTTCCTGCACCGTGGTTTTGTCGAACACGTAGCGGTTGTTGCACCAGGCCGCGTGGGCTTCCGGTTCGGGCGTCGATTTGACCCGGATGCGCTGCGGGTCAATCGTAACAAGTTGACCTGGCTTCAACGTCACTTTGTTCCTGGTTACCTTACCGGTGAACAGCACGTTCACTTTCCCCTGATTCAGTACCACCTTGCCGCCCCGCTGCCGCGCAAAAACGTTGAACACCGTACCGAGCACTTCCACCTGAAACTGATGATCCGTTTTGACAATAAATCGCTGGTGGGTTTTCGTATGCGATACCGAAAACAGGGCCTCCCCTTCCAGCAACACTTCGCGGGGACCGGACGAGAAGCCAAAGCGCGGTACCCGAAGCCGGGAGTTTGCATTCAGCACCACCGTACTGCCATCGGGTAAGCTAATGTTCCGTGTCTGTCCATAAACCGTTTCGTAGGATTCGTACTGCCACTGGTTTCGCAGTAACCAGACTGAGGTCATCAGCAGCAGGGTAACCGCAGCGGCAATTGACCAGCGCAGCCAGATCGGCCGGGTTTTTACTACGGTAGCCTGGTTGCTTCCGGGGGTCGTGTTCGATCCGGCATTTTTCAGGAACTGATTATAGTTGTCAATGGCCTGTGCGACGTCGGCGGTATAGGTAGGCCGCATCGTTTCGTATTCAATCAGATACTGATAGAACAGTTCTTCATTACGCTGATCCTGCAGCCAGGATTCGATCATCTGCTTTTGCAGGGCAGACGCCTTCCCGGCCAAATAGTCGAATATGAGTTCTTTCGTGATCGTCATCCTGTCCGAAATTCGTTTAGTAGTAAGACAACCGAAGGTCCCTATTCCACTTACAGATGTCCGCGTTTATTAGCATCAAAAGCTGGTCAGCAGGAGCAGCAGCAGATACCATTTCCGTTTCAGCAGGCTTCGAATGTGTTTGTTGGCCCGGTACAACTGCACCTCAACGGTTTTGATAGACAGTTGAAGTTCGTCGGCGATCTCCTGGTATTTTTTGCCCTCAAATCGATTCAGGAGGTAGATACGTCGGCGGTCAATGGGCAGGTCATTGATGGCGTCCTGTACGTCGTGATAGAGTTCTTCGTACTGGATAAGCGAGTCGGGGGCGTCACCGGCCGATACGGCCAGGCGGCCCACTTCGTCAGCATCTTCGTCGACGGTCTGCCGGTTAAGTTGTTGTTTGAGGTAGTTAAAAGCCCGGTTTCGGACCGTACGAAGGAGATAGAACCGGTAGGATGACGTAATATCCGTGAATATATTCTGCTGATAGAACTGGTAAAAAATATCCGACACCAGGTCTTCAGCCACGCTTTTTGACCCGACGTATTTAACGGCGTGGCTGCACATGGGCTGGTAGTACCGCCGAAACAGCAGTTCTACGCCCAACCGGGGGTCTTCGTCCATCGTGCGACGGATAAACAGTTCATCGTCTTCCGGGACATTCATCCGCGTATCGGTTGACAGGCTGGAGTACCCAATCCGTAGTTGATTGTCATCAGAAGGAAACGGTCTTGTTTGCGCCGGATTCATGATAGGAGGCTACGTAAATTGGTTATGGGTAGGAAGCACCAGTGCCTTTTCAGATAAGACAGACTCAGCCGCAAAAGCACTTACAGGGGTTGCAATTTTTTACCAACTTTTTGCAGAAAACCGGGCTATTCACCCAAATTATTGGTTATTTTTAACTGACCAGAAAGGCACTGATACTATTTACTATAACATTATGAAATAACTAATTCATCGATACAATACTATGATTTAAATTAGTATGACACAATTTTTTGAACAATATTTTTATTAAGTACAATTATTTACAGTTGACAACACCCGCCTATCGGCTCAAATCTTTCCATCAACCTGCTTCACCCAAGATCAACGGGTGCTGTTTGCACACCACTATCCTGCGTCAAGAGCGCTAATTCGCTGACATGATGAATGGGCACTGAGCCGATGTCAACCTGCGCAAGCTACAGCGGGCATTTCGTATTGTGAAGAGAGCGACGTAGTGGCTGTCTGGTCGGTGCAGCTACTGGAGAAGGACATTTGATTTAGGGCATGAAAGTATTACCTGATTCATCCAAAATCAGGCAATTGTGTTCGTTCCGAACAAGGGGAAGGGGTACGAGGCTATTTGTTGCCGACCCGGCTTTCTGAATCTGATCGCTATTTCAATCGGTCGCTGATGGCCGACGACGCATCACGCAGGGCGATGATTAGCTCCCGTTTCCGTTCTGTCGAACACCGGATTTCGGGCAGAAAGATGCTCAGACTGGCTACTACCTGCTCGCCTTTCCGGATCGGCACGGCAAACCCCACAATATGGGAGGGCGAATGGGTAATGACCAGTTCGTTCTTCCGGATTTCGGCGAGCGCCTGCTCCAGTCTCTCAACGGTTTCGGCACCGGGCCAGATACTGGCCGACGGTAAGCCCACTACCTGAACGAAACTGGCCCGTTCTTTCTCCGGCATAAATGCCAGCAGAATGCGCCCGCTGGCTGTCTCATACACATTCCGTTCGCTGCGGCTACGTACCTGTAAGTCCTGATCACTATTGACAAGGTGAATAATGTACCGCTTGTAATTGCGAATCACGCCCAGAATCGACGTCTCGTTCAGTCGGCGGGTTAGTTCTTCCATTACCTCGGCCGCAGCCAGCACCAGCGTCGGTCCGTTCGACGAGTTGTTGGTCAGGTTATACGCCATTGAACCGAGCCGGTAACCTTTCTTACGACCCAGGTGTTCCAGGTAGTTGATTTCGACCAGTGTTTTTAGAATGTTGGCGCACGTAGCCTGGTGAAGCTGCATGGCCTCAGCAATCTCGGTCAGCGAATGCGCTTTGGTTGGGTCGCGTGCTACGAATTCGAGTATGTTGAACGCTTTAACAATAACTAGGACCATGATGGCAGCAAGTTATATAGAACGCAGATTGGTGTGATTGGTATGGTTAATTATGATCGGCTATCTTAACAAATCATACCAATCATGACAATCTGCGTTCTATATGATTTAAGGTTTAGTACACAATTAGCGCCCCATCCAGCCACCGTCGACGGTCAGGATCGTACCGTGAACGTAGTCGGCTGCGGATGACGCCAGGAAAATTGTTGCCCCTTTGAAATCGTCGGGTGTCCCCCACCGACCAGCCGGAATTCTCGACAGAATCGCCTGACTCCGAACGGGGTCGTTCCGCAGGGCTTCCGTGTTATCGGTGTCAATATAGCCCGGTGCGATGGCGTTTACGTTCACGCCCGACCCTGCCCATTCGTTGGCAAACGCTTTCACCAGACTACCCACCGCACCTTTACTGGCCGCATAGCCCGGCACGTTAATCCCACCTTGGAACGTCAGCAGCGAAGCTGTAAAGATAACCTTACCGGCCCCACGAGTCAGCATGTCCCGCCCGATCTCACGGGTAAGGATAAACGGCGCCGACAGGTTAGTCTCCAGCACGGTATCCCAGTAATCGTCGGGATGCTCGGCGGCCGGTTTGCGCAGGATGGTGCCGGCATTATTGACGAGGATATCGATAACGGGTACATCCTGTCGAACCTGCCCGATGAAGGACATCAGCGTTTGTCGGTTGCTCAGATCACACTGATAAGCCCGGAACTGCCGCCCGAGCGCCGTCACTTCCTGCTCAACCTGACTGCCCGAGCGCTCGAGCGATGCGGACACCCCGATAATATCGGCCCCGGCTTCCGCCAGTGCCAGCGCCATTGCTTTGCCTATTCCTCGTTTGCATCCTGTGACTAAAGCCACCTTTCCCGAAAGTGAAAATAACGTATTAATCGACATAGTATATCATTGTGATAATTAGCGCAATACTAATCTTTTATTAGTGAATAACTATACCAGTAGCTTAATTATTTATCCCGATTTGCACTTTAACCACATCAACTGCCTTCTGAAAACAAGTGATTAATGCAATCTATTATTTTTCTAAGTCAATCCGTATTGGAAAAATTTTATCATCAAAAAAAATTATACAAAATAGTTTGCTTTACAGATACCCTCATTATAGTATTGTATCGATTGATATTTAATTTTACAATAATATAGTAAACCCTATATGAACCAACTTCTCACTAAAACACAAAGAGCATGGCTAGTAGCCGTATGCTGGCTCGTAGCATCAGCATGCCTCTTTGCACAATCGGGCCCAGTCGTAACCGGCAAGGTTACGGACGATGCCGGCCAGGCATTACCCGGCGTTACGGTGGTCGAGAAAGGCACCAATTCGGGTACAACAACGGATAACAGTGGCGCTTTTTCGCTGCGCGTCAGATCCGGCAGAGCCACGTTAGTTTTCTCATTTGTCGGTTATCTGTCGAAAGAAATTACGGTTGAGAACCAGTCATCGCTCACGGTTAGCCTTTCTCCCGATACCAAACAGCTCGGCGAGGTTGTGGTAGTCGGGTATGGTACGCAGGAGAAGAAAGACCTGACCGGGGCTATTGCCTCCGTTGGGTCGAAGGATATTCAGAAACTGCCTGTTTCGGGCGTTGATCAGGCCCTGCAGGGACAGGTCGCGGGTTTGCAGATTTCGCAAAGCAACGGCGCGCCCGGGGCGAATACCAACATCCTGATTCGTGGAATTGGCTCTATCTCGGGCGGTAATGAACCCTTGTTTGTCATCGACGGCTACCCCGTAACGAACTCGGGGATTGGTAACCCACTCAATACGATAAACCCGAACGACATCGAAAGCATCGACGTCCTGAAAGATGCTTCATCGACGGCTATTTACGGTTCGCGGGGGTCGAACGGGGTGATTATGATCACGACCAAGCGGGGCAAAGCCGGTAAAACCCGAATTGAAGTCGACGCTTACACGGGTTTTCAGCAGGTAGCCAGAAAGCTGGATCTACTCGATACGCCGGATTTTGTCCAGTTTATAAAAGATGGTCGGAACAACGGCTACATCGACAACAACCCGAATGGCAAGATCACCGATCCGAATAACCTCCGGCCTAACTCCTACCAGATTCCGTCGATCATTCAGGGTGATATTTCCCAATTGCCGAATACCGACTGGCAGGACGCCATTTTCCGGACGGCCCCAATTCAGAACTATCAGATTTCGGCCTCGGGCGGTAACGAGAACATCCGGTATTCCATATCGGGTGGGTACTTCAATCAAAAGGGGATTGTCATTAGCTCGGGTCTGGAGCGGTACTCCTTCCGGATGAATCTGGACGGAAAGATATCTAACCGGATTAACGTTGGGGTGACTATGCTTCCCAGCTTTACGAAGCAGGACGACGTAGCGGCCATTGGCCACTCGGGCGGGGCGGTGGTACAGGCGGCTCTGTCGTTACCGCCTTACTTCCCGGTTTACAATCCGGATGGTTCGTATTTCGTGACGTACCGCCCTACCGAAGGCGACATTTCCTATCCGAACCCCGTTCAGTTAGCCAACGAGTTGAAGATTGACGGAACGCAGTTGCGCTTCTTCGGCAATGCCTACGCCGAAGTTTCGATTCTCGACGGGTTGACGTTCAGAACAACCATTGGTACCGATCTGAACTACGCCAAAAACCGTCGGTTTCAGCCGAACACGATTGACCCGATTAATATCCTGACGAACGCGACAGGGACAAACACCGAAGCGACGAACTGGCTGAATGAGAACACGTTCAGCTATAAAAAACGCTTCGGTGATCACTCAGTCGATGCGGTAGCCGGCTTTACCGCCCAGAAAGCCTACTCAAACGTACTGCAGGCCCAGGCGACCCGCTTCCCGGACAATCTGATTGAAAGCGTGAATGGCGGCACGATCAACGCTGGTTACGAAAACGTGACGATTCAGACGCTGCTGTCGTACCTCGCCCGTGTCAACTATTCGTTTAAAGATAAATACCTCGTAACGGCTACGGTTCGCCGGGATGGTTCGTCGCGTTTTGGGTCCGACAACCGCTGGGGTACGTTCCCCTCGGCTTCGGTGGGCTGGCGCGTGTCGGAGGAGAATTTCATGAAAGGCGTATCGGTCGTATCAGACCTGAAACTTCGCGCCAGCTATGGCCTGACCGGGAACAACGCCATCGGCGACTACCGGGCTATCGGTCTGCTGCAGGATGCCAACTACATCATTAGCAACACACTTACCCCCGGTCTGGGCCGCTCAACGTTCACCAACTCGCTGCTGGGCTGGGAATCGATGAAGCAGTTGGACCTCGGGCTTGATTTCAGTATGCTCAACAACCGGATTTATGTTACCGCCGACTACTACGACAAGCGCAACACCGACATGCTGTTCACGATCCAGACGCCGGCGGCAACGGGCTTAACCAGTGCGGTCGTGAATTTGGGCGAGGTGCAGAACCGGGGCTTCGAGTTTGCCCTCACCAGCCGCAATACGGTTAAAGAATTCAAATGGACGACCAGCGCCAACATCACGTTCAACCAAAATAAGGTACTGGCGATGAGCGCCGATGCTGAGCGGATTTTCAGCACGGCTCTGGGACGGACGGCCTACGCCGTCACCCAGGCAGGTGATCCCATCGGCAGTTTCTTTGGTCGGCGGGTCATCGGCGTATTCCAGACCGACGAAGAGGCTACGGCGTATGGCAAGCAGCCGTTTGCCAAAGCGGGCGACTTCAAATGGGAAGACATCAACAACGACGGCCGGATTGATGACAACGACCGTACCGTTATTGGCAGCCCACACCCCAAATTCTTCTTTGGTTTCAATAACAACTTCTCCTACAAAGGTTTTACGCTCGACATCCTGACGAATGGCATTGTTGGGCAAAAAATCTATAATGCTACGTTCTCAATCAACAACTCGGGGGTTCAGAATCAGCTTCAGGAGGTGTTCGACAACCGCTGGGTATCACCTTCGCAGCCGGGCAACGGCCGCTACGGCCGGGCAATTCGAGGTGGGCGCAACAACAACCCCCTCTTCAGCGACGCCTATCTGTTCGACGGCTCGTTCCTGCGCATCCGCAACGTAACGCTGGCGTATAACCTGCCTTCGTCGTTGATCAATCGCCTGGGAGTAGGGTCGGCACGGGTGTACGCTACCGGTACTAACCTGTTTACATTTACAGGCTACAATGGCTATGACCCGGAAGTGAGTGCTTCTAACGACGACCTGCGGGCTGCTGGTCTTGATTTCGGTACGTATCCACAAGCGCGCACCATTACGTTTGGCATCAACTTAGGCTTTTAATCCTTAGCCCCTGAAAGCAATGAAAATCCGTTATATCCCTCTGGTCCTGCTTACCATCTTCACGACTGCGTGTGAAGACTCCTTTCTGGAGCAGGTACCCGTTACCGAACGCAGCGAGGTAAATTTTTACAAAACGGCCGCCGATTTCAACAACGCTGTCGTGGGTGTTTATGCCACCCTGAAACATCCCGGCCTATATGGTACGGGCAGTGGAGCTTTGTTTGCCATGTCGGAAATTATCTCCGATAACACAGATCTGGGTGTAACACGAACGGCTATCTCATCCCCCCTTTTTGAGATTGACGATTACCTGATAACCATCACTAATTCGACTGTCAATACAGCCTGGACAGGTCATTATCAGGGCATTGCCCGTACCAACGCTATCCTGGACCGACTACCGCAAGTGGATATTCCACAGGCCAGCAAAGACCGCATCGAAGGCGAAGCCCGGTTTATGCGGGCTATGTTCTACTTTAACCTGGTTCGGCTCTTTGGCGATGTGCAGTTGGTTACTTCTGAAATCGGTTCGCCGTACGGAGCCAATACACTGACCCGCAGCCCGGCCGCTCAGGTAAACGAACTGATCGTCAATGACCTGAAGGTTGCGGAAGAGAAACTACCGACGTCTATTGCTAACGCGGAGGCTGGTCGGGCATCCCGCTGGGCGGCAAAAACGCTGCTCGGGAAAGTTTATCTGACTTTAAAACAGTACGACAACGCAGCCGCCAAGCTGAAGGAAGTAATCGACTCTAAGGCGCATGACCTGATGCCGAGCTACGCAGCCGTGTTTAGCCCCACAACATCGTTTGCCGCCAACCGGGAAGTGATTTTCGCGGTACAGTATGTATCCGGTCTGATCGGTCAGCCAACGTACTCGGGGCAGGCTGGTCAGGGTTCGGATATGTGGTCGAACTGGGCACCGTTCAACGCGGGCTCAGCCCTGCTCGGCACCGGTGGCGGTGGTGGTGGCGGCTTCAACCGACCAACGGCTGACCTGGTGAAAGCCTACGAAGCGGGGGATCTGCGCAAGGATGCCTCGCTGCTGACGAGCTACAAAAACGCACAAGGCCGCGACGTGAACGATGCGTACGTAGTTAAGTTCCGCCAGCAGGGCGCACTGAACGCCGACTCCGACGTGGATTTCCCGATTCTGCGCTACGCTGATGTGCTGCTGATGTACGCCGAAGCGCTCAACGAACAGGGAAAAACAACCGAAGCCCTTCCTTTCCTGAACCAGATTCGGAAGCGGGCCGGGCTGGCCGACAAAACCGGCTTGAGTCAGGCCGATATGCGACTGGCACTGGAGCAGGAGCGTCGCGTTGAACTGGCGTTTGAAAACCACCGCTGGTTCGACCTCGTCCGCACCGACCGCTACCTACCCGTTCTGACGAGCAAGGGCCTTAAGGTACAAGCCTTTCACCGCTTCTTCCCCATCCCCCAACGTGAGATTGATTTGAACAGAACCCTGACGCAGAACCAGGGCTATTAGATTGTTTTTTCTTCGTAGCGGGGCGCGACGGGCGGCCGATGCCGTTCCCCGCCGTGACCCGTACCGTTAGTGTTAAAGCCCGCCGGGCCACCGGTTCAGTGAGATTCCTGGCGGCCTTTTTTCAAACTCTTTATGAGAAAGCGTAACGGAGAGCCCTAAAACCTGATTAGTTGATCGTTATGAGTAACACGGTGTCATTTGTGCTGGCTGGGTGGCTGGGTATCGCGAGTTTGTTGGCGCAACAAGCTCCGATAGCGGCTTTTACCCCGTACACAACCAATACGCTGGTGCCGGTGGTGAAGATCAGCTCGGGCCGGGTCATTCATCGGTTTTTCGATACGTCGCCGGTTAGTCCGTCGGGGCGGTACGTGGCCCTGTTCCGCTTGCCGCAGGAGACACGACGGCCTAAGCCGGGCGAGGTCGGTGAGGTGGTGCTGGTCGACCTACAAACTGGCAAAGAACGCGTTGTAGCGCAGTCGCGGGGCTGGGAGATGCAGTTGGGTGCCAATGTGCAGTGGGGTGGTTCCGATGCGGAATTATACTTCAACGATGTAGACACTGCTACCTGGAAAGCCTTTGCCGTACAGGTCAATCCGCTTACGGGCCAATCACGACGGCTAGAGGGCACTGTTTTCATGGCGTCGGCGGATGGCAAAAAACTGGCTTCGTATAACCTGATCAGTTCGCGCCGGGCGCAGGTTGGCTACGGTGTGGTCATTCCGGACTCTCTGACGCCGAAGAACATCGGCCCGGTTTCCACCGATGGCATCGATATTACCGACACGCGTACTGGTAAAACCAAGCGTATCGTAAGCATTCGGGAGATCTATGAAAAGTCGGTACCGAGCATCGCCATTGCAAACCCACAGGATTTTGAGTACTACTGCTTCCAGGTGAAGTGGAACCCGCAGGGTACCCGGCTGCTGACGACCGTTCAATGGGCACCGGTTACCGGAGGGCCGCGCCGTCGTTCAGTCATTACCATGCGGCCCGACGGTTCGGATCTGCACACGGCCATTACGCCCGACCAATGGGCGAAAGGTGGCCACCACGTTAACTGGACACCCGATGGCGAACACCTGTCGATGAACCTGGAAGTGGATAACAGGCCCGGCCTGGAACTCATTACCGTCCGGTACGACGGGACGGATATGAAGACGGTTTTCCACCCCGGTTCGGGGCATCCGTCCCTGCAACCGAAGGGCCTACCCTACATCGTCACCGACGCTTACCCGAACGAGGGCGTAACGGCCAATGATGGCACTGTCCCTATCCGGCTGCTGAATCTGTCGACCGGCACGGAGCAGGCCATTGCAAAAATTTTTCTGTCGAAAGCGCAGGGCGAATTTCGGATTGATGCCCATCCGGCCTGGGATCATTCCGGCCGCTACGTGGTCTTTAACGGCTTCGTTGACGGCACCCGAAGCGTATTTCTGGCCGACCTGAAAAGACAGCTTGACGACACAAACAAGACTAACTCAACCGGGAAATAACCATTTAACGAGCCATGAATTATTTGCTAACCCTACTCGGAGCCGTACTGATCGCAAATCCCGTAGTTACTCCCAACTGGAAAGAGGTGGGCAAGCTGAAAACCCGCGACGCTAAGGACATCAAATCATCCACCTGGAGTATCGGGGGCGAAACCCTCGATCGCGACTACACTGACTATCAATCGTACAAAACCTACCTCGGCCCGCTGGGTGCCAAACGCATCCGGTTGCAGGGTGGCTGGGCCAAGTGCGAGAAAGTGAAAGGGGAGTATGATTTCAAATGGCTCGACGCGGTTATTCCGGATGCGGCTTCGCGTGGGGTGGCCCCCTGGGTGGAGCTGTCGTACGGCAACCCTATCTACGAAGGCGGTGGCGAAGCTAAGCTGATGGGCCGTATTCCCACCTCGGCCGAAGGGCTGACCGCCTGGGACAACTGGGTACGGGCGATGGTCACCCGCTACAAAGGGCAGGTGCCGGAGTGGGAAATCTGGAACGAACCCGACGGTAATCCCCTCAACACGGGCAGTGAGCTGGGCGTGTTTTACATCCGTACGGCCCGCCTTGTGAAAAGCATTCAGCCCGACGCCCGGCTCATCGCTCTTGGTATGGCGAGCGTCACGAAGCTCGACTGGCTGCGCGATTTCTTTGAGGTATTGAAACGGGAAAACGCGCTCGATCTGGTGGATATTCTGACGTATCACGGCTACAGTCCAAACCCTGACGATTCTTACCCGAAGATTGAGGAGATGCGAAAGCTCGTCTGGTCCTACAACCGGAGCGCCGGCCGCCCAAAGATTGTGTTTATGCAGGGTGAGAATGGCGCTCCTTCTACGCCCAGCGCCCAGACCATCGGCGCGCTGCGGCAGTACGACTGGAGTGAACTGACCCAGGCCAAATGGGACCTGCGCCGGATGCTCGGCGACCACGGCCGCGGCATTGCCACCAACCTGTTTACGATCTCCGACATTCACTACGCGGCCGGTGATCACATGGTTGGTGTGAACACGAAGGGCTTGCTGAAAACAAAACCGGATAAGACCATTGAACGGCCAAAACTGGCGTATCAGGCAGCCCAGCACGTATTCTCCCTATTCGACGAGACTATTGAAACACTACAGCAGGTCAAGCCAACGGTGAATCAGGAAACGGTCAATGCCTTTGCCTACCGCCACAAAAAGAACGGCGGCAGTCTGATTACGATCTGGAGCAAAGAAGCGCGGCCCGCCGACGAATACACACCCAAACCCACGACGATAACGGTGGAAGGCCAGTTTAAACAGCCGGTATTTGTGGATCTGATTACGGGCAAGGTGTATGACATTCCAAAAGAGCAGTGGAGCAAGACGGGTAAGCAGGTAACGTTTACGGCCGTTCCGGTACCTGACTATCCGGTGCTGATCGCTGACAAAGCCGCGCTGGCGGCTGTGCTGTAATACCCTTTTGACTACGCATAAACCGGGTTGAGGTTCCCCATAATCCGCATGAACAACTTACCGAAAAACGGTCTTCGATTACGCTTTGCGCTTGCCTGTGTCTGTCTCTGGTCGAGCCAGATAAATGCGCAGTTTATCGACACCAGCGACGACCGCGTTAAAACGCCTTTATCCATAAACCTGAAGCCGATCGGAACGCTGAAACCTCGTTCAACGAAGGATATTGAATCGTCGCGGATTACGGTCGGTTGCGAAACCCTCGACCGGGATTTCACCGATTTCAATGCGTACAAAGCGTACCTGCCACCGCTGGGTGTCAAGAAGATTCGGCTACAGGCGGGTTGGGCCAAGTGCGAAAAAGTAAGAGGCCAATACGACTGGGCATGGCTCGACAACATCATCAATTTTGCCGTCGCCAATGGTCTCGAACCCTGGCTGGAAACCTCGTACGGCAATCCGATTTACGAAGGCGGAGGCCGGACGGGCCTGCTGAATAGCCTGATGACCTCGCCCGAAGGCTATGCCGCCTATGACCGCTGGGTTGAAGCCCTCGTAACGCGCTACAAAGACCGCGTGACCGAGTGGGAAATCTGGAACGAGCCGGATCATCCCATGCAGAAAATCACCGCCGAAACCACCGCCGAGTTGAACATTCGGACTGCCGATATCATCAAACGTATTCAGCCCGACGCCAAAATTGCGGCCCTGGCCCTGGCTAGCCACACCGACACGGTGTACCTCGACCGCGCGCTGAAGGTATTGGCTGAACGCAATAAGCTGGATTTATTCACTTGGGTGTCGTACCACAGTTACGCCTTCCGCCCCGAGCAATCGTACAGAGGTGTGGCCGCGTTTAAACGAACACTGGCTAAATACTCTCCGAAATTGCTGCTTCGGCAGGGCGAGAACGGTGCGCCATCGGGGTACATCCCGAGCTACGCATTGGACAAATACTACTGGACGGAATACAGCCAGGCCAAATACGACCTGCGTCGGCTATTGGGCGATCTGGGCCGCGACATTGAAACGTCGGTGTTCACCATCATCGACATCCGATACGGTGGCGACCCACCAGTGCTGAACATGAAAGGTCTGATTCAATCTGACCTGGACAAAACCGTCATCCGGCCGAAAGTGGCCTACTACGCGGTGCAAAACCTGGCATCCGTTTTCGACAACCGGCTTGAACTCGTTCCAAATTTCAGGGCTACCACGACAGCGAAAGAATCCGTATCCATCTTCGGGTATCAGCATAAAGCAGGAAAGAAACAGCTCGTTACGGTCTGGCTGGACGGCAAAACACCAAATAACCTGTTCCAGACCACACCCATCGACATCACGATCGAAAACGGTAATTTCGACAAGCCCGTCTGGGTCGATCTGATGACGGGTAAGGTGTACGATATACCAAAAAACGGCTGGAGCAAGACTGGCACAACGTACTCGTTCAGGAATGTTCCGGTGTATGATTCGCCGGCGCTGATTGCCGACGCGTCGATTTTGACAATGAGTGAAAAGTAAAGAATGAAACAGCAACTGACATATCGAACGGTTTTTGGGCTGCTCCTGCTGTTGTCGGGAATAAGCGCGCGGGCACAATCGGCAGATCATCCGGCAACGACCGACATCAAGATCGATCTTCCGCAACTCGGTGCCATAAAGCCCCGCAGTGTGACCGACATTGAATCGTCGAACTGGCTGATTGGCTGCGAAACCCTCGACCGGGACATGGCCGACTACGAGCAGTACAAAACCTACCTGGCTCCGCTGGGCATCAAGCGCATCCGATTACAGGCGGGTTGGGCAAAAACGGAGAAAGTGCAGGGACAGTACGACTGGGCCTGGCTCGACCGGATTATCAACGATGCCGTTCAGCGTGGTTTGCAGCCCTGGCTGGAGACTTCCTACGGCAATCCAGTCTATCCCGGTGGCGGGGGCATTAACCTGAGTGCAGGATTACCGACGTCGCCGGAAGCCCTGAAAGCCTGGGATCGTTGGGTCGAAGCCCTGGTGAAACGCTATAAGGACAAGGTTAAGGAGTGGGAGGTCTGGAACGAACCCAACTTTGGCGATAACACCATCAACACACCCGAGATGGTGGCGGATTTGAATATCCGTACCGCCGACATCATCAAACGCATTCAGCCGGAAGCCAAAATTTCGGGCCTGTCGATGGGCCATATTGACCTCGACTACGCCGACGCGTTCTTCAAAATTCTGCACCAGAAAGATAAGATGGGTCTGTTCGACAACATGACGTATCACGACTATTTCTACAACCCCGACGCCAACTACGGGCACGTGGCCGAACTCCGGCAGGTCCTCGACAAGTATGCGCCGAACGTAAAACTGCGGCAAGGCGAAAACGGCAGCCCTTCGTTTGGCGGCTTCGGGCGGGGCGCTCTCGGCGATTATAACTGGTCGGAGTTAACCCAGGCGAAATGGAACACCCGGCGCATGCTCGGCGACCTGGGCCACGACATCGAGTGTAGTATTCTGGGTATTATCGACATGAACTACGCGTCGGCTGGTAGCCCCATCACGAAACTGAACGTCAAGGGAATCATTGAGTCAGACTCAACCAAACGAGCTATTCGCCCCAAGATGGCCTACTACGCGATGCAACACGTGGCCTCGGTATTCGACAATTCGCTGAAACGGATTAAGTCGCTGAAACCGACGCATAACGTTAAGGCACCAACGGCTCCGGGCGAAGTGAAATACAACAAGAGCACCGACCGGAGCCTGGCCGTGTACGGCTATGAGCACAAGCAATCAAAGAAGCAGGTTTATTCCATCTGGATGAATGAATGCATACCGGCCGAATCGAATCAGACGAAACCAGTCACGGTCACGTTCCTGAACGGCAACTTCGACAAACCGGTGTACGTCGACATCATCACCGGCCGCGTGTACGACATTCCCGCCACCGACTGGTCGAAAACCGGCACGACCTACACATTCAAAAACATACCGGTTTACGATGCGCCCATTCTGATAGCCGACGCATCGATTATTCCAACGAGCAAATGAAGAACCCGGTCACATATTATCTACTAATCAGCCTGTTGCTATTGGGCGGAGCGGAGGGCTGGTGTCAGAAGCCATCGCCGTTTGTGCTGGTGGGGGCGCGGCAAACGGCGACGGTTGTAGTGGGGTCTGGCGAGCCGGAATGCGTGCGGCTGGCCGTGCAAGATTTAATCGGCGACGTACAAAAAATTACGGATCAGCAAATACGAGTTACTGCTTCAACGCCCGGCAGGTCGTACCAGAACGCCGTCATCATCGGCACAGTAGGCCGGTCTTCGGTAGTTACTCAACACCTCCCCGAAAGTCGCCAATTGACCGGAAAATGGGAGAACTACCGGGTGCAGTCGGTGGGCAGCAATCTGGTGCTGGCGGGTAGCGACGAACGCGGGACAATGTTTGCGGTGTATCATTTCATAGAACAGTACCTCGGCGTCGACCCGCTCTACTTCTGGTCTGACCGCGAACCGGCCAAACGTACCGCATTAAGTTGGGATACCGTATCTATTACCCAGTCAACGCCGACGTTTCGGTTCCGGGGCTGGTTTATCAACGACGAAGACCTGCTGACCGAGTGGCAGCGACCCGGCGAACCGGCGGCAGGCGGCAAACGTAACATCGACTATCCTTTTTATGGTCAGGTGGTAGCTCCGCAAACCCTGCGGCATGTGGTCGAAAGCCTTGTCCGGCTCCGGCAGAACCTGATTATCCCGGCCAGTTTCATCGACATCCGTAATCCGGCAGAGGCCGCCCTGGTGCAGGAAGCCGCCCGGCGTGGGGTGTTTGTCTCCATGCACCATGTTGAACCGATGGGCGTCAGCGCCTTTACATTCTTCAATTACTGGCGCGAAAAAGCAGGCTTGCCGCTGAATGGCAAAGGAGGCAACGACGTTCCCCTGTTTTCCTATTTCAGCAGCCGACCGCAACTCGAAGAGGTCTGGCGCGTGTATGCTACCGAATGGGCGAAGTACCCCAATGTCATCTGGCAGATTGGTCTGCGCGGTATTGCCGACCGGCCCATGTGGCTGGCCGACCCCGGTATTCCGCAAACCGACGCCGACCGGGGTCGACTCATCTCGGAGGCTATGCAAACCCAGATGCAGCTTATCCGACAGGTAGACAAACGCCCGAATCCACCGATCACCACCACGCTCTGGGCCGAAGGCTCGGTGCTCAACAAAGCGGGCCACCTGAAGATTCCCGAAGGCGTTACGGTTGTTTTCTCTGATAACAGCCCCGGCTGGCGCATGCAGGCCGATTTTCGCGACACACCCCGACAACCGGGACATTCGTATGGCGTCTATTACCACCATCAGTTGTGGGGCTCCGGGCCGCATCTAACCCAGATTGTTCCACCCGCCCAGACGTATAAAGTCTTACGAGAAGTCTATGAAAAAGGCGATACCGCTTATGCCATCGCCAACATCTCGAACCTTCGTGAATTTGTGCTGGGTGCCGATGCTACAGCCAGGATGCTCACGGGCTTCAGCAACTTTCGGATCGATGTTTTCGAGCGCAACTGGTTCACAGCGCGTTACGGCGCGTCGGCAGCGCAGGTACAGCAGGCCTACCAAACGTATTTTGACGGTTTTGCCCTGAATAGCCGCACCCAGACGCCCATTCTGATGGATGGTCAACTGCGTAGTATTGCACTGGGCCAACTGCGGGAGTTACGCCTGCAACTGACCGATTCGGCGGGGTATGCGGTTCATCTGAAGCAACAAAAGGTAGAAACTGAGGAGAGCCGCTGGATTAAATCGGCGCTGGCCGATATGGGCAGTGAGAATCTGGATACTCAAACGCTGCTGAAACGGGTGCAGGCTCAGAAAACCGCTCACCTCCGCGCCGACTCGCTCGCCCAATTGGTGTTGCCACAACTCCCCGTAAGCGAACGTCGATTTATGGAAACCAACTTACTGGCTAACCTCGACCTGATTCTGGGGCTCGAAACTTGGCTCGAAGGCGTTCTGCAAGCACGGATTGCTGCCAACGCTAACCGGCTATCCGATGTCGAAACGAACCTGCAACACGCCGTTGCAGCCTTCGACCAGATGCAGAAGGGCCAGCACCGAATCGCCACCGGCAAATGGCAAAACTGGTACCAGGGCGATAAAAAGATGAATCTGGAAGAGTGCCGACGAGTTACCGAAACCATCCGAAACAAGGCATTGAGCGAAAGACCGGGCAGCCGGGCGGTGAATAAGCGAAAGAGCGGCTGACATACGCCTGCTTGTTCGCTCAATCACTCATTCGCTCTGTCGCCCATTCATTCATTGATCCTATGCAAACACTCCAAACCTTAGACTACTGGGCAATCGCCATTTACATGGGGCTGATGGCGGGAATTGGCCTCTTTCTGGGGAAGTTCATCAAGAACATTGGTGACTACTTCAAGGGTGGCAACGCCATCCCGTGGGTATCGGGCGCGATCTCCAACTTCATGACCAAGTTCAGTACGTTCATGTTCGTTGCTTACGCCGGCATTGCGTACCAGCACGGCTTCGTGGCCCTGACGCTCATCTGGAGTACGGTGCTGCCCGCGCTGGTTGGGGTGGCCATTTTCGCCAAACGATGGCGACGGGCGGGAATCATGACGCCGATGGAATTCCTCGAAACGCGCTTCAACGCACCCGTCCGGCAGGTGTTTGCGTGGGCGGGGGTCTTCTTCAAGATTCTGGACAATATGGTGCGGCTCTACGCCCTCGGCCTGTTTGTCAAAACGGCCGCTAACCTGAGTCTGGAGCAGGCGATTCTGGGCTGTGGCATCATTGTAGCGCTGTATACCATTGCCGGTGGACTATGGGCCGTAGTCGTTACGGACGTGGTGCAGTTCATTATCCTGATGGTTGCTACGTTGATTCTGGTGCCGCTGACGATGCAGGCCGCCGGGGGGTTACCGAAGATGATGGAGACGATTCCCCAGCACTTCGACCCCTTCAACGGCCCCAAGGGTGCCCCGCTTTACCTGTCGGTGTATTACCTCATGATTCTGGTTAAATACAGCGGCAACTGGACATTCATTCAGCGGTTCTATAGCGTCCGCGATGAACGCGCCAGCCAGAAGCAGGGCCTGCTGACGGCGGTGTTTTTCTTCTTTTTCCCGATCGTTTTTCTGTTCCCGTCGATTGCCGCCCGCGCCATTATCCCTGGCCTGGAGAACCCCGAAATGGCCTACGTCAGCGTGTGCCTGAAGCTCCTGCCCGAAGGCATCATGGGCCTGATGGTCGCGGCCATGTTCGCGGCTACAATGTCGGTGCTCAGTGGTGAATACAACGTAACGGCGGGGGTTCTGACCCGCGACATCTACCAGCGGCTATTCAACCCCAACGCAACGGACAAAGAGACACTCTGGGTCGGGCGGATGATGACCTTGCTGCTCGGTGGACTGATTACGGTAGGTGCGCTGTTTGTCGGAGGTTTTGGGGGTGCTTTTGAAGCCAACAAGCTGTTCACGGGTCTGTTTGCCATTCCGATGACGCTGCCACTGGTGCTGGGTATCGTATTGAAGCGTCCGCAGCCCTGGGGGGCTCTCGCTACAGTGTTGGCCGGAATGATTATTGGCCTGCTTCTCAATGCCACCCCGTCGATTTCCTGGGAGATGGCGACCCTCATCGAGATTTTAACCTGCGTGGCCGTCTTCCTCCTGTCGGGACTCATCGAATCAAAGGATGCCCTATACCGGCTGCGCGTCGAAGCCTTTTTCCGCCGTCTATCCACACCCTTAACTGAAGCCGAAAAGCCGAAAGAAGACCCGATTTTCATGCGTTCGATGAACCGGCTCTATGCGGTTGCCCTGTCCGTAACGGGGGGCTTGTTCATGACCATGAGCGGGCCATCTTTGGGCGAAACCAGCGGCAAGTTTGCGTTCGGTGCCGGGGTCATCTGCCTGATATTATCGGGCATTCTGTGGTACTGGACGCGCGAAACGAACAGAACAAAATCCCGTAGGGATGACCTGCTAGTAGCAGAAGATGCCCGCAAAAGCACCTAACTCCGCCGGAGCGACCGTGCCGACCATTCTGATACGGCAAAATAGTTATCTATTAACTGATCGCCCTTAATGGGGGCCAAATTAAACAAACCAGTAGTACCATCACCGGCCGCACGGCGGACCATTTCCCCTAACGGGGCTGAAATATAACACCGCTTCGGCGGCCAACCTGAACAAATATGAATAACCTCGAAAACAACCGGATCGCCGGCCGAACCATTTTCATCACCGGCGCGTCGGGCGGCATTGGAAAAGCGACCGCGCTGCAACTCCTTGATCAGGGTGCTAACGTATTTGATTTTAGCCGTACCCACCGTTTAACTGATAACGTTCAGCATGAAAACCTGCGTTCGTATACTGGCGACGTGAGCGCAGAAGCCGACGTTCAGGCCGGGTTTGCGGCTTGTCTGGACGCCTTCGGCACCGTCGATGTACTGATCAACAACGCGGGCATGGGCGTACTGACCACCGACCTTTCGCAAACCGATCTGGCGACCTACGAGCAGATGGTCAACGTGAACATGCGGGGCGTGTTTCTCTGTAACCGGGAAGCACTCAGGGTGATGAAACTCAAAAAACAGGGCCACATCATTACGGTTATTTCTATGGCCGGGCAACGTACAAACCCCAATGCGCCGGTTTATGCGGCTTCGAAGTTTGGCGCACGGGGACTGAGCAGCGGCCTGGCCGACCAGGTGATTAAAGAAGGTATTAAGGTCACCGACGTTAACCCCGGTCCGACCGACAGCAACTATTGGGGCGACCGCAAGGTGCCACGGGAGAAATTCCTGAAAGTAGAGGACGTAGCGAACGTCATCACGTTTGTACTCAATCAGCCGGATTATGTCCTGATCCGCGAAATCAATTTTGACAACATGAAATTTTTGGCGCAATGAAATCCAACGGCACACACCACACATCGCCTTTCCCGATACCCGTTTCAGAGATGCGCGAACGGTATTTACAGCTTTACACGGGGGCAGTTAACGACGTTCTGCGGTTTACGTATAAACTGCACGCTACCAGTTTACCGGCCTGCTACGCCCCATTACGCGAGGAGATGAAGATGGCCGGCATGGCCTTCACCGTCAAAGGTGCGCCCGACATCACCACCGACGGTGAGTTCGAAATGCGGGCGCAGATGCTGGAGGATCTGCACAAAGATTCAGTCGTAGTCTGGGACTGCACGGGCGATACGGTTACCTCACAATGGGGCGAAGTGATGACCATGGCGGCTATTAAAGCCGGTTGTCGGGGTGCGTTGATCAACGGCATCCGGGACACAAAGGCCATTCTGGATCAGGGCTTTCCAGTGTTCTACAAGTACAAAACGAGCACCGGTATGCTGGGCCGTTTCCGGATGTATTACTACCAGAAACCGGTGCAGATCGGTGAGGTGATCATTCAGCCCGGCGACTGGATTTTCGGCGACATTGACGGTGTCATCGCTATCCCGCACGCTATTGCGTACGATGTGCTGGTCGCGGCCGAAAAGATTATTCACAAGGAAGTAGGCATTAAAGAAATGGTCGAAAGCGGTATGCGCCCGACTGAAGTAGTCAAAAACGGCGGTTATTTCTGATGGAAGCCATTGCAACGCTCAGGTTGTTTCTATCTGGCGACGAGAGAGACGCCATCCTGACCAGCCAGGACCCGGTCATCAAACGGTTTCGTCAGGCGCTCAGGCAGCGGGTGACGAGTCGTCTGACGGTGCCCGGCTTGCAGGCTGAGAGCCTTTCGCTTGGTTGGTGGTACCCCTGCGCCGAATACCTCTCCGACGCGGCCATGCAGCATGCCCTGGAGCCGACCGAGGAACTGGCGGCCTGGCTACGTAGCACCACGCTGACCATTGCTCGTCGGCCGGTTGGCGATTGGGTAGGGCCGTGGTTTCGCAGCCATGCCGAACCGTTGACGGGCCATCTGGAGACAGCCCACGTCTGCTGGGGTGTCGCGGCCGTACTGGACCTGGCGGGTGACGTATTCACGGATGCCGAGCAGGCCGAAGTTCGGGAGATGCTCTACAAGAAAGGCATAGTGCTGTGTCGGCGGTGGCTTCAGAAGAACAGCCATTTGGCTAACTGGCGGGGTATCATGGCGTCGGGCGCGCTGGTGGCGTCGGCTGCGTTGGGTGCGGCCGGCGATCCGGCGGCCGGCGATCCGGCGGCCGGCGATCCGGATGACAATCTGCTGGATGAATTTACGCCGGAATTGGCCCGCATGGCCCAGGCGTTTCAGCCGGATGGTAGCTACGGCGAATCGTTGCAGTACGGCAACTATCTGGCTAACGCCCTGATGCTGGCGTATGAATCACTGGTGCGTAAGTATCCAGTGCAGGCCACTCAGCTTGACGTCAGCGCGTACAGCCGGGGTATGAACTGGATGGCGCAGAGCATGTTGTATCGCAAACCGATGCAAGCATGGAATATCCATTCCGGGAGCGATGAGCCACGGGCGCGGGCCGTAAACTTCAACGATTCGGCGGCCCTGTTCCGGCCTTCGGGCGATTTGCTGCTGCACATTGCGGTTCGCTACGACGACCCGCTGCAGGCTGGCCTGGCCCGCTGGTTATTTCAGGAGTATTACGAGCCAGGCCCAACGCAGGGGCCACACGACCTGGCGAGCTTCGGCATGCGCAACGACTGGGGTTTCCTGACCCTGCCGCTGCTGACAAAAGCTGGTCAATCAGTATCGCCCGCAGCGGCTGATCTGCCCCTGACAACCTCATTTTCCAACGGTAATGCGTTCGTTCGGGATGCCTGGCGGGGTCGATCGGTACTGGCCGTTCAGGGCGGCAACAACGACGGTGTTTATGCGCCCGGCCACCTACAGGGCGATTTAAACAGCTTTATGCTGGTTCACAATCGGGAACGGCTGCTGGTCGATCCGGGCCACAGTTGCTACAGAAACCTGATTCATGGTCTTGAAAGCAGCACGCAGACGCACAATACCTGCACTTTTCTGGTCGAACAGGATTCGCTTGGCTTGCAGGAGGATTTGGCTAAAATCAAGCTGCTCGAACAACGAAATGTCCTCTCCCGGCGATTGATCCGTACCGATGGCCACGTGGGGCCACCCGTTGAACGTGGAGGTCGTCTGTTGCACTGCCAGCGGGTCGGTGATGTATCGTGGGTGGTGTCGGAGGTGGCCGCTTCCTATGGGGCACCGATCCAGGAGTTTACCCGCTGCTGGTTGCAGGTGGGTCCGCACGTTACGTTCGTGATCGACCGTATTCGGGCAACTGAACCCGTCCGAACCGTTTGGAACTGGTTGCTCAACAACCGCGATGGGCAATCGGTCATTCGTACGAATGGCGGTGAGCTGGTACTCAATCGCCACCAGAGCGGTCTGCGGTTATGCCAGGTTGGACCAGCCGCCTTATCCGGCCCCGTTTATGCCTACGTTCACGATGCCTACCATCCCGAACCGGCTCAGTTGGGCGAAGGGCTGCCCGGTAGTGGCCTGTTGTTCCGGCATACCGACAACCAGGCGTCTACCAACGTATCCCGGCTTCACGTCCTGATTGCCGACGACGTAGCCGAACTCGATGAGTGGCGCATTACACAAGACGATGAGCAGATAACTGTAGAGAAACAGTCGCAACGTATTCAACTGACAGGTTCGTTTGACGCTGCCATACGGGTACAGGTGACAAATGCCAACAACCAGGTCAGTATAACCGAAGGCTCGTCTGGTTTTGTGGTAAAATAATCGCCATGAAAATTAAGCTGCTTGCCCTGCTTGCTCTTGTGTTGAGTACATCCCTGAAGCAGGATGCACCAACCCGCTTACGGTTGTTTCTGCTCATCGGGCAGTCCAATATGGCGGGTCGGGGGCTCCCCGAAGCGCAGGATCAGCAGCCCGTCGACCGGGTCTGGATGTTCACAAAAGAGGATACTTGGGTGCCTGCCCGCGAACCGATGCACTTCGATAAGCCCGCGGTGGTGGGGGTTGGGCCAGGGTTTGCGTTCGGCAGGCGGCTGGCCGAAGCGTTTCCAAACGAAAACATAGGCCTGATTCCCTGCGCCGTCGGTGGATCAGGTATCGATGTCTGGCAGCCGGGCGCGTACTACGAACCAACAAAGTCGTATCCCTACGACGATGCGCTACGTCGGGCGAAGAAAGCGTTGGGTAACGGTGAACTGGCCGGTATTCTGTGGCACCAGGGTGAAAGCGATTCGCAACCCGAAAAAGCGCCGGCCTACGGCGCTAAGCTGGCCGAACTGATCCAGCGGCTACGTCGGGAGTTGAATGCCCCGAATGTACCATTTGTCGTCGGGACGCTGGGCGATTTTATTGTCAGGCGAAACCCGGACGCAGGAGTGATCAACGCAACGCTGCAACAGATGCCCGGTCGGGTACCTGACACGTATTGCGTCGTATCGGAAGGGCTGACGCACAAAGGCGATTCCACCCATTTTGATACCCCGTCTGCCCGAACGCTGGGCGTGCGGTATGCCGACGTATTTATTCAGAAAAAACTGGTGACCAAACAATGAATGAAACGCTTTTCTGGGGTGTCGACCACCCCGCCGTAGCCGCCGATGATGTGGAGAAGCTGGCCGATTGGTACTGTACCGTACTAGGGTATAAAAAGTGGTTCCGACACGAGAAACCCGTCTGGATGCTTGTGGCACCCGATGATACATTGCTGGAAATCATGCCCAAAGACGACACCGCCCGACCAGTACGCACGACCTGGACACCCGGCTGGTCGCATCTGGCGCTGCGCGTGTCGAATATTGAACAGGCCATTGCCTGGCTCGATCAACACGGGGTTACCTGGGGTGGTGAGCTAACGAACGCCATTGGCGGTGGCCTGGTCCGCAACTTCTTCGATCCGGACGGCAACATGCTCCAAGTTCTGGAACGCCCGCTTCCGATTACGAATCCTTAAACTATTACCCCAATGCAAGCAGCTTATTACACCGGCAATCGCCGTTTTGACATACAACCCGCTACTACCCTACCCCCACAACCGGGCGAAGTACGCCTGAAGGTCGCGTATTGTGGCGTATGCGGCACCGACGTGCATATTTATCACGGCAGCATGGACAAGCGGGTTCGCATTCCGCAAGTCGTCGGCCACGAAGTTTCGGGTGAAATCGACGCCGTTGGCGAAGGCGTATCCGGCTGGCAGGTCGGCGACCGCGTAGCCGTACGACCCCTACAGCCCGGCCTTGAAGACCCCTCCGACAACGATCAACGCCATATCGGCAAGAACCTGAAATTTATTGGTATCGATACCCCGGGCGGTATGCAGGCCTACTGGAACGTACCTGCCTATACGTTGCATCGACTACCCGAGAACCTGCCGTTGACGTTGGGGGCGATGATCGAGCCGCTGGCTGTAGCTTGCCATGATGTGCGGCTGGGCGAGTTGAAAGCGGGCGAAAACGCAGTGGTTATTGGTGGAGGCCCGATCGGCGTACTGATTGCACTTGTGGCCCGACAGGTTGGGGCCAACGTACTCATTTCCGAAGTCAATCCGGCGCGGTTACGGCTGGCCGAATCGCTCGGTTTGTCAACCGTAAATCCCAAAGAACAGGAGCTGGTGGCTGCGGTAGAAGCATTTACCAACGGAGCGATGGCTGACGTGGTTTTTGAAGTATCGGGTGTTCAGGCCGGTGTTACGGCCATGACACAGTTGCCCCGCGCCCGTGGTCGCATCGTCATGGTCGCGATTCACAGCGAGCCGAAATCAGTTGACCTATTCCGTTTCTTCTGGCGGGAAATCAAGCTGATTGGCGCGCGGGTTTACGAACCGGAGGATTTCGATGAAGCGATTCGGTTGGCCGCATCGGGCGAACTACCGCTGGAAAGCCTGATTACGCAGGTGTCGCCGTTGGAACACGTACAGCAGGTTTTTGAAACGATTGACAACAATCCGGCCGGGATGAAATATTTACTTCAGATCGACTGAATCTTCTTTCCAGATACGACTCGATAGCTATCGATAAAAAGTTTTTTTCTGAAAAAATGGTTGAGAAATGCCAGGGGAGCCCCTGGCATCTTTTGTTTTATCGCAGCGACATGAATGTACTTACTATCCGTCAATTAGGACGTTCGCCGGCAACTCTCTGGCTTGGGTCCAGCAGGCCTACCAGACAGTTCAACCAGGCACGGCTGAAGCAGGCCCCCGACCAACTCGCTTCGAGACTTTTTATCTTGGTTATCGGGGATGTAGCCCGTTAGGCCGAATTAGTAAAAACCGTACTGACATGGCTTTATCAATGTACTCACGGGTTTAGTGATAATACATAAAAGATTTTTCTTTCCAACCTTAACCATATTGCAGGAATGAAACCAACGAGACGTAATTTTTTACAATCACTGGGCGTTGGCGTAGCCGGCATGGGCATTGCGCACGAATCAACGGCCGCGCAACCGCCTAAGGTGGCCAAATCCGCCGGTGATGATCAGATTCTATTCGTAGGCGACACCATTGCCATCGCCAATACCGAACACGGGAAAGTCCGGGGATTCATCCTCCGGGGAATTCACCAGTTTTTGGGCATTCCCTACGGTGCCGATACGTCGGGCAAGAATCGGTTCATGCCCCCGCAAAAACCCACCCCCTGGACCGACGTTCGACCCGCGCTTTGGTGGGGTAACTCGGCTCCGCAGATCATGGAGAAACGGTACGCCAACGCATATGCCTCGTTTGTCGACCACTGGAATTACGATGACGTATCGGAAGACTGTCTGAAGCTGAACGTCTGGACGCCCGCCCTGGACACCCAGAAACGCCCCGTTGTGGTCTGGCTGCACGGCGGAGGCTTTACCAACGGCAACGGCATCGAACAGGATGGCTACCACGGCGAAAATCTGGCGCGTCTGGGAAATCTGGTATTCTGTTCGCTCAACCACCGACTCGGCCCGCTGGGTTATACCGATCTGAAAGCTGCCGGGGGCCATGCTGCGTCGGGCAACGTCGGGAACCTGGACATGGTAGCCGCGCTGGAATGGGTCAAAAACAACATTGCTAATTTCGGTGGCGACCCGAACAACGTGACGATCATTGGCCAGTCGGGTGGCGGGGCTAAGGTGACTACGTTGATGAATATGCCGTCGGCGAAGGGGTTGTTTCACAAGGCAGTAGCGTTGAGTGGCACCTCCCTGGCTGGCGCCAACAAGGAGTACGCCGAAAAACTGGGAATGACCGTGCTGGAAGAAGCGGGCCTGAAACCCGGCGAAGTGGACAAACTCCAGCAGATACCCTGGCGGCAGTACATCGACATCGCCAACCGGGCCGTTGAGAAGATGACCGCCGAAGCCAGACGGATGAGTATCCAGCGGGGCGGCTTTTCGCCCGTAGCCGACGGGGTTGCGCTGAGCGAAGGACCTTTCTTCAGCGATGCCAACCACTTCTCGGCCGACATTCCGCTGCTGATCTGCTCAACCTTCCATGAGCAGAGCCCGAGTCGGACGGATGCAGCGCTGGAAACCATCACGCTCGCTGAAGTAAAAGAGAAAGTTAAACCACGGTTTGGCGATAAAGCGGACGAAATCGTGGATGCGTACGCGAAGAATTTCCCGAAGGCCCGTCCAATCGAAATCTGGTCGCTGGTCGTTTCCAACCGAAAGAACGCCATTGCTGCCGCCGACGCAAAAGCCGCGCAGCAAAAAGCCCCCGTTTACGTAGCGTGGTTTGGCTGGCAGCCGCCCCTGTTCGATGGCCGGATGCGGGCTTTTCACTGCGACGATATCTGTTTCTGGTTCTACAACACCGACTTGATGCTGACGCACACGGGCGGTGGCAAACGTCCCCGGGCGCTGTCTGAAAAAATGGCCAAGTCGTTTATAAACTTCGCCAGAACCGGTAATCCAAACGGCGGGGGTTTACCAACCTGGAAACCGTATTCCAGTCAGAACGGCGAGACTATGGTTCTGGACGACGCCCCCATGCTGGTCAATGATCCGGACCGGGAAGCCCGGAAAACGCTGGCTTAGTTACTGCGCCGTTACAGTCCCCCGGATGCTACTGGTAAGCGATTGAATCAACCTCCTTCAGTAGTGGTCCGGGGTTTGGCATTTACCTTCGTTTCAATCGGCTCATTAAACTCACTATCTTCAACCTAATACGTACTGCGGACGCCCATGAACCCAATAAAAAAAGAAGACCTCAAACAGGAAGTGTTTGACCTCTATGATGACTACGCCCACAACCGTATCGACCGGCGTGAGTTTACCCAAAAGCTGTCGGCCTACGCCGTGGGCGGCATTACGGTAGCTTCTCTGATGAGTTTTCTCATGCCCGACTACAAGGGTGGTATGCAGATCAAGGTGGACGATCCTCGCCTGAAGTCGGATTATGTTACGTACCAGTCTCCCAAGGGGGGCGGCTCCATCAAAGCCCTGCTGTCGAAGCCGGCCGATGCGAAAAAACCGTTGGGCGGAATCATCGTGGTTCATGAAAACCGAGGGTTGAATCCCCACATTGAAGACGTAGGCAGACGGGCCGCTCTGGCCGGTTTTATTTCCATTGCGCCCGATGCCCTAAGCCCGCTGGGAGGCTATCCGGGCAATGATGACGCTGGCCGCGAACTGCAAAGCAAACGAAACCGCGACGAGATGCTACAGGATTTTGTCGCGGCTTTTGATTATCTGAAAAGCAACAAAGACTGCAACGGCAACATAGGAGTCGTTGGGTTTTGCTTTGGCGGGTGGATTGCCAATATGATGGCGGTACGTATTCCCAATCTGGCAGCTTCTGTACCGTTTTATGGCGGTCAGCCGACGGCTCAGGACGTTCCTGCCATCAAAGCCCCGCTGCTGTTGCATTACGCAGCCCTCGACACGCGGGTGAATGAGGGCTGGCCGGCCTATGAAGCCGCCCTGAAAGCCAATAACAAGGAATACACGGCTCACATGTATCCCAACGCTAATCACGGCTTTCATAATGACACCACCCCGCGGTATGACAAGGCAGCCGCCGAATTGGCCTGGAAACGAACCATCGATTTCTTTAAGGAAAAGCTGGCGTAGCAGTTAGAGACTTTTTGCTGCCTCTCAACCATACCAGATTCTATTATTGATGCGTGAGTAGTAACTTGTTGGTTTAGTTTACACCCAACAAATGGTCGGCTATTTACCCAGGTAAAGATCTGGGTTTTGACGCCCCTGCTAAAGTGTGCTGAAAAACCACTTAACCCATAAAAGCCGCCCCTTCCAGGGCGGCTTTTATGGGTTAGTAAAGACTAATGTAATCAGTAGACAGCGCGTTACATCTCCTGAAATACGTATGTGAAGGGCCAATATTTCTCCATTCTGAAGTAGTGTTGGCAGTACCTTCGACACTACCAATCACTTCACCGATACGGCCAGGCGCTCATGACCTTGCAAATTTCTCAAGCTCAGCGTTGAACTTGTCCATTTCCTCCAGGAACAAGGCGTGCCCGCTTTTTTCAAATTTTACCAGGTAAGACCCCTTGATGCCTTTGAGCAGTTGTTCCGCCTGAGCAAAATCGCATAATTTGTCGTTGACGCCATGAAAGATGGCCACGGGCATGTTGATTTTCGCCAGTTGTGGCCGCAGGTCAAGGTCGCGCAAGGCGGTGATCGCTTGTGTGGTGGCGTAGGGCGATGCATCCAGATTGATGCTTTCAAGCCATCTGAGCGATTCGGGGGAGAGTCCGCCTTCCTGCCCGGCAAAACCCTTTCCAAAACCCGCCACCAATTGCTGCCGGTTGGTCTTGGTCTGCTGAATCAGCGCGGCTGCATCCTGGTCGGAGATGCCGTACGGATAGCCGTCCCGTTTTTTCCACGACGGACCCGATGAGCCAAATAACGCAAGCTTGCTGATGTGCGCTCCATTGTATTTGATCACGTAGTGCATCGTTACGGCGGTACCCATTGAAAAGCCCCCGAGGACAGCCTTCTCGATTTTCAGCTTTTCCAACACCACTTTGATGTCGTCAGAGAACGTGTCGAAATCGTATTTCCCGTAGGGCCGGTCCGACTTACCAAAACCGCGCAGGGAAATACCGATGACCCTGAATCCTTTATCGACCAGGTACTGATATTGATACTCATACATCGCGTTGTTCAGAGGCCATCCGTGAATGAGCACCACCGGCTGACCTTCGCCGAGGTCCACGATGTGCAGCTTAACGTTTTTTTCTACTTCGATGTACTCATCCCGGCCGGCAGAGGCTGGCTTGCGCGTTTGCGCGATTAGAAATTGACTGACGGTTAGCATAAGTCCGATAATTAGTGCAATTGTTTTCATGTGAATAATCTGTTTAGACTTCAAGTGGTAATCTGTTACTTATTAGCTGATTACGGTTGAATTTGACATAGCAAACCTCCAACAGGGTGGGCAAAGCAATCTTGTCCACTCTTCAGCAATACTCCGTTGGTAGCCGTACGCAGATACTACTGGCCGCTTACGGCTGTTGTGAAGAAAAAGAAGAAGGAGTTTTTAGGATGTGTAGAAAAAGCGTAGTTGCTTCAATCGTTGTTGAACAAGCCCGTTCTTCATTGGCTCAAATCGGGTCACCTCAACGTTGTCTTTACTGACAACCACATGAAAAGGCTGATTCAGCTTAGCGGTGAGGTGGTAGATCGTGGCAAGCTCAGCAATATCCTCAGACCAGGCTGCCATTCCATACAACGAGGGAAACGGGGTTTGCGCAAGCTTCCGATACACGTCCGGGGCCAGGCTGATCGGCATGGGCTGACCGCTTCGGAAACGGGTCTGTTCCAGCAATGAATCAATGTATCTGTCATCAGGCACGTTCATCGTGCGCCAAACACCTTTGGTGAACGGGGTGGGTGCAATGACTGCGCGGCTTCCTGAAGCATGTGGGGTAATGTTCCTCACGGCATCGACGACATGCGTAGCTTCATGCAGCAAGACGTAAAGGATTGCATCCAGGCTGCCCCCTTCGACACGCACGGCATAGCTGGAATCAGTTGTCCGCTTGAAGCAACTGTTTTCTTTCCAGGATGCCCATTCTGAGATGGTCTCATCCAGCAAACCCGCCCGAAAAGTGATATTGAATTTTTTTGGCCCGTCACCAGAATCGAGTAACGAAGTCAATGCCGTGTTGGGCATATTATCCATGAAGCTGATGCTTTGCAGATGCTGCGTCAAAATGCGCTGATGTAACGGAGGCAACAGGTTAAAAGCCTTGCTCACTTTTTCTTTTTGAGCTTGCGTTAACTCGTGGTTCACAGGCTTCATACCGGCCTCGCTGAACATCTTGAAGACGCTTTCAGGTGCTGTTCGTATCCGTTGAGACAGGTCGAGCTGGTGCCTGGAGTTTGACTGTTGCCCCAGCGTACAAGTTGAAAGCAACAGCATTGCCAAAGCTGAAATGGTAAATGAACCCCCTAATTTTTTGATCATGTCTATGGCTACTACGTTAGCGTGTATTGATTTCACAGGATGATCTGTAATAAGCTATGCGGATTTACGGAGCATCCTGTGAACATCTACTCTAAGCGTTTACCCGGTGATTTTTAACGAGCGGATCAGCGTATCCTCTAACCCAAGGTGATAGTGCAAAACGATTGGGCTTCCTGGGAAGGTGCCGGTTACTTCCACAGTCAGCACCGCCGATGTGTCCGATTGCTGATAATCAATTGGTTTGGTCTGCATTTGGTACTTTTCAGTCGCCTGCTGTATCCACTGCTCAATTTCGGCTCTGCCCGAGTAGGACGCCCCTTCGTCGGAAACGGTGGCGTTGGCTGTAAAGTATTGCGAAAATCTAGTGCTGTCCTGTTCGTTTTGTGCCTGAATCAGGCCTTCTATGTTGTCAGGGAGTGTCATGGTTCTATAGTTTATGATGATCGACATGAGTTTGGTTGCATCAACAGCTTGATCGTCGGCTGGTCTATACGGTAGGTATCGTGCCGCCGTCAATTACGTAGTTGGTGCCGGTGAGGTAAGCCGCCCGGGGCGACACCAGGAAGCCAACGAGCTCGGCTACTTCTTCTGGTTCGGCAGGTCTTCCGAAGGGTATTCCACCCAAAGCATCCATAACACTTTGTTGAGCTTCCTCAATAGAAATATTTGAACTCTGGCCGATCCTTTCCAAGAATCGTTCGACATTTTTCGTCCTGATCCAACCTGGCGAAACAGTGAGTACTCGCACACCCTTCGGGGCAACTTCGTTGGATAGGCTTTTACTATAATTGAGAAGACCGGCTTTTGCTGCCGCATAGGGCAGGGTAGAGTCGTACAGGGGCAACTTCGCCTGGATGGACGCGATATGGACAATCACCCCTTTACCGCGCTTAATCATACCCGGCAAAAAGCCGCGGTCCAGCCGCACGGGCGCTAATAGATTCGTCTGAATAGAGGATTCCCAATCCTGATCGGACAGCACGGCAAAACCACCACCGGGCGTTTCTGAGCCGCCCATGTTATTGACCAGAATGTCGAGGTAGCCGAATTTTTCGAGTACTTCATCAACTACTTTCTGCGTTCCTTCTGATTTGCTCAGGTCGGCTGCTATAAAGTATGTATCCTTGTTCTCGTTTTCGGGCTTGTTTCTTGCGGTGATGATCACCGTTGCACCCGCTTTCAAAAAGCGATCGACAATTGCTTTACCCGTACCTTTACTGCCGCCGGTAACCAGTGCAATTTTTCCCGCCAGTTCGTTTTCAAAATTAAAGTCCATTACGCTGTTGATTTGTTTAGGACAAATTTCGGGAGTATGGCAGGGGCTGACAAGTAGGGATTTACGATTCATATAGGGATAAATTTATCCCTATCAAACTGCCCACTGCATACGGTTATCTTTGTATTATGTACGAACGAAAGACATTGCCTAACCTGAGCTGCGGACTCGATCTGATCGGCGAAGTGCTGTACGGCAAATGGAAGATACGGCTTTTGTGGTTTATCAACGAAGGATATAAACGCCCCAGCGAGCTACAGCGAAAGATTCCGGGGGCATCCCGGCGCGTCCTGACTGCACAGCTAAAGGAACTGGAAAACCACGAATTGGTTGGGAAAGTGATTTATCCGGTTGTCCCGCCCAAAGTCGAATACTATCTCACTGATTTCGGAAAATCACTAATACCCGTCATTGACGCCATGGGGCAGTGGGGGGATCAACATGATGAGCGTTTACGCACACTCATCAGAAATAGCCACGATGGTGGCAATCGTAATCTGTAGCATACACTTTCCTGTGTACCGGTAATGTGTTGCAGGCATCATTGTGACCCGGCCAACGATCGGCCCAGAGCCCCCTTTCAGGACTCGTTGTAGTGAAGAGTCAGGGCACGAATCAGACTACTCGCCTGGTCTTTACCACTCAGGCCAATACCGATACGGGGAGCCCGGTCCCAACGGGGCAGAAAAGAGCCATCCAGCGGGGCATCCGTCAGCGGGACATACTTACCTTCCTGGGTGCGCCAGCCGAACTCATAATACTGGCCTCCCTGACACCGTACCTGTAGCGTAACTAAAGGAGTATTGTCCGCTACCGGCTGCGTTTTTAACACCCAACGCGTTCCCGCTTTAATCTGCCAGAGTTCAACTTCGCCCGGCCGAATCCCAATGCCTAGCTGATTTTGCGAATCACCGTATACACACAAACTTTGAAGCAGGTCACCCCTGGGCACGATGGCAGCCGACATGGTATAGGTCCCTTTTTTGACGACCAGCCCCAGGAAGGTGCCCGCCTGATCTGCTTCCTTATTGACCAGTTGCAGTTGGCCTTGATGAACCCTATACGTTGGCTTGGGAAGGCTCACGTCCCACACCCAGGGCACTGTGTTGTCAGTCTGGCTAAAATCAGCGGTCAGGTTTATCTGCCGTTTCTGGGCTGCCAGAAGCGGTGACTCAGCCCGAATGGGCGTCGAGTGCCCATACCGAAAAGCAGGCCATTGGCTTTTATCGTCCCAAATCAACTCACTCAGCACGCCCTGACGGCCGGTAAAGGTAAAATCGTCGCCGTTGTAGGCATGGTGTAAATAAAAGTACCGCTGATCAGGCGTAACCACTACGGTTCCATGACCCGGGCATTTCCAATTTTTATCACTGATCAGCAATGGGTTACTGGCATATTTCTCCCAGGGTCCCTGTAGTTTTTCGGCTCGGGCCAACCCCACCTGGTAATTACACTGTGCCCCGCAGCAGGCATTGCCCGAATAAAGCATGTAGTAGTAGCGACCTCGTTTAAAAATTGCCTGCCCTTCAACTCCCCCTTTTTCCCAATTAGCCTGCTCAGCCTGCAGGAGCGGAAACGCCTGCCCCGTAACCTTGAGCCCATCAGCCGATAGTTCAGCGCCCAGAATCTCGATAACCCGGCCTTTATCCAGCCCGTACGCTTTCCAGGTAATAAAGAGTTTGCCGGCCTCATCAACGACAAAGGGATCAATCGCTTCGCTTGTCCATTCCAGTAACAAACCGTGGTCGGTAAACCCCTTTGTCAGGTCACGGCTGGTAGCAACCCCGATAAACGAACGCTGGTCAGTTTTTCGCCGGGCAGTATAGTACACGTAATACGTGCCATTCCGGTAGAAAAGCTCCGGTGCCCAGTAGCTACCCATCGTCCACGGTGGTAATTCGTTAAACACCGGACCAACATACGTCCAGTTCACCAGGTCTTTTGAGGTATAAATGGGATAGGCTGGCCCCCACTCCGAGGAAGTGCCAACGGCAACGTAGCTGTCGCCAACCCGAACGACGGATGGGTCAGCGAAATCGCCCGCAATAACTGGATTTGTATATGTAACCCCAGGGGCAGGGGAAGATTGCGCTACGGCCTGCAAGGCCGTAGCAAGAGAAATAATAACGATAAGTAAATAGATTCTCATCCGATGATGGCTTGGTGACCGAATAGCCGATGGTTGATTTGACAGGCGCCAGCCCAAAAGCCGAAAGATAGGTAGCTGACCTGATCGTTCCGCATAAAATATGCAATTGTTAGTATTGGTGATTACGGTGCGCCCCGATAAACCAGCCTGATCTACCACTGGCGAAAGGACGGATGCCAACGCTAGGTAAGCCTGCCCGCTTCGGCACCGATGGCGCGTAGTCGGGCGGTATCGAGACGAGGTCGGCGTTGAACGTAAATTGATCGGTAATCTGCACACTTCAGGGGCGTACAGTCCTGCATGGAGTTCGTTAACGTTGCCGTACTATACGGGTAAAAGTGCTTCGGCACAATGACTTACAGACCACTAACTTTATAGCGATGGGGCAGAAGATGGCCTGAAACTGGATGCGTAGACTGCGGGACTCCCTCCTCGTTCCTGCTGGAATCAGGGGATTAGTTCGTTCTCCAGCAACTGCTGCATCACAAAAGCCTGGGCTCCGCAGGGCTTCGCCATCTCCCCAAGCTGCGACAATTCAATCGCCAGGGTATCCCGATAATTTGGCAGGCAATTCGTTTCGATAGCCTCCTCAATAGGCCGGATAATGGCTCGCTCGGCCTGCGCCAGCACCCCGTTCACAATAATCAATTCCGGGTTAAACAGATGCACCGCAATGGCCAGCCCTCTCCCCAGTTGCTGGCCCGCTTCCTGGAGTAACTCTATCGCGAAAGCATCGCCCGCATTGGCCTGCTCGATTATGGTTTCGATGGTTAAGGGGTCTGCTTCGGCGAGCCGAGACACCTGTCCATTTCGCAATCCGGCCTGCGCCCGCCGGATCAGCGACGGAGCCGATACCAGGGTATCCAGACAACCGATTTTACCGCAGGAACAGGGCTCACCGTTTGGGTCTACCTGAATGTGGCCCAGTTCACCGGCAAATCCGGCGGTTCCCTGCAAAATATCGCCGTTTATGATAACGCCCATCCCGACACCCCAGTCAATCAGCATGGATATGACATGCTTCCGCCCCTGGGCCAGGCCAAATCGGTGTTCGCCCAGCATGATCGCCTTGGTGTCATTGATAAAAAAAACCGGCGCGCTAAACAACTCTTCGAGCAGTTGATTCAGCGAACTTCCTGTCCGGCTAATCTCCGGATACGTGTGATTAACCCCCAAAACCGGATTGACAAGACCGGGTAAGGCCGCCCCTACCCCAACCACCGTTAGCCGATCGGCCCGGATCTGGTTGGCGAGTTCCTGCAGGGGAGCTTCAAGTTGCTCAACAAAATCGGCGGAATTAGTCAGTTGCAAAGGCAGATCAACTCGGTACAGAACGTCATTCAGGAGGTTGAATACAAAAAATTTCGTGTCATGAACCGTACTGTCGACAACGACGATGGCATATTGCTCCGGGTTAAGTGCAAACAGGGACGGTTTCCGGCCAAACTGCGCAACACCGGTTCCAACGCCCCGCACCCAGCCACCCAGAATTAGTTCGTCAATCAACGCTGTCATAGATGGTACGCTGCTGTGAACCAGTTTCGCCAACTGCGCGATCGACTGAGGACCAGACTGGTACAATTCAGTAAGCACCTGGCGTTTTATGCGGTACTTTTTGGCATCAATAACAGAGAAGAGTATATTATCCTGCATGAGTGTAGCGCTTGGGGCGTGGAAATCAATCTAAAAAATGAAGGTTGAACGACGCCCAAAAAATAGCAGTTCGTTCTCAAAAAATTTAATAATATATGTTAACATCACAATTTTATGTCCTCTAACTGACTTAGCTTTAAAAAAAACGTAACAACCGGGTGAAACTAAAGTATCCGCAGCCTGGCTGAACGGCCTGATACAATGATCAGGGCTGTATTGAAGACGTTTTTTTACGTTCCCAGTTTCCTTTTTCCGGCTGCGGCCGAACAATGTGTACGTCGAGGATGGCGTATGGACGGGCCAGGTATTCGCGGATGAGCGTCTTAATCGAATAACCATCGGGAACGTCCTGTGCAGCAAACGCTACGGCCTGGATCCCTTCGTGGTTGCCGATGTAGAGCGCCCGGGCATTATGAAAATTCTGGGAGATGATCGTGATCTTGTGCTGGTTAAATACGTCCCGGCAGCGGACCACTGAATCAAATGTGCGGTAGCCCGCGTAGTCCAGCAGCATAACGGTTTCAGGAACGCCCAGTTTCAGCAGCGCCCGCTTCATGTCCACGGGTTCGTTGTAATACTCGGAGTCGTTGTTACCGCTAAGTATCAGGTATTTCACCTTGCCCTCCTTGTACAGTCGGGCGGTAGCTTCCATCCGGTACCGAAAAAATAGATTTTCCTTCCCGCTCCGCACGAACTTACTGGTACCCAGAACCAGACCAACGTCGTTGGATGGCAATTGATCGATGTTGAAATAGATTTGATCCCGCGTATTGTAGACCACCCACCAATTGCAGATCAGTACGGTCGTGATACCAACGAAGCCAAGAACGATACCGCCCTTGACCAGTCGCTTCACCACACGCACCCACGCAACCTCGTGGTGTTTATCTCCGCTGTAGTCGGTGGTATACAACGTCGGGTTCATTAATGGTACGAAAGTTACGAAAATAAGCCTAACTGTACCGGCTCCTTTTCTATCGGTTCGTCAGTATCGGCCCCCTCTTCCGGTAAGACCGTTTCGAGCGGTGTACCGTTGGCATGGCCGGATTTACCGTCAGCATTCGTTAACGGCACTGGCTTAGGGGCCAGCAGTTTAACATCTTTCACCTTAGCAAACGGCAGCTTGTTGCCCAGCGCTTTCCAGCCCCGCACCTCAATAAAGCCTTCCGGCTCCAGCACCATTTTCTCGATCGGTCCCCGTTCCTTCACCTGGTGTACGATCTCAATCCGCGGATACCGGTCGGGCGTTACGGCCAGCAGCCGCGACCCTTTGGTGTCGCCGATAAAGCTAAACTTCTTATCCAGCGATGTCGTCTCGATCTTGAACCGCTTGACGTACCACGATTTCTGGTTGGCTTCGTAGTAGATCGCCGACAGCACCGTTTCCGGATCAAACTTCATCAGGATGGCAATGTCGCCCGGCTCATATCGGTTGGTCAGATCAAAACTCGTCAGTTCGTACTCGCCATCGTTATAAACAACCAGAATACTATCCTTTGCCTCAAAATTACCCAGCAAACGGCCCCGTTCGTCGCGGTTCAGTCGACCGAGGTGATCGTCGTACCAGATGTCTACCCCGCCGAGGGTCGATGTGCCCGCCGTTTTCTGCGTAATCTTCCGGACGGGGTATTTCGTCAGGATATTTCCCTGCGCCGAGCGATTTTTAATGCCGACCGTAGCAAAGTCAAAATCGAACTGTTTTACCTTGGCCGAACTCTGGGCCGTCAGGTTTACGGTAATGACTTCCGCTTCACCGTTGTCGTTTGCGCTGAAATACAACACTTTCGACTTGGGGTTACCCATTGTCAGATCGTATTCACGGTCGCGGGTCACCCCCGTAACGGGAAACCGTTTGATCATCGAGATCCCCGACTTGGCATCCAGATAGACCAGGTTGTAGATTTTCCGTTCGTCATTTTTCTTAAAGACCGATACGTACAGAATATCCTTACCCACGAAAACCTTCTCCTGAACTTTCGTCACCATGCACTTGCCATCGCGCCGAAACACAATGACATCGTCGATATCCGAACAGTCGCTGACGTATTCGTCTTTCTTCAGTCCGTATCCAATGAAACCGCTTTCCCGGTCGACGTACAGCTTCTGGTTGGCAGCGGCCACCACACTCGCAGCGATGGTATTAAACGCCCGAATCTCCGTTTTGCGCTCCCGGCCCTTACCGTATTTTTTCTGCAACTCGCGGAAATACCCAATTGCGTAGCGGGTAATGTTTGCCAGGTTATCTTCGGTTTCGGCCAGTTCCTGCTCCAGTTTACGCATCAACTCCTCCGCCTTGAAGCCGTCGTACTTCGAAATTCGTTTGATCTTGATTTCAGTAAGCCGAATCAGGTCATCTTCCTTAATCTCGCGGTAGAACTGCTTCTTGAATGGCTTCAGCGCCTTATCGATCGTTTGCAATACGGCTTCGAAGGTTTCGCATTCTTCGATCTTCCGGTAAATCCGGTTCTCGATGAAAATCTTTTCCAGCGAACTGTACAGCAACCGCTCCATAAGTTCAATACGCCGAATTTCCAGTTCGCGTTGCAACAACTGTACCGTTTGATGCGTGTTGACGCGCAGAATATCCGTAACGCTGACAAAATGGGGCTTGTCGCCGATAATGACGCAGGCATTAGGCGAAATTGATACTTCGCAGTCGGTGAAGGCGTAAAGGGCGTCGATAGATACGTCCGGTGAAACGCCCGGCTGCAGGTGCACCAGAATTTCAACGTCTCTGGCCGTATTGTCGACCACGGCCGGTATGTTCTTGGCGGGTGATTTAATGCGGATTTTACCCAGCTCGGATGCCTTCACAATCGACTCCATCAACTGCGAGGTCGTCACGCCAAACGGTACATCGCGAATGGCCAGGGTCTTCTTATCCACCTCTTCAATGCGCGCCCGAACACGGACTTTACCGCCCCGGTGGCCGTCGTTATAATTCGTTACGTCAATCAGGCCGCCCGTCTGGAAATCAGGATATAGCTGAACGGACTTGTCCTTCAGAATCTGAATGGAAGCCTCGATGAGTTCGTTAAAGTTGTGGGGCAGGATTTTGGTCGATAACCCAACTGCGATCCCTTCTACGCCCTGCGCCAGCAGCAGCGGAAATTTGACCGGTAGGGTTACCGGCTCACGCTTACGACCATCGTACGACAACTGCCACTCGGTGGTTTTGTCGTTAAACAGCGTATCGTGCGCGAATTTCGACAGCCGGACTTCAATGTAGCGTGGAGCCGCGGCCCCATCGCCCGTACGAACGTCGCCCCAGCTACCCTGTGTGTCGAAAAGCAGTTCTTTCTGGCCGATGTTAACCAGGGCCTCGCCAATGGATGCGTCGCCGTGCGGGTGGTACTGCATCGTCTGCCCAATCACGTTAGCCACCTTGTTAAAGCGGCCATCGTCCATCTCCTTCATGGCGTGCAGAATCCGGCGCTGCACCGGCTTCAGACCATCTTCAACAGCAGGGACGGCCCGCTCAAGAATAACGTACGACGCGTAATCAAGAAAGTAGTTTTCATATAGGCCCGACACGACAGTCTGGTCATGCAGGACTTCATTAGTGGTGTTGGTTATAACGGGTTGATCTGTACCGGCATCGTCGGATTGCGACAGACCGTCTTCGATCGGCTCCTGCTGTTCTTCGTTCATCATGTACTATTACGGAACTATTACAGTTGACAAAAAGGCGGGATCAGTCATGGGTCTTCAAGCCCTATGACTCCTTAAAGATACAAAAAAATAGCGATAATCGTGCATTATGGGCAGTTTTTCCTGAAACATACCATAATACAACTGTAACATAAACCCAGAATACACGTAGGCTACTGATGAATCGCTACCCGTACTTAGTAACCTTTCGACAGATCAATCTGGTTCTCCAGCGGGTCTCCATTCCGAAACCGCTGGAGGTTGCACAGGAACTGGGCCGCCTTGCCTTCATCCTCGGCTTTCTGCCCACCTCCGGTATGCTGCGTCAGAATAACGTTCGGCATCGTCCAGAGCGGACTATCGGTCAGCAGGGGTTCCGTGGCCGTTACGTCCAGCACGGCCCCGCCCAGTCGACCCTGTTGCAGGGCTTCAATCAAAGCAGACTCGTCGGTAGTACTGCCCCGGCCAATGTTAGCGTAGACGCCATCGGCGGGCATGGCCTGAATCAGTTCGGCCGAGAAGAATCCTTTGGCTGTTCCGGGCAGGGTATTAATAACAAGGTCGGTCCGGGGCAGAATAGCCTTCAGTTCATCAACCGAATGCAGATCCGCCTGGGGATCGGTGCGGGCCAGCATTTTCACGGTGCAGTCGAAGCCGGTCAGCATTTTGCGAACAGCCTGCCCGATTGCGCCCGTACCCAGAATGACGACCCGTTTCTGACGTAATAACCCCAGCTTGTAGCGGATGGGTACGCCTACCCAGTTTCGCTGGTACTGCAGTACGGCCAGTTCGTGGATATGGCGGTAGAGACCGATAATACCGGCGACAATGGTTTCGGCGCAGGGCCAGGCAAAGAAATCACCCATATTGGCCACCGGAACCGACAACCTGAGGTTCTGATACCCATCAAAACCAGCCGAATCGAGCTGCCAGAACTGCAAGGTTTGGGGTGGCCTGGCCAACCAGGCCGGTGGGACATTGCCCATCACGACCTCAGCCTGCTCAAACGCAGCCTGCAGTTCATTTTCGGGCAATTCGGAGCGGAAACGTACATCGGCAAAGTCTGACACCTGCTGCCGAATTTCAGCGCGGGTCGCGTCGTTTAGGCGGGTATAAACAAAAATCAGCATATAGCAATAACATCGGAACGGGGCGCTTGTTCTATCGCCCTCCTTTCAACTGGGCCATCAGCCAGGTCATCAGCTTTTCGGTCTGCTCGGGATACGTCCAGTGGCCGGTGTCCCGGAAGAGCTCGAGTGTTTTCTTTCCCGGAATGACATTGTAGGCAGCATACATAGACGTAGGCGGACAGGTTTCATCGTTAAATCCCCACGAGTAGAAGCCCGGTACGTTCACCAGCCGGGCGAAGTTAACAACATCGTAGTAGCCCGTTGTCCTGATTTTGTCCGGTTTGTTGTTCACATCAAGGTTATTACCGGTAAACAGGTGCGGCCAGCCACCGGCGCGGTTGTTCAAATAGCCCGTTACGTCGCATAGGGCCGGATAGTAAGCACCCAGCCATTTGATGCGCGGATCGAGCGCGGCCGTGATGATCGATAAAGCGCCCCCCTGGCTCCCACCCGTTACGGCGAGGTTCTGCCCATCGAACTGCGGCATACTGGCCAGGTAATCCACCGCCCGGACACAGCCGAGGTACACCCGCTTGTAGTAATACCGGTCACGGTCGTCGAGATTAGCCTGCTGGTAGTTCCGCAACGGTCCCCGGCTCAGGTCGAGGTACACACCCGGGTCCATGATGACCGGTACGCCGTGGATACCCACTTCGAGCGTAATGAAGCCTTTGTCAGCCTCGGCGATCATGCCCCCATAGGGTCGCACACCTGCTCCGGGCACCCGCAGAATGGCTGGGTATTTTCCTTCCTTCTTAGGTACGCACAGAATCCCGTAAAACCGAGAATTGTCGATATTCTGAAGGCTGAGGTGGTACACATTCGTACTTTCCGTACAGCGCTCGGGCAGCAGCGTCATGCGGGCGTCGATGGGCAGCTTGGCCAGATCCTCCTTAGCCTTATCCCAGAACGCCTTGAAATCGGACGGGTTGGCTACGGTCGGTTGTATTTTCTCCGGCTCAAAGGCCGCCGTTGTCAGATTCCGGTATTCTTTGCCGTCTACTTCCACCATAGCCACGCAGCGCAGGAAGCCGGCGGTTCGCATGGTTCCGGCATCGACCGTAATGGGCGTGTCTTTGAGCGTAATGGTTTCAGTTTTGGTAGGGGTCATTTTTTCCGGCCCAATTTCATACCGCAATCGGGCTCCCTTGAGCGGAACGCTGTTCTGATACGCCTGAATAGTAAAGCGGACCGGTTCGCCAATCCGGTACGTCCAGTCGGTATGATCAGGGGTGATGATCAGTTTAACAAGCCGTTCGACAGGCTGGGCCAGTAGCGTCCGTATAGGCAGACAGACGATCAGCAAACAGACATACAGCGTTTTTTTCACGGGCGTAGTCAGGTAAGGTACTGCCCATAAATGACAATGCTGTCGTGTTTCTACTTATGACCGGCTGAAAACAAACAACGGAACCACCGGCTTCATCCATGAAGGGCCAAGCTTGCTGACAATCGACCTTATTCGTCCTCAGGAAACCGGTTCGGATGGAGACACTCCTGCCAGTAGTTCACGATCGCCTGCAGCTGCTGGCGCATCTGCTCCATATTCTGCCGTTTTTCGAAGAAGCCCTGGATAGTCAGTTCGTATGCCTCCTCGACCATCTTTCGATGAACGGGGTGGGTAAAGAATATAAACGGTATGGCTCTCCTACGCAGAATGCGATCTTCCTCAATGTGTCGGCGTAGTTCCAGCCCATCCATCATCTGAAGGCTAACCTCCGAAATGATCAGGAATGGACGCTGGTCGGAGTTCCGCAGATACTCGAGCGCCTGTTCGCCGTTGGTGAACACCAGGAGTGGGTTGTTCGGGGCTACGCTTTGCCAGATCGGTTTTAACAGTAGATGGTCGTCTTCATCATCATCAATAAAAATGATGGGCCCATATTCTTCCATTTAATGCTACTCAATTAGGTTGTTTAGCCATTACAACCGTAAAGTGAGTAAGTTGTTGGACAAATGGGGTCTACTTTATTCTGTAACATATGCTCCTGCTACCTTACGCCACTCGTTCTATGGCTCGTTTTGGGCTACCAACCACCTGAGCGTTAAGCAGGCACCGGATCAGCAGCATCAGCCCGAACAGCGTATCGGCCCCACCCGGCACGTTCGATAAAATCAGCCCGACCAGAATCAGCACGGCCGTGACCAGGAAGTACGTCCGACGCCGAGCGGTTGTTGATGTCGGGCCGGTTGCCCAGTAGATCAGGGGCAGGTGGAGGGGCATCAGCCAGAGTAGTGTGGGGTTCCAGGCCGTTACGCCGTGGTCGGTGCCGACCCATAGCAGGAACAGAAACCAGCCCAGGAAGCCCGAAACACCGAACAGCAGCCGGTCAAGCCAGCGGTCGACCTTACCGTCGCGGTACCGCCGGATGCTGAATACGCTCACGGCAATGGTGAGCAGGGCAAACACGACATTCGGATCGAAGAAAAACGGCAGTTCTTTTTTGAACGTTCTGGCGGCCTGGAACACAACCCGATCCTGTGCAACAGCCGGTGCCACGCGGCCATCAGCCTGGCGGATGGTCGCGTGCGCAAACTGATCATGTACGTTGTTGGGCAGATACATAGCCTGCCAGCCGGTCGTTATCACATCGGCGGGGCGACCGATGGCCAGATTCATACCCAGTTGGGCCCAGGGTTGTTCGCCCAGGTAATCGTTCATCCAGTCCCGGTATGATTTACCAGTACTGACCGACCTGGACGGGATAGTGAGGCTGTCGCCACAGGCCTGCGAAATGACATCGCGCGGACGGGTAGCACAGTTGTCGTAGAAGAATTTATACTGGTACGTACGGTTCTCGGGCCGCATGTTTGTTTCCAGCACCTGGAGCAGCTGTTGCGTCTGCCTGGGCGACAGGTTCAGGATTTGCTCCCGGATGGTGCGGTTTTCGCTTTGATACGCATACACCATCAAATTCATCTCGTAAGCGTCGATGTAATACGGCAGGGTTCCGCGCAGAAACTTCACGTAGAAGTTGTTCTCGGAAAAGCGGAATCCCCCCCAGCCGTAGGTCATGTCGAGCCCACGCATGGGGTCATACACCCGGATGGCGGTATGCCCAAATGACGAGTATAACTCTTCCCCCGGGCCAAATGTGAGCAGACTTATCTGAGGGTACGTTTGAGCCAGGGATACCGGGGGGCGGGTAGTCACTAAACCAATGGTCAGCCCCAGCACGACTAGAAACCGTCCGACCAACTGTTGTTTACTCGTCTTCGTCGTCTGATTTTCCACCCCGATCCTTGCGGCCCTTCCCCTTTTCGGGCTCTTTCCCCTGAACACAGATAACCAATTCACCTTTTGGCGTTTTTTCTGCAAAATAAGCAATAAGTTCGGACAATGGCCCGCGTACGTTTTCCTCAAAAAGCTTGGTCAGTTCGCGGGAAACGCTGGCCGGGCGGTCGGGACTGAGAAATTCGGCCAGTTGTTGCAGCGTTTTGAGCAGACGGTGGGGCGATTCATAGAGAATCATGGTCCGCTCTTCGTTTGCGAGTTCGGTCAGCCGGGTTTGCCGCCCCTTCTTGTGTGGCAGAAATCCCTCAAACGTGAAGCGATCGGCCGGAAGACCGGAGTTGATTAAGGCCGGTACGAACGCCGTTGGGCCGGGCAGGCATTCGACGGGGATGTCGTGCCGGATGCATTCACGTACCAGCAGGAAGCCGGGGTCCGAAATACCGGGGGTTCCGGCATCAGATACCAGCGCAAGGGTTTTGCCGCTTTTGAGTTGATCGACCAGCCGCTGCACCGTCTGGTGTTCGTTGAAGATATGGTAACTGTGCAGCGGTTTACTAATATTCAGGTGCCGTAGAAGTATGCCCGAGGTGCGGGTATCTTCGGCCAGAATGGCATCTGCCTGCCGAAGTACGTTAATAGCCCGGAGCGTAATATCGTCGAGATTCCCGATGGGCGTCGGGACGAGGAATAATTTCATACGGCAAGTTTACGGGTTTACAGGTTACGGTGGCCGGGTTTCGGTTTACAGTTTTCGGTATACGGTTGTGAGCCTTGCCCTATACACCGACATCTGAAAATGTAAACCGAAACCCTTTCCCTACCCTCTACGCCCCGATAAACGGCGTAGCGATAGCCAGCACCTGCGCCCGCGTCAGGGGTTCATCGAAGGCATCGCCGGCGGCTGAAGCACCCAGTGTAATACCAGACACCTGAAGGCTGCTCACGTTCACCCCGCCCTGGGTTACGTTGCCTTCACCCTCGTACACGGCCGCAATGGCAGCCGGATTATCCGTCGACGTAGCCCAGGGTTTCTGCCCACGAATCCGGCGTACTTCAGCCGCGTGACGGGCCTCCACCGAGTGAATTTGCAGAGCCGCCTGCAGTACGTCGTCGTTGCTGATGAGGTTAGCCGCCTGCCCTTTGTAGGCCCGAACGCCCGTATCTTCCAATGCCTGCGCTACGGTCAGAAACGTCTGGTAGTTAGACAGTACGTTCGGATAAGCGCCTTTGGCCGTTGGGTCCAGCCGGGGGCGTGTTACGGTTGTGCCACCCGCCGTCCGGATTGCGTTTTCGATGAAACCAACGTGCCGTTCCTCATGCGTGCTGATCTGCTGGAAAACGGCCCGGTCGCCGGCCGGAATCAGCCCGGGAGCCGCCAGCGCAGCTTTGTAAAACGAATCCTCGAGGTATTCGAGGGTGAGGGCAAAGTTCAGAATTTCCAGAATGGCAGCCGCGTTGCTGGTTTGTCCATAGGCCGTTTTGAGGCTAGCCCCAAACGCCAGGGGTACAGCCACAGCAGCCGCTTTGGTTCCAAGCCGGAACAGGTTTCGGCGCGAGGTCCGGCCAGCGGCATGGTTCAGCCGCTCGTATGCTTCCGGATCAACAGTTTCAATATCGGAGAGAATTGCGTTCAGATTCATGGTTTCCAGATTTTTGATGGTTTACAGTTTTTGGTTTTCGGAGATGAGCAGGGTACGAAAGGCAGAACCTTCCCACCGTATACCGAAAACAGTAAACCGAATACTTACGTAGTAGGTAAGAGATCGCCGTTGACAACCGTACCCGTGTATGGCCGAACTGCCGACAGCACCTGCTCGGGTGTCTGTACGTTCTCGAGCCCGTTGAAGGCCACTACTTCGTCGGACGCGAAATAGGCCGTCCGGGGCTGCAATAAATCAGCAATGAGGGCTGCATGACGCGCTTCCACAGACACGATTTTACCGGCCAGCGTCAGGAAATCCGGGTTTTTCAACAGCTTACCGGCACCGTTGTAAGCCGCTACGCCGGTATTTTCGAACTGCCGGGCAGCCGCCAGAATAGCAGCACGGTCGGCGAAATTCAGCGAGCCGAAGTTCAGTTCCAGGCTTTCGATCGCATCGCCCCCCAAAGCCGTCCGCAGAAACTCCCGGTGAATAATTTCATGATCCCGGATGTCAGTGAGCAGTTGCGTTTCTTCCGGCGTAATGCCCGCATAAGGGGTAGTCAGCATCTGGGTATAGAAGGCTGCTTCCAGTTGTTCGAGGGCGTACGCATAATTCAGAACCCCCACGTCGTCGCGGCCCAGTTGCACCCCACCTACGTAGGGATTTTCGTCATCGAGCAGGTTGCTGCAGGCGGTCAGGCCCGTAGCCGCCGACGTAACGCCCAGCACCTGCATGAACCAACGCCGGCCCACCTTACCATTGCAGGCGACGGAGTCAATCATTACGTTGAACATAGTTGAATAATCGTTAAATAGTTACTGAAACTGAATCTGTTATACTAACTTATCAATGGCCGCGGCCAGCTCCCGGTCTTTTTCGGTCACTACATTGCCGGCGTCGTGGGTTGAGAGCCGGATGGTAACCTGGTTATACACATTGGACCACCACGGGTGGTGATCCAGTTTCTCCGCAATGAGGGCCACGCGGCAAATGAACCCAAAAGCCTCATTAAAATCGGAAAACATAAAACTTCGGGTGAGCTGGTTGTCCTGTTCCTGCCACATAGGGCGCTATCAATTGAGTTGTCAGGGGTACAACCCCCTGATGGCCGGAAGTGTTTAACACAGTCAGGTTATTCCCCCGACGGGTGGGGGGATGAAAGCACGCCAATGGCGTAATAAGTTAGATGCTTTACCGACGAGCAGCCTGATTGGCCGACGCGCTGAGTTTAAACAGGCGACTGGGATCATCTTCGGGCCGAAGCTGCCACACCGTCCGGTCGGGGTAATAGCGGAGCAGCGCCTGGTTCTGAATGGCCCCTTTATCGACGGCCCAGATAACAGGCTGCGAATCGATCAGCGCCTGGTTGAATACCCATTCGCTGGCGACCGGATGATTCGGCCCGTATTTGACCAGCACGATGTGTCGGCCACCCGCATCGGCCAGTTGGGTTTCGTGGGCGAGCCGCTGCCGAATGGCCTGTCGCGGTTGACTGAACGCCTGCCGCCCCGTTTCGATCAACAACACCGGCACCGACGCCAGCAGTATAGCCAGCACCAGTCGGCGGCTCCAGAGTTGCCAGCCATGAAAAGCGGGGCGCTGCCAGAACGGGTAATCCCAGAGCGGGTGGCCGTAGGTTTGCCAGAGAATCAGCAGCCCCTGCCCAACGGCCACTGCCAGCGGGCCGGTAGCAGCCGCCAGGTGCTGCGGCTGTTCGGATGATCGAAGCAGATTAGCCCCGAACAGAAGCAGTATGCTCCAGTAGCATAATCGATCCGAAAGCGACCGGGAGCCCGTTAGAAACAGTAAAAACGGAAGCAGGAAAAGCACGCCCAGGTAGAATGTTTCGAACAGGTTTATTTTCAGGACGGCTCCAATAAAGAAGCCTTCAATCGAATGCCGGTAAAAAAACTGTGCGCTCTCCCGTTTGTGTACCTTTTTCATTTCGGGTCGGTTATAGACCGGCTCCCGACGGGGTTTCTGAAGCAGCGTAGGCCGGGCCTGTTCATACCGGGCGTTGTAATAGGCATAGGGCATCTTGGTCGGATTACCCGTCGTTTGGTAGTCATACGCCGGCAAAGCGGCAATAGCTAGAAACAGCCCCAGCAAACCAAGCATCCACCGCAGCATCGGCCGGAACCCCTGCCAATACAATGTTTGCTGGGCTACGTAGAGCAGCATGACCAGCGGAATCACCGAGAAAACCACGCCTTCGTACGGCTGGCTGGTCCAGAGAGCCAGTACACCAACGGCCATCAGCAGCACGTATCGGCCCCGCGACTGCTGCTGCAGGGCAATGGCGCCCCCCAGCAGTAGGGCTCCCCCCAGCATCGGTACGCCCCCGTCCCAGAAGGCCAGTCCCCAGCTAAGCACAAACGTCGAGTGAGACGCGACCAGCCAGCCCCCCAGCAAGGCCTGAACGGGAGGCAGACAGAGCGTCAGTAACCAGTACACGGCCAGTACCGCCAGCACGTAGGTCAGCCAGACGCCCACTACGGATGAGCCAAACACGACCTGCCCAAAAGCCATAATCATGCCCTGCGCCGGGGGTAGGCTGGACGCGTAGAACGGCTGCGAAATGATCTGGTGCGTTTCAAAAAATGTCCAGAGCGGATGCGACGGGTTCGTCAGGCGGCCGTGGGCAAACGTATCAGCGGCCAGTTGGTGACTGAATTCAGCGCTGGCGATGGGATGCGGCCAGGCCACCACCGACAGCAGCAACAGGACGCTCAGCGTATAACCGGCCAGGTAACCGTAAGCGCGGACCGGTCGATAGGCTGTCCGCAGCAGAAAGTCGTTTACCCGGTAATATAGAGAGGTGTCGGTAAGAGAAAACGGGCGGTTACGGCGTTCGAACCAAAGGATAACGAAAAACGCCAGAACCAGAACAATGAATTCAATGGAGCGATGTTGCGGAATGAGCATGTGACCAGCGAAGGGAACAGCAAGCTACCCTTCAAATGGCGAAAGTAGCCAAAGATACCTGTCGTTGACATGCCGTGTAGTAAATGCCGCCCCGTCTGATTGGCCAATTGATAAAAAAAGCAGCGCGATGACCAGATCATCGCGCTGCCGCTTATCTACCCGACTACCGATCTACCGGTTCGTCGTCGTGTTCAGGTCGTCGTCCAGGTCAGTAGTTGTACGACCTGTTGTACCCATGCCGCGGTTCATGTCGGTCGAGTTGATGTTCTCAACGTCAACCTCCGTTTTGCGAACCGTATCGCGCACGGTTTCTTCCCGTTCGTCAACATCCTTGCCCAGCGAAACCTCTTCCACTACACGGGCCTCTTTGCCGACTACGGGCACTTCTGAGCGCTCAGTTACTTCGATATCCCCTTCGCGGAAGGTATTGAAGTCGGCATCCGTGGCAGGACGGTCAACCGGTGTCCGAACAACCCGTACGTGCTCCTGACGCAGCCGGACAATTTCCTCAACCGGACGCTCTACGATACGGCTCCGCAACCGGACACCGCCCGTCTGCACTTCCCGCTTGCCGATGTTCAGGTTTTCTTCCATAACCTTCATCGTCGTGTCATCGTCGGTCGATACCGGGCGGTCACGATCCGTCCTGTAAGCATCAGACGTCGTATCTATATCGGAGGTCGTGTACGCACCCGATGCCATACCGGCGTTCGTATTGCCGGTCATGCCGCCGTATTGCGAGGCCCGCTCATTAACGTCAACAGCACCCGCGTCATCAAGAATATCGGCTGCCTGCTCGGCTTCGTCCGACGTTTGGGTGTACACCGAAACAACGGTTCCCCGGTTGGCAACGTCCGTGTACCGACGGCTGGTCGTGTACTCATCGTCGTCATCGCCCCCAAACAGTGACCGGAAAAATCCACCGATGCCACCGCCGTTGTCGTCACGGTCCCGGTCGCGATCCCGATCAACGTCGATGTCGCGGGTTGCTCCCAGGCTAATCGTGTCGTTGGTCGCGCTGCCCGAATAACCCGTCTCGCTTGAGTAGCCGGTGGTTCCCTGCGAATAACCAGTGGTATTCTGGCTGCTCTGGTCCATGATGTCAATTGAGTCGCGCGTAAATCCGTTGTCCACCAGCCGATCTACGGCATCCTGCGCGTCTGTTGCGCTGTCGAAAATTCCAATCACAGTCTGTGCCATTGTACTAGGGGTTTTGAATTAAGTGTTAGTAATAAGCTGATTGATTCAAAGCTGATGCGCGTCGGCATCAGTGGGGGAATCCCGCTGCACGACAACTTCCTCCCGGCGGAGGGTCACCTGCTGGGGTTTATGCGTTTCGGTTCGTCGCTTCGTAACGTGTACCTCCTCGACCAGTACCAGTCGTTTTTCGACCACCACAACCTCCCGGAGAATGGGAATGATCATCGTGTCACCTTCATACCGGATCGGCGGTGGAGGAACATCAACGTATTGATTGATCGTCACTCGCTGCACGTTCACCTCCTCCTGCGTTGTCGGTACGTCTACCGTTTCCTCTTCTTCCCGAACGAGCTTGGAGAGTCGTATCCGACCTGTTTCCACTACTTCCCTGTCAATTCGTACCTGCTCTTCAATCACCGGAATGGTGATGGGCGGTTGTTGGTCCTGGTTGTCCTGAGGATGCATAGTGAGTCGGGTTTGCTGATGATCAATTACGTGCCTGACTGGTCAAAAGCTATGCCATATGTTGATTATGTGGTAGTTAACAGAATAACCACCGACGCATTGTCCCATTTATTCTACATAAAATATAGAATTTTATTCTACACTTGCCGTGCCAGCACCCGCCGGGGTGGTAGATTACATTTTCGTGAAGTTGAGGAAACGACTCGTTGGCGTTATGTTCAGGCGGCCGGCAACCGGAAGTAAAAGGCAGCCCCATCCGTTACGTCGGGTTTCAGGCCAATCTCTCCCTGCATGGCCGTAATGAATTCCTTAGAGATGGCCAGCCCCAGCCCCGTACCGCTTACCTGACCGTTGTTGCCGGGGGCGCGAAAGTAGCGGTCAAACACCCGGTCGCGGTGTTCGGGGCGAATACCCGCCCCATAATCGCGCACAAGAAATTCAACGAACCCCTGCACGGGCCTGACCTGAATATCGATACGGTTATCTTCGGGACTGTGCCGTACGGCATTCGACAGAAAGTTGACCAGTACCCACGAGGCTTTGTCGGGGTCGGCCTGAACCGGCGGCAGATTGGGTGCCATGTTTACGTTGAACCGAATGTGTTTCTGCTCAACCTGGGTACGTAGCGCGTTCATGGCTACGTCGATGATAGCACCGGGCGCTACGTTAGCGATCTGCAATTGAATCTGTCCCGACTCTACCTGAGCCATATTGAGCAGTTCTCCCGTAATGTTGAGCAGCCGATCGGAATCGTTGCGGACGTGGTCCAGCAGTTGTTTTTGTTCATCGTTCAACAGACCGATGCGCTGGTCTTCGAGCAGTTTCAGGCTCATTTTGATACCGGAAATGGGCGTTTTCAGCTCATGCGACACGGTAGCGATGAAGTTGGTCTTGGCCAGGTCGCGCTCCTGGTAGGGCGTAATGTTCTTCAGCACGATCACGTAGCCGGCCTGCTGCGCCTGCTCTTCGCCCGTACGGGTCACTTCCACTACGTGAATCTGCTTATTGAAGTAACTTTCCTTCCCTTTGCCGTCGGTGTCTACGTCATAAATCTTGAGCAGCCGACCTTCACGGCTCATGGGCTCATCGGTCATCAGTTCCTGAATCAGCGTCCGCATCAGGTCATTGACGGAAGCTACATCGGGGGCGTATTTACCAACCAGTTGCGCTTCGGTCAGCCCCAGCAGCCGACAGGCCACGGGATTGGCGAACAGAATCCGCCGTTTTTCGTCCAGCCCGATGATGCCGTCGGACATGATCTGAATGAGGGTATCGATGCGTTTCTTTTCGAACAGCACCCGCGCCAGGCTGCTGTGCTCATACTCATCGAGTTTCTGAGCCATCGAATTGAACGACCGGGCCAGTTCGCCAAACTCGTCGCTGGACTGAAAATGGAGTCGTTCTTCAAAATTCCGGCTGGCAACCTGTTTAATACCACGCGTTAGCTCCCGCAGCGGATTGGCGATATAACCCGGAAAATTGATAATGAACGAGAAAACCACCAGGAAACACAGCGTCCCGATAAACGCCAGCCAGACCAGCGCATCATTGGCGGTCTGCTCGGCGGTTCGGTTCTTCCGAACCATGGCCTGGCGGTTTACGTCGTCAAGCAGCAAAAGGGAATTACGCAGCCGATTGATGGTCAGCGAGTCGCGGGCACCGGCCTTTACCCGGTTAAAGTCCCGCCGAAGCGCATCCGTAAGGCTCTGCTCACCGACCTCCGTCACATTACGTTCCTGAAGACGAAGGTTCTGCTCAAAAACAGCTTTTGCATCAGGATCGACAGCCAGGTTCATGAGCGCCTTCTGCATGTCGCTGGTGTATTCCAGCGAAATGTAGTTATCCTTCAGAATCGCCTGGGCGTCGTTGGAAAGCTGATTCAGGTAGTACGCTCCTAATCCCCCCAGCGCCAGAATGATGGCGAACATAAAGGTCAGTCCCAGGGATATTTTGGCTTTTAGAGTCATGATGGAGGGGGAGAAAGGGAGGAGGGAGAAAAGGGAGAAAGGAGAAAACCGCTACTTCATGTGTTTATTCCTTTCCTCCCTTTCTTCTCCTTCCTCCCCTTTCTCCTATTAAGACAATATAATCAGGTCCGTATCGGATTGCGACAATTTATTGAGCATCTCGTTGAACAGGTTTGTCCGTAAAATAATCCGGATCAAATTTATATGTGGTTTGCCAATGCAGATGGTTGTTATTTTTCGTTCCTCGGCCGTTTCAACAATGCAGCGGGGAATGTTGGCTCCTTTCACCTGGATCACCTCCGCTCCCAGTTCCGTGGCCAGCTTCAGGTTGTTGATCAGGTGCCGCTGCACATCCAGTTTGATTCGGTCGGGGCCTTCGGCGGGCGTCTGCACGTAGAGCACAAACCACCGCGACTGGTAAAACGACGCCAGACGAGCCGTTTTGCGAATGATCATCCGGGCGGTCTGGTGGTTGGTGCTGATGCAGGCCAGAAATCGCTCGGGGCGGCTCTGCACACCCGGCGACAGCGTCGTTTCGATTTTCCGCTCCACCTGCCCGGCCACTTCCTTCAGTGCCAGTTCGCGAAGCTGTAGAATCTTCTCCGGCTGAAAAAAATTACGCAGCGCCGTCTCGACCTTCGCTTTGTCGTAAATCTTGCCCTCCTTTAACCGGGTGATCAGCTCATCGGCGGGCAGGTCAATGTTAACGACCTCGTCGGCCATGTGCAGCACCTTGTCCGGCACGCGTTCCGTTACGTCGACGCCCGTTATGGCATGCACTTCGTCGTAGAGGCTCTCGATGTGCTGAATGTTGACGGCGCTGATTACGTTGATGCCTGCGTCCAGAATCTCGATGACATCCTGCCAGCGTTTTTCGTTTTTCGACCCGGGTATGTTGGTATGGGCCAGTTCGTCTACGATCACCAGTTCAGGGTGCACGTTCAGGATGACCTGTACGTCCATCTCTTCGAGTTCACGACCGCGATAAAACAACCGGCGCCGGGGAATGATCGGCAGACCCTCCACCAGCGCCTGCGTTTCGGCCCGGTTGTGTGTTTCGATAAACCCAATCCGCACCTCAATACCGCTCCGCAGCAACGCGTGCGCTTCCTGCAGCATTCGATACGACTTCCCCACGCCCGCACTCATCCCGATATAAATTTTAAATTTCCCCCGGCGCGACTGTTGAATTAGCCGGAGGAATTGTTCGGCGGACTGGTCGCGGTTGTCTTCTGTCGTCATTCGTCGATGTATTGCAATGCCGATAGCCCACGTAGCGTGAGCCACCGGTATTAAAGTAAAGCTAGAAGCTTACGGCCAAACTCGTTGTCAACGCGGTGTTATACCGCCCGAATCCGTTGCTTGTCTGGAAGATGGCATCCTTGCTGTTGAATGTACGGGCTTCAATGCGAAACAGCGCCTGCTGCGAAATAACGTAGTCGACATTCGCCGAATAGCCCCAGGTCTGGAAGCCGTTGGGGCGGTCAGGCGTTCCGGTGTTGGTGGGAATAATCACCCCGTTTTTGTCATCGTAGTATTCAACGCGTCCGGCCAGCCGTACTTTGTCGCCGGGGCTATAGCGTAGAATGGCCACGGGTGTATACCAAACGTAACTTCCGTCGCCCACCCGACGCCCTTCTATCCTCGGCTTGCGGTCCGCCCCAATGTCGAAGCCCAGGGTTACGCCTACTTTGCCCGGCTGAATGATGGCGTACAGATTATGGTACATCCGTCGCTGGCTCAGCGAATCGGGCCGGTCGGAGCCGAAGAACGTACTCCAGTTCAAGGTCACGGCAGACGACGGGCGGTATTGAATCTGGGTACTTAGCGATGGCCCCGAGTACCCATCGAGCCGTTTTACGCGCTGCCAGCCGTTGACGACCGCCAGCAAAAACGTCCACTTGCCGTTTGGTCGGTCCGGCGTTCCGGTATTGTACGTTAGCTTCGCCCCCGCCAGGTAATAGGGCGAGTTTTCGGCCACGATGCTGCGCGTCAGCGTCCAGCAGTCTTTGCCAATCGCACTTTCAAAGCCAATGTGCGACGAAAAGATGCCTGCATCCAACCACAAGTCACGGTTCCGGCTCAGCTTCACTCCGGCATTGGCCTCAAAGATGTTTTTGATCAGCTCCTGTTCGGCTGCATAGTTATACTGCGGATACGTACCGGCCTGAATAGCCAGATTTGCCCGCACCCGATCCCCTACGTAGGCCCCCTTCAGAAATGCCAGATTCACGTTCACTTCGCGGTTTCGCTTGAAGTTATACAGAAAGCCCGGCCGTTCCTGAATGGTTTTGGGCGTCGTAAAATCATGGACATAGTATGCTTCTACGTAGCCCGATACAGTCAGGCCGCTGGCTGATGTGGCCGAAGTCTGCGCCGGGGCTGACGTGGTTGTTGAATCCGTAACCTGGGCCATGGCTGCTACATAGAAGGTCGACAGAGCCACGGTCATTCCTATTGATTTCATGCTATTGTCTGGGCCAGCCTCCCGGTTGGCCCGTTGATTAATTGATAGGGCCGACCAGGAGGCTGGCCCGGACTCTATTTCAGCGCATCCAGCGCTGTATTCAGTGCTAAGACATTAACCGTCGCGGGACCAAACAGGCCCAGCAAAGGTCCTTGCGTATGTTCGTCGACGAGCTGATTCAACCGATCGGCGCTGATGCCACGTACTTTGGCAATGCGGGCAACCTGAATTTTAGCCCCGGCTGGTGATAGATCCGGGTCCAGGCCACTGCCCGAGGCCGTCACCAGTTCGGCCGGAATCTGCGCTTTTGTTACGCCCGGATTATGCACCAGAAACGTATCAATACGCGCCTGAACCGTTTTCAGATAATCGGGATTGCTGGGCCCTTTGTTCGATCCAGCCGAACCTGCGGCATTGTAATCCACCGCCGACGGACGGCTGTTGAAATAGCGGTCTTCCGTAAACGCCTGGCCAACGTTTTTGTAGCCAACTACTTTACCGTTTACCGTAACGGTCTCGCCTTTACCCCCGCCGGGCGCCAACGTTGCAATACCAGCTACGACGAGTGGATAGATGAAAGAAAGCAATACCAGCATGACAATCGTGAGTCGAATGGCTGGTCCGATGTGTGTTTTCATGTTATTAAAGAGTGAAAGAGCGCAAGAGTTAATGAGTGAAGAAACGGTATTAGCTTTTTTTCAAGGTTTCGCTAGAAAAGCTCACTGTAAGGATTAGCTTTTGTGATAGACTATCGCTCATTCACTCTTTTACTCATTTAAAAGATTAATCCAATTACCAAATCAATAATTTTGATGCCGATGAACGGAGCGACAATGCCGCCAACGCCGTAGATCAGCAGGTTCCGGCGCAGCAGCGCGCTGGCCCCAATTGGTTTGTATTCAACCCCGCGCAGGGCCAGCGGAATCAGCATCGGAATGATGATCGCGTTAAAGATCACCGCCGACAGGATGGCCGACTCGGGGCTGTTCAGCCGCATGATGTTCAGCGCCTGTAGCGCCGGAATCGAGCTGATGAACAAGGCCGGGACAATGGCGAAATACTTCGCTACGTCGTTGGCGATGGAGAAGGTTGTTAGCGTACCGCGCGTAATGAGCAACTGCTTACCGATCTCAACCACCTCAATCAGTTTGGTCGGGTCGTTGTCGAGGTCGACCATGTTCCCCGCTTCCTTAGCCGCCTGCGTACCGCTGTTCATCGCTACGCCCACATCGGCCTGCGCCAGCGCCGGGGCGTCGTTCGTACCGTCGCCCATCATGGCTACGAGCTTGCCGCCGGTTTGCTCATGACGGATGTAGTTCATTTTGTCTTCCGGCTTGGCTTCGGCGATGAAGTCATCAACCCCCGCCTTTTCAGCAATAAACTTGGCGGTTAAGGGGTTATCACCCGTTACCATCACCGTTTTCACGCCCATCCGGCGCAGTCGCTGGAATCGTTCCTGAATGCCGGGTTTGATAATGTCCTGCAATTCCACTACGCCCTTGACAACCTCGTTTTCAGCAACCACCAGGGGCGTCCCCCCGTTGGCCGCAATCTCCTTCGCTTTCCTGTCGGTTTCGGCGGGGAACGTATTACCCGCCCGTTCCACCATTGCCCGGATGGAGTCAACGGCTCCTTTTCGGATGCGGATTACGTCGGTAGTCTGGTCACTGATAACGGCTTCGTCCTTAACACGGCCGTCGGTTCCCCGCGCTACGTTGCTTCGGGTCGGCATGTCAATGCCACTCGACCGCGTTTCGGCCGTGAATTTGATCAGCGTCGCGCCTTCGATGGACAGCGACCGTGTTACGTCGGCTCCCCAGTTGCCATTACGGGCTAGTTCGACAATCGACTTACCTTCTGGTGTTTCGTCGGCCAGCGAACTGAGCGTACTGGCCCGCACCATGTCAACCTGACTCACACCGGGTGCCGGGTAGAAATTGGTTGCCTTTCGGTTACCAATCGTGATCGTACCGGTTTTATCGAGCAGCAACGTATCGACATCGCCCGCCGTTTCCACCGCCCGTCCGGATTTGGCGATGACGTTCGCCCGCAGGGCCCGATCCATACCCGCAATACCAATGGCCGATAACAGCCCACCGATGGTCGTCGGAATCAGACAGACGAACAGGGAAATCAGCGCGGCAATGGTGATCGGCGTATTGGCGTACTCGGCGAAGGGTTTCAGCGCCACGCAGACGATGACGAAGATCAGCGTAAACCCTGCCAGCAGAATCGTCAGGGCAATTTCATTGGGAGTTTTCTGGCGGCTCGCGCCTTCAACCAGTGCGATCATCTTGTCCAGAAACGACTCCCCCGGCTGGGTCGTCACCAGCACTTTAATCCTGTCCGACAACACCTTCGTCCCACCCGTCACCGACGACCGGTCACCGCCCGCTTCTCGGATAACGGGCGCTGATTCACCCGTAATGGCCGACTCGTCGATGGTAGCTAACCCTTCGATAATCTCGCCGTCGGAGGGAATGATGTCGCCGTTTTCGCAGACAAATACATCGCCTTTTTTGAGTTGCGACGACGGAATGATCTCGATTTCATCGAGCTTCATCTGTCCCACTGGCGGAGTGCCGCCCAGCCGAATCACCCTGGCCGGGGTTTCTTCCCGCGTTTTGCGGAGCGACTCAGCCTGAGCTTTCCCCCGCGCTTCGGCGATGGCCTCGGCGAAATTGGCAAAGAGGACCGTTGCGAACAGAATGCCCGTAATGGCAATGTTGTACCCGAGTGATCCCTGCGACGTATCGCCCGACAGGGCGATGTAAATCGTAACCAGCAGCATGATGAGCGTTCCGACTTCAACGGTGAACATCACCGGATTCTTGATCAGAATTGCTGGATTCAGTTTTATAAATGATTCCCGAATCGCCGTTCCAACGAGGTCACGCTGGAACAAGCCGGGCCGCGTACGGCCGGGGGATGATTGCTTTGCCATGTTAGGTTATATCATTAGGACAGCCGATTGAGTGGCCGGCTGTTTTGTTATTTCAATGTAAAGTATTCCGCCAGTGGCCCCAGCGTCAGGGCCGGGAAGAACGACAGAGCCGTAATGATGAAGATGACGGCGAAAATCATCAGGCCAAACGTGGGCGTATCCACCGGCAGCGTTCCCGACGACTCCGGCACGTACTTTTTCCGGGCCAGCAAGCCGGCAATCGCCACCGGACCGATAATAGGAATGTACCGCCCCAGCATCAGCACAATACCGGTCGAGAAGTTCCAGAAGAAGTTGTTGTCGCCCAGTCCTTCGAAACCCGAACCGTTGTTGGCGTTAGCCGATGTAAATTCGTAGAGCATCTCCGAGAAACCGTGGAAAGCCGGGTTGTTCAGCCAGGCCGACGGCTTCACCGCCCAGGTGGCATCACCATAATTAATGAATAACCAGGCAGCCAGTGCTGTACCTCCTTTGACAAGCAGCGTACTCAACAGCGCTACGATGGAGGCAATCTTGATCTCGCGTGCCTCGACTTTCCGGCCGAACAATTCCGGTGTCCGGCCTACCATCAAGCCAGCCACGAAGACGGAAATGATCAGGAAGTAGTAGAAGTTGAGTAAGCCTGCGCCGACGCCACCGTAGAAGGCGTTCACCATCATACCCAGTAGTTCCATTGCCCCCGAGAGCGCCATTGAACTATCGTGCATGGCGTTAACCGAGCCCGTCGAGATGATGGTCGTCACAATGCTCCAGTACGCCGAAGCGACCGGCCCGAATCGAACCTCTTTGCCTTCCATCGCCCCCGTTGGTTGGGAAATACCCATTTGCGCAATAGCCGGATTCCCTCCCAGTTCGCTGATAAGTGTGGGCACCAGCAACACCAGCATCCCGACCGTCATAACCCCGTAGATGACCCAGGCAAACCGCCTGCGGTTGACGAAAAAGCCCAGCGCGAAAATCATGGCGATGGGAATCAGCACCTGGGTCACCATCTCAACCATGTTGGTCAGGTAATTCGGGTTCTCCAGCGGATGTGCCGAGTTAGCCCCAAAATACCCCCCACCGTTGGTGCCGAGGTGTTTGATGGCAATGAAGCCGGCCGCGGGCCCGCGCGAAACCCCGACGGTGTCGCCCTGCATGGTCGTGATGGTGTCCTTTCCGTCGAAGCTGGCCGGTATCCCGTTGAACGCCAAAACAAGGGCAACGACCAACGATCCCGGCAGCAACAACCGCGTAATGGATTTGGTAAACAGCACGTAGAAATTACCAACCGTTTCTGTGCTTTTGGGTATAAACGAGCGGAACAGCAATACGGCCGCTGCGATCCCGGTAGCTGCCGACACGAACTGAAGAAACATCAGCACCCCCAGTTGCGTCAGGTACGTTACGCCGGTCTCGCCGGAGTAGTGTTGCAGGTTACAGTTGACCAGAAAGCTAATTGCCGTATTAAACGCCAGATCGGGTGTCTGCGACGGGTTTCCATCCGGGTTCAGCGGCAGGCTTCCCTGCGTGACCAGCAGGACGAAGGCATACACCAGCCAGAGGGCGTTGATGGTCAGCAGGGCCACCAGGTTTCCTTTCCAGTTCATATCCCGGTTGGGATCAACCCCACCCAGGCGGTAAATCAGTCGCTCCAGCGGAGCCATAAAATCAAAGGCATTCGGTTCTCCTTTGAAAACTTTAGCAAGAAACTTGCCCAGCGGGATTGCCAGCAGGACCGTAAGGCCGTACATGACAATCACGCCCATCCATTCCGTGAACATGAGTTAGGTGAGTTAAAACCTTTCGGGTTTGATGAGTACGTACAGCATGTACGCGAATACGAGCAATGCAGCAATAAAAACTAAGGTGATCATGAGCGTAGTTGGTTAGATTTTCTCGAACCACTCAATGCAGCCGTAAAAAAACGCGAAGCAGATCAGCGCCGAGAGTAATAGCAACAGGAGCGTTCCCATTTGACATTTTCTTAATTGGTACGATCAGCCAGGTTGCCAATGGAATGCCAAACAGACCTCCCCTTCCCCACTTTATAAATTTGCTACTGACAAACAGCCTGTTACAAAAAAGACCTCATCACGAGCGCCAATTCAACCGAATTCTTTTTCTCAAAATGAGAAGAGTCTTTTTCTCAAAATGAGAAAGACCGCTTGTCAAACCGGCTGCGAAAGAAGCCAAAATGCTGTTTACCTTTAAGGCCACGTATGTCTGCAACCGAATCATCTCATCACAACCTGGATAAGCTCACTGCGGGTGGCTTATTGGTAGCGGTAGGTATCGTCTTTGGCGATATTGGTACGTCCCCCCTGTACACCTACCGGGCCATTATTGAAGACCATGTCGTTGACGAAACTCTGGCCCTTGGTGGAGCTTCTGCCATTTTCTGGACACTAACATTTCAGACTACACTAAAATATGTGCTGCTCACCCTACGGGCCGACAATAAGGGTGAAGGTGGTATTTTTTCACTCTACACCCTGATCCGGCGGTATGCTAAATGGCTTTTGTTTCCGGCCATTGCGGGCGGCAGCTTTCTCATTGCCGACAGTATCATTACGCCCCCAATCTCGGTTTCCTCCGCCATTGAAGGTCTGCGGCCGCTGTATCCCGATCTGCCTACGGTTCCGATCGTACTGGCCATTCTGGTCGTCTTGTTTACTGTGCAGCAAATCGGAACCGACCGGCTGGGCACGGCCTTCGGACCGATCATGATGGTGTGGTTCACGATGATTGGCGTCGTTGGTATCGCGCAGGTGCTCAAGGATACTTCGGTTATCCGGGCGCTGAATCCGGTGTACGCGTATCGGATGATTTCGGAGCATGACCACGGATTCTGGCTGCTTGGAGGGGTCTTCCTCTGTTCGACCGGGGCCGAAGCGCTCTATTCGGATATGGGGCACGTCGGTCGACGGAACGTGCAGGTTTCCTGGATATACGTTAAGCTGTGCCTGATTCTGTGCTACTTAGGCCAGGCTGCCTGGCTGCTGGATCACCAGGGCCGACCGCTGGGGGAATCTAACTCATTTTTCGGGCTGATTCCCGACTGGTTCATGCTGCCGGCTATCGGCATTGCTACGCTGGCCACGATCATCGCCAGTCAGGCGCTCATCAGCGGTACGTTCACGCTCGTCTCGGAAGCGTTCCGGCTGACGCTGCTGCCTAAATTGCGGATTGTATTTCCGTCGGATGCGCGCGGGCAGGTGTACATTCCAGCGTTCAACTGGTTGCTCATGGCCGGCTGTATCGGGGTAGTCCTCTATTTCAAAGAGTCGAAGAACATGGAAGCGGCCTTTGGTCTGTCGGTGAATTTGACCATGCTGATGACCACCATATTGCTGGCCTATTACCTTTATACACGGCACGTAAACCTGTTCGTTGTGTTTGGCCTGCTCGCTCTCTACCTGACGATTGAGAGTGCGTTTCTGGCGGCCAACCTACGTAAGTTTGCTAATGGTGGCTGGGTAACACTGATGCTGGGGCTGGTTATCATCACCATTATGTACGTCTGGTATCGGGGCAGCCGGATTAAGCGCCGGTTGACCTCCTACGTCAGTCTTAAAGATCACCTGCCTATTCTGAAGGAACTCAGCAATGATCCGGATGTACCAAAGTACGCGACCAATTTAGTCTTTTTAACGTCTTCGGACAATCCGTTGCTGGTCGAAGATCACATCATCAATTCCATTCTCGAGCGCCAGCCCAAGCGGGCAGACCTGTACTGGCTGATTCACGTCGATCTGGTTGATGAGCCGTACACCGCACAATATTCCGTTGATATTCTCGAACCGGAAGAAGTAGTTCGTATTACGTTCCAGCTTGGTTTCCGGGTGCAGCCCCGGATCAATCTGCTCTTCAAGCGAGTGGTCGAAGAAATGGTACGTTGCTGCGAAGTGACCATCCTCAGCCGATATCGTTCGTTGCAGCGGCACGATATTGTCGGTGATTTTCGGTTCATCATCATCAATCGCTTCCTCTCGTACGAGAACGATCTGGATGCCATCGATACGTTTATCATGAACGCCTATTTCGCGCTCAAACGGCTCAGCATCTCCGACGAAAAAGCGTATGGGCTGGATTACCAGAACGTAACGACCGAGCAGGTGCCGCTGGTGGTTCGCCCGGCCGAGGAACTCCCGTTGAAACGAGTCAGCCGACCAACCTCATCACCGAAAACCGACAAGGCGGTTGGATGAGCCCGTCGGTTTTGATTTACTTTTTGAGCCCGTATTCATCCAGCTTCCGGTAGAGCGTTGCCAGGGAAATGCCCAGCAGTCGGGCGGCTTCGGCCTTCTGATTGCTGGTCATGGCTAAAACCCGCCCGATGTGCTGGCGTTCCAGCGCCGACAGCGACAAATCATCGCTGGTGTTCGTTGCGTAGCCTTCCCTGATGTCGAACGGCAGGTAGTCGGGCAGCAGTTCTGGTCCATCGGCCAGGATAACGGTTCGCTCAATGACATTCTTCAGTTCACGGATATTGCCTTTCCAGGAATGTTGCTGCAACATCTGCACGAACTCAGGGGTCATTCGCACGTCGCGTTTGCCGATCTTGGCCGCATCCCGCCTGGCAAAAAATTCGGCAAGGGCCGGAATGTCGTCGGGACGGTCGCGGAGTGGAGGTAATTCGATCGAAAACACCGACAGCCGGTAATACAAATCCAGCCGGAAGTGTCCTGAACCGGCTTCCTGTTCCAGATTCCGGTTTGTGGCCGCCACCACGCGCACATCGGTTTTGGTCGGTTTAGTGTCGCCTACGCGCAGAAACTCGTGGGTTTCGAGCACCCGCAGCAGTTTGGCCTGCAAATCGAGCGGCATCTCGCCGATCTCGTCGAGGAAAATGGTTCCTTTGTTCGCTTCGGCAAACAACCCTTTCTGGTCGCGGGTGGCCCCGGTAAACGCCCCCGCCCGGTGTCCGAACAGTTCACTTTCCAAAATCTCCTTGCTCAAGGCCCCGCAGTTGATGGCCACAAACGGCCCGCTATGGCGCGGACTGGCGTAGTGAATGGCCTGCGCGAACACTTCCTTGCCGGTGCCCGTTTCGCCGGTCAGCAATACGGTCGTATCCGTTACGGCCACTTTCCGGGCGAGGTTGATGGCCTGCCGGATGGCCGCCGACTGTCCGATAATGCTATCGAAGCCATACCGCTTGCTCACCTGCTGTTCCAACTGGCGGATGCGAAACTGCAACTCCGCCTTCTCGACAGCCCGGCTAACCAACGGAATGATCCGGTCGTTGTCGTCGCCTTTCGTGATGTAGTCGAATGCGCCGTTTTTGATGGCCGTTACGCCATCGGCGATGGTACCGTACGCCGTCAGGACGATGATCTCCGTGGCGGGGTATGCCTGTTTGATCTGGGCCGTTAACTCAATCCCATTTTTATCGGGCAGTTTGACATCACTGATCACGAGTTGCACGTCTTCCCGCTCCAGCACCTTCAGCCCGCTGCGGGCGTCACTTGCTTCCAGGATGGTGTACCCTTCGAGGCTCAACAGCCTTGCCAGCAGTTGGCGAAGCCGGTCTTCGTCGTCGATCAGGAGAATAGTAGCGGCCAATGGTATAAACGATAATGAACTGCAAAAGTAAACGATACCCTGGCTTAACGCTGAGTCGGGCATCAGGTATTCCCTGTCAGAAGGACTATAGCCGCTATCCACTCATCCTAAAAACGACATTTCGTAATCATAACCCGTTAAATTTGGTTTAGTATACACCGGGGTATTCTGCTGACTCACGTTGTCCGTTGGCACTATCCTCCCTAACAACGGCACCATGAAAGCACCGATAAAAGCCCTCTGGATTACGCAGGAGCAGTATGATACGGCTTTTGACAGCCTGAAACGGTTTGCTACGTTGCTGGATGTAGCTCAGATCGCCATCCAGCCGCTGCTTGAGCCCTTAAGCGTGCTGGCTTCCGAGTTTCCAACATCCAAACCGATGAAGCTACGTTTCGGCCGGGCACACACCCACGCACCCTGGCGGCTGGAAACCCCGGTCGTAATTGTTGACGAGTGGCTGGCGCGGGAGATGCAGTAGGAAGCCAACCGGCAGGCTGTTCGTAGCGGGACGGTTATTTCCAGTTGAACACCCGGATGAAATAAGGCCGGTACAGATCCGCACTGCCGGGCACACCGAAATTGTCACCGAAATTATTGGCGTTCACGCAGTACGAAATCATCAGTTCGCCATTCCTGGACAGCTCCGGATGAACCAGCGCGTTGTAGGTAAACACCTTGCCGGTACCGTGCTCCTCCGGAATGGTGTACAACAGTCGTTTGTTAGTCCAGGGGCCAATCGGGCTGGTTGACTCCGACAAATACAGCCCCCGGCCAAATATGATTTCCTGTGTGAACAGGTAATACTTATCGCCCGACCGAAATACACTGAACTGATCGGACGCATCCTTGTAAATCGCGTATTTATTCGGCTGGCTCCCCCACTTCGATCCGTTCCAGTACGTCCAGGTTGCTGTCAGATCGCCTTTGGGAACCCGGGCTACCACCACGTTGGTCGTTAACGTCCCGTGGTCGACACCATAGAGGTACGTATACCCGTCGGCAGCTTCACACAAGGCCCCACCGTAGCCCCATTCGCCCCGGTATTTGTTGGTAATCAGCTTTTCGATAGCGCCGGTCGTTGGGGAACAAATGGCCAGATCAACCGAGGAGTTTTTAAAATCCCACGATCCAGAACCGGTTTTCCGGATATGGCTCAATACCACCTGAAGTTTACCACCATAAACGGTCGCGTCGAGGGGCCAGTACCAGTCCTTACCGTTTTTCTCGAGTGAATGGACAAAATACGTTTTTCCACCAGTGTCTGTCGTAGCCCCCTGATTCAGCGTCCGGAATCCATCAAATGTTTCGCCCTGCTGCACCATCACGGCATTCCGGACAAAGACATTCTGTGCGGCATTGCGGCTGCGATCCGGCTGAACCCGGCCGATGAAACTATCGCCGAACGTCCAGAAAATTCGTCCGTCGGGCAGCGGCACCGAATAGACCCCATCCCCCCCGTTCCAGGCCGAATAGCGGGTAAAGAATTGATTATACTGCGCATCGACCTGAACGGTCATAGCAGCGCCCTGCCGAAGGTTTCCGGCCGGGTTACTATCGGTAACGGCTGGTAATGTATCTACTGGCTGGCAGGCCACGAGGCAGGCAAAAAGAGCGACGAATAGCACGGAGAGGTTGCTGGTCACGGTGTCTTTGGTTTTGGAAGGTTTGAACTGCACATAGAAGTTACCTCCTGTTCATTTATACCGCTCACCGACGTCTGTTTATTCATTTATTCCTTAAAGTCCATGTCGCTTCTTGAATTGAAGCGGGTTTTCGCCCGTTACGCGCCGGAAAATCCGGTTGAAGTACGACAAACTTTCGAAGCCGCAGGCAAAACAGGCCTCCGATACGGTATGATCGGTCAGCAATAATTTCTGCGCCTGATTGACGCGGTACTGATTCAGAAACTGCGTGAACGTCAGCCGGGTCATGCGCTTGAAATACCGGCAAAAAGCCGATTCAGTTAGATTAGCGAGTTCGGCCACTTCAGGAATGTCAATTTTTCGGGCGTATTGCTCGGCCACGAACTGATGCACACGTTTGAGCCGCTGCTGTTCCTTCAGGTTGTAGGCACCGGCTACGGGTTTGCCGTGCAGCGGGGTACATTCGTCGCTGGTGGCTAACTGCTGGAAGATAGTCAGCAGGGCCATGATCCGTTCGAATGGGGTTAAATCCGCCAATTGGTGCAACTTCGCCCCTACTTCGGCCTTTGTCCGGCCATGAAACGAAACGCCGGACCGCGCCCGCTCGAACAACTGCGTAATAGCTGTAAACTCGGGGGCCTGCCAGAACACTTCCCCCAGAAAGTTTTCCTTTAACTGCACCACTACTTTCCGGTAGTCGGTTTTCACCCCGTAATCGAAATTGAGGTGCGGAATGTTCGGACCAATAAAGACCAGATCGCTGCCGTCGTAGCGTGAAATGTGATCGCCTACGTGCCGCGTACCGCTAGCTCCTTCGATATACACGATCTCGTATTCGGGATGGTAGTGCCACAGAAAAACGTCGCTCAGATGGGGCGTCAGCAACAGGTGAAATGAGCTGCCGATGTCCGGGCTTATTTGCTCCAGCGCTAGTTTCATACGGTCTGTTTTTGCTTCAAAATGCTGTCTGCCAGCTCTTCAAATCCTTCCAGGAGCAAAATAGTACAAATACTGGCTATTTCCGTAATAACACCTGTGGTTTCATGCAGACTACCTTTGATTCAACAAAATCACCAGTAAATACAAACTCGTTATGGAGGCAACAAAAACAATGGCACCGGTCATGATTCCTGAGAATGCTCACAAAGACATTCCGGGAAATCCCTCAACGGCCACCAGCAGCAAAATCAAACTCAACGATCGATCCTCGCAGTCCGCCAAAGCGGAAAAGCCTCTGCGCGTGTTGTCGGAGGAAGACTGGCAGTTCTGGCAACACAACGGCTACGTTATTATCAAACAGGCCGTGCCCAAAGAAAACGCCGAGCGACTGGCCAACCTCCTGTGGGAGTTTGAGGAAAAAGACGCCAACGACCCCAGCACCTGGTACACCCCTCCGAGGGCCGAGATGAAAATGAAGGAGCTGACCAACAGCGGCATGGTTGAGCTATACAACCACCAGTACGAGTGGGACAACCGGCAGTACCCGCGCGTGTACGACGCCTTCGTCGATATCTGGGGCACTGAAAAGCTCTGGGTGACCATCGACCGGGCAAACCTCAACCTGCCCGTACAGCCCGGCTTTGAATTCAAAGGCTTTATTCACTGGGACTACGACCCGGAAACCAGGCCGCAGAACGTACAGGGTGTGTTGGCCCTGGCCGATCAGACCGACGAAAACATGGGCGGTTTTCAATGCATTCCGGAACTGTACCGTACCTATGACACCTGGAAACTGACCCAGCCCGCCGATCGCGACCATTTCAAGCCCGACATCACTGGCTTTGAACTGGTTAAGGTAAAGATGGAAGCGGGTGACCTGCTGATCTTCAACAGTACGTTGGCGCACGGTATCCGTCCCAACCTGTCGAAAGATAAAGTGCGGATGGCACAATACATCTCGATGATGCCCGCCGAAGAAGACAACGAAGCCCTGCGGCAGTGGCGCATTACGTCGTGGCGCGAACGCCAGGCGCCCGAAGGTTACGCGTTTCCCGGCGACCCGCGCAACTGGGAAAAGACCCGCTACGAACGGGCACAGTTGACGGAGCTGGGCGAGAAACTGCTGGGACTGAAGCGGTGGTAACGGCCTGATCAGCTAAAGTCAATGGCGCGTAGTCGGGCGTTGGGCTGGCTACGCGCCTTTAGCGCTGACGGCTGACACACCTGATAGCAGCGAATGAGTTGCTGCCGTATTCATCACTGAGCACGTAACTCCAGCCGCGCCGTATCGTCCTCGCCGGTTGCCAGGCCATTGCCCGGGGTCGAGTCCGGGTCCAGAGGATCGGCGGCACTGACCTGGGCTTGATTCAGTAACCGACCACTAGCCGTCACGCGTGCCTGAAAGGTAAGAAAAGCCGTTCCGCCAACCGGAATGGTGGTCAACTGCCCCGTCAATACAGTGCCAGTGGGTGTCCAGCCCCCACCCGAGACAAAAACCATCTGGCTGGGCAGGGTGTACTGAACCGTTATCGCAGTCGTCGATAGGCCACCCCGGTTTGTTACAACGACGGTAATCGAAACGAGATTATTTACCCTGGGGATTAGCGTACTCGCGGCCAACTGAATACTCACATCCGATTTTGTCGGGTCGGCAGCCGGCTGGTTCGACGCCGGTACAGGCAATGGCCGCTGGGTAGGGTTTGGCGACTCATAGACCGCCGGTCCAGCGTCGAGGGTACGTAAGGTCAACAGCGCAGCATCGTCCTCGCCGTCGGCTGTTCCGCTACCGGCCTGCGAGTCAGGGTCGGGTGTAGTGGTAGTAGTGATCTGTGCTGCGTTCCGGAACGTACCCGGCTGCTGGGCAGTGACCTGATACACCAGACCGGCCTGCTCCCCCGTCGCAATTGAGGGTACTGTCGCTTTAAGCACGCCCCCATCGTTCGTTAAATCACCACCAGTGTAGGCTAGAAAAGACGGCAGTCGATTTTCCAGTTGAACATTCCGGGCTTCGGACGGACCATCGTTCCGGATCGTTACCGTAACGGACACAGGTCGGTTAACCGCAACCACCCTGTCCGACGACTGAATGCTCAGGCTCAGGTCTGCTTTTGCCGTAGCATCGTATGGACGAAACGTTAGTTTCCAGATGCATTGCCGTCCTTCCTCGATGACATACATGACATTTCCCACGCGCTCGGCGTCCGTTGGGGCTATAAACCCATCAACTACTTTGGTTGTCTGCGCCGTAAAGTTATCGGCAGCCGGATCGTATTGTAGCCGGACATGGAGCAGGTCTTCGCCGGGGTCCTCGGCAAACAGATAGCCGCCCCGTATACCCCCGCCCGCCGAGTAGCTTAACACAAAGGCATCTCCGGTAAAGTCGGCCAGCGCATTGTCCGTATCGAAGATCAACCCTAACGGAGAGCGGTGCGACGTAAACGTAGCAATCGAGTTTACGCGCTGCACCTGACCGGTAGCCGGATCACGAACAAAGCTGGCATCGGGACCCAGGCTTCGGATGGGCTGCGTGATCACCAGGTTGCCGGGTTTGGGCGGAAACGCCGGATCATTGTAAAACTTCTGCTGCTGATCAGGCGACAACGTTGCCGGCAGTAGTTTATCCTGCGATGGGATATAGCCAGGAAACTGCTGGGGCGTCTGATTACCACCCATTTCCCACGGAAATCCGTAATGCCGCCCTGGCCGGAGCCAGTTCATTTCTTCGGGATCGTCGCGGTCGCCGGAGTTCTCAACACCAAAGAGTCGACCCTGCTGGTCCAGGGCCAGGTCAAACTCATTGCGAACACCCCGACAGAATACGTAGCCCGACTGATCGAGGGCCGCCTGATCGTTCGGTAGCAGGATCGTTGTTGGCGGGTTAATCGGCAGCTTAAAAATCGTGGCGGTTAAAGGCACTTCGCGGGTGTCAGGGTAAAGTCCGCCCGTATCTTCTACCTCACCATGGTCCGTCCGCGACCCACTGTTGACGTACACGGAGTCCCCACGTGGCGTTACGCATACCGCATTAAATGCGTGGTCATAGAGGGTGGCTGATGACGGGTACGGGGCGGTTTGCATGATCCGCTCCCAGCGCCACGTACCATTCGGCTGCGAAATTCCCTTGACGACCAGCCCGTAGCCCCGCTGCCCTGTCTCTTTGAAATTACCTACCAGTACGACAACACCGTTAGCAAACGCCATGCCCTGCAGGTAGTTGATGCCGTGATCAGCCGCTGACGCAATGGGCACTTCATACGGTTGACCATTGGCCGGCTGTTCAATCCGATACACATCGCCCGGAAACGAATGGTAATACAACTTCCTGGTTTGCGCGTCATAGGCCACCCGAACGCCCCTGACCTGGGTTGCCATCAGCTTTTCGACCGTGATGTTGGGATGCAGCGATCGGGGAAGCTGAGCCTGAACCGTATTTACCAGACTGAGTGTAAGAAGTAAACAGTTTAACCAATAATATAACATATAAATCTCTCATAAACAATACCGTAAGCACCAGCTCAGCAGTGGTTGCTGTTTCTTTTGCCGGATCAACTAATGATTTGACTGGATTAACGCCTGTGAGTAGAGGAGGCTTAGCGAAAAAGTGTCGTGCAAAAAATATGCTGAAGTGTATTTACAGCGTATTTTTTATAGAGAGATTTGTTCTGAAGGATTGGGAGACAATGGACTGAATACCTCCGGTTTAACTCATAAAAAAGCCCGGCGGATCGGCCGGGCTTGTATCTTATTTAATGAACAACCACTTATTAAACAGCGCTCGTTGCTGCTCGGTTGGATTGGCGACCGGTTCGAGCCGGTAGCTCACCAGCGGATTCTGCGTTAAGGTAACCGGCATCCGGCGTACAATTCCCTGCCGGTTCACCAGCAGGTTCAGCGTTTCGCCCACGCGCCGACCGGCCAGCAACCGGAGCAGATCCTCACCGACCCGAACGCTGTCGACGGAGATAATTTCATCGCCTACGTTCAGACCATCTGCATAAGCCGCCGAACCCCGCCGAACCCCGGCCACCACAACCTTCCCGTTGGATACGGTAGTGGCTACACCAAGATACCCATCCTGCGTGCGGGCCGCTACGTTGGTCAGGCGCAGACCTACCGGTTCAAAATACGCGTTATAGTTGATCGGTTCGGCACTGTACACGCCGATATTGAAAAAATCGTCGAGCTTCCGACCGGCGATCTGCTCGGCGGCCTGCCGGAACTCCTCGTCGGTGAAGCCGCGCTGCCGCTTTTTATAGTACTCGTTATACAAATACCGCATCAGGTCGTCCATGTTCCGGGCACCGTTGCTACCAGCCAGAATCGCCAGGTTCAGCAGCGACCCCAGCACGCTGCCTTTGCTGTAATACGATACGGTACTGTTGTTTGAGTTCTCGTTCGGGCGGTAGTATTTAATCCAGGCATCAAAACTCGACTCGGCCACCGACTGCACCCGGTTACCCGGCTGGTTTTCAATGCCCGTAATGTCGTTGGCCACAATGGTCAGGTACTGCTCCGGTGTATGGAAGCCCGCCCGGCGCAGGATGTAATCCTCGTAGAACGACGTACATCCCTCCGACAGCCACAGCATTCGGGTGTAGTTCTCATTCTCGTAATCGAACGGGCCAAGCGCGATTGGCCGGATACGCTTCACGTTCCAGAGGTGAAAATATTCATGCGCCACCAGCGTCAAAAAGCCTTTGTAGCCGGCTTCGGTAGCGTAGGCGTTGCGCGACGTTTGGAGCGTAGTCGAGTTCAGGTGTTCGAGTCCACCGCCGGCCATCGGAATGTGGTGCACAATGAACGTATAGTTCTCGCAGGGATGCTCCCCCACAACCGAAGCGGCCGCTTCACATACCCGTTTATAGTCGGTCGCCAGCCGCTGCTCGTTGTAGTCGACCTCGCCGAATTGAGCAACCGTATGCGGAATGTTGGAGGCCGTAAACGTAAAGGTCCGGTGGTTTCCAATTTCCATTGGTGAGTCCACCAGCAGGTCGTAGTTCGGCGCTTCGAAGGTGTGGTTTGATCCGCCCCCGTTTTCGTCACCAACGGACTTAAGGGCCGTCGTTACGCTTTTCCAATCCTTGTACGGCTGCACAATCACCCGCAGGGGCTGGTTTTTCAACGCATCATGGTACATGAAGATACTGGCCCCATTCAGGTACCCGTGGTTTGCATCAACGAAGCTGGTCCGTACGGTCAGTTCGTTGGCGTATACCCGGTAGCGGATTGTCAGATTGTCCTCGTCTGAAAACACCCTCCAGGCGTTCTTTCGAATTTTTTGGGACCGCACCGGCCGGTTGCCCGCCAATGCCGTAAATCCCTCCACATTTTTGGCGTATTCCCGGATCAGATATGACCCCGGCGTCCAGACCGGCATTTTGATATCCACGTACCCGTTTTTGCGGGCATTAGTCGCGGCTGCGCTGTTGGCAAGCTGCATTTCAACCTCAAAATAATGGGTCTGCGGCTCCGGCATCGACAACACATACGTAATGGCAGGTACTGGAGCCGGGGCCGTTGAATTCACAGCGGTCGTATCAGCGGCCAGCGCCAGTGGACCGTACCCTAGGAGCAACCAGGCTGTCAATAAAAACAGGAGCCGGGATTTTTTTTCATACGGAAAAGATAATACTTTCGTTTTTTGACCAGGACTTCGTCGTTTTTCAGAAAAGAAACAGCGAAACTACGACGCAATTCAAGCATTCACAACCGTTGATCCAATTTATGCCCCTACCCGATCCCCAACCGATTCAGCAACGACCACCCATGCGCCCTCTGGCCGGTCTGCTTTGCCTGCTGATCTTTGGGCTTTTCCTTCCGCTGTCGGTTTCCGCCCAGCGAACCCTGAGTTACTCAGAACCTGATTATCATTACCGCAACGGCCTCGAACTGTTCGAGAAAAATAATTTCGCGGCCGCCCGCAACGAGTTTCAGCAGTACCTCACTCCCCGGCGGAGCGACGGCTCCCGGAAGCTGCTCAACACGAGCGATCAGAACGCCGTCGAAGCCGAGTACTACATCGCCCTCACGAGTCTGTACATCGACGAACCCGGCGCGGAGGTCCTGGTCGATCGATTTGTTAAAAACCACAGCGAACACCCGAAAGCCGGACAGTTGTACGGCGATCTGGGTACGTATTATTATAACCAGGGCGACTTTGCGAAATCGATCGATTTTCTCGAAAAAGCTGTCGCTCAGGGAGGCAGCAGCGCCCGCCAGCTCGACTACAAATACAAACTGGCGACTGCGTATTATAACACCCAGGATCTGCGCCGGGCCCTGCCTCTTTATAATGAGGTAAAAGCCAGCTCGTCAACGGACGCACCGGCTGCGTCGTACTATGCGGGGGTGATCAACTTCCGGCAAAACAACCTGAACGAAGCTGTCAGAGATTTTCGGCGGATCGAAAACAACCCGACGTATCAGAACGAGGTACCCAACTGGATTGCCCAGGCCTTATACCGTCAGCGCCGGTTTGACGAACTGCTGGCCTACACCGAACCCCTGCTCAAGCGCGGCTCCAACCGTGATCTGAGCGAGGTGGCCCTTTTTACGGCGGAAGTGTATTACCAGCAGAATCAGTTCGCCAAAGCACTGCCGTACTACCGGCAGTATATGTCGACGGTTGGCGCGAAGGTGCCGAACGCCATTAAGTTCCGCTACGGTCAGTCGCTGTTCCGGACGGGTGCCTATAACGACGCCATTACCCAACTCAAACCCGTTGCCGCCGGTAAAGACACCACCGCTCAATATGCCGCTTATACGTTAGGCGTGAGTTACCTGCAAACCCAGAACCCGGCCTACGCCATGACGGCTTTTGACCAGGCTGGCCGGTTGTCGTTCAATAAGGAGATCCAGGAAGAAGCTATATTCAACCACGCCAAGCTGCAGCTTGATCAGAACAACGGTGCCGACGCCGTAAAGGAACTGACGGCTTTCCTGAAACGCTACCCCAGCAGCCGCTTCGAAAACGAAGCCAACGAACTGCTCGGCGAGGGCTATTTTGCTTCGAATAATTACCCGGCCGCCATCGCCTACATTGAAGGGCTGAAACGCCGGACACCCAAGATTAACGCCACATACCAGCGCCTGACCTTCAACCAGGCCGTTAACGACTTCAACGCTGAGCGGTACCGTCAGTCGGTTGAAAACCTCGACAAGTCGTTGAAGTATCCTGTCGATAACGAATTGCAGCAGGCCGCTCAGTTCTGGAAAGCGGAGGCCTACTCCGCCGGTCGGCAGTACGACACGGCTATTCCGCTCTACACGGCCGTAACTCGGTCGGGAGCCAGCCCGTACGCCAGCAAAAGCCTGTATGGGTTGGGTTACGCCTATTACAACAAAAAAGATTACGCCCGCGCCCTGACCTACTTCCGCGATTTCGTCAGTCGGGGGGGCGACAAAGCTGATCGCAGCACACTCGATGATGCGGTAGTCCGGCTGGCCGATTCATACTTTGCCAACAAGCAGTATAACGAAGCCATTCGGTACTACGACCAGGCCATTGCCCAGAACCAGGGCGACAAGGACTACGCCGTGTATCAGAAAGGAGTGATTCTCAGCTATGTTGGTCGCGACGCGGAAGCCAAGGCCCAGTTCGATCAACTCCAGAAGCAGTATCCGGCGTCACGCTTTGCCGACAACGCGCTGCTTCAGGCCGCCAACGTTGACTTTGAAAAAGGCAATTACCAGGCCGCTATCCGTGGCTTTACTCGGTTGCTTCAGGAAAAGCCCCAGAGCTACCTCGTTCCCTCGGCGTTGCTCCGGCGGGCAGTTGCATACGGAAACATCCAGCAGTACGAACCGGCCATTGCCGACTACCGCCGGATTCTGGACGAATTTGGCAATACCGAACAGGCGCAGAGTGCCTTGCTTGGTCTGCAAAACGCCCTGACTGATGCCGGTCGGCCGGAAGAGTTTTCGCAGGTGCTCAGCAAGTACAAACGTACCAACCCTGGCAGCACGGACGTGGAGCGGGCCGAGTTTGAGAACGCCAAGAACATATACTTTAGCGAAAAATACGCTCAGGCTATTCAATCGTTGCTGGCTTTCATTCAGGAGTACCCGGCCAGCCCGAGCCTCAACGAAGCCCGGTATTACGTAGCCGAATCATACCGGCAAACCAACGACGTGGCCAACGCACTCAAGTATTACAACCAGGTCTTGACCGATAATAAATCGGGGTTTGTTGTGCGGGCAGCAACTCGGGCGGCCGAACTGGAAACCCAGCAGAAAAACTACCCGCGTGCCGTACTGAACTACCGCTACATCCTGAACCAGGCCGACAGCCGTAGTGAACAGGTAACGGCGCAGCTCGGCCTGATGGATACGTACTATGCAGCCAGCAAGACCGATTCGGCCGCTTATTTCGCCCGCGAGGTCATCACGGCAGGTAGTGTTGTGCCGGGGGCGCAGAACCGGGCGCAGCTTATGCTCGGCAAGATTGCGCTGGACAAAGGCGATTATAAAACGGCCCAGACGGAGTTTGAAAAGACCGTGGCGCTGGCCAAGGATGTAAACGGTGCCGAAGCGAACTACCTCCTCGGCGACATCCTGTACCGGCAGAAGAAGTACAAAGAGTCGATTGCGCTGCTGCTTAAATTCAATGAACAGTTCAGCGAATTTGAATACTGGAAGGGGAAAGCGTTCATGCTCGTTGCCGACAACAACGTAGGGCTGAACGAAATGGCCCAGGCCCGCGCCGTCCTCAACTCCATTATCGAAAACTCAACGAACGAAACGATCGTGGCCGAAGCCAAACAAAAGCTGGCCGCGCTGGAGAGTAAAAATTAAACTCGGTTTTTGGTTTGTCGTTCGTAGTTTGTCATTACAGTGCTAAACAATGAACCACAAACCAAAAACCACGCACTACAAACACGAAATCATCGAATGCCCCGCATCCCCTCCCTATACCTCACCCTGACAGCAAGCGTTGTGTCTCTGACGTTGTACGCCCAGGAACAACCACGCCCAACGCGGCCATCCGTTCGCGAAGGTGAAATTGAAAACCAAGAAATCACGGTCGAGAAAAGTCGAAAAATTGAACTTCCCCCGGCTACCCGTATTATTAATAAAATTCCGTCAATCAAACCCTCGGCCGAGCAGCGCAAGCTGACCTACGAGTTTGAAGACCGTAAGCTGACGGTCGGCGATCCGCGCATTACCCCCGGTGTTCTGCCCCCGACGACTACGCAGACCGAACAGGCCCCATCGTATAACAACTACGTTAAGGTAGGCGCTGGTAACTACGGCTCGTTTCTGGGCGAAGGCTTCGTGGGCGTGAACAACCTATCGAACCTGGCGCTGGAAGGCTCGTTCAGACACCTGTCGTCGAGCATCGGTCCGGTGGATGGCCGGAATTCGGGCCAAAGCGATACCCGCGTGAACGTAACGGGTAAGTACATGACCGAATCCTTCAAGTTTCAGGGCGACGTCGGTTACGAACGGAACGGTTATTTCTTCTACGGCTACGGTCCATTGCCTGAAAATGTCACTATCAGCCGGGACGCCATCCGGCAGCGCCTGAACACGGTGAACGTTAAGCTGGGCATCGAAAACACGAACCAGGAAAGCGCCATCGATTATTCGCTGCGAACCGGCATCACCTCGCTGAAGGATCTGTACAGCGCATCGGAAACCGACTGGGGCACCAACTTTAATGGGTCGATCGGGATTACCAATCAGGTGTTTGCCCTGGTTGCGGCTGATGCGTACGTAACGCAACGGTCCGACGGCCCGGTCGACAACCGGAATCTGTTCCGGGTCAAACCGACGTTCAAGTACACGACTCCGCGCTTTACCATTGTGGCCGGTCTGACGGCTGCCAACGAAACCGACAAGCGGCAGAACATCAACCGGACACAAGCCTTCCCGGTGGTGGATATTGATGTGGTACCAGTTGGAAATATCCACTTTTTCGGGGGTGTCGACGGTGATATCGTCCGGAATACCCTACGCTCGTTTCTAACTGAGAATAAGTGGCTTGCGCCACAAGTCCTTTTATCTAACACTGTTAAGTCGCTGGATTTTTACGGTGGCTCGAAGGGAGAGCTTGGCGGAGGGTTTGCGTACGAGGGTAAAGTCTCTTACGCCCGGTATCGCAACTTCTACGTCTTTAACAATTCGCTGACCGATACTACAAAATTCTTCGCTCTATATGATGGCGGCACCTCCGAGGTACTGACCATATCGGGGCAGTTGGGCTACACGCAGAAGGATAAATTCCGGTCGACCCTTAAAGCCGACTTTTATCGCTACGGTCTCGACCGGCTGGAAGAAGCCTGGGGCCGCCCGCAGGTAGCTGCGTCCTGGACGAATTCGTACATACTCAACAAAAAATTATTCGTCACGGCCGACTTGTACTTTTACCAGGGGATTAAAGGGAAGAACTTCGTGACAAACGCGGTCTACACCTTGAAACCCATCTACGACGCTAACGTGAAAATTGACTATTTCCTAGGCAAGCAGTTTGCCGCTTTTGTGTCATTAAATAATATCATCGGGCAGAATTACCAGCGGTATTTGTATTACCCGGTTCAAGGCCTTAACTTTCTCGGAGGAATCAGTTATTCCTTTTAACACAACGCGTGCAAACAATCGCACTATGGCAACCGTGAACGAGTACCTGAAAAAACTCCTTTACCAGTACGACTGCATTGTAGTACCCGAACTGGGGGCTTTTCTGACCCATTACCAATCGGCTTCGTTCACGGAGTCACAAGGCGTATACCTGCCGCCACGCAAACGACTGGCGTTCAACGAAGCCCTACGGCTGGATGACGGCATTCTGATGAACTACCTGATGCTGCACGAGCAGCTCAACCGTGAGGATGCCCAGCGCCGTATCAGTTCCTTTGTGGCCGACCTACGCCGGGAGGTGCAGCAAACCGGCCGTTTTGAAATCGAGGGTGTAGGTACGTTTACCCGTAATGAAGAGGACCGGCTGCAGTTTGACCCGAATCTTCGGCACAATTTTCACGGAGAATCCTATGGTCTAACTTCTGTATCCGCTCAGGTAATCGGTCATCAGGCAGAACCGGCAGCTATTGAAGCCGTTCCTGTAACAGCCCTGGGCCCTGTTCTGCACGAAGACGTAGTCGAAGAAACCGCGTTGATGCCACTTCAGCGGCCCCGGTCTTACTGGCGCGTGGCAGCGGCCGTTCTACTGGTCGGTTCGCTGGGTGCTGTAAGTTATTTATCAGTACTGAAGCCAGGTCAGCCGCTACAAAGTAGCCTGAACCCGGCCAACCTGCTGACCTCTGTGCCGGCCGTTTTCCAGTCTGCGGAAGAAACCGCCAAACCGGCCTCTGCGGCTCCCCGCTACGTAGCTAAACCAGTTGAGACTGCGCCGACCACTACGGTTGAAACACCGGCTCCTCCCGTAGCAGAGCCAGTACCAGCACCGGTTGCACCGACAAAAACGAACGTTGTAGAAACGCCGGTCACTCCGGCCGAACCCGTTGCCGTTGCTGCGCCGGTTGCCAAGCCGAAGCGCATCGGTCCTCATTTCACCGTCATTGCGGGCAGCTTCTCCAGTAAGCGCAATGCCCAGCGTTTCCAGCGTTGGTTACGCCGGAAAGGATATGAGGACGCTTACATTATTGTTCCTGCTCAAAAAGGTCAGTTGTACAAGGTAGCAGCCGCCGGTTCCGAAATCCGGTCGGAAGCCGTAGCCAGTCTTGGTGTCATCAGTGATCTGACGGGAGCTCAGGCCTGGATTCTGAAAAATTAATTCATACAAATTAAAAATATACAAAAGGCAGCCCGACCGGGTTGCCTTTTGTATTATAACCTAACCAGCAGGTAGAGCCTGTACTGACAAAGGAGTGAAATAGGCGATACGTTTTAATTATTTAGTTACCGATTTAAGGTTTTGATAAATATTTATTTACTTTACTATCAAAGCCTTTTCTTATGCGTTTGGTCTACCTACTATTTCTGCTAAGCCTGACAGTACATCCACTATGGGCTCAATCTGATGCCACACGTGAACCGCGTCAAACTCCTCAATACCGGGTTGGTGCTCAGTTTGGTACCATGGGAATCGGGGTCTATGGCGAGCGGCTACTTTCTCAGACACATCAGTTGGCTATTCGGGTGGGGGTCAATTACCTGGCCTACCGCCAACCTATTCGTCTTAAAACAGCCGACGATTCGTACGTAGTGATCGACCCTGATTTTGTAATCAGTCTGGCTCATGCGGGCCTGCGGTGGAATCCCTTCCAACGGCGCTCGTTTTTCGTTGCAGCCGGGGCCGGTTATACCTGGCATCCAGCCCTGCGGTTTGTGCTGACGGCTGAAAATACAGTTAACTTTGGCGGACTGGTTATGACAGCCGAAGATGTCGGTACAATTCGGGCGGGGCTACGCTGGAAACCGGTCGTAGCGTATCTCGGTACAGGTTTCGGACGCATTATACCTCACAAACGGCTGAACGTTGGCGTCGAGCTTGGGGTTTACTACCTTGGTAAACCGTCCGTCGAGCTTGATTATGAAGGATTTCTGGAAACCACAACGATTGATGAGCAGGTACCCATTGTTGAACGCAACATGGCGGGCTATCGCTACCTGCCTGTATTGAACGTAAACGTATCGTATGCATTAGGTCGTTTACGGTGAGCTTTACACGCTGCAAACTATTGTGAAATCAGAAATCGATGCGCCTGCATTTACCTCCACCGTTCGGCAACCGCTACTGCTTCGCTGGCGGTATGGTGCCTGGGTGCTGGCTACGTTGGCTATCGTCGCCCTGTTTTCCCATCTGGGTGCGTTACCGATGGATACCCATTCCGACGAAGCACGGCGCGCCCTCGTATCGCTGGAAATGATTTTGTCCGGCGACTACCTCACGCCTACCGTCAACGGTATTCGTTATTTCAACAAACCTCCGCTCTACAACTGGCTCATTATTGGCTCGTACTGGCTGTTTGGAAATTACTCGTCGCTGGCGTTGCGGTTCCCCATGGCGTTGTCGCTGGTACTGTTCGGGCTTACCATTTTCTTTTTTGTCCGCCGGTACGTACCGGCTCAGGCCAGTTCCCTGCGGGGGAAATCGACGCCCCCCCTATCGGCCGGTTTGGTAACGCCTTCGGTCATAGCTTTTGCTGTTGCAATGATGCTGGTGACCAACGCCCGGATGTGGCTCTATGATTCGCTACTGGGGTTAATCGACATTACGTTTTCCTGGGTAACGTATACAGCTTTTCTGCTCGTTTACCACTTCGAACGGCGACGGAATTATTGGGCTTTGTACCTGTCAACCTACGCGCTGACTGCCATTGGTTTCATGTTAAAAGGGCTTCCATCGCTCGTTTTTGAGGGGTTAACACTGTTAACCTGGTTCAGCTACACCCGGCAGTTCAGGCGATTGCTGCACCCGGCTCACTGGGCGGGTATTATTCTTTTCGCCTTGCTCGTCGGCACCTATTACGTTGCCTATTTTACGCGCAATCAAATCCCGTTTCGCGATCTGGCGTCCGTATTGGTCGATCAAAGTGCCCGCCGAACGGTAGTTAACTATGGGCTTGGGCAGACGCTCCGGCACATGCTTACGTACCCGTTCGAGATGATGCACCTGTTTGCTCCCTATACCGCATTGGTGGTCTTATTATTCCGGTCGAAGCTATGGTGCGTGCTACGGACGGAACCATTCATCGCCTTCAACACGCTGACATTTCTCGTCAACTTTATCGTATACTGGGCGTCACCCGAAGTGTTCGCGCGGTATCTGTTCCCCCTGCTTCCGCTGCTGTTTACGGTCCTGGCCTATCTTTACTATGTACAAACGGCCCCGACCGACCCTCGCCGAATCTGGCCGGAACGCATCTGGCAGGTCATAGGAGTCATTCTGACCGTTGGTTGCTGGACGGCCGTGTGGTATCCCGAAACGCGTTCTTTGCCCGGTATCGTCTGGAAAACAGCTATTGTTTGTTGCCTGCTGGGCCTTGTTACGTGGTCCATGTTCCGGCCGTCCATTAACCGGCTCGGTCTTATGCTGGCCCTGATGGTGGTGGTTCGTGTCGGCTACAACTGGCTGGTCCTCCCTCCCCGTTTTGAGCAGCGGGACTTTCACCGAAAAACAGCGGAGCGGGTAGCCAGCCGAACACGCGGTGCCCCTCTGTTTGGCTTCCGGCAGACGATTGGCTCCGACCGCTCCAACGATGTATCGACATATCAGGCTACGGATATCAACTCGTTTTACATCGCTGCCTACCGCAACGACATTTTACGGATAACGGACCAGAAAATAGACGGAGCTTACTACATCGCCGACTCAATTAGTCTGCCTGGTGAGTGGTACACCGTAGTAGATACTCTGACCCTATTTAATCACCACCCGGCATACATAGTCCGGTTCAAGCCTGCCGGAACGGCCGTCCTACAGTAAGGACTGGTTTAGCAGGGGCTGTTTCTGAAGCAACTGATAATCAGGTGATGAGAATAGGGAAGCCAGGGTTGTCAGGCTGGAGGGCCGGTGTAAGTCGCTCCCGACAAAATCGACCCAACCGTGTTTCAGGAGCCAGCGGGCCTGCGCCAGCACCCGATCACCGTAGCGCCCGGTAAGCGAAGGCCAGTTTAACTGAAACAGACACCCGGTTTCGTGCAGGTGAGCCAGAAAATTCTGATTGTCAAAAAAATAGGTATATCGTTCGGGGTGGGCCAGCACGGGCGTATATCCACGCGTTTTCATACGGAACAGCAGATCGTCCAATTGCTGGGGGGCACTGGCCCAGCCGGTCTCGATCAGTACGTAGCGCTCGGCACCGAAGGTAAGCAGATCGTCGTTCTCAACGAGTTCCGGAAAAAACTCATCAAGCATGTACTCAGCCGCGACCTCAATGGTTATTGGCAACTGGTGCTCAGCAGCCAGCGCCCGTAGCGTATTCTGTTCTTCCCGGAGCGCAGCCGACGAGTTAGGAAACCAATCGCGGCTGACATGTGGCGTTGTGATAACCTTACGAATACCCCAGGCGGCAAATTGCTGCAGGCATTCCAGCGCTTGCTCTGGACTGGATACTCCATCGTCGACCCCCGGCACCAGGTGTGAGTGCATATCCACCAGCCAAAAACAGGGCTCAGCCAGTTCAGTAGTAGATACTACCTCACTGGAGGTGAACGTTTGCCGGAGCTTTTCCCAAAAATTCATGTAAAAATTGCTGTCAACTACCTTACTCAACGGCATGTTAGCTATACCGATCGCAGATAACAACTATAATAAAGGTAGCATATTTACGCAAATGTGCTACCTTAAAGTAAAGAAACTTATTTATATGCAACGTTTCTGGCCTACACTTATCCGTATCGCGATCACCCAAGCGATTCTTTCTGTGGTTATTTCCCTCACTTATGCATAAGCTTAGGAAGGCAAAATTTAAAACGAAGCAAGTCCGCCAAAACTAGCGGACTTGCTTCGTTTTATGCCACTATGAAGGTGGTTTTTATTTATCGACTCGTTAATCGTTTGACGACTACCGGCGTACAAACCGTCGTACAGGTACATGCTTCCGGTGCCGGACCTGCGATGGTCGTCTGCAACGAACAGCCCGTCTGGCTGTCGGTAATTACAACCGCTACCGTACTGCCGGCCGATACGGCGAAGTTACCCAGGGGCTGTGTTTCAACGCCGTAGGTAAATGTTCCCGTAACAGCCTGTCCATTTAACGTAACGGTATAGGTCTGCCCTACCCCTCCACTTGGATTAAGCGTTACAGCGTAGAAACCATCGCTGGTGCATCGGGCGATGCCGCCAGCCGTAGCAGGACCGCTGTTGACATTGACCACTACCGTATCGACCGAGAAACAAGCTGCACTTCCTACTATGGCTGTCACGGTGTACGCAGTCGTTATGGTCGGACTAACCTGAATGGAAGCCGTTACATCGCCGGTACTCCAGCGGTAACTTACACCCGTGGACAAGGTAGTGCTCGCCGTCAGGGTTGTCGTTGTGCCGGCGCAGATCGTCACATCCTGGCCCGCACTAACTGTTGGAATCGGTGTCAGGTCTAAAATGACCGGACAACAGTTCCCGGACGGACAATTGAGCGTACCAGTAGGCGCCCCGCTCGCAATGGCCGTGTAAGAATAACTACCGGACGTACTGGCTTCGTAGGTCTGCCCGGTGGCACCCGAGATCGCAACGTTATTACGGAACCACTGGTAGCTGGTATACCCGCCTGGCGCACTCAATTCCGTAACGTCGCCTTCACATCCGGTTATCGGTACGCTGACACAGGCACTACCACCCGTTATCGACGACGCGTTTGATTGGTCCATTCTGGTAATTTTGGCCGTATTGGACAACACCCCAACGCTATCAACCTGCGCACTAATGACCAGCGAGAGCGCCTGTACGGCCGTTCCGCTCAACGCACTACCAATTGTCCAGGAACCTGTAGCGGGATCGTAGAGAGTGCCCGTCGGCGCTGTGTACGACACCGACGACAAACCTGTTGTCAGCGTGTTGGAAATGATCAGACCCGTTGGCGAAGCATACAGATTGTTGATGTTCCCATTTTTTGTAGCCGTCACCGTAAAGGAAACCACCGAGCCAACAGTGGCCGTTGTCGTTGATCCGGCCGTAACCGTTACTCTCACGTCGCCAATGTTCTGATCACAACCATCGGGGATACCATCGCTGTCTGAGTCGAGCGTGCCGTCCACCCCGGTGCACTTATCCAGACAGTCGGGCACACCATCATTATCCGTATCTGATCGGGTAAAAGCATAGTACACCCGCGTATCTGAGCCAATGGCCACCGGGCTATTGATCGTGAGTCGAACCCGATTAAATGGCTGAGTAGCTTTAAAGCTAAGCAAGGTAGCTTCGGTACCGCCAATCAAATCACCCCGCACGAGACTGGTTCCACTTACAGACTGGAGCAGCGTATTATCGGAATAGGTTGAAATGGTCAATCGACTCAGGAGGTTAACATCCAGTAGACCAGCCCCGCTACCAATCGCAAAACCAACATCTTCTGGGCTTGACACACTGGCCGGGATAGTCGTATTAGAACGTACTTCGGCAAACACCCCGCAGTTCCCCCCGATTGATACACCGGTGATTTCCATCGTCGCAAAATTCGTCAGGCTCGCATCGGTCAGGTTATTCAGGTTGTTTACCCCAACGGCACAAACCCCAATACCTCCTGACGACGAATTACCACTCTGCGACGTCACGCCGGTTGTCAAAGGCTGCACACAGTCGGTTGGGCAACTGCCTGGCCCCTCATACGCGTAGTACACACGTAGTGTCGAAATGGCCCCAATTGCCTGCAAAACCTCTAACTGTATTTCGTCAAATGGTTGGGTTGTTGCAAAACTGATTAGTTGCTTTCCATTGCTGCCAGCCAACAGCGATGCTTCCAACGCTCCTGCTCCGCTTGTGGTACTTTGCTGAACGAGCGTACCATTACGATAGGTTGACAAACGAATTCCGCCATTCAGCAAAGAAGCTGTCAGCAGACCTCCTACAGGTTCTACGACAAAGCCGGCGACGTTCCCGCCCGGATAGTATTGCGCCTGATCTCTTAGTGAAATTTTGGAGCCAAGTATCGTTGCCAGACTCCCACCGAGTGTCGCAAAATTGCTTAAATCCGCATCCGTAACGTTAGCGCCATTGGAAACGGCTTGTGAGCGAGCCGGATTCACCGATACGGCAGTACCCGAAATAGGGTCGCGGCAAATTCCGTTGTTCTCAATCGTTTGCTGCTGAGCCATTGATGGGGTTACAGCCAATAACAAACCCACAACCAAGTACAAGCATTGGTAGATCTTCTTCATAAGATGATTGAATTGAAGGAGGAGGAAGAAAAACAAAAAGGCAACCATTAATTAGCCTTTATCCTTATTAAGTAACTTATTGATGGTTTAACAAGCTCTCTCTGACAAATAGTATACCATGCTACCTGCGTTGTGTAGCACCCAACATCAGACTAATCGAAGAAAAAATGGAATAGGAATAAAGTAGATAAGCAGACGATGTGAAACTTTCAATCCAGCCTCCCTTGCTCACCATGCGCTATAAACAGTTGATTTTCAATATAAAATAATATAACTATTAACTGATTTTATATAAAATAAACTCTTTACCGATAAAATTTTTTAGGTAATACGAGGCTCAGAAACACATAACTTTTCCTTTATAGTGTTATACATTTTGGCTATAAAATTTTTTTTATCACAAAAATCCAGCAAAAATCATATGAAGTGGAATACTATTTGTAAAGGGCACGTGCCAAAGCTTTGCCATGTCATCAACGTCGGAATTATGTTTTGGCTTTGCATTTGTGCGCCAGGTCAGCGACGTGCTGTCTAAGAAATTAACCAAAGGGTTGTCGAACTACGGACTGCCTGTACCAGTTCACAAATCGCGGAATACCTTCTTCAATTGACACAGAAGGCGCATAAGCGATCTGATCATAAGCACGATTCAGGTCTGCGGAGGTTTGGATAACATCGCCGGGCTGCATGGGCTGCCAGTCAATCAGTGCTTTCTCCCCCGTTGACTGTTCGATTAACTGCACCAGTTTCAATAGGCTCACGGTTTCAAGTCCACCAATATTCAGTACGTCGAAGCCACGTGAGGTGTTCAGTACCTGAACGATCCCGCTTATTGTGTCATCAATATACGTATACTCCCGCACCGTACTACCATCGCCATAGAGCGTAATAGGCAGACGATTAAGTATTCGTTCTGTAAACTGACTGATTGCCATATTGGGCCGCTGACGGGGACCGTATACGGTAAAAAAGCGCAGGCAGGCTACCTGGAAGCCATACAAGTGATGATACGTATGGCTTAACAACTCGGCCGACCGTTTTGAAGCTGCGTAGGGTGACAATGGCCGGTCGGCGCAGTCGTCTTCCCGAAACGGCACTCGTATTGAATCGCCATATACAGAGGAAGATGAGGCCATTACCAACCGACGAACGCCTGTTTTGCGCATTGCTTCCAGCAACGACAACGTACCGGTTACGTTCACATCAAAATACAGCGCCGGGTCGATGACCGAGGGCCGCACACCTGTCTGTGCAGCCAGGTGAATGACTGTATCGCACTCGTATTGCTGCAAAACAGCCTCCACAACCGACTGATCCCGAATGTCCCCCCGCAAAAACTGGTAGTTCGGCTGGTGTTGAAACAACCGCACATTCCGGCGTTTCAGTGCCGGATCATACTGATTATCCAGATTATCCAGCCCGATCACGAAAGCTTCTTTCTGTAGTAAGTGCTCGGTCAGGTGAGAGCCAATAAACCCAGCGGCTCCTGTCAGCAGTATGCGCATTATTTCAGGCAATGTTAAATAAGCCCTTCCCCAATCGGTCAAGTCAGGAAATCAAAGATAGGTAAAGTAGAATATACTTACCTTAAAGGCTAAACTAAGATATTTAAAAATAAAAATTATTCCTAACAGTTAAATAATTTGCTTATTTCGACTCTATAAATTTATTTTGATCAAGATTCGGTAACATTAATACTTATTTATACTTCCTTTACTCTATATACCGCTGATGATAGTACGTGTTCCAACTGGCCTTTTACATGTTCAGCTTTCAGAACGCTACTAAGGGCCTGATTCATTTGAATTAACTCAGCTTAATTATAATGCAACTGACTGTACTGTTTTCAATTAGCCTTTTGACTGTCACCACGCTACATGCGCAGGTTGACACTCTATCTGCTGGTCGTCATCAGGCACAGTACCGGATCGAAGTTGGTGGCCTGGCTGCTTCTACAACTCGCACGCCTTTCTGGCTGAGAGCGAATCAGTATGGTATTGTTCCGGCCAATAGTCCAGGCGGTCTTTTTATTGTCGGTGCTAATGGACGTATAGGCCGGGAGATACCAACCCGGAAGTTGCAGTTAACGTATGGGCTCGAAGCGGTAGGGGTTTTCAGTAAGTCCAGCAAAGTATTACTGCCCGAAGCATACGTATCGGCGCAATTGGGCAAGTTCTACGTATACGGTGGCCGGCGGAAAGAAATTATTGGTCTTGGCGATTCAACCTTATCCTCAGGATTTTACTCCTGGTCGCAGAACGCATTACCGATGACCAAAATACAGATAGGTACGAATGGTTTTGTGCCGCTTGGTTTCACGAATGGGCTCATCGCAATAAACGCCTTCTATTCGCACGGCTGGTTTCCTGACACAGATTCAATAAGAAACTCTTACCTCCATCAAAAAGTATTGTTTGGCCGAATAGGAAAACCCACCTGGAAGGTAAAACTCTATGGAGGAATGGTATACAACGCCCAGTGGGGTGGTGAGTCCAGATATCTAGGTAATGGAGCGTCTAAAAACGGCAAACTGCCTTCTTCTTTTGACGATTATCTGAGCGTTGTTATCGGTCGTCAACCAACGCAACAGGCCGATAATGATATTACGACACATGATGCTCTTAATCGGGTAGGTAATCATGTAGGCTCAATAGATATAGGAGCAGAATTTGAGCTAAAAAAATGGACGCTTCTGCTTTACGATCAGCATCCATTCGAAGACAAATCGGGCTTAACGCTATATAACCTTACAGATGGATTGTATGGTGCGCGGTTAAAACGGCAACCAACCAGTGAGATCGAATCCTTTCAGATTACTCAAATTTTGTTCGAGTATCTGACAACTCTTAATCAAAGTGGTGCTCGTTTACCTACCGGCCAGGATGATTACTTTAATAATTTTCAATACATCGATGGCTGGACCCGCTCAAGACAGGTAATAGGTAATCCATTCATCAGCCCCCGAATGGATGTTCGGCCTGAGGTGCTGCCAACGCAAAGTCGCTACAAACTGTTTGTTGCCAACAATCGAGTTCAGGTAGTGCATATGGGACTGGCAGGTGTCTCTGCCTCAGGCGTAAGCGCTCAGATTAAACTTTCGTACAGTCGTAATTACGGCATTTACCGCGCTCCATTTGAGAAGGCAGTCAATCAGTTTTCGGGCTTATTAGCAGCCACCTGGCCACTCCGATGGCTTGGTGACACCGAGTTAAACTCAGCCATTGCCATTGACTACGGGAACCTTTATTCCAACACATCTGGCGTCTGGATAAGTATACGAAAGCGATTCATGAATGGTTCTTCATCAACAACTCGTCATTAATAGGATTGAAAAGCAACTAATTACAATCAATAACCATCAATAACCATCTATTAACTCTAAGTTTTATGAAGAAAGCACTTGTTTGCGGAGCTGGCGGATTTATCGGCGGACACCTGGTCAATCGTCTGAAGTCAGAAGGCTATTGGGTACGGGGAGTCGACATCAAGGAGAATGAATACGACAATAATAATGCGGATGAATTCATCCTTGGCGACTTGAGAGATCCATCAGTGGCAGCCGATGTAGTAACCAGTGATTTAGATGAAATCTATCAGCTCGCGGCTGACATGGGAGGTGCCGGGTTCGTTTTCACGGGTGACAACGACGCCAGCATTATGCACAATTCTGTTCTTTGCAACCTGAACATTCTTGAAGAAGCCAAACACAAAGGAGTGAAGCGGATTTTCTATTCGTCTTCGGCTTGTATGTACCCTGAATACAACCAGTTAGACCCCGATAATCCGAAGTGTTCAGAAGACTCAGCATATCCGGCGGCCCCTGACAGCGAATATGGCTGGGAAAAGCTGTTCTCTGAGCGCCTGTACCTCACCTATCAGCGCAACCATGGTATTGAAGCACGAATTGCTCGCTTCCATAACATTTTTGGTCCGCAGGGAACCTGGGAAGGTGGTCGTGAAAAAGCACCGGCTGCAGTATGCCGCAAAGTGTCTATGGCTGAAGACGGTGGTTTCATTGAAATCTGGGGGGATGGAAAACAAACTCGTTCGTTCCTGATCGTAGACGAATGTGTAGAAGGTATCCGTCGTCTGATGCAATCAGACTTCTCGGGTCCCGTTAACATTGGCTCAGAAGAGATGATCTCCCTGAATGATTTTGCCCGCATGGTAATCGATATATCTGGCAAAAACATTACCATTAAAAACATTGCCGGTCCAACCGGCGTGCGTGGTCGTAATTCCGACAACCGACTCATTCAGGAAAAGTTAGGCTGGGCTCCTTCTACGCCATTACGTGTAGGCGTTGAAAAAACGTATAACTGGATCACCGAACAGATTCAGAAGAAAGTCAACGTTGAGGAAGCTGTTGAGGTTTAATGGAAAAAATTACAGCGACAATTGCCAACCTTGTAAGTGAGTCAACGGCTCACTTACAAGGTTCAAAAAAGGTGTTCCTGCGTAATGCTGACACTCCTACCAATATTACGCAGGTAGCTTACGGCAGCTTCAAGGCATCCGACTTCTGCGAGATGCACACGCACCCGACCATGGAAGAATGCTTTTACTTCCTGAGCGGAAATGGAATATATACAGTTGGTGATCAAAAAATTACGCTTCAAAACGGCGTTTTTGTCCGGATCCCTGCCGGGATTCCCCATCGTTTGGAAGCCGTGGGTGATCAGCCCTTAGAATACGTATACTTTGGCGTAGCTACCGAGTAAAATAGCACATTATGGTAAGGGTATTGAAGACTCAGTTATATGATGCTGGCCTTAATTCGGCCGTACAAGAAATTATTGATCAATGCGCCCCTGCGAGCCAACGATCCAATAAATGCGTTAGCGCTACAGGTGCCCACGGTATGATCACTGCCATGAAGGAACCTGATTTCGGGCAAATTCTGGATTCATTCTACTGGAACTTGCCTGATGGAATGCCAGGTGTTTGGGTCGGGCGGCTAAAAGGTGCCACGAACATGGACCGTTGCTATGGCCCTGAATTTTTCAAAAGGGTATTCCAGGAAAGTGCAGATAAGTCCGTAAAGCATTTTCTATGTGGGGGCAAAGAAGGCGTAGCCGACGAGCTACGCCAGGCAGTGGCCTCAAAATTTGCCAATCATAACGTAGTTGGCACCTATTGTCCGCCATTTCGTGCCTTATCCGATGACGAATTCAAAGCACTGGGGAATCAAATTAATCAATCAGGAGCTGACATCGTCTGGATTGGTCTCAGCACTCCTAAACAGGAGCGTTTTGCTCAACAACTGAAGAAATATACTTCGGTTCACTTCATCGTAACGGTCGGGGCTGCGTTTGATTTTCATACTGACAAGGTGCAGCAAGCCCCTGCCTGGATGCAGCAATTATCGCTGGAATGGTTCTTCCGATTATTGATGGAGCCTAAACGACTGTATAAACGATACCTTGAGATTGTACCATTATTTATTTACTACAACCTGAAAGATTTTATTTCTGACAATCACCCTAAGGTTGTTCAGAATTCGTAATGATTGTCTAGCAATCCCACAAAACAAAAGAAGCCGTTAAATAACGGTTTCTTTTGTTTTGTGGGATATAAGTTTAAGCTTACGCTACATGTTGCTGTAAAGCAAAGTCATAAGCATTTTTATGCACTTTTGAACATACTACGGTATCAAACTTCTCTTTAGCATCACGCACGTTGTTGTCAGCAAGACGATTTCTTAACACTGGATCATTAATTAGCGTAATCAGGTAATCTACCGCCCTGCTGTTTTGACCGGGGCGGTACAAAAAGCCATTCTTACCTTCTTTAATTATTTCTGGGATTGCACCGACATCGGTAGATACTACCGGCACACCGACCGACATCGCTTCTAATAATACGGTAGGTACCCCCTCTGCCATCGACGACAACAGAAACACGTCAAAACCAGACAAAATAGTGTCAACCGGTATCGTTGATTCAAATAATTTGATTCGTTGCGATAACCCATTTGTCTGAATGAATTGCTCGACCAGGCTTTGATACGTAGATTGGTACGACGGCGTGATAGCCCCAACGATTACGAAATAAACGTCTTTTTCAGTGTTCGACAGTACCTGCTGTGCAATGCGTACAAACTGATCGTGGGATTTTTGTCGATTCCGGTTACCTACCGTACCTATAACGATAGCGTCCTCTGGAATTCCGAAAAATTGCCGGGCTTCCCTCCTCTTTTCATTAGCCCCAACGAAACGTGATGTATCAACCGGCGGATAAAACGGAAAGATTCGGCCCTGAACATTACCATTCAAGTAATGCTTGCGGGAGACTAGCATACCGGTACTCATAATTGAATCCGCCCAGCGTTTGACCAGCTGGCCATAGAGAAAACGCATCGGCGGTGGGGAAAACGTACTGAGCAATTGCCAAACTACTGGAATGTTTAACCGCTTAGCCGCCAGTACCGCCTGAACATTCAGCAACCCGCAGACCTGGACAACGTCCGGCTTAACTTCCTCGATTAACTTCTCAATCTCCCGAACATCCTTAGAAAAAGAGGATACGTATTGAAGATTGTTTTTTAGGAACGAATTGAATCGTAACCGCTTAAAATCGTATTTCAGTATACGAACACCCAATTTATTAAAGTGTTCCTCCCATTTCGATTCAAAATCTTTATGAACGCATAAGACCGTTTCATAGTCCTGATCCCGCAGTGGAAGGAACAGCCGATTCACCTGGTTGTGGGGCCCGCCGTACGTTGGCGTGAACACGAATGTTAACACTCTCTTCATAAATAGCACGTATTTGCTTATCTAATTGTCGAATATCGGCTTCAGGGAAATTGTAATTGAGTTGATTAGAAGTATATAATCTAGAAATTACCTTTGATAGTCCAGCCAACTGCTGCACCGCATCCGTACGTTGCAGATCAACTACGAAACGCTTATCCATTTTCACCTCCTCGGCGAAAGAAACCAGCTTGTTATGGTACGACAGTATAATGAGCCGATTCTGAGTCACTGCTCCCAAAACGGCACTGTGGAAACGCGATGCCAGCAACACTTGACAAGCCTGCATCTGATGAATCAGCGCGTTCAGGTCATTATTAAAGGCATATATTTCTGATCGCACGTTAGATTGCTGTAAACGTTGATGCAATAGATTCATAATCGGTGCATCGCTCTCCCGCTCACCAGACCGAATTACGAATAACCGGATCAGAACATTACCATTATTTGCTTTCGAAAAAGTGATGAGCTCATCGGCAACAGCTTTTGTCAACTCCTCATCCGATACAGCTCTTTCGCTTTGAGAGCTTAGAGAAGTAAGCGAAACGCCGACTATATCCTGCTTTGACACACGCTCATGAGGGTTGTATAGTAGCATTGCCAAGTCAGGATGAACTAGATTGACTTTACAGCCAAGCGCATCCATAACCCGAAGTGAGCTTTTGTCGCGTACCGTTATCGCATCACATAGTCCGGCAAACTGCTTAATTAATAGTTTGGTTACAGGGTGCTTTACAGGTCCGAATCCATTACCTATACAAAGCGTTCGCGCCCCCTGACGTTTTGCCTTAACAAACAAATAGTTGATCCGGAGCAAATAGAGCCAATGACGTAGCAGCCGGACTGGGCTGTAATCATCATGAAAATGAGTTCCTCCACAAAGAACTAATGTATCTTCAGTGCCTATTGGCTTAACAAAATCTGTGTAGCTGCCATGAAAGAGGTTTACATGCTCACCCCAGTCAACATCCACCTCATTTTTGTATTTGATTAGCACATTGCTACCTGAAGGAAGTGATTTTAAGAAACCACCGAGCATTGCTTCATCGCCAGTGTTAAACCCGCCGAAATGGCCTAAAATAAAGTTCTTTCCCATTTATTTTGTTTCTTAAACACCATAAATATAAACAATATATATATGCAAAATAAAAACTATACAATAATTTAAAGTCACTCATAAGCTATAACTCACTGTAAGTCAATAAGGTGCCTAACATGTGCTGGCCGATTAAGTGACAATTTTTTGTGATAGCTAATGAATGGATTAAAACAAACTTCTGCTGAGTATTTCGCGACTTGCACAATCGCATGTATAATATATATTATCCCAATACCTCCGTCTATACGCTATACCTTCTTTTTATTGAAGCCATGTCTGGCCTACAGTCTTTCGCTATAATTTCTACTTAAAAGACTTATTAGTATGATAATTTATTTTTTTCCAATTAATTTTTTAATTTTTATGATACAGTTATAGCTATTTAGCCTTGCATACTTGGATTATCGAGCGTAACAGCGTATTAAGCATTTTGACTTCCATAGACTCTTGTTGTGTGTCTTATCTGACCCAAATTACATCACCCCTAATCCTGCCTAGCAGAAGAGTTGACAAAAGATCAAGACCACATACTTCTGGGCTCAAACTCACCCGAAACAATTATATAGTAATCAAAGGTTAAACCTTAAATCCCATAAACTCACCCCAGCTCTAAACCAAATATTATTCTGCCAAAATCAATAATTTTATATTTATACATAATGAAATTGATTAACAACTAATGAAATAGGCATAGTCACTTCATAAATATTCTTTTTTCTAATAATTTGACTAATGATTAATTGCATTTTAACCAGCCAGCTTCAAATGAGAGTTTCTCAACTTATTTGACTTAATCGCAGCATAAGTATAAATAATTAGATATATATAAATTAAAAAAACTTATAAATAGTATGTCTTATACGATTGGTCATATATTTTTTACTATAAATGACAGGTGAGATATATTATTTTATCAAATTTAATACGTTTGATTTTAAGGTATCTTTAATACACCAAACTATTTTAATTACTGGTTAATTCGCTGTTAATTAGTTTATAATTTATGTTTAAGAGCTTGTTAACCAGCGTTTAAGGTTAATTTTATGTAGGTACATCAATTTTGTCTCAACGAAAACGGACAAAAAAATGTACCTCATAAGCACCACTTCTACGCATCTCGCAAAGTTTTTACCAATGCTGACTCTGATTGTTATTACAGGCCTAATGACTGCTTGTGATCAGCAGATTGATCCAATCAAAGAATCGACAGAAACTAATATAGCTTCGGCTGCTCGTACTGCTGATACAAATGCAACGTTAAAATCGACAGCCACTTTCCCAATAGGTGCTACCCCTGGTTCTTGGATTTCTAAAAAGACGAAAGGTTATCAAATGTTTGAAAGCAATTTCAGCTCAAAAACTGTGCATGCTTACATGAGTATTGAAAGTGCCGAAAATAAGTTTAACTTTCAAGAGATTGATTATTGGGTCAAATGGGCTGAATCGAACCCCATTCGGTTACATGGGCATTGCTTGGTATTTCACACGGGTGCACCAGATTGGATGCTTCAATATAAAGGAACTACAGCTCAATTTGAACAAATGATTAAAAATCACATCCAAACAATAGTATCACGTCATAAAGGAAAAATTAAAAGCTGGGATGTTTATAATGAAGTATTTACTAGCAAAGGTGGTATTGATCAAACAGCGTTTCGTAAAATGTATTCAAGTGATGAAGATTATATGAAATTCATCAAACGTTGTTTCCAGTGGGCACATGAAGCCGATCCTAAAGCTCAACTGTTTTATAATGATTATTCGCTTGAAAATTCTCAAGCAAAATTAGATGCAGTTATCAAAATGGTTGAAGACTTTAAACGTAGTGGTGTACAAATTGACGGCATTGGCTCACAAATGCACATTAATTTAAATACGTCTGAGGCTGGAATTAGGAATTCTTTTTTAAAATTAGCAGCTACAGGCCTGCTAGTTCATGTCTCAGAGCTTGATGTGGCATTGAACCCCAGTAATGATGCTAACTTAGAGATAAATCAACAGTTATTAAACGCACAACGTTCTAAATACCAATCTGTCGCATCTTTATATAAGCAAATAATACCAGGCCGTTTACAACATGGAATTACTGTTTGGGATTTTAGTGATGCAGATAGCTGGATTGTAGCTCAAAAGAAGAAGAAAGACGCTCCTTGCATTTTTGACGCCAATTATAACAAGAAACCAGCTTTTTACGGAATTCTTGATGGGCTTAAAAACTAATATTCAAATACGTATCTTATCTATTCTTAAATGCAAATAACCAGAGCAAGAATGTTCTGGTTATTTGCATTTTAAAAGGCGTTGGTGGGTTAAAAAAAGTTAAGAGTCATATCATCTCTTTAGTCGACAAACTACAAAATGATGCACTGACAGTAGAATGCGCTGACTATGACCCAATCGGCTACAATTGCTCTGGTGATCCAATTTGCGAATCTTTCAAATTATGAATACCATCGTATCGCAACTTCGTACAAACTGCTACAGGGCCGCCAGCGCGGTAGAGCAACTCACCACAAGAGTGGCCCCATTGGCAGAACTTCTATGAGTATTTTAACAAATAAAAACATAGGTCCTTTAGAACAGACTAATCTGTTGCTTAATAAAGCTCCAGAAAAGCTGAACCCTCGATACTCTATCTAATAGCAGAGCGGGTGCTAAATGCACCTATATTTTATCTTCTAAATATCAAGAGCTATGCTTAATGCACGTCAATGTACGCAAACAGCAACTCTCGGCTGAGACTTATGGACGGTATTGGAAAGTTATGGAAGGTTTGAATATACCGAGCTGACGAGGCTAATAGTCGAACTGTGCCAACTTCGGTGGCCGAAAGTATCAGCTCACTGGTTCGCCACTGAGGCTATAACAGATTAAAGCCGATCTCTCTATAAGTAATTGACACTTTCTTAGTTCTTATATACACTCGTAATTTTATTATAAAAAATTTTCATCAGTATAAAACAGCTAAGTGTCGCCTGGATCATCTCCAAGTAATTTTCAAAAAATGAAATAAAAACAAAAAAAAGTATTGAACACGATAACATAATAGCAATATCTCTCTCTTGTATTGAATTAAGGCTTTTAAAAACTTCATACTTTCTCCTAATGAATATTAAGCCTTTAATTATAAAGTATATGACAATTGAAAATAAAATGATACCTAACTCAATACAGAGAGACATTAATGAAAAAAATGTTCTACTTGCAGCTCCATGTACTGTACTTTTATCAGTCTTCATAGAATAATAAACTTCAAAAGCATAATTTTTAAAGTAGGATGATTTTTCTATTGAAAAGAAAGGAATCGTTCGATTTTCGTCTAATCCTCCTAAGTATGTACCCGATGCTATAAGTCCAGCTCTGCTAGAAAATTGACCTGGACCTGTACCAATAAGACTTATATCAAAATGATCCTCATATAAATCTACAAAAGCCATTTTCATAGCAATAGTCTTAAATGATTCACCGGTAGAATAGAGATTGAAATAATGCGAGTATAAATATACATTGTTAGGGTTTAATAAATAAAAAGCGGTAAGCGTTATGGCAACAACTGGAATAATGACAAAAGAATATTTAATAGCTTTTTTCAAATCGATTATTACTAGTGAAATTAAAAAAGCTAAAAAAAGTGACACTAATGCATGGTGAACTCCTGCTAGTACTGCAGCAATACTTCCTATCAATACTACTCCATATGTTTTCTTTGTTTTATTGGGATCTGTCATGATGAATAACATCATAATAAGAATATTTATTACAAAATATGCATTACCTATGCCCCTATCTCCTTCTAAATTGAATGAAAGAGGAACGATAGTACCTTGAATGAAATCACCCATATCAACCGAATAACTACCAAATTTTACATAAGCTATTAAGAACTGAATAATTCCAAAAACACTTTGAAAGATTACGACTATGCGTAAAATTTTATAGATTTTATATTCATAAGTTAGCGACAGTTTTCTATTAGGCATTGCAAACAAAAACAAAAATGATCCATATGTGATAATAGCGAGTATACCATTAGAAAATATAAAATCTTCTCTTAGAAAAAAATTTATACCAATAAAAATAGTACACGCTAAAATGCATTTAATAAGATTTAAGGTCAAATTGTAATAATTGTAAACAATAAATGTATACAAAACTAAAATATAAGGGGCAGCATATGCAAAAGCTTTAAATGGAAGCCAAGTTAAAATTAGTGATAATATAAATACTTCATATATCATTTTACTATAACTATCATTTATAACAATCCTTTTTTCTAAAGGCATTGCTCGATACATGTTAGTTGCAAAAGTTTCCATTTCTTTAAAATTTTATGAATTAAAAAGCTGAGTCTTCCTTTGATTCTAAGCTACTTTGTAATAATTTTTTCTATTCATTCTCACCCCTGACATAAAGAAATAAATTGAACACATCATATTTAAGCAATTAATTGTAAAGTAAGAAAATACTACCCCTTTTAATCCAAAATGATAAACAAAATATACGCAGAATATTGATAAAATTGCATTGAATAGGTTAATCTTAGTAACGTATTCTGGCTTTTCTACAGATCGAAAAAAAGCCTTAAATACGTTAGATATTATTTCCGGAATTATACCAATTAATAAACCAGAGATTAAAAACGAATCAATTAAATATTTATTATTATATATATATAATTCAATGTAACCTGAAAAAATTATCACAAAAAATAAATACAATAGAGGTAACACTATGAATAATAATGAAATTTGTTTTATGAGTTTAAACGGATTCAAAGCATTTATAAACACTGGTACAAGTAAACTAACGATTGCAATGTTTAGATGTGTAATGGGCAATGCAATATTCTGTAATGCTTTTAATTCCGCATTCAATTCTTTTGAATAAAATATTGGCAAAAGTACAAAGTATATATTGCTTGGAATCCATGATAATACCCCTGAAGTGATACAATGAAAAGCGTATTTTTTTGTTTATATAAAACACTAAGAAATTCTTTGCATTCATCAACTTTATACAATAATGTTCTGAAGTTTGGGTTAAAAAATATTACAGGGCTTATGCATATAAAACTAGAAATATTCAAAACTAAAAAAGAATTTAATAAATTTTTATCAAAAAATTTCTCTAACATGTATAAACCTAATATTAGAAAAAAGCAATAACTCATGCTTATTTTCAATGAATATTTTGGAGATAAAATTGCTAAAAAATGTCTTTTATAAAAGTAAATTACACAAGTTATAATTATAAATGAAAAATATATTAATATATAACTAGTTAATAGTAAACCTACCGCTGTTATAAAAATTGAAAAAAGTAGCAGAAGGTTATAATAACTTGAATATAATTTAGTGTAGTTATGAGTATCATCCATAGTGTTCTTGTAATAAATATATGGCTCTAAAAATATAGATGTAAAAACAATACAAATTAAGATATATATTGAATAGAGCGTTCCGAACAAACCATAATCTGCCGGGATAAGTAGCTTGACAAGATATATATTTAGTAAGAAGTTACTACCTGAAAATAACACTTGATCAAGAATAGCGACTCCACCTTTCTTTAATAAAGAACTCATTATATAATTGTTAATGCTCATAATAACCCTTATTACTATACAATAAGGGTTATTATGGTATTGACGTTTAAAATTCGGTACTAGCCAGATAAAAATTAAAACGCATTTTTATCACCTTGAACCATTTTCGCAGCAGTCCACCAGCAAATTTTCATATCCATCCAAAACGTACGTTTTTGAATATAGAAATGATCGTATTTTACACGATGCTGCATTTGTATTAGTTTTGATGTTTCTCCACGGCAACCACGAGATTGAGCTAATCCAGTTATACCCGGCTTTACTGCATATCGTTCTGGATAACCAGGCATAGTGTCCCAGTGCTGAGCATCAAGTTGTATAGGATGAGGTCGCGGTCCAACAATACTCATATCTCCTAACAGGACATTTATAACCTGCGGAAACTCATCAAGATTAGTTTTGCGCAAAAATGCACCAAAGCGAGTGATACGTGCATCATTTTTAGTAGCCTGCTTGAAAGTTGCCTTAGGATCATAAGTCATTGTTCTGAACTTAAAGCACCGAAATGGCCGACCATTTCGTCCAGTTCGTAACTGCATAAAAAATACTGGTCCGGGAGAAGTTATCTTAATAATCAATCCTATTATCAGACTTACCCAAGACATTACGAATAGTATTACACAAAACGAAATGAAGATGTCAAACAGACGTTTATCCCATCCTTCTTTTTGGCTTGAGACTACGCTTTTGCCAGTTACATCAGATACCGGCTCTACGATGAGTGTAGTAAGGCTGAGCATACTTACGATTGAAAAAGTACAATGAGTTACAATTCTGCCTGGTGAATTAATACTTATTGGGACTTATTCGATTTGTAGAGGATCTTTTTAGAACCGGTAGAATCTTCTTCGTAATAGCCACCATAGCTATATCCATAGTGGTAAGTCTCGCCACCATCAACAGCGTTTAAAATCAAGTTTAATCGCTGGAATCGCTGTTCCTTATACAGTATATCCACCATTTTCAAATAATTCTTTGGCGTATGATCATGGCGCACCATAAATAGTGTTGCATCTGCGTAAGGAGCAATTAACTGTGCATCTGTAACGAGGCCGATTGGTGGCGAATCTACTATTATGTGTCTGAATCGCTCCCGTAACTCTTTGAAAAGTTGTTCTAAGCGTGGGCCGCTAAGTAATTCTGCCGGATTAGGAGGAATAGGTCCACAGGTTATTATATAGTAGTTATCATGACCAGGTACTAATTGTAAAACATCATCTAGTGATGCCTCTCCAATAAGGTAATTACTTAGCCCTATCCCCTTAAGAATGTTTATTGAAGCATGGAGCTTAGGCTTACGAAGGTCCATTTCTAATATCACTGTAGGTTGCCCTACAATGGCCAGGCTGGCACCTAAGTTCAGCGAGACAAACGACTTCCCTTCTCCACTTATACTGGAAGTAAATAGCAATACCTGACTTGCCGTTTGATCATTACGCAGGAATTGCAGGTTAGTACGAATCGTTCGAATTTGTTCAGCAATAACCGATTTGCTTCTCGACAAGACAACAATCGGTTCGGTGTGCTTATTCTGAACGACTTCCCCTAAAATAGGCACTTGTGTTGCCTCTTCTACATCTGAACGACGATTAACTCTGTTATTAAGTACATCTTTTGCACTGATAACACCAACTGGAAATAACAAGCCTAATAAACCAAAAAGAAAAAATACTGTGCTTTTTACAGGTTTGATTGGCAATGCTCCACTACGTGGTAGATCAATGGTACGACTATCAGCAACAGTTGATGCGTATGATAAAGCAGTCTCTTCACGCTTTTGTAACAAATACGTGTATAGATTATTTTTTATGGCCTGTTGCCGAGTAATATTCAGTAATGCTCTTTCTTTACTCGGTACTGTCCGGATCTGGCTCTCCAGCCGACGATTTGTAGCTTCGAGTTTACGCTTCGTACTGACTAAAACCCTCTTCAACCCTTGAATATTCTCTCTTATGCTTTTTTTCGTAGCATTGATCTGAGAATCTAACGATTGAAGTAGAACGTTTTTTTCAGTTGTCGTTTGCGCTAATTGATCACGCTTCAATTCAAGTTCTGTCAAGTTACTTAATAAGCCAATTAGAACAGGATCTTCCAGACCAACAATGGCTGGTGCAGCTCCCCGCTCAGTAACCTTGCTTTCAATGTATCGTTCGACATCTTCTATTGCTGCTAATTGAATTGAAGACTCATTCAGATCAGTATCATTTTGTTTAACTGTTTCCAGAAAAACCTGTGCCTGTGTTCCTAAGTCGGTAATCCCTTCACTGGCTTTATATATTTCAACATCTTTTTCAACAGATGTTAATTCCCCTGAAATCAATTGGAGCCGATCTTCAATAAATTTTAGCGTGTTAGCTGCTACCTGATTTTTATCAAAAATTGCAGCTTTATTATATTCCTCAACCAGTTCATTTAACATTGCCTCTCCTTTTTCAGGCACGGCATCTTCAAGTGTAATTACAATAACAGTAGACGCTTTACTACTTGCTTCTGCTTTTAACTTCTTTAAGTAGTCTTCAACTGCTTCTTCTTTTGGCGAAACTTCTACCAACAAATCATCCGACAGGGTGCTCGACGTTGGTTGAGTCACAACCCGAAGCTTTCCATACGGAGTCTGAACACTTTGATTAAGTACGTACTGCTGATCATTAATATGAACTTTTTGCTTATCGAGCTGAATCTTTAAGTCTGTTTCGTACAAAGACGGATCAGCTTTTTCAACAATAAGTCTAAATGGGGATTCTCTGAAAATTTCTCTTTTACCTGTTGAAGTTAACTGATAGTACTTTACATCAAGCCCTAAGCCATCTACTACCTTTTCCATCAATGAATATGATTTCAACACTTCAACCTCATTTTCAATGACTTTTTTGGGAGTGAAAATGTCTAGCTCTTTCAAGATATTATCTTCGCTGAGCCCCTTCTTTTCATCTTTAATAAGTAAGCTGGTTGAAATCTTGTAGATAGGCTGCTGATATTGTAAGTACATGTATGCCCCTGCCAGTGCTAGCACCACAGAGAGAATAAACCATTTCCAATGTCTTAAATACCGCATCAGCACCACTCGTAAGCTTGGCGAATTGTCCGATTCGTAGACCTGATACGGCGTATAGGTGTAATTGTTCGACGTTGTCATAAATCTTCTGAATTGAGTTGGACGAGAGTTTCTAAAAGCGGGATGCGATGATTGCCAGAAAGGAAAGAGCGCTCAGGACGATTGGCAGTAGCTGGTTGGTACGGTCGGCGGTGGCAGCTTTCGCTTTACCCGGCTCTACATACACTACATCATTAGGATGTAAGTAGTAATAGGGCGACTTGAAAACATCCCGCTTTGTCAGATCAAGGCGAGAAAAGGTTCGCTGGCCATTTTCTTCGCGAATAACCAGTACGTTATCCCGGCGGCCGTAGATAGTAACGTCGCCTGACAGGCTTAGAGCTTCCAGCAGCGTAATCTGTTCGTTCGGGATAGTGAACAATGCAGGACGCATGACCTCGCCCATCACCGAAATGCGAAAGTTGAGATTACGCACATTTACGGTTGGCTCCTTAAGGTAATCCTTAACCTTATCGCGGATAACATCTTTAATCTGGCTGGTCGTTTGATCTTTTACGTGAAGCTTTCCAATAACGGGTAATTCAATATCACCTGCGTTGTCGACCAGGTAACCTGTCGATGGTGGCAGTGGAGTCGTACTACCCGGTGTATTCATTTGGTTACCCCGTTCAGCAGCTAGTGCGACGGTCGAATACGGATTAAAAAATGATGAGGCCTCGGGATTAAGGCTGCTGATCTGAATAGAAAGTACATCCCCAGCCTGAACGGTGGGTGTATACTTACTGGCAACGGATGTTTTATCCCCTTCTCCCGTACCGTCTTGAAAATAAACTAACTCACGCGTTGACACACAGCTAGTGAGTGATTGACTGCTTAGTATCAGCAAACCCAGTATAGCCGTCAGAAAAATCCTTCTTTTACTGATTGTTGGTCTTATTTGCATGTCAATGTTTTGTTATACGCAAAGGATTTGTAGAGCCGCTCCAGCAGCATTACCACTTTAACATAAAGAGTCTATCGAATTTTCAGCACCTCAAATTTTTCTTCTCACTATCTGTTATACGAAACATACTAGTTATCATTTGCACAGTTGAAGTAAACAACAGTTCAAACTTACAAATTTTTTATATCGAATAACAACAAATATTTAGTTTACACTTTTAAATTTTCGTAAATAAATGCGTAACTATCTGTATACTAGGGGGTAGATTGCGAAAGTGCATAGATTATTATAAGAAATTTATTAAACATTTAAATATGTTTATTCTATTTTATTGTATTATTACAAGTATTTACGTTCAAATTACTAGGTAATTTTATCACATACTTATCTATTTGTTAGGCAAGGTCTTTTAATTAATTTACTGTTATCTCTAATTACTAAATTTATATGCTGCCTATTGATACTTTTCTCTATTTTCAATAAATATTAGGCGTTAGTTAGCCATTATACCTTTAACTTGCCGCCCTTAAGATCTATATCTATAGTAGAGTGTGGTGGTTATTTTACTCAATCGGTATTATTGGTAAGGTTATGAGACAACGAATCGCTGGTATCATACTCCTTTGCTATTTCCTTTCTCTCTCTCTTTTTGCTCAGACCAGTCGGATTGTTACTGGTCATGTTCTCGAAAAAGGGACCGGCTTTCCCTTGTCAGGCGCAAGCGTTGTTGTCGCCCAGACCGGTCTGGGAACCCGAACCGATGCAACAGGTTTCTTTTCAATAAAGGTGTCTCGGTCCGACAGTATAACTCTGGCAATCTCGCACGTTGGGTATATGAACACCGTTGTTCCCCTCACCGACCACTCCATGGCGGAGCCTGTGACTATCGTGCTGTCGTCAGGCCGTACGCTGTCTGAAGTAACCGTCAGGCCAACTACAGCCGATACAAGGCTAAGCGAGAATTTGTCGTTGAGCCAAATGTCCATTTCTCTCGACCAACTGAAGAAGGTACCGGCTTTGCTGGGCGAAAAGGACGTATTGAAAATAATTCAATTGCTCCCTGGTGTTCAAAAAGGAACAGAAGGGGGCACGGGGGTGTACGTACGGGGAGGTGGGCCAGACCAGAACCTGATCTTACTGGACGATGCGACTATTTATAACCCTAACCACCTTTTTGGCTTCTTTTCGGCATTTAACGGCGACGTTCTGCAAAGCGTTGAACTGACCAAAGGTGGCTTCCCTGCCCAATACGGGGGACGGCTTTCATCGGTCATCGATATGAAGTCGAAGGTAGGCGATATGCATAGGCTTCATGGCGGGGGAAGTCTTGGCCTGATTGCCTCCCGGTTTATGCTGGAAGGCCCTCTGCTCAAACGACGGGTTTCTTTTCTGATCGCCGGCCGACGCAGCTACTACGGCCTGCTGACCCAGTGGCTGACCCAGCGCGATCAGGCCGATCAGCTACCAAACCGCACTTGGTTTCATGATTTTAACGCAAAGGTCGATGCTGACTTAAGCCCGAGGGACCACCTAACATTTAGTGGTTATACGGGGTACGATATGTTCAGGGGGCAACGTACCGACGCGTCGCGGACGTTTCTGCAATCGGGACTGGATTGGGGTAATACAACAGCTTCACTGCGGTGGCAACATCGGTTTTCAAACCGAATGAGTAGTAATTCTGCGCTGATCTACAGTCGATATCAATTGAAAGTTAATACGCAGGAAGCTAATGTTACTTCGGATAGTACCACCCAGTTATACCAGCTTAAGTATCAGTCAGGCATCAGGGACCTGACCTTCAAATACGACTGGCAACTGCAACTGGGCAGTAAACACCAGATCCGCACTGGTCTGCGCAGTACGTACCACCAGTTTACGCCCAGTGCTATTGTCGAAACAACCCTGAATGCCCCGGTAACCTCCGACTCAAACGAGCCCATTGATGTGCTTGAATCGGGGCTTTACGCAGAACACGACTGGTTTCTGGGGCAACGGTTACACCTGAACAGCGGCCTTCGCCTTAGTCACTACCTCCACAAAGCAGTGCAGTTCATACGGCCCGAACCAAGATTTTCAGTAGACTATCGATTCTTGACAGGGTATTCGGCGAAGGGGTCATTCACCATGATGAATCAATACGTCCACATGCTCTCCAACACCGGTACGGGCTTATCTACCGATTTATGGGTTCCCACAACCGATCGGGTTAAACCTGAACAGGCCTGGCAGATAGCCGCGGGAATGAGCAAAACGTTTGGGCGATCGGCCACCTCGTCACGTAACGTGACTGTGTCAGTCGAGGGATACTATAAAACCATGAATCACCTTATCAGCTATAGGGAGGGATCCAGTTTTCTGCTCCCGGGCAACGCCACTAAAAGCCAGAAGGCCCGCTGGGAAGACAATGTCACGGCGGGACGGGGCTGGTCGTCCGGCCTTGAACTGCTGCTACAGAAAAAAGAAGGCTCTTTCTCGGGCTGGATTGGGTATACCCTATCACTCACCCGCTGGCAATTTCCGCAATTGAACAGTGGGCGCCCTTTCTTTCCACGCTATGACCGCCGACATGACGTTGCGCTTGTCGGCATCTATGAAATAAGCAACCGGGTCCGCCTGTCGGGTACGTGGGTATATGGCACTGGCCAGGCACTCACGATTCCCCTGGCCCGGTACACGCTTCACATCAATAATCCGGAGCGGAGCCTGAATTCAGGCCAGCCCCTATTCGGTGATAGCCAGCCCACCAAAGAATATAGTGGCAAGAATAAATTTCGAGCCGAGCCGTATCACCGGCTCGACGTCAGTCTGCAGATTGGCAGCCGAAAAAATGACCAGCGTAGTACGTGGGAGTTTACGGTGTACAACGCCTATAATCGGCGCAATCCTTTCTTTTATTCGATGGAAGGCAAAGTAGACGCGCAAAACAAGCCTTCCCGTACGGTCCTCTACCGGTACTCTCTCTTTCCAGTTATCCCCACCATTAATTATTCATTCAAATTTTAACGCCTTATGTAACGTCTTCTGAAGTTTTTATGAATGTGTCTGTATGGTGCGGCATTAGTCTTCTTGTTCTAACTGGCTGCCAGAATCTCCGTCAGGAGGTTGATCTGGATGGGCTTACCCAACAACCTAACAAACTGGTTGTGTCGGCCTTTATCTCTCCGCAGGATACTGTTTTGACGGTGAAAGTTAATCGTACCCGCCCAATTGGGGACCCATATAGTGCAACCAGTGGACTCGTCACCGACGCCAACGTTACGCTGACAAACGCAGGGCGTTCTCTCTCGCTGCTGTATAATGACGATCAGCAACAGTACCAGGCTAGTCCGGCCCGCCTACCAATACGTAGTGGACAGACGTACACCCTGACGGTTCAAACGCCCGACGGTCTGCGGGTCAGTAGCAGTTGCACCGTTCCCCCTACGGTTCCGGTTCAAAAAATTGTGCTCGATTCAGTCCAGGAAACCAATGGTAACAAACAATATGTAGTTCAACTCGCCTGGCGGGATCCGTCGCGCACAAAAAATTACTACCAGACAATCGGTGCGTTTACGTACCTGCGCAGTTGTGTAACCTGTTCACCCGCCGAAAAAGCCAGTCAACGCCCCGTCAGGGCACCGATTGCGTTCAGCGCCCCTGCCAACCTGGGTGGCCTGGTCAGTGATAACCTGCGAGATGGTTCCGTTCTTACGTCTGAGTGGGGACAGCTCCAGGCCGACTCAACCGACAAAGCGACCAGTACGTCAAAAACCATCTTTCGTGATTACTATGCTAGAGCCACGGTCATGGCCGTACTCCTTCACGTTGATGAAGCCTACTACCGGTACCATGCTGCGGCCGAGTTGGCGGCCCGCTATGATGGTAATCCTTTCGCCGAACCTGTCATGATTCCGAGCAACATCAAAAATGGACTTGGTTGCTTTGCCGCCTATAATAAATCTACGCTGCTTGTTACCCTGAAACGCTGATAATCAGAACCGTAAGCCGGTAAAAACAAAAACCCGCTGATGGAGCGGGTTTTTGTATCACAATTGGTTTTGTTAACCAAGATATGTCTTCAGCGCTTTTGAGCGTGATGTATGACGGAGCCGACGAATGGCTTTCTCTTTAATCTGCCGAACGCGTTCGCGGGTCAGGTTAAACTTCTCACCGATTTCTTCGAGCGTCATGGCGTGTTCACCATTCAGACCAAAGTACAGCGTAATCACATCGGCCTCACGCTGGGTAAGCGTCGACAGCGCCCGTTGTACTTCTTTACGTAACGAATCATTGATCAGACCCGAATCCGGTTTGTCTTCCCCATCGTTTTCCAGGACATCGAGCAGGCTGTTTTCTTCACCCTGCACGAACGGCGCATCCATTGATACGTGACGACCGGAAATTTTCAGGGTGTCTACAACTTCAGCGGCCGAGATCTCCAGCACAGCGGCCAGTTCTTCCGGCGACGGCTCCCGTTCAAACTTTTGCTCCAGGTCGGAGAACGTCTTCGAAATCTTGTTCAGTGAACCAACCCGGTTGAGCGGCAGACGGACAATCCGTGATTGCTCGGCCAGTGCCTGCAAAATCGACTGACGGATCCACCAAACGGCGTAGGAAATGAACTTAAATCCGCGTGTTTCGTCGAACCGCTGAGCAGCTTTAATCAGACCCAGGTTGCCCTCGTTGATCAGGTCACCCAGCGACAACCCCTGGTTTTGATACTGCTTAGCCACCGATACCACGAAGCGCAGGTTGGCTTTGGTCAACCGCTCCAGCGACAATTGGTCGCCTTCGCGAATCTTTTGGGCCAGCGTCACTTCCTCATCGGGCGTGAGCAGGTCCACCTTACCAATTTCCTGCAAGTACTTGTCTAACGACTGACTCTCGCGGTTGGTAATCTGTTTGGAAATTTTTAGCTGTCTCATATTACTTTGTCCCCGTGCGGGTGGCTATATAACGCTTTGTTATGACGATGCATTACACAAAAAAGTAACAAATCACTCTGCTTTTTTGTTCTCTGGCTTCGGCAGCAATGCTTTACGCGACAGACGGTATTTTCCAGTCTTTTTATCAATGTCAATTAGTTTTACCCGTACTTCTTCACCGACTTCTAATACCCCATCCATACTCTCCAACCGCTCCCACTTGATCTCGGAAATGTGCAATAGCCCATCCTTGCCTGGCATGAATTCAATGAAGGCACCGAACGGCTGAATGGTCTTCACAACGCCATCATAAACCTCACCTACTTCCGGTACGGCAACGATGCCTTTTACCCGACGGACGGCCTTATCCATGCTGTCCTTGTTGGTCGCGAAGATGCTCACCCAACCGGCATTATCATGCTCGTCGATGACCACCGTAGCCCCAGAATCCTTCTGGATGTCCTGAACCACTTTACCACCCGGTCCGATCACGGCGCCAATCTGGCTCTGGTCAATCTTAATCACCACCGCCCGAGGTGCATGCGGCTTCAGATCCGAGCGGACTTCCGAAATGGCTTTCTTCATTTCGCCCAGAATATGCAGACGACCGGCACGAGCCTGCTCCAGCGCCTGAGTCAATACCTCGTACGATAAGCCATTGACTTTCATGTCCATCTGGCAGGCCGTAATCCCGTTCTCAGTGCCCGTCACCTTGAAGTCCATGTCGCCAAGGTGATCTTCATCACCGAGAATGTCAGACAGAACGGCGTATTTATCCGAACCGGGTTCCGTATCGGTGATCAGCCCCATAGCGATACCCGCAACCGGTGCTTTAATTTTTACGCCAGCATCCATCAGCGCCAGCGTACCCGCGCAAACGGTCGCCATCGACGACGATCCATTCGATTCCAGAATATCAGATACGACCCGAATTGTGTACGGGTTTTCAGAATCGGGCGGCATCACTTTCTTCAGCGCCCGGTGCGCCAGATTACCGTGCCCGATTTCCCGACGACCAGGCCCACGGTTGGGCTTTACTTCGCCGGTTGAAAACGCCGGAAAATTATAGTGCAGCAGAAACTTGTTGTACCCCTGGAACAGCGGCTGATCGACGATCTGCTCGTCCATTTTCGTACCGAGCGTTACGGTCGTGAGCGACTGGGTTTCGCCCCGCGTAAACAAGGCGGATCCATGTGCCATCGGCAGGAAGTCGGCTTCGCACGAAATCTGACGAATCTGATCAAGTGCCCGGCCATCCAGGCGATACCGTTCATCGAGTACCAACCGGCGCGACGCTTCCCATTCCAGATCGTGGAAGTAGCGCTTCACCAGATCCAGATTCACCAGCGAATCTTCGGGGAACGTAGCAATATACTCATCCCGCACCGCCCGGAAAGACTCCGACCGGCCTTTTTTGCTGGCATTCTTCTGGCGGGCTACCTCATAAATTTTATCGTAGCAGTATGCCCGAACGGCCGCCCGCAGTTCTTCGTCGTGCGTTTCGTGGCTGTACTGACGTTTTTCGGTTTTACCAACCTTGGTTTCCAGTTCCTTTTGAGCCTGGCAGTGCTGTTTAATGGCGTCGTGCGCAGTTTTAAGCGCTTCAACAACTTCGGCCTCTGAGCACTCGCTCATTTCGCCCTCTACCATACAGATGTCGCGCTCCGTGGCTCCAACAATCAGGTCCAGCGTTGCCCGCTCCAGTTCTGAGGTTTTCGGGTTGATTACATATTGTCCGTCAATTTTAGCAACCCGTACTTCAGAGATTGGGCCGTTGAACGGAATATCGGATACGGCCAGTGCTGATGAAGCCGCCAGAGCCGCCAGTTGATCAGGCAGCACTTCGGGATCAGCCGAAATCATGGTGATCATAACCTGTGTATCCGCGTGATAATCTTCGGGGAAGATAGGCCGCAGCGCCCGGTCTACCAGGCGGCTGATCAGCACTTCGTGGTCGGACAGTTTGCCCTCCCGCCGTTGAAAGCTGCCCGGAATTCGGCCGGCAGCAGCAAATTTTTCCTGATAGTCAACCGAGAGGGGCAGAAAATCGACGCCCTCCTTGGCTTCTCTGGCCGATACGACGGTGGCCAGCAACATGGTATTTCCCAGCCGGACAACTACCGCACCGTCGGCCTGACGGGCCATTTTTCCGGTTTCAATGGTAATTTCACGACCGTCGGGAAGTGCAACTACTTGCGTGGTGATTTGAAACATACAACAGTTAGAAAACGCCCTCAACAGCTTTAGCCTCGTTTACTTTCTTTCTCCGACCGCTTACACCGCTTCAGTAATGAAAAGATAAAAATGAGGGAATCTACTGATAAGCAGATTCCCTTTTGTTTGGATGGTCCGTTTATTTCCGGAGTCCCAGTTCGGCCAGCACGGCCCGGTAGCGGCTGATGTCTTTCTTCATCAGGTAATCCAACAGACGTCTGCGCTTACCAACCAGTTTCAGCAGGCCTAGGCGGGTGCTGTAATCGTGCTTGTGGACCTTAAGGTGCTCCGTCAAGTGATTAATCCGGTACGTGAACAGCGCAATCTGGGATTCGGCCGACCCAGTGTCAGTTGCAGTTCTAGCCTGACCCTGAGTGGAGAAAATCTCCTGCTTTTTCTCGGTCGTTAAATACATCTTCAGACAGCGTTTATAGTCAAAAATTATTTCGGGTGCAAAGATACGAAAAATCCAATAATACCCGGTAAAACCGACTGGATTTTACAACATTTCGGCCGGCTGTCCGGTCTGTACAACCGGTTTGTTGCGCCCATTGCGCCACTTTTTCTTAAGCCGCTCCCAGGCAATAACGTAGACGTCCTTGTCGAACAGCCGGGAATCATGCCGAGCCTGCCGCATCAGGTACAACCCAACCGGAAACAGCACAAGATTGGCCATCCAGGCACCTGCAGGGACCCAAAGTAACCCATCTTTCGCGTATTTATCGCCGGTCAGCGTCAGAACGTACAGGAAGATAAAAAAGACAATCGACACCAGCACCGGAAGACCAAATCCTCCTTTTTTAATGATGGCTCCCATCGACGCACCAATCAGGAACATAACAAAGACGGAGATCGCCTGGGTGAACTTATGGTGGCTCTCCAGTTGATAACGCCACACGGTCTTTTGCTTTTCGGCGAGGTACGTAATGTTCGAGGACGTGTACGACAGAATATTCTGGGCCTGGCTCAGGGCTGTCTGGGCCAGTTCGGGTGTGCGAACTTTTTGCTTTTTCAGCAAGGAATCGACCCATTTACCATCCTTGATCGGTTTTGCGCTGACAACTGGATCGTTCTTAAACTGATAATTATAGTATTGCCGCGAGGTACTGGCAATGCTCAGGCTGGTGTTTTTATAGTCCTTGCGCAGCGAATCGGTCAGCGTTTTCAGTTCGCCGAGGTTCTTCATATACTCGTGGTATTCAAACTGATTTTCGTCGGTCCGCTTGATTCCAAATGATTCCAGACTGATCACCAGTCGATAATCACGAAACCCGTTCCGGACAAACTGCCCGCCTTTTGCCGAAGCGTTGCTGGCGTAGTTAATCGAGCTATTATCGTTATACTCCTGGTAATCATTACCGTTAAACAACTCGAACACCAGATACGAACGATCTTTGTCAGTATACATCCGCCCTGAATCGGCCAGGATGATCTCACGGTTGCCGGTTTCGATTCCGCTCGTTGAGTGCTTATAGATTACCAGGCCCCGCAACGTTTTACCGTCTTTTTCTTTCTTGTCGACTTTAATGCTGTAGCCAGGCAGGTCATTGTAAAAAATCCCCTCTTTCAGGTTGAGCGTTGCTTTGGCCGTTTTAATATCATACAGCAGGCTGTACCCCTTCAGATTGGCCCAGGGCGATACGTTGTTATTGAACCAGAACGAGAAGCCACTGATCACGATTGCCGCCAGCAGCAGCGGCCGCATGGCCCGGGTGAGCGAAATGCCGGCACTTTTCATGGCCGTCAGTTCAAAAAACTCGCCGAGATTTCCGAAGGTCATCAGCGACGACAGTAATACCGCCAGCGGCAGGGCCGTTGGAATTGTCAGCAGGGCAAAGTAGAAGAGCAATCGGCCGAAGGTGGCCAGATCAAGGTCTTTGGAGACGAACTCGTCGATGTAGAACATCAGAAGCCGCATCAGGAAAATGAATATGACGACGCCAAGCGTCAGCACAAACGGCCCCCAGAACGACTTCAGTATTAATTTATCAATCTTTTTCATTCAAGCCTTCCGTGTGGTCTCTGTTCAGAAACATTCGTTTCGTTACTAACGAAACCGGTTATCAAACCGTCACAGAAGCCCCGGAATCTAACAATTTTTAACTTCCTACAATTTCACGGAGCTTTTCCAATAAACCGTCCCAGAGGTCTTTCAGTTCAGCCTCATCACTGTTTGCCGAGTAGTCGGTAATGCGGAGGTAAGTAGACTGAGTCAATTCGCTCTGATCCACCCGAAAATCAATGTAGTTGTTGTCAGAGCCGTTGTCGGCTGTGTCCAGGAACTCGAACCGAACCCCTTTGTTCTGTCGCAGCGAAACCTGCCGGGCAATGTGGCTTTCGTTGTCCCATTGAAAATCAAATCGCTGCTCGGGTAACGTATTCACTTTATTAGCAAACCACTGCGATAAGCCTGATGCGGTACTAATATAAGGAAACAGCATTTTCGGGGACGCCCGGAGTTCGTATTCGGCGACAAATTTATATTTCTCCATAACAGAAAATTATAAGGGTACTCGAGCAAAGGTAAACGAAAATTTTTGCGAAAGTCAACGCGATATGTTGTGCCAAGTCAATTTTTGCCTACTTTTGTGGTACGAAAACGGCGGGGTAGCTCAGATGGTTAGAGCGTAGGATTCATAACCCTAAGGTCGGCAGTTCGATCCTGCTCCCCGCTACTACTCATGCGCTCATTGAACAGGCCTTCAATGAGCGTTTTTGTTTTAGAAAGTTGCCACTGCCATTTACTTTATACGTCTAGTTTATGCCTTGAATAATTGCATCTAATTATATACCTCTCTTTGTTACCGTATAAAATATTTACTAACAATTAATATTATATTGTTAACAAGATCATATATTTGCCTCAGGCCATTTTTAAATGCCTCTTCCAGCTATCTTGCTCATCTATACTACCATCTATTTGCCGAAAAAATCACTTACTCAATTTCCTGGTCAGGGGACGGTTTTCATTGGTCAGATGTTGTGGCTATTCCCTGTAAAAGTGTGCAAAGGTCAGCCTTTGGGCAGGCAATCAGCATTAGTTCACTTGTAATCTATTTACGCCTTACGCTAATTCAAATCAGGCTAATGTTTTAAAGCCTGAACCTGTGTGGAGAATATAGCGCTTTCAGTCAAACGTATAGGCCCATTCGTTAACGTAACAAAATGACAGCTTTTGTACCCACTGTTCTTACTCCATTGATATATGTGATCGACGATGACCAAGATGATTGTCTGTTCGTTAAGATGGCTCTTTCACATCATTATCAGCATTGTGTCGTACGAACATTTCAGGATGGTTCTTCATTACTGACGCATCTTACACACCAGTTGGATGTCCGCTTACCCGACCTGCTTGTGCTGGATCTGGATATGCCGATTCTGACTGGTTTTGAATTACTAACCTTTCTTAAAAAGAATAGCGAATACAAAACCATTCCGATTGTTGTGGTGACCGGTTTGGAGCAGAAAGAAGCGATGGAACGGTGTCTCGCGCTGGGTGCAGCGGCTTACCTGCCCAAAAAGATTGTTTACCACAAGCCCAGCGCTACGGTCGACTGCCTTAAACCGTACTGGAGTAGTCTGGGTAGTCAACCGCTTTCGGCTCAATTCCTCGATGTCCAGGATTTACCGAGTAATTAAGTGAGTCAGGATAAGTATGATGCCATTTAGTGGAGTACATCAAATACCAGTTCGCGCAGGATGTCTCCTTCGTTCATTGTGGGGGCATCAATCCCTTTGCTAAGTGCATCCGCCCGGCGAATAGCGTGGATAATGGCCGCTACTTTCACCTGCGGAAACGTGCGGGCAGCCTGTAGATAATCTTTGGTAAAAAACGGATTGACGCCTAACAGCGATGCTATGCCTTTCTCGCTCTGATCGGACGACGCCTGTACCATCAGTACCTTGCTGAAGTAGCCGAACAACTGAGCCAGCAGCACCACCAACGGATTATCTTTCGGGTTGCGGGCAAAGTAATCGACGATGCGGTTCGCCTTCACGACGTCGCGCTGCACGAGGGCTTTCTGTAGTTCGAATACGTTGTACTCTTTGCTGATACCCACCAGCCGCTCGACCGTAGTGGCTGAGATTTCCTCTCCAACGTGCAGGTTCAGGAGGATTTTGTCAATCTCGCCCGCCAGGCGTTTCAGGTCGTTGCCGATGTGGTCGGCCAGGAGCTGACAGGCTTTCGGACTCACTTTGGAGCCCTGCTCATGGCAATACTCTGCAATCCAGTCTACAATCTTGTTTTCGTAAAGCTTCTTCACACCAAGCAGTTTACCCTTTTGACCGAATGCTTTTACCCAGGCTTTACGCTCGTCGAGACCAGGCTTGCTGTCTTCCTTGACGTAGCATAGCATCAGGATGGTGCTGGAGAGTGGATTGAGCGCGTAATCTTCCAGCAAGGTCTGGGCTGATTTATCGCCGATGCCGCCAAGCTGCTGGGCTTCCTTCACCAGCACCAGTTGCCGTTCGGCCATGAAGGGATACCGACGGGCGTAGTTCAGCACGGCCCCCACGTCCGTATCTTTTCCGAACAGGACAAACTGGTTAAACCCCCGCTCGGCCACCGGAACAGCCACTTTTTCGAGTTCGTCGGCGATCCGGTCGATGTAATACGGCTCGTCGCCGTGGATCAGGTAAACGGGAGCGATTCGTTTGTTACGGATGTCTTTCAGCAGGGTATCAACAGCGGCAATCATGCGCAGAAAACAATCGGTGAGCTAACGGTGAACCACAAAAATACGCCAACCGACGATGAATGCCTACTACAAACTAATTTCCATGAGCGTCTGGCGACAGTGGTTAACTAATTGCGGCCAGAACCCATCAAAAGCCCGGCCAATGGTGGAGTATTGCTGTTCGAAGTCGATAATGACCGTATCCAGCCCGGATGGGAAGGCCGTCCGGCGCGACAGACCGATAAGTGTACGATCTACACCCTCGGCGGTCTGGTAATGAGTCAGCCAGTCGTACCGAATCATAGCGTCCAGCATGCGGGCCGCCGGTATAGGAAAACGCCTTGAGCGCCGGGTCAGTACGTTGTAAAAGTACCGAACGAACTGATTCAGCGGCTCGCCGGTCAGTTCGGCAAAGCGGACAGCCAGAAAGTGGTCAAAGAATACATCGACGGCCACCCCGGCGTATTTATGGCAGCGAGGGTACAGCAGTTCGCGAACGTCGGCCACGGCCGTATGGGAATCCGTAAACGTATCGATGGCCCGGTGTAGCCGGATACCGGCGATTTCGCCGGGCAGCAATCCGTGGCGCGGATGGGCCGGATCGCCTTTAACAAAATCAGCAATGAAGTTTCCGACGATTAGCTCCTCATTTCGATTCGATAGATAGCCGTGCGCCAGAATGTTCATGCTGTTCGTTTCGTCAGGGGCGGTTCTGATACAAGTGTTACGCCCTCTCCCGGACTATAACGCTCAACAGTCACGCCAAATTTTCTCAGGAAGTCAACGCCTTCATCTGATGCAATTCCTTTGTACTCGGCGTAGGAGTGTAAATAAATAACCCGGGTGATTTTCATGCTATAAATGATCCGGGCACAGGCTATGCAGGGCGACAACGTAACATAGATGGTCGCTCCGGCCACCTCCGATCCATTTTTGGCCGCGTACAGAATCGCATTTTCCTCGGCATGCAGGGCCAGCGAACACGATCCTTTTGAGTCACGGGGGCAGCCAACGCCGGGAAACTCGTCGTCGCAGTTGTGCGTGCCGGCCGGCGGCCCGTTGTAGCCGATCGAAATAATGCGCGTGTCTTTGGTCAGCACAGCCCCGACCTGTGCTTTGATGCAGTGCGAACGCTTGGCCAGATTAACGGCCAGTTCCATGAAAATATCGTCAAACCGAGGTCTGACGTGACCGGACTGAATGGTTGCTGTGATGTCGTCGGAGGTGAGTAGCATCCTGTAAATATAACACACGAATGCCACAGATTACACGGAGTTCACAGATATAGAACGACAATTCATCTGCGAAGATTTGTGTACTCTGTGGCAATTAGCCTAAGCCAGTCAGGCAGCCAGCTTTACCTTCTGCGAGCGGAGCCAGTCGGGTTTGGTTGTTCGAACCCGGGCTTTCAGTTCGTTCAGCATGGCATAAAGGCCGTAATACGTACGGTTTACGTACAAACCATCCTGCGATCCACGTACCACTTTTGATGAGCGCAGCTCCTCCAGCCGCGACAATTCATCGGCGAAAGCGTAAACCCGGGTAAAGTAGTCGTCGTCGCCAAAATCAAACTCATCGACGGCGAAGGGGGCGCCCAGCATCTCAATCATCTGCACGAACAGGTTCGAGAAAAACGTACGGTCTTTCTCGGAATCCTGAGGTACCAGAAACTCCAGATTGGTAAAAATCTGCCGGGTCAACTGTTCATCCTGGATTGTATCGGGATTGATCAGCCGGAAATAGTTGTCATAGTAAAAATCCGGGATGACCTTTACGCAACCGAAGTCGATCACGCCCATCGTACCATCGGCCCTCATCAGAAAATTACCGGGGTGCGGATCGGCATGCACCTGCCGGAGCGTATGAATCTGGTGGTCATAGAAATCCCACAGCAGTTGTCCGATCTGGTCACGTACCTCTTGCGATGGATTCGTAGCCAGAAATTCTTTCAGATGCAGCCCATCAAGCCAGTCCATCGTCAGGATGCGCTTACTTGAGTAGTCGGGGTAATACTTCGGAAAAACCAGGCCGTTGATGTGTTTACAGGCTTCCGAAATCTCCATGCTGCGCCGGAGTTCGAGGTCGTAGTCGGTTTCTTCGAGCAGCTTGCTTTCCACCTCGCCCATAAACCGGTCAATCTGTCGCTCGTCGAGGTTCAGCAGCCGGACAGCCAGCGGCTTCGCAATCCGCAGGTCGGAACTTACCGAATCGGCTACGCCGGGGTACTGCACCTTAACGGCCAGCTTTTTCCCGTCTTTCCAGGCCTGGTGTACCTGCCCAATGCTGGCTGCGTTCACCGAGTTCATATCAAATTTGTCGAACAGGTCATTCGGCGATTTGCCAAAATACGTCCGGAACGTTTTGACGACCAGCGGCCCCGACAATGGCGGTGCCGAATACTGGGCCATCGTAAACTTCTCGGAGTAAGCAACCGGCAACAGCCCCCGGTCCATACTGAGCATCTGCGCCATTTTCAGGGCAGACCCCTTCAGTTCGCTCAGGGCGTCGTAGATATCGGCCGCATTATCCTTGTGCAGTTCGTCTTTCGACAACTCCGGATTGACCAGCTTGCGACTATAATGCTTGATATAATTACCCCCTACCTTCACACCGGCCTTCACAAACTGACTGGCCCGGGCAACTTTAGTCGTTGGAACGGAATTTTGGGTTTTCATTCGTTCAATTAGTGGATGAGCGAATTAATGAGTTAGTGAATGTCTGGTATTCGCTCATTCACTAACTCATTAATTCGCTCATCGATTTTGGTAGATAAACTTGGCGAAATCAAATAGGGTGTCGAACGGAGAGCGCCCGATCAGGTCGAAGGCCGTATTGACCGCCTTTTCAATGGCCGTGTCCGTTTTTTCGAAGTTCTTACTGACATCGCGGACCCAGAAATCGAGAATGTAAAGGGTTTGAACCCACAAGGCATTTGGGTAGCGATCCGTTACGAACGGCCGGGGTTCTACCTCTTTGCTTTCGCGCCCTTCGGCCAGCAGGTCGCGGGCAAAGTCCAGAAACGCGTCTTTGAACGGCTGAAGTACCTGCCTCCGACCACCCGCCCGCCGGGCCTGGAGCCCTGCCCGGGAGGTAGGCCGGGCCATTGCGGCTTCGTCGCGCAGTCGGCCGTAGCTATACACTACGAAGCTGCGCTGGGCTTTCAATAGCTCAATCCAGGTGTAGTAAAAAGCCAGTACTTTTTCGCGGACAGAATAGGTCTGGTACGTTTCGTCAGCCTCTACGGTCGCTTTGGCGTCCTGAAAAAAAGCCAGCCAGACGTCTGCTTCAATGGCGTCGAAGGATGCGTAATAGTTGTAAAAATCGGACTCAGCGATTTTTAGTTTCTTGGCAAATTGGAAAACGGAGGTGGGTTGTTTACCGTTTTCAAGTACGTATTCTGTATACGCCTTACGGATTTTTTCGAGCGTTTCCATACAATAAGCAAACGGTATGTGTAGAGGAAAAGTTTGGGAACCCAATACCAAAAACCAGCATCAGCAAGTTGCAATTGAACTAACAGCAACCTGCCGGAAATTTAACGATGGCTACGGTTTGCCTCAACGACTGAAGTTCTATCTTTGATACTATGGAAACGCCAGCAAACCACCCTTCATCCGAGGCCGATCAGCCGTCGCCTGAGCAACAGGCAGCCATCCGGTTCGATGCCGCCAACGATTTCCTGGATACCTGCGACAGGTTGTCGACCGGTTATGAAAGCGGTTTTTACTGGGAAGACGCACAACGCGCGCTCCGGATTGCCGCTGGTTTAGAGAAATGGCCTGATTAACCCGCAGGCGAATCGTTCAGTTTAGCTCCTGCACGTACGCCCCCATCTGCCGGACGGAGTAGCAAGCTATGCCTAATCGGCGGGCGTCGGCCAGCAATTTGTCGGTCAGCGGAGTTTTGTTCGAATCGTCGAAAATAATCGTTTTGGCCACAACGCGACCCTTCAGGTCATTCCAGTCGCGGACTGCGTTGCGCCGGATAATCAGGTAATCGACCACGGCCGGCAGTCGCCAGCGATTTCGTCCCGACAGCTTATTGACCAGCAGTATCGTTTTACCGTGCCAGACCCATACCGCATAGTCGGACGACTGATGATACGCCCGAATGCCCTGCGTTGTGTCGGATTTGGCACTGGCTAACATCAGGTTCGTTACGCCCCACTGCCCAAACGTATTCTTTAGGTAAAACTCGTAGGAACGCGGATCGCCGGCCATATCGGCATCAGTAAGGAGCGTACTGCCGTGCCCTTCGGTCAGGCTCACGGCCGTTCGGTGGGGCAGAAAATGCACGGCCAGCCGCCGTTGATGCTGTTGACCGTACGTATCCCACAACAGCAAACCGGCCAGACAGATCGCCGATGTCCAGGTAGCCCAGAGATACGTTCGCCGTCGCGTGAGCAACAGCGCTACTCCGCATACAATGACGGTGTATACCAAAGGCATCGTCCATTCCGACAACCAGTGGCCTTCCCAGATAGCCCCTGGAAGCTGCCCCACTGCGTCAACGGCCCGGTTCAGCAGCCACGCACATGCCCACAAAGCCCAGCCTACCAGATTGTTCACGACGGGTATCCAGCTTACAGCCAATGTTAGCATTGCCAGGGGCAGCAACACAAACGATAACACCATCACGACCGGATTAGCGAGTAGAAAATACGTCGGAAACTGATGAAAGTAGTACACGCCCAGCGGAAACGTAATGAGTTGTGCCACCAGGGCCACGGCCGTAATCTGCCACAGTTTATCCAACAGCCAGCCCTTGGGCGTCAGCGACTGGCAAAGTGATGTTTGCCACGCGCCAATGCCGGCCACTGCCAGGTACGACAACTGGAACCCGGCCGAGAACAGGGCGTAGGGATCATAACACAGGATAAAGAAGGCTGAAGCCCCGAGTGTGTTGGACAGTACCTGCGACCGGCCGCTGGCTCCGGCTATGATCAGTACCGTAAACATACCCGCCGATCGAAGCACCGGGGGCGACAGCCCCGTGACGAGGGCGTAGAACCACAGGATCAGCAGTTGCAGCACCGCCATCAGCACCTTGCCCTTCGGCCGTTTGATCAGGAAGCTAAGCAGGAACGTCAGCACGGCAAACAGTATCCCGACGTGCATCCCCGAAACCGACAGGATGTGCACAGCCCCGGCCGCAGCATACGCCCGGTACAGGTCCATATCAAGATCATCGCGCACTCCCAGAATCATGGCGTTTACGATGCCGTATTCGGCCCGGGCACCCGGACCAATCTGGTGGGTAAACACACTGTCGGCCCAGCTATTGACTGCCGTCGCCCAGGCCGTCAGCCGACTCGGCGGGTCCAGGGCAAGAATTTGCCGCTGATACGGTCGGAGATACTGCTGGTGGTAGATATTCCGGAAGCTCAGGTACCGTTTGTAGTTAAATTCACCCGGATTGAGGGGCGGGTCTATGGGTCGTGGAGCACCGTTTACCAGCCAGACTTCGCCGTAAAGGGGTCGCTGTACAGTTGGTGAACCTGTCCGCGACGAATCGGCTGACTTCATCGACGATTCGTCCTGTTTATCCAGGTACACAATAACCCGGCCGCTTAAAGGATGCCAGGAACCTGCCCATAAACCTCGCCGAATGGCGAGTTCCACCCGGTACGTTTTAGCCCGCTCTTCAGGTTGTGCAGCGATCACCCCTTCGTAGGCCTGCAACGTATCGGCGACGTGACTGATGTTGTCCGGGCGGTTAGCGGCTGTTCGCTGGTAGGTTATGCACCATCCCAGGCTTAGCAACACCAGCCAGGCTCCTACCCCCTGCCCTATCTGAATCGGCTTAATCGTACGTTGCCAGTTCCGCCAAAAGCCCAGCCCATACGCGATAAGTCCCGTACCGGCCAGCGTCGCTGGCACCCATAGCCAATGGGGGCCGTAAACATACAGTAAGATACCAGCTATCAGGCCCGTAGCATAGCGGACAAACGGGTGGCCCTTCATTATTCCTGGAGCGAAGACGAAGCCGTCATTTTAGCGCCCGGCAGCACCATTTTATAATGCTGGATGCCACATTCATCGAACATCGGCCCAACTGGCACAAAGCCAAAACCCTCATACAGCGGCATGGCCGACACCTGGGCGTGGATGTAGATACGTTCGATGGGTTCGGGCTGCTGCGAAAACACACTATCGAGAACCGACTGCACGAGCGCCTTGCCGACACCCCGCCGACGAAAATCCGGCAAAACAGCGAAGCGCTCCAGCTTTATGCCGTTCGAGGTACGTCGCCAGCGGGCCGTTCCGGCTGGCTGGCCGTCGACACGCGCCAGAAAATGCGTACTGCCTACCTCAAATTCGTCATATTCCTCCTCGGCGGGGACGTGCTGTTCTTCAACAAAAACGGTCCTACGGATACTGAATGCCGTATCGAGATCGTCGGGGTTGGTAATGGGTAAAACCTCAATCATGAATGTAGAACTACAAAAGAAATGTCGGCTCCGGACAGCAGGTTGGCTGCGAAGAATCCGACGAATCCCGGAAAAAATTATTGAACCAGCAGGCGTCGGCTGACGGCCTGATCACCGGTTTTTGCCCGAACAACGTACAGTCCGGTCGGCAGACCATTGACGGGCAGCGTTACGCGGGTGCTGGGTGCATTGTTGTAGGCAAGGGTACGCACAATTCGACCACCTACGTCCAGCACGTCGACCGTAAACGACTGAAAACCTGTAAACTGAACTTCGGCCGTCGGGTTTTCCGTTGCCGGATTCGGGAATACGTTCAGCGTCAGGCTTTCGGTTTCAGGCAGCGCATCGACCGATCGGATCAGCCGGGCCCGGCGGGGGCTCAGCGCCAGCACGGCCCGCATACGTTCCCGTTGTCCCTGCGTAAATACGTTCATGCAGGCATCCGGTGAATACATCAGATAATTCTCGATCATATCGCGGGTGCGTCGACCAGAACAGTTTGAGAATCGTTCGTTACAAACGGTTGTCTGGTTCAGGTCTTCCGTCGGGGGCGTGTCAACAACGTAATCAGTGCCACAGGTAGCGTCGCCGTTCAGGTGCAACAGGCCCAGCCAGTGCCCGATCTCGTGCGTAGCCGTCCGACCCAGGTTGTAGGTCGAACGCAACGGTCCGGTACCACGTCCAAAATTACGGTAGTCAATGATCAGGCCGTCGATGAATTCATTCGTTTCATTTGGCTCCAACCCTTTGAGCGTATCAGCCGTGGTCGGAAACTGCGCAAAGCCGAGGTAGTTGTTTTCCAGCGGAGCCACCCAGATATTCAGGTAGCGGTCGCTGGGCCAGTACGTGATCTGCGACAGAAGGATGTCGTCGTTGAATACGTCGAAGGACGTTTTCTGCGGGTAATAATGCCGGGTAATGCCGTTGGATGGGTTTCCGTCCGGATCAGCTGTCGCCAGGAAAAATTCGATCCCCGTATCGGCTCCTGCCGGGTTTGTATTGAAACCGTTCGTATTTTCTTTCCGACGGTAATCTTCATTCAGGACCTGAATCTGCGACTGGATCTGCTCGTCAGTAATATTCGGGTTACTGGAGCCACCAACCGTTCCCGATGCGTTGCTGTGAATGACGTGCACCACCACCGGAATACGGTAGACAGTCTCGTCGGCCTTCAGCCGCAGGTACTGGCGGTCCTGAAGCACCTGATCCACCTGACGATTAAGCTCTTGAATCTGCTTCTGCCGAAGCGGATTCCGGCGCTGCAATATCTGTTGCTCATAATCAGTCGTACCGCAGCGCTTATAGACCGGCACAGATGTTGACTGCCCCACAGCAAGCTGGGTCAGTAATAGCACAAAAGAACCGGCCAGCCAACGCCAGCCGGTGCCTGTCAGTAAGCAATTCAGGTTATTGCCCTGCTTTTTCATATGCCGTAATAATCTCACGCACAAGCCGGTGCCGAACCACATCGCGTCCATCCAGTTCGACAAAAGCGATTCCTTTAATCGTTTTTAAAATATCAACTGACTCGATCAGGCCTGACTTTTGACGATTGGGCAAATCGATCTGCGACCGGTCGCCGGTGATGATGGCCTTCGAATTGGGGCCCATCCGGGTCAGGAACATCTTCATCTGCATCGGCGTCGTGTTCTGTGCTTCGTCGAGCAGGATAAAGGCGTTGTTCAAGGTTCGTCCGCGCATGTACGCCAGTGGTGCAATCTCGATAATGCGATTTTCCTGGTAAAATTTCAGCTTTTCAGCCGGGATCATATCATCGAGCGCATCGTAGATCGGCCGTAGATACGGATCAATTTTTTCCTTCAGATCGCCCGGCAGAAAACCCAGATTCTCCCCGGCTTCGACCGCCGGACGGGTAATGATTATCTTCTTAACCTCTTTATTCTTGAGCGCCCGTACGGCAATGGCCACGGCGGTGTAGGTTTTACCGGTACCGGCCGGACCGATGGCAAATACCAGATCATGCTTTTCGGCGGCTTCCACCAGGCGTTTCTGGTTGTCGGTCCGGGCCCGAACGATCACCCCCCGCGTACCATACACCAGCACATCCTCGTCGTCGGGCAGCGTGGGTGCCACACCAGTTCCTCCGTTGGTCTGTATGCCACTTTGCCCCAGGTAGGTCTGCACATTTTCGTGTGTTACCCGGCCGTATTTCTGATAGTGTTGAATCAGCGAATCCATGATATCGCTGATGCGGGTGATCTCGGGCGTAGTGCCTTTGATCCGGATTTCATTGCCGCGGGAAATAATCTTACTCATCGGAAAAGCCGCGGCTACTTCCTTAATGTTGTTGTTCTCGACGCCCAGAAAATCAATGAGCGAAACATTGTCGAGGGTGATGACTTTTTCGACCAAATGAATAGATAACGTTTAAGAGTGATTCCGAAAATTAAGCGTTCTTCCTGCTTGTGCAACACTTTTTACGGAAAAATTATTCGTTTCTCACCGTTTCTTACTTTAAGTAGCATTACCCCCGCGTTGTTTTATTTTATATTAAGAAATTACTATCTTGCTGACGGACAGTATATATTCGCTCCTTCCCTACTGTACGCAAATACATACCGAAACCGTTGCTTAAAAAGTAAGAAAATTTTTCAGTGAAGTACTGTAAACATTACCAGAATGTTACGACGGTAAGTCACTCAATCAGACGGAAGGTGCATCGACGGAGGGTTGCCTCATCTGGTCCGGATTGCGTAAACTTGCATTAAGTCATGGAAAACGCACGCCCTAATCAACATCTTCGCAAACCGTCTGCCTTCTCCGGTGGACGCCAGCAAGCCGGAAACCACTGGCTCGACACCGGCCTTGGCAAATTACCTCCCCAGGCTCTTGATCTGGAAGAAGCGGTTCTGGGAGCCCTGATGATTGAAAAAGACGCGCTATCGGCCGTTGTTGACATCCTGAAACCGGAAAGCTTCTACAAAGAGGCTCACCAGCGAATCTACAACGCCATTCTGACGCTGTTTTCCAACTCCGATCCCATCGATCTGCTGACGGTTACGCAGCAACTCCGCAAAACCGGTGAGATTGAGCTCGTCGGCGGGGGCGGCTACGTATCGGAGCTTACCTTCAAGGTCAACTCGGCCGCCAACATTGAGTATCACGCCCGGGTCATCACTGAGCAGTCGCTTAAGCGCGGCCTGATTGCCATGTCATCGAGCATCCTGCGCGATGCCTACGAAGATACGACCGACGTATTCGAACTGCTCGACCGCACGGAGCAGTCGCTCTTCAAGATTTCGGAATCGAACATCAAGAAGAACTACGCCGACATGAGTACCATCGTGCGGCAGGCCCTCAACGAGATGGAAACCAAGAAGCACCAGGAAGGGCTGACGGGGGTTCCATCGGGCTTTACCAACCTCGACCGCGTTACGTCGGGCTGGCAGCCAACCGAACTCATCATCCTGGCCGCGCGGCCAGCGATGGGTAAAACGGCGTTCGTCGTTAGTGCGCTGCGGAATGCGGCTGTCGACCACGGCAAACCCGTAGCGATCTTCTCGCTGGAGATGTCGTCGGTGCAGCTTGTCAACCGTCTTATTTCAGCCGAGGCTGAAATTGATTCGGAGAAAATCCGGAAAGGTACGCTGGCCCCACACGAGTGGACGCAGTTGCACCACAAAATTCAGCGACTCACCGAAGCGCCCATTTTCATCGACGATACTCCTGCCCTGTCCATTCTGGAGCTTCGGGCTAAGTGCCGCCGACTGAAAGCGCAGCATGATATTCAGATGGTCGTGATTGACTATTTGCAGTTGATGACCGGCGACCACAGCAAGGGCAGCAACCGCGAACAGGAAATTGCGTCGATCTCGCGGGCACTGAAGAACCTGGCCAAGGAACTGAACGTACCCGTGATTGCCCTGTCGCAGTTGAGCCGGGCCGTTGAAACCCGGGGTGGCGACAAGAAACCGCAACTCTCTGACCTTCGGGAATCGGGATCTATCGAGCAGGACGCCGATATGGTTATGTTCCTGTACCGTCCGGAATATTACAACATCACGCAGGACGAAAACGGTAATTCTACACTCGGTATCGGCGAAGTCATCATCGCTAAAAACCGAAGCGGTTCGCTGGATACGATTCAGCTCCGGTTCGTCAATAAGTTCACCAAGTTCTGCGACCTCGACACGTATTTTGAGCCGGTACAGACACCGGGCTTCAGCAGCGATGTCAACGGCCTAAGCAGTTTCGACCGGCCCGGCGATTCAGTCCCCCCGACCGGTGGCAACGTCTTCCGTAGTAAAGCCAACGATCTTTCCAACTTCGGCAAAGCCGACCCATCGCAGGAAACGCCGTTTTAAAGGAGGAAGGGAAGAAAAAGGAGGAGAGGAGAAAGAGGGAGCGGATAAACCCTTTCCTTTTCTCCTCTTCCTCCCCTTTATCTCCTTTTTAAAAGAACCACATTCTCGACGTGGTGCGTGTGCGGGAACATATCGACCGGCTGCACATCGGCCACCGTGTAGCCTTCATCTAACCAGTTCAGGTCACGGGCCTGGGTAGCCGTGTTGCAACTAACATACACAATTCGGTCGGGAGCCGCTTTGAGCAGTTGACCAACAACGGCTTCGTCCATACCGGCGCGGGGCGGATCGGTAATGACAACCTCTGGCCGACCATGCTTATCAAAGAACCCATCAGTCAGAATATCACGCATGTCGCCGGCCACAAACGTTGTGTTGGTGATGCCGTTTACAGAGGCATTGATACGGGCGTCGGCTACGGATGCCTCGACGTACTCCACCCCAACCACGTGCTGTGCCTGGCGCGCTACGAACAGCGCGATGGTCCCGGTTCCGGTATACAGGTCATACACCCGCTCGCTACCGGTCAGGCCCGCCCAGTCACGCGTTATTTTGTAGAGATTGAACGCCTGCTGTGCGTTGGTCTGGTAAAACGACTTAGGACCAACCCGGAACGTTAACGGCCGGCCGCTGCCATCGTCCATCTGCTCCTCGATGTACGGCGTTCCAGCAAAATTGATTACCTCCTGGTCCTGGTAGCTGTCGTTCTTCTTCGTGTTAATGATATAGTTCAGCGACGTAATCTGGGGGAACGTCGACAACAGGAAACGTAACAGTTTTTCCAGCGTTTCAGGGTTATCCTGCGCCACCTGAAGCGTCACCATTACCTGTTGAGTTGATGCCGTTCGGATGATGAGGGTACGGAGGTAGCCGGTATGCACCTTCAGGTTGTACATCGACAGGTTGTGGCGCATCGCGTAGTCAGCTACGGCCAGCCGAATGGCGTTGGACGGATCGGGCTGGAGGTAACAATGACGGATGGGCAATACTTTGTCGAAGCGGCCGGGTACGTGGAAGCCAACCGCCCGCGGGTCGATTCGCTCGTCGGTATGTACTTCCGTGGTCGTCATCCAGCGGCCCTCGGCGCAGGTAAATTCGAGTTTGTTGCGGTAGTACTGCGTAGGTTCAGCCGCCAGAATCGGCCGGATGGTCGGCAATGCCACCTTACCGATGCGGGTAAGGTGATCGATCACCTGCTGGTGCTTGAACCGGAGCTGCTCGTCGTAGCGGATGTGCTGCCATTTGCAGCCCCCGCAGGTACCGAAGTGTTCGCAGAAAGGCTCCGTCCGGACGGGCGACAGCTCATGGATGTGCTCAGCAACCGCTTCGCGGTATTGTTTTTTGCGGTTCGTAATCCGCAGATCCACCACGTCGCCCGGAGCAACGCCGGGTCCGCCGGTTGGGTTTTCGACGAAGATGACCCCTTCGTCGGTACGAACTATACACTTTCCCTCGGCGGCAACCGCATCAATTTGTACGGTATGCAACCGTTCGGGTTTTTTATGAGTCTTGTTACGCATAAGTCTAAATAAACCGCTAATTTAAGCAGTCGTTTTCGGACGGCCTGTATTTCCCATTCATTCCTGTATGATGCAATTTTACCGTAGTGGTTGGTGGCGAGTGTGGCTGATTGGTTTCTGGCTGATTAGCTGTGGGGTGGCTCAGGCAACGCATATTGTGGGGGGCGAACTGGAACTACGATATCTTGGCGCGCAAAGCCCCTATACCCACCGAATTATCCTGAACCTGTATTTCGATGACATCAAGGGCGACCAGGGTGCCGACGATGGGCGTGTATCGGTAGGTATTTACGCCAAACGCAACAATCAGTTTATTGGCTTTGTCGCACTCAACCGAGTCAGCAGCGAATACGTACCCTACACCAATTCCGTTTGCCAATCGGCAGAACTACGTACCCGCCTGATTCGACACAGCGTTGATCTGAACCTCGACCCGAATTTGTTCAACGATGCCGCCGGCTACTACATGTCCTGGGAACGATGCTGCCGCAACCAGAGCGTCGTCAACATCCAGGACCCCGGGGGTGCCGGCTCGACATTCTACCTCGAATTTCCGGCCATTGGAGCCGGTGCTTACCGCACAAACTCCTCCCCGGTATTCACGATTCCGAAAGGTGACTACGCCTGTATCAACCAGCCGTTTACGCTTGACTTCAGCGCCAAAGACTCCGATGGCGACAGCCTGACGTATTCACTCGTTACGCCTTACAACGGCTTCAGCAGCCGTAACGACCCTAACCCCGGTGCGCTCACCCGCACGTTCGGTCCGATCTTCTATCCGGGTCCCTACACGTCCGTTTCATGGATATCAGGCGTATCGGAGGCCAATCAGATTCCTGGTCCGCAGCCCCTGCGGGTGAATGCCCGAACTGGCCAACTGACCGTAACGCCCAGTCGGGTTGGGCTGCACGTTTTTTCGGTGCAGGTCGATGAATACCGGAAGGGAGTGCGCATCGGTCGCGTCCGGCGCGACTACCAGGTGCTGGTCATTGACTGCGCCAAAAACGATCCGCCTAAGGTTCTGCTACGTCCCGATGGTCAGTCGGCGTTCTATACAGAAGGTACCGTCCTGACCATTAACGAGAAAGATCAGAACTGCCTCGATCTTTTCGTAACCGACCCGAATCCGAACCAGCGAATCCAGGTCATCAACATGAGTGGTTCGCTGCCCGGCCTGACCGTCACACCCGGCCAGCTTCTCACCCGCACGAATCGGGATACATTACGCGCACAGTTCTGCTTCGGTCGATGCGTCGGTCAGCCCGGCCAACCCGTCACACTCATGCTTCGGGTAACGGACGAAGGCTGTCCGCAGGGGCTCAGTGATACGTTGACCGTACGGCTGAACATCATCCCGGATGCCAACCAGAAACCCGACGCCGGTACCGACCTGACGGGTAATCAGGGCCGTGTGACAGTTGGCTCATCGCTGACCTTCAATGCATTCGGCAATGACCCCGACAATGATGAAGTTACCATCCAGGCCGTTGGGCGCGGCTTTGCGCTGAGTCAGGCGGGCATGAGTTTTTCGTCGGGTTCGGGAACGGGCAACGTATCGAGACCCTTTACCTGGAAGCCTACCTGCACGCAGGCTACCCAGTCGGAGTACCTCGTTGACTTTATCGTGACCGACACTCGCTGCAACCGCAATCTCCGCGATACGGTGACGGTGAAGCTATCGGCCGTGGGGTTGCCGAGCCAGCCCCCTTCCATCCGCACCACGCTCAATAAACAGGTGGTGGAGCTGACTGTCAGCCCGACCGATTCAGCGGGGGCCACGGCTTTCGACGTACTGGCCAACGACGCCGACCGCGATACGTTACGCTTGTTTGCCGCGGGCCGGGGATTCGACTACACAAAGATCGGCATGAACTTCGCCGGAAAAACAGGGTTGCCGACGCTCCAATCAGCGTTCCAGTGGCGCCCGACCTGCGAGTTGCTCAACGGCCAATCGGAAGCCAGCTTCACTATGGACTTCGTTACTGACGACCGGAGCTGTCAGCCAAAGCATACCGATACGACTACCGTTACGTTTGTGGTCAAAGACCGGGCGGCCAACTTTGACCTTACCGTTCCGAACGTATTCACACCGAATAACGACGGCATCAATGATTTCTTTGCCGTGAAAGACATGCCCGAAGGCAATTGCGTGGAGCAGTTCAGATCGGTGGAAATAGTAAATCGCTGGGGCCGGGTAGTCTTCACCTCAACCGACCCAAAATTCCGCTGGTACGGAACTGACTATCCCTCCGGCAGCTACTACTATCTTATCCAAACCACCAAACGTAGTTTCAAAGGAACGGTCACGCTTTTAAGATAGCACAGTCTGCTTCATCCCCATGAACAGGATGAGAGCCATCCTGTTCACGGGGAATCCGATCAGCTCAATACTTTCTGACCTGGATATTTCCTCGTATAGCCCCATTTGGATACTGGGCCGACCGGACGATCACGGCGTAGTTACCGTAGATCAGATCGTTTTCCTGCCGTTGACTAAGCGCTGTTTCGCCGGTCAGCGTTCCACCTTGTGGATTGGGCAGTATAATGTCAGCGATCCCGTTGCTAACACCGGGCTGCGCCTGGGCTATGTACACCTGCGTGGGTGTCACACCCGCCAGCGTCAGGGTATAGGACAACACCTTCGATTCTTTGTTATACACACCCGTGAACGTACCGGTCGCGGTTGACGACTGATCGACACCCACCAGTTGCGCACTGTTCAGTGTCGCTTCGTAATCAACCGTAGCGCGCCGGTCGGGGTCCCTGTTTTCGCAGGCGCTCTGCATTAATAGTCCACTCAGCAGAAGGGGTGTCAGTAGGAGCCGGAATCGTTTGTTCATAAAGCTAAAATGGATACGTAAGGTAAAGCCTGGCCGCATTCCTGCTATCTTTGTGCTTGTCGAAAACAGGCCGCGGTGCTGTTTTACCCGTATTAACTCCATTCCGGGGCAATTGTCACGGAACCTCTCCCAGAAATCTATGCAGCATAAAGTAGTGCTGATTACCGGCGCGTCGTCGGGAATCGGACGGGCGCTGGCCTTCGCCTTCGGTCGGGCCGGAGCCAATGTAGTGATTTGCGGGCGCAACGCCGACGCCCTCCGGCAAGTTGACAGTGAGCTTCGACAGGCCCAGATCGACACGCTGTCGCTCACAGCCGATGTCAGCGTTGAAGCGGACGTGAAGCACCTGATTGACCAGACCATTGCACATTTCGGCCGGCTGGACATCCTCATCAACAACGCCGGAATTACCATGCGATCGATGTTCATCGACACCGATCCGGAGGTGATGCGCCGGGTTATGGACATCAATTTTATGGGCACCGTTTATGCCACCCGGTATTCCCTCCCCTACATCCAGCAGGCTAAGGGCTCCATCGTCGGAATTTCGTCCATAGCGGGCTACCGGGGACTGCCGGTACGAAGTGGCTACTCAGCCTCTAAATTCGCCATGAACGGTTTTCTGGAAGCGATTCGAACGGAACTGCTGCATGCGGGCGTCCACGTACTGACCGCCTGCCCAGGTTTCACCGCTTCCAATATCCGTTTTTCAGCGCTGGACGGCCACGGACAGGTTACGGGCGAAACGGTTCGGGACGAAGAGAACATGATGAGTGCAGAAGAAGTAGCCGACCACATTTTGCGGGCGGTAAAAACCCGGAAGCGGGAGTTGATCCTGACTGGTCAGGGGAAATTAACGGTATGGCTGAATAAACTGTTGCCCGGCCTAACGGACAAACTGGTGTTCAATACACTGGCTAAGGAGAAAGATTCACCCCTGAAACGTCAATCCGTCAGTTCGTAAGAAGCAAAAGCCCCTGCAAGCTGTTTTTCGCTCAGATTACCCAGACGTTATCACGGCGGATATAGAACAGCTGGTTGTGCCAGAGCACGCGCAGCCAGATGTCCTGACTGCCCAGAATATTGACCTTGTTGCCACGTCCGATAATCTCAGCAACCGGCGCGGCTGAAGAAGGCCCCGTACGAAGCAGTACCCGTTCATGGCTCGTGATACCCGACTGAAAGCCTTCGGGCAGGTTTACGAAGATGAGCAGCATGATCAGGTAAACCAGCATGACCCACTTCTGGCGCTTGGGAACGGTCTCTTTTCGAAGAAGTTTGACAACCAAAACGGTAAAAACGTAGCCGGCCGGTATCAGCAAAAAGAGCAGGAGGTAGATCCCGTACTGCTTGTAAAACAGATAAAAATAATTGAGGTCATCGGTTTCGTAACCACTCAGATTACTGGCCCGGGCAATGTCGTTCATTTTACGCAGCACAGCTTCGTCGGGGTGGCGGTCGAAATACACCTGTAGGTAGTAGAGCAGGCGGGGGATGTCGTTCTGCTGTTCATAAGCACTGGCTAATTTCAGCAACATGGCGTCGGTAGCCGAATGCCCCTCGGCAATCACCGATTCGTAGAGCAAAGCCGCGTCAGCCTGAGCGCCAGCGGCAAACAGCGAATCGGCCTGACGTAGCGTTCGATCAGGAGCCGCCTGCACCAGCGACGACAGCGTAAGCAAAGCAATAAATAGACTTTTTTTAAGACGTAGGGCTTGCATTAAACGATCAAACGCCATAGTTTTGCACCGCGATACAGGAATTGATCATGTAATGATCTGGTAGCTCAGCCGGTAGAGCAATACACTTTTAATGTATGGGTCCTGGGTTCGAGTCCCAGCCGGATCACCAAAAAAGCCGCTCACTGAGCGGCTTTTTGTTTTGCCGGTTTAGAACGGCAGGTCGTTGCTTTCGTCGTCGAACGACGTATTGAAAGGGACTCCAGCCGGTTGGCTCTGCGAAGCCGTACGAGGCTGTTGCCGGGGTTGCTCTGTACGACCAACCGGTGCGCTGTCCGGCCGGATGGCATCACCTTCAACCAGCTCAATCCGGTAAGCACGGGCTTCGGTGTACCACCGCTCATTGTATTCACGGGATTCCAGGCTGAACGTAGCCTTCAGTGTATCACCCTGAGCAAACTGTTTGAGGTCGTTGGCTTTGTCGCCCCAGGCTGTCATGCAGACCTTTTTAGGAAACTGAGGATCATTGGTTTCAATCACAAATTCCTGCTTGTTCCACGCGCCATTTTTTCCCTGACCCGTTACTTCAGGTAGTACTTTTATAAGTTTTCCGGTCAATTCAAGTGCCATACAGATAGGGACTTTTAATGATGATTTAGAAAGATAAAGTTACGGTTTTTTGGCGAAAAAAGGGCCATATTGACCGGATAAAGCAGAAAAAGTTAGGGTCGCTTATTTGGATTAAATAGCGGAACGGCTATATTTGCACCCGCAATTACGCAACGGCCACGTGGTGAAACTGGTAGACACGCCATCTTGAGGGGGTGGTGCTTCACGGCATGGGAGTTCGAGTCTCCCCGTGGTCACTTAACTACATGATTTGTAGCCGATTAACATGATAGTTAATCGGCTATTTTATTCTAAGGCACAACGCTAGGTACAACAATTTAATTCTTATATTATTAACCAACTTATAGCTGTAATCTGATAAAGCATGAAACTTAGTACTTATTGCTATTTCTGCTCAAGTGAATTTGGGGAGAAGCAAAGAGCCAAAGCTGAAGTAACGGGTGAAGCTATAACAGAAGACATGTTTATTTTGCCTTCTGAGTGTAGAGTTGATTTTTTTGTTTCCGAAGACAATGTATATAAGCTTTCATGTCAGAAGGGGCATGAGTTTTACTACATATATCCTGAACAAAAATTTGAAGTTCTTTTTCGGTCGGCAGTTGAGTCTTATACTAATGGCTATTTAAGGGACGCTGTATCCAGCGCAGCAGTAAGCTTAGAACGATTTTACGAACTATGTATAAAGGCAATCTGCCAAGCCTATGACATTGATAAAAAAACGCTAGATGAAAGCTGGAAAAGCATAAGCAATCAATCAGAACGTCAACTAGGTGCATTTGCTTTTTTATATCTTCTTGTAACAAAAAAAAGAGCTCCACTCCTATCTGATAATTTAATTAAAACTAGAAATAAAGTAACACACAAAGGGTATTTCCCAGAAGAGAGCGAGGCAAAATTGTATATGGGCAGTGTCCTAAGTAATATGTATACAATTTTAAAAGAATTAGATTCATCGATACATAAAATTTTTGTCTCTATCTATGACGAAGTTACTGTTGGCTTAGTAAATGAGTATAGTAGTAAAGGGATGTTTGTGTCACAAACAATGATGTCTACTATTCTCGGCACCGTAGTCAAAGGGGATTATCAAGAAACACTAGAACATAAGATTTCTGTTTCTGAAGCTCAAAAAGCAGCTCAAAAAAAGCAGCTCACATCTATTGTGAAAAGAGAAGTAGAAAGAGAGGTTGCTCAACAAAATCGTAATCATTACGAGCATGGGCTATTAATAAGAGCACATGCTGAAAATGGCGCGATTTTAAACAAGTTTGTTAGCGCATTTGACGAACTATATGGTCCAATTGGTACTCATTACTTTTCTAATAGCGATGTATCAATTGGGTGTCGTACAGAAAATCTAGTACATGATGATGTAGTTAAAGCTTTAGCGAAAAAATTAAATGTAGAAATTGACGACATAAGCCGTCTGTATAACCCAAAGTTGACCTAAACTAATTGTGCTAAACAACTTACATTTTCAGCATTAATATAAATGTGTCGCAACAAGCTTATTCTAAAATGCAATTGTAAGTACCCCTAATCTCAGACAGTACCAATTAGAGTTTCTTCGTTTTCAATCACCCTGCTTTTCCACTCTTCGGGCGTGAGATTACCCAATGACTCATGGGGTCTTCTTAGATTATATTCCTCTATCCAATCGCTCGTCAATTGCCGGACCTGTTCAAGGTCAAAAAATAGGTAAGCATCCAAAATAGCCTCCCGGTATAGTCGATTGAACCGTTCAACGTACCCATTTTGCATCGGTTTGCCTGGCTGGATGTATTGAATCTCAATCTTCTCGCCCCTACACCAAAGCTCAAAATCACCCGAAGTAAATTCCGGGCCATTGTCGGTTCGAATGGTCTTGGGCTTTCCTCGTTCTTTTATCACCCGTTCCAACGTTCGGATGATCCTTTTGCTGGAAAGTGAGGTGTCGATCTCAATCGCCAGCACCTCCCTCGTACAATCATCGATGACGTTGAACGTCCGGAATTTACGGTTACCTACCATCGTATCACTCATGAAATCCATACTCCAACTGCTGTTAATTGCGGTCTGTTGTTGCAGCGGATGCTTCACTCGAGTTGGCAGCCTACGCTTCCCCTTACGTTTTCTATTCAGCTTGAGCAGTTTATAAATCCTATACACCTTTTTATGATTCCAGGTCTGGCCAGATCTTCGGATATAGGCAAACAGTTTCCGGAACCCATACGAAGGATGGGCAAAAGCCAAATCCTGCAATACCTCAATCACAGCCGTATCATCCTTCCTGGTGTTATAATAGAATTGCGAACGCGGTAAAGACACTAGCTGACAGGCCCTGCTCACGGGAATAGCGTGCTCCTGAACAATCTCCTCGGCTAATTGCCTTTTGGTGGCAGGGCCCAACCTTTTTTTGTGAACAGATCCTTCAGGATTTGATTGTCCATCGCCAGATCAGCGTACATCTTCTTCAAGCGAGCGTTCTCCTCTTCGAGGTCTTTGAGCCGTTTGACATCGGAAGCTTCCATACCACCATACTTGCTCTTCCAATTATAAAAAGTAGCTTCAGAAATGCCATGTTCGCGGCAAATTTCCTTGGTGGGGATGCCATTCTCCTGCTGCTTAAGGATTTTGACAATTTGGGATTCGGTGAATCGGGTCTTTTTCATGGGAATCAGTTTAAAATTAGCATTTTTCTCTAATTCAAAACTGTCCGAATTTTAGGGATACTTACATTATAATAAATTGACCAACTAAAAAATACATCAAATGATCTATTAACCTGACCCTGATTCTCCAGCATAGGCGCTATATTTATGCATATTTGCGTTATTAATTTCGGATTTTAATAATTGAATCTCTTGACGAATATAGCCAGAGTTAATCTTAAGCCGTTCTAATGCTGCACCAAAATGATATAAATTATCGTTAAAATCATCTTCTAGATAAATCATATTATTAGTTTGAAGAGAATAAGAGTCCCCTTCCTTATGCATTTGCAAAGCCCTGTAGTAATGTTGAAGAGCTATCTGATATTGAGTTAAAGCATCAAGAGAAACTAAAGATTGATTACCAACTAGATCATGTAATTCAGTATCAAACAGTAAATTAAGTCTATATCTACTATTCAAAAACCGACAAAAATGAAGAAGTTTAAGCCAAAATGCTAATTTCACATGACATGAAGCTAAAAAAGAATAACTAACAATATAATTAACACCAAATGTATTACAAATATTAATCATTTGAGTTAAATTAAAAACAGAATTAACAGCTACTTGACTCAACTCTTTTGTAATGGCATCAAACTTATGTTTATTTTCTTCATCTTCAACAACTTTATTGAAACTATCTATTATTTGTCTAAACTCTACAACGTCTTTGTTTTTAGCTTTACTATTAAATTCAGACAAATCGAGATCATACAATTTAGATGATGAATAATATTTTGTCACCCATGAATCATCTCCTACGAGATTAAAATTGGCTAAAGAAAAGAATTTCTCTTTAAAGTAGCCGTTAACAATTTTGTAATTTATCAAAGTTTGTAACTCAAGCTCCATCATTCTTGATATTTGATGAGATATACTATTATATGGTGAAACTAATTTTGATTCTAGAACTCTATTTATACTATCATTAAGCGAATCGCCAATGATAGGATCTGTATATTGTAACTTCAATAACGTATAAGCTAAGATTACTTCTTTTGTTTCAGGGTTATTTGAAACGTTAGAATACAATTCTTGAGAGATAGAATGAGGTGTACGTAAAGTGTTAACACTAAAACTTTTCTTAAATTTTGCTAATTGTGGTCTGTCAGACGAATGACTCATCCAGCTTGAAAGCTCTAGTATTCTCCTAATCAAGTTCCGTTCCAAAGATTTAAGCGCGTTCCTAATCGCTTTATTGCCGATAGAGTCGTCTTTTTCGCTAGACTTATCAAATTGTATAGCCCTTAATGAAAATAAAATTTTTCTGAGCTGAAATATTCCATTAGCTGTATCACCAGCGTCTAAAAAAAATAAACATGAAAGATAATAAATATGGAAAACAAACCGTGGAGGAAAAAGCGATTGCAAGATCTTATCATTTTTTATGCCAAAACTTTCATCACAGTCGCCATAATAATCCCATAGCAACTTTTCTCTTGCAAAAATTTCATAATCAATATGATCTGCCTTTTCTTCACTGTCTATTTGTTCGTTTGGAAGCCAGAAACATCCTAAAGCATCCTTAACATTCACATTTTTGTATTCAATCAAAGGCAAATAAGAGTCTCCGATTTTTGATAATGTATGTCCGATACTTGTTAAATATCGCCGATGCTGAGAACTTCTAAAAGATACGCGTTCATTATCTGAACTTTTCAATTTGTAAATAAGTGGTGGACATTGTTTTAATAAAAAAATAATACTGTCCTTCAATCTCTCCTCATTAAACTTACTTAACTTTTCATCTATGTTTTTGTCATGTATGCTTATCTTAATTTTTAGGTTGCCATCTTTTTCATAAGCTCCTTCAATGTTTTCCCTTTTAACACCTAACAACATTTTTAGAGCATATTTGTAATAAATTATAGATGTTGAGTTAATTCTCGAATCTGTATTACTGAAGTCGTGCTTTTTAAGTAATTCATCCAAAGTTTTAAAAACAAAAACTTTATCAATATATTCTGGGAATGAATCGCTGACAATTTTTCTAAAATTTCTTTTCTCTGACTCAGTAATTTTTACTCCTAAACTTACTTTCTTGGAATATAATAGCATTATTCTATTAATGCTGTGAGATGGAGTAAAATTTTTATAATATAAAATTGTGCCTATATTATTACAGGCGGAGGCAAGAATAATATCTCTGTGATCATAACTGTATATATATTGATTTATCAAATTATAAATTGATGAATAAATGTAATTTACTTTCTGAAAAGTTATACCCTCATACAATTTTTCCTGCAGATACAGCACAGCCATATGAGCTTGCAATATAAAATACATTAATTCTCTATATATATTTAATTGTCCTTCGGGCAGCTTATTATCACTAAAATTAGAGTTTTGATGTTTAATACCATTATTATTAACTGTTTTCAGCTGCTTGATGCATTCTTCAATGACACCAGCATAATGACCTAATGCAAATTCGTATGCTTTAATCTTTTCATAAGTAAGTCCTAACTTTAATTTAATGCGAATAAAAGAAATCATTAAATTTATACTATCTAAGTTATCTCTATTTATCATTTGAAGAGCATCTTGGTATGAAATAATTGCTTCTTCGTATTCTTCATCTTGAAAACGAACATCTCCTAATAAACGATTGAGATAAATTATCGAACTAACAGGATTGTCAGTTTTATGTTCTAATTCTTTGTGATATGTTCTTAGCTGTTTAATTTTTTCGATTAAGTGCTGTTTAATTGGTAAAGTTTCATCCAAAGTAAAATTGTAAGCTGCTGATTCATCTTCAAAAATTTTTGAGATGAACATAATCTCATTATGAGTTTTATCATAGAATTTAAATTCAAATATTCCAGCTTCAGTCCTACGAATATGGTTTTGTCCTAGAAAACTAACTAACTCTTCTAAGAATGGCCTTGAAATAGGCGATTTATTTGTCGATAATATTTCAGGAATTAATTCTAGATTGTGGATTGAAAATGCTGTTGGATGAAATTTTATTAAATTGTCTATTAGAAACGGAATAGAAATCAGAGTTTTATCACTATAGCGTTTAATAAACGAACTATACATAGTTAACAATGGCTGAAATAAGTAAGAATTAAAACCAAATTTATATTGAATATAATAAGGAAAGTACAAATATTGTCGGTAAATATCTTCTTCATATTGTTCTAATGCATATGGGTTAACTATTATGCTACGCTTTTGGGCTCTTTGCATTGATTTAAAATTATTCGAAACAATATATTCTTCGAATAATTTAACTATTTTCCTAGGAGAGCCGTTACTTCTATAAACTAAATAAGTGATAAAATTCTGTAGAACAAAAATTACTTTTCTAGAATCTTCATTCACATGTTCGTTTAATTTTGATCTATTAAATGCATCATTTATACCTTCCAGAACTGAATTATTTACCTCCTTAATTTTTTCATTCAAATCGTCTATCTCTTTTTTTAAACTTATTAATGAATCGTCAATTTTTTTTACTTCTTTTTTTGAAAATACTCCTTTATAAATACCAAAAAATTTTTTCTTAGATTTTTCAATTTTGACTTTGATTTTTTTTTGTTTTCTATAAGCTTTGTTATTCTTTTTTTGTCATTTTCTGCAGACGTTAAATATTCATCAATTGATGCAATCTTATATTTTTTAATATAAAGAAGATAAATGTAGTATTTCGACAATAAATCATATTCTCTTTTACTAACCTTTTCAAACTCTTTAAATGAATGATTAAATATGTTAGCGAAAAGTGTATTATTTATAAAAGTTTCAACAAGTGTTCCAATACCTAAACTACTGTTATTTCTTTCGGAGTTGTCTTTAAGAAAACTATCAACATATATAACTCTGTGAAATACACTACTAATTGAAGATTGTCGATCAGAAATATCTGCCAGTGAAGCTTCGAACATCTCTCTACCTGCAATAAAAACAAATCTTGCGTGAGCTTCATTTATAAAAAACTTAAGTGACAACAAAATACTTGTAATTAAGAGTCGGCGCTCTCTTAAGTCATCCAGATATGTTTTTTGATTTAAATAATTATCGTTTTTTTCTGAAAATTCAAAAGAATATTGATTAGGAACTGGTTCAATCTTATCTAATTCATCAAAGATAAATATATACTCTTTAAAAATTTTCAAGTTTTCTAGTATCGATATAAGTGAAGCCTCAATCTCTCTAGGTCCTGCCATAGCATAAACCTTTGTATCTTTCTTAAAAAGTGCTGTTACAGAAGCAGTGAATGTTTCTCGTAATGAATCTTCACTTGTAACTTGTGCATTAGACCTGAGCTGTAAATTTAGAAGTTCTTCAAGTATAACTTTAAATTCTCTTGTTTTTGAGTTTCTAAATATTCTAAATAAAAAAATATTATAATTATTTGTATACGACCAGTTGACAAAAGTATATAATAATAGGCAAGATAACCCAGCAATTGAGACTAACCCAATAATATTTTCAATTAATGTATTATAAGAGTCAGGTTTATTTTCCTTATCTACGAAATAATTAATAAATAGATAATTACTTGTCAATAATAAAATTGTAATGATTGGCCATCCCCAACTAAAAATATTATTAATTGAAATTCGTTTTATTGTATTATATTGTGGATATGTTTTAAGATCTTCAACCAATTTATTTACAATGTATTTTAAAATATCTACTTCTCTAACTTGAGTTTGTGCCAAACTTATATTAATGTCTTTTACTGGATAGTTGTTATCAGTATCTTGCTTTTCAGTATTTGTACTTATTGAGCTTGTCTTATTTTTGTTTTGCTTATTTTTCTCTTTTTTATAAGCTTCAATGACTTGACTAACAAAGCTTGTTTTACCCATGCCACGATAACCAGTAACTAAATAAGCACCCCTTTTTTGCCCATACATCAATACATTTAAAAAATCTCGTTTTATATTTTGTCTACCTAAAAAGTCTTCTTTGTCATCATCTTCAAGCGAATGGTGCTTGAAAACATAACCTCTAGGAAGCTCTATGTAAATATTTTTAATAAATGATCTATAAGAAAATGATTCTTTACTCATCATTTTTATTTTTTTAGGCGTGAATAATGTTTGGTAAATGAAGTAATATTCCTGTTAGATTTTATTAATTGAAATGAAAATTTTGACTTAAAAAATTTACCAACTAGGTTATGCTCATTTCTGAAAGTGAGTAATTCATCTTTTAAAGATTTTTGATAAGAGAAAATTTACCAACATTTTTTTTCTTATCAAAAATTCGCTGCCTCTGTTTACACATTTATCTTGAATCCTTACAGCTTAGTTCGTTGATGAACGGTATAAAAGATTTTATACTGCTTTAAATTAGTTAAAACTTTAAAGTCAGCACGGCTCATGTCTGGGTAAGTGACAACCTGTAAAGGCTGATGTAAGCGGGGATAAGATACGGTTATTTCAGTTATCCGGTCGTCTGCTTACTTTAGATCTATTGCTATTCTACTTTCCGGTAGTACTATCGTTTCGTCAACCAGGATAAATGGCTTATGTCGCTCTTTGTACCGGCGTACTACTTCTACCTCTCCGTTAATTGCGGCTTGCAAGACCAGTAGCTTTTCCTGTCGGGCTGACCACATCGGTTTTATTGGTTTACGTACTCGATCCGGCCGTCGGGATATTGGTAATAGCACTTTACGGACTGATCGCTGGAAATGCTGATGTGATAAGTTGGCTCATCTGGCTCAGGCTCCAACGGTCGCCCGTTGTCGTCTAAGCAGATAGTGACAAATACCGGCTTGTTGAGATCACGTAAGGCTTCGACTTGTTCAGGGGTAGCCTTACCGGTTAAAACGGCTCTGAGTAGGTTTATCTTGCTGCTACGGGGTATCATGGATCAGTGCGGTCAGCATTCAGGTACGACAACGCGCCAACGGCTAACCAGATAAAACCCGGAAAGTACGGCGTACTGATCACCGCTGTTTTTAGGGCTTCAACAATGGCTACCGGCTGATCAATAGGAGCGGTCAGCAGTTGAGGTAGCCCAAACAAGCAAGGCGACCGTTCGGCATGTTCGTCGTATAGCTGTAGCCATTCAGGGATCGGCTTTTGTTGTTGGGTAAGTTTACGTAGCAGGGCCGAATGAACCCAACTTGTTCGGCTCCGCTTCTCTCCGTCCTTGCTGACGTACTTGATGGTATGGAACGTATCATCAAACAGCTTGATTTGCCTTCCCCGCTTGCGGCCCTGCTCATCTATGTACCAGAACACACAAGGACCAATGCTGTTACGGGCTTTGACTTCATCATGGTACGAAAGACCAGAGAGGCCTTTTTCGAGTCTCCCGTGGTCACTTAACTAAATAGTAAAAGGCACTTACAACACGCTGTAAGTGCCTTTTTTAATGTTTGGTCGAACCATGCAGCGTTCATCTGCTTCTGCCAGCGTCGTGTTAAGACAATTTCTCCGTCGATGAAAGAGAGGTTAATCCTTGAAAGACTGTCCTGAATTTCTGTTCGAAATCACCGGGCGTTTCTTTGCTTGTGAAAAGCTGGTAGGAACGAATATCTTTTTGATCTTCATTAGGTTGGCTGCTGCCAACCTCGTAGTCAAACGAAAAAGTAACCGGCGACTCCGAATTAAGCACAGCGTAGAAACCATCAAATAAGCTCGGATCTCCCCAGACGGTTATTTGACGAGGGTCAAAATTGGTTCCTTCCAGATTATTGACGTGCCTAGCCGAAGCACTACCGGAAAAGTTAGTTTTAAAAAATAGAATCCATGCTTTGAACCGGATACCATGCGACAGGTCAGGGCTGGTCAGATGTATGACACGTCGGTTGCCGTCAGTGGCCTGATTGACTGTCACATCGTATGATTCGACCGTGAACGATGCGGTTTTAATGGTAATAGGCATACATCTTGCGGATTTAAGAATGACATTTTTGCGTAAATACTGATTTGAGAAGACGTAGCACTGAGTCCATACGGCTGTTTCCTGAGCATTGGCATACAGCGGGCTGGTAGCGACCGCCAACAGCAGGCAGCGTAGTAGGCGCAAGGGTTCATGAAAAGACGTGGATAGTGCTTCTCAGAAATAGTCTACAAAACTCATTATTTGATCTACTCCCTCAGCCCCATTTAGTGAACGGTAAAAATGAACGACCTTACTTCAGACTGGTAGGTACGTCAGGCCTCAGCGATAATCCATGGACTTTCAACCCCGTCAGGTACATATTTTTCATAGTTTTGTTCAATATTTATACAATCCCATATGCCTGCTTCAGTTTGCGTTATTGGATCGTCCAATACAGATATGGTTATTAAGGCCGACAAATTGCCGGCCCCCGGCGAAACTATCATTGGAGGCACCTTTCTGATGAATGCGGGCGGCAAAGGAGCCAATCAGGCGGTGGCTGCGGTACGTCTCGCGGCATCGGAACCCGACTTGGCTTCCGTCACATTTGTCGCCAATGTGGGCAACGACGTGTTCGGGCAACAGGCCCGCCAACAATTCGATCAGGAAGGGTTACGCACGGACTTTGTCACGACAGATAACCAGGAACCCTCGGGTGTAGCCCTGATCGGGGTTGATAGCCGGGGCGAAAACAGCATCATGGTGGCTTCCGGGGCCAACGCCCGGCTGAGCCAGACGCAGGTGGCTACAGCTTTAGCGACTCAGCCTGATTCGACCGTTGTGCTGTTGCAACTGGAAACGCCCTTACCAACCGTCGATTACGCCATTCGGCAAGCCCATGTACGTGGGATGCGGGTAATTCTGAATCCGGCCCCGGCTCAACCCCTCAATCCATCCCTGCTCACCTGCCTGCATGTGATCACGCCGAACGAATCGGAGGCCGAACTGCTGACCGGCATCCGTGTGACCGACGAGACCACCGCCTGGCAGGCGGCTCAACATCTCCACGAAGCGGGTGTGCCCAATGTAGTCATTACGTTAGGATCAAAAGGGGCATATCTGTCTACAGAAGGCGAATCAACCTTCGTTTCTGCGCCACCCGTTACGGCGGTGGATACCACGGCGGCAGGCGACTGTTTCAACGGGGCGCTGGCGGTAGCTTTAGCTGAGAGCCTTCCCCTACTGGAAGCTGTTACCTTTGCCTGCAAAGCTGCTTCCATTTCTGTAACACGCATGGGTGCCCAGGCATCGATGCCCCGGCGCTATGAGGTTGACACCCTACCGCTGGCATCTGCTTAAGAACTAGCTATTATCTGCCATTGACAATTGATTCTCTGATCTGGTGCGTCTTCTTACCAACGCTTCTTTCTTCCTAAACCATTCGACCATGTTCATTATACAGACGTATTCCGTTGCGGTATTTTTCTGCATTGTTACGATGCTCTGCTGGGGCTCGTGGGCCAACACCCAGAAACTGGCGGCCAGTAGCTGGCGTTTCGAACTGTTTTACTGGGATTACGTACTAGGAATCGTGCTGCTGGCCCTTTTGCTGGCACTCACGCTGGGAAATGTTGGTACGGGTGGCCGTTCCTTCTTCGCCGATGTAGCGCAGGCAGATAGTGCTAATCTGGGACTGGCGGTCTGGGGTGGGGTGTTGTTCAACGGGGCCAACATTTTGCTTGGTGCGGCCATCTCCATTGCGGGTATGTCGGTTGCCTTTCCGGTCGGCATCGGGCTGGCGCTGGTCATTGGCGTAGTGGTCAACTACCTCAACGCGCCGGTTGGTAATGCTACGTTACTGTTTGGCGGTATGGCACTCATTGTAGTGGCCATTTTGCTTAATGCCTTTGCCTATCGTAAAACAGCAACGGAAGGGGCCTCCACCACCAGAGGGTCATCGACGCGGGGCTTACTCCTATCGGTCGTTGCAGGTGGCCTGATGGGGTTGTTTTACCAGTACGTAGCGCGGTCAATGTTTCCGAATTTTGAGCAACCTCAACCCGGCATGCTCAGCCCCTATACTGCCGTCGTGTTTTTCTCGCTGGGTATCCTGGCCAGTAACCTTGTTTTCAATACGCTGCTCATGCGTCGACCCTTCGTGGGCCCTCCTGTAACCTACGCTGATTATTTCCGGGGCAGTGCCCGCAACCACCTCACGGGGGTTCTGGGCGGGATGATCTGGTGCCTTGGCATGTCGTTCAGTATTCTGGCCTCCGATAAGGCCGGTCCGGCCATCAGCTACGGGCTTGGGCAGGGCGCTACGGTGGTGGCAGCCCTGTGGGGCATTTACATCTGGCGGGAGTTTCGCAATGCTCCCAGGGGGGTTGGGATGTTGCTCAACGGCATGTTGCTCTGCTACGTGGTAGGCCTCAGTTTGCTGATCGTAGCCAGGTAAATAAGGTTCACAAATACGAGAATTCTCCCCTACCCACTTCTGAATCAGGCTGATACCTTTACTTAAGCTTTATCATTCCCCTTACACCTTACTACCATGCAGCTTGATGATCTTAAAACCATTACGGAACCAAAGCCCCTGTCGCAGCTTACCCAGCAGCAACTGAAGGAACTCCAGACCGCCCTGAAATTTCTGGGTTATCCGGTCGGCAAAATCGATGGTCTGCTAGGCCCCAGAACCCGCACCGCCTGGGCCGAATATAAAACGGACGTATTTGAAGGAAACCCCGATCTGATTGGCCCTCAATCGATTGCCGTTTTACTCAGTAAGGTCGACCGATCAGTTAACAATCCGGACTTTTCGACGAAAGAAGGAACGCTTGCCGCCATCGTGAATGAATGCCGGTTTCAGGGCCTTACCCTCAGTCCCCAGATCGCCTACGTGCTGGCTACAGTGGAATGGGAAACGGCTAAAACCTTCAAACCGGTCAGGGAAGCCTTCTGGCTGAGCGAAGAATGGCGACGCAAAAACCTGCGCTACTACCCTTACTACGGCCGGGGTTATGTTCAGTTGACCTGGAAGTTCAATTACGAAAACTATTCAGAACTGCTGGACCTCGACCTGGTCAAGAACCCAGACCTGGCTCTGGAGCCGGACACTGCCCTGTTTATTCTTGTTCACGGCTTCAGAACCGGCAACTTTACCGGCCGGAAAATCACGGATTACATCAATGAAGTGAAAACGGATCTGGTCGGTGCCCGACGCTGCATCAACGGCACCGACCACGACAATGACATCGCACACCTGGCCCAGAAATACCTGGTCATGGTTCCTGACAATCAGTTAGTCGCCGTATCGTTTAATTAACGAGTTTGCAACGCTTTTGCCTCATTGTACACGCACTTTTCAACCCTGAGCAGCCCTAACTTAATTACCGCTGAAACTGCGGGATGAGGTCGTCGCGTCCGCTGGCCTGCTTATCGGTCAGGTATTTGATCATGCCGGGCTGTCCAATAACCGCATACGGGTTTTTGTGTTCCAGTGTTGGCTTGGGTCCCTTGTAAACGCGGGAGTATGGGCGATTTGCGGCCATGAGATAAGGATTAAACGGCTAACCCGCTGTCGGGCGAATGATACTTCCTGGGTTGTAGGATCGATGCCTGCATGAGCCAACCCAACTCACGCGGACCACAGTCTGTTCATACAGAACGACCGGCAAATTAGAATTGATACACCATGGCGTTGACGTTCATGCCCGCACCGACAGAAGCGAATACAATGTTATCACCCGGATGGATCTGATGGTTATCAAAATTTCCTTTTAAAATCAGGTCCAGCAACGTTGGTATGGTCGCCACGGAACTATTACCTAACCAGGAAATTGTCATCGGCATCAGGTCGTCGGCAGGCATTGGCATATCGTAGAGCTTAAAAAGCCGCTGAAGTATAGCGGCATCCATTTTTTCGTTCGCCTGATGAATCAATACCTTATTAATTGCCGACAGGGGCACGCCCGCCTTGTCGAGAGTCGCTTTGATTGCAACAGGAACGGTAGTCAACGCAAATTCATATAGCTTACGGCCGTTCATTTTCATGAAAATATCCTGGCTATCGGCTTGTAACGGTGCGTTCGACGGCTGCATCGACAGCAAATGTGCGTATTCATGCGCATGCGTTTGGGTGCAATGAGCCAAAATACCGCCCCTGTGGTCATCGGCAGCTTCAAGAATTACGGCTCCGCTGCCGTCACCGAACAACATGCAATCCCGATCGTGAGCATCCGTAACGCGCGACAGCGTTTCGGTACCAATAACCATGCACCGGCGGGCATCGCCGGACCGGATGTAATAACTGGCCTGGATGACTCCTTCCAGCCAGCCGGGACATCCGAACGCCAGATCATACGCCACGCAGCTCGGGTTCCTGATTTGAAGCAGTGCCTTGATCCGCGACGCCAGCGACGGAACCATACTGACCCGATTACTACCAAACGCAACATCGCCAAAGTTGTGCGCCACGATGATGTAATCCAGGCTTTCAGGATCAATCCCTGAGCTGTCTAAAGCATTGCTGGCCGCCAGAAATCCCAGGTCCGACGCCTGTTGGTCGGGTTGGGCGTACCGGCGTTCACAAATACCCGAAATGGACTTAAATTTTTCCAGGATGACCGCCTGCTCCTGCAACAGCGGTAACCCATTGCGGTCGTAAAAATGATGATCCGCGAAGGCTTCATTGCTCATTTTGACAGTAGGAATGTAACTGCCGGTTGCGGCAATAACGGCCTTAACAGGGTAATTCATATCAATTATGTACAAGTATAGGTTTACGTGTTAGTATGCCTGCCGGTGACCACTGAGACGCAAATGGTATCTGTCTGGCTTTATCCGTGTCGAAACATGATCAACAGTCGGATATCGATGTCACTGCTACTCTAAACGACCCAGTGCAGCGTCGGCCGCAAGTTAAAGCTACTCTTTAATACCAGCAAACGAAAATTGGGACACCGCCCGACCGACAACTTTCGGGCGAGTTGTTCGTTCCCTGCATCCAGACCGTGTTTATGGCCCGCATATTTTTTACTACCCATCAGCGTATTTTCGCTGCCTGGTAACCAAATCACAACACAATGCCCTCAAACGTCTGCTGAAAAAGATCCCCGGCTTGTTCCATCTAACACCGTTAACCGCGACTTGATCTGCCGAATTACGGTATTAAAATCGGCTGGCTGGTGGGCGAAATCCAGTTGGTTCATGTCCAGGATTAGCAGTTCGCCCGCCGTATAGGATGCAACAAAGTCCTCGTAGAGCCGATTCAAACTTGACAGATAGGCATCGCTGATCGATTGCTCAAATGAGCGGCCCCGCTTCTGAATCTGTTCGCGCAGTTTGGGCAGATCGGCCCGGAGGTAGATCATGAGATCAGGCGGGTGAACCAGACTTACCATGTTGTTGAACAGATCAAGGTAGGTGCGGTAATCGCGCTCGGTCATGTAGCCGCTTTCGTAGAGGTTCCGGGCGAAGATAGCCGAATCTTCGTAGATAGTCCGGTCCTGCACCATCGTTCGGGCCGGAGCAGCGTTACCCAGGCGGGCGTTGGCCCGATTTTCGTCCAGCACGCTCATAATTTTCTTGACCTGCGTTAGCCGGCTATTCAGAAAATACACCTGCAAATTAAATGACCATCGTTCCATATCGGCGTAAAAATCCGCCAGGTATGGATTGCCTTCGACAGCTTCGTATAAAACTTCCCAGCCACAGTGATCGGCGAGTAATTCGGCCAGCGTCGTCTTGCCGGCTCCTATATTTCCTGTTATGGCGATGTGCATGGTAGAAGGATAAGGGAGGAGAGGAGAGGAGAAAAGGGAGGAAGGGAAGTGTGGGAGTTACCTCCGTGGCCATTTCCCTTCCTCCTCTCCTTCCCCTCGTCCCTTTCCTCCTTTTGGTATTGGAACGAACTTTACAAAAATGGGTTTAATTTTGTTAGTAAGTTTTTGATAGCATGAAACCGTACCGCGTTTTACTTTACTATATCTACACGCCCATCGAGAATCCGGCGCAGTACCGCGAAGAACATCATCTGCTGTGTCTGCGGCTGAATCTGCTCGGGCGGATCATTGTTGCTCCCGAGGGACTGAACGGTACCGTGTCGGGTTTGACGGCCGACTGCGAAGCCTACATGGCCGCGCTGCATGCTGATCCGCGCTTCGCAACCATCGATTTTAAGGTAGAAGAACACGATCATCACGCGTTTCAGAAACTACACGTCCGGCAGAAGGAAGAGATCGTTAACTCCGATCTGCCGGTCAACCCGCTTGAGCAAACAGGCAAGCACCTGGAGCCAGAAGAGTTCCGTCGTCTGAAAAACGACCCGGATGTCGTGCTGGTCGATATGCGGTCCAACTACGAACATTCCGTAGGCCGCTTTAAAGGGGCGGTTACGTTTGACATGGAAAATCTGCGCGAATTGCCGGAGCACGTCCATGAAATTGAGCACCTGAAAGATAAGAAGATTGTCACCTACTGCACGGGTGGTATCAAATGTGAAAAAGCCAGTGCTTACCTGCTGTCGCGCGGATTTCAGAACGTGTATCAACTCCACGGCGGCATCATCAAATACGGTCTTGAAGCAGGTGGCGAAGATTTTGAAGGCCAGTGTTACGTGTTCGACAACCGCCTGACGGTCGACGTGAACCACGTGAACCCTAAGGTGGTATCGACCTGCTACCGCTGCGGCAAAACCACCAGCCGGATGATCAACTGCGCCAGCCCGGCCTGCAACAACCACGTAACGCTTTGCGACGACTGCGGCTGGGAACATGCCGGTACGTGTTCGGATGCCTGCAAGGAAGACCCGAACCTCCGTGCCTACGATGGTACGGGTTACTACAGCAAGCAGTCGGAAGGGTATACCCCGGCTCTGGGCTTTAAAAGTCGCAAAGGGCAGGAAAGCGCCGAGCTCCGGCAGTAACGTTGTCAAACGAAAGCACGTATTGATCATAAAAAAACGGCCGGGGCTAATCGTCCCGGTCGTTTTTTCCTCAGCTCTGCTTCACCCAGAACCCCTGCAACGAACTAACGGCCGCGACCAGATAAAACAGCAGACTCGTTGCCAGGGCGTCGGGCGTTCGGATGGGCAACCACTGGCTCATCTGTACAAACACCAACTCCCGCATACCAATCCCACCGATCGTCAGCGGCAGAGCAGCCGCGATAGACGACGCCAGAAACGTCAGCAGGTAATCCACAAAGTTGGTATTGACCCGTAGTGCCAGCAACAGACACGTACAGCCGAGTAGTTGCAGGGTTTGCACGCCCAGCGCTACGGCCACACCCTGCCAGAAAACAGTCCTGAACCGCCCAAACACCAGTCGAACGCCAACGTAAGCCACGGCAATCACTGATCCGGCTAATACGGGTCCCATCCAGGGCGGTACCGGCAGCAAGGTCTGCACCGACGTACTGAAACCCGCAGTCAGGCATCCCAGTACAACGATCGCCAGCAACCCCAGCAGACGATCCAGCAGTAAGGTCGTCACGACCAGCCGGTAGCCAACCCCAAATTTAGTTTTCAATCGAACCGCCTTGTAGCCGTCTCCGCCAATACCACCCGGCAGAAACAGGTTATAGGCCATGCCTGTGTAGTACAACGGCAGGAGATACCGGAATGGGGCCTGGACGCCAACACCCCTCAGCATGGTTTTCAACCGGAACGTACTGGTAATCTGCGATGAATTGTAGGCCAGCACGGCCATCAGCAGCCACTCTACCCGCGCCCGGCTCATCACACTCCCCACAGCCGCCCAGTCGGTTCGCCAGACCAGGTACGTAATGGCCAGCACGCTCAGCACGGCTTTTAGGAGGATCGGTCCCCACCTCCTGCTTTTCGCTGGCTCGTCCGTTACGGGCTGCTCAGGTGACTGAACGGAAGACGCGAATAGGTTTTTCATTCAGCGAACAGCCGGAGCAAGTTGAAATTCTTCCCGGATGCGGTAGGTGGGTTTGTGGGCGGACTCGTAATACGTTCGCATCTGAATCTCGGCGATGAATCCGAAGGTCAGTAGTTGCAAACCACCGAGTACGAGCACGGCCGCCAGTGTTAGCAACGAACTGTTTCCAATCGGTTCGCCCGTGAGCCGGAGCACGAACAGGTAGCTGCCCAGCCCAATCCCGAGACCGACCGCCAGCAGCCCAATCGGGCCAAACAGATGCATGGGTCGGCGGAAATAGCGCTGCATGAACACGATGAACAGCAGATCACTCAGCACCCGGAACGTCCGACCGAGTCCGTATTTTGATGAGCCGTGCAGCCGCGGATGGTGCTGCACATCGCGCTGGGTCATGCGAGCACCCTGCATGGCGGCTAATACGGGAATAAACCGGTGCAGCTCGCCGTATAGCCCCAGGTCGCGGGCTACCTCGCGCCGGAATACCTTGAGCGTACAGCCGTAGTCGTTGAGATACACCCCCGTCAGGCGCTGGATCAGTGCGTTGGCCAGTCGGCTGGGGAACTTGCGGAGCAGGAATCCATCCTGCCGACTGGCCCGGTTGCCCGCCACTACGTCCCAGCCTTCCGTCTGAGCCAGTTCGACCAGCCAGGGAATATCCATCGGATCATTTTGCAGGTCGCCGTCCAGCGTCACGATGTATTCGCCCCGGGCGGCCTGAATGCCCGCAGCCATAGCAGTAGTCTGGCCGTAGTTGCGGTACAACACCAGCAACCGCAGGTGTTCGTCGGCCCACTGCCGTACGTTCCGTACGGTAGCATCGCGGGAGCCGTCGTCGACCAGAATCACTTCGTACGCATGGCCAGCCAATGCCGTCCGGATGCGGTCGAGCAGTGGCCTGACGTTATCAGCTTCGTTGTAAAGCGGTATGACCAGTGAAATAAGTGCATCGTTTTCCATAGAGTGACCGTGTGTCAGCACGGGAGTCAGCCGCCATTCAACGGTCGTTGTCCCGGTGGGCGGCTTGCTTCCATCATCGAACCGGTTTCGAGCCGGAAACAGGCTTGGCAATGCCGGCTGGCATTCGTCGTGCGACAAAATGATTGGTCCCGGTTCCGACTGCCCAGACAGGCGCGTCGGTTGTTACCAACCCTTCTTTTTACTGACCAAGGTAGACAATAAAGACGTGGCCGCAAAAAAGCCCGGCTTTCCGAGCCAGGCTTTGTTTACTGTATCACTATTTTTTCAAGTATTGGAAAGCCGGCAACCAGCAAACGTTGGCTGACTGCTCAGACCGCTTTTTTCACGTTAATGGCATTAAGCCCCTTGGGCGTCATCTCTACGGAAAAAGTCACCTTATCCCGTTCGCTGATTGGCTCTTTCAGTGCATTCACATGCACGAAAATACTCTCCTGCGTCTGCTGATCCCGAATAAACCCGTAGCCTTTCGAGGTATTGAACGACGTTACGATTCCGCGACGAGTTACCTCCTCCGTAGCCATGGCATCCTGCCGGGGAACGCCGATCTGGATTTCTTCCTGATTAACTTCCCGCTTTCGGTTAGGATCAGGAGGAGTCGTTGTGATGTTGCCGTTCTCGTCTACATAAGCCAACATCTGATCGAGCGATTGCCCTTTCTGCGCATTCGCCTTCCGATCCTCTCGTTTTTCCTGCTTGTCCTTCTTCTTTTTCTGCCGCTGTTTCTCTTTCTCTTTTTTACTGAATGTATCCATAATTTGTGTTTGTTCCGCCGGGCTTATCATGCCTGTCGGATCATGATTTTAATTCGGAAGTGATGCCCTGGTGAAGTTTGGTGACGTAATAGGTAGAAATCGATCATGCCACCACTTATCGAACTGAATATAGCAAGAATTAGTTGATTAACCACGATTTTGCTTGTAAACTTTCTGTTATTACTCATTTTTGGTTTGCATCATACCAATAGCTTCCCCATTACGTAGTCATTCATCCAGTAGGGTCCAATGGGGATGTCTTCTTCGTAGCGCACCTGAAATCCCTGCTTCTCGTAAAATGCCCTGGCTTTGTTATGCCGGTTAACATTCAGCAGCAGTTCGCGTCCACCCTGCTCGCGGCATCGATCTTCCACCGCCGTCAGCAACTGCCGCCCCAGCCCGGTACCCTGGGTTTCGGGTAGCACATAAATCTTGTGCAGCTTACATAACTCGCGATTGTCTTCAATGACACTGAAGGAAGCAAACCCCAGCAGCCGATCGTCGGGCGAGGTTTCGGCGAGGATAAATTCATGCCCCTGCTCGGTCATCTGCCGGTTCAGCGCGTCGGGCGAATACATCCGGTCAAACATATAGGCAATCTGCTCCTGGCTCAGGATCGGGCGGTAGGTTGGTTCCCAGATTTTTGTCTGTAATTCGATGATGGCGGGGATATCATCGGGGGTTGCAGTGCGAAGTTTCGTCGGCACGTTCGGGGGTTATTTTGTATTTTTACCCCACAATATTACCACAACCCACTTTACATGGCGGAGCAAAAGCCCCTGATTTTAGTAACGAATGATGACGGCATTACGTCGCACGGGATTCGTACCCTGGTTGAACTGATGCAGCAATTAGGCACAGTGGTCGTCGTGGCACCCAACAGCCCGCAGTCGGGCATGGGTCATGCTATCACCATTGCCAACCCCCTCCGTTTATACCCAACCGACATCTTTGCCGATGTAATCGCGTACGAATGTTCGGGCACACCGGCCGACTGTGTTAAACTGGCGAAACACCATGTTTTGAAGGACCGCGCCCCCGATCTCGTCGTGAGTGGCGTCAACCACGGCGGCAATACGTCCATCAGCGTTTTGTATTCCGGGACCATGTCGGCGGCCATTGAAGCGGCCATCGAGGGAATTCCGGCCATTGGTTTTTCGTTAGGAGATTTTACCCGACAGCCCGACTTCTCGCATACGCACGAACATATCCTGTCCATCACGCGCAACGTGCTGGAACGGGGCATGACCAAAGGTACGGCCCTGAACGTAAATTTTCCGCCCCGGGGCAGCGAGCCCCTGAAAGGCATCCGAATCTGCCGGCAGGCCAATGCCAAATGGCAGGAAGTGTTCGACGAACGGCGCGACCCCCATGGTCGCCGGTATTTCTGGCTGGCGGGCGAATTTGTGAACTACGACACGCACGCCGAAGATACCGACGAGTATGCGCTGGCCAACAATTACACCTCCGTAGTACCGTGTCAGTACGACCTGACCGCCTATGCGATGGTGGATGAACTGAAGAACTGGAACCTGTAAGAGTATATGGTATATGACTTACTGACGATTGCTTACACGTCGTATATCATACATTCTACATAAAAGCATCAACATAACATGCCACTATTAGGGAGAATGCTGAAGAACGGGATTCGTCTGACGAATGTCGTTCAGCGTAAACGCATCAACGCGTTCAAACTGCAACGCAGGGTGTTTCGCAAGCTAGTCCGGAAAGCCCAGCATACGGCTTTCGGTGAAAAATACAAATTTGACGAGTTGCTCAACGCGGCCGAATTTGGAACGGATCGGGAGTTTTACGAAAAATATAAACAATACGTCCCCATTTACGACTACAACCGGATCTTCAACGAATGGTGGAGCCGGGCGCTGGAGGGCGAGAAGAACGTCACCTGGCCGGGTCGGGTCAAATACTTCGCGCTCAGTTCCGGTACGTCAGAAGCGTCTTCCAAGTACATTCCGGTCACGAAATCGATGTCGCGGGCTATCCAGCGCACCAGCATCCGGCAGATTCTGACCCTGGGCCGCTACCAGAACCTGCCCTCCACGCTGTACGAAAAGGGTTACCTCATGCTGGGTGGCAGCACCAACCTCAACGCCCGCGAAGGCCACTTCGAAGGTGACCTCAGCGGCATTACGGCCAGCCAGATTCCATTCTGGTTCCAGCGGTTCTACAAACCTGGTAAGGAAATCGCGCAGGAACGAGACTGGGCGCTGAAGCTGGACGAGATCACCGAACAGGCCGCCGACTGGGACATTGGCTACGTGGTGGGCGTACCGGCCTGGATTCAACTGTTGATGGAGAAGATCATTGCCCGTTATAAGGTCAAAACCATCCATGACATCTGGCCGAATCTGATGGTATTCTGCCACGGTGGGGTATCGTTTGAGCCGTACCGGAAAGGCTTTGAAAAGCTACTGGCGCACCCCATTACCTACATCGAAACGTACCTGGCGTCGGAGGGCTTCATTGCGTACCAGTCGCACCCTAATGCCGACGGTATGCAGTTGGTGCTGAACAACGGCCTTTTCTTTGAATTTATCCCGTTCAACGACCGGAATTTTACGCCCGATGGCGAGCTGACCGCCAATCCAGAAACGTTGATGATCGACGAGGTAGAGGAAGGCAAGGAGTATGCCCTGCTGCTGTCGACCTGCTCGGGTGCGTGGCGTTACCTGATCGGCGATACGATCCGGTTTGTGTCCAAGAAACGGGCCGAAATCGTAATCACAGGCCGCACCAAACACTTCCTGAGCCTGTGTGGCGAACACCTCTCGGTCGATAACATGAACAAGGCCGTTGAGTTGGTCTCGGAAGAGATGGGCCTCGATGTACGGGAGTTTACCGTAGCAGGGGTTACACACGATACAATGTTTGCTCACCATTGGTACATCGGCACTGACGACCCCGTCGATACCAACGTACTGCGCGACCGTATCGACGCAACGTTGAAAGAACTGAACGACGACTACGCCGTGGAACGCAAACATGCGCTGAAGGAAATTACCGTAACGGCCTTACCTACGGCTACGTTCTACCGCTGGATGGAGTCAAAGGGCAAGATGGGCGGACAGCACAAATTCCCGCGCGTGCTGAAGAAAAACCTGATTGCCGACTGGGAAGATTTTCTGAGTAAATCGCTGGGCAAGCCCGTTAATCAGTGAGGATGAACTGGTAAGTGGTAATTACCGCTTACCAGTTCATTGCCTTCATCATCGGCTCGTACAGGCGGGTGTAGGCAATCTGCACCGCTACGGCCAGAAATACGAAACCGGTGGTTCGGTTAAAGATGGTGATTACCCGGGGCGTAAAGAGTCGCTTAAGCCGGTTGGCGTAGTAAGCCAGCGCCGATTCGGTGGCAAACACCCCAAGCAGACTGGCACCCATAAACCCGTACTGCTCAGCGACTGTGTAGTGGAGGTGCGACCGGATGTAGGCCACGATTGTCACCCAGGAGATGAAGTTAACCGGGTTCAGCGCATTCAGGAAAAAGCCCGTCGAAACGTAATACAGGTAGTTGCCGAACCGCGTCTGCGGATAAGCCAGTCTGGGTGTTCCTTTCAGGATGTTGACCAGCCCCATGGCTGTCAGGAACACCACGCCCACAAGAGCCAGAATGTGCTCGATTCCATCCACCTTCGGAATAAACGACGTACCAAGTAAAGCCGCGAGCACGAACAGAATGTCGCCGATAATGACGCCCAGCACGATTTTCATGCCCGAGCGAAACCCGTTGTCGACACTGTTCTGAATGAGCGCAAAGAAAACCGTTCCGAAGGTCAGGCAAAGTGCAATACCGACCAGGAAACCGTACAGAATTGGTAAAAACACAATTGATTTTTTGTTTATAGGCTGGGGGTAAGCAACGAACCCGTTACTAACCCGAAACAGCAATTTAAAGACCCCGCAACCGGGCTACCATCAGCAAGCCGGCCATACTGAGCGAATCGGTGATCTGACTCGTCATGACCATCTCTACGGCATCGGCCAGGGGCAGCTTCCGTACCTGCAACTGTTCAGTTTCCTCGGGAGCATGCTCACCCTGAATCAGGTCTTCGGCAATGTATAAAAAGCCCTCCTCGTCGGTGGCGGAATTAGATGTATGAATCCGGGCGATTTTAGTCCACGTTCGCGCTTCGAGGCCGGTTTCTTCTTTTAGTTCACGTTTGGCCGACTCCAGCGGATCGGTACCCAGCGGAGAACCACCTTCCGGAATTTCCCAGGAATATTCATCGAGCGGATACCGGTATTGCCCAACCAGGTACGTATTGCCATCGGCGTCAATAGGGACAACACCGATCGCTTTGTTCTTGAAACTAACGACTCCGTATATGCCTGGGGTTCCAGCGGGGGTCACTACCTCTTCGTGCCTGATGCTTAACCAATTATTCTCGTAGCGAACCGACGAGTTGAGCGTTTTCCAGGGATTTTCGGTTGCATTCATGGCAACGAAAGTACAAACTTTTCGGCTACGAATGGCTAAATTTGCGGCAAGACGCCAGATCCACAACGCTGGGTGTTGACTAGTAAACGTTGATAATAAACCAGTTAATCCATCTACTATTCAACCGTAACGGCGGACCGCGTTGCGCATCCAGCGTCCTTTCTGAAAAATGGCAACTCCCCAACAAACTAAATACCGCTGGATGACCTTTTCGGTAGGGCTGAGTATTGTTCTGCTGCTAATCAAACTGACGGCTTATTACCTCACCTCGTCAACAGCCATCCTGACCGACGCGCTGGAATCTATCGTCAACGTCGTGGCGAGTGGGTTTGCCTTGTACAGCGTGTACCTATCGGGCCAGCCCCGTGACCTGAACCACCCGTACGGTCACGGCAAGATTGAGTTTCTGTCGTCGGGCTTTGAAGGCGCGCTGATTACGTCGGCAGGTATCTTCATCCTCATTCAGGCTGTTTATAGCTTCTTCATCACCAAAACGCTGACGAACCTGGACTGGGGGCTGGGGCTGATAGCGCTGACTACGGCCGCCAACGCCGGAACGGGCCTGATGCTGGTCCGGACAGGCCGGCGTACCGACTCACTAGCCCTGACGGCCGACGGACGGCACCTGCTGACCGACAGCGTCAGCAGCCTGGTAGTGCTGGCTGGCGTGGCCCTGGTCTGGCTCACCAACCAGCTCTGGCTGGACAGTGTGCTGTCGCTGATATTGTCGCTGATCATCATCTACAATGGGTTCCAGCTCATTCGGCAATCGGTGGCCCGGCTCATGGACGAAGCCGACGTACCGACCATCGAGCGAGTGGTGAGTCTGCTCAACAGCCACAAAGACCGCAACTGGATCGACGTGCATAATCTGCGCGTTCAGAAATACGGAGCCGACCTGCACATCGACTGTCACCTGACGCTGCCGTATTACTGGGATCTGAACCAGGTTCACGATGAGGTCCATCATTTTGAAGATACGCTAAAAGACGGCTTTCGGAGCGAGGTCGAAATTTTTGTGCACACCGACCCCTGTGAACAGGAGTGCTGCCATTACTGCCGCGTCGCGGATTGCCCCGTGCGTGGTTTTCCGTTCGTACGCGACGTGGACTGGACAGCCGAAAACCTCCCCCTCAATCAGAAACATTTCGTGGCGTTGGCCCCGCCCAATGTGTAGACAAGCGTCAATTTTATAAAGACTATGGCTGGTTAATTGCACAAGCCACGGCGATAACTGGTGGGCGTGTGATGGTAGTACCGTTTGAATAGCTTGTTGAGGTGGCACACGTCCGAGAACCCAAATTCGTCGGCGATCTGCGAGATGGTCATCGTGCTTACGCTCAATCGTGTTTCGACCAGCCGGAGTTTGTACCGAATAATGTACTGTTGAATGGATTCGCCCATGTGCTGCTTGAAAAGCGCCCCCAGGTGGCTGGGCGAGTAATTAAAAACATCCGCCAGTTTTTCCATCCGCAGTTCGTCTGGTTCCGTTATGTGGCGGCATATGTAAGCAGCGATACGCTGGATCACCCCCGATGCGGTAGTTTTCGGCAAGGTAGGCTCAAGTGAATACTGAGCCAGTTCCCGGTCCAGCAACGTCAGAATAGCCCGCATCAGCGATTCAACAACCGGGTTAGAAAATAACGGCCCGGGGCTCTGCTGTTCCGCCCAGATAACGTCTACCAGTGCCAGCAGACTTTGCTGCTCTGTCCGCCGTTTACGGCTATCCCCCTGCAAGAGATGAGCGACAGATGTGCTGTACTCCTTAAAATGGCCCCATAACGTAGCTTCGGACGTCATCAGACTGGCCACATAGAGTGCTGTAAAGGAAAGACTATACAGGGACGTCCTGTTGCTGACAATGAACGTATGCCTGTCTGAAGGGCTGAGTAAAAACACATCACCGGGCTGATACCCAACTCGATTATCATTGACAACATGCTGTCCACTACCCGCCTGAATAAGAATAAGTTCAAAATGATTGTGCGTATGAACCGGGAGCGACCAGGTTTCAATATCTAATCGCTGAATAAGCAGGGGGTCGGATTGAATGAAGCGTTTCATGGTTGAGAGAAGAGGTTGGCAAGATCACAATACCCACTGTTGCCAATGCAATGCCAATCCGGTCCACCAATGAAACATTCGCTATCAAAACACTGACTATCAAACGTATAGCAGACAGCTATTACCAGACTCTTTCACCCAAAATAATAGAGGCTCCAATATATTGGAGGTACGAAATGGAGTCTTTATTCCATTGTATCTTTACCATGCACTTGCCTTACCTTGTCGTCATGGCCTTCTCTGATGAACTGATTCATTTGCCTTCCCTGCTCATTGTAGAGGATGAGTTTTTGATTGCCAATGATCTGCGCCGTATTCTGATAAAAGCCGGCTACCAGGTTATTGGCCTGGCTGGCTCAGTCGATGAAGCGAAAACAGTTGTAGCCGATCAAACGCCGGACATCGTGTTGCTGGATATTTTCCTGAACGGCGACCAGACCGGTATTGATTTAGCTCACTGGCTAAATGACCGGTCGATTCCGTTCGTTTTTCTGTCGGCGAACCTGACGGATGGCCTGATGGAAGCGGCCAAGATAACGCAGCCATTTGGGTTTCTGACGAAGCCTTTTCGGGAGAAAGATGTGCTTACTACGCTGGAGATTGCCCGCTATCGGCACGCCCACAGCGAAGAAGCCAAACTCCGCCGACAGCAGACCATCCAGATTGCGGTCAACAACGCCATCGTCAGTATTCAGGATCGCGAGCAACTGTGCCTGGCAATAGCCACGCAGATTCATCAGCTTGTTTCGTTCTCGTATCTGAACATTCGCATTGGTCTGCCCGACGAATCCTCTTTCTACTGGCTGATGCTGGAAAAGACCAGGATGAACACCTTTGAGCGCGTTAACCTGGCGACCCTGTTGCAAAACGAAGCCGATGAGCTTCTCCTTGAACGACTGGATCGGGAAGCACCCGATCGTTTGGGCGAAAAGGCGGGGATATTTACGGGGGAAACCTTTGATCAACTGTGCGATACGTACGTAACAGCCCGGTCGTGCCGGGACAACTTTGGTGTTCAGTCGCTGATGCTGTTTCCCATTCAGTTAAAACGAAACTCACTGACGACCATCATTCTGTCCAGTACCCTGGCCGAAGGGTTTACTCAGAAAGACTACGAAGCGGTTAGTCTGATTACCCCTCAGATTGCCCTCGCACTGGATAATCTGCTGGCGTATGAAGAACTCGACGCCCGCCGACAAATAAAAGCAATTGAACTCGCGATTGTCAACGCCTTCCGCAACGGCAGCAACATCGACGCGATTTTATCGCAGGTGGCCGGCGCCATCAATGAGTTATTGCCCGTCGATCTGGTTGCGCTTTATCAAGTTGGCAGGCCATCGGAAACTGCGGCCATAGATAGTATCGTGCGTAAAGACGGCGTTGTTTTTACCCCCCTAACCAGGCAGACTATTGTTCACCACTACCAGGTCGATGCAGACGAGTGGCAGAAGACGTTGGCCGATCTGAAAGCCAGCCTGGTCAAACCAACGCTTCACGTGGGAAGCCAGTTTACGAAAGAGCTGACTGATAATGTCGTCGGGGCGTTGTATCATACTAAACTGGGGCTGCAATCGTCCATGTACGCCCCCATTTTTGTTAAAAACCAACCCGTAGCGTCGCTGATACTGGGTAGTAAAGCCCCGTATGCGTTTACCTACAAAGACCTCAGTACGTTGCAGGACATCAGCATTCAGTTGGCGCTGGCGCTGGAAAACTTACTGGCTTTCGAGCAGATCAAAACGTTGAGCGAACAACTCCAGCTGGAAAAAACGTACCTGACCGAAGAGATAAAAACAAGCCACAACGTTGAGGAAATTATCGGCATCAGCCCGGCGCTTCAGACCGTCTTTACCAGCATCAGCCAGGTAGCGCCAACTGATTATACCGTACTGATAACGGGCGAAACCGGAACCGGGAAAGAACTCGTTGCCCGGGCGATTCATAACCGATCGGATCGGAAGAACCGGGCTATCGTAAAAATCAACTGTGCAGCCCTGCCCGCCCAGTTGATTGAGTCGGAACTCTTTGGGCATGAGCGGGGGAGTTTTACCGGAGCAACCGAGAAACGGATTGGCAAATTTGAACTGGCCAATGGCGGTACGCTGTTCCTGGACGAAATTGGAGAGCTACCCCTTGAATTACAACCCAAACTGCTGCGGGCGATTCAGGAAAAAGAGATTGAGCGTATTGGCGGAAAAGGCCCCATCCTGATCGATGTCCGAATCATTGCGGCCACCAACCGGAACCTGCAACAGGAGGTTACCAGTGGCCGATTCCGTTCGGATTTGTACTACCGACTCAACGTATTTCCGATAACGGTGCCCCCCCTACGGGAACGTCGCGATGATATTCAGCCGCTGGCCCAGTATTTCCTGAAACGGATCAGCAAAAAACTCGGCAAACCGTTGACGAGCATTGCCAATACGTCGCTCCACCAACTGCTGAACTACGATTGGCCGGGTAATATCCGCGAACTGGAACACGTACTGGAACGGGCGGCTATCCTGTCGCAAACCACTACGTTGGCATTGGCCGAACCGTTACTGGCAAGTCCACGTACGCACGTCCCACTTATTGCCGGTCAACCTGAAGATACCATCCAGCCTATTGAAGAAACCATGCGGGCCGCGATCCTGGCGGCTCTGGCCAAATCAGGAAACCGCATTCGGGGGGCGGGTGGCGCGGCTGAACTGCTCAACCTGAAGCCCACTACGCTGGAAGCCCGCATGAAGAAATTAAATATCAGTGCGAACCCCAGGCCCCTCGCTCCCTGAAACGGCGGTTGACTTGTCGCCCACATGGTTTCATCGGCCTGCGAGCCAATGATTACGATAGCCCTACAGATGCATGCCGCCGGTCAGCTCAATGCGCTGCCCATTGATCCATCTGGCTTCTTCTGTACAAAGAAACGCTACCACACCACCGATGTCGTCGGGCAGAGCAACCCGACCCAGCGCCGTGTTAGCAGCCACATACGTCCGCATCTCGGGCGAGTCCGGCATAGTACCACCCCCAAATACAGCGCCGGGAGCGACTACGTTCGCCGTAATACCTCGCGCCCCCAGTTCAAGAGCCAAATAGCGGGTGAAGACATCTACAGCACCTTTCATGATCCCGTAGGCGGAGACACCTGAATAAGAATACCGGGTTACGCCCGATGAGATGTTGATGATTCGGCCGCCGTCTGCCAGCAAGGGCAGCGACTTCTGGGTTAAAAAGTAGACGCCTTTCAGATGAATATTCATCATTTCATCAAACTGAGCTTCTGTCGTTTCAGCAATAAGAGCGGAAAGGCTGGTGCCGGCATTGTTGATCAAGAAATCAAACCGGTCAGTACCGAATGTATTCAGCAAAGCAAGGTTTACCCGTTCAAAGAAGGCATCGAAACTGGAACTATCAGCCGTATTGAGTGGCAGCGCTACTGCGTGCTGGCCGAGGGCTTCAACTTCAGCCACAGTAGCTGCGGCTTCGACCTCGTTGCTGTGGTACGTTAGTATAACACCGATTCCCTGTTTGGCTAAATGTAAGGCCATACTTTTACCCAGGCCCCGGCTACCGCCAGTAACTAATGCAATTTTATTGGTTTTCATCTGGTCGATTAATAGAAAAAATGACCCTGCAAAGGTCCATTACATCGCCAGTGAGGTGTTTGTGTACGTCAATGGATTGGTTGTATAATTCACACTTTTTTCCTGCCCGCGATACGTACTGGGCGAAAGGGACGTCTGCCGCTTGAAGAAGTTGGAGAAGTGCGCTACATCAGCAAACCCCAGGCAATACGCGATATCAGAGACACTCCAGTCTGTTTGCTGTAGCAACCCTTTCGCTTCCTGCGCAATACGTCCTTCTATGAGGTTGGTCGTAGTGAGACCCGTTGTTTCCTTGAGTGTTTTATTCAGGTGATTGATATGCACAGCCAGATGATCGGCATAGTCTTTCGCTGTGCGAAGACGTAACGTTTGCTGTGGGGTTTCGATGGGAAACTGCCGTTCCAGCAGTTCGATAAACATGGAGGTCATTCGTGCTGAAGCCGAGTGGCTGGGATGTAACGAGGAGGATGGCTGTAGTTTCTGCCCGAAATGAATCAGCTCTAAGACATAGGCCCGCAGCAAGTCATATTTGTAGGCATAATCAGATGCAATTTCCGCCTTAATACGCCCAAAAATAGACTGAACCTGGCTGAACTCTTCGTCGGTCAGGGTGAAAACAGGGTATGGGTTGTTCTTAAAAACAGGCATTTCATCTAGAATAACCCCGCTCCTGGTAGGCAGCATAAACTCCGCCGTGAAGACGCAGAAAGGACCGCTTTGCAAACCCATAGGCAGCCAGTGGTGAAGCACTTTAGGGGTCGAGAAAACAAGGGCATTCCGGTTGATAGTGATTGCTTTGCTACCGTATTCGATTCGACTCTGCCCACGTAGCAGACTTATCTTGTAGTACGTCCGACAGGGGTAGACCGTCGCTGGTTTTTCGCGGTCGTCCTGATCCAGATCGTCCAGATCGAACACGTTAAAATGACCAATTTCCTGCTGGATACCACCAGGAAGTAGTGCATGCAATTCAGTGGAGGTACCAGCCGTTAACCGGTGGCAAAGCTCTTCTAACGAGGTAATCGACATGACTCACCTAATTTGTATAAATCAATGGTAGTAGCCTGATAAACCAATTATCTGCTACAATAAATCCATGATCCTGCGTGTAGTCATTGCATATAAACCCGGGACTTCTTCTGGCTACGCGGCAACGACGTTTCACCGTAAGAGCCAGATTGAAAATGAATCTGCATAGCGGAATGGGGACGTACAGAAAAACGTCCTGAACCGGGCGGTTAGCCCTACGCCCATATGGTTTTGTCGGCCTGTTTCACTGGGCTAAACTCCAGATGTATATGAACGCCGGACTGCTGGCTAATATCCAACTGGCCACCGATCTGCCGGCTCAGGCCACGAATCATGGTCAGGCCCAGCGTGTCACTACGTTCGAGGTCAAACTCCGGCGGCATCCCTACGCCGTTATCGCTGATGGTTAGCCCGTACGCCTGATCCTGAATCCCACGGAGTTCAATGGTAATAAGACCAGAGCCATGCGGAAAAGCGTACTTAAGCGAGTTGGTCACGGCTTCGTTGATGATCAAGCCAATAGGCGTTGCCAGGCTAACGTCAAACTGTAAAGCTGCTACGTTTAATACGGCGCTTACGGATTCCCGGCGGTCAAATGATTCCATGAGGTAATCAACAATCTCGTCGATGTATTCGCGCATATCGACCAGGGCAAGGCTATTAGACTGATACAGTTTCTGGTGGATGAGCGCCATCGCGTGAACCCGATTCCGGCTATCCTGAATGGCGGTGAGCGCCTGAGGGTCATTCAAATAATCCGACTGCGCATTAAGCAGGCTGGACACCACCTGCAGGTTATTTTTGACACGGTGGTGAATCTCCTTCAACATCCACTCTTTTTCCTCCAGCAGCCGCTGCAAGTATTCATTCTTCTGGTTGATCTCCTGCTGTTGCCCCTGCAGAGCGTCCTGCTGGGTTTGCAGCTCTTCGTGCTGGGCCTGGAGTTGTTGCTGCTGGGTCTGAAGCTGTTCATTACTCCGTTTCTTGAGCCGGTAGCGATTGTAGCTTACGCCCAGTAATCCAGCCAGCAAAATAGTACCGGCAATAATGTAGTTCCGACTTGCCTGCGCATACTTCAGTTCGCTTTGTTGCAGCTCACTTTGCTTAGTGAGCAAAGCAATGTCCTGCTCTTTTTTACGGGTGTCGTATCGTATCTGAAGACTCGCAATCTGTTTACTCTTTGTTTCATTAAACAGCGAGTCGTTCAGGGCTTTATGCTGCCGAAAATGCCGCATGGCAGACAGGTAATTCCCCTGCGCTGAATCAACCTTAAACAAGAGAAAATGCAGATCTTTTATGGTTGATAACGAGTTCTTCTGCGGATAAAAACTCAGTGCCTTCGTTAAATGAACCGCAGCTTTTCGGAAGTTTTTCTGTTGCACGTAAAAGCCGCCAATATCGATCTCGGCCTGCTGTGAAGCCTCAAAATCCATTTTATTTTTTGCATACCAGTCGAGCGTTTCCAGGTAATAGCGCTCGGCAAGCCGATCGTTGTGCAGAGCGTCGTAGCAATAGGCCAGGCTTTGCGCCACAGATGCTTTTTGAATGATCGTATTCGTCGGTATTTCATTGACCAACGTTTTGATTACCTGGAGGGCTTCGCGTGGTTTCTGTTGATGAATCAGATCCTTCGCGATAAAGCTCGCGGTATTATACATGGCAAAGTTTGGCAGCCTCTCCTGCCTCCATGCCTGAAGTGATTTTCTGTGCCATTCGACTCCTTTCGAGTGATTGCCTATTTCTTCATAAATCCGCGCCAGATCCCCGTAAAACGACGCTGCCGATACTGTATCCTTCGTTTTATCCATGCTGTCGATGCATAACAGCGCATACGAAAGCCCTTTGTCAAAATCGCCTTTTAACGTGTTGACGGTGGCTAGTAGGTTATACGTATAATGTAGTTTAGGGTATCCGATGGCCTTGTATTGCGCCAGTACGTCCGTCAGAACCGCCTGAGCACTGTCCAGTTTACCCTGATACAAGTAAGTGATGCCAACTTCCTTGAAGGCATTAATCTCTTTTTGCTGGTCTCTCAGGGATTTGTAGATAGCGGCCGCCTGACGAAAATTTGCAAAGACCTCACGATAATCGTTGTCAACGTTTCGCAGCCAGATGCCTAACCGGACCCGTACGTTGGCTTCGGCGGCTCTATCGCCCGTTTTCCGGCAATCGTCAATCAATTGCGCGAATCGAAGCCGACCAAGCTGGCTGTTGCCCCCCTCCATGGCGGCCACAATCAGCATGCTTTCGATTTCGTGCTGCCAGGTCAGTAAGTGCAGGGAGTCGCTTAGTCGTTTTGCCTGGTTGAGATAGGCCCTGCCGCTGTCTAAATCAACGTTGGCCTCACCTGGTTTGTAGATATGGAATTTTCCTAATTCAACTAAAATAGGCAGTTGCTTTTCAGCCGTTTTGCTGTGTTGCAGTTGACTGAGCAGTTGCCTGACCTGCTGCCGGTTTATGTTTTGGCCGGTCGCCTGATGAGTCAGTATAGTTAGCCCGAAACCGATGGTCAGTAGCTGGTAACAACCAATGACCAGAGAGCTTAGCGACCGTTGTGCCACCCAGATCCACCGAAAAAGCTGCATAGTCCGTTCGTTTAAGAGCGTAGATGGAATACCTCAACGAAGGTACGTGGACTGCGTACCTTCGTTTGAGATCTAAAAATAGCTCTATACAAACGTGATCGTATAACCCGTTCGCACTATCATCCGCCCGATGAAGCCGACGCTTCGCTCACAAAGTGGTTAAAACGGGCAGTGCTCGCTCAATCTTCGCCCGCGACGCTTCGTATTGCTTCGGCAATTTCAGATGGCTCCCTAACTCAGCCAGCGGCTCATCGACCGTAAAACCGGGATTGTCGGTAGCAATTTCAAATAACACGCCACCCGGTTCGCGGAAGTAAAGCGAGAAAAAATAGTCGCGATCGATTTTGGGGGTTATCTGTAAACCGCTGCTCAGAATTTTGTCCCGGTACTCCATCTGAATGGCGTCGTTGGCCACCCGGAACGCTACGTGGTGATTGGTGCCGGCGGCATTGCGACCGACATGCCCCTCGGGCTCTTCCAGCAAATCAACGGTGGATGCCGTAGGTACAGCATCCGTCTGAAACCGATAGCGATTGCCTTCCTGGGCCAGCAGCCGGTACCCAAATATGTCGGTCAGTATGCGGGCTGTAGGTTCAATACGTTGCAGTGTGAGCGTAATGCTATGGAATCCCTGCGTAGCCATGTCCCGTTTTATATCCTCGGTTTCCCAGGCAGTGCGGTTGTCGGGTTGTTTCGGAACGATGAGGGTAAAAGCCAGGCCATCCGGGTCGGTAAAGGGCAGGTAGCGTTCGCCAAACCGTTCTGCCTGTTCACCAGCCGATACGCCAAGCGCCTGAAATCGACCCGCCCACTTATCCAGGCTATCGGTCGGAACCGCATAACCGATCTCAGTGGCCATGCCAACTCCGTTGCGGCCCGGCCCTATGCCTTCCCACGGAAAAAAGGTCAGGATGGTTCCGGGCGTTCCTTCTTCATTGCCGTAGTAAAAATGATACGTGCCCGGATCATCGAAGTTGACGGTCTTCTTCACCATTCGCAGACCCATGACGTGGGTGTAAAAATCATAATTCCGCTGCGCGTTGTTGGCAATGGCCGTAATATGGTGAAGACCTAAGATAGGGTTATTCATGGCAGAAAAAGGTTAAATTAGATGAGCCAAAGCCATTTTCACTAGCTATTGACTACAATAAAACCATTAGTTGTGTGACTTATGGCTAAGCTGTTATCAACGATAGTGCCCGTCGGCACGACCTGTTAATCGGTAAACAAACGCTCTTTTACCTAAGTGCCCAGGTACAACTAGTTGAGGGTATTCTATAGGTGCGATTTTAGTCATGCTTCCTTACGCTCCGGCGTACCGGTCAGCATGACTAAAATCTATTTTCACTGATCATCAATATCAATTTGACAGTTCACCCCTAGGGACTGACTTGCCAGGAGAAACACAAATCTGCTCACCAACGATGTTCGTGTTTGGGTAAAAAGATGTCAGTGGGTTTCCAGCCAATCCAGGATATACTCCGCGTCTTCGGTCCAGGTCGGTTGTCCTAACACATAGTGATTGCGGCCTGCAAACTCTTTGTATTCCAGCACCGAGCCGTTTTGTTTATACGCTTCGAAGATGCGCTTGCTCAGGTGGGCAGGCATGATATTGTCAATATCCCCCGCAGTAATCAGCAAGGGGGGATGCGGCTTCTCAAAATCGACGTGAGCGGCACTCGTTAATCCGTCCCGCGTAACCCGTTTTGACTCCGGAATGGTATTCGCTTCGTAGGTTGCCTGTTGATCAGCCAGGCTCATCTCATTGACGAACGCGTACTGCCAATCTTCCAGGGACATCAGGTACGTTTCGTGCACATCGGTAAACAACCCCAGTGCCTTCCAGCCTGCCTTCAGAAAGGAAAACTCATACGGAATGACGCCCTGGGGCGGCACCGGGTGAATAGCCACTCCGGCAGCCGCCAAATCCCGGTTGACGATGATCTGGGTGACCAACCCACCCAGCGAATGGCCGATGACGATGGGTTTTTCGGGTTGCGCTTTTACAATATCGGCGTAGTGGTTAACCAGTTCCTCCAGGGTTAAATTGGCCAAGCCTGGGTTTCCTGCCGGATGTTTAGCACGTAGTTCTGCCGGCGATTCCTCTTTGAAGGGCCAGGACGGAGCCACCGTCTTATACCCTTTGCTTTCGAAAAAATCCTGCCACGGCTTCCAGCCCAGGTGCGTTACAAAGGCTCCGGTGACAAATACGATGGTTTTTGAGTGAATGGTTTTCATACGGGAAGGAGATTTAGAGCAGAACCAGATAGGCTTACCTGGTTCTGCTTAAGGTATAGTCTACTGGATGGGTACCTATCCACCTTACCAACGGATAAGGTTGTCACGGCGCCAGTTCTTTCTGAGAACCAGGCTAGGCGTCCGATTTTATGAACGCCAGCAAGTCTGCGTTGATCGTAGCTGCTTCCGTTGTTGGCATCCCATGCGGAAAGCCAGGATACGTAATCAGACGGCCATTCTTAAGAAGTTTAATGGCTTTATGAGCTGTCACATCGATGGGCACAATCTGGTCGTCTTCGCCGTGCATGACCAGTACCGGAACGTCTATGCTCTTCAGGTCTTCTGTGAAATCGGTTTCCGAGAACGCTTTGATCCCGTAGTAATGCGCATTGATGCCTCCCATCATTCCCTGACGCCACCAGTTATCCCGCACGCCCTGGAGGGGCGTAGCGCCCGACCGGTTGTAGCCATAAAAAGGCATAGTAAACTCGTTAAAATACTGCTGCCGATGAGTCGCGGTGTTTTCCCGAATCTCATCGAACACCGACATCGGTACGCCGTCAGGATTGGCCTCAGTTTGTACCATCAACGGGGTAACCGCACTGATGAGAACCGCTTTGGCAACCCGTCCCTGTCCGTGTTTGGCTACGTACCGGGCCACGACCCCACCACCCGTGGAGTGCCCGATGTGAATAGCGTCTTTCAAATCAAGCAATTCGACCAGTTCGGCGATATCGGCGGCATAGCTATCGATGTCGTGCCCGTCGGTTGGTTGGGAAGAGCGCCCGTGTCCGCGCCGATCAGCAGCCACGACCCGATAGCCATGTTGTAGAAAAAACATCATCTGGGCATCCCAGTCATCGGCGGACAAAGGCCAGCCGTGGTGAAAAACAAGGGGCTGACCGGTTCCCCAATCTTTGTAATAAATCTCGGTACCGTCTTTGACTTTTAGCGTAGGCATAAGCGTTGGTATTTAGTGTTTAGCGATTTCTGGAGAGGGATAAGACTCTCCGATTGACCGAGACAAAGTTGGGGAAAGGGGATGTACCGATAGCGGTATGAATCGACGGTTCTTCGGTACATCGAGCGGTTTTTCGCCCTCAATAGGTGCGTATGGATTTCAGTTGCCTTATCCGGTTCCATTTATGATCAGTTGTCTTTTTTTACAACCCACCACCAGAAGTAACTTTTTTTAAATACACAATACATAAACTTGATCACATTTATTATCAAGTACATGATCAAAGTTTTATTTCTATCGCTGCCTCTGCTTGTATTCTTCGGCTCCCGAACCCACGGACAAGCCGCTTCGCGCGATATGTATTGGTTGAGTGGTGGCCTCGGGAAAAGCCACTTGCCAAGTCTGATGATCGCCATGGGGTATGAGCCTAAAAGCAGGCCTACCGTCCTGGTAGCACGTTATTCTGTAAACGCCGAAATTCTGCAGGCTGTCGAGCCCGGCCTTAAAGTGAGCGAAATTGGTCTTTTGTACGGTCTGCGAACGGGGAAGTTTCGGTTGGCAGCAGGTTTGAGTAGAGTTTGGGGAAACGACCGGGGTAAATACCTGTACACTGAGCCCGACCCACTGTGGGGTTCAGGGGAACATTACGAATTTGTGAAGTATGGCACCATTGGCATACCCGCCGAAATCCGGTTTTATACCACGTTGAGATGCGTAGGCCTTGGCGTAACTGGCTTCGGTAATCTCAATGCTAAACGTTCGTTTGCAGGGCTAAACCTGTCTGTATACATCGGCCGTTTTGAACCTAGAAAATCGTTGTAGTATTACTCTAACTAGGGTTGGTCGTGCGGTCAGGTTCGGAACCTGACCCGTTAGGTTTCTGAAACCTAACGGGTCGGCTGTCAGCAGCCGATACCACAATCAACGGGCAAGGCCAGAGCCTGGCCCGGTTGCAACGCCCGCGTATAATCCGGCGATCTGCTCACTATACCGCGCCTGAATCACCTTGCGTTTTAGCTTGAGCGTGGGCGTTAGCTCACCCGCTTCGACGGTCCATTCCCGGTTGAGCAGGGTAAACCGCTTGATCTGCTCAACGTGGTTAAACTCCCGATTGTAGTGGTCGACGGCCTCCGCAATCAGCCGCTTTACCCGTTCGTCGTTGGCAGCAGCCGCGTCGCCGGGATACGCCTGCTGCTGCTCGGCGAACCACGCCTGTAGCATCCGGAAGGCCGGCACAATCAACGCCCCGACAAATTTCTGTCCCTCGCCGACGACCATTATCTGCTCAATCCACGGGCTTTCAACCATCTTATTCTCGATGGGCTGGGGTGCTACGTACTTACCACCGCTGGTTTTGAACAGCTCTTTTTTACGGTCCGTAATCTTCAGGAACTTCCCGTCGACCAACGTACCAATGTCGCCCGTATGCAGCCAGTCGCCGGTGATAGTTTCTACCGTGAGGTCCGGGCGTTTGTAGTAGCCCATCATCACGTTTGGCCCTTTGCACAGAATCTCGCCATCGTCGGCAAACGACACCTCGACATGCTGTAGCAGCGGCCCGACCGTACCGAACATCCGGTTTTTCTCGCTGAACCGGTTGCCGCTGATAATCGGAGAGGCTTCAGTAAGGCCGTAGCCCTCCATCACGACGATTCCGGCCGCACCGAAGACTTTCAGCAATCGTACCTGACAGGCCGCTGCCCCCGTAATAATGGCCTTGACCTGACCGCCCAGCGCTTCCCGCCATTTGCTGAAAACCAGCCGGTCGGCCAGGGCCAGTTGGAGCCGGTAGCTGAGGCTGAACGGCTTATTGACGTCGTACTCCTCCCCCAGCCGGAGAGACCAGGCAAACAGCCGTTTTTTAATACCGGTCAGTTCGGCACCTTTTGCCAGAATGCCTTCGTACACTTTTTCGAGCAGGCGCGGTACAGTTGTAAATACCGTCGGCTGAACCTCCCGCAGGTTAGCTGCGATCGTATCCATACTTTCGGCGTAGTAGATCGACGTGCCACAATAGATGTAGCAGTACGTCGCCATGCGCTCGAAAGCGTGGTTCAACGGCAGAAAACTAAGTGCCCGCTTGCCACTAACCCCAATTTCGTTCATCACCAGCGCGCTATCGAACGTATTGCTGAGCAGGTTATGGTGCGACAGCATCACCCCTTTGGGTGTTCCGGTGGTTCCGGAGGTGTAGAGGATCGTGGCCAGATCGGTCGGCTGCACGCGCTCACGAAGTACGTCGAGCCGCTGCGCATCCTCCGGACTCAGGTCAGTCAACAGGGTAGTCCACGAACGGGCACCGGCCACCGGGTCAAAGGTAAAAATGGCCTGAAGAGCCGGCAGGTTGGGTTGCAGAGCCGCGACCTTCGCGTACAGGTCTGCACCGTCGACGAACACGACGCGGACGGCCGCATCCTGCAGCACAAACTGCAACTCGGCCGGATTGATGGTTGGGTAAACCGGCACCGACACCGCACCCACCTGCTGAACGGCCAGATCAATCATCATCCATTCCGGACGATTCCGGCTCAGAATGGCTACTTTGTGCCGCCCTTCGATCGTACCGTCACCGTGGTCAATGCCGAGGTTCAGCAAACCCATGCTGACCTGATTAACCCGGTCAATAACCTGCTGTGTGCTGTATGTTTTCCATTGCCCGGTTTCCTTGGCCGCCAGCATATCAGCCAGCGGAAAGTGCGCCAACTGATACGCCAGGCAATCGAAAAGTCGTTTTGGCTCGTCCATGAATCCAATTGTTTCAACATTGGGGCCAGCCTGCTGCTGTTGTCCCTTCTGTGAATTTCACCAATACCTCATTCACACTACAGAGACTGTCGGAGCTGTAATTTTGTTGCCACCTACGCATGGATACGTTCGGGCAACGTGTTCCATGACGATCAGCCATACAGTCGGAAACCAACAAATGACGGCTGTCAGTCAGATCCGTTATAGGCAGCCATTTTGATCTTTTTGTAACTTGTAGTCGATGGAAACACGCAAAAAAATTATTGTCCTGTCTGGTGCAGGCATCAGCGCCGAAAGTGGCATTCCCACCTTTCGGGCGTCGGACGGTCTGTGGGAAAATCACCGGATTGAAGACGTAGCTACCCCGGAAGCGTGGTACCGAAACCCGGTACTGGTGCAAGATTTTTACAACCAGCGCCGGAAACAGGCCCTGAGCGTTCAGCCCAACGCCGGCCACCTGGCCCTGGTGAAACTGGAAGAGTATTTCGACGTAACGGTCATTACGCAGAACGTGGATAACCTCCACGAAAAAGCAGGCTCGTCGAATGTCGTTCATCTGCACGGCGAACTCTTCAAATCGCGCAGCACACAGGACCCGGATCTGGTTTATGACATAGAAGGCTGGGAAATCAGGATGGGCGACTGCTGTGAAAAAGGCTCGCAGCTACGCCCCCACATTGTCTGGTTTGGCGAAGCCGTACCGATGATGGATGTCGCGATGGACATCACGGAGCAGGCCGACGTATTCATCGTGGTCGGTACGTCGCTGGCTGTCTACCCGGCTGCGGGGCTGATCTATTCTGTCCGGCCGGGTATTCCGATTTACATTGTCGATCCGAACATTCCGGACGTAGCGAAACGAAAAAACATGACCATGATTCCCGAACCGGCCACCGTCGGCCTTACCCGACTGGCTGATCAACTCATTGCCGAGACGCAAACCGTATGAAAACGCTCCTACTTCTGACCCTTACCCTGCTGTATGCTCCCGAAACGCCTTCGACCGCTACGGCTCCCATGCAATCCGTCAGCCAGGACGGCCCTAAAAACCTCAATCCGCAACAGGCTGCCCAGCTCCTGAAAGAGTCGCCGGGCGTGGTGGTGCTCGACGTCCGGACACCGGCGGAGTTTTCGACCGGGCACATTAAGGGGGCCGTCAATGTCGACTACAACAGCCCGACTTTTCAGCAGCAGGTGGCTAAACTGGATAAGACAAAGCCGTATCTGGTACACTGCGCCGTGGGTGGCCGGAGTACGCAGTCGCTGCCGATTTTGCAGAAACTGGGTTTCACGAACGTCCGGCACCTCGACGGGGGCGTAAAAGCCTGGCAGCAGGCCGGTCTGCCACTGGTAAAATGACAACTTTTTCCTGGATTCCGGGTTAAACAGGGGCGCTCAACGTCCCTGTTTTCGTATGCAATCACCTGCCACCGACTTAGCCACCAAAACCCGCGAGGCTCATGCACTGCTGAATCAATTGTACGGCGTTCAGGAAATTTACGGCCGGGCGGACCCCATGCACGAACTGATCGGTACGATCCTGTCGCACCGGACGACCCACGCCAACGAGGTGACGGCCTACCGGACCATGCGGGAGCGTTTCCCGACCTGGGAGCAGGTTCGCGATGCCCCCCTCCCCGACCTGATCGACGCCATCAAAACGGCCAATTACCCGGAAGTAAAGGCTCCTTATATCCAGAACGTCCTGGCGCACATCATCCGCGAACGGGGCGACGTCAGCATCGACTTTTTACGCGATCTATCGACGGAAGCCGCCATGAAGTGGCTCACCGACCTGCCGGGCATCGGCCTGAAAACCGCTACGTTGCTGTTGCTGTTCAACTTCAGGAAACCAGTGCTGCCGGTCGACACACACGTGCACCGGGTAACGCAGCGGGTTGGCTTGATTGGCCCGAAAGTCAGCGCGGAGAAGGCCTATGCCATGCTGCTGGCGTACCTGCCCCAGGATGCGAAGGATCTGTTTAACTTTCACAAGCACTTTTACTGGCACGGCCAGCGCATCTGCACCTGGTACACGCCCAAATGCCACGAGTGCGTGCTGCGCGACATGTGCGACTACTACCAATCGGGCGGCACAATGATGCTGAGCAGTACGCCGGTACCCAAAAGCAAGCGGGTAGGCAGCGCATTAAAATCGGATAGCAGGGTCGCAAAAGAATAATCAACTACGTATTTTACCTACTCGTTATTATGCACCATCAACACCTCACCTTTTATGAAACTGATTACACGCTCGTTCCTGTTCGGGGTAGCGGGGCTGCTCTCCGGTCATTCAGTCGTTGGGCAGGGTAAACTTTCTCTCTCGCTAAGCGCTTCGCCAACGTTCCAATACAGTAAAACAGAACAAACCATACTGGTACCGACGGTTATTATCGGACAATCAGCTACCGTGCAACCCGTTGATTTTCGGGCAGAGCAGAAAGCATGGGGCTACGCCGTAGGTTTGCAGGCCCGTTATAACCTGACCACCCGTTTCTCCGTTTCAACGGGCATTATACTAAATCGTGCAGGCTATAACGTCCCAACCATCAGCACCATCCCTGTTAATGTACCTTTTACTGTGATTGCCACTCGCCAGCGGAACTACCAGATTCCGGTTACCATCAACTATCAGACCTCTGGCAAACGTCTATCCCCTTATGTGTCGGCGGGTGGGTTACTAGCCCTCCCTTCCGTAACCATTTTTGAGAACGGAGCAAAAGGCAAATTCTCTAATCAAAACATACGTGTTCATCCGATGCTGGCGGCCGGTTTGGCGTATCGGCTGAGCAACCAGCTATCGGTGATTGCTCAGCCTACCTTTGCGTACATCCTACCCCAACAATCCTTCAGCAGGTATCAGAACTACCATGTAGGCTTACAGGCTCAGGTACTCTACACCCTCCGCTAACCTAACCATTTTGATAAACTACTGAATCCGTTTGCTTTCGTCGTCCAGACCGGCGTTCCGACGGCGGGCGGCTTTGACCTGATCGCTGCCGAAGCTGTAGGTAAAGTTCAACCGGACCTGCCGACTCTCATAGCCTCCGCTGGCATCCATGTATAACCCGCCGAACTGGCTGATCCCCCGCCACCGCTGGCTGTTGAAGGGGTCGGTCAGGGTCACGACCAGCGAGCCACGGTCTTTCAGCACCTTGTGCGACACCCCGACGCTGGAACCCCAGTACCGGCGGTTCAGGAACGTACCGCCCCAGATCGACGGCGAGGTGTAGTAGCCCGACACTTCGACATTCCACTTGTGTGGCAGCGAGATCGTGTGCTGGCTGTAGAAACTCAGTACGTTCGCATTCAGGTTAATGACCTTACCCTGTCCAAAATCAGCGCGGTTGCGGGAGTGGTAAGCCGTCAGGTTGGCGTACACATTCCACCATTTGGTGACGCTGAAGGGGTAGCTTACCCCCAGCGAGATCACATCCTGACGGGCCAGGTTGCGGGTCGTGATGAAGTTGCGGTTACGCTCGGTGGTGTCCGTGATGCTGGTGAAAAAATCCGTTGTGCGGCTGACACTCAGCGAGGTTGTGAGCTTGTAGGCATACGTATGCGACACCTGTACGGTATTGGTGTATTGTGGCCGCAGAAACGCGTTGCCTTTCTGGTACGTCAGTTCGTCGGCCTTGTATTCGAACGGGTTCAGCTCCTGATAGCTCGGGCGGTCAATCCGGCGACTGAACGTCAGGGCGTAGCTGTTTTTTGCGTTGGCCGAGTAGGTGAGTCCGGCGCTGGGAAACAGGTTGACGTATTGACGCGTTACGTTGCCATCCGCCTGGGACAGGGCGCTGGTCAGCACGCCCTGCGAATACGTCTGTTCTAGCCGCATACCCGCCTGCATCCGAAGTTTTCCTACCTGCCGATTGAATGACGCGTAAGCCGCATTAATTCGTTCAGTGTACCGAAAATCGTTGGTACGGTCTTGATTGAGCTGATCACGGCCGTCCACTACGTCGAAGAAGTCGAAGGTATTGCCCGTGGTTACCGACGACAGCTTGAAACCTGCATTCACCTTGCCCCCCCAGAGCTTCTGTTCGTAGTCGGCTTTCAGGGTGTACAGGTCAATGTTGGTCAGCGTTTTCATGCGGTAATTGCGCTCCTCCAGCACAATCTGCTCGATGGGGTCGCGGTACTGGTTCGGCTGGTAGCTGTCGTTCGATCCGTTGTAACGACCGTAGTCGGCGTCGATGTTCAGCGTCCGGCCAGACGTATCGGTGTACTGATAATTCAGGTTGGCGTTCAGGTTACCCCGCCGGTTCGTGTTCCGGTTGTTGGCAATCAGAATCGACGTAGCCGGACGGTTCAGCAGTCCAATGGGCGTCTGGCCGTCGGTCAGTGACTCACTACTGCGGAGGTTGCCATTCACCAATACGCCTAGTGTGCTTCTGCGGCTCAGGAAGAAGTCAGCCCCGGCTTTCACGTTGTGCGAGCCCGACTCGGTTGTGGTTTCTGACCGCTGATCGTAGTATTGACCCGACTGCTCGCGGTACAGGCTGATGAATGACCAGTCGCGGGCGATGCGGTTGCTGTAAGTGGCGAACAGGTTCACACCTTTGGTACGGTGGTTGAGCGAGAGCGACCCGTTCTGTTTGGGGTAGAAACGACCTTGCGCCAGCCCCAGTGTCAGACTGCCGTTGGTACCGTAGTTCCTGTTTTTCTTCAGCCGGATGTTGATAATGCCCGCGTTGCCCGACGCATCGTAGCGGGCCGAGGGCTGCGCGATGATCTCGATGGCTTCAATGTCGGATGCCTGAAGCGTGCGGAGGTAAGCCGCCAGATCAGCCTGCGTCAGGGGCGACAGTTTTCCGTCGATGTAGATACGTACCCCGTTTTTTCCCTGCAACATGATGTTATCGCCCGGATCGACGATGACGCCCGGCGCTTTCTGAAGCAGTTCGAAGGCCGAACTACCGGCTGCTGTGATGCTGGCCTCGACGTTCAGTACGGTTTTGTCGGGGGTTACTTCGAGCAGGGGCTTGCGGGCGCTGACCTTTACCTCACTAAGTTGATTGCTGACATCCACCAGCGTCAGCGCAGGAAGGGTTAGGGTCTGGCCATCGGTTACGGCAACCCGTTCCGAGAAGCCCTGCACATAGCCAACGCCGGTAACGCTGATGCGGTATGAACCGGGCCGAACAGCCGCGAACGTGTAGGTACCGGAATCGCTGCTGACCAGGGCTTTAACAAGCGATGAGTCGTTAGTACTGAGCAGCATAACTGTAGCGAATGGAACAGCCTGACGCCGTGCATCCTGTACCGAACCCCGAATGGAAGCGGTCTGGGCCAGGAGCAGGTGGGTGGTGAATAGCAAGCTGATGGAGAGTAAAGATTTCATAGCCTTTTCGTTGACAAATTTGATGGATCAAAGCTATGATCCTGCTCTCCGTCAACCCATCGGCAATCGGTGAACCGACAAAACCATCGCCGAACGGAAGCCGTTGCCATTCGTCGGCGTATATGACCGTTCGTCGGCAACCTGGACGACTCATCGACTATGCCCAACGGAAAACTATACGGATCGGGCAGAGTTAAGTAAGACAGCGTCTTTACTCGCACTTCATGCAGTCAGCAAACCAACGAACAAAAGTTAGTACCATCATTCTGGCCGGGGCAACCGGCGAATTGGGGCAGTCCATTGCTCACTACCTGCTCGGGCAGGGGGCCGACGTCAGAGCACTGATCCGGAAAGGCAGTTCCGAAATGGCACGTTCATCGCTACAAAAACAGGGAGCCACCATTTTTGAGGTTGATTACACCAGCGACGCGGAGTTGATCAGGGCCTGTTCGGGCGGCTCCTGCGTGGTATCGGCCCTGTCGGGCTTACGGGAGGTGATTGTGGATACGCAGACACGGCTCCTCCAGGCCGCCGTGAACGCCGGCGTACCCCGGTTCATTCCGTCCGACTACTGCATTGATTTTGCCCGACTGCCCAAAGGCAGCAACCGAAACCTCGACTTTCGCCGGGACTTCGCCGAACGGCTCGATAAAGCCTCCATCGCAGCTACGTCCGTCCTCAACGGCATGTTTACCGACCTGCTGACTGGTCAGGCTCCCGTCGTTTTGTTCGGTCTGAAACGAGTGCTTTATTGGGGTGATGCTGACCAGCCGATGGATTTTACGACCATCGATAATACGGCTTCCTACACTGCGGCCGTTGCCCTCGATGATGCTACACCCCGGTTCCTGCGGGTAGCCGGCGAAGTCAGCACAATCCGGGGCCTTCAGCAATCAGCCAGTGATGCTACTGGGCAATCGTTCGGTCTGCTGCGGGCCGGTGGACTGGGCGTTCTCAATACGATGATCAATGTGACCAAGACCTTGTCCCCACAACCCAACGAAGTGTTTCCGCCCTGGCAGGGGATGCAATACCTGCACAATATGCTGAGCGGGCAACCAAAATTCCAGACGCTCGACAACGATCGCTACCCCGGCATCCGGTGGACATCGGTGCGCGACGTATTAGCCAAACGCCCGACCTAATTGCTAGAGTCGGGCGTTTCGTATGGTTTGTTTCCTGGGGTTGATTACGCGCTGACGCTGCTCTCAACGGCTTTCTTCACGGCCGGGGCCACGACGGTACCCAGCAGTTCGATGGCCCGCATCACGTTGGCGTGCGGCAGCGTACCGACGCTGATATGGAGCAGGAAGCGGGTGTTGCCGAATAATTCATGCTCCCACAGGATTTTGTCGATCACCTGCTGTGGACTACCCACCAGCAGCGACCCTTCGGCCGAGCGCATGAATTCGTACTGGGCGCGGTTCATGGGTGCCCAGCCCCGCTCCCGTCCGATCTGACTCATCACGTAGGCATACGGCCCGTAAAACTCGTCGGCCGCCCGCTGCGAATCATCTGCAATGTAGCCGTGGGAGTTAATGCCCAGTTGGAACTTCGCAGGGTCGTGGCCAGCTTTGGCGTAGGTATCTTTGTACAGTTTGGTGAACGGCACGAACCGATCCGGCATCCCGCCAATAATGGCCAGCGCCATCGGCAAGCCGTAGTTCGCGGCCCGTACGACGGATTCGGGTGTTCCCCCCACCCCTACCCAGATGGGCAGTTCAGGCTGATACGGTCGCGGGTATACGCCCCGGTTGTCAATCGACGGTCGAAAGTGCCCCTTCCAGGTGACCTTCTCGCTTTTGTTCAGTTTCACCAGCAGGTCCAGCTTTTCAGCAAACAGCTCGTTGTAATCATTCAGGTTGTTGCCGAACAGCGGAAACGATTCGATGAACGAACCCCGACCAGCGATGATTTCGGCCCGTCCTCCCGACAGCAGATCGACATGGGCGAAGTCCTGAAAGACCCGCACCGGATCGTCGGAACTGAGCACCGTAACGGCGCTCGACAGGCGGATCTGTTTGGTTTTAACCGCTGCTGCCGCCAGCACAACGGCCGGGGATGACACGATAAAATCGGGACGGTGGTGCTCACCGATAGCGAACACATCCAGCCCGACCTGGTCGGCCAGTTCAACTTCTTCCAGAAGGTTCATCATCCGCTGGTGCGGACTCAATAGTTTGCCCGTAATGGGATCAGGCGTATTTTCGACAAATGTTGTGATGCCAAGTTCCATGAGTAGATCTGTATTTAATGTAGCTACATCTTTCTGCCATAACACGATAACAAGGGCAAAACGTTGCATAAATGGGCACGGTGATCCATTTTCCGTTCTGCAATCCAGCAGCCTATATCTGCAAAGTGTTTCGCAGGCATCCTTCTCCACAGCAGAATCTTACGTAACTACGGCTGTTGCTTTGGCGTGGTATGCCAACCGAGCGTCCACATTTGACCGACTCACCGGCAACCACATCTGGAAACACTGTTGGATTGTGCAAGTCGATTTATAGATAAAATTCCCAATCTTTGACGCCAGAAGAGCCTATACCCCTGGCGCTACGGGGTTATTGGGTGATCAACCAGACAGTTTATAAAGTTACTAGTGCCACTTACTAGCGAACAATTTGACGAAACCGGGGTGATTATAAAAATAGGCAGAATATGAACAGCACGAACCAGCACGATGAACGAATTGCACGGATGACTTTTGCATCAGTATATCCACATTATGTAACAAAGGTTGAGAAGAAAGGCAGAACAAAAGAGGAATTACATCAACTCGTTGAGTGGCTGACTGGATACAACGAGGAAGCCATTCAGAAGCTACTTGAAGAGAAGGTAACTTTTAAACAATTTTTTCAGGGTGCTGAATTGAATAGAAATGCCCATCTCATAAGAGGCACAATTTGTGGTTACAGAGTTGAAGAAATCACTAATCCACTGACACAACAAGTAAGATATCTGGACAAACTGGTCGATGAACTGGCAAAAGGACGGAAGATGGAAACGATTTTACGAACTGCCTAAAATGAGTTAACGATGTCCACAACAGGCGGTTTGCCATTCCGGCGGAGAGACAAATCCATAATCAACTTATTGTTCGCTAATCAACTTCATTTTTAGCTCACAAATAAAGTAAGCCTGCCGTTCTCAACACATTTGTTTGCAGCTTTAATCAGCAACAGTTGCGGCATACGATTTTCAAATAACGTCAACATCGTAAATGCTTTAATGTTGTGTCTAATCAGTCTTTTCAAACTTTAAAAATTAGAATGAACGTTACGTTTACCTTTTTTATAGTGCTGTTTTCTTTCGTTTTTACCTGCTCAGCGCAAAGTCAAAAAACGGATATCATGATATTGGGTTCGGATCACTTGGCTCAAATCTACAATAGCAATAATCCGAATACGGATGTTTTACGTCCTCAGCGCCAAAAAGAAATTAAAGAGTTTATAGCTTCAGTTATACCTTACAACCCTGACCTGATACTGGTTGAAGTCTTGCCTGAAAACCAGCAGAAAATTGACAGTTTATATGCACTCTACGTATCAGACAAAATAAAACTCGAGGATTTAGAAGATGGCAGAAGCGAAGTCTATCAATTAGCGTTTCGCATGGCCAAGCAATTGAGGTTACCCAAAATATATTGCGTGAATGCCCCCGGTGGAACTTCCCAGAGCATTTTGGATAACGGTGAAAACATAAACCTGTACAAAGACGAGGGCCGCGCTGTAAGAGCAATGGTGATGGAAAAGATGAAAGCGCTCCAGGAAAACAAGTTATCCTTGAAGGACTATTTATTTTTTATAAATCAACCTGCCACCTACAATAAGGTTTATCGATTACGATATTTGACGCCGTCACGAGTAACAAACGGGACATTCAAAAACCCGGATGCAATGGTTGACACCGCATTTATTAACCCTACCTATATTGGAGCAGAACTCACGTCGATTTTTAAAAACAGAGACTACAAAATATATTCCAACATTGTTACCTCTCAAATGCGAACAAAGGCTAAACGAGTTTTATTGATTATTGGCGCTGCGCATATCGGTTCGCTAAAAAGCATTTTTCGTGATGATGATGAATATAATTTAGTGGACACAAATAAATTCTTGCAGAAGTAACTCCCTGTTACGGCAGGATGGCGAATAAGCATATTGGCTTCTATTCGCTATCAGGCAGCCGTTTCAGCGAATCAAATGGGTAGAACTTTTTCGTTTTCATTATCAGTACTTTTATCCGGACTGAGTACGTCGACCATCAAATAAGGAATAGGCACATGAGCGAAACGAATAAAGAAACACTGATAAAGGCTAACGCGGCTATTTCTGCGGGCGATAATGAGGGGTTTCTAGTACATTGTACGGACGATACCGAATGGGTATTTGTGGGCGATAGAACCCTGCATGGGAAGGAAGCGGTTCGGCAGTGGATGGAAACGACGTATGTAGAGCCGCCAACATTCATGGTTGACAACTTAATTGCTGAGGGCGATTTCGTTACCGCCCTTGGCATAATCAGCCTGGAGGACGAAAACGGACAAATAGCCGACTATCAATACTGCGATGTATGGCAGTTCCGCGATGGTAAAATGGCCGCGTTAAAAGCTTTCGTCATCAAAGCCTAGCCAAGATTAGAGTTTTAGAAAGCAGCAATTGTAAGCTGACCTAACCATTGTTTATTCGGAGTACCGGTATCTACGAACGAAGCCAATCCAAAAATTCCATTCCAACAACACCGGTTCATCCTTCACTCAATCTTCCGACAAATCGCCGTACTACTTTTTACCGCATTTACTTGGAGTCATTACGGCTCTCATTTATCTTTGTCACTAAATATCTTAGCAACAAAGATAAATGAGAGCAGACGAATTAAACCGAGTGAGGAAGCTAAGTCAGCAGTTCGCCTACACCTCCATTCAGATGCACGAGACCGTTGCCCGAACAGCAGGACTATCAGGGACGGATCATAAGTACCTGGGTTTCTTCCTGGAAAAAGGCCGACTGACAGCCGGTGAGCTTTCCAGCTTAACCGGCTTAACGACAGGCGCCGTTACCGGTTTGATCGATCGATTTGAGAAGAAAAACCTGGTAAAGAGACGGTTCGCGGAAGACGACCGTCGGAAAGTTATCATTGAGCCAGACACCTCAGCCATAATGGCCCTTCTGGAACCGCTCTACAAAGATTTTCGGAATAAGTCAGCGCAACTGTTCGCTTCATTTTCAGACGAAGAAATTCAAACCATTGAAACCTACTTTCTGAAGGCAATCGAGATAATGAAAGAAACGTCCAGCACACTCAACGCCAAATAGCCGTGACAATGCAACCTACGAGCCCTTACCTACTTAGCTTCCAGGACATTAGCCGTACATCGTTGAAGCTTGCCGGGGGCAAAGGCGCAAACCTTGGAGAACTGACCCGGATTGAGGGCATCTGCGTACCGGACGGCTTTTGTATTTCGACAGAAGCCTACAAACGAGTCATAGAGGCAACGCCGTCGATCGACGAATTACTTAATGAACTATCGCTACTGACAACGGAGGACCGGCCTAAAATTGGTGAGCTGAGCGGTGAAATCCGTCGGGTAATCGAATCAGCAGCCATCCCGGCCGACATTCAGGAAGCGATTACCCGCCAGCTCGCTGAACTTGGCGAAAAGGCAACCTATGCCGTACGGTCCAGTGCTACGGCCGAAGACCTGCCGACAGCCTCCTTTGCCGGACAGCAGGATACGTACCTGAACGTTGTTGGAACGGAGGCCATCCTGCAGCACATCAGCCGGTGCTGGGCATCGCTCTTCACCGAGCGGGCCGTAACCTACCGTCTTCAGCATAGCTTCGCTCATCAAAGCGTCCATCTGGCTGTGGTTGTTCAAAAGATGATCTTCCCCCAGGTGTCTGGGATTATGTTTACGGCCGATCCCGTTACAGGCAACCGGAAGGTAGTCTCCATCGACGCCGGTTTCGGGCTGGGCGAGGCTCTGGTCAGCGGCCTGGTCAATGCGGATAATTACAAAGTTCGTAACGGCCAGATCATCGGGAAGCATATAGCCGCCAAAAAGATCGCCATCTATGCGTCACACAATGGCGGTACGTATGAACAGGCCATCTGCCCGGAGCAGCAGACCAGCCAGGCGCTGACGGATGAACAGATTGTACAGCTCGCGCACATAGGCAGACAGATAGAAGCCCACTTCGGCAGCCCCCAGGACATTGAATGGTGTTTGGCTGACGATACATTTTATATTGTCCAGAGCCGGCCCATCACCACGTTATATCCCATTCCGGAAGCGGATGACCAGGAAAACCATGTGTACATCTCGGTCGGTCATCAGCAAATGATGACTGATCCGATGAAACCGTTGGGGTTGTCTTTTTTCATGATCATGAACATTGCCTCCATGCGTGCGGCCGGTGGACGACCGTTTGTTGATGCTACGCCTATGCTGGCTTCGCCCGCCAACCGAAAAACGATAGTCGATGTCCTCGGAAAAGCCGATCTGCTCGTGAAAGACGCACTCACCACGGTACTTGAGCGGGGGGATTTTATAAAATCGCTACCCGATGATACCCAAGACCAGCCGACGGGTAAAAGCCATAAACGTATGCCGAACTATGCTGCCGTAATCGAATACGATCCGGCCATCGACCCGTCGACCATCGTTCCTGATCTCATCCGCCGTAGTCAAACAGCGATAGACGAGTTAAAACAAACCATTCAGGCGCAGTCCGGACCGGGTCTGTTTGATTTTATTTTGGAAGATCTGGGGCGGATAAAGCAGCATATTTCTGACCCACAGCATTTTGCGCTGATCATGACGGGCATGAATGCGTCCTCATGGCTTAACTCAACGATGCAGGAGTGGCTGGGCGAAAAAAACGTAGCCGACACGCTTTCTCAATCCGTGCCTAACAATATCACCTCAGAAATGGGCCTGGCACTACTGGATGTGGCCGATGTGATTCGCCCGTATCCAGACGTAATCCAGTATTTAAAAGGGGTAAAAGAGGGTCACTTTCTGGATGAACTGATGCAGTTGGAAGGCGGACCAGAAACCCGGGACGCCATCTACGATTTTCTGGACAAATACGGCATGCGATGTGCCGGAGAAATCGACATAACGAGAACCCGTTGGAGCGAGAACCCGGCAATACTCGTTCCTCTGATTCTTAGCAACATTAAAAACTTTGAACCGGGTGAAAGCAAACGAAGATTTGAGCAGGGGCTACAGGAGGCACTACATAAAGAACAGGAATTGATAGAGCTCGTGAGGCAACTACCGGATGGTGAACAGAAAGCCGAAGAAACAAAGCGAATGATCAGCCTGATCCGGCATTTCGCTGGTTACCGCGAGTACCCAAAATACAGCATCGTTAGTCGTTACTACGTCTATAAGCAGGCTCTGATGAAGGAAGCCGAAAACCTCCTGCAAGCAAACGTTCTTCAGTCAATCGACGATATGTACTACCTCACGTTTGACGAACTGCGGGAGGTCGTGCGCACGCATACACTGGATTATGGAATTATCAGCGAACGGAAAGAAGCCTACAAATTATACGAAAAGCTAACACCCCCACGGGTCATTACGTCGGATGGTGAAATCATCACGGGAGCGTACAAGCGGGAAAATCTTCCAGCGGATGCGCTTGTCGGCCTGGCCGTTTCATCCGGAGTCGTTGAGGGCCGGGCACGGGTCATCGTACGAATGGAAGAGGCTGATCTGGAGGAGGGTGATATCCTGGTTACTACGTTTACCGATCCGAGCTGGACGCCCTTATTTGTTGCTGTAAAAGGCCTGGTTACTGAAGTAGGCGGTCTGATGACCCACGGAGCCGTTATTGCCCGGGAATATGGTCTGCCGGCCGTTGTGGGCGTAGACAACGCAACCACGCTGATCAAAGACGGGCAACGCATCCGCGTGCATGGCACAGATGGTTATGTCGAAATCCTGTGATCGGAAAGCCGCCGTCTTCGCCCCGGCAAGCCTGGGTACGAGGTGAAATTACTATGACAGTTGGCAGCCGGTCAGAAAACGGCGTTGGTCAACTGTCATCACTTTTTACCAAATGACAAATCAACGGCAGACAACACTGGTTAACTTGCGATTATGAACGCATTTGTTGACTACGTTTTGCAGTTTGGTCAATTGAACCAGCAGCAAATTGACCTGGTTTCCCGAAAAGCGAAGGACCTGGAACTCCCTAAAGAAGCCTATTTTTCCGAAGCGGGCAACGTGTTAAAGCAGGTTGGCTTTCTTACCGAAGGCGTTGTTCGGGTTTGTTATTACAACAACAAAGGTCAGGACATCACCAAGATTTTTATTGAGGAGAATCATCTGCTGCTGGATGCAAGAAACCTGCCTTCGTCGGAGTACATTCAGGCCGTTACCGATTGCCGGTTTATCGTATTTTCCATGCGGGATTGGGAGGAAATTTCCAACACCATTGTAGGCTGGGAGCACATCATTCAGAAAGTTATTGCCAAAGCGCTTGTTCAGAAACTGGAACGCGTCAGCCCGTTGGTTTCGCAGGATGCAACGACGAGGTATCTGGAATTTATGGAGAAATATCCTAACCTGGCCAACCGGATTCCGCTGTCGTACATTGCTTCCTATCTCGGAATTACCCAGTCTTCATTGAGCCGAATCAGAAAAAATATCCGCTGATGCGCTTTTTGCCATTTGGCAAATGCGTTCCGTTCCCGTTGCTCCAACTTTGTGCCGTTACTTTAAACAACAACGGACATGAAATCAGTATTGATCACAGGAGCCAACAAAAGTATTGGCTTTGAAACGGCACGGCAGCTTTTGCAGAAAGGTTATTACGTTTATCTGGGCAGTCGCAATCTTGAGAATGGCCGCGAAGCCGTAGAAAAGTTAAACGCCGAAGGTTTGAGCAACGTGGAAGCCGTACAAATCGATGTGACTAATGCAGCATCGGTAGAAGCCGCCCGTGCCGAGATTGGTAAGAAAACCGACGTACTGGATGTGCTCATCAACAACGCCGGCATCAGTGGCGGTTTACCACAAACAGCAACCGGTGCGCCTATCGACACGTTCCTGAACGTATTTGAGACCAACCTGTTTGGCGTGGTACGGGTAACGCAGGCATTTATCGATTTACTCAAACAATCGCCCGCCCCCCGTATCGTGAATGTAAGCTCGAGCGCGGGCTCGCTTACCCTGCACAGCGACCCAACCTGGCCGTATTACCACCATAAGGGGGCGGTTTACCTGCCTTCCAAATCGGCACTGAATATGTACACCATTAACCTGGCTTACGAACTGCGTGACACCCCCTTTAAAGTCAATGCAGTCGACCCAGGCTACATCGCAACCGATTTTAACAATCACCGCGGAACGGGTACGGTTGCCGAAGCTGGGGCACGTATTGTAAAATACGCCACCATAGACAGCGATGGCCCAACCGGAAAATATTTCAGCGAGGAATACAATCCGGAAACAGAAGAAATTCCCTGGTAAAACATCGTCTGAGCCGGTAGTACGACAATGAGGACTGACGTGGTTCATTCTACGTCAGTCCTTTTTTTACATTTACGCTACTATCGGGCGTACACGTATCGCAAGTCATACTCAACAACCGAATTGAACAGCATCAGCTACGTTTAATCGTACGGGATCACTATGAAATTCACGTTATTTTTTGGTTTGTTTCTTGCCTGCTCGGCAGCGCTGGCACAGTCTAAAAACGAATCATCATCTGCCGATGCACGTGCACACGAGCCGCTCAGAATCGACAACGATAAACCGGTCTGGATGCTGACTTATTTTCGCCAGCGGTACCCTACCCGTATTGAGATTGACGCGAAGGGAAACACGGTTGAGGTACCCTTGCCCGACCCCATGCTGATTAATAAACTGCACATCGCCTTATCTACCGACGGCCGCCATTGGACACCCTTGAACGACAACAACCCGGTCTGGGATCATCACATCCGCGATCCTTACGTTCGTCGGGGACCTGATGGACTCTGGCGTATCCTGTCAACCGGGGGCGGAAAAGGGCTCGACCGGGCGAAGGTAGGGCCAAGCTGCCTTTACGTAACGTCCAGAGATCTGATTCACTGGCAGGTCGAAGGTCCTTTACCCCTCATGAAAGATGTACGGGATGAGTCAGGCGCTTTAGCCGGCAATATCTGGGCACCCGAATGGTTCTACGATGAGGCCACACAGGAGTACATTTTACTCTGGTCGTCATCATTTAAAGATGCCGGCTGGAAAGAAAGTCGGCTCTGGTACGCCAAAACACGCGACTGGAAAACATTTTCCCCGGCAAAAGTGCTTTTCGCTCCTTCCTATTCCGTGATTGACGGAACCTTGCAGGAACACAACGGCACCTATTACCTTTTCCATAAGGAAGAAGAATTTGGGGCCAAAACCGGCGAACGCAGGGCCATTCGGGTAGCTACGTCCCGGCGCCCGGAAGGACCTTACAGCCTTGTTGAAGGCCATCTGAACAGCGGGCAGATTGTTCCGGTCATTACCGAGGGCCCATCTGTAGCGAAAGACCCTCTCAAACCGGGCTGGTTATTGTTCTATGATTATTGCATGACGAACCGCTTTGGCGTTTCTTATTCGCCGGATCTGCTTCATTGGACGGTTGAAGAGAACGTCAGCTTTCCATCGGAAGCCCGGCACGGTTGTGTTTCTCAAATTTCGCCTGACGAAGCGAAGACATTGCTTAAAACGTATCCCGGTAACAACTCGACCAAATGACATTTGCCTTTTCCGAAGCTTGTGCAGCTCTCATACCTGAACGCGGGCTTTCCCCACGGACCCAATGCTGACATTTAACCGTAAGTTCTTCCTGTTTGCGCTGACCCTCTTCATCGTTGAGGTACTTATCGCCCTGTTTGTCCGCGACAGGTTTGTGAGGCCGTACGGGGGCGACTACCTGGTTGTGATGCTATTGTACTGCGCGGTAAAAACGGTTATCAAGGCCCCTCCGCTGCCGGTAGCCATTGGCGTACTGCTGTTTTCATACGCTCTGGAGGTACTGCAATTCATTCATATCGTTGATCGGCTGGGGCTGTCGGACAACACACTGGCCAGAACTGTCATCGGCTACGGATTCGAGTGGTGGGACTTGCTGGCCTATACGCTCGGCATAGCGACCGTACTCCTTCTGGAAACGCTTTGGCCAAAAGATGCTCCCGGAACCATACCCAAGCCAACGTAAATAGCAATTAGTACGTTGATAGGATTGATTGACCACAGCATCGGCTACCCGACTTACAGGTTTTTTGCCAGAACGTACCGCAATCCAGCTAAACCGATGATTTGTCAGGATTTTTTGCCCGGCCCGGCTTTGCAGCCATACGTCAAACGCTACCACCTCCGGCACTTTGTATTTGCCGATATGGCAAGCATTCCGTTCAAACCATACGCTCCGCGTCCTGAACAGACGCTCGCCTTTTACCCCCGAGGCCGCGAACTTGTCGAACACATTGGTAGTCACAGACGAATCGAAAGGCCGCGTTCCATGCTGATGGGGCAATACGTTGAGCGCACCAATCGCCATCTGAGCGGCTCGGAGTTCATCGTGTTTCTGGTTGAATTTTACCCGGGCGTGCTGTACCGGATTACCGGCATTCCATACTATGAACTGACGAATACCTTTGTCGATGCCGAAGCCATCTTTTCGAAAGAGATGCGGTTGGTCAACGAACGACTGAACAGTACCGACAACTATCCGGAGATGATTACGATCGTCGAAACGTTTTTACACCAACTGGTACGAACCTTAAAACGAGACAGCCACCCTATCGACACGATCGCCAGGCTGATCATCGAACGTCCTGAGAGCCCTTTGATACGTCAGCTTGCTGCGGATGCCTGTTTATGCCCGCGCCAGTTCGAGCGGAAGTTCAACGAACGAATGGGCGTAAACCCTAAGCTTTTTTCGCGCATTGCCCGACTGCACAACGCGTATCGCAGTAAGTACAACCGACCCCAAAACGATTGGTTAAGCATTGCGCTTGCCTGTGGATATCATGACTACCAGCACCTGGTTAAGGATTTTCAGCGCTTTGCAGGAGTCACCCCAACCACGTATGCAGCCGAGGACAACAACGCGCCCGAACGGCTCTTTGGCCTGAGCGATTCGTCCTACGCCTGACTATTGTCGCTTTTTTACCACCTCCGACAAAAGGAATCGCTTCAACTTTGTTCATCAACCTTGGAGCACCATGAAACTTGTTGTCGGAGTAATTCTTTTCAGCGTTACCAGCCTGGTTGCCACAGCGCAACCTTGTCAGACGGGCCGACTCGACCCACGAGTAGCCGCAGCGTTACGCGACGTACTGACTGATCTTCCCTCCTCGCAGACCGCATCGGTGGAGCAGATCAGGGATGTAAAAATCAAAACACCGGCTTTCCCGAAATCGGATGTTCAGTACCAGTCGATCACGGCGGATCGTATTCCCATACAGATCTACAACCCCGCCCACGCGACAGGCCTGCCCATCATTATCGGCTACCACCCGGGCGGTTTTGTAACCCCTATTCTCCCGTTTATGGAGTACGAGTTCTGGCGACAGGCCAAAACCTACAACGCCATCGTGTTCGCCGTTGACTACCGGGTAGCGCCGGAGCATCCGTTTCCGGCCGCCGTCAATGACGCCTATAATGCCTTCAGGTGGGTAGTGGCCAACGGCCACCGATACGGGGGTGATACCAGCCGCATCGCTGTACTGGGATTAAGTGCGGGAGGGAATTTAGCGGCCGTCGTTTGCCAGAAAGCTAAAAAAGAGGGAATCGCCAAAGCGATCAAATTGCAGATTCTGAACTGTCCGTCGACCGACGATCCCCGAAATGCTGCGCAACATCCTTCCTATCAGCAATACGCGTCGGGCTACTTTCTGACAAAAGCATTTTGCCAGTATTACATCCAGATGTATGCGCCTGATGCCGCGACGACTAACCCTGAGATTGCGCCCTTACACAGTGAGAACGTAGCGGGCTTACCACCCGCGCTCATCATCACGGCTGAATTCGATCCGCTTCGCGACGAAGGTCATGCCTATGCCGAACGGCTACGTAAAGCCGGGGTGCCCGTACAGTACACATGCTTTCCCGGGCAGATTCACTGCCTGTTGGGTCTCCCGCCCGACGCGGAACAGCTAAACGAGGTGGATACGCTGGTGTTGAACGCTATGAACACGATAGTTGTCAAAAAGAAAAAGTAACCAAAGCCAGTACGGTAACGCAACCGAAAGTCTGCTATTCTTCCTTACCGACCAAGTTTCCCGCCTTACACTGCATCGTTCAGTTTTTTGCCTTTAGGATCGTCGGCTACCCATCATCCTCCCGCTCTCAACATGCGTTCATATAATTGACTATCAGGACATTATACAACGTCAACCTTCTGCCGTTTCCTCAAATCTCCGCTGCGACACGACCGTTCGCTCAAACTCTGTTACCATTCGCCAATAACATTACGACTTTTTGTCGGGCAACAGCCTGAGCGTAATTGTTCGTAAACCCCTTAACACCAAACTTTTATGAAAAAGCAAAACAAGCCGGCGCCCAAGGAAGACCAAGCCGCAGCGGCAGCCGATTCACCGGCTGGTGAGAGCTATCTACTGGAAATCAGAGTGCCCCAGGCCGAACCGCTGCTGGCCGCTACGGTCCGGGCTACTACGGTGGCTTCCGTCCAGGGTTTTACCATCGACCCATCGTTCAGCCCGGTTCCGGTCAAGCCTTCCAATACGCAGCGGATGGCAATGCTGGCGGCCAATGAAGACAACCAGCACGTGATTGTCAGGGCTACCCTGACCGATGAACAGCGGGAAGCCGCTAAAGCCAATCCGGATGTGGTCGAAATCTGGACAGACGCTGTTATTGAACCCATCGCCTGCCCGATTCCCCCCTGCGACTGTTCGCCTAACACCCCGCATGGCACCATCACCGACGTTGCCAATTACCTGGGTGTGAATCAGATCTGGAGTGCGGGCAAACGGGGCGAAGGTATCGTAGTGGGCGTAGTTGATGGGGGCATTACGGCCACCGGACGCTCGCTCGCGCCCGGCGAAGCCCCCGCCCGTACGATCAACAACGTTATCGGTGGGTGGCCCGTTGCCAGTTGGGGAACGCGGGGAAGTGGCTGGGGTTATCACGGCAATATGTGCGGCACCGACGTACTGGGCATGGCCCCTAACTGCCGACTCTACGACCTCCGGATTGCCGATGCCAGCTCCACGACGGGCGTAATCTCCAATGCCCTTCAGGCGTTTCAGTGGGCCATCGACCAGCACCGAACCAACGGTACGCCCCACATCCTGACGAATAGCTGGGGAATTTTCAATACGGCTTCGGCTCCCGACTACGCCAGCAACCCAAACCACCCCTTCACGCGCAAAGTTGTCGAGGCTATCGACGAAGGCATCATCGTACTGTTTGCGGCCGGTAACTGCGGGGATACCTGCCCGGACGGACGCTGCGCAACGAGCGGACCGGGACAAAGCATCTGGGGAGCCAACGGGCACCCGCGTGTGATGACCGTCGGAGCCGTTAACAAAGACGAGCAGTTTGTCGGCTACAGCAGCCAGGGCCCGGCTTCGCTGGACCCGCATAAACCGGATTTCTGCGGCATTACGCACTTCACCGGCTATTTTAACTCGGACAGCGGTACGTCGGCCGCAACCCCCATCGTGGCGGGTGTGTGCGCTCTGATGAAGCAGGGTAAACCGTCGGCGACACACAACAGCATCAAGGACGCGCTCATCGCTACGGCAAAAAACATCGGTCCGGCGGGTTGGGATCAACATTCCGGCGCAGGGATCGTGCAGGGCAAACGCGCTTACGACCGACTCACCAAACTGCTGATCAAGGAAGCTAAAATTGAGAAAGTTGAAAAAATCGAGAAATCCGAGATTAAGGAAATCAAGATTGAGAAGAACGAGATCAAGGAACAGAAGCAGGAAAAAATTGAAATCAAGGAGCAGAAGCTGGAAATTCTGGAGGGCAAACGCCTGAAGGACCTCCGCGACGTGACCAAGCGGGTGCCGGAGCTACCCATCCCGATTCCGGAGCCCATCCGCAACCCCATTCAGCCCGGGCAAACGGTCGAGTCGGCGGGAAACAGTCTGGAGAGTCGGCTGGCCCAGCTCGAAGCGTACATCCAGGCCCTCGATACGTTCATCAGCACCGATATGCGTCCTGATCTGAGCCAGGGGGCGCTGGCGAACGAAGGCGATCTGCCATCGGGCCAGGGTACGGCCGAGCAACTGACAAAAGAGGCCAATGATGCGATGATGAATAAGATGAACTACGACAACTCGCCCCGCTGAGCCGGTTTGGTCACGGCCGGAGACCGGATTCGGTTTCCGGCTTAACTACCTTCCTGTATGATTCTGATTCTCTGCCATCCGCACGACGTGGAAGCGGCCTGGCTCTACGAACGGCTGCATCAGGCCGCTCCCGAGCAACCCCTGCTGATCGCCACCGCCGACGAACTGATCTATGCCCAAAGCATCCGGCAAACGCTCCTGGGCGACGACGATACGTTTCTGATCCGACTGCAAAACGGACGTTGTATCCGGAACGACGAGATTTCGGTGGTGATTAACCGCCTGTATCACCTCGATCCGATCGTCTGGAAATCGGTCAGTGAGAAGCAGTACCAGTACGTTGGGCAGGAACTTAACGCGCTGTTTCTAAGCCTGCTTCATTCGGTTGGTCCGGACCGGCTCTTTAACCCACCATCGCCTGTTTCGCTGGGTGGTCGTCATCTGTCCTCCGCTGAGTGGCAGTTGCTGGCCCTGCGGGTAGGGCTGCCGATTGCTCCGAACTGGCCCCCGCCGGAAACGTTGGTCATCAATCCGCCCGACGCCCGGTTGCTTGTCCTGGCGGGTGAACTACTGGGTGCCCGCCCCCCCGGCATCGACGCTGACGCCTGCTGTCGGCTTGCTCAGGTGAGCGGCACCAACCTGCTGGAATTGCACTTTAACCAACGCTCCGGCGAATACGCCGGTGGTTTTGAGTTCGTGGGCGCTACGGTCTTTGCCTCCCTCCCCCACTACGGCGACGCACTTGTTCAACACCTCCTTACCCTGACAAGCCATGATATTAATCTGGGGCATACCCAGCGAGCCGCCCATCCGGCGGTTGCTGGATGAACTCGACCAGCTCGGCGAACCTTACGTCATGGTCAGCCAGCGCCAGTTTGCCCAAACGGACCTGCACCTCACCATTGATGCGGTCGGGAATCTGGACGGAACCCTGACGTACCAGGGTCAGACGTATCCGCTATCCGGGCTGACGGGCGTTTACCTGCGGCTTGTTGATGATGAAGTACTGCCCGAATTTCAGCACCTGGCTCCGGCCGATCCGCTTCGCACCCACGCCCGCCGGCTGATCCAGCACCTGACACTCTGGACAGAATGGTCGGGCAGCCGGGTCGTGAATCGGATGTCGGCGATGACGTCCAATAATTCCAAGCCCTACCAGGCACAGTTTATCCGGCAACATGGGTTTCGGATACCCAATACGCTGATTACGAACGAGCCGGATTTGGCCCAGGATTTTTGTCGGCAGTACAACAACCGCGTGATCTATAAATCGATCAGTGGGGTTCGGTCCATCGTTCAGCAGTGGGACCCGGTTGCCGATGCCGAAAAGCTGGCCCTGATTCGCCATTGTCCGGTGCAGTTTCAGGAGCAGGTCGAAGGGTTTGATGTTCGGGTACACGTCATTGGGGAGCTGGCCATTGCAACCCGGATTACGGCCCACGCTACCGACTACCGCTACGCTATTCAGCAAACGGGCGAAGCTGCCACTCTGACGCCATACGACCTCGACCCTGACGTAGCGGCCAACTGCGTTGCTCTGTCGCAGGCGCTCGGCCTTGATTTTTCGGGAATTGATCTGCGGATACAGCCAGATGGTGCCGTTTATTGTTTTGAGGTTAACCCGTGTCCAGCTTATTCTTACTACGAGTCGCATACCGATCAGCCGATTGCGGCCCGGCTCGCGGAGTACCTGAGCGGCCACGACCAGTACTATCGACGTATCTGGCAACTATAAGTTAATCGACTATAATCATGGCACAAACAACGCTGACCCTGACAAAAAAAGAAGGCGGCCAAACGCTCCGCTCCGAAACGACGGTCGATCTGAGCCAGCCGGAACTGAACGAACTCCTCGACGACCTCAAAGCGCATGGATCACCGGATTTCGGGGAATTTGCCACTATCTACGTCGCCCCGGAAACCTATTCGCTTCACGTTAAGAACGAGGACATTGCTTTTAAACCGCAATTTTTCCCGGCAAAGTACGCTCCCATCATAAACGAACTGATGAGTAAGCTGTCGTAGGAGCGGATGCCACCTCAGAGCCGCTGGATCTGGTCCGTAAAACGCTGGATCAGCTCCCGTTCTTCTCTGGAAACGGTATCATGCGCGCGGGCCACCCGAATCAATATGTCAATGAAGCGTTTCTTAAGCGGTTCGTTGAGTTCAGCCCGCTTATCAAGCAGCCGGCGCATGCCAAAGGTATACGCGTCTTCGACCGATTCGTTTACGTTTTCCCGCAGAAAAAAAGAATACAGCGCCAGATCGCCATGGGGTTCATCAACAAACACTTCCTTAACAGTCTGCATCTCTTCCCGTTGCAGACGACCGTCAACCTTAGTCAGCGCGTAGACAACACTGCCGATACCTAGTGATACATCTGGTGAGTACATGATAGTTGGGTGGGTTAGTTTTTTGTAACGTATCAGAGCAACTTTAGGGCCAGTTGTGCAAATCACATGGCCGATCAATCATTTATTATCAACCGCTACGGATTGCAGAAATCACAGTACATGGGATCTTCCACTTCCAGACCGCGCGGAAACGACCGCTCTTCGGCATGACCGCATCGCTGACAACGGTACACATCGGCCAGGACCGACCGCGTCGGCAGGCCACACAGGCCACAGGGCAATCCGGTTTTTACGTCTGTCCGGCCAAAGCCCGGCGTGTTGCAGGTAGGGCAATGGCTCAATGCCCGATCGATCAGCTTCTGCGCAGCGGCTTCGATCACCTGCATTCGCATCGGGTTGTACATCGCCCGCATGTCCGTTTCGACATAGGCCGACCCGAACGTAGCCAGCAACGCGTGAAAAGCGGGCAGCAACTGGCGGTACGTAGTGATACCTTTCAGCAGACCGGTTGTCTGGCCAGCATCGCTCCGCAAAATCAACGCGTGCGACGGAAACCGCGCCATGGCTGCAAACCGTAGCAGTTCGTCTTCCGTGTTGACCGCTGCACCCGCGAAATTGGTCTGCGTACTGATTACCCGGACGTAAATCTCCAGGTCATGTTGTCGATCCATCAGCAGCAGGACCTCATCGTCGGCAGGGGTAAAAAACAGGTGCGGATGCGGCCCAAATGACCCTTCACTCGCAATAGCCAGGTCGCAGCCCGTCAGATCCATCGCCATCCGGCACTTCTGACGGGCTGCCCCCAGCGGGTCAAGTGTTCGCTCTACTTCACCAGTAAACGTACCCAGTTGATCGGTATCCAGCGCATCGGCGAGCAGACACCGAACGCCCAACCCGGATTCGACCAGTGGAGCAAGCACCCGTTCTTTCTGATGTTTGGTCGCCACCACCAACCGCCGACCTGCGAACCAGTGTGACATACTTCCGTCGATCAGAACACCACGGCAGATTCAGTGGGGACGGTCACGGAGACGGCCGCATGCAGACCGATTCCGTCGTGACCATTCCGCTCAATGTACTGCCGAACGTCGTATAATTCCCGTTGCAGGTCCTTGATTCGTTTCTCGCGGACTTTGATATCCTCCTCGTTATCGGACTGGCTGATCTTGCTTTCGTGAAACTGTATCTTCACGTACACCATCTGGGTCAGCAAATTGAGCGCATCCTGGGCGCTGAACTGACCATTGAGCAACTGAATATTCATACGGAGTTAGCTGGATTGGTTGGTGGTTTGTTGTTTGTAGTTGGTGGTTTGTTGTTCAGGTCCGAATTTGAGGTGATCTCCTCATAGTCAGAGCACAGAATCACAATCGGTAGACTTTAACCCACAAACCACGAACTACAAACCCCAAACCCTTTAACATCTATAAGTGAGGTACAAACAGGATTGACTATTGCCCCTGCCCCATCGAGAAGGCGGGTTTGCCGTTAAAGGCGTACAGATTTTCCGTTTTGATCGTATCGATCTGCTCGTCAATTGCCTTCGACAGAACGTCGATGATATGGCGGCTGTTGACCGGGTGGCCATTGGCCGGTAGAAACCGGCAGCGCCAGTGGTCGGTGCAGAACGTTTCGTCGAAGCCGTCGGGCCACACTTTGATACCGCGGTTAGTGATCATACTCAGCTTCAGATCGGGCGTATTGACCGGATTGAGCAAGGTCGCCAGTTCGTCGGCCTTAGTCCCTTTCCAGTGTACGAACACATCCACTCCCACCAGTTCCTTGGTCCCATTGGATTTACGCTGGTATTTCGGCAGTTTCAGCGTAGTGCCTTTGGCGTAGGAAACCGGCTTCAGTGTCGACGGTTGCTGGCCGAGGTTGGCGATCACGGCCTGCGCAAACTCCTTAGTACCAACCTTCTGCTTGCTGACGCCCTCTTTGTAGATGTCGTAGGTGTGGATACCGTCTTCGATGGTTTTGAGCCAGGCATTCTGCACGCGCTCGGCTACGTCGGTCTGCCCGATGTGGTTGAGCATCATAATGGCCCCTTGTAACAGTCCCGACGGATTAGCCAGATTCTGCCCGGCGCGTCGGGGAGCCGACCCGTGAATAGCCTCGAACATGGCACATTCTTCGCCGATGTTTGCCGACCCAGCCAGTCCCACCGACCCCGCAATCTGAGCCGCTACGTCCGATAGCACATCGCCGTAGAGGTTCGGCATCACAATTACGTCGAACGCTTCGGGCGTATCGGCCAGCTTAGCCGCGCCGATATCAACAATCCAGTGTTCGTTTTCAATGTCGGGGTATTCTTTTGCCACTTCTTCAAACACCTGGTGGAACATCCCATCGGTCTGCTTCATGATGTTATCCTTGGTGAAGCAGGTCACTTTCTTACGACCATACTGGCGGGCGTATTCAAAAGCGTAGCGAACAATCTTCTCGCAACCGGGTCGGCTGATCAGCTTCAGGCACTGCACTACCTCATCGGTTTGCTGGTGTTCAATCCCCGCGTACAGATCCTCCTCGTTTTCGCGGATGATCACCACATCCATCACCGGATGCTTGGTTTTTACGAACGGATGCAGACTGGTGCACGGCCGCACGTTGGCGTACAGACCGAGCATTTTACGGGTGGTTACGTTCAGGCTCTTATAGCCTCCGCCCTGGGGTGTAGTGATGGGCGCTTTCAGAAACACTTTGTTGCGCCGGAGGCTGTCCCACGATTCTTTGGAAATACCCGACGTGTTGCCGGCCAGGTATACTTTTTCGCCCACCTCAATTTCATCAATATCAAGTTGAGCGCCCGCAGCCAGAATAATATCCAGGGTAGCGTCCATAATTTCGGGGCCAATGCCATCGCCTTTTGCAACAGTGATTCTTGTCATAATAAGTGAGTGTTTTTTGTTCGTTGCAAAAATCAGCAGGCGTTTTCATAAGTAAAAATTTATACTTTTGATAATATACATAAGCCTATTTTATGAATTACACGCTCCATCAATTACAGGTATTTTACAAGATCGCACAGACGCAGAGCATCACCAAAGCCGCCGAAGAGCTGTATCTGACACAGCCGGCGGTATCGATTCAGTTGAAAAACTTTCAGGATCAGTTTGACATTCCGCTCACGGAGGTCATCAGCCGTCGAATTCACCTGACTGATTTTGGGCGGGAAATTGCCGAAGCAGCCGAGAAAATTCTGAATGAGGTCTACGCTATCAACTACCGGACGCTGGCGCACAAGGGCTTACTCACCGGTAAGCTGAAGATCTCGGTGGTATCGACGGGTAAGTACGTAATGCCCTACTTTTTGTCGGGGTTCATTGGGCAGCACGAAGGCATTGACCTGATGATGGACGTAACCAACCGCCAGAAGGTGCTCGAAAGCCTGGATAGCAATGAAGTTGATTTTGCGCTGGTATCGATCCTGCCCGACAACCTGAAGATCAACCACGTCGGGCTGATGCCGAACAAGCTCTATCTGGTTGGCCGTGGGTTTGAGCAGGAACCCGGCAAAGTGTATACGCCTTCCCTGCTGAAAGACCTGCCGTTGATCTACCGGGAAACCGGTTCCGGTACGCGGTACATGATGGAGCAGTTCATCGACCGTAACCAGATCATCGTACGGAAGAAGATGGAACTAACCTCCAACGAAGCCGTGAAACAGGCGCTGATTGCCCGGCTGGGGTATTCCATTATGCCCCTGATCGGCCTGCGTAACGAGATGATCAACCAGGACTTGCAGATCATTCCCGTCGAGAGTTTACCAATGGCGAGTATGTGGAACTTGATCTGGCTGAAAAACAAGCAGTTCTCGCCCGTTGCTCAGGCTTACCTTGATTATATCCGGCAGGAAAAAGACAACATCATTCAGCAGCAGTTCGGCTGGTACGAACGGTATTAAGCAGTGTATGAGTGGTTTTGAAGTAAAGCAGTCAAACGCCTAACTTTCGCCCATCCGCTCCGGGTACCTTCAAGGCAGTAGAAAGGAGGCCGATGGAGCAGCCATTTTCCTATGATTGAGCTACGACCCGCCCAACTCACCGACTATTCAGCCATCGCAGCCCTTCACGCCGACAGTTGGCGACGAACGTACCGGGGCATTTACAGCGATACGTTCCTGGACCATGATCTTGACCGCAATCGGTCGGCTCTCTGGCAGGGGCGGTTAAGCGCTCCGGCCGCCAATCAGCACGTAACGCTGGCCGTCGAGCAGGAGAAACTGATTGGTTTCGCGTGTCTCTATCTGGACGACGACCCGGCTTTTGGCACATTGCTCGACAACCTTCACGTATCGGCCAGTTTCCAGAAGTCGGGCATTGGTCGGTTACTGATGACAGACTGTATGCGCTTGGTGGCGGAAAAAGCCTTGGTTAAGACGCTGTATCTGTGGGTATTTGAGGCCAATCAAAACGCCATAAACGCGTACGAACGACTGGCAGGCACCAGGGGGGAGACAGTACTGAAAACAAACGAAGACGGATCGGAGGCAAGGATCTGCCGCTACCTCTGGAACGATCTGACGTCCCTTAGTTAGCCCATGAAAGCAGCGATCTATACCCAATACGGCCCGCCGGATGTGGTCAGAGTCCGGGAAGTCGACAAGCCCGTCCCGAAAGACAACGAACTGCTGATTAAGGTCTACGCGTCGACGGTAAACCGAACGGACTGTGGCTTCCGCAGCGCAAACTACTTCGTTTCCAGGTTCTGGAGTGGGTTATTCAAACCCAAGTTTCCGATACTTGGCTGTGAGTTTGCCGGCCAAGTTGAAGCCATCGGCAAAGACGTAACCTCGTTCAGCATTGGGGACAGGGTGTTTGGGTATAATGACTACCGGTTTGGCGGTCATGCTGAGTATACGGTAATGACGGAGCGTGACGCCATTGCCACCATACCTGATTCGCTGACCTACGAGGAAGCGGCACCGATTGTTGAAGGCAGTCATTATGCGCTGTGTGACATTCGTGCGGCCAGGGTACAGCAGGGCCATACCGTACTGGTCTATGGAGCTACCGGTGCAATCGGCTCGGCCGCCGTGCAACTGCTCAAACACCTGGGAGCCACGGTGACGGCTGTTTGTGCCACCAATGGTGTTGCTCTGGTAAAGTCGCTCGGGGCTGATCGGGTGATTGATTATAGCCGCGAGGACTATACCCAAACCGGCCAGACCTTCGACTTCGTATTTGATGCGGTTGGCAAAAGTTCCTTCGGTCAGGCCAAACAAGTGCTCAAAAAAACAGGGGTATACATTTCTACCGAACTTGGCAAAAACGGCGAGAACGTATTCCTGGCCATCGCGGCCCCGCTGACCAGCGGCCCCAACGTGCTGTTTCCCATACCATCCATCAATAAGGCTGATATGCTGTTCCTGAAAAAACTGGTGGAAACCGGAGCGTTCCGACCCGTCATCGACCGGCGGTATCCGCTCGACCAGATCGTTGAGGCCTATCGCTACGTGGAAACCGGCCAGAAGATGGGTAACGTCGTGATAACGATGGCGTAAGCGCTGAAACCACTGCCAACTTCCACAGTTCTCTTCGACCTATTGCCGACAGCTTCCGCAGCTGACCCACTACGTATTTCTCAACTCTATCAGATCGACTGCTCATCCTCCGAATGATCAGGATGCAATCAATTTGAAGAGGATTTCTTTTTTGCGAAGCCGTTGTAAATAAACCTTTTTTTAATGTCTATTTAATCTGAGATTAAATAGACATTAAAAAATTCTAATTTTTAGTGTGGTCATATTACCGCTATCTTTAAGCCCAATCTCAGCTACGCTCTCTAAAAACAACACAAAGTATATGTCACATTATACGTCTTGTTATGAGAAGAGATCTCGTTCTGATTTTTCGGTTTTGCTCCAATTTTGGGTTGTTCAGCGGCCTCCAGCTTTATCTCACTTTTAAGTTTGGTAACGTTAACCAGATTCGGCTTCCCCGCATCAAACATCCTCTTTACCTGCGGCCTAACACATCTGATGTGCCGACGTTCAATCAGGTGTTTCTGCAAAACGAATATGACCTGCATGTCTCAGCCCCCAAAGTCATCATCGACGGCGGTGCCAACATAGGGCTATTTGCCGTATTGATGAAGAATAAATACCCGGACGCCAAGATCATCTGCATCGAGCCCGATCAGGAAAACTTCAGTATACTACAAGCCAACACGGCCGCCTACGACGATATTTACTGCGAGAACTGTGGTATCTGGAATAAAGAAACGGTGTTGAAGGTCTTCGATAAGTACAATGGCGGGAAATGGCAAATGATTGTTGAAGAGGACAGCCAGCACGGAAACGTTCCTGCCATTACGCTGAATACCGTACTCGAAAAGTACGCCATCCGGCAGGTCGACATCCTGAAACTCGACATCGAAACCAGCGAAAAATACGTTTTCCGCGATAATTTCAAAAGCTGGTTACCGAAGGTTAAAACAATCGTCATTGAACTGCACGACTGGCTTGAGGAGGATTGCTCAAAACCTTTTTTTTCGGCTATTAACCAGACGTTCGCCCGGTATAAGTACTATATGAAGGGAGAAAACACCATCATCGAAAATAAGGACCTGGATTTTTCAAGAGCCTGAAACACGATCAGGGCTTTACGTTTTTTCACTATGCTCCGACCACAAGTGGTCTGATATTGTGGCTCGATCCGGCGAAGTACGTATTACTTCGCCGGATCGAGTGCTCATTAGCGTACCAGCCCGATGACCTCTTCTGCGTTCAGCTTCTGCTGTTCGCCGGTCACCATGTTTTTTACCGAAAGCTGCCCGGTCTGTACTTCTTCCGAGCCGATCAGCACGACGTACGGGATATTTTTAGCATTGGCGTAATCCAGCATTTTCTTCACCTTCGCCAGATCGGGATACACTTCGGCAGCTACGTTGGCCTGGCGGAGCTGGGTCAGCAACGGCAAGGCTACCGCCCGGGCTTCCAGGTCAAACGGCACGATCAGTACACGGGTCCCCTGCCCCGCCGATTCCGGAAACAGGTTCAGTTCCTCCATCACGTCATAGATACGGTCCACACCAAAGGAGATACCCACCCCCGAGAGTCCCGGCTGCCCGAACGCCCCCGTCAGGTTATCGTAACGGCCACCCCCGCTGACGCTGCCAATCTGTACATTAGTAGCTTTCACTTCAAAGATGGCTCCTGTGTAATACGAAAGTCCTCGTGCGAGCGTAACGTCTAACTCTAAACGCGAGTCGGTCAGGCCGTATTGATCTACCAGTTGCCAGACCTCTTCCAGTTCGGCAATGCCTTTCTGCGCCGTTTCGGAGGCCATCAGCCAGGTTTTTAACTGTTGCAGTACATCGGTAGGGCGGCCGCTGATGCTGAACATCGGCTCCAGATTCGCAATGGCCTCCTCTGAAAAACCCCGCTCACGCAGTTCGTCCAGCACCTTGTCTTTACCAATCTTATCGAGCTTATCGATAGCTACGGCCAGCGGTCCCTCCTGACCGGCCGCCCCAATCGCTTCGGCAATACCGGCCAATACCTTCCGGTTGTTGATCTTCAATGTAAAATTGTCGATCCCGAGGTTACGAAACACTTCATGTACCATCAGTACGATCTCTGCTTCGCACAGCAGCGAGTCGGTACCCACTACATCAGCGTCGCACTGATAGAACTCCCGGTAGCGGCCTTTCTGTGGTCGGTCGGCCCGCCAGACGGGCTGCATCTGGTACCGTTTAAACGGCATGGCCAGGGCGTGCCGGTTCATGACCACGTAGCGGGCAAACGGCACCGTCAGGTCGTAGCGCAGGCCTTTTTCGGAAATCTTATGGGTTAGTTTTTTACTGCCTTCCTGTAGGTTAGCGTCGGTCAGGCCATTGGCAAAATCGCCCGAGTTCAGGATTTTAAAAAGAAGCTGATCGCCTTCCTCGCCGTATTTCCCCATCAGCACCGACAGGTTTTCCATGGCGGGGGTTTCGAGCGGCTGAAAACCAAACCGCTGGAATGTCCGGCGGATGGTGTCGAAAATAAAGAGCCGTTTCTGCATCTGGTCCGGCCCAAAATCACGGGTGCCTTTCGGCAACGATGGTTTCTGCATGCTGCAAAATTAATGCACGGGCGGGTAGAATTAGCGCAACACTAAAATATGTGAAATTATCCAATGCCCTTGACAATGGAGACACTGCATCATTCTCTTTTCTCTAATCATTATGGTAACAGATCTGATCAGAGTTAGTGGTAAAACGCTGCTACTCTGCCTTATCCAAATTATACGCAATCGCTATCCGCACCACATATCTCCCTGATCGCCACTGGATCGACGCAGAAATAAGGTATTGTCCGCATTCAATTGACAGTAGCCCGCAGGCCCGTAGTTTGGTTCGCCACGAATCACCGTCACTGACATAAAGGCTAGTTTTCTTCTATAATTACCTTCAAACGCCGTTCTGATTGAGTCAAACTTATCGCATACATTCTTCACTGTTTACGGCGCAGATGTTGCGAATATTGTCCATTTTAGCATCGAGGCCATCATATGAGTGGTACAATCATTCTAAAAACAGTCGGTCAGTGCTATCAACGTATCGGCTATAACACGCTCTATGCATATTATGGGTGGAAATAACATCTTTTACTGTTAAAGGGCAGTTGATTCCACACCCGACAACGGCGAAGATGACACGGCCCAGATCAGTATTCGCTCCGTATCAAACTAACCAGTTATACAAAAACAAACCCCGGACGAACAGTCGTCCGGGGTTTGTTTTATACTTAATACGGTTGCTTAGAAGCGGTCGTCGTCATCGTCCTCTTCTTCCTCAAAGCGGGTGCCGGGGCTGAACATCGATCCCAGCAGGTCCTTAAACTGCTGGCCGGTGTCGAGGGCTTTCTTGCCGATAAGCGAGTGTTCGGCCAGGCCGTGGAGCGCAAACTCCATCATGAACAGCTTCTCCTGACGGCCGAGTCGGGGGTGGTACTGATCGACCAGATCATCCAGACCGTCGATGGTCCGGAGCCGGGCTTCGTAGTCACGGTTGCTCAGGTCGTTCAGAATCTCCATGACGTTGTTCTCCCCGAACCAGTCCGTTATCTTCTTATACGGGTTACCGCGCTTGTCTTTCTTGGCCTTTTCCGGATTTGGAAAATACTGCAAAAACTGGTTACGGACGGCTTTACCGATCAGGTTCTGGGCCACAATGACCGGCCCTTCGACCTCGCCTTCGTACACCAGCTCCACCTTGCCGCAGATCGCCGGAACCACCCCGTACAGATCGGCAATGCGGACGTACGTTTCTTTCTCACCGTTCAGCAGCACCCGTCGTTCAGCCGCCGACAGCAGGTTTTCGTAGGCCGAAATAGTCATCCGGGCCGATACACCACTTTTTGAGTCAACGTACTCGCTTTCGCGGGCTTCGATCGCAATCTGTTCAATCAGGTCGGCGATCAGGTCGTTGGTTTTCACCATCCCCTTCTGCTCCGTCTTGACGATGGCCTCCTGCATGGTGATTTTCTTCCCGATCTCAATTGATTTCGGGTAGTGCGTCACAATCTGGCTGTCGATCCGGTCTTTCAGCGGGGTCACGATGCTGCCCCGGTTTGTATAGTCCTCGGGGTTGGCCGTGAACACAAACTGAATATCGAGCGGCAGACGCAGCTTAAAACCCCGAATCTGAATGTCGCCTTCCTGCAGAATATTGAACAGCGACACCTGAATACGCGCCTGCAAATCGGGTAATTCGTTGATGACGAAAATGCACCGGTGCGACCGGGGAATCAGCCCGAAGTGAATAGTCCGTTCGTCGGAATACGGCAGTTTCAACGTAGCGGCTTTAATCGGGTCCACATCGCCGATCAGGTCAGCCACCGATACGTCGGGCGTTGCCAGCTTCTCGGTATACCGATCGCTGCGGTGCATCCAGCCGATGGGCGTCTGATCGCCTTTTTCCTGAATCAGGTCAAGGGCATACCGCGACAGGGGCTGCAGTGGATCATCGTTCAGTTCAGAACCGGCCACGACCGGAATGTACTCGTCGAGCAGATTGATCATCAGTCGGGCGATCCGGGTTTTTGCCTGACCACGCAACCCCAGCAGGTTGATGTGGTGCATGGACAGAATAGCCCGCTCTACTTCCGGAATTACGGTGTCTTCATAGCCCCAGATGCCTGGAAAAACCACTTCCTTTTCTTTGATACGCTCAATCAGGTTGTCCCGAAGTTCCTGTTTGATAGAGCGTGGTTCATACCCGGCGGCTTTTAGGTCACCGAGCGTTGTAATTTTTAGTAAGTCCTTTGATTTCAGGTTGCGGTAGTTCATTGGCAGTGATTAATAATACATTGTGAATACCTATCCCGGCCAGCAAGAAGCGTTTGGATGGTACGCCGTTTGCTATATAGTATTCACCATCCGGATAACAGGCTTTTGGAACAAATGGTTTTTCGATACTGAAAATGGTTAATTTTACCAGTCTGACCGAGGGTGCAGCCGTTCTCTGCCGTGTATGAAATCAATATTACTCCGTTACGTTAGTTTTTTCCTGCTTATCACTATTTCGGGTTGCCGAATCAAAAATTCCCCGCCGGAACTGTCAAATACGCTGCCTCCGCAGGGCTTTATCGGGCAGGAAATTACGCTGACCGGCTATCAGTTCGGCCCGGAACCCATCGTCAGTTTCGGGCATTCGGGCACGTTCGTAACGGCCACCATTACCAATAGCACGGAAGAAGCCATCAAGGCTATTGTACCGCGCATGACAACCGGCCGAACTCAGGTACGAGTCGTTACGGCAGAAGGAACGTCTGATCCGCTGCCCTTTCTCATCCTGCAACCCGCCCCGACGCTCACTACCGTTGCCCCGACCAACGGCCTGCCCGGTACGTCAGTCGTTTTAAAGGGAGATTTTCTGGACCAGCTTAAAAGCGTCCGGTTTGGGCAGGCTACGGCCATCATCCGCGACAGCACGGCGCAGCAGGTTACGGTCATTGTGCCCAACAACGTACCACGTGGTCCGCAACTCATAACCGTCGAGACCCAGGGCGGTAGCCTGACAGGCGATTTTCTGGTAGCGGGTACTCCCCAGATTACGGGTATTTCGCCCAAGCGAGCCCGGGCCGGTACCGAACTGGTTATCCAGGGCGTGAACCTCCTCGACGGCGTAGTGCGCATCAACGGCCAGTTGACCGACCGAAACCAGACCCGGGTGCAGGACACCGAAATTAGAACGATTATACCGGCAATGAGTACGTCAGGGCCGGTCAGCGTTACGGTGTTCGACCGCTTAACGACGATCAGTGCGGATAGCCTGTACATTGCTCAGGCTCCAGTCGTTACGGCTATTAGTAGTGCAGAGGGGATCAGAGGAGATAGGCTCACGCTGGCCGGACAAAACTTTCGCGACGTATCCAGTGTATTATTTGGCAACATCGCAGCATCCTTTCAAATTATAAGTAATACACAGATCGATGTCACGGTTCCCGCCATTGCTCAATCCGGTGAGGTGATCGTTTCGGTGAGTGGTATTGGTGGTAATGCCAACAGCCCCCGATCGTTTCTATTTTATCAGGCTCCCAGCAATATAACCTTTAGTCCACCCCGGCAGGTACGTGGTCAGGAGGTGAGCGTTACGGGTCAGAATCTATTCCGCATCACTGAAGCACGCATTGGCGACCGCCCCGCCCCCATTAGTAGCCGCACGGAAGGTTCAGAACTCCGAATCCTTGTCCCTAACGACGCTGTATCGGGTACCATCACGGTCACAAACCGAGCCGGGGCAAATACATCCACCCGGCCATTAACAGTTGTGCAAAAACCCGTCGTCACCGATGTCACCCCCCGCAAGGGCAAACCTGGGGATAGAGTCGTTCTGAAAGGCGATTTTCTGCTGAATGCACAAATTTTCTTTACGGGTGCTGCTACGTTCGCTCCTGATGCCGGTAAAAACGAGGACACTGAACGGTGGATAACCATTCCTAATGACGCGCAAACCGGTCCGATTCGGATAACGAATGCGTCTGGCCAAGATACATCTACAGAGCCTTTCACCGTACAACGCCCCATTGCTAACATAGATTTTACCCCCAAAATGGGTAAAGCAGGTAGCGAAATTGTCATCACCGGACAGAACCTCACTACAGTTACAAAGGTAATTTTTGGGAACGGACTAGGCGAACTGGGGACATTCGTTATAGACGGTAACTCGTTAAAAGTTACTGTCCCTGCGGGTGTTACCACTGGGTCCATATGTCTTGTTAATGATCTGGGGACGTATTGTAGTACCGCCACGTTTACGGTGACTAAGTGACCGTCAGCAGAGCAATAGCCGCTAATCTGGGAAAATCACAAGTCTGTTACGTTACCGTCGAGCTTTTTCTCCAGAATGGACAGACTACGGTTGATGTCGTCGAACAAGGCGGTCAGCTTGTCTTTCATGGTGCTGTCGAACGGTACGCTCTCACCCTCAAATGCTTTAAGGCGAGCGGCTATGCTCAACATAGCCAGTGAATTGAGCGACGATCGAAATTTGTGGGTAGCCTGGTTAAAGGCGGGTCGATCGTTTTCGTCAACGGCAACGAATAACTTCTCTCGGAATTGAGGCAGATCCCCGACAAACAACGCCACAAGCTCAGCCAGTAACTCGGCGTCATCGTCGGTTACCTCTGTCAGGTATTTCAGATTCACCAGTTCCTGTTCACTTTCGACCTCAGCCGACAGCTTGTTATGAACCACCTGTGCCAACTGGACCGGCGCAAATCGGGAGATAACTTCGCCAATCTGCTCGATCCGGAGCGGTTTAGTTAGGTACTCGTTCATGCCCACAGCCAGACAGCGCTCACGCTCACCAGGCATGGTGTAGGCGGTCATGGCGACAATGGGCGTGGTTATTGACAATTGCTGGCGAATGGTCTGCGTGGCCGTATATCCATCCATCTCGGGCATCTGAATATCCATCAGGATCAGGTCAAACTGCTGCTGCTTCAGAATTTCCACGGCCTCCAGCCCGTTATTGGCCTTGGTTGGCTTCAGCTTAAAGCGCATCAGAAACCCTTCCAGCACCTTCTGGTTCATTTCATTGTCTTCAACAATCAGAATTCGCATTAAGGAACGATCCGGCGTGGCCTCGGGAGCGGGTATCGACGGGTTGAGAAATACCAATGGGTTACCCGACCGAACCGGCACAGCCCCCGAATCCGGAACACCAAACGGAATCGTAACGGTAAACGTAGTCCCTTGTCCCACGCGGCTTTGCACATCGATCGTCCCGTTCATCAACGCAACCAGGCTCTTGGCAATGTTTAACCCCAAGCCTGTACCTGCCGATCGGAACAGCGTATCCGACGAAATCTGACTAAACCGGTTGAAGATCCGGTCGAGATCATTTTCGGGGAAACCCACGCCCGAATCCTCCATCCTGAACACAAGGTTCACATGCCCGGGGCGGTTCGAGGCTTCAGCGTAGACAGTTAACTTTACAAAGCCTTCTTTCGTGAACTTCACGGCATTGCTACCCAGATTCAGCAGAATTTGAACCAGTCGGATGGGATCGGCCACCAACACGACCGGAACGGCCGGGGCCACCTGTACCTCGTACCGAAGGCCCTTTCCGGTCGCCTTTGCCCCCAGATCGACCTCAACGGCCTGTATGAGTTCATTGATGTTGATCGGTTCGGGCTGTAGGGTTAACTGACCCGATTCAAGACTGGAAATATCAAGCAGCTCGTTGATAAGGGCCAGTACGTTATTCCCCGACAGCTTAATGTTATCCAGGTACTCCTGTTCTTCGGGGGGCAGTTGCTTCTGGCTTATCAATTCGCTGAACCCTAAAATAGCATTCAGGGGTGTCCGGACGTCGTGGCTTATGTTGGCCAGAAAAATTTCACGTTCCCGCAACGACTGCTCGGCAACTGTGCGTGCGCGTTGGAGTTCCTGCTCTTTCTGGCGGGCTTCCGTTATATCCCGAAATATGGAGATAGCACCTACAATGTCGCCCTCCCGATTATACAAGGGCCGGGCGTGGGTGGCCAGAAAGCGAGTCTCGCCTTCGGTTTCCAGCAGCAGATTGTCAGTCCCGACCGCTTTGCCCTTCAGCGCCTGATTTAAAGGCAGATCAGCCGACTCCAATGCTTTTTTTGTATCCGCGTGCGATAGCCGGAAGCGATCCGCCCAATCGGATAACAGGACAGGAATGTGTTCGGTCGATGTTTTTAACAGCGCATGGCCGGCCTGGTTTACGTACACAATTTGCTGGTCGGTATTCAGTACGGCAACTCCCTCTGGAATGGCCTCCAGATACTGAGTCAACTCTTTCTGACGTTCCAGTGCGATCTTGGTGAGACGTTCGCGCCGTAACGTATATCGGTAGAACACGTACAACAAGGCCAGGGCCAGCAGCAACACCAGGCCATCGATGACCGCATCCAGCGTTCGTACCGTTGTAATTTGCTCCCGAATGCGCTCCTGATCATCCAACAGACTATCGGCCAGGGCTAAACGAAATGTTCGTAGCGATCGTACTAATCGTTGAATTTGCTTATTGGCGTTATCCTGTCGGCTTATATTGGCCTGAAGAATGGTTTCGGACTCCGCCTGTAACCGACGCGCCAGGGGGTACAGCTCAGGCGTATGGCTAGTCAGCGCAACCAGCGAATCAATCAGCGGCCGAATAGCCGCCGTGTTACGTGCCGATCGATTGTTTCTGTAAATGGCCTGCGCCGTTGTATCAGTCAGTTCATCATCGGCCGGATAGCTTAGTTCGAGGGTTAATTCGATGGTATTATTCAGAACGGCAATTGTTTGAATAACCGACTGGTTACCACTACTTACCTCGTTGTATGTGGTCGTCTCGTAGTAATGACGAATGGTCAGCAACAAAATAGTTAGTCCGAAGCCGGCAAGCAGCAATATGCGGACAGTACGGTTTCGGATTCTTTGTTTTATCGGCACGGGAGACTCTACCATCTGTTAGCGCGACAAGATGCAGTTTTTTAATCAGGCAAGAAAGCAATAATGAAGCCTTAAACTGCTTTTAGCATCAACAAATGTAGGATTAGTACTTGGTTTTACACGCAGCTTCCCCCATGCGATCAACGGGCCGCCGTTTTCGCAGCTGGCTATCTGACCGTAGCATCGACAGAGTGCCAACCTGCTCGTTAATCTATATTGTTGTAGGCACTGTGATCGTTCATTCGCCTAACCGAGCAGACCAACGTACCTGTTGTTGTTCCGGTAGCTGATTACGCTTCCTCCTGCTAGTTGTCGGTGGGGTTTTTCCGTTCTTTCAATGCCAGCCGGACCAGATCAACGGTATTTTTAACGCCGGCCTTACGGATGATACTGGCGCGCTGGTTGGCAACCGTATTGGGGCTTATGTCAAAACGGTCGGCAATTTCCCGGCTGCTCATGCCTTCGGTCAAACAGGTTAGAATCTGCTCTTCGCGTGGGGTTAATTTGTTCCATAGCGAGCCGGGTGGGCCTGTTTCAGCGGTTGGCTCCTGTTCCCGGTTCCGGCGTGATGTGTTGGGCAATACCAGATGCCGGATGATGACCGACGAAGCCGAGGTTGGGTAGTATAGATCGCCGGTAGCCACAGCACGTACCGCCCGCAGGATTTCGTCTTCGCTGGTATCCTTGAGCAAATACCCGGCGGCTCCGTTCTGCACGGCATTCAGGATATAATCCGGGTTGTTGTGCATGCTGAAGATCAGCACCCTGACCTCCGGATACCGTTGTGCTACAACCTTAGCCACCTCGATGCCGGACATGCGCGGCATGGTGATATCGAGCAGCATAACGTCCGGCTTCAGGCTCGGAATCAGCTCAATCGCTTCGTCGCCGTCGGTGGCTTCACCCACGATCTGAATATCGGCTTCGTCTTCCAACAGCGTACGAATGCCCTTTCTCACTACGGAATGGTCGTCGGTAATCAGCAGTCGTATCGACATGGTTAGTTATGCGTTGAATCGGGTACATGTAGTTTGACCATCACTTTGGTCCCTTTCTTCGGTTTCGATGTGATGGTCAGGTCGCCGTTGAGCAACCGCGCCCGGGTTCGCATGTTGTCGAGCCCGTTGGTTAGCGATACACTTTTGTCTTTAGCCGTGCCATTCAGCACTGAAAAGCCCTTCCCATCATCTTCCACCACCAGCGTAACGGTCGATTTCATGCGTTGCAGCTTTAGCCGTACTAACTGCGCATCAGCGTATTTAACCGCGTTGTTGAGCGCTTCCTGTGCAATACGATACAGCCCAATTTCAACAGGTGCGCTCAATCGTTTATCGCTGCCGGTCCCCTCAAACGTAACAGCTATTCCCGACGACTGGGCTGTTTGTTCAGCCAGTAACTGGAGCGTGGCCTCCAGCCCAAAGTCACCCAGCACCGATGGCATCAGGTTATGCGAAATCTGACGGGTGGTCTGGATAATGTCCTGAATCGTGTTACAAAGTTCTTCAAACCGCAGCCGTTGCTTCTCGTCGGGAAATTCACCTTTTTTCAGCTTACCAGCCTGTAACTTTAACCCCGTCAGCATCTGCCCAATGCCGTCGTGGAGTTCCCGGGCGAAGCGTCGACGTTCTTCTTCCTGCCCCTCCAGCAATGCCGCAGACCGAACAGTATCCTCGGCGCGTTGCAATTGGTATTTCTCCTCCGTTGTTCGCAATAACTCCTGGCGGGTATCAACCAAGGTTCGGTTAGTAATTTCGAGTTCCAGATTGGCCTTCGCCAGTTGGCTGTTCGCCAGCCGCAAAGCGTCTTCTGACTCGGCCAGCCGACGAACCACGTTGCGGGTTCGCTTAACCACCGGACGAAAGATAAACAATCCTTCGATAAACAAGGTCAGTAGCGTTGCCGCTCCCAGCAGCCACTCGATGCGTTCGAGGTATTTCACCCGCGCAAAACTTTCGGCATCGAACCGGAACACGATGTCGTCCATCTGCTGCAAGTACGACGGTTCTTCGCGCAGAATTACCTGCAGGGCATTCTGCTTCTGCGCCAGGGAACTTCGGGCATCGTTTATCCGGACGAAACTTTCGTAGATAGCCTGAAACGACGGCTCGATCCGCCGGAACATAACCTCGATCGAATCACTTTTCCGCACGACGTAGGCCTTTTCCATGGACAAAACCCCATTCCGAAGCTGCGCATGGCGCCGACTCCAGGCCACCAGCAACGAATCGAATGATGCCTTATCGGCCGATGGAATACCGGCAATGTGCAGGACAGTTAGTTTCGTCAGTCGCTGACTCAACATCCGTTGCCGACCCGCTACGTTCAGTACGCGCCCATCGTCGTTCAAATTGTTGATTGTCTGCTTGATAAACAGCAGCCCGCTGACCGTCAACAGCGCAATGACCGTGAGGGCAATCACGTAAAAGCGCGTTAGTCGGCGGGCTACCTGCTGATCGAGCTGATTCATCTGGTGCAGTTTTGGGTTTGTGGTTTGTAGTTGGTGGTTTGTGGTTGGTGGTTTGTGGTTGCTGACGCGTCCGCATATCATGTGTCAGTAACGACCAACGACCAACCACCAACTACAAACCAATATACACTAATCCAGCCTCTACCCTAATGGGATAAGTCCTGATTCGGTACTCGGCATCCGTCAGGCACTGGCCGGTTTTGAGCGAAAACGTTTTTTTGTGAAAGGGGCAGGCTACTTTCGGCTCGTCGCCCTGGCTCCCAATCATACCCCGCGCCAAAGCTGTCTGCTGGCGGTGTGGGCATTCATTGTCGGTGGCATACCATTCGCCCCGACGAGCGTAGTTAAAAATAGCAATCTGCCGATCTTCGATCAGGACACAAGCCCCGCCATCGGCCGGGACATCCGCGACATGGCAAGCCAGATGCCACGTTATTTCTTCTCTTTCAATTACGATTGATTCCATGATAATTCAGGTTTGTCGTTTGGAGTTTGTGGTTTGTAGTTGCTGACGCATGATATACTGACGCGTCAGCAACTACAAACTACAAACCCAAAACAAGTCTTACTTCCATTCCTTAGCGCGTTTCTGCGTACGCAGGGGTTCAAACTGAACGGCGGGATCTTTCTGCTCGGGGGCGTTGATAAAGTGGGTAAATCGCTTGCGGAGGTGCGGATTCTCAACCACTTCTTTCCATTCGCAGGCGTAGTTATCAATCAGGGTCTGCATCTCCCGCTCCAGTTCGGCGGCAATGCCCAGCACATCATCAACCACCACGGCTTTCAGGTACGTAATGCCGCCCTCCATCTTATTAAGCCAGGTGGCGGTACGGGTGAGCGGATCGGCGGTTTTAATGTAGAACATCAGGAAACGATCAAGCAACCGGATGCAGGTTTCTTTGTCAATGTCGGTAGCCAGCAACTGAGCGTGCTGGGGTTTGGAACCGCCGTTGCCGCAGACGTACAGGTTCCAGCCTTTTTCGGTCGCGATGATGCCAAAGTCTTTGCTCTGCGCTTCGGCACATTCACGAATGCAACCCGACACACCTGATTTGAGCTTATGCGGAGATCGGATGCCTTTGTAGCGTTCCTCTACCTCAACGGCAAACGAGACAGAATCCTGCACCCCGTACCGGCACCAGGTTGACCCAACGCAGCTTTTAACGGTCCGCAGCGCTTTACCATACGCATGACCGCTCTCAAAGCCAGCATCTATGAGTTCCTCCCAGATTTTCGGCAGGTCGTTGAGATGGGCACCAAATAAATCGATACGCTGCCCACCCGTAATTTTTGTGTAGAGATCGTATTTCTTAGCGACCTGTCCAATCACGATCAGTTTATCGGGCGTTATTTCTCCGCCCGGAATGCGCGGCACGACTGAATACGTACCACCTTTCTGAATGTTGGCCAAAAACCGGTCATTGGAGTCCTGGATCGTTGCCCGATCTTTTTCCAGTATGTTTTCGTTCCAGAGACTCGCCAGAATGGAAGCCACCGCAGGTTTGCAGACCTCGCAGCCATCGCCTTTACCAAACTGATTCAGCACACCACCGTAGGTTTTCAGCCCGTTGATCCTGACCAGGTCCAGCAGCTCCTGGCGCGAATAATCGAAGTGTTCGCAGAGGACATTGCGAACGTACAAGCCCTGTTGCTTCAGCACACCCTGAATCAGGTCTTTTACCAGGGGGGTACACCCTCCGCAGCCTGTGCAGGCTTTCGTTGACTTCTTAAGCTGGTCAATGGTGGTGCAGCCATTGTTCGTGATCTCATTGCAGATAGCGGCCTTGGTGATGGCCTCGCAGGAGCAGATCAGCGCGTCGTCGGGCAGGCTCATAATCCCGGCGGCACCTGCGGTTTCCTCACCACCCCGTAGGCCAAGTATCAGGTCTTCGGGGTCGGGCGGCAGAATGGTTTTGTTCTTGCAGGTTTGCAGCAGCCCATTATACTGCTCCGCATCGCCCACCAGAATACCGCCCAGGAGTTCCTTGCCGTCTGCGGTTATGTTGATTCGCTTATAGATACCCTTCGCTTTGTTCTCGTAGGTCACGGTGCGGCAATCGGGACCTTCGGCAAACGGGTTACCGAAACTGGCTACGTCCACGCCAATCAGCTTGAGCTTCGTGGACATATCAAACGGTTTAAACTTTTTCTCTTCACCAAACAGGCGGGCCACCACCACAGCGGCCATTTCGTAGCCCGGTGCTACCAGGCCGTAAATCATCTGGTGTGCCAGGGCGCATTCTCCGATGGCAAAGATGTCCGGATCGGATGTTTGCAGGTGGTCATTGACCACAATACCGCCCCGTGGGTGCGTTTCCAGCCCGGCTCGTTTGGCCAGTTCGTCGCGCGGGCGGATACCCGCCGAGATGATCAGCATATCGACGTCGAGCGCTGAACCGTCTGCAAACCGCATCCCTTCGATGGCATCTCCACCAATAATCTCCTGCGTGTTTTTATTAAGGTGAACGGTAAGCCCCAGCGCTTCTAATTGACTTTGTAATGTACCGGAGCCCGCAGCATCGATTTGGCGGGGCATCAGCCGCGGAGCAAACTCAACAACGTGAGCTTCGTGTAACCCGAGATCGAGCAAGGCCTTGGCCGCTTCCAGCCCCAATAAACCACCACCCACCACCGCCCCACGGCGGGCTTTGCTGGCATACGATTGGATAAATTCGAGGTCTTCGATGGTACGGTAGACAAACACCCCCTCTTTTTCAACGCCCGGAATGGCCGGCACAAAGGCACCGGAGCCAGTTGCCAGTAGTATATAATCGTAGGAAACGACAAGTCCGTGGTGTGAACGTACTTCTTTACGCTCCCGATCGATGTGTACAACCGGATCAGACAGATGAAGCTGAATGCCATGTTCGGCATACCAGGTGTCAGGGGCCAGCGCCAGTTCATCGGCGGTTTTGCCACTGAAATACTCGCTCAGGTGAACCCGGTCATACGCCACACGCGGTTCTTCCCCAAAAACCGTCAGCGTAAATCGCTGCGCCCAGTTTTCTCTGGCTATCAGTTTTTCGCAAAACTTGTAGCCTACCATGCCGTTGCCGATGACCACGACACGCTTGTTTGTGTTTGCTAGCATAGTCAATTGTAACTATAATAGTAGTAAAACCCTGTTTTTTTATTGTAATAAATCAAGATTTAACCCCCGTCAATCTTAATTTTCGATGCTTCAAAACTAAACTGTCTTTTGCAATTTTCCTACTATTAAATTCTTTATAACTCAATTTTTAAAGTATATTTTATTGAAAACGCTTGTTTTTTAGAAATTACACTCTACTTTTGAACAAACATTTACACGTAGTACTAATTAACTATTTATAGTACAATCTCAATAATCACCTTATAATAGATCGAAACTATGCAGCCAAAGCTAACACTCGTGGGGGCGGGTCCTGGCGACGGCGAGTTGATCACCGTAAAAGGTATCAGAGCGCTCCAGCAAGCTGACGTGGTCCTGTACGACGATCTTGTCAACGATAGCCTGCTGGATTTCGCACCGAATGACGCACTGAAGGTTTACGTAGGCAAACGAATCGGAAAAGCATCTTTCACGCAGGAGCAGATTAATCAGATGATTGTCCAGTTAGCTCAGGAGCACGGTCATGTGGTTCGTCTCAAAGGAGGGGATTCCTACATCTTCGGCCGCGGCTACGAAGAGCTTCAGTACGCCCGCGAATACAATATTCCGGGCGAGGTGGTGCCGGGCATGTCGAGTTGCATTGCCGTTCCGGCTTCGCAGCATATTCCGGTAACCTGCCGGGGTGTTAGCGAGAGTTTCTGGGTAATTACCGGCACCACCCGCCACGGCGATCTGTCTGACGATCTGCTGCTGGCGGCTCAATCGAACGCAACCGTGGTGGTGCTGATGGGAATGCATAAACTCGATAAGATATGCACGATGTATAACCAATTTGGCAGGGGGCATCTGCCCATGGCGGTTATACAGAACGGTACGCGCACCGACGAGCGGTGTGTGGTAGGACAGGTCTGGGAAATGCCGCGTTTGGTTGCAGCACAGGGCGTGGGGGCGCCTGCTGTAATCATCATTGGCGACGTAGTTGCCTTGCATCCATCGTATGTGAAGGCGTACGCGCGCAGCCTGTCCGAGTTAGTGTAAGGTTTGTCGTTTGTGGTTTGTTGTTGGCTCCCGATAAGGATGCGCCAGCAACCACAAACGACAAACAAAAAAGCCGATCCGGTGTGGGGGCACCTTTGGACCGGCTAAACAGGGTTTGTCTATGTTTAACACAAACGCTTCAAAGAAAATGAAAAAAAGCCAGTAACGCAAGTTCACCTCTCCTGCCCGCGGGCTCAAACGTACTTACGTTCAGCCATCCCACGCCCGCACTTTTGGCTTCATTCAGGCCATCGCCTATCGTTTACCCGACTCGGGTATCCCTGTATCCCTATTGCCTCTGCGCAGCCATTTCTTATTGACTCTCACTGTACTAGCATGAAACACCTTCTAACAAAAATAGCGTTGCTGTTGGTTATAGCGTCGTTTGACCACACCGACAGTTTCGCGCAATTCTCATTGGTCGGCCAACTGCGCACCCGCACCGAACTGCGGCACGGGCTTGGTAACCTGCCCCTGAAAAATAGTCGTGCTGCGGCTTTCACCTCGCAACGCACACGGTTGACGTTCGGCTACAAATGGCAGCGTGCTACGTTCCAGGCCGCTGTGCAGGACGTACGGGTATGGGGCCAGGATGCGTCAACGATCAACAGCAGCGATGGCAACCGGCTGATGATACACGAGGCCTGGGCTGACCTGATGCTGATTAACCGGGCTGACAGTACGTTGAATTTCAGCCCTATTGAAAAACTATCCCTGAAAATCGGTCGGCAGGAATTGGTGTACGACGATGTTCGGCTGCTCGGCAACCTGGACTGGCTGCAGCAGGGTCGGCGGTTCGATGCCGCTTTGCTCAAGGCGCAACACCGTGGTTGGGCGGTTGATCTCGGGGTTGGTTTCAACCAGAACACGGATGCGTTTGGCGTAGCCGGAACGTATTACACCCCCGCCAACGTACCTGCTTCGTCCCTTTCAACCCGAAACGTATCGCTGGCCATTCCGGCCGGATTTCTTCCGACAAACGGCAAAGGTGGCGCCCCGATAGTGGCTAACGCGGTTGGCACCAACGGCCAGAATCAGCAGTTCAAGTCGTTTCAGATGCTGTATGCAACGCGGAAGTTCGGCGCCACCAAATTTTCAGGATTGGTCTTTAAAGATGATTTTCAGAAATACCGGATTGACTCCATTGGCAGTGCCACGCAGGGCTACGTATATGGCAGACGTTACGACGTAGCCGGTACTAACTCCCGGCTCACCTACGGGGCCATGCTGACTGGTCTTTTCGGATTAGGCACATCCAAAGCGCAGTGGCAGGCCTTCAGCTACTGGCAGAGCGGCAAAGACCGGGATGGGCTACGGCTGCGGAATGCCTACCACTACGGCGCGAATGTCATGCTTCAGAAAGGGGTGCTGAGTTTTGGCCCCGGCTACGAGGTACTGTCCGGTAATAACGATCCTACGCTAAAAGCCGGGGAAACCAACCGTTTCGACCCGCTCTATGGCACCCCGCACCGGCATTGGGGCTACATGGACTACTTCTACGTTGGGACGGGTGCTCCGGCGGGTGGCCTGCGCGATGCCTTCCTGAAGTTCCGCTACGCCAATCCGCGCCTGTCGACCACGTTCGACGTGCATTACTTTGCCCTGGCTGGTGCGACCTACAACAAGATGCCCGATGCCCCCTCGGGAGCCGTATTGAACGCAAAACTGGGCATCGAATACGACTTCGTTGCCACGTATCTGCTCAACAAGTTCACGACGCTGGAGCTTGGTTACGCCCTCATGAACGGCACCAACACGCTTGAATACGCCAAGCAGAGCACCATGAATCAGAAGAATAAACTGGGTACCTGGGGCTATCTGATGATTAACATCCGCCCTGACTTCTTCGATACTAAACCAGCCATCACCAAGTAAACCAACCTGAAAACACTGAATTATCATGAACGTAACATCCAATAAACCGCTACAGTCGCTCAATATTTTCAGCATCAAAGGCATCCAGATGCGGACCTTCCACATCACCTGGCTGACATTCTTCGTATGCTTTTTCGGCTGGTTTGGCCTGGCCCCGCTCATGCCTGCCATCCGGGCTGACCTTGGCCTGACGAAGCCACAGGTGGGTAACACCATCATCGCGGCTGTTTCGGCAACGATTTTCGCACGGCTCCTCATCGGGCGGCTCTGTGATACGTGGGGGCCTCGTAAAACGTACACGGCTCTGCTGGTCATCGGCTCACTGCCGGTGATGCTGGTTGGGCTGGCGCACGATTATACCACCTTTCTGCTGTTCCGTCTGGCCATTGGTATCATCGGCGCGTCGTTCGTTATCACCCAGTATCATACGTCGGTGATGTTCGCGCCCAACATCAAGGGTACGGCCAATGCCGTTGCCGGTGGCTGGGGGAACCTTGGCGGTGGAATTACGCAGTTGGTGATGCCGGTTATCATGACCGCCATCATTGGGTTTGGCTACGTCAAAGCCGATGCCTGGCGCCTGGCCATGATTGTTCCGGGCGTGCTGATGCTCATCATGGCTTTTGTTTACTACCGCTACACCAAAGACACCCCAGCCGGTAATTTCAGTGACATCGAGCGATCTGCCAGCAAAGCGGCCCCGGTTAGTTTCTGGAAAGCCTGCGCCGACCTGCGCGTGTGGGCGCTGGCGTTAGCCTACGCCTGCTGTTTCGGTATGGAGATTACCTTCGACGGTGTGGCGGCTCTGTATTTCTTCGACAACTTTAAGATGGAAGAAACCGAAGCTGGTTTCTGGGCGATGCTGTTTGGCTTCATGAACATCTTTGCCCGGGCACTCGGCGGGATTCTGGCCGACCGCGTTGGTCGTCGGTATGGCATGCGTGGCAAGGGCGTCTTGCTGGCCGGTATGCTCCTGCTCGAAGGCATTGGTATCGTCCTGTTCGCGCAGGCCGGTAATCTGCCGCTGGCTATACTGTCGATGTTGACCTTCGCCATGTTCCTGAAGATGGCCAATGGCAGCACCTACGCCATTGTGCCGTTCGTCAACCCCAAAGCAGTCGGCGTTATTTCAGGCGTTGTGGGTGCCGGGGGCAACATTGGCGGGATGCTGATGGGCTTCCTGTTTAAGTCGCAATCCATCAGCTATGGACAAGCCTTTCTATACATTGGAAGTGCCGTAGCAGCCGTAGGGCTCCTGCTGTTCCTGGTCAACTTCAACAAAGCCATCGTCGTCGAACCCGCCGAAGCTGAATTGCAAACGGTATAAAATAAGGAGGAAAGGGAGGAAGGAGGAGAGGAGAAAAGGGACTAGAGCAGAAAACCCACAAATTCTCTCTTCCTTTCGTCCCCCTCCTTCCTTTCGTCCTCTCCTCCTTTTCTCCTTCAAATTATGACTCACCAAACGACCTGTTGTTATTGTGGCGTTGGCTGCGGCATCGTTGTCAGGCAGGAACCGAACGGGCGGCTAACCGTTGAGGGTGATAAAGACCATCCGTCGAACCAGGGTATGCTTTGCTCGAAGGGGATGAATCTGCACTACACGGTGATGGATCAATCCGATCGGTTGCTGTATCCGCAGATGCGGCTCAACCGGTCGATGCCCCTGCAACGGGTGAGTTGGGATACGGCCCTGGAACGAACGGCGGCCGTGTTTCGGACCCTGATTCAGAAGTACGGCCCGGATTCGGTAGCATTCTACGTATCGGGGCAATGCCTGACGGAAGAGTATTACCTGGTGAACAAGCTGATCAAAGGCTTCATCGGGTCGAATAACATTGATACCAATTCCCGCCTTTGCATGAGTTCAGCGGTGGTTGGGTACAAACTGTCGCTGGGCGAGGATTCGGTGCCGGTTTGCTATGACGACATCGAAGAAGCCGACGTGTTTTACGTGCAGGGCGCTAATCCGGCCTGGTGCCACCCCATTATCTGGCGACGGATTGAAGCGCACAAAGCCGCCAATCCGCACGTTAAAATCATCTGCGTCGACCCGCGCCGAACCGATACGGCACGGTCATCAGATCTGCACCTGCCCATCCGGCCGGGAACCGACATCGTCCTCAACAATGCCATTGGCCGGCTGCTGATTGAAAAGGGCTACATCGACGACGAGTTCATTGTCGATCATATCGACGGGTTCACGGCCTACCGCGAACAAGTGATGCAGCGGACGATTGCCGAAGCGGCCGACCTCTGTGGAATTGATGCCGATGCCATTCGCACAACGGCCGAGTGGATTGGTCGCTCAAAAGGGTTTCTGTCGCTCTGGACGATGGGCATGAACCAGTCGGTGGTGGGCGTGAACAAGAATTTGTCCCTGATTAATCTGCACCTGATCACCGGACGTATCGGCAAACCTGGCAACGGGCCCTTCTCGCTAACCGGCCAACCCAACGCCATGGGTGGCCGCGAAGTCGGTGGCCTGGCCAACGTATTGCCCGCCCACCGCGACGTGACCAATCCTGCCCATCGCGCTGAAGTGGAAACGTTCTGGAACAGCCCAGTCAAAATTGCCGACAAACCGGGCCTCACGGCTACCGAAATGTTCGAAGCCCTGGCCGACGACCGGCCGGGCGCGGCACCGTTGAAAGCCATCTGGATTATCAACACGAATCCGCTGGTGAGCCTGCCGGACCTGAACGCAGCCGAAAGCGCCTTGAAAAAAGCCCGGTACGTAGTGGTGCAGGACGTATCAAACCGCGCCGATACCGTGGCCTTTGCGGATGTGGTGCTACCGGCTGCGGCCTGGCTCGAAAAAGAAGGCACAATGACCAACGCCGAGCGCCGGATCACGTACCTGCCCAAAGTACTCAACGCACCCGGCGAAGCCCTGCCCGATGTCGAAATTATCTGGCGGTTTGCCCAGAAGATGGGCTTTGGCGACGCGTTTTCGTACAATACTGCCGCCGAGGTGTATCATGAGTACACGCAGATTACGGCCGGAACGAACGTGGACGTAACCGGTGTCAGCTACGAACTGCTGAAAGCCAAACGCAGTGTGCAATGGCCGTATCCAGCGGGGGGCTGGGGGCAGGGGGCGGAGAGCGGGGGGGCTGGCACGAAGCGGTTGTTTACGGACCACAGCTTTTATACGACTAACCAACGGGCGCAGCTTCATGCGGTACCTGACGGCAACAATTCGGAGCCGACCGACGATGACTTTCCGCTTGTATTAACCACTGGTCGCATCCGCGACCAGTGGCACACCATGACCAAGACCGGTCGCGTATCCAGGCTGAATCAGCACGCTCCCCAACCATTTTTGCAGATTCACCCCAAAGACGCCGAAGAGCGAGGTATTCAGCATGGCCAACTGGTTGAGATCAAAGGCCGCCGGGGCGAAGTTCGGGTAAAAGCCCAGCTTACGGAGGACGTTCGGCCGGGCCTTTGCTTCCTGCCCATGCATTGGGGCAAATTCCTGAACAATACTCTTGGCCGGGCCAACAACCTGACGAATCCGCTTATCGACCCGCGCTCTAAGGAGCCTGATTTCAAGTTTTCGGCGGTGCAGGTAACCCCTTACCAGAAACCAGCCGAAAAAATCGTCATTATTGGTACAGGGTCTGCGGGTTTAGGGTTCATCAATGCATATCGCACACTTAATGAGCAGGATCAGATTCACGTCTTTTCGAAAGAGATATACCCATTCTACAACCGCGTCCTGCTGCCCGACTACATCAGTGGAGCCCAGTCCTGGGACCAGCTTGTGCGGCTGCGGGAGGAGCAGTTTGAGGAAGTCGGCATCACGGTTCACAAGGGCGTAAGCATTGTCCACATCGACCGTAGAAACAAAATTGTTACGGACAGCAACGGTCTCGAACATACCTACGATAAGCTCTTACTCGGGATGGGCAGCAGTGCCTTCATGCCGAAAGGCGTACCACGCCTACCCGGCCTGTTCAACATGCGATCGCGGCTGGATGCCGACTCGCTGCTACCCTTCCTAAAACCAACCGAAAAGCACACGGGTGTTCCGCCGACCGCTGTCATAGTCGGGGGCGGGCTGTTGGGGCTGGAGTTAGCGGCTTCGCTGCGGCAGATGGCCGTAAACGTAACGGTCGTTCAACGAAGCAGTCGCTTGATGGAGCGCCAGCTCGATTCGCTGGCGAGTGAATTGCTGTATCAGGAACTGGTAGAGCGGGGCATAACGATTCATTTCAACGACGAAGTTCAGACAGTCAGCGGTAACGAACGCGTTGAAGGCATTCAGTTGAAATCGGGCCGGAAGATTGACTGTCAGGTCGTCGTGATCGCCATCGGTACCGTCCCGAATATCGATCTGGCCCGCAACGCCGGCCTCGAATGCAACCGGGGCGTTGTGGTAAATGATTACCTGCAAACGTCGGACCCGGCCATTTTTGCCGCTGGCGAGATAGCCCAGTGGCGGGGTCACGTGTGGGGAATCAGCTTAGCAGCCGAACAGCAGGCCGAGGTAGCCGCCCGCTTCATTGCCGGCGACGTTACCCAACCGTATCAGGGTAGTGTGTCGATGAACATTCTGAAGATGGAAGGATTGCACCTGTGCAGCATCGGTCTGGCCGAAGCGCCCGATCATGACCCGCGCTACGAAGAAATTGTCTTTATGGATAAGTCGAAGCGCTATTACAAAAAGTGCATCGTCTACCAGGATAAACTCGTAGGCGCTATTCTGGTCGGCGATAAAAATGAATTTCAGGAGTTCCGCGAACTGATTGCCAACGGCATCGAGCTTTCGGAAAAACGCCTGCAACTGCTGCGGTCCAGTAAGCCGGCAGACTCAGCCGAGGGTAAACTGGTTTGTTCCTGCAACAATGTGGGCCAGGGCAATCTGGAACGAGCTATTCAGGCAGGTTGTACGGATTTCCAGCAACTCTGCCAGAAAACCGGGGCCGGGACCGGCTGCGGCTCCTGCCGCCCCGAAGTGCGAAGTATACTGGAATCAAAGAGCGAAATAATGAATCGGACCGCCGAAGCGGAGCGAAAGAGCGATACAATCCCCTCTTAACGTCTATATCACAATTCGCTCTTTCACTCTTTCGCTCTTTAATCATGCGTGATTACTATACCCTCAAAATCAACCTTCCCGCTGGCATAGTGTCGCCGGGAGCGTTGCAAACCATTCTGACACAGGCTCGCGGGGCTAAGGTCAGAAGCGTGCGGTTCGGTGCCCGCCAGCAGCTACTGATGACGGTGCATTACGAGGACATGCGCTTTCTGGAAAAGGACTTGAAAACGCATCAGATTCGCTACGAACTGAATACGGATCAGTACCCGAATATTATCAGTTCGTACTGCGGAGAGGAAGTGTTTCGTACGGGCGATTGGCTACGCGAAAGCGAATACCACACGGTACTCGATTACTTTGATTATCAGCCACGTCTAAAAATTAACCTATCCGATTCGAATCAGAGCTTCACGCCTTTCTTCACCGGTAATCTCAACTTCATTGCGTCGCCGGAGCCGCATTTCTGGTATCTGTACGTGCGCCCAAAGCAAAGCAACACCGTGTTTCGGTGGCGCGACCTGGTTTATACCAACGACATTGGCCGGCTGGCGAAAGCTGTGGAGGAGGCCATGCTGGATGCGGCCATCAGCCCGGACGGCAACGGCGACGAAGAGGAGTTGTACACCGCCGTAACGCACGGCCGTACATACAGTACACAGCCCGCTGTTGGCGAAGTAGAATTGCCGGAGTTTTCGCTGCCGTACTACGAAGGCTTTAACCGCTACGGGCACCGCTCCTGGCTGGGACTGTACCGACGGGATGAACAGTTCTCCATTGCGTTTCTGCTGGATGTCTGCGCGTTATGCCTGGCAACCCGCATCGGCGAGATTTGCGTGACGCCCTGGAAGTCACTGATCATCAAAGGCATTGAAGAGAAAGACCGCGCCAAGTGGTCATACGTACTGGGGAAACACAACATTAACGTACGTCATGCCGCCAACGAACTGGCCTGGCAAACCGAAGATCATACCGACGAGGGTACGCATCTGAAGAATTACATCATCCGGTTCTTCGAGAAAAACGACACCCGAACGTTTGGCCTCTGTTTTGGCGTACAAACCCGGCCGAAATCAGAGGTGTTTGGGTCTATTCTCATCCGCCAGCGGCCGCTGTTACAGATCGGGCAGTTGGCCCTCTTCAGCGTGTACGATCTGTATTTCACCGAAAACTTTAATCCGAACAGCCGAACGTATCACCGTTTCGAGAAAGGCCTGCTAAAGATTCACCTACCGGCTCAAATTGATCGCTTGTGCCGTAAGTTCAGCGCCCGCCGGTTGCAGGAAAGCCCTGAACCGGCCCGGTCGGAAACTGACCAACCAGAGCCGACCAACGGAGCCGTGACCGGCGTACATCAGTGCCCGCGCTGTTTTACGGTGTACGACGATCAATATGGTGATTTGCTCCGGGAAATTCCGGCGGGCGTTCGGTTCAACGACTTACCCAACGATTACGCCTGCCCTACCTGCGATGCACCGAAATCTGAGTTTCAACACGTTCATCTGTCAATCAATGCCATTTTATAGCTTCCATTCCATGACACCCGTTGCCATAGATACCGTTTTCTTCGCGTTTGAAAGCGATTTTGTTGAGTCGCTGCGCTGTATCCCGATGATCGTGCGCTATAAGCTGGACACTTGTGGCATCAAGCTGAAATTAACCGAATGGGTTAAGCTGAGCCTGATCGAAAAAGACGAACTGGCGATCCGACCGTGCTACACCGCAGCCGAAATTATTGACTACCGAACGTACCTGTGTCAATTGGTACAGGAGCGGTGCGGTCATCCGGCAAGTACACTCAATGCGGTTGATGCCGTCTGGGACAACCTGGACGAAGTACCTTATGACGTACAACAGAAAGCGCTGGAGTGGCACCGCCCTCCCCTGACGCATCAGCAATGGCTTGACCTGGATACGTTGCAGCGTTTTGCCCTGGTCAAGCTCAGTCGCTCCGGTCATGAGGGGCGTAACTTTCCGCGGGCACTGGATGAGTTTGGCATTTTGTGATTACTTCGCCGATTCGTTTACCTCCCGCAATTGCCTGACCAGTACTTCGTTAATCCGTACGTAGCTTTCATGCGTCCAGCCCGCTACGTGGGGCGTCAGAATCACCCGGTCCGACTGGCGGAGGTAGTCGAAAGCAGCCTGCTGAGGGAGAGTCAGTTTAGCCAGTTTCTCATTTTCCAGCACGTCCAGACCTGCCCCCCGAATCTTACCCGTTTCCAGTCCCCGTACAACGGCTTCCAGGGCGACAATTTCCCCACGGGCAATGTTGAGCAGGTAAAACGGTCGGGTTACCTGCGCAATGAACGCATCGTTAACCAGGTAGCGGGTATCGTCGGTGAGGGGAATGTGCAGGCTGATCACATCCGCTTCGGCCATGATCTGCTCCAGGGTGGCTTCGTCGGCAAAGGCATCCCCGTAGCTGGTCAGGTACTTATCGTAACACAGCACCCGGCATCCGAATCCACTCAGCCGACGGGCAGTAGCCCGGCCGTTGTTGCCGTAGCCAACGATCCCCACGGTGAGGCTACCCAGTTCGTACCCCCGGTTCCCTTCGCGATCCCAGATACCCTGCCGCACTTCCCGGTCGGCCTTGACGATGTTAGCCAGTAGGCCCAGCAGTAAACCAACGGTATGTTCAGCTACGGCATCGCGGTTTCCTTCACCCGCATGGAATACGTGAATACCCCGACGCTCGACAGCATCCAGATCGATCAGGTCCAACCCTGCCCCCGCGCGGCCAATAAACCGAAGTTCAGGCGCATGGCTGAGCAGTTCATCGTCAACCATAGTTTTACTGCGGATAATTAACCCCTCGAATGGAGGTATAGCTTCGATCAGTGCGGCCCGCGTGATTGTCGGCTGATACTCATAGGTAAAGCCCGCGTCGTCGAGCATGGCAAACAGCGATGGGTGCATCTCATCGGCGATGAGAATAGTGGAGCGATTCTTAGACATCCGTTGGTTTTCGTAACTTGCAGCAATTTTAGACGCCGGGTCGCGAACGATTGATCACTGAATTAGTTTCAATAGTCTGTTCTCAGCGTCTTTTCAAATCATTGGCGAAACTAACAAAAGTAGATGGAACAACGCCAACCGGACCACGGCAACGACACCCCAAACGAGCAGCCGGCTACCCCTCAGGCTAAAGGACCGCGCCAACCCGAGAACCGGGCGAACGGACAGCGTCAGTCCAACGGCCGCGACAAAGGGGCACAGCGCGACCGGGAGCCGGGTGAATCAAACGGTCAATCCGGACACAAGGAGGAACGGCCCGGGCACGTACCCGAAAAACCGGCGGCTGATCGGCTGGTGATTGGCATTACGCTCGGCGACTACAACGGTATCGGCCCGGAAGTCATTCTGAAAGCACTGCAATACAACCGCCTGCAGAAACTCTGCACACCGGTGATCTACGGATCGATGCGGGTGCTGAACCGGTATCGTAACCTGCTCAACTTCAAGGACTGGAACCTCAACGGAGCCCCGCACATCGGTCAGATCAGTCATAAACTCACGAACGTCATTACCTGCTGGCCCGATCAGAATCAGGACATTCAGCCGGGACACGTAACGCCGGAAGCCGGTCAGGCCGCCCTGGCGTGCCTGCGACGGGCCGTTGAGGACATGAAAGCCGGTAAACTGGATGCGCTCGTAACGGCTCCGATCAATAAGTACAACATTCAGTCGGAGGAGTTTAAGTTTCCGGGACATACCGAATACCTGGCCCAGGAGTTTGGCGTGGCCGATAACCTGATGTTCATGGTCAGCGAAACGCTGCGGGTGGGCGTCGTTACGGGCCACGTACCGCTGGGACGCGTTCGGCAAAACGTAACCCGCGACCGGATTCAGCAGAAACTGGAGCTGATGATGCAGTCGCTGAAGCAGGATTTCGGCATTCAGAAACCCCGCATTGCGGTTCTCGGCCTGAACCCCCACGCGGGCGAAGCTGGTTTGCTGGGCTCCGAAGAGCAGGAGATCATCACGCCCCTGCTCAACGACCTGCGCAACAAAGGTCAGTTGATTCTCGGCCCTTTTGCGGCCGATGGTTTCTTCGGCACACGGGCGTACAAAGGCTTTGATGCCGTCCTGGCCATGTACCACGATCAGGGCCTGATACCGTTCAAGTCCATTGCGTTCGAAGAGGGCGTCAACTTTACGGCCGGTATGCCCGTGGTCCGCACCTCGCCCGATCACGGTACCGCCTACGACATCGCGGGCAAGGATCGGGCCGACGAAACGTCCATGCTTCAGGCCATTTACACAGCCATCGACGTAGCCCGTCGGCGGAAGGAATACGCAGAACTCGAAGCCAACGCGCTGGTGGTTAAACAACCGGCGGAAAATAAGTAAGAGGATTCGGTTTTCAGTCTACGGTAGCTGAGACTGGCTTATGAGCGCATTACCATTCACCGAAAACTGTAACCCGAATACCACAAAACAACAAACGAATGCTCAAATCAATGACTGGCTTCGGCAACGCGACCGTAGAGGCCAATGGTATGTCGGTAACGGCGGAAGTCAAGACACTGAATTCAAAGTTTTTAGATATCTATTGCCGTATTCCCCGGCAGTTTTCGGATAAGGAAATTGAACTCCGCAGTCTGCTGACCCAGCACCTGGAACGTGGCAAAGTGGAGCTGGCCCTGAACCTGACCCGAACGCAGGCTGTCCGGCCGGGCGTTACCATCAACCGGCCGCTGGTTGGGGCCTACGTCAGCGACCTGAAGGAAACCGCCAATGGTCTGCTCATGAGCGTTTCCGACAGCGATGTATTGCAACTGGCGCTCCAGCAGCCCAACGCCTACCTGACCGAATCGGCTGACCCAACAGCCGACGCCGACGACTGGGCTACGGTACTGGCGGCCGTGCAGGAGGCCGTTCGCCGGTGCAACGACTTCCGGCAGCAGGATGGTGCGGTGCTGGAAGGTAAATTTCAGGAATACATCCGGACCATCAGCGACCGGCTCGCCGACGTTGAAGAGCAGGACGTACGGCGGATTCCGGCCGTTCGCGAACGGATGCGCAACGCCGTACTGGAACTGCTCGGCAACGAAAACTTCGACCAGAACCGCTTTGAGCAGGAATTGGTGTATTACATCGAAAAATTCGACATCTCAGAGGAAAAAGTACGACTCCGCAACCACCTGACGTATTTCCTGGAGGTACTCGCGACGGAAGAAGCCAACGGCAAAAAACTGAACTTCATCTCGCAGGAAATCGGCCGCGAAATCAACACCATCGGTTCCAAAGCCAACGACGCGACCATCCAGCGGTTTGTAGTGCAGATGAAGGACGAACTGGAGAAGATCAAGGAGCAGACGATGAACGTGATTTAAGCTCTTCTCTACCGTCGACGTACCGCCGTGAGTTGCAGTATATACGCCTTGTATGCTGGTTCTGGCACATCGGCCGGCCCGGCGGTGTTTACCTGCCTTAACTCATTCGTCCGCGTGCCACTGAAAATAACCGGTAAACGATTATCCGCATAAGCGGCCGGAATGGCACGTACTTTCAGGGAATCGGGCATATTCGCTACGTACATCCGTATGGCTTCGCTACCGGTTTCTGTCCGCAGTACGTATTGTTCGCAGCCCCTGGAGCAAACCACCAGTTCGATAACCGCCTGCTGGTTCGTAAATGAGGTAGGTAAAGTGGCCTCAGGTCGGCAGGCCACCCACAACGGGCTCAGTAGAAGCAATTGATAGGCAAGTCGTTTCATAACGCATCTATTGTTTCTCGCTTTCGTTTATAACCCCGCCCCTATCCGTTTGTTTATTGGAAGACGAGCATCCGATCTGGCTGGTACCGGTTCATTCAGTATTTATTTTCGTCACAAAAAAGCCCTCCCGATCGGGAGGGCCAACGTACATAGGTTAGTAATCAAAACTCCCAGGTGTTTACGTTTCTCATACGTCTTACATGCTCAATCCGCTTCAGACGAATTCATCCCGCTTATCAACGGCTTTTTACGAACAGCACGACACCCTGACGCTGGCCCGGCGGCTGCTCGGCTGCGAACTTATCCACGAATCTCCGGAGGGAACCACGGCGGGCATCATCGTCGAAACGGAGGGGTATCTGACCGGCGATCCGGCCTGCCACGCGTACCGGCGCCCAACCCCACGCAATGCGGCCATGTTTGGCCCGGCCGGAACGCTCTACGTGTATCAGATTTATAATCACTACAATTGCGTTAACATCGTGACCGGTCCCGAAGGCGTTGGCGAGGCCGTTCTGATCCGGGCGCTCGAACCCACTGAAGGCATTGACCTGATGGGAATGCGCCGGAACGAAGCCTTCAGGACAGGTTTTGCCCGGTACCGGAACAACACCATTGACCCCACAACGCCTACGGGCTTCAGAAACCTCTGCAATGGGCCGGGTAAACTGGTGATCGCCATGGGCATCAGCCGTCAGGAACACAATTTTGTGTCGCTCACGACCGGCCCTGTTTTCGTGCGGGGGGCCGAAACGCTGCCTGACTCCGCCGTCGTGACCACTACCCGGATCGGTATCACGCAGGGTGTTGATCTGCCTTACCGCTTCTACGTACGCGACAATCGGTTTGTGAGCAAGTGGTAAGGCTCAGCAGAAACGTTTCAGAGCCACCAGCATTTTCCTGAACCGACTGGTGTCCAGATTACGTTTCAGCAGCGTGATGTACTCTGGCGTATTCGGAAAATACTCAACGCGGTAGGGGGTCCACTGACCATTACGAAACCGGCAACTGATTTCCACGAAGTGATCTTGCCAGTAGCACAGGTTTACCTTCTTACTGGGGAGGTCCAGCGTACTGATAAACAAGCCAGCCAGGTGTACTATAAACACCTGTTCTTCCATAGTAAGTGTCTGAATTTGACGTGGATGCACGGATTCTACAGCTTTGTGTTTAACGTAAAAACGGGTGTCTTACTAAAAACGATACGTAAATCTTTGTATCAGTTGCATGGTGGTTAAGAATTTTATTAAATGCGCAATTTTCGGGCCTTTGCATCAGTAAATATGCTCATGGATTACGGTTACGGTTTGACTTTCGTGGTGACGGCCTTATCTTTCGAGACCCTACCGTCGGCTATCGAACCAGCCGAGTTATAATTTGACTTTAAGTTGATTGTCAACGCTTATGAAAACAAGCTTTCTCGCCTGCCTGTCGGTTCTTTTGTGCCTGTGCTTTCAGGGATGTGAACCAGGCACTCAGGAACCCTCCGTTCATAAAATCGCCTGCATCGGCAATAGCATTACGCAGGGCTACACCCTACCCGATGATCAGACGTTTCCAGCCCAGCTACAGAACCTGGTTTCGCCACCGCACAAGGTGCTGAATTACGGCGTGGGCGGTAGCACCGTAGTCAAAAAAGGCGATAAACCCGTCTGGCAGGCCGAGAAATACGGATTTGCTATCGATTGGAAGCCAACTATTGTGGTGATTGAACTGGGTACGAACGACTCCAAGGCGGTCAACTGGCAGTATAAAAACGAGTTTAAAACCGACTACGCAGCGCTCATTCAGACGTTTCGGCAGTTACGAAGTGCTCCAAAGGTGTACGTCTGCATTCCCCCGCCCATGTTTCAGGAATCGTTCGAACTACGCGCTGACGTAGTACACAACGAGGTTATTCCGCTGGTGTATGAAGTTGCGAAAGAAAATAACACCCCAATTATTGATCTGTATAAGCTGATGGCCAACCGCGATTCGCTGTTCATTGATGGTATTCATCCCAACCGCGAGGGAGCCGCCGTGATCGCAAAGGAAGTTCAGCGGGTGATTGGGGTTCAATAAACCCCGGCGAAACCAATACGTTCCTGCACCCAAGTCGCAGCAGAATTATCAGCGACCGCAGATCTTTTTGTAATCGCAGTACTTACAGGTCTCGAGGTTATCGGTCTTCTGGAACGATACGGCCTGACTGATCATCTTCTGCACCATCGTGCGGAGCAGGTTTTCCGACTCGGCGATGTACTCGGCGGCCGTTTCGTCGCGACCGAACGTTACGGGGTTGCTCCGGAAACCTCCTTTCAAGTCCCGGAATGAGTAAAATCCGGCTTCGACCGGCATTCCGACGGCGGGGTAGATTACCTGCCGGTTGTTGTCGCGGGGCAGACCGCCGTAGAGACTAATGTTCTTTAAAGCCAGGTATTTGTATAGCCACACCTGCCGCATCTTGTCGGACTGGCCGTCGTTGAGGAGCTTTTCGGCCAGATTCTCCGGCGTGCGGGAAGGCAGATCCACCTTACCGGTTTTGTAGTCGATGATCCGGATCTGATCCCCGAAGCGCTCAATCCGGTCGATCTTACCGGCAATGCGGACGCTAAGGGTTTCACCCGTATCGATCGGTACCGCCAGGAACGTATCGAGCGTCTGCTCACTGCCGATCACCTCCAGCCCGACCAGACTGCTCTGCTGTCGTTGAAAATCGAGCATCAGGCGCTTGGCCAGGTCGTAGAGCAGCAGGTTCATACCCGACTCCACCACGCGCCCTTTCATCGTACTGGAAAACTCTTCGTCCAGCAGTTGTATAATCAGCGGTTCGCTGACGGGTTTGCCCTTCAGCCGGTATTCCTTATCCAGGCGTTCCAGCACCTTGTGTAGCCAGTTACCGAAGTCGATAGCTCCCATCTTCTCTTCGATGTCGTCCTCTTCGCTGATCCCGACAATCCGGCTGAAATAGAACCGCATCGAGCAACTCACAAACTGGTTGACGTACGAGGGGTAAATGCCCCGTTTGGGATCAGTCAGCAGCTTTCGCAGGTCGGTTAGAATGCCATCCGTTTTGGGTACATGCAATTCGGATACGTCGGCGATCTGTTCCGAACCGGCCGGGCCGAACCGAACGGTCGGGCGGCTCAGGCGGATCAGCCCCCTGGCTTTCGGCACCAGTTCATATTCAATCTGGCGAATAAAGCGGCTTGGTTCACCCTTGCTGTTGCCGTACGCATCGGGCGAGGTGGTGTGCAGCAGCACAACTTCTTCGGCTCGTTGCAGCAGGCGGTAAAAATGGTAGGCCATCACAGCCTCCTGTTCGCGGTAGGTAGGCAGGCCCATCTCCAGACTGATGTCAAACGGAATGAGCGAGTTCAGTCGGCGCGACTGCGGCAGAATCCCCTCGTTGACCGATAGGATGATGACCCGTTCAAAATCGAGCGCCCGGGTTTCGAGCATACCCATAACCTGAAGCCGGCTATTCCCCTCGCTCGTGAAGGGAATGCTGGTCTGGCGAATAAGCTCGTAGAGAAACTGCCGAAAACTACGTACCGTCACCGGCGGACTCCCCTCTCCTCCATTCCGGTTTGTTTGCTGAACCGTATCGAGCGTGGTTTCCAGTTGCTTCAGCAGGGAGAAAAACAGGTATAGGTACTCGATTTCGATGGCATCCTGGCTGGTTCGGTACACGTCGCGAAGGAGTTCGATCAGGTCATACAGCGCCTGAATGGCTCGTAGCGGCTCCTCGTTCGGCCAGCGCGAAAACAGCACCCGAATCAGCGGATCGTCGTTGCCCAGAGCACGGATTTCCTTCTCGGTCAGGTACACCCGCTGTTCCTTCACAATCGTCTTGGATATCCACTGAAACAGAGGCTCAGGCGGCCGCGTCTCGCCGTTAGACGCAGTTTCCTCCGGCGTCATCAGTTCCCGAATCCGTTCGTATTGTTTGATAAACGGGTGATTCAGGACTTTGACAACGTGCCGGTGGTGAAATTTTGGAATTCGCCGTTCCTGACCGTCGCGGTCGCGAAACTCGTGCACGGTCCGCTGCATCTCGAACAACGTATCGATCAACGTAAACAGCAGCGAACTCCGCAGCGACAGCCCCATCGTTACGTTCAGATCCGTTACGCTCTCATCCAGGGCGTACAGCACCGGCACCAACAGCGATTCGTCGGCCAGCACGATGGCGGTTTTAAGGGCCTGGGGCGTGGAGCCTGGGGCAGAGGGCGATTCGTCAGCCCCCCATGCTCCACGCCCCGCGCCCCGCGCAGCCTCCCACTCCTTATAAATCTTTCCGGCTACCTTCGCCTGCATGCTGGCGTTGGCAACGCCCACAACCCGGATGTTTTTCGGAGTACCGGCCAGGTTATTTTCCTGTCGTTCGCGGTCGGCTTTGGTAAAAAACCAGCCATTGTCGCGGTACTTACGCAGAAAGTCGCCGGCCTCCTGGGCCGTATTGTCCATGTAGTACGTATCGACATCCCAGAACAGTTCGGCTTTCTGGGCATCCACCAGCACTCTGATCATGTGCTCTTCGGCGCGGCTCAGGGCATTGAAACCGACAAAATATACTTTTTCATAAGCGGTATTGTCGCGAATCAGGGTTTCTACGTTCTCGGCCAGCAGCCGGTACGCCATGCCCCGATACGCCAGCCCCTGATCGTTCAGGCGGGTATGCAGAGCATGGTAAGCAGTTTGGAGGTTTTCGAACAGCCGGAAGTAACGGCTGGTACCGGGCGTCTGGGTAAGGGGTTTAGCCCCCGAAGGCAGCTCAAGATTCCAGCGCTCAATGGCTTTGGCCGCCGTCAGGTACTCGAACAGGTGACTGGTGTTGATCAGGTACTGGTCAATACGTTCAAAATCAGCCAGCAACACCGACGCCCAGCCGATAAACTGTTCAAACTCAACCTGCGGGTCGATGACCCGGAATACGTCGTACAGTTCAAAGATCAGGCTAACCGAATCGATCAGTTGCACCCCGGCGGCCCGGGTGATAAAATCGTCGACGGCGAGCGTGTGAGGGGCCAGAAACGGTGTCTCCGATTCGTTGGCCAGGTACTCCAGAAAAACAGAAACGGCCCGGCGCGTCGGCAGGATTACCCACACGTCGTCCATACTCGGGCCGTGTTTCTCAAATAGCTGATGAGCCGTCTGTTGAAGAAATGTCACTGGTTCGTATCGAATGTCGCGCTATAAAGATACGACCTTCGATACGAAATCAGGCACCCGAAAACAGAAGAAATCAGTGGTATACTGAGTCACAAGTTATTACGTCCGGCCTCATTCATACACCCGCTCGAACGTCCATTCGCCGGCCGCTTCCTGGTGGAGTTCCCAGTACCAGGGCGCAATCAGCGAGGGCGATACGTGCGTACCTTCCACGATCGACCCGTTGATGGTGACCGTGGCCACGTGGATGCCCTGCGGCTCCAGCGTGTCGTGCAGACACCTGGCCACCGTCCGAATCCCGGCTTTGCCAACCGACAGTGAGACCAGATCGGCATCCGGGTTCAGGGCGGTTCCCCCACCCGTAATGAGTATCGTCCCCCCCTCTTCAGCGATCATCTGCGGAGCCACGACCTGAGCCGCCACGAGCAGCCCGCCGAAGTTGGTCCGCTGATCGGTCATGAACACCTCCGGGTCAACCTCGAGGGCGCTGGCCTGCCGGTAAATAGAAGGGTTGTACACCATCACCGAGGCCGGCCCCTGCTCCCGTTCGATATCCTCCAGCGTCTGCCGGAACTGATCAAACCGGCTTACATCCGTAGGGTAGCCGCTGGCTGAAATACCGGCCTCGCTGAGTTCCTGAACCAGTTGATCCAGCGTAGCGGCCTGGCGGGCCACCAGCGAAACCTGGTAGCCCTGCTGCCCGAACACGTAGGCGATGGCCAGGCTCAACCCCGGCCCGGCTCCGATGAGTAGAAGGTGGTTATTCATAGCCGGAAAGCTACGAAGGAATCACTTAAGTACAACAGTAGCGACCACGGGCTGATGATCCGACGGATACCGCTGCTCGTTTGCATCGGTGAGCACGGCGTATTTCAGCACGTCGATGTTTTTGCTAACAAAAATATAATCGATCCGGTCCTTCATCGGGGCTTCGAATTTAAACCCGTTGAACGTTCCGACGGGGCCGTAGGGCGGCATGGCCGTCACGCGGTACGAGTCATTGAGCAGCGTCTGGATGGTCTGTACCTGCTCGGTATCGGGCGTCGAGTTCAGGTCACCCACGCAAATGACTGGTTCGTTTTTGGCAATCTCCTTGATTTTCTGCACCATCAGCTTACCCGATTGCCGCCGGGCTTCGACGCCCTGGTGATCGAAGTGTACGCTGAAAAAGTAAAAATCCTTCTTGGTGGTCCGGTCCCTGAATTTCGCCCAGGAGCAGATGCGATTGCAGCAGGTGGCGTCCCAGCCTTTACCGGGTTTATCGGGCGTTTCGCTCAGCCAGAAATCGCCGGAATCGAGTACGTTGAACCGGTCTTTTTTGTAGAAAATCGCTGAGTGCTCACCGGCTTCCTTGCCGTCGTCGCGGCCTTTGCCCAGGAACGCAAACTCGTTCATTTCGGCCAGGTCGTTCAACTGACCCCGCAGCGCTTCCTGCACACCAAACAGGTCGAACCCGTGGTAACGAACCAGGCTTTTGACCATTTCTTTCCGATTGGGCCAGGCATTGATGCCGTCTTTCGGGTTGTTGAACCGGATGTTGTACGAGGCTACGCGGATGGGTGTCGTTTTCTGCGCAAAAGCGTCCAGGGTCATGAATACAATAAGCAGCAATGAAAGAACCGAGAGTTTCATAAGGGATTATTTGATCAAAATGGTAAGCGAATAACCCACGGCGGTTGCAAAGCCCGGCCGTGGGTTACGTTGACTAAAGATGACTGTGCGCAGAATTTACCAGCCGGGGTTCTGACCAAGCTTGGGGTTGACCTGCCGGTCGGCCTCCGGAATCGGGTACAGGTAGTTCTTCTCCGTCCAGACGCGCGGAATGTTGGTAAGCCAGGTCAGTTCGCCGGACGTATCGTTCGACAACCGCTGCGGGTTTGCTACACCGTTGACCGTTGGCGCTACGTTGATGTAGGTTACCCCCGGCAGCGACGGCGTTACGGGCTTGTCATTGTAGAAGTACACGTCGTTTTTACCGTCTTCGTTCAAATCCATGGGTTTATCGATCGATGGTACGTAGAAACCGTTCCAGGTCTGCGTCATCAATTCGCCCCGGTGCCAGCGTACCAGGTCGTAGAATCGGAAGCCTTCCAGCACCAGTTCAATCCCCCGTTCCCGACGTATTTCCAGCAGCGCCGGATCAGCAATACCGGGGAAGTAGGTAGCCTGCAGGTACGGATCGACCGTCGTTGGTTTGGCCGTCAGCCCACCAGTGATGCCTGCCCGCTTCCGGAGCGCACCCACGGTTTTCGACCAGTCCTCGTCGGTCAGGGTGCGAAGTTCGGCCTTCGCTTCGGCGTAGTTCAGCAAAACTTCGGCGTAGCGCATGACGGCGATGGAGTTATCATTACGCGTACCACCGTCGAAGTACGTATCGTCCAGCGTCCACTTGATCGGCTGGTAGCCGGTGTAGGTGTAGGAGAACACGGGAGGAGCCGGTTCCAGCGCACCACCGTTGACACGCTGGTAGTTTCCCATCCGGATGGTCTGCTGAAGCCGCCGGTCGCGATTCTTCACTTCCTCCGCAAAGGTCTTGGTCTGGTAGCCCGCCGTTGCCGTAAACGGCGTACCGTCGACGGTCAGATACGTATTGACGAACGTGCGGATAAGACTAACCCGGGCACCATACGTAGCACTGGTCCACCACCAGTTTGCATCGTTGTACACACCCAGGGCCGGGTCCGCCACCGCCGACAGCATAACTTCTGTACTGACCGGCGTTTTACTGGTAAATAACTGCCGGTACGAGGCCGTTGGGCCACCCGCTTCGTTCAGGTTGAAGCCGCCGGTTTTCATAACCGTCTCGGCTGCGCTGACGGCTTCGGTTAACCACTGATTGGCCGTGCCACCTAACTGATAGCTGGTGTTGTATTTCCGGAATGTCCCTTCGAAGAGGCACACCCGAGATTTGAACCCATTGGCGACCGCCTTCGTGATCAGGGTCCGCGAGTTATCGCTGGTGGTGCGGATGTTCTGGCAGGCGTAGTTCAGGTCGGCCAGCACGGAGTCCATAACCACCGCGCGGGGATCACGGCCACTGTACAGCGCTTCGTCATCAACGGGCAGCGTGCGGTTGATCCAGGGTACGTCGCCAAACCGCTTCACCTTGTCAAAATAAAACCACGCCCGGAAGAAACGAGCCAGAGCGCCGTAGTGCCGCCGAACCTCCACCGGAACGGCCGGATCGGTATTGTTCTCCAGGAAATAGTTGATGTTCCGCAGCGGACGCCAGTCCCAACCGGAGCTTTGCCGGGGGCCATAGGCTCCGTCGCGCAGGAAGTCAGGCACCTGCGTCCGGGCCGCATAGTCGACCATTTCATCCGACCGGATGATGCTGTTGCCGTCGGGAATGATGGTGTAGAAGGAGTTGGCGTACAACTCCAGTCCTTTTTCGCTGCCGAACACAGCGGTTTTTGTAGCGGTGGCTTGCGGAACCTGATCCAGTTCGTTACATCCCGCCAGCGTCAATGCGCCCAGCAGGAAAAGCCATTCTTTATATGCATTCATGAGTTACTTCTGTTTTAATACGCTATTGGTGGGGAAGCCGGCAGCACCAGCTCCCCCTCAACTGACTGGTTAAAATGTAGCCGACAGGCCCATCGTAAAGCTTTTCAAAATCGGGTAGTTGTAGCCATTACCACTGTTTCCATCGGTTACGACCTGATCCGATTTGCCGATATTCTCGATGTCAATGTCGCGGGTACGGCGATACAGCGGAGACCACGTCCAGATGTTTTCGCCCGACACAAACACGCGGGCGGTGCTCATACCCACCCGGCGAACCCACAATGACGGCAGGTTATAGCCAAGCTGGATGTTCTTCAACCGGATATAAGCGGCATTCTGCAGGTAGCGGGTTTGTGCCTGAGCCAGCTCGCCGGAACCGTTCTGGGCGGTGTACCCACGGTAGCGGGGCAGATACGCGTTCGGGTTCTCCTCCGACCAGATGTTACCCAGATGCCACGTCGGAATTTTGTTATACGGCCGGTTATACTGCCCCCAGAAGTTTGCCGCTTCCTGACCCGGCCACCAATCCTGCTTCCCGACACCCTGGAAGATGGTCGAGAAGAAGAAGTTGTTCCAGTCGGCTCCCAGGATGGCGCTGTACGTATAGCGCGGTGTCGAATTACCGATGATGATCCGGTCGCCGGGGTTGCTCACCGTATTGTCGCCGTTGTTGATCACGCCATCGCCGTTCACGTCGCGGAACTTGATGTCGCCCGGCAACAATTGACCACTGGTCGACGCCTTGATCAGCGTCTGCTTCGGCGAGTTTTTGATTTCCTCCGCCGACGTGAAGAAGCCGTCCGTTACGTAGCCCCAGATCTCCCCTACTTTCTGCCCGGCGTAGTAATCCGACAGGCGCTGGTTGGGGTTGTTGTATTTTGTGATCTCGGCCGTGTAGTCACTCAGCGTCAGCCGGACGTTGTAGTTGAACGGCTTGGTCGCTACGTTGAACCGATCCTGCCAGGCCACGGTTGCCTCCCAGCCGGTCGTCCGCAGGTCGGCGTAGTTTCCTTTCGGCACATCGGTACCAAACACGGCGGGCAAGGTCATACCAACGGTGAACATGTCCGTCGTCTGGCGCACGTAGGCATCGCCCGAAATGGTCAGCCGGTTGGCCAGCATGGCCAGGTCAAAACCAATGTTTCGGGTTGTTGACGTTTCCCAGGTCAGCCCGTCGGGCAGTACGTTCGGCTGGCCCGTCTGCTGCGGCCGAACGCCGTTCAGAATCCGACCCGACTGCGAGATGTTGAACTGCTCCTGGAAGACGTACGACGCGATGCTACCGTTCCCCAGCGAACCATACGACGCCCGGAACTTCAGGTCGGTGATCAGCCGGTCGGAGATTTTCCAGAAGGGTTCACCCGATACGCGCCAGCCGGCCGATACCGACGGGAAGAACGCGAACCGCTGATTGGCCGGGAATTTCGACGAGCCATCGTAACGGCCGTTGAATTCCAGCAGGTAACGATCCTTGAAGGCGTAGTTCAGCCGGTAGAACGTACCTAGAATGGCCCATGTATCCTTACCACCCCCGGTCGCAATTGACTGACCCAACGCCAGGTTTATGTTCTGGGCATTTTCATAGATCAGCCCGTTGCGCTGCACCTGCAGCCGGTCGAAATTCGACTGTTCGTAGTTCAGACCGGCCAGCACCTTAACGTAATGGTTCTGGCTGAACCGCGGCTCATACTCACCGTAGAGGTTGGTGGCGATGTACTGTGTCTCGCGGTAAATATTCTGGATATCATTTGTGTTCGCTCCAACGTACTCAATCACCCCCGGTTTGCGGCTATACGGTACCGGCACGCGGGTTCTGACCTCGTTGTCGTCCGTCGACTGGAACGTAAAGTCACTCTTGATCCGGAGCTTGTCGTTGAAGAACTGCGTAGCCAGGCTGGTCGTGTTTCGAAACACCCGCTTGTCCATATCGATGCCGTTTTTGCCGTACCAGAAATCGCCCACGGTGTAGGCGGCCGAGTAGGTCAGCGTACCATCGGGGTTGAACATCGGGGCCATCGTATGGCCTTCGTCGGCAATATTCCGCCAGATGCTGCCCCCCTCACCCACGTTCAGCGGGTTATGGTACTTCATCGAAGAGAAGTCGGCGTTGTTGGTGATTTTCAGCCACGGAAACACCTGAATCGAGCCCTTAGCCCGCAGGTTCAGCAGCCGGTAGTCGTCTGAGTTGTATTTGAATAAACCTTCCTGACCGAAGTAACGACCGGTCACGTAGAAGTCGGACTTGCCGCTGCTTCCCGAGAACGACAGGTTGTGTTCGGTGGCAGTCAGGCTTTTTTTGTACAGCTCCCTGTACCAGTCCATGTTTTCATAATAGACGTACTCGCCGGCCGAGTTTACTTCGGTTTTCGGCAGGCTCGGGTCTTTAGACCGACGCTCGAACTCCGCCAGGTAGGCCGGCGAAAACTTCACCGTTTTGTTCACGTTCTGGGGCGTCTGCGAGTAGTCGTTCCAGGCCGTCCAGCCCTCGTTGAACATCTTGGCGAACAGGTAGCCATCGGATACAAAATCAGGCACCTCCGTCGGACTTTTGATCGAGTGATTCAGCGAATACGTCAGGCTGGTTTTGTCCTTGATCGGGTTCTTGGTGGTGATCAGCACCACCCCAAAAGCCGCCCGGGCACCGTAGATGGCCGCCGAAGCCGCGTCTTTCAGGACCGTGATGCTGGCGATGTCGTTGGGGTTCAACCGGCTGGGATCACCCTCTACGTTGTCGATCAGCACCAGCGCATTGCCACCCTGTCCGATTGACGTAGTACCCCGGATGTTATAGGCCGGTGACTGAATGGGCTTACCATCGCCCGGCACGATGTTAAGGTTCGGGATTACGCCCTGCAGGCCCTGCGTCAGGTTAGGCAGTGAGCGGTTCTGCAACACTTCGCTGCTTACCTGATCGACAGCACCGGTCAGGTTTTCTTTCTTCTGCGTACCGTAACCCACTACGATTACCTCCTCCAGCGATTTGTTATAGGCCTGGAGCACTACGTCGAACTGCGTCCGGTTACCTACTTTAACTTCCTGCGGCAGATAGCCCACGAAGCTGAATACCAGTATGGTTTCTTCGTTCGGCACTGTCAGTTCAAACTGACCTCTGGCGTTGGTGTTGGCACCCCGCTGAGCACCCTTGACGACGATACTCACGCCCGGCAGCGGCTCCTTGTTATCGGAGGCCAGTACCGTTCCGCGGACGGTGATGTCTTTGGGCACGTTTGTACGAAGGGTCGATGCCGGCGACAGGCCATTGGCACTCGCTCCATCGGTCAACGGGAAGAGTATGGCGCCGGGTAACAAACTCAGTCGCAAAGCCAGTCGCCAGTCGGGTAGCTTTGTACGTACTGTTTTTTTCATAACTAATCAGGTGTATTTAAGTAAAATCTGGGCAATACGATGCTAGTGTCACCGGTTTTCGGGACATGACCAGTCTGCAAAGAAGTGAATGGAAATGAAGAGCGGGGTATACCCGGTTTACTTCAAAAGGGCGGGGAAGAAATTCAGCTTTTTCATAACGGTTGGTTAATAAGAGGACCTAAAAACAGCCGCAAAGGTACCCAGAATGGCTTTCGGCGTGTTTTCGCCACGGTTAACAAATTGTTATCGCTACGTTACCGACCATGCATTGAGACACCGATAGTCCGACTTATCAAAGTAACAACCCAAAGTCACCCATCTATCAGTGCGTATATGCGTGCTGGCATATTGCCCACCTGATTCACATTGGACAAAACCCTTATTGTTGAGTTTGTATGCTGGAAAACCGAACTGCCTTTCCAAAACATACTACATTCTGATAGCATTGGGCTGCTAACTCAACATCCGGTACATATAGAGCAAAGTATCTAATCTGGACAAATTGTATATAAAATTTTTTATATGGATTGATCACTAACGCAGTTCGCGTGGCTCTTTCCTTCAGGCTTGGTACATACAAAACAACAATCGTTTTGCTAGACACGAAGTTTTGTAAGATAAGGGGCTTCTGTTACATTGGCGACTTGATGACATATAGGGGACTATATAACAGATTCATAAATTCACACAAACGGCTCATGGCATTACAACGAATCTTAGAAGCAGACCTAATGACACATCTTCTATTTTTAACGGGACTTATCACGCTGGCTTATGTGGTCTTGCTGGAAGCCAAAAATCAAACAAAGCAGCTTAGCAGTTGTAACTTGAATGATGAACTGATAGGCTTGTATTATCAGTTGGAGAGCGGTGTTGATCTGTTTATTTGTAAAGCTAATCGAGGCAACGCCAGACTGATAGCCAGTTTGATCAAAGCACTTGAGAAGCGTTCTGCTGATGTAAGGGTAAGGGATATAGTAGATATTGACGCGTTCCAAAAGGCTTGTGGAGAAGCCTTTGATCCCGTTAGACTGCATACAAAGTTAATCTCATCGACTACCAGTGTCTATCCCATCTATCATAATACAGGCATTGTCATAAGCAACTCTGATACCAAAAATTGATTATTTAGCTAACGTGATTGCACTTATACAACATTAGAGATTATATACATTTAAAAGCATTATCCTTAATCCTGCTAGTTCAGTCAGGTATTTAGACAACCTATCTTCTACGACTGATTGCCAATAAAACTCATCACTGTATCGAGCTAAACCAGCTATGTTCGCAAAGGTAGCCTGCACTTTTTCTCCTGACGGAGAAATCATGTAGTCAGCCGAAAGCGATAGTTCTTAGTGAAAGACTAGTTACCGAATCCCGGGCTGAATGGCTTGCCCATCCCGAATTTCTTCAGTAGCAGTCCGGACAATGGCTGCACCCGGTTGCAGATCGCCGAATACTTCGACCAGACTGTCCACAACGTTGCCTTTCTGTACGGATACCCACTGCGCCCGATTGTCGCGCACACGGATCACAAACATCTTTTCACTTGAACTAACTACCGACGTAGTAGGTACAAACAGCGTTTTGGCTGAGCGCTCGACCGGTAACGTGACTTCGGCATACATACCCGCCTTTAGCTCATGACTTGCGTTATTGACGTCGAACTCCGCCATCATAGCCCGGTTCGCTTCAACTAAGCTTTCGGCCGAACGTGCTAGTTTGGCATTGAAGTGACGTTCTGGAATGGCGTTAACTGTAAAGGAAATCGAACTATTAGCCGGTAACTGGTTCGCGAACGTTTCGGGAATGGCTACTGTCAGGCGCAGTATGCGGCTATCTTCCAGCACAAAAAGTGGTTTGCCACTATCCCCAGCGCCAACCAGCGCACCAGGACTGATGTTCCGCTCAATGACGATACCATCAAAGGGGGCCGTGATGGTGAGGTACTGCCGAAGTTCACTTTTTGCCTGATAGTTCGATCGGGCCGCCTGTACGCTACCCCGCGCTACGGCCACCGTTGCACTATCTGCCTGCATCCGAGCGTGCGCTTGATCCAGTTCGTTTAGTGATACGGCACCCTCCATCTTTGCCGTTTGCACCAGTCGCTGATAGGTTAGTCGACTTGCACGGGCACGAGTAGTTTGCTCAACCAGGGTAGCCTCCTGAGCCTGTAGTTGCGCTTGCGCCTGACTCAACTCGGCAATCACTTCGGGGGCTTCAAGTCGGGCCAACACTTGCCCTTTGCGAACGGCTGTTCCGCGATCTACGGAAATATCACGGACGTAGCCTTTCACTTTGGCGTACATGTTCACCCTATTCCAGGGCTTTAATTCTCCGGGTAAGGTTACCCGTTTGCTCGGCTGCATCGACTGAACTGTCGTAACGGCTACCGATTGCACTTCGGGTTCCTTTTTCGTCGTTTTATCGTCGCTCACAGCCGATGAGCAAGACGCCAACCCAACGGCAAGAGAGGCAGGGCCGAGAAGTTTCAAATATGATTTCATAGGAATTTCAAAGAGTGAAAGTGTGAAAGAGTACCGTAACGGATGTTAAAAGATTGATGCATTGCCTATTTAAAGTGCGGGTTATGCCTGGCTAACTAGTTGAGTTTTTGCACTCGGACTGAGCTTTTATAGAATTTGCTTTCCGGATCTTCGGGGTCGAGCGAGACCGATTGCAGCGCGGCCTTGGTCTGGAACTGCGTAAATACACAGGGTAGAATCAGCAGAGCCGCCAGCGTAGAGGCAATCAATCCACCAATTACGGCTTGCCCAAGCGGGGCAATCTGGTCACCTCCTTCACCAAAGCCGGATGCCATTGGCACCATCCCCGCAATCATGGCGATACTAGTCATCAGAATCGGACGAATCCGGCTGTTGGCTGCCATGACCACCGCCCGGCGCGTATCGCCGAGTTCCAGGCGCAGGTTCTCCGCATTAGTCACCATCAGAATAGCATTCGCTACCGATACCCCCACCGACATGATGAGTCCCATGTACGACTGTAAATTCAAGGTGGCCCCACAGGCTAACAGCATCAGCAATGCTCCAGCTACCACCGCCGGAATAGCGGCCAGAATCACCAACGACAGTTTGAAGGACTGATAGTTAGCCGCCAGCAACAAGAAAATAATTACAATGGCCACCATCAGACCCGTTTGCAAGCTGCTCAGGGTATCAGTTAGCAGATTGGTTTGTCCGCCCATTTCTACGAGTACACCACGAGGAGGCTCGCCCGCTTCTTTGATGGCTTGTTCCACGGCTTTTCGACCGGAGCCAAGGTCTTTTTTCTGTAAATTGGCCGTAATCGTTACCAATCGGTTTGGTCCGGCCCGGTCATATTCACCGGGGGCTTTACCTTCTGAAAACGTGGCTACGTCCGACAGCAGCGGGTGCATTTCACCACTCTTGAGCGGAATGTTGCCAATGTCATTAGCGCTGCTCATCTGGTATTCTGGAATCTGCACCTGTACCTGATACGCTAACCCTTTTGACTCGTCGAGCCAAAGGTTTTTGTCCGTGAACCGGCTTGACGATGTAGCAGCTACCAAAGAACGGGCTACCTGAGTAGACGTAACGCCGAGTTGACCGGCCCGTTCGCGGTTCATCGTTACATTTAGAACGGGATACGATAGGGGCTGAGCGACCTGGACATCCCGCAGAAAGTCGATCTTAGCCATGCGTTCCCGAATCTTGTTGGCAAATCGTCCGGCTTCGTTTAAGTCCTTGGCGGCTACCGTTACTTCAATTGGCGTTGACGCGCCCTGACTCATGATTTTTTCGGTCAGCTCAATGGGTTCAAACGAAATGCTGGCAGTTGGTAAAGCCTTGGCGATACGCGTTCGAAGTTCTTCCTTGAGGTCATCCATGCTAACAGAATGAGCTTCATTTAGCGACACTTGCAATACAGCCTCGTGAGGACCGCTGTTGAACACGAAGATGTTGGATGTACCATAGCTGGAAGGCACCGTGCCGACATAAGCCGATGAAATCTCTACGTTGTCGGCACCTACGGATTCTTTGATGATGTCCAGCACTTTAAGTGTAGCCATTTCGGTCCGTTCAACCCGCGTTCCGTCGGGAATGCGTAAGCGCATCTGGAACTGATGGCTGTTACCATGCGGTAGAATATCCGTGCCGATGAACATAAAGCAGAGCACGATAATCGCAAGGCTACCGACCAAATAGCCACCAACCACCAAGCCGCGACGGTTCAGCACGTTTTCGAGCGTAGCTGAATACCGCTGTTTAAACTTTTCAAAACCTTTAGCATTTGCGGCTGGATGAGCAGCTGCATCCTCGATCATATGCCGTTCCTGATTGTCAAGGGCTAAGGTTGGCGCTTCGTGTTCAATATGGCTTTTGAGCAGCCAGTTAGCCAATACCGGCACGAACGTCTGGGATAGCAGGAATGACGCGATCATGGCAAAGCCTACAGACAGCGACAGAGGCAGGAACATCGAACGAGGCACTCCGCTCATCACAAAGGCGGGGGCAAACACGGCCAGAATCGCCAGTAGAATCAGGAATTCAGGGAAGACAATCTCCTTACAGGCATCCCAGATGGCGACGGGCTTCGGTTTGGCTGACGTGCCCCGGCCCATTTCCAGGTGCTGGTGGATATTCTCAATCGTCACCGTCGCCTGGTCAACGAGAATACCAATCGCCAGCGCCAGCCCTGAGAGAGTCATAATGTTGATCGTTTGCCCAAACAAATTGAGCAGAATCACTGCCGAGAGAATAGAAATCGGGATCGTCAACACCACAATGATTACACTACGCCAATCGCGGAGGAAGAGCAGCACCATCAAGCCGGTCAACACAGCGCCCAGAATACCTTCTGTTACTAAGCTTTTGAGCGAGTTGGTTACGTAGACCGACTGGTCAAACTCGTACGAAATTTTTACGTCTTCCGGTACAGCGTTTTGCAGTTCGGGCATGGCCTTCCGAATGTTGTTTACCACGTCCAGCGTCGACGCATCTGACTTCTTGACCACCGGTATATAAACCGCCCGGCGACCGTTGACGAGGGCATAACTCACGGTTACGTCGGCAGCATCTTCCACGGTACCAACATCACGCACGAACACGGTTGGCCCGGAACCAACGCGGATGGGAATGTTGAGGAAGTCTTCCGGTTTCTTCACGAGCGAGTTCACCGGCGTCATTAGGGTCTTTTCGCCAATGCGAATGTTACCTGCTGGTGAGGGTTGGTTGTTCGTGACAATCGCCTTGATAACTTCTTCCGGAGTCAGCTGATAGCTCCGTACAAGTTGCGGATTAACCCGAACAACGATGGTGCGCTGGTTCCCTCCGAAAGGCGGAGGGCTGGATACCCCTTCAATGCGCGAGAACATTGGCCGCACCCGCGACGAAGCATAATCCTGGATTTCGTTCAACGAACGGGTTGGGCTTTCAAACACCAACTGCCCAACTGGCACCGAACTGGCATCAAACCGGACGACCTGGGGCGGCACCGTTCCCTCCGGCATGTACGCCTTTGCGCGGGATACGTTGTTGGCTACTTCGGCAGCCGCCTGCGCCATGTCGGTGCCCGGATAAAATTGTAGCTTAATGAGCGACAACCCCTGGATGGTTTTCACATCAATGTCACGAATCCCCGATACGTACAGGAAGTGATCCTGATAGCGGGTAGCGATAAAACCGTCCATCTGATCGGGAGCCATACCGCCGTAAGGCTGCACAACGTAGATTGTTGGTAAGTCAAGGTTCGGGAAAATGTCGACCGGAATCGTGAACAGCGACATCACCGAAAAAAACAGGATGGCCACAACGCCAACGACAACCGAAATGGGTTTTCGTAAGGCAGAACGAATGATTTGTTGCATAACGTTTTGGAATTTGGCCTGAAGGTCTTCAGTTGTTAGAGCATAAACAGCAACCCGCTCTAAGTCGAAGTCTTGCACGCTATTTTACTTGATTCATAAATAAAGACAAGTCACCTTCTGCGGCCGCTTTTAGCAGCAGGTAACGCCACACGTTGCTGGTCGCTACGTACCCGTCTACTTCGGCGCGGTTGAGCGTCACGACGCTTTGCAGCAAGGTAGGCAGGTCGGTTAAGCCATTCTCATAGCGGTACCTGGCCTGGTTGTAGGCTTGGCGGGCGGCCCGCAACTGAACGGGGGCCTGCCGGGCTTGTTCCAGCGCGACCTGATACTGCGTTTCGGCTTCCTGATATTGTCGGGTGATTTGCAGGCGCTGCGTGTTGAACAATTGCCGCGACCGTTCGACCAGATACTGATCGGCACTGTAGTCCTGATGGGCTCGTAACAGGTTCGTTAAGTTCCAGCGGGCAACAACGCCGAACAGGTAGTTACCCACCTGATAGCCGAGGCCGTTCAATTGATTCGTCTGAAAAACGTCACCCTGATTTGCGAATCCAGAACCACGAGCGTTACCCGCGCCAACCAACGAAATCATGGGCATACCAGATCGTTGAGTCGCCAGACTCCGGGCGGCCGACAGGTTGATCTGTGACTGAAACAGACGTAACGTTGGGTTTTTGGGCGATAGCGAATCGGATAGGAAAGAACTAGTGGGTAGCGAGGTGTAAAAGCGCATGCTATCAACCTGCATGTTGTTCTGAAGCTGGCCCACCAGTTCAGAAAGCCGTAGCCGCTGCACCTGTTCGTTTTGCTGGCTTTCCAGCAGTAGCAGCCGCGCCCGAACCGCTTCGGCGGTAGCCAGCGCACTATCGACACCCGCCCGCATACCTGACCGGACACCCGAATCAACGACGCGCTTAAAGGTTTCGGCCCGTTCCAGATTACTACGCTGAATCTGCACCAGTTTCTGATTGATCAGCAAAAGCAGATAAGCGTCAATCGTGCGGACCTGATGCTGAAAAATCTCGTTTTCATAATCGGCTTCACTACGCTGGAGCTCGGCTTTGGCCGCCCCAATGTTAGCTCTTACCCGGCCGAACGTAATGGCTCGCCACTCGATGGTAGCACTGGTGTAGCTGCCAAAACTGGCTTGCGAAATAGCTACCGGCCGAACCCCTCCTGATGTCGAAATGCTCGTGCCTTCGTTTGGAAAGAACGAACTGTTCAGGCTGTTGCTCGTAGCATAGGTGTACTGATCCTGAAGGATCATTGACGGTAACAGCTCCGTTCGGGTGGCCTGAAGTCGCCGTTGGGCGCTGCTTACTTCAGCTTGCTTGGCGCGCAGAAACGGATATTGCCGTACACTTTGGTCGATCACCTGATTCAGCGTCAACGTCTGTGCGGAGGCTCCTGACAGCAGACTCATCCCGACAAGGAGCAGGCTAGTGGTTGATTTCATTCGTACGGTATGTACGTATCGTAAGTGCTTCATCCCAGACAGCGTACCCGTGCTTTATCTAACTCACGGATACGGCTGCAAAACACGAACTCAATTCTGGAAACATTTGGGAAAAGAAGGCATTGCCAGAACAATTGACTGCTTTTAATGTACTAGATATAAACTGAAAGAGGATTTAAGGCATAATTGACCACCCATTTTCTGCACTAATATGTTTCAACACACCCCATGAACACTGACGATACACTAAAGCGATTTTTGGAAGCCCAGGCCAATGACTATACCACAGCACTAGCCGAAATGAAGAATGGAAGAAAACAAAGTCATTGGATATGGTATATCTTTCCACAAATAGCCGGGTTGGGTTTTAGTGAAATGGCGAAATACTACTCCATACGAGATTTGAACGAGGCAACGGCTTATCTTAATCACCCGGTTCTGGGTAGCAGACTAATTGAGATTACCCGCACCTTGCTACAGATCGACGGCAAAACTGCGACTCAGATCATGGGAACGCCTGACGATTTGAAATTACGTTCTTGTATGACTCTGTTTAGTCAGGTGCCCGGTGCTGATCCTGTTTTTCAGGCGGTGATCGATAAGCTGTTTGCCGGAGCTCCCGACCGACGAACGCTTGATAAGCTTAAAATTGGCTAGTGGCCAATACCAACAAAGGTCAGGGAAATGGCTTAATAAGGTAAGAATAGTAGGCAGTCATTGCGCCTTTCGAATAGCCTTCATAAGTTCCACAAAGGGTAGGTGGTGTTGCATATTCCCAAATCTTTCCAGAATTGGCAGGTACCTTCGTTTATTCCTTAGACGGTGACACCATGAAAGTATTGGTCGTAGAAGATGAACAGGGGCTGGCGGAAAGCATTACCGATTACATGAGTAAGGAAGGCTATGTTTGTGAAACAGCCTCTACGTTCCGAGAGGCCGATGAACGCATTTACCTATATAATTACGATTGCATCATTGTTGATTTAACGTTGCCCGATGGGGACGGTTTTCAGTTGATTCAGTCGCTAAAGCAATTTTCGGCAACAACTGGCATTATCATCATTTCGGCCCGTAACGCGCTGGAGGATAAATTGAAAGGTCTTGAAATAGGCTCTGACGATTACCTGACAAAACCCTTCCACTTATCGGAACTGAACGCCCGGGTGAAGTCCCTGCTTCGTCGGCGTCAGTTTGGCGGCCATACGGAGATTCGATTCCAGGAGATTACGGTCGTTCCGCAGTCACGTAATGTGTATGTCAGTGGCCAGCATACCACGCTTTCGCGTAAGGAGTATGATCTGCTACTGTATTTTCTGTCTAATGCAGACGTCGCTCTGACTAAAGTGTCAATTGCTGAACACCTCTGGGGCGACAATATCGACTCCGCAGATTCATTGGACATGGTGTATTCGCACATTAAAAACCTGCGTCGGAAATTACTTGAAAAAGGCTCCGGCGACTATATACGTTCCATCTACGGCATAGGTTATAAATTCGGTTTACCTTGAAACTGCTCAGCCAAACCAATCGAATCTATCTGGCATTTTCGCTGGTCATCTACCTTCTGACGGCCGTAGCATTTTACCAGATCATTCGGTTTTTAATTTACGACGAAGTAGAGAGCCGACTTAACGTTGAAAAGCGAGACTTTGAGGCTTACGTGCGTTCGCACAATGCCTGGTCAAGTAGTCCCTATTTCGTAGAAAACAAAATAGAGGTAATGCCAGTACCCGCGCAAACCGCCCGGCCGGAAGCGTTCACTGATACGCTTATTCGTAATCGGTACGACGATGAGCTAATACCGTTTCGACAGCTCACTTTCTATGCGCCGATTCGGGGAGTGATGCACCGGGTTGAAATCCGAAAATCACTGATTCAGACGTATCGGCTCATTGAAGTGATCACGATCACGATGGTTTTATTCCTGGGCCTGCTTTTACTCGGTACATTCTGGTTTCAAAGCCGACTGTCGGGTCGGCTCTGGTTGCCGTTTTACGATACTTTGTCGCGGCTGAAGCGGTTCGACCTCCGCAGCAGTACCCCGCTATACCTGCAACCATCAGCCATTACCGAATTTAGCGAACTGAACGAAGTGATGCAGAAAATGGCCGGCAAAATGCAACAGGATTATCGGAGCTTAAAAGAGTTTACCGAGAATGCATCCCACGAGATGCAGACTCCTTTGGCGCTCATCAACGCGAGGGTCGAGCAGCTCATTCAGTCGGAGCAGTTGACCAAAACACAGACGAACTGGATCGAGAGCATTTACCAGGCCTCCCGGCGGATGTCGCGGCTAAATCAGGGGTTGCTGCTGCTGGCTAAAATTGAAAATGGTCAGTTCGACGACGTCCAGCACGTTGATTTAACCGCCGAGCTGATTCAACGACTCGCGGATATGGAGGAGGTACTGCTTCACAAACAGATTGTGGTTAAAATAATACCGGGCGATGCGTTCAAGGTGCGATTGCCGCCTTCTTTGGCTGATAGCCTGCTGACCAACTTGGTGAGCAACGCAATTCGGCACAATCGGCAAAAAGGTTATATTCAGGTACGCTCCTCGGGGAATCAACTGAGTTTGTCAAATACCGGACCAGCACTGACAAGCGATCCGGCAACTCTGTTTGATCGCTTCAAGAAAGAAGCTGGCAGCCATGATTCATTCGGTTTAGGTCTGGCCATTGTCAAACAGATTTGCGATACGTACCACTTGGGCTTATCCTATCACTACTTACAGGAAGTCCACACGATTTACGTCGGCCTACTCAGCCCAGATACCAATATGCGATGAGTAAAACAAAATTAATGTACGAACCCACGTATGTTAACTAATCGCTAATGTAACCCATGCAGTTCTATCCTATAAGCTTAGCGCGTCCGGAAACACGCCCGTTTTTTTTGCCCTCTCCCTTTCATCCAGTTGGATTACCGCTGAGCTAAATTTCGGATTGCCCGTGCGTAGTACGCTATAGTTTTGGGCAAACGCTTGTCCTGTATGCGGTTTGTTTTACTGCTAGCTTCCTCTTGTCTTTTTACGTTTACCCAGGCTCAGCCAAGTCCTGGTCCATTTACCCCGTTGGTGTCCGATACCCTTCAGATACAAAGCCCAACTACTTCCAATCCAACCCCGGGCGTTTCAACAACCGTAACCGCTCCTGCCCAGCCATCGACCGGTGGAACGGCCACCATTTTCGCGCCATCGTCGGTGCGTAAGGTCATTTCGGCTACCGAGATCAGTAACAACCTGAAAATCGACGGCTCCCTCAGCGAAGCAGAATGGCAGTCGGCTCAACCAACGCGCAACTTCTTTCAGGTCGAGCCGTTTCAGGGACAGCGGCTCGGGTCCGACACCGACGTGCGGATACTCTACAACCGACAATTTCTATACATAGCGGCTTTCAACCATGACTCATCGGGCCGGAAAGCGCTACGTTCTCCGAACTTCAGACGCGATTTTGCGCCGGTTGCTCATGATTTCTTCGGCGTTGCGATCGACGGCTTCAACGACCGGCGCAATGCCATGTCGTTCGTGACCAACGCCTATGGCACCCAGCGCGATCTGCTTACGTTCGACGACCAGCTTTACGACCAGGATTGGGATGGTCTCTGGCGCGTGCGGACCACCCGGACGGATTCGGGCTGGGTCGCCGAAATCGCCATTCCCTGGCAGACACTCCGCTACAGCCGCGCCGACAGCGCCGGCCAGTCGTGGGGCATTAACTTTTTCCGCAACCGGCGTTCGGCCAACGAACTGTCGGCGTGGTCGCCCCACCCCCGGGCCTTCACATCATACCGGATGGAATACGCCGGTCTGCTGACGGGCATCAAGCCCCCACCCCCATCGCCCAACATCCGTATTCAGCCGTATCTATTGCTCTCGGACGATACGTACCGGGGTACTGAAATCGGCAACAGCCGCGACGTCCGGGTCAAATTGGGTGGCGACGTGAAATGGGCTATTAACCCAAATACGGTGCTGGACCTGACCTTCAATACAGACTTCGCCCAGGCCGATGTAGACCGGCAGGTGAACAACCTGACTCGATTCTCGGTGTTTTTCCCGGAGCGCCGACAGTTTTTTCTGGAGAACGCCAGCCTGTTCGGTCCGGGCCTGACGTCCATCGGTGGGCTGGAAGGCGGTTCCATGATTATCCGGCCGTTTTTCAGCCGGTCCATTGGCCTGGCCCAACTCCCGGACGGCACCAGCCAGCCTGTACCGATTGATGCCGGAGCCCGGCTGGTGTACCGGTCGCTGAAGCGCAACTACGGGGGCATGTTCATCCGGCAGCGTGGTACGTCGTTCAGCCCCGCCACCGATTTTGCAGTCGGGCGATACTCCGAAAACATTGGCCGCCAAAACCGGATCGGAGCCCTATTTACGCTTAAAAACGCGCACCGGTTCGATAGTACGGGCGGCTACCAGAACGGCCTTATCGCCCTCGACGGTTTTTTCCGGCTCACACCCTCGCTTGCTTACAACGTCATGGCCATCGGTTCGCTTTCGTCAGGTGGCCGCGACCGGGGCCTGGCGGGGTATAGTCAGTTTTTCTACCGGTCCAACCAACTGGTTTCGTGGCTGACGCAAACCATTGTCACCAAAGGTTTCAACCCGGAAATGGGCTTTGTATCCCGCTCCGACGTTATTTCGACCGCAACGGGTTTTTTTCTGGTCGAACGCGGAAGCTGGCTGCCCAGGCGAGTCCGTAGCTTTGAGCCGGGCGTATTTGCCGAAATGTACCACAAAGCCTCGACCGGCTACCTGCAGGAAGTGCAGTTCAACACAAACCCCATCTGGCTGACCCTGCAAAGTGGCGGTATGTTCGGGCTGTTTGTAAATCCAACATTTCAGCGCCTGGACGACGGTGACTTTCGGCCACTGGGACTCAACATCGCCACAGGCAACTATCGGTACGTGCGCTATAACGTATTGATAGGCAGCGATGCCTCCCGGAAAGTATCGTATCAACTCAATGCCGAGACCGGCCGCTACTACGACGGTCGACTCAACTACCTCCGCGGTTCGCTAACCGTCGCGCCCGTGCCGCACGTAGCGCTGGGCTTCATCGCCGAAGTGAATCAGTTTAAAAATGTCGGGCAGGACCGGTTTTCGGAGTCAGTACAGCTCTATAGCGTCGAAAGCCGACTGGCCGTCAACCCACGGCTGCAACTCATCAGCTTTTATCAGCGGAACACCTTCACTGACCGCAACGTTTGGAACGTTCGGCTGTCGTGGGAATTTCGACCGCTGTCGTTTCTCTACATCGTGTATAACCACGGCAGCTACGCCGGTTCGATTCGGGAACGTGACCGTCAGCAGGAACAGCACATCATCGGCAAACTGTCGTACCTAAAGCAGTTTTAGCCGCTATCGCATGGGTTAAGAAAGTGCAACTGAAAAGCCACTCTCCGGTTGAAGAGTGGCTTTTTTGTTGGTAGATGGTTCGAAACGCACCATCATCAATCGTTTCTCAGCAATGTATTGACAAAATAGTGTAGAGCTGAAGCAGGCGTATGCGTCTGAGATTAAAACCGGTCGTTCCAGTAATCCCATTCGTTCCACTTCCTATCCTTATCTTCGGCCGGCAGCAACCACAGCAAAAAGGCGTTCCATAATGAGACCACTTGCTGCTTTCCGGACAGAAATCCAGGCTGGCTATGTTTAGGTTTAACAAGCCCTTTTCTGATTAATGAATTCAATCGTAAGTGCTGCACGTAGATTATTCGCTTAGATGTGGAAAGTTGTTAGGATGAGTGTTGGTATACAATCCGTTTTTCAATTAGCAGCCGGCGGTGCTTTTACTGTGCCCGCAGGCTTATGAAATTAACCGACCTTTTGTACGTCTAAAAGTACAGTCAAACTTAAACGGCAATTTAGTGACAACCAAATTATTAGCCACTGATTATCAATTTCTAATTTTGTTTTAAGCGGCCTTTAACAGGTTTTTAATGCTCGTCGGATTTTAGCGCATCAGAACTTGATTTTATCCCCATGCGAGTTAAGCAGGTGCGCTGTTCAGCAGGTCCGATTCAGAGGATTTATAGTGTAACTTGTATCTTAGCGCCCCGTATTCTCCTGTTTTAGATCATATGGGTAAGCCTGCCTACACGAATCAGATCACCGTCACGAATAAATCGACCATTGATACGATCATACCAGCCTGGTGCGATACCGCGCCGGAGGAAATCGTCGCCCGGATGCAGGAGAAAGCCCGTTGGCTTGATGCGCCCCTGGCCATCTGCCGGATTCCGCTGCGGACCAACGTAACGGCCGTGTTCCGGCTTGTCGACAACGACGAGGACACGGATAGCTGGGCGTATGAACTGACGGGCATTGAAGAACTGGTCTTTCACCCGGTTCGGTAAACCGTCAGTGCATCCGGTCGCCCCGTACGTCCAGATGCTGCATGATACTGGCTTCGATGTCCAGAATTTCCTTCCAGCGACGCCGTACCCGATCGGCTGGTACGTAGGTCTCGGCCAGTTCGATGAAATTGCGGTAATGCCCGGCCTCGGAGATCATCAGTTCGCGGTAGAATTTACGGAGGCTTTCGTCGGCGATGTGTTCAGACAGGAGTTTGAAGCGTTCGCAGCTCCGGGCTTCAATCAGGGCGTTGAGCAGCAGCTTGTCCATCAGATTCTGGTCGAAGTCGCTGGACGGGCGAATGTGCCGCTGCAATTCGTTTACGTATAAATCCTTTCGCTGTCGACCCAGCGGAATATTACGCTTTCGAAGCTCCTTCAGCACGCGCTGAAAATGCCCCCACTCTTCGGCCACAACCGGCGTCAGCACTTCGACCAGTTCCTGCTTGTCGGGATACTGCACGATGAGCGAAATGCAGGACGAAGCCGCTTTCTGCTCGCAATAGGCATGATCGATCAGGATTTCACCGATGTTCATTTCGGCAATATTGACCCAGCGCGGGTCAGTCGGGAGTTCAAGACCTAAGGTCGTTAAGGACATGATTCGGTCGGTAAGTCGGTACGTCGCTACAAAAATAAGCACGTACCGACTTACTGCCCTACTCCAACTTTATTGAACCCTGAACTTAAAAATCCGGTACGGCTCCGTCCGTTCCTGACGCGGAATGTGCAGTTGCGAGGTCGTTACGTAAATAGAACTGTCGGGGCCGTAGGAAAAGCTGTCGGGCCACTTCAGTTGCTGATCCTGCACCACGCGCTGAAGCCGGTCCCGAACCTCACCACCACCCGGAGTCAGGCGCTGCACGGCATTCTGCTGGATATAGGTCAGGTATAGATTTCCCTGCGGATCGAACAGCATCCCGTCGACGGGGTCCGTTTCACCGACTTTTTCGACCTGCTGCGCCAGTTGGTTATCGTTCAGGGACGCATCCTGTAGGGCCGCCGTGGGTACCCGATACAAGCTCCGGGCCGTCAGGGCGTGGAAATAGATGTAGTCCCGCTGAGGGGTCAGGGCCAGGCCATCCGAGTCTATCTGGGGCAGCTTGCCACTGGGGTTACGCCATTCGCGCCCCTCCGCCCGAATGATCAGGTTTTCGGACTTGGTCAGTGGACTGCGACCGAGAACGCGCCGGGCACTGCCGTTTGCCAGGTTCACCACGATGATAGCCCCCTGATTTGAGTCGGTGATGTAGGCGTAGTTGCGTTGCGTATCAACCCGTACGTCGTTCAGGTAGCTCGACGGGTACACGATCATCTCGTTCGACAGATCCACCCGTTGAATCAGCGCACCGGTGTTTGGGTTGAACTTGAGCAGCTTGGGACCGCCCCGCACCACACCCCGCATCGACGGCGAGGCCGCATCCAGCACCCAGAGGTTGTTCTGCTCATCAATGTAGACACTCTGGACGCAGACAAAATGGTCCTGGGGTGGCAGCGTCATGTCCCAGCGGTTCCAGTCGGCATTCGGAAACGGCGTTGCCTGCTCACCACTAACGACCGCTACCGAATACGGAATAGTGTCGGTTTCCATGCGGGGGAAATTGGCAAATACGCGGCCTTCCCGCGATACGGCCACGCCGGTCCACTGCACCCGTGACGTAGCAACGGGCGTCAGGGTTATTCCGGGAATCGGCGAATCGTCTTCCGTATCGTCGTTACAACTGAACACAACGGCCGAACTGACCAGCAAAGCAAACAAAGGCTTGACAAAGGTTTTCATACGTGTTGAGCAGTTTACAATCATTCATTTATCAATACCATATAAATTCTACAGACTAATTGTTTACCTGTTCCGTCCGTATCAAAGCCAATGGGTATAAAAATTAGGAAATGGGATGGCTACCGCAGGCAACCTACTCCACCCGATATGTGTTTTATCATAAAAACCCTCCGGAATTATGTTTATCAACCGTTTTGCTTCGTACCTACTGCTGTTGACCAGCTTATTGGCGACCAGTTGCCAGCAGCGACCGGCCGGCAATGCATCGGCCGAAAAAGATACCAGTCCTGGCAAATTACCCACGCTCCAGCCCCGCGAGGCCGTTGCTACATTTGCGGCCGGGTGCTTCTGGTGCACCGAAGCTCAGTTCGAATCGCTCCGGGGCGTACGGGAGGTAGTGTCGGGCTATGCCGGTGGCGACATAGAAAACCCCACATACGAGCAGGTGGGGACCGACCAGACCGGCCACGCCGAATCGATCCAGGTTTATTACGACCCGAACGTAATTCCGTACGATACGCTGCTCAAAGCGTTCTTCGTTGGTCACGACGCTACCTCGCTCAACCGGCAGGGACCGGATGTCGGTACTCAATACCGCTCCATCGCCTTTTACCGGACTCCCGAAGAGAAAGCGGCCATTGACGCGGCCATTCGGCGAGAAAACGAGTCGGGCAGGTACAGTCGGCCCATTGTAACGCAGGTTGTACCATTCAAAGCCTTCTATCCGGCGGAGGTGTACCATCAGGGATACTACTACGACCACCCCGACGAGCTGTACGTCCGGACGATCTCCCAGCCCAAAGTGGAGAAGTTTCGGGAGCGGATGAAAAATTGGCTGAAACCGGGCGTTACCAGTTAATCAGTTTTCAGCAACCGGTTCACGGTTTTCGGTATACGTTGCGCTGATTGGGTTGGCCAGTTGCTCCGCGTTTACCCCTGAAAACGACACACCGAAAGCCGTAAACTGTATACCAAAGCCCGTAAACCTTCTCTACAATTCGGCCTGCCCTACGACATTTTGTCAAGTCCCGCAACCGTTCGGCTTAATCGAATCTTGCGGATTTCGCAGAACCTCGTAACATTGTTCTGTCTTTCACCAACTGACAGACACCATGACAGAACCCGATCAATCCATTGGGCGTAAAATTCTGAGTTTCTTTATCAAAGACGAAGACGCCAACACGGCTCCAGCTACTGGATCGCCGGCCGGACCTGCTACGAATGCGGCCCCGCGACCGGCCCCCGGTACGCAGCCGACCGTCAACCCGACCACCTCCGCCAGCCCGTCGAAGTCCACGACGGCAGCGCAGACCGGTTCCATCGACGCCAAGTTTGCCGAGCACTTTGCCAACGTACTGGCGAAGAACAATCCGCCCGGACCCGATTATTTTGAGTTCCGCGAGACGTTGCGCGGGCTGAATGCAATCGGTCTGCCCGAAGACAAGCAGTTCCAGGCGGCCTGGGCCAGTTTTAAAGCACTGGGTGGTTCGTCGGACGTATCGACGCTGACCAACACCGCCAACCAATATCTGGCAGCCCTTAACAAAGACCACGAGGGCTTTTCCAAGAGTGTGGAAGCGGCCCTGAGCGAGCGCGTAGGCGGTTTGCAGAACGAAGAAAAGCGGCTGCTAAGCGAGAACGAGGCCCTGGCGAAGCAGATTCTGGAGATTCAGCAGCGGATTAACGCCAACAACGACCGGCTCAACGCCATCGGTGGCGAAATAGCCGAGCAAAGCGCGAAGATCAACCAGAACCAGCAGAACTACGAAGCCACCTTCGCCCATTTCACCGACCAGATTAAAAATGACATCGCCAAAATGGCGCAGTACCTAAAATAAAAGAGTGAAAGAGTGAATGAGCGAAAGAGTGGTTACTCTGACTAATCAATCATTCACCCTTTTACTGATTCACTCTTTTGCTCATTCGCTCTTTCACTCTTTGATTAACTATGGCAACCCCTGACTTTTCACAGATTGGCGGCAAAACGGACTTGGAGAAACGTTCGTTCTGGAGCCGCCCCGAAGGCATTTTGGGTATGATCGTCCTGGCCGGAATTGCCGGTCTGGGACTGGTGTACTTCAACCGGGTCCTTGAGTTTCTGATCCGGATGACGTCGAACGTACTGACGCTGGCCCTGCTGTTTGGGGCGATCGGCGCTCTGATATTCCTGTTCACCAGCCGCGACGTACGGACAGCCGTTTTCTTTCTGTTCAAGTCGCTCATGCGCAGCATTACGGGTACGGTGATTCAACTGAACCCCATCGCCATCATGAAGATCTACATTGACGATCTGAAGGAGAAACGGCAGAAGATGCAGGGACAGATCGATACGCTGGCCGGTCAGCTCGTTAAGCTGAATAAGAAGATTAACGAGAACAACGAAGCTATCAAGCAGAAGTTCGCCGAAGCCAACAAAGCCAGCGCCATGACCGACAAACCCGGTATGCGGGAAGCGGCCCAACTGGCTACCATCGAAGGTGCGGGTTTGCAGGAGATGAACGAGAAGCTCCTGCCGCTGCAACGTAACATCAAGATGGTGCTGGCCTTCATGGAGAAGGTGAACCAGAGCGCCGACTACATCATCAAAGAAACCGAGATCAAGGTTCGCCTGAAAGAAACGGAGTATAAGATTGTCAAAGAAAGCTCAAATGCTCTCAAAACGGCCATCAGCATCTTCAAAGGCGATCCCGACAAGAAGTTTTACTTCGATGAATCGATGGAGTATATCCAGGAGGACATGAGCCAGAAACTCGGCGAGATGAAGCGGGCCATGGACCTGTCGATGGACTTCATCAATTCGGTCGATATTCAGAACGGCATCATGTCCGACAAGGGCCAGGCCATGCTCGAAGCGTATAACAAGGGCGAGTTTAAACTGATCCAGCTCGATGCGCCCGCCCAACCCGTTGTTACCGGCCCAAACCCGGCTAAGGACGCGGGGTACAAGAACTTACTGGAATAACTTAAAAGAGTGAAAGAGTGGTATTTCCTTCGCTGCTAATTCGCTCGGACTGGCGCCTGCGGTGGTCCTATTCACTCTTTCGCTCATTCACTCTTTCACTAATTCTAAATCTATGCAACGCTTAACCGTAGCCGGTCGGCTGCTCGTGACGGCCATTATCCTGGCTGGCCTTTTCTTCGCATTTCGTTATTTCGGGGGTAACGAGGCCCTTCGGAAACTGGCTCCTGACCAAACGGAGCAATCAGAGACTATGCCCCGCGCCGATGAGTCGGACGCACCGGAGTCGGCTCCGAACGAATCGGAAGCGTCGGACAATGGCTCGTCGTCTTCATCAGGTTCGTCCGATGCGGCAACCAGTAGTGGCAGTCGTGCGTTTTCGTATACCCCTCCAGCGCCCCAGAACGGCAAGCTGAAAGGCGTCGTTGAACTGGGCGCGAGTGGCTTCAACTCGTTCATCATCCGGGTAGACCCGGAGAAGCGATGGAAGCTCGAAAAAGCGGAGTTCGGCAACAGCCTGGTACTGGAAAACATGGCTACGGACGAAGACGTCCGGTCGGGCCTGAAGAGCTACATCGGCAAGATGCTCGACTACGGTGTAGGTGGTCGTGACATTCACTTTGTTGTCAGCTCGGGCGCCGTCAAAGCCGACGGTACGCAGAAGATCATCAAAGCCCTGAAGTCGCTGAACTACTTCGTCAATACCGTAACGCCGGAGCAGGAAGGATCGCTGGCGCTGCGGTCGGTGCTGCCCGCCGACTACGCTGACAATTCGTTCGTGGTGGACATCGGCTCGGGAAACACGAAGATTTCGTGGAAGGAAGGCGGCTCGACCAAAGCGCTGGAAACGCATGGTTCCAAATACTTCCAGGAGGGCACCAGCGACGAGACGGTGTATAACGACGTCAAAGCCATTGCGAAACAGGTGCCGCAGGATCACCGCAAAACCTGCTTCATCATCGGGGGTGTACCCTACGAACTGGCTAAGGAAGTACGCGACGGCAAGGAACGCTACACCGTGCTGAACACCCCGGCGAACTACAAAGTAGAGAACGCCAAGTCGAAGGCGGGCGTGAACATTTACAAAGCCATTGCCGACGGTACCAACTGCGATCAATTCGTTTTCGACTTCGACGCCAACTTCACGATCGGCTACCTGCTGACGTTAAAATGATAAAAAAGGAGGAAGGGAGAAAAGGAGGAAAGGAGCTTCGCACGTTTTCCTTTCTTCTTTTCTCCCTTCCTCCTCTCCTGCCTTCCTGCTTCTTTATTCAAGGGTTAAAATCCGGCTGGGTTCCGTAGTCTGTCTGGCTCCGACCGTAATGGTCTGGGTTGTCACATTGACCCCATTCGAAATTTCTACGTGATAGAGCCCTTCCGGTAACTCATTCAGATTCAGGCGAAGGCGAAGTTGCTTTTCCCGTTTGCCCATGTGCTGAAAGAACAGCACTTTACCATTCACATCCTTCAGTTGTACGTCAATGGCACCTATGGTCTCCTTATCCAGCGAAATCTGCAATTTGCCTCCGATGGTTGGATAGATACCTGTTTTATAGGTGGCGGCTTTGGCCGCACGGCGAATCGGGTTTGTTTCGGCCTGCGTCGCAGACAGCGAGAGTACACTTAAGCCAAAAGCAACGAGCAGGGGTTTGATGAGCGTTTTCATGGTCGATCTGATTAGGTTTACTGTTCGGAATATTGTCGGGTTCGTCCCGTTTGATGTACCAAAGGTATGGGCAATAACCAGTACTTTGTATAACATAGTACTTGAGCGGCAAAACTACCTGATGAGCGGAGCGAACCGATAAAATTCACCTGATTTTTCTGGCAGTAACTAAACTTTTGTCAGGTATTTGTCTCTAATCAATGATTAATGAAACATTAGAAATTGATACGCAACTATTCCTATATAATCAACAGAACATTCCAGTATTTATATTTGTCGTCGTATTCAATCCGTTCTTGTACATCAATGAAGCAAATTATCTATCTGGTTGACGATGACGAAGATGACTGCTATCTGGCTCAGCGGGCGCTACACCCTGAAGCCAACTGCGACTTCTCCGTCTTTAGCGATGGCCACGCCCTGATCAATTACCTGGTCACCCACCCGGCCGCCCCATTGCCGACACTTGTTCTGCTGGATTTAAACATGCCTTTGCTCAATGGGTTCGAAACGCTGCGGATGCTCAAAGCAAATCCTGAATGGGCAACCATCCCGGTCGTGATTCTGACCACCTCCGACCACCCCGATGACCGGACCCGGAGTTACGCGCTGGGTGCCGACGCTTTTCTGACCAAACCCGCCGATTATCGATCCCTTAACGAGGTGTTGGCTTCGGTCAGCAACTGCTGGCGCAGCGTTCTGGAGCAATCCCATAATGTTTGACAATTACGCGCGGGTATCAAGCCGCCCCTTTTACGTATCAATATGGCTTTGCAGGCGCTGGATGAGCAGGGTCAGCAACCGCCGGGTCAGTTCAGATTCGTTGGCGGTGAAAATTGCCCACTCTTCCGGCGTAAACTGTCCCAGCACCATCCCGACCAGGGTCAGGCGCAGCTTTGTATCGTCGCGTATGGCCCGTTCAATGTGCGCCAGTTTTTCCGGTTTGGTAAAGCGCTCGAAAGGCGTCTTGCGCTTGGGCAGGTGATGCAGCCAGTACGTCATCAGACCAGCATCCAGTAGCTTAAGAACAGGACGTAGCGTCTGGTTCTGGAATTGTTCGGCTACACTGACGGCTGTTGGCCGGGTATCAACGACGGGGCGGTCCGGCATCTGGCGACTTTCGTTATTCATAGGTTATCTAGTATATGAACATAACCCGAAAGCATAGCTCACCGGTTTGACCGGTTCGTATATTCCTTGCTGTTTCGTCTGATATTCTGGTCGCAGGTCGGATACATCTACTCTAATCGTCATTTAATGGGGCTGCCTGGTATTTTCTCTATTTTTGGCAATGCCTACTCCCACCGTTCCCCGACGTTTTACGTTCTGGCTTCTCCTGATTATTTGTTGTTTATCGGTATCTTTACTGACCTGCCGACCAACTGAAGCCGTTTTGCGTTCCGATGAGTTGGAGTACTTTCCGCTTCTGGAGGGGCATTTCGTAATTTATGACGTCAGTGAACAGCAGTTTAGCCTGACCAGTGCCCCCGTGGAGCGGACGTATCAGGTGAAAGAACAGGTGGGACAGCGTTATTTCGATGCGACGGGTCAGCCCGCGTTTCGGCTGCTGCGCTACCGCCGTAGCACAGCCCAGCAACCGTGGCAACCCGACTCGGTCTGGTCGGTCCGCCTGGTCAATAACGAAGCCATACGTACCGAAAACGGACTGGATTTTATTAAGCTGGTGTTTCCGCTGGGCGACCGGCTGCGCTGGGATGGTAACCGGTATAATGCATCAGGAAGAGACGAGTACGAAATACGCAATAGTCACCAGCCTTACCGCGTTCAACCAGTGAGTTTCGGCGAAACGGTGACGATGGTGGCGCAAAACGACTCAACGCTTGTATCGCAGGACAAACGCCTGGAAGTATACGCACGACAAGTGGGACTGGTTTATCGGGAACGTATTCAGGTCCAATTTTGCTCGTCGTCGCCCGGCTGCATCGGCCTTAATCAGATAGACTATGGGATTCGACAATTCTACCGCATTCAAACGTATGGTACGGAATAAATCGGGCTGGTTCTTACTCGTCCTGCTGCTGACGCACCTGTCCAGCTACGGTCAGCCAACTACGGCGCGCAAATACCTGGTGCTGTTGCGCGATAAAGTAGGTACCCCCTACTCCACAACCCGCCCCGAGCAGTTCCTGTCGCCCCGGGCTATTCAGCGTCGGCAGCGTCAGAACATCGCCGTACAGGAACGCGACCTTCCCGTAACGCCCGCCTACGTCGACCAGATCCGGCAGACCGGTGCTACGGTCTGGTTCACCTCCCGCTGGCTGAATGCGGTGCTGGTCGAAGCCACGGAGCCGACGATTGCCGCCATTCAGCGGTTGCCGTTCGTCAAAGGACTCGAATTCGACCGCCCCCTGAACAACGCCCGGGTGGGTGCCGTCCGCAGCCGAACTGTTGCGGTACGTAGCAAACGTACGACAAAACTCGGCGAACTCGATACACTGAACTACGGCAGTTCCCGCGCACAGATCACCCAGCTCGGTGTCGATGTTATGCACCAACGCGGTTACCACGGCGAAGGTATGCTCATTGCGGTGCTGGACGGCGGCTTTCTGAACGCCAACCGCGTTTCATTTCTGCGGCCCCTCTTCGATGAAAATCGCGTTGTAGCTACCTACGATTTTGTCGACCGCGAAACGAGCGTGTACGAAGACGACTACCACGGCATGTCGGTGCTGTCGGCCATTGCCGCCACATCCGACAATCGGCTCTACGGCACCGCCTATAAAGCCTCCTTCATTCTGTTGCGGACGGAGGATGTTTTCAGCGAAAGTCGCGTAGAGGAAGCCAACTGGCTGTTCGGAGCCGAATACGCCGACAGCGCCGGGGTTGATGTCATCAACTCGTCGCTGGGGTATACGCAATTCGACGATCCCGAAACGAACTATTCCTACGACGACCTGAACGGCCGGACGGCGCTCAGTACGCGGGCGGCTCAGTGGGCCTCCGAAGCGGGCATTGTGGTGGTCGTATCAGCAGGCAACGAAGGCAGCGATGCCTGGCGCTACATCTCCGCACCGGCCGATGCCGCCGGTGCCTTGGCCATTGCGGCCGTTAACCCCTCAGGACAACGGGCCAGCTTCAGTTCATTCGGTCCATCGGCCGACGGACGTATTAAACCCGACCTGGCGGCCCAGGGTCTTGGCACGGTAATCGGCAGCCCGGGCGGTCAGGTTGTTACGGGCAATGGCACGTCGTACGCAGCTCCTCTCGTGGCGGGATTGGCGGCCAGCTTCTGGCAGGCTCATCCCCGACTGACAGCCGCGCAGGTGACCGAAAGCCTGCGACGGTCGGGTAACCAATCCCTCAACCCCGATGATCAGTTAGGGTATGGTATTCCTAATTTTACGCGGGCGTCGATGCTTAGCGATACGTCTTTTGCGTTTCTGCTTTATCCAAACCCCTTCAGTGATGCCGAGCGCCTGACCGTTCAACTGTCCGGTATTGACTTTAATTCGGCCGTTGAGGCAACCCTGGCCGACGCTAGTGGGCGGGTCGTGTGGAGCAGCCGTTACCAGCCCAACGGACCAGCCGGATTTGTACTGCCCCGATTGAGCTTGTCGGCCGGAATGTATTACATCACGCTGGTTGCCGGTGAGCAAAAACGCACCGTGAAGGTTATAAAACTTTGAGCATGGTAACCTTCCGGATCGAACGCGGGGACATTACAAAACTGGCCGTCGACGCTATTGTTAACGCAGCCAATACCAGTCTACTGGGTGGCGGGGGCGTCGATGGGGCTATTCACCGGGCGGCTGGTCCCGAGTTGCTGACCGAATGCCGCACGCTGAATGGCTGTGCCACCGGCGATGCGAAACTGACTCGAGGGTATCGCCTGCCCGCTCGCTACGTGATTCACGCTGTGGGACCAATCTGGCGGGGTGGCACGGCGGGCGAACCGGAATTGCTGGCCAGTTGCTACCGGCGTTCACTGGAGATTGCCACCGCACACGAACTGACCAGTCTGGCGTTTCCCAACATCAGTACCGGCGTTTACGGCTACCCCAAAAGCCTGGCTGCCGACGTAGCGACCCATACGGTTCGGGCGTTTCTGGAGCAGCCCACGTCGCTGACCGACATCATCTTCGTCTGCTTCGACGACGAAGATTTCCAGCTTTACTCGGAACGGCTTTGAGCTAACTACCTGATTAGTGACGACGCCAACCCACCCTCCTTAGGTAACGGCTTAATTTTTTTTCGCGTTCGTAGGGGTACGCCCTCGTTTCGCTGTCATACGGTCAGAATCAATCAAACACACAAATCGTATGAACAGTACTATAAACGTTGTAAAGAAGGCGCTCCTGTTTTCGACTATCCTCCTATCTGCCACCAGTTGTTACATCAATACCATATCGCCGGAGCCGGGCCGGATCACGACCGAAGTACGCAATACATCCAGCTTCACAGGGCTTGACATTGAAAGTGGCATCCGGGTAACGGTTACGGCCGGCAACGCCGAAACGGTGGAGATTGAAGCCCGCGAAGGCTACCAGCCGTACATCCTGACCGAAGTCCGGAACAACACCCTGCGCGTTTACATCGACCGGCGTCTGAACAATCGGCGTGGCAGTGATATTCAGGCCTACATCACGATGCGTACGCTGAACTACGTATCAGCCTCAGGTGGCTCGCGGGTAACCAGCAACGATATGTTTCGCCCCGACCGGTTCGATGCGTCGCTGAGCGGGGGCAGCTACCTGCGCGTACCGGTAACGACCGACGCCATTACGGTTGATGCGAGTGGCGGCTCTGAAGCGAGTATTTCAGGTTCAGCGCAACGTATCAATGCCGATGAGTTGTCAGGCGGCAGTCGTCTGCTGGCAGCCGATTTGCGGGTGAATTTCTGTACCATTGATGCATCAGGGGGCAGCACGGCCGACGTAAACGTCAGCGATGAACTGAACGTCCGGGCATCGGGCGGTAGTATCGTCCGGTACAAAGGATCACCCCGTATCACGCAAAGCGTCAGTGGCGGTTCGCGGGTGACACCGCTGTAGGTGGTCTAACAATCATCAGTGAATCAGCTAATGCTAATCATAACACAGGGCGGATGAATTATCTATCTTTATAGTAGAAAAATCGTACCGCTATGATCGTTACGCTCACACTCAACCCAGCCGTGGATATCAGCATGACCCTCGATCGGCTGATTCCCGAACACAAGCTGCATTGCTCGCAGCCGCGCTACGATGCCGGTGGTGGTGGCATTAATGTATCAAAAGCCATTCACCGCCTGGGTGGTCAGTCGCTCGCACTGTTTACGGCCGGTGGCACCACCGGTCTGACCCTGGAGGGTCTTGTTGAAGCAGAAGGGATTTCCTACCAGATCATCGGTATTGAATCCATCACCCGCGAATCGTTTGTGGTAATGGAAACCAGCACCAACAACCAGTTCCGCTTCGGCACGCCAGGCCCGGTATTGACGCCCGCCGAAGCGGCCTGCTGTCTGGCCCGTGTGGAAACCCTGCCAGCCATGGTCGACTACCTCGTCGTCAGTGGGAGTCTGCCGCCCGGCTTACCGACTGATTTTTACGCAGAAATTGCCCGCTTTGCCAAAGCTCACAACATTCGGATGATCCTCGACACAGCCGGTGAACCGCTGCGGGCAGCTCTTGAAGAAGGTGTTTTTCTCATCAAGCCTAACGTAGGCGAACTGGCGGCCCTGCTTGGCGTGGATCAGCTTGAACCCGACCAGATTGGCGAAGCCGCCACGGCTTTGATTCAGGCTGGCAAGTGCGAACTCGTTGCGGTATCGCTTGGTCCACGGGGGGCGATGCTGGTGAGCGCCGACGGGCAGGAATACGTACAGGCTCCCCCCGTCCGGAAAATGAGTACCGTTGGTGCCGGCGACAGCCTCGTAGGTGGGCTCGTGTATGCGCTGTCGCAGGGACGATCTCCGGCCGACGCCATTCGTCTGGGCGTTGCCTGCGGAACAGCGGCCACTATGAACGCGGGCACCGAACTGTTCTATACTGAGGAGGTAGAGCGGCTACTGACCTGGATCAACCGCCGACAAGCGGTCGAATCGATGTAGTCAAACTCATTTTTTTGCCGTATGATACAAGCGAACCGGCTGTTAGTTGAATAAACTGACAGCCGGTTCGCATTTTATACAATTAGCAGTACCCGCAGCAGGTGGCAGCATCGGTGGTTAGCTCCGACTATCACACCAAACAATCAGCGAAATCCAACTTATTTTTGACGATCAACTCACCCGGTACTTGTCGGCCATTGCCTGCTTGAACGCGACCGGTGATACCCCCATTTCGCTCTTGAACACGCGGGCGAAGTACGACGAGTCGAGAAAGTTAAGCTGTGTGGCAACTTCCGTAATCGTCAGGTCAGAAAACGTGAGCAGACGCTTGGCTTCCAGTATACTTCGCGCCCGAATGATCTCGCCGGCGGTTTTCCCGGTCACTTGCTTGCAAACCAAGTTCAGGTGGTGCTGAGTGATATGCAACTTATCGGCATAAGCACTGACCGGCCAGTTTTCGGCAAAGTGCTGATCGAGCAAATGCTTCAGGTTCTTGTACAGAATTACGTACTTCTTCGATAGTTCTTTGCCTTCCTGACTATCAATGCACCGCTGAATCTGTGCCAGCAGCATATGAAGCAGCGATTGGGCAATGGTCACCGACCGATCCGTTCGCTGATGCTCCCGACGTAGCAGTTCGATCGTGTGTCGAATGTCGGCGAAGTTTCCGGAATCAGGTTTTAGCAAAGGATTGGCGTAGAAATTATCCAGAAAGCTCAGCTCAAACAGGGTGTCCTTGTTCTGGTAATTCAGCAGGAAAAAGTCCTCCGTAAACAGAAGGCTACCACCGGTAAGCGGCTCCCAGTCTTCAAAGAAATGAAGCTGGCCGGGCGAGATAAAAAACAGCGACCCAGGCGTCAATTCGTACTCGACGTAGTCGATTGCCTGGCGGCTTCGGCCCGAATCGATCCAGATGATTTCGTAGAACGTGTGTTTGTGGGGGTCGTCTACAGCCGGCTCTTCCATGTGTTCAAAGAGCGTAATTTCGAACTCCGTCCGATTATCAGGCTCGTTGATAAAGTGACCAATGGAATAGAGTGGAAACTGATGCATCCGTTTACGGCCGTTGAATACCCAGCTTTTTCATGCGCGAATCCAGGGTTGTGGGAATCAGGCCCAGAATCTCGGCGGCTCCGTTTTTGCCACTTACCTTCCAGCGCGTATGTTCCAGCACCGCGAGGATGTGGTTGCGCTCAGCTTCTTCCATCGTGATCAGGCCTGTTTTCTGTGGCGTCACATTCTTTCGACGTAGCAAAGCATTGCCCGCCCAGTCACCCAGTTCCAGTTTCCGGCCCGATGAGATGATCAGCGAACGCTCAACTACATTTTCCAGTTCGCGGATATTGCCCGGCCAGTGATAGTCCATCAGCGTGTCGATCACTTCCTGCGGAATTACGTCGATCTGGCGGCCGATTCCGGGGCCGTGTTTAGTGCAGAAATGCCGAACCAGCAACGGTATATCCTCTTTGCGCTCCCGTAAGGGTAAACTCTGAATCGGAAACACGTTGAGTCGATAATACAAATCTTCCCGAAAGCGCCCTTCGCTGATCTCTTTTTCAAGGTCGCGGTTGGTGGCGGCAATCAACCGTACGTTGACTTTGAGAGTTTTGGTACTACCTACCCGCTCAAATTCGCCCTCCTGCAACACCCGCAGCAATTTGGCCTGCAAGTCAATCGGCATCTCGCCAATTTCGTCCAGGAAGAGCGTTCCCCCATCGGCCAGTTCGAATCGACCAGCTTTCTGAGCCGTTGCCCCCGTAAACGCTCCTTTTTCATGGCCGAACAGTTCGCTTTCAATGAGCGTAGCGGGCAGCGCTGCACAGTTGATCTTGACCAGCGCTTTGTTTTTCCGGCCGCTGCGGTTGTGCACCGCCCGCGCCAGCAGCTCTTTCCCCGTTCCTGACTCGCCCAGAATCAGTACCGACGTATGGGTCGGCGCGACCTGTTCCACCTGCCGCAGCACCCTCGCAAACGTTTTACTCTGACTGACAATCTCTTCGAAATTATTCGTTTGCCTGATTTCTTCACGGAGGTACGTATTTTCGGCCTGAAGCTGATTTTTCAGCGTCTCAACTTCAGCCAGGGCCTTCGCCAGGGAGGCAGTGCGTTCGGCAACGCGGGTTTCGAGCCGGGTGTTTGCATCCTGAAGCTCGCGCTGTAGCTGGCGCAGGGTCAGATGGGTATTGATGCGGGCCATCACTTCCTGCAACTGAAACGGTTTGGTGATGTAGTCCACGGCACCCATGTTGAAGCCGTTGACCTTGTCGATGGTTTCGGAAAGCGCCGTCATAAACAGCACCGGAATAGCCCGGGTAGCTTCCTGATGCTTGAGCCGTCGGCAGGTTTCAAAGCCGTCCATTCCAGGCATCATTACATCGAGCAGAATCAGATCGGGCTGGGCCAGACCAGCCTGTTCGATGGCGCTTTTGCCGTCGCGGGCCACCAGTACCTTATAGTTAAATCGGGTCAGGGCTTCGTACAGCACACTGATGTTATTAGGCATATCGTCCACAATCAGGATGGTACGTCCCGGTCTGGATGGATCCGTTCCGATTTGCTCAGTGTCGTCAACATCGGTATAATGAGTCGGGTGTGTTCTCATACCGTTTTCAGGGAAGCTTGAAGGTATTTTTTGATTTTGCGCGTATCGAATTCACTGGCTGCCTGCCGGATATCGTCCACAAACGGCTGATAGACCGGACTGGTGTTTTCAAGAGCCTTAAGCTGCGTCAGGATCGCCTGAATATCGCCCATTCGGGCCAGTTCGTACAGCGCTTCGAGCTGAGCCGGTTCCGGCACCTGCGCCATCATCGTGGCCGATGCATCGGTATCCGTCACGCTGGTAGTCAGCTCATCGGCCGCGGACTGCGTTTGCCAGGTAAGATGCAGATGAGTACTGATCTTGGCCAACAGTGCGTCAAGATCGACGGGCTTCGGCACAAAATCGTCGAAGCCGGCCTGTCTGCTTCGCTGCTTGTCCTGCTCGAAAACCTTAGCCGAGAAGGCAAACACTTTGGCAGCCTTTGTGGTTGGGTTGGTCCGAATCTGAGTCAGGGCTCCATAGCCATCCAGATACGGCATAACGAGGTCCAGCAGCACCAGATCCGGCTTGTAGCGCATGGCTTTTTCAACGGCCTCGCGCCCATTACGGGCTTCGACAATCGCAAAACCCAGCGGCTGGAGCAGGTTCGTCAGAATCGAGCAATTTTCCCATCCATCGTCGGCTACCAGAATTGTTTTGCGGGAACCTTCGTAGCCGATGATCGACTGCCCGGGCTGCACGGCGGGGAGACTGTCCGGCGAAACTGGCGCTTCGGGCAGAGTGAATGAAAGCCGGAACTGCGTCCCCCGGCCCGCCTGACTCGACACGTACAGATCGCCTTTCATAAGCCTGACCAGTTGGTCGGTTATGGACAATCCCAGACCGGTCCCTTCGACAAAATCGTTCGATTCACGAATCTGCTGAAAGGGCTGAAAGATACTGGCTATCTGATCATTGGCGATACCAACCCCCGTGTCTTCGATCAGAAATCGAATGGTAGACGCACCGGCCACTTCCCCTGAGTCGTCGCCGGGATGCCACTCAGCCCGGAACGTAATAGACCCCGACGGGGTGAACTTGACGGCATTACCGAGCAGGTTGAGCAAGACCTGCCGTAGTTTGCGTTCATCGCCAACCACCCACTCTGGCAGGTTTGCCGCCAGGTACGTCTCAAACGCCAATCCTTTCTGCTCAGCCCGGATTTGGGTCTGCTGAATGATGTTATGTAGCAGTTCGGGGAGGTAAAACACTTCCGAAAGCACCTCCATCCGTCGGGCTTCAATCTTCGACAGGTCCAGCACATCGTTGATGAGCGAGAGCAAGCTTTCGGCGCAGTCGTGCATGACTTTGACGCCTTTCTGCTGGCTATCAGTCAGCGTTGCATCGCGTTTAAACAACTGCGTGTAGCCCAGAATACCGTTCAGGGGGGTACGTAGCTCATGACTCATCGTAGCCAGAAAATCGCTCTTGGCCCGGTTGGCGGCTTCCGCTTCCTCCTTGGCCTCGGCCAGTTCGCGGGTGCGCTCGATAACGGTAGCTTCCAGGTGTTGCTGTATCTGAAGAAGCCGCTCCTCGGCCACTTTGCGGGCAATTTCAGCCCCCGACCGAGCCGCCAGCACCCGCAGGATTCCCACGTACTTGTGGTGGTCGATCATGGGGCGGGAATCGCTTACGGACAGGTGCCCCACAATTTCGCCCAGCTTATCGTAGATCGGTACCCCCAGATAGGACTCAACCCCGGCACCTTTGGAGAAATTTTCGGCCACGTCAGTGGGGTAATAAAAATCACGACCTTTCATGACAATGTCGCAGGGGGTACCGGCCAGGTCGTATTCGATGTTTTCGTGGAGCGTATCGTTGACGCTGAAAGCCAACGTGCGGACCCGGGTTTTCTCAACGTTTGTACACTCCGTGACCATGGCAAACTGCACGTTTAGCGTAGTCGTTAGTTGTTTCACCAGCGACTGAAAAAAGTCGATGCCAATGTCGGCGGCTGTTCCTTCCGAGATTCGGCGGAGTGTATCATCCAGTTGCGAACGCTCTGTCACGTCGCGCACAAAACAACACAGGTATTCCCGCTCCTCAAACTGAACAAAATTCATCCCGATTTCTGCCTGCCGGGTGATACCATCCTGACGCAACTGAGGCAGTTCCAGCGTCAGGGTATGGTGTAGTTTCAGCATCTGCCATAACTGAGCGTACTGTGCCGACGTATAGCCGATATGAAGATCACTAAAATATAGCCCACCAAGCTGTTCCGGACCATAGCCAAGTTGCCGGCAGGCCGCTGCGTTGGCGCGCTTCACCTGTCCGCACTGGTCGAAGAGTAGAATCGGCTCCAGCGCATTTTCAACGGTAAAGTGCGACAGACGTAGCACATTGGACGGGATTGAAGCGGTTTCGTTCATGGTAACGATTTAAATTCGGAAGGCGTAGTCACTCGCTACCAGTCTGGTTGCAATTTCCAGTCCATACGGCCTTTTGATGCCCAATATCGGTTGTATGGACCGGATTTAGCCCCTTTTGTCGCCTGGCCGACAACCGCCTGGCCAACAAATAATTAGTTTCCTTCTGGCATTTCGTAAAAGTTACGAAATATCGTAACTCCTCCCAAATCGTAAGTCGGCAATGACTCACCGCCCAACTTCGATTTTAGCCCTTTGCCGTTAGTAGAGGGCATTTTTAAACAAGTCGAACTGGCTGGAACAGTATTTGGCAATTGAGTTGACAAGGAGCTACCAACACAATCCGTCTCCAGAACAAGCCTAGTTAACACAAACCGTACTATGAAAACGCTCATCATTCTGTTTTTCACCCTAACCCTGGCCAACAGCCTGCTGGCTCAATCAAACCCGGCAGTCCGCAAACAACAGTTTAACCTGGACAATGGCCTGGCTATTCAGGGGTATGATCCCGTTGCGTATTTCACCCAGAACAAAGCCGTAAAAGGATCAGCCGCCAACACCTTCACGTACAAAAACGTAACGTACCGCTTCTCGACACCGGCCAATCTGAAGGCATTTCAGGAAAACCCTGACAAATACGAACCGCAGTATGGTGGCTGGTGTGCCTACGCGATGGGTGCCGCCGGCGAGAAAGTTGAAATCGACCCCGAAACCTTCAAGATCAAAGACGGCAAGCTGTTCCTGTTCTACCACACCTTCATCAACAACACACTGACCAAGTGGAACAAGGACGAAACCAATCTGCACAAAAAAGCGGATGCCAGTTGGACTAAGTTCACCCAGTCTTAACCCTCATTTACCCTCAAACCCGTTAAACCAGCCTGTCAATCATGAACAATCTCACCATCTATATCCTCTGGGCAGCCCGCCTGGCAGCCGCTATCATTCTCCTACAGACACTGTATTTTAAGTTCGGCGCGCAGGCGGAGTCCGTGTACATCTTCGCCAAACTGGGTGTTGAACCCTGGGGCCGTATCGGCTCGGGCATCGTTGAACTGATTGCCTCCATCCTCATTCTGTTTCCCCGCACCAGTTGGATCGGGGCCGTGCTGGGCCTGGGCGTAATGCTCGGCGCCATTGGTGCTCACCTGACCATTCTGGGCATCGACATCCTGGGCGACGGTGGGTATCTGTTCGCACTCGGCGTTATCGTAGCCCTGAGTTGTGTCGTCATCCTGGTGCTGACGCGGCAACAGTGGCTGCCCATCGTGAGTGGATTCACGTTTACGCAATCGGTAGTAAAGAGTGAATCGGTCCGCCGAAGCGGAGCGCATGAGTGAACGGGTGACTAACTGCTTTGCTCTTTCACCGCCCGGCGGCCCGGTCATTCACTCATTCACTCATTCGCTCTTTCACTTATGTCTCTGAAATCCGCCAGTACCGACATTCTCATGCAACTCGCCGAGGTAGTCGGTCAGCTTACCGACGCCGAATACGCCCGTCCGCTTCCGGTTCTTTCCGGTAATACCATTGGCAAGCACGTTCGGCATATTCTCGAATTTTATGAACTGCTGGTCTACAGCGCCGAAGCCGCTCAGCAGCGGGATGCCGCCCAGCGGAGTGCCGCCCAGCGGGATGCCGCCCAATTAAATTACGACCGGCGCCAACGTGACCTGCGACTCGAAGTCGAATCGGACGAGGCCCTCCGACGCATTGGCAGCATCGACCGGGCCATTCAACTGCTCGACCTGAACCAGTGCCTGCACCTCGAAGCCGATTTATCTATCGCCGGAGCTAAAACGATACAAATTCCATCGTCGTTTGCCCGCGAACTGCTTTATAATATCGAACACGCGATTCACCACATGGCCCTCATTCAGGTTGCCGTCCGGAGTGATTTTCCCGCGGTTGTGTTACCCCTACACTTTGGGGTAGCTTATTCGACGGTACAGCACCAGTCGCACTGATAGCTTCATAACACGTATGCTACTCCTGTTTCTCATCGTCTGTGTCATCAGCTTCGCCGGGTCGCTGCACCCAGGTACGGTCAATCTGGCCGTGTTGCAAACGACCCTGAGCCAAAACCGGCGCGCCGGACTCTGGCTCGCCCTGGGCGGCAGTTTGCCCGAGATTGGGTATAGTGCCCTGGCCGCTGGCGGGCTGATGCTCATTCCGATGAATTCCGGCTGGACGATGTTTCTGACCATCGCGCCGATTCCGGTACTGCTGGGAGCAGGTGTCGCGGCTTTCCGCCAGAAGCCGGTTTTGCTGACTACATCCCCCGTCTCCCCTCCTGCCCTTCCGTTCTGGAAAGGACTGGCGCTGGGCGGCACAAATCCGCAGCTACTCCCCTTCTGGTCGGCGGTATGGCTATACCTGAGCCAGGTTACCATAGGCAGTCGTATGCTGGTTCCGGCCGGGCAGGTGGGCAGTCAGCTGGTGTTTGCGCTGGGTACGGCCGTGGGGGCCTTTGGTCTGTTGGTGAGCATCGTGTGGCTGGCTGACCGGCAGCGATACCGTATCGTACGCTATCTGAGCGGCCCGTGGATCAACCGCCTGACGGGTAGTCTGTTTATCGGCATGGCGTTGTGGCAGGTGGTTCAGTTAGTCTGACGTTCACGGTCTACTGTTTTGGTTTACGGTTTTCGACCTGTTCCGACATTCAGTTCTATTCATAACCAACCACCGAATACCGAAAACAGTAAGGCTATGCACCGCTCAATACCCTGGAGATTTCAACATCTGCGCTGGCGTATGATCTGGCTCATTCTTTTACTACTGGTTGTCTGTCTGCCCCAATGCGTGTCGGTGCGGATGTCCGACAGAAAAGTGAAGGCTTACTTCGCGGAGCGGCCGGTTAAGCCAACGTTCGGCTTCTACGACGTACCTTCGCCGGAGGGAGTTCAAACTATGCACTACGCCCGAATCAGTGCTTCCTCATCGAGCGCCGACACCCTCCCGACGGTCCTGTTCATACACGGATCACCGGGGGCCTGGGATGCTTTTATCAGCTTTTTCGCCGACTCGTCGCTTTACAGCCGGGCTCAGTTGATTTCGGTTGATCGACCCGGCTTCGGCAAATCAGATCTTGGCGAACCCGAACGCTCGCTGGAAGCGCAGGCCGCCGATCTGGCTCCGCTGCTTCGTCTGGGTCATACCAACCGCAAACCGATTCTGGTGGGGCATTCGCTGGGTGGCCCCGTCGCCGTTCGGCTGGCAATGGACTATCCGGACGACGTAGGTGGTCTGATCCTGGTCGCCCCTTCCATCGATCCGGACCTTGAAAAATTTGAATGGTATCGGCACGTCGGCAACGTCTTTCCGTTCCGGCAATGGCTGCCCACTGAGTTTGATGTCAGCAATCAGGAAATTTTACCACTCAAAGGCGAACTGAAACACATGATGCCACTCTGGAGCAGCATTCGGGTACCGGTTACGGTAATTCAGGGCGATGCGGATCCACTGGTTTCCCCCGGCAACGCTCCCTTCGCCAAACGGATGCTCGTCAACGCGCCCGTAACGATTCAGATGGTACCGAAGATGAATCACTTCATTCCCTGGAGCCGTCCGGATCTGATCCGCGATGCCATCCTTCATCAACTCGACCAACCAATAATCGCCGATTCGGCACAAACCAATTTGTCAACCAAATAACACACAACTTCGATGAGATCAATCACAGTCCGTCTGACCATTCTCTTTCTGTTCGCCATCACGGCCACCTTTGCGCAGAAGTCGCCCGTATTTGCCCCCGAGGGCAAAGCCATTCGCGGTTATGATCCGGTGGCTTACTTCACCGAGGGAAAACCCGTTCCCGGCGATCCTCAGTTTTCGTACAGCTACCAGGGGGCCGACTGGCAATTTGCCAGCGCTAAGAACCGGGACGCCTTCAAAGCGGACCCTGAAAAATACGCCCCTCAATACGGTGGCTACTGCGCCTTCGGTACGTCACGCGGCTACAAAGCCCCAACCCAGCCCGATGCCTGGACCATCGACAATGGCAAACTGTATCTGAACTACAACACCAAAGTGCGCACCGAATGGGACAAAGACCGGTCGGGCTACATCAAAAAAGCGGATGCCAACTGGCCTACTATCAAGGATAAAGAGAGTAAATAAATGGCGTCCAGGTTTCACGTTTGCTGACGCTACAACGTGAAACCTGGACCAATCAATCCCCCTCACCAAAACTATGCGCCGACTTTTAACAATCATTCTACTGACCCTGCCTATAGTGACGATGGCGGGTGGACCCTGGATTCGGGGTTATCGCAAAGGTTTCGTTCAGTTTGGCTACTCGGGCCTGTACTACAACGCCGTGTTTGGACCAACCGGCTCCGAACTGCCCATTTACCGCAACGCGAGCGACGTAACGCTGCAACTGTACGCAGAATACGGAATTGCCAACAACTGGGAAGTGCGGGCTGTGTTGCCCTATAAACTGCTGAAAACCGAACGTAGCACAAACCTCAGTGCCAACCCCACCCCGGCGGGTACGCTGACGGGCATCGGCAATATCGGCCTGGGGCTGAAACGCGCCATTCTCAACGGCCCGGTAAAGCTCAGCGTAGGCGTTGATGCACTGGCCAATACGTTCGCCAACAACGACCGGATCGGGTTGCGAACCGGCTACGAAGGCTGGACGGTGATGCCCTATCTATCAATTGGATCGGGGGGCAGCCGTACCTACTACTTTGCTGAAGCGGGCTATGGGTTTATGACCCAGAATTATAGTAACTTTCTGAAACTGAACGGCGAGCTGGGTTACCGGCTGCACCCGCGTCTGTGGGTAGCCGGTACGCTCGACTTCCGGCTACCCGGCAGAAATGGTCCGTTCTTCAATACCGAAGCGTATCAGTTTACGGGTACGTACCTGAACGACCAGCTATTTCTGGGCGCGGGCCTGAAAGCGGCTTATGACATTGTACCTGATCGCCTGGGCCTCACAGCCAGCGTCATCGGGGCATTGGCGGGCGAGAACGTACCGTTTTCGCGATCATACAACGCCGGCATTTTCATCAAATGGTAATTCTCACATAAAACTGACCTACTTATGAAATCGCTTATTTCGCTTTCCTTGGTGCTTATGCTTGGCCTGTTGGCCAGGTGTACCACAACTACTGAAGAGATTTTGGAACCCAGCCCGTCAACCGGAACAACTCCCGGTTCCAGCACGACCATGGTCGTTGGCACAACACCCGGCCAAATGGCCGACACCACCGGCCGCAAACTGCTGGGGCAGGGAACGTTTGTGAGCAATGTTCATCCGACCACCGGCACCATCACCCTCTACGAAAAAGACGGCAAACGGACGCTGGAGTTTGCTAACTTCCGGACGGACGGGGGCCCTGACCTGCGTATCTATCTGGCCGAAAACACCGGGTTGCGTAACTTCATTGAAGTGTCGAGACTAAGCAGCACCAGCGGTAATTTTTCGGTCGAGTTGCCCACCAACGCCGATCCATCCCGGCAGCGATTTGTACTGATCTGGTGCAAGGCGTTCTCGGTGCTTTTTGGCAATGCCGAGCTGAAGTAGACTCATGGCAAACACCCTGTTTGATTTCGTTGGTGGCCACAGCGGAGCGTGGAAAGTAGTCAGTATGAACCCGGTAGCCGGAGAATCGCTGGGCTGGGTATCGCACCTCCAGATCGTGCCGGGAACCCTGTCTGAGCCAGGCACGGGCGTCTGGACGCTGCGGGGCGTGGTCAGCAACCTCCGCTATACCGAACGGGCCGAGAAAGACGCCCTGACGGCGGTACAGGCCGGTCTGGACCGACCCGAAGCGACCTGTGCAGCTCTGATCCCTATCGGCAAAACTGAGGCCTGGTGGAACCTGACGCAGGACGAACGGCGGAATTTGCTCGAAAATCAGTCGCACCACATTCATACGGGTCTTCACTACCTGCCCGCCATTGCCCGTAAGCTCTACCACAGCCGGGATTTGGGCGAACCATTCGATTTTCTGACCTGGTTTGAATACGCGCCTGCTCATGCTGCACGGTTCGAGGAATTGGTGGCGGCTCTGCGCAATACGGAAGAATGGAAATACGTCAACCGCGAAATCGACATCCGATTAGTACGGGCGTAGAATTGATCAGTTAAAACAAAAGCACGCCGTGCAAAACAATACAAAACATATGATAACCGGCCAGACTGAACATCAGCAGCAGGCCCAGCAATCAACCATCCGACCCGCCACGCCCGACGACTTACCGGCCCTGAAGACCTTGATGGATGCGGTCGGCCTGTTCCCGTCGGACATGCTCGACGACATGATGGCCGACTACTTCAACGATCCGGACAGCAACCATTTCTGGCTCACTGACGATGACGGCGGACTGGTGGGCATTGCGTATTACGCCCCGGAGCGACTGACCGACGGAACCTGGAACCTGTACCTGATCGCCATTCATCCCGACCGACAGGGGCAGGGACGCGGAGCGGCTATGATGCGCTACGTTGAACAGGCGCTGCAGGAACGGGGTGAACGGCTGTTGCTGGTTGAAACATCAGGTTTACCCAGCTATGAATACCAGCGGGCGTTTTACCGGCGATGCGGCTATGCCGAAGAAGCCCGGATTCGCGATTTCTACCAGGCCGGTGAAGACAAGGTTGTATTTTGGAAGACGCTCTGACCACGACGGTTAAGGGCGGAACGCTACGGTAAGTATCATCTGTATATCGCAATTTTTGCCACCTCGTCAGCCTTTAGCCGGGCTATTTGAACCGGCTCATCGACATACAAAATCAGCCAGTTACCCGCTTTTTCAAGCCGACCCGGATGGGAATGGCAGGCGATTAGCTGCGTTCTATTCCACCAATCTGTTCGAGCAGAAAGTCCCGCTTGAGTTTCGTGACGGGTACCTGCGCCCCATCGGCCATGAGCAGATAGCCACCTTCCTGCCGCACAATCCGGGTCAGATAGGCGGAGTTGATCAGATGCGAATGATGAGTCCGCACAAAGCCGTTGGGTTCCAGAGCCTGCTCAACTTCTTTAAGGGTTCGGCAGATCAGTAATTTCCGACCGGAGTTCAGGAAAAAATGCGTATAACTGGCATCGGCCATGCACCGGACAATGTCGGCGATCTCAATAATTTCGTGCCCCTCCTGTGTGGGTAGCGCAATCCGGCTTTTCGTGGGTGGCCCCGTATGCGTGTAGTGCTCCCGAAGCAGGCTGAGCTGCGCCTGCTGCACCTGTCGAACGGTACGTTGCTGCCAGCGAATCAGCACCTCACGGAGTTCGTCTTCCTGCACGGGTTTGAGCAGGTAACTGAGCGCACTGAACCGGAACGCCCGAATGGCGTACTGATCGTAGGCCGTAGTAAAGATCACATCGAACGGCAATGAATCGAGCCGCTCAAGCAGATCAAAGCCGTTCAGGCGGGGCATTTCGATGTCCAGAAACAACAGGTCAAACTGGTTGTGGCGGAGCGCATCGAGGGCCGCTTCGGGCTGGTTGAACTGAGCAATAACATCTACGCCCATCCGCAGCTTTTGCAGCTTCATGGCCAGTACCTCAGTGGCATGTTTCTCGTCGTCAATCAGAATGGCTTTCATGTTCGTTGCGGGCGGTGATTAGTCGGTAGTTAATCCGGGCAAGCGTACCGGTTTGGCCGTTGTTGTCTATATCAATGAGTTGCACGTCGAGCTGGGTGGGGTAGTTGCGGTTGAAAAGCTCAATACGTTGTTGCGTAATGGCCATGCCATACGATTTGCGGGCGATGCTCGTACGGCTTTTCAGGTGGCCGGCCTGCTGCCGTCCGATGCCGTTATCTTCGATCTCAAAACGGAGTGTATGCTCGTTTTCGGCTATAATTCGGATATACAGTCGCTTATCGGCCAACTGACTTTGCCGCAGACCGTGCCAGATCGCATTCTCGACAAAGGGCTGAAGCAGTAGAGGGGGCAGCCAGACCTCTTCCTGATCGACACGGGCATCAACGTCAAGGGTATAAACAAACTCGTCGCCGAACCGCGTTGCCTCCAGCTCCAGATAAAGCCGCAGCCCCAGGAGTTCGTCCGAAAGCCGGACGATGTCTTCGTTGGAATGATTCAGAATCAACCGTAATAAGCGCGAAAAGCTCGACAGATACCGGGAGGCCTTTTCTTCGTCGCCTTTCAGCACAAAATATTCAATGGTATTAAGACTATTGAACAGAAAGTGGGGGTTCATCTGACTGCGCAGGGCCAGCATTTCCACTTCAGACAGGCGTTTTTCGTAAGCCGTTCGCTGCTCAACTTCATCAATATAGGCGCGATGGCTGGCTTGCCGCTCCCGGTCGATCAATCGGATTCGATAGGCCAGCGCCAGCGCAAACACAATGATTTCAAGCAAGACTGCAAACGACACCATCATCAGATTATCGACCCCGCCAGGCAGCGTCACCCCCTTCAGAATGATGCCCCCTGCCCGCAGCCAGGCCAGAATACCTACGGCTGCCATCAATACGTTACCCAATACGACATAACCCGTGAGCGGTGAGCGTACCCGGCGACTTACCCAAACTAACAAGGCTACGTAGAGGGGAATGAGGCCGTACCGCGTGCCCCAGAAAACGGCCCGCTGAAGTCCACCGTCGTTTGTCAGCAGCAACAGGATAGCATAAAGCACTCCGAAGCCGGCAAAACCCCAGGCTATCCGACGGAGCCAGCGGTGCGCAGGCGGATGGCGGGTTCGCAGGTCGAGGAGTTCAGTCAGAAAAAACAAATAAGCGGCCAGCCCAAGCCACAGAACGGTTTCGAGCAGGTGGGTACGCACCATTGGGAAATAGCTGATCCAATGGCCAAGCGGTGTGTAAGCGCGGGTTTTTAACAGCGAGAAGATACAGCCGGCCAGCACGTAGAGGAAATAATAGCCATAAATTGGTTGGCGATATTGCCCGTAAATCAGCCCGACAAAAAACAGAAAAAACAGTAAGGCACCCTGAATCCAGGTACGGTAAAGAAGTTCGGTGCTGTTGTTTCGGTAGTCCCGCGCTACGCGCTGGTGGTGGAACGATTCGGTTTCGAGCCGGACCGAAAGTGATGGGTGCGGGTAGTTGATGCGGGTTAGCTGAGGCAGCACGCCCTCTGCGTTAGCCAGCCGGATGCCCAGCTCAGCGACTTCACCGGCCGTCAGGGATAGAGATACGTATTGATCGCTCTCAGCAGTAGCCCACTCATCGGTGGGAACCATCGAGCCAGCGCGGAGTGAATCTAGCCGCTCAGGACCGTCAAGGTAAAACCGGGCGGTCTGTACCTCGCCGACATAGGCGTACAGGATCAGGGGCGAAGGCGTGTCGTTGTGCAGGAACAGGCGCAGCCAGCAGGCTTCGCGCGGGCTGGTTGCATACGCTTTGGGGAGTCGCTGGAGGGCAGGCAATTGCTTTACACGTTGCCAGGGCGTATCAATCGAGGTGATGGTCAGGGTTGCCCGATTGGTAAGGTATACCTGGTCGTCGATCTGGCTCAGGTACAGGGTGTCGGGCGATACAGCCTGTGCCGCCAGCGTACGGGATAGCATCCAGCCGCATAACACCCATAAACCAGTCCAACTGCGCATAATCTGGCAAAATTGCTCGAACCTTTATCTGGCCCTTCCCCAATCAATAGTATCAAATAAGCACTTATTCTGGCGTTTCCAGTTAACACACCCCTCATTTGGCTCCATCGAGGAGCAGTTTTAGTGTATGCTTTATAAGGGAGTATACTGCTGATGCAAGATAGCAACAAGCATCTCTTTGTGTTTACTCAAACACCCTGCTGATTGACCCAAATGCGTCATAGGTTAGTTCGTTCGACGGACTTTTACGACGCCCCGTAAGTTTGGCTTCGCATTCTAAAGCCATACTGTCATGAGAGATTACCAATTCATAGGCGTATTCGCCGTAGGCATGGCCATACTGGGAGAAGCCGCTGCTCAGGTACGTGTCAACGACCCTGCACAGACCGTCGAACGTACTGTTGAAGGACGCGTCAACGGCCGTGTCGACCAGGGTATCAACCGGGGGCTTGACAAAGTAGAGGAAGGCATCGGCAATATCTTTAAAAAGAAAGAGAAGAAGCCTAAATCCGAAGGACGATCATCGGCCGGTGAGACTGCCGCGACAGGCACTACGGCAGCAGATGAGTCGGCTGATGCACCGGCAGGTAGCCCAGCATCTACCCCGGGAGGAACCCCGAGAAACAGCCCCCGCACCGATGAACCCCGCAGCCTGAAAGCGTACAGCAAGTTCGATTTTGTGCCGGGCGAAAAGGTGCTGTATTTCGATGATTTCGAGCGGGTAGCGATTGGCGATTTTCCCGAAAACTTCAACAGCAATACCAGCGGGGAGGTCATGAGCCTCGACGGGCATCCGGGCAAGTGGCTGGGCATCACCAAAAACGGCACCATAATTCCTGAAAGCATCAAGACCATTCCCGACAACACCACCATTGAGTTCGATGTGGCTGTAATCGGCGAAATGGGCTGCGCCAACGATGGTTTTGGCCTGAAATTTTACACCGACAAAGAAACGGCGATGGACTATCACTTTGGAACGGGGTCGTATGTGTCCCTTCATTCCGGGGGGTGTCCCTACGCCAAGGTTACCGTCACAAAACCCGACGATTATTCGACGTTACTGCTTGATAACAAACTGGACATTAAAAACTGGGACTCTGACAAAGTACCCGTAGGCCGGGTGTCGATATGGCGGCAGAAAGGACGGCTGCGGCTGTATCTGAACGAAGAGAAAGTAGCCGACATTCCGCGCTTTTTTATCGAGCAGAAGCCCTATATGCTGGCTTTCTATCATAATTTTTACGGTGAAATTACCCTGCTGATGCGGAACCTTAAAATTGCCGTGGGTGCCCCGGATACCCGCTCGAAGCTCATAACCGAGGGTAAATTCAGCACCACGGGCATTCTGTTCGATGTCAACAAGGCTACCATCCGACCCGAGTCGTATGGCGTGTTGAAAGACATTGCCAATGTGCTCAAAGAAAACGCCGGGGTATGTGTCCGCATCATTGGCCATACCGATACCGACGGCGACGACGCCAGCAACCTGGCCCTGTCGAAACGCCGGGCGGAGTCGGTCAGGGTAGCTCTGACCACCGAATTCGGCGTTGAAGCCGCCCGTCTGGAAATCGACGGTAAGGGCGAGAGCCAGCCCGTAGCCCCCAACACCACACCAGAAGGCAAGGCTAACAACCGGCGTGTCGAGTTTGTCAAACTTTGACAACATGGCTCCATTTCTGAGTTAACTAGCCCTCCAACACGTCATGCAATAGTAAGCTGACCTGCAACAGGTTGTCTTGGTACCAGGGCGCGCTGGGCGATAACAGGAGCTTTTTCCGCAAGGCGCTGGCTGCTTCTTGAGCAGGCGCTATTGGCACAGAGCAATCTGCGCCAGCACGTCGGCTCTTAAGCGGGTTAATTCTGTCGGCGCATCGACGTACAGAATCAGCCAGTTATCAGCCTGTCCGAGCCGCCCCCGAACGCGGACGTTTTGCCCTACCGCTTTCAGGATCTGGTCATTGATCCGTTCGCCGTTCGGACCGACCAGGACGTAGCCATTTTCCCGGCCTTTGCCGTTTCTGACCCAAAGCAGGGGGGGTATCCCGCCCGCAATGCAGCGAACGGCGCAGGCCCGGTGCGGCCGACCATCGCCGGGTTTCATCACCCCCAGGAAGCATTTTGGGTCGGTGATTTCGCCCTGCAACGTCACCTCGCCCAGCGACTGAGTTGTAGGGATAGCCAATGACGGGGGGAGTGGAGCTACAGTCCGGCAGGCGCTGGCTTCTTCGGTCAGTTCAAGCGCGGCATGCCCTTCGTGGTAGATCAGGGTACCCCGAACACCGATTTTTTTGTTGTGCAGCGACCCATACCGTGCTTCCCATTGCCGGATGGTTGCCTCTGCGCCGTGCTTACCGTATCCAATCAGCAATATCCGCTCAAACAAGGGTGCGTCCGGGGGTGAATTTTTAACGGGTACCCGCAAAAACGGAACAGGCTCCCGAATCAACTGCCCTTCGAGCATCGTCAACTGACCGTATTCGAAAACAGCGTCTGAAAAACCGCGTTGCTGCCAGACCAGCAGGCAGGCCATAGCCGGCACCAGCACCACCAGCAGGAGAACCACCCAGCGGACAGGCCTCGCATAAGTCGGCGGGGCCTTCTCCTGCCAGCCAATGTAAAAATCAGGCGGTTCACCGGTGTGGTCAGTTTTCATCGTTGATCGTAGTTACCTTCAATAAAGCCGGCGTTTGTGGTGTACCAGGCGGATACGGTTGTGGATTAACCCAGACCGTAGTGCCGACGCAGCGCACGGCGTAGGTTTCGATTTTCTCGGTAAATGGCGGGGGCGACTGACCATTTTCGGGCAGGTACTGGTAGCCGTGCCACGGACACGTAATGCAGCCGTCGATGATCTTGCCTTCGCCGAGGGGTCCGTTCTGGTGGCGGCACAGGTTGCTTACCGCCGACAGTTTACCGTCGTATTTGAACAGCGCAATGTTCTGACCATTGACCATCAGCGTTTTAGCGCGATTATCAGCTATATCGTTTACATCGCAGACTGCCACAAAGCCGTCTGTTGCGGGGGCATTGGGATGCAGTTCGCGCCGGTTTCCGATAAAAGCGGCCATTACGTGCAGCCCAGATACGGTGAGCACGCCAACCCCCATTAGTCCAGCGTATACCGGCGATGTTTCTTGTTGCAGAATTCCCAGAGCAACGTGCATCACAATCAGCGCGTAGGCCAGATAAACGCTCATATGCAGGGTTTTCCAGACGCGCGGACTGAGGTTCTTGAGCCAGAAGTCGTGGCTGGTTGCAGCCATCACGAACAGAATCAGCAGGGCAAAGAAACCCAGCGGCTGAAACGGGAACTGACCGAAGCTGCCGTATTGCCGCTCGGAGGTAAACAACGAAACCAGCGGGTCAACATCGCCCCGCGTATGAAACTGCAGCACACTAAACACGCTGTGCACAGCCGCGACTATGAACATACTGACGCCCAGATGACGCCGGTTGTAAAGTAGCGGCAAAAAGCGATTGTCAAGTCGACAGAGCGGCCCAATAACCAGAATGACGTGCAGCATCAGAAACGCCAGCGTACTGGTAGCCCGGATAACGATCGTTTCCGTGGTTATCGGCGGGAACAGGCTGGTTTGCAGCGTGCAGAAAATGATGAGATAAAGAGCCATCAGGCCGGCCATCGTCAAATCGTACAGCCGTTTCTGACGATTCCACAAAACAGGGCTATAGTGCAGCGCCATATCGGTTCAAAGCTGGACAGTTTTCACCGTTCTACCATGCACATCATCCACAATCTCGACCAGCGGCCGGTTGGTACCGGTCGGCAACGGAAAACGGTACAGGCCCGGAGCATTCAGCAGCCCCACAGCCCGCCGACTTCCCTCCTGCCGAATGCACACAACCGCCGAGGGTGTTTCAAATGGCTGTTTCAGCAGAATCTCAAGCTGTCGTTCAGTGCCCCGTACCGACTGGCGCAGGTTCAGCACGAGGCTATCCGCGTCAATGGTACGCAGCAGAACCGGCATCGCCGTCGATTGCGGTGGCAGGACCGGCTCCTGAAGCCACGGCGACTGCTTAGTGGGCCGGGTTGCCAGGAAACCTAGGGGCAGGGCAACGACCAGCAGTAGCCAGATGAAGCGGTGAGCACGTCGGAGTGGTGGTGTCATTGAGCGTTGAATCTTATACCAGGTCAGTTAACGTTGTGGTTACAGCCGCTGCCGATACCACAGTTTGCGCATCAGCAGCGGCCACAGAGCTACGGATGCCGGCCACAACAGAATCCTGAGCATACTTGGCATCTGATGGGCTTCGGTATCAAGGCGGGCAGCGCCCCATCCGACAAAATACAGTCCGAACAGCGCCCCTACCGTAAGATAGCTATAAAACAGATATACAAGCAGTTCCATAATCATTTTCATCAAGTTGACGGATGTTCAAAGAGTGTTTCGCCGGGACCGTCTTCGGCCCACCACAGCACCTCGTACGTTCGGCAGCCGTTACGCTGCCCCGACAGGTGCATAGCCATCGACCGGCACTCACCGTAGCGTCGGCGGTACTGTTTCCGATACAGCCAGCCCGCCAGCGACATACCGGCAATCGGCCCGACGAAGTAGATCCAGACCGCCGTCCAAACCCCGGCTGAAACGGCCGAACTGACCGTCCGGGCCGGGTTGATGCTCATGCCGGAGTAAGGCGCTTCAACCGTGATGTAAAAGGCTACCAGCGCTCCGACAAAATAACCGGTGTAGGGCGCTAACCGCCGGGAGTTACTGAGCGCCAGCACCATCGTCAGCATCCAGAAGGCCATACCGAACTCCAGCACCAGCGCCACCCAGACTCCCGCTTTGCCAGGTACTGTTGCCACGTAGTTTACCGTTGGGTGGGCCATGAAGTACGGGATTAGCCAATGCAGTAACCCAATGGCCAGCGAGCCACCCGCGAACTGCGCAACGATGTAAGCGGCTGCATCCGTGGTGGTGATGCGATTGAGCCGCCACTGAGCAATGGTCACGGCCGGGTTCAGATGTGCCCCCGAGAGCTTACCCCATCGGGAATAGATCAGGCTAACCGCGGTCAGGCCCATGCCCAGGCCAATCAACGCCCGCCGAAGCCATGCCGACGGAATAGCATCCCGAACCGGTAACGCTGGATGCTCAACCAGAATCACGACGAAGGACGCCATGAGCATGAACGTACCCAACGCCCATGCTTCAATCAGGTAAACAGGCCATTTTTTGCTGAGCGTCGGAGCCATACGTGACCGGATTAACGTAGCGGATAATCGGACAGTAGTTTGATCATCGCCCCTACTGACCACGCCTGATGGACCGTACCACGGCCCCGTTTCGGGTGCAGTCCGTCGAAGATTTCGGAGATACCAAACAGGCAATCGTTTTCGTAGAAATGCTGCTTCAACGTAGCCAGTTCGGCATACATCCGGCTTTTGGCGGCCTCCGACTGCCCATGCATGCGCAGATACGCCTGCCAGTATTCGCCGAGCAGAAACGGCCAGACAGTTCCCTGGTGGTAGGCCGTATCGCGAAGCCAGGGGTCACCGCCGTACATGGCCACAAACGCCGGGTCCTGGGGCGAAAGCGTCCGCAGGCCAAGGGGTGTGTAGAGGTGCTGCTCGACCGTGGCCATCACCTGTTGCTGCTCGCTGGGATTCAGCAACGGGAAAGGCAGGCTCAGGGCGTAAATCTGATTCGGCCGGATACTGGCATCAGGTGCGCTGCCGGGCCTGACAACATCGTTCAGATACCCACGATCGTTCCAGAAGTACGCGGAAAAGTTCTCCTCGAAGCGCCGGAGCAGCAGGACGTAAAAGTCAGGCTTTTTCCGAAGCTGTTTGGCAAAGAAAATAGTGATCTGGAGTGCATTGTACCAGAGCGCATTGATCTCGACGGGGCAGCCGTGCCGGGGCGTCACCACGAAGTCGCCGACCCGGGCATCCATCCAGGTCAGTTGTGCATTCCCTTTCCCTCCGAACAGCAACCCTTCGTCGGTCACGTGGATGCCGTAGCGCGTACCGGCACGATGCGCGTCCAGAATCGTCAGCAGATGATCGAAATGCTGCTCGATAAAGGACAGATCATCGAAGCGCAGGTAATACTCGTAGAGGGCTACGAACAGCCAGAGCGTCGCATCTACGGTGTTGTATTCGACGGGGTCCTGATTATTGTCCGGAAAGCGGTTGGGTAACATCCCGTCGTCGAGGTACAGGAAAAACGTACTCAGAATCCGCTGGGCCGTTTGCTGCTGACCGAGCGAAATGCACAGCCCCCGCAGGGCAATCATCGTGTCGCGGCCCCAGTCCGTAAACCAGTGGTACCCCGCAATAATCGTCTCACTCTGGGCGGCCGGTGCCCCTGTGGTCGGCGTACCGGCGGTTACTTTCCGCTGCACGATGAACTGATTGGCCGACACGACAAGGTCCTGCAAAAACTGGTCGGACTGCGTGCAGCGTAGGGTCTGGATGCGTTTCATTTCCGAAGCCCGCAACGTATCAGGCGAACTGGCCCGGAATCGTTCATCCGTCGAAAACGTCAGAAAACATTCGTCGCCGGGTTCCATCCGTACTTCCACAAAGCCCACCGAATAGGCATCTTCCAGATAATCCAGCCCGCGCTGCTGCTCTTCCCGGTAGCTGAAACGGTTATACCACGTCCGGGATTCAATAAATACACCCGCCGAAAAAGCGATGTAGAGTGGGTCCGCGCCAAAATGAGCGTAGAGTTTAAGCAGCCCCTCCTGGCGTTCAAGGTAGTAATTGAAGTAATCGCTGCGATGGAACAGGCTATGGTAATCGCGGTGGACAAGCAGCGGATTCAACCGCAGCGTAACAGCCTGATGACTCATGTTCTGGTAGGCAACCACGGTCGTGTTGGCCGTCTGGACCATAAATACCGTTTTGGCAATGGTGTAGCCGCCAACCTGGTATATCCACCTTGGCAGGGGCAACCGCTCAAACGACACCAGATACCGCCATCCCTGTGGGTGTACTACATCAACGTACTGATTACTCGACAGATCGGTCGTAGCCTGATCGGTGAAGAGCGTTTCTTCGACCTTCGACACCAGTACCTGCCGGTCGGTGGGTGGATTCCGGGCCGCTACCAGCAGGCCGTGGTATCGCCGGGAATTGGCCCCCGCCAACGTACTACCCGCATACCCGCCAAGACCGTTCGTGACTAACCATTCCCGCTCGGCGAGGTGCTCAAAATTGCTGTTGAGGAAGTAGTACATAGCTGCTCAGGGTAAGACGGGGGCCGGTTGTCGGCTAACCGTTTTGATGAAAACCTGATCGATGAGGTGCGCCACCACGCCCGTCCAGCCTGTCTGGTGCGACGCCCCTACCCCACGCCCGGTGTCGCCGTGGAAATACTCGTAGAACAGCATCAGGTCCCGAAAATGCGGATCATCGCGATACACCTCATCCCGCCCATGAATGGGTCGACTACCGTCCGGCCCCGGCCGGAACAGCCCAACCAGTCGCTCGGTCAGGGCTTCGGCTACCCGACCGAGCGGCATGAGTTTACCACTGCCGGTGGGATACTCAACCTGAAGAGTTGCGCCATAATACCGGTCATACTGCCGAAGCGCCTGAATCAGCAGGTAGTTCATCGGCATCCAGATCGGTCCGCGCCAGTTGGAATTCCCGCCGAACGCACCTGTCGACGACTCGCCGGGATCGTAGCGGAGGCCAAACTGCTCACCATTGATGTCGACCTGATACCCCCGCTCGTGCAGCCTGGAAATACTCCGAATACCACCCGGTGCCAGAAATTCGTCTTCGTCGAGCATGGCCTGCAACAACCGCTGCAAACGCCGGGGCGGAATGAGCGACAGCAGAATCTGGTCCGGTTCGGCCGCGTCGACCACCTGATAGTTGACCAGCTTGGCGCGGTATTCAGCAAACCACTTGAGCCGGAAGGTAAAATCGGGGGCGTTGGCAAAATGGCTCATATCCAGCGGCAGTACCGCAAACAGGGTCGACAGTCCCACCAGCGAGCGTACTTTGAGAGGAATGTGCCGACCGTCGGGCAGGGCCAGTACGTCGTAGAAAAAGCCTTCCCGCTCATCCCACGACCCCGACATATCCGGGTCCTGACTAATGCGGTTGAGGGATTCGGCGATGTATACAAAATGCTCGAAAAACTTGGTTGCCATGTCTTCGTAAGCCGCGTCGTAGCGCGTAATCTCCAGCGCGATTTCCAACATATTCAGGCAGTACATACCCATCCAGGCGGTACCGTCGGCCTGCACCAGCCGCCCTCCACCCGGAATGGCCGCGCTCCGGTCGAACACACCGATGTTGTCGAGCCCCAGAAAACCACCCTCGAATACGTTCTTGCCGTGCGCGTCCTTTCGATTGACCCACCACGTAAAATTGAGGCTCAGTTTGTGGAAGGCTTTTTTGAGAAAAGTGATGTCGGCTACGCCCCGCCGGGCTTTTTCCAGTTGATACACCTGCCAGCAGGCCCAGGCATGAACAGGCGGGTTTACGTCGCCAAACGACCATTCGTAAGCCGGAATCTGGCCGTTGGGGTGCATGTACCACTCCCGCAGGAACAGCAGCAACTGCTGTTTGGCAAAGCCGGGGTCGATCATCGCCAGCGGAACGCAGTGGAAGGCCAGATCCCAGGCTGCATACCACGGGTACTCCCACTTATCGGGCATGGAAATAATGTCCTCGTTGTTAAGCGATTCCCACTGGTGATTCCGCCCCGTCCGGCGACCAGCGGGTGGCGGCACCTGGCCCGGATCGCCCGCCAGCCAGCGCGGAATGTCGATGTTGTAGTATTGCTTCGTCCAGAGCATCCCCGCAAAGGCCTGCCGCTGGATGTTAGCCAGTTCAGGGTTTGTATGCGACGCCACGAACTGCCCGTAAAACCCGTCGGTCTCCTGCTGACGCTGTTCAAACAGATCGTCGAATGCGTCGAATGGGTCGGACAACGGTTCTTTGCTCAGCCGCAGACAGACCGACGTGCTGTCGCCACCGGCTACCCGCAGGACGTACATCGGCGCAAACTTGGTACCCGCCGACCGGCCCTCCATCCAGTCGAAGTCGTGGTTGACAACGGCCCGGTGAAAGGCATCTTTTACGAAAGGAGACGGGTTCGGAAAACCAAAGATGCGTTCGCTATTGGTCTCATTCTCCGTAAAGAGGGTTCGCTGAGCGGCCTGAAAGTAAAACTGATAGTCGCCCAGGTCCTCGTGCCTGGCCCGCACATGCCCGACCGAATCATGGGCGACGAGCGACAGATTCGGCTTTTCGGTCATGAGGCCAAACGACCACAGGTTCCGGAACCAGAGCGTCGGGAGCAGGGTCAGTTCAGCCGTATCAGCCGCCCGGTTGTAGACAGTAATGCGAATGAGAATATCCTCCTCGCTGGCCTTGGCGTATTCTGTGACTACGTCAAAATAGCGGTTGTCCCGAAACCCCCCCGTATCCAGCAGTTCATATTCCGGCTCGTGCCGCCCCCGGCTGCGATTGGTATGCACCAGGTCTGCATAAGGGAACTCGGCCTGCGGATACTTGTACAAATGCTTCATGTACGAGTGCGTGGGGGTGCTGTCGAGGTAGTAGTACAGCTCCTTCACATCTTCGCCATGATTGCCTTCGGGGCCGGTCAGGCCGAACAACCGCTCTTTCAGGATCGGGTCACGGCCGTTCCAGAGCGACACCGCAAAACACAGCCGCTGCCGGTCGTCGGAGATACCGGCCAGTCCATCTTCCCCCCAGCGGTATGCCCGCGACCGGGCGTGATCGTGCGGAAAATAATCCCAGGCCGTGCCGTGCGGACTGTAATCTTCGCGAACGGTCCCCCATTGCCGTTCGGACAGATAAGGGCCCCATTTTCGCCAGGCGAGTCCGGCTTCAATGCGTTGTTGTTCGTTGATTGGGTTTTCGGTAGTCATAGCTGAGTTGAGAAGGTGTCTCTACGGTTATCCATTATCTTCAAATCCAGGATAAAGGGCCATCCCACCGTCGACGACAATGGTCTGGCCATGAATGTAATCGGCTTCGTCGGATGCCAGCCACGCCACTACGGCACCAATGTCGGACGTTTCGCCGATACGTTTGTACGGAATCAGCTTCAGCAGGTGATTCAGGGATTGCGGGGTTTCCCACGCCATTCGGTTGATAGGCGTCCGGATCGCTCCGGGGGCTACGCTGTTCACCCGGACTTTGTACTCACCCAACTCCTGCGCAATGGACTTCATGAGCAGCATCACGCCCCCTTTGGAAGCCGCGTAGTTAGCGTGGCCCGCCCAGGGAATAAATTCATGCACCGAACTCATGCAAATGATTTTGCCGGTCGCCTGCGACACGTCCGGCCTTGGTCCCCGGCGCAGAAACTCGCGGGCCGCTTCGCGGGCGCATAGAAACTGCCCCGTCAGGTTCACGTCCAGTACGAATCGCCATTGCTCCAGCGTCATATTGACAAATAACGAATCTTTCTGTAAACCAGCATTATTCACTAAAATATCGACGGTTCCAAATGCCTCGATTGTTTGAGCAAACAGTCGCTGCACCTGCTCTTCCTGACTCACATCGGCCTGCACCAGCCGTACCTGTCCACCATCCGCCTGGATCACCCCGGCGACTTCTTCGGCTCCGGCGGGATTACCGATGTAATTGACGACGACGTTGGCCCCTTCGCGGGCTAAGGCAATGGCACAGGCCCGGCCAATGCCCGAACTAGCGCCGGTGATGATGGCCGTCTGCCCGACAAGCCGCTGATTTGGTTTTTGGTACATGGTGGGTTGATTAGTGAGCCAGCTTTCCGCCGTTCAGCGTCGTAATTTTGTATAAACCCGTATGGGCGGTCAGATACAGTGTTTTGCCGTCGTCGCCCCAGGCCATATTGGCGGGTCTCTCGGGACCGATGATCTTGCCGAGGTACGTACCCGCGGGCGAAAGAATGCACACGCCCCCCGGCACGGACACAAACACGTAGCCTTTTGTGTCCACTTTGACCCCATCCAGGGCTTCATCCGCAGGCCCGCCGTTCGGGTCGGCCCGGCTCAGGTCGAAGAAGACCTTACCGTTCGTCAGCGTACCATCCGGCTTCACGTCGTACCGCCAGAGTGTTTTGGTGCGCTGAATATCCCGGATATCCCAGTTCGAAACGTACAGATACGTTTCGTCGGGTGAGAACGCGATGCCGTTAGGGCCTCCCAGGTCCGTTGTCAACAGGTCCGTTTTGCCATTTCGGATGCGGTACACGCCTGAATAGGGTGTTTCCTTACGGGGATCATCATAGGCTTTTGGTAAGCCGTACGGCGGATCGGTGAAGTAAATGTCGCCGTTTGACTTAATGACCAGATCGTTCGGGCTGTTCAGCTTTTGGGTTTTGTAGCCGTCTGACAGCACCGTCATCGGCCCTTTGATCTCGTCACGCACAAGGCGCCGGTTACCGTGCTGACAGACAACGAGTCGCCCCTGCGCATCGATGGCCAGGCCATTGGAACCCGGCTGGTGGTATTCGCCGATGTTATAACCCGTGTAGCCCGTCTTGGTCATATAGATGGTTACGTTGCCCATCGTCGGATCGTACTTGTAAATGACGTTGGCGTTCGGATCGCTGAACAGCAGATAGCCGTCGGGGTGCCAGACCGGCCCTTCCGTAAACTGAAATCCGTCGGCCACTTTCTCAATCCGGGCGGCTGGATCAAGTACGTTTTTCAGCTCATCCTGCACCATCACTACCTGACCGAGGTTTTTCCAGGTGTCGGGCGTCGGTTTCCCGGAATAAAAATCCAGCGTCGCACTCCGAATCCAGACGTAGTTGTTCGGCAGATCGGCCAGCGGACCGTTGGTTACCAGCACAGCCAGGTCAATTGTTTCGCCGGGCCGGGCATGATCCGTCAGCCAGACGCGCTGGCGGGCGTTGTAGCCGTTGATGACACCGTTGGCCCGCGCTCCGTACGATTTCCGCAGCCTGCCGTTGATCCAGACCTCACTGTAGTCGTCGGCTACCAGCTCGAACATCACTCGCGAACCCGCTACGGCAAACGTCCCGACGGTCTCCGGCAACGTAACCTTCACCCGGTACCAGACGTGGCTCAGCAGCCCGTTCCCCCGGCGAGTTTCGAGGTCGGTAGCGGCAACGGGCTGCCAGTCGGCCTGCTCAAAGGCCGGGGTATTGCCATGTGGCTCGAGCGTAAAGGTATTGACGGACTTTCCCGTCGGATACAACGGGGCATTGTCCGTTTCAGATGGTCCCGGTGCCCTGAACTTAGCCGGAACAATCCGGGCGTCCAGCGATTTCCATTGCGCCTTCATTAACCGGCAACCATCAGTTGTACGCAGATCGACTACGGCGACGGGATTACCCCAGGCCAACTCCCGAATCTCCTGTGCCTGGGCCCATCCTGACAGCAGCAGAAGCACTACGATGCAGCATCGGTTCATATCAGTCGAGTTTGGTACTGGCCCCGGCCTTCGCTATTTCGGTGTCCTGATCGGCCGTTTTGGCACCGCTCACGCCGATAGCGCCAATCACTTCTCCTTTGTAGAGGATCGGGAAACCGCCCTGTAGCATCACCGGCCCCACGGTGGTGAGGGCGAAGCGGCCGCCATTGATGTTGTCTTCGAAGCCTTTGGTTTCCTTTTTGAACAGCGCGGCCGAGCGCGCTTTCTGGTACGAGACCTCCGCGGCCTGAGCAAACGTACCATCCATTCGTTCGAGGTAGAGCAGATGCCCGCCCGCATCCACGATGGCCACGCTGCCGCCGGGCGCGGCATTATCAACGGCGTATTTAATGGACGCAGCGGCTATCTTTTTACAGCTTTCCTGCGTGAGCTGATACGTCGTTCGGACCTGTGCCTGCGCGAGGGTGGTCACGCATATGAGCGCATTAATGAGGAGGAAGGGGTTTGATAAGGTCATGATTGAGGCTGAATTAGGTGTGTTTTTTTCGAGCTGTCCTTACTGGGCTACATTCTCTTATTTTTTCGGTCCTTCGAACGACGTAGCCGCCAGGGTCTGCTGCGTTTCGCCCTTATGCAGAATGTCGTACTGGGCTGGTTTCTGGCTTACGGTCGGCCAGTTCTTTTGCGCCAGTTTGTAATTGTGATGTAGCCGGGCTTCCCACAGCTTCAGCGCTTTGGCGTTGTGGTTAAGGGTCAGGTGCCCATCGGGCGTGACCCGGTGCGTCCAGATCTGAACCGGCCGCAGATTCCCTTCGGCTACGGCAATGGCGCAGAAACCACCATAGAGCGGAGCGAACTTGTCGGGGTTGGCATCAAAGGTCGCTTTGTTGGCCGCCGACGCGAACCAGAATTTAGCCCCCTGGTACTCCGACTGAAACTCAGCACTCCCCTTCACAAGTTTGTCAGGAATCGTAACCAGGGCGACGCAATCGTATCCCTGAGCGGCACATCCATTTTCGTCGAGATTTTGCAGGTACTTCCCGTTGTCGGTTCGTTGTGGGACCTGGGCAAAAGCCAGTTGGGTAAGTAAGCACCCCAGCATGAGGGCAATAACCGTTGTTTTCATGGTAGTTTGGTTTATCAAGCGTTATGCGTAATCAAGGGTAGTTGCTTATTCACACAAAAGCACTGCGTGACCATCCGGGTCGCGAACGAGCAGCCCGCGACGAGCCGCCAGGCCCCAACCGTCAAGCGGAACAATACCCGGCGAGATGATGAGATGTTTTTTCGTCCGGATGGCCTTGTAAAGAGCATCCAGACCGCTGACCTCCACCACAGTATGCCAGTGCCATAGATCGTTAGCCCACGATGCCTCGGGATACGGCCGCCCACCGGGTGGTGCCAGGTAGTCGAGCAGTTCGATACCCATCCCCTGACCGGTCGTCAGGCCCGAAATCAGAACATGGGCGCCAAATACCTGATTCAGGTGTTCCTGCTCCGTACCGTAGTTTTCGCTCATGCCACCCAGCTTAAGTCCGAGCAGATCTCGATAAAACGCCAGCGACCGGTCTGTATCGGCGGAAGCGATGGCCGTATGATCGATACCCAGGAACAGCGAACCACCCGTCTGCGGCTGCCACCGGGGGTTTCCTTTGCCGGGAGGAAACCAGATCAGTTCCAGTACGTGATCATCGGGATCGCGAAAATAGAACGCCCGAATCCCGGCTGCGGCCGGTAAATAGGCCGGGAGCGTCTGCGGAGCGGTCGATACGTGGCCGACGTGATGCTGCCGCAGTTGCTGATACGCTTTGTCTATATCACTCACTACGATGGCGATGTGCTGAAACCATCGGTCGTTGCTGCGCGAATCGGGCGGCATGGTACGTCCCGTTTCCGACCCCACAAAATCCATCAGTTCAAGGGTTTCCTGCCCGAGCTGGAGCGTGGCCACCCGAGCCGTACGTGTCGAATCAGGCAGCCCGAATAACCGGGCTACCACCCCGGCGGTTACGGTACGGGTGCCAACCAGTTTGAACGGCAGCACGTTTGTGTAGAACGGCAGCACCCGATCAAGGTCCGACACCGTAATGGTCGGGTGCTGTACCCGTTCGACTACCTGCGCCCGACTGATCATCGAGCCCACTATCAGCCAGGCGAACACCAGGCTTCGCTTTCCGTACTGTTTCCGACAGTCCATTGGAAGAAACAGTTAGAGAACCTGCTGCAACAGATGATCGCCCACCCTCAGCGCATTGGCGGCCGTTGTCAGCGACGGATTATACGCTCCCGACGACGGAAAAAAGCTGGCATCGGCCACAAACAGATTATCGAGATCGTGGGCTTTGCAGTTGATATCGAGTACGGACGTAGCCGGGTTGATACCGAACCGCAGCGTACCGCACTGGTGCGACACCCCACTGATGCCCAGGTCGTAGCCCGCCCAATGCACCGTTTTCAGGGCGGGGTCGATGTCGCCGAGTTTACAGAACAGGTCTTTGAGCTTCTGTTTCAGTTGCTCAAACGCCGGTACGTTATTGCGATCGCGGTGGTAGATGAGCTGAATATCGCCGTTGGGCGTCAGCGTGACCCGGTTTTGGGGGTCGGGTACGTCTTCGGTCGTCAGCCAGAAGTCGATGCTATGTGAACAAAGCCAGTCGGCAGCTTTGCCGGGAAACATCTGCTCACTCAGGCCGACCACCGTAGCCGGATCGTTTTTACCCATAAGCTGAATTTCGCCCAGTGGATAAGGATTCTCCGCCGAGGGTACGTAGTAATCGCCGATGCAGAAATATTTCTGGAACGAGGCCGTATTCAGCTTATCGGGCGTGTAGGCAATCAGGCATCCGTTGAGATGCGTCATGTAGTTACGTCCCACCAGACCGCTGCTGTTCGCCAGTCCATGCGGGTGTTTGTCCGAGGCCGACCGCAGCAGCAGAGCCGCCGAATTAATAGCACCGGCCGCGAGTACAACCACACCCGCCCGGAATGTTTCGCGCTGACCGGATCGTTCTACCTCCACGGTTGTCACGCGCCGACCGGTTTCGTCGGTGCCGAGCCGGTACACAAACGCATTGGTCATCAGCGTAACGTTGGGGTGTTGCAGAGCCGCCCGAACGCCCGTTACGTGCGCATCGGCCTTTGCTTCGGTCGGGTCCGGAAACCCGTCGAAATTCCCCAGAATTGTCGGTGCATCGGGCCAGTATGGATTATCCTCGGCCAACCGGACGGCCATCGGAATCGGGAAAGGTTTCAGGCCCGTTTTCTGCACGTTCCGGTACAGTTCCTCCGTAAACGGCTCAACCGGAATGCTTCCGAACGGATAAGGGGCATTGGCAGGTGGTTCGAACGGATCGATCCCCCGAATACCATGCACACTGAACAGGCGTTCGGCCTGGGTATAATACGGTTCAAAATCTGTGTAGGACAACGGCCAGGCGGGCGAAACACCGGCCTGATGATGAACCTCCTGAAAGTCCGATTCGCGGAGCCGGAAGCTGGCAGCCCCGTACATTTTGCTGTTGCCGCCTACGACGTAGTGGGTAAACGGTTTAAACGGCCGACCGTCTTTATCGTACCAGGTTTCATCGGCCCGGTAGCGCCCTTTCACTACCACCTCGTCAACATCCCAGTTTTCTTTTTCTTTTGGTATGAAGCCCCCCCGTTCGAGCAGCAGGATTTTTTCACCCGATGGCGCCAGTTTCTGCGCCAGCGTGCCCCCACCGGAGCCAGTACCAATAATAATGACATCATAACAGGACGGTTGCATAGAGATGGAAAGTTGGCGTAGCGAATCACGATTTCGAGTCCAAAGTAAAGGGCACCGAAATAGGGAAATGTCGGTAGGATGACATCAGCGATGCATTCCCTGTAATTCGCAGGAAATACGCGCTTACCACAGAACAGCTCCATCTCCTTCAGCGAACGATCTAATCCGGCCTGACCCAGCTTGGGGGTATTTTCCGGCCCGTTACCTGCCGGCCAATTACCGTGAAGTTGTTTGTTTGTCGGATAACCGACACCTTGCATTCGTAATTCTTCGTTGCTTTACCTACGTAATTTTTGTACATTACGGTTATGCTTATACGTCGCCACCTGTTGCTGCTCTATTGTCAACTGCTTACTACGGTCCTGTTCGGACAAACAACGCCGAAAGCCTTCAATGAAGCGACCGACGCCTTTATGAAAGCCCACGTCGACGGGGGCCGGGTTGACTACAGCCGACTCAGTAAATCCGGAGCCGACCTGAGTGCCCTTTACAAACAGGCCGGGGCCACAAACCTGGCCGGGGCATCGGATGCGGAAAAGAAAGCGTTTTACATCAACGCCTATAATGTGGCCGTCATTCACGACGTAGTCCAGCACTTTCCGCTCAAGTCTCCGCTCGATCAGCCCGGCTTTTTCGACAAAACCAAACACCGGATCGCAGGCCAGGAGATGACCCTCAATCAGCTTGAGAAGGATCGGCTGCTGAACACCTACGGCGACGCCCGGATTCATTTCGTTGTCGTCTGCGCGGCTGTCAGTTGTCCGCCCCTGGCCAGCTTCGCCTATATGCCGGACAAACTGGATGCCCAGCTCGATGAACGTACCCGGCTGGCGCTCAACGACCCAACATTCATTCAGGTGAACCGGGGCCAGAAGAAGGTAAATGTTTCGAAGATATTTGACTGGTACAAATCCGATTTCACAAAGGGCGGTCAGTCCATCCTGGGGTATGTAAATGGATTCAGGCGCGAGAAGATCCCCAACGACTATGCGCTTGGCTTCTACGAATACAACTGGAACCTCAACGGCCGATAAGCCCGCTGTCCCCATCGCTCCCTATCTTACTACTCCATGACTACCCTACTCCGTCGTACTGGCCTTGCGCTGTTTCTGATTGGCTTTGCGGTTTTTATCGCGTCGCTGACCCTGAGTCAGTTTCAGCTCACGGACACAATTCTAACCAAAACGATCAAAGCCGAACACCTGCCCGCTATCCGCGCCCGAACGGCATCCATGCTTGGCAAACGCTACGATTCGCAGATCAGTTTTATCCATGATTTCAAGACTGCGCTGAACCAGATCAACGACGAGTACCGCCAGCGGCAGGAATGGGACCGGATCATCTACGACAAGTACGCTTTCAGCGTCACGAAAGCGGCCAGTGTGGGCTTTTTCCCGAATCATACCGGCCTGTTTTTCGTCCTGAGCATTGTAGTGGCAATTTTTGGGGCGCTGCTGTATACGATCGCCGGTCGCCGGCGCCCTACGGGCAGTAAGAACGATCATCTGTTCCGCCACCCGGCCACGTCGCGGGGCTGGATCGGTATCAGCGTAGCGGTGTTCCTGATTGGCTTCTACATCCTGCTGTATTTCTATCCCGAGTACCTCACCAACTGGGTGCTGCTGGTCGACCCGCTCAATCGCGCGCTGAGTGGCAACACCAACACCGGCTCCTCGGCCAGTCAGTGGTTTCTCTACGGTACGCTCTACACGCTGGTCATTCTGGTGATGGGCGTCCGGATGCTGGTCCGGCACCGGGACAGTCCCTACCAGCAGGTCCGTACCGTATCGGTCATATTTTTTCAGATCACCTTTGCATTCCTCCTGGCGGAGTTGCTCGCCCGATTTAACCTGCCGGGCCAGGATCTGAAGAACATGTGGCCGCTGGACTACTCGTTTTTCTTCGACTACCGCATCGAGAACCACCTGAAAGCCGGTACGCTGGGGATCTGGATGCTGATCTGGGGCATCGCCTTATTTGTCATCGGCGTTCCGGTATTCACGTATTTCTTCGGCAAACGCTGGTACTGCTCGTGGGTATGCGGCTGCGGAGGACTGGCCGAAACCCTGGGTGACCCGTATCGCCATCTGTCCGACAAGTCGCTGAAGGCCTGGCAGATTGAGCGCTACACCGTTCATGGTGTGCTCGTCTTTGCCGTTGTGATGACGCTGGGTGTACTCTATACCTTCTTCACCGGCAGCGGCTCCGTTCTGGGCATCAGCACCTACGACCTCCGTAGCTGGTATGGCTTCGGTATCGGCTCCGTTTTCGCGGGCGTAGTCGGGACGGGGTTCTATCCCTTGATGGGCAGCCGGGTGTGGTGCCGGTTCGGGTGCCCGCTGGCGGCCTATCTTGGTCTGGTGCAGCGTTTCAAGTCCCGCTTTCGCATCACGACAAACGGCGGGCAGTGCATCTCCTGCGGTAACTGTTCGGCCTATTGCGAAATGGGCATCGACGTCCGCTGGTACGCTCAGCGCGGCCAGGACATCGTACGGTCATCGTGCGTGGGCTGCGGTATCTGTTCGGCGGTATGCCCGCGCGGGGTGCTGAACCTGGAAAACGGCCCGGCAGATGATCGGCATATGGAGCCCAGACCGATTCTGCTCGGCAACGAGGGCGTACGGGTTATTGGCCAAACACCCCTCAACCGCCCAGCCATTTCTTAAACTCCAGTGCCTGGTTGCGGTAGACGAACAGCATCAAGGCAATGGCAGGTTTCAGCGTTATTTTCCGTTTGCCATTCAGGTGAACGTACACGCCAGAAACCGACAAACGGCCGTTCGTTGATCTACGGCTCTATCTCCTCCATCGTTCGGTCGGGGGAATACCGGCCGTCGTGGGCTTTCAGAAACGTAACGCGGTCTTCGTCTCCCAGAAGCAGGTCACCTCATCAATCCCGATGGAAATCAGCCGCTGGCCCTGCCGGACCAGGAAGTGCTCGCGATCCGGCACCCTTCGATGAGCGTATTGACGTCGAACGTCGGTACTCCGGGAACGGTCGTTGAACTATCGAAGCCTGGTCAGGCTGTTACGTAGTGCCTCACGCCGGAAGTGGCAGAGAATACCGAATGTCGGCCACTATTCGCTTTGTGACCTCAGTGAAGTTTATAAATCCCGGGAATGCCGATAGGCCTCTCCGGGATTTTGTGCGTATAGTCGGCCTAACGACTGAAGACCTGTATCCAACGAGTCAGGGGTTGTTTTGAGTCACCCGCGCTTTTATTTGTTTTTCACTGGTCAGGCCCCTTCTACTTTTGACCTGTCAACACGACACAAGCAATCCTCAAACAACACATACTCATGAAAACGCTTTTATCAGGTTCTACTCACCCCGAATACGTGGTACGTTTCCATGTCCGGCTTTTTTAACGACTACTCGATCAAATCCGTCGTCTCCGGGTAGCCGAAAGGTCCCCGTTTTATCCAGAACAACCTTCCTCTTTTGTCAACCTCATGAAAAAGTTTGCATTTCTGATTCACATGCGTTCCAGCTACCAGACGGATATGCGGTCTCTGGCCAAACCTTTGGGCCTGATTCCTGATGCCATGTACCGGCTGGCCCTTCGTAATCGGCCCCTGCCGCCGTTCGTCTGGAGCGACGTAACGCTGACGCCGGGTGCCACCGAACCCGAAGGACACATCATCATGCTGCCGTACACCGGTCGGCAGATTCTCGAACAGCAGAAAGCCATGCTGCCTCGTATCGAGCAGGCCGTCCAACTGGCTGCTTCCAGGGGTGCGGAACTGGTCGGGCTGGGCGCGCTTACCTCGCCCGTTACCCTCGGCGGAAAACTGCTGGTCAAAAACTCGCCGGTTTCAGTCACCAACGGTAACGCGTTCACTGCCTACATCACCTGGCAGAAAGTGGTTCAGTTGCTCGACAATAGCCCGAATCCGTACCCAATCGTGGCGCTGGTCGGCGCTACGGGCAGCGTCGGCAGTCTGGTTTGTCAATTGCTCGCTACGTATCAGCCTACGGCCGACTATATGCTGGTGGCCCGCAACGAACGTAAGCTGACTACGCTCGCGGCCGACATGACCGCCATTAACCCTCGGGTACGGCCGATGGTATCGCAACAGATGACTGATGTACGGCAGGCCGACATTGTCGTGCTGCTGACCAGCGCGGCCGATGCCCTGTTGCAGGCCGAGCACCTGAAACCGGGGGCCATTGTGCTGGACGACACACAGCCGCGCAATACGCACCCCTCCCTGCTCAGGCAGCGCCCCGACGTAACGGTGATTGACGGTGGCCTGGTCTCCATGCCTTACCTGAAACTGGACCGGTACATCGGACTGCCACGCCAGATTTCCTACGCCTGCCTGGCCGAAACCATGCTGCTGGCCAAAGCGGGCTACAACGGACACTTCAGCATCGGCCATCCAACACTCGGACAGGCCGAGTACATCAGCCGCGTCGCCCGGCAGTTTGCTCACCTGGGCTTTGGCATTTCACGCGATTTCAGCTTTGGCAAGCCCCTTGCGGCTACTGCGGCTGTTCGGGTGACGCAGGAACCAGACTCCGTACTGATCAGTTAAGCAGACTGCCCCATGAAACCTGATTCTACCCGGATTGTCCTGCTCGGCGGTGGTTACGTATCAGTCTGGGCCTACCGCTCACTGGTCCGACGCGTACGAACGGCCATCGACAACGGCGACGTACAGATCACGGTGATCTGCCCGAACACGCACCATGCCTTCCACGGCTGGACGGCAGAAACCCTGACGGGTATTCTCCGCGAACAGAGTCAGGCCAGCCCCCTGGCCGACCTGATGCCCAAAGCCCGACTGGTACAGGGCGTAGCAACCGCCGTCGATACGGTGGCTCAGGTGGTGAACGTAGCGCTGCCCGATGGGACACGCCAGGTAATTTCCTACGACCATCTGCTGCTGGGCCTTGGCGCTTTCGATAGTGAAGCCATTCCGGGCATCCGCACGTTTGGGTACCAGATTAAGGAGCCCGCTGCTTTCCGACGGACAAAGCAGGCCATCCAGGAACTGGTGGTGCGGGCGGCTGCCGAACCGGCGGTGCTGGCTCAGCAGTACCTGTCGTTTGTGGTGGCCGGAGGTGGATTTACGGGGGTGGAAATCGCTACGAATCTGGCCGAGTACGTCAATGTGCTGAAGGCGAAGTATCCGACGTTGCAGGCAGTGCAGCCCCAAATTAGGCTGATACACAGTGGCGACCGCATCCTCCCGGCTTTGCTGCCAGCCTACAACCGGCTGGTCCGCTACGCCGAAGCGACCATAGCCAGTTACGGCATCGAGCTAATCAACAGCCGACGGATCGTTGAAATTAACGCAACGGGTGCGCTGCTCGACGACGGTCAGTTTCTGCCGGCCCGGATGGTGATTTCGACCGTTGGCCAGAGCCGCCTGGTGCTGCCGGGTACGGAATTTATGGCCCGCGACAATCAGCAGCGATTGATCACGAACGAGTTTCAGCAGATCCCGGGCTATACCACCATCTGGGGCGGTGGGGATGCCTGCCACGTACCCTACCGCCAGACCAGCGCGCCCTGCCCCGCCAATGCACTCTGGGCCATCAAACATGGCGAATACGTCGGTCGCAACATCGCCCGGGCAATCCGGGGTCGGCGATTAAAACCTTTCACGTACCGGGGGTTGGGGCAGTCGGCCAGTCTGGGATTGGGTAAGGGGATTTCGGAATTGTATGGGCTGCAATTCACCGGGCCGCTTGCCTGGGGCATGCGCTGGGCCTTTTTTCACTTTTTTATGCCATCCCGCCGGGTAATGGTCGACGCCCTGACCGACTGGGCGTATTTGTTCCGCCACCGGCAACGAAGGGCACTGGCCAACAATCGGCCGGAGTTATCGCCTGTCGTGTAGCAATAGAGGGTAGTTTTGTACAGCAGCGGCTGACCGCCAGGCGGCCCTGCGCAAAATCCGTCACGTAGGTTATAGTAGCTTTTGTTAATCATAATACCCCTTGAGGGGTCGGTAAGTTAAGAGCCTATGCTATTAGCCATCGAACCCTCAAGGAGTTACTTTTGCAACAGTCACACTCACTTATACAACATATATCTCCGGTCCCTAAACTAGTTGCAACTAGCATCAATCATTTCGCTTTATTAGGCTTTGATAATCAGGTTGAGTTGAGTCGAATCATTCATCTAGTCTAAACGGGATTAAAAATGAGAATAAGCTTGCTAGGAATCGTTATTGGCTTGCTGCTGACCAATTTGTGTAAAGCTCAACAAGCCACTACTAAGGAGGCAATTGAAAAACAGATTAGACAACTTGAACAAGCGCAGGTCGAGTACTTGCTAAAAGGTGATACCCTTGCTATCGCCAAGCGATGGGCTCCTGACTATGTGGTAAACAATCCCTTCAACCAAGCAGTCAACGCCCGCCAGGGGCCCATTCGCCGGGGTAGCTTAACGTATTCATCTTTTACACGCGATGTAGAACGGGTGCTGATTCACGGCCAAACGGTCATTGTCATGGGAGCAGAAACAGTAGTGCCAAGTGGCCAGTCAGCCGATGCCGGAAAAACGATTAAGCGTCGATTCACTAACGTGTGGATGAACACAACAGGGAACTGGTTATTAGTGGCTCGTCAAGCGAGTGTGCTCTGTGAGGACTAGCAAGAGCGATAAGTAAGATCGTTCGTATATAATTTTTTTAAGGTGGGTTCTTTTGTTGAATTCAGGCAGTTCTAACTTCTATTCATTAACATAACGATAGGGTTGATAAACCTTCTGGGAATGACGAACTGTTGTGGCCTTGATACATCCTCAATAACGTACTCCCGATAAGGCCCAACAGCTTCAGAAGGCGGAAAAACAATAAACAGTGTTACAAAACATAGTAAGAGAACAACGAATAGAATAATTGCAATTCGAATGAGGTGGGATATTCTTTTCATTGCTCGTCGGGTAAGTATGATAGAAGTTTAATAAATAATGGCTTAACTTAATCATCACTTATATAACAGGGTATTCCAACCCTTTCCAGTCGAAAAAAGTCTTCGCTTTGTAGGGATTTCTAAAGAGCGAAAAATGAAAAAAGTTGCCTGGATGCTTTTACTGCTTACAACAGCTTGTAATAAGCAAGACTTATCAATTGAGCCAGCTCAGTTGATTGGAACTTGGAATGCTCAGCCAAATTCAGAGAAAATGTATAGCCGTTGGACTTTCGACAAGGAGTACTTATACAAATCCAGCGACAGTTTGAAAGTATGTCAGCGGGCGCAGAGTCAGCCTTACAAATACTGGCTTGAGAAAGATGTTCTGGTGGCTCGTTATTCGGGCTTCACTACTGGTTTAGTACCTATTCCCGATGAGCGTTTCCGAGTGTTCTCAATAGATTCAAAAAGCTTTGCCATTGAGTTTCCGAAAGGCCAGCGTGTGGAGTTTGAAAAATGTCCCTGAATCTTATACTATTCTACTTTCTGGCTTTTGTTGCAGTTGCCTACTGGAAGTAGAATAATCTCTTTACATAATCGGAGTTATACAACTGCTCTGGGAAACAGACGACTTACGGTAAGTTTTTACAGTTGTATTTAAAAAAGGCTGATCACTTTAAAAGACGGATTTTGCGCAGGGTTGCCTGGCGGTCAGCGGCTGCTGTACAAAACTACCCAATAGACGCTACACCCCATCCAGCACAAAGCCGCGACCAACGGGTGGTCGCGGCTTTGGTGTGTAAAAGCACCGTACAGTTCTCTATTTCCCTTTATCCTCTTTGGGTCGAAGGGTACCGCGGGCAATGGTTTCCGGTTTCGATTGTGGAGTCGTATACCGCAGTAACGTTGCCGTTGGAACAGCCGATTTTGCCGATCGCGTTACAAGCAGTTGGTACGAGCGTGTGCCAATCACCAGATTGTAATACATCATCTGACCAGACTCCTGCGCCAGACTCCAGTTTGCTACCGGTTCTTTAGGCAGCAATGTTGCGTCTTCTTTCGTTAAAGTCGCAAAACTCGTATCCGGCTGAAAGTCTTTCCCCGTTACCCCTTCAACCACCGAAACAACGGCCGGTGGCGTGGTGGCTGCGGGTTTCGTTTGCGCTACCGCCGACGCTCCCATCAGCAGTATCATTACCAGAATTTGAAGCTGTTTCATAACGTTGATTCGCAGCGGTGCATGAGCGACTCAGGCTACCATCTCCAACTTATTTAACGCGGGACAGGGGGCCTGATGAAGCATTTGGTTCGCTGCCCTTCTATTAACCAGTGCCCAGCCCGAAACGTTTCTAATTCTTTCAGAAAGCTTCTTTTTAGCTTTTTTGTATTATATATTTTTACTACTTTTATGATGTGCTTGAAACAGTAAACAACAAAAGTAAAACATGCAGGATAACGTGATCCTACCTAAGCCGGAGGTGTTGCTTCGGCTTATGCTTTTCCACGGAATCAGCCGTCATTCGGCAACGCAGCTCTGTCCTGATGCCTGGACGGATTTTGATACGGCTACGGGCCCCACGTTTCAGTATGGCACCGAACACACGCTGACGCTATTCGCGCCCGAGCCTGAACAGGGCCGCTACGTGGTGGCTATGATTCCGTACCTGCGCCATGTGCTCCACCCTAACAATCCCAATCTGCGGGTGCCGCTCGTCACCATTTATTTTGCTGACCGGGATCTGTGGCCGCTGTTCGACCCACTGACGGAAGAAGACCTCAGTCCCCTGCTCGTCGACCAGCGCGAACGGTCAGGTTGGTCAGATTCGTGGTTCGGTAGACCTGACGATCAATAGGCCCGTCCTTACTCGCGGGGCTTTTCGGTTGAAAGGCCCCGCAATTTGTTAACGAAAAAGGGACCAGCCTGTGGCCAGTCCCTTTTTCGTTAACACTGCATCCGGTTTATTTCGACGGCATCAGCACCGTATCGATCGAGTGAACCACGCCATTTGTAGCCTGAATGTCGGGCATAATCACGGTAGCCGAACCGCCTTTACTGTCTTTAATCATCACCGTACCACCCTGTTTGCTTACAGTCAGCGTTTCGCCGTTGACGGTTTTGATCGTCTGCCCATCTTTCAGATCGGCCGCTTTCACGCTGCCCTGCACTACGTGAGTCGCCAGAATGCTGGTTAGTTGATTTTTCATTTCCGGCTTGAGCAGGTTGTCAAGCGTACCGGCGGGCAGTTTCTGAAACGCATCGTTGGTCGGCGCGAAGACTGTATACGGACCCACCCCTTTGGCCCGATCGGCCAGCCCAGCGGCCTGCAATGCCTGAAGCAACGTCGTGTGATCGGACGACATACCCGCGCTGGCGGCTAAATCCTTACCTGTTGAAGCGCCCGTGGCTCCGTTCGCTGAGCTTGACGTGCCCGACTGTGACGGCATGGTGTTGGTTGACTGCGCCTGCGCAGTGGCGACCGTACCCGCCAGTAGTGTACTGGCGAGAGCGAGCTTAAACAATGTTTGCTTTAACATAACTGGTTATTGAGTAAGTGATGAATGAAGGAAAGCCCTGACACCCGTTGCCAGGATAACATTCAGACAGCCAACGGCTTGCTTAACCAGAATGTTTATATTACCATAGACTAAGTAGTGAATGTTAGCAATTTGTTAATCTGGGTAATTGATGAATTGAACTCAGCAGACCGTTGCCCGTTCGTCTGAAGAACTTACCAGCTCTAAAACGAAAAAGCCCCGGATCATCGTAATGATCCGGGGCTGGTGGTAGTAGGAAGTAGCGGGCTCGAACCGCTGACCTCTGCTCTGTCAAAGCAGCGCTCTGAACCAACTGAGCTAACCTCCTTTGTGCCCTTGCGGGATTGCAAATTTATAAAACTCCTTCGGTTTCCAAACGAACGCCATAGATTTTTTGCGACGGAATCCGCCACAGACGACATACTATTAACGTTGGCAGAACTACGTAGGAGTACATTTTACGAACAAATATCCTTCAGTTTCATTATATTTACCCAAGTCGTTATAGCCTCATTGAATGACCATTATCATTGACAAAAATGCCTCTGCGGCCGATGTGGAGAAGCAAATCAAGAAAGCCAGCAAGAAAAAGGCTAAAGGATTTGACGCGCTCAAGCATGCCGGTAAGGTAAGATGGGAACAGGACCCATTAACCTATCAGCATGAAGTTCGGGGCGAATGATGGAACGAATTCTGGCTGATACCAATGCCCTTGGGTATTTACAACAAAACCATCCTACGGTAGTAGCATTACTTGACGGTAAACAGGTGTTTATTTCTGAATTGACAGAAATTGAACTCCTTTGTAATCCCAATCTGTCGAAAGAAGAACGCAACTTAACTCAGAAACTTCTGGACGACTGCTACATCATTCCGCTGAATGAGCAAATCAAAAAGATAGCCATCAGAATCAGACTTTCTACCAGAATGAAACTAATCGACGCAATTGTTACAGCTACAGGCGTGTGGCTTGACATACCGATCCTGACTCATGACAATGGTTTTGAACGAGCAAAAAACGTTGCCACAATCATTCTATTTGAAAAGGAAGTCAAGTAAAAGCCCTAAACAGCCTCTTACGCAACTCCTTCGGTTTCCAAACGGACACCATAGATTTTTTGCGACGGAATCCGCCACAGCAACACGAAGCCAATCACGAACAGCAGCAGCAGTGCCAGTACGCTGTTGCGCATGCTGCCCGTAACCTGCTCAATCAGACCGTATACCGCCGTGCCGAGTACAATAGACGTTTTTTCCGTTACGTCGTAGAAGCTGAAATACGAGGCCGTGTCGGTTGTAGCCGGGATCAGCTTGGAATACGTCGACCGGGACAGCGACTGGACCCCGCCCATCACCAGCCCTACTACGGCCGCCAGGCCAAAAAACTGGGTTTCGGTCTGTACGAAGTAAGCCGCGGTGCAGATGCCAACCCAGATCAGGACGGCCACCATCAGAGCGTAGGTGTTGCCGAACCGCTCCGACAGCCGGGCAAACGCATACGCCCCAGCAATGGCCACCAGTTGAATCAGCAAAATGGTGATGATCAGGCTTTGGGCGGGTAGTTTCAGCTCGTCGCTACCGAAGATTGTGGCCACGTACATGACCGTCTGAACGCCCATGTTGTACACAAAAAAAGCCACCAGAAAGCGTTTGGCCAGCGGCCGTCCCTGCAACTCATGCCAGACGTGCCGCAGTTCCTTGAAGCCGTTGAACAGCCAGTTACCGGGCACACGTGCCTTACGGACACCATCAGGCAGTCGGCTGAACGGAATCTGCGCGAACCCGATCCACCAAAGCCCTACGGTCAGGAAGGCAATCCGCGAGGCCATTCCCTCCGAGATGTTGCCGAACCAGTCGGGTTTCAGGATCAGCACCAGATTAAACACCATCAGCAGTACGCTCCCGATGTATCCCATGGAAAAACCCCGGGCACTGACCCGGTCGAACTGGTCTTCGGTGGCGATGTCGGGGAGATACGAGTTGTAGAACACGATACTACCACTCCACCCGATCAGGCTGAGCCAGAACATGATAACGGCGAAGGTGGTCGTTTCGGACGTGAAGAAATATAGGAGTCCGCAGCTAATGGCACCGGTGTAACAGAACGCTTTCATAAACGCCTTTTTACGTCCGCTGTAGTCGGCGATGGCCGTACAGAACGGCGACAGCAGCGCTGTGAACAGAAAAGCAGCCGACACCGTGTACGAAAACAGGACCGAGTTTTTGATCGAAAGCCCCAGAAAGTTAATGACCGGCCCACCGGCCTCATTGAGGGCCGTAGCGGAAAAATACACCGGGAAGATACTGGATACAATTACCAGCGAGTGAACCGAGTTTGCCCAGTCGTAGTACGTCCAGGCGGTTAAGGTGCGGGGATTGTTTTTCATGGAAGAAGGAAGAAAGGGTGGAAAGGAAGGAGGGGGAGAAAAGGGGGAAAGAATCAGGGGTGGGCTGTCCTTTCCTCCCCTTTCTTCCTTTCCTCCCTTTGCTCCTTTAAAAACTGGATCACCGCCTTCGTAAAGGCGTGGTTGGAGTCGCCGGCTACCATATGGCCAGCTTCGGTAACGTTCATGCTTTGTACGTGGGGGACCAGGTCCAGAAACTCGGCCATTATTTTGTCGCTCACAACGTCGCTCATGCCGCCCCGAACGATCAGCGTCGGCACCGTCAGGGCTTTGGCAGCCTGATAAAGCCGTTCCTCATTGCTGGTCTGTTTATCGGGCGTAGTGGCCTGTCGCCAGACATCGAGCATGACCGGGTCCCAATGCCAATAGTACCGACCATCAGCTTTCCGACGCAAATTCTTTTCCAGACGGCTATGGTCCTGCGGACGGGGACGGTTCGGCAAATAGGCAGCCACGGCTTCGGCGGCTTCGTCCAGGCTGGCAAAGCCGTGCTTGTTGGCGCTCATGAACGCAAAGATACGTTCGATGCCTTTCTGTTCGGCGCGGGGCGCAATATCCACCAGCACAATCGCCGAACACATCGACTGATCGTTTTCACCCTCGGCAATCAGGGCGGTCATCCCGCCCATTGACGCCCCCACTACGGCCGGTTTCCGACCGAGTTGCCGGATAACTGCCCGCAGATCGTTGGCCAGGTAGTCGATACTGTAGTGCCCCTCCGCCGACCAGTCGCTATCGCCGTGCCCACGGGCATCCAGCGCGATAGCATACCAGCCCGCATCAGCCAGCCACCGGGCCGTATCGCCCCATGAATGCCGGGTTTGTCCGCCACCGTGCAGCAGCAATACCGGCGGATTGGCCGCATCGCCCCAGGCATCGCCCACGACGTGAAAGCCAGGCTCCGTTTCAAATTGGATCGTCTGCATAAGGGAATGATTGAGTGATTGACCAGGTCGCCGGTCAATCACTCAATTAAAGCACCGGGTCAAATTCAAGATTGATGTCGGCCTGTTTGCCGTCGACCGGGGCTTGTTGACGCAGAATCAGCTTCCGGGACCGCGTCAGTTCGATAATGGGGAATTTGCCTTTGAAGCCGGTTACGTTCACGTCGATGGCTTTATTGTCGTCGACCAGTTCCCACGTACCACCGTTGATAACCTGCTTGGTGCCTTTATCCACCGCCCGGACTGTTTTGTCGGTTCTGAACTGCATGTCCAGATCATACAGCACCTGCGTGGCTACGTTCAGGCGGTTACGGTCGAGGGTCTGCCCGTCGGGTGTAGCGACGCGGCTAACCCGCCAGGAGTTGCCGACCAGCATCTCCGTCTGGGTGGTAGCCGCCGGAGTCGTGCCACCGTTATCATCCTCGCAGCCAGTTAAAAAACCGGCAAAAAAAACAGCCAGCAGCAGCGTGAGCGCTGTGGTCATTGCAGAAAATTTCGTTTTCATGTTGTGCATGGGTAACAGAAACCTAACGTGTTGGTTGCTGGTTTATCGCGTAAACTATCCCCAACGGGCCTAAATTTCTCTACTTTTGGGCAAAAATCAAGCTATGCGTCTTCGTTACAGCTTTTGGTTTATTCTCTCAATTGGCTGGCTGAACGGTCTGATCCCATTTGCGGCTGCTCAGTCGCGGTGCGCCGACCGACTCAATTTCACCCCGGTGAGTCAGTCGAACCTGATCGAATGGAACAAGTTTCCGGAATTCACGCTGCCGTTCCCTGTCATCTACGGCGGCCCCCGGCTGAACGACCGACAGGGTGCTCCACTACGCCACGGCTTCAGCCATATCGTTCACGTACAGGACGGTGAATTTGGCACGTCGGTACAGCTTCGGCAGTGGGCGCTGGAATACGCGGGTTTTGCCACCGGCCTGAATCAGCCCTGGGAAACCATCGAAAGTCCGTGGAATAACGATATAAACGCGTACCGGGCCAAGTGGGACCGCTACCTGTCCGACGTATCGGGCGGCCAGAAAGACGCCAACGGCCGGTATCGTTTTCCAGCCGGACGGTTCAACCTCGACATTGAACGCATCAGCGAAACCGACGCCCGGATTCTGCGGCTCAAACAGGACCCCACCGTACCGGCCACGTATCGACAGCTACCCGACGCCGAATTTATCGCCCGCTACAAAAAAGACATCCGCAACCTCTATGCTGAAGGCATGCGCTACGTACGCGAACGGGCGGACCTCTCGAATGTCGTGGTGAGTTCCTATGCCGATACGCCCATCCTGAACACGTACCTGAACGTGATCGGCAACACCTGGGCCGACTGGACAACGAACCTCAACCGGGTGAATTACCTCGTAAAGGATTCGACCGAGCGGATGGTCGGCGGCCCGTACTACAACCAACTGGATGCCCTGTCGCCCTCAGCCTATTATTTCTACGACTACCCCAACCCACTCGCCCGGGATTACCTGCCGTATCTGCTGTTTCAGGTAGAAGCCAACCGTGCGTGGAGCAACAAGCCCGTTGTCCCGTACGTCTGGCTACGGTACCACAACACCACCGATTTTTACCCGAATCTCATTCAGCCGTTTATGGCCGAAGCGACGGCTATTTTCCCGTTTTTTTCGGGTGCGAAAGGGCTGTGGCTGTGGGATGAACCCGGTGTGGCCGGTCGGTTTACCCAAAATCTGAACGCCTACGAACAGTTCATTCATGGACTATACCGGCTGTCGCGGTTTGCGGATATGTTTCAGGGCAATTACGAGCTGGTGATTGAAACGCCCGCCCGTGACCTGATGGACAAGCAGTTGCCCGTCTGGCGGGGGGTCGTGAAAGATCAGAAGATTCTGATTGCCGCCCAGAACTCCTACGCAGCTGACGGGCAGAAAACCTCGGTTACAGTACGCTACAAATCCTGGCAACAGACCATCGAGCTGACCGGCCGGGAGGTGTATCTCTGCCAGTTTGACATTCCGACAGTAACGGCCGTTGAGCCAACGTTACCGCAGGTGCAGGTCTTGCCTAACCCCGCACAAACTGAATTATCGGTTTCTTTCGCCCATCCACCAACCCCGGCTACCGAAATGACGTTACACACTATGACCGGTCAGCTTGTGCTGCAAAAACCGGTCAGCAGTGTCCGGGAATCGCTCAACGTAGCAAACCTGCCCGCTGGTGTCTATCTGCTCCGTATCCAGAGTGGTACGAAAAGCCAGACCCGGCGCGTGGTGATCGCCCGGTGACAGTCTGGGTTTGTGGTTAAGTGGTTTGTCGTTTCGGGTTCAGGCACAGGCTTCACTTAACAACAAACCACAAACACCAAAACACTACAAACCAAAACACTACAAACCACAAACCTCAACGTACACGCAAAAATGGCTAACCGACTCGCGAACGAAACCAGTCCATACCTCCTTCAGCATGCGCACAACCCCGTCGACTGGTATCCGTGGGGCGAAGAGGCCCTGACCAAAGCGCAGCAGGAAGACAAGCCGATTATCGTCAGCATCGGCTATTCGGCCTGCCACTGGTGCCACGTAATGGAGCGCGAGTCGTTCGAGAAGGAGCCGGTGGCGCGGGTGATGAACGAGAATTTCGTCTGCATTAAAGTAGACCGGGAAGAGCGGCCCGATGTCGACGCGATCTACATGGAGGCCGTGCAGGCCATGGGCGTTCAGGGTGGCTGGCCGCTCAACGTATTCCTGATGCCCGACGCCAAACCGTTCTACGGCGTAACGTACCTGCCCCCTCAGAACTGGGTGAACCTGCTGGGCAATATCCGCGACGCCTTCGACGAACACCGCGCCGATCTGGCGCAGTCGGCGGAGGGGTTTGCCACGGAGCTGAACTTGTCCGATTCTGAACGGTTCGGGCTGCAACCGGCCGATCCGCTATTTTCGGCCGAAACCCTCGATGTACTGTACCGGAAAGTACACGTCAAGGCCGACGATGAAAAGGGCGGCATGCGTCGCGCACCCAAATTCCCAATGCCGAGCATCTGGCAGTTTCTGCTGCGTTACTACGACAGTACGGTTGCCTCCACGACCGAGAACGAAACAGCCCTCCGGCTGGTCACGCTGACCCTCGACCGCATGGCCCTCGGCGGTATCTACGACCAGTTGGGTGGTGGGTTTGCCCGCTACTCGACCGACGCCGACTGGTTTGCGCCCCATTTCGAGAAGATGCTGTACGACAACGGGCAGTTGCTGACCCTCTACAGCGAAGCCTACAGCCTGACCAAGAGTCCGTTGTATAAGCACGTCGTGTACCAGACCATTGCGTTTGCCCAGCGCGAGCTGCTGAGTCCGGAAGGTGGCTTTTATTCGGCCCTGGATGCCGACAGCGAAGGCGTTGAAGGCAAATTCTATACGTTTACTACCTCCGAACTCCGCGATGCCCTCGGTGATGAATTCGACTGGTTTGCCGAGTTGTATAACCTCTCGGAAGACGGGAATTGGGAGCATGGCCGGAATATTCTGCACCGAACGGAAAGCGACGAATCCTTTGCTGAGCGAATGGGCTGGTCGGCGGCCGACCTCAGCGTTCGGCTCGATGCGACGCACCTGCGGCTGCTGAAAATTCGCAACGAACGTATCCGACCGGGTCTGGACGATAAGATCCTGTGCTCCTGGAATGGCCTCATGCTGAAAGGGCTGGCTACGGCCTACCGCGTTTTTGGTGAGCCGGAGTTCCTGACGCTGGCCCTGCGAAACGCCTATTTCCTGCTTCAGAAAATGCGCGACAACCGCAACGGGCGACTCTGGCACACGTACAAAGAGGGCCGCGCCCGGCAACCGGGTTTCCTGGAAGACTACGCGACCGTAATCGACGGGCTGCTGGCGTTGTATCAGGCTACGTTCACGGAAAGCTGGCTCACCGAAGCCGACCGCCTGACGCAGTACGTATTCGACAGCTTCTCGGACCCCAACGACGATCTGTTTTTCTTCACTGACAAGAACGGCGAAGAACTCATTGCCCGGCGCAAGGAACTCTTCGATAACGTGATCCCGTCGTCAAATTCCATTATGGCCGGGAATCTGTACGCCATGAGCCTGCTGCTGGAACGACCGGAGTATGCCGAACGTGCCGACCGGATGCTGGGCCGCGTGTTGCCGCTGGTACAGCAGAATGCCGATTATCTGACCAACTGGGCCGCCCTCTACGCCCTGCGGGTACGCCCCACGGCCGAAATCGCCATTATTGGTTCCGATGCGGAGACGTACCGACAACAGCTCGACTCGGAGTTTTACCCGAACAAGGTGCTGTGTGGCACGACGACAAAGAGCAGTTTGCCTCTGTTGCAGAACCGTGGCCCCATCGATGGCAAAACGGCCGTGTACGTCTGCTATAACCGGGCCTGCCAACTGCCGGTCACGAGCGTGGAAGAGGTCTGGCGAATGGTTCGATGATGAATCTGCCGGACGGTTTAGGGGTGCGAAAACAGGAGGTTTGGCAATCACCGTTTAATAACTAAATCAGGGCGTCGGCATTAGAGTGGAGTGGGAAACGCGAAGAAACACGGAAACTTCGTTCCACCCTTATTGCTCAAAACCACAATGGCCGCACCTCGTTTAATTCAGCACCTGATTGTCTTCGTTTTATTCGGCGGGCTTATGTTTGCCTGCTCGGATCACCTCAACCCGTCCATCACCCCAGGCTCCCGGGATGTGCGCCTGCGGGTAAAAACCATCACGGAGGAACTACCCAACAACAAAACCTGGGTTAGCCAGTTCAGCTACGATGCGCAGGGGCGGCTTGCCTTCATCCTGGCATTTCAGACCCCTGACAGTTCGGTAGCCCGCGTAGAGCGTACCACGTACCAGTACAATGCCCAGAACCAGCTAACTCAGGCTCAACGCCGGATTGTGACCCGCCAGCCAGCCTTTCCTCTCGATGAGGAGACACTCATCTACACCTATACTGCCACGGGGCAGGTTGCTACGCTTAATTCTACCTCGACCGCCCTGCTTTCGTTTAACTACGGGGTCGACAACAAACCAACCGGCTTCACCCGATCGTACATTGGTACCGGTGGACTGAGGGTTTCTGGCGGAGGTGGGTTTTCCTACACTGAAAACAACGTGACGGCAGCCTCAGACCGGCATTCCATTATCAGACTCGGCGGCCCTCCCAACACACCCGATTTTGGCTACTCGCTCCAAAAAACGTTTACCTACGATGATAAGGTCAATCCTTTTTTTGGGGTGTTCTTCATCCCAGCGCCAGGTGTGGAGCCTTCATTTTATACTATTCCCAGCGGTAACTATGTTGCCAAATACACGTATTTTGGTGGCATTAGTAATGTTTTAACTCTAAGCAAGAACAACGTACTAACCGAAATCACGAATGGTCTTGGGTCCAACAGCACATCGTCTGTTTACCAGTATCAGTACAATGCGGCTAACTTGCCTACGCTTAGAACGACGCTAACCAACGGTTCGCCAACAGAAACGCTTCGTTTCGAGTACGAAACGTACTGAACCGGTTTAGTCCATTACTCGCCCCAGGCCGTCAGTACGAGCGTTCGGCTGCCGCCGTGGTTACGGTGTTCGCAGAGGTAAATGCCCTGCCACGTGCCCAGATTCAGCCGACCGTTCGTTACGGGGATCAGCACTGAACTGCCGAGCAGGGCCGCTTTCAGGTGAGCGGGCATATCGTCCGAGCCTTCGTAATCGTGTTTGTAGTAGGGCGCGTTTTCGGGGACCATTTTGTTGAAGTGGGTCTCGAAATCCTGCCGGACGGTCGGGTCTGCGTTCTCGTTGATGGTCAGGCTGGCTGATGTGTGCTGAATAAACACCTGGAGCATCCCGACCCGGATCTGCTGCAGGTCCGGAAACTCCCGTTCGATGATCCGGGTAATCAGGTGAAAACCGCGCGGGTGCTCGGGCAGGCGAATGGTACGTTGAAAAACGGGCATAGGTACAAAACGGATTTAGTCTGACAAAACAACTCTATTCCGCCCGGATTGATTGCCTGTGTTAGTCTGATACGTAACGTTGGCCATTGGTTTATCGCCCGATCGCTGTCTGCTGACTTCCTGTTCACCCTACTATAAAGCCCGAGCAGTCAGTCGTCTGGCTGCTTACAGTACGATTCGCTCCCGAACGATCCTGCCGTCTTTCCAGTCCTGGATAGCAATTTCGGTGCCTTTTACGGCGGCCCAGTCAACATGGTCGAAATCAATCTGCCAGGTGGTAAACGACCGGTCGCCGGCCACAATGAACCCTTTGTTGGACAACTCACGCACGGCCGTAATTTTCGACAGTAGGTCTAATCCGCGCTGGTGATTCACGGCTTTGCCAGTCATCGTAACCCCGTCGATGTCGGCTTTTTCGATGTCGTCGTGGTAAAATTTCTCGAAGGCATCCATCGGTTTTTCTTCGTTCCTGAGCGCTACCAACTCAGTTTGCTCGGCAATAGGTCCTTCCAGGATATTGCTGATCAACAAGTCACCTGCCGCTACGTACATATAATCAATGATTGGCAGCACAAAGGTCCGCAAGAGGGCACATCGGCCCAAGTGGTGACCTACTGGTTAGCCACTTACAAAAAAGTAATGTGCGTAAGCGCACGTCCACCAACTATCGCAACGAGCAGCTAATTGCCGATTGTCCTACTCTCAGTACGTTCTATTTCCTGAGTGGCCGGTGGAAGGTCGCCATCCTCTGGAACCTGGTCAAAGGCCCTGTTCACTTCCATGAATTTTGAGGGCATTAGCCGGCGTGTCGGAGAAAATGCTGGCCCAGCAGTTGAATGAACTCAAACGGGATGGATTCATCCAGAAAACGACCTATCCCGAAATCCCGCCCTGTACGGAGTACACCCTGACCCCACTTGACGAGTCGCTGGTGCCGGTGCTGAATCAGATTTACGCCTGGGGTAGCTCAAATCAGATGACGCAACGGTTTCAGTTAACCACGGAATAACGGTCCGGCGACCCGGCGGTCCGGTGGTCCGGCACTCCGGTGGTCTGGCCTGCCCGTCAGCCTGCGGTATGACACGCTGTCCAGGTCCCATCCGGAAGGCGTTGCTCAAACCTCCTCGCTAATAACTGGTTGTACATCTTGAGACACTACCTGATTCCTGATGAATACCCACCCAGTTTCCGTTTACAATCAAGTTCCGGCCATGCTGCCGCCCGATCAGTTGTTCGGTCCGTTGTTCCACGACGTTCAGATGCAGCATGTATTTCCGGATTCGATCACCTTTGCCGACACCTACCCGCGCCAGTCGCCGGAGCGTATCCTGAGTCAGTACGAAGTTGAGCAGGGCAGTGACGAATTTCGGCTATACGAATTTGTGCAGTCGCACTTTATCGTACCGGCTCCCGTACTGGTCGATTATGTCAGCGACCAGACCTTACCGACGGCCGACCACCTGCATCAGCTCTGGGACAAGCTTACTTACCAATCGCAGCCCAACTGTTCGCTGCTTCCGGTCCCCAAGCCGTACGTTGTGCCGGGCGGACGTTTTCGGGGCATGTATTACTGGGACAGCTACTTTACCATGCTCGGTTTGAAGGTGTCTGGTCAAAATGACCTAATCCGCCACATGGTTGATAACTGTGCGTACATGATTGATACGTATGGTCACGTACCGAATGCCAATCGGAGCTACTACATCACCCGGTCGCAGCCGCCGTTTTTCGCGTACATGGTCAGACTTCTGGCCGACATCGACGGCCCCGAAATACTCACCCATTTCCTGCCGTTTTTGCAGAAAGAATATAATTTCTGGGTCGACGGTTATTTCCGGCTCGGCAAAGCGGAATCGTCATTCAGGCGGGTCATCTGCTTGCCCAATGGGGTCATTCTTAATCGCTACTGGGACGATACGCCCGCTCCCCGGCCCGAATCCTATCGCGAAGACGTAGAGCTGGCCCAGGAAGCCTTTGAACTGGGAATAGACCCTTCTGTGCTTTACCGACACATACGGGCGGCCTGCGAAACAGGCTGGGATTTTAGCTGTCGGTGGTTTGCGGATGAACAGCGGTTAGTAACCATCCGAACAACCGAAATCGTACCGGTTGACCTGAACTGTCTCCTCTATTACCTTGAACGCACCCTGGCCCTGGCGTACCGGCAAAGCAAGTTTACGGAAGCTGCCGAACGCTTCGATGCGATAGCCGCTAACCGATGCCAGACAATTCTGACCCATTTCTGGAACGAAGAAGCTGGCTTTTTCATGGACTACGACAGCGTGCGGAATCAGCATACGCCGGTTTGGTCGTTGGCGGGTCTGTTTCCGTTGTACGTTGGCATTGCCACCCCTGAACAGGCCGAACGTGTCCACGAACACGTAAAAACAAAGTTCCTGCAGGCCGGTGGGGTTGTCTCAACCCTCCACACCAGTGGCCAGCAGTGGGACGCACCGAATGGCTGGGCTCCGCTTCAATGGGTTACGTATCAGGCGCTCATTCGCTACGGGTTCGTGGATACGGCCGCCAAACTTCGGGAACGATGGCTCACCCTCAATGATACCGTGTTCCGCAACACGGGCAAAATGATGGAGAAGTACAATGTTATCAACACAAACCTGCCTGCGGGTGGTGGCGAGTACCCGAACCAGGATGGCTTTGGCTGGACGAACGGTATTTATCTGTCTCTCCAGACAAACGACGGTACGCTGGTCGACTGGGAAACGGTCCTGGCCGAACAATCACTGACGCAGTGACCACGAGGCTGATCATTCATGTCGAATCGGGATGGACACCCTACACTTTAAAAACTTCATTAACCGACGCATAGTCCTCACGGACACCGAATGGGCACTGGTTGAGCGTTGTTTCACCCCCCGGCTGCTGAAAGAAGGCGAACTGCTGCTCGAAGAAGGGCGTATCTGTACCCATCTATACTACGTAGACCAGGGCCTGCTGCGCTTTTTCGTCTGGAAAGAGGGGGTGGACAAAACCAAGTTTTTCACCTTCGACGACTACCTGTTTACGTCGCAATACAGCTTCTCGACCCGCAAACCGGCAACGGAAAACATTCAGGCCATCGAGGATTGTACGCTGCTTCAGGTGACCTACAGCGACCTGCAAACGCTATACGAACAGATACCCAACTGGCGAAAATTCATCCAGTCGGTGATTCAGGAAGTGAGCCACTTTACGGAGGAGATCCTGACCGAGCTCCAAACCGAAACGGCCGAAAATCGGTATCGGCGTATGCTTACGGAAGAGCCGGCCATGATTCAGCGCATACCGCTCAAATACCTGGCTTCGTACCTGGGCATCGCCCCGCAGTCGCTGAGCCGGATTCGGAAAAATATAACGAACTTAACATAGGTGAAGTAGCCGCCGTTTCGTGGTCCCGAACTTTGTGGTACACAATTCAGACAGACCCATGAACCGTATGCTTACCATTACGTTTCTTGCCGCGGCCATGACCGCTCAGGCCCAGCAAAGCAATACGCATTTCAGCAACACCCTCGAAACCACCGCTTCTGCCGAACGGATCTGGCAGATCTGGACCGACGTACCGAACTGGAAGGAATGGGACAGTGGCTTACAATCGGCGGAACTACGGGGACCGTTTCAAGTCGGAACGAAAGGGGTGCTGATCCCGGACAAAGGCCCCCGATCGACGTTCGTTATTGATTCGATCGTACCGAACGAGTCGTACACCTTCCGAACGAAGCTTCCGCTCGGCTCGCTGTACGTCAGGCGTTACCTAACCAGCGACGCCGGTAAAACGCGGTTTACGCATGAGGTCTGGTTTACGGGCCTGACCAAAAGGTTGTTTGCCAAAGCCCTGGGCAGAAACTACCGGGCCATGCTACCTGACGTGATGAAGAAGATTAACGCCATTGCTCTTAATAATGAGTGAAAGAGTGAATGAGTGAAAGAGCGAAGTACACGCCAAGGTACTGACCTCAAACTAACGTTTACGATCATCTTTATTCAGCAAGTTACTTGCATCACTGCCCGGCGGCCCGATCTACACAAATTCACTCTTTCACTCATTCGCTCTTTACCTCTTTCGCTCTTTACCTCTTTCGCTCTTTCACTCATTCCCCTTCCCCTCCCCCCTATGCACTCCATTCATACCGCCACCCTCGACGGCGTCAGGATTCATGCCGTTAACTGTGGCTTCGTGAAGGTCAAGCGATCGCACCGCAGTCCGAGTATGGGAGCGCCCATTATTCTGCTCGATCCATTCTGGACGGAGTGGCTGCCTATCTGGGTGTGGGTGATCGAGCATCCGGAAGGCGTTATCGTGATCGACACCGGCGAAAATCAACGCGTAACCAACTCCGGTTATTTCGACTGCGGGGGTGCCGACGGCTGGGTGACTAAACACATTCTTCGCTTCAGGGTTCAGGAGCAACTGGAGATCGGCTATCAGTTAAAAACGCTGGGCATCCACCCCGAAGCTGTACGCTGGGTGGTCCTGACGCACCTGCACATTGATCATACCGACGGCCTCAAATTCTTTCCCAAAGCCAACATTCTGGTGTCGCGGAAAGAATATGAGCAACCCTACGGCTCGGTTCCCTGTACGTTTCCCCGTTGGTTCAACCCGCGCAAGATTGACTTTTCGCAATCCAATAAGCACTTCGACGGGGCGTATCCGCTGACTTCCGATGGCCGGGTGATTATCGTTCCAACACATGGCCACTCGCACGGTCACCAGTCGGTTATTTTCCGCGGCTCTACCGTCGATTTTTTCTTTGCGGGCGATACGACGTTTACCGAACAGCAACTCCTCGACCGTCAGGTAGCGGGCATCTGCGTCGATAAAGCAGCCGCCCGACGAACTCTAGACGCGATACGTTCGTACTGCCAGGAGCGGCCCACCGTCTATCTACCGACCCACGACGCCCGGTCTGCCGAACGGCTCAGAAACAGGCAGGTCGTTCCCGCTCATTTCACAACCACGCTCCGGTAGTCATACGTCAGCGTTGCGAATATGCCCAAGCCACCTCTAATGTTGCTGATCACCTCACCGGATGCGGCAAACGGGTTGACATTAGCCTGTCGGGCACTCTGCACCGTAGTCAGGAATTTGTAGTAATCCTCCGTGCAGTGATACAGCGTCGCGTGGATGGTATCTCCCGGCTTGAAGGTGTAACCGGAGCCCCAGTTAATTTCTTCACCGTTTGAGAAGGCATCGTCGAGCAATGCATCCAGCGACAGCGTATCTACGCGAATATTCCGGGTCAGTGTCAGGCGGTAGTAGTTCTTCTGCTGCGGGTTATCGTCAAACTTGGTCAGGCCGTAGGCTTCGCCTTTGTTGTTGAATTCAGGCGTAATGCTCTTGATGGCGACGGGCTTGATAAACCGCGTCGTGGCCGTCAGCGTACGCCCCCGCTTATCCGTGACCGTCAGGGTGTACGGCGATTCGTAGCTGGCCTTGATACGCCTGGGGCTGCTGTAATTGTAGGACTTTCCGGTAGCGCGGTCCACAAACGGTACGTTCGGAATGGTATCGTTCTGCCCCTGATGCGACAGCACGACGGTCGCCCCATCGACCAGGGGCAGGCTGGCTACGTCCAGATACCCCCGGCTTTCGAGCAACGTCAGGCGCACCGGCTGGCCATCTTCGAGGTAACATTCCACGACGAGTTTAGGCTCGTAGGGTGGCAGATCAACGTCAATATCCTGCTGGCAGGCCGCTAATCCCAGGCCTGCCAAGACGGCAAGTATGTACGTTTGTTTTATTCGTTTCATGATTGTGGTCGTGTTAAAACCGGAAATTGTAGGTAACGGAAGGCAAAAGCGGGAACAACGTAATGGCACGCGCCCGAAACCGGCCGGTAGGCTCGCCCTCGGCGTTTTCTTCAGCCTGATACGTGATCAGGTACGGATTCAGGCGGTTGTAGGCGTTCGTTACGTTAACCGTGATGTCAGTCTCACCCCGTCTCGGACGAAACTTATACACGAAACCCAGATCCAGACGATGATAAGACGGCATGCGGAAGTTGTTGCGGCTCGGAAACTCGGGTACCACCTGATCAGTCGGGTTCTCGACGCGCACGTACGGATTGTCCATCGACACGTAGCGGCCCGTGGCCAGCGATACGGCATTGCCCGTATTGTAGACCCACGTAGCCGACAGCGTTAAGCGAGGCCGTAGCTGATACATCGCTACCACAGAAATATCGTGCCGACGATCATACCGCGGGAAGAAGCGTTTCCCGCCGTCGATGTCCTTGAATTCCCGCCAGGTCCAGGCCAGCGTGTAGCCGACCCAGCCGCGGAGCCGCCCTGCCGTTTTTTCCAGGTAAATTTCATTGCCGTAGGCGCTGCCGTTGCCGAACACAAACTCGTTCTCCAGCCGGTCGTTGGCAAAGAGCTGCGCGCCCGTTCTGAAGTCGACAACCTGACGCAGCCGTTTGTAGTACACCTCGTTGGTCAGCAGGAACGTGTTGCCAATGTTCCAGGTCAGGGCCGCGGCCAGTTGGTCGCTGTATTCGGGCTTGATCTTCGCGGTCGATGGGTACCAGATGTCGGTTGGCAGAGCCGCTCCCGAACTGACGACCAGGTGACGATACTGCACCATCCGGGCGTAGCTGGCCTTGAGCGATACCGACGGACTGAAGGCATAGCGGGCCGAGATACGGGGTTCAGGCGCATTATAGCCCGCGCTGTCCTGCCGAAAACCTGACCAGCGTAAACCGGCGCTGAGCTTCAGCTTCGGTGTTACGTCCCAGTCGTCGCTGACGAACAGGCCCCCTTCCCAGACCCGCGGCTTTTCGCCCGTATCAATGTTTTCTTCCGGTTTGGCGCTCGAAATATTCACCCGCGAGATCGAGAACCGGCTTCGGGTCAACTCCCCGCCGAACGTGACCGTATGCCGGGGATTCGGTTGCCACGATACGCGCTCTTTCAACACAAAATCCTCGATGCCCGACCCAATATTAAACGTGAATCGGTCAAAGGTGGACACTAAGCGGTAATCATATTGGGCGTAATGACCGGACGTATGGCTATTCCAGCGCGCATCCTTCGACGTTTGATGCCAGTGCAACGACACGGCCGTGTTGCCCCAGTCGAACGTACTGCGGAACACATCAGAGGGCAGATGGAACCGATCGCGGCCCGTGTAGGCACTCAGAAAAAGTCGGCTCCGGTCATTGATGGTATAATCAATACGTCCGTTCAGGTCGTAGAAGTAATACCGGGGGATCGGGTTTGTATTGGGCCGGTCGCCGTTGCGTCGGTTGATGGCTTCGGTGAACACATCGGCATAGGTCCGTCGACCCGCTACATTGAATTTGATTTTGTTGCCAATAGGCCCGGTCAGGTTTAATCGGGATGCAATCAGACCGATTCCGCCCCCCACGTGAAAACTACTGTCTCTGGGTGTCAGCGACGTAACGTCAACCACCGACGACAGCCGACCACTGTACTCGGCCGGGAAGCCAGCTTTGTACAGCGCTACGTTTTTGACCGCATCAATGTTGAACGTACTGAAGAAGCCGAACATGTGGCTGGGATTGTACACCGTCGTGCCGTCGTATTGAAACAGGTTCTGGTCGGTGCTGCCCCCCCGGACACTGATGCCGCTCGTTCCCTCGCCCGTCGATTTAACGCCCGGCTTCAGTTGCAGCACTTTGATCAGGTCCACTTCGCCAAACACGACGGGCAGCGACAAGGCCGTTTTGCGATCCACTACGTCCACGCTCGTCTGCGTCGACATCACCTTGTCCTGGTTGCTCTGTCCCGTTACCACCACCTCACTGAGCTGATTGTCGGCCGCTTTCAGCCGGACATTGATGACTTCGTTGCGGCTTAGATTCACCGTAATACGCTGCGCTACGTAGCCCAGATACGAGATGCGTAACGTTTGTTTACCGGCCGCTACCGATAAAGCGAAGCGGCCGTCGCTATCCGTTCGGGCACCGCTGCCGGCTCGTTCCAGCACCGTAATGGTTGCACCTGCAAGGCCCACTCCGGAAGCCGCATCGCTTACCTGTCCGGTGACCGTCAGGTAGGACTGGGCCTGGGCGGCACTACTCAGTAGAAGAAAGAAAAGAAGGCAAATTTTCATGGTGTTGATTGGTTCGTATCGTCTTGATGGGCTTTCCAAAGCAGCTATTGAACCCTTCCGCCGACGGGTAACCCGCTTGGCACCTGACCTGGAATGGATTTGTCGAAGCTGTTATCCGTAAGGGCGTGCATGAATTCGATCAGATCGTTGCTGAGGGTTACCCGAGGACGTAGCAGCGAATCGAGCTGACTGACCGATACGTTTGCGTTCAGTTGTTCGCCGTCCCGGACGCGGTCGTAGAATGTCAGTACGTCGGCAAGGGATTGCTGTTTTCCATTGTGCATGTAGGGTGCCGTCAGGGCGATGTTTCGCAGCGTTGGGGTCCGGAAGGCGTATGTGTTGTCTTTGCCCTTGTCGGAGAAGCCCAGTTTTTCGTTGTCGGCAACCCCCAGTACGTGCGCTTTGTAGTCGCTGAACATGGGTCCGCTGTGGCAGGTGTTGCAGCCGTTCTGGATAAACAGCACCATGCCCCGTTTCTGCGCTTCGGTCATGGCCGAGGCATCCCCGCGCCGGTAGCGATCGAACGGGGCGTTGTTGGCAACCAGCGTCCGCTCGAATGCCGCGATGGCCTTCCCCAGGTTCTGGGCCGTGATGGCGTTATTCCCACCAAACACCGTCCTGAACGACTCGCGGTACGTCGCGATGGCACGTAGCCGGGCCAGCACACTATCAATGGCGTTTGCTTCGGTGAACACGTGGCCGCGCATTTCTTCAAAAGCCGCAATTGGCAGCAGCGACTGCGCTTCCAGCGACTGGGTCCGCAGGTCGTAGAACATAGGGGCCGTAGCGGGATTGTACTGTCCGTGGGCGTTCATGCCGTTGAAGGCGACGTTCAGCAGCGTGGGGGTATTGCGTTTAGTGAACGGGACCGCGCCGGGCGAGCGAAACCGGCGACTCTTGCCCAGGCCCTCACCGCCCACGCCAATCGGCAAATCCAGGCCATCGCCATAGCCGAAATCCGGGTGGTGGCAGGTCGCGCAGGACACGTCCTTGTCGCCCGACAGAATCGGATCATAAAACAGGGCCTTACCTAAAGCGACCTTTTCGGGCGTACGTGGATTGTCGGCCGGATCAATCACCGCCTGGGGTAAGGCACCAATGGATTCGTCGGGATTCACCTCCAGGCCATTCGACTGGCAGGAATACACCGTCGTGCCAAACACAAGGATACTGGCGAATAAAGAGAAGGTTTTTAGCGTTGTCATGGCGTTGCTTCAAAGCGTGTAACCAAGGGATAAAGCGACGTTATCGCGTATGGAGAGTCGGCCATTTTCCGGCTTGAACAACACCCGGTTTTCGAGGCCAATGTGGTAGCGGGTTTTGATTCGCCAGCCGAGACCAACCGTCGCACTGGGCAGGATGTTGGTAAAGGTTTCGTCGATGACGTAGTCCGGGAAGCGAACCCGCATCCGCTCCCTCCAGTACTGAGCGCCAACCCCGAGCGACGCCGAGAATGCCCTGCCGACCTGATAGCGGTAGCCTACGTTTAAAAGGCCGATGTTGGCCGTGAAGGCCTCTTTTTCGAAAAAGCGCGTATAGCCGACCTGCGTAAAGAAGGCATTTTTTGTCGACCGAAGGGACATACTGACTTCCGCCCGCAAGCCGGCACCCAGGCCGTACAGATTCGATTTGGGTAGTTGCGCATTCAGAACACCGTCCGCCCAGATTGTGTAGCGAAGCGGCTGCTGAGCCAGTGCCGACTGGCTGGCGACTACAAGGAGGCATATAAATACGTGTTTTTTCATGGGAGTGTTTCTATTTCTCCAGCGGACGATTTAGATCGCCCGCCAGCAAAGGACACGAGTAATCCCGGGCAGCGCGTTTTTGACGCCTGCAACTTCATTTCAGGAAATCAGTGGATGGGCTATTAACCGTCTAGCCAGGCTTTGAACGCTGGAGCTTTTTCGCGGCTGACGAGTACCTCCTGCGCTGTTTCGGGCCGGAGTTCAACCTTGAGCTTGCCGTTGAAATACGTGTGAATCTTCTGAATGGCCGTCACCTGCGCGATGAACTGCCGGTTGAGCCGGAAGAACTGAAGCGGGTCAACCAGGGCTTCGAGTTCTTCGAGGGTGTAATCGACCAGATACTGCCGCCCGTCGCGCCCGACCAGACACGACAGCTCGTTGGCGGTGTAGAAATACGCTACCTGATCCTGCGCAATGGGAATTAGCTGCTCGCCGTTTTTGACCAGAAACCGCGTCTTGTGCGTCTTTCGCGTCATTTCCAGACTATCGAGCAGCGACTCGACCTTCTTTGCATACGCCTGTGGCGAAAAGTCCTGCTTCAGTTCCTGGTACTTTTTGATGGCATCGGCCAGTTCGGGCAGTTTAATCGGTTTCAGGAGGTAATCAATGCTCTTGACCCGAAACGCCTTGATCGCATACTCATCGTACGAGGTCGTGAAGATGATGGGACTGTGGGCCGGGAACGATTCGAAAATCTGGAAGCTCAGACCATCCGACAACTGAATATCGGAGAAGATCAGATCCACCGGCTGGCCGATTTTAAACCACTGCTTCGCCGACTCCACGCTTTCCAGAACCCCGACAATCTCCACCCGCGGGTCCAGCTTCCGAATCAGCTTTTCGAGTCGTTCTGCTGCCGGGTATTCGTCTTCGATGATCAGTGCTTTCATGGGTCAAGGTGGGAAAGAGTTAAAGAGTGAATTAGCGAAAGAGTGAAAGAGTGAATGGTCGGGCCGACGGGCAGTGATCAATGCAGCTAATTCGTCCAAGGGTGATCGTAAATGGAAGTTTGGGGTTAGTATCCTGATGTCTAATTCACTCTTTCGCTCTTTCGCTAATTAAGTAAGAGTGGAATTTTCACCGTGAACAGGCCTCCGCTACGTATCACCTCCACCTGCCGGTCGGTCAGCAGACTGTAGCGGTTGATGATGTTTTGCAGGCCAACCCGCGTCGACTTCTCCAAAATTGTCTTTTCCTGAATGTTATTTTCTACAATCAGGTACTGATCGCCCTCCTGCTGAATCCTGATCTTCAACGGATTCTCTTTCGAGACGACATTATGCTTGATCGCGTTCTCGATGAGCATTTGCAGGCTCAGGGGCGTTACGTACTGGCGATACGCATTCGGCGACAAGATTTTCTCAACCTGAAGATTATCCCGAAACCGGATCTTATTAAGGTAGATGTAAGCGTCCAGGAACCCGATCTCTTCTTCCAGCGGCACCGTGTTTTTGCTGCGGCTGACCAGCACGTAGCGGTAGACATCCGACAGGCGTTCGAGGTACTGCTGCGCATTCACGTTCTCATCGTCAATCAGGGCCGCCAGCGTGTTGAGGCTGTTGAAGAGGAAGTGCGGGTCGAGCTGGTTCTTCAGCACTTCCAGTTGTGACTGAACGCTTTCGCGAGCCAGGGCTTCGGTTTTGCGGACGTTTGCTTTCCAGGCCTCGAAAAAGTACACGGCTTCGTAGACCAGGTACACCACCACCGTTGGGACCAGACTCGTGCGAAAGCCGGTGAACGGATCAATCTGCTTGCCAAAAAGTGCTTTGCAAACGACTTCGTCCAGCAGATACGTAGCTACAAACGTGTAGACCAGGGCCAGCGCTCCTTCACCCAGCAGTCGTCTGGTGGTCTGGTTGTAATTCGGAAATGCACGGCGCATGTAGATCATGATCCATCGGTTGCCTTCCCACACCAAAAGCGTTGTACAAAATCCGACGAACAGGTGCATCCAGATAGTTGGGTTAAGCTCCCGAAACTCGTCGGCGTGCAGGAGAGCCGGAACCAGGAAGCCGAAGAGGGGGATACCAACCAACCGTAGCATCTGGTCATTCAGTGTATAAGGTTTCGCGTCCGTTGTTTCCATCAGATAACTACCTCGGTATGAAGGCACTGTAAGTTACTACTTTTTACGAAGTCCAAAGGTATAGCCAATCGTTACATTGGCCAGCAGGCCGCCCGTTCCCGGAAAGCCCTGCGAAGCCGCCTTGTAGGTTTCAGTGCGTTCGGTCACCCGGTTGGTGTAGGTCAGCTTGTTGTTATCCAGCGAACTCCAGACGTTCGGCCAGTAGCGGACGCTCGGCATGACCAGAATCCCGGCGAGGGCGTTGTCTTGTTTGCGGAACGGATAATAGCGGTAGTACGCACCCAGACCCAGCGTCACGGTCCGGTACGACGTAACGCGGTTACTGGCTACCTGCGGCTGCCCGTCGTAATACACCTCGTAGAAGTGCAGCTTCGGCTCAAACCGCAGATCGAGCCCTGGGGTGATGCGGTAGCCTACCCCGATACCCAGCGTTGACGTGAGTTTTTCAGAAAGCTTCTGATCCTGAGCGACCAACGAAGCCGACTGCCCGCTCAGTGTAATGTTGAAACCATGCGAGTAGTCGAATACCATCCGATTAGTCGTGTATTCGGCCTGAACGTTGAAGCCACCAAGCAGCAGTTGGCTCACCCCTCCGCCCAGCGTGAAGCGATTTGAGTACGGAAAGGGCGTTGAGCGAACCGGCTGGTTCTGCGCAGAGACGGAAGCTATGGTTCCAAGGATGGCCACCAGGGTAAAGAGGGTAATCGTTGACGCTTTCATGGTATGTTTTGTTTTCGGTTGACGATCTGTTTTGTCGCGTTGACGAATCAAAATTGGCGACGACAGCTACGTTCTGAAAGCCGGTTGGGGGTCAACCGACGGAATACCGGGGGCGAAGCGTTTGGGAACCAGGGGTGAACTGAAGGGAAGTTTCCGCGAAGTCGGACCAGGAACGATACCGGTTCAGGTTTCAAACCTGACGGCATGACACCGCTCGTCCATTTCTGTTACATGAATCCGGGCTTTTTTCAGCCGGGAAGCCGACTACCATTCGGAAAGGGGCATAAAAAAAGCCCGGCCTTGAGGCTGGGCAGTGCGCGTTAAACACATATAAAACGCCCCTCGGCCCGCTTTATTGTGTACGCTGATAGAGAAGACTGCTTATTTTTCACTTTTTTAAGCCACCTGTTTAATCGACCTGGCTGATGCTAGTCAATACGTTCACCGCTTATGGGATTGCAGCCAGCGGTCTATGACCTGTGTTACGTTAAATGTTACGCCCTTAAAGCGCTCGGGGGGCGTAGTCGCCAGCGCCTGCCTGAGCCGGTAGACATTCGGGTAGAAATCAACACCCATATCCTGAAACTGCTCATCGATGGCCCGCAGCACCCGTTCAATCCCGTACATATCGAAGCTCCAGTTCTGCAGGTTGTTACTATCCCGGATGTCGGCGGCAATCGACGTAGCCAGAGGTAACAGGCTTTCGTTAAGCGCCTTCGCAAACGCTTCCTTCTGCGTCACCTCGTTACCATCCAAAAAATAATACACCTCCCGGGCTGTCCGCTCATGGTCCAGCAGAGCCAGAATCTGAGCTTCCCAATCGGGATGCGCCTTAACCTTCTCAAGGGCTGCCTGCCGAACATCTTCGTATTGAAACCGGTTGGTGTAGCTCAGTATGTTTATGATCGGGTCCTTACTCGTCTGCGAGGCAATGTAGTCCAGGTTTTGCTGATGCCATTGATCCTGCTGCTGTTGCATACTTTCCAACTCAGCCTGGGCTCTGGCGGCTGAGTCCCGCTCATAGCCCACTAAGAGCCCTCCGCAGTAAAGTCCGCTGAGCAGTAGTCCCAAGAAGAAAGGAACTCTGACCGTCGTGAGCGAAAGACTGGTCAGCCACTCAGCGTTCAGGGAGATCAAACAGGTTGCCAGCCAGAGCAACGGCATCCAGATCTGGCCGTGCCAGACGGCTATGGTGTGTAAAAACTGGGGGTACGTCAGATCGTCATCACTGTGCCACTCCCATTTGAATACCGCACAGAAAAAGGTAGTTACGACCACGCACAGCCAGGCGATCAGCACCACCGCCGTACGCCCGGAGGTACCATTGGCCACCCAGTAAAAATTACCTTTGATCAGTAATGTAAGGGTCAAGGCCAGACTACTGAGTGCAAAGCCGAGTCCGAGAAAAGCCAGACCAAGCCCATAGCCCATGGCATTTTCGCCGACCAGCGTAGGTTTGGAAGCGGTGAGCATGGCCAAACCAAGCCAGAAAAGTAGGGTAATCAGAAAGAAGATGACACTAGCCATGATGGTATGCTGCAATTCATACCCAAAGGTGTGGTGCTATACGAATAGGATCAATTAAATCAGGTCGACTGACGCAGAACCCGTTATGTATCGTAGTAAATACATTCTTAACCGTAGGCAGACCGCACTCCGCTGTCGGGTTCATGGTTAGTCTTCGATGGGAAAGCTGGTTTATAGGCGCTGGATTGCGGCTAAAAAGACAAACCCGGTCTCAAACCGGACCGGGTGTTCCAACCTTCTCTATTATGAACAGTATACTAATTACAAGTTACGGTGGTTGACTTTTAATGAAGTAGTTAAGTTACGGTGGTCATTAGACCTTTTACTGAACATGATGTACGGTGGCTTGCGTCATGTTCGTTGCACAAAGGTTTATTAGCCGGGTTAAATCGAAATTAGTCAGGAATTAAGTGTTGATTAAGATCACCTGCTCAGCCGGATCGGTAGCGTTTTCCCATCTGAAAGGATTACTGATTGGGCATGAAGTAACCTGTACAGGTCTATAGGAAGTGTATTCGTCCGGGCATAGCGGCAAACCGGCTTCAAAACAGGTTTACTGCTACACCAGGATCGAATAGAACAAATTATACTGGTTATATTGAGCATCAGTGCCTATTTTACCTCCCATTCTATTTTCACAGTAAACTACCCGGTATGGCTTCCGTACTGATTCAATTTGCTCACCCCGCTCTGGAGAAGTCGCGGGTGAACCAACGACTCCTCGAAGCGGCCAGTGGCCTGCCTCTGGTGACTATCAACGACCTGTATGAACTCTACCCGGACTTTGACATCGACATAGACCGTGAGCAGGATCTGCTGCTTCGCCACGACTATATCCTGCTGCAGCACCCCATGTACTGGTACAGTGCCCCGGCTATCCTTAAGCAATGGATCGATCTGACGCTCGAACACGGCTGGGCCTACGGCCGACAGGGCAACGCACTGGCAGGCAAGAAAATGATGAACGTTCTGACCACGGGCGGCCGTCAGGAAGCCTACCAGGAAGCCGGTTACAACCGATTCACCGTACGCCAGTTTCTGGCCCCCTTTGAACAGACCGCCCAGTTGTGCAAGATGACGTACCTCCCTCCTTTCGTGGTGCATGGCACACACCGCATTACGGAAGAAGGCATCGTGGAATCGCTCCAACAGTACCGAACGCTGCTGGAACGGCTGACGGCCAATGAAATTGACCCGAACCATGCTATTCAGTTTGCCTACGCCAATGACCTTTTAACCGAAAAACAATCGTTATGAGCCAGTCTGTCTTACTACAAGCCATTGTCTACCTTGCCGCCGGTGTCGTGTTTGTCCCGATTGCCAAACGGCTGGGCCTGGGGTCCGTGCTCGGCTATCTGCTGGCAGGCATGGTCATTGGCCCGGATGGGCTGGGGCTGGTCGGAGACGAAGGGCAGGATGTTATGCACGTGGCCGAGTTTGGCGTTGTGATCATGCTGTTTCTGATCGGTCTGGAACTGGAACCCGACCTGCTCTGGAAGCTCCGCGTGCCCATTGTCGGACTCGGGGGCCTGCAGGTCGTCCTTACCACGGTGGTGGTCTGGGGTCTGGCCATGCTGACCGGATTACCCTGGCAGGCGGCCCTGGCGGTCGGCATGATCCTGGCCATGTCGTCGACGGCTATTGTGTTGCAAACCATGAACGAAAAAGGGCTGATGCAGGCCGCTTCGGGGCAGAGCACGTTTTCGGTGCTCTTGTTTCAGGACATTGCCGTGATTCCCATTCTGGCTATCTTACCCCTGCTGGCTACGTATCCGGTTGCGGACCCGGCCGAGGGAGGTGCTCACGATTCGCTGATGGCCGGTCTGCCCGGCTGGTTACAAACCCTGGCGGTGCTGGGGGCCGTGCTGGCCGTCGTGATGCTGGGCCGGTTTGTGATGCGTCCGGTTTTCCGGGTTATTGCCGGCACCGGGCTGCGGGAGGTATTTATTGCGTCGGCTCTGCTGCTGGTGGGCGGGGTTGCCCTGCTGATGGAGTCGGTAGGCCTTAGTCCGGCCCTGGGTGCGTTCGTATCAGGGGTTGTGCTCGCCAATAGTGAATACAAACACGAACTGGAAAGCGACATTGATCCGTTCCGGGGGCTGCTGCTGGGGCTTTTCTTCATCTCCGTCGGCTCTTCGATTGACTTCGGACTCATCCAGGAAAACCCACTGCTGGTGGTTGGGGTCGTATTAGGCATGATGACACTGAAAGCTATCGTGCTGGCCATGCTGGGACGGCGCTTCAAGCTAAGTACGGATCAGAATTTGATTTTTTCGCTGGCCCTCTCGCAGGTTGGTGAGTTTGCGTTCGTGCTGTTGTCGTTCTCCCTGCAAAACGGCATTCTGGACACGCGGACGGTTGGGTTACTGACGGCGGCCGTAGCCCTCAGCATGGCCCTGACCCCAATAGTCTTTCTGGTAAACGAAAAACTGTTGCTGCCCCGCATCGGTACGACCGCCCAGGACAAGAAAGCGTCGGATCAGTTTTCGGCCTCCAATCCAGTCATCGTGGCCGGTTTCGGGCGGTACGGCAACATCGTCGGGCGGTTCCTGCGGGCCAATGGCATCGGCACCACCGTCCTGGATTTCGACTCCGATCGGGTAGATATCCTCCGCAAAATCGGCATCAAGGTCTACTACGGCGATGCGTCGCGGTATGACCTGCTGAAATCGGCGGGGGCTGAAGAAGCGAAAGTGATCATAATTGCCCTCGACTCCCCCGAAAAGTCGCTGGAACTGGTCGAGACGATCAAGAAGCATTTCCCGCATCTGCAAATCCTGGTACGTGCCCGCGACCGCGACGATGCCTACGAGTTCATGGATGCGGGCATTGACCACGTTTACCGCGAAACGCTGGATTCGTCGCTGCGGACGGGGGTGGATGCCATGCGGCTGCTGGGCTTACGGGCCTATCATGCCGAGCGGTCGGCGCGGCTCTTCCGCAAGCACGACGAGGAAGCGCTGACCGAACTGGCGGCTGTTCGCCACGACCAGAAACAGTACTTCAGCACCGCCCGCCGACGTATCCGCGATCTGGAACAACTCATCAGCTCGGACGAGACCGATCGCTGGCTGCGGGAAGTCGAAGAAGGCTGGGATGCGGAATCGCTGCGCCGGGAAGCCAATCAGCAGGGGTATTGATACGAAGGTTTGCCCTCACCCCAACCCCTCTCCCGGAACAGGGAGAGGGGTTGGGGTGAGGGCTCAATTCCGCTTCTAGGTAGGTCGTTAGCGGGCGAACAATTTTTGCAGCACCCACGCAATACCCACCACCGCCAGGCACCCGATGACGTTGAGCCACAGGAACGCGGTAAGGTTGAGATACCAGCTTAGAATAACAAGACCTTCGGCAACTACCGCGGCCCAGAACGTAGCGCGTCCGCCGATGGATTTAACGTAGAAGGCCACGACAAATACGCCCAGAATGACACCGTAGAACAGCGATCCGAGAATGTTCACCGCTTCGATCAGGCTGCCGAACTGATTGGCAAACAACGCAACAATTACGCAGAAAATCCCCCAGCCGATGGTAGCCCAGCGCGACACCTGGACGTAGTGGGCATCGCTCTCTCCCTTCATAAGCTGGCGGTACACGTCAACGACCGTCGTTGACGCCAGTGAGTTATAGGCTGCGGCAATCGACCCCATCGACGCCACGAAGATCACGGCGATGATCAGGCCGATCAGGCCGTGGGGCAGGTAATCGAGCACGAACCGCAGGAAGATGTAGTTCACGTCGTTGGTGTCGGCCACCGGGTTGTTCTTCCTGATCAGCCCGACTACGTCGGCCTTGACGGCTTTGAGCGATTCGTCGGTTTCGCGGAGCATCGTCGCAGCGGCTTCCTGCGCGGCTTCGTCGTCGGCCTGGAGGGCCACCTGCATGTCCATTACCGCCCGCTGGCGCTGCGCCGACAGGTTCTGGTGCTTGATCTGCGCCAATTGGTACTCCCGGGCGTACGGACTTTGCTCCAGCCGTTCGGTTTCCTGCTGGTTGAAAAACAGGGGCGACGGATTGAACTGATAGAACACGAACACCAGCACCCCAACCAGCACGATCAGGAACTGCATCGGCACTTTCAGGAGCCCATTCATCAGCAGCCCCAGCCGGCTCTGACCTATGGAGTTGCCCGTCAGGTAGCGCCCCACCTGCGACTGGTCCGTACCGAAATACGACAGTTGCAGAAAGAACCCGCCGATCAGACCCGACCAGATGTTGTACCGGCTGTTCGGGTCAAATTGCAGATCGATCAGGTTCATACGGCCCGCCTTACCCGCTACGTGCAGGGCGTCGACGAACCCGACGTTATCGGGCAGCATCCGGACGGTCAGGTAGCCCGCCAGTGCCATGCCCAGCGTAACGACCGCCATCTGTTGCAGGTGCGTATGCGAAATGGCTTTAGTCCCGCCCAGCACTGTGTAGATCAGCACGATGCTGCCCATGATCAGGTTCGTGATGTAGATGTTCCAGCCCAGCAGCGTCGACAGTACGATGGCCGGCGCGTAGATCGACAGGCCCGTCGATAACCCACGTTGCAGCAGAAACAGCCCGGCTGTCAGCGTCCGGACGCGCGTATCGAATCGATTTTCCAGAAACTCGTAGGCTGTAAAAACTTTCAGGCGGTGAAAAATCGGCACGAACGTAACCGACAAGACCACCATCGCCAGCGGCAGGCCAAAGTAAAACTGCACGAACCGCATGCCGTCGGTGAAGCCCTGACCCGGCGCCGACAGAAACGTAACGGCGCTGGCCTGCGTGGCCATGACCGACAGCCCGACATGATACCACGGCAGCGACTGCCCAGCCAGCAGATAATCATCCATACTGCGGCTGCCCCGGCTTCGGATAACGCCGTAGATAATTACCGCCAGTAACGTAACAAGTAAAACGCCCCAATCCAGCCCACTCATGAAAACCAGACCATCAAGCCGTAAAACAAGAAAATTTCGGCCACTAAGGCACCAATGACGATGGCGTAAAGCTGAGGCCAGGTACGCACGAAGGGAGGTAAATCAGAAGACGTATCAGTCATAGAATAGGTGGGTTTACCAATATAACGGCGAAAATAGGGGAAAACCGTGTATGCATACGTAAACTATGTGTTTATGGCCCAAATACCGTTTTTTCTTTGAATTGGCTTATTGATGGTATAGCTTGCCTACCCATTACTCAATACAAAAAACATGCAAACCGAGTCAGCTTCATCGCCAGAAAAGCAACTTTTCGACCTAACCAATAAAGTAGCCATCATTACCGGGGCCAGCAAAGGCATCGGCGAGGATATCGCCCGGCTCTATGCCCGCTTCGGTGCGAAGGTGGTTGTCAGCAGCCGGAAGCAGGATGCCTGCGATGCGCTGGCCAGCGACATCAGAGCGCAGGGGGGCGACGCCACGGGCATTGCAGCCCACGTCGGTGATATGGAGCAACTGAAGCAACTGGTTGATAAAACCATTGAGGTGTACGGCGGCATCGACATTCTGGTCAACAACGCGGCTTCGAACCCCGTATTCGGCCCGGCCCTCGACTGCGACGGTGGCGCTTTTGATAAAATCATGCAGGCCAACGTCAAGGCCCCGTTTGAACTGAGCAAGCTGGTTTACCCCAGCATGAAAGCGCGGGGCGGTGGGAGTGTGATCATGATGAGCAGCATCGCCGGTCACACGCCCGATCCGGGGCTGGGCATCTACAGCGTCAGTAAGGCATCGCTGAATATGCTGACGAAGGTTCTGGCGAAAGAATGGGGACCCGACGGTATCCGCGTCAACGCGATCTGCCCCGGCCTGATCAAGACGAAGTTCAGCCAGGCACTCTGGCAAAACGACCAGATTCTCTCACACTTCACCGACCGGCTGCCGATTGCCCGTATGGGTACCACCGACGAAGTGAGCCCGCTGGCCCTGTTTCTGGCGTCGTCGGCCTCATCGTACTGCACCGGTAGTCTGTTTTATGTTGACGGGGGGACGGTGATTTAGGAAGGTGCCTGTTTATACTGCGACTTACCCGGAACCGGTACCCCAAACCCCTGAAGGGGCTTAGCGCTGCTAATTTCACGGGGCCATGGTAAGCAGCGCTAAGCCCCTTCAGGGGTTTGGGATAAGTCGCGAGGGCAGTATTATTTAAACAGCAACGGCGCAAACTCGTGGAGGCATCGGCGCCAGGTGTGCCATTCGTGGTAGGTGCCGGGCGATTCGTAATACGTGGACTTTATACCCAGATCACCCAGCTTCTTGCAGGCATCAGCGGCCATCTCGACAAACCGTTTTTCTTCGCTTCCTGCGCCGAACCAGAGCACCTTGACCTTGTTATTAAATGCCTTCGCGTCGGCAAACGCACCGTTGAAGGCCGTTTTCGGGTCGGCGAGCATATCCCCGAAAATGGCCCCGCTGAAAAAGCCGTAGTGCGAGAACAAATCAACGTGCTTCATTCCAATCAGCATGGTTTGCAGCCCACCCATCGACAGCCCCGCCATTGCCCGGTTCTCCCGGCCCGGCAGTGTCCGATAGGCCGTTTCCATTGTCGGTATAATCTCCTTGAGGTAGACCTGCTCCAGCGTAGCCGCCCGTTTGACCATGTCGCCGGGGGTGTTGGCGGGCGCTTCGTTCGGAACCAGCGCGTAGCCGTTGTCCATGACCACGATCATGGGCGTGGCCTTCTTTTCGGCGATCAGGTTATCCAGAATGGCGCTCATGTGCCCCTGCAATGACCAGCCCCGTTCGTTCTCACCGGCTCCGTGCAGCAGGTACAGAATGGGATACCGTTTCTTCGGGTTCTCGTCGTAGCCGGGCGGGGTGTAGACGAACGCCCGACGCCACTTGCTGGTAATGTTGGATTGATACCAGTGTTCGCGCACGCTGCCATGCGGCACAGCTTTGAGCAGGTGAAAATCCTCGTTCGGCGTCGGAATTTCGATGCCGCTCGTCGGACGGCCGTACCCGAGGTACGCATCGCTGCCGGGGTCGTTCACCCGGACGCCATCGACAATAAACCAGTAATAGTGGAAGCCCGGCCCCGCCGACGGAATCGTGCCGTTCCAATTCCCCTCGGCATCCTTAACCAAGTCCAGCGGGTCTTTCTGCAAGCCATCGCCCCCCTGCACCTGTACTTTTGTGGCGTCGGGTGCTTTCAGGCGGACACTCACCCGCGCGTCGGCGGAGATTTTGGGGTATTCGGCACCCGACAGATTTGAACTGGCCGGCTGAAAATCACCAGTAGCCGATTGGGCCCAACCCAGCGCCGGTAGTAATCCCAGCAGCAACAGCGGCCGGGCAAACAAGCGTATGTTCATAGCGTGTGATACGTAACAGGACATCACGACGGAAAGTAACTGCGTCTACCGTTCTACTTTCTACCGGCAGGTTTTCCTGGTTGTGGATGTTTGGCAGGCGTGGTCCCGGTCCGCACGGTACGTCTGACCGGGACCACGCCTGCCAACCTGCCCCGGGCGTTTTCTGGCGGTCAGACGTACCGTACTGACCTCCAGAAACCACTGGTTTAGTGCGGTCAGGTTCCAAACCTGACCAGCGAGGTTTCGTAAACCTCGTGTATTCTGCTTAACGTAGTGTTGAGCATTACGTCTGGCCGCGGCAGAAGGTTGGCCAGGGGTGGTCTGTACGGTACGTCTGACCACCCCTGGGCCAACCTTCAACAACGCCGGTCTTCAGCCGTTTTGGCCTGGCTATGGTCTGTACGGTACGTCTGACCACAGTCAGGCCGAAACGACACTTGTAACAATGTCAATCAATCGCATTGGTCGTCGCAGGGGGAGCGGTCTGTACGGTACGTCTGACCGCTCCCCCTGCGACGACCAATGCAAAGAAGCCTTGCCGACTGCACCAATTTTTTATGTATGTTAGGCCGGTAATCACACACGAAACGCATGGGCCTTTTCGATTTCATCCGCAACGAACTCATTGAAGTCATTGACTGGGTCGACAATTCGACCGATACGGTCATCTGGAAGTTTCCCGACAACGGCAACAACATCAAATACGGCGCTCAGCTCACCGTCCGGGAGTCGCAGGTGGCGGTGTTCATGAACGAAGGGCAGATTGCCGACGTCTACCCGCCCGGCCGCTACGAACTGACGACCCAGAACATGCCGATCATGACCACGCTGCGGTCGTGGAAGTTCGGCTTCGAGTCGCCGTTCAAAGTCGATATCTACTTCGTGTCGACGAAGCAGTTTACCAACCTGAAATGGGGCACGCAGAACCCGATCATCGTCCGCGACCCGGAGTTTAAGCAGGTACGGGTGCGGGCCTTTGGCGTGTTCTCCCTGCGCGTCACCGATGGCGGTAAGTTCATCAGGGAGTTTGCCGGTACGACACCCATTGTCCGCATCGCCGACGTAGAAGACCAACTCCGCACGGCCATCGTCAGCAAGTTTTCGGATACGGTCGCCGAAGCCAACGTATCGATTCTGGACCTGGCCCGTAATTACCAGGAACTGGGCGAAAAGCTGCGGCCAATGTTACAGGACGATTTCACGGCTTACGGGCTGGAACTGACCCGCTTCTACATTGAGAACACCAGCCTGCCGCCCGAAGTCGAAGCGTTCCTGGACAAGACGACGCAGATGAACATGGTCGGCGACATGGCGCGGTTCCAGCAGTTTCAGGCGGGTATGGCCCTCGAAGACGCGGCCGAAAACGGCGGTGCGGCCGGAACGGCTATCCTAATGGGCGGCCTGGGCAACTTCATGAACAACGCCAATGCGCCACAACCCGCAGCCGCCCCCAAGGAAGACAAAGCGCAGGTGCTGGAACTGCTCAAGCAGCTCGGCGAACTGAAAGCAGCCGGGGTGCTGACCGACGAGGAATTTACGGCGAAAAAAGCGGAGCTATTGGCGAGATTGTAAGTTTGGCCACAGATTCCACTGATTTACGCAGATAAATAACTAGTATTTTTGATAGTAACGTGAGTTTTGGATAAAGCATAGACCAATTAGCTCTCTATCAGTGATTTGCGTTTTTTATATTTTGTCATCCCGACGTCAGGAGGGATCTTCGGACGCCAGATGGTATCCAACTTTTTCCGAAGATCCCTCCTGACGTCGGGATGACAAAAATGCGCCTTGAAAGCTACAGAATTATTTACAACTCACGTTGATAATAAGTGTGCTCTGCGTCATCTACACGAGCCGCCGATGCGGTTCCATCGACCAATGACCCCACCCGACCTCACCGACGTTATTAAAGCGCCCTGCCGTAACTGCGGGGCACAACTCCACTTTTCGGCCGACAAGCAAAAACTGGCCTGTTCGCATTGCGGTAATACCGAGGACATCCCGTTCGCAAAAACCAAACTGGTTGAGAATCCGCTCACGTACCGCTTTGAGAACCAGCAGTTGCCCAGCGCCCCAACGGAAGAAAAGCGGTTGTTCACCTGCGGCAACTGCGGGGCCAAAACGCAGGTCAACCTCGACACACCGACCATCACCTGTGCGTTCTGCGGCTCCAGAAACGTGAATCCCGACGCGCAGAAAACCCGACTGATTGAACCGGCCGGGGTACTGCCGTTCCGCATCTCGCGGGCCGGGGCCACCGAACGCTTTAAGTCGTGGGTGGGCAGCGACTGGCTGGCCCCCTCGGACCTGAAAGCCGGGGCTATGCTCGATCAGCTCCACGGCATCTACATCCCCTACTGGACGTTCGATGCGCAGGCCTCTTCCAACTGGGAGGGCCAGGCCGGCTACTATTACTACGTACCGGTGGAGGTTCGGGACGCCAACGGCCGGGTCGTTACGCAGCAGCAACGGCGCGTCCGCTGGGAATACCGGTCGGGCAGCCACTCCGCCTTTTACGACGACGTCCTGACGATGGCCTCGCGGCAGTTGTCGACGCAGGAAGGTACGGTGCAGGAAGTGAGCCGCTACGAGATGAACGACGTAGTGGACTACGATCCGCGTTTTCTGCTGGGCTGGGAAGCCGAGGTCTACAGCATCGACCTGCCCGAAAGCGCTCAGAAAGCCGAAGCGTTGATCCGTGACCGCGAGATGAACGCCTGCGCGGCCGAGCTGGGGGGCGACACGCAACAGGGCCTGCAGGTAGACACGCGCCTGACGAACCAGACGTTCAAGCACCTGCTGCTGCCCCTCTGGATATGCGCTTACACGTACAACGGCAAGCTCTACCGCTTCATGGTCAACGGCCAGACGGGCCAGGTAGCCGGCCAACGCCCAAAATCCGCGTGGAAGATCGCGCTGCTGATCGGCGGGTTTATCCTGCTGGTAGCGCTAATTTACTGGTTCACGCAGAAGCGGTAAGGCGTTCTGTCTACGCTAACAATAAAAATATATACTACGCTTAATAAATTCCCGTACGTAACTCTTTGCAGAAGTTTGGCAACTTGTTTATGATTGTTGATCGGTTTGAGCTATTCGAAAAGAAGCTTCAGGATTGAAGTAACACTAAACTACAACGTACTGAACTTTAGTTGAATATGGTTTAGTGAATTCGCTTACAATATTATGTTGGGTGCAAGTCTGTGCCGTTTTGTCAAGGCGGGTTTCGTGCGACAAATTGAACACCCCGCGTGGGTAGGTTTGGGCTTCAAATTCGGGGTTCCGGCTGACAGGCCAACCGCCCCGCAAGAGCAGATTTAGGTTCAGAGACGGATTTCGGGCGACAAAGAACAATCTTACACAAATTGTAACTTTCCACTATATTACCAACATAAAAGCCCGCAACAGTTTAGCGACGTAACGGGCTTAGATGAACTATGAAGCAAGAGATTTGTCCAAAAATACGAGAAAACTACCCGTTATACAAAACGCTGGTCGAGAAACATAAGAAACTTGAGGCTCAGCAGATTGTATTAGGCGAAAAGCCTAATAATAAAAAATGGCGAACCAAAGAGGAACTTCTTAACCATGATTCAAGAGAAGAGGTTATATTCAATGCAGAGAAACAGACGTATGGATTTAAGTATGGACTACGGCTGTTTGTCAAGGAGTTGCACGATCAGCCTGTGTTTTATTTTGATTCCGACGGCCCCAGCCATGACAACAGCGACGGAAAGACAAAACTTCTTGAAACACGAATAAAAACCCCTCACATTAATTTTTATGATGAAATGGGGGTTAAGAAAGCCCGAAGAAATCAGTTCATTGAAGAAAATGAAGTCGTCTTGCAAAGCGACATAAATATAGGGATGCACTTATTCTGTGAAGAAGCCAACATTAACAAAGGTGGCAAAATCCCTGATATTTCATCGGACTTGCATCTGCTTCCTCTGACTCAGAAAACAGAACATGACGTACACGAAGGTGTTGATTTTTTAAATGAAAACTGAGCTAACAGACCTCTTCCAACAGGTCAAATCTGATTTTTGTAATCTTATGGATTACAAACTTAGGGGCAACACACTCGAAATTATTACGGGCGTGAGTACCCTAACAAATCACTATGTCTCAGTATTCGTTAGCTTACAATCGGGCACTTACATTATATCCGATGGAGGATGGATTGATAAAGGCTTTTACGACAATATTATCTCATCCGAAGATGAGGACGTTTTCCAACGTGTGGAAACACAGTTTCAGGCTCACTTTGACATTAGACAAACGAAGCATAGAGATGGGACTAGGTATTACTTCAAAGCTGTAGAAAATCCTGAACTGATTTCCGTAATGGTCAGAGATGTTAGCCAATACGTCTCCGCGATTGTAAATAGTCAGGCTATTGCCTTCAACGAAGCCAAAGAGACCTCACAACGTGCTACGTTTTATCAGGATGTCAATACATATTTAAGGGAACATTATGGTAGCGATATTCTTGAACTCAATGGTTCTTTAAAGCGACATGGGGAAGAATTGGCCGCAATTCGTTTCAATGCTATTATTCGGAGACCAACCACTACTCACTTAGTGATGTATGTTACAGGCTACACAGCCCCTCTTTTTGTAAAAGATGCTTGTGAAGCAACCGTGAATTTTCAGATTGCGAAGAAGGACATACGAGTGAGTCGAAGTGGCATATTTCAAAGGTCTGCTATTGTGAATACAATGGCGAATGGATTCGTGCCAGTAAAAGTAAATGAGTATCTGGCGAATCTGGAAAAGGAATTAGAGCATCCGCTGATTTCGTATCACTCTGACAAATCCAAAATACTGGAACAAATACCTGAGCGTGTGGCGGCATAGGTTTTCGCTCCGCGTGGGCCAGTTCCGTGCGACAGGTGGCCGCCGGGTATGCAACGTTTACAACCCAACCATGCATGTGTGTAAATGTGCGCTACGCGCTCATCATCACATGGGGACGTTAGGTGAACAGGCCAAGCCGTTACTGGCGGGACGGGTTCCGGGCGACAAAGCGAACGCCCCGGCAGTTGACATTTATACTTGCATTTCCGAATTGGTGCTGACAGATCGTACGCTCTTTAATAATTACCTATCATTTATAGATTAATCAATGAAAAAATCTAAGCAAAAACCAAAGAGCAGATCAATAGCTGAATTGGAAAGGCTAAAACAAATTCTGCTTTCAGGCAAAGCTCCTTCCAAAGCAGTTCCAGCCAAGAGAAAAAAGTTAAAAAGGACACCAGTGAAAAAATTTTTCATTTACACTCCTATTGACCAACCACTGTCTGAAAAAGTCAATGAAATCAAAGCTAGAAACCAGGAAGCTCAAAAAACTTCATCCATGCGTGTATCGGAAAAATTAACCTCCTTTTTTATTACTGAACACGAAGAAGATACTATGCACCGAAAATGATGGTTAACTTACATATGTATGTCGCGGTTTGCTTCGTATTTGCCGTGTCGTGGGCGACAGTCAACCCGTCCCGAAGGCAGGCAAACAACCCAACAAAACTGAATGTGTAGAGACAGAGGTCCTGTCCATTATTTGAAGTAGCTTAGATACCATCAACATTCAGGGACGCTTGGTGAGCCAGTCTAAACCGCTACCGGCGGGGCGGGTTTAGAGCGACAGATTGACCGCCCTGACAGGTTGTTTTTTAATTTGCATTTTTACGTCCGTGTGACAAAGTGAACGCCAGAGTCGAGTATGGTTTATGTGGCCATTTTGCTTCCTTGTGACATTTTAACTAAATTTATATGAACTTGGTAGAGTTGGTTACAGAGTTAAAAAGGTTAAACTTCGAAATTGAGGTGCTGAAAAACATTTTTTCAGAGATCGATGCTGACAATGATGAGTCAAAAATTAAAGTAGGTTCGAGAGTTCTTATTAAGTGGGGACATGGTGGTGAAACTAAAGGGCGAGTTGTTGGAATTAGAAAAAGCGATGGTGCTTTTTATGTTCATCGAGATGGATACGTAGGAACTATTGGCTTAGGAATCAACAAGCCAGGACTATCAGAACATACTCTTGAAAATTTGTCTGTAGGTGCTTACAGAAAATTAGATCAGAGACTATGGCATTCTCAAATTAGAGTTTCTGAAATTCAAGATTCAATAAAAGAGATAGTAGGCATGAATGATGATCAGTTTGATCAATTCTGCCGTAATTTAAAGTAAGACATCAGATAATCGCTAGAGTGGTCGGGGTCCCAGCGACAGGCAGCATGTCCCGAAAGCAGACTAACAGCCCGACGTAGCTAAGTGTGCAAAGGCATTAGGTACGTTCGTTTTGGCTATCTTGCTTACTCACCATCAACACTTGGGGGCGTTGGGTACGGGTCCACAAATTAGCTAGCAAGGCGGGTTACGTTTGTCAGGAGCGGGTTTCGACTGATTCGCTATACGTCTAGAGGTGCGGCATTAGGGATTTATTTCCGGGTTACGGGCGATAAAGTGAACGCCAAGACAGTGAGGTTTAGAGCTTGTATCTACGGGTTCCAAATGACAAAGCGTTTTCCTTAACAGACCAAATTAGTATTTATACATAATATGCTATGAAGTCTTTTGATCCACGATCTTTAATTGGAGTAGCATTAGGATTTGCAATCGCCTATTTACTGGATGGATATGCTTCTACTATTCCTTGTAGTGCTTTCGGCTATTTTTTAGCCAAAGCTTGGTTTGTCGATGATAATTCAAAGAGATTCATTTATCTGCTGTACGGCGTTGGAGCTTTCATTGTGGCATTTATTGGGGTATTGCTGTATCATATACATTGGGGAGTTCCTGTCTTTTTCGCTTTGCTCATTGTAAGCATTGGAGTTGCAACTATGTGTCCTAAATGCGGTGTTTGGTGGAAGCGGAGACTCGTCAAGGAGGATTATTTAGGTAGCACTATTCACCAAACAACAAGTTCAGAAAACAGACCGGCTTACGATAATCGAGGAATTGAAGTTGGTCGCGTTAATATTGATGTCCCTAAATTCAGTACTCGTAATAACTATTTGAAAAATTACTGCTGTACTAAATGCGGGCATACATGGAGCAAAAGTGTAACGAGATAACAAGCGGCTTTGTGCTTTGTTGTTCGCTCCGCGTGGGTGGCTCTTGGGCGACAAGTTCAACGTTCCTCATAGGCAAGTAAAACAGATGAGGTTTGCCTCTCTTCTCGACACTACTGCATCTTTTATGGCCGATATTTTTGATAGAAACGGAAACAAGATTGGAGAAATTAATGATCCTGGTAGTTCGCCAGGAGGATGTTTGAGTATTGTATGTTTCATCGGTTTCGTCTTTTCTAGTCTTGCAGGCTGGAGTATTCTTGGTGAAGGAATAAGTTTTCACACTCGTACAGGGTATGGATTAATTGCACTTGCTGTGTTACTTCTTTTTGGATTCTTTTATTCTTTGAAGAAAAACATATAGAGCCGGTTATGGGCGACGGACTGCACGGATCCAAGGAAGCGATTCAGCCAAACTATACTGAATGTGTCAAATGCAGCGGCTACATGCGTTCAGTAAAATAGCTTGCAGGCCATCAACATTCAGGGGTATTCGGCACAATGACAAGCAACTATCCGGCCTCAAATAACAAAGTTGTCAATAACACCCAATTACCTCCCCCTCAACACCCGCTCCAGTTCCTTGCCCAACAAAACATATCCCGCTGCATTAGGGTGTAGGCCGTCGGAGAAAAGCTGTTCGTTGAGGGTGCCGTTTTTCAGCAGCAAGCGTTTACCAATGTCCTGATAGCTGACGTTCTCCGACCGGGCCATCGCCTGAATGCCTTTGTTCAGCCCGGCTACGCGCCCTTCCTGCTCACGGCGGGGGTAAATGCCCAGCAACGTAATGCGGGCGTTCGGCTGCCGGAGCCGGATGGCCTGCACCAGAAACCGAAGCCCCTGTACGATCTCGTCGTCGGTGTTCAGATGGAGGTTGTTCGTGCCGATGTTCAGGACAATCTGCTCGGGCGAGATACCATCCAGTTCGTCGTGGTACACCCGCCATAATACGTTCTCGATTCGGTCCCAGCCAAAGCCGAAATTACGTACCTGCAGCGGCTCCAGGTACGTCTGCCAGGAGTCGGCCCCTACGATGCGGTTGTTCAGGGGTTTGCCGCCCCAGTTGTGCGTGATCGAGTTGCCGATAAATACGACCCTGGTTGGCTCCGTCTGGTTGAGTGTCAGCATCGCGTTGTGCCGTTCTTCCCAGTTGTAGCTGCCGGGCTCCCGGTTCTGTCGGGTCGGAATTTGCGTCCTGATCGTACCGACGGGCTGTTGCAGGATCTCGCGTAGCTTCTTCTCATACGCGTCGGCGTAGCGCATCATGCCGAGATCGTTGGGATGGGTACCGTCCAGCATACAGTCGAGGTCCATGCCAATGTCGGCGATGGTCAGGCGGTAAAGCCCCGGTACGTTCTCGGCGGTCAGTTGCCGGTAGGCTTCGGCCAGATCCTGGTTCGCCTGTTCGAACAGCGGTTGCCGGTGGGGCATCAGATACCCTTCGGTGTAGCCGTCGTGGTCGGTCAGCAGAATGGGCGTATTCGGGTGTCTGGCCCGTATCGCCCTGACCGACTCGACAATGCGTTTCTGCAACTCCGCGCGGCTTACAACGGTCTCGATCAGGTTCGGCAGACAGTCGAGCACAAACACCTTCGCGTCGATCTCATTGACCAGATTGACCACTTCGTTCTCCAGTCGACCGTTGCCCGAAAAGCCGAGGTTGATCACCGTCCGGTCCAGCTTCCGGGCCAGGATGTTGGGCCAGGCCATACCGGGGCGCGAGGCACAGGCCCCCTGGGCGATGGATGTACCGTAGACGACAATTGGCTTTTCGGCCCGCTGCGGCAATACCGTAAAGCGACTGCCGGCCGGAACGCCAATCTCCAGATTCCGCACCCCGTTGTACAGGGGCAGGTACAGGCGGTATTCGCGGCCAAGCTGGTGGTACGTATCGTTGGGCTTAAGCTGCGCGAAGGTATACTGAACCGAATCCCGGAAACTGTATTTACCGGCCGCCTGGTGCCACGTACCGTCGCTGTCGATGCCGTACAGGTCTACCCCACTGACACCCGTAGCGGGCATGTGCGGCAGGGCTACCGCGCCCGTGACCTTATAGCGAACGATGATCTCGGGCGCGTTGCTGACGAACCTGATGGAAAGCCCCGCCGTTTGCCGCGACAGATCCCAGACCGGTTTCCGAACCAATCCCTTCGCCCGGGGCGGCAGCCGCTGGAGGGTGTCCTGCATTTCGGTCGGCCACGCCTGCCCGTCGATAACCGGAAAGGAACTATCGGCGGGCTTCCACCAGGTATAGCCGGTGATTGTCTGGGCCGACACGGCCGAGGTCACCATGCAGAAAAGGAATGAAATGAGGCAGGTCGTTACGGGGTTTGGTTTAGGCATAATGGGTTTGTCCTTGAATCGGAATTTTGCTTACCTTTCAATATTCCGCAAACGGCTGTACAATACCAACCGCCGACCACCAACTCATGCCAATAAAAACGCCCCGAAACGCCTGTACGTATCTATCCTATACCCTACGCCTTGCTTTTTGTCTGCTCCTGGTTAGTGGCTACCCACCTACACTAGGTCAGGCGCAATCCCGACCCGCTACGTCACCAGCCGCCAAATTTGAGCTGCTGGAAGCGACGATCAGCGATATTCACCGGGCGTTTCGCAACCGAACCCTGACGAGCGAACAGTTGGTCAACGCCTACCTCGACCGTATCCGAACCTACGACCAGCCGACCAGACTCAACGCCATCATCATCGTCAATCCGGAGGCCATTGCAACGGCGCGGGCGCTGGACGCTGAGTTTCGGAAGACCGGTAAGCTACGTCCCCTGCACGGCATTCCGGTGATCGTGAAAGACAACTTCAATACGAAGGGCCTGCAAACGACGGGCGGCTCCGTGGCCCTGAAAGGCTTTGCCCCCACCGACGACGCCTGGCAGGTTCAGAAACTGCGCGAAGCGGGCGCGATCGTGCTGGCAAAATCCAACATGGCCGAATGGGCCTTCACGCCCATGCATTCGCAGAGTTCCATCGCGGGCGAAACCCGGAACCCCTACAACCTCGACTACGTACCGGCCGGGTCGAGTGGCGGAACAGCGGCTGCGGTGGCCGCCAACCTGGGAGCCGTGGGGCTGGGGTCCGATACGGGCAACTCCATTCGTGGCCCATCGTCGCACAATGCGCTGGTGGGTTTCCGAACCTCGCTGGGGCTGGTTAGCCGCTACGGCATCATTCCGCTGTACACCCGCAACGACGTGGGCGGGCCGATGTGCCGCACGGTTGAGGATGCGGTGCGGCTGCTGGAGGTCACCGCAGGCTACGACCCGAACGATCCGATTACAAAGCACAGCCAGGGCCACGTACCGAAAACCTACACCCAGTTTCTACGAAAAGACGGACTGAAGGGTGCCCGGATTGGGGTGCTCCGCCAACTGAGCGACCGGAACATTCATCCCGAAATCAAGCAGTTATTCGATCAGGCCCTTGCCGACCTGACCAAAGCGGGTGCCCAGGTCGTTGACGTAACGATTCCGGAATTTGACTCGCTTCGGGCCAACCAATGGTGCGCCGAGTTCAGGGCCGACATCGAAACGTACCTGCGGACCTTCGTCAAGCGCGATACGTTGAAAACGCTGGAGGACATCATTCGGGTGGGCGGCTACTCGGACCTCGTGCGCGACCGGCTGACGTACCAGCAAACGCATTCGGGCCGGGCCTCTCACCCGGAAATCCCCTGTGGCGACGCTTATACCGATCCGCTCCGGATTGCCTTCCGGAAAGCCGTGGAAGCCGAAATGGATCGGCTGCGCGTCGATGCGCTGATCTATCCATCGTGGAACTACCCGCCCGCCCGAATCGGCGACGATAAAGGGTATAAAGGCGACAATAGCCAGGTAGTTGCCCCAGCCACGGGCTTGCCGGCCTTTACCGTTCCGATGGGCTACACCACCGGCAACTTACCGGCGGGTCTTCAGTTTCTGGGACGGCTGTTCGATGAGCCCACCCTGATCCGGCTGACGTACGGCTACGAGCAGGCCACCCACCACCGCAAAGCCCCCAGCGGGTTCGCGGCCCTTAGCAAATGAGTATATAACTACTCTCCCCGATACCTCCGCTCAAACTCCTCGACGTAGCTGCTGCCGACGGGGATTTCCTGTTTGCCGACGAACAGCTTTGTTTTCTGGAAGGAACTGATCTTGTCGAGGGCGACGATGAAGGATTTGTGGACCCGGCAGAATCGATCGTCGGGCAATTTGGGCATGATGGTTTTGAGCGTCAGGCGGCTCAGGTACGGCCGGGGCTGGTGGGTCGTGAAAATCTTGACGTAATCTTTCAGGCCCTCTACGTACAGCACGTCGTCGTGAAAGATCCTGATTTCGCGGTACTCGGAGAAGATAAAGAAGAAGGTGCGTTCCTGGGGGTCTGACCTGGCCTGAAGCTCAGACGACGTAGAAACAGCCGGGAGAGCTTCCGGCTCAGCAACTTCGGGCGTTGGGGCAACCGGCTGCCGTAATGAAAACAGTTCGTAGGCTTTATTGGTCGCCCGCAGCAGCCGCTCGAACCGGATCGGTTTGAGCAGGTAATCGACTACGTTGAGGTCATAGCCTTCCAGCGCGTACTGCTCATAAGCGGTCGTCAGGATGACCATCGGCGGCTGCGACAGGCTCCGCAGAAACTGAATTCCGGTGAGCGTCGGCATCTGGATGTCCAGAAACAACAGATCGATTCGCTCCTGCTTCAGGGCGTTGATAGCGTCCAGCGGACTCGAAAACTGGCCTACCAGTTCCAGAAACGGAATTTTCCGTATATCATCGGCAATGATTTCTAAGGCAAAGGGCTCGTCGTCAATGGCGATGCAGCGCAACTTCGTCATGGTGTAGTTGCAGAGTTAGGATAACCCGGAACCGGTCGGCCTCGGGGTTTATCTGCAAGGTATGCCGATTTGGGTAATGTAAGGCAAGTCGCTTTTCCACGTTCAGGATGCCAATCCCCGAATCCATCGGTACGTCGTCCGGTCGGGGCTGCTCAAACATCGGGTTTTCGGCAAAAAAGGTCAACGTATCGCCCACTACCGACAGCCGAATGTCGATCTGGCTGGCCTGCTGGCTGTGCAGTCCATATTTGAAGGCGTTTTCGACAAAGGGAATGAACAGCAGGGGCTCAATATCGTAGCTGTCGATGTCTCCTTCGTGCGTGAACGTAACGGACTGGTTCGGCTTCAGGCGCATCTGCTGCAAGGCAACGTAATCAGCCAGATGGTCGAGCTCCTGCCGAAGCGGCACCTTGTCGTGCTGCGCCCGGTAGATCATGTAGCGGAGCAGTTGGGAGAGCGTCACGATGGCTTCTTCGGTCTGGTCGGATTTCTGCCGGGCCAGCCAGCGGATGTTGTTCAGCGTATTGAACAGAAAATGCGGGCTTACCTGTAGTTTGAGCATGGCCAGCTCGGCCGACACTTTCTCCAGCGTCATCTGCTGCTGGGCTTCCCGAACCCGGTCGTGGTGCTGGCTGAACGCGATCAGCGACCCGAGCAGCCCAACAAACCCGAACGACACAACGGTGCTGGTCAGCCGCCCAACATCCACGCGAATGCCCAGGATGTAATTGGCGGGGGGCGGTCCCGGCCAGTGGTGCCTCCCCTGCCCCATGCCCGCTCCGGATGGTGGCTGCGGGAAGTTGGGCGGAAAGAGATTCAGCACCAGCAAATCGATGGCCAGCACAACCCCGAAGGCCAGCAGCAACCCCAGCACAAACCGGCGGAGGTTTCGCTGCTGAAGAAAAGTGGGTGTTAAGAACCAGAGGTTTACGTAGAAGAAGACGATCAGCAGTACGTCCTCGATTACCTTGGTTACCCCAAAACTCAGCAGCACCGACCGACTCCAGACGTAGCCGGGAAACATCAGGAACGGCAACCCGATGAACACCGCCCATCCTACTACGTGCAGCCAGTTCTGGTATCGTTGGAGAAGTCTCATTGCGTGCAAGTTACGGGGTTTCCTTCATCCGATCGCCGGTTGCGTTACCCGTCTGCCGACTAACCAGGTATTTGTGTCGATGTAGTAGCCCTCCACAGACAGATCGTCTTCACCAGCAGGCCCACGGCGCGAATAGCCTTCAATATCTACACATTTCAACTACGTCTCGGCACTCATTTTCAATGATTTCCGCTTTCACCGTACTTCGACTGAAACACATACGGTCATGACAAAACTCTTTTGCCTTCTTCTGCTCAGCACCAGCTTATTACTACCCTCAATCAGCCGGGCGCAGTTTGGCCCACCACCCGGTGGCGGTCCTCCGGGCGGTTTTGGTGGCCAGGACGACCGACGGAAGAAAGAGTTTACCGGCCTGACCGACGACACCCCGAAAGGCAACGCTAAAATCGCCGGTCTGCTGACCGATTCGACCACCGGTAAGCCCGTCGAGTACGCCACCATCGCGCTACTCAATGCCCAGACCGGCAAACCCATCGACGGTACCACTACCGACGCCAAAGGGCGCTTTACGTTACCCAAACTGGCCCCCGGCACGTACCGACTTCAATATTCCTTCATCGGCTATACTACCCGGGAATCGCAGCCCATCAAACTGGACCGCAACACCGACCTTGCCCTTGGTACGGTTATTCTGGCGCCCGACGAACGTACTCTAAACGAGGTGAACGTAACGGGTCAGAAAGCCCTGATCGAGGAGAAAGTCGACCGGCTGGTGTTCAACGCCGACAAAGACCTGACCAGCAAAGGGGGCGATGCATCGGACGTATTGCGCCGGGTACCGCTGCTGTCCGTTGATCTGGATGGTAACGTCAGCCTGCGGGGCAGCAGCAACATCCGGGTGCTGATCAACAACAAACCGTCTACGATCGTAGCGGCCAGTGTGGCCGATGCGCTGAAGCAACTCCCCGCCGACATGATTAAAACGGTTGAAGTCATCACCAGCCCGTCGGCCAAATACGACGCGGAGGGTGCGGGTGGCATCATCAACATCGTTACGAAGAAAAACACGCTCCACGGCCTGACGCTCAACATCGACGCCGGGGCTGGTATCCGGGGCTCAAACCTGGGGCTGAACGGCTCCTATCGGCAAGGCAAGCTGGGAATCAGTCTGGGCGGATTCGGGCGGGCCATGTACAACCGCGCGTCGTCGAGTCTGGAGCAGACCACCCTGACCGGCGACCGCCCCACCCGAACTAGCCAGTCGGCAACTGCGTTCGATAAGCCGCTGTTCGGGCAGTACACGCTCGGCATCGACTACGACCTGGCCAAGAACCAGTCGCTGACGGCCAACATCCGCTACGGCACCCGCAACTTCGTGCAGGAGCAGCAGCAACGGACCAATACGTTCGTTGAGAACCAGTTGCTGAACACCACCAACCGGTTTGTCGACCGCCGGGACCTGTCGAATACCGTCGATGTCAACGTCGATTACATCCGGACCTTCCGACCGCAGCAGGAATGGACCATTTCGACCCAGTACAGCCGCACCAATCTGACCAATAACTTCTATGCCGATTTGCTGACCCGCACTGACAGCCTGATGGGACGGCAACGGAACGTAAACGGCAACGTAAACCAGGAAACGACGTTCCAGACGGATTACCAGACGCCCATCCGGCGCAATCAACTGCTGGAATTCGGGGCCAAAGCCATCATCCGCCAGGTCAGCAGTGAGTACCAGTACCTGGTCGCCAGCGGCTCGTCGGAGAGCTTTGTCACCGATCCCACCAATCCATCCGGCTCGCTGAACTACCAGCAGATGATTCAGGCGGGGTACGTGTCGTACACCTACGTAACGAAAAACAAGTACACGTTCAAAGTCGGCACCCGCTACGAACATACCGGCATTACCGCCCGGACCGGCGAGTCGACCACGAACCCAACAACGACGCTGGCGATTCCGGACTACAGCAACCTCGTGCCGAGTATCAACGTATCGAAATCCCTGAAAGGCAGTACAACGCTGAAAGCCGCGTACAACCGACGGATTCAGCGGCCGGGGCTGCAACAACTCAACCCGAACGTCAACGCGGCCAATCCGCAGAACATCACGGTAGGTAACCCCACGCTACGTCCCGAACTGACCGACAATGCCGAACTGGCCTTGAGCACAACCATCAGGAAACTCTACGTCAACGCGTCGGTTTTCGGGCGGCTGACCAACAACGCCATCTCGCAGGTGCGGCTCCCGTCGGATACGCTGGCCGGGGCCATCATCACAACCTTTCAGAACATCGGCGTGCAGCGGACCGTTGGCGGTAACGTCTTCTTCAACATCGGCATTACGGCCAAATGGAGCGTCAACGGCGGCCTGGATGGCTATTACATGTACCTTCAGGGTACAACACCCGGTGCCGATGGCCGATCTGTGACGATCAGCAACACGGGCGTGAGCATCGGCGGGCGGCTCATGACCCAACTGCAACTCAGCAAAGGCTGGAACGTACAGGGCTTCAGTTTCTTCCGAGGCCCGATGCCGCAGTTGCAGGGCCAGATGGGCAGCATGTACATGTACTCCGTGGGCGTTCGGAAGGACGTAGCGAACAAGCGCGGCAGCATCGGACTGGCGGCCGAAAATTTTGCTGGTCGGGGCGTTCAGATGCGGACTACGTTGCAGTCGCCCCAACTGGCGCAGGTCAGCATCATGCGGCTCTACAACCAGAACGTGAAAGTCACCTTCACGTACCGGATCGGCAAGATGAGCTTTGAGCCACCCCGCCGGAAAAAATCCGTCAACAACGACGACATCAAGAGCGGTGAAGACAGATAACGCCGGATCGTCGGCAGAAACCAACCGTTTTTCGCCAACGGCCCGGTTCCGCGCAACGAAGCCGGGCCGTCGTGCGTACCAATGAGTAGATACGGGGGAAGCCGTTAAAAAATCTAAAAAACGCGATTTGGGCGCCGAAAACCAACTATAACCCAACACCGGATGCGGCATGTGTACGTTAGTTTCTAAACCGAAGTCTGTTACGAGCCAACCAAATCGGACTATGAAAAGCACCCGCACATCCGTCGACAAAAGCCGCCCGGTTACCACCCTCCCTACGCTATCAACCCTGCACGTATCGAGCGAAACAAACTTTTACGAACGCCTGCAGCATGTCTGGCAGAACGTCGTAGCCCTCGAAGATCTGGGCGTCATCCAGAGCGAACCTGACAAGTTCATGTATGCCTACCGGTTTCTGGAAGCCGAGTTGCAGAAGGTTTGTCTGGAAAATGCCTGTTTGCAGGGTCTTATTGATATGCCCGCAGCCTGATCGTATTCCGTATGAAAATGTACCAGAACGACCACGTCGTCGTTGCCGTCGAATACCACGCCCATTTGCTGCAGCAGGTCTGGCAAGGCCTGCCCAGCAGCGAAAATTACCGGGAGGCCTCCCTCGTATCCCTGCAACTGGCCGAAAAACACCACCTCAGCCGATGGCTGATCGATCAGCAGCAGTTGCGGCAGTTCAACCCAATGGATTTGCAGTGGTTCACGCAACAGTGGCTTCCCGAAGCCATCTACCGCTTACCCGCCCGCGTCAGGATCGCCGTTGTACTGACTGATCTCAACCAGTTCAATAAGCTGGGCTCTGATCTGGTCCTGCGGGCGGCCTTCGACATGAACCCTGCAATCGCCAGTCGATATTTCCTCGATACGGCAAGCGCCCGGGCCTGGTTATCGACACCACATCCCTCGCCCTGATGTTCATCGACACATTGGTGCCGTAGCTCTGCACACTGCCGACTCCTGCAACGAACCGCCCCATTTACAACGTATTGTCAGTAAATAACCCCAAGCAAACGTATCAACTGACAACCAATCCGACTATCAGCTAACGTAGTCAATAAAACACGACCCCACATGGAGCGTAAGGAATTTTTAAAGCGCGGATTCAGCAGCCTGCTCGGCATTGCCGCTGTGTTACCGGCCATACAGGCCTGTAAGGAGACCACCGAAATCGACCCGACCAGCAGCACAGGGACAACCACCTCGACCGGTTCTACCAACGGCAGTTCGTCCAGCAACTGTACCGTAACGCCGTCGGAAACCGAAGGGCCATTTCCCACCAAAGTACCAGCCAACTTCGTCCGCAAGGACATCCGCGACGACCGCACGGGCATTCCAATGGCCATGAATATCACCATCAGGAACGCCAACGCCAGTTGCGCAGCCCTGGCAGGTGCCATTGTCGATGTCTGGCACTGCGACAAGGATGGGTACTATTCTGAATACGGCGGTACCGGCATGCAAAGCGCTAACTACACAAGCGTTGACTTCCTGCGCGGTCGCCAGACAACCGACGCGAACGGTCTTGTCGGCTTCACGACGATCTTCCCCGGCTGGTACTCGGGCCGGACCACGCACGTCCACGTACACATCTACAGCGCGTCGGGCAAGTCGCTGCTGGTCACCCAGATCGCCTTTCCCTACGATATCACCAATGCGGTCTACACTACGGGGCAGTCGTACGGCTACACGAAAGGCGCGCAGGACACCCGCAATGAGCGCGACAACGTGTTCAGCGACGGCTTCACCACCGAACTCGCTACGGTGTCGGGCAGCAACGCAGCCGGCTACACCCTGACGCACACAATCGTTGTCAGCGCCTGATCGGCGTTCGGGGTTTGTGGTTCGTCGTTTGTGGTTTTGGTGAGTTGCCAACCTGGCACTACTGAACCCCACCAAACGACGAACCACGAACCTCAACCAAAAACCCCATGTCCAAAGGTCTCATTTGCCTGTGCTACGCCAAAGTCATCGACGCAGCCGCCCAGTCGCCCTGGCATGAGGTCGTTACTGAGGAGACGAACCAGATGTTTCTTCGCGTAGGCAAGGCACTGTCAACTTCTTTCCTATCGCTAAAACGATCGCGCACTTGTTGCAAAAACTTCTGATATTTCTATCAGCCGAGGACGTTAAACACCATGTTCTGTGCTGATAACCATGGCTTCACGCTTTTTGCAACTGCTTTGCCTTTTTTTTACGGGTATTAATTGTTTGCGGGCTCAGTCTGATGTTACTCAAGCAATGGTTAGCCGGCAACTCGAACGAGCCGAGCAACTAACCTCCTCTCAGCCCGAACAAGCCTTGAAAGCCGCTCAAACCGCCCTGACGCTGGCTCGGAAAAATAACCTGACTTTATCCGAAGGCAAAGCCTATCAACGGCTGGCCCGCATCTACGCCGAACGGGACGACTATGTCAGTGCCTTAGGTGCGGCCAAAGCCGGGCTTTCGATTTTTCACAAGTTGGGCGAGCAGCGGGACGTTTGCCGGATGTACATCGCCGTGGGCATCATCAACCGCTACCTAAAACTGTATGACGCCAGTATTGAGGCAAATCTGCAAGCCCAAAAAATCGCGGAGGCACGGCAGGACACAGCCCTACTCGGGTCTATCTACGGCAACCTGGGGAACGTTTATTTCGATAAAAAAGACTACGACCGGTCCCTGCAATCGGGCCTGAAGGCCCTGAACATCCAGATGGCCCGGCGGGATACTCAGGCAATTGGCAATACGTTTCACAACCTGGCGCGAATTTACCGTATTCGCAGGGAGTTCGATAAATCGCTGAAATTCTACAATCAATCGCTGGCCATCGACCTGAAGAACGGCAATCAACTGAACATCGGCGGCTCCTATTTGGATTTGGCGCTGCTTTTCAGGGATATGGGCGATTTTGCGCAGGCACTGGCGTATTCACAACGGGCGCTGGATATCGCCAGACAAATCGGATCTAAAAGTGTTGAGCAGCAGGTCCTGGCCAACTTACCCTTGATTTACGGCGTACTGGGAAAACCCAGGGAAGCCTTAATTGTGCAGAAGCAGTATCAATACCTGACCGATAGTTTGCAGTCGGCGGAGTTGTCCCGGCAGATTGCGGATATGCAGGCCCGGTACCAGGCCGAGCAGAAAGACCGCGAATTAAGTCTGCAAAAACTGCGCCTGGAAGCTCAGCAGGCGTCACTAAGCCAGCAGCGTACACTGATAGCCGCCCTGATCGCCTTCGTGCTGCTGGGCGGACTGGTTGGCTATCTGTTGTTCAATCGGTATAAACTCCGGCAGCGCAACCTGAAGCTTTTGCTGGAAAACGAACAATTTCAGCTTGCCAAAAACTTACAGCTCCGAGAGGACATAGACGAAACGGTCAATTATTTCGCTACGTCGCTCTACGGTAAAAATACGGTGGATGAAATCCTGTGGGATGTGGCTAAAAACTGCATTGCCCGCCTGGGCTTTGTCGATTGCGTGATCTACCTGCTCAACGACGAACAGACGGCCCTGGTGCAGAAAGCGGCCTATGGCAACAAGAACCCAGAGGCCTATTCGATCCTTAACCCACTGGTGATTCCGCTCGGCGAAGGCATTGTGGGGAGCGTAGCCCGGACGGGCAAGCCCGAAATCATCACGGACACGACCCAGGACTCACGCTACATCGTGGACGACGAGATGCGCCACGCTGAATTGGCCGTACCGCTGCTGCTCCAGAACAAGGTGATCGGCGTTATTGACTCCGAACATCCCGACAAAGGCTTTTTCAGAGAGCATCATCTCGAAGCCCTGCAAACCATCGCGGCCATCTGTAGTAGCAAAATTGCCCAGGCGCTGGCCGACGAAGAGGCTGAAAAGGCCCGAATTCTGCAAATTGAAGCGGATTACATTAAAAAGCTGGACCGGGTCAAGTCGCAGTTCTTTGCCAACATCTCGCATGAGTTCCGCACCCCGCTTCAGCTCATTCTGGCACCGCTCCAGAAACGGGAAGCCATCAGCCCTGAAGAAGCCCATATGATGGAGCGCAACGCCAACCGGCTGCTTCGGCTGGTGAACCAACTGCTCGACCTGGCCAAGGCCGAAATGGGTATGCTTACCATGAACCCCCAACGGGGTTATCTGATTAGCTTCCTTCGGCAGACGGCGCAGTACTTCCAGCCAATGGCTGCGAGCAAGCAGCTCCAGTATCAGATTGACTTGCCAGATGCCGAATGGATGGTCGCTTTCGACCACGACAAACTCGAAAAAATTGTGTATAACCTGTTGTCCAATGCCATCAAGTTCACCCCGGCGGGCGGTCAGGTCACGGTACGGGTTGAGTTCGACAGCGAGGCCGGCCTTCAGATGATCGTCAGCGACACAGGCATCGGTATTCCGGAGTCGCTGCACAATCGCATATTCGACCGCTTCTATCAGATTGATCCCTCGCAAACGCGGGCCTTCGAAGGGAGTGGTCTGGGGCTGGCCCTGGCTAAGGAGTTGGTCGAGTTGCATAAAGGCTCGATTCATGTCAAAAGCCAGCACGGATCGGGCAGCACCTTTGAGGTCTGGCTACCGATAAAAGCGGATGCAACGCAGGAGGCCGACGGCTTGGACATGGTAGTGCCTGCCACTCTTGTCAGTCAGCCCCTCAGCGTAGCCGTAGCTACTCCTGACTCGTTGACGGAGGAGCAGGCTGACGGCAGTGGAGAAGACAGGCCTACACTCCTGCTGGTGGAAGATCACCCGGAACTAAACAATTACCTCCGCCAGCAACTCGCCGACCGCTTCCGGGTCGTGCAGGCCGTGCGGGGCGATGAAGGGCTGGAAGTTGCCCGCCGGGTGATTCCCGACCTGATCATCTCCGATGTGATGATGCCGGTGATGGACGGGTTTTCGATGACCCGCCACCTAAAAGAGGACGACTTAACCAGCCATATTCCGGTTATCCTGCTGACGGCCAAAGACGACATCGATTCCCGAAAAGAAGGCTTTGAAGGCGGGGCTGAGCAGTACCTGGCCAAGCCGTTTGCCCTGGACGAACTGATAGTCCGTATCAATAGTATGCTTACCCAGCGCGATCTGCTTCGCAAAAAGTACAGCCGGGAAGTGCTGCTGCAACCGACCGCGACGCCCATCCGCGACCGGGAAGCGGAATTCCTAGAGAAAGTCATGCGCATCATTGACGAACACATAGCCGACGAAGCGTTCAGCGTCGACCTGCTTCAGCGGGAAATGGGCATGAGCCGGATGCAGCTACACCGGAAATTGAAAGCACTTACCGACCAGTCGGCCTCCGATTTTATCCGCTACATTCGGCTACAACGGGCCGCCAATCTCCTGCAACAACCCGGCATCCAGATCGCCGAGGCCGCTTACCTGTCGGGTTTCAATCACCTTTCCTACTTCTCCAGATGTTTTAAAGAGCAGTTTGGAGTGCTACCTTCCGAATTTACGAGACAAAAAGATAAAAATCCTTCAGAAACCTATTCGTAAACCCCTGATTGTTAGGCATATAATTCCAAAATCAGTTAATGTTACACCAGTGCTATTTTCTGGGAACTACGTGTTAGCCCCTCGCCGGGTACCGACGATACCTTTGTTGCCGTAAGGTATCCGCCGAAACACCTGTAAACAGTAGGCAATTTTCTTCCCTCTTTTTTAATACAAATCAGTATGCAACAAGTAAAAGCAGCAACCGTCTTCGCGCTGCTCCTGATGACACTTTGCTCGTGCGAGAACAGCTTCATCGAGCGGCAGAACCAGACGACCCCGGCCGATAAGGTCATCGCGAATCCGCCTTCGGATGGCCCTGGAGGGGTCGTTACGAATCCAGGTGGGCAACCTTACCCGACGATTACCAAACAGACGTTCATTCCCGAGTACAGTCTATGGGCGCAAAAGAAAACGCTTACCTGGCGGATTGAATGGCCGAATTACCCGGTCGGTACCGATCCCAACACGATTCCAACGGTGTTTACGCTATCGAACGGGGCGCTTAACAGTTTTGACTTCCTCAACGGCCAACCGGCTTCCACGACGTACAAGACCCATTTCAACCTCTACCATAATGCTAAGTTAGAAAGGTCCAGTGACCTCTGGGACGAACTGACGCACTCGTTTGGACATGGCGATCAAATGGAATTTGTGTCGTTCAGCAGGTTCACGACTACGATCAAGGGACTTGAGAACATGGTGAAGAACCGGCCAGGATTGTTTGAGACCTATTGGACAGGCATTACAGAAGATTCTCCGGAGTACCAGCAGGGAGATATATTCCTCATCAAGGTGTCAAATGTAACGGACCCAACGACCCCAAGCCGCTACGGCGGTATCCGTATCGTCTCCATGATGCCCCGGATCATCGAGGTATATCTGGCCGTACCGAACGACTGATCCGGCCCGGTTGCAGCCCGTAGTTTATTTTTCTGTCTCACCGGGATATAGCTACTGTCCCAGGGTTGGGCAAGTCATATCCAATACGGTCTGATCGTCTCCCGCTACGTGTTGGCAATGGCTTTGTCGCCATAGGCTATTCACTGAATTACCCGTAAGAAATCGACATACCTCTTTTCTTCTTTTTTTCAACAAGTACTACTATGCAACAAGTAACAACAGTATCTGTCTTCGCTCTGCTTCTCGTGGCCCTTTGCGCGTGTGAAGAACAGGCAATCACCATTCAGGAGTCGCAAACCAAAGGAACCCGGGGATTTATGTCCCCCACGCGGGATGACAATGGGGGGCTTACGAACGGTCCGGGTGGGCACCCCTACCCAACGATTACCGAACAGACGTTCATTCCTGAAAACAGGAAGCATGCCTATCTCAAAACGCTTACCTGGCGGATTGAGTGGCCGAACTACCCGGTGGGTACCGACCCCAACGAGATTCCGACGGTGTTCACACTATCGAACGGGGCGCTCAACAGTTTTGATTTCCTGAATAGCCAACCGGCTTCCACGACGTATAAAACCAATTTCAGCCTGTATCACAACGACAAAATAGAAATGTCAAAAACGTTGTGGAGCGAACTGACTCATACGGCCGGAGCTGGTGATCAGATAGAAGCCGTCTGGTTCAACCAGGTTCATTTAATTGATCCAGTCGAGGTCCTTGAGGAGGCAGCAACAGAGCGACCCATACTGTTCGAAAGCTACTGGGCGTATAACCCCCAGGAGCCTCCCGTCTACCAGCAAGGTGATCTTTTCTTCTTTAAGCTGTGGGACCAGCATCGCTATGGCGCTATCCGCATCGTCTCCATGTCGCCCCGTATCATCGAGGTGTACTTAGCTGTACCGAATAGCTGAGTCGGCCCGGCCGCAATCTGTACGTCATCTTTCTAGTTCACCGGGGTATAGCCATTGTCCCTGGGTTGGGAAAGCTATACCCTACCTCTTCTAACTTTTTAACCAACAATTTTTCAAAGCCATGAACAAGTATTATTCACACTTTTTTGTAAAGGCCTGTCTTGTGTGCCTGCTGTTCAGCTCCAATCAACTGCTGGCCCAGCAATGGTCGGCGTCCGGTGGCAACGTCTATGTGATGCCCGGTGTGCGGGTGGGCATTGGAACCATTGCTCCTTCCCGCAGCCTGCACGTGACGGGCGAAGCGGACCAGTACATCCGCGTTTCATCGTACGGTGGTACCTTGCTCTCGAACCACGCGGCCGGCCTTGAATTGCAACGGATCATTCCGAGCGGTGGCCCAACCAGCAACTGGTCCATTGTCAATGAAGACCACCTCCGCTTCCGGCACAACGGCGAACTCCTGTTCCAGATGACCCCGTCGATGGCTCTGTTGGGCAAGAGCCTTAGTGAACCCACAGTGTTTACCGTATACGGAACCAACATCACCAGGGTAAGCAATACTATACAGAGCGGAGCATTACGCCTGTACTCGAAGGTGGGCGATAACCAGCACTTGCTAGCCTTGGACGGTAATCAGATTGAAAGCAGCGACCCGCTGTACATCAACAACGATTCGGAGCAGAACGTCCACCTCGCCAACGGCGGGGGTAAGGTGAAAGTCGGTACGACCGACAATGAAGCCCGGTTCAGCGTCGCGTCGGAGAGCGACATGCAGCTCAAGCTCATCAATCCGGGTAATGGCGGAGCCGCCTGGCGCATTGGCGTAGCCAATAGCGGCTGGGCTGCCGGTGACGGTAAATTAGTCTTCTCAAAAACAGCCAGTTCGGCTGACGCCACAATGGTTATCACGCCGGCCGGGAAAGTAGGTATCGGCCTGACAACACCCTCCGAAACGCTCCAGATCAACGGAACCACCTCGACTAAAGTTCTTAAAATCACCGGCGGAGCCGACTTTGCCGAGCATTTTGACATCGGCCCGGACAAAACGATTCTGCCGGGTACGGTGGTCAGCATCGACCCCGCCAAACCAGGGCAACTGCGGGTGGCCCGGCAAGCCTACGACAAAACCGTGGCCGGTATTGTGAGCGGAGCGGGCGACGTACAGCCGGGAATGCTGATGGGGCAGGCCGGAACCCTCGCCAGCGGGCAGCACCCGGTAGCGTTGACCGGCCGGGTGTATTGCCGGGTCGATGCCCAGTATGGAGCCATCCGGCCGGGCGACTTGCTCACGACCTCGCCCACGGCAGGCCATGCCATGAAAGCGTCAGACGGCGGGCAGGCGCAGGGGGCCATTCTCGGTAAAGCGATGACGGCACTGGATGCGGGTACAGGTTTAGTGCTGGTATTGGTGAGCCTTCAGTAAGGTACGTTAACCACACACGAAACATGAAACCAACCAATCTCCTGCTCATGGGGCTAATCTGCCTGTGGAGCGTGTCGGTGGTGGCTCAGAAACTGGTGCCGCATTCGTTCCACTATCAAAGTGATACGTCGGGCCGAGACCAACTCCGGTTTTTGACGCAGGTGACGCAACCCACTACAACGTTTCTGCGGTTGTATTTCGCCGGAACGCAATTGGGCGACAACAGCTACTTAGTGCTGGAAGGCACCGATGGTGCCCGGCAGGAACTCCGGAAGCCGGACCTCGAAAACTGGCGGTACAGTTCGGCTTACTTCAACGGCCAATCGGTGAACGTATCGCTGTTTGCCGCACCCGGCGACCGCAACACGATCAATATCAATGGTGTAAAGATAAGCGGTGAGTCAACCGACCGGAGCAGAAACGCCCGTCAGACCGCGCCCTTGGCTGCGGTGGCGCGGCAGATGGCAGCAACGTCTGTAACATCCCCATACGCCAAAGCGGTAGGCCGATTTACCAACGGTAGTGATTCATACGGCACGGGCTGGATTGCGCCGAACGGAGCCATCGTTACGTCCTGGCTTATGCACGGCTTGTATTTATCCCATGAAGATTCTTTCGACCTCATCGAATTCAATGTACCGCCCTCAGTTGGTACTACGGTTATGCACCCGTCGCCCCAGGACCAGTACCCCCTGCTAATTAGAACGGTGCCTCATCATGGACCTTTGTATTTTCAGAATGTACCGAATCATGTTTTAATATATGACGGTTGGATGATGTTTGATCCTCAACCCAACGGTACCGGCTTGCGGCCCGGTGAACGCCAACAAGAGTACTTCCGAATTGCCACCAACCCGCGCAATTCCACCATCTATGAACAAGGTGAAGGAAACATGCTGGTGGACATTTTCCATTACGGACACACCTCCGGCGACCAACTGGAAGGCAGCACTACGTACCGAACCTTGCGCCTGTCGCAAACACACCTGCTGCCCCAGTACGACTACCTCACGGCTTATAACAACGGCGACCGCGACCGGTTCGTGTTGTACAGTCTACCCACTTGGGGCGGTAGCGATATGGGTGCGCCCATAACCTTTGCGGGCACGAACGTAGCCATTGGCGTACATAACGGTAGTAATGAGTACAACCTGGGGCATGGCCGGGGTTTCCGGGACAACGGCTTGCGGAACGAGTTGAACGACTATTTCTTCTCCAACTCCGTGTATGTCGATTTCGATGGGCCACCCAGCGGGGCCACCGGCGAAATCCACAAGCCTTACCTTACGGCGAACCAGGCGGCCAGCAGTGCCCCCAGCGGTGCGCAGGTGTACTTCGTTCGCGGTACGTACCCCGGTTCTGCCACCTTCAACCGACCCATGACCCTGCGGGCAGCGGTCGGCACCGTCAGTATCGGAGCCAGCCCGGTGGGCGCGCGGCAGGCGGCCGGGCCAACCATCCCTCCACACTGGCTGGAGGGAGCGCCGTCATTCGACCGAGAATCGGCGGAAGACCACCGGGTACGGGCATATCCCAACCCGTTCCGGGACCAGACTGAGATAAAATGCGCGTTCGCAGAGGGAAGCCCCGTGTCGGTGGACATACTCAACACGGCGGGCGTATCCGTCGCTACGTTCACCCTGAATAATGTAAAATCTGGCCAGAACGGGGTGCAGTGGAACGGCACTGACCAAAACGGCAAACCAGTTCCTTCCGGGCTGTACGTCGTCAAAGTGAGCGACGGACGCCAGACATTTACCACCAAAGTGCTGAAGCAGTAAATAGGCGGGTTGCACCAAGACAAATAAACACTTTCACATCAAATACTAACTAAGTACAAAAATGAAAACAACGATAAAGCACGTATGGGTAGCAGTTAATCTGAGCTTTGCATTAGCAGGCGTAGCTCTCGCTCAGGCCCCGTCGAAAAAATTGGTAGGAAACAACGACAGAACGCGGATGGCCGTAGTCGAATTCACGCCCGGCCCGAAGGCATCGGGAATGTCGGCAGAGGCTAAGCGGCAGCTTCAGGCCAGCATCGCGTTCCGGCTGATGAAAACCAACCAGTTTGATATTTACGATGTACGGCATACCCGGGAGGCATCGCAGGCTGATCTGGAAGCCGTGAATGGGGCTTCAACGGCTGCTGCGGTGCGCGTCGGCAAGCAACTCAAGGTCAAGTACGTGTTGACGGGAACGGTCGATGAATACAACCCGAGTGGGTCGGCTACGCTCAAACCCCGGCTCGTAGAGGTTGCCACCGGCAAGGTCAAATACGCCGATGAGCTATCGCATCAGAGCACTAAAGAAATGCGCACTGGCGGTGATGTTGAAATGAAGACAAACGTGCTCCTGCCGATAACGCTAAGGCTGGCGGAAACGCTCGCAGCAGAGGAACTTTGATCCATCGTGTGCATTGGGTTCTGCTATGAATGTTTTCGCAGGGCTCTTATCCGGTTCTTATTTCCTGTGTCTGCTTACGTTGATCCGCAGGGGTCGTTCAGCCCCGCACCATACAGCCGACAGTCGAGTACGTGTCCAACAGGTGTGATGTATCACCCGACGTATGTAAGCAGGTGCGGCTACGTTCAATGACAGATAAAGCATATCTTGTAAAAACTTGTGTCGTTTAACGTTATTGCTTTGCAGGAACACAACGCGCCAGCTTGACGGCTACCCATGCAAAGCCAGGCTGGCGCACCGTACACTGGATGCGGTACCGACCGGGGAGACATAGCCGCCGGTTAGTACCGCATTCGGGTAAACGACGAAAAAATCTTCGCTATCAATGTATTAAGCTGGCATAAATGCAACTGGCTATTCCTGACGGCTTATTTTTATAGCTGGTTTTACCAAGCTTAACCACTATGCCGACGACAACCCAGGCGCAGATCTTTCTGGCCGCTCAGCGAGGCAGTTCCCGAACGGACGTTTCTCAGAGTTACCATTCGTTCAACCACGGTACGTACGTAGCGGAGGGCCGTGAGCCGTTCGGGCCGCTGCGGCTGCTTAACGACGATACGCTGCGGGCCGAAGCCAGCCTGACGTACCAGGTCAATCAGCCGACCGACGTACTATTACTGCCGGTACACGGGGCGATTGACCTTACCAATCCGCCCGGCGATGGTATATGGCCCGGACAACTCGTTACGTTGTCGCTGCCCACCGGCGGGTCGTATACCGTCCATAATCCTTACGAAACAGAAACGGTCAACTTCCTGCAATTCTGGCTTACCAATCCGGCCGCTCAGCAGGCCCCGGCAATCAAAGAAATCACGTTTGATCTGGCGACCCGGAATACCCTATTGCCCTTGTTTGACCAGACCCATCCACCAGCCAATGGCCGCTTGTTCCTTGGCCGCTACGAGGGCCGTGCGGAAGGTTTGTATTCTGTTGACGAGCCGGATCGCGGGGTGTTCGTGTTTATTCTACAAGGCGCTTTTGAAGTCGCCAATCGACTCATGCACGCGAAAGACGGCCTTGCCTTGTGGTGCGATCCCGGTACTGCAATTGACTTCGAGGCTTTGTCCAACGATGCGCTGCTGTGCCTGCTGGACGTGCCGCTAAACCACCAGGGCAGCCTGAGGCAGTAGCCAGGGCACAGGTAAAAATTCGCAGAAAAGAAAGCGTATCAGCCAACCTATTTCGAACCATAGCTGTCCATAGGATAGCAAAGTCCCGTAGGGTAGCCAATTGGCTGATCAAATAAGTAGACAACGTAGCGACGACTAGTTTAGAATTAGCATTAACTTAATGTGCCTCAACGGGTTTTACCTTCCCCACCCGTTCCGTATGATCGTAGTAATTGTTGATGAGAAAAGATTCGGTGTTGCTCTATGCCCAATTTCTACAAGTTTGTCATTGCGGTAGTTTTTGCTCTGGGTGTCCCCACCGTGGTCCTGGCTACGCATCAGGTTGGCGGCCAGATTGAGATGCGGGCGGTTGGCGACAAACCGGGGCATTTCTTTATCATCGTTACCAACTACCTGGAAGCTGGCACCCGGGCCGACCGCGAAGCCGGCGGTTCGCTCGGTATCTTTCGCAAACGCGATGATGCGCTGATGACTACGTTTGTGGTCCGCGAAACCGGTCAGCGCCAGTCCGTGGTTTACAGCAACACATTCTGCTCCAGTCAACGCAACCTGAACTTCATCGTCGTTACGTTCCAGGACGAACTTCAGCTCGATCCGGCTATGTACAGCGATCCGCAGGGCTATTACATTTCGTTCCAGACCCGCAACCGGAACGGTGGCCTGGCCAACATCGCCGACCCCACCGGTACCGGCTTTACCTTCTACCTGGAGTTTCCGGCCCTGTTGCAGAACGGCCAGCATTTCAGCAACTCATCCCCCCGTTTCGGCCCAATCAACGGCGAATACATCTGCGCCGGTGAACCCTTTACGTTTCCCTTCGGTGGCACCGACCCCGACGGCGACGAATTACGTTATTCCATGGTGACGCCCCTCGACCAGAAAGGCCCCAACCGTGGTGGTGGTCAGAATTCTGTATTGCCAGCCCCTTACCCCGACGTTAACTGGCTGAGTGGTTTCAGTGCAGACAAAGCGATCCCGGGCAATCCACCCCTGAGTGTCGATCCCAAAACCGGGCAGTTGTCAATTACAGCCACCCAGTTGGGCCTGTTCGTGTTTGCCGTTAAGGTGGAAGAATACCGCAATGGGGTTAAGATTGGCGAAGTACGGCGCGACTTCCAGTTTCTGGTAATCGACTGCCCGCCCACGACTACCCCGGACCCTACCGTCCAGATCAAGGACCGGCCGGGGCGCCGTGATACGACCATTTGCCAGGGCAACACTGCCACGCTTCTGGCCAAAATTGATACGAGCTGGAATTACCAGTGGCGTCGCGACGGCGTGAATCTACTCAACGCCACCAGCCCTTCGTTAACCGTACGTGAGCCAGGTGAATACACGGTGGTTGTTTCACCAAAGGCGGCCTGTAGCAAATCCAGTACGTCGGAAAGTCTGACGATCATCGTCGTCGGCAGTCAGGCGAAGCTGTCCACTGTGGGCCATTTATGCGCTACCACGGGAGCGGTTAAGATCACCGCTACGGGCGCTACGGGCGTTACCTACCAGTGGTATCAGGATGGTCGGCCGTTGCCAGGACAGACCACCGACTCACTGCTCACGACCAGAGCCGGCCGTTTCTGGTCTGTCCTGACTCACACGACCGTGGGCTGTGTGACGCGGACCGATACGGTTTCGCTGGTTCGGTCAGAGGCTGTGGTCGCGGCTATTCAGTCGGCAACGGGACAGGCCCGGCTTTGTCCGCAGGAAACCCTCCGGCTGACCGGTAGCGGTGGTACGCGCTATGCCTGGCAGCACGATGGCCAACCCGTACCTGATGTAACATCCGCCGACCTTGACATCAACCAAACGGGTACTTACGTCCTGGTTGCTACCGATGGGTATGGTTGCCAGGGCACCTCGTCGCCATTTACGGTAACACCGGTTCCGCCCGTTACGGTACTGTTCGATTCGCTGCCGGGGGTATGCGGCCCCGATGCCCCAGCTTATCTGCTGAAGGGAAGCCCGGCGGGTGGGGTGTTTACCGGAACGGGGGTTGACGGCAGCGAGTTTAGCCCGAAGCGGGCCGGTGTTGGCAACCATACACTCACCTACACCGTCAAAGCGGCACCAGAATGCAAGGGTACCGTTGCTACCCGAATGGCCGTGGTAGCGCCCATTCCTACCATCGACATGGCCGACTCCATGTCGACGTATAAAGGCAATACGTTCACCCTCGCACCGGCCGTAACGGGCAATCCTACCCAGTTTCAGTGGACGGCCGGCACGTATCTCGATAATGACCGGTCGGCTACACCCGCCGTGCAGCGTATCGGGGCCGACATTACCTACGTTCTTGATGTGCAGAACAACGTCGGCTGCGCGGCCCGGGACACCATCCACATTACGGTCTATTCGCAGCTTGGTATTCCCGATGCGTTTTCGCCCAACGGCGACGGCCTGAACGACGTCTGGCAATTACCCGGCATAGAAGCCTTTCCGGATGCTGTGATCACCATTTTCAACCGCTGGGGCGAGGTTATCTTTCTGTCCGACAAAGGCTATCCCCTGCCCTTCGACGGCACCCTGAACGGTTCACCACTCCCGGCCGGGATGTACACCTATACGCTCCGAACCGTGCCCGAGCGACCCGTGCAGCGGGGGAGTCTGATGCTGTTACGGTAATTGATGCAAGCTCTAACCCTGAAGGCGACGTAGCTCTGTTTGGGTAAGAAGCTCGTTGAGACTACGCCTGGTTGTATATCGTTACCCCCAACCCCTGAAGGGGCTTAGCGCTGCTGGGTCAAAAGCCTGAAATTGCGGAGCTAAGCCCCTTCAGGGGTTGGGGGTAATGACACACAAAAGCAATCCAGAGGTACGTCTTCAGGAAGAGGGATAAAAAAAGCGCGGGCCTTTCGACCCGCGCTGCTCCTTCAACTGTCTGATTTACGTACCTTATTGCACTTCCAGAATCTTAAACTCGGTTCGGCGGTTCTGCTGGTGTTCGTTTTCGGTACAGTTCACACCATCCACGCAACCATTCACAATTTCGCTTTCGCCATATCCCCGGGCTACCAGCCGGTTCGGCGTAATGCCCCGGCTCACGATGTAATCAAGCGCTGCACGGGCGCGGTTCTCCGACAGCCGGATGTTGTAGCCGTCGCTGGCCCGGGCGTCGGTATGCGACCGGATTTCAATTTTCATCTGCGGGTATTCCTTCAGTAAGCTTACCACACGATCCAGTTCACGGGCCGCATCGGGGCGGATAAAGAACTTGTTCAGATCGTAGTAGATGTTTTTGAGCTGGAACACGTCGCCCACCCCATAGATACCGAGCGAATCAGTAACCACTTTGTTGGTGGCCTTCTTGGGCTGCTTGCCGTACTTGGTCTTTTTGGTAGCGTACTGATCCTTCTGAGCCGTCAGCGTGTACGGTGCATTCGGTTTCATCGCAAACTCATAGCCACCATCCGGTCCGGTAACGACCGTCTGCTCCGATTTATCTTTCTCATTACGCAGGGTTACTTTCACCCCGGAAGCCGGTTTCTGGTTCACCTCCGTCTTCACCACGCCCTTTACGATGGTATTCTCCGAACGTTCCAGGTAGATTGATACGTTCATCACCGGCTTGCTCGACTGCGTCAGGGTTGAGAACCGTACGCTGTTCATGGCAAATCCTTCTTTTACGGCTTTGAATTCGTATTCGGCATTTGATTCCACGCAGAGTTCGGCACGGCCTTCAACATTGGTCAGCCGCAGGTCCTGGCTGGCGCCGTTGCGCAGGATACGCACGTCGGCATTTTCGAGCGGCATGTTCGTTTTGGCGTCATAGACCAGAATGTTCAGTTGCTTGCAGGTCCGCTTGAAGCTGTAGATATCGTCGTCTGTAATCCCCTTTTTCCGGTTACTGCTGAAGTAGCCCGTCGTGCGGCTGGCGTCGGTGATCAGGCCAAAGTCGTCTTTCTCGGAATTGATCGGCGCGCCTACGTTCTCAACGCCTTTATAGGCTACGCCGTCTTTCAGTTCAGCGTAGAAAATGTCCAGCCCCCCCAGTCCTTCGTGCCCATCCGACGCGAAATACAGGTTGCCGTTCTCGTCGACGTACGGGAACATCTCGTTGCCCTCCGTATTGATCTCCTTGCCCATGTTAACGGGCGTTCCCCACTGGCCGTTGTTGAATTCAACGACGTAGACATCCGTGCCGCCGTAGCCACCGGGCATATCCGATACGAAATACATACGGGTGTTATCGGGCGTGAAAGCCGGGTGACCAACCGAATACTCGGCACTGTTGAACGGCAGGTCCTGCACATCAGTCCACTTGCCGTTTTTGTTAACAGCCGAGTACAGTTTCAGTTTCCGCACCCCATCCTGGCTTTTGCCGGATTTCCCTTTGGCACCGTTGTTACGGGTGAATACGATAAAGCTCTGATCCTTGGTGAACGTAACGGGGCCCTCGTGGTATTTGGTATTCAGCGTCCGGCTGAATTTCTGCGCTTTCGTCAGGGGTTGCTGTTCTTCGGCAGCCGTTGTTTCTTCCATCGCCTGGATGGGCTTGGCTTCGGTGTTGCCGCCCCCCAGCATAGCCATGCTCGGCCGACGTTCAATGTTGGGAACCTTTAGCTGGTTCGTATCGGGGTGAAAATACAGGTCAAGAAAGGGCGTCTGGTTCCAGCTGAATACACGCCGGATTACGCCGGATTCATCGCGCGACGACACGAACACCAGGCCACCTTTATAGAACATGGGGCTGAAGTCGGCCTGCCGCGAGTTGATGGGGATGTTATGCACCCGGTACGACGACGAATCGCGGTAGAACCGGTTGACGTCCATGTACGACACGGTGAACTTACGCCCGCGCAGGTCTTCACTCTGCTGTTCGCCGTAGCGGCTGTACATCTTCTGCGAGTCGCGATACTTGCCGTTGGCGGCCAGCGCCTGCGCGTAATAGAGGTACATCTCACTTTCGAGGTCGTTGTAGTTTTTAACCAGTTCGCCGTACACGCGTTCGGCATTGCGGGTATCCTGCAGCTTCCGGTAGCTATACCCGAGTTTGGTCAGAGCCTCGCGGGTTTCGACCGGATCTTTCTTTTTATCCGTCCGCAGGAACTCTTCGTACATACGCACCGCGGTGACATAGCTGAAGTTGTCAAATTGCTTATTGGCCGCTCGCAACCGCGTACTCTGCGCCTGAGCAGTCAGGCTCCACAAGGCCAGTCCCGCAAACAGCAAGACCCGTACAATTCGGTTCATGGGTGAAAAAATTAGTGGTAAACTATGGGTTTACCCAGAATGTATCAAATAGAGTGCCAGAATTCTGGAAATATAATATTTCATATAAAATAGCCCCTTTAGCACCAACTTTATGTTAAAAATACAATTTTCCGACGTATGACGAGTAATCCATACAGCATTTGTCAATAAATCTCAGGGACACAGCGACGAAGTAAATATAGCTTCCCAGTAGGATTTGTTACCATCAGAGGCCGACTTAACGACAAATCCGGCAACCACACGATCTTTTTCTTAAAACAGGTTCTACTACGGGTCAACTGTCACTCATTGGCATTGTAACTAGTGCTGAATCAGGACGTTTCGATACGTCAAACCGATTTACGCACCTACGCTTATCTGGTCTAGCTCACTACTTTCATCAAACCATCTCCATCCCATGAAATACCTACTTTTTTCTTTGCTGCTTGGCTGCCTGCTCGCCGGGTGTGCCAGTTCAAAACTACCCGTAACCTTGGGTGATGTAAGAAAATCACCTACCTATGGGTACACGCCCATTGACCCTTTACCGGTTGACGTGCTGGGTCCGCAAGCCTTCACAGCCGTATCGAGCTTGAAGGTTCTGGAGGCCCTGCCCGACGAAACCGTCCGACTCGCCATCGGTCAGTTTGATAGCGAGGGCGGCCTGACGTTCGGCCCGGCCAAGATTGGCGTCAAAGGCGGTAGTTATGTCGTTGTGCTCGATTACATAAAGTTTGATACGAAGTCCTTCGGGGTTGAAGTAAAAACTACGCCGAATGAAAGCAATCCGAATCAGAAATCGGCTTATGTTACCAGCAAGCCCGATCCAGACCAGCGCGTTCCGGTGTACATTGGCGTTGGTCTGCGGTTAACGGCCAATATTACGGTCAATGAGGGCTCGGTTGATCTGGGCAATCTGCTGGCGTTGGGCGTGTCGGCTCAGGCCAAACAGATTTCTGGTACGCTGGTCATTCAAACGCTGGGAATCAGCGGGGAAGGCATCTCCGGCTCAATTCCTCTCCCAAGTGAAATCAATCAGACGTCGGTTCAGAACGCAATTCAGTCATTAGGTGCCATCCGGGCGGTTATGTACGCTGAGAAAACCCGGATTCGGCCCCGGGTGGTTGGAGTCTACAATAATTTGGGAGGTGGCCAGCAAACCGTCAACAGTTTTATTACCTCGCTACTCGAAAAACCCATTGCCCTGAAGCTGGAGTAACCACAACAGGTACTATTTGACAACACAACCCGCCCAGGCCCGATCATGAGATACCTCACACCACTGCCATTTCTGATGATTGGGCCTGGGTCGAGAGTTTACTGGCACTACTGCATACTTACCTGCACGATCCGTTTTGTTTCGGCCGTTACGCGAAAGCGATGATCAAGGCGACGGCCAATGACCCAGGCAATCTGATTGTCGGAGAGCAGGACGGCCGTGCGCTCCCGATCCGGACGGCTCACTTTCTGGTCGTTCAGCAGGTCGCTCACCAGCTTATGCCCGTTCAATCCCAGCGGCCGAAAGCGGTCTCCCTGCTGCCATGGCCGAATCGTTAACGGCCAGTGTAGCCGGTCGGCGTCAAAACAGACTGTAGCCGCATCCGTCGGCGGGCGGAAATCAGTCGGTTTTTCAAACCCGTTAAAGGTCAGCGAAAACCGTCCTTCCACATCCAATGGCTCATCAGGCAATCTGTCTAATGTCAGATAATAATCTGCTGATTCGCTTAGGGGGGTCAGCAGCAGGCCCTCACGTTCGTGGGTTATGCGGTGCGTTGCCGATTGAAAAACCTGTCCCGGCTGGTGACGCAACGCCTGCCACATTTGGGCGGTCTGATCGATCGAGAATCCGTATGGTTTCAACCACTCGGCTAATCGAAAAACCGGCTCGGTCAGGTTTTGCAGCGCATCGGACGCCAGTAAGACCCGGTCGTCGCTGATCCTGGCTACGTTCTGCCACGACCGCTCCAGTTCCTCCCGCATCAGTGTTTCAGCCGCCCGAAGTTTACCGATAGTCTGGGGCAGGGTTTTAAATAAGCTCGGATTCATGCTCATCAACACTGGAACAACGTGATGACGCAGTCGATTTCTGACGTATTTATCTTCTGCATTCGAACTATCCTCGCGCCACTGGAGTCCTTGTTCCTGCGCGTAGATTTCCAGTTCGTCACGTGTCGCAAACCAGAGCGGACGTATCAGGTTGTTCTGCCGGATGGCAATTCCGTGGAGTCCGGCCAGGCCAGTACCCCGCACGAGGTTCAGCAATAGAGTTTCGAGTACGTCGTTCTGATGATGAGCCGTCGCCACGCAGGCATATCCCTCTTGCTGAACCAGTTGCGCAAACCAGTCGTAGCGCAGATCACGGGCCACCATCTGGATTGAAATGCCTCGTTTGTGTGCTTCGGCTACCGTGTCAAAGTGGGTCAGATGAAACGGAACCCCGTACTGCTGGGCTTTGTTTTGTACAAAACGGGCATCGCCATCCGAATCGTCACCGCGCAGCCCGAAGTTGACGTGAGCTATGGCAATGGGTTGCCGGATCTGGTGAAACAAATGCGTCATCACCATCGAATCGAGCCCGCCACTGACCGCCAGCAGTACCCGATCCGCCGATCCGAACAATCGGTTTTCGTTAATAAATTCTAAAAAATCTCGCTCCAACATGGGGTGTCGGCCCGAAGCCGTAGTTTTGCAATCATGTATCGAACGTTGTTCCGCTTAGTGCTGTCCTTTTTTCTGCTCGGCTCGTTGCTCGGACCGGCCACCGCCCAGACCCAACCGGGTCGTTCGTCGGCGGGTGACCCCGGCGATAAAGTTGAGCTATTGCCGCCCGGTGCCGACAGCCTGGTTGTTCTGAACACACCCGGTCAGGTCATTCGCAAGCTGTACAACAACGTCCGGTTTCGGCACAAAGGCGTGCTAATGTACTGCAACCTCGCCATTCAGAACGTAACGACCAACGTGATTGAAGCCTACGGGAACGTCCGCATCATTCAGGGTGATACCATCAGCGTCCGGGGCGATACCATGTTTTACTACGGTAATGTGCGCCAGGCAAATCTCCGCGGACGCGTGGTCATGAAAGACCGTAAGATGACGCTGACGACCAACCGGCTCGACTACGACATGCAGGCGGGTATTGCCCATTACCCACCCGGAGCACCGGACCGTCCCGGACGGATCGTCGACAGTGAAAACGTGCTGACCAGCCGCGAAGGCTATTACGACACGCGTTCCAAGCTGTTTACGTTTAAGGATAATGTCAAACTGGTAAACCCAAAATATACGCTCACCGCCGACTCCCTGCTGTATAATTCGCTCAGCAAGATCGCTACGTTCCAGGGACCAACCCGCATTGTCAGTAAAGACGGCGTTCTGACGGCCGTAGAAGGACAATACAATACGGTGTCGCGCGTGTCGAATTTTCAGCGCCGGGCTACTGTCGAAACGCCAAAATACCGGCTCACCGGCGACTCGCTCTACTACGACAACATCACCGAACTTGGCGTTGCCCGGGGTAACGTGATTATGGTCGCCAAAGATAAGCAGGCTATTATTTTGGGAGACCATGTGCGCTACAACGGGAAAATCGGCATTTCGCGGGTAACCGGCCACGCCGTTGCCAAGAGTGTCAGCGGACAGGATACACTGTTCCTGCGCGCTGATACGTTGTTTTCATTCGACAACAAAGAAACCAATACGCGTCGGTTGCTGGCTCATAAAAATGTGTACGTGTTTAAATCGGACCTACAGAGCAAATGTGACTCGCTGATTTACAACACCGCCGACTCGACCATCTACTTTTATAAAAAGCCGATTGTCTGGAGCCAGAACAAGTACCAGATGGAGGCCGACTCCATGCGGGCGTTCCTCAAGAACAACCGCATCCATACGATGTACCTTCGGGCCAGGGCTTTTGTGATCTCGCTGGATACCCTCCAGAACTTTAACCAGATCAAAGGTCGGACCATCACGGCTTATTTCGTAACCAAACCCGTGGCCACTACGGCAGTAGGCCCCAAAGGCGAGCTGACAGCTTCGGCCCGGCCGATGCCGCCGGGTTCAACAACCACCGCACAGGAGCAAAAAACCGAGCTGGAACGGGTCATCGTTGAGGGCAACGGGCAAAGTATTTATTTCGCTCTGGACGACAAAAACAAACTCATTGGCATGAACCATGTGGAATGTAGTCGTATGAACCTGGAATTTGCCGAGAGCAAGGTCGACAAGATCCGGTTCTACGGACAACCCGACTCCAAGTTTGTGCCTCCCCACGAGATTGTGGGTGATGTAAAAGAACTGGACGGATTCCGATGGCGACAGGAAGAAAAACCGACAAAAGGCCAGGTATTGTGGTTGGAAACGCCCCCACCGGCGCAGCCAGTTAACAAAAATTCACCAAAAAAGAAGACCGGCATTAAACCTTTGGCTAAAAAGACGGTTCTAACGAGTGAAAAGTGAGTCATTTAACAATTTTTTAGATAAACGCCCGTTGACTTTGTCTTTTTCGATGAATAGGTTTGTAGTGACTAAGTGTGTGTATCCGAAAGTGAATTTTCATGAAACAATATATACTTATTGGTTTACTAACCGGCCTGTTTCTGGCCGCTTCCCCGCTGCAGGCGCAGACCGCAGCCCGGGACAGCGATGTTCAGAAGAGCGGTAGCCGGTTAGAGCTGGGTCGGTCGAACACCAATCGATCAACCTCTAAACCGTTAAATTCGTCTAATTTTTTCATAGCTCCTCCTCCGGCCTTAAGCAGTTTTGATCGGCTTGGGACTCCGCGCAAGAGTGCGTCCATCAATGCATATTATCGCTCGCTGCTGATGGCTCCCACCGTAGCCAAACCTGCAACGCGGTCGGCGGTAGCCGAGGCTACGCCGTCGGTTGTCAGTGAATCCCGCGCAGTTGCTGAGCCGGAAAGCAAGGCAGAAGAACGGATGTTTGCGAATGAACGCATATCCGTATCAAACATCTACCCGAACCCAGCCAGTGAATTCGCGGAGATTGATTACCAGATTCACGGCCCGGTAGGCGACGCCCGTCTGACCCTGCTGAACATCCTTGGTTCGCCCATAGCGGAGTATTCGCTGGACCAGAACGATCGTAAGATTCGCATTCAGACCCGCGAACTGGCTACGGGTTACTACCTGTACCGGCTGTCGCTGAATGGTAAGATCGTCGCGACCAAGAAACTGCTCGTACGGCACCAGTAGTGTTTTGCCTGGCTACTCGTTTTAACACAATTTAACGCAGTATTCCCCGCAAAAGGATCGTTTTCCTGCCTGTTTTCGGCACTATACCCGCTGCGACTTCGTTGAAAAGGTACGGCCATTTCCCCGTTGGCCGGTATTTTTTGTATCTTTGTAGCCTTATGCAACAACGACTTATCGTTAGGGTTCTGTTGAGCGCCTGGATTGTGTTTTTACTGGGTTCGTGCAGCCCATTTTCAAAATTGCAGAAAAACGGAACTGACGACGAGAAATATAAAGGAGCTGTCCAGTACTACAAGAAAGGAGACTGGTATCGGGCCGGAATCCTGTTTGAAGAATTGATTCCGGTATTGAAAGGAAGTACCGAATCGGAAATGGCTCAGTTCTATTACGCCTATACTCAGTATCACCAGCAGCAGTATCTGCTCAGTGCTACCCTGTTCAAGAAATTTTACGAGACATTTGCCCGCAGCGACTACGCCCAGGAATCTATGTATATGTATGCCCTGTCGCTGTATAAAGATACGCCGAGTTTTAACCTCGACCAGTCCAATACCCTGACGGCAACGGCCGCCCTCCAGGATTTTATCAACGCCTATCCCGGCAGCCAGTATCGCGACGACTGCACGAAAATGATCCTGGATCTGCGCCGGAAGCTGGAGCGAAAAGCGTATGAGAAAGCCGTTCTGTACTACAAAACCAGCGGCTTCAACATTGCCTCATACAAGTCGTCGGTGATTGCGATCAATAACTTTCAGAGAGAGTTTCCCGATTCAGAATATAACGAGGAACTTGCCTATCTGAAGTTTGACGCGCAGTACAGCTTGGCTAAAAACAGTCTGGAAACAAAACAGAAGGAACGTTATCAGGAGGCAATCGGTTACTATCAGGCGTTCGTCGATAAATATCCCAGCAGCAAGTTTTTGAAGCAGGCGGAGAAAATGTACGAAACCAGCCAGAAGGAAATCGAACGACTGGATAAGCTGGAAAAAGAAAAGCAACAGCCCAAACCGGACCCGAACCGGCCGGCCAAGGTTACCGCTGCAAACGAATAAACGAAACCGAACTATTGAGCCGACCGAAAGCTACAGCGGTAGTCGCCGGTCGGCTGTTTAATCAAGAATAGAAACGTATGGCGACCAATCAATCTATCGTTACCCGCGACACTGACAAGATCGCGGCTATGACCGGAAATCTCTACGAATCCGTGTCGATCATTTCGAAACGTGCCCGGCAGATTGCTGCCAAGAATAAGGAAGAACTGAGCAACAAGCTGTCTGAGTTTGTATCAGCCGTTGACAACCTCGAGGAAGTGTTCGAAAACCGCGAACAGATCGAGATTTCCAAGTTCTACGAGCGCATGCCGAAGCCGACTTCTATCGCCACTGATGAATTCCTCGAAGGTAAGGTCTACTGGCGCTATAACGACGAAGAACAACAGTAATCATCGCCAAACCAAAATCAGAGCCGCAGGGAATTTCACCGTGCGGCTTTATTTTTGGTGTTTAACCGGTTTTCTGCTGAACCCATGCTGATCGTCAGCCGACACCTGACAGAAAACTGATTACTGTAAACCGCAAACCACAACTGACTGTGAAAGGGAAGCGTATTCTGCTAGGCGTAACGGGGAGTATTTCGGCGTATAAATCAGCCCTGCTGATTCGTTTGCTGGTCAAAGCCGGGGCTGAGGTGCAGGTTGTTATGACCGAATCAGCGAAGGAATTTATTACGCCACTCACCCTGGCAACCCTGTCCAAACGTCCGGCGCTGTCGACTTTTGTAAGCGACCAGAACGGTAGCTGGAACAACCACGTTGACCTGGGGCTCTGGGCCGACGTACTGGTCATTGCACCGGCTTCGGCGCATACGCTGGCCCGCTGCGCCCACGGTCTTTGCGATGATCTACTGTCGGCGGTGTATTTATCCGCCAAGTGTCCGGTATTCTTTGCGCCGGCCATGGACCTGGATATGTACCGTCACCCGACAACGGTCGAAAATCTCCAGCGGCTCGAGTCTTTCGGCAATCACATCATCCATGCGGAACATGGCGAACTGGCCAGTGGTCTGGTCGGAGAAGGCCGTCTGGCCGAACCGGAAACTATTGTTCAGACGCTTTATCGACATTTCGCCTTCCGGCCTGCACTGGCCGGTAAACCGGTGCTGATCACGGCTGGACCGACGCAGGAACCGATTGACCCGGTTCGTTACATCAGCAACCATTCGACCGGTAAGATGGGATACGCTATTGCCCAGGCCTTTGCCCGGGCGGGTGCCGACGTAACACTCGTGAGTGGCCCCACCGCCCTGCCCCTCCCCGATCCATTTGTTCGGCGGGTGAATGTCCGGTCGGCTAGCGAAATGTATGAGGCCACAGCCGCAGCTTTTCCGAGTGCGGCCGTTACGATCCTGAACGCGGCCGTAGCAGACTACACCCCCGCCCACCCCGCCGACCGGAAGATTAAGAAGCAGGAAGCTACGTTTGCGCTGGAGCTTACCAAAACCACGGATATTGCCGCTACGCTGGGCCTTCAGAAACGGACCGACCAGCTCATGATGGGCTTCGCGCTGGAAACAAACGACGAACTGGCCAATGCACTAAAAAAATTACGCGCTAAGAATTTAGACTGGATTGTGTTAAATTCACTACGCGATTCGGGGGCCGGCTTCGGACACGATACCAATAAAATCACCGTTATTGACAAAGACGAGCAAACCCACGAATTTGCCTTGAAATCGAAGGATGACGTCGCGGAGGACTTGCTGGATCTGGTTGAAGCCGAATTGAATAAACAGCCAGCAGGCTAATTTTCGCAGGTTTTGAGGCTTGTACGTTGCTGCCCGATCGAACACGTTACTTATGAAAACAGTACGCATTTTATTGCTTCTTTTAGGTCTTTCGGGGCTGGCGCTGGCGCAGGCGCAGGAACTGAACTGTCAGGTGAATATCAACTCCGACCAGTTGATTGCCCAGCAGAAAACTGACTTTTCCTACGTCAACCAGTTGAAGACGGTCATTTCGGAGTTCATGAACACCCGGCGCTGGACCAACGACCAGTTTACACCGGCCGAGCGCATCAATTGCTCGTTGAATATCAACCTTGTGAAGTCGCTGACGCAGGGTGTCTTTGAAGCAACGGCCCAGATTGTGGTGACCCGCCCCGTGTACGGCACGTCGTACGAGACAACAACCTTCAGTTACGTCGACCGGGCGTTTAACTTTGTGTACCTGCCAACTACCCCGATCTACTTCCGCGAAAATGTATATTCTGACGAACTGACGTCATTGCTGGCTTTTTACGCTAACATCATCCTGGCCGCTGACTACGATACATTCAGTCGGCAGGGCGGCAACCCGTACATTCAGCGGGCCTACGCTATTGTGAATCTGGCGCAGCAGGGCTCGGTTAATTCATCATGGCAGACGGGGGGCGACCGCCGGAACCGCTACTGGCTGATCGAAAATATGCAGAACCAGCAACTGACCCCGTTTCGCGATGCCATGTACACCTACCACCGGCAGGGCCTGGATGTGTTTGGGGCTAATCCGGTGCAGGTTCGCAAGCAGACCCTCGATTTGCTGACAACCATCCGGACTATTGGTCAGCAACTCCCCAACTCCGTACTCCTCAACTCGTTCTTCGACGCAAAGGGCGAAGAGATTTATAATATTTTATTTGAAGGAACACAGCCTGAACGAAAAAAAGCGTTTGATTTGCTGTCGTTCCTCGACCCATCCAAAACCGAAACGTACCGGAAGTTGCTGTGGTGATACAGTTTACGGTTTACAGTTTTTGGTAAGTGGTTTCGGTAGCTCGGAAAAATAATCAATCAGTAACCCGGACCGGAACGTCGGCCACCGAAAACTGTAAACCGGCGACTGAAAACTGTCTACTGAAAACCGTGAATCGAATGAACCTCCCCCCCGACCGGCGTTGTTACCTGAGTAAGGAGCTACCTGTATGCTATCGCATTTACTCATAAAAAATTACGCCCTGATTGACCAGCTCGAACTCGTTCCGGACGATGAGCTGAACATTATCACGGGCGAAACCGGAGCCGGAAAATCCATCATGCTGGGGGCCATTGGCCTGCTGCTTGGAAACCGGGCCGACACAAAAGTCTTGTACAACCCAGACCAGAAGTGCGTCATTGAAGGTACGTTCGGTGTATCGGGCTACCAGATTGAGCGCATCTTCGACGAAGAAGAATTAGACTTTTCCCCCTCCTGCATCGTCCGGCGCGAAATCAGCACGAGCGGTAAATCGCGGGCGTTTGTCAACGATACCCCCGTTAATCTGGAGACCCTCCGGCGCGTCACGAGCCAGTTGATGGATATTCACTCCCAGCACGATTCGGTACTGCTTGGCTCGAACGAATACCAGTTGGAGATTGTGGATACCTACGCTCAGGACGACGCCCTCCTTCGGCAATACCGTACGGATTATCAGTTCTACCGAGCGAAGCGAACTACCTACGATCAGCTACAGGCAGAGGCCTCGGCCATGCGGAAGGAATTCGACTACAACAACTTTCTGTACGAAGAACTGGCCAAAGCGCAGCTTCAGGCCGACGAGCAGGAGTCGATGGAGCAGGAACTGAATATCCTTGAAAACGCCGGGGAGATTAAAGAACGGCTGCAACTGGCCTACGAATACCTCGACAATGCCGAGCAGTCGGTAATCAATTTCCTGAAAGGGGCCGTCAGTAACCTCTCGTACATCAGCAAGCTGTCGAATCAATATGATCAGTTGCAGCAGCGGGCGCAGAGCACGCTGATCGAACTCCGCGACCTCGCCGATGAGATCAGTACCGAACAGGACCGTGTGGATACCGACGATACCCGCGCTGATACCATCCGCGACCGGTTGAACCTGATTTACCAGTTGCAGACCAAGCACCAGGTAAAAGACGTAGCCGGCCTGCTTGACGTACAGAAAGAGCTGGAGCAAAAAGTCAGCAAGGTGCTGAACCTGGACGATGAGCTGGCCGAGGCCAAGGCTCAGGCTGATGCTGCCCGGGAGCAGATGCAGGTCAGTGCCCAGACGCTGTCGGCCGCGCGGCTGGCCGTTCTTGAACCCATTGAAGCCGAAATTGGCGGCTTGCTTCGGGATCTGGGAATGCCCAACGCGTCGCTGAAAATCCAGTCTGAAACCGGCAAAGCCACCCCGACCGGCATTGATACCATTACGTTTCTCTTCAGTGCGAACAAGGGAATCAAACCCCAGCAGCTTAAGAACGTAGCATCCGGGGGGGAGTTTTCGCGATTGATGCTGGCGATCAAATACATCCTGGCCAGCAAGCGATCATTGCCGACGATTATCTTCGACGAAATTGATACGGGTGTGTCGGGCGAAATTGCCATCAAGATGGGTCAGATGATGCGGGACATGGCCCACAGCCACCAGATCATTGCCATTACGCACCTGCACCAGATTGCCGGCCAGGGTACGGCTCATTATTTTGTGTTCAAAGACCACTCAGCCGACCGGACCGTCAGCCGCATCCGCAAGCTTACGTTTGACGAACGCGTTAACGAAATTGCGCAGATGATTGGAGGCAGCAATCCATCTCCGAGCGCGGTAAAAAATGCCCGTGAAATCCTGAAACAACGGGCTACGGCCGTAGCTAAGTAATCCGCCAGTGCGATCTAATTTATGACAAAGTGTGTTGTTCTTTCAGTGAGCCTGCTGGCTACAGTCGGCCTGCTTCAGGCATGTACCGACTCCGGGGCAAGCTCTATTACGGAGGCAGAGGATGAAGTGTTCGCCGTACATAATGAAGTGATGCCCAGAATTGGTCACCTGATGAAGTTGCGTAAGCAGCTGAAGCTTCGCGTCCATGCGCTTGACAGCCTTCAGCAGACCGGCCAGTCGGCAACAGCTTCGATTCAGAACGAAGAAAAGCGCGAAGAAGCGCTCCGGCTGATTAAAAACCTGACCACCGCCGACAGTCTGATGGTTCATTGGATGGCCCACTACAACGGCGACACGCTCGATCGATTACCAGCGGAGCAGGCCTTACACTACCTCGAACAGGAAAAGGAAACAATTGATGATGTCAAATCAAAAATTAACACCAGTATTCATCAGGCAGAAGCCTTTTTTAGTAAACCTTAACGCGTGGTTGTTTTTGCTGCTTCTGGTTGCGTTTACGACAGGCTGTAGCAACAAGGACGACAAATTACCGATTCTGGGGCAGCGGGAAGCCGTCACAAAAACCGTTGATGGAAAAGAAGTGGTTGATTCGGTCTATCATCGCATACCAGATTTCAAATTTGTCAGTCAGTACGGCGATACGGTCACAGCCAGGGCACTGGACAACAAGATTTACGTAGCCGATTTCTTCTTCACAACCTGCCCGACCATCTGCCCAAAAATGAAAACGCAGTTGAAGCGGGTGTATGACAAGTTTAAGGGCAATCCGGATGTCATGCTGCTCTCGCATACCATCGATCCCGAACACGATTCGGTGGCGGTGTTAAAAGAATTTGCGACGGGGCTGGGCGTAACTGACCGGCAGTGGCTGTTCGTAACGGGTCCTCGGGAAGACATTTACGAAATCGGCCAGAACAGCTATATGGTTACCGCGCAGGAAGATCAGTCGGCACCAGGGGGCGTCGTGCACAGTGGCGCTTTTATCCTAGTTGACAAGGAAAAACACATTCGGGGCGTGTACGACGGCACTACCGAAGAGGGCGTTAATAAACTGATGGCCGACATGGACAAACTGCTACGCGAGTCTCAATCATGACACGGTCTTTTTTAAAACGCAAAGACGCAAAGGTGACGCAAAGCTCGCCAGGACACAGCGGTGTAATTAGCAGATACGTTGGGGGCTTAGGGTTGTTCGCGTTGCTGCTTATGGTTATGTCTTGCCAGAGCGAGGAAGAGATTAAACGCCAGCGATATATCACCGAAGGGCTACTACTTTATAAAACGTATTGCGCCAACTGCCACCAGGCCGATGGAAAAGGGCTGGAAGCGCTCTATCCGCCCCTTGCCGGTTCCGACTACCTGGTCAACAAAAACAGCGTCATTTGCCTGATTCGGTACGGCCAGCAGGGGCCAATCGTAGTGAACGGCAAAACGTACAACCGACCCATGCCCGCCCAGCTTCAACTCAGCGATCTCGAAGTAGCCGAGTTAATGACGTATATCTATAACGAATGGGGTGGCGAAACTAAAGTCACGGACGTAAAAACAGTCAGCCCGATTTTGGCTGACTGCAAAAAGCAACGCTGATCATCACCTAGAATCCCTGACCGCCTTCGACGTTGAAGATACCGGTCGTTTTTCGGATGGAGTAACGGGAGAAATCCTGCGGAGCATCCAGGCCAATTCCCTGCAGGCGTTCACCCGTAAGGGGGCTGATGATGGTCACAGGTTTCTCGGTAAACACCTTCTTGTTGATCGGGCTCCAGTTCAGTTCGGATGTCATCAGTTTGTTTTGCTGCTGCTTGTTGATGACCACTACGTTCCCCATGACTGTATAGAGATCTTTCGCTTTATTGTAACGGCCGGAATCGGACCGTAACGTAGTGACCTCCTCCCCGGCCGGACCGTAGAAAACAATGTTAACCGTTTTAGGATATTTGCGGTCGTCGTTCTGATAGCGGAACTGCTTCGCTGTTGTCATCCGGACTTTCAGGATGGCCGCTTCACTGTATAGCATCTTCACGTCGTTGATCTCCTCGATCGGCCCCTGGTACGGCTGTACTTTCTTCGACTGCTTCGTCTCCTCACAGGCCGCCAAAAACAATGTAGCCAGCAGGAAAACCAACTGGATAAGTTGCCTGGCTACACCATACCGTATGTTATGGATGACTGTATTCACGTCCCAAAAACACAGGTTTTGCTGGTTTGGTTTACCAACATATTAATCGATAACGGGTTTGCGGAACCAGCGATCGGTTAGCGAGAAACCGAGAGCAAAACGCAGGTACTGTTCCCGAATCTGCGTTCCGGCCAGAGCCCCCCGCTGTCCGCCAATGAAGGCTATGTTGATGCGGTTTACCAGAAAGGCACCGATCGGCAGCGACAATCCTACGCTACCGCTTACGTCGTTGATGCGGGCACCATCGACCAGATAGGGTAAGCGGTTATACTGGAAACCGGCCCGGTAGCTGACCAGATCCCAATATTTGGTAGAATTATACTTGGGTGTATACTCCAGCCCGGCTGACATAGTGTAGCCGTTGTTCAACGATGCCGGTTGATCGGTGATGGTGCGGTACTGCGACCACTGCTGAACGCCGACGTCTACGCCCACCAGCAGTTTGTTGTTACGCTCGATGCTGATACCGAAGTTGGCCTGTTGCGGCAGTGTGGCCTTACCGGCCGAGTTGACGCGGAGCGTATCGGCCGCTGAAATGTTCGTACCCGCCAGCGATACCTGCTGATAGATGTCGGTCTCGCGGGCATTCGCACGGGTGCGTGGGTCCAGCGTTGCCCCGATATTAAGCGTCCAGTCGGTGCCAAGCTTAGGCCGCCAGGCTGCCCCCAGCCGCCAGACCACGTCACTATAGTTGATCCGGTTGATCCGGGCAATCCGTACATCCTGGATACCCGTGGCTGCATCGTTGATCAATACGCGTGAATCGGACGTATTCGTAACGTTACCAAACAGGTATGATGCTTCGGCACCCACGTAAATGTTTTTACCGACCCTGAACCCGCTGGCAAACGAAGCTTTGTTGAGCCCCCCCCGGCCGGTGTAGTTGTATTCGGCTTCGTAAATTGTGCCCTCTACCTGCGCATACTGGCGGGTCTGGTAATCCACATACGTACTTGGCCGCAGACTCAGCGACATGGTCCAGCGCGAATTAGCCGGAAACGCCAGGGCCAGATAACCGAGGTTACCGCCAAAATCGCGTTGTGTCTGCCGCGTATTGGTAATGTTCTGGCTGATAGCTTTCGACTGTCCCAGTAGCCCCACCTCAAAGAGCGTATAGGGAGGCCGGGTGCCGAGCAGGGCCGGATTCTGAAGATTCAGATTGAATGGATTGGAATTACTGATACCCAGGCCACCCATGCCCAGGTTGGTCACGTTGGCCTGGGTATATGGCTCACCAAGACCCAGTGCCGAGTAAGGTGAGTTACCTAATCCCTGCGCCAGTACCATCGGCGAGGTGGCAGCGGCCAGTAAGCTACCTGTCAGGAGTCGGCTTAGCCGCTTGTAAAATAGTGACATTATGTTCTAAAATTCGATTTAATCCAATCAGCACCAATTCCGGAACTGCAAAGATGGGGGGTTTCAGCCGACTTTCAAAGACGGAAGCGTCACCCCCGCACAGTACCACAACCAGCCCCGGTCGTTCACGCCGGTACGTTTCGATGATTCCGTTCATCTCAAAAGTCAACCCATTCACAACGCCACTCTGCATGGCCTGTCGGGTATTTTTTGCTGTGAGCGGTACCGGTTCACCGGCTGATACGTCGACCAGCGGCAGGCGGGCTGTCTGCTCGTGCATGGCCCGCAAACGCATATGCAGCCCCGGCGAAATCAGTCCACCCTGGAAAACAGCCTCCCGATCAATCAGGTCGGCGGTCAGGCAGGTACCGACATCAAGCACCAGGCAATCGCAGGCCGGGAACAGACTCATCGCCCCCACCGCAGCGGCCACGCGGTCGGCCCCCAGGGTGTTGGGTGTATCGTACGCTTTCCGGATCGGTACCGGCGTTGCACTGTCCAGCGTCAGGATCGTTCGGTTCAGATCGGCCAGAGCCGCCCGTATTTCGTCGGCCGGCCGACTCGTCGACGACACGATTACCTGGTCAAATGCCCGTTGGCTGACTCCGGCCAGCAGTGAGCCGACCGACTCATAGCGTTCCGACTGCAACAGCGCCGACTGATTGAACCAGCCCACTTTAAGGCTCGAATTGCCCCAATCAATTACCAGATTCATGGTACAGTAGTTCCCGCATCGCCCCGATTATGATCCCGGCGTACGGTTTTGATAACGATAACAAAGGGTACAAAAATTGCAAAATTTGTGCGCTTTAAGGTTTTTTAACGACGAAGTGCTAGTACGTGTCGTCTTATCACCAACCATAACAAACGCCAAATGGAACGGGGCGGCCCCTCTTCGATGCCTACACAGGTTTGGCGTCAGCAGACCAGCAACCGGTTAAACTCCCGTACATCCTGGTATCCGCCAGTTGGCGAAGTTTACCCATAGAAGCTTTCGCGAAGTGTCCGTCTGCCCACTGACTTAATAAATTTCTGACAAACTATGGAAACATTTTACAATGAATTGCGTTTTCTTGACAAAACCGGATTATTATTCTATCTTTGCCTTGACCGAATCCAACGGCAGAATAGTACCCTTCCCACTGTGACGATTCATAGTCACGGCGGATTGTCCGATTTCCAAACGTTTATTGATTACCGCGCTTAGCCCCACCGGGCGTCTGCGAAGAGCTGATTCGGCGCGGGGTCGCCTGTTCGGTTTGATCAACCAAACTACTCCTGTTCACGTTTTGACATTTTATTTTTCACTTAGTTGACCATCCATGGTTTCTTTGGCTCGCTGATTTGCGGCCTACCTTCCGGCATATGCATTGCCAGACGACCCGCCCCTCGAGCCTTCCGTTTCTTAATCCATCAATCCCCTTATCGACGTAGCCGCACTGTCGGCCTCAAAGGTTATCTGACCTGAAGTGTATGTACAATAAAGAAGAATTAGACATGAAGCTCCTGTCGGAGCTTCGGACCATTGCCGATGAGTTCGGCATTCGCGACGCTAGTAAATACCAGAAAAAAGAACTGATTTATAAAATTTTGGATCAGCAGGCCATTATGCCCGAGCCTGTCGGGCCGAACGGCGCTGAACCGGCCGAACGCAGCCAGCCAGCCGAAACACCCCGGCGTGGTCGGAAAACCCGGACGGCTCCTGCCGACAATGCACCCGCAGCTACTCCGGCACCAGACGCTCAACCAACGGCAGACGTAGCCGCTCCGGACGCAAAGCCGGCAGGCCGCCAGACCGAAGGAGACAACAGCCAGCGGACACGCCATCGTATCCGGCGCGACGCAAACGCTGCTGAGCTGCCTGCCCCAACACCCGAAGACGGCTTTTCGGAACCAAAGAACGAAGCCCCCATCGAGGATCCGGGTCTCACAGCCCAGCAAGAACAACCCCAGCCGCGCGACAACCGCCCTGCTAGTCAGGAAGGTGGACAGCGACCGGACCGGTCGCAGGGGCCGGGGCAGCGCGTACGTAACCGGATGGAAAACGGACGGGGCGACGATCGCCAGCGCCGGGATGCCGGACCACGGGATGCCGGATCACGGGATGCGGGAACGCGTGAAATCACGCAGCGCGACAACCGAAACGTTGCCCAGCCAACCAATGAGCGGACGGGCCATGAACGGCCCCGTATCGACCGATCAGGTGAGTCAGGGCCTGGCCATCGGCAACGTACACAGCGCCCCGTTGCCGACGAACCACTGATGAATCTGCATCATGAGCCGGAAGAAGAGTTTTTGACGCCAACGGTTATTAGCGAAGATAATGCGGCTAACGTAGCTGTGCCGCAACCCGCCGAAGGGGAATCTCCAGAGGGCGCACAGGATACTCCAGATGCATCTGAAAACACGGCAGCTCCATCGTCAGCCCCACAACCGGCTCAACCATCGCGAGAAGCTCAGGAATACCAGAACCGGATTCGCCGGCAGTACAACCAGCATATTCGCGAATTCGATGGCATCATCGACAACGAGGGCGTTCTGGAAATTATGCAGGATGGCGGGTACGGATTCCTGCGCTCAGCCGATTATAACTACCTCGCCAGCCCGGACGACATCTACGTTTCCCCGTCGCAGATCAAGCTGTTTGGCCTGAAAACGGGCGATACAGTGCGCGGTGCGATCCGGCCACCGAAAGAAGGTGAAAAATACTTTGCGCTCTTGCGGGTGTCGACCGTAAACGGAAAAACCACTGAAGAGATCCGTGACCGGATTCCGTTCGAATACCTGACTCCCCTCTTTCCTGAGGAACAGCTTAGGCTGAGCAACCGGCCCGAGAATTATTCATCGCGGGTACTTGACCTGTTTGCGCCAATCGGGAAGGGCCAGCGGGGCATGATTGTCGCCCAGCCGAAAACCGGTAAGACGGTGTTGCTGAAGGAGATCGCCAACTCGATCACCAAGAACCACCCCGAGGTTTATCTGATCATTCTGCTGATCGATGAACGGCCGGAAGAAGTAACCGACATGGCCCGGAGCGTGAACGCGGAAGTGATCTCGTCAACGTTCGACGAACAGGCCGAGCGACACGTGAAAGTATCGAGCATGGTGCTTGAAAAAGCGAAGCGAATGGTTGAATGCGGCCACGACGTAGTGATTCTGCTCGACTCGATTACGCGTCTGGCGCGGGCCTACAACACCGTAGTGCCATCGTCGGGTAAAATCCTGTCGGGTGGTGTCGACGCTAACGCTCTACACCGGCCGAAGCGATTCTTCGGTGCGGCCCGGAACGTGGAGAATGGTGGTTCGCTGACCATCATCGCTACGGCCCTGATCGATACAGGATCAAAAATGGACGAAGTGATTTTCGAAGAATTTAAGGGAACCGGCAACATGGAATTGCAGCTTGACCGCCGTCTGGCCAACAAGCGCGTGTTCCCGGCCGTTGACGTACTGGCTTCGGGTACGCGTCGGGAAGACCTGCTGCTGGATAAGGAAACGCTGCAACGCGTCTGGATTCTGCGCAAGCACATGGCCGACATGAATCCCATGGAAACAATGGATTTCCTGCTCGAGCGCATGAAAGGAACGCGCACCAACGAGGAATTCCTGATTTCGATGAACCGATAAACCGATTCAGCGCCTTATATAAAAAGCCTGCCGTACTGGCAGGCTTTTTTCTTTTCCGTCAAACCGGCAAATACACTGTAAACGTAGCCCCCTGCCCCGGTTTACTGTCAGCCGACACAACTCCGTTATGGTTATCCGCCACTTTCCGGACAATAGCCAGACCGATGCCTGTTCCGGGGTAATACTGCCGGTTATGCAGCCGCTGGAAAGCTCCGAAAATCCGCTCGGCATGCTGCTGTTCAAACCCGATTCCATTGTCGGTCAGGCTGATGGCCCAGTACTGGCGAGGTTTTGCAGCAGCCGTCACGTCGACCGGAGCGAGTTGGTTGGCAACGGCACCCGAAAGGTCGGCTGCGGCAATCTGCCGACACGAAAATTGAATAACCGGACGAATGACAACACCCTGCTCATCCGTGCGGGTGAATTTAAGCGCGTTACTCACCAGGTTCTGGAACAACTGCTGAAGTTGCCGCTCGTTGCCCAGCACAACGGGTAAGTCTACCAATTCGATGGTCGCCTGTTTGTCCTGTATCACCACTTCCAGATCGTTCAGCACATTGGCAATGACCTGATTGAGGGATACGGGCCGAAACGGCTCCTTCTGGGTTGTGAGCCGCGAATAACCCAGCAGATCCCGAATTAGCACCGACATCCGCTGAGCGGCCAGTTGCATCCGGTTAATAAGGTCTTCTCCCTGTTCGCCAAGACCAGCGGCATACTGCTGTTTTAGTACGTCACTGAATGAGGTAATTTTCCGAAGAGGCTCCTGCAGGTCGTGGCTGGCGACGTAGGCAAACTGCTCCAGATTTTCATTCGAGCGTCTCAGTTCCACATTGGCGGCTTCAATCTGCTGACGGTACTGGTAGGTTTCGGTAATATCGACCGACGACATGGCCATGCCATCGCCGAGTTTAACTGCCGATACGTAGTACCACCGCCCGCGGAACGGACGCTCCTGCGCCCAGTGCTGCCCTGTTTCAACCACCTGAACATACTCGTTAAAAACAGAGCTTTCACGCAGTGCAGGATTCACCTCCAACAACAGTTTCCCATACAACTCATCGGCGGTGGTTTCCAGATCGTTCAACGTTTTCTGGTTGGCGAGCACAAATCGAAAATCCCGTATCTGCCCTCGTTCATCGCGTATGGCATCGTAGCAGGCCACGGACGTCAGGGTGGCATTCAGCACGGCGTTCAGCAGTTCAGCCTGTTTTTGCTGCGTCAGTTCGGCCTGCTTAATAAGTGAAATGTCGATGTACGACTGGATAAATCCATCGCCCCATTTAACCGCCTGCGTATCGAACCAGAAATCAAAACCATCATGCTGGTAGTAGTCCTGAAAGCGGACGGTATGCCCCGTTTCGACCAGTTGCACCCACCGATCGAACACCCCACTCGTGCGGACGCCGGGAAACAGTTCAAGCATTCGTTTCCCTACAACCTGATCGGCTTTCAGCCCGGTTATCTGCTCGGAGATTCGGTTGAACGACTGGTACATGAAATCAATGATTTGCCCGTTTTCGTCGCGAACAGCCGTAAAATGTGAAATGGCCGTCAGAGCGTTGTCCAGTACCTGCCGAAACTCCTCAGCCTGTTGCTGATTAAACTCCTGCGCTCGTTTTAACTCCGTGATGTCCAGAAACGACAATACCACAAAGTCTTCCTCACGTACACCCTGTACCTCATACCAGAGATCGTAGCCGTCGTAGACGTACTTGTTTTGAAATCGTAGTGTTTCTCCGGTTTCGGCCAATCGCTTGTACTGTACCCATATACCGCTTTTTTCAATTCCGGGAAACACCTGCCGCATGGTTCGGCCCACCAGGTCTTCGGCTTTTCGGCCTGTCATCTGCTCAGCCCGACCATTGATGAGTTCGTATCGCAGATCATCAACTTGGTTGGTTACCGGGTCGCGCACAATTGAGTACAGAGCAATAGCCGTCAGGGCGCTGTCGGTCACGAATTTCAGTCGTTCGGCCTGGCGCTGCGTTGCCGGCTCAGCCTGCCTGAGCTCCTGCATAGTCAGCAACAGCCCATCGCCCAGGGGCGATACCACGACCTCGATCCAGCGGCTTTTGCCGTTGTCGCGAAGGACCTGCTCGTGGCGAAACGTTTGGCCGCTCGTCAGAACGTGGCTGTACTGGCTTAGCCATTCGGGCAGAACAGATTCCGGCACCCGGTCTGCCCAGGTCGTGCCCGACAGTGCATCAGGCGAAAGCCCGTCGATCAGCCCTGCAGCCGCCCTATTCACGTAGCGATACCGGAAATCAACGATCCGGCTGGCCGAATCGCGAATGGGCTCCAGATGAATAATAGGCGCAGCCGTAGCTGCCAGCAGGTCCTGGTAGTACTTTGTCTGTTCAGGTAACGTCGAATGCAAGGCGATATCCATACGGTAGTGAAAGCATGCACGGAAAGACACCGGCAACCGGCTTTCCACTCTAAAAGCAATTGTAAACGTCAAACAATATCCTTCGGTTAGTACGGATGTATCAGCGGCCCTTCGCTATGACTACCCTACCGAATCTATCTGTTTAAACGTAGCTACTGATACTCAAAATATGTAGTTGTCACCCTGAATCCCAGTCGTTCGTAGATCCGAATTCCATCTTCTGAAGCCTGTAGGATCGCCGTTGTATAACCCGCTTCTTTCGCTATGTTCAGCGCGTACGTCATCAGGGCACTGCCGATGCCCCGGCCACGGTATTCGTCCAGCGTCGCCAGGCAGTACAGCCCAATAGTTTGGTCGTCTGTGGGGAACAGCTCGATTACGGATACGGGCTTGTCGTGCTCGTAGTAAATCGTCAACATAACTCCACTGTCCGATGCCAGGTACTGCGAAGCGGTCTGCTGGTAGTAAGCGGTAACGTTCTGATCGGCCGGGGACCAGTTTCGGGCCACAACATCGGCAAAGTCGGCCACCTCCTGCGGATTGGCAGCGACGCGAGCGTTACGGTGTCGTTCATCTGCCACCGGACGGTACGTGCCCAGATCCAGTACCATTCCCGGTTCAACCCCGGCTCGTGTCAGCTCAAGCTGAACTAACCGGGCCTGCACTGGCTCGGTCAGGTTTGTTTCATCAATCCAGAGACAGAACGGAAACTGGCGTTCGGCAAAATGCTGTCTGACGGCTTCGAGATCGGTGGGTCGCAACTGGCTTTGATCGTACACATGTACGATGTTGAACGTATCGCAGGGCAGGCCACTATCGACAACGGTCAGGCCGGGCGATTTCCAGACGCTCATGCCGGCGGTCCGGGACGGTATCAGGTGGGCGTGCCGGTCGAAGTTTGTTAACACCAGTCTGCTTAATTCATCCATTGAGTACGGCAACAAAACAATGCAACGGCCGGCTCACAAACTCAGCGCCAGCCGGATATGGGCCAGATGGTGTTCAGCGTGCCAGACGATAATGTCCAAAGCCTGCGCCAGCGTCAGGTGTCGCTGCCGGGGCGGGTGGAAATACGTAATGTTGAGTTGGTCGGGGGTCAGCGTCTGCGCCAGAAACGCGATGCGCTGGTGCGTTCCGCGAAGCATCGTAACCGACGCCTGAATGGGTGCGGTCCGGGCCTCATCCAGTACGGCCCAGGCATTCACATCGGCCATAACGCCTATCGTCGGTTCAGGGCTACTCAGCGCATTTTTCAGGCGCATGAAATGCATCAGGTGAGTATCGGCTACGTGGTGAAACAGTTGCTGCACCGTCCAGCTTCCGTCGCGGTACTGCCGACGCAGCTCATCGTCCGAGCAGCTATCGGCTACGGTCTGGTACTCCTCAGGCAGGGTATTGATGCGCTCCACAAGTTGCTGGATCAGGTCGGCGGAATAGCTCCCCTTGTCAATCCAGGGGCCAACCGGATAACGAACGGTATCTGATTGTATAGTCATAGAATGGCGTAAATGAATGGGTAAATATAAGCGGTTACTTACTGGAAAGATAGTGGTTTGCTGATGCAGACATATAGAATTAGCTTGCCGCTATGGCCAACATGTAAAAGCTGTAATTTTGTGTGTTATTTTTGTACAAATCATGGGTAACCGATGAAAGATCTCATTCATTACGCGATTCCGGGCTTTGTTATCTTACTGCTGGCCGAAATTATTGCGACGGCTGTTCAGCAGAAGGATTACTACGATGCCCGCGACACGGCCGGTAGCCTTGCTATGGGAATCGGCAATGTCGTCATCGGTATAGTGGGGAAAGTTGTGGTGTTTGGCGCGTTCTCGCTTGTTTACCAGTTTCGGTTGTTCACCGTTGATATGACGCAGTGGTGGGCCTGGGTTTTATTGTTTTTTGCCGATGATTTCAGCTACTACTGGTTCCACCGGATCAGCCACGGCAGCCGGTATTTCTGGGCCTCGCACGTAGTGCATCACTCCTCGCAGAAATACAACCTCGGCACGGCCCTGCGCCAGACCTGGACGGGCAATCTGAGCGGCTCGTTCATTTTCTGGATCTGGTTGCCCCTGCTCGGTTTCCACCCGGCCGCCATCATGACGATGCAGGCCATCAGTTTGTTATATCAATTCTGGATTCATACCGAGTTTATTCACCGTTTGCCGGCCCCCATCGAGTTTATTTTCAATACGCCCTCGCACCACCGCGTTCACCACGCCACTAATCTGGACTATCTGGACAAAAACCACGCGGGCATTCTGATCATCTGGGACCGGCTATTTGGTACGTTCCAACGCGAGGATGAGCGACCGGTCTACGGCCTGACGAAGAACATTGACTCACACAACCCCGTAAAAATTGCCTTCCACGAGTGGACGGATATGATCCGCGACCTGCGCCGGGCGGGTTCTGTCCGCAACGCCCTCGGCTACCTCTTCGGTCCTCCGGGATGGAGCCACGACGGCAGCCGTAAGACCACGAAGCAGTTACGAGGGGAGTAGCGTATCAACTATTATACTAATGGGTACCATTTAGTTAGTTAGCTTGCCTGAAACCAGTTTATTGGTTAGGATTGTAGCAGCTTAGTTGTCGCCAACATACTCCTTTGCAGATATGCCTTTTTGTTAGTGGGCTTAATACGATCTTGTTTATAATCAATGAATTGACATTAAGTGTGTTGGCGTACTTGTATATGTTGGGTGACATGAAAACCCAATTTGGTTACTTACTAGGTCAAATTACTAGCAAATCGGGCTTTACGTCAGCCCAACAACTCGTGTGCGGCAAGTGTGCTCACTACGAACGCTAGTCATTTCGGTAGCGACAGCATCAATCTTCACTACGCCCTTTACAGGGCTGTTGTCGGTCATGCTGGTAGCGACAGCAGTGTGGCTCCCCGCTTAATGTCTCGTGAGAGCTTACACAGATGCGGTCGGCACGAGCCTACAGTTCGAGGGAAACCGACGACCGGACGCAGGGGGACAAACAATGGAGTGAAGTGCTTTTTAAGATACAAACCTTTTGTCTTATGATTGACAACAATACGGATAACCCAAACCCTAATCCCCAAACTGACACAGTTCAGGTTCAACAAACCGTTATCACCATTAGGCCTAGAATTATTGACCCAAATGACCCACCTGAAACAAAAAGTCTTGGAGATGGTCCCAAAACAGAACAACGAGATAAATAGCCATTAGGATAATTGGCATAAAGAAGGCGGCCTTGATACTTCTTTTTACTATTTTCCAACGGCGTTGATTTTCTGCATGATTCTCAATAAACCTCTTGTTTGCGCCATACAGGAGGTTTATATATATATGCCGCAATTTATCCTCAAAAGGGTCATCAAATAAATCGGCGCTAAGCACTTTTGATGGATTGCCAGCGGGTGGCATATACTCGCCTGTATATGCCTTGTTGAAGAGATAGATGCTAAGCACAAGACTATACAGGATGGTTGCGAGTGTTGGGATGATTATTGGAAAACTGTCATTTAGATGAGAGAAAAAGAAGCCGATAGACGCCACCACAATACCAACTAAAACAGTCAGCAGGTTTTGTACGCGGGTGGTAATGTTTGATGAGGTTGCTTCAAGGTCCTTTTGTCTATTATCGGCTTGAGCGAGCGCCAATTTCAAGACTTCAATGTTAGTTGTGCACAATTGTTGCGGGGGTGTCCAGTCTGTTAATTCGTTAGCCATTTCAGTAAATGTTTACGGTTAAATTTAATCAAAAAACCACAGATAGCCAACTTAAATATACATCAAACTATTGATTTTTAGCGGGTTAACTTTTACCCCAACACCTCATTCACCACCCGTTCATAGTTCACCCGTTCCCTGCTCTCATCCATCGGTGGCAACGCCTGAATCTGCCTGATTAATTGCCGTTGCTGTTTGGTCGGCGGCTTTTTAAATATCTTGCGTTTCATATAGATTGGTTATTCAGGTTATGGTCAGCAGTATAACATCACGCGTAGTATCTCGTGAAGCACCCAACAGCATGAGGGCGTAAAGGCTTGCTACGCTGCGCCATACGACCCTCATTGGTGTTGGGTGGAACGCCAAGTATGTTCGCGGGGCGTGTTGCGGTCGACAGGCAACGCGTCCGTGAGGTTAAATTTCAGGCTCCCATTTCCGAACCTCGGCTGACAGGGTAAACGCCCCGGTTGGGAGAGTTGAGGAAACGTACTGACAAAAAAAACGTAAAACAATGAAAGAATACAAGGTTGAAGCCCTGATTTACCACTCAGAAAATACGTTTGATTCAGAACGCATCGTGAAGAAGTCCAAAGAAGGAATTCAGACAAAGCTAGATGAATACGCTTCACAAGGTTACAGATTAACATCTACGTCATCCATTAATTTTGAAGGCTCTGTCCATATTTATCTGTATTTTGAAAAGGACATTTAATGGTTTTTCGCTCTGCGTGGGCAGCTTGTCGGGCGACAGGAGGCTCGCCGGTTAGGAAGCCGGGCAGCCCAACCGCCACCGTGTTCAAGAGCGAACGAACCCAGAAGAACTGTTAAATTGCCCTTTTGAACGATGCCTGATAATCTCTGGGATGTAATTTAACAGTACATCCCAATGAAGGTGTAAAGGTTGGGAGTTGCTTTTGTTTAGTAACGTAGTATGCTCATCCATCAACACCCGTTGGCGTTGAGCGAACCGGCCATGCCGTTTCGAGTGCGACGTTTTGGTCGACAGAAGCAATGCTCCCACTGGAGCGATAGGTCGCATAGTTCTACCTGCGTATCAGCCATAACTGTAAGACAGAAATTGTAGCGGCCTTGATTTAAGTGTCAAGCTTGATTTGAGGAATTTATTTCTGACATTTAGGCACGGCATAAAGTCGTGACCTACTGATACATAAGTCCTCTTTCCTAAAGCTTAACCACCAACGTAATGGCAACCGACTACAACGCAATTGCAAAAGAGTATCAGGCATCTAAATTATTACCCTGGCGAAACTATGTTGAGTCGCACACCTTCTTTGAGTTGGCAGGCGACCTGGCCGACCTGGATGTTCTTGACCTGGCTTGCGGGGAGGGTTTCTATACCCGGCAAATCAAGTATAGAGGGGCTGCCCAGGTTACAGGAGTTGACATCTCGGATGGCATGATCCAACTCGCGCGGGAGGCCGAAGCCGCTTCGCAACTTGGACTCAACTATCATTGCCAGGATGTTCTGCTGCTCGACCTCGATAAGAAATTCGACCTTATCTGTGCCAGTTACTTACTTAACTACGCCCGAACAGCCGATGAACTCTGTCAGATGAGCCGGGTTATTGTCAACCATTTGAAACCCGGGGGTCGTTTCATTACCATCAACAGCAATCCCGATTACCGGGGTAGTGTTGCGAGTATGTTTCCGTACGGCTTCACCCGCGAAAACGACAGTTATGAGGAAGGAGCCGCTATTACGTATCGCTTCTACCAGTCTGCTACGTCACATATTGCCGTTACCAATTACCACCTTGAGAAATCTACCCACGAAACGGCTTTACAATCGGCGGGTCTTTCCCAAATTCAGTGGCATCCGGTAAAGGTGTCCCCTGAAGGAGTCGAGATCCACGGAAGCGACTATTGGTCAGCCATTTTAAGCTGGCAACCTGTTATCGGGCTTTCGTGTGTTCGGGCGAAGGAGTAAAATGGGTGATCCGGATAGGATCATTTGTTGGGTGCCCTGCTTATCAGGTTTGATTCCGCAGGTTCCATGCGCCAAGGCAAGTAGCTTGGCCGGCACAGTTGCCGCTCAGCTACCTAAGCCATGCGTCTCAGTTACTCGCTTTTACTCACTCAGGAGCAGCAGAGCCTTACCACTTTCGGGATCAAAAGGGACTGAACTATGTTCGTGGGTAATCTGCCATTGGCCTTCGTGTTTGCGAAAGCATAAGGTAGCCCGCCAGCGCATATCAATCTTTTCTCCAGTAGCCAGGCCCCCCTTTACATGATTGAACGAGTGGCAAAAAGCCAGGCTGTCAGCGGCTACGATAACCAGGTTCTCTACTTGATATAAGAAAGGCCCGGGAAATTGTATTAACCAGCTTTCGAGTCGTTTCCGACAGGCATCGATACCTAGTTTCTGAAGTGTATCGACCACATCAAACGATACCACATTCGGAGCATAGAAAGCCATGGCAGCATCAACATCTTTACGGCATACGGCCTGCTCCTGCTGGCGAACAAGTGTCTGAATCTCTTCTTCTGCCATGGTAATTTAATTGTATGATCGCTCAAAGGCTCATCGAGCAAGGGATGCGGGTACCCAACATTCTCTTCTGCTTATCCAAAACGACCAATCGCCCGGTCGGCTCGGCCACTCGCTTCATGCTCGAAATACGTACTCAAAAATCATCCACGCTGTAGGTTGTTGACACGACCCGGTTCCAATCAGGATGTCGTTTGAGGTAGGTCGATACGAATGGGCAAAGCGGTACGATCCGGAAGTTATTGCGCTCCACGTATTCCAGCGCGCCCTGCACCAGATGCGAACCGACCCCCTTCCCTTCCAGCGCGGGGTCCACTTCGGTGTGCAGCAGCGCCAGGGTTTCGTCATCGATGGGCTGGTACTGGATGATGTTCAGTTTTCCATCTACGGTCAGTTCGAAGCGGTTGTGGTGACGGTTGTCGGTGACGGTTGCAGTATCGAGGTTCATGGCGGTTGATTGATCAGGCTCTATCCACTACCGGAAAACGGGCCGAATTGTTCGACAATACCGGCGTTTAATACTGCCCTTACCTTTTTTAAGCCGGTGTTACGTTGGCCACCCAAAGTTTCATAAACGCTTAACCGCCCATCCAGCTAACGGGTCGGAGCCTGAATCGAATTTTGCGAAAAAACTTCGCTATGCGCTTCATCGCTGCGTTTCCACTGTTCTTTGCATTACTTCTTTCCCTGACGGCTACGGCCCAAACGCCCTACGACAACGAGCTGGCCACCTTCTACGCTTCGCGGCTCAAACCGTTCTACTACGGCGTTGCATCAGGCGACCCGGAAGCGAATCGCGTGATCATCTGGACCAAACTTACCCCCGACAATCCTGCCCAGCCCGCCACCGTCACGTATCAGGTAGCCGAAGACTCAACCATGCGCCGGATTGTGAAGCGGGGATCCGCTACTACCGACCGCGCCCGTCATTTCACGGTCAAGGTAGACGTTACGGGACTGCAACCCAACCACGTGTATTACTACCAGTTTGCCGGCAACGGGGCAAAATCGCTGGTGGGCCGTACCAAAACAGCCCCCACGGGCAAGGCCAACCGGCTTCGTCTGGCCGTTGTCAGTTGCAGCAACTACGAAGCGGGGTATTTTTCGGCGTATCGGCACCTCGCCAACCGCCGGGATCTGGACGCCATCGTTCACCTGGGCGACTACATCTACGAATACGGTCGGGGTAAATACGGCGACTCGACGCTGAACCGGCGACACATTCCGGCCAGGGAGATCGTTGCTCTGGACGATTACCGCGCCCGTTATGCCCAGTACCGGCTCGATCCGGACCTGCGTGAACTGCACCGCGTGCATCCCTTTATCACAACCTGGGACGATCACGAAGTGGCCAACAACAGCTACCGCGACGGTGCCGAAAACCACCAGCCCGATCAGGAAGGCGACTGGAAAACCCGCCGGTCGGCCGGAGAGCAGGCGTATTACGAATGGCTCCCGGTACGCGAGAACCAGGAACGGCACCTCTACCGGTCGCTGAAATTTGGGGATCTGGCCGAAATGTTCATGATTGATGGCCGTCTGGCCGGTCGCGACAAGCAGGCCGAATCCGTCGATGAAAACTACCAGGCCGAAGACCGTACTATGCTCGGTAAAGAACAGTTCGACTGGCTGGCCAAAGGGTTGCAGTCGTCGAAAGCCCGCTGGAAAATACTGGGCAACGACGTTGTGTTCTCGCCAATCAACTACGGCGGAATTTTGCCCAAGAATATGCCGCTGCACCTCGACATGTGGGACGGTTACCCGGCCGAACGCCAGCGAATCGTCAACGTACTGGACAAAGCTAACATCCGCGATTTTGTGGTCATCACCGGCGACATTCACAATTCGTGGGCGTTTGAACTGACGACCAAACCGCAGGATTCGACTGCCTACCAGAGCACGACCGGCAAAGGATCGTTTGGGGCTGAGTTCGTATCGCCCAGTATTACCTCGTCCAACTTCGGGGAGTACATCCGGCAACGGTCACCGGCTCAGGTCCAGTTTGTGCAGAACATTCTCGCCAATCCAAAAACGAATCCGCACCTGAAGTACGTGGATTTGTCGCAGCACGGCTACTTCCTGCTTACCCTAACCCCCGAGCGGGCGCAGGCCGACTGGTTCTTTGTGAACGATATCCGCAAGCCAGACTCCGGCGAATCCTTCGGCTATGGGCTGTACCTGACGCCCGGTAGTGGTCGGCTCAACCGCGCCGAAATGCCGACAGGGAAATAAGCGCATTGCCCCTTCAAAGCAACCAATACACACATAATCAACACAATACATGAGACACCTGTTCTTTTTTGTTTTTACGATATTTACACTCACTACCGCCTGGGGACAGAGCACAGGCACGATAACCGGCACTATCCGGAGCGCTTCGGGCGAGACCATGCCGGGCGTAACGATTGTGCTGGACGACTCGCGGCTGGGCACAACCACCGACGAAAGCGGCCGGTATCTGCTACGTAACGTACCGTCTGGTCAACACAGCCTGCAAGCCAGTTTTGTGGGCTTCCAGACCTTCCGCCAGACCGTTACGGTCAACGGTACCGAGCGGCTCGACATCACCCTGACCGACAATCCGTCTCAACTCAGCGAGGTGATCGTCAGCACCCAGAAGCGGGCCGAATCCATCCTCGACGTACCGATCGCCATTGCGGCCGTTGACGGTAACTTTCTGAAGCGCCAGCGAATTCAGGAACTGGACGTACTTTCGAACTACATTCCGGGTTTGCAGGTGCAGCTTCAGAGCCCCAACAACCCTGGCTTTGTAATCCGGGGCGTAACGAGCGACGACGGCGACTCACGCGCCCAGGCCCGCGTGTCGGTGTTCCAGGACGGGGTCCAGATTTCGCGGTCGCGTGGCGCGGTGGTGGAGTTGTTCGATATGGAGCGTGTTGAGGTGGCAAAGGGTCCGCAGGGTACGTTGTTCGGTCGGGGGGCGCAGATCGGTGCCGTTCACCTGATTCAAAACAAAGCCCGTAATAATCAGTCGGGTGAGGTTCTGCTGTCGTACGGCAATTATAACAGCCTGTACGCCCAGGGATTCATTAATCAGCCGGTCGTGAAAGACAAGTTCTTTGTGCGGGTGGCGGGTGTAGCCAGCCAACGCGACGGCTTCATCGACAACATCTCCGGCGGTACCCTCAACGGAAAAGGTACGTACGCCGGTCGTCTGGCGCTCCGGTACCTGCCCGGTACGCGCTCAACCCTCGATCTGCTGGTCAATTATCAGTACGACGATTACCCCGGTACGTCGTTCAAAAGTGGCCGATACGCCCCACGGGGCGGCACCACCGATCCGAACACGGCGGCCGATCTGGAGCAGGGTACCAACCTCTTCACGCGCCGGAAAGTGTTTGGCACAACGCTCCTCTGGAACCAGCAGCTAACCAACCGGCTGACGCTGAACTCTATTTCGGCCTACCGCTGGTTCAACTCGCACGAGAACTTCGACGCCGATGGTACGGCGGCTCCGGCTCTGTTCCTGGCGGAGTTTGCCAACAGCCGCCAGTGGAGTCAGGAGTTCCGGCTGAATTATCAGAACGAGGGTCGTTTTTCGGGCTTTGCCGGGGTGAGCGTTTTTTCGGAAGATAACGCGCAGCGCGTTCCTCTGATTACGGACGAACGCAGCCTGCTGGCCCTTTACACAACGGTAATCAACCAATCGGTGCCGGCGGTACCGGTGATTCCCATCGTGTTCCCCGACGGCTCACCTAACCTGACCCTGACGAGTGCGGTGCTGAACTCCCTGCTGCCGCCCCAGGTACCGCGCCCGCTGCCGCCCCTGAAAACGCGCCACGAAGAAGCGTATGCCAACTTTGGCAAAAACACAGCCTACGAGATTTTTGCCGATGGTACGTACCAGTTGACCTCACGGCTGAGCCTGAGTGCCGGTATTCGGGGATCGTACGAAAACCAGACGGGTGGCTACCAGGCCGATCCGGCTGCCGTACCAAGTCTGATTGGCCTGCTGGTCAACAATTATCCGAACATTCTGAGCCGCCCGACGCAGGGTCGCTACTCAGTTACGAAAGATTATTTCTCGGCCGTCGGTCGTTTGGTACTGGACTATAAAATCGGCAATCAGAAGGCATACGCCAGCATTTCGCGGGGGCGTCGGCCGGGCGTAATTCAGGTATCAGCCATCGATACGACGCTGCTGCGCCCCGAAATAGTGATGAGCTACGAGATTGGTTATAAAGGCGCTACCCTGGCCAACCGGCTGCAATACGATCTGGCGGCCTATTTCTACGACTGGAATAACTTTCAGTCCACCTCAATTGTGTTGCAGCAGGGACAACTGCGTGCGTTGTCAACCGATGCCGGGTCGGCCCGCAGCATCGGCGCTGAAATCGGCCTTCGGTACAACGTATTCCGGAATTCATTGCTGTACGGCAGCTATTCGTACATCGACGGGAAGTTCAACGACACCGACCGGGAAGGTCGCCAGCAGCAGTTCGCCGGGAACCGTTTCCGCCTGACCCCGATGAACCAGGTGGCGCTCGGGGCAGACCTGAATTTTCCGGTCCAATCGCGCTTTTCGATCTATTTCCGCCCGAACTACACCTACAAGTCAAAGGTGTTTTTCGAGAACACAAACCAGGCTAACCTCGTGCAGGAAGGCTACGGTCTGGTAAACCTCAACGCGGGCGTTGAATTCGGGTCGAAGCCCCGGGTGATGGTCGGCTTCTACGGCAAGAATCTGCTGGATCAGCAATACATCATCGACGCTGGCAATACCGGAAATGCCTTTGGTATCCCTACGTTTATTGCAGGACCTCCGCGGTTTGTCGGCGCTGAGCTGCGAGTGTCGTTTTAAGCGGAGCGGTCATACGTACCGTCAGACCGAGTTACCCCAGGTCAGACGGTACGTATGACCGCTTATCTACCTTTCTGCGTTGTTGAATGTAGCGGTTGTAGCAGTCTGGCTGGTCAGATTTAGAAACTCTCCTTACTCTAAAAAGAAGCCGGTCAGACGTACCGTCAGACCTTTGGTTCGCGTACTCGGTCTGACGGTACGTCTGACCGCATCGGTCTTTACCAGCAAGGCAACTACACAAGGGCACTCGACCGAGTTTCCATATGCGGTTGTAGCAACCACACAGGTCAGGTTGAGAACCTGACCGCACCACGGAAAGGTCTGACGACACGTCTGACCGGCTGACTCCCCAACTTTCTGTGCCGTCTCACCCATAAGACCAGCTTACCCCGGTCAGACGTAACGAAGCAAACTACGCCACTCCTGGTCTCACGGTACGTCGGACCGAACGGACCATTGATCAGCGTTGCGGCTTTTCGCCTTTAAAACTGTTCTGATTCACGTGTTCGTGCTTATGATTCGTCAGGGCAGGCAGTTGGATAATTTCTCCGGTCTCCCACGAATCCGCACCGGGAAGTTTAGGCGGGGCCTGAATATCGGCTCGTTGACTGCGCTTTTCACGCGTGGAAATACCAAACCGTTTGTCGCGGTCATTTACTAACTCGGGCTTCAGCAGGCCATCGCGTGTAAATCCCATCATCAGCGCCGGATTGCCGAACGGAAGTGCAATGTCCTGATCTGTGTGCCACGTATGCCAGGTTTTACCGTAGGTCGTTACGATCTGTTCCATCAGCTCGTGCTCCGCTACACCGGGCAGGCCGGGTCCAATCAGCGTACCGCTTTTCACTTCGTACCGGTGACTGTGCCATAGTTTTTTCTCGTCGGCAGGCAGCGTTTTGAAAAGCGTTTCGGAGATGATGTATTCTACGCCCATGATCTTGGCGCTATCACCATTTCCGTCATAAATTACGCACTGGGTCAGGTCCTCGTTCAGTTTAGAACAATAGTGATGTGCTTCCATCTGGCCCTGCAAATGGCCGTTGTAAAAATGAAAGCCATCCAGGTAGATGTTCAGCTTACGAACGGGCGATTTATCCTGCAACACATCGGCACCCGCTTCGAGCACCTTCGTTTTGGACGATTTTTCATCCCCCGGCGACTTAACGTTCGATGATGTATTGCCGCCCCCACAAGCCCAGGTCAGCAGCGCAAGACACATTGCACTTGCCAGCTTTTGCATACTAATCCCCTATGTTTTCAGTAGAGAACAGGCGATGTATCATTATGTTCAGGAAAACCTACTGCCGCTCGGGCTTCTGCCAGGGAACGGCCCCACCCTGTCGAATGTGCTCCATGAGCAGCCTGATCAGTACGTCCCGCTCTTTCTTGTTCTGGTCAGCCAGATTTGTCGTTTCTCGCGGGTCGCTACCGAGATTATACAGCTCATACGGTGCAAAAGGCGTCGGTTGCAGCAGTTTCCAGTTACCCTGCCGAACAGCGTGAATCTGTAGTCCCTTGTACGTGTCCTGTCCTTCGCGCCGGACAAAAAACAGCGGTCGATCGGGCAAAGTCGCGTCGCCCCGGCCGGTCATCAGGTTCAGGAACGACAGACCGTTGATGCCGTCTGGCACGCTGGCCCCGGCGGCCTGCAACAGGGTTGGGAACCAGTCCATCAGTTGAAGCAGCGCCCCCGACTCACTGCCGGCTTCAATGTGCCCCGACCACATGGCCCCGGTCGGAATCCGGATACCTCCTTCGTAAAACTGCCCTTTCACCCCCCGGAATTGGCCATTGTTCGCTTTGCCGGGTCCCCAGCCGCCGTTGTCGCTGGTAAACACCACGAGCGTATTGGCCAGTTGCCCGTTGGCCCGCAAGGTGGCCAGCACCCGACCAATGTTATCGTCGAGGTGCTCGATCAGCGCAACCAGTTTGGCCCGCTGCGGATCAATGCCGGGCTGTCGCTTCTGCACCCGATTGAGGTAAGCCACGGGCGGCTGAAGCGGATCGTGTGGAGCGGTATAAGCCAGATACAGAAAGAACGGATCTTTTTTCGCCTTACGGTCGTTGAGATAGCGAACGGCCGCATCGGTAAACACATCGGTCGCGTGGCCGGGCGGATCGATTACCTGCCCGTTATGCCGGAGGAAATTCTGCCCGTGGCGAAGCTTCACGACGTAGTCGTCCATCATGCCCTCCAGCAATCCGTAAAACTCCTGAAACCCCCGTTCGTTGGGTAGATTGGGCGATTCGAGCCCCAGGTGCCACTTGCCAATATTGGCCGAATGGTAACCCTGTTTGCGCAGGTATGTCGGCAGTAATGTTGCCGACGATGCCAGATAGCCCCAACTGTCCTGCACCTCATCGCGGATAACGCCCGGTACGCCCACCCGCTCGGGGTACCGCCCCGTCAGCAGGGCCGCCCGGCTCGGCGAACAGACCGAACTGTTGGCGTAAAAATTGGTGAACCGCATCCCGGCACCAATCAGGCTGTCGATGTGAGGGGTCTTAAGATCGGTGCTGCCAAAGCAGGACAGGTCACCATACCCAAGGTCATCGGCGAGGATAAAAACGATGTTGGGGGGCCGGTTGGCCGCCGGCTGGGAAGCACTGGAGGACTTAGGAAGAGGCAGGAATGACGTAACCGCCCACAACAACGGCACGAACAGGCTCAGAAAGCGAATCATGTCCGAAAGTAATCAGGCGGTGGGAGCTCCGCAAGTTGTCTCGTCGGACATATACCTGCAATGATTGCGTTCTTTGTTTATACCCGTTTTTCGCGCTGTATTAAATCAACTTAATAAGAGCAAGATCAGTGGCAGCAGAAAAGCCAGTCAATCTTTGTACATCGACATTGTAGCAGTCCACTTTTAGAGTTAAATCTACTATGGCAGACAGATGGCTTTTCAAGCGTTTGCTTGCCTTTCGCAACCGCCACCGACTTTTTCAGAACGTGGGCTGAGCAACGAGGTAGTGCCTAATTTCGGTCCGGAATTTTCGGAAGTCAGCCAGGAAACTCGCTACCTCCAGCCGCAGGTATTGGTGATCAAGCCGGTTCTCCCGGTTTAGCACCGAATTTGTCCGTACGCCATCGGCCACCTCCGCATTGATAAGCCGAATCTCGTCGAGCAAACGCGTGGTCAGCCGACGGAAGTGGTGTAGTTGGCTCAGCTCGTTTCGCCAGCTCTTTTCATCGGTTAGCGTTGGGTCGAGTCCTTCGTTGAGCGTACCGAGCAGCTTCTCCCAAAAGTCCACTTCCTGAAGCGCCAACTGTAGTTCGCTGGTCCAGATCTGATGCAGCACGTGGACATCGATCAACTGGCGGTATTTTTCTTTGTTCATTGGTTTGGGGGGTTAGAGATACGAAGCAAACGGCATTTTGTTGGCATCATCTGTTGGCTGAATACGGGCCGCCGTATCAACTGGCCCATCGTACAAGGTCAGCAGCGGTACCCGGGGCCGGTAGGCAATCGACCGGCTGACACTACGGCCAGCCAGGGCGTCGAAGAGACTGCGGTGGTGCGGCAGTGTAACCAGCAGATCGACCGTATGCGTGTCGATATACGCCTGGATACCCTGTACCACATCATCGTCGTGAATGACGTACTGATCGACCGGTAAGTCGCTAAGCGCCCGAAGTACGTACTGTTCACTTACGACTGACACCGGTGTTTCTTCCGTTTCTCCGTTGGTAATGGTTAGCAAAGTCACGTTCGCCAACTTGCGGGAAGCCAGTTCTTTCAGGAAGGCAAACGATTCGGCATCGTTAACAGACCGATAATCGGTAGCCAGTACGATACGTTGCAGTGGTCGAATCGGGGCCGAAACAGGTACGACCAGTACGTTGGTAGTGGCCTGTCGGACAACTCCTGTCGCCACGCTCCCCAGCCATTCGCTCTGCCCGGTGCCCGTAGCTCCCACAACAACCAGATCGAAATGTTCCTGACGCATCAACACCTCCACCACTCCTACCGGTCCGCCCGGGGCAACCACTGTGCGATACGTATGATAAGGCGGCTCCGGAGATCGAACGGCCTCCTGCCTGAAGCGTTGCAGGTTTTCTTCGGCTACCCGTATCTCATCGGCCAGCAAAAACGCAGCTCCGGGAGCCATGGCCGTTTCGATAGGGTACGCATGGAGCAAACAAAAGTCGGCGGCTGTGTCGGCAAACAGAGCCTGCGAAAAGGCGAGGGCATGCCGTGAGGCCGTAGAGAAATCGGTTAGCAACAGAATTTTGTACATGGTCTGGTACGTGGTTAGCACATTCAGATCAATTCACCGTAATCGGCAGGACAATTGGGCACAGACGTTGTGGCTGCGCTGACTACAGAAATGAACGACAGGACAAAGGTGGTTGGCCCGGACGCCTTCAACCATGATTTGAGTCAGCCCGGATGCTGAATTCAATCAATCGAACGGCTGAATCGGATCACTCATAAAACCGCTGTAGGCCAGCAACTTTACCAGCCAAAACCAGCCTCACTTCCTGCTCATGCGCCCATATCTGCTGCTTTTTGTGTTCATATTCACCTTTGTTTCTGCTTACGCCCAGACAACCGGCGACTGGAATCGGCTCCGGAACTATGCGTACGAAATCGGTATAGAGATCCCGTGTGACCAGCCAGACAGAACCTGCCTGACCCGCTATGTTACGGAGATCGTGTATGGCCATTCGCCCCGACGGATCAGCTACCAGGGTGTAGCGGAGCGGCTGGACACCGCCCGGATTGACCGGCTTACGGAGCAGTTTCTGGCCGGGGCCGACTGGTGCCCCCTGCTGGATTCGCTCGAATCGCACGACCGGGCCTACCAGCAGTTAAAAGCGTATTGTATGCGGTGTCTGGTGGATGATTACATGGCTGATTCGCTGACGCTTGAGCAGGTGCGGGAAACCCTCAATACGTACCGGTGGCTCAACCGGTTTGACTATGCACAGCGGGTAATCGTCAACATTCCGTCGGCCACCCTGCGTCTGATCGACCGACGGGGCAGTACCCAGCTCTGGAGCCGGGTGATTGTCGGGCAACCCCGAACGCCAACGCCCGTGATGACGGCCATGATCCCTAGTCTGGTCATGTACCCGTACTGGAATGTGCCGCGCTCCATCACGGTTCGGGAACTGCTACCTAAAATCAGGAAAAATCCGACGGTTCTGCTGGAACAACTGAATATGCAGGTAGTCTCTGGAAGCGGCCGCGTAATCGATCCGACCACCGTGGACTGGACCGTACCGGCGACTTCTTTCCCCTACCGACTGCGGCAATCGACCGGCTGCGACAATGCACTCGGGCTGCTCAAATTCAACGTAGCCAACCCATACGACATCTACCTCCACGACACCAACGCCCGGGGTCTGTTCAGTCGGGAAAATCGGTTTCTGAGCCACGGTTGCATTCGGGTCGAAAAACCTGCCGAGTTGGCCAATCAACTACTGGGATATTCTCGCTTTCAGGCCAGTTACCTGGCGAGCTGCCCCGCTAACGCCCAGCCCAAACCGATCAATCTGCCCCAGGCCATACCGCTGCTAATTACCTACAACGTTCTCGACATTGACGAAGCGGGTGCCATACGGGTGTATCCCGACGCGTACAACTGGTGGCGCATTACGTTGTAGTACGCTCCTACGCAACCGAAGGTTTACCAGTTGGCCCGGCGCAGTTTATCCGGCTGGAGTATCCGAATACCGCCCGTGGTCATGATTTCGATCAGGCCGTCCTGTTTAAACTCGCTCAATGTCCGGATCAACGATTCGGTGGCCGTACCGATCATGGCGGCCAGATCGTCGCGCGATAGCTGGATGACGGCATCGGGCTGCTGTTCGTGCAGGCGCAGGAGCGTATCGGCCACCCGACGCCGGAGCGAACTGTAGGCCATACCAAGCAACTGCTGCTCACGTTCCCCTACCCGCCCGGCCAGCAATTTGATAAACTGCTGGCTTACCTCCGGATTGGCAAGCAGCAACTGCCGAAAGTCCGCTTCCGGGATGTATAGCAGTTCCGTGTCTTCGAGCGTAACGGCCGAATCGGTGTATTCGGTGTTTTCCAGCAGGGCCAGGTAGCCGAAGAAGTCGCCGGCGTTGTAGAGCCCGGTGATGAACTCCTTGCCGTCGGCGTTGGTACGTATCGTCTTAACCTTCCCGGATTTGATAAAAAAGAGCCGGGTGGGTTCATCGCCCTCGGTGTAAACAAACTGCTTTTTCCGGACGGCATGCACCTTTCGATCGGCCGACAGGCTTTGCAGGTTTCCTACCTGCCGGGCGTCGTCGAGGAACGGATCGAGTCCTTCCTGCTGTAAATTATAGTCAGGGCGCAACGTAGCCGGTCCAATGGTCTGGAAGCGATTCAGACGCCCTTCGATCGCGCTGAGCAGTTCGGATTCATCAAAGGGCTTGGTCAGGTAATCGTCGGCCCCGAGTTCCATGCCTTTTCGAAAATCGGCCCGCTCCGTTTTCGCCGTCAGGAAAATGAACGGCACTCCGGCCAGTTGTGGGTTTTTATTGAAGATGTGGAGGACTCCGTAGCCATCGAGCACGGGCATCATGATGTCGCAGATAACCAGGTCGGGCTTGTGGACCAGGGCTTTTTCTACACCGACCTTACCGTTTTCGGCCGTTTGAACACTGTAGCCGGTTAATTCCAGTATTTCGGCGGTGTTTTCCCGAATGGCGTCGTTGTCTTCAATTAAGAGGATGGTTTTCATAAGGAAGGCTAATGATAACGGTTGTACCCTGGTTCAGTTCACTACGTAGCTCAATCCGTCCGCCCATCAGCTCGACGTATCGCCCGACGATGTGCAGACCCAGCCCCGTTCCTGCGATATTCATGACGTTTCTGGCCCGGAAAAAGCGTTCGAACAGGTGCTCCTGATCTTCTTTGGAAATGCCGATGCCCTGGTCTTCGACGGCTAGTGTCAACTGCCCGTCGGCACCCGTCACCCGTACCCACACGACCGATCCCGGTCCGGAATACTTGATCGCATTGGATAGCAGATTGACCAGAATTTTGCGCAGCAGCGACGGGTCGAGCCATACTGTCGTATCGCCGACGAGTTCCGTCTGGATAACCTGATCGGGTTTGAGCATGCCCCGCATACTGGCAATGGTTTCGTCGACCAATTGGGCGATATTAACCATACCAGGCCGTGCTTCAATCCGCCCTTCTTCGAGCTTGCCGACAGACAGAAACTCCTCCAGAATATCGTTAAGGTGGTTTACCGACGTTCGGATCCGATCGAGGTGCTTTTGCCGCTTATCCTGCTGATCGCCCCCGGTGTACTTTTCAATCAGGGTAGCCGAGGTCAGCACGGCCGTCAGTGGGGTACGAAACTCGTGCGACGCCAGCGAGACGAAGCGTGACTTCAGTTCGCCCAGTTCCCGCTCGGCCGCCAGGGCTTTGGCCAGTTCATTTTTTGACTGCTCCAGTTGCTCCAGCGTGTTCATCAGCGCGTGGGTTCGGTCAGCCACTTTCTGCTCCAGGTTGGCATTGAGCCGCTCGATGTGGTCGCGGTGGGCCAGCAGTTGCCGTTCAGCTTCTTTCTTGAAGGTACTATCAACAATGTAGGCTACTACGTACAGTTCGTTGTCGAGCCGGAAGTAACTCAGGCTGATTTCGACCGGAAACACTGATCCATCCTTACGCTGGGCGTGCAGATCGCGGTTGTGCCCCATGGCCCGCACCTGCGGCTCGGCGTTGAAGGACTGCCGCAATCGTTCGTGGTAGCGGCTCACGTTCGCAGGCACCAGTTGTTCGATGGTCTGGTTGACCAATTCGCCCGTTTCGTAACCGAACAGTCTGTCGGCCATCTGGTTCGCCGAAACGATGCGCCCGGCGGTGTCACACACGATGATACCGATGGTGGCGTAGGAAAAAATGGCTTCGTTGCGCCGGATGCTATGGGCCAGTTCCCGCTCAGCCCGGTGGAGCCGCCCCTGATCGATCAGCCGGATCAGGGCATAGGGATGATTATGCGCCGTAAAGCCGCTGATAATGAGCTGTCCCCAGAATGTCTGCCCATCCTGACGGCTGATTTCGGCTTCTTCGGCATGGTAGCCGATCTGCATGATGCGTTCAACCAGACCACTGCGGTGTTCGTCGCCGAGGGGATTCGTCCGCAGCGACCGCGATCGGACGGGATCGTTCAACAGGGCCTCCTCCGACGTAAAACCCAGCAGCCGCACCCCCGCCTGGTTGACCCGCGTAAAGCGTTCTGCCACCAGATCATAGATACCGATGAACTCGTCGCTTTTTTCAAACAACAGGTCGGCAACAGCGCTTGAGTACTCTTCTGTGAGCATACAGTTACTAGTCCGGTATACGTCATACCGGTTGGGTTACCTCAAATTACGCGAATTTTCTATTATCCGTCGATAATCAGCAGGCGAACTGACGAAGATCAGTGTCCGTGCGTAAGGAACCCGTGATTTTTACGGTGAGATCGTCCAGAACCCGGCAACTGACGGATTCGCGTTCGACGATTACGAGAATCATGCATTCCAGCGATACATCTCCCGTTTTTGTTCCGGCCAAAGCAGCGGTGATGCTTGTGTTCATGCCACCGGAGGGTACCGACCGACAGCAACGACAGTCGCTGGCAGCGTTGGCCGATGCCCTGCAACGTCACCTCGATGGATCGGTTCGGGTGCTGAAACTTGATGAAACAACGCATCCGGACGTAATGCGGAGTTTCGACATTGCCAACCTCCCGGCATTTGTTCTGGTACGGCGGGGGGTTGAACTATGGCGGCATGAAGGTCTGACCGATGAACAGACGCTGACGCAGGCATCCCGACAGATGCTGGCCGTTGGCCGGAACGGGCTGAGTGCCCCCTAATAGCACCCGTACTGACTAAGATCATTCACCGGCCTGACGGTCTTCATGAGTACCGAACCTGCCGTCTGCCAATTTTAGGACACAATCATCTGCTATCTAGAATTAGTTATATGCCTGCACTACCCTACTCTCCCGTCGATCAATGCCAGTCGGCTAACCAGGCCTGGAGCGTGACCCTCTCGTTGTATGAACAGGAGATTGATCTGCTGCTGGTTCAGGTTGCCGACTTGCTGAGCAGTTCAACATACCGCAGCGTACAGCATTATCCGGAACAGTACTACCATGACCTGAATCAACTGCGGGCGTTGGTTCAGCAATTACGCCACGAACGTCTGTGCGAACACCCAACCTGCGCCATGAGCCAGCTACAGACCTGCCCGGCTCCGCAGTTTGGGCTACACGCCACGCTGCCCGGCCTCTGGACTACGTTGACCGATGAATTTACCCGCCTTAAAAACGGTTGCTGCCAGTTGCTTACGCATCTGGTCAATCTGAATCTACTCTAAAAAATTCGTCCACTAACCCCATCATTTAGTCATGAAACGCATTCTGGTTCCTACAGATCTCAGCGAACTCGCGAATCGCGCTCTGTCGGTGGCAGCACATCTGGCTCGCCAATACGGAGCTGAAATCACCCTGGCTCATTACCTGCCTTTTGCGATCGTTGACCCCGTCCTGACCGAGGCACCGGGCGCAATTGCGGCCTACCTCGACGACCGGGAACATGAGGTCGAAGCCCAACTGGCTGCGATCTGCCAACGCCCCGACTTTACGGATGTTACCATCCGCCCCCTGGTGAAACGTAGTGAACAGGGGCTCTTCGGTATGCTGGCCGATCAGCCCGCCGACCTGATCGTGATGGCATCGCACGGCTCATCCGGTCTGGAAGAGTGGCTGTTCGGTTCCAACGCCGAACATGTGATGCAACAGGCGCACTGCCCGGTGCTTATCATTAAAGAACAGGCAGGTTCCTTCGACCCAAAAAACCCTGTCTGCGCTATTGATACGGATGACGTGCTAAAATCCCACCCCGCCTGGCCGTTTCACCTCGGCGACGGCGTTCGGCAGTTCGTATACGTCATGACTCCGACCGACTCCCGGGTTACTGATGGCATCCGGCAGTGGATGGCTGACTTTGCCGCAGCCAGACAGATTACCGATTACGAACTAACGATTTTCGCCGACAGCAACGTACCGGATGGCATTATCCACTTTGCCGAAAGCCGGGGAGCCGATCTCATTCTGCTGTTTACGCACCAGAAAAGCGGCTTCTGGCACCTCGTCAGCGGCAGCGTAGCCGAAGATGTCATCAATCACGCGACGATACCGGTGTTGGTCATGCCGGTGGCATAGGTATCACTCACGGGCTGTGTAGACTGATCCGGGTTCCAGCGTTGCCACTCCCCCAGCCGATCCAACCGATAAGCACAGTTTTCCAGCGGTTCGATCGCTACCAACGTTACCCAGCCGTTCAGAAACAGGGTTTGCAGTTTGCCCTGGCTCTGAATGATCATGTCGATACAATGCCGGGGCGCATAAACGACCGTGAGCAGCCGCTGGGGCTCGTGGTACGGGGTATCGTCAGTACGGTTCACTGATTGCAACGGCAACCCCTGCATCAGGTCGCTGGCATTGCCCTGCATCACACCCAGCTTGCCCGCTACGTTGTGGGTTATTTTACTCCCACTGCCGTAGGCTACATTGTCGAGGGTCGAGAACAGATACTGGCTGTTGATCCACTGCGCTACGATCATCGGTGCGGTCAGGATGGTTTGCAGCGACGACAGGTCCGTATCCTGCTCCCAGTTATACGAGTGCAGGAAGCAACGACCTTCCAGATCAAGGTCCTGCGTAAGCCAACGCGGTCCCACGATCAAGGCTGCATTGCGTGCCAGCCCCCATTCCGGGCGAACCTCGGCCCAGTCGCTGCTTCGGCGGAGGGTTTCACGCATCGGATCGCGCCCGTCAGCGCTTGGCCCGAATGTCTGATAACGGGCCGCACTATTGGCCGCCTGCGCAGCCGCCAAGTCCCGTTTCAGCCGGAGCAGAACCGGCAGGTGGTACCGGTCAGCATCGGCGGCTTCGTAGAGCGTCACGGCGTCGGTGGTGGTATTGTGTTCGGCGGCCATAAACACCGTATGGATCGGGATGCGAATGCCATTTTCTGCCAGACGAGCCCTGACCTGGGGGGTATTCAACAGAGTAGCCAGTATTCGGGCGTTCGGGCCGCCGTGGTTACCACCACAAGCCCCACAATCGAGCGCCGACGCATACGGATTGTTTTGGGTAGCCGCCCCATGCCCACAGAAAACGACCAGCTTTCCGAAGTTGCGGGTCAGCCCCATCAGGCGCAGGGCCGTTTCGGCGTAGGTTGCCTGCTCATTGAGTGCAATGCCGTGTTCCGGGTGAGCGCCCTCTACATCGGGTTCCGTCGGCAACGGCGGCCGGACCGTTTCGTTGAGCATCCGCCGACCGTTCGCACTCACCACGGGTGCCAGCGTACGGCCCAGCATCAACAACCCACAGACCGCGCCGAGCGTTTCGACCAGTGCAAACGGCGTAGCAAAATTATACTTAAGGTCCTCATAAAACCCCTTCAACAGGGTCATGATGCGCTTACCACGTTGAAAACGGATTACCTGACCGGCATGGTCGGCCACCGGTTTTTCGTGAATATCATGACGGGGCTTGAGCAAAACCGGGCAGGCATCATGGGCTTTTCCCGTACTGAAATCATGCAACCGAACCGGCAATCCGAAAAACCCGGCGAACCCCAGCGTTTCGTAGGCTCCCAGCGCTTCCAGTCGGCGACGAAACGGTTCCGACCGAACATCGATGCAGAACACCAGTTGCGCATCGGGCCGCTTTGTGGGCCTGGCGAGGTGATGCGCTGAATTCATCAACGTCTCCAGCAGCGCGTTCCGATACGTTGTTTCGGCGTTTTCGAGCCGGGCAACGGTTTGCGATACGGTACCCTGAGGCCGTTGCGAACCCAGCGGTTTCCGACCCGCTTCCGGCCACATCACGCAGGTAATGGCCAGCCGCACCGCCAGAAAATCAGCCAGCGTAGCCGGGTTAGCTACGTGCGAAGCCGACTGTTCCTGAGCCCGCCATTTGATGTACCCCGCCCATCCGGGCAGATACGTCAGGGTTTGTTTCAGGAACGATTCGTGCTCTGCTTTGGGTACGTTCAACCGATCCAGGCTCAGCAACAGAGCGTCCTCAGCCTTCTCGGGCAGGGCCTTCAGCCAGGCTTTTGCAGCCCGGTTATGCTGATGCAACTGGTCGTCAAAACGGGCCAGGTCTTTCCACGCCCGGTAGAAGCCTTTGTGTCGGTTCGGCATGGTAATCGTGGCCTGCCCGTCGTCCATGAACACCATGCTCCATTTGATTACCTGAAGGTTAACCGCTTCCAGCTCCGGCGACACAGGTGGCTGTTGAAAGAAACGGGCTCCATCAGCAAGGGCTTCTTCAAACGGCAGGGATTCGAGTCCCTGCAGCGGATTACAGGCAATAAACGTCCGGAGGGGCCATACGGGCGCAATCAGGGTAGCGGCTTTGGCAACTTTTGATCGAATCTCGGCCCGGTCGACGGCCACGGCTAACGGTACGGTAGGCTGAAACGTGGTTTGCGCCTGCATAATCTTTGCATTCATGTATTCAGGTGTCGGTTAAAATTGATAGGTCGTACGGGTCGGCGTTGTTGTAGCCGGATCAGGCTGGCTACCATTCAGCGCCAGGACGTACAGATACGCCCAGAAACGCGTAGCCTGCAGGGCAGCCAGCGGCTTCAGGTTCATGCTCAGCCAGATCAGCCCCATCAGGCCGAGCGCTGTCAGGTGCAGGCTGTTCAACGGCTGAGGCCCGGAAATGCCAAGCGGCTGGAGCAACGTTTCTATGAGATGCACACTGGCCCCGTAGAGACAACCCGACACAAAGGCTAGCCCTACCGCTGGGATAAGTCGGCTGCCCAAGCGCCCGCTGGCCAGAATGGTTTGCGCCACCTGGGTCGTGGCAATGAACGCGAATCCGATCAGAACAGCCGTGGTATTGCCTGCCAGAAAGGGCTTCTCACTGACCAGCGCGAAGCCATACGCACCAGACAGGCCACCCAGACAGGCCAGCAGAAAGACGGTCAGGCTGCTGGTCCGCTCCTCAATGGGTCGGCGTTTTTCCTGCAATACGGCCCCCGCGCTTAAGAACAGAAATGCTTTGAACAACCCATGCCAGCACAGGTGCGCAACGGCCGCCGGGAACAACCCCAGCCCGCACTGCATGACCATGAACCCCATTTGACCCATGGTAGAGCAGGCCAGCATCCGTTTCACATCCGGCTGGATCAGTTTCCAGCATGTTCCGACCACCGCCGTGATTACCCCTACCGTGAACAGTACGTATAGCAGGCCATGCTGGGCCAGAAACAACGGTGCAAACCGAACGAGCAAAAACCCGCCCCCGTTGACTAATCCCGCGTGCATCAGGGCCGACACCGGCGTTGGGGAATTAAGCGAACTGGTCAGCCAGCGGTGGAAGGGCAGCAAGGCCGACTGGGTCATGGCCGCGAGTGTGATGATGAGCAAAGCCGAGATCAGCGCATTTGGGTCGACCGTACTCAGATCCGTGTGTAGCAGGGCCTGAATAGACGTTGTCCCGAAGGTGGTCGTCAGGATACCGAACGCGATAGCCAGAAAGAAGAAGCCTACAAAAAGAACCTGCAATGCCAGCAAGCCGGACTGGTAAGCCGCCCGCCAGCCTGTTTTATGGATCATCAGCCGGACCAGCAGCAGGTTACTGATTCCCCACCCTGCCAGCAGCAAGCCCAGATGATCGGCCAGCACCATCAGCAGCGCCGAACTGGTTATGCCCGAGAGCAAGATAAAATACAGGTGATAGTTCCGGTCGCCGGCCAGATAGCGTATCGAAAATTGGTGAACAATGCCGCTGACGAACAGAATAAGTGTAGCCATTACCCACGACAGCGCATCGCCCCGCAGCCCGGCCACCGGTTCTTCGGCGGAATTCATTGCCGTACCGATTAATCCCGCTACGGCTCCTCCCCAACCGAGCCAAATCAGCCATGTGGCAAACCGAGCCCCTTTATTGGCTTGTCGACGAAAAAAGAGCCCATTGCCAACCGCTCCCAGCATAGGTAACCCGATGAGCAGACTGTACTGAATCAACGGTTGAGAAAGGACACCAAGAAGATAATTCATTCGCTTTTCTGTTATTGACGCTCAAAACTATATGCGCTGCCAATCGCAGAAAAACGAATCTTTTTTATAAGCTGCATAAGCAAAACTTATACAACTCTTTTTGTACCATAAATTATCGTTTATAGTCCATTAATCTCCCATCCACGACCGGAATTCGCCAGCCCGTTCGCGGCTGATAAAAACATCTTCGGCTATAGCTGGTCTCAGATCCAGTTTCAATCGCCCGTTGAAGTGCAGATGAACCCGGTCAACGGATCTGGCGTGAATGATGAACTGGCGATTAGCCCGGAAAAAGTGGCGTGGATTCAGTTTCTGAACCAGTTCGTCCAGTTTGTAATCGACAACCAGCGACCGGCCATCCCAGGTCCGGACAAACGTCAGCCGGTCTTCCGTGTAGAAATAGGCCATGTCGCCTACTTCCACCGGTATCAGCCTGGATCCCTGTTTGAGCAGAAACCGTTCGGTATAGGTCGGCGTAGCGCTGTCGGTGGGCGTTGGCGTCCGAAAAGCCGCTACCAGCGCCCGCAGATCGGCGGCCGGGTTCGGTTGGCCATATAATTTGCGCAGGTCGCTGAATTTGGTCAGACTTCGGCGCAACGACGCTTCATCGATGGGTTTGAGCAGGTAATCGACGCTGTTGACCCGAAAGGCCCGGAGCGCGTATTCATCGTAGGCCGTCGTGAAAATCACCGGGCAGCGCACCTCAACCCGCTCAAATACCTCAAAGCTCTGTCCATCCACAAGTTCAATATCGGCCAACAGCAGATCGGGCGGCTCGTGTTGCCTGAACCAGGCCGTAGCTTCCTCAACGCTATCGAGGGTAGCCAGGATGGTGACCGCAGGGTCATAGTCCCGGATCATGGCCTGCAATTGCCGGGCGGCCAGGGTCTCATCTTCAATAATCAGGATCGTCATGGGGCAATCAGGGGTACTTCGACGGTGAAAAAATCGGGTGTTTCCTCGATCAGGACCGTATCGTGGCCCAGCAGTCGGTATTTCTGGGTAATCGTGAGCAGGCCCTTCTTATCCGACGCTACGTCGGCCCGCGCTTTCCGTTGCAGATTATTCCGAACGACCAGCGTCGGATTACCGTGGCTGCGAATCGAGATTGTCAGCGGCCGACTGGCCGATACGATATTATGCTTGACCGCATTCTCGACCAGCAGTTGCAGGGTTAATGGCGGAAGCCGGTAGGCCCGGTAGGCCGGATCAATCCCTACGTCGACCCGCAGGCCTTCGTCAAAACGGGTTTTCAGCAGGTTCAGGTAAGCATGCGTGAAGGCCAGTTCGTCTTCGAGCAAAATAAGCGGCTGTTCGTTGCTCTGAAGCAGGTACCGGTACACCTGTGCCAGATCGCCGATAAACTGCACCGCTTTGCTGTTTTCATTGGTTTTGACCAGCGCCTGCAGGGTGTTCAGGCTGTTGAACAGAAAATGCGGCTGTACCTGCGTCCGGAGCAGACTCAACTGAATTTCGAGCTGCGTTCGCTGCAGTTCCTCCGCCTGTCGTTTGGTTTGCAGCCAGTGGCGAAAAAAATAACGGGCTTCGTAGATGGATACAATGATGGTAAAATAAAACAGCCCCACACCGTACATGAATGGAATATCGCCGGGCTCCCACGTAGCCGCGTCTGCGAATACGTAGTAACGAGTCAACAGGAGCCTGGCACCAACCAGCAGGGCTGTTACGGGTATCCCTACAACGCCCAGCCAGATAAGCCGCTGATTCGTACGTTCCAGACCGGCATACCGACGCTGTGCCAGCAGAACCAGCCACCGAATGACAAACCACGACAGGTACAGCGTAAAGATACCGTAGGTTATGAAGCGCCACTGGCTGATCTCCGAACTGATCAGGGTCGATATATTAAAAAAGACCGTAGCTACCGCCCAGAGAACCAGCGGCCCCAGGATACGTAATGTTCGATCATTCAACGAATTCATACAGCGTCGGCTAACAAATAGAGCCCGTCCCTGCGGATTCGCTGCTGTCTGAGTGCGCGTTCCGGAACGTTGGCTCGTCAAAGCTACATAACCCGTGGCGGTTACGACACGCAGCGCGTTTAAAGCGTCGGAAATCTGTTGCGAATCGTACGAACGATGGCTTGATCAGCGTACTGTAAAAAAAGCGGCAATCCTGCCGGATTGCCGCCTGTGAATGGAAGGACTCGGGTGGCTTAGTTCAAGCTGATCAGGCGCGTTGCCGGTACCGGCTGTGCAATCTCAAAGTTGTGTTTGGTTTCATTGGCTTTGTTCTGCACCACGATCCGGAATTTACCGGCGGGCAATTGCGCTACGTTGAATTTAACGTGGTAGGCCCCCGCTTTGCGGTTCGTCACCTGCGTAGCCAGTACGTTACCCTCTTCGTCGAGCACCTGCACGTATGAGCGCTCACCGGCAGGTTGATCAACGATAACGTTCACGACGGCTGCTGATTTAGACGGGAAGATCATCGACCGGACAGCCGCCGGGGCCGTCGGGTTTGTCAGCGCAGGATCATTCATCGGCCGGGCGTTAGCCGCTTCGGCAGTCAGAAACAGGATGGCACCAAAAGCACCTAACAGGATGAGGGCCAATAACGCAGATTTCAGGAAGGTTTTCATTGTATTTGTTGTTTGGTTGTGTGTGTTGTTTGCTGTTTACGATTCAAAGGTAGCGCTACGTAAGGCACTCATTCATAGGGATATTGTTGAGTCGGTCAGAATTCCGTACGAAGTGTTGTAAAGAGGGGCTGAATGGTAAATAGCCCGCATCAGGGAGGGTGTATCCGGCAGAAAGAGCCAGTGTCCGTAGCAGGAATGTTGCCAGCCAACTGCTTTTCTGCGGAATAAGTGACGTAAATTTAGTTGCCCGGCGTAGGCTTCGTCCCTAAAGCACCATGACTCAGACCCTACTCTTTACCATTCTTTTGTTCGCAGCGGCTATTTGCGAAGGCCAACGCGGGAACATCACCAACGAATCATTTCCTCACCCTTCCCTTGAGCTGCGGGTACCTTGTCAGCCGTCGCCGGTACGTATTCAGGGGGAAACTACGCTTTACTATGAACTGCACCTGACCAACCGATCCGCTCAGGCCATCCGACTACATAAGATTGAAGTCCTTAGTCCACCCAACGTTCTCTCTGTCTACCAGCCGGATGCCCTTCGAAACCGGCTCAGTATGACTGACCATCGTTCGGATACGTCCGAAGTAATCAGTCTTGTGCCTGATAGGCCGGCGATACTTTATGTGGAGTTGGTATTGAAAGGCAAGCCCTTACCTTCGGAACTGAACCACAGGATTTCATACGCAGTCAATTCGCCAACTGGTCTGCAAAACGGAGCGATGCAGGGGGGCGTCGTCAAGCCCGAAACGCATGCCCCGCTTATCCTGGGACCTCCTTTGCGGGGTGGTCCCTGGGCTGCGGTTTACAATCCGTTCTGGAAGCGGGGCCACCGTCGGGTCTTGTATTCAAAAAATGGGACAGAACGAATTCCGGGGCGGTTTGCTATCGATTTTATCAAACTTAATAAAGATGGACAGCAAACGGTCGGCGATCAGGACTCCATTGTGCACTGGTACGGGTACGATCAGCCTGTTCTGGCCGTCGCCGATGGAACTATAAGTTCGGTACGGAACGACTTCTCCGAAAGTGTAACCTTATCAAAACATCCAGCCTATCCGGCCGAATCAGCCACGGGTAACTACATCTCCCTGCAAATTGCGCCGGATCGGTACGTATTTTACGAACACTTGAAACCGGGGGGTATTCAGGTTAAACCGGGTCAAATGGTAAAAAAGGGGACTGTTATTGCCAGGGTTGGTTTCACCGGACAAACAACAGGCCCTCATTTACACCTACATGTTGCCGACAACGACTCACCATTGGGAGCCGAAGGTGTTCCCTTTGTCTTTGACCATTTTAGACTGTTGGGAGAATACGAGGACTTCACTACGTTTGGCAAATCGCGCTGGCAACCCCCGAGCCCCCAGCAAAACACAGATATTCATCAGGAACGCCCCGGGCCTAATCAGGTTATTCAGTTCAATTGATACCTGCAACGTTCACAAGTCGTAAAAATTCAGCTTACACCCCTAGTCGCAGCTCTACCGCTAAGCCAAAGCCGACATGCCAGAGGGCATAGTGTCCCAGCCGGATCGACAGCCCGGCCAGGAAACCGTAGCGTCGGAAGAAAATGGCCTGTAGCAAGTTCATGGCGTAGCCCGTACCGAAGCTGTAGATGATCAGCCCCGGCGAGTCGGTGATAAGCTGCTCCAGGGGCTCCACGAGCGACGTCAGCCCGGCCAGTACCCAGAACAACCGTTCGTTTTTTTGGTCATGAAGCAGAAATCGCCCAATCAGCCACATCAGCAACGGAATTGGAATGAGCCGGTACAGGCAGTCGGTGTAGAGCGCCCCTGATCCGTAGAGCAGAATCGAGTACGGAAACGGCTGCATGAAGGGCGTCAGCGACGTAACGGGCTGCGGGTGCATCACCAGTTTGTACATCAGCAGGTCGGCGAGACCAAACCCTAACCCGATCAGCAGCGGACGACCGAACCGTTGCCAGCCGCTCACGCGGGCATCCAGCAGATCGGCAAACCCAGTCCGGGGTGCCAGCCAGATCCCCAGTCCACCTAGCGCAACCAGCAGTACCCCATCGACGCCGAACAGGCGGATAGCCGGAGCCGTCAGGGTAGAACCGATCAGGGCCGTAACGACCGTCAGCAGAATAAAGGCGGCATACAGTCTGAGGGAAGCAGGCGACGTTTTCATGGCATTACACGATCCATCAGGCTCTTGTCGGAGCCGTTACCGTTGTTTTTATAAAGGACAAATATCCCCTTGTTTTTCGGAAAGAACAGCAAATTGGCCTCTATACCCACCGACCCACCATTGTGGCCGTAGGCGGTTCCCAACCCCGTTTTCCAGTGCTCTACGCCCAGACCATACTCGCAATCGCCGTTGGGGCAGGTCGGCAGTAACGTGGGCTTGATCATCTCCGACAGAGCGCTTTCGGTCAGCAGCTTCCCGTTGAACAGCGCGTCGGCAAACGTGGCCAGGTCAGCGGCCGTCGAGATAATACCGCCGTCGGCTTCTCCATCGCTGTCGGCCCGATCCCAGTGGCTCACGTCGTATAACCGGCCATTTCCGTAGAGATCAGCGTAACCCCGGACGACGTTGCGATCATCACGCACCTCCAGATACGTATCGTTCATGCCCAGCGGCCTGAAAATCCAGTCATCCAATACGTCATGCAGCCGCTGTCCGGTTTTCTGCTCGATAATCTGCCCCAGCAGCCAGTAGTTAGCGTTGCTGTAGCTCCAGCCGCTACCGGGTGCAAAGTGTAACGACTTGCCGTACACGTACTTCGTCAGTAACTGCCCGGTCGTCAGGCTGAAGCGCTCCTGGTAATCATCGACAATAGACAACTGATAGGCAATGCTTTCGTTGGGCGGATCAACGATACCACTGGTGTGCGACAGCAGGTGCCGGAGGGTAATCTGATCGGCCTGGGGAATCCGATCTGCTGTACCGGGCAGCAGCGTAGCCAGCCGGTCATCGAACCGCAGCTTACCCTGCTCCTGTAACTTCAGCGCGGCCACCGCCACAAACATCTTGGTAATGCTACCCACGCGAAACTGGTCACAGACTTGTATGTCCGTCTGGTGTTCCAGATTCGACTTGCCGACGGCCCCGATCCAGCGCGGTTCGCCTGGCTTCTGAATCAGCAGGATACTACCCGGCGCGTTCGATTTCTGGCGGTATTGTTGCAATTCGGTCAGGTAGGTCTGGTGGCGGGGATGGTTCGCATACGAAACCGGCGAACAGGGTTCCGTTGGGCTTTGTGGTACGTCCAGCGGCTCACAACCAACGAGCAGGGCGAGCAGCGATGCAAATACGTATGTTGTTTTCATCAGGTCGTTCGGAATTAAGGGTGGACCAAAAAGCGCGTGCCGATGTGGAAAGCCGAATGCGGCAGCACAGGAACGCCCCGGTTGCTGAAGGGCGTCTCGCCAAACAGTTCGTACCGGGCGAACACACTAACCGGTGTTTCCGACTGTGGCCGGAAACGATAGCCAACGCCCGCACTGACGGAAGGCATAACCCGAACCAGAAACCGGGAAGCGGGTTTGTAATCGCCGGTTTCGGTACGCTGATAACTGCGTAGCTGCTGCGACAGGCCAAGTCCACCTACACCGATAAAACCCTCGGCGTATAGGTTGCCGATGAATTTCCGGTAGCCGAACTCGGTGTTCAGGTACAGCCCACTGTGGACGTTCCGGTGGTGGTAGAAACCGACGTTCAGCGTTTGAATCAGTTGGGAACCGGGGCGATTGCGGTAATAAAACTCGGTACCGATGCGCACACCAACATTGGGTTTACGCAGAAAACCGCGGAACGTTGGCAGACTGACTGATTCTGAAAATACGGAAACCGTCAGTGGTCGCGATGCGGGTGGTGATGACCGATCCTGGGCTATGCCTGTCTGGGCGGCCAGAAGTACCGGCACCAACGTGAGCTTGCTAAAGATGTTCATGGTAGTTGTTGGTTGTTCGGCCAAAACTAAGCCCCAGCCTGCCGAAGCGGACCGGGGCTCGTTTGAATCGGCGGAAATGAAACGCGAACCGTCCGGTTTTTCACCTGAACAGTTGCCCGCGGAAAGGGCATCGAAAACAACCCCTTGCACGTTCACCTACCCATGACAAAGCGGAATTTCCTTCACATCGTCAACCGGGCCGTGCTGAATTGTCGGATACACACCCAGGCCCCGAATCAGCAGCCACGTACCCAGCAGTACTGTAACAACCGGCAGTACCCGGCTGAATTGCCGACGTAGCGGCAGCGACAGATAAGCCGTCAGTACCCGAACGCCGAGCAGGGCAGGCAATGTACCCAGGCCAAAGCTGATCATGTAGCTCATTCCTGCCAGTGGATGGGAGGTGGCCAACGTACCGGCCAGCGCTACGTACACAAAGCCACAGGGCAGCAGGCCGTTCAGAAAGCCCATGACCAGCCAGGCACCCGGTTTAGGCTGAGTAAGGAGCCGCCCTAGGGCAGACGACAAACCGGTCCGTTGCGGCATCCACCGGCTCAGTGGGCTGCTGGTTGTACCTGTCAGCCCCCAGACCACCAAAAGCAATCCGGCCCCGATGGAAACGGGTCGTTGCAGACTGATCAGTAGTAAACCCTGCCCCAACAAACCAAATACGGCCCCCAAACCGGCGTAGGCCCCAATTCGACCGGCGTGGTACATCAGGAGTCCCCACGGGCGTTGCCAACGGGGTAAGCGGCCCAGCGGCAAGGCCATGGCCAGCGGGCCACACATACCGACGCAGTGCAGACTACCGGCCAGGCCAGTCATGAAAGCCGCGGTCCACCAGAGGGTATTCATAAGAACAAGTCTTTTTCGGCGTAGTATTCCTGCTCACCGTCTGACCACGTAATCTGTATGCGCCAGTAGCCTTTGGCCAGCGAAGCCGTTGAAACCGCCCGCCCGTTCGATGCATGATCGGCAATCGGTACGCTAACGTCCAAGCGTCGGTCGGCCGGGCGGTAGAACGTTACGATGCCCCTGCGGCTTGATGCCGGAAGTTTAACAATAACCTGCTGCCATTGAGGCTGATACGTGATGGCCGTATCTGTGTTCCACGTAGCCGCATTGTTAATCCGGTTGATCTGCCGCTGAAAGTTCAGTTCGTCCTGGTAGTAATCGTCGCGGACGAGATCCACCCGCTGACGACTCATCAGAAACACCATGCTGCCAATAAAGCCGGCAAACAGGATGAAGGTTAGTACTATGCTTTTTCCCCAGTTCATTGGTTTAAAGAGCGAATGAGTGAATGAGCGAAAGAGTGAATGTTTGGTAGAGTATGGATCACTCTTTCGCTCATTGAACAGGTCCCAGAAAACTTGTCCTGACTTTATCTACCACCTTGTCGCCCGACAGTACCTCAATCTCAATCGGGGTGCTGTTTTGACGGATGTTTTTTTCGGGCAGCAGGATGAAAAATGTGCCTTTGGTTAGCTCATTGGCCGGTGCCTGCATAATTGGTTGTACGAAACGTAATGTGGCCTCGGGATGGTTGAGCCTGAAACGAATCGGCTTCGTTTGATACGTTTTATTGACCAGCTCGATGAGGTACAGATTCGATACCTGGCGATTGGCTTCCCGCTGAAACAATTGCCCCGGCGCCCGCAATACCGTCACCTCGACCGTCGCCCGGCTGACGAGCAGAAACACGAGTACGCCAACCAAAGCCGCCAGCACGGCACTGTAGGCCGCCATTCGACCGTTGAACCGCACGGGTTGGCGATGCTCGATACCCGCGACCGAATCGATACGGATCAGGCCGGTCGGCCGGTCAATTTTCGTCATTACATCGTCGCAGGCATCCATGCAGGCCGTGCAATTGATGCATTCGAGCTGAGTACCGTTTCGAATGTCAATCCCCATCGGGCAGACCTGCACGCAGAGTTTACAGTCCACGCAATGGCCGCGCGCGGCAGGGGTGCTTTGCGCAGGGGGCTGGGGGCTGGGGGCTGAGAGCGTAGTGCTGAGGGCGTGGGGCAACGGGCTGGGGGTTGGGAGCGTGGAGCTGAGAGCATGGGGCAAGGGGCTGGGGGCTGAGAGCGTGGGGCTGAGAACGTGGGGTACTGGGTTGACCTTACAGGTTTTACCCTGCGCCCCTTGCCCCCTGCTCCCTGCCCCTTGCTCCGTGCCCCCTGCCCTTTGCTTCTTCCCGCGCGGCTCACCCCGAAGGTAATCGTAGGCGACGACCAGGGAGTTCCTGTCGAGCAGAACCCCCTGTAGGCGACCGTAGGGACAGATTGTAGTGCAGACGATCTCCCGGAGTCTGGCGAACACCAGGTAAAACACCCCCGTAAAAACCAGGATTGCCGCCAGACCGCCGAGATGTTGGGTCGGATCGTCGGTTACGAGCGTCAACCACTGATCCCGCCCGATGATATACGCCAGAAACGTATTGCTGATGACGAACGAGATCAGGAAGAAGACACTGTGTTTAGCTGCCTTTTTTACAATCTTTTCGGATGTCCACGGAGCTGCGTCCAGCCGTTGGCGGGCCTTGAAATCCCCTTCGATCAGCTCTTCGATGTTACGAAAAATCATTTCCATGAAGATCGTTTGCGGGCACGCCCAGCCACACCAGACCCGGCCGTAGACGACCGTAAACAGGGCAACAAACGTAATGAACGTCAATAAACCAATAGCTACCAGATGAAAATCCTGCGGCCAGAACGCAACGCCGAAAAAGATGAATTTGCGCTCCAGCACGTTGAAGAGAAACAGCGGATGCCCATCTACCCAGACAAACGGCCCGGCAAACAAAGCGGCCAGCAGCAGCCACGCCAGGATAGTACGCCAGCGGTAGAACCGCCCCTTCGCGAGTCGCGGATACAACCACCGTCGCCCGCCTTTGGCATCGGCGTTGGGCACGCGGTCGCGGAACGAAAGGGAAGCAGAGGCTACGTGGGATTCCATATGTTTCGTGTTGAGAAGTTTAATGGATCAGGTTTCAACCTGCCAAACCAGAACCGTTGACCAGGTTATCGCATAGCTACCGGAGTGCCTGTAGTCTGTTTTTCGCCCTGCGGTTCTTTGGCTCCCAGGGGGTTAGTCCCCTGCAATGACAGCACGTAGCTCGTCACCTGCTGAATCTGAAGCGGATTCAATTGCTTCTTCCAGGAGATCATACCTTTCTCGGGCACCCCCTCCGTAACCGTGTGAAATACTGCTTTGACATCACCACCGTGCAGCCAGTACTCGTCGGTCAGGTTCGGGCCAACCTTACCTTCGGCGTTGGCTCCGTGGCAGGCCGTGCAGTACTGATCGTACAACACCTTACCCGATTCAACACTTTTGGTGTCTTTCAGCAGCGTCACCGTATTCTCGTTGATGGAACCGGCCACTTTTTTGATGTACTCCTCCCGCTGTTTCTCCGCGATGGCTACCTCCTGCGTGTATTCCTGCTCCATGATGTTGCCCGTACCGATGACGTGGAAGACCAGCAGGTAAATAGCCGCGAAGCCGATGGTGCTGTAAAACAGATACATGAACCAGGGCGGAGTGGGATTATCCAGTTCGCTGATGCCATCGTACGCGTGTTCCATCATCAGCTCACGCTCCTGACTCAACGGCTTCAGGCCGGTCAGGCTTTGCCAGAACGTCCGTTTCTCTTTAGCGGCATCGGCTGGCTGAATCAGAGGGCGGACGCTCAGGTACAAATGCAAAGTAGCAACGGCCAGTATGGCGCATCCGGCCAGAATGATCAGTAAGACAGACACTACAAAGAGATCCTCGCCCGTTTTAAGATTCCAAATAGACGATGAGGCAGTATCGGGAGCCATCAGGAGTAAACGTGGTATAGTGTTCATGGTGGTAAGCTTAAGCGTCGATAGTATCGTCTAAAGGCAGGCGACTAACCTGGTCGATGTGCCTGCGATCGACCAGCACCAGATACAGCCCAACCAGGCAGAAGAAAACAAGGAAGGTCAGAAAGGAGGTGACCATGTATACGTCGGCTCCGGGAAGCCTGGAAATGAATTGCTTGAACATAGCTTTTTTGGTTTGGGACTTAGGGCTGGGGGCTGGGGGCTAAGGGTGGTTTTACCCCACGCCCCAACCCCTATGCCCTTCGCCCCCACGCATTATTTTTCCAGTTTATTAATATCCGTCCCCAGCCGTTGTAGGTAAGCAATGAGGGCTACGATTTCGCGGTCAGACTGCACCTTGATGCCTTCCTTAGCCAGTCGGTCGCTGATGCCCTGAGCCTGCGTCTTCAGGTCGTCGTTGGCGTAGGTGATCGTCTGATCGTCGTACGGCACGCCTACTTTTTGCAAAGCCCGTAGTTTATCCGACGTATTGGACACATCCAGTTGCTGTGTCAACAGCCACGGGTAGGCCGGCATAATCGATCCCGGCGACATGGACCCCGGTTCGCGCATGTGGTGGTAGTGCCAGGAATCCGGGTACTTCCCCCCTTCGCGGTGCAGGTCGGGACCGGTCCGTTTCGACCCCCACAGGAACGGGTGATCGTAGACAAACTCACCGGCTTTCGAGTAGTCGCCGTAGCGTTCGGTTTCGCTGCGGAACGGCCGAACCAACTGGCTGTGGCAGTTGACGCAGCCCTCGCGGATGTAGAGGTCGCGGCCCTGTACTTCCAGCGGGGTGTAGGGTTGTACGGAAGCAATCGTCGGGACGTTCGACTCGACCATGAACGTCGGCACCAGTTCGATCAGTGAACCGATCAGAATCACGACCAGCGAACCTAGCAGCAGCGGCATCGGCTTGCGTTCGAACCAGCGGTGCCAGTACGTATCATGCCCGGTTGGCGTATAGGCACGTTCGAGGGCTGGCGCTTCGGCGGGTTCGTTGGCCGTCAGAGTACCCACGGCCATGGTCTTGAAGAGGTTATAGGCCATCAGGATTGCCCCCAGCAGATAAAGCGTACCGCCCAGCGCCCGCATCATGTGCATCGGCAGAATCTGGAGCGTCGTTTCAAGGAAGCTCGGGTATTTCAGGACGCCGTCGGGCGTAAATTCTTTCCACATCATGCCCTGCGTAAAGCCGGAGATATACATCGGAACGGCGTAGAACAGGATGCCCAGCGTACCAATCCAGAAGTGCGCATTAAGCAGCTTCTTCGAGTACAACGGCGTATGATACATGCGCGGAATCAGCCAGTAGAGAATCGCAAACGTCAGGAAGCCGTTCCAGCCCAGCGCACCAACGTGTACGTGCGACACCACCCAGTCGGTGAAGTGCGCGATGGCGTTCACGTTTTTCAGCGACAGCATCGGTCCTTCGAAGGTAGCCATACCGTAGGCGGTTAAGCCCACGACCATAAACTTCAGGATGGCGTCTTCGCGTACTTTATCCCAGGCACCGCGCAGGGTCAGCAAACCGTTGATCATCCCACCCCACGATGGCGCAATCAGCATGATCGAGAACACAACCCCCAGCGACTGCGCCCAATCCGGCAGCGAGCTATACAGCAAGTGGTGCGGACCGGCCCAGATGTAGATGAAAATCAAGGCCCAGAAGTGCAGAATCGATAATTTATACGAGTACACCGGGCGGTTGGCCATCTTGGGCAGGTAATAATACATCATGCCCAGATAGGGCGTCGTCAGAAAGAAAGCCACCGCGTTGTGGCCATACCACCACTGCACCAGGGCATCCTGAACACCGGCATACATCGAATAGCTTTTCAAAAAGCTGACTGGCATTTCCATCGAGTTGACGAGGTGCAGCACGGCTACGGTAATGAACGTGGCGATGTAGAACCAGATCGCTACGTACAGGTGCCGTTCCCGACGCTTGATGATTGTCCCGAACATATTGACACCGAATACGACCCAGATCAACGTAATGGCAATGTCGATGGGCCACTCCAGCTCAGCGTATTCCTTTGACGTTGTATACCCGAGCGGTAAGGTCAGGGCGGCCGAAACGATGATCGCCTGCCAGCCCCAGAAGTGAATCCTACTCAGCAGATCGCTGAACATCCGGGCTTTGCAGAGCCGTTGCAGTGAGTAGTACACGCCCATGAAAATGGCGTTGCCAACGAAGGCGAAAATCACCGCGTTGGTGTGCAGCGGACGAATCCGGCCGAAGGTCGTGTACTGGTTGCCGAGGTTAGCCGCCGGCGCAAACAACTGACTGGCGATCAACACCCCGACCAGCATCCCGACCAATCCCCAGATGATGGTGGCGATGGCAAAATTGCGGACAATGCGGTTGTCATACTCAAAATACTCCACGTTGGGAGCGGCTTCCCGTCCCAGCAGCGTTCTGTCAGGCGAGATAATCGTGGGCGGTTTCTGCGAAACATTCATAGCGATAACAGACTATTTGTCGGGGGTATTGGTAGAGGTGGTTGGTTCAGCGTCGTCCAGCAGAATGCGGATCGAAGGCGTATACAGATCGTCGTGCTGACCGGTTTTCATCGACCACAGAAAGGCACCCAGAAACGTCAGTGCCATCAGCAGACTAATACCAATCATGAAAAAGATGATGTACATACCCTGAGCATTTAGTACCTCAAAAGTCAGGGGAATCAGGTGGGCAATGTATGATGCCGGTCAGCCCGTCGACTGATAAAATTCAGGAGCGGACGTAACGGAAGCCCGTCAACGGTGTGCAGGCCGGTCGTCGTTGAAACAGGAGTTCAGGCAGCTCATCCAGATAATTCGTCAGTTAAGCCAAAAGGCCGGGGTGTATACAGAAGGCAGCTCTATATTAGCCCGACTACGCGATGCGGCCTGCGACCAAATACAGCCGGATCGCGTTCCTGATCGACAACCTGAATGAGATACCGACTATTTTCAATTGCATTGCTGCTACTCTCCGGGCGTTTGCTGGCCCAGCATTCCACTTTCGGCGTAGTTGCCGGAACCGTACAGGATTCAACCGGAAAACCGCTGGAATTCGTTACCCTATTGCTGGTGCAGCCCACCGATTCAACCCGGCCCTCAACCAACGAAAACCCCAGCCGTTTTGTCAAAGGAGCAATCAGCGACAGCCGGGGAGCGTATGCGTTTGAGCGAATCCAGCCCGGTACGTACCGGGTGTCGGCTTCCTTACTGGGGTACCAAACCGTGTATTCAGCACCATTCACCCTCGAAGCGGGCCAGACCGCGCAGCAACTGCCGGCGCTGGTTATTCGGGAACAGGCGCGACAGCTAACCAACGTGACGGTCAGGGCGCAGAAACCCTTCATTGAACAACGTATTGACAAGACCGTACTGAACGTCGAAAACAGCATCGTAGCCAGTGGGGGTACCGCGCTGGAGGTACTTGAAAAAGCGCCCGGCGTCGTGGTGGACCTGCAATCGGAACGAATCAGCATGAGAGGGCGCGAGAACGTACTGGTTATGCTCGACGGCAAACCAACCTACCTGTCGACCGCCGACGTGCTGGAACTGCTCCGGAATACACCCAGCAATACCGTCGAAACCATCGAACTCATTACTAATCCTTCGGCCCGCTACGACGCAGCCGGTACCGCCGGCATTATCAACATCCGGCTCAAACGTAACAAAGCCGCCCAGCCGCTGAACGGTAATCTGAACCTGGGCGCGGGCTACGGCCGCTTCGCCAAGTACAATGCGGCCCTGACGCTGAACGCCCGGCCGCGCCAATGGAGCCTGTTCGGGAACTACGCCTTCGACCAGCGGAACTACTGGTCGGTGGCAACCATTGACCGGCGGCTGACCACCACCGAACAGCCTACCTTGATTCAGCAGGACAATTACCGGCCGATACAAAACACGAACCATACGTACCGGCTCGGCGCCGACTACGCCTTCAGCAAAAGGACCACACTTGGCTTCCTGCTAAACGGCATACGTACCGACGGCAAATCGCAGGGGGGGACGACCAGTGCCATTTATCAGGCCAACGTACTGACAGCGACCCAGCGGACGGAGAACGACATCAAGCGGTTCATCGGTCGACTGGCCGGTAACGTGAACTTCCGCCACCAGTTCGATTCAACGCGCCGGGGCGGTCAAGGCCGGGAGCTGATGGTGGATGTAGATTACTCCGACGCTACGTTCCAGCCCGTCGAGCAGTTTGAAACCCGGTACCTGGACCCGCGGCAGACCGAAACCGGCCCGCGGTCCCTGCAACGCCTGAACACCACCTCGAAGGCACTCATTCGGGCGGCCAAGGCGGACTACGTCCATCCATTCGACAAGCGAACAACCCTCGAAACGGGCTGGAAGAGCAGCTACGTAACGCTCAGCAACGATCTGCTGGCCGAAATCAAACTGGCCGAGCGCGGCCAAACCGTGCCCTGGCAAGTGGACAGCAGCCGGACCAATCAGTTCGAATACCGCGAATGGATTCACGCGGCCTACGTCACCGGGCGACGAACCTGGGTAGCCTGGACACTACAGGTTGGCCTGCGGGCGGAGCAAACGCATACGGAAGCGCGCTCGCTCACGACAAACAGCACCGTGGAGCGAACGTACCTCAACCTGTTTCCCAGCGTCTTTCTGACCCGAACGGTGGGCGATAAGCACGAATTTCAGTACGCATTCAGCCGCCGAATCGATCGGCCGAACTACCAGTACCTGAACCCGTTTATCCGGGTGTTCGACCCGTACGCATATCAGCAGGGCAATCCCTACCTGAAACCGCAATACACCGATGCGTTTCAGGTGGCCTACAGCTACAAGCAGGAAACGACCGTCAGCGTCGGTTACAACCGGACGCACGACGTAATTGTCGACATCAACGAGCAAAACGACCAGACGGGCGTTACGCGGATTACGTTCATCAACCTGTCGAAGCAAACCAACATCAGTCTGAATCTGAGCGCTCCCCTACGGTTTACGCGCTGGTGGTCGTCGCGAAACGCAGCCAGTGTTTTCCACAACGCCTACCGGGCTCAGGTCGCCGGTACCCCCCTGAACTACAGCCGACTGTCGGCGAACCTGACGAGCAACCATACGTTCGTGTTCGGACATGGACTTACCGCCGAACTCAACGCTACGTACAACTCGCCCTACGTCTACAGCCAGAACCAGATGCAGTCCTTTGGCCAAGTAAGCGTTGGTTTGCAGAAAAGTCTCTGGCAGAAGCGAGCAACGCTACGGTTCAACTGGAATGACCTGTTGCAGACGCAACGGTTTTACGGGAAAGTACAATTTCAGAACATGGACTTCCGCTTTGCTACGTACAGCGAAACGCGTGTCGCCCGGCTGACGTTCACCTACAATTTTGGAAACCGCGACGTGAAAGGCGCAAGTAACCGACGGACCGTTTCGGAGGACGAACAGCGTCGAATGAACTAAGATGAGAACGGCGAAGTCGCGAAAATAACCCATTACGTCGTCGGCGAGGTTTCCTAAATCCACGGCGGACGACTACCTTGGCGGTTTTCAAAACGGCCAGACACATCAGACATCCGGCCATGTCTGCTTACATTATATGTATACCTTATACGCCATTCCAAACTGTGATACCGTCAAAAAAGCCCGTACGTGGCTGGCCGAGCACGGCATCGAGTATCATTTTCACGATTACAAGAAACAGGGCGTTGATCGGCCGACGCTCGAGCGCTGGCTTGCGCAGAAGCCCTGGGAGGATCTGGTGAATCGGGCAGGAACGACCTGGAGAAAGCTTTCTGATCCCGAAAAGCCAACCAGCACCGATGAGGCCATTACCCTTATGCTCGACAAACCGTCTGTGATTCGTCGGCCGCTGATCGAATCAAACGGCCAGATTGTCGTCCTGGGCTTTAAGGCGGATGAATACGCAAGCGCCTTTGCTCGGTAGACCGTCGTTATTTTACGGATTGCCGAACGGTAAGCCTGATCAGACAGCCGCTTTACCGTAATGAACATTCAACCACTACGCTATGGATAATGCACTGGATAGACGACAATTTATCACCAGCCTGACCCAGGTGCTGGGTACGTCTGCGCTCCTGAACACCCCGTTTCTCAGCCAGGCGCAGCCAGCGTCCAGGAACAACGCAGCCCTAACAGTTGGTCAGGTGATGAACCTGATTCTCAAATCGATTCCCGGAGCGCCCTTTCCCAAAACCGTCGATACGTTAAAGTCGGGTAGTGAATCGCAGCCCGTGACCGGCATTGTGTCCACGATGTTCGCTACGGCGGAGGTTATCGAGAAAGCGGCTGCGGCTGGGGCTAACTTCATTATTGTCCACGAGCCGACATTCTACAACCACGCCGACGAAACCGACTGGCTGAAAGGCAACGAAGTCCTGCGCTACAAGCAGGACCTGCTGAACAAGCACGGTATTGCCGTATGGCGTTTTCACGACTACTGGCATTCGCACCGGCCGGATGGCATTGCCAAAGGCATGCTGTCGACGTTGCAATGGGAGAAATACTCTGACACCGGCAACCCGCTGTTGCTCACGATGCCATCTACACCGCTCCAGCAAATCATTGGCCACGTCAAGCAGAAGCTGGACATCAAAATGGTTCGGGTCATCGGGAATACGAACCAGGTTTGTCGGCGGGTATTGCTATTGCCGGGTGCCTCGGGTGGCCGTAACCAGATCAGAGCCATTGCCGAGGCAAAACCCGACGTTGTCCTGTGCGGAGAGTCCAGTGAGTGGGAAACGCCCGAGTACGTTCGGGATGCGCGTCGGCAGGGGCAGCAGTTGTCGTTGGTATTGCTGGGCCATATCATGAGCGAAGCTGCGGGTATGGAATGGCTCGTCACCTGGCTGAAACCCCAGGTTCCCGGAATTAAGGTGTCCTATATTCCGTCGGGCAATCCGTTTACGTACGTGTAACTGTCTGCTGAATCTTATAATCTGCCCATGTGTTAGGCAGGTAAAGGCCGTATGCTAACCGTTGTTGTGCGGCCCTGTTAAATCGCGTAGGTAATGCAAAAACAACCATTGGATTCGCCGGAGGCCGTGCGGCTGCTGGTGAATTCGTTTTACGATAAAGTTCGGGTCGATCCGCTGATTGGGCCGGTGTTCACGGACGTAGCGCAGGTCGACTGGGCGAGCCACCTGCCCAAAATGTACGCGTTCTGGGAAAACATCATTCTCGGCAACAACGCTTACAACGGGCACCCCTTCCGGCCGCATCTGCTGGTCAACCAGAAGCACACGCTGCGTACCGAACATTTTGAGCGCTGGCTCCAGTTGTTTTCGGCGACGCTGGCCGAGCATTTCACCGGCGAAACCGCCGAGCTGGTCCGGCAGCGCGCAACCCAGATTGCGCTGGTCTGGAACCAGAAACTACTGTACCTGAACAACGCGTGATCTATTTCACCGCAAAGACTTCGCAAAGAGCGCAAGGAGATGAGTAACCTGCTCTGCGTCCTTTGCGTAATTCCTTTGCGTCTTTGCGGTGAAAAAAGACCTCTTTTTGAGTTAAATTGCCATTTCTTACGTGCCGCTTAATCATCCCCGCCGATGAAAGGAAACAAGCTGGATATGTGCCTCGATATGGGCTATTTTCGGATGCATCAGGACATATTCACCTGCCGGTACCTGGTTGTCAACGACGCCATCTGTCCCGTTCATTGGCTTCGTATTGTTCTTCCCAACGTTGAGTACAAAGCCAGACAGCGCAGCCTGCTCCGCAGCAACGCCCGGTTTGAGGTCACCGTTAAGCCCTTTGTGCTGACCGACGAAGCCGAAACACTGTACGCTCGGTACAAAAGCGCTGTTGATTTCGATGCCCCCGAATCAGTGGAGTTCTGGCTGATGAACGGCTCCACCATTAACATATTCGACACCTACGCCGTTGAAGTTCGGGACGGCAACCGGCTGATCGCCGTAGGCATCTTTGACAACGGTACCCACAGCATCGCTGGCATTATGAATTTCTACGACCCGGCCTACCGCAAACACAGCCTGGGCAAATACCTGATGTTACAGAAGATAGATTACGCCCGGCATCAGCAGAAACGGTACTACTACCCTGGTTATATGGTTAGTAATTACCCAAAGTTCGACTACAAACTGTTCCCGTGCGAAGCAGCAACGGAGGTGTTTGACGACACGACCGGCGAGTGGCTCCCCTTCTCATGGGCAACCGTCAACGCGCTGGCGACCGATATGCTGAATGAGAGCTAATCCAACACAGAATCAGGCTGTTTGCCAAGTTGGCAGCAGTACAGTGTCAGGTGCTCTTTGTTCTTAATCCTTCTGACGATGTGGACCGGAATACTTCAATTTAATGTTGCATTGAGTGTCTCATCGAGAATTTACCTTACTTACTGACTAGTTAAGGTAAATTTGCTTAGATTTGACCTTTTGATCAAGTTTGCGATTGTCCTTATGCTCTCAACGTCTACGCTCAGTCAAACCACCGACAGATTAGTGTATTTAGTCGACGACGACGAGGACGATGCGCTTTTGGTTCAGGCGGCCATTCATGAAGCTATTCCCTATTGTAAAGTGCGGGTATTTCAGAATGGCTTAGTTATGCTCGAAATCATGGCCGAGCCGGGTGCCAAGCCACACCTGATCTTGCTGGACATGAATATGCCTCATGTGCACGGCCTCGAAATCCTCACCAATCTTAAAATGAACCGGCAGTGGGCCGATATTCCGGTTATCATTCTTACCGGCAGCGACGATCCGGAACAGATTAAGCTAGCGTATCAGCTTGGTGCCCAGACCGTCATTAACAAGCCCAACAAATACACCGAACTGGTCGATATCGTTATGATTATCCGCCAGTACTGGTTCAGCATTGCCCGCCTACCCCAGGCGGATGCCTGATTTATCCCGCTTGATCCAATTCCGCCGAAGCAGGTAAATACAGCGTAAACGTAGCTCCCTGATTAGGTCGCCCTGTGGCCGTCAGCAGGCCACCATGGTTCTCGGCTACCTGCCTGCCGATCGCAAGCCCCAGACCTGTTCCGCTCGTTCGGCCCGGCAACCGCTGAAAGGATTGGAAGATGCGGTCCGCAAACTGAGGATCAAACCCAACTCCATTGTCTGTCAGTACAATGCGCCAGAATACGCCCGAAGCAGATCCGATAGGCTGCGGAGGTGGTTGCGGAAGTTGGTCGGATGCAACCCGGTCGGCGCGAACCTGAAGTAGCAGCGGCACTTCCGGCCGACGGTATTTCAACGCATTGGTGAACAGGTTCTGGAACAACTGACCAAGCTGAATGCAATCTCCGTTCACTACGGGCAACGGCCCGACATCAATCGTAGCCCCCTGCATATTCAGCGACAAATCGTCAACTACCTGGCTCACTACCGCTTGCAAATCAACAGCTTCTACGTTGACCAGACCAGCTTCGAGCCGGGCGTAAAACAGCAGATTATCAATCAGGCGCTGCATACGTTCGGCGGCTTCGCGCATGACCTTCAGCAAACTGACGCCTTCATCATCCAGCACCAGCGCGTGATCATGCAACAGCATGTCGCCGTAAAATTTTACTTTTCGCAACGGCTCCTGCAGGTCGTGACTGGCCACGGCCGAAAACCGCTGCAGTTTTTCATTCAGCCGGTTCAACGCAGCATTCGCGGCTTCGAGACGCTGCTGATACAGATGACTTTCCGTAATATCAACCGACGCGACCACAACACCATCGTCGGCTTTAGCCACCAGTACTTTGTGCCAGCGATCGTCTACCGGCGAATGAGCCTCCCAGGTTTCCGGTCGCCCGGTTTCAACCACGCGAATAAAGCGATCCAGCACCACGTCGGAACCCGAATCATCCGGCCGTGGCCTTACGGCTGTCAGGTGCTGAAACTGCTCCGTTGGTAGGCCCCAGCTTAGCTGGGCTTGCTGGTTACTCAACACAAGCCGAAAATTCCGGATTGGACCGGGGTTTCCGTCCGGCGACCGCTCTCGGACCACCCGGTACAACGAGATGGCGGTTTGTGATACGTCCATTACCGTTTGAAGCAGGCGGGCCTGCTGCTCCTGCTGTTGTTCGGACTCTTTCAGCGCCGTTATGTCCAGAAATGTGAACAGCACGCCATCCCCCTGGCGGACAAAGGTCGCTTCGAACCAACCCTGAACACCGTCGCCCTCAAACGGAAACGTGAACTGCTGCGACACGCCCGACTCTGTGACCTCTGCCAGCACCTGAAAAAAATCGCCGTAGTAGGCTGATGGTAAAACTGCTGACAACGGTTGACCAGTCATTTCGGCTACACTCCGATCAATCACCCGGGCATTGGCAGGGTTGGTCAACACGTACCGGAAGTCAATAATCCGGCCCTCTTCATTTCGTATCGCTTCGTACAGGACAATACCCGCCGGCGACGTATCCAGCATTGCCTGCAACAGGTCGCGCTGACGCTGCACTTGCCGTAGAGCCCGATTCGCCTGCGTAACGTCGTGAAACGTAATCATGAGCTGACCGCCAACCCGGGCCACCGTCATTTCATACCATTCGTTTTCGTCGAGCTGATAGTCGGAGATGTAGAGGGGGTGACCGGTTTGATACACGGCTACGTACTGATCGAGAAGACCAGCCCGGCCTTTTACGGCGTACCAGTGGCGAAGCGTCATACCGGCCTGCCAGCCTTTGAGCAAACCCGGCTGCGCTAAAGCACGTTCGTTAATAAACGCAAAGGTAAAATCGACCACCGATCCGTCGGTATGCAGAATCGGCTGGAGCAGAATAACACCGTTGAGCGAGGCATTGAGCACATCCGCCAGCGGTAAGGATGGTGACGGAAAAACAGGATTCATGCGAAGCGTTAACCCGGTTCAGGGTTACAACTCCGAAAAAACCGTTACGGTTTCGAACCAGTATTGACGAGTGACCTTAACCAGTTCCAGCAGCCGGTCATAACTGGTTGGCTTAGTTACGAATGAACTGGAACCCGACTGGTAGCTCAGGGCAACGTCTTCGGCCCGGTTTGATGTAGTCATCACCACTACCGGTATGATTCGAAGACGGGGGTGGGCTTTCAGCCGCTTCAGCACCTCGAAGCCACTCATCCGGGGCATGTTCAGATCAAGGATAATCAGCCGGGGGAGTTCGCCGAACGGCAGGTTCATAAGGGCAGACAACAATTCATCGCCGTCGGTAAAGAAAACCAACTGACACTCCGGCGACTGCTGATCAAAGGCCTGTTTTAACAACAGCCGATCATCTTCATCGTCATCCGCCGTAAATATTACATTGTTGTAAGTCATCGAATCAAGACTAAGTGAACAAAACTACTCCCTTTTTCTTACTTATCTTATTTAAGTAAACCGTAGTACTTCATCTGGCAATAAAACAATGTCTAATTCGTCGCTTGCCGGATCGTATCTATAGCCGGGTCGAACTAGGCTGACCGTTCTTTTACGAACTGCTTCTACCCGCGCCAACGAACAACTGCACGCCCGTATTCAGGTTGTATAAGGCGTGCGGGCGGCTGTATCCCAATACGATAGAATTAAGCCCATCAACTGCTCCATCGCTTCCTGCGACTCAGGTTTGGTAACCCAGGATTGGGCTCCCAATTGGTAGCACAATTTCAATTCCTGCGGCTCCCGACTAACGGTTAGCATTATGACGGGTACGGCCGACCATTTCCGGTCCGCTTTCAGACTCATCAGGGTTTCGAAACCATCCATCAACGGCATTTTCACGTCGAGAAAGATCAGCATAGGCAAACGAGTAGCCTGGCTGGTAGCCGCCATCATCTCAAATCCACTCGAGAAAAGTTCGATGTCATGATTCGGGAATGTACGCTGAAACGACTTCTGATACAGTTGCCGGTCAATCGGGTCATCATCTACAAAGTAAATCAACGGGTGCGGGGTCGGGTTCAGTTCTGAATAAGGGGCGTTACGCATGGGTACAATACGGAGCAAAAGCTTATATTAAAATAACACCTAAGTGAGCCATATTGATGCTGTTACCCCATTAATAATCGATTAAATTAGTAGGATTAACCTCAGACTTACCCAAACACAACCGACATTACCTTTTGAAACTGGCCGGGCGGCTTTTACAAACTTATCATCGCAAAGCGATTTGTGGGATAGTACGTCTACAGAAACGCAACGACCTGACACGATTGTGTCAGGTCGTTGCATGAATCATGCCTTGCCAGCGTTTTTATGCTCCTCCAGCCCGACGTTTTTCGTCTTCTGCTCCGCTGGTACGTCGGCGCGTCGGGGCTACTTTGTCATTACCAAAGCGATACGAGAACGATAGAGTAGCCGTCCGCGAATCCCGACGCTGGTAAAAGCGCTCGACGTAGTTATCATAGGCCGACACCGCCCGTACCTTCTGCGTGAAAAAGATATCCGCTACGTTCAGACGGAGCGTTCCTTTGCGATCCCAGAGGGCTTTCTGCACCCCGGCGGTCACCTGGCCGTTGGGCCGTACGCGCAGGAAGCCGTATTGCTCCCCCGACTGGAAGCTGCCGTTCAGTTCGGCCGACCAGCTCTTGCTGAGCGTGAACGTATGGTTGCTGCTCAGGTTAAACGCCGGCCGTCCTTTGTCCAGCGCCGTACCGGCCAGATTCCCCACAAAATGACTGTAGTAAAACACGGCGTTGTTGTACATCTGCCACCATTTGGCTGGTTGCACGGGAGCCGTAATGGTCAGGGCAAAATAGTCTTGGCGCGTGAGATTCACGGCCGTTGACAATACGGTCGAGTCGGTTTCAGGCTGCACAACCCCGATGATCGGTGCGCTTGTGCGGCTGTAGCTCAGCCCGGTGCTGAACGTGCCCTTAAACGTATGCGTCAGTTCGAGGTTGTAGCTGGTTTCCGGCCGAAGGTTGGGGTTACCCGAACCGGCCGTAGTGGGGTCGATGATGATCCGGAACGGATTCAACTGTCCGTACGATGGGCGATTAATCCGGCGGCTTAAGGTCAGGTTCAGTTCATGATTCTTACTCAGCGTCCGCTTGATGGCCGCACTGGGAAAGAGTTGAGCGTACCGGCGCGTAAAGCTACTATCCCCTACCGCCTGCCGTCCTTCGGCCAGGGTTTGTTCGGCCCGTAGTCCAACCTGAAGCGTGGTTTTCGCCAGGACCCGGCTCCAGTTGCCGTAGGCCGCCAGAATGGTTTCGTCGTAGCGGAAACGGTTGGTGCGCGTCGGGTCGACGATCGTCAGCGCTCCTTCGGTCAGGCGGAACACGACGTCGTTGTCCGACGACACGCGGCTGGCTTTTACCCCGGCCTCCAAACGGCTGCGCTTCGCGAGCGGGCGGGTAAAATCAGCCTTGGCCGACATGATGGTCAGGTCGCCCTGCTGATCGCCGACGAGGAGCGAATTGATTCGGTCAGACAGGGCGTAGTCCGTAAGCAGCTCCTGCAGGCGGCTGGTGCGGTAGCGGGCGTAGTCGACGTCGGCTGTTAGCTCGGGGCTGTTGGTCGAGTCGGCAAAGTTGTGTTTAAAGTTCAGGTTGACCGATCCGTTCGGCGAGAGGAAATTGCGCGTATTACGGGCATTGTACACATCTGTCGGCCGACCGGTCGCATCGTACAGGGTGGTCTGATTCTGCGCAATCTGGCCGGGCGAACGGCTCTGCTGATAGCTCCCGACCAACCCCAGCACCGTCCGTTTAGAAAGGGTGTAATCCAGACCCGCCCGGGCGGAGTGCGACAGGAAATACATCCGGCTTCGGTTAATCTGGTCACTGCTGCCGGTCAGAATCTGCTGGCGGTTTGGCCCGACCGAGAAAAAATCGCGGTGAATATCGAGCATTGCCAGCCCGTCGCGGTTGGCGTAGTTATACGAACCGAACAGATTCAATCCTTTCTTTCGATTGTTGAGAGTGATCCCCGCCGTGTATTTGTCGTACTGGCTCCGGCCGTAGCTGCCCTGTACCGTCCCGTTGGTACCCAGCCGCTGGTCTTTGCGGAGGTTGATGGCAATGATACCGGCTGTACCCTGGGCGTCGTACCTGGCGGGTGGGTTCGTAATCAGTTCAATACTTTTCAGTTGATCGGCGGGTAGGGCCCGCAGGTAATCGGCCAGTTCGGAGCCGGTCATGGGCTGGCGTTTGCCGTCGATGAGGACCAGTACGTTCTGCCGCCCACGTAACGCCAGATTGTCGTTATTATCCACGGTTACGCCCGGCGCCCGGGCCAGCACATCCAGCGACGTGTTACCGGCCGCCAGCGAGCTGCCCTCTACGTTCACGACGGTACGGTCGGCCTGCCGTTCGTACAGCGGTTTCTGCGCCACCACGTTCACTTCGTTCAGGGTCGTACTCTGACTCGCCCGGAGTACCAGCGCCGGAAGGGACTGATTCTCCGTTGCTACGTCGACCACGGCGGTTTTTGCTCTGGCAAAGCCCACCTGCGAAGCAGCCACGTAGTACCGACCCGGCGCCGATAGAGCGAACAGATACGCCCCGGCCGCATCGGTAAACTCCGCCTTGACCACTACCGAATCGACGGCGCGGTGGAGGGTAACAGTGGCAAATTCAACCGGCAGCCCGGACTCGGTCCGAACGGTTCCTTTTACCTGAGCCGTTGATTGTGCCTGACATGTAACACTGCCCAGGGCCACGGTGAGCAGCATCAGCAAAACAAATAATCCTGTTGAGTAAAGCGTTCTTTTCATAAATACAAATGACGATACACCAAACCTATGATATATCATTTAAATAAAGAGGGAGATTCGGACTGAACTGAGCAAGAAGCCGGATGAACGAACTATTTCGGGGATGAGCGGTCGATTTACCGCGAGTTTGAATATACTTGCGAACCAAACTCCCTCCGAAGCGACACTATGCTGAATGATATTATTTTCTACGTGCTCGACAAGACGATCAAACGCTATCGGCAATACGCCCAAGGCCAGATTGATCGGGCGGGCATTTCCATCACCGTCGATCAGTGGTTAGTGTTGAGTGTTATTCAGGAATCGCCCGAGCTGGGCCAGACGGAGATTGCCGAGCGGGTGTTCAAAGATCAGGCCTCGGTTGCCCGTATCATCGATCTGCTCGTTAAGAAGGAGTTACTGGTACAAAGCACCAGCCGGCAGGACCGTCGGCGGGTAGATCGGTCCATCACGCCCCAGGGCCACGCGCTCCTGCAGGATGTTGCGCCCATCATTGCCCGGAATCGCAGCACGGCTTTGCAGGGGCTTTCCGAACCAGCCATTGAGCAGCTACGCCAAACCCTGGAGACGATCTACGCCAACTGCCAGACGACCACGGAGGGATAAATACAAAAATCAGCGACCCAAAGGAAGATAAGGCACAGATGGTTTTTTGTCAAAGCAGCCGCCATAATGGCGTTTTTTGCCATCCCTCGCACCTCGGGATGACAAAAAACGTTAATTTACCCTATTGATTATCAGTGAATTACTCTGACACTCACCCATCCCGATTCAGCTACATATACTTCAGATCATTATTGGCTTTCAGCCGGATAATTCCTAAGCCGTTCAGCAGGCGAATAACGGGGTAGGTTGGATCGAACTCGTGCCAGCGAAAACCGCCGAAATTAGCCCGCCCCCCAAATTTATGGTGGTTGTTGTGATACGACTCCCCCATCATCAGGAAATCGAACGGCAGCAGGTTCCTGGCCGTATCGTCAACAGCAAAGTTGACGTAGCCGTAGCGATGGGCGTACCAGTTGATGATGGCGCCGTGAATGGGGCCCATCAGGAAATGGATCGGCAGCAGGGCAAACCACCACAGCGACGGCGCGTAGGCGATGTACACCAGCGTATAGGCCGTTCCCCAGGCGATACGTACCGGCCAGCGGTCGCCGAACCATTCCATAAACGCCCAGTACGGCACCCCTTTCTTAAACTTCGGCGCAATCGTGTCGCGGTTGTTCAGAATGTCATTGTAGAACTGGCGTGTCTTCCACATCATGTCGAATAACCCTTTCGAGTACGATGGCGAGTGCGGGTCATGTTCCGTATCGGCGTGGGCGTGGTGCAGCCGGTGCATGATGCCGTAGGCTCGCGGGCTCAGAAACGACGACCCCTGCCCGATGAACGTCAGTACGTAAAAGAATTTCTCCCAGCCGGGGCTCATGGTAAACATCCCGTGGGCGGCATAGCGATGGAGGAAAAACGTCTGGGTAAAAATGGAGAGATACCAGTGGCAGGCAAAAAACGTAAGGATGATAAGCATGGTGAAACCGGAACGTAGCGGTGCAAAATTGCCCCAGCCTCCGCCCCGGCCCCATGATCTTTATCAGCCAGATTGATGATTCAGGTTGGCATTAAAAAGCAACGTTTTACGTATTGCCGGGCCAATTTATTTGGCCAGCAGGCGGCCGGCCCAGCTCCGCATGCCAATCGTAGCGATCAGCAGCATGGTTGCCGAACTGAGCGGCATCAGAATGGCGGCTACTACCGGCGACAGGTTACCCGCTAACGCAAACCACAAACCGACGCCGTTGTAGAGCAGCGAGACACAGAAGCTGAACCGAATCAGACGCATGGCAAACCGGCTGTAGCGCAGAAAGCCGGGCAAGCGGGTAAGCGACGATGCATCCAGAATGGCATCGCTCGACGGCGTAAACTGTATCGTATCCTCCGATACGGCAATGCCCACGTCGGCCTGTTTCAGGGCACCGGCATCGTTGAGCCCGTCGCCAATCATAACCACCCGGCGGCCTTTTGCCTGAAGTTGCTGAATGAAGGCCAGCTTTTCCTGTGGCCGGCATTGAAACACCAGGTGATCGTCCGCGAACCAGTCGGCCAGCTCCACCCGCGCCGTATCGCTATCGCCCGAGAGTAAATACAGATCATGCGTCTGCTTCAGTTCGTTCAGCAGCGTCGCGATGCCCGGCCGGTACTGGTTCGGAAAGCGAAAACAGCCAATCGGGGTTCCGTCGATACTGACGTACACGGCTGCCCCTACCGGGGCCTGCTGGGGTAATCTACCTACCGGGTCAACAAAGGAGCGGGAGCCGAGCCGGATGCGAATACCACAAACGTAGCCTTCAATACCCTTTCCTGGCGTTTCGGTAAACCGTCTGACGGCTCTGTGTCTTGTTTGTCCCAGATACGCTACCAGCCGGCGGCTAAGCGGATGGGCCGATTGCTGCGCGAGCGAAACGAGCAGCGACCGCTCAAACGTATCCAGATCAAACACAAAATCTTCAATTGCCTCCGTACCGGCGGTGGAAGTCAGCGTACCGGTCTTGTCAAAAACGATGGTGTCGCAGGCGGCCATCTGCTCGATCACATCCACATTTTTCAGGTAAAAGCGCAGCTTACCCAGCAGCCGCATGCCGGTTCCCAGAGCGAAGGGGTACGACAACGACAACACACACGGACAGGCAACAATCAGCACGGCGGTACTGGCATTGAGGGCTTTCGACGGATCGACGACGTACCAGAACGTACCAACCAGCGCGGCAAGAATTAGTACCGTGATGGTAAAGTATTTGCCCACGGCATCGGCGAAGGTCTGCATACGACTCGGCGCTCCCTTCCGAAACACGTCGTTGTTCCAGAGCTGGGTTAGGTAGCTTTGCGACACCCCTCGCACAACTTCCAGTTCGATAGCCTCGCCCACCTGCTTACCACCGGCATACAGCAACGTACCGGCTTCTTTGTGTTCCGGGACCGATTCGCCTGTCACGAAGCTGTAATCAATGCTCCCCGTCCCTTTATACAGGATACCATCGGCCGGAATCAGTTCGCCGTGCCGAATCCGAATCCGGTCGCCTTTGCGCAGGTCGGTAACCGGGACGATTTCGTCGTGGCGGGTTGGGGGCGTGGGGTAATGAGCTTGGGGCACGGGGCAGGGGGCAGGGGGCGCGGGGTTGTGGGCTGAGCTAGCGGGGGGAAAGGCAGACGCTTCTCCCACTCCCCCACGCCCCTCACCCCCTGTTCCACGCCCTTCGCCCCAAGCCCCACGCCCCACCACCGTTACGGCCAGCGGAAAATAGGCTTTGTAATCCCGCTCAAAGGACAGGAAATCGTAGGTACGCTGCTGAAACCATTTGCCGCACAACAAAAAGAAAATCAACCCCGTAACGGAGTCGTAGTATCCGGCACCGTTCAGTGCCAGCACCTCGTACGTACTGCGGGTAAACGCTACCAGAATACCCAGCAGAATGGGTACGTCGATGTTGATGACCCCCTTGCGCAGGCTCCGCCATACGGACTCAAAATACCCCGACGCCGAATAGAACACGACCGGCAGGGCCAGCAGCAGGTTGAGCCGCCCGAACCACTGCTTGAAGGTTGAATCGTCGAGCCCCAGGTACTCCGGAAAGCTGAACAGCATAATATTCCCGGCGCAGAACCCCGCCACCCCCAGCCGGTACAGCAGCGACCGGTACGATGGTTTCTGCCCGGCCTGAACGACGTCGTTCAGACTAAGGAGCGGCTCATACCCCAGTGAGGTCAGCAGTTCGGCTACCTGCCGGAGCGTCAACTGGTCGGTCTGATACGTGAGGTGAACCTGCTTCTTTAAAAAATCAACCCGCGTCTGCGTGATGCCGGGCTGGATGCGATAGAGGTGTTCCAGCAGATACAAACAGGACGAGCAGTGGATGGTCGGTACGTAAAACGTGACGCGGGCGATGGTTCCGTTGCTGAACGTCAGTAGTTGAGCGGCAATATCGGGATGGTCCAGCACCGCAAACTGAGCCTGGCGCGGGCTGGTACCCGGCGTCTGATTATAATCGTAATAGTGGCAAAGCTGGTGTTCGTCCAGGATGGCATAGACGGTTCGGCAACCATCGCAGCAGAATACTTTTTCGCCGGCTTGAACCGACTGATCAGGACAGGGTGAGCCGCAGTGGGCACATACGGTGGCGGTGGTTGTAACCATTTATCAGGTTTTGAATGCCTGTGCAAGGTCTGCAATCCTGCCACGCTACGAGATGACAAAGCTCAGCTAAGGCCCTGATTACGCTCAGCTTAGCCGCGTCAGAAAAGCACCACTTTTATACCATGATAACGCCAGAATCGCTCATCCGGAAATACAACGTACCTGGTCCGCGCTACACCAGTTATCCCACCGTACCGCACTGGAAGACGGACGCTTTTGATCAGCACCGGTGGCAGCAGCGCCTGAACACGGCCTTTGCCGACAGCAACTATACCGACGGCATCAGCCTATACATTCACCTGCCCTATTGCGAGAGTCTCTGTACGTTCTGTGGCTGTAACAAGCACATCACCCGAAATCACGCCGTTGAAACCCCGTACATTGACGCGCTGCTGACGGAATGGGAACTGTACTGCGACTGGTTTCCCGAGCGGCCACGTATTGCCGAGTTGCATCTGGGCGGTGGCACACCCAGTTTTTTCTCCCCGCATGAACTACGTCGGCTGCTAACTGGTATCTTCCGGTGGGCAGACCCTACCGAAGCACCCGATTTTGGGTGGGAAGGCCATCCGAACAACACCACCCATGAACACCTGCAAACGCTTTATGAATTCGGTTTCCGGCGGGTCAGCTTCGGGGTGCAGGACTATGACCCCGTTGTGCAGCAGGCTATCCACCGCCATCAGCCCGTCGAAAACGTTGAACAGGTGACGCGCTGGGCCCGCGAGATCGGCTACACATCGATTAGCCATGATCTGGTGTTTGGCTTACCGTTTCAGCGAAAACAGGCGATTGTCCACACGGTACACCAGACCCTGCGGCTTAGGCCCGACCGGATTTCGTTCTACTCCTACGCCCACGTACCCTGGATCAAGGGAAACGGTCAGCGCGGTTTTCGGGATGAGGATCTGCCTACGGCCGACGAAAAACGGGCGCTGTACGAAACCGGCCGGAAGCTGCTCGAAGCGGGCGGCTACACCGAAATCGGTATGGATCACTTCGCTCTGCCGCACGATTCGCTGTATCGGGCGGCTCAGGCCGGCACGCTCCACCGTAATTTTATGGGGTACACCACTGCTAAAAGCAACGTCCTGATTGGCCTGGGCGCTTCGGCTATCAGCGACATTGGAACAGCATTTGGGCAAAATGAAAAAGAACTGGCCCGGTATCTACGGCAAGTCCGGTCGGGCGAATCGCCCCTCCTGCGGGGCCATCTGCTCAGCCACGACGACCGGTTTATCCGCTACCATATCCTGAACATCATGTGTCGTTTCGAAACCACCTGGACGCTGGCCGACTGGTCGGCTAATGACTGGATTGCCCTGACAATCCGGCTGGAAGCATTACGTCAGGATGGACTGGTCGAGTACGATGAAACGGGCCTGCGCGTACTGCCACAGGGTCGCCCGTTCCTGCGTAACATCTGCATGGCGTTCGACCGGTACCTGAACCACCCCGTAGCAGAGACCAGCCGGGTGTTTTCGCAAACGGTGTAAGCTCTGAATACGTATACCGACACCTCTTTCAACAAGACCTATCCCCATGCTAACCCATCTGTCCGACGAAGTAATTAACCACATGCTGACCAACCAGTGGTACGGTCGACTGGGCTGCGCGGTCGGCAACGACGTACTGGTCGTTCCGGTTACGTATCTCTACGATGGCTACTTCATCTACGGTCATACCCGGGAAGGCACGAAAACGAAGCTGATGCGGCAGAACCCGAATGTATGTCTGGAGATTGATGAAGTCGTATCGCCTACCCACTGGCGTAGCGTTGTCGTACACGGCCGGTTCGAAGAGCTGACGGGCGAAGAACGAACGGAGGTCCTGCACCGGCTTGGCGCCCGAACGGCTCCGTTCTTCGCTGACGAAGTGCCCGCCAGGACCGACGGCCAGCGCCATTCGTCGGTACCCACTACCCTACCGCCGACTGTTGTCTACCGAATCCGGATCAGCCGGAAAAGCGGCCGGGCTGAACACCGGCAATCGTTGCTGTCAGATTCGTGACCGCTATAGACGCTGGAGCTTACAGAAACAGCGTAATGAGGAACGTAAAACGCTTGAATCGTTTACGTAACGTTGAGATCTGCACCTGCTTACTGATTGCGCTTACTTTTTTGACTTAGCTGCTCCATTAGGCTGATAGTTAACAGGCAACTCCTGTTTATCGTAGTTAATCACCACTAGTTTTTGCCCATTCGCCTGTTTTTCCTGGAGCAGTACTTCGTTTATGTGATGCTTCATAAAGACAGCTTTAACGGCTTTTCTGTCTCTGGTAGGCTGACCATTGAGCAGATACAAAATCGCTTTAGACGGGCCATCAAATAAAGGCACGCCCCCAGGCCTACCTCCCTTCTCAGTAACTACCGGTACATCGTCAAGTACGGCGTAAGCTGAATAGAAATCATCATTGACATTTTGTAAGACGTAATTAGCCTTTCTCAGTGGGCTACTCAGCGGACCCATTGGCTCAATAGCAGGCCTGCAGGAGAAGCTCCCTATCAGCAACAGAACGGCAAAAAAACATCGTAAGCAGTTGATCTTCATGGTGCGATGGCTTTGACTACAAGGCAACGCCCATGTATGATCAGTAGATATAAGGAAAACGAAAAATTTAGTAGCTGGTGATCCAGTGTGTTTTTACGACAGACAATACGCTTATGCTTCGGCCGCGACCGGCTGCTCCGGCGACGGCAGGGTTACTTTCCCGCTGGGCGATAAGGTAGCTCGTCCGTAGAAAAACCAGATGGCTATTCCCCATAATGTGACCAGAATGCCGGTGTAACTACTCACGACCGGCTGGCCCAGATCGGCGGTGAACACCAGGTCCATACTGCCGTGAAAAAGCGCACAGGCTACTACATTACCCCGTGAGGTATTGAACAGCCAGGTGAAGAGGATGCCTCCCGTAACTAAACTAACTACCCAGCCAATTACCGCACCGAGATCCATGTGAGCATACCCACCCAACGGGTTAAAAAACAGCGGCCAGTGCCAGATCGCCCAGAAAGCCGTAAGGATCAGGTTGGATGTAAAAGCCGAATACCGGACCTGAAGCCGGGGTAGCACGTATCCCCGCCAGCCGACCTCCTCACCAAACCCGAAGAACAGAAGGTTAGCCAGCACGAACGCCCAGGGCGAAAACGATGCAAACTCGCCAGACCCCGGCATGGTCGGCCAATGCGGTACCTGTTGATGGGTCAGGAAAATGCTGCTGATAACGCCGAGCAGCACCACAACCGGCGAGAACGCACCAATGGCCAGCCAACGTACCGCCAGCCAGCCAGTAGCCCGCCCCCAAAACTGCCGGATACCCGGCCTCCCTCGCTGGTACAACGTCATAGCGACGGAGGCCAGAAGCGGCCCCAGGCTTCCCAGCAGATGTACGTAGGGTAGATCATTGCGGGATACACCCAGATCCATATAATATGGCGCCCAGATCAACCAGGAGATGGCGTAGGCCCAGCCGAAATAATGAAGAATAGGAAACCAGAACCGCTGGGAAGTGGAAAAACCTGACTGCATAGGACAGAGGGGACATCCTGCCTCGGCCGGTATAGGGCATCTGGCAGGCGTTGGTAGTTAGGTCAAACATACCCTTCTTTCCGCCCCACGCCGATGAGCAGCGTCAGCCCCAGCCCTGATTACAAACAGAAAGAGCCACCAGTCATTGACCGATGGCTCTGGTAATTCACACCTAACGGATTAATTACCTGTTTGCTCTGGGCCGGGCTGAAATTCAATGGGCCGTTTCGGCTCCTGTTTTTTCACCACACGCGGCTGCACGGCCGGTCCCATAGGCCGCTGCATTTTATAATTCCAGTTTGCAAAATTTGAATTGGGATCCACCGGCACCACTATACCCCCCTGCTGAATGACGCTCACCGGCTGGTTTTTATAATCAGCCGATGCCATACGTTGTGGCCCCTGGGCCGGAACCACCACCGCTGTTCGATTCTCCCATTTTCGGGCTACAGCGGCTTTGTTCGGGTGTTTATAGTTATGCGTTGAATACGTCACATCTCGCTTCAGTTTTTCGTCCTGAGCCATAGCCGTATTAATCGCCACCACGCCTACCAGGGCGGCAGCGATCAGCAACATACGTTTCATAACAAGTTTATGGTTTTGTTGTACTTATTACGAATAAACAAAAAAAATAGCTACTATATTTATAGTTTCTACTATTTTTTCATGTCTACCATGCGAATTACCGATTTTTCATGCGTATATTCTTCTATTTCCGACAAAATGACCCAACGAATATCTTTTGTTTCGGGCGTATGACGAAATGATTCGGCTGTATCGGCGGTCATTTTAAAACGAATATCATAGTGATAGTGGGCCGGCTCATTTTTTCGTTCCGGAATCAAATGAATGTCAACGTCATAGATAGCCGGGCTCGCTAATTGGATCGATGTCAGTCCGGTTTCCTCCTGAGCTTCCCGCAAGGCAACGTTTGCTACGTCCGGGTCACCGTCGGCATGACCACCCGGTTGCAGCCACCGATCCAGTTTGCGATGATGCACGAGCACTACCTGCTGCCCGTCCGGACTGACGATCCAGGCCGACCCTGTTACGTGCCCGATGGCCAGCGAGCGTTCAAAGCAATCGGGATGCTGTTCCACAAAGTCGATCGTATCCCGGACCATGGCTCGCTCGTGATCACCCAATGTCAATGTATATGATTCGCTATCCTGATACTGCCGAAGTAAAGAGAGGAGTAATTGACGGTGCATGGTTGAGATTCTGCGTAAAAAGACGCAATTTCGTGGCGATTTCTAAAAAGGTTTTACCCGATAGACAATTATGCGTAAAATTTCCTTGAGTGTAGCCACGATCTGCCTGGCCGCTCAGTTAGCCACCGCCCAGATTAAGCTGCCTTCTCCGAGCCCCGGCGCTACGATCATGCAATCCGTTGGCGTTACGGACTTCACCGTCAAATATTCACGGCCCAGCCTGAAAGGCCGTACGCCCTTCACCGCCGATTTTGTACCCTACGGCAAAGTATGGCGGACGGGGGCTAACCAGGCTACCGCCTTTACAACCTCGACGGATCTGATGGTGAACGGCCAGATGCTGCCCGCCGGTACGTATGCAATCATGTCGATTCCGGCGCAAAACGACTGGACGCTGATTTTCAACAAAAACATGGCCGTTACGGAGCAGAACTACAAGCAGGAAGAAGATGCACTGCGCGTGAAACTGACACCGTCGGCCAGTTCAGAGAAGATCGAAACGTTCACGATCAACTTCAGCGACCTGACCGACAGCACCGCCAAGCTGAACTTCATGTGGGCAAACGTGAAGGCTTCGGCCGACATTGCCATGAACACCAGCGCCAACGCAGCCGCTAACGTAGACAAGGCCGTTGCCGAGAAACCCGACGACGCGGCCGTGCTACAGGCAGCCGCCAACTACAACCTCTCGAAGGGCCGGAACCTGGACCAAGCACTGAACTGGATCGACAAGTCAATTAGCCAGAAGGAAAACTTCCGGAACCTGTTCATCAAGTCGCAGATTCTGGGTCAGATGGGCAAATACGCCGAAGCGCTGCCACTGGCGCAGAAAGCCCTGTCGCTGGGGCAATCGGCCAACGATCCGATTTTTCCTTTCTTTAAGGATGGTATCGAGAAAACCATCTCGGAATACACCGCCAAAGTACCGGCTATGCCTGCCCTGAAAGGCAAAAAGGGTAAGAAAAACGCGTAACGTTCAGCGCTCTTCTCTTACGCTTGAACCCAACGCCCGGCCACGACGGCTGGGCGTTGGCATTAGTACGCCTTCCAGTCCGAATTACAAGCCAACCTGCGCCGATACCTTCACGGCAAACGTAGTAGCTCCCGGCAATTCGCGGTAGGTGAGCCGGTGCAGGGCTTCGATCCGCAATACGTTAAAGACATTCTCGACGCCATAGCCGACTTCCAGACTCTTTCTGTTTAACCGCATCCAGTACGGCTCGCACCGCCTTACGTTCCCGAAACGGCCTGGCCATGTTACTGATGCTGATAGCCAGTTGGCTTTAGGCCCGGTCTTCGTAGGCATCCGTCCGCCGATAATCGTTCTGCTTTCGCCGGTCATTGACCGGGCGAAGCACGCGATAAGCCGGATTTTCGCCCGCCCGTACGGTCACCTCGCCCAACGTAGCGGTGGCCACAGCAAGACTAATGTCGATCGTCTGCGTCGGTCTGGTCTGATCGATAGCCTGGCTGGCAGACAGGAACCCCATAGCCGAAACAAGCAGCGGTCTGGCAGAAAGAGCAGGCAGAAATTATTCCTGAATAGGCAATGGTCTATGTAGGCCGGGAATGAAGCGTATCTCGTGAAAACACGCCCGTTTTCCGTTTTAGTTTTCGGTCAATGTTTGTGGCAATCTTTTGGTAATTTCAATCAGGAAAAGCAACCACCAACCAGCCAATGCCATGAAAAGGACCCGATTTATCGCAGCTATCTCCACTCTGTTGTCTGCCCCTTCGCTGGCATTTTCCAGCCTACGGAAAGCCTTGCCACCTGGCAAAGGGTTTAAAGTTAACGTGAGTGAAGGCCGTAAGCATGGCCACCTTAAGCTCAAAGGAGTTAATGTCAATATCATCGACGTGAAGATTTCGGGGAGCGATACCGACGGCGGGCTGGCGGTTTTTGAGCAGACTTCCCTTTCGCCGGGACGCGGCACCCCGTTGCATGTTCACCCGGCGCAGGACGAAGTGTTCTACGTACTGGAAGGAATGTACTATTTTCAGGTAGGCGACGAAAAATACACCCTGAAAACCGGAGACAGCATTTTTCTGCCCCGCCAAGTGCCCCATGCCTGGACCCAGGTTGCCGAACGGGGCAAAATGATCGTGATGCTGCAACCCGCCGGCAAACTCGAGGACTTTTTTGTTTCTCTGGCCGGAATGGATCGTGACCCATCCAAAGAAGAACTAGCCAGGCTGTTTGCTGACAACCAGATGCAGGTTGTTGGCCCTCCCCTGAAAATTGATTAGTTCCGTAGGCAGGTACGCCCGGTAAATACCTGAGTGATCAGCAACAAAACAGCGATACTATCAAGGACAGTATCGCTGTAATGCGTAAGCTTTTGTTGATGAAATGGCCGGGCCGCCCACAACCATTCGCGAATAGACTTTATTTTCTCTAGCTGTCTGACTAGTTGGTAAAACTCAACGCTCACCAGGCATTTAGCCGACTAGTTTTACATTCAGCACCTCCTGCGCCAACTGCCAGCGCCCCGATCGCTTGCGCCAGATGCGCAGATACGCCTGCTTTTTGTTCCGATACGTCGCATAGCCATACACAAACCCATAATCGCCTGAGGAGGCTGCTACCGCCCGAACGGGCTCATAATCAACCTGCTGGCTCGACGCATCGGCTAACGTCGTTGCCTCTTTCGCTACATAGGGCGTGAACCCATCCCGCAGCAGCCGGACCGAATCCGTTGCGGGCCACACCTGCCGGTAGGCTTCTGACAAGCTTTTCGTACGGGCGGCTTCTGCAAAGGCTTTTTCAATCCGTAACAACTCCCGGCCCAAAGCGGCCGTATCGGCAATTGCGGTCACTTTTTCGGCAAAACGAGCAGGTGGCTGAACGTCGGGCACTGGAACGTCGGGCTTCCCATGAACAATGCCGAAATCGACCAGTGCTTTCCAGCTACCATCGGCTGTTTTGTGCCAGACCGTCGTGTATTGACCATGCGCCACCGGTTTGTCATCCATTGAATGCGGACGGATTTCGAACGGACCGGTGGTGTACCCCAGCGTTCCTGACTGCGCAATTTCGGCGTAGGCGGGCCGCCAGAGTAATTTGCCCGGCGCCGACTGGAGCCGGGCGTAAGCGGGTCGACCGGGAATGAACCGGTTGGTTTCGTAAATCACCGATTGCTCATCGAGATTTTCCAGAAAGGCATCCCGGATTCCTTTATCAATGGCCCGTTGGGCAAAAGCTCGTTCAGCAGCCACCAGAGCCTGGTAGTCCGACTGAACGGTGAGCGGTTCGTGGGGCAACACGGCTCCAGCCAGACCCGCTACGGCTAACCATACTTTATACATGGATTATCAAACAGATTTTGTATGCTGAGCCGATTACTCCGCTCACCCACAAAAGTCAGATTTTCGGATCGTTGAAGCGGGGGCTTTTCTTTGAACAACGCTGAATCTTATGCGAACGCCCCACCGGGCTGTTTCATACACAGATGAACTCGCTGATTCAGCACTGTAGTTCAGTCCGGCGACATTTGACGAGTTTCCGGAGCGCATTATATCGACATTGGCAATGCATTAGGTTGCATATCAACACTTTAAACGATTTTTAATGTAAAATAAAACTTAATTTAATCTGACCCCTCTACGTTTATCCCATCAATCAGACGCGCAGAGCTTCAACCGACAAAACGCACTGATTTTCAACATATTAAATCTTGATTCATGATGAAACAGCAATACCCCCTTTTATTGGGAAGTTCCGTTAAAACATCTGTTTCGTATGAAAAAACATCCAATTCTGCTCGCCCTGCTTCTGGTAGCAGGGGTGCAGGCTGGCGCATCGGCGCAAGCCACTTCCGATCAAATCGCTACCGGCCATACGGCCAGCCTGAGCACACCGGAAACCCTAGATAATAACGGTGTGTATCTGAGTGCCGATGACTTCATTCACGGTAAGCTCACGGATGCCTTTGCTCAGAATACGTCCGGCGAACACCTCTGGACCGATGTTCCCACCAGCGCCGTTCGCGTTGTGACACCGCTGGTTACCGAAAAGTTTCCGGCATCGAAAACCTGGGGATTCCGCAAACAAGGCACAGACTACCGAATTGTCGACGGGCTAACTTTTGAAATCGTAAACCGGGACGACATCCTGATGTACCGCATTGTTAATCCTGACCCGAATCGGTTCACATACAATGCATTGTACTATTTCAGCCGCTACGCCGATTCAGATCTGTTTCCGATCAATAAACGAAACCTGGAAATGGTGTACAGCGACCATCCGGCTTTTGTTCATGCGCTGAAGACAACGAACCAGTTGCTGTATAAAAACGACAACGAATCGATTGGGGGTGGACTGGCTCTATACCTACTACGTCAGGGCGATCTCTCGGCTCACGCGACTATTGCTGCTCCTTCTGTCCCTTCCATCAATTAACGAATCCCGACGATGAAAGCACGTAAATCAGCAGCCGCAACGCTGTTACTAGGTCTTTGGCTCACGGGCTGTATGTCAGGAGGTGCGCCTAACGATACCGTCAAACGAGCCTTTACCACCAAATTTGGGCAGGTCGCTTCTGTCAGTTGGTCGCATAACAGCGACTACTCTTACGCTCACTTCACCCAGGGTGGCAAACCCGTAGTGGCCGTATTTGGCAATGATGGTCTGTTCATTGCCACCGAACCGGCTAAGCCAATCCAGTAGCCGTAGGGCTCAATTGACAGGTTCAAAAGCACATACGTTTCTCAGATTAATTCTTTTCTAATTAACTCGGCTATGAAAACAGTAAAATGGGTACTGATGCTGGTGGGTCTGGCATCAGGGACCGCGTGGGCACAAAGCTCAATTGAAAATGAAACCATCGCCATTCTCCAGGCCAAAAAAGGAGAAACGCCCCAACAGGTAATGACATCGATCAGCCACAGTATTCCATCTCCGGTGGTAAGGCAGGTTGCGTCTTTACCGGTTGCCCTGCGCGGAAAACAGTGGGCGGTTATTGAACAAAATCGCCCCAGCGACAACGCTGTTATGGATTTCTACGAGGTAGCAGCCTCCGGTAAGGACATGAACTACCAGGCTTACTACGACAAGGCGGGGAATCTGCTCAGCTACCGCCAGGTCATTCTTCACGCTCCGCTCCCCGATGAGCTGGCCCAGGTGCTACGTGCCCGGTTTCCGGGCTGGACGGTCGTTGACGACCGGGAGCTGGTCAGATTCAACAAGTCCTATTCGGCTGTATACCGGGTCGAGCTTGCCAACGGCAAAGCACGCAGGCACGTAGAGCTGGACGAAAACGGAACGATACGGCGCCCCGCTAACAACCACAGCATATAGGCGAACGACGGGCTCAGGCGTTTTCCAATAACAGCTCAACCTGAGCCCTTTCACCAGGTTATTAACTCACCTTCAAACGTATGAAAACACGATTCAACCTGGCGCTGCTCATCGGGATAATGAGCCTGTGCCACCTGACCTCCTGGGCTCAGGTTTCTACCGACTACGATAAGTCCATTAACTTCAACCAGTACAAAACCTTTGCCTGGTCCACCCCCGACATCCAGGTTGGCAGCAATCCGGTTTACAAAAGCGGACTGATCACCCGGAACATTGAGACCAGCCTGAGCGACGAACTGACGAAACGCGGATTAACCATGAATCCCGAGAATCCAGATCTGCTGGTGGGCTTCCATACCTACACGGAAAAGAAAAGCGATTCGTACAATACCTACAGTCCGGTACCGATGTATTACCCGTTTGGGTTCCGGGCAGGCTGGCGATACTACCCGTATGGCTTTGGCAACTGGCCCTATGCCTGGAATAATAACATCCGCACGGTTCAGTATACTGAAGGTACGTTAATCGTCGACGTAGCAGACGCCCATACCAGACAGCTCATCTGGCGGGGAGTTATTGCAGGCAACGTATCAGACCCGGCCCGTCTGGAGAAGGACGTAGCCAAAGGCATTCATAAGGTTATGAAAGACTACCCCGTTCGACCACAAAACGGGTAATGCCCATAGAACCGGGCGGCTTATCTGCATTGCCGCCCGGTTCTATCATACAGGCAGGATATGTGATGGCGGCCTGCCAGAAAGCTACCGGCTTTTCCCGTAAAAGGCCTTCAGATTGTCGCGGTAATTGCGCGTCCATTTGAGCACTTCGCCCGATTGCAGCCGGACTACGTAGTCGCCGTTGTAGTGCGTTTCCACTTCTTTAATGTAATTGACGTTGATGATATACGACCGGTGTATCCGCACGAAATCGAGAGGATCGAGCTGCGTTTCAAGGTTTGTCAGACTGTCGTAGATCGTGTAGCGGTTGCGGCTGGTATGCAGCGTAATGTAGTTGCCCTCGGCATCGAAGTACCGAATCTCGCCCGTATCGACAAAGAACATCCGCCCGTTCTCCTTGACCAGCATCCGGCGTAGGTAGGCGGCTGAATCAGCCGGCACTGCCACCGTATTCAACTGGCCAAGCAAGGCATCAACCGAGGGTTGGCTTTGCCGACGAAGCCACTCCTTGGCGCGTTCCAGAGCCTGATAGAAGCGTAGGTCATTGAACGGCTTCAGCAGGTAGTCAACTGCATTCACCTCGAAGGCTTTCAGGGCATACTGATCGTAGGCCGTAGTGAACACCACCACAGGTTTGTGATAAGCCCAGATTTCGCGCAGTACGTCAAAGCCGTCCAGTTCGGGCATCTGAATATCCAGAAAGATCAGATCAGGGCGTTGTTGCAGAATCATTCGGACGGCTTCGGTGCCGTTGGCGGCTTCGCCGGTGACCACAACAGACGGTTCGGCCTGCAGGTATACCTGCAAGACCTCACGGGCCGATAGTTCGTCGTCAATTAACAGGGTTCGATACGGTGTCATACGATTGAAGAAAGGGCTTCTGAACAGTTAATGGCAACATGATCGTTACCGTTGTTGTGCCGGTATGGGGCTGGTCAAAACGCAACTGACCGGCATCGCCGTAGGCCTGTTGCAGACGCGACAGCGTATTGGAAAGCCCCAATCCGCCACCCTTGCGGGTTGATGAACGGACAATTCCCCAGCCATTGTCAAAGACCGAAATGAACAGTTGCCCATCCTGTTCCCGGGCCGTAATGCGAATCAGGGCATCCGTAGTCAGGTCGGCAATCCCGTGTGTGATGGCATTTTCGACCAGTGGTTGCAGAATCAGCGAGGGAACCAGACAAGGCTCTACGGCTGGCTCAATAGCGTATTCAATGACCAGCCGATCCCGAAACCGGATCTGCTGAATCGCCAGATACTGCTGGGTTAGTTGCAGTTCCTGCTTAAAAGACAGGAAGTTTTCGTGTTGATGCGCCAGCACCCCGCGCAGTAGATCACTGAGTGCCGTTACCATATCGATGGCCAGCCGCGGTTGGTTACGTACCATCAGGCTCACGATGGTATGCAGCGTATTGAACAGAAAGTGAGGGTTCAACTGCATTTTCAGGGCCTGGAGCTGCGCATTACTCAACTGCGATTTAAGCTGCTCGTTAGCCAGTTCGGTCTGGAGGTGCCGCTGGCTGAGCACCTGAAACCGATAAATGTAAGCGATGATACTGTATCCAGCTACCAGCAGGAGATACTGAGCAAACGAATTAGAGAAGTTGAAAAAGAACGCGACCAACATACTCCGGATCGTAATGGCTTGCCCACTTTCGTACAGATACGCCGGATTGGTCAGTACGTACACCAGCGCAAACTGAATAAAGCTGAGGACTGACAGGGCAAAAAAATGAACGGCCACGGGCTTAAGCAAGCCCCCCAATCGGTGCAGGTTATGAAATGAATAACGCTGGGCGAGCCAGATAATGAGCGGAGTAGCGCCCCACCAGTACAGCAGTTGGAGCAGCCACACCAGCGATTCGACGTAGTACATCCGGCTGTTGGGCGTAATCCACCACACCATCGTGGACTGCCAGTAACTAATGATGCCGAAGAAGCCCCAGTACACAGCTGCATACTGCCAGAACTGGCGACGAGTCAGCGGAATACCGGACTGATGGAGCAACCGATCAACAAAACGCATAGGTAAACTACCGAATGGGGGCAAACATAGCACGTTGCCTCACGGATGTCAGCCAAAACTATGTGGGTTTGCTGAATTACCGTGTCAACGCACGAACCAGCCCTTTGAACGGTTCCAGCAGTTGTAAAAGCGGAGTTTTGGAAGGGTATTATAGAGTCCGGTTCGGGTTTTCGTTGACGAAGGCCGACCAGGCCCCTTTTTTACTCTTCTTGCTTGACACGAGCGGAATGGCATTCTCGTGAAAATGGTGGCACACCGCAATCGCCAGCGCATCGGTGGCGTCGAAAAATGCGGGGTTCAAGTCAGCCTTCAGCAGATGGCCCACCATGTGCGACACCTGGTCTTTGGACGCATTGCCGTTGCCCGTAACGGACTGCTTCACCCGCCGGGGTGCATATTCAACAATCGGGATGTTCCGCGAGAGCGCAGCCGCCATCACCACGCCCTGCGCCCGGCCCAGCTTCAGCATCGCCTGTACGTTCTTCCCGAAAAAGGGATCTTCAATGGCCATCTCGTCGGGTTTATACTCGTCGATGAGCCGCAGAATGGTATCGTGCAGTTTCTGGAGCTTTAGCTGGTAGGTGCTATATTTGCTCAGTTGAACCACGCCGTACTGCATCATCCGCATGACGCCCGCCTGCACGGCAATGATGCCATACCCGGCCACCTGCGTGCCAGGGTCCACGCCCAGAATGATTTTCTCGGCTACGGCAACGGGATTTTGCATGGATGCAGTCATACTAGGGCGTTGGGGCTTTTTGCAAAGTAACGAGTTCCGCCACGTTTTGCAGCTACTGTTGTCACAAAAAATCGTCTTTTGGATTAAAATAGCCGTTTTTGCGGGTATTCTCATCTACATTGGCTACGTATTGCGCCGGCAACCCTTCGATCTATCGACCGTTCGAAACCAGTGGCATCAGGTCAGCCAACCGGGCTGGTGGGTCGCCGGGCTGCTGCTCCTTACCCCCGTCAACTGGGGATTTGAAGCCCTGAAGTGGCAGATTCTGGTCCGGCGTGTGGAGCCGATCAGTTTCCGGGGTGCATACCAGGGCGTGCTGGCCGGATTGTCGCTGGGGTTTGTGCTACCGGCGCAGTTAGGCGATACGGCCGGGCGGGTGCTATCCCTGCGAACGGGCAAGCGGGGGGCCGCCATTGGGGCATCGCTGGTATCGGGCGGGATGCAGTTCTACGTAGCGCTTGTCTGTGGCACCCTGGCCTGGGGTTATCACCTGCAAACCGTACCCGAACGTGACACGCCGGCTGGCCGCTGGCTCCTCCTGCTGTTTTCCAGTCTGTCGCTGAGCGGTGTTCTTTTTGGCCTGACGTACCGGCGACTGATTCGCTGGTCGGTACAGTGGCCACGGCTCAACCGATGGTCGACGTACTGGTCGGTGATTGGTCAATACAGCAACCGCGACATCGGTCTGGCCCTGGCTGCGGCTACCCTCCGCTACCTGGTTTTTTCACTCCAGTTCTACGTGGCCATGCGGCTGCTGGGGGTGGTACTTCCGGCGGCTACGGCAGCGGCCGGAATCGGCCTGGTCTTTCTGGCTAAAACCATCACCCCGGCTTTTAACCTGCTCAGCGACCTCGGCGTACGGGAAGCCGCTTCACTCTGGGTCTTTGCACCCACGGGTACGCCGACATCCCTCCTGCTGACCATCACGCTGACGCTCTGGCTGGCCAACGTATTGCTCCCGGTTCTGGCCGGTCTGCTGTATGTATGGCGGCTGAAACTTGCATCCTCATGACTATACTACTGCTGACCATCAGCCTGCTATACGCTTCATTTACGTTACTACTCTGGCTTACGTGGTGGCGGATACCCTACGTACGACCAGCGATACCCGCAGGTACCGGCCCGCGCATAACTGTCATCATTCCCGTTCGCAACGAAGCTGAAAACCTGCCGCTGCTCCTCGACGACCTGGAACGGCAAACGTACCGCAACTTCGACGTGATCGTTGCCGACGATTCATCGACGGACGACACCCTCGCCATCGCCCGCGAACGGGCCCGGCAGGCATCGTTCGTGCTGCATCCTCTACCCCTCTCCAACGAACGAACGGCCTCACCCAAGAAGCGGGCCATCACGCAAAGCATCGCCAACGCTGACGGCGAACTAATCGTTACGACCGATGGCGACTGCCGAGTTGGACCACGCTGGCTGGAAACGCTGGCGGCATTTTATCAGGAAACCGGCGCTACGATGTTGATTGGCCCCGTAACGTTTGCAACGGATTCGTCCGTTTTTGCGTCCTTACAAATAGTCGAGTTTGCGAGTCTGATTGGTTCGGGAGCTTGTACGCTGGCGCTCGGTCGGCCAACGATGTGTAATGGGGCAAACCTTTGTTACCAGAAACGCGTTTTCGAACAAGTTGGCGGTTTTTCGGGGGTCGATCATCTGGCATCGGGCGACGATGAGTTTCTGATGCACAAGGTTGCCGAGCGATTTCCGGGGAGTATTCGGTTCGTTAAAAACCGGGACGCCATCGTGACGACAGAAGCTCATCAATCGTTGCGGGCTTTCTACCAGCAACGCAAACGCTGGGCGAGTAAATGGCGGGCCTATACAAGCTGGCTTCCGACTTTACTGGCCATCTTTATTTTCATGGCAAACGCGGCTCCCGTAGTGGCCCTGGGCGGTTGGCTGGTCGGCGAATTCAGTTCGCAAACCCTGCTTTTCGTCCTGCTGAGTAAGGTTGTTCCAGAATTTTTGTTTTTACGGTCGGTTCTTGTTTTTTTACAAAAAAATTCATCAGTCAAACTAATACCCCTGACGCAGCTTATCTATCCGTTCTACGTTATTCTGTTCGGACTAGCCGCCCAGGGCAAAGGGTACCGGTGGAAAGGCCGGGACCTTACGTAACCAGGTCTTCCAGTTTTCGGTATTCGGCATATGGTTTAGGGCTGCCCTGGAGAAGCCCGGACAACCGTAACCAGTAAACCGCAGACTATAGACCGTAAACGGAAAATACCTTGTCTTTTTTTCTGCATAAAGCCAATTTCCTGCTCCGTACGGTGTATCCGGAGTTCTGGTGGAAGGTCGATGATGACACTGAGCCAACGATCTACCTGACGTTTGATGACGGCCCAATCCCCGACGTAACGGAGTTTGTGCTGGAACAGCTCGACAAATACGCGGCTCAGGCCACATTTTTCTGCATCGGCGATAACGTCCGCAAACACCACGACGTCTTTTACTACGTTATCGAAGCGGGGCACATGATCGGCAATCATACCTTCAACCACCTGAATGGCTGGAAAACCGAGGATGAGCTGTATCTCGAAAATATCCAACTGTGTCAGGAACAGATCGGCTTCGACACCGGGTTGTTTCGCCCACCCTACGGACGCATCAAGAAAAGCCAGGCGGCTGCGCTGCTCGATACGCACGCGGTGGTGATGTGGGACGTACTGACCGGCGATTTTGACCAGACGTTGTCGCCCGAGGTGTGTCTGCGAAAAACCCTGCAATACACCGAACCGGGCTCCATTGTCGTGTTTCATGATAGTCTGAAAGCCTGGCCGACCATGCGGTACGTACTGCCCCGGACGCTGGCCTATTTTGCCGAGCGGGGTTACTCGTTCCGGGCCGTCCCCCAGCCTGTTTATGCAGGATTCTGAACAACCTGTCGTCAGTATTCTTATTGCCGCCCGCAACGAGGAAGCTACACTTACGGCTTCGTTGCGGGCTGTTTCATGTCAGGATGCCACGTCGGCCCCGTATGAGGTGCTGATCGGCAATGACCAGTCGACCGACCGGACGGGCGAGGTAGCCGCTACGTTCGTCGATAACCATCTGCCGTTTCGGCTTTTTACCATCGCCCCCTCAACAGCGGGCCTGATGGGTAAAGCCAACGTACTGGCGCAACTGGCCCATCACGCCCGCGGCCGGTATCTGTTCTTTACAGATGCCGACACCCAGGTACCCGCTGGGTGGACAACGGCCATGCTGTCGTCACTGGCAGAGCCCGGTTTGGGGGTCGTTACGGGTGTTACGCTGCCACGGGGCCATCGGTCGTTTCATCACCTCCAGACCATCGACTGGCTGTACAACCTGACCCTGACCCATCTGGTCAGTAGTCTGGGAATTCCGGTAACGGCTATGGGCAACAACATGGCCGTATTACGGGCAGCTTACTCGGCCGTGGGCGGCTATGAAGCCCTGCCATTCTCGGTAACAGAGGACTATACGTTATTCAGGGCTATCGTGAAGCAGGGCTACGGGTTCCGGAACCGGCTGGATGCCGAGGTGCTGGCTTATACGCAACCCGTCGATACGCTTAGCGAATGGCTACAGCAGCGCAAACGCTGGATGCGCGGGGCGTCGGCACTTCCGTTCTGGATGGTGGTTTCGTTGTACGTCCAATACCTCGCCGGACCGCTGCTGCTTCTGCTGGCTCTGGTTGCGCCTGCGCTGGCGTTTGGCCTTTACCTGCTACGGTTTGGCGCACAGACAGCCACAATTTTTTACGGATTATACCTCCTGTATCAAACGAACCCGCCCGCCCGACGGTTATGGCCGTATGCGGTACTGTTTGAGTTGTATCAACTCATAATCGGGCCGCTGTCGGTTGCGTATTACTGGCTCCCGACCCGAATTAACTGGAAAGACAGAGGATATAAATAGACGGTAGATGCTAACATCCACAGTCCTCCATCCAAATTCCGACAACATGCTATTAATTGACACCCACGCCCACATCTACGACGAGCAGTTTGATCAGGACCGCGACGCGATGCTCGAACGTGCCGAGGCCGCACAGATCAGTCAGATCTGGATGCCGAACTGCGCTCAGGAGACCGTAGCGGGCATGATGGCCCTGGCCGAACGCTATCCCGAGCGCTGCCTGCCGATGATGGGCCTGCACCCTACGTATGTAAATAATACGTTCGAGGTTGAACTGGCGGCCGTTGAAGACCAGTTGAACCGTAATGCTTTCATGGCCGTCGGCGAAATTGGCCTGGATTTCTACTGGGACATGACCTTTGTAGACCAGCAGTTCGAGGCTTTTCGGACGCAGTTACGCTGGGCCGCCGAACAGCAGTTGCCCGTTTCGATGCATACGCGATCCGGCAACGATCGGAGCCACGGTGGCCGTAATGCCTTCGCCGAAGCCGCCGACGTGATCGAACACCTGGCGTTGCCGGGACTAACGGGCGTTTTTCACTGCTTTGTCGGTACGCTCGACGAAGCCCGACGGGCGATTGATCTAGGCTTCAAGCTCGGCATTGGTGGCGTCGCTACGTTTAAGAACGGCGGTCTGGACAAGGTACTGCCCCATATCAGTCTCGACGATATCGTACTGGAGACCGATAGTCCGTATCTGGCTCCCGTACCGTACCGGGGCAAGCGTAACGAACCCGCCTACATCCGGATTATCGCCCAGCGCGTGGCCGACCTGATGCAAATCAACATTGAGGACGTAGCGCGGCACACCACCGCCAATGCGCAGGCGCTGCTTCCGGCCCTGTACGCCAATTTGTTGCCGGAGTAGAGGAGTTTGGGGCGAAAAAGCACACAAACTATTTTTAAGACCTATTACCCCAATGTTGGGGTAGTAAACAATCTGTGTAATCTGCGTACTCTGTGGCCAACAAAGCTCTACTTTTGCGGCTCACTTCACGACGATGCCCTACAAAACCGTTCGAATAAACCCTGCGTTACCCAATAAACCGCGCGTGTCAGTGCTCGTTATTTATACCGGCGGCACCCTCGGCATGGTCTACAATCAGAAGTCTGGTCAACTTGTCCCGTTCGATTTTGAACAGGTGCTGGACCGCGTACCGGAGATCCACCGGCTCGATTTTGAGATTACGCTCATTACCCTGGGCGAAATTCTCGATTCGTCGAACATGAAGCCCACCGTCTGGATCGAACTGACCCGCATTATCGAAAAAAACTACGATCAGTACGACAGTTTCGTTATTCTGCACGGCACCGACACGATGGCCTACACGGCGTCGGCGTTGAGTTTCATGCTCGGCGGGCTGAACAAGCCCGTTATTCTGACGGGAGCGCAGTTGCCTATCGGCGTGGCCCGCACCGATGCCCGCGAAAACTTCATTACGGCGCTCGAAATTGCGGCTGCTCAGCAGGATGGTCGGCCGATTGTGCCGGAGGTCTGCATTTATTTCAACTCCATGCTACTGCGGGGCAACCGGGCTACTAAACAGGAAAGTGTACAGTTCAACGCGTTCCATTCCGAGAATTACCCGCACCTGGCCACGGCGGGCGTCAGCATTGACTACAATTACCCGTTTATCCGGCCGTTCCAGGTCGGCCAGCCTCTCACGGTGCGCACGTCGATCGATCCAAACGTCACAATCCTTAAACTGTTTCCCGGCATAACCCAGCAGGTGGTCGAATCCATCCTGGGTATTCCCAATCTGCGGGGTGTGGTGCTGGAAACGTTCGGTGCTGGCAACGCCCCTACTGATAGTTGGTTTCTGGATGCGTTGAAAGCCGCCATCGACCGGGGCGTCATGATTTTCAACGTATCGCAGTGCGAAGGTGGCCGCGTTACGCAGGGCCGTTACCAGACCAGTAAACTGCTTGATCAGATCGGGGTCGTGAGTGGTGCGGACATTACCACCGAAGCCGCCATTACGAAGCTGATGATTTTGCTGGGTCGCGAATCCGACGCCCGGCGAATCAGTACGTTGCTGGCAACTTCCCTGAGTGGCGAGATGAGCGAATAACAGCACGTCTACGGACTCCGGTTGCTTTATTGCGCCAAAACCTGCATTTTTGTGACCCGATTATACAGAGAGGTGTCCGAGTGGTTGAAGGAGCACGCCTGGAAAGTGTGTATGCGCCTAAAGCGTATCGAGGGTTCGAATCCCTTCCTCTCTGCGAAAGCCAAACGTGTATACGTCTGAACTTCAGAGGCATCACCAAGATTGAACCCCTTTGTGCCGCTGACGTACTGTTTTTCAAAAGCCTTGTCAACCTTGTTCTGACGAGGCTTTTTTGTTAGCTTTCATTTTCATTGACGAACGCTTACACTAAACGTGAACCTTCCTGCCGATCATATTCGCCTGCTTTTTGGCCTTAAACTGCGCCAACTCCGTCTCGACAAAGGGGTCTCCCTCAGCGAACTGGCCCAGCAGTCGGGCTTGTCCGTGTCGTACCTAAACGAGATCGAGAAGGGACGCAAGTACCCAAAAGCCGACAAAATCTCGGCGCTGGCCAACGCCATCGAGGTCGATTACGACACGCTGGTATCATTGAAACTCAACAAGAAACTCGAGCCGATTTCGGACCTGCTGCGCTCGAAGTTCCTGACCGAAGTACCGCTCGAACTCTTCGGCATTGACCCATCGGATCTGCTCGAACTGCTGGCCGAAGCCCCGGCCAAGGTCAGCGCCATGATCCGGACGTTCATGGATATTGCGCTGAGCTACAACATGAGCGTCGAGCGGCTGTACCTGGCTATGCTCCGGTCGTACCAGGAGATGCACGATAATTATTTTCCCGACATCGAAGCCGAAGCCGACCGCTTTCTGGCCGAATTTACGACCCAGCAGCAACCCGTTACTGAAGCCCTGCTGACGAACCTGCTCAAAACCCGCTACGACATCCGGCTGGCCTATTTTGACCCGCTCACCCAACCCGATCTGGACTTGCTACGGTCGATCTTTCGCCCGGAAAGCCGGACCCTCTACCTAAACGCTGGCCTTTCAGCGCAGCAACGGCTCTTTACCCTGGCGCGGGAAGTAGGCTTCCAGTACCTGGCTCTGAAGAGTCGGCCAATGACGTACTCGTGGGTGGAAGCCGAATCGTTTGAGCAGATTCTGAACAACTACAAGGCCTCTTATTTTGCCAGTGCCATTCTGATTCAGCGGGATGCCCTGATAGCCCGGCTCAACGAGCTATTCGGACAGGAGACGTGGAGCAGCGACGCTTTTTTACAGCTTATCACCGACTTCGGAGCTACACCCGAGCAGTTTTTCTATCGACTCAGCAACCTGTTACCCAGCCACTTCGGCATCGATCAGTTGTTTTTTTACCGCTTCAACAACGTAGCGGGCCAGAGTCGGTTCGACCTGACCAAAGAGATGCATCTGTCGCGTCAGCAGGGTCCCCGGGGTATGGTTGATGAGCATTTCTGCCGGCGCTGGGTCGCTCTGACCAGCCTGCAGGAGCTGACGTTCCTGCAAAATCAGAAGCAGTTTGAGGGGGCACTGTGCCGGGTGCAACTATCCCAGTACGCTGATTCGGGGCAGACGTATCTGATTATTTCGGTGGCGCATCCGTTCCAGCCGCAGAATCAGCCCACCGTGGCCCGCCAGAACATGAGCGTGTCTATGTGTTTTGCTGTGAATGACACGTTGAAACGTAAACTTCGTTTTCTGCAAACTCCCAGCGAGGCCATTCCATTCCGGGTCGTTAATGAAGCCTGCGAACGCTGCGGCATTTTCGACTGCCGCGAGCGCGTGGCCGCTCCCCGGGTGCTGCAAAAGAAACGACAGTATCAGGACATGAAGAAAGCCGTTGAAAAGCTACGGTAGCCTTTATTTACTCAACCCTCAAACCGACTCATGAACCGCATCGACCGCTTAACCGCCATCCTGATTCACCTGCAAACCAAACGGGTTGTCCGGGCGCAGGAACTGGCCGATCGCTTTAATATAAGCCTGCGGACCGTCTACCGCGACGTCAGGGCGCTGGAAGAAGCGGGTGTACCTATCGGTGCCGAAGCCGGTGTTGGCTATTTTCTGGAAGGTTATCACCTGCCGCCGGTTATGTTCACAAAGGCCGAAGTCAGCGCGTTGCTGTTCGGCGCTAAGCTGATTCAGAAGTGGACGGATCAGTCGGTGCGGGCGGAATTTGAGTCGGCGTTATACAAAATCAAGTCGGTGCTGAAGCGGGTGGACCAGGAACACATTGCCGATCTGGAACCGCACCTCGACGTATCCGGCCCGTTAACCCAATTACCCTACGCTACTGAGTTGCTAACCCAACTCCAACAGGCCGTGGTTGATCAGTACGTTTTGCTGATCGATTATCATTCCAACTACAACGATGTTGTTTCGCAGCGGCAGGTGGAGCCCCTCGGCCTGTATCACTACGGCTCGGGCTGGCATCTGATCGCTTTCTGCAGAAGCCGCCACGATTACCGCGATTTTCGGGTGGATCGCATCCGGCAGCTAACGAATACCAGCCAGCGATTCACGCGGCAGGAACGGCTATCGCTGCAGGAATACCTCGACCGCATTGCCACCACCCAGCCGAAGCCCAAAGAAGCGACGGTGCTGTTCCGCAAGAAAGCCGCCCGGTTCATTCAGGAACACCGCTACAACTTCGGATTCTACGCCGAAGAAGACCTGGGCGATACGGTTCGGATGCATTTTCGGACGCCGTATTTGCAGGGACTCAGCCGCTGGCTGATTTCCTACGGTGATTCCGTAACGGTCGAAAGTCCCGAATCGCTCCAAACGATGATGCAGGAACTAGCCGCCGAACTGCGCGATCATTACCTGGGCGAACCAGCCTGGCACCTAGCCGACGACCGATCTGCTACTTAAACGCCGGAATGCCGGTAATATCCTGCCCCAGAATCAGCAGATGGATGTCGTGCGTACCTTCGTACGTAACCACCGATTCGAGGTTCATCAGATGGCGCATAATGGGGTAATCGCCGGTAATGCCCATGCCCCCGAGTACCTGACGGGCTTCGCGGGCGACCCGCAAAGCTACCTCTACGTTGTTTCGTTTGGCCATTGAGATTTGCGCCGAAGTAGCTTTGTCTTCGTTTTTGAGCGTTCCGAGCCGCCAGCACAGTAGCTGAGCGAGCGTAATATCGGTCAGCATTTCGGCCAGTTTCTTCTGCACCAGTTGGTAAGAGGCAATCGGCTTATCGAACTGAATCCGCTCCAGCGCGTAGCGACGCGCCGTTTCGTAACAGTCCATGGCCGCTCCGAGCGCCCCCCAGGCGATGCCGTAACGAGCCTGATCAAGGCAAGATAAAGCGCTCTTCAACCCAAATGCTTCGGGCAGCAGGTTTTCCTTCGGCACTTTTACGTCCTGGAAAATCAACTCACCGGTGGCGCTGGCCCGCAACGACCACTTCTGTTCAATTTTGGCGGTGCTGAAGCCTTCCATGCCCCGCTCCACAATCAGGCCCCGGATTTTTCCCTGTTCATTTTTGGCCCACACGATAGCAATATCGGCGATGGGCGCGTGAGTGATCCACATCTTCGAGCCGTTGAGCAAAAAGTAATCACTACGCTCGATAAACCCCGTTTCCATACCCCCGGGATTGGAGCCGTGGTTAGCTTCGGTCAGGCCGAAGCAGCCAATCAGCTCGCCTTTGGCCAGTTGAGGCAAAAACCGGCGTTTCTGCTCCTCCGAACCGTACCAGAAAATAGGATACATCACCAGCGAACTTTGCACCGATACGGTCGAGCGCATCCCCGAATCGCCCCGCTCGATCTCCTGCATCATCAGGCCGTAGGAAATATAATCCAGATTTCCTCCACCATACTCAACAGGTAAGGTTGGCCCAAACGCCCCGATCTGCCCGAATTTGGGCACCAGTTGCGCCGGAAACTCTGCCCGCTGAGCATACTCCTCGATAATGGGCGAAATTTCGCGTTTGACAAAAGTGCGCATCGACGACCGTACCAGTTTGTGTTCGGCAGTGAGCAGGTCATCCACTTGATAAAAATCCGGCGATTCAAACGAATCAGGGCCGTTTCCCCGGCTTTTGGTGCGTTGTGGCTGGCTTGTAGCTTGCATACGGATTCAACTCAAAAGAATGGCGGCTTGTTGCCTAATCGGCGTTTTTTGCAGTCGACCGGGCGGCAACGCCTATAAAAGAGTAGGCCCCACAAGCTCTACTTGACTACGACCAATGTAGAGCATTTGCTCCAGCCAGGTTCAGGTTACGCGTTTTTCGGAACCGGTCAGCAACAAAATTTACAGCGGAAAAGCCCTTTTACGACTTAAATAAAACACTAAGTCTATATAGTCAGTTACATTTCTGCATTTTACACTTTATGCAAAAAACAACGCTATGAAAACCAGCACAATCACACTCGGGGCATTGCTCGCCCTATCCGTCACCGGCGTTTCGTTTGCCCAGCAAAACAGTGCCATGCGTTCCGGCGGCACTACGTCCATCGGTAAGTACAGCCTGTCTGAATTTGACCAAAAAAACCAGCAGGGCGCTCAGGCGGTTGCGGCCGTTAACGCCACCAATGCTCCGCTTTCGCAGGCCGACCAGGACTTGATGAAGCAGGTTGCTATGGGCGGAATGATGCAGCTTCAGGTTAGCCAGCTTGCGGTTGATAAAGCCAGCAGCGAAGACGTTCGGAAGCTGGCGCAGGCCGAAGTGGATGAACAAACGGGGTTATCGGCCAAACTGAAAGAGATTGCCTCGGCCAAAGGCGTTTCGCTGCCTACGACGCCCGATGCCGAAGCGCAGGCTATGCTGACGAAAATGCAGGGACTGTCGGGGGCGGAGTTTGACCGTCAGTACGTTCAACAAAGCGGGGTGAACGGCCACGAGAAACTCGACCAGGTGATGTCGAAAGTGGAATCGAGCGCTAAGGATCAGAGCTTGAAAAATCTGGCCAAAGCGGCTCATCCCCTGGTTAAAACGCACTTACAGGTGTCGCGTGACGAGCTTAGCCAGCTATCGGGCAGCGGCAACTCACGTTAACTGTCGTATCCTGCGTAAGTCAATCAGTGCAAAAAGCCAGTCGATGGGCTGGCTTTTTGCCTACTAACCAGATAAACTTCTCAATAGGTTATGAATATGCGATTCATCCCAACGAAAATACACGGTATTCTCGACTACGTCAGCGGTGGTCTGTTTATGGCATCTCCCTGGTTGTTTGGCTTTGCTGATAAACCCGCAGCTAAGTGGGTCCCATTAGCGGCCGGTGGTGCTGCGCTCGGTTCCTCGCTCTTTACCGACTATGAACTCGGGGCCGTTCGAAAGCTACCGATGACTACGCACCTGACCTTAGACGTAGCCGAAGGAGCGCTGTTGGCGGCCTCGCCCTGGCTGTTTGGCTTTGCGAAAAAAACGTATCTGCCACACGTACTGCTGGGAGCATTCGCCCTGGGCGCCGGCCTGATGACCCAGAAAACGCCCAAACATTAGTTGGTTTTCGGTTTTACGTTTTCAGTTTCAGGTTTCAGGGTAATCAGGCATGATCTTTCCTGAAACCTGAAACTTATTGATTCAGCCAGGCTTTGAATTCTTCGGCTCGTTCGCGACTGACCATCACCTCTTCGGCCGGTTCGGGGGCTAAGACCAGTTTCAGCTTCCCGTTAAAATGTTTGTGAATAGCCTGAATGCTGTGCAGATTCAGGATAAACTGCCGATTAGCCCGAAAAAAGTGCTTTGGATCAAGCTGCTCGGCCAGTTCTTCGAGCGTTTCGGGCAGGGGAAACCACTTTCCATCGAGCCGCACCAATCGGGTTACTTTGTTTTCCGAGTAGAAATAAGCCACTTCATTGGCCACAATGGGCAGAAAACTATCCTTATAGCTCACCAGAAACCGCTGTCGAAACGAGGACTGATGCTGATTCAGGGTGCTGATCAACTGCTCAATATTGGGCAGCGTAACCGGCATCCCCCCCCGACCGCTACGTCCCTTCCGGAATTTCAGCAGGGCCTGTTCCAGTTCGTCGGCCACGATGGGTTTCAGCAGGTAGTCGATGCTATTCAGCTTAAACGCCTGGATGGCGTATTCGTCGTAGGCCGTCGTGAAGATGATCGGGCACGGCGGTTCGACCTGCCGGAAGACCTCAAAACTTAACCCGTCGGACAGGTGAATATCGCTGAATATTACGTCCAGGTTGGTTTCCCGGCCTAGTCGCTCAACGGCCTGGCTGATGCTGTCCACAATACCCGTTACCTCAATGGTGTCGTCAACATCCTGCAACAGGCGGGTCAGTCGGCGGGCAGCCGGTATTTCGTCTTCGATGATGAGCGCGTTCATGTTCCAATCAAGGGCAACCGCACCGTAAACGACTGGCCGTTCTCGACCACGGCGGGTTGTTTGTTAATGAGGAGTTCGTAACGATGCCGGATATTCTGGAGCCCAATACCCGTACCGGCTTCAACATGCTGCCGCCGGTGGAGGGAATTCTGCACCACCAGCTCCCCTGATTCATTGCAGGTCAGCGTAATGTGGAGAGGGTGCTGTTCGTTCACTACGTTGTGCTTAACGGCGTTTTCCAGGAGCAGTTGCAACGTCATGGGGGGGATAAGCCGGTCCCGGTCGCAATCCGGTACGTCGATAGTTACTTGTAAGCCTTCTTCAAAGCGATTTTTCAGCAGGAACAGATACGCTTCGGCCAGTTTAAGTTCGTCCCGTAAGGGCACCAGCGTTTTGTCGCGGTTCTGCAATACGTAGCGATAGACAAGCGACAGACTTTCGATGAAGGCTACCGCCCGGCGCGGATTTTCCTCGACGATGTAGCTCAGTGTGTTCAGATTGTTGAACAGAAAATGGGGGTCGAGCTGCCCTTTGAGGGCTTCAAACCGGGCTTCGACAGACTCCCGTTTGAGCCGTTCGGCTTCCAGCATCGATGTGCGCCAACGCGTAAAGAAGTACTCGCCGGTTTGGAGAGCATTGATAAACAAGGCCATCAGGCTACCAAACGCAAAGGTTTGCCGGATGCTCAGCCAGTCGGCCTCCGTGAAGCGATAGTCAGGTTCTTCGATCAGGATAATCACCCACACGATTCCGCCAATAACAACGACGCTGTCAATAATCAGGGTGATCAGTTGAACCATGAACCGCAGCAGCGGCCGGTCTTCCCAGGGCAGAATGCGGTTAAGCTGATCAGTGCTCCACAGACTCAGCTCCGAGAGAATGTACGCACCAATCAGGCACGAACAAATGTCGAAGCAATACGCTTTCCAGGCACCCGTTCCTACGTACGGCGGCACTTCGAAGGATTTGGGGTCGACGTAGTAAACGATCAAATAGATGAGCAGGCCCATTATGGGCGTACCAACTACCCGAAACCACTTTCTAAACGGAGAAACCACGGCGTCTTCGTCAGTTTAAGCAACTCATTACTCGCTACCAGAGCTCTTGTTTGCGCACAAAACCGGTCAGCAGACCAACGGCGTAGCCCCAGAAAAGCCAGGCCGCAAACAAGACGCTGGCATCCGGCGACAGGTTTGGATATACATCCTGAAAAAACAGCACCGTTCCGGCATCCAGCACCATACCGGGCAGGGCAAACAACACGGCTGCCTTCACCTGCTCGTCTTCGTCCACGTTTTTGAACCGGTACAACGGATACAGGAGCAACGGCATCAGCACAGTCAGCCCGGCGAACGCCAGAACGATTAGCCCCGTATCGCCCGGCACAAAAATGTACTGCCCGGCCAGTCGTACGAAGATAGTAGCCAACAACCAGACAACGAACCCGGCACCCATAAAAAAAGTAGCTGATTGTGAGCCGGTAACCTTAACGAACGCCATCACCTCTTTCAGAAAATTACGACCGAGCAGCAGCAATGAACTCGCGAATGTGACTTCGCCAAACATCAGGAAGGCCGCAATGGCACCGGCTTTAAAGACGTCTGAAACGGGCAGCGGAACAAAGGGAACAACCAGGGCCATCGGCCAGGTTAGAAACGACAAAATCAACAGCGCAATGCCAACTTTACGAGCTGTCTGGGGCGAGAAGTGATCTAACCAGTGATTCATATACTTACAGAGTGAACTGGTGAAATTGTGTCCAAAAGTAGATCGGCCAATAGTACATGACCTAAGAAAACTGCCTGAAGCAGCCGTAGGGCGACCTAAAACGCCACACGACTTAGCCGAGACGACATTGCCCGTATGACTACCGAAGCAACCCGGTTTGCACCGACAGAACAGACCGGGTTGCTGTTGGTCGGTTCATTCCACACCGATCGCCCGCTCCAGGTCGAGCTGAGCGACCAGATAATCATACACGGCCTGTAGCCGGTTGCTCTGGGCCTGCCGAAAGGCCAGTTCGGCATCGGTCAGGTCGCTGAACCGGGTCAGCCCCTGCCGGTAGCGGCTTTGGAAAAGCCCGTAACTCCGTTCGACCGCCCGAATCACTCCATCCTGCGTTTTAATACGCTCCCGGGCCTCGTCGACTGCGTACAAACTGGAACGGACCTCATTGGCAACCAGCTCTTTGTTGTAGCGTAGTTGCTCCTGCCCCTGCCAGTACGCAATCCGGGCCTGCTGAATCTTCAGCGCATTCGTCGAGTTGAACAGCGGAATGTTTAGTTGCAGCCCGGCGTACAGTACCAGCGGCCAGCGACTGTTCTGAAACCGGAAATCGTTCAACTGCGCCTGGGTGCTCACCTGGCCGAAGAGAGAGAGCGTCGGTAATCGCCGGGTACGGTCAAGCTGCTCCTGCTGCTGACTTTGCTCCAGATTGAGCGCCAGTTGCCGCAGTTCGGGCCGTTGGTTCCAGGCCCGACCTATTGTTATGGCTTCGCCCGCAACCGCATCGGGTCGGTACACCAGCGAATCGGTCAGTACCAGCTCCGTATCGGGTTTCAGTCCAAGCAACGTACTGAGCTGATTCCTGAGCAGCCGGATCGTCCGCTCGAGCTTCGACAGATTGGGTCGCTGGTTCTCTACCTCAACGAACGCCCGCAACGTATCGGCATCCGTAGCCAGTTGAACCCGATACAGGTTTCGGGCTTCGCGCAACGCTTCCTGCGCCCGATGAATACCCCTGAGGGCCAGTCGGCGCTGTTCTTCGGCCAGCAGTACGTTCAGGTATTGTTTTTTCACCTCCGTCACCTGCCGGGCTGTCACGGCCCGTAGACTCTCGCTGGCAACCTGCCGGGCCGTAGCAGCCTGTTTCCTGCCGATACGCAGATCGGGCTGTACCAGGGGCATGGCCAGATTTACGGCCCCGGAGTAGCCGTGACGTAAGGCCGCCTGAACGGGCTGGAGTCGGTTTTCGTCGATGGAAAAGCTACCCGTTGCCGGATCGATGGAAAAAGCCGGGAAGAAAAACACGGGCGGTTTGATATTGTAGGTGTATTGCCCAACGCCGTTCAGGGTCGGCCACCAGGAGCGTTTCACCTCTTCCAGCCGAACATCCGCTTTCTCGATGTCCATCTTTGCCACCCGAACGTCGCCATTCTGCGCCCGCACCAGATCAGCAGCCTGCTGTAGAGATAGTGGGCGTGGGGCGATGGGGAGGGGGGTAAGGGCAGGGGGCTGGGGGCCGGGGGTGGCAGGTTGTGCGTTCAGCGTACATGTACTGAGAACGATCAAAACTATCGCGGCAGAAACGGTCTTAGTCCCTACCCCCGAGCCCGTAGCCCCCTGCCCCAGGCCCTTCGCCCCACGCCGGTTCACCCACTCCAGCAGCCGGGTGAAGTCCATATACACCGTCGGCACAAAGACGAGCGTCAGGAGCATCGAGCTCGACAGGCCTCCTACCAGGGCCCAGGCCAATCCGCTTTTCAATTCGGCACCCGGCCCGGTCGCCAGGGCGATGGGCAACATACCAACCACCATCGCCAGCGTCGTCATCAGGATCGGACGAAGCCGGTTCTGCCCCGCTTCGAGGAGTGCATCGACGAGCGGTTGCCCCTGCTCCCGGTTCTGATTCGCCCGATCGACCAGTAGAATCGCGTTTTTGGCCACCAGTCCGAGCATCATGATGAGTCCCAGAATGGTGAAGATGTTCAGCGAGTTCATGGTGAATGCCAGCGCGAACAATGCGCCTACAATGGCCATCGGGATCGAGAACAACACCACGAACGGATACAGCCAGGAGTTGTAGAGGGCCACCATGATGAGGTACATGAACAGAATAGCCGCCCCGAAGGCCAGACCCAGCTTACCAAACGAATCGTCCTGCAACTCAAGATCGCCACCGTATACGATCCGTACCGACGGATCAATACCTAGTTTGGCAACGGCCTGCTGAATGTCGACGCCGATGTCGCCGACGGGCCGACCGACTGCCTGGGCCGTTACGGTGACGGCGTTGTTCCGGTCTTTCCGTTCCAGCACGGCCGGATTGAACGTTTCGCGGATGTCGGCCACCTGCCGGAGTTCCACCAGTTGGCCCTCGGCGTTCAGCAACGACAGCCGACCGAGTTGCTCCGTGCGATTTCGGAACGATTCCGCGTATTGAATCCGCATGGTTACCGACTGATCGCCGGCCAGTCCGCTCCCGTCTTTCGGCTGAATCGTCAGGTCATCGAACCCGGCCAACGCCGTCCGGATGGCCGAGCCAGCCTCTTCGGTTGTCAGGCCGTAGCGAGCCAGTTTTTCCCGGTCGACGTCGATCTGCACTTCGGGTTTTCGCATCTGCCCGGAGAATCGCACATCGGCCGTTCCGGGTATCGCCCGCATGGCGTCGGCAATCCGCGTGGCTTCACTGCGTACGTTCTCGCGATCGGCTCCGCTGACAATCAGCATGATGGGTGTTGACCCATCGGCCCCCAGAATACCAATCGGGTACGCCTTGATGCGAACGCCGGGGAGCTGAGCCGCCCGCTGTTTTACTTCCTGCGTCAGCGTTACCAGGTCTTTGGTCCGCTCGTTTTTAGGCGAAAACGTCACCGAGAACTCCACGCTGTTGCTCCCCGACGTAAGCCCGAAGCTGTCGGGGTTGGACCCCACGTTGGTAAACACCCGCCGGACTTCAGGCATCTGGTACAGCGTCTGCTCAAACTGCCGGGCCAGCGCATCGGTCTGCGCCAGCTTCTGCCCTTCTGCAAACTGCAACGTAATGCTGACCTCGCCTTTATCGGTCGGGGGCGTAAATTCAGCCCCGATGAACCCCATGGACGGCAACGTCAGTGAAGCCACAAACAGACCACCCGCCAGCAAGGCCGTTGTTTTCCGGTGCCCAAGCGCCCAGGCCAGTACGTCCTGGTAGACAGCCGCAAGCCGGTCGAACCCCCGCTCGAACCACAAACCGAAACGCCCCATCAAGGTCTTGTTGCTGAGATGCTCAAGCTGGCCAAAGCGGGACGCAATCATGGGCGTCAGCGTGAACGACACCAGCAGGCTGAACAGGGTTGAACTCACCACGACCAGCGAGAATTCCCGCATCAGATCCCCGATCAGGCCTGGCGCGATGGACAAGGGCACGAACACGACGACGTCGACCAACGTAATGGCAATGGCAGCAAAGCCGATGTCAGTACGTCCATCCAGGGCCGCAGTCCGTTTGTCTTTCCCGCGTTCCAGTTGCTGGTAGATGCTTTCGAGCACCACAATGGAGTCGTCGACCAGTATGCCAATCACCAGCGACAAGGCCAGCAACGTCAGCAGGTTGAGTGAGAACCCGAGCAGGTTCATGACCACGAACGTCGACAACAGCGACGCCGGAATAGCCACCATCACAATCAGCGACGACCGCAGACTGTGCAGGAACACGAACATGACCAGAGCCACCAGCAGCACCGCCAGCACCAGGTCGTGGTTGACGGCTTCGGCTGCGGCCAGGGTAAACTCCGACGCATCCTGGGCGATGGCAAACGACAGCCCCGTCGACTTGTATTCGGTCTCAAACTGGCTCAGCAGGTTTCGTACGGCCTGGCTCACCTCGACGTTGTTGGCCCCGGATTGCTTTGTCACGAGTAGTCCCACCGTCGCCTTGCGGTTGAAGCGGTTGATGTTTTCAATGGCCTTGCGAGCGGTCTGAATGGTAGCCACTTCGCCAAGCCGGATGTTAGCTCCTGACCGGTCGGTGAACACCACGATGTTGCGCAGTTGATCGAGGGCATCGGTCTTACCGACAACCCGCACCGAGTATGCCGCGTCCGTATCTTTAATCTCGCCCGCCGGCACGTTCAGGTTGGAGGCCCGGATGGCGTTCACCACTTGCAATACGGACAGATTCAAGGATTTAAGCCGGGCAGCGTCCAGTGCCACGCGGACTTCGGTATCGGGCAATCCCACGAAGGTTACCTGACCGACGCCGGGCGTTTGAGCAATTCGGGGCTTAAGCTGCGTTTTCAGTAACGTACCGAACGCCTGATCCGGCAGTTGACTGGTAGCCGCAATCCGCAACACCGGCAAATCTGACAGCGAGTATTTAGCCACAACGGGCGTTTTACTGTCGGCAGGCAGCGTAGCCACGATCTCGTTGACCCGGCGCTGGACTTCCTGCAACGCCCGGTCGTGGTCGGAGCCCTGCCGAAACTCAACCTGAATGAGCGATGCGTTTTCCAGCGATTGGGAGGTAATTCGTTTGATCCGATCCGCAGTCGATACAGCGTCTTCAACGGGTTTAGTCAGGCCGTTTTCCACCTCGGCCGGCGATGCACCCGGATAAAACGTAGTTACCGTAACAAAGGGCGTTGAAATATCCGGCAGCAGTTCATACCGAAGCTGGGTGTAGGAAAAAGCGCCCAGAATACCCAGCACTAAAAACAGGACAATGATGAGAATGGGCCGGTTAATGGCGAGCTGCGCCAGTTTCATAGCGATTTCGGTTGGGTTAGTCCGGTTTTATTCTGATTTATTTCTGATTGCCCAAAATCATTCCGGGCAACCTGCACAAACTGCCCATTACGCAATTCGCTCGTTCCGCTGACCACTACGCTATCGCCTGGTTGAAGCCCCTCACCCACGAGGACGTATTCACCTACGGTTCGCTCCGTTTTCACCGGCCGCTGCGCTATTCGTCCGTTGCGAAAGAGATACACCGCCGGCTGGCGGCTCTGCGGGATTAGCGCGGTACGTGGTATGCTCAGCGCCGTCGTGGGTTGTGCGGCCGTTACCGTAACGTGGGCCGTCATACCTACCCGCAGCGGATGGCGTTGCGCGCCGTTAGCCACCCTGATCTCGACCGGAAACCGGCCAACCTCCCCTCCCTTCAGCCGGATCTGATGCACGGTCCCGTTAAACGATTGATTGGGGTACGCTTCGAACGTTACGGGTACGCGCCGACCCGGCCAGAACTGGGCCAGATCAGCCTCCGGTACGGTTACGACCAGCTTCACCGCCGATACGTCCGTAATGGTCATCAACGGAGTACCGGGGCTGATAAACATTCCTTTCTCCACGTTTTTCTCCGTAACGGTGCCACCGATGGGAGATTTGACGATGGCATCACGCAGTTGTTTTTTGAGCGTCAGCAACTGACTCTCGGCGTTTCTCGCTTGCAGCCGGGCGTTTTCCAGGTCGACGGCCGGTACGTTATTTTCGCGGTGAAGAGTTTCGTACCGGACCAGATCCACCTGCGCCTTTCGCCAGGCCGCTTCGGCCGCCTGCAGGGCGATTTCGGTCAGTTCGGCATCGACCCGCGCGATGGGCTGATCCTGACGGACGGGACCGTTAAGGTGCGCATACAGCTCCCGAATAACCCCCTGGGTAGTGGCCGTCATCTGCACCTCGCGCCAGGCTTCGGTCTTGCCAATGTACTCGACAGGCTCGGTAAACGTTCGTTGCTGAACCCGGGCAACGGCCACCGTGGTGGCGAGTGGCTGGCGGGCAAGCTGGAGCTGGGCTTCCTGCTTTCGGCGGCTACTCATCAGCAGCGCAATGGCGCCACCAGCCACCAGCAGCCCAATTAAAACAGCGATCCACTTTTTCATCTGGTCGTTTTCTGGTTTGGAAGACACCACAAACCTATCGCACGACCAGACGAACGTCGGGGCGAATCAGACTCAGCCGACTCTGCCCCTTACCGAAGCGTAGGGTAGCTCACCCGAAGCGTTTACTGATGTATACGCAAGCTGTTTCTGAGGGCATTCAGCAGCCATACCGCGCCCTCCCGGTAAGTAAGTGCTAAAGGCCGACCCTCAATATCGAGCGACTTCTTCCTGTTTTTAGTACATTCGCGCACCAAAACCCTTGTACAACAAACCACCGCCCAACGCATTATTGCCGGGCGACGACGGCTTCGGCCGCCTAACTCATCAACCATCTTCATATGCAGCAAAAAATCCGACGCGAAGACGCCCTCGAATACCACGCAAAAGGCCGTCCTGGAAAACTGGAGGTAATTCCATCCAAGGAATACAGTACACAGCGCGACCTGACGCTGGCCTATTCCCCCGGCGTGGCCGAACCCTGTCTGGCCATTGAAGCCAATCCCGAAGACGTGTACAAATACACGACCAAAGGCAATCTGGTGGCCGTTATCAGCAACGGAACCGCCGTACTGGGCCTGGGCGATATCGGTCCTGAAGCCGGTAAGCCAGTGATGGAAGGAAAGGGCCTGCTCTTTAAAATCTACGCCGATATTGACGTATTTGATATTGAACTCAACACCAAAGACGTCGACGAATTTGTCCGGACCGTCAAGATTCTGGAGCCGACGTTCGGAGGGGTGAATCTGGAGGACATCAAAGCTCCGGAATGTTTCGAGATTGAGGAGCGACTGAAGCGTGAACTCAACATCCCGGTCATGCACGACGACCAGCACGGTACGGCCATCATCAGCGCGGCCGCCCTGCTGAACGCCCTCGAACTGGTCGATAAACGTATTGAGGACGTTAAAATCGTGGTGAACGGCGCGGGAGCTTCCGCTATTTCCTGCACGAAACTCTACGTAGCACTGGGTGCCCGAATCGAAAATGTGGTCATGTGCGACAGTAAAGGCGTTATCCGCGCCGACCGCACCGATCTTGATGATCGGAAGCGGATGTTTGCGACCACCCGCGATCTAAAAACACTTGAAGAAGCCTTTGTCGGGGCCGACGTATTTATCGGTCTGTCGAAAGGGAACGTAGTGAGCCAGGATATGGTCCGTTCGATGGCCGAACACCCCATTGTGTTCGCTATGGCCAACCCGACCCCCGAAATCAGCTACGAAGATGCAACGGCCGCCCGACCGGATATTATCATGGCAACCGGCCGCTCCGACTACCCCAACCAGGTGAACAACGTACTGGGTTTCCCTTACATCTTCCGGGGTGCACTGGATGTTCGGGCCACCGAGATTAACGAAGAAATGAAGCTGGCGGCTGTTCACGCCCTGGCTGACCTGGCCAAGAAACCCGTTCCCGACATCGTTCACCTGGCCTACGGTCAGGATAGTCTGATGTTCGGTCGTGACTATATTATCCCCAAACCCGTTGACCCGCGCCTGCTGACGACCGTAGCCCCGGCCGTGGCCCAGGCCGCTATAGATTCGGGCGTTGCCAAACAACCGATCTCCGACTGGGACGCCTACGAGCAACAACTCGCCCGGCGTCTGGGCCAGGATAACCAGATTTCGCGGGTGATCATTAATAAGGCCAAGACGAACCCGAAGCGGGTTGTGTTTGCCGATGCCGAAAACCTGAAGGTGTTAAAAGCCGCTCAGCAGGTCCGCGACGAGGGGATTGCCTTCCCGATTCTGCTCGGTCAAACGAATACCATCCGGCAGATCATTACGCAGAACAACCTCGATATGGGGGATATTCCTATTATCGACCCGCGGTCGCCGGAGCAGGATGTGCTGATTGAGCGATTTGCCGACATGTATTTCGACAAGCGTAAGCGGAAAGGTGTCAACGCGACGGAAGCCCGCAAACAGATGTACTTCCGGAATTACTTCGGCGCCATGATGGTCGAAACCGGCGAGGCTGATGCGCTTATTTCGGGTCTCACGCGTAGTTATCCGGACACGATCCGGCCGTCGCTCCAGATTATCGGTAAGGAACACGGGGTGCAGAAAGTGGCCGGGATGTACATCCTGCTGACCAAACGGGGGCCGCTGTTCTTCTCCGACACGACGGTTAACTTCAACCCGACGGCCGAGGAAATAGTTGAGATCACCGAACTGACGGCCCGGGCCGTGGAGCGGTTCAACATTAAGCCCCGCATCGCGCTGGTCACATACTCCAACTTCGGCAGTGCCAAAGGCGAAGACGCGCAGAAGATGAACCGGGCCGTTGAAATTCTGGAAAAGAAGCACCCGGATATGATCGTCGACGGCGAAATTCAGGCGCACCTGGCGTTCAATACGGAGCTGCTGCGGCAAAATCACCCATTCAGCAAACTGGTCGACGACGGTGCCAACACCCTCATTTTTCCGAATCTGTCGGCCTCCAACATTGCTTACAACCTGATGTCAGAAGCCGCCGGTTTCGACGCCATTGGCCCTATTCTCCTCGGTATCCGCAAGCCGGTTCACGTGTTGCAATTAGGTTCATCGGAGCGCGAAATCGTCAACATGGTGGCTATTGCGGTGGTTGAAGCGCAAAATAAATAATAAGAAGGAGGGGGAGAAAAGGGAGGAGAGGGAACAAGGGGTATGTCAAATTCCCTTTCCTCCCCTCCTCCCTTTTCTCCCCCTCCTCCCTTTCCTCCTTCATTTCATGGCACGAATCTTAACCGGTATTCAAAGCAGCGGACGACCTCATCTGGGCAATATCCTGGGTGCAATCAAACCCGCAATCGACTTATCAAAACAACCTGACAACGAGTCGTTTCTTTTCATCGCCGACCTCCACTCACTGACCTCTCTGAAAGACGGCCCAACACGCCGGGAGTACATCCGGGCCGTGGCAGCAACATGGCTGGCATTTGGGCTGGATACGCAGAAAAACACGTTCTGGCGGCAATCGCGGGTGCCGGAGCATACTGAATTAGCGTGGTATCTGGACTGCTTCACGCCGGTTCCGATGCTCCAGAATGCCACCTCCTACAAAGACAAAGTTGCCAAACTGGGCGAACAATCAGCCTCGGCGGGTTTATTTACCTATCCGGTCTTACAGGCCGCCGACATTCTACTCTACGACGCTAACATTGTACCGGTCGGGAAGGATCAGCGGCAGCACCTGGAAATGACTCGCGACATTGCCAGCTCGTTTAATCACCAGTACAGCGAAGAAGTGTTTGTACTGCCCGAAGCCCGCATCGATGAGCGACTGATGACTATTCCCGGCATTGATGGTCAGAAGATGAGCAAGTCGTACAACAACTACGTCGATATCTTCCTGCCAGCCAATGAGCTGTACAAAGTGGTCAAGAAAATCGTATCTGATTCAACACCCCTCGAAGCACCCAAGAATCCGGACAAGGACATTACGTTCCAATTGTATTCACTGATCGCGTCCGACGAACAGGTAGCCGACATGCGCCGGAAATACGAAGCGGGAAATTATGGCTACGGTCACGCAAAAAAGGAGTTGTATGAGTTGATCATCGACCGGTTTGCGACTGAGCGGGAGCGCTTTAATTACTACATGGACAACAACGACGCCCTGGAAGCCGAGCTTCAGGCAGGCGAAGAAAAAGCCCGTGCCATCGCAAGCCGGACCATCGCCCGGGTGCGCGAGACATTGGGGTTTAATTAAGCTCCCCCAGTAAGTTGCAAGCAAATCGAGGAGCGACGATGAGCTTTCGATGCGGGATGTTTATCACAAAATAGAACTGGCCAACCCTGATTTGATGCAACAGAGAATTGCCCACGTAACCCTGGTTGTCGATGATTACGACAGAGCCATCGACTTTTATACCAGGGTTTTGGACTTCGACGTACTGGAAGACACCCGCCTGAGTGACACCAAGCGCTGGGTCATCGTAGCCCCGAAAGGGAACACCGGCTGTAACCTCCTGCTGGCTAAAGCAGTTGGCGACGATCAGACGAGCCGGATTGGTAACCAGACCGGGGGCCGGGTGGCGTTCTTTCTGCATACCGATGACCTCCGACGGGATTTTCAGCGCCTTCAGGAGCATAACGTACGTATCGTCCGCGGGCCCGTTGAAGAATCCTACGGAACCGTAGCCGTTTTCAGCGACCTGTACGGCAATCTGTGGGATCTGATTCAGCCAAAGCCTTGAGTTGAGGTGTCACATCATCCCGCTCTACGCGCTGTTTTGCCTGTACCGGGTTGAAAGTGCGAATCGGCTTCATTATTGAGCCAGTTCGTAGTGGTACTCAACATACTGAGATCTTGGATTCCGGCCGAAAAGTAATAGTCTTGGTATATGACGCTTATCCTGATAGAGGAAAGCATCTGTTGCCAACAGCCCCTAACTAGTACCCCGATTGAAATAGAGCCTGCTTGTCACAAGCTGACCTGATTTGTATAACGGTAAAGCAGTCTTGAGCTGACCGATCGATCGGTAAACACAGGGTACTTGATAGGATGTTCGCTACTAAAATACGGGAGAAACCCCCTATCAACACGCTTTCCGAACTAGTAGTTTTGAGCGATATTGCTTAAGCCTTATGGTGCACAGCCTTCCATACTTATCCTCTTCTGCGCCAGGACTACGGTAAATAGATGGCCTTCAACCTGCTCAACGTCCTTTGTTAAAGAAGCTAATCGGCATTATTTGCGTAATACAAAACGTAACGTATTGAAACTGTCCATACTATGAACAACCGGCGTATTTTTCTGTTACCGCTGCTTTTTCTTCTCTTTACAGTTAACTATTCCTTCGCACAGAATACAACTACGTCTAAAAAGATGAAAATGCTCGTTCACATTACCTGCGGGCCTACCGACCCTACTCGCGCTGCTCTTGGCTTTTTGGTCGCCAAAACGGCCCTTGCCGAAGGCCACGCCGTTACACTCTTTCTAGCAGGCGATGCAGCCACTTTACTCCGTAATGCTGAACTCGACAAGGTAGAAGGAGTTGGCACGGGTAAACTCCGCGAACATTACGAGGCTATTGTCAAAGCAGGCGGCCGGTTTTACGTTTCGGGGATGTCAGCCAAAGCACGGGGCGTAACCGACGCCGACTTACAGGGAAAGCCCGCTGAATTTGCTATGCCAACCGTGTTGGTCCAGCTAGCTGCCGAAAACGACAGAGTCTTTACGTATTAATTGTGCCCATGTAACGCCCGGATCTGAGCCGTAACCAGAGCAGCCGTTACGCAAGCCAGTATAAGCTTTCAGGCAGCACAACACCGTGTTGGAGATTATGTGACCCTGGCCGTTTTAGCGGCTTAAACGGCAATCTGTGGGATCTGATTCAGCCAAAGCGGTAAGGTATTACCTTTGCGCTTATCATGCGCGAAACGCTTAACCAACTCGATACCGACCTTTTTTTGTGGCTGAATGGTCATTACGCCCCCTGGCTCGATCCGATTATGGTCTGGGCCACGGAGCGTAATACCTGGTTTCCGTTCTACGCACTGCTGATCGGCTGGCTGGTATACCAATACCGTCGGCAAGCCATCGGACTGATTCTCACGCTGATCGTGGCTGTTGTCATCAGCGACCAGACGGCCTCGGCCCTGCTGAAACCCCTCACCCTGCGGCTCCGTCCCTGCCACGTACCGGACTTGCAGCCGCTGATCCATCCGCTGCTGGAGTGCGGAGGGCAATACGGTTTTGCCTCGTCGCACGCGGCCAACACCTTCACGCTCGCAACAAGCCTGTGGTTGCTGCTGGGCAAACAGCACCCCTGGCTAAAATGGACGTATCTGTGGGCGCTAATCGTTTCTTACAGCCGCATTTACGTCGGTGCGCATTACCCGCTCGATGTGCTGGCGGGTGCTGGCATCGGCGTTCTGGCGGCTATGCTGTCCGTATTCGGTTTTCGGTTTTTGGTAAAGATGTCAGCCGGACAATTCTTCGGAGAAGGGAACACCGGACACCGAAAACCACACACCGAAAACCGAAAACTGTGAATCGTGAACCGGTTTTTTCCGTATCTTTGCGGGAAATTTACCCGCCAACATGGCTTCGTTTAATCCGGTAAAGATTTTTTCAGGCACCCAGTCCACCTATTTAGCCGAAAAAATTGCACATCATTATGGCAAGGACTTAGGCGGCTACACTTGCCGACGATTCAGCGACGGTGAGATGTCGCCGAGTTTTGAGGAATCAGTTCGGGGCTGCGACGTGTTCCTGATTCAATCCACGCCCCCCCCCGGCGACAACCTGATGGAACTGTTGCTGATGGTGGATGCGGCCCGTCGGGCATCGGCGCACTATGTAACCGTTGTTATTCCTTACTTTGGATACGCCCGGCAGGATCGGAAAGATAAGCCACGGGTTGCCATTGCCGCCAAGCTGGTAGCCAATCTGCTGTCGGCATCGGGGGCTGATCGGTTGATGACTATCGACCTGCACGCCGGTCAGATTCAGGGCTTTTTCGACTTCCCGGTCGATCATCTGGAAGGAACGTCAGTTTTTGTACCTTATATCAAGAGCCTGCAGCTCGACAACCTGGTGATTGCCTCGCCGGACGTTGGAGGTGCGGCCCGGGCCCGGAACTTTGCCAAGCATTTTAACGCCGACATTGTGTTGTGTGACAAACACCGCAAACGAGCGAACGAAATTGCGTCAATGCAGGTTATCGGGGACGTTGAAGGCGCTAACGTCGTGCTGATTGACGACCTGATTGACACCGGCGGAACGATGGCGAAGGCAGCCCAGATCATCATGGAAAAGGGAGCCAAGTCCGTTCGGGCGGTGTGTACGCACCCGGTCATGTCGGGGAAAGCGCACGAAAACATTGCCGGCTCCGTGCTGGAAGAACTGGTCGTAGCGGATACGTTGCCGATGCAACAGCCGAACGCCAAAATCAGAGTGCTGTCGGTGGCTGAACTGTTTGCCAAAGCCATCGGCCGCATCAGAGATCACGAATCTATTAGTTCATTGTTTATTCGATACTGAATGAGTGTTGTAGTGAATGAGCGAATTAGCGAATGCTTAGCTCGGAACATTCACTACATCACTCATTCGCTAATTCACTAATTAATTTTTACCATGAAAAAACTCGAGATTGTAGGGTATAAAAGAGCGAATCTCGGCCGCACGGAATCCCAGGTGATTCGGGCCGAGGGTAATGTGCCGTGCGTATTGTACGGTGGCCAGGAGCAGGTGCATTTCTATGCTCCGATGATTCTGTTCCGGGAACTGCTGTACACGCCCGATGTGTATGAAGTCACGCTGAACATTGAAGGTGACCAGTACCGGGCCATTTTGCAGGAGACTCAATTCCACCCGGTAAGCGACGTGCTGTTGCACGCTGACTTCCTGCAGGTAGCGGACGATAAGCCGGTTAAGGTAGCCGTTCCGGTTCGTATTGTTGGTAACGCACCGGGTGTGCAAAAAGGCGGTAAGCTCGTGACGCGCGTGCGGAAGCTGCGTGTAAAGGGCACTGTCGATAAAATCCCTGATTACATCGACGTAAACGTGTCAGATCTGGATCTGGGTAAATCAATTCGTGTCAACCAGATTCCGGTAGAAGGCATCCAGATGCTGGAACAAGGATCTAACCCGGTTGCATCCATCGAAATCCCGCGTTCACTCCGCGGCCAGGTTTCGGGCAAGTAAGGTTCACAGTAATTAGACTAATAGATACAAAAAGCTCTCCTTCCGGAGGGCTTTTTTGTTTACTAACAAACGTATCTGATTATACCGTACAGGCTATGCAATTGAGCGAAGCGATTGAACTCATCAGCCACGACCAGCTTATTACGTCCCGAGCATCAGTCTGGGCTGATCTGGGGTGCGGCAGCGGTCTTTTCACCAGGGCTCTGGTGCGCTTTCTCCAGCCGGGGAGCCACATTTATGCAGTGGATCTTGACGAAACCATTTTGCCCAAAGCGCTGGAAACCGGCCCTGTGACCATCCGCCCCCTTCGGCTTGATTTTGTGCAGAACGACTGGCCGTTCCGTGCCCTTGACGGGCTGCTGATGGCTAACTCCCTGCATTACGTCAGCGATAAACGCACATTCCTACAAAAAGCCGTTCGGCACCTTACCGACTCCGGCAGCTTTCTGATAATCGAGTACGACACCGATCAGGGGAACCCCTGGGTACCTTTTCCCAGCAGTTTCCGGTCGCTGTCGCGGCTCTTTGAAGAAGCGGGGTTTGCGTCGGCACAGAAGCTTCATGAACGACCTTCACGCTACGGGCGGGCTAACCTGTACTCCGCCTACATCTCGCGCTGACAGCCTTCGTTATACGAGAAAAGCCAGCCCAAAGGAGCTGGCTTTTCTCGTTAGATTAAATAGTATAACCTATTGAGCGCTATCGCTGTCCATGACGCTGTTTTCGTCGCTGCGCTCGTCGATTGTTGACCGGTCGCCGGGAGCTTCCGAATCTTCAACTGCACCAGCCGGGGGCACTACCTCTTCAATACGGGTATCCGTACCGCTTTTAACGTCCGACGACGGCACAGCGATGTACGGCGCAATGATCAGGGCCACGATTGACATGAGCTTGATAAGGATGTTCATCGACGGCCCCGACGTGTCCTTAAATGGATCACCGACGGTATCGCCCGTTACGGACGCCTTGTGCGGCTCCGATTTTTTGTAGAACGTCTCACCGTTGATCAACACTCCCTTTTCAAACGACTTCTTGGCGTTGTCCCAGGCGCCACCGGCGTTGTTCTGGAAGATACCCATCAACACACCCGATACCGTTACACCCGCCAGCAGTCCACCGAGTACCTCGGGACCGAAGATGAACCCTACGATAACCGGAACGGATAAGGCAATCGCCCCCGGCAACACCATCTCGCGGATAGATGCCTGCGTCGAAATGGCTACGCACTTCTCGTATTCAGGCTTGCCTGTTCCCTCCAGAATACCCGGAATCTCGCGGAACTGGCGACGTACCTCTTCCACCATTTTCATGGCCGCCCGTCCAACGGCCGCGATGGCCAGCGACGAGAAGATGAAGGGTATCATGGCCCCCACAAATAACCCGGCTAATACGTCGGCTTTGTAAATATCGATGGCCGTAATGCCCGAAATCCCGACAAAAGCGGCAAACAGTGCCAGGGCCGTCAGAGCGGCCGAAGCAATGGCAAATCCCTTACCGGTGGCTGCGGTGGTATTACCCACGGCATCGAGAATATCGGTCCGGCCACGTACCTCTTCAGGCAGGTAGCTCATTTCGGCGATACCACCGGCATTGTCGGCTATTGGTCCGAAGGCGTCGATGGCCAACTGCATGGCCGTCGTGGCCATCATGCCCGCGGCCGAAATGGCGACGCCATACAAGCCCGCAAAATGGTAGGAAGTGTAAATACCAGCCGCCAGCACCAGAATCGGCAGCACGGTCGATTCCATACCCACCGACAAACCGCCGATGATGTTCGTAGCGGCACCCGTTGCCGACTGACGAATGATCGACAGCACCGGTCGCCGGCCCATAGCGGTGTAATATTCGGTGATGGTCGACATCAGTGCGCCGACGACCAACCCCGTGAAAATGGCGTAGAACACATCCATCCGGTCGAATTCAACCCCACGGATTTCGAGGGTGCCGGTAGGTAACATAGTCGTCACCAGGAAATACGAAGCCACAATCGTCAGGATGATCGAACCCCAGTTGCCCATGTTTAAAGCCCCCTGAACGCTGCCGCTATCGTCTTTCACGCGCACGAAATACGTAGCGATGATCGAAAAAATCAGCCCCAGGCCCGCAATAACCAGCGGCAGCACGATGGGTGCGTGCCCCAGCATATTCTGGCTGTCAGGAATGCGGATTTCGCGGCCCAGTACCATAGTTGCCAGGATGGTAGCCACGTACGAACCAAACAGGTCGGCACCCATACCCGCTACGTCGCCCACGTTGTCGCCTACGTTGTCGGCGATGGTGGCCGGGTTACGCGGGTCATCTTCCGGAATACCAGCCTCAACTTTACCAACCAGGTCAGCGCCTACGTCGGCAGCTTTGGTATAAATACCGCCCCCCACGCGTGCAAACAAGGCAATCGACTCGGCACCCAGCGAGAAACCGGCCAGTACTTCAAGTGCCTTCTCCATCGGCAGCCCATTCACGTCGCCGAAGGCACCACCCGTACCTGTTACGTATGTGGTATAAAAAAGGATAAACAGACTTCCTAAGCCCAGCACGGCCAGTCCTGCCACACCGATACCCATGACCGAACCACCCGTAAACGATACGTTCAGGGCCTGGGTCAGGCTGGTGCGGGCGGCCTGCGCCGTACGGACGTTGGCTTTGGTGGCGATGTTCATGCCAATGTAGCCGGCCAGGGCGGACGTAAAGGCGCCAATGGCAAAGGCAACGCCGATTACCCAGTCGGAGTTTTCAACCAGTGTGCCCGACCAGGCCAGCAAGGCGGCTACTACCACGCCAAAAATGATAAGAATTCGCCATTCGGCTTTCAAAAAAGCAATGGCTCCGCTGGCAATGTATGAAGCAATTTCCTGCATCCGGGCATCACCGGCATCCTGCCGCGACACCCATTGATACTTGAAGAACATCACCACCAGGCCGATAATCCCCAGGATGGGTACAAGATAGACACTATTATTCATGCGAACGATTAGTAGGTTTTAGAAATATGAATTGCGCCCAAAGATAGAATTTTGGTATCCATAACCAAACGAAAACAAGGGCACAAGTTGACTTTTCTTAAGGATTATTTACGTTTTTTTAGGAAGATGATAGAGCAGGCTAACGTTATGTCGCCGTCGGTGGAATTACGTTTGTGTTCCCTGTCGTCAGATTTAGACGGGCATTTGCGATACGCTGTCTACAGAGGTTGGTGCGTTCTCTGTAGTTAATGCCCTACAAAACGCAGCAGCCGTTATCTTTGCTGATACTGTTAACCCCGAACGTTGATAACTGTGCGCTCGATCAGCCGATTATTCACTGCCTTAGCTGGCCTGCTTGTCTCTATCTCTTTAGTCGCACAAGTGCCTTTTGGGCCAATCAAACCTGCGCCCTCCGGCGACATTCTGTCCAACCTCAAAAAGCTGAACGTACTCGGAACAGCCCTGTACGTAGCGGCCCATCCTGACGATGAGAACACACTGCTGCTGGCGTATCTGGCCAAAGACCGGCTTGTTCGTACCGGCTACCTGTCGTTGACACGGGGCGACGGAGGCCAGAACCTGATTGGACCGGAACAGGGCGAATACATTGGTGTGATCCGAACGCAGGAACTACTGGCTGCCCGGCGCGTTGATGGGGCCGAGCAGTTCTTCAGCCGGGCTTACGACTTTGGGTTTTCAAAGTCCACCGACGAGGCTGTCCGGACCTGGGGCCGCGACAAAGTTCTGTCCGACGTTGTCTGGGTCATTCGCAAATACCGCCCGGATGTGATCATCACCCGCTTTCCACCCGATCAGCGGGCGGGTCACGGTCATCACAGTGCCTCGGGGTTTCTGGCCGAAGAAGCGTTCAGGATTGCGGCAGACCCAACCAAGTTTCCGGAGCAACTCCAGTACGTCAAACCCTGGCAGGCCAAGCGCATCATGTGGAATGTATTTATTCCGGGGGCGTTTCTGAGCAATAAAAAACCGGACGAAGCCGGTAACCTGATCGGTATCGAAACGGGTTTGTATAACCCGTTGCTGGGCAAGTCGTACGGCGAAATAGCGGCCGAGAGCCGGAGCCAGCACAAGAGTCAGGGCTTTGGGGTTTCGGCCAACCGGGGTGCCCGCGTGGATTATCTATTGCTGAAAGCAGGCGACCCGGCCGAAAAAGACCCGTTCGATGGCGTGGACATTAGCTGGAAGCGAGTGCCTAACAGCCAGGCCGTACAGGCGCAGGTCAACCAGTTAATCGCCGATTTCCGACCGGATCAGCCCGCAGCATCGGTACCGGCTCTGGTGCGGCTGCATCAGGCCATCAGCCAACTGGATACGACGAATCTGTACGTACGAACAAAGCGGCAGGAGGTTGAATCACTCATTCAGCAGTGTCTGGGACTCTGGTTCGAAACCAACCCCGCCGACTACGCTGCTACGCCGGGCGAAACCATCCGAATTACGACCAACATAGTCAACCGGGCCGAGTTGCCGGTGCAGTTGCTTTCGGTTCGGTACTCAACCGGCAAAGACACGACGCTTAACCTGCCCCTCAAACCGAACGACGTTGTGCTCCTGCCAACGACGGTTACGATCCCTCAGAATCAGAAGATTTCGCAACCGTACTGGCTTGAGAAACCAATTGATAAAGGGCTGTTCCAGGTAGATAACCAGCAGTTGATCGGTCTGCCCGAAAACCCGCCAGCTTTCACGGCCAGTTATACGTTTGAGATCGACGGGCAACGCTTTACATTCAGCCGGCCGTGGGTGTACAAATTCACCGATCCGGTCGAAGGCGAAATTTACCGGCCTTTTGTGGTGCAACCCAACATCATGGCTAATCTGGCCGAACGGGTCTACGTCTTTTCCGACAACGCGCCCAAAACCGCCGAGGTAGTGTTGAGGGCCGGTCGGGCCAATGTATCCGGAACCCTCAAACTCGACGCACCGTCGGGCTGGCGGATTCAACCGGCACAGCAGTCGTTCTCCATCGCTAACAAAGGCGCCGAACAACGGCTGTCGTTTCAGATTTCCCCGGCGGCAACGGCCGTAGAAACACAAAATGTTGCGTCTCTACGGGCCGTTATGACAACGAACAACGGTACGTTCACCAACGGTATCCGACTGGTAGCGTATCAGCACATCCCGACACAGACGCTCTTTCCCCCCGCGGAGGCCCGGCTGGTGAAGCTGGACGTGAAAGTAACGGCTAAAAACGTTGGCTACATCGTAGGTGCGGGCGACGAAGTACCGGCTGCGCTGCAACAGATGGGTTGCCGCGTTACGTTGCTCGGCCCCGCCGAACTCAACGGCGACCTGTCGGTCTACGATGCCATTGTGGTCGGCGTTCGGGCCTACAATACCAGTGAGTACCTGGCTAATTTCCAGCCCAAGTTAATGGACTACGTCAAAAACGGTGGAACGATGGTTGTGCAGTACGTAACGGCGGGCGGGGGTGGCCTTCTCCAGAATGGCCTGAAGGTGTCGCAGATGGGTCCTTATCCGTTCAGCGTTGGCCGGGAACGGGTCACGGAGGAAGACGCCAAAATGAATTTCATCAACCCACAGCATCCGTTGCTCAACAGCCCCAATAAAATTACGGAAGCCGATTTCAAAGGCTGGATTCAGGAGCGGGGAATATATTTCGCTCAGGACTGGGACAAGGCTTACGAGCCGATTTTCTCCGTCAACGACACCGGCGAAGCAGCCAAGCAGGGTAGCCTTATCTACGCCAAATACGGTAAAGGGCACTATATCTATACCGGTCTGGTGTTCTTCCGCGAGTTACCCGCCGGGGTGCCGGGGGCCTACCGCCTGTTCGCCAATATGATTTCGGTCGGGAAGTGATAGCAACGTGATTTGCCCTGCAAATTCGGTGCTGAGGAACCTTACCTGTCGGGTTTCGAACCCGACATCACTACCGTACTGGAGACCGGAGCAACTAACCGCGCTTGTCAAAAAATTGGGCTAACTTTCGAACCAGACCGACTAGTCGTCGTTATCGATTCCAGCGACAGCTTTCATTCCAGATTACGCACTTGTGAGTTATAAACAGCCTGAACTCCGAACCGTCCATGTGATCCGCTACGTGACGCCCCTGCGCGAGGGAGGTTCTTTGCCGGCAATTGCGGAAGCCGACGACGATTTTCTGTACGTACTCAAGTTTCGGGGAGCCGGACAGGGAACCAAGGCCCTCATCGCCGAACTGATTGCTGGTGAACTGGCCCGGGCGCTGGGGTTTCGGGTACCCGAGATTGTATTCGCTGAACTCGATCCCGCCTTTGGCCGCTCCGAACCTGATGAAGAAATACAGGACCTCCTGAAAGCCAGCGTGGGCCTGAACCTCGCCCTGCATTACCTCTCCGGCGCCATCACGTTCGACCCGATTGTGAACACCGTCGATGCCCGCCTTGCGTCGCAGATCGTATGGCTCGACTGCTTCGTGACGAATGTGGACCGCACGGCCCGCAACACCAACATGCTGATCTGGCACAAGGAACTCTGGCTCATTGACCACGGGGCCTCCCTCTATTTTCACCACTCCGGTCAGCCCTGGGAAGAGCAGGCCCGGCGGCCATTTGGACCCATCAAAGACCACGTGCTGCTGCCCCGGGCCTCCGAACTCGATGCTGTCGATGCGGAGTTTCGTTCGGTGCTGACCCCGGACGTCATTCGGTCAATCGTGTCGCTGGTCCCCGACGAATGGCTTACCAATGACCCATCGGTTGAGTCCGCCGATGAACAGCGACAGATTTATATTCAGTTTTTAGAGACCCGACTCGCCCACTCCGAAGTTTTTGTCAAGGAAGCGCAGCATGCCAGAAAAGCACTTGTTTGAATACGCCGTCATTCGGGTCGTACCCCGCGTAGAGCGCGAAGAATTTTTGAACGTCGGGATTATTGTTTACTGTCCGGGGCAGGGATTTCTACAGACAATGTATGAACTCCCCGAAGACCGGCTCCGGGCGTTTTCAGGGGAGCTTGACGTACCTGAACTGCACGAACGGCTCGGGGCGTTCGTGCGTATCTGCGCGGGCCGCTCCGAAGGTGGGCCGATCGGCCAACTGCCGCTTGCCGCCCGGTTCCGGTGGCTGACGGCCGCTCGCAGTACGGTGGTGCAGACGTCGCCGGTGCATCCAGGTCTATGCACCGACGCCCACGAGACCCTCACCCGCCTGTTCAGTCAGTTGGTGCTGTAAGTATACGGTTGGTGATTTCATCCAACGCCCAGAACCGCAGCTTACCTTTACGTTCGGCCTCACGCATCATTTCATCAGCCCCCGATGAAGGGCCACCCACGCGCAGAACGCCATCGCAATGGTCGATCAGCCGAACAGCAGCCGGGTGAAATAGCTCGTTGAAGATTGCGTCGCCGAGTTGCGTTGAGCCCGCCGTTTTGATTAATGGCAAGGCGGTCCACTCGCCACAAACAGGCATATGCCCTTTTCGATAAACGGCCAGCGCTACTTCCTCCATCTGGTGCATATTTTGGGCAATCAGCGCGGGGTCGTCGTTAGTCCCCGATCGGTATGGCCCAGCAATCAGGATCAGCATATCAGTTGAGGGATGTGGTGAGTTGACGAAGCCGCAGGTGTTGTAGTAGCATAATCGTCTTGCCGTCCCGAATCTCTCCGCTCCCGATCATGGCCATTGCCTGTGCCGTAGGTATTTCCATGACATCGATCTCCTCTTCGTCGACACCGCCCCCACCCCGGCGCTCCGTATCGGCGGAATACTCGGCAAGGTAGAAAAACAGCTTCTCCGTCACCGAACCGGGACTCATGTACGCTTCCATCACCTTCTCGACCGACTGAATCCGGTAGCCGGTTTCCTCTTCCGTTTCGCGCCGGATGGCATCGTCGGGCTGATCATTGTCAAGCAGACCCGCGCAGGCTTCGATCAGCATACCGGTTGGGTTGCCGTTGACGTAGGTCGGCAACCGAAACTGCCGGGTCAGGATCACCGTATCGGCCTCGGGGTTGTGCAGAAGGATGGTTGCACCGTTGCCTCGATCATAGGCTTCCCGTGATTGGGTTTCCCACTGCCCGTCTTTCCGCTGGTAGCTGAACGTGAACTTCTTCAGAATATACCAATTATCAGACAGCAGTCTTTCATCGAGAATCTTCACTCGTTCGTTTTGTAAAATGTTCATTGCTGTTTATTTTTGTTCATTACTGTGCAAATGTGATCACTGGGTATGAATTATCAAAATCGGAAACGGCTTATTTTGCAAACGGTCGAGCAGAAAGGATCGGTGGACGTTCAGGAACTGGCTCAATTGCTGCAAACGTCGGAGATGACCGTTCGGCGTGACCTGACGCAACTGTCGGCCGCGGGGCTGCTGTACCGAACGCGGGGGGGTGCCATGAAGGTCAGTTTAGCGACCGATGACTTCCGGTTTGCCAACAAAACGGCCGTCAATGCCGAACGAAAGGATCACATCTGCCAGTTGGCCGCCCAGCAGATTCAGGAAGGCGACGTAATCTTCATGGATTGCGGCAGTACGGTATTCCGGCTGTGTCAATTTATCCGGAACAAACGTATCACCGTCGTGACCAACTCGCTGCCGGTGGTAGCTGAGCTTCTGTCGTCGGACGTATCGGTTAATCTGGCGGGTGGCGAAGTAGATAAGGAACGCCAGGCTATTCACGGACTGATGGTCGAGGAGCACCTGGCCAGATACCGGGCAAACAAAGCGTTTATTGGTGTAGATGGTATTTCACTCAAAAACGGGCTGAGCGCCCACAGCGAAAAAGAAGCCAGCACGGCCACGACCATGGCCGCCCACGCCGACAGCGTGTATCTTCTCTGCGATTCATCGAAACTTGAACGGGACAAATACTTTCAGTTCGCCCCGCTGAGCCTGTTTGACGTCTTGATCACCGACCAAGAAGCCAGCAACGAAATCGTGGAGTCCTATCGTAAAGCGGGGATTATGCTGATCAACTGAATAAGAAACAGTTAGCTGATCATCCGTTCACTCAAAGGTTCAATGGTTTCCCAGTCAGATAGTAGAGATTAGCGAATACCCGGACGGCATTAGCGCCGAAACTATCCGGCTTGTCTATTCCTGAACTCTTATCTTGTTATCACTATGGCAACTGATGCAATTGTTACCCTGGAGCGCCTGCGGTGCATCAAAGAAAGCGACGGCAGCGGTCATTCTGAGCCGTTTATCTGGCCCGTACTGATCTGGATTGACACCAACAACGGCAACGTGAATATCGCCGATCTGGTCCTGGGCAATGCCCGCGTAGTGATCCGCAACAACATGCGGGCCGGCGAAACCGTCGACATTCCGGCCTCGGTCCGAACCTTACGGGTTCGCTTTGCCGAAAACCCGCAGCGCTTTCTCCTGATTCTGTCAGTCGTTCTGTGGGAGAACGACGAAACACCGGAAGCGGCCATGCGGGCCGGTTTTAAAGCTTTTTCGAGTGGCCTCAAGGAGGCTGTAATAGCCAACCTGCTGGAGTTACGAGCTGCGCAGGGTGACCCCACGGCCGAAGCTGCTGTCCGGGCAAAAATCGAAAAGCAGGTAAAAGAGGGCGTGGAAGAGGCTATAAAGGGTGGTTTAACGACCAGCCAGAAACTGCGGGTTAAGCTCGGTACGCTGAATCTGGACGACGTGGTTGGCAGCGATACCGAGAATCTCGGCTCGGTTGGACAAACAGCTTCTACCAGAGCGTTCACGCTGGCGTTCAGCAACCAATCGGGCAGCGAACAATACGAAATCATGGGTAATATGGCCGTGAAGCCGGTTCCTGTTGACCCCTGTCAGTCGGAGGTGAACGCGGTCAATGGGGCGCTGGTTACCATTGAAAGCATACGCAATCAAATTCGTTCGCTCCAGGAAGAACTTCGGAATGCCGCCGGTCCGCAAAAGTCCGGTATCATTGCCATGATCCGGGAACAGCAGGCCGAGCTACCCGCGGCTACAGCCGCGCTCGAACAGGCCCGCAAAGCGTTGCAGGTCTGCCGGAACCGCCAGGTAAATCAGCCAATTTTCGACATACCCGGCGGTGGGGTGCTTATTGACGTTGACTAATTACTACCAGGCAAGTTCTTTCTTATTCCGGAAAAACTTTCCCGTGGGGCCGTCGTTGTCGAGCAGGGCTGCCCAGACGATACCGGCGGCCCCATCCGCCACGGGTTGAGCGCCCATAGCTTCTCCCCCTTCGAAGGTCGCCGTGAAACCGGGGCATACGGCATTGATTAATACGTTACCTTCTTTTTCTTCCAGCGCCAGCTTCGAAGTCAGGGCGTTCAGCGCGGCTTTCGATACGGCGTAGCTCGTTCCCATCTGGTTGCTGGTCGACAGGCCAAACATGGGGTCGCCGTGCGAACCGGCCCCGCTGGAAACGTTGACAATCCGGCCGGCCGGGCTCTGCCGAAGCAGCGGCAGCAATGCCTGAATGAGCCGCCATGCCCCAAAGAGCGTGGTTTCCATCACCGCATGAGCCTGATCCAGGTCGGCCGTAGCAGCCTGTTCGCCGTAGGCCGACGTACCGGCCGCGTTGTTGATAAGAATGTCGAGCCGACCAATATCCTGCTGAATATGCTCGACAAGTTGCCGGATGCTTTCGGGCTGTGCTACGTCAAGGACATACGGCCGAACGTCCACTCCTTCGTCCTGCAAGCGGTTGGCCAGCGTTTCGGCGGCTTCCGGGCGCCGGGCTGTCAACAGGGTGATAATGCCCTGACTGGCCAGTTGTTGGCATACAGCAAACCCAATCCCTTCGGGCCGGCCAACGCCGGTGACCAGGGCGACCCGTTTGTTAGTTGCATCCATCTATTTTTGGTAATGAGTTCGTGAAATCTCGCTCAATCCTGTTTTCGGCTATTAAGTTTACGTACTTTGGCCATTTTTAGCAATTAATCAGCCTGACAATTATTGACTGATCTCCACCGTATGTGGCAAATCTGGATTGATACCGGCGGCACCTTCACCGACGGCCTTGCGCTTGACCCAACCGGCATTTTACATCGCACCAAAGTACTCAGCAGCAGCCAACTGCGAGGACGTTTGGTTGCAGGCTCAATACTAACAACCAGCGGTCAGACGTTCCGTCAGACCGAGTCACACAATGAGCCCAGGCCGGTCTCCGACGGTCTGACGGAACGTCTGACCGACTCACCCGACGACATGCTGACACAATCGCTCAGGCTCGAAGCGCCCTGGATCAAGGCACCCATCTTCGACGGTTATCGGTTGCGTGTAGTCGAGACCGGCGATGAATTTACGGTTCATTCGCTGACAACCGATGGTCTGCTTCAGCTTGCTGATACGGCCAGTGGGCAACGGTCCGACGCATCGGTTCGTCTGCACGCTGAAAAAACGGATTTACCGCTAACCGTCGAGTTGTTTACGGGCGAAGAAGCCCCCGTACTGGCCGCCCGCCTGCTCACCCAGACACCCCTGGGCCAGCCATTCCCGCCCCTGGAGATGCGGCTGGGTACGACCAAGGGGACCAACGCCCTGCTCGAACGCAAAGGCGGACGTGTGGCACTGCTAGTGACGAAAGGATTCCGGGACTTACTGACAATAGGCACGCAACAACGGCCGAATCTGTTCCAACTGGCCATTCCCCCCGCCGAAGTGCTGTACGAAAACGTGCTGGAAGTAGACGAGCGCCTGACTGCCGACGGACAACCTCTGACACCCATTTCGGCTGATACCATCCGGCAGCTTATTGAGCAGCTTCAACAGCAGCGCCCCGATGCCGTAGCGATCTCCCTGCTGAACGCGTACCGTAATCCAACTCATGAACACCAGCTCCGCGATGCACTGACGGCTGCGGGATTTGACACCATTACGCTGTCGACGGACGTATCAACCGCTCCGCAGTACGTTTCCCGCACCCAAACGGCTGTAGTCGATGCCTACCTGACACCGGTGTTAAAAACCTACCTGACCAATATTCAGGCGCAATTAAGCGGGAACCCTTCCATCTGGGACCATCCAGTCCCGGACCATCCGGTCCGGGTCATGACCAGCGCGGGGGGATTGGTGAAAGCGGAGTTGTTTCGACCGAAAGATAGCCTGTTAAGCGGTCCGGCCGGGGGGATTATCGGCTCGGCAAGCGTTTGGGCTAAACTCCCTCTTAGAAATTCCCAACAACGTGTGCCACGCCAGAACGAGGTTCAGATGGGTGTGTTAACCCTCGATATGGGCGGTACAAGCACTGACGTTGCCCGAATCCAGAATGGGCTGGATTACCGATTTTCTACTAAAATCGGCCAGTTTGACCTGCAACTACCATCGCTCGCCATCGAAACCGTAGCGGCCGGGGGCGGTTCCATCTGCTGGTTCGATGGTCAGTTGCGGGTTGGTCCGCACAGCGCGGGAGCGACTCCCGGTCCGGCCTGCTACGGAGCCGGTGCTCCCGGCCAGCCATTGCTGCTGACCATTACCGATGTTAACCTGCTGCTGGGCAAGTTGCACCCGGCCCAATTCGGGATTCCGGTGTTCCCCGATAAAGCGGAAGCCGCCCTGCAACAGATCCTCGACCAGATCGGCGACACCGACCGGCTGACGGTCCTGCGCGGCTTTGAACGTATCGCCGACGAAGCGATGGCCGGGGCCATTCGCAAGATTTCCGTACAACGCGGCTTCGACCCGAGGGACTATGCCCTGCTGGTATTCGGTGGTGCGGGCGGCCTGCATGGATGCTCGGTTGCCCGGCTGCTTGGTATTGAGCAGTTGGTCTTGCCGTTTGACGGCGGGCTGCTCAGTGCCTATGGCATGGGGCAGGCACGTATTGAGCGCATGGCGTCGCGATCGGTGTTGCTGCCACTGACCGAAGTAGAACCCATATTGCCAGACCTGATCCTGGCGCTGGCGACTCAGGCTAAGGACGAACTAACGGCCGATGTAGGGACAGACCAGCCGATCGACGTACAGTCTGTTGTGCTCTACATGCGTCTGAAAGGCCAGGAAACCTCGCTTCCTGTTCCGTTAGCGGGCCATTTAAATGGCCCGCTAACGGAACGGTTTCAGTCGCACTACCAGCATCTTTATGGCCACTACCCCGAAGGTCGCTCTATTGAGGTAGAGAGCATTCGGGTACTGGCCAGCACTCAGACCGAGCAGACGGCCATTAGCCAGCCACCCACCCTGCATCGCCACGTCGTTCCTGCCTTCCAGGCCGGCCCGTACCCCGCCTACGACTGGACCGAATTACAGGAAGGCGATACGTTTCGCGGACCGGCGCTGCTGCTCAACCGAACCTCTTCGGCTTTCATCGAAGCAGGCTGGCGTCTGATCGTTCAGGCCGACCAGAACGCGGTGGTCGACTACATCGCCGATGTAGACGAGCCGACTGAACCTGAACTCAATGACGTAGCACAAACCGAATTATTTGCCCGGCGGTTTATGGCCATTGCCGAAGAAATGGGCGCTCAGCTTCAGCGCACCGCCTTTTCGACCAATGTCAAAGAACGGCTCGACTTCTCCTGCGCCCTGCTGGATCAGAATGCTCAACTGGTTGCCAACGCCCCGCACATTCCCGTTCATCTGGGCAGCCTGGGGGTATGCGCCCGGCTGGTACTCGAGAAACTCTCAATCGGCCCCGGCGATGTAGTCATTACCAACCACCCTAAATACGGTGGCTCGCACCTACCCGACGTTACGTTGCTGAGCGGGGTCTTCTCCGACGAGGATGAATTAGTTGGCTACGTAATCAACCGGGCGCACCACGCCGAAATTGGCGGTCGAGTGCCCGGTTCCATGCCGCCCGATGCCACTAATCTGGCCGAGGAAGGCGTTGTGCTGGAGCCGCAGTACGTCGTAAAAAACGGCGTATTTCGCTGGGATGGCCCCGATGGTCTGGCCACGCGGTTCACTGACGGCCCCTACCCGACCCGCGCCCTGGCCGAAAACCGGGCCGACATCGAAGCGGCTCTGGCTTCCCTACGAGCGGGCGAACAGGCTCTGAAACAACTGGTTCGTCAGCATGGGTCACCGGCAGTTCAGCATTATATGCAGCAACTGAAGCAATCGGCGGCCCAGGCTATCCACCAGCGCCTGACCGGAGGTCTGACGCGGTACGTCCCCCAACAAGCTATCAACATACCACCTGAAGATCAAACTGATAACGACCATCAGACCTCCGGTCAGACGATGGTGACGCTGGTGCAGGCTGAAGAAGCCCTCGACGACGGCCACCGGATTGTCGTTCAGCTAACGCTTGACCAGCAGACGTTAACAGTCGATTTTACGGGTACTTCGCCGGTTCATCCCAACAATCTCAACGCTAACGTATCCGTTCTGCACAGTGCCGTGCTCTACGTGTTGCGGCTCTGGATTGAAGCGGATTCGGCTGATCCGTCGGCATCGGGAAGCATCCCGCTGAACGAAGGCCTGATGGAACCCGTTCGATTGATCCTGCCCGAATCCTCTTTTCTCAATCCAGTCTTTTCCGAAGACGGCCACACCTGCCCGGCCGTAGTGGGCGGTAACACAGAGGTCAGCCAACGCCTGGTTGACACGCTCCTGAAAGCCCTGGGATTAGCCGCCTGTAGCCAGGGAACGATGAACAATTTCCTATTCGGCACCGATGCATTTGGCTATTACGAAACCATCGGGGGTGGCGCGGGTGCCACGGTGGGGGCCGACGGCCGTTCGGCAGTGCATCAGCACATGACCAATACGAAACTCACGGACCCCGAAGAACTCGAACGGCGCTACCCTGTCCGGCTCCACCAGTTCAGCATCCGAGAAGGCTCTGGAGGAGCCGGCCGTTGGCGCGGTGGCGATGGAATTATCCGGGAGATTGAGTTTCTGGAACCGGTGCAGGCAACGCTCCTGAGTCAGCACCGGATCGTGGCGCCTTATGGGCTCAACGGTGGCGATTCGGGGAAGCCGGGCCGACAGACCCTGCTTCATGCGGATGGCACCGTAGACGACTTACCCGGCATTTTTTCGCGGGCGATGCAAACCGGCGACCGAATCCGGATCGAAACACCGGGGGGCGGTGGGGTTGGCTAGTTTCCCGTTTCGTTGTATGTTAGGCCCATGATTGATCAAGTGAAAGCCGCTTTTTTTGGGGCGGCCGTCGGCGACGCGCTGGGCGTACCGGTTGAGTTTATGTCAAGAGCAGCCCTGAGCCGAAACCCGGTTATTGATTACAGAGGATACGGCGTCTGGCATCAGCCACCGGGTACTTTTTCAGATGATAGTTCGCTCTTTTTCTGCACGGCCGAGAGCCTCTGCCACGGTTTTGACGTAGTAGACGTTGCTAACCAGTTCGTTCGCTGGTACCAGCAAGGCTACTGGGGTGCCCATGATGAGGTGTTTGATATTGGCGGTGCAACACGAGCAGCGCTTACACGAGTCATTAATGGAGCCAGCCCGGCCTTATCAGGTGGATTTCTGGAGCACGACAATGGGAACGGCTCGCTCATGCGGATTTTACCCATCGCGTTTTACCTACGTAACGAGCCGTCGATGCGTGCCCGATTTGATACGGTCAAAGACCTTTCGGCTATCACGCACGGTCACTTCCGTTCGGTGATGGCCTGCTTTGTTTACGTCGAACTGGCCATTCAACTGCTGGTCGACGCTGACATTCCGGTCGCCTATGCTCGAATGCAGACCCGTGTTAACGACTTCATTGCCGAAAACTCGTTCTCACCGGCCGAAATCCAGTTGTTTGACCGAATCCTGAAAGCCGATCTGTCCAGTGTCAGCGAGCAGGATATCCGCAGTTCCGGCTACGTACTGGATACGCTGGAGAGTGGTCTTTGGTGCCTATTGACTACCCAATCGTTTGACGAAGCGGTATTAAAAGCGGTGAATCTGGGCGAGGACACCGACACCACCGGAACGGTCACGGGCGGGTTGGCCGGGCTGGCATACGGCTACGGGGCCATTCCAACCCACTGGATTCATGACCTCGCCAAACGGGAAGCGATCGGGAAGCTGGCCGAGCGTTTTGCCCAGCGGTATATGTAGTAAACTACTGCTCAAACCGTTCAGCTCTCCCAGGCTCCCAGCAACCGCCGGACGACGATGATCTCACCGACGTGGTAAGCCGTATGGTCGGCGATGAGCAGGGCTTCGCGGAGCAAATTTTGTCCGTCGCCGTGCGGGAAGGGTTCGTATAAATCGTGTTGAGGGTCCTGAAGTAAGCCAATGAATGCATCCCGGTCCTGGCGGATGCGGGTGAGGGTGTCGTCCCAGGCAGCGTCGTCGGCCGGAGCCACTTCCTTAGGCCAGTAGCCCTCCGGCCAGGGCGGTGACTGATAAGCCGGATCGCGGGAAAACTCCAGGATGTCGTGCTGCGTAACGCGGATGTGATCGACCAGTTGCCAGATGCTATATGGCAGCTTGTCCGGCACAACACCCCGCAGCGTTGGCGGCAGATCCCGTAGCGCATCCTCCAGTGACTGATGGGCCTCGGAGCGGGTCAGAAGTTTAACCAGTTGGTTACGGAGCGCGGTTTCTCCGACAGACTGTTGCGTGGGTTGAGCCATGAAATCCCGGATTGTAGTTTCAGCTTTTGACTCGCTCCAAGGCCCTTTTGTTTGCCTATATCCTCTCTTTTGTTAACCAAAGAGGTCAAGATCTGGTATCCCCGCTACGCTGCCCCACGTACTTACCGCTGGTACACCCGGACGTAATCCACCTCGAAGCGGCTCGGGAACGTAGTGGCCGTGGGGTCTCCGCCGTTGTCGCCACCGATGGCCAGATTCAAAAGCAGGTAGTGCGGCTGGTGAAACGGATTGACGTTCGTGCCGTCGCCGTTGATGGTTTCGGTTAGCTCAACCCGGTTCAGTAACAGATCATCCACGTATAGGCTGATCGCGGTCTGATCCCAGTCCATACGCCAGACGTGAAATTTCTTCGACCAGGCAGGGTCGTTGAATGACTCAATGGCTCTGGTTGTTGTTCGCCACTTGGCCGTATATCGTTTATTTGTGCCCCACGCTATGTTGGCCAGCAGCATGTTACGATAGTACTCCATGATGTCAATCTCGCCGTTGGATGGCCATTCGCCCGCTACGCCCAGCGTCCAGAACGCAGGCCATAGTCCCGGCCGGGTATCGATACGTCCCCGCATTTCGAAGCGACCGTATTGCCAGCTATGCAGACCGGCAGTTTTCAGGCTCGAAGAAGTGTATTCAATGGTTGATCGCCCGGTTTTCCAGTTTGTGCTGCCCGCCTGGTAGTCAGGATTCGGGCGGCTCTCCCGACGGCCTTCGATCACCAGCATACCATTCCGGCAACGGGCGTTGTCGGGCTGGTACCACTGGCGTTCGTGGTTCCGGACAAACCCCTTTTCGAACGTCCAGTTCGCAGGGTCTGGCGGACCATCTACGTTGAATTCATCGGCCCAGACCAGCTTCCAGACCGTATCCGACGGTGCGACCTGCCGGGAAGTTGTCACTGGAAATGATTCTGGTGCAGACATCAGGCCTAAGCCAATGGCGGAGAGTCCTAAAAGGGGTACGAATCGATTCATACTTGCGATTTGTTTGCTTGCGTAAAAGAACTGAACTACGTTTACCTATCCAATTTGGTCAATTAGTTACCCCCTATGCTTCGATTTGTCGTCTTCTTAGTTGCAGCAGCCAGTCTTGCTCAGTCCGTTTCAGCCCAGAAACAAATCTGTATTACCGTCGATGATCTACCAACAGTATCCCGGGTTTATCAAACAGCCGGTGGTCGGGACACCCTGACCCAGCGCCTGCTCAGCCACCTTACGCACCACCGGGTTCCGGCCATCGGGTTCGTGATTGGCAATCTGCTCCTGACCGAATCCCGCGTTGATTCCGGGCAGATCAGGCTGCTGAACCGCTGGCTGGATGCGGGTATGGAGCTTGGTAATCATACGTTCGCTCACAAAGACTACAACAACGTATCAGCGCCGGTTTATCAGCAGGATGTGCTGGGCGGAGAAACGCTACTGAAACCCCTGCTTCAGCAACGCGGTCAGTCGCTACGTTACTTCCGACATCCGTTCCTGCACCGGGGTAACACACCGGGCAAATGCGATTCGCTGAGTCAATTTCTGAGCAGCCGGGGGTATCAGGAAGCGCCAGTTTCGGTCGATAATGGCGATTACCTGTTCTCGGCGGCCTATGATCGGGCCTTATTGCAGCACAACGCAACCCTGGCCGCGTCTGTTGGCAACCAGTACGTATCGTACATGCTGGACTGTATTCACTATTACGAAGCTCAGGCCGACTCGCTGTTTAGTCGGCCCATTCCGCACATTCTGCTGATGCACGCCAACACCATCAATTCCGTTTACCTCGGCGAACTGCTGACCCGTTTAGCCGCCGACGGGTATAGCTTCATACCGCTGGAACAGGCTCTGCAAGACCCGGCCTACCGCTCAACGGACAAATACGTCGGCAAGGCCGGTATTTCGTGGCTCCACCGCTGGGCGCTGACTCAGGGCAAAAAGGGCAGCTTCTTCAAAGGCGAACCCGAAGTTCCCGAAGTGATCAATACGTTGGCAACCGGCCGATGACGGCGGTCTTTTTTTGCCGATTTCACGTTGGAAGACATGCAATTTCGTACATTAATGCATCCTCTTCACAACGCACATTTAGTATGAAACGCTTCCTGACTGCCCAATGTCAACTGCTTGTTTTTCTCGTTGTCTGTCTAGCTGTACACACCAGTTTCGGGCAAAGTACGTCGACAATTAAGGACTTCTGTATCGACAAAAACAGAATTTGGATCTTAACCAGCAACGGGTCCATTCAGCAGCTGGACCCCAAAACCCGCCAGACGCTTGCGGAGGAAATTATCGATGAACAGGAAAGCGCGCTACAATCACTAACCCTCGATCAGGCCGGGGCGCTGATCGTAACCGACGATCAGCAGCGTATCCGTCGGTACAACCCTGCTAAAAAGAACTGGCAGTTGGTAGCGACCTCGCCACATAAGCTGTTTGGTGTTACGTTCAACCGCCAGAACCGGTGTTTTCTGCTTACTAACAAAGGGATCGTTGACCCGAACACCCAGACAACATTTTTCCCGGATACGTCTTTTTACCTGAATCATCAAATACGGTATAAAAACGGCTGGTTTGAGAAACCTACGTTTTTCATGGACCGCCGGGATAATCTGTGGGTCGGTTTTGCCTACGGCGAATGGGGTGGTGATTTATTTATCTTCGACACGAAGCAGTTAAAATTTATCCGCCCTCAACTTGCTGATTTCAAAATCGAGTTGAATTGCATACAATCAATCTGCGAAGACGATACATCTGTGTTTGTGTCGGCTGGGATGAGTCATTTTACAGCCCGTGGCGGCTTATTACAATTCAATAAGGTTGATGGAGGTATTCTGCTCAAAAGCGATTCGTACTGGAAGAAAATCTCCTCCAATCGCTCACAATTAACGAACGGTGAATACATTGGACCCGTAGCGATTAACCCTACTAACAATCACCTGTACTTCTACTCCCAGAACGGCATCTTCCAGGGCGATCTGACCAAAGACCTTTCTACGATTGAGAACTGGCAAAACCTTGTCAAACCGACGCTGACATGGACCGCTGGACAAAAAAACGCCGTGGGACCGGCTATGAACGTCCTGAAAATGCAGTTCACCAATTCCGGAACACTGGTATTTCTTACCGAACACGACGGCATTGGTCTGTACGACAAAGCCGGTTTAACCCTGGTTCGATGAAAAGCCGCATAGAAAACGACTGACTCAATGGCGTTCGAACGCCGACTGCCAACAATTTTCGGTTAATCGGGTTATTTCAAAAAGAATTTTCTCACTCGGCTTATGACAACTGATTTGAACAAACCCGAAACGCAGGACAAAGCGGTAAAAAACATTCAACCGAACATCGGCCTTGATCAGAAGGTCCTCAAAAAGGATAACGAACTCCTCAATGCCTACCTGTCGGATCTTCACGTATTGTACATCAAAACCCGCAAGTACCACTGGAACGTGGCGGGACCGAGCTTTAAGGAATACCACGAGTTTTTCGAAGAGCAATACAAGGCGCTCGAAGAAATGATCGACGAAGTGGCCGAGCGCATCCGGACGCTGGGTGGCAAGCCCTTCTCGACCATGGCCGACTTTATCGGAGGAACGAGCCTGGAAGAAGATCAAAGTGGTGAAGTGAAAACCCGCGACATGTTTGAGCGGTTGCTGACCGACCACGAACAGGTAGTTCGCGAACTGCGGGGCGATGTCGACACCTGCGAAGAGATTAACGACGCCGGCACTGCCGACTTCCTGACGGGCCTGATGGAAGCCCACGAAAAAATGGCCTGGATGCTGCGGAAATACCTGTCGTAGTTCATCCGATCAACGTACTCTTACAAAACGCGGTCGTGCCGGTTGGCGCGGCCGCGTTTTGTTTGTTTTTACCCTGATTGTCGGCTAACATTATAGGCGGCTCTTACCGCTTTTCGAAATCATTGCCGGTCGGTCAGACGTACCGTCAGACCTTTGATTAACTTTGTTCTGGTCTGACGGTACGTCAGACCTTCCTAAACCTTTACCGCTATGAACTTCTCTCGACGTCGGTTTCTGGGTGCAACCACCAGCCTGACCGGTGCGGCCTTCCTCAGCGAAATGCCGGTCGTGACGGCCCGCTCCACTACGGCCCCGATGCCCATTTCCTGCAACTCGTACACCTGGCACACATTTTACGAACGACAGGGCAAAAAATGGATGGCTGACCCAGACGCGTCGATGGCGGAGTTTGCCAAAACAGGGCTGACGGCCTATGAACCGGGACTCGGCAATGTGGACGAGGTACGAACGCTCGCTCCGCTGCTGAAAAAATACGGTTTGTCCATGCCCTCGATCTACGTTAACAGCAGTTTGCACCGGGCCGACGAAGCGCAGCAGTCGATTAAAGCCGCGCTGGCGATTGCCGATGCCGCGAAAGACCTCGGTACGCGCCTTGTTGTGACCAATCCTAACCCCATTAAATGGGGCACAAATGACGACAAGAGCGACGCCGATCTGATCGAACAGGCCAACAATCTGGATCGCCTGGGTGCCGAGCTCCGCAAACGTAGCATGACTCTGGCCTACCACACCCACGCACCCGAACATCGGCAGGCTGCCCGCGAGTTTCACCACATGCTGCTGGGCACTGACCCCAAAAACGTATCACTCTGCCTGGATGCACACTGGGTTTACCGCGGGTCGGGCAATTCGCAGGTTGCGCTCTTCGACGTCGTGAAGCTCTATGGCAAACGTATCGCCGAAGTTCACATCCGGCAGTCGCAGAACGGTATCTGGACCGAAACGTTCGGCGACGGCGACATCGACTACCGCCGACTGACCGCTGAGCTTAAAGCACAGGGCGTTCGACCCCTGCTGGTGCTGGAACAGTGTCTGGAAAAGGGATCACCTAACACAATGGGACCAGTTGAAGCCAGTAAACAGGATCTGGCGTCGGCCAGGGATGTATTTGCGGCATTGATCGGCTGATTGATACGTAATATACCGTTCGTTTTCAGGAGTTATAGGCCAGAAACGTAAGCAGTTCCAACGGTTGAGTAGTCAAAAAGGTCCTGTAGTAAACGACAATGGTATGCGGACGTTTCGCAAGCTGACCTTTCTGCTTTTGTTAGGCGTTCTGGGTTGTGAAGTCCCCAACACAACGCTTCCTAAAACGCTTGACCTGCGAACGTTTCAGGTATCTACGCCCGGTGGGTGGTGGTCCGTCGACGACGTAGGTTTTGACTCACAGGTAGGCCGACTGACCGATGGCGTCACTACGTTATCCTACGATTATGGCTGGTATTCGTACCGGTTCAATCAGGAAACGGCCGCAACTCACGAACGTACGCAGACCACTGTCGACGGCCGACCGGCCCTGCTTGTCCGCCCGCGCCAAAAAGGCCGGGGTATCATCGGCGTGTACATTCAGAAAGATACGTCTAATCGGCTGACCATTTTTGGCCGCGACGTGATGGATGAAGAAACCATCCTTAAAATACTACAGTCGGTTCGCTTCAACTAACTGCCGACAGAAGTAGCTTCTTCCGGGACGAAAATACCCATGAAACTTCACATTTTCGGTGCGTCCGGTTCTGGCGTCACTACGTTGGGAACGACACTGGCTTCAGCAGCTTACCTGCCCGGTGATACAAATTCGGGAGGATACGTCCGTTGAGCAGCGGGTAACCAATGTAATGCGGGCAATCAGTAAACTGGCCTCATAAACAGACTATAATTCACGATTTCTGCCCATTTCGGCCGTCCAAAAACTATTAAAACTATAGGGTATAATTGTTGTTAATACAATAGTTTACGTTACTCCTTCTAACAACGTTATGAAAACTATACTTAAATGGTCACTGGGCGCAGCGGCTGGCCTGGGCCTTGTCGTGGCCTGTTCCGATGCCGAAAACATCTTCAAGGAAATGATTCCGGAAACGAACGATCAGCCCACAACCGCCCAGGTGCAGGGCTATGTGTTTCGGCCGGCCCTCGTGGATGCTACCGACGCAAACATCCGGCAACTGAAAGCACCGGCGGGTTTCACTATCACTAAATATGCCGGTGAATTAGGAAAACCCCGGATGCTCGCCGTCAGTCCGGCTGGTCATGTGTACTTTTCGGATCGGGAAGCCGGTACCGTCACGCTGCTCCGCGACTCGAACAACGACGGACTTCCCGACAGCAAAACCACCGTTGCGAACCTGAAACAGGCCCACGGGCTGGCCGTATACGCCGGGAAGCTATACATCGCGACGGTAAAAGAAGTATACTCCGCTCCTATCAATACCGACGGTACGCTCGGACAGCCGCAGCAATTGATCAATGATCTGCCCGATGGCGGTCAGCATGCCAACCGCACCATCGCCTTCGGACCAGACGGTATGATGTACATCACGGTAGGTAGTACCTGCAACGCCTGCGCCGAGACAAACCCCGAGAACGCAACTGTTCTGCGGGCTAACCCGGATGGATCTGGCCGGAAAATCTTCGCCAAGGGTCTGCGCAATACCATCGGATTCGGCTGGCACCCTACCACCAAAGAACTGTTTGGTCTGGACCACGGCATCGACTGGCTGGGCGATGAAGAACAGAAGGAAGAAGTAAACAAACTGGTTCAGGGAGCCGACTACGGCTGGCCGTATATCTACGGAGAAGGTAAATACAACCCCGCCGACCGGCCAAAAGGCGACACGACGTATCAGCAGTATCTTCAGAAAACGACCCTGCCCCTGCTCACGTACCAGGCCCACAGCGCCCCGCTGGGCATGGTTTTCTATAACGGCACCAAGTTTCCGGCTGAGTATCGGAACGACGCCTTTGTAACCATGCGCGGTTCGTGGAACCGGAGCGTCCCGTCGGGTTATAAAGTTGTGCGGCTGCATTTCGAAAACGGCCAGCCTACCCGCTTCGATGACTTCGTAACAGGTTTCCTGATTGATAACAACCGCTCGCAGTTTGGCCGACCGGTCGGTATTGCTGTTCATACCGATGGATCGCTCCTGTTCACCGACGATAACAACGGCGTTATCTACCGCGTAAGTCATGGAGGTTAGATTACATCCGTATTAACCTCATCTTCTGTATATTGCTAAGGTCTGCCGGTGGGCAGACCTTTTTTGTAATTCACAACCCAACGTACCTATTTCTTATCCAGATCATGCAGGCTTCCCTGGAACAATACATCCGCGACCGGATCGGGGCCGATGATGCACAATTGGGTGAGGTATTAAGCCACTTCGTCCCGCTTAAAACCCGGCGGAATCAGCTATTGGTCCGCGAAGGTGATGTTTGCCGATATTGCTATTTTATCATAAAGGGCTGCGTACAGGTCTTCGTCTATGACCGCAACGGCGACGAAAGTACCCGCGACATTGTCGTTGAAAACAATTGGGTTTCTGAGTTATACAGCTTTGGTAACCAGGCACCCGCCCGGGAAAACATCCGCGTTGTTGAGCCTGGCCAGTTGATGGCCATCGGCTTCGACAGTTTTCAGAAAATGGTCCAGACGGTCCCACCCTTCGAGCAAATTTACCGGCAAATCGTGGAGCAGTCGTATGTCAATTCGGTTTTCCGGCTCAATACGTTCGTAGCGATGGATGCCCTCGAACGCATGCAATGGATTAAAGAATACCAGCCCAAACTTCTTGCCCGGCTGTCGAGCAAGCTCGTGGCCTCCTACCTCGGCATCTCCCCCGAAACCTACAGCCGGCTCAAAGCCCGGCTCTGAAAACCTTGACAATTGTCAATGTTCGGCGGCTGTCAATCGCGCACTTTTGCATAAGTAATTCGCTATAAATCAACAACAAGCAACACTATGCAGAATGTACGCGAACAAGTGGCTGCCCTCAACGAACTAGTGGCCCAGTACCGCTATCCGGAAGCGTTCGACCGGTTCTACGACGAATCGCTGCTTAATTATGAGAACGAACAGCCACCGATGGTGGGCCTGTCGGCCGAACGCGATGCCATGGCCAATTTTCTCGCTTCCGTGGCCGACCAGCCGCATACGGCTGAGCTAAAAAATGTCCTGGTTGCCGACAATATTTCTGTCAGCGAATGGCTCTATGACTTCACCCACAAAGACTGGGGTAAACGCCGGTACACACAATTCACGGTCCAGCGCTGGAAAGACGGCAAGGTAATTCACCAACGGCATCACTACGCCACCAGCTAACACTACCGATATGACCGAGTACATGCTTTTATTCCGCAACCTCAGTGGCGACGGGCAGTACCTTTCCACACCCCAGGATATGCAGGATGATATGCCCCATTGGCAGCAATGGATGGGCAACATCGCCCAGCAGGGAAAACTGGTATCGTCGAAGCCGATCGACTATGCCGGGGTGCTTATCAGCAACAGCGGCACCACCAACGGTCCGCATCGGCAGGCCGGCGAAGTAGTAGCGGGCTACCTCATCTGCAAAGCCGACAGCCTGGACGAAGTCATCGCGTTTGGCCAGACCTGCCCGATTCTGAAGTACCCGCATGGGAGCGTTGAAATCCGGTCTATCCTGCCGTTTGAACTATAATATCATTCACCCAATCTCTGTAAACAACTATGAGCAAGATCATTAGTCTGGGGCGATGGCTCTTTCTGCTGTCGCTGACCCTCTACGTTTTTCTACATTTCGCCCTGGCCGATTTCGGCGTTAAGGAATTTGTACCGTCCTACCTGCCGTTCCCTTACGTCTGGAACTACGTCACGGGCCTCTGCATTCTGGCTTTTATCATCAGCGGGCTGGTAGGTCGGTTCGACAAGCTGGCGGCCCTGCTCTTCGCACTCTATCTGGTGCTGGTTATCCTGCTGGTACACGTACCCGATGCCAGTACGAACCAACAGGATTTTCAGAACATTTTCCGGGGGCTCAACATGCTGGGTGCTACCCTGATGTACGCCGGAGCCTTCGCCCGCGACAACTGGCTGCCGTTTGTGGTCTCTGCCAAACCCGCTGTTCACCAGTAATATCCGGCGGCACGTACAAACAAAAAACCCCGACACCGTTGGGTGTCGGGGCATCATAGGTGGGATACGGAAAAGCCTTATTTCGCCTTTGACGCTGTGGCAGCGCCGTCTTTGCTGGCTACCGCATTGATTTCAACCGTGAAATCGTCGTAGATCGCCTTATCGCCGATGTTTTCAAAGAACGACTTCGAACCGTAGCGGATGTCATACTTCGTGCGGTCGAGCGTAGCTTTACCCGTAACGGCTACCGTGTTACCGTTTGCCTTCACCGTAGCGGGGAAGGTTACAGCGTTGGTAATGCCTTTGATGGTCATATCGCCCGTCACAGTGTATTCACCAGCGGCTTTACCCGGCGTTACTTTCGTGATTTTGAACGTTGACGTTGGGAACTTGGCTGTATTGAAGAAATCTTCCGACTTCATGTGGCCGATGAACTTGGCGTTGTAACCGGCATCAGTCAGGTCCGTAGACGTAATGCTGTTCATGTCGATCGTGAACGAACCACCGGTCAGCTTGCTACCATCGAGCATCAGTGAACCGTCCTGGATTTTTACCGTACCGTAGTGCTCACCCGTTACTTTCTTACCGTTCCACTTCAGTACGCTTTTCTGGGTATCCAGTTTGTAGGTGGCTTCTTTTTTGCCCGGGGCAACAAAAGCCGATGCACCTGCCACCAGCACAACTGCGGCCAGGCTAGCTAAAAATTGACGTGTTTTCATAGGACTACTTGTGTTTGGAAATGAGTTGTATTCAGTAAAATTAAAAATTGCAATTATCGTCTTAGCCGATCGAGCAACTGGCTAAGTTGTAAAGCTTCCTCATCGGTCAGCTTGTTGTTCAGTTCAACCTCATAATCAGCCTGCACCACATCCAGCTTTTTGAGCAGATCAAGCCCCTTGCTGGTAATGACCACATCAACGGCCCGGCGGTCGCTCGGACACTCCGTACGCTGCACCAGTTTTTTCAAAACCAGTTTATCCACCAGACGCGATGCATTCGACATTTTATCGAGCATACGCTCCGTTATATCACTTACTTTAACCGGATTCGGATACTGACCGCGCAGGATACGCAACACGTTATACTGCTGCAACGTCAGGTCATAGGGTTTTAGTAAGTGCATCTGCGCATTCGCAACCCAGTTACTCGTAAACATCAGGTTGACGATCAACCGATGGTATGGGTTACGGAACGTTGGTTGTTTGATATCTGTTTCAATAGACATGCCGCAAATATAATGTTATTACATTTGATGTAACAACATTATATACAAAAAAAGTTTCAGCGGTATGGAATAATCTGGGGCGCTGCGATATCAAAGTCGCGGAAGCGGAGAGCCGGAATCCCTTCAAACGCATATCGGAATTCCTGCCGGTTGTTTGGAATGTTCGGGAAATAAGACAACCGAATCTGGAAACTGTTGAACGTCAGGTTCTCGTTCCGCAGTCGGAAACCAATCCCATATCCCTGATAAAAAGGTCCTCGAAACATTGATTGATTTTTGAACGAAATTAAACCTACGTTGGCAAAGGTGATAAATGCCACCCGAAAACCAAGAAAATTCAGTCTTGAAAAGACAATGTTCTCGTAATTCAGCAATATTCGTTTTGTTCCACGCAGAAAATCGCTGTTAATCCCGATTCCATCAATATACGTACCAGTTGAGGTACCGCCACTCAGCGATATGAATTCGTCGGAAAACCGGTTGATGCCTCTGGTAAAGCGGGCATTGACGAAATGGCGCATATTACCCATCGGGCTCATGTGCAGTGGACTGAAATAATTTGACTCCAGCGACAGAATTCCCTGTTCAAGGCCTGTCGTACGACTGAATCCCCCCAGACTCGTCAGGGCGTAGAGGTACCCAACGTTTTTAAAGTACCGTCCGTACGAAAAATTCAGACCGGTGTACATCCGTCTACCCAGTTCAGCATTATCTACGCCCCCCACAATCGAAACCAGCCCCCCCACCGGTACGTCTTCGGTGCGGCCAAAACCATAAATCAGTACGTCGCGGACGTATTTGCGGAGCGAAAACCCAACGCTTACCAGCGTGGTCCGGCTATCCTGGTACAGTTGGTTGGTATCGGCCGTTACGGTCGGGCGTTGATTGTAGTCATAATTGGTCTTTCGCAGGGCCACAATCAACCGTGCCCGGCCTTTCTCCTCGGTATTCCGGCGGCTGTAGAACATCCGAAACGATCGGCCGATCCATATATCACTGTACGTGTACGACAGCGGCACAAGCTGAATGCTGTCGTTGCGATCGAAAACCCGGTTGTTGATGCGGAAATGACTCAACTCGAGCGAACCGGCGTATTTGGTATCGGGCGTCAGAAAAGGCCTGAAAAGTCGGGCCGATGCCTGCTTACGGTCGCGCAGGTAGATGAAATCGGCCTGTGCCGTCAGGAAAGTCTTACCGATGAACGGGACGGTATAACGCCCCTGGTATTCGAGTTTCTGCCGCGGGTCCCGACCGTTGTACGCAACCTGACTGAATAGCTGGTGCCCCAGTCCCCGGAAATTTCGCTGCTCAAACCCGACACTGAACCGATCCAGCCCGCCCACACTACCATTAGGTTGCAGCGACCAGACATCCTGCGTAATTACGTATACATCGACGAACTGCCGGCTCCCGTCGCGGGGCACCACCAGAATCCGGGCGTCGTGGAAGATCGCCGTGTTCCGCAGTAGCCGTTCGTTGTCGCGCAGTACGGTCGGGTCGACGGTGTCGCCTTCCTTGAACAGCAGGTATGACCGGCGGATAACGCCCTCGCGGGTATTTGTGTGCAGGCTGTTACCAACTCGTTCGACCCAGTTGTTTGTTTTGCGTAGCGTGTCGTAGACCGATTGACCAAACACGTTGAGCCGTCTGAAGTAGATATCGCCGATGATACGCCCTTCGTACGGAAGGAACGGATTCACTTCAATCTGATTTACCTCACCCGTTTTGATGCGGCTGTTATAGACATCGCGGAACAGGGCGTCGTAGAGCTGGCGGGTCAGCCGAAATTTGTACATGCGCTGTTTCAGGCGCGAGTAAAAAATACTGTCCCGCTGCATCAATACGCTATCGGCCACAGCCGTCGAGAGCGGGGTAGCCAGCGAATCGGTAGCTCCTTTCTGCTGATTTAGCTGCGTTGCGGATGTGTCCTGCTGCGCCCACACGCCCGTGGTAACTGCACACACCACGAACAGCCACACTGGGAGCCAGCGCAGTGGACGAATGAAGCGGTGTAGTGTCAACGGAATCACAGACAATTCGACAGCTAGAATAGCAAATGGTTTAGTTACAACTCTTTCAACATCCAATAGTCCCGCTGGCGCTCGGAACCAAACTGAAAATAGTGGAAACCAAACCGCTCAAACCCTATTTTTTTATAGAACGACAGGGCGCGCTCATTACGCTCCCATACGCCCAGCCATACCACCCCGCAGGCCTGCGCCCGGGCAGTTTTCAGGCAGTGCTGCATGAGCGCCTGCCCCCGCCCCTGCCCAACATGGGCCTGAAGCAGATAGATGCGCTGAATTTCGAGTGGGTTGCACTGCCGATAGGATTGCGGCATCTGACGCGGGGGCGCGTGGCGACGCAGTTTGGCGTAACCCATCAACTCATTATCCGCTTCGGCCAGGAGGAATGTAGCCCTGGGGTCCTGTAACTCGTGTTCGACAATGGGTAAGGTAAGCGCCTGAGCGATGTATTCGTCCACCAGTTCGGCCGGGTTATGCGGTGGCCCAAACGCTTCGCGCATGGTTTGGACCGCCAGGTCGGTAAGCTGGGGAGCATCAGTCAGTTCAGCCAGTCGTATGTTCATAGGCAGTGGTCAGTAACTCACTAATATAACTTAAAAACCGGCATCTGCGCTATTTTTGCGTCTCGCTTCCATACGCTATGTTTTCATTACGTTACCCGCTGGTACTGGCGTCGGGGTCACCCCGGCGCAAACAACTCCTCACCGACACCGGATTTTCGTTCACCATCGAAACCAGACCCACCGATGAGTTTTTTCCCGCCGATATGCCCGTCGAGGACGTAGCCGAGTACCTGGCCCGCCAGAAAGCCGACCAGTTTCGGGCTGATCTGGGCGACCGACTCGTTCTTTGCGCCGATACGGTGGTCATTCTGGATAACCAGATTCTGAATAAACCCGCCGATGCTGACGATGCCTACCGGATGCTACGGAGCCTCGCGGGGCGGTCGCACCGCGTCCGGACGGGTGTCTGCCTGCTGGCCCCGGATGCAATGCTATCCTTTACGGATGAAACGACTGTTTGGTTTGCCGACCTGACCGATGCCGAAATTGATTACTACATCCGTGTGTGCCGTCCATTCGATAAAGCCGGGTCCTACGGGGCGCAGGACTTTGTCGGGCTCGTGGGCATTTCGCGGCTCGAAGGCTCGTTTTATACCGTTATGGGTCTGCCCACGCACCGGGTGTATCAGGTCCTGAAGCGGTACGCTCTTTAGTCCGGGCAGCTCGAAAATTGCCATCAGGCAGGGTCGTAACCAGGCGGCTGTATATTACAAAAAAGCGTATATTTAGCACTATTTTCACAACAGACTATGCGCTTTTTATACGTTATTGCCTTCTTTTTCCTTATTCCGGCCTTGTCGGCTGTTGGTCAGGCCGTTACGACTCAACCTGCTTTCCCGACCGCCGACGCGGAAGTAACCTTGATTTTTGACGTTTCTCAGGCCAAAGACGGCCGCGCCAGGGGGCTGCTGGGGAAAACCGACGATGTGTACCTCTGGTCGGGGGCAGGCAGCACCGAAACCGGCAACGCGTTCGAGTTTCAGCCGGCCGGGCAGACTGATTTTGCCAAACCCTTCGCGCCCGGCAAAATGACCTCGCTGGGCAACAACAAGTGGCAGATCAAACTTACTCCCCGGACGTACTTCGGAGTGCCGTCCGGGACGCCCATCCGCCGACTGGGTGTGCTGCTGAAAAGTGGCGACGGCAAAGCGCAGACGGAGGATCTATTCGTACGGATTTACGACGGTCGGCTCAGCCTCTCGCGCCTGGAACCTGCAAGCAAGGACTTTTTCATTGCCGCCAATACGTCGCTGCCCGTTCGGTTTACGGCATCCCAGCGGGCCTCATTATCCGTTTTACTGGATGGCCAGTCCGTTGCGTCGGCCTTAGACCGGGATACGCTCCGCGCCACCATCAACACCGGCACACAGACGGGGGTGAAACGTACCGTGATCTGCCGTGCTCAGACTACAACTTCTCCTACGGGCCAGACGGCCGCCGACACATTCTACTTTACGGTTAGGCCGGAGCCGCCCGTCGTAGCCCTGCCGAATGGTCTGCGGGATGGTATCAACTACAGCGCCGACAACCGCGCTACGCTGGTCTTGTACGCGCCAAAGAAGAACTTCGTGTACCTCCTCGGTGAGTTCAACAACTGGACGACTGCGCCCCAGTACCTGATGAACCGGACACCCGACGGCAACCGGTACTGGCTGGAACTGATTAACCTGACACCCGGCCAGGAAGTGGCGTATCAGTACCTGGTCGACGGTACCATCGGCGTGGCCGACCCCTACTCCGACAAGATTCTGGACCGCAACAACGACAAGTTCATTCCGGCGACTACGTATCCCAACCTGAAACCTTTTCCCGAGCGGGCCGTGGGCAATACGGTTTCGGTGCTGCAACCCGCCCAAACGCCCTATGCCTTCCAGACCACGACTTTTCAGCGCCCCGATCCGAAAAGCCTGGTGGTGTACGAACTGCTGGTGCGTGATTTTGTGCAAAACCGCAACTACCAGACGCTCACCGACAGTCTGCCGTATCTGAAACGCCTGGGCATTAATACCATTGAGCTGATGCCGATTATGGAGTTTTCGGGTAACGACTCCTGGGGTTACAACCCGATCTTCTATTTCGCTCCCGACAAGGCCTACGGCACAAAAAATGACCTGAAACGGTTCATCGACGCGGCTCACAAACAGGGTATCGCCGTCGTACTCGACATGGTGCTGAACCAGGCCGACTACGAATTTCCGTACGTGAAAATGTACTGGGACGGTACGCAGCCCTCGGCCGACAACCCGTATTTCAATCAACAGGCTACGCACCCGTTCAGCGTGTTTTTCGACTTCAACCACGAAAGTACCGATACCAAAGCCCTGGTCGATCGGGTGTGCCGCTACTGGTTACAGGAATACAAATTTGACGGTTTCCGCTTCGACCTCTCCAAAGGCTTTACGCAGAAAAACACGGGTAGCGATGTGGGAGCCTGGAGCGCCTACGACGCCAGCCGGGTAGCCATCTGGAAACGGATTTACGACCAGATCCGCTCCTACGACCCCACGGCCTACATCATTCTTGAACACTTCGCTGATAACCAGGAGGAGAAAGAACTGGCCGACTACGGCATGCTCTTCTGGGGCAATCACAACGGACAGTACCGCAATGCCGCCAAAGGCGTTACGGCCGGCAGCGACTTTTCGGGCATTTCGTTTAAAGCCCGCAACTGGCAGAAACCGAACGTAGTGGGTTATATGGAAAGCCACGACGAAGAGCGCCTGCTGTTCGATGTACGGCAGAACGGCCGCGCCCAAGGGTCGTACAACACAAAAAATCTGCCGACCGCCCTCGACCGGGCCAAGCTGGCCGCGGCCTTTTTCCTGCCGGTGCCGGGCCCCAAACTCATCTGGCAGTTTGGCGAACTGGGCTACGACGTATCCATCGACGAGAACGGCCGGACCGGCGCGAAACCCGTGCGCTGGGAGTACCTGCGCGACCCGGACCGGTTAAAATTATTCGACGTTTATAGCGAACTGATCAAACTTAAACAGACCCAGCCGGTGTTCTCAACCGAGGACTATTCGGTTTCGTTCGATGGGCCGGTGAAGCGCCTGACCTTGCGGAGTTCTGCTGGAACAGCGTATATCATTGGCAATTTTGACGTTGTACCACAAACGGTGGAAGCGGGGCTGCTGGGATCAGGAACGTGGTACGATCATTTTTCGGGACAGGAGGTGAAGGGTATTGGCCAGAACGCCCAACTGGTGCTGCAACCGGGCGAGTTTCATGTATTCAACACGACCAGAACCGCAGCCGCCAAACCGAATCTGGTTCCTTATACGCTCAATTTCCTGACCATTACCGGCGTCGAAGCTGAACCGGTCGATGCCCTTACGATTGGCCCAAATCCGGTCCAGACCGAAGTAGCGGTTAGCCTGACCAACGGCTATCGCGGGGCCGTCGATCTGAAGCTGACCGATACAGGGGGGCGTTTACTTCGCTCGTGGCAGGCAATCAAAGCGGGGAGTCAATGGCACCAAACGCTCACGATCGATACGTTGCCGACGGGGCTTTATTTTCTGCGCATCCAGCAGGGTGACCGACAGATTATCAGAAAATTAGTAAAATTATAGTGCCGCTTGTGGTGTGAGGTTCGGCTGACCTGCCCCAAGCGCACCAACGTTATTGCGGAATGAAGATTTTTTTCAATACGGTTCTCTTTTGGGTGTTGGCTGCGCTGACAAGCCAGGCCCAGATACGGGTGGAAGTCACCCACACCCCTCCGCTTACGCCGGCGGGTAAAGGACTGTATATAGCGGGAGAATTCAACAACTGGGACCCCGGCGATGCCAGGTATAAGCTACAGAAGCAGCCCAACGGCTCCTTTGTGGTTAATTTGCCTGACTCCCTCATGCATTTTGAATACAAGTTCACGCAGGGAAGCTGGGCGCTGGGCGAAGGCGACAGCAGAGGTGGTAAAATAGCCAACCGGGTATACGACCGGGCGAGATTGAGCAACACACCGGGCGTCGACCCGAAGCGGATCCGGACCACAATTGCCGGCTGGGAACAGCAACTGGGCTACCGGTTCGTCGTGACGGATGTGCCGACCAACACCCCCCACGACGCACAACTGTTTATTACTGGCAATTTCACCAACTGGAACCCCGGCAATCCGGACTATCGGTTGCAGAAACAGCCTGATGGTACCTATGCCGTTACGGTCTATTCCAACGCTGACCGGCTTGAGTATAAGTTCACGCGGGGTAACTGGAATTCGGTCGAAGGACGCGAAGTAGGTAAAGCCCGACCGAATCGGGTCGTGTACCGTAAAGACATCGCCAACGAACAGCCGATTGATGTACGCATCATCAGTTGGGAAGATCTGACAGGTACGTTCAACTTCTACTCGATCTACGACCTGCTGATGCTGTTTTCCTGCTTCCAGGGACTGCTCCTGCTTGTCGCCATCCCAACAATTCAGAATTACAACTGGCAGGCCAATCGCCGGCTGGTGTTGCTGCTGGGCATTACGTCGGTCCTGATGGGCGTTCGGGTGATCAGTGGTTTCCGCGACGTAGCGCAGTCTTATACCAAACTGTTGCTGGTGCCGGATTTTATCTGGTTCACCTATGCCCCCCTGTTTTACTTTTACATCCGTAAGCTACTGTTCAATCAGGATCGTCCCGCACGGGGCTGGCAGTATCATTATTTGCCGGCCATCATACAACTGCTGGCATATCTGCCTTATTTCCTGATGGAGAGCAAGGTGTTTCAGCTCAAGGTAGTAAACCAGTCCTGGGACCTTCAGGCGCTCTTTCTGGGCTTTGGTTTCCTGGCGCTGCTCTTTAATCTTCGCTACTGGCTTATGTGCCGGAAGCTGATTCGGGCCTATAAAGAACAGTACCAGACGAGCTATTCCTACGAGCAGAATCTGCAATACCTCGCCAGCGTGCTGAATATCCAGGCCATTTGTCTAACCCTGTGGGCGTTTATGTACGTCATTGTGGGCTTTAGCCGGGTCGTTGACTTCGACGTGCTGTCCATTGCCGAGCGGAATGTAGATGCCATCTGGCTGGTTTTCTCGACCATTACGTACTTCCTGGGCTATGTCGCTATTCACCAGCCGGAGATTTTCAAACTGCCGGAGCCGCTACCGATCGGGTTGTTTGAGCAGGCGGAGCCGCTGCCGGTCGTTCCAGCGCCGGTTCAACCAGTGGCTGAGATTCCCGAAAAGCCCGCTTCCACCCCGCTGGCTCCCCCAGAGCCGGTTCCCGATGAAGACATTCAGCCGCTGAAGGAACAGGTCGAAGCGTATATGAAGCGGCACAAGCCGTACACGAACCCGAACCTGACGATTCACGAACTGGCCACAAAGCTGAAGCTTCAGCCGCACGTGCTGTCAAGGGTGATCAACGACGGCTTCGAAAAAAACTTCTTCGACTTCATTAACTACTACCGGGTGGAGGAACTGAAGAAGCGAATGGACGATCCGCGCTTCCGCAACTACACACTGTTGAGTCTGGCCTTCGAGGTGGGATTTAATTCCAAAACGGCCTTCAACCGGGCCTTCAAGAAGCTTACGCAGCAGACCCCCAGCGAATACTTCAACTACGTGCGCGAGTAGGGTTTCCGTTCATCGAGGCCATGTGTGAGGTCAGGTTCTCAAACCTGACCGGCCGGCCAGCAGGTTGTCCGTTACAAGATTAAAAGAGCACAACATTCATACCGGTTTCACACTGGTACTCTGTTTTGTACCCCAACCCCTGAAGGGGCTTAGCGCTGCTAATCTCAGAGGTCGAGTTAAGCAACGCTAAGCCCCTTCAGGGTTTGGGGTTATGATACGAAAGGCAATTTCAACGTAGTATCCCAGTCGGCCGCGACCAGCCCCAACCCGCCCGTCATTCGCGTACAAAACCATTAATTTTTTAGCTTTTTCAATGACTTATGGTGCCATTTTGTGAAAATGGCACCATAAGTTACCGACGTACTACATTGATACTCAAGGCTTATTTTAACAAAAATTAACAATCGGGGCCCATCTCCACTCCGGGGGCAAAGTGGGACGACCGGCGTTCCGCAACCTGGTACTTTTGTCAGAAATAGTTGACTGGCTTAACTGTCTGATTCAACTCAACTTACTGATTAAATCAATTTTCTAACCAAACTCATGAAGAAACCATCCCTAAAAGCATCCCGACCGGGCAAGACCGTTTATGGTTTTTTCCGACCGGCTGCTTTTGTGTTCGCGCTGTTTCTAAGCCTGACAGCCTGGGCACAGGACGTTACCATTTCGGGCGTCGTGAAAGAAACCGACGGTACACCCTTACCCGGTGTAACGGTTCAGGTGAAGGGCACCAATCGGGGTACCCAGTCCAATGTAGATGGTACGTATCGCCTGACTAACGTCCCCCCTGCTGCCACGCTGGTCTTCAGCTTTATCGGTAAGACCCCGCAGGAAGTAGCCGTCGGCAACCGCACTACCCTCGACATTACGTTGCTCGACGATTCGAAGTCACTTCAGGAAGTAGTCGTGGTTGGTTATGGATCGCAGCGTCGGCAGGACGTAACGGGCTCTATTGCATCAATCTCGACCGAAGATTTCCAGAAGGGGAACATCGTCAACCCTGAGCAGTTGATCCAGGGTAAACTGGCCGGTGTGCAGATTACGCCCCCTAATGGTCAGCCGGGTGGTGGCAGCCAGATCCGGATTCGGGGTGGCTCGTCGCTGAACGCCAGCAACGATCCGCTGTACGTGATCGACGGCGTACCGGTTGATAACAATGGCATTTCGGGGGCCTCCAATCCACTCAGCTTCATCAACCCGCAGGATATTGAAACCTTTACCGTACTGAAAGATGCCTCAGCAGCCGCTATCTATGGGGCTCGTGCCGCCAACGGTGTTATTCTGATTACCACCAAAAAAGGCCGCCAGGGCGACCAATTGCACGTAAATCTGAGCGCATTAGGTTCCGTTTCAACCAATTCAAAGCTCATACCAGTGCTGACGGGCGACCAATACCGCGACATCGTCAACAACCAGATTGGCGCTACGGACGCGCAGAAAGCGCTGCTCGGTACGGCCAACACCAACTGGCAGGAGCAGATTTATCGCACCGCCACCAGCCCGGACATCAACCTGAGCGTAACAGGATCAACCAAAAACATCCCGTTCCGTGTATCGGCCGGTTTCCTCGATCAGAACGGCGTGCTGAAAACGTCGAACTTCAAACGGTATTCGGGTGCCATTGGCCTGACGCCCACGTTCTTCAAGAATCACCTGAAAGTTGACATCAACCTGAAAGGGTCAATCATCGACAACCGCTTTGCCGATCAGGGGGCTATTGGGGCCGCTATTGCCTTCGACCCCACGCAGCCGGTCTACAGCAACCGCGAGGCCTACGGCGGTTATTTCGAATGGCTCGATGCGGCAACCGGCCGCCCGAACACCCAGGCTACCCGCAACCCGCTGGGTCTGCTGGAGCAGCGCTTCGACGAGAGTACCGTCAAACGGAGCTTCGGTAATGTAGTGTTTGATTACAAATTCCATTTCCTGCCCGAACTGCGGGCAAACCTGAACCTCGGCTACGACGTATCATCAAGCGACGGTACCATCTTCGTTCCGGCTACGGCGGCATCGCAGTTTTACCGGGGCGGGTCGAACGAAGCCAGCGGGGTTAACAACATCTACTCGCAGAAGCGGAACAACAAGACGCTGGAGTTTTATCTGAACTACGTGAAAGAGCTGAAGAGCATCGCCAGCCGCGTTGATCTGACGGCCGGTTATTCGTACCAGGATTTCATTCGCGAGCAACCCAGCTATCCCGATCGCTTTGCCAACGGCAACGAGTACGCCCCGGCGGGTATTCCGTTTAAGACGCAGTACACGCTGCTGGCGTTCTTCGGCCGGGCCAACTATACGTTCAAGGACCGCTACGTGCTGACGGCCACCATCCGTCGCGATGCTACGTCGCGTTTCAGCCCCGACAACCGCTGGGGTACGTTCCCCTCGCTGGCGTTCGCCTGGAATGTAAAGGAAGAATCGTTCCTGAAAGACGTGAAGGCGCTGTCGTCCCTGAAATTCCGGGCGGGTTATGGCGTAACGGGTCAGCAGGATTTGCCCTCTACGTTGAGCGACTACCCGTATCTGGCCCGCTACACCATCAGCGATCCTACGGCACAGTACCAGTTTGGCGACGCATTCTACCGTACGCTGCGGGCTGAGGGCTACGACGCCAACATCAAGTGGGAAGAAACATCGGCCATCAACGCCGGTATCGACTACGCCTTCCTGAACGGTCGCCTGTCGGGTAGCATTGATGTGTACCAGAAGAAAACCAAAGACCTGTTGAGCGTGATTCCGGTGCCGGCCGGCTCAAACCTGACGAACCAGATTCTGACGAACGTCGGTAACCTGGAAAACAAGGGGATTGAGTTCGCCATCAACGGCACGCCGATTCAGCGCGAAGGCCTGAACCTGGACCTGGGTTTCAACGTAACGTACAACGAGAACAAGATCACGAACCTGACGAAAGTACCGACGCCGAACGATCCGGGTATTCCGGTGGGTGGCATCGGCGGGGCGACGGGCAATACCATCCAGATTCAGACGGTCGGTTTCCCCACCAACTCGTACTACGTACTAAAGCAGGTGTATGACCAGACCGGCAAACCCCTCGAAGGGCTGTATCAGGACATCAACGGCGACGGCAAGGTGACGCTCGACGACCGGTACCGCTATCAGTCGGCGAACCCGAAAGTGTTCCTGGGTTTCACGACGCAGTTGACGTACCGCAACCTGACGGCCGGTTTCGTGCTGCGCAGCAACCTCGGCAACTACGTGTACAACAACGTCAAGTCGTCGCTGGGTACCTACCAGAGCCTGACGAATTCGCTGAACTTCCTGGCCAACGGTTCGCCGAACCTGCTGGAAACGGGCTTCACCCGTCCCCAGTTTTTCTCGGACTATTACCTGGAGAACGGCTCGTTCCTGCGCATGGACAATTTCAACCTGGGTTACAACTTCGGCAGTCTGTTCAGCGTAGCCGGTAACAAGACGAACCTGCGGCTGTCGGCTACGGCCCAGAACGTATTCACGATTACGAAGTACACAGGTCTCGATCCGGAAATTGCCGGTGGCGTTGATAACAACTTCTATCCGCGGCCCCGCATTTTCTCAGTCGGTGTAAACGTAGGTTTTTAAGCCAGCCAACATAGCGTCTGATTCGCGTGGCCTGAAACCACGGTGACGCGGATCGACCCTCAAACGAATTGCAAACGAAATGAACGCCATAAAACAAATCGCTAAAATCGGATCGCTGGCGCTGGCCCTGACCGTAACGGCCTGCGTCAACGACCTGGATCGCCAGCCGGAATACGACGTAACGTCGGCCTCGGTTTATCAGGATCCGGCCAATTACAAACAGGTGCTGGCCAAGCTCTACGCCGTGCTGGCCGTGAGCGGACAGGCAGGTCCCGCCGGTAAACCCGACATCGGGGGTATTGACGAGGGGTTCTCCAACTACCTCCGTCAGTACTGGATGGCTCAGGAACTGACTACCGACGAAGCCGTGATCGGCTGGAACGACGGTTCCGTGAAAGACTACCACAACATGACCTGGTCCTCCGGCAACGAGTTCATTACGGCCATGTACAACCGGATTTACTACCTCGTTTCCCTGAGCAACGAGTTTATCCGGGAAACGACGGATGCGAAACTTGCCGAGCGCGGCATCACAGGTCAGGCCGCTACCGACGCGAAAACGTTCCGGGCCGAAGCCCGTTTCCTGCGGGCGCTGGCTTATTCCCACGCCCTGGATATGTTCGGCAACGTACCGTTTGTGACAGAAGCTGATGCGGTGGGTTCGTTTCTGCCGAAGCAGATTAGCCGTGCGGACTTGTTTGCCTACATTGAAAGCGAGCTGAAAGCCATCGAAACCGAGCTGGCCAATCCCCGCGCGGCTGAATACGGCCGGGCCGATAAGGCGGCCGCCTGGACGCTGCTGGCACGCTTGTACCTGAACGCGCAGGTGTACACCGGCACTGCCCGCTGGAACGATGTTATTACGTACAGCAACAAAGTGATTCAGTCGAACGCCTACACGCTGGATGCCGATTACAGTAAGCTGTTCCTGGCCGATAATCAGAACTCGAAAGAGATCATCATGCCGGTTACGTTCGACGGTGCCCGTACTAAAACGTTCGGCGGCATGACGTTCCTGATCCACGCGGCCGTGGGTGGCGACAAGATGCAACCGAAGGATTTCGGCATCAACAGCGGCTGGGCTGGACTACGTACCACAAAAGCCCTGGTGAACCAGTTTGCCGACCCGACGGGTAAGGCTGACACGCGGGCGATGTTCTTCACCAACGGCCAGAACCTGGAGATCAACGACATCTCGACGTTCACCGATGGTTACGCCATCACCAAGTACAAGAACATTACGTCAACGGGGAAGATTGGCGTCGACGAAACGTTTCCCGACACCGATTTTCCGCTCTTCCGGCTGGCCGATGTGTACCTGATGTATGCTGAAGCCGTTGTTCGTGGCGGTTCGGGTGGCGATCAGGCCACGGCCCTGAAACTGGTCAATGACCTGCGCCAACGGGCCAAAGCCTCTCCGGTTACGTCGATCAACGCCGACTTTATCCTGGCCGAACGCGCCCGTGAGCTGTATTGGGAAGGCCATCGCCGGACCGACCTCATCCGCTACGGACGGTTCACGACGGCTACGTACCTGTGGCCCTGGAAAGGGGGCGTGAAGGAAGGTCGCGCCGTGGAGAACTTCCGCAACCTGTTTCCGATTCCGGCTTCTGATCGGATCGCGAACCCGACACTTACGCAGAACGAAGGGTATTAATCCGGGCCTGCCCCCTGTCATGTCGACGCACAAGCCTGACAGGGGGACAACAGACCGCTTAAAACGCATACGACATAAACGCTATATGAAATCATTCTTTCAGAAATCCTTGCTCGTAGGCCTGGCTCTGGTCACCCTGAGTGCCTGCGAAAAAGACGAGGAGCGCCTGGTTCTTCAGCCGGAAGGCAACCTCGCCCTGACGGCCAGCGCTACGACCGTTACGCTCACCAGCGATAACGCGGCCAAAGAAGCGATGGCCTTCTCCTGGCCGGCGGCTTCGTTCGGTTACCCAAACGCGGCTGTTACCTACACCGTTCAATTCGACAAGAAAGGCAATGACTTTAAAACGCCGGTAAACGTATCCGTGGGTAATGCCCTGAAATACACCCCGACGGTGGCCGACCTGAACGCCACGCTGATCAAACTCGGCTTAACGCCGGGAACGGCCAGCGCTGTAGACGTTCGGGTAAAATCGGATCTGGCTACGTTCACCGAGCGCCCTGCCGGTAATCCGCTGCCATCTGTATTTTCCAATGTCACGTCGCTGACCGGTACGCCCTATCGGGTGGTACTTGAGTACCCATCGCTGTGGGTGCCGGGCGACTACCAGGGCTGGGCACCGGATAAAGCGCCTAAAATTGCGTCGGTGAAAAGCGATGGCGTTTACGAGGGTTACGTCTATTTTCAGAAAGCCTCACCCTTCAAGTTCACGCCTGCACCCAACTGGGATAACGACTACGGCGATGCTGGTGCCGGTAAGCTGAAAGCCAAAGGTTCTGACCTGAAAGTAAGCGAAACAGGCTATTTCCTGCTCAAAGCCGACCTGAACGCGTTGACCTGGAGCGCTACCAAAACGAGCTGGGGAGTAATCGGTGCGGCAACGCCTAAGGGCTGGGACGCCAGTACGCCCCTGACCTACGATGCTGCCACCGGTACCTGGCAGGCTACGCTCGACCTGAAAGCCGACGAGCTCAAGTTCCGCGCCAACGATGCCTGGGATATTAACTTTGGCGACGGTGATACTAAAAACGGCAAGACTGCCGACGGCACCCTCGACTACGGTGGCGATAACCTGAAGGTGACAACAGCCGGCAAGTACCTGATTACGCTGGATCTCAGCCAGGCCGGCAACTACACGTATACACTCAAAAAGCAGTAACTGGCTTTACTTTTATCGGCATAGCTAAGGACATTCTGCTTTCGCTATGCCGATTTTTTATGCCTTTTTCTCTATGACTTATATCCGAATTTTTCTGTTGTGGTGCCTGCTGGCGTCAGGCGCTTCGGCACAGGTGACCAAACCGTCTGTATCCGCTACCGGCCGCACGGGTGTACATTACGAAATCTTCGTCCGATCGTTCGCCGACTCCAACGGCGACGGTATCGGCGATCTGAACGGCGTTACCTCCCGGCTCGACTACCTAAAAGACCTGGGCGTATCGGCCCTGTGGTTGATGCCCATCAACCCCTCACCGACCTACCACAAGTATGACGTAACAGACTACTACGGTATCGACAAGGAATACGGTACGATGGCCGACTTCAAACGCCTGCTGGCCGAAGCCCACAAGCGGAACATCAAGGTCATCATTGATTTTGTGATCAACCACAGCAGCAACCAGCACCCGTGGTTCACGGAGGCAGCGTCCAGCCCAACGGCGGCCCACCGCAACTGGTACGTCTGGATGACCCAACGCCAGATCGATTCGCTGAATCTGGCCACGCGTGAAGCCACCGCCGATTCGGGTGAGCGTAGCCCCTGGCACGTAGCGAACGCCAACGATCCGGCTAAATACTACGGCATGTTCTGGCGGGGTATGCCGGACTTGAACTACGACGAGCCGGCTCTTCGTCAGGAAATCTACAAAGCCGGCAAATTCTGGCTGTCGGACGTGGGCGTTGACGGCTTCCGGCTGGATGCTGCCCGGCACATCTACCCCGATCAGGAGGAGCCCAAAAATCACGCGTTCTGGCAGGAATTTGGCCGCGAAATGGCGTCCGCAAAACCGAATGTGTACACGGTCGGCGAAGTCTGGACAACGGCTGAAAAGATTGCTCCGTATTTTAAAGGCTTAACGGCGAACTTCAACTTCGACCTGAGTTTTGCGTTGCAGAAGCTTGCCGCCCAGGAAGCTGACACGGTGGGTGTTGTGGCCATGCTGGCTCGCAACCGGGCTATTTTTGCCAACGCCAATCCACAGTTCATCGACGCCACGATGCTGACCAACCACGATCAAAACCGCATCGGCAGCGTCCTAAAGGGTAATCTGAACCACGAGAAGGTAGCGGCCTCGCTCCTGCTGACCTTGCCCGGCAACCCATACATTTACTACGGTGAAGAACTGGGTATGCTCGGTCGCAAACCCGACGAAACCATTCGGGAGCCATTCCTGTGGACTGAACGTAGCCAGGACAAGCAGCGGACGCGCTGGATGAAGCCACGGTTCACGACCGACTCGACCGTGGCACCGCTGGCTCGTCAGCAGGCCGATCCGAATTCACTCTACAACCACTACAAACGGCTGATTCGCTTCCGCAACAGTCATCCGGTGTTGAACGATAACCTGAGCCAGTTGGTACAGACCGGCATTCAGCAGACGGGCGTTGTGGCCTTTGTTCGTCAATCCGGCAACAAATCCGTACTGGTGGTGCAAAACCTGACCGGCAAGCCGCTGGACGTAGCCCTGACGCCAAACGAGCAGGCGTTCCGCCGGGTTATTTTCCAGACAACGACGGGTGCATCGCTCAAAAAGTCAACGCTAAGCGTACCAGCTTATGGCTGTGCGGTTCTGGAGTAGTAACGTAGCAGGGGGTTGGGTGTAACACGCCAAAGAAAATTAGAACTATTAATAGGGATTAAGTTACCCAATAAAAATAGCTAACCCCATCGGGGCGGCCTAATCATTGTAGGCCGCCCCGATGGGGTTAGCTATTTTTATGCACTTGTTTCTTTTTACAGGCTGCACCTATGGCGCTATTGATAGTAGCACCAACATTGGCACCTGCCTGACCAACGAACTCAATTTGCCCGTACAGAGTTGAAAAATAATACATCTCATTCATGCAACCTGAATCAACAAAACCCGTCGAGCATGCAGGTACCGGCCAGACGGGCGTTCACTACGAGATTTTTGTACGCTCGTTTGCCGACTCCAACGGCGACGGTATTGGCGACCTCAACGGGGTGACAAACAACCTCGACTACCTGAAAGATTTGGGCGTATCGGCCATCTGGCTGATGCCCATTAATCCGTCACCGACTTACCACAAGTACGACATCACGGACTATTACGCCATTGATCCTGAATACGGCACGATGGCTGACTTCAAACGATTGCTGGCCGAAGCCCACAAACGCGATATTGCGGTTATTCTGGATCTGGTGATTCACCACACCAGCATCCGGCACCGGTGGTTTCAGGAAGCCGCCAAAGGGCCGGACAATCCGTACCGACACTTTTACAAATGGCTGACGCCCGCCCAAATCAAAGCCCGTAGGCTGGCCACCCGCGACATTACCGCCGACTCGGCCGAGCGAAATCCGTGGCATAAAGCGCCCGGCGACCCTTCGCCCGAGAAATACTACGGTATGTTCTGGAGTGGCATGCCCGACCTCAACTTCGACCACCGGCCCGTTCGCGAAGAAGTCTTTAATATCGTGCGTTTCTGGCTCAACGACGTAGGTATCGATGGCTTCCGGCTCGATGCGGCCCGGCACCTGTACCGGGAAGCCGAAGAACCAAAAAACCACGAGTTCTGGGAGGAATTTGGCCAGGTAGTCGAAGCCGCGAAGCCCGGCGCTTACGCCGTCGGGGAAGTCTGGACCCGGCCGGACCGGATCGCGCCTTACTTCAGAGGACTGAAAGCCAACTTCAATTTTGACCTGCGGCTCGCTATCGAGGAGATCGTACGCGGGGAATCCGACACGGAAGATCTGCTTACCCTGTTGCACACGTCCCATAGTGCGTACGAAAAGGTCAATCCGCGGTTTATTGATGCCCTGATCCTCTCCAATCATGATCAAAACCGCATAGGTAGTCTGCTGAAGGGAAATCTGAATCACCTGAAAGTGGCGGCTTCGCTCCTGCTGACCCTGCCCGGCCTGCCGTATCTGTACTACGGCGAGGAGATTGGCATGCTCGGCCTGAAACCAGACGAGTACATCCGCGAACCATTCCTGTGGAATACCCGCGATAAAGACCGGCAACGAACCCGCTGGCGTCGGGGTAAGTACACCAGCAGCCGGACCGTTCAGCCGCTGGCCCTGCAGCAGGCCGACCCGAATTCGCTCTACAACCATTATAAACACCTGATTCAGTTCCGCAACAGCCATCCGGTGCTGAACGATAACCTGAGTCGGCTGGAGCTGACCGGCATTCGTCAGCCGCAGGTTGTCGCCTTCGTACGTTCGTCGGGCCAGCAGCGCGTACTGGTCGTCCACAACCTGACGGGCCAGCCGGTGGAAGTCGTTTTTTCACCAGACGAAGTTTGGATGAAACGACTTGTTTTCCAGACTGTTCACGGCACCGAACTCGCCGGTGATCGTGTAACCGTACCGGCTTATGGCTGCGTCGTGCTGGACTGATTGTTTCCTCCAGCGGGCGAATTAATTCGCCCGCTGGTAAAAAACAGCGAGTCGTCGCATTATCTTTGCCCAATTTTGTCCGACTCGCTCCCATGGCCCAATCGACCCGTCGAACCGCCCTCAGTGTCCGCCATTTACTAGGCATTAAAGATCTAACCGAAGCTGATATCCAACTCATTCTGGAGACAGCGAAAGAGTTCAAAGACGTCATCAACCGACCGATCAAGAAGGTGCCGTCGCTCCGCGACATCACCATCGCCAACGTTTTTTTTGAAAACTCGACCCGTACCCGCCTGTCTTTCGAGTTGGCCGAAAAGCGTCTTTCCGCCGATGTAGTCAATTTTTCGGCATCCGGCAGTTCGGTCAAAAAAGGCGAAACCCTGCTCGATACGGTCAACAACATCCTGGCCATGAAGGTCGACATGGTGGTGATGCGGCACAGTAGCCCCGGTGCCCCGCACTACCTGTCGAGCCGCATCAAAGCGAACGTCGTTAATGCCGGCGACGGTACCCATGAGCACCCGACTCAGGCGCTGCTGGACTCTTTTTCAATCCGCGAAAAACTCGGCGACGTAGCAGGCAAGCGAGTGGCTATAATCGGCGACATTACGCATTCACGGGTGGCTTTGTCGAACATCTTCTGCTTGCAGAAACAGGGCGCGGAGGTGATGGTCTGCGGTCCTACGACGCTCATTCCTAAGTACATCAACTCGCTTGGCGTTAAGGTTGGCCACAACGTCCGCGAAGCCCTGGCCTGGTGCGACGTAGCGAACGTACTGCGCATCCAGCTCGAACGGCAGCAGATCAAATATTTCCCTTCCCTGCGCGAGTACTCGCTGTACTACGGTATCTCCAAGCAGATGCTCGACGACCTCGACCGGCCAATCGTTCTGATGCACCCCGGCCCCATCAACCGGGGCGTTGAGTTAACGTCCGACGCGGCCGATTCAACGCATTCTATCATTCTGGATCAGGTCGAGAACGGTGTAGCCGTGCGGATGGCGGTGCTGTACCTGCTGGCGCAGTTGTAGGTAATACCCCTGAAGAGAGCTTGTCTGGATGTGGTGTCAGGTTCGGAACCTGACACCACATCCAGACAAGCTCTGCTCAATTACACCCGGATTTTCGTTATATTTGGTCAAACGCAGGATTGGCCATGGATCTGGAACTTCGCACGCTGCACCCGCCCCGGTATCGGGAATTTGACGACGATTTCTTTTTCGAGTTGTGTCAGGCAAACGAAACGACGAAGCTGGAGCGGGATGCCAACGGAAACATCATTCTTATGCCCCCACCGGAACGGAAACAGGATGTTATAATGCCGATTTATCTGGCGAAATCTGGACTTGGAATCGCAATACCAAACTTGGGTACGTATTTGACTCATGCACTGGCTTTAAACTGCCCAATTCGGCGGTTCGCTCGCCGGACGTAGCCTGGATCACCAAAGATCGGTGGGATGCCTTATCTGAACAGGACCGGCAGAAATTTGCCCCGACTTTGTGGTTGAAATCCGTTCCAGCAGTGACGAACTGAAGGCCCTGAAAGATAAGATGGAAGAGTACCGCGATAACGGCTGCCGCTTAGGCTGGCTGATCGACCGCATCGGCAAACAGGTATTCATCTATCGTCGGAACGGTTCTATCGAAATCAAAGAAGGGTCGACCGTTACGCTCTCCGGCGAAGATGTGCTTCCGGACCTAACCATGCAGGTAAATCTGTAGTGCAGTCAAGGCGAACAAATCCGCGAACCGTACTGTTAGCTACGTATCGACCCGTTTACGACATACTCCATGAAAGGCTTTCAGTTTTCCGAATTCATACCCCCTGAGCAGAAGGAAGGCGGCAAGTTTGACCAACTGCTCAACATCTTCCAGCAATTGCTACTGCTAACGTCGGGCGACGTCGAACAGGCAATGGCCTGGATGAACCAGCTCGACCGGCAATACGGCCTCACCGACGATCAGTACGGTATGGGCAACTTCTTCGACGACCTCAAAGAAAAAGGCTATCTGACCGAAGATAACGAACAGGGCCGTATCGTGATGACGCCCAAAAGCGAGCAAACCATCCGCCGGTCGGCGCTCGAAGAGATTTTTGGTAAACTCAAACGCTCGAAGTCGGGCGGTAACCACAACACCCCTTACACCGGTACCGGCGACGAACTGAGCAGCGACCTTCGGACGTACCAGTTTGGCGATACGCTCGAACAGATTTCCATGACCGAATCCATCCGGAACGCTCAGATTAACAGTGGCGTTGAGGAGTTCACACTCATGGAACGCGATCTGGAGGTGACCGAGAAAGAGCAGAAAACGCAGACCTCGACGGTGTTGATGATCGACATCAGCCACTCGATGATTCTGTACGGCGAGGACCGCATTACGCCCGCTAAAAAGGTAGCCCTGGCGCTGGTGGAACTTGTTAAGCTGAAATACCCGAAAGACACGCTCGATATCGTTGTTTTTGGTAACGACGCCTGGCAGATTCAGGCCAAGGATTTGCCGTATCTGGAAGTTGGTCCGTACCACACCAATACGGTGGCCGGTCTGGAACTGGCGATGGACCTGCTTCGTCGGCGGAAGAACAAGAACAAGCAGATCTTCATGATCACCGACGGCAAGCCGACCTGCCTGAAGGAAGGGATCAAGTACTATAAAAACAGCTTCGGTCTCGACCGCAAGGTGGTCAGCAAAACCCTGACCCTGGCTGCGCAATGCCGTCGGCTGGATATTCCGATCACTACGTTCATGATTGCCAGCGATCCATACCTGAAACAATTCGTACAGGAGTTCACGAAGGTCAACAACGGCCGGGCCTACTACAGCGGCCTGCAGGGCTTAGGCAACATGATGTTCGAGGACTTCCAGCGCAACCGCCGGAAAAATATTAAGTAAATCAAAGCTTAAGCTCATATTTGAGAGTCCCATAGATACACCGCAACAAATTGTATTCCTGCTTGGGAGAATTTCAGCGTTCACTTTTCTTGTCCTTTTTACTCAGAACCGTCCAATTAAAAGCGAAAAGAAAATGAATAACTTAACAACTGCTGAACAGAATAATTTTCAAGTACCGAACAGATTATTAAGTATTCTTAATTCTGTGTCAACTGCATGTACTGCAAGGGCGGTATGGGCTTAAGCTAAATTTTTTTGTAGTGAAAATGCATTTTAAGGTCAAAAACAAAGTCGGGGCTCAGGTTCCGACTTTGTTTTTGCTTCCCAAACGTCGTTCAGTGCAGTCGACGTGGTGTCGGTTTCTCAAAACTGATGAGTGCGGGTTCTCAAACCCGCGTCTGAATACGGTCGGGGTTGACACAGCACGAACCAGGCCCGTCAAAGTCGGAACGCTGTTCGCCACGTTGCTTTTATTGTTTGTCATGATCACTCAAACAACCGGCCAGTCGCTTACGGACTCCCTAACCGCTTACTTGCGCCGATTACCGACCAATGCTCAAGTCAGCGTAGCCGTCGAGTCGCTGGCCGATAGTACCCGTTCCTTCCACCACCAGGCCGATGAACGCGTTCCATCGGCCAGCCTCATCAAGCTTCCCATCCTGATCGAAGCCATGGAGCGCATCAAGGCCGGCCAGCTCGATCCCGACGAGATCCATATCCTGACGGACTCCGAAAAAACGGGCGGTGACGGCATTCTTAAAACCTACTCGCACCGCAGCCGCATCGCCTACCGCGACATTATCCGGCTCATGATGATCCACAGCGACAATACGGCCACGAACATCCTGATCAACGAACTGGGCATGAACGCCATTAATCAACGGATTCGGTCGCTGGGTCTGGCAAAAACCCAGCTCAACCGCGTAATGATGGATACTGCAGCGGTTCGGCAGGGGCGCGAGAATTACGTTACGGCGCGGGAGATGAACCAACTGCTGACAAAAATCTACCAACACCAAATTGCGACGCCCGCCCTCTGCGACCAGATGCTCGACATTCTTAAGCAGAACGAAAACCGACAGACGATCCCCCGTTTGTTGCCCAACACCGTAGTTGTAGCGCACAAGACCGGTATCCTTAGCTACGTCCGGGGCGATGTAGGTATTATCTATGCTCCTCAGCCCTTTGTGCTGTCGGTACTGGTCCAGGGTGTATCAACTGCTGAGGCAGAGCGCATTATCAGTGAGATTGCCCTGATGTGTTACAACCATTATAAAGGGTAACTTTTTTAGCGCTTAATGTTTCTTACTACACCCAAAAATTTATAGCATTGTGGTAATCTCAACCCTCCAACTTCTTCGTTGTGAAACACGTCTTGCTGCTTCTCATGCTGCTTCTGGCTGCGCCGGGGTTTGCTCAGTCACTGAAAACAGTTAAAGAAAAAAGTCGCTATCTGACAGAAGAATACAGCGTACTGGCCGATAACAAAGCTGTTCGGTCGGGGCCTTACAAGAAGTACTTTCGGGAAGGCAACGTACTGCTCGAAGAAGGTCAGTACGAGAACAACCAGCGGGTTGGCCAATGGAAGTTCCTGGCAAACGGTAAGGAAGAACTCGTGCATGATTACACCGCCAAAAAAGTCATAGTCAACACCCGCAAAAATCCGAGTTCCGTCGGGCTGATCCAACAAGCTGACTCTCTTGCAGCAGTTGAGCTTGAGCAGCCGCCCCTTTATCTGGCCAGCAGTCAGCAGGTTTTGGGCATTTTGATGCGCGAATCCAGACTCCCCCTCAATCTGATGAAAGCGGGCACTCTGGAAGCCTCTTTTCGAATTGCAGCCACCGTTTCGCCCAGCGGTGCCCACTATCGAATTATACCTTCAGTTCAGGATAAAGAATTCACTACGTTATCTCGGGGGGCGGTTCAGCTTGCCTTAAACGAGGTTGAATGGGTACCCGCCGTTTATCAGGGACAGTCCGTTACGTGTATCTACACCCTGGAGCCAATCATTTTGCATGGCGTTGCGGTGAGTTCAACGATTGTGCGATAATGAAAACAAATGACCGAGTTGCTTAACTTTCGCTTTACCAGGGACAGACCGTGGCCGCTCAGTATCCAATCAGACCCTTTACCATCCAGCGGTCTGCCCCAGACTACCGCATGCGTGATTACTGACTGTACCGATGACAACCTTCGCCGATAAGGCCATTTCGTATTACTCCTCGCTGGAAGCTCCAGCCGGCCTGCCACCCGGCATTGGTGTCATGAACCCGTATCAGGAACCGGAAGTGCAACGTATTGTGCGGGAGTTCTTCACCAAATTCTACAGCGACACGACTCCGCGCGTCTACGTACTGGGTATTAATCCCGGCCGGTTCGGTGCGGGCGTAACGGGCATTTCGTTTACCACACCCCAGAACCTCGACCGATACTGCGGCATTCCGAACAGTCTGCCGCCAACACCCGAGTTGTCGAGTCGGTTCATTTACCAGATCGTCGAAGCGTTTGGCGGTGCCGAAGCCTTTTACGGGCAATTTTTCCTGACGTCGCTGTTTCCGCTGGCGCTGGTTAAGAAGGGCGACAACGGTGCCCCCAAAAATTACAACTTTTACGACGATCGGCAGACGACTGAAACTCTCTGGCCCGCCATTACCGACACCGTACGTACGCAGCTTACCTTTGGGGCCGCCCGGCACGTGGCCGTTTGTCTGGGTCGTAAAAACGAAACGTACCTGCGCCGACTCAACGACCAGCAAGGCTTCTTCGGCCGGATCGTTACGCTCGATCATCCTCGTTATATTTTGCAGTACCGCAGTAAGGAAACTGCGGCTTACATCGACCGCTACATCCGTACGCTGGCCGACTGTCTTGCTTAAAAACAAAGACAGCCCCACAATGAGGCTGTCTTTGTTTTTCCATAATTCAGCTACTTACGCGCGCTTAAACTCAATTGTCATTGTAAATTTCTCGTTGACGCCATCGCCGTCGAGGTCTTCTTCGATGGGCGAGCTCCACTGCATCGTGTTGCCGTCAACGCTCAGATCGTACGTTTCCGGGCCATCGTCGTCCGTAACCGTAATCTTATTGCCATTCACTTTCCATTGTGCGTTGTTGGCGGCCGGGTTAAAATCCTCGGCATCCTCCGACTGGCACTTGGGCGACGTAGTACCCGTGATCTTACCGTTACCGTTGAACGTAATTTTGATGTCCGTCAGGCAGGCAACGAGTTCGGCACCACCAGGAATCGTTTTGATCAGGTCCAGGTAATCTTCGGTCTGTTTACCATCGGAAAGCTTCATGCCGGAGATTTTCCAGCTTCCCTCCACCGAATTTGGCTTCACCGGTTCGGTACCACCATTGTCATTCTTACAGCTTGCAAACCACAGGGGCATTGCCATTACGAGAGCCCATGTCAGCAGCCGGGCCGGGTTCATTAGTTTCATTGAACGTTAAAAAAGTAATTGTGAATGATGAGATACGGCACAAAAGTAGAGACAGGTTCAGGAACGGCCCGCCATCTACCGTACGAACAGTAAGAACTGCTTGCTGAACTGTCAGATATACGCTTTGAATTGATAGATCATCATGCGTAAAGACTATCACTTTATGCCTATCAGCGGTACGCTTCCGGTCGGCCAACGGCGATATACTACGCCCTTCTACCACTCATTTCCGTGTTTAGGCGGATAAGGAGCCCTATCGGGGCTTTGGGAAAAAGAAAAACTCTGCGTTCTTTGCGAAACGTTTATGTGTCTGTTTTCTTCAGGAGCTCACAAATTGCTACGAACACCAACATGCTCATTACAACTACCTCAACTATTGAAGGGAAACGCATTTCAAAATACATTGGCCTTGTCAACGGGGAGGCCATTATTGGTGCCAATCTGGTAAAGGATTTCTTTGCCGGTATTCGCGACGTCGTCGGGGGCCGATCGGGGGCGTATGAGCAGGGGCTTCGTGAAGCCAAGAGCATTGCGATCAAGGAAATGATCGACCAGGCGCAGCGGCTTGGCGCTAATGGCATTATCGGGGTCGACCTCGACTATCAGACCATTGGCGGCAACGGCACTATGCTGATGGTCAGTTGCAACGGTACGGCGGTTGTGATGGAATAACGCTATAAAAAAACGGACCGGCGCTACAATCCTGTCGTAAATAATCGTAATTTTGCGCCTTCAATCAGAAAATTGTTAGCATCAAATTGATATGGGAGTAACGGAACTGAAACGGAAGGGTCGCAAGAATCGCGCCCGTGCGAATAACGCTACGCAGCGCATCAAGCAGCTGCTGAGCAAGCCAATCGTCAAGAACGTAGACGTAGAGGCTATCAAAGCTTCATTCGCCGAGAAACAAGCCTAAGCGATAGGTAAATTGTAAATTCGCTGCAAGCGAACTGACCCCGCTGCGGATTGGCCACTGGTATTTATACCCCACCCTTAGTCGGTGGGGTTTTCCGTTTTTTAGACACGAACTGACGTTCCTGCTTTTTGAGTTGCCGACGCACAAACCGGCGGTAATCCAGTTGCACCCGGTACCGCACTGCCTGCCCAAACAACGCCAGACCGCCGTTGATGAGAATCAAACCATAAGTCCCCCATAGAAACCACTGTCGAAACGGCTGACCGGTATGTTTCGCCTGCCCCGCTTCACTAAATACGCATAACCCAGCCCCAATCAGTGCCAGACTAACCGGAGCCAGAATAAGCCATTTGGTGCGCGTGCTCATCCGTTTTATTAACCGGCGGCCGGGTGGTTTTGTATAATTAGCCATGCTATCGCTATTACTTCGAGGAATTGAATTCATAACGTTAACCCATTTGAGTTTGTTAACATTCGCTTAACAATTTCTTAACATTGCTACGACGGATACTCGATGGTCGATCCCGTCTCGCGAAAGTCCTTCGGTTCCCGAAGCCGTTTCCAGCCCTCACTAAGGAACCCCACTCCGTAGCCTATCAACTGCACAAAAGCAGCCTGTACGCTCAGTAATCCCACTTTCATACTGCCTTCCATGCGAGCAGCATCGATAAATATCAGGATTGAAAACAACATCAGGAGGCCAACCGACAGCCACAATAGCGGAGGGCTCAGTAATGCCCATACGGGAACAGCCATGACAAAAAGCGTAAACAGCGCCGGGAATGTATGTACCAGCTTCAACTCCTTTGGGTAAAAGCGGGATATATTGATACGCGCCCGCCCAAAAAAACGGAGTTGCCGAAAAAACTGCCCGAACGATGTCCGACGTTTGTGGTAGATGAACGCGTCGGGGATCAGCCCCGTTTTAAAACCGTTTTCGATGATACGAATGGCAAACTCAATGTCTTCACCCATTCGGCTGATGCGGTATCCGCCAATCGTTTCCCAAACCTTCCGCGATAGCCCCATGTTGAAGCTACGGGGATGATACGTACCGCCCAGATTTTTCTTGCTTCCGCGAATGCCGCCCGTCGTAAACGGCGACGTCATGGAGTAGCTGATGGCTTTCTGAATAGGGGTAAAACCAGGATGCGCGGCATCGGGGCCACCGTACGCATCGAGCCAGGCGGTGTCAAGTCGCTTATTAACAACCTCGAAGTAATGGGGAGGAACGAGCGCGTCGGAATCGAAAATAACGAAGTAGTCCCCCCGCGCCCGTTCAAAACCGTAGTTCCGGGCAAACCCCTGCCCGGCGTTCGGTTTAAAAAAATACCGGATAGTCAACCGGTTTTGGTACGTTGCGGCAACCGTATCGGCTTTAATCGTGGAACCGTCCTCAATAACCAGCACCTCGAACTGGGTGTACGTCTGTGCCGTGAGGCTTTCGAGGAGTTCAGCCAGTTCGTCGGGACGGTTGTAGACGGGGATGATAATGGAAAACTGATAGGACACGGATAACGCAGCAGATGCGGGTCTATTGAATAGCTTCCCTTAAACTTTCTTCATTTGCCTGGATCACCTGCTCGATCAGATCGTCGGTCAGCGCTACCGACACGAACAGGCTCTCAAACTGCGACGGTGCCAGGTATACGCCCCGCTTCAGCATGGCGTGGAAATACCGCCCGAACAGCGGCAGATCGCACGACTTGGCATCCGCAAAGTTCGATACGGACCGGTCGGTCATAAACAGCGTGAACATCGATCCAATCTGGTTGATGGTGTAGTTCAGCCCCGCCTTGACCAGTCCCGCCCGGAACCCCTCGGCCAGTTTTCCACCAATTTCTTCGAGCCGCGTGTACACCTCCGGATGTTCGTTGAGGTAACGTAGCATAGCCAGTCCCGCCGACATGGCGATCGGGTTGCCCGACAACGTACCGGCCTGATAAACCGGTCCGGCCGGTGATACTACATTCATGATGTCGGCGCGGCCACCGTAGGCACCCACCGGCATACCGCCACCAATGATCTTCCCCATCGTAGTCAGATCGGGTGTAATACCGAATCGCTCCTGTGCTCCACCTTTAGCCAGCCTAAAGCCGGTCATTACTTCGTCGAAAATCAGGATAATTCCATGCTGATCGCACAGATTCCGGATGCCTTCCAGGAAACCAGGCTCCGGCAAGACACAGCCCATGTTGCCCACCACCGGCTCAAGAATGATGGCCGCAATCTGGTTGGCGTTGTTGTCGATGAGCATTTCAACGGCCTGCAGGTTATTATACGGAGCGGTCAGCGTATCGAGCGCTGTTGCCTTCGTCACACCCGGACTATCAGGGGTGCCCATCGTAACAGCCCCGCTACCGGCCGCGATCAGGAACGAGTCGCCATGACCGTGGTAGCACCCTTCAAATTTGATAATCTTATCGCGTCCGGTAAAGCCCCGTGCCACCCGAATAGCCGCCATGGTAGCCTCGGTACCCGAGTTCACCATACGAACCTTCTCCACTGATGGCACCATGTCGATAATCAGTTCGGCCATTTCGACCTCTTTGCGCGTTGGCGCTCCGAACGAAAAAGAGTGCTGAATGGCATCCCGAACCGCTTTTTCAACCGGTTCGAACGCGTGGCCGAGAATCATAGGCCCCCACGAGTTGATAAGTTCAATGTACTGGTTGCCGTCCTCATCGAATACATACGGTCCTTTCGCCGACTTAATGAACACCGGACTCCCGCCCACGGCCCGAAACGCTCGTACCGGTGAGTTGACCCCACCCGGAATTACCTGTTTTGCCTGTTTGAATAACTGTTCGCTTGTTGTCATAGTAGATAAAGCGTGAATGAGCGAGTCAGTTTCAGGAAAGAATCTCTCGTTCGCTCACACACCCTTTCTTTAATTAACTTTTACAAACCGGCCGCCATCCCATTTTACGATGGGGACGACCTGATTTTCGTTGTTTTGAGTATAGTCGAAGCCCGACAGTACATAATCGTCGGTATCGGAGCGTAGCGCTGACCGGTTACGGAAAATTGTACCGTTTTTAGCCATTTGCCGACCGAAGAACAGCATCATATCGTAGCCCTGGCTGGCAAAAACCGAAGGAATGATCTTTCGCTGAGCAAGGTATTGCTCCTGAAAATCAGCAACGATCGGCCGGGTCTGATCCACATAGTCGGGGAACAGCAGATAGAGTTCCCGACGTGCGAATGTAGAAACCGAATTTTTATAGAAATCAAAGGCGCTGGACGTGGCAATAACCGGCACATTGATCCGCCGACGACCCAGGGCATCGATCAACCGGCTTCCGTCGTCCTCGTTACTGCTGGACAGAAAGACGTGACCCGGGACGTTGGTTTCGGAGATTTTCATCCCATCGGCTATAGTCTGAGCGGTTCCGGTCAGTTTTTTCACTTCAAGCGGCTGAACGCCCTGCTTACGTAACTGCTCGACGTAGGCCGCAGTCAGCAGTGAATCCCGTCGGGATGCCCCGTAGTAAATCGCCGGTCGCCGAACGGCCGACAAAGACCGAACAAACTCAACGGCTTTTTCGGCCTGCCTGCTCACTGACGGCTGCGCCAGATACGCCATTGGCTGGCCCGCCACCAGTTCAGAGCTGGTCGCGATCGGGTTGATCAGCAAAACATTATTCTGACCGGCAAACGACAAAGCAATCCGGTTCGGTTCGGCGTAGAGAGGTCCAATAATCAGATCTGTCTGGGCAAAAGCCGGGCTATTCACCAGCGCCTGAGTACGTTCAGGATCGTTCTCGACGTCATAAGCGAACAAATTGATAATAATGCCCTCTTCCTTGAGCTTCTCCTTCGCCATTTTGATCCCGTTGTAAAGATCAAACACGTATTGGTTGGAACGGGCCCGTTTCTGGGCATCAAATTCGTTCAGACGAAACGGAAACATAACCGCTACGTTGTAATACCCTTTCGGACGACTACGGTCGGGCCGGGACGTTACGTTGGTCGTAGAGGAAGGGCGGCCGCTGGTAGCTCCCGGAGCGGGGGCTGATTGCGTTGATGCCGTCGTAGTAGTACCCGGCCGATCGGGCGTGTTTGTTGGCAGGCCGAAGCGATTCGTGAGCCGGTCCGACAACACCAGATCGTCTTTGTCGCTCGACGAACGTTGAATCAGATCGATCAGCGCCAGGCCCAGATTACGATTGTCCGGAAACTCTTTCTGCATGAGTTTCAATCGGTTCAGGTCCTGAACTCGATACAGAAAATGACGCTCCAGCTTATCAATTTCGGGACGTAGTGCCGGATCGCCGATCCGTTCAATGGCCGTCAGTGCATCTTCATACTGCCCCATTTCCATGCAGACAGCCGCAAAAAGATACCGGGCATCGTCCATCTTCTGCCAGTCGGGAAAGCGGTCCATCAACTGCCGGAGCATCAGCCGGGCCTGCGTAAAGTTTTTCTGCTTGTAGGCTGCCAGGGCGTAGTAATAATGAGCGTACGGCGACAGGCTCCCCCCCCGCTGGATAATGGCGTTGAACTCCGTTTTCGCCCGCTCGTAATTGGCCGTCTGCACCAACCGAATGGCCGCTTTGTACCGTCGCTCCAGATCAGCCGGCACCTGGGCCTTCGCCATGGCGATGCTTAACAAGCCAACGGCCAACCAACTAAGCCAATAAAGTCTATTGTTCATTTTCCTAATATCGGATTTAATGCACAAAAGCAACGCTGTAGCGTTGCTTTTGTTAAGCGTTTGGTAGGCCTGATATCACCCGAAACCGACCAATCGGCCTGACAGTACGTCTGACCGGTGGTGTCCATAGCTACGGTCAGACGTTCCGTCAGACCGATTGGCAGACCAGCATACACTTATTTTTTCTGCTTAGGCCGCTGCCCAGTCCCTGACGTACCGTTATTCCGACCGCGCTTTGCTTCTTCAGCTTGTTTGCGGGCTTCTTCCGCGGCCTGGAGCTGACGTTGCAGCATAGCCTGGAAACCACCTGGCTTTTTTCCTTCGCCGGATGCGTTCTTCCGACGGTTTTCGTCCAGCACTGCTTTGATCTTGTCCTCATCCACAAACCGACGGATCAGTTGCTGCTGCGTAATGGTGACAATGTTTGACACGAAGTAGTAGAACGTCAGACCGGCCGGATACGAGTTCAGGACGAACATGAACATCAGCGGGAAAATGTAGCTCAGGGCCTTCATGTTGACGGGTCCCGGCTGCGTGGGTGTTGTCTGGTTGTTATACCAGGCATAGGCAATCGATGAAGCCGTCATCAGGACCGTAAACAGACTCAGGTGGCTACCCACGAACGGAATGTTCACCGGGAATTTAATGAACGCATCGTAGGTCGAGAGGTCATCGGCCCAGAGGAAAGGTTTCTGCCGCAGTTCGATCAGGTTCGGGAACAGCATGAACAGGGCGAACAGAATCGGCATGGTAGCCAGCACCGGGATACAGCCGCTCAGCGGACTGACGCCCACCTGCTGGTAGAGCTTCATCTGCTCCGACTGCATCTTGGTCATATCGTCGCCAACCTTCTCCCGGATTTCGTTCAGTTCAGGTTGCAGCACCCGCATCTTGGCCATACTCACGTACGAGCGGTACGTCAGCGGGGTCAGCACCGTCTTCACAAATACCACGAGCAGGATAATCAGCAGACCGTAGTTCGACACAAATTTCTCGAGCAGGTTGAACACTGGCACGAAGAAGTACTTGTTGATCGGCTTCAGAATGGAGTAGCCCAGGTATACATTCTGGTCAAACTCCGGCGCTACGTCGCCCAGCAGTTGAAAGTCGTTCGGGCCGTAGTAGAATTTATACTGCCCTTTGCCGCTCCGGACGTCGGCCAGCGGAATCTGTACGTCGGCAATGGCCGTTTTAACCGTACTGGAATCAGCCGGATCGACCAGCGCCTTGAACGTAGGCTTCTGCAACGGATTATTCTCCGCTACAAATCCCGATAGAAAATACTTGTGCTTGATGGCGAACCACTTGACGGGTTCTTCCAGCGTTGCCTCCTCGCTGCTTTCGCTCTCGCGAAGCTTGTCAAAGTTTTCGTCCTGGGTGAAATAATCGATCGTGGCCGCCCGGCGGTTGTTCGACAGGTCGTTTTCGTACTGCCGCATCTTATCCTGCCAGAAGAACCGGATATCCCCCCGACCAACGGTGTTGTCCAATCCGTTCAGACGCAGGTTATAGTTGATCACATAGCCTTCGGCCGGTACTGTGTACGTCTGTTCAACGGCCTGACCGGGCGCTATTTCTACCCGAAAGTTGATTTGCTGACCCTGTCCGCTTACGGTGCCTCCCTGGGCATTCGTCTGGTAATATAATTTATGCAGATCCACCAGTCCCCGATTGGTTGGGAGTTCGAGCGCCGTCTGGCTGCTCTGGGGGTCAATCAGCACCAGTGGTTTCTGGTCGTAGGTTTTGTAATTCTTAAGTATTACCTCTTTTACCCGGCCACCTCTTGTACTGAAGGTAACGCGCATGTCCTTATTCTCAACAACGATATCACGCTCCTGCCCAAGGGCCGACTGGGCAAAATCGCCGAAGCGGGCACGGAGGGCCGACGAATCGAGTGTCGATTGGGTTGTTCCAGCGGTTGCCGTCGCGGCCGCATTGCCCGTCGTTGCCGTTGGCTTTGTCGGCTGCGTTTGTTGCGTCGGGGCCTTTTCCGGCTCTGGTTTCGGCACCAGAAGTTGATACCCGACGAGCATCGCCAGAATCAGGACAATGCCAATTAGTTGATTACGATCCATTTGTTTGGTTTTCGGTATTCGGCTTTCAGGTTACAGCTTTCTGTTGGCAGGTGGGTCACGGAGTCTTGACCAGCGACCACCTGAACGAGAGAACTGTAACCTATAAACCGAAAACCCATAAAATTAGTCCGCAAAATTACGCCATTCGACCGGCTTAATCAACCGCTGCTGGAACGGAGACTTCGGCATCGACGGACGAGGCTGTTTCGGACGACCGTTTTTGCTGGGCGTAGGTCAGAGCAGCCCGTACAAAACTCACGAACAGCGGATGCGGATTCATGACCGTACTTTTCAGTTCCGGGTGGAATTGCACGCCCACGAACCAGGGGTGGTTGGCCAGCTCCACGATCTCAACCAGTCCGGTTTCGGGGTTGATACCCGTCGGGCGCATACCGGCCCGCTCAAACTGATCGATGAAGTCGCTGTTGAATTCATAGCGGTGGCGGTGGCGTTCGCTGATCTGGATCTTGCCATAAATCCGGTGCGCCAGCGAATCCCGCTTGATCTTACACGGATAGGCCCCCAGCCGCATGGTACCGCCCTTGTCGGTCACCTTCTTTTGCTCTTCCATCATATTGATGACCGGGTGGCTCGTGTGCGGTTCCATTTCGGTCGAATGAGCCCCTTCCAGTCCCATTACGTTCCGGGCGTATTCGATTACGGCCATCTGCATACCCAGACAAATGCCCAAAAACGGGATATTGTGTTCACGAACGTACCGAACGGCGTTGATCTTTCCTTCGATCCCGCGCTCGCCAAAACCCGGTGCCACCAGCACCCCGTCCAGATGACGCAGCACATCAGCACAGTGGTGTTCATCAACCAGCGTTTCCGACTGAATCCACTCCAGTTGCACCTTGCATTCGTTCTGAGCGCCCGCGTGAATGAACGCTTCGGCAATGGATTTGTACGCATCCTTCAGCTCTACGTACTTACCGACCAGCCCGATTTTAATCGTATCGGCCGGGTTCTTGAGCCGCCCAAGGAAATCCTTCCAGGCATCCAGATCGGCGTCCTGGTCGTTGTACAGATCGAGCATGTACAGCGCCCGCTGATCCAGCTTTTCCTTGCGCATCAGCAGCGGTACGTCGTAGATCGTCTCGGCGTCGATGGCTTCGATAACCGAGTTGACCTGTACGTTACAGAACAGCGCGATTTTCCGGCGAATGTCCATCGGCAGCGGGTGTTCGGTCCGGCACACAATGATATCCGGCTGAACGCCCGTTTCGAGCAGCATCCGCACGGAGTGCTGCGTTGGTTTTGTTTTCAACTCCCCGGCCGATTGCAGATACGGTACCAGAGTCAGGTGAATGACAAGCGTATCGTTTTCGCCCAGTTCGAACTTAAGCTGTCGAACGGCTTCGATGAACGGCAGCGACTCAATATCGCCCACACACCCCCCAATTTCGGTAATGACCACGTCGTATTCGCCGGTATCGCCCAGCAACCGGATGTTGCGCTTGATTTCGTCGGTGATATGAGGTACAACCTGTACGGTTTTACCCAGAAAATCGCCCCGGCGTTCGCGGGTGATAACGTTGTTGTAAATGCGGCCCGTTGTGATGTTGTTTGCCTGCGATGTCGGGCGGTTCAGAAAGCGCTCATAATGCCCGAGATCCAGGTCTGTTTCGGCTCCGTCGTCTGTGACGTAGCATTCGCCGTGTTCGTAAGGGTTCAGCGTACCCGGATCAATATTGATGTACGGATCGAATTTTTGAATCGTAACCGATAAACCCCGTGATTGAAGCAATTTGGCCAAGGAAGAAGCAATAATGCCCTTGCCAAGTGATGAAGTTACCCCGCCGGTAACGAAAATGTATTTTGCTGATTTGGTGCCCGTAGCCGCCATGACTGATACCTGCTTTGGTCGTTACGGGATATAAAGGTACGAAGGATTCAGGAGGAAAAGAAGCCGGGCGAAAGGAAAAAGTTTACGGTTTCGGGTAAGCAGTTGGCTGTCAGTTGGCTACCCAAAACGTCTTTCCGGCCGTTACTGAAGTTCCGGAACAGTAAACGAACGATGGATGGGATGCAGACGTATCGGTGATGTTTGCCCAATCGTTACACGCCCATGAGCGACCGCGCAACGGTATAACCAGTCATTAGCAGCAATCAAAGAGGGTTGGTTTAACCGATGAATAAATCGGTACGGTGAAAAGTTGTTTTTTGGCAAAATAGATGAAAGAATTGCATCGACAAACGGTTGTCTGTCAGATAATTGTAACATAACCTCACTCATTCATTATTCTAACCAAAAACAACAAATTCAATGAATCAACAACCATCCAGTGCGTTTATTGCTGCCTCCTGGGTAGCGCTGTTAGCGGGTATGCTGGCCTATAACATTGGTCTGTGGAATGCCCAGATGGCGCTAAACGAAAAAGGGTATTATTTCACCATCCTCATGTATGGCCTGTTTTCGGCGGTGTCGGTACAGAAAAGTGTCCGCGACCGGCTGGAAGGCATTCCGGTTACGAACGTGTACTACGGCATTAGCTGGATTTCCGTTATTCTGGCTATTCTGCTGCTGACCGTCGGTCTGTGGAACGCTACGTTGAGCCTGAGCGAAAAAGGCTTCTACGCCATGTCGTTCACGCTTAGCCTGTTTGCCGCTATTGCCGTTCAGAAAAACACACGCGACAGCCAGGTGGTTGAGAAACGGGATAATCAATTCGCTGATCGCAACGCCTGACCAGAGCGATCTATTGGCCATGCCGGATTAATTTCGGAGTTTCGGGGAGAAGTACCCCGATCTGCTGTCGTATGGTCCGCATGGCCGCCCCTTTAACTTTTCGTCAGAACCTGATTGCCCGGCTCGTGGCCGTACCAACGGCTGCCCTGGTAGCGTCCCACATCGTATTTTACCGACGGTTCCCTTGGCACCCTGTCTATCAATTCCCCTGGCTCTATTTCCTGACCGTAGCAACTGTTATGCTGAGTTGCTGGGAAGTCAATCTGGCCGTTTTTCGGTGGCTGGACCAGCGCTTTCCTTTTTACCGAAATCCTTCTGGTCGAATTCTACGTCAGATTTTGTACGGCGGTCTGCTGACGATGCTTGCGTTTAGCCTCGTATTTCCGTTAGCCATCCGGCTTTACGGCGGAGAGTGGCCATCGGTAGACCAGTTGCTTTCCGGTAGTGTGGTTTGTGCTACTATTGCCACCCTCGCCAACGGCGCTTACGTTGGGTTGTATCTGCTACAGACAATCCGTTGGGAGAAACAACAGGCAATCGCCAGACAAGCTCCTCAGGTAAGCCTGACACCAAAACCCATGAAGCCATCGGACCTGATTCTGATCGATACGGGAACCCGAAAACTTCGCCTGCTACCATCCGAAATAGCCTACTTTTACTCAACAGCCGGCATGGTACTTCTGGTCAAAACCGACGGCCAACAGGTACCAACTACCTATTCATCGTTTGCCAAACTGGATGAACGCTTGCCCGCTCATCAGTTTTTTCAGCTTAGTCGCCAGTTCATTGTCAGTCTGTATGCCATTCGGTCGGTGGCCGACGAACCGAATCGAAAATTAGCGGTTACACTGGCTCCGTCTCTGCACAAAAACACCCCACTCGAAACGGTTACAGTGAGCCGGTACCGAAGCCCCGAATTCAAAAAGTGGTTTCAGCATGGATCGTTGACCTGACCATTCATCGGAAAATTTGTTACCACTCATCATCAGCACTCGCCGGTTGCTCCTACAGCCTGTCTACGGCCTTTTACTTTGCGGCTGTCAATCAACCAGCAGACATATATGCAACCCAACCTCGCTTATCTCGCCACTGAATTACCTAACTGGCTGGCGGCCGGTTTTGTATTTATCGTATTGTTTACGGTCGTTCTGCTCTTCACAGCCATTTGGCAAACCAGCCTCCCGACTGCCTGGTACGCCCTGACCGGTATGTTGGGCTGGCTCCTCCTAACCGGCGGACTGGCCTACCGTGGCGTCTTCCTTGAAACGTCGGCCACCCCGCCCCGCTTTGTCCTGCTTGTCCTACCGCCGTTGGGACTTATCGTTACTCTGTTCAGTTTTTCACGTACCCGCCAGTGGTTAGACCGCTTGCCACTGACGACACTGACGTACCTGCACAGTAACCGGCTGGCCGTTGAGCTCCTGCTGTACGGCCTGTTCACCTACCGGCAAATACCGGATCTGATGACCTTTGAAGGCCGAAATTTTGACATTCTGGTCGGCCTGACAGCTCCATTGGTTGGTTACCTCGCGTTTCACCGCCACAGCATGACCAACCGAGCGTTGTTGGTATGGAACCTGTTCGGACTGGTCTTGCTACTCAATATTGTCATCAACGCCGTGCTCTCAGGACCGTCGCCTTTCCAGCAATTTGCGTTTGATCAGCCTAACGTTGGTGTACTACGCTTTCCCTTCGTTTGGCTACCGGGCTTTGTGGTACCTGTCGCGCTTTTCAGCCACCTGGTTGCCATTCGCCAACTGCTGTTCCGGACGAAACAGACAGCTCATTATCAACCCGCCATTCGACACTCCAGCTGAATGCGCATAAAAAAAGCGGCCTCATCATGGTGTTGAGGCCGCTTCAGCTTTAAAACTATCTATTTACCCTGCGTCAGTTCGCGTTCTTCGTAGGCCAGGTTGTATTGTTTCAATACATCGGCCGGAACGCCGTCCCACTGATTCGGGACATTACCGACATAGCCCAGGTCTTTGATACCGATCTGACTGGTGAAAAAGCCCGTAGCCGTAAAGTTGCGCATCAGGCTGAAGAACGCGGCTCCCTGCGCCATATCCGGTTTAACTTTTTCAGGATAGGCAATCTGGTCAACGATTTCGATCTGCTGCGCTTTAGTACACTGCACGAATGGCTTCCCGTAGCGTTTCGTGCATACGTTGTCGAGCCACCGGATGCCCCCGCGCATGGGCGTTTGGTTACGCGGCTGATCTTTCATCATGAACTCGATAAAAGCCGGTACGCCTGCCTGCGACGCACTACCCGACCGCTCGTCGGCCGGGATGATGATGTCCGACAGCACCGTGACGGTCTGGAGTTCGTGAGGTGTAAAAAACTTTTCGGCATTCAGCTTAGCATCGCGTTCGGCTTCAAACTTCTGCCGACCACCCGGCACTTTGACAGGTTTGACATCGGGCGGAGCTGGAACGGCTGCTTCGGCGGGCAGTACCGACGCACCGAACACGGTTGCCGGAATGCTCTTGAGTATGTCTCTGCGTTTCATAGACGTATGTTTTCTTAGCGTCCCCTGCGCATCCTTAGCGTCCTTTGCGTTTAAGGAAACCTGTTTAAACGCAAAGGACGCTAAGGATGCGCAAAGTTCGCAGAGTTAAATATTGTTCTGTTTAACTTGATCGATCAGGTATTCTGACGTGCGCATGGATGCGGCCAGGATTGTCCACGTAACGTTTTTGTCACCCTGCGATGGGAACGCGGCAGCATCAACCACAAACAGGTTCTTGACATCATGAGCCTGCTGAAACTTGTTCAGCGCCGACGATTTAGGATCGTTACCCATCCGGGCCGTTCCGACTTCGTGGATAATCTTACCGGGTGCTTCCAGACCGTAGCTGGACTCCGGCCCGGGCTTCGGTCCAAGCGGCATGCCGCCCATCGCGTGGATGATCTCCTCAAACGTATCCTGCATGTGCTTGGCCTGCTTTACCTCATAGTCCGACCATTTGTAGTTGAACCGAAGCACGGGGATACCGTACTTATCCACGACGTTCGGGTCAATTTCGCAGTAATTACTTTCCATCGGCACCGGCTCGCCCCGACCGGCCATACCGACGTAGGCGCCGTAGAACCGACGGAAGTCATCTTTCAGCCCGGCACCGTAGCCACCAGCGGGTTTCATCTTGCCATCGCGGGCCGGTATCTTACCGTTCAGACCCTCGATGCCCCAGCCGAAGCCGTAGGCCGGCATACCCATACCGCCCCAATACTCGATATGGTAGCCACGCGGGAAATCCAGTTTTTTGTTATCAAGCCACCAGGGCGTGAACACGTGCATACCGCCGACACCGTCCTCATTATACCGCTTGCGGTCCATCAGGGCCGGTACAAACGCCGACCGCGACGCTCCGGTTGAGTCATTGATGTATTTACCCACGACCCCGCTGGAATTGGCCAGCCCCGTTGGAAAGCGCGCTGATTTCGAATTAAGCAGCAACCGCGCCGTTTCGCCGGCACTGGCGGCCAGTACCACCCGTTTCGCCATCACCGATTTCTCCTGGAGGCTCAGCGTATCGACGTAGCTAACGCCCGTAGCCAGCCCCGTTTGCGGGTCGGTCAGCACTTCGCGGACCATGGCTCCGTTGATGAGCGTTACGTTACCGGTTTTGAGGGCAGGCTTCACCAGCACCGACGACGACGAGAAGTCGGCGTAGGCCTGGCAGGCCCGACCACACTGGCTGCAATAGAAGCAGGCCCCGCGCTCATTATTGATGGGCTTGGTCAGGATTGATAGCCGCGAGGGAATCACCGGAATACCGATACCACGGGCCGCTTTCCTGATCATTAGTTCGTGCAGGCGTGGCTTGGGGGGCGGCAGAAAGATACCGTCGGGTTCGGTGGGCATGTTCTCGATCGAGCCAAAAACACCGATGAGTTTGTCCACCCGATCGTAGAAGGGCTTGATGTCGTCGTAACCGATGGGCCAGTCTTCACCCACACCCGTCATGCTTTTCCGCCGGAAATCGTCGGGGCCAAAACGGAGTGAAATCCGTCCCCAGTGGTTCGTACGTCCACCCAGCATCCGCGACCGAAACCAGTGAAACTCGGTACCCCGAACGGTCGTATACGGCTCGCCTTCAATTTCCCAGCCACCCCAGGCTGCGTCGAAATCACCGAACGGCCGGGTGGTACCTGCCCCCCGACGTGGTGACTCATACGGCCATTTCAACTGGGTAATATACTTAGGGTCAGCAGGATCGAAGTAGCCACCGGCTTCCAGCAATACCACTTTGGCACCGGCTTTAGCCAGGGTATAAGCAGCCATACCACCCCCGGCACCCGATCCAACGATGGCGACGTCGTATTGAGTTGGAGCCTTCTTAATTTGAAATGGATTCATGCAAACGAGTGAGGTTTGTGAGTAAATCAGGAAAATGACACGCAGGAAAATATTGTAAAAATACTACAATCAGCCGAATAGAGGGCTTTCTGCGTCTACTTATTCAGTAAAGGGCCAGTCTTAGCCAATATACTTTTCAGGACAGCCTGGTTTATTTACGATTTGTTTACAGTCACTTGTTGACATATTCTGTTGCGTTATTTACTATTGATGCCTGAACCTATTCCTTCGTTATGAAACCTGCTTTTTATTATGCCGCTGTCCTGATCGGCCTGGGCTTACTGACCGGTTGCCAACCCACAGTGGATTCCGGCTTCCGCCCCTTTCCTCCCAACCCAGCGCCTACTACACCGCAGACCATTCCGACTACCGTCGTCAAAGCTGACTCGACGGATGAGCCGGGCAATCTCCAGCTTAATTCAACTGGCTGGCAGATTATGACCCACCTGCACCTGGAGGAAAACTATCCGCTCACCGACAATGGCTTTGTTTTTACATTGAGTAGAGGGTTTTATATGGCTCGTATCCAGGGTAGAGAAGGCATATACGACAGCCGCGTAAATGGTCGGTATATGTGTACCTTCAGCCATAACGACTGCGATAGTACCAAGTCGAAACCGGCTTCACTCTGGGACCGGATTGGCCGGGTGAACTCCGCATCGCGACGCCTGGTCTGGACCTTTGCCGATCAGCAGAAAAAGCAGGGCTATCAGTTTGAGATGAGCGCGTTGCCGAAGTTCGTCAATGTCGTTTCGGCACCGGATACCATTCGTCTGACCGGCGACAACACCTTCCGGATCGCCGAAACCGTTCCGCAGGATAGCCTGGTCGTTGAGGTTATGTTCTTAAATCCCGACGAACCAACTCGCCAACGGGATATTCCTTTTATTAACAATTCTAAAACTCAGTTTCGGGTGAAGGCCATCAATAACGAAATTAAACTGCCCGGCGCACCGCTTAAGCATATCGTTGATTACTTCAAAATGGACGTTTATAAACAAAAAACCTATGTGAACGTATCAGCCGTGCGGCAGGTGATTAAACGCATTGGGACAAAAAAAGTGATGCTGACGTATCAGGTCAGCAACTGGCGACAGGTGTACATCCGATAACTGTCCGTAAATTGCCGGCGGTGGTAGAGTTGCTTTCAATCCTCAACCTATATGGTATCCCGAAAGAACGTCTTTATCTCGTTTTCGCTGGCTCAGCAAAACATTCGTGCCCGGCTGTTTCATACCCTGCTGTCGGTACTCGGGATTGTGATCGGTGTTGCGGCCCTGGTGGCGATTTTGTCGTTGATTGACGGCATGGAAAAGTACGCACAGGAGCAGATTACCAACACGACCGATCTGAAATCACTCATTGTCCGGACGGAAGCCTATCAGCAGACCAATAACGTATGGGTCAAAAAAGACAACTACGCCTATCTGGACTACAATCGCTTCAAGCAGCTCAGGGCATCGTTTCCCTCGCCGACGCAAAGTTCGCTGCGGTTGAGCCAGTCTCATCTGGTTCAGTTAACGGGTCATAAGCAACCGGTAGGGGCACGTATTAACGGTATATCGTCGCCCTATCCGACCCGTACCAAAATAGCCTACGGTCGCTACGTCTCCGAAGCCGATGTGGCAGCCGCCAGCAGGGTAGCGTTTGTCAACCAGAATTTTGCCAAACAGATGCTGGGTGGTCAGTCGCCAAAGGCCTTACTGGGCAAAACCCTGACGTTTGCGGATAAAACGCTGACAATCGTGGGCGTTCTGGAGTCCCAGCAACCAGATCCGAAGGTAGCCGAGGTCTTCATGCCCATTACGTTGTTTTCAGCGGAAGAAATTGACGAAAATCCACCCTTTGGCCTAATCGAAGCGAATGAGGTCACGGCCGTACCAGGGCTCAAAACCCATATTGAGCAATGGCTGAAACAACAATTCAAAACCCGCTCAACTGACTTTAAGGTCGACACGAACGAGTTGCGGGTGGAGCAGGCAGCCCAGGGCTTTCTCGTGTTTCGGGTGGTGATGGGTCTGATTGTCGGCATATCTGTACTGGTAGGCGGTATCGGCGTCATGAATGTGCTGCTTATTTCGGTGACCGAGCGCACCGTCGAAATTGGTGTGCGAAAAGCGATGGGTGCCAAGAAACGGGATATTCTGTATCAGTTTCTGGCCGAATCGATCACCGTTTCGCTGTTTGGTAGTTTTCTGGGACTGGTGTTGGGTATGCTCGCCACCCTCGTTTTTATTCCAATCATCAAAGCAATCACAAAAGTACCGTTTCAGGCTGCGTATACCCTTAATACGTTCGTGATTATCTCGGTTGTTGCCATTGTGGTAGGCATTGTTTTCGGCACTTACCCAGCCCTGAGAGCTGCCCGCTTAGACCCGGTCGAAGCGATGCGGAGGGAGTAATCAGCATCATTTGCTAATCGAACAGGTACCAGTCTACGCCAAACGCGAACGCTCGGCGCATGCCCAGAAAATCCGGGGCAACGTAGTAACCAGGCCGGAGCAACCCCTGGTTGGCGTGCGACAGCTTTACGAACAGCCGCGTGCGGTTAACTCGGAGGTTGGCAAATACATCGGCCACCACATAGCCTTCGACCTGCTGGCGATTTTGCAGGTAAAACTGCTGCGTAACGGGCATGTAGGCATCAGCAAAATAGCTGGACTTATAACTCAGTTCCACGCCCGTCTGGACGTAGAGCACTTTGGCGTACAGAAACTCGTACTGGAACCGCGCCGTCACGAACAGCGGAGGAAGCCGGAGGATGTCCGACCGCGACACCAGCGAATAGTATGCCTGCCCCAGCGCCTGGAACTTCCTGGCCGTGTACTGATAGCCCAGCCCCACCCGCAGCACGCTGAACGCGCCGGATGCCTGCTGCGGCACGGCCTGTTCGTTGAAATAGATGTAATTGCTCAGTAGTTGGTAATCCAGCCCCGGCTGAAGCTTCAGTTTGCCGAGCGGCAGGTTCAGCGTACCATAGGCGTGGTTGATACCCCGCAGTCGGAACCGGTTGTTCCAGAAAAAGATGTTGCTCTGAAACCGCTGCTGTAGCAGTGTCGGCGATGCGAGCATGGCCGTGTAGCCGCCCGTCAGCCATTTACTTTCGAACTGTCCCTGCAGCCGGAAACCACCCCCGATCAGATACTCAGCCTCAGCCGTGATGCGGGACAGACTGTCCGGGAAATAATAGCCCAGCCAGCCACCAACGTAGAATTCGTTGTCGCGGGTTTCGTATTCACCGTAGTTGTTGCGGGCCGCGTTGATGTTGTACCGACCGTATTGCCCGTAGATTCGCTGCCGGGCGTAGGCCCGGTAGTTGAAATTCCGAAAAACACCCTTTAGCCCAAACTGGTTATCAACGGCCCGAAATCGGTTGTCCTGTTCGATACGCGACGAATCGGTAAGGATGTCCGGGTAAAAACCCGGGTAGCCCTGCCGTGGCTCCTGATTCACACGGAGTGTATCGTCCTGATAGTAGTTCTTCTGGCGTTTATAGTCCAGTCGGTGATAAATCTGAAAACCCTGATCGAGCACAAACTGCTGGTACAGGTGCCAGTCGTTGCGCAGTTCGCGGCCATTGGCAAAAACCAGCCGCGAGTTGCCGGTATAGTCGTACGGAACCTCCACCGTGTCGCGCTCCGCCCCGGTTTCAATTCTGAGGCCGGGCAACACGCCCCCCTGCTCATCAATACTATGGTTCATGTTGATGAAATGCAGGAGCAACGTGTATTTTTTGTTCTTGGAGCGGTAGTTCGTATGCGCCAGAAAGCCCCAGTTCTGCGCCAGCAACTTGTTGGGATCGTTGGAACCACGCGTACCAAATTGCTTCTGCGAGGTGAATCGCTGCACGGCAAACCCCACGTTCCAGCGGGGGGTAATGTTCTGGGCAAAATCAAAGCGCAGGATGTTCTGATTGCGCCCCCCCAGCACCAGGTACATATCGGTGAAGGGCGACTTGGTATCGTAATACTTCACCTGCATGGTCTGGTACTGAAACGGCTCGAACACGTAGTAGCCGGTCTGTGCGCCGATCTGCGGTGGTTCCGACGGGAAGATTGGCCGGATGGGCGTACCCAGATTACCCAGGTCCTGAAAGAGGTACCGGCTTCGCTGCACGTAGGTATACCGGTCTACACCGTCGAGCAGGGTATCGGTCGTATAGAGTCGTCGGCGGTTGTTCAGAATATCACTCTCAAGAACGTAGCGGGTTGTCCGTGGTCCATAAATAACCTTCGTTGAATCGTCGATGCCGCTGGGGCTGGAATACGTACTGCTGTTCGGGCCGGACGGTTGCCCGCCAAAAGAACCCGGAAACCCGCCCGGCACCCGTATACCACCGGGAAGCTGCTGCCCTACAGCCGAACCGACGATCATCAGGCAGCAAACAACAATCAGAACATACTTATTCATTCACACAAAAGTAGCGCAAAAACGCCGGATGCTGGTTCGCTTAAGGATTTTTAAGAATCCGGCTCAGGCCGGTGCATCTACGCAGCTTCGTTCGTCGGCAACCGCAGAAACCGATCAGGCAGTTCATCACCCAGGAACGTAACAGCAACGGGCAGGTAAAACAACGGCCACTGCCTGAGCTCATCCGGTGTCAGGAGCGCATCAAGCTTCACCCAGTCTTTCTCAGTAGTCAGCAGGGCGGTCCCGGTCGGGAGATCGTTCATGATCCGATCCAGCTCCGCCCGGGTATAGGCGTGGTGATCGGCAAACCGGTGGTGTTTGACCAGGTCGAACGTCTGCCGGACATACTGCTCCAGCGGACCGGCACTGGCCAGCCCCGACACCAGCACCACCCCACGTAGCGAATCGGTCGACTGGTGCGTACTGAACGATACCGGACGGCTGTACGACAACCCGGCAAAATAAACGGGTACCGCGGGGGCATACCGACCGACATCCGTTTGGATTTGCAGCCGTTCGTCGGCCGACAGATCATTCGGGCACTTGGTAACGATGACTGCATCGGCACGATTTGCCCCGTGCCGCCCTTCACGCAGGCGTCCCGCCGGAAATGGGTGGTCGCCGTAAAACGGTCGGTTATAGTCGGTCAGCAGCAGGTTTACGTGCGGCCGAACGGCCCGGTGTTGAAACGCATCATCGAGCAGGATGGCCGACGTATCGGGGTGGCGTTTGAGCAGTTCACGCATGGCATCGGCCCGGCGTTCACCAACGCACACGCGAACGCGTTGGGGCATCGGACGACCGAATTTCCGGTAAATTTGCAGGGGTTCGTCACCGATGGTGTCGGCCGTGTCGGCATCGGTGGCGATCCGAAAGCCTGTCGTTCGGCGGCCATAGCCACGGCTCAGGGTAGCCAGAACGGGCGTTGGATCGGGAGAAGACAACAACCGTTTAATCAAATACTCGACCATGGGTGTTTTGCCAGTTCCGCCAACGGTGAGGTTTCCAACGCCTACAACCAGCACATTGGGCCGATAATTTTTTTTTAATCCTTTGTCATACAATTTATTACGAACATCCGTAATAAAGCTATATACTCTACTGAATGGTAGAAGTAGTTGAGTAAGGGCCAAGTGCTTTCGCTAATAATTTCGTAACATTGACTTTTTTGAGCACTCAAAAGTAGTACTTTTAGGGTTGCGAACACCGTCTGACACTGCCCGCCACAATGAGCCTAAAAGCTGACTATGTAAAATACACGCTGCATTTTCGCTTTGAAGCGGGTACGTCACGCGGCACCCTTACGCAGAAGGATTCGTACATTATCCGGCTTTGCGATGACGCGGACCCAGCCATAGTTGGTTACGGTGAATGCGGGCCCCTGAAAGGGTTGAGCTACGACGACCGGCCTGATTTTGAGAAGCAACTGCACCAGTATTGCCAGTATTTTAACCAGCTTGATCTTCAGCTTTTCAGTTGGAACCTGCCAATCATCCTCAACCAGTTAATCAGTCAGCAATTTCCGAGTATTCTGTTCGGTTTCGAAACGGCTATGCTGGACTACCTGACCGGTGGGCAGCGTATCATCCGCGACGGCGACTTTGTGCAGGGGCATCGGTCAATTCCGATAAATGGGCTGATCTGGATGGGCAGTCCTGCCTTCATGCGCCAGCAGATTGAAGAGAAAATCCAGGCCGGCTTTACAACGCTTAAACTAAAGATTGGGGCGCTCGACTTTGAACAGGAATGTGATTTGCTGGCTATGATCCGCGACCGGTTTACACCGGAACAGATCACGCTACGGGTCGACGCCAACGGAGCCTTCCGGCCCAACGAAGCCATGGCCAAGCTGGAGCGCCTGGCTACCTACGGCCTGCATTCCATCGAGCAGCCCATTCAAGCCGGGCAGTCTGATCAGATGGCTGACCTGTGCCAGCATACCCCCCTGCCGATTGCCCTCGACGAAGAGTTGATCGGCCACTCGGAATACGTGGATAAATTCCGGCTGCTGAAGAAAATTCAGCCCCAGTTCATCATTCTGAAACCAACGCTGCTGGGCGGCCTGCGCCACTGCGACGAGTGGATTGAACTGGCCGGTCGACTGGGTATGGGCTGGTGGATCACCTCGGCGCTCGAATCGAACATCGGCCTGAACGCTATTGCCCAATACACCGCCCAGTTCAAAAACCTGCTACCCCAGGGACTCGGTACGGGTCAGCTTTACTACAACAACTTCGACAGCCCGCTTACGGTTGAAAACGGCGAACTGCGCTACAACCCAGCCCAGCCGTGGGACGTTACTTCCCTGGACCTGCGTAGTGTGCAATCACGGTAAACTACGAAATTGTTTACACCCAGTCCACCCCCTTCCGGAGCCATTGAAGCGTCTGCTCCTCGCGGCTGCCCGGTTCGGGCCGGAAATCATACACCCAATTGGCTTGTGGGGGCATACTCATCAGAATCGATTCGGTACGTCCGTTGGTTTCCAGCCCAAATTTTGTGCCCCGATCCCAGACAAGGTTAAACTCGACGTAGCGACCCCGGCGCAGTAGTTGCCATTGTTTCTCGCGTTCACCAAAAGGAAGGTCGCGATTCTGCTGCATGAAGTGCGTGTAGATCGGTGCAAAAGCGTTGCCTACGTCCTGCACAAAGGCAAACAGCGCGTCTTTGTGGGTCGCGTCGGTGGGTTTGAGGTAGTCGAAAAAGATACCGCCAATACCACGTGTTTCGTTGCGGTGCGGTATAAAGAAGTACTCGTCGGCCCACGGCTTGAAGCGACCGTAGTAAGCCGGATCGTGACGGTCGCAGGCGGCTTTGAGCTGCTGGTGAAACCAACGGGCATCATCGACCACGACGTAGTGGGGTGTCAAATCGATACCGCCACCGAACCAGTTGTGGCCCGTGCTCATCTCAAAATACCGAACGTTCATGTGGATGATCGGCACCATCGGATTTCGCGGATGCAGCACGATCGACACGCCGGTGGCGTAGAAGCTGGCGGGTTCGTTTAGATTAAGGGTACGTAGCGTAGCATCGGTGGCCTCGCCATATACGGCCGAAAAACCAACGCCCCCTTTTTCAATCACAGCCCCATCGGCCATAATTCGGGAACGGCCACCTCCCCCACCCGGCCGTTTCCAGTGGTCTTCGCGGAACGTACCGGTGCCGTCGGCCGCTTCGAGGGCTGCGCAGATACGGTCCTGCAGGTCGGTAAAAAATGAGGTGATGGTCTCTTTACTGGCAGTTGTTGTTGAGGTCATGGTTTACGCAGAAATCGCACAGATTCCGCAAAGGTCGCAAGAACCGGGCAATCTGCGACTATTCCGACAATTTCAGTGAGTACCGGACCGGCCGCGGGTGATCGACCATCAGCAGCAACCCCTGTTCTGTAAGCTGACGGAGGAGCTTCGTGGCCCGCTGGTCGGAGATGTTCACCAGTTGCGCCATCCGCGCGGCCGTAATGCTGTCGTTCTTACGCAGAAACTGGATCAGTGTGCGCACCACCGGTGACTGAAGCAACTGGTTATCTGCGGATTCCTGTGCTATAATCAGCTTATTGGTCGGTACCGATTTGTCTTTGTTGCGCACATAAATGGTCCGGTTACCCTGTTCATCGACGGCGTAGTGCGGTTTGTCCGTACTTTCGGGTACGTCGATGAGTAAGACCAGGCGACCATCGATGCGCATGGTCTCGTAGCTGATTAGTATGGCCGGCTCGACAAAAAAGTCGGTAGCCTGCTCGATTTTCCGTATCTCATGCAGTTCAGAGTCCACACCGGCTATTTTGCCATCGTCGGTTACGCCCACGATCAGGGTGCCACCGGCCGTGTTGGCAAAGGCCGTTACGGTACGGGCGATACGGTGCGCCGTTGAAATAGCGCTTTTAAATTCCAGCCGGGTGCCTTCGCCCTGCTCAATCAGCTCAGTAAGGTTATAGGGCATGTGATGATAACGCCATCTCTTTCCCGAAAGTTATACCAAGCAATGGGTTTAGATGCTGTTTACGCTATTTCCTTGCTTGAAATGCCCAAATTCTATCCCTGCCATCGAAAGTCTTACTCACTTTTTAAGACCCATTAAATCATCGATTTTAACCTACAAAAATTAACTTATGTTACCAAAATTCTACTTATCAATACTTTAAATTGCCGATTAAAATATTTAACAAACCAAATAAGAAAAAATACTTACTTTCAAGACGTATTCACTCACTGTCTCTTGCTAAAATCTACTAAGTTTTATGACTCCCTATCTTGTAAGCAGTCTGCTGGTGAGCAGCTTCCTTATGATTGGTATGTCCATTCGCCAATTTACCCTAGCTCGTCGTTGTCCGTCCTGTAAGCAAACCCATACAGTTGAGCGTTCGCGCCGGCCAGCCTGGATTAAGAGCCTGTTCTTCTTCGTACCTACCCGTGGTTATCATTGTTATGCGTGCAACAGAGGATTCATTAAAATTGGCTGATGCCCGGCAACTTTGCCGAGGTCGTCACTACTGAACAGATAGCGATTTGACAAGCCCCGAAGTCGATGATTTCGGGGCTTTTTGTCTAGCAAACTACTAGTATTTATAACTAATAACGCACAGCAATCAAGCCGGAGCTGACGTTCGTCAACCGACCAGCTTCCGTAAATCATTAAATAGCCTGACCGATTTCACGGTGGGCGTGGTCAATTGGTGGGAATTTTACGCACAGTCACCAACACCCTTCCATCGTATGAAAACGACCGCAATGTGCTGCGTACTTCTTCTGTTCTGGCTGCCGTTAAGCTACGGCCAGACGACCACAACTTACGGCGGAGCGGGTTCCTTCCGGATCGGGTACGCGAACCTGCACCAGGTAAGCCGGGTACTGGCCCCATTCACCCCGCCTACGCTTGCCCCACTGGGCACTAGTTTTGTGTGTATTGGCGGTGAAGGCTACGCCCGGCTGAACAAATACCTCATTGGGGGAGGTGGCTACGGCATGGCCCGCCGAACGCTTGCTCTGAACACAATTCACGCCGAACCGTTCAGCGGTGGTGGTTTTCTGCAGGCAGGACGTATCATTCTCGATCAGCCCCGCTTCTGGCTGTATCCTACGCTTGGTGCGGGCTTTTCAGCCATTGGCCTGACCCAGTACGAACAAGCACCTACGGGCGAACACCTCAATGAGCGAACTGTCATGCTAACCAACGTCAACGTTCATCTCGGCCTCGGAATTGACTGGCTGGCCGTCCGCGTCGACAGCGACGACCGGGAGCGCTACGGTGGGGTACTGATTGGCCTGCGGCTGGGGTATCAACTGAGCCCACTCGTCTCGAACTGGCAGGGCGATGATGGAGGCATGGCCCGGGAAGAGCCCCGCTACGCAACAAACGGCTATTTCGTTACCCTGACCATAGGAGCCGGCGGGTTTATTCGTCGCTAACGGCCAGGCATCACTTTTCCCCACCGCTTTGCCCCCATGCGCTACCCGAAGCTATTCATGCTCTGGCTGCTGGCTGTACCTACCTTCGGTCAGTTGACAACCGATACGTTGAACACAACCCGTACCGATGGAGTCGGTACGCAACCCAATGGTCCGTCGCAGCTACGGCGTCACCAATTGATTCACGCCCGGGTATTAGCCGGCTGGGCCATTGCGAACGTAGTCGTTGAAGGAACGAGCATGTTCTTTTCCGAGGGCCAGTGGCACCACTTCCACCACATGAATGCCGCCTGGGGAAGCATCAACCTGCTCGTTGCCGGTGTGTTCTGGCACCAGACGCGGCAACAGAGCCCTTTCGTGGCCGGGCCGACAGCGATGCAACAGGAGCGAAAATTCCGGCGGTTTCTGCGCATCAATCTTGGCCTTGATCTGCTCTACCTCGCTACGGGATTCTGGCTGAAACAGCGGGGTGCCGGGCTGGTGGATCATCAGGCGATGCTGCAGGGGTTCGGTCAGGCAATCATACTTCAGGGCGTTACGTTGCTGAGCCTGGATGCTACCTCGCTTGCCATCAGCCTCAGACGACTGAAAAAGCTGTGCAGGTTGTACGACTCCCAGCCGTACCCGGCAGGCTCTGATGAAGAGCAAGGTAAAAATGCCTTACGCCCCCAGAAAACGTCAATCAGCTCCTGACCAGCATGCCAGCCAGGTTTACGACAGAGCTTTCAGTATTGAAGTTTAACCGTTCAAGGATATTGAACACCACCGGTTGTTTGAAGCTTTCAAGGGAAATACGTTTTCGGTAACAAAAAGTAGTTGACCTGACGGCCGCTGATCTGGCTCTATTCTCTTTCCGGAGGAAAGTACACATCAAAGGCAGTAATTACCTTGTCGGCTCGATGAAAGCGGTACTGAGTGCAAGCCAGAATATGGTTCCCGCTGAATGCATGCTGTGGCGGGTGTAATCACGAATAAAGACAACGCCGGTTAATAAGCCAACGCCCCTCGGAACGTGTGACTATTCCGAGGGGCGTTGAATAGCTGATAGTATGTTATGAGATTTTTGTAATTGTCTACTATCAGTCGGGGCTATTGGCTATTGTATAAATTAAATATATAATCCAAGTAAGACCAATTGTTAAGGCTAACAAGGAAAGTTCTCGTTTACCTTCAACTTTGGTAAGAATGTATACATGTAAACTGTACCATATTAGCAAAGGTCCAGAAAGTATTGCCCCAAAAATCGTTAAAATCATTCCCAGGAACGATGGTAGTGGTTGTCCCACTCGAGCCCATATTATTGTAAAAACTAGAAATAGAAGTAGAAAGAAATACTTATAAAATGACCGACTCATTCTCCTTAGTTGCATAAGTAAGTATTATGTTAAGCTTTAACCTTATTGGTATAAAACATGGGTTAGTAAAATACGGCTCTGATGATCCCAGACAACCACAGAGTAATCACCATAATGTTCTTTTTGCTCATACCTATAAGTCGAGTAAGTAGGTGATATAGTGAAACATCTAGTAGCTGAAATCTTTATCATATTGGGCTTTAGTGGTTGGTAGCCCATTTGTTTGGTTTGGCTATCCACTAGCCAACTGCTTTCTGGAGGAAGTTTAAGGGCGACCTGTGCATATCCGTCACTGAAGCTCCAATGCTCTTCAAAGTATAGCACTTCAGCATTAGTAGGTATTTTCAAGCCACTGATCGTAGAGGCTACTTTACGAGGAGTCCTGGGAGGCATATAGTCGTAGAGAAACACATATATGGTTCCGAGAATCACTACTAGCTCTAACAACACTTCATATATTCTTGCCACAGTTCTGTTGTATAATCTACAGCTATGTTAACTAATCGCTAATATAATTTACACTTCCCTACCCTACAAACCCTGTATGTTCAGAATACGAACGTAATACTAGTCAATCTAAGTTTAAAAAATTAAAACTTGGGAAACTTATGAATCTTGTCGTCATCACTGAGCCGAACACCTAAGTCACGCAGATACTCAATAGTCTGCTTAATGTCTGAATGCCGAGCTTGCGTCCGAATCAGCTCAATGTCCTTGGTAGCATTCCAAAAGGCGACCGCTCCCGTGTGCTTCCAACTGTATATATCATGGCCCGAGCCGACCAGGTTCAACTTTTCCAGCACCTTCACGTGACGCCGATAGAAGTACTTATCCCCTACCATAGTCGGGCCAGGTGTGCCACCAGCCGAGAAGACGTAGTAGTGGCCAGGATAATTCCGTATGCCTTGTTGCTGTATTAGTTGCTCCAGGGGCAACTCTTTTGCCATTGCTGTAGAAATTGCCACAAAAAAATCCCGTAAGTCAATGACTTACGGGATTTTTTTGGGTGGAGACGGAGAGATTCGAACTCTCGTCCAGTCAAGGAACCCGTCGTGCTTTCTACATGCTTAGATGCGCTTGGGATTGTCGGGAATCGGCCAGGTGCGCGTCAGACCGAGCCTCATCCGTAGGTGCTTTTGTCTCGCCCGTTGTTAACACCATTATCCGGGCCAGCGCTGCGAGTCGACGCCCCCTGATCCAGCCAGCAGCACGTAGGCCGGGGAGACGATGGCTAGTGCTTAATCCTCCGGATTAGGCAGCCATGGCGTAGTTATACTCGCCAGTTATTGTTTTGACGATTTGTTCGGGTCGGGAAATTCCGTCAACTCCCGGCATGCTTACACGCGACCTCAGCAAGCTGTCAATTCCGGTCGTCCCCAGATTAACATCACCGTAGCGATGATCGCCGTAGTGCTGCGTGTAGAAATAGAACGCAAATATACGCGTTTTCGTTCGATTTCCGACGTTGAACGTTATACGCCGGAACAAACAGACCTGCCACGTTATACCAGCCACTAGCAACTGATAGTCAATGTTAAAGCCCCGACAAAGTGCCCAGGTGTCCGCTGACTAGCTTGTGGCCGCCCAAAATAAACTTATTTGATTCTGATTTGTTATGCGGGTATTCTGAGCCTCAGTCGGCCCGGGATTCCACATGCTCATTACGCCATTTGAAACAGACCTCTACCGGCACCTGACCCCGTTCTTCGCCGAGCATCACTTCGATCTGCTGGTCAGCCGAAAGCAGTATCGCCGTACGCTCCCGACAGGGTTCCAGAACGTCATTCTGTCGCCTTCGTTCTACGGCGACGAAACCATGCTGGAGGTCAACTTCGGCTGCCGTAGCGAACAGGTGGAACAGATTGCCCAGCAGTTTCTGAACAACGTATTCGACTACCGCCCGGACGCCAATACGATCATCATCTCCATTGGCAAATTCGGCGGTCTGCGCTATTTTCGGTACAAGATTCACACGCCCGACGAACTGGCCGATACCTGCGAACAAATCCAGCAGTTCTTCCTGACCAAAGGCTTTACGTTCCTCAACGAAGCCAGCTCGCTGGCCACCCTCGATCAGTTGCTGAACGATCAGCCGAACCAGCCGAGTCCTTACGTGTATAACCAGGCGCACCGCTGCTACAAGGGACTAATCGTGGCGAAGCTCAACCACAATCCGCATTTCGACGGCCTGATCGACAGCTACCGGCATCTGCTGATTCGCCAGACACAGAACCCCTACGAACAACTGCATTTCGAACGGCTGATCGCGTACCTACAGCACTATTCTGCCAACTAAAGCCGGCTGACTGACTGCGCACTGACGTCATGAATCATCCCGCTTCTGTTTGATTACGCTGATATTACCGCCCCCTTCCAGGTTGCACTGTTTCACGTCTTCCAGCGACTCGACGCCGTTCAGCCGCAGAAACTGCATGAGTTCATCTTCCGAAATAAGCTGGGTTTTCATGTTTTTCCGCTGCATGATACCGTCTTTAACCAGCACTACCGTATCGGGTTGTGCGAGTTTGGCGAAGAAAACGGAACGGTAGCCCAGCCAGTCGATGGCGAAATCCCAGAACAGCAACGTACCGACCAGCGCGATGCCTTCGGTTATGGAGTGGTACTCACCCGCCATGGAGTTCTGGGCGGCATCGGCGATGAGGATAACCAGCAACAGATCACTGATGCTTAGCTGACCGGTTCCACGCCGAAAAAATCGGATCGCCAGGAAGATAGCCCAATACGTAATGGTACCACGAATAATAATTTCAAGAATAGAATTGGACGGCACGAACATCTTTTCCCAATCGATGTCGGCCAGAAGGAGGGTTTTCATAATGTGTTTCCCGGTGATGATGACGGATTGACAACCAATTCCGACTTTTGCGGTTCTGTTTTTCTATTGTACAATGACTAACCTACCCACAGGCCACTCACTCGATGCCGTTGTTCGTCAGCGCATCGATCAGAAAACGAAGCCCCTCGGGGCGCTGGGCCGACTGGAAGACCTGGCCCTGCAACTGGCCCTGATTCAGCAAACCGAAACCCCAACGCTTCAGAATCCGCATATTCTCGTTTTCGCCGGCGATCATGGTCTGGCGGCTGAGGGCGTCAGTGCCTACCCCGCCGACATCACCTACGGTATGGTGCAGAATTTCATTGCGGGTGGAGCAGCCATCAACGTATTCTGCCGCCAGAACAATCTGAAACTGCTGGTCTGCGATGTGGGTGTTGCCGGTACATTTGCGGAGAATACGCCCGAATTCGTGAAATTTAAAATACGACCCGGCACGCGGAACATGCGGCATGAACCGGCCATGACCCGCGACGAGTGCGAAGCGGCCATGGATGCGGGTCGGACGCTGGTGAACGGGGTGCAATACCGGGGCTGCAACGTAGTCGGTTTCGGCGAGATGGGCATCGGCAACACGTCCCCCGCCAGTCTGCTCATGCACCGGCTGACGGGCCTGCCCCTCGACCAGTGCGTGGGTCGCGGTACGGGTCTGGACGACGCCGGGCTGGCTCACAAACGGAGCGTTTTGCAGGCCGTTGCCGACACCCACGCGCATTTCAGCGACCCGCTCGACGTACTGAGTGCGATGGGTGGGCTGGAAATTGCAGCCATGGCGGGCGGTATGCTACAGGCGGCCGAAAACAGTATGGTCATCCTGGTCGATGGATTCGTGGCAACGTCGGCGCTACTGGTCGCGCAGGCGCTGAAGCCGACCGTGCTGGCCAACTGCATCTTCTGCCACTTGTCCAACGAAGCCGGCCACCGGCTGATGCTCGAACACCTGGGGGTGGAGCCGCTGCTGAATCTGGGCATGCGCCTGGGCGAAGGAACGGGCTGTGCGCTGGCCTACCCGATCGTGCAGGCTGCCGTTGGGATGCTCAACGAGATGGCGTCGATGGACGTGCTGTAACAAAAAAGCCCCGCTGGTCAGGGCGGGGCTACGTGTTCAGGTATCGTTGGTTAGCCTTTCACTACCGTGAACGATGCAATGCCTTCGTACGACTTCAACCGTTCGCGTTTGGCACTTTTCGGCTTGGCAAACAGATAGAGCGTCCAGTTTCCGGATCTCGGTACGCTGGTCGTCAACTGGTAGGTATCGTCCGACTGCCGGACGGTGACGGGTACGTTCGTCAACTGGCCGTTGCCGGGTCGCCCGACGGAGCACATAAACTCCACGTCCGAGTCGTTGTGCAGGGTAAGTGTCAGGGCGTCGCCGGTGCGGATCAGCCCCGCCTTCGGAAAATTCCGGTCGAAACCCAGCCGGAAATACGCATCGTATACCTTCGGAAACTGGTCGAACTGGGCCTTGCGGAGTGCCGGACTAAGCAGTTGCCAGCGCGGATCGGTCGGGAAGTGGTTCGCGATGAACGCCGACGGCTCCGTCAGGAAATAGAAATCGTTGGGTTCGCCGTTGCAGGCGGTCGTTTGCGCCCAAGCCAGATCAAGCAGGTACCAGTCGCCGTCGAGTTTCACCGCATTCCACTCGTGATCGACCCGCTGAATGGGCTGCCCAGCTTCGTTATCATTCGTGCGGGCGTACCCTTTGATGGTTACGGCCTCGATACCGGCCCGCTTCAGCAGGTGCTTGTACAGCAGCGAAAAGCCTGTGCAGACCGTCCGGCGTGTACGCAGCACTTTACTGGCGTAATCAACCTCCGATGAATACGTCCGTCCGCTGAATGTGCTCATGTCGTACTTTACGTGCGATGTAATCCAGGCGTAAACCGAGCGGGCCTTGGCCAGTTCGCTGCGGGCCGGGGCCGTCAGGTAATCGCTCAGGGTGTTCAGGTTACGGGCCGCCGACTCCGGTGCGCTTTTGGCGTAGCTGTCGATGGTGCTGTAGTCGATCTCAACAAATTTCGACGGGCGGGGAATTTCCCAATCCCGAGCCCCACCGGCGAGCATACCGTAGCCAATCGATCCGGCCGGGATGGGGAACGTAAACGCAGTGCTAAAAAAGAAGATAAACAGGGCCATCAACGGCCGGATTATATAGTTTCGCATTCCGCTATTCGGTCTCACAACCAGATAACAAAAATGACTCGTATTTTATTGCTGATTCTGGCCAGTTATCTCCTGTTTATGTCCGACGTTAACGCCCAATTTTCGCCACCCACCAGCGCTCAGTCGCCCATGCAAACCTACTCGTTTCGACTTCGACCCGGGCAGGACCTGAAACAGGAACTCGAAGGCATTGTCCGGCGGCAGCGCATCGAAGCAGGCGCCGTGGTTACCTGCGTCGGGAGCCTGACTGACGTAACGCTGCGGCTGGCCAATCAGGAAGGATCGAGCGTCTGGCACGGGCATTTCGAAATCGTTTCGCTCGTTGGCACGCTCTCTACAAACGGCAGCCACCTGCACCTGTCCGTCTCCGATTCAACCGGCCGGACCCTGGGCGGCCACCTGCTCGATGGCTGCCGGATTTACACCACGGCCGAACTCGTGATCGGGTTTATGCCGGAGCTTGTGTATGTCCGGGAGCCCGACCCCACCTTTGGGTACAAAGAACTCGTAGTAAGGAAGCGAAAAAAGAAGTGAAGCGTTCGGGCATTGGTGGTTCTGAATAGTATGAACCTGACGCCACCCGGCACCTAGAAAATACTACATAATCTCAGGGTTAACTAAACAGGGAAGAAGACAATATAAGCCGGCTTTGTAAACATTTCTCCCTCAAAATTGTCCTATTTAGATAGGGGTTCAATAAATAGTATGAGGATGAACAGTTTACAACAGGGAGCAGTACTCAGTACATTTTTACTCGTCGGCAGTCAGGTTTACGCGCAGCAGCCCGGTCAGGCAACCGCCGATTCGGTTCGCCAGGCTACGCCGGTCACGTCGGATACGAGCCGGTCTGCTACGCCCCCGCCTACCCGGCCCGACACGACGCAGTTCAACTCAGCCGATCCGCTGGACCCCATGCGAACCCCGCAATCGGCTCAGCCGGCCCAGACGCCAGTTGTTCCACAGACCCAACCCCAGCAACCTACCGATCCTGAGTTACCTGCCGCCGGTGCCCGCGTCGGTACCGTTCGGGGGCAGTTGGTGGTTGCGCAGAACGGCCAGAACCGCCCCGTCGAATTTGCCAGTATCGGCTTGTTCAGCGCAACGGATTCCAGTTCGGCTGGCGGAGGACTGAGCGACGAGAAAGGCCAGTTCGTCATCGACAACCTCCCTCCTGGTAATTACTACATCCTGGTGCAGTCGCTCGGCTACGCGGCCAGGACCGTACCCAACATAACCATAACGACCCAGCAGCCGACGGTCAGCCTGGGGAGTGTCCGGCTGAACGAAACGGCCCGCCAACTGGAAGAAGTGGTGGTGCAGGGGCAAAAGCAACTGATCGATTATTCGCTCGACCGCAAGATCGTCAACGTCGACCAGTTGCCGACGGCGCTGGGCGGCACCGCTACCGATATTCTTCAGAATGTTCCGTCGGTTACGATCGATGCCGACGGGGTACTGAGTCTGCGGGGAAGCAGCAACGTGATTATTCTTGTCGACGGTAAACCATCGGGTCTGACGGGTCTCGACCGACAGGCCGTACTGGAGCAGATTCCGGCCAGCAACATCGAACGGGTCGAACTCATCACCAATCCCTCGTCGCGCTACGATGCCGACGGGGCGGCCGGTATCATCAACATCATCCTGAAAAAGCAGCAGGCCCAGGGATTCAACGGCAACGTTCAGGTCAACGTCGGCACCCGCGATAAGTACAATACCTCAATCAACCTGAATTACCGGGTCAAAAACCTCAATCTGTTCGGTAGCTACAACTTCCGCGACGAGCGCCGGTTCAGCTACCGGAACTCCGACCGGCAAAACCTGTTCGAGAATGACTCGACCAGTTTTCTGTTGCAGCGTAACGATGGCTTCCGGTCGGGGGTTAACAACAACCTGCGGCTTGGTTTCGACTATGCGTTGACCAAACGCGACAACATCACGGCTTCGGTACTGTACCGACCGCAGTACGACCGGGACGTCAGTTCGGAAACGATCAACACGCTCGACGGCGATCGGGCGCTGCTGGGGCAGATTCTGCGGCTGACCGAAGAGCGGGAGCCCGAGCGTGGCTTCGACTACGTGTTCGGCTACGCCCGTACGTTTGAGAAACCCGGCCGGAAACTTAATTTCGACGCGACGCTCTCGACCAACAATAGCATCGAATACACGGACTACCAGCTCTCGACCGATCTGCCGGCGTATCTGATTACGCCCAACCTGCGGGCTGGTCGCCAGGAGAGCACCAACGATGAGAACAACCGGGTGTCGGTGCTGCAACTGGATTTCGTGGAGCCATTCGGGGGGAAGAAACGCTTTGAAGCTGGTCTGAAACAAACCAATCGCTACCAGAACGCCGACTACGTTTTCATTGATTACCTCTACGGTTTTCCGGTGCTGAACACCAATATCAGCAACAACTTCATCTACGACGAACGTACCAGCGCAGCCTACGTAAACTTTGGGGATGAGTTTAAAACGTTCAGCTACCAGGTGGGTCTGCGGACGGAATATACCAACATCGTCACCGACCAGCGCACGACATCGCAGCGCAATACGCGCGACTACATCTATCTGTTTCCGAGCGCCTTCCTGAACTACAACATCAGCAAAGAGCAGAAAATGCAGGTCAACTACAGCCGACGTATCAACCGGCCATCGCAGCGGTCGCTGAACCCGTTTATCGATCTGAGTGACCCGCTGAACATCCGCTTCGGGAACCCGTTCCTGAACCCCGAACTGATCAATTCGTTTGAGGTTAGCCACCTCTGGTACGGCAAAACGACCTCGCTGACGTCGTCGCTGTTTTTCCGTCGGTCGACCAACGACGTGACGCGCTTCCAGACCCTGCGGCCCGACGGCGTTACGGAACAGACGTTCCTGAACCTCAACCGCTCGCAGAATTACGGCGTCGAGGTTGTGCTGAGTCAGGACATCCTGAAATGGTGGAAAGCCAACGGTACGTTCTCGTTTTTCCGATCCAACATTCAGCCGGGGCCGGGCGTACCGGAAGGGCTGAATCGGAGCAACCAGAGCTGGACTGCCCGACTCAACTCGACCATTAGCCCCTGGAAAGGCACCGACATGCAGGTGACAGTCAACTACCGGTCGCCGTTCATCGTAGCGCAGGGCACCATCAACGGCTTCTTCAACGTGGACTTCGGCATGAAGCAGAATGTTCTCAAAGGGCGGGGCTCCATCAACTTCCGCGTCAGCGACATATTCAATACGCTCCGGTTCAGTATTGATACGTTCGGACCTAACTTCATTTCGAACACCGTAGCCAAACGTGAAAGCCGCATCGCCTTCATTGGCTTTAGCTACCGACTCAGCCGGCAGGCTACCCGCGACCGGGAACGCGACCGCGACGAACGCCGGGACGATCAGGATAATGGCGATGATGAATTTTAGCGAATAGGTGCACAGACGACACCTTTTCGTCGCCAGGTGTCGCTTTAACGTCGTCGACGGGTAATCAGTAGGCAGGTGCAAACACTTCCTTTTCTGGTTTTACTACGTTCATGACTAACCTGTTCTCTGGATTACTTCGGGCCGGGTCCGGCGCTTGCCTGATCATGGGTTCACTGGGCGCTGCTCTTGCGCAGACGCCCGCTCCCACCAACGTACCCCGTGCGGCTCCAATTATGAGCCGCTGGGAAAAGCAGCTCACAGCCGAGAATGCCTGGCGTGAGTATCCCCGCCCGCAGTTGGTACGTCAACAGTGGCAAAACCTGAACGGTCTGTGGGAGTATGCCATTACGCCCAAAACTGCCCCTGCCCCAACGACCTTCGGCGGGCAGATTCTGGTACCGTTCTGTGTCGAATCGACGGTATCGAAAGTCAACAAACCCCTCACGCCCGACCAGCGGCTGTGGTATCGCCGGAACGTAACGGTCCCCCGCGAGTGGAACGGGCAGCGGGTGTTACTGCATTTCGGAGCCGTCGATTACGAGTGCAGCCTATGGATAAACGGCGGGCTGGTCGGATCGCACACGGGCGGGTCGGATGCGTTCTCCTTCGACGTGACGGATTACCTGAAAGATGGCCAGAATCAGGTACTGCTGGGCGTAACAGACCCAACCTCGACCGGCGAACAGCCCCGGGGCAAGCAACTGCTGAACCCCAACGGTATCTGGTACACACCGGTGTCGGGCATCTGGCAAACGGTCTGGATGGAGCCGGTGCCCAAACAGACGTACATTGACGAAGTGCGCGTAACGCCGGAGGTCGATTCAGGCCGCGTACGGGTTGAGGTGCTGCTGGACAAACCGGCCAACAACCGCACAACCGCCATTCGGCTGACGGCGCTGGACGGTAACCAAACCATTGCAACCACGCTCGTGCGGGCCGGCCGGGTGGCATACCTGCCCATCCGCACGCCCAAACTCTGGTCCCCCGACCGCCCGTTTCTTTACAACCTACGCGCAGAAGTGGTGACGGTCAACGACCCGTTCGAGGGTGTAGCCAACAACCAGCGTCCCCGGCGCGGAGCACCCGCTGAGCAAACCGCCTACGCCAGCGCGACCGTAACGGGTAGCCCGGCAGATGCGGTAACGAGCTATTTCGCCATGCGCAAAATTACCATTGGTCGGCGGCCTGATGCTTCGACCAATCAGCCGGTGCTTCTGCTGAACAACGAGTTCGTGTTCCAGAACGGGCCGCTCGATCAGGGCTGGTGGCCGGGCAGTCTGCTGACCCCACCGTCCGACGAAGCCATGAGCTTCGAGATCGACTTCCTGAAAAAATCAGGCTTCAACATGCTCCGCAAACACATCAAAGTGGAGCCGGCCCGATACTACTACCTGTGCGACAAACTGGGCATACTGGTGTGGCAGGATATGCCGTCGGGTTTTCTGGAAGGGCAGAACGAATCGCCGGGGGATGTGGCCGAGCCGCTACGTCGATCGAAAGGCAAAGAGCAGTTTGAGCTGGAACTTCGCCGGATGATGAACCAACTGCACAACCATCCCAGCATTGTAACGTGGGTGGTGCATAACGAAGGCTGGGGCCAGTACGAAAACGAGCGGCTTGCCGCCTGGGTGAAGGGCCTCGATCCGAGCCGGGTCGTCAACGCCGTTAGTGGCTGGAACGACCGGGGCGCGGGCGATTTCTACGATATTCACACTTATGAACCCGAGCCACGAGCCCCGGCTCCGAAAACGGACCGTGTGGTGGTGATTGGCGAATTTGGCGGCATTGGCTGGCCGGTACAGGGGCACCTCTGGAACCCGGAAATGCGCAACTGGGGCTACCAGACGTATCAATCGGCAGATGAGGTACTGAAAGCGTATCAGAAAAAATACGCCAAGATCGTTGACTACTACCAGAATCAGGCACTTTCGGCGGCTGTCTACACCCAAACGACCGACGTAGAGGGCGAAGTAAACGGCCTGCTGACCTACGATCGGGAGGTGATCAAAATTCCCGTCGAAACGCTACGTAAGATCCACGCGCCTTTATTCAAGAAGTAAGCTGATCCGGCAAACGGGCGTAGGATCAGAAATACCTACGCCCATTTGCCGCCACATTCGTTTCCCCTAACCCGTTTCGTATATGAACCGCAGGCATTTTCTCCACCAACTGACCGGTGCTACCGCTTCTGCTTTTACGCTGGGCCAGACAGCCGCTGCTCGAACCCTTTATTTCGCGGGGTTCGACGACCTGATGAAACACCGCATCGCTGATGTCCGGTACACTGAAGCCCAGTTGAAATGGCCACGGTTTGTCGGCAAAAATGCCCGGCGCGATATTCACGGGTACGGCCCCAAGGTCACGGTCTGTACGCTCACGACCGATCAGGGCGCGAAAGGCTGGGGACTGCCCAACGGTCGGCGCAGCGACGAGCTGATTACCTACGTGAAAGGCAAGCGGGTTGCCGACCTCTTCCGGCCGGACATGGGCGTTACAGACCCCAGAGCACTGGCCTTTGACGTACCACTGCACGATCTGGCAGGCGTCATTCTAAACCAGCCCGTGTATCAGCTACTCGGTCAGCAAAATCCTATGCTGACCAAGAGTTACAGCGGGATGATTTACTTCGATGAGCTTGACCCCAAAGCCGGACCGGTACAGACGCTGGCAAACGGGATGGACAACATTCTGGAAAACTGCGCCAGCGACTACAAACTGGGCTACCGGCAGTTTAAGCTCAAAATTGGGCGCGGCAATATGTGGATGCCCAAAGAGGCAGGTTTGCAACGCGACATTGATGTGACGAAACTAGTTGCCAAAACCTTCCCCGACTGCGAGATTCTGGTCGATGCCAACGACGGCTATACCGTCGACAGCACCATTGCCTACCTCAAAGGCATCGGTGATATTCCGCTGTTCTGGATGGAGGAACCCTTCGCCGAAACGGTAGCCGACTACCGGAAACTACGCGCCTGGACCCGCGTTAATAAACCCAAAACCCTCTTGGCCGACGGCGAATACGACCCCGATCAGACCTTGCTGCGCGAACTGTGCGAGCAAAAACTGATTGATGTGCACATTACCGACATCATGGGCTATGGCTTCACGCCCTGGCGGAAGTTGATGCCGGAGCTGAAAAAAATGGGTATTCAGGCGTCGCCACATGCGTTCGGGGAGGTATTGAAAACCAACTACATCGCTCACCTGACCGGGGCGCTGGGCAACACCGTCACCATTGAGGGCGTTCCCTGCACCAGCGATGATATTGACTTCGGCGATTACAAAATCGTTGGTGGGCAGATTGTCCCCTCGCCCGCACCCGGATTTGGTATGAAACTACTCAAAACCGCTTGACCACCCGTTTCTGTTCTGACCTATTTCCGGCCGAGGTACTTGTTGACGGCCTCGACTTTAGAATGGACCTGGAGCTTTTCGTAGATGTTGAAGATGTGCTTCCGCACGGTGGTTGGGCTGATGAACAGTTCATCGGCCACTTCCTTGTGGCTGTAGCCCTTCGACAGGCGGTCGAGGATTTCGCGTTCGCGGGAGGTCAGTACGTCCAGTTCGCTGGATTTGACGGGTGCCTGGTAAAACGAGCCGACAATCTTGCGGGCAATGGTGCTGCTCATCGGTGAACCGCCCTGGTGCAGTTCGCTGATGGCTTCCAGCAGTTTGTGGGGGGCGCTCCGTTTCAAGATGTACGAGTTAGCCCCCGCTTTGAGCGCTTCGAACACCAGCTCGTCTTCATCGTAGGCCGTACACATCATGAACTGGGTCCGGGGGCAGAGAGGCTTGAGCTGGCGGACGCAGTCGATTCCGTTCATCCCCGGCAGGCCAATATCCATCAGTACAATATCCACCGGATGCCCGGGCAGGTCCACCAGCGCATCCTCCGCCGTGGCATAAGCCGCCCGGCACACAAATCCATCCGCCCCGCCGATCAGAATGCTCAGCGACTGCCGGATTTCGTCCTTGTCTTCAACGATGGCAACGGTAATGGTATTCATACCGCAATACTGGGGGAAATTTCGGGTTTAGGCCATACTTCATTTGTAGTATTTTTCGTCATACCGCCGGTTCCGTACGGATACGTGATCGTTACGGACGTGCCGTCTGATGAGGTTATAGTGCAGCTTCCGCCCGATTCGCTCATCCGATTACTCATGTTCGTCAGCCCATTACGGAGTTTATGTTTCTCCTGCGGCACAAACCCCCGCCCATTGTCGCATACCTCAATGACCAGTTCCGTAGGACGGGGGTCGATGCGGAGCGTAACCTGCGTAGCCTGGGCGTGCTTCACGACGTTGTTCAGGGCTTCTTTCACCGTCAGGAAGATGTTGCGCCGATCGGCTCCCCGGATGATGATGTCGGCAGATGCCTCGCCGACCTCCGTTTTCAGCGTCAGGGAGGTTGTTTCAATGAACTCACCGGCGTAGGAACGGACGTAGGCAATCAGGCCGTTGAGACTGTCGTTCTTTGTGTTCAGCGACCAGATGATCTCGTTCATGGTCGTCACCATATCCGCCGATATATCCGAGATTTTCACGACCTCGGGGGCGGTGCTGGTTCCCATGCGGGTTTTGAGTACCTCGCTGAGCAGACCGATGGCGGTCAGCGACCCGCCCAGGTCATCGTGCATCTCTTTGGAAATGCGCAGCCGCTCTTTTTGTTGTCCCTGCAGTTCGGCCTGCATGGCAACCAGTTCCTGCTCCCGTTGCATGGCCACAAGCGCGTTGTCCTTAGCCCGTTGCCGCTGGCGAAAATACAACAGCCCGACCACGGCCAGCCCGACTACAGCCAGCACGGAGATACCGGCCAGCCAGAGCCACAACAACTGCCGTTTCCGCTCGCTTTCAAGCCGTTCGATTTCCCGCTGCTTTTCGGTCAGTTTCTGCTGCGCTTCCGCCTTCCGGATTTTTTCCTCGTAGCTCTGGAGCAGTTCTTTCGTCTCTACGCTCTCCAGCGAATCCCGCGCCCCGATGTATTTATTGTACCAGTCGAGCGATGCCTTATAATCATGCAGCCCCTCGTTGAGCAGGGCATACACCCGGTAGATGTTCCTCATTTCGGGCAGGCCCGCCTTTTCACGCCGGGCAATCTGGTTGGCTTCGTCCAGCAGAGGCTTGGCGGCCCGGTATTTATCCATCAGGATGTTTGTCTGCGCCATCGCCATCAGTATGTGTAATTCGTGGCGCGGGTTTCTCACGTCCCGACTTAACTGAAGTGCCTGCCGGTAGTAATACAGCGTCGAATCATACTGCTGAAGTTGCTCGTACAGGTGCCCGACGTTATTGTAAAGATTAATGAGAAAGTCGCGGTCGTTAGGATCGATCAGCCGTTTGGTTTTGAGATAGTACGCTTTGGCCAGTTGCACACTATCCACCCGTGAGTAGATATTTGCCATGCCGAAATAACCGATGGCGATGCTTCTGGGGTCGTTCGGGTTTTTGAGGTTGATCGCCAGGGCTTTGTTGTAGTACAGTAGTGCCTGCTTATACATGCCCTGCTGTTCGTAAATATTGGCCAGGTTACCATAAACTACCGACTGATTCACGAGGTGGTTGATCAGCCGCATGTAGTGCGCGGCCCGGTGGTACTGGTGCACGGCCTCTTTCCAGTCGCCACTGATCCAGGCCGTAACGGCCAGGGCAAAATGGCTTAGACCAATGTTTCGTTTCGAGGTGTCCCGCTGCGCAATTTGCAGGGCTGTCTGTGCAATGCTTCGGGCCTCGTCGTACCGACCTACGTTGTTTAGCGTGAAGGTGAGCAGCCGCATGCTTTCAAAATACCCTTTCGTGTATCGGATCTTCTGCGACAGGCTATGGGCCCGGCGGTAATAAATCAAAGCCTCCTCCGCATTCTGGTTTTCGAGCTGCTCGCCTTTTTTAAGCAGCGAAGAAACGTAGCTGGTATCGTTTGGATACGTCGACGGCGTCTGACCGTGGCTGGTCAGCACCACCAACAAGCCCACTAGCGTGATCAGCCGTTCCCACATCTTCCTACGTAGTCGTACTACCATATCATCGGTGGGCAAGCGGCAAATGCTCACCTTAACAAATATAATCAGACCTGTGGAAATCGTACGGATGGCATTAACTGAGCCGGAAGCGTTTTGTGCCTTACCACAAGGCAGGACTCACGTCAGGAAATACCCACAAACGGCGAACCGCCCCGGAAGTAGGTGACCTCCCGGGGCGGTTCGCCAAGGCAAAATAAGAATAGCCTACGCCAGCACTCTGATCACCGACTCCGAAAAGCGCTCCATTTCTTCGAGTTGGGGGCTGCACTGCATCAGCAGAAAATCGACGCCAACCGCTTCAAAAGCCGCTACGCGCTCAGCCACCTGACCGGGCGTTCCGGTCAGGCCCGACCGCAGCCCCCGGTTCGATACCGAATAATCTTCCAGCGACACCTGCTTTTCGAGCTGCGTACCGGCCAGCCATTGCTGGTAGTTCTTATAGCCGGCCGCAAAGCCGTTTACGTCCGTGATCCGGGCAATTTCGGCTTTTACTTCCTGCTCCGAGTTTCGAACGATGGCATAGGCCGCCACGCCAAATTTCATCGGCGGCAGGTCCGGCCGTAGCCGCGCACGCCGTTCGCGGAGATCATTGATTCGCCGACCGATGGCTTCAGGCTCGTCGCCGTGCATGACGTAGCCGTCACACTGACTGGCGATCAAATTTTTGGCTGCTTCGGACTCACCGCCCGCGTAAATGAATGGCCGCGGCCGGGACAGGGGTTTGGGTTGCAGCACCGAGTCCTCCACCCGGTAGTATTTGCCTTCGAACGAAAAATGATCCTGCTTCCAGAGATTATCAACAACGTGCAGCCACTCGCCGGTACGGGCGTAGCGGTCGTCGTGCTGCTCGAAATGAACGCCGTACTTGCGGGCTTCGTCCTGCCACCACGACGACACGACGTTCAAGGTCAGCCGACCACCGCTGATATGGTCGATGTTTGATGCCTGCTTGGCCAGCAGCGCGGGCGAATGGAACGTCGGGCGAACGGCCACCATCAGCTCGATCCGGTCAGTCACGGCCGCCAGCGCAGCCGCCGTCGACCACGCATCCAGCGAGGGCGCTTCCTCGCCTTTGATGTCGTTCAGGTTCAGTTCGGCGATGAGCGTTAGGTCATAGCCCCACTCTTCACTACGCTGCGCCAGGTTTTTGACGTAGCTCCAGTCGGCCCGCATGTTCTCATCGGCGACGTTACGAAGCCAGCCACCAAACACGGGCATCCAATAACCAAATTTCATAGGTTCTATTCAGTAAGACAGGGGCCTCTACCCCATCGTGTTGTTGTACTCATTAAATGGTAATGACCACCTTGCCGAAATGCCGACCGGCATCGAGGTAGCGTAGTGCTTCTTTGGCCTGGTCGAACGCAAACACCTTGTCGACAATCGGACGTAGCGCGTTCGTTTCGATGGCCTGGTTCATGCTGGCGAACATCTCCGTCGACCCCACCTCGATCCCCTGCAACCGAATCTGCTTCGACATAATCTTTTCGGTGTTGATTTCAGCTTTCAGGCCACCAATCAGCCCGATCACGGAGATCGTACCCGATATGGCAACGGCTTCGATGGATTGGTTGATGTTATCGGCACCTACCACCTCCACCACATGATCGACGCCTTTGCCATCCGTGATGTCCAGCACCGGTTTTACCCAATCCCGGGTTGTTGCGTAGTTGATGCGGTGCTGCACGCCAAGTTGCCCCACGCGCTCCAGTTTCTCGTCACTGCTCGACAGGACGATGACGCTGGTACCCGACAGCAGGGCAAACTGAAGCGAAAACAGCGATACGCCACCCGTTCCCTGAATCAGTACGGTATCGCCGGTTTTCACACGTCCTTCTTCGATCAGTCCGTGCCAGGCCGTCAAGGCCGCGCAGGGTAAGGTAGCCGCTTCTTCGTAGCTCAGGGAGGCAGGCACCCGAATGACATCCTGCTCATCGAGCACTACGTATTCGCTCAGCATCCCATCGTAGGCGGCTCCACCCAGTGAGCGTTGCAGTTTAGCCGGGGTCAGCTTCCCACTGTGCCAGTTGGGTAGAAACAACCCGGCTACCCGGTCGCCGACAACAAGCGAACGTACGGCCGGGCCCCGCTCCACCACGTCGCCCACGCCATCCGAAACGGGGATGCGGCCTACCGGCGGTCGCCAGCGATCAATGCCGTTGACTACCAGCAGATCCCGGTAATTCAGCGATACAGCCTTTACGCGAATCAGCACCTGGGTAGGGCCAAGAGCGACTGGTTCCCGCTGCACGAAACGCAGGGCGTCAATGCCGTACCCGTCGCCAATTTCAACCGCCTTCATTACAGCGCGCTAACGGGTTCCAACTGCTGTTCCAGGTAATCGACGAAGCGGGCGTAGGGATCAAAACCCACTACGTTCACGGCGTCTGCTACGAAGTTCGACAGGGCGTTGATGTCGTAGAAGAGTACTTCGCCGGTCTGGTCGTCAATCAGGTACTCAACCCCACCCACGTCGATCTGCGCGGCTTTAGCGATACGTTCTACGTCGGCAATAATTTCGGCGGGCGGTGTGTAGGCTTCCACCTGAATGCCTTTTTTCGGGGCTTCCGTCAGGCAGAACTCAGCCTGCGGCAATCCAGCCCGGGGCTCTTCTGGAATGGCGCAGATTTCGGCCGGGCACAGGTTGAAGCTCTGACCGGTCGTGAACACTTTCATGGCATACAGGAATTTGCCGTTCAGCGTTTCGACCCGCACGATATGCCCCCCGCGTGGCTGCACGTACTCCTGCACCAGGGCGGTCTGGTCGATTCCCAGGTCAATGCTGCCCTGCGCTACGGCGTTGATCAGCCCTTCCGACGTATCGAAGCGGACGATACCGGCCCCGGCCCCGCCGATGTTTACCTTCACGACAATCGGGAAGCGGAGTTCATGGGCCGCGGCCGTCACCCGCGATACGTGGTTAACCACCCGCGTTTTGGGAAACTTCAGGCCCAGCGACGCCAGCAGCGACAGTTGTCGGGCTTTGTTGGTTTCAATCGACGTAGCAACGGTCCCGTTGATCACCCGAACACCAATGCGCTCCAGGTGCGTCAGGTAGCCGTTCGTGTGGAATATCCCCTGGCCGTTGCCGCGCAGGTAGGCCGACGAACTCATGCGATTCACGACCAGCGCGTACGGACTTTCGGTTTCGGCCGGATCGAACTGGTGATGAGCCGCGTCGATTTTAACGTATGGAATGGCTCGGCGTTCGAGTTCGGCAAACAGCGGTTTGAACCACTCGGGGTGCTCGTAATAGATGCCAATCGGCTTAGTGGAGTCTGGCATGATGAAAACGTTTTAACCACAGAAATCCTGAGTAGTCAATGCCCAGCGTAGTGCTTTCTGGTGCACCCGGCCAAAGCTGTCTATTGCTCTGTCTGCTCAGTTTATCCGTAGCGTCTGAATTTAATTAGCCTGCAAGTTATACAGCAAATTGATCCGGCGGGTTCCACGGAATGCGTTGTAAACGCAAAACCCCACCGGTGGTACAAATCACGGTGGGGTTTGCTTCGAAATAACGTGATGGTCCTGACTTATTTAGCGGCCAGCGGCTCCTTGGCAGAAGCCGTTGCTTCGAACGTAACGACTTTGTTTCGAATGGGCTTCATCGTTTTCAGGTACGTGTAGATGGCTCCCAGGTCGGTTTCGGTCATCCCGGCGTACATCGACCAGGGCATGATCGACTGCTTCTCACCGGGCTTCACCACAGGCGGCACGTAGCCATGAGCCGGGTCGTGGGTTTTGAAGCGGGCAATGAAGGCTTCTTTCGTCCATGTGCCGATACCCGTTTCGTTGTCCGGCGTAATATTAGCCGAACGGACCATCGCCCCCGGCATGCCAAATTCGCGGCCACCGGCAAACTCCATGCCCTCAACCGGCTTGCCCTGCACCATGTTCGTGTGGCATTCTCCGCAGGACGCTGCGTTCACCACGTACTTACCGTACTCCAGCGCAGCCGTTGTGTCGGGGCGCTTCTGGAAATCAGGCTTCTGCGGAATTGTATTCAGGATAAAGTTCATCGGGAAGTCGGCTTCTGAAACGGGCACATCGTTGACGATGGGCTGTAGCGAACGCACGTAGGCCACGATGGCTTTTACGTCCTCCTGGTCCATGTGGCCGTAGTTCGGGTGCGGCATTACCGGGAAGATTGGCTTATTGTCGCGGTTCACGCCGGACGTAATAGCCCGGAAGATTTCGCCGTCTGTCCATTGACCAATACCGGCGGGCGTGATGTTACGCGCGTAGAACGTACCCGGAAAACCCATCTCCGGCCCGAAGCGGTCGCCCCCCTTGCCGAGCGTACCGGCCATCGGCGGTCCGCCAAACCGGGTCCAGTCGCGGGTGCTGTGGCAGTCCATACACACGTTGACGTGGTTGGCCAGATACCGGCCCCGCTCGATCTGAGCGGCCGTAGCTTCCACTTTCAGGTCGGGGGCATCTCCTACGTCCGGCAGGCCGAGTTTGACATAAGCCAGCACTCCGCCGATACCAACCAGCACAACGGCCAGAACAATGCCAATGATGCGTACTACTTTTTTCATACGGTTTAACAGGTTTGGGGTTTGGTTATTGCTTGTTTCCTTTTTCCAGATCAGCCAGCCAGTTGCGGGCAAACGACCGGGCTTCCATAACGGGCTCTTTGCCCAGCCGGTACAGGAACTTCCATTCTGCGGGCTTGCTGGTATAGGCTGCGTCGACGAATTCCCGGCGGTAGCCCTGGGTCGTTACTTTGGCGTCAAAATTCACGTCGCTGCACAAGGCAATGAAGTCTTTCAGGCGCTGGCGCAGCAGCGGGCGGTAGTCGGCGTGGGCGTCAAACTCCGCTTTCTGCTTGCGGTAGTCGCCGTTCCGCTGTTTGTTTTCGGCCAGGTTCTGCTTCTCCTCGCCTACGTTGCGGGCCACCTCCTGCTTCATCTTCCGGGCGTTGTAGGCCATGAACTGCTTCTTGAACTCGGCAGGTTTACCTTCCGTAGTGGTCAGCATTTTTTTAACCTCCGCAATCTCCTTCGACTCGCGGGCCCGCTGCTCGGCATCCATCGAGGCAAGGTCGCTTTCACGTCCCTGTAGCTGCATCCGAATGGCCATCTGCAACATGGCCGGGTCCATCTGCGCATAGGCCTGCTCCATCATGTTCAGTTGCTCGGCCACTACACCGTCGACGGCGTTCAGGTTCTTCTCCTGTTGCGAAATGGCCTCGTCACTGTAGCGCTCATCGACCCGGTACTGGCCCTTCAGCCAGTCGAGATAGTGGGTTTTGAAATCATTGGACTCCACGTAGGTCCGTACCATGCTGCCCAGCGCCCGCACGGCCGTCGCCCGGGACCCTTCCGGGATACGCTTCGCCATTTTGCGCATGGCGCTGGTGCTGTTAAAGGAGAACCACTGCTCGGCAGTGAGATTAGCGAGAGCATCGTTGCGGATGTTCTCCATCGTCACGCCCGTATCGGTCAGGACATCGGTCGTGCGGGCCGCCAGCAGACCAACCGCCGTGCTGAACAAACCCAGGTAAAGAAGCTTTTTCATGAGAGGAAGGCGTGGGCAGTTACAACCTGTTGATGAGATCTTTACATTACCCAACAAGGCAAAAGTAACGATCATTTACCCATATATTCCTTATAAATGGGTGAACTGGCAAAAGGTATTAATCAAACGGTAGATGTGTTGCCTGAAACGGTACTGCCTAACCAGCTACGGAACCAGAAACGCCTTGATGTAGCGGTTTATCTCCGCCTTTTGCTGATCGGATGCCCCGTCCCACATGTCATTGTGGCGGGTATTCGGTAAGACAACAATCCGGATGCCCAGGGTCTGCTGTTCGGCAGGAGTTGGCAATACGCCCTCGTCGGCCGGCTGATCGCTCGACCGGAGCGACAAAACGCGCGGCCGCCGGGTACGCGGCAGGGGCATCCGGCGATTATCCAGGGTAATGAGGTTCGCTACGTCGCCGGGGAATTGCCGGGCATAGAGCGCACTCATATCGCCCCCGTTCGAGTGCCCGACCAACAGCAACTGTCCCACGTCCAGGCGGGGTCTCCGGTGTTTCAGTGCCTGCACAACGTACCGCATGTTCTGTACGCCACGCTGCCAGTGCGGCATCCGAACGACGTACGGCACACCCGTTGTCGGCATCGGTTCGTCGGTCGGCAGTTCATGCTGAATGCTGGCCACTACGTAGCCGTGCGCAACCAGGGTATGGGCAATGAACGAATAGGCGTTGTTGGTACCGCCGTAGCCGTGACTGAGAATAGCCAGTTTGCGGGGTCCCGGCGCGGCTGCGGCCGGTTCGTACAACGTTACCGGAATGGGGCGGCTGCGGGCCGTATCGAACAGGGTCAGCGTATCGAGTCGGACGCTACCGCCCGTGGTCTGACCAGACAGCGGGCAGGAATAAAACAGACAGCCCACGAGCAAAACTAACAAAGCAGCACGCATACAAAGGCGGGAGAGTTATCGTGTTGGCGCCTTGACACTAACCCGGTTTGCCCCCAGAAAGTACGTAGCGATGGTTTCCATCTCCGGCAGATTGATGGAAACCCCACTCATGTTGGCGGTGACCGCAACGATCAGATCGTCGTCGGGATAAAGCAGCAGAAAGGTCCGTCCGCCGTCGATGGTGCCGCCGTGGTGCACAACGTTCCGGCCTTTGCTATCCGTACCCGTGCGCCAGCCGAAACCGTAGTTGGTATTCGTTCCATTCAGCAGCCGATGGGGCGTAAACAGCAGCGCGACCGTCTGGGGCTTCAGCAGGCTACCTTTCAGCAACGCCTGCCCCACCCGCACCAGATCAGCCGGTGTGGACAGCAGGCCACCGCCCGCCCACTTGTAGCTGTTGTCGACCTGGTTGGCGTTGACCAGCCGCCCGTTCTGATGTTCGTAGAACCGTACGCGATTCACGACGATGCTGTCGCTATAGTCGGCCCCCGTTCCGGTCAGACCCAGGGGCGTAAAAACGGTTTGCTGCATGTACGTGAGGTAGTCGGTCCGACCGGCTCCTTCAATGACCGCGCTCAGCAGATTGTAGCCGTAGGTCGAATAGGTGTAGGCCGTTCCGGGTTTGAAGAGCAGACTGTCATCCTTGAAAATGACGAGCCCTTCCTGCACACTTCGGTACCGTTTCAGGCAATTCAGGCCGTCGTTCAGGCCATAGTGCCGGATACCGGCCGTATGCGTCGCCAGTTGTCGGCTCGTGAAGGGGTATTTCTTCTGCGGAAAGCCCGGAACGTACTGCTGCACGGGCGCGTCGAGGTCCAGCTTTCCGTCCTCGACCAGCTTCCCGACTGCCAGCGAGGTCAGCGATTTGGATACCGACCCGATGCGGAACTTCGTCTGGGTCGTCACCGGCAGCCGGGTTTCCAGATCGGCATAGCCAAACCCCTCGGCCCAGAGCATTTTGTCTTTCGTACCGACGCATACCGATACGCCCGGAATGTCCTGTTTCAATCGCAGGGAATCAACGTACCGTCCGGCCCGCTGAATAGCCGTCCGGTAGGCCTTATCACGTAGCGGATCACCGGCCGGACGCGGCTGACCGAAGGCCGGGGAAATCAATAAAACGTAGAGAAACACGAAGAGCCTGGGCATGGTAGACAGCGTTGGCAGAATTAGCCCAAAGTTGAACAAATTGACCGCGTTCTCCAAGCTATTGCACTGAAGGATAGCGACTCCGGGTGCGGCTGATGGGATTTCAGGGTCGCCCGAACACGGATCAAAGCATATTGATTTGCTGCTCCAGATCGGTTTCTTCCTGCTGATGGCGGGCTTTCATCTGCTGGCGGGCATCGGCCTGCCGCACCCCCAGTTCAACTAAACGAACCGCATGACTAGTCATATAAGCCAGTTTGTCCGTCATCGTATCAAAATGAACGGGGGTCTGGCTATCCACTTGTTTATGAATTAACCGACGAACTTCCCGCTGCTGAACCAGCAGTTCGTTCCATTCCGTCAGTTGGCGTTTCAGCAGCTTGATACGTGCTCCTAAACAGGTCAATTCTCGGCTTGATTTCATCGGATACGGTCATTTTAAGTCATTTGTTACCTTAATCGTTCTGATTTCAAGTTATATGTTTGTCGTAAAAACCGGCTCTGTACCGAACATAGATACGTCTGTCGGCCGGTTCTGCGCCCCTGAGCTGTCATTACTCTACCGGAGCAACGACCAGCCCCGTCCGTCTAGTTTTCTCCGTTGTCGTTGAAGCGCTTGTCTTCGCTGATCTGTTCCTGCTCAAAGATTAACTCCCGAATCCTGTGCGATCGTTCCCTGACTTCCCTGGCTTTATCCGCAAACTGGCCGGCCGGTTCCATTTCACCCGCTTCGGCAAAGGCACTGGCCGACTGCTCCAGCAACATCACCGTTTCTTCCAGCCCCCGAATACTACTCCAGAGCGTTTCCTCAACCGATTGTGTTACCTCCGACAGCAACGCACTGGCCGTATAGGCATGCCCGGTATGACACCGATACCGGATCAACTTACCCTCTTTGAAGCGCACAAGCGCCCCGTGGCATTCGGGGCAGGTCAATGGCGTCAACTCCCCCTTGTCAATTATCCCCATGTCGAAGCCGTTGTCCTGGGCGGCAATGTCAATTTCTGTATGAATCCGGTTTCGCTCCTCGGCCGACAGTTCCGGTACGCTGGGTGCCTCCTGCTGCGTTAGCCGATATAGCAAGGGCCCTATTCCCGACAGCGGCACGACATGCTCCACTTCCACGTATTCCAGAACGCTCTCCGGCATACTGGGAAATTCAGCATCGCCGGGTTGCTGAACGATACTTACCCCGCCAAGCCGCTTGACCGTCCACATCCCCGACGTACCGTCGTTGAGCAGGCCGGTCAGCACGACCCCAATCACCCGCGGCCCGAAGGTGTAGGCCGCCGACCGGAACAAGGCGTCGATCGACGGCCGGAACCGGTTTTCCTTGGGGCCCTTCTTCACCAGTACGCGGTGATCTTCGATGAGCAGATGATGATCCGGGGGAGCTACATAAATGCAGCCCGGTCTGATCTCTTCATCATCAACCGGATGAACCGCCTTAAGTGGCCCCACATGGCTAAGAATTTTAGGCAACAGGCTATTTGAGTAAGGAGCCAGGTGCTGAACAATAAATATTGACGCCGAAAAGTCGGCAGGCAACGACCCCACCAGTTCCTTCAGCGCCACTACACCACCCGCCGATGCGCCTATCACCACAATATCACGTTTTGCCATAATTGTAAGGGTTCACCTGGTAAAATCAGGGTAAGCGTTTCGTGCTATTTTACGTAGTTTTATACCTGAATCTCCCAAAAGGTACGATCTTTATGACGACTTCCCATCGTCGGTTCACTTGTTGAGAAATAAGTTCTCAACAAGTGAACCGACGATTAGTTTATAGCAAAAGTAATTGAAACAATGGCCCAAGACCCTTCCTCTGCTGATAACCAGCCTTCTGGTGTCAACGCTGTACCTGTAGTCGCCATTGGCGCTTCAGCCGGTGGCATCGAAGCCGTTTCGGATTTATTACGAAATCTGTCGCCCACAACGGGTCTGGCCTACGTTTATATTCAGCACCTCGACCCTGACTACGACAGCCAGTTAGCCAGCATTCTCGGCCGGGCCACCACAATGCCTGTCCTGAGAGCGGAAGAACATCTACGCATTGAGCCGAACCATGTTTATGTAATTCCACCCAACCAGGACATGGAAATTATCGACGGCGTGCTGACGCTCAGCCCCCGTCGGAACAAGTCCTTTCTGCACATGCCTATCGACCAGTTTTTTATTTCGCTGGCCGAACGGCAGAAAGATGGTTCAATAGCAGTTGTTCTGTCGGGAACCGCTACCGACGGTACGCTGGGACTGCGGGCCATCAAGGTGGCCGGTGGCGTCACGTTCGCTCAGGACGAATCCGCCCAGTTTCAGAGCATGCCCAAATCGGCCATTGCCGAGGGGGTGGTCGACATGATTCTCTCACCGGCCGAAATCGCAAAGGAACTGGAACGCCTGAGCCGGCACCCGCAGATTTTTCAGCAGCGGGTGCCCCCCGAAACCGATCTGGGGATTGACTCGTCGATGCCCGATAAGATCGAGCAGGAAGACATAGCTTCCGTTGGCCCGACTACGTCTGATGAAGACATCAAAGCCATCATTCAGATTCTGCGGAGGGCCATCGGTGTGGACTTCAATCACTACAAAATAACCACGGTCCGGCGCCGGATCATTCGGCGCATGCTGCTCTTCAAGCTCGAATCCCTGAAAGATTACGCGCAGTACCTGAAGCAGCACGTCGATGAGATCAGGCTGCTGTACAACGACCTGCTCATCAACGTAACGACGTTTTTCCGGGACGACGATCTGATGGACTACCTGGGCAAAGTGCTGTTTCCGCGGCTTATCAAGGAAAAAGCCCCGCGCGAGTCCATCCGGATCTGGGTACCGGCCTGCTCAACGGGTCAGGAGGCCTATTCGCTGGCCATGCTGCTGCTGGAAGTTCTCGGCGAACAGGGCACCAACCGTACCATTCAGATTTTCGCCACCGATCTGAGCGAAGGCGCGATTGCCAAAGCCCGGCAGGGCAGCTACACCCGGGGCGAGGTGATGGACGTATCGCCCCGGCGACTCCAGCGCTTCTTCACCAAAGTCGACGATCATTACCGCATCAACCGGAACGTACGGGACCTGTGCGTGTTCGCGCCCCACAACCTGCTGAAAGACCCGCCGTTTTCGCGGCTCGACCTGGTCAGTTGCCGTAACCTGCTGATCTACCTCGACAATGTATTCCAGCAGAAAGCGATTGCTACCTTCCACTACGGCCTTAACCCCAGCGGCTACCTGGTGCTGGGCAAATCTGAAACTGTAGGGGCCTCCGGGACCCTGTTCGTTCAGCTCGAAAAGAATTACAAAATTTATACCCGTCGGAACGATGTGGCCAGCCGGGCGGTCTTCGAAATGAGCCCGCGTTCGTCCATAGACGGCACAAGCGATAGTAGCCAGTCGGAGGTCATCCCGGCAGAAGGACTACGAAAACCCGCGCAGCCGGCGGGCAGCGTACCCACCGGCGATCTGGAGCAGATTGTAGACGGTATACTGCTCCAGCAGTACGTACCGGCCAGCGTGGTGGTGAATCAGGATCTCGACATTCTCCAGTTCCGCGGCTCAACCAGCCTGTTTCTGGAACCCGCCCCCGGTCGGGCCAGCCTGAACCTGTTGAAAATGGCCCGGCCCTCGCTGGTATTCGAGCTGCGCAACAGCGTCTTCAAAGCCCGAAAATCCGGGCAGCCGGTACAGAAAACGGGGCTGGAGGTCAAGATAAAAGACAAGACGCACTACGTGGCCATTGAGGCCGTGCCGCTTAATACCCAAACCGAAGACCAGTTATTTCTTATTCTATTCGAAGAGATAACGCCTTCGGTTCCCTCCGCAATGGATCTCTCCGACAGCCGTAACCGCCGGATCAAACAACTGGAAGAAGAACTGGCCATCCTGCGGGAGGATATGCGGTCGATCATTGAAGAACAGGAAGCCTCCAACGAGGAGCTTCAGTCGGCCAACGAGGAGATCATCAGCAGCAACGAAGAACTGCAAAGCATCAACGAAGAACTCGAGACCAGCAAGGAAGAGATCGAGTCGACCAATGAAGAGCTGCTGACCATCAACCAGGAGCTACAGGTGCGGAACGACCAGTTGGCCGAAGCCAACGATTTCTCCGAAGCCATATTTGGTACCATCCGCGAAGCGACACTCGTGCTGGACGAAGACCTGCGCATCAAGAGCGCCAACAAGGCGTTTTACCGGCTGTTCAAAGTGAACGAGGACGAAACCGAAGGCCGACTCATCTACGAACTGGGCGGTCGCCAGTGGGACATTCTGCAACTCCGCGAACTGCTGAAGAAGGTGGTCGAGAACGATGCACAGTTTCAGTCTTTCGAACTGACGTACTCCTTTCCGGAGATCGGCGATAAAACCCTGTCGCTGAACGCCCGGCGCGTTGTTCGCCAACAGGCGGCCATTCTGCTGGCCATCGACGACGTAACCGAGCAACGCCAGGCCCGGCGCCTGCTCGAAGAGCGCGAAGCCTGGTTCCGGAACATCACCGACAATGCGCCGACGCTCATCTGGGTGGCCGATACGAACGGCAGGTACACCTACGTCAACAAGGCGTGGCTGGGCTATACGGGGCGTTCGCTGGATGACGTACTGCAACAGGGCTGGGAGCAGGGTCTGCACCCCGATGACCAGGATGGGTATACCACAATACGGGAAGCCCGGTTTCATGACCGTCAGGCTTCGCAGGCTAACTACCGCCTGCGCCAGCACGATGGTGCGTACCGATGGATGCTGGAAAACGCCCAGCCGACCTTCAATACCGACGGCAGCTTTATGGGTTTCATCGGCACGGCGGTCGATATTCACCTACAGAAAGAACTGAACTCCGAACTGGAACAACGGGTGCAGCAGCGAACCGCCGAGCTACAGGAAAGTAATGACCTGCTGCAATCGGTCTTTGACATTACGCCCGTCGCGATTAGCTTCCTGAAACCCGTTCGTCTGGACAACGGCCAACTGGACGACTTTGACATTGTACTGGCTTCGGGCGTAACGGGTCAGTATGCCAACCAGACCGATATTACCGGAAAACGCTACGCCGAGCTGTTCCCCGATGCCCGCGAAACAGGTCTGTTCAGACGTTTCGGCGACGTATTGGAAACCGGCACTCTGGCCGACTTTGAAGTGCATACTACCCAGGAGAACCAGGACCGCTGGTGCCACTATGCGGCCGTGAAGCTGGGTGACGGCCTGGTGGTTATCTCGCAGGACATCACGAACAGCAAGCGCGCTGAACAGGAGATCATGAAGAACTTCACCCTGATGCAGCACGCCGAAGAACTGGCCAGGATGGGTAGCTGGGACTACGACCGGGCAACAGGCAACTTCACCTGGTCGGAAGGTATGTACCGGCTGTTCGACATGCCCCCGGGCACGGAGGTGGTGCCCGAAACGTATCTGGAATACGTCATCCCGGACGACGAGCCCGTAGCGCACCGTATCATTGATTTTATCAAAGAAGGCGAAGGCACCTTAAACGACGTTCTTCGGATCAAAGGCGCAGAACACATCAAGACGTTTCGCATTAAAGCCAATATTGCCGGCAATGGCCGGGCACGGGTACTCGGCATCGACGTCGACATCACCGACATGCAGCAGGCCGAAGACAAAATCCGGCAGGTTGCCGAGCACTTGCAGGCCGTTCTGAACAATTCGCCCGCGTCCATTGCCTTTACAAAGGCTGTGTTCGACGATCAGGGGCAAGTCATTGACTTCCGGCTACTGGTGTGTAATCAAAAATTTGCCGACATGGTGGGACTGCCCATCGCCGACCTCATTGGAAAACCGATCAGTGAATTGACCGATGCTTTGTGGGAAACGGATACGTTCAATAACCTGCTGACCGTACTGACTACCGAACAGCCGATGTACCTTGAACGCTACAACCAGGGTACTCACGAAGGCCGCTGGACGGGCATATCAATTTCAAAAGAAGACACTGGCATTGTGCTGTCGGGGCTTGACATCACTTCGCTCAAACAGGCCGAACAGCAACAGGAGCAGCTGATGAGTCAGTTAAAAGATTCGAACGTACTGGTCCAGGAAATGGATGCCATCCGGCAGCAGATTCGGCAGCGGGGCGAATTTCTGAGGCAGACCTCACACGACCTGCGGGGCAGTTTCGGGGTAATCTCCGGGGCGGCCATGCTGCTCAACCTCATGAACAGCGATGAGGAGCGGAATCAGATGCTGAGCATGCTCCAGCGCAACGTCCGGCAGGTCACGCAGATGCTCTCCCATTTGCTGGACTACTCCCGGCTGGAAGCGGGTCTGGAAGAAGTACACATCACGTCGTTCGACGCGGCCCAACTGTTGCGGGAACTGAGCGAAAGCCTGAGACCGATTGCTAACGAAAAACAGTTGACGCTAACCATCGACGGGCCAGACGAGTTGCGGGTAGAGAGTGATGAAGTGAAGGTGCAGCGTATTGCACAGAATCTGCTTCTGAACGCCATCAACCATACCTCAGCGGGCGAAGTGTCCCTTTTCTGGCAAACCGGTGAACAGCAGGGAAGCTGGTCATTTATCATCCAGGATACGGGTCCCGGCCTTCCGGCGGCAGTTATCGAGCAGTTGACAGATCAGCAGGCTACCCCATTGCAGGAAGCTACCACGGGCGCAAGAGATAAGTCAGGTGAAGGAATTGGCTTGTTTATTGTAAAGCAATTAAGCAGGCTGTTGGGTGCCAGAATCACCATACAGAGCGAAGAAGAGACCGGAACACGGTTTCAGATTGACATACCCGGCCCGTCGGTCGGCAGTTTATCCTAATGGGTTGAGCCTAATTTATGAAAGTGCCTTTTCTGTATATCGTTGATGATGATGCCGACTACCGTTTTTTACTCCAGCGGGTCTTCAGTCAGTTCCTGCCACATTATTCAGTTCAATTTTTAGATAGCGGGCAAGCGTTGCTCCAGCAGGTTGCCGCCGACACCGTTCGCCCCAACCTGATCCTGCTGGATCTGAATATGCCACGGCTGGGTGGCTATGATACCCTGCTCCAATTGAAACACCCGGCGAGTGGCCCCACCTTCGATGGTCCGGTCCTTTCCAGTCAGCACCGGTGGCAGTCTGTGCCGGTGGTGATGATGACAAACTCCTCTGTATCGCATGAACTGGAGTTATGCTACGAAGCAGGCGCTAACTCCTTTATTCCCAAACCCACTAACCCCGAGCAGCTCCTTCAGACCATGCGTTCAATCTGCCAGTACTGGCTGGATATGAATCGCCTGCCGGACGACTGAAAGGTGTTTGTGTCCATACTTCACACGTAACGCCATTCACTCATTTCTCCGGCATACCGGGCAACATTCCGCCCCGCCGACCGGTTGATTCTGCACGCAACCAGTGCATACAACCATGAGTTCATCGAATCAGAACGGCGGCTTCGGGCTGTCGACCCTGCTATGGGGGATCGCCGGAGGGATCGGCGCAGTAATGGCCGTCCAGGCCCTGATCAGCCAACGTCGTAAAACTGATTTTCGCGGACAAACGGTCGTAGTCACCGGCGGTTCGCGGGGACTGGGTCTCGTGCTGGCCCGCCAGTTTGCGCAGGAAGGGGCCAAAGTAGCCATCTGCGCCCGCGACGAGGCTGAACTCGGGCAGGCCGAAGCCGATCTGCGTCAATACGGCAACTTTATTTTCACCTTTCCCTGCGACGTTACCGACCGCAGCCAGGTTGCCGACTTCATCCAGGCGGTCCGGCGGCAGTTCGGCCCCATCGATGTGCTGGTCAACAACGCCGGCACCATCGTAGTGACACCCTACGAGAACGCTACCGAAGCCGACTTCCGCGAGGTTATGGAAGCCAATTTCTGGTCGGCCTTTAATACCATCAGCGAAGTATTGCCGGCTATGCGGGAGCGGCAGTCGGGCCGGATTGTGAACATTGCCTCGTTTGGCGGGAAGGTGGCCGTACCGCACCTCCTCCCCTACGTAGCCAGCAAGTTTTCGCTGGTCGGTTACTCGGAAGGACTCCATGCCGAAGTGCTGAAAGACGGGGTTTACGTCACGACGGTCTGCCCCGGTCTCATCCGGACGGGCAGCCCCCGCAACGCCTGGTTCAAAGGCCAGAACGAGAAAGAGTATGCCTGGTTCAAAATCGGCGATTCGATGCCGTTCCTGTCGGTAAGTGCCGAACGCTGCGCCCACGAAATCATTGAAGCCGCCCGCTACGGCAAAGCAGAACTGATTGTGTCGCTGCCGGCCAAACTAATGACGGCCGTTCAGGGCATTGCCCCCGGCCTGACGTCGGAACTGCTCAGCGTAGTTAACAACCTGCTACCCGACCCAGGCAGTAGCGGCCAGGAACGGGTTCAGGGCAAAGACAGCGAATCGAAACTGAGCGACAATTTCCTGACCGCCACTACAGATAAAGCTGCCGAAGCCAACAACCAGTTGAACACGTAAGGGCATCTGGTTTTAACAGCTACTGGCAGCCAGCAAACTCCGTACTTCATCGTCGGTAGTCTGGCTAAAATCGGTGTACCAAAGCCCAACACCGTAGAATGGTTCGGGGGTAGCGATACAAACGACCGAATCGACCACAAGCGTCAATGCGGTACACACGTCACCAACGGCTACCGGTACGGCAATCACAATCTCAGCGGGTTTCAGTACGCGTAAAGCCGCAATGGCTGCCCGCATGGTTGCGCCGGTAGCCAGTCCATCATCTACCAGAATGACCACGCGGCTGGCAACCGTCGGCACGGCACGGCCGCCCCGGTAGAGTTGGTCCCGCCGTTCCAGTTCGCGCAACTCCCGTTTTGTTACGGTCTCGAGAACGTCGGTCGTGATCGTATGCGACCGTATGACATCCCGGTTCAGCACCCGGATCGGTTTGGTAGCAGCTCCGGCAGCCGCTATGGCCCCCATGGCCAGTTCCTCCTGGCCGGGTACACCCAGCTTGCGTACCAGAAACACATCGAGAGGAACGTGAAGCCACTGCGCTACTTCGTACCCAACCGGGACCCCGCCCCGTGGCAACGCCATTACCAGCACGTCGTCACGATCTGCGTAGGCCGTGAGCTGTTCGGCCAGTTGCTGACCGGCATCGTATCGATTCAAAAAAAGAGGGGTGCTGGACGATTTCACAGATAGGACGGTGGTTACTGAACAGCCGTAACTACTCTGTGTTTCACATATGCCGTTCTGTCGCCACCGTCAACCCATTTACGACGGTTCGCTTTCGAGCACGGCCGTGCGCAGAGGCTCTTCCAGATGCTCTTCAGCAGCTTTATCGCCCTGCCTGATGGCTCCGGCCAGTTGCTGCGCGTACTTCATGGCCACTTCGGGCGTAAACGCAATCACCTCCGGATCGGTCAGTACGTCGAGCACAACGGGCCGATCGGCCGCCAGTGCCCGCTCCCAGGCGCCGGCTACGTCCTCCGGTCGTTCCACCCGAATTCCTTCTAATCCCAGCGACTCCGCGAAGGCAGCGTAGTTCAGTTCCGGCAGTTGCTGCGAAGCTACGTAGCGCGGATCGCCCAGCATCAGCCGCTGTTCCCAAGTTACAAAATTCAGGTCCCTGTTGTTCAGAACCAGCACGATCAGTTGCGGGTTGGCCCACTGCCGCCAGTATTTCTGGATAGTGAGCAACTCGCTCAATCCGTTCATCTGCATGGCCCCGTCGCCCGCGCAGGCAATTACCACCCGGTCGGCATGCGCAAATTTGGCCGCGATTGCGTAAGGCACCGCACACCCCATCGACGCCAGGCTACCCGACACCGAAAACCGCATCCCCGGACGAATCTGAATGTATTGGGCGACCCAGCTCGACGAAGAACCAGAGTCGGCCGTCAGGATACAGGCATCGGGTAACCGGGGCGACAATTCGGCGAACACCAGCCGGGGATTAACCGGTTCACCCGCTTCCAGTGCCCGTTCGTGAAGCAGCCCGTGCCACTGCCGGATTTCCTGCTCGATCATCTGCCGGAATGACCTGTCTTCTTTTGGCTGCAACAGGGGCAGCAGCGCCCGTAACGTTTCGGCACTATCGCCGACCAGGTTCACCTCCATCGGGTAGCGAATGCTCAGCATACGCCCGTCGACGTCAATCTGTACGCCACGAGCCTGACCTTCTTTGGGCAGAAACTCCGCATACGGAAAACTGGAGCCGACCATCAGCAACGTATCGCATTCCTGCATCATTCGGTGCGACGCATTCGTACCGAACAGGCCAATCGCGCCCGTTACAAACGGCAGGTCATCGGGCAGAACGGCCTTGCCCAGAAACGCTTTCGCAACCCCGGCTCCGAGCCGCTCGGCTACCTCGATCACCTCATGAACCGCCCCCTGTGCTCCGGAACCAATCAGCATGGCTACTTTCTGGCCAGCGTTCAATACGTCGGCGGCTCGCTGGAGTTCCTCGTCACGCGGCAAAATCCGGGGTGCCGTGTAACCCGCACCGGAATGGATCGTATCGTGCTCACGCGGTGGCTCTTCGTAGTCCAGTGTCTGAAGGTCGTTGGGAATGATAACGCACGTAACGGTTCGCTGCGACAGTGCAATCCGGAACGCCCGGTCGATCAGGTGCCGGATCTGCGCCGGTACCGTAGCCATCTGCACATACTCGCCGGCTACATCCTTGAACAGTGATACCAGATCAACTTCCTGCTGGTTGTGGCCGCCCAGACCCGTCCGGGCCTTTTGCCCTACAATCGCTACTACGGGCTGATGATCCGTGCGGGCATCGTAGAGGCCATTTAGCAGGTGGATCGCACCGGGTCCCGAGGTTGCCAGACAAACGCCGACCTCACCGGTAAATTTAGCGTGGGCCGATGCCATAAAGGCCGCCATTTCTTCGTGGCGGGTCTGCACAAACGCTGGCTCTCCTCCAGCCCGGTTCAGCGCCCCCAGCAGCCCATTGATACCGTCGCCGGGATACCCGAACAGACGCTTTACACCCCAGGCCGACAGGCGTTTGACGATGAAGTCACTTACGTTTTGCTGCATGATACAGGAAGGTTTGCTGGCGAACAGTCTCGGCCAGTTGGTTCATGAGGACACAACCCGGCATACCCTACTTTGTTTGTATACTAGTCCAACATCCATCCTGTACCCGATTAAAATGAGGGACAACCCACCTTGCAACCCGTTCCCTTGGCATCCGGCCCCAGTTAAACCTATCGGCTTGACCGGCAGTTACGTATGCAGGAACAACACGTACAGTGATGAACAAGCAAATCGTATTTTTCCCGAACGAAGATGCGGATGGCGGATCGCCGGCGGACAACAACAGTGCTGCCGATAGTGGTGTCACGACCGGTAGTGGCCTGAGCGAACTGGATGATACGGGTACGTCAGGCCTGAGCGATGAAGGCGGTACAACCGGCGACGGTGCTCCGGGCGAAGCAGGCTTTGCCGAAGAAGACAGTAACCGGGGTCAGCTAGGCAACGAAAGCATGCGAACAGCACCTTAGCAAATCTTGCTCCAGGACGGTGGTTGTCAGCACCTCAACGCGCATGGCTAACGATGTAGAAGATGCCAGCGGGGTCGATGTAATTTAAGCCGAATACGAAACGCTGCCCCAAAGTACGGAGTCGACATTCGGGCTGGCGAACTACTTACAAAACCAAAATCCCACGAGAGCTACCGGGCGGTGGCCTTTGTGGGATTTATCATTCAGACACTACGTCCGGCTCAGCGGAGGTCGGGGGCCGTCCCGACAGTACTCGGTATTCTGACGGTTTTCAGCCAGTATGCGTGGGTTTCGGCCAGTATTCCGATGAGTTCGGCAAACGAACTTGGTTTGCTCATAAAGGCGTTCGCTCCCAATCGGTAACACTCTTTGATAGCATTTTTGTAGCTGCCCCCCGATAAGATCAGCACCGGAATACATTGAAGCAGTTCATTCGCCCGGAGGGTTTGCAATACTTCATAGCCATTCATCATCGGCATATTCAGGTCCAGCAGAATAAGCGATGGTAATTCATCTTCGGATAGGGTGGTCAGGTGGTCGATCAGATCCTGCCCCGTGGCAAAAAGTACTAGTTTAGTACCAGTGTGTATTTCCAGAAATGCATCCCTGATCAGTAAGCAGTCATCTTCATCATCATCTACTAAAAAAATCGAGTGTTCATGCCCGTTCATAATATCTAATCTGAGTAGTTTGAACAAACTAACTAGTGGCAGATGAAGACTAACTAAAAAGTAAGTTAAAAGCAAATTAAAACTATAGGTCAATTACTGCTGGGCCCCGTTAATTTGTCGACTAAAGCCGGGTATATTTACCGCCGACTTAGCTTTCTTTTCAGTAAACGTTCTAACTCTAATAGCTCCGCTACATGCAAAACAGTGAAAAATCAACTACCTCCCGGCGTCAGTTCATACAAACGGGGGCTTTGGCCGCGGGCAGCTTCTTTATTGTTCCCCGTCACGTGCTGGGGAAAGGTTATATCGCCCCGAGCGACAAACTGAATATCGCTGGTGTCGGCATTGGGGGGAAAGGATTCAGTGATACCAATAATGCGTATAACAATGGAGCAAACAACATGGTAGCCCTCTGCGATGTTGACTGGAGCCTGCCCCGGGTTAAAGAAAATTTCTCGAAGCATCCGAACGCCAAGCGCTATAAGGATTTTCGGGAAATGCTCGACAAGGAGGGTAAAAGCATCGACGCCGTAACGGTATCGACCGCCGACCATACCCACGCGGTTGTGGCCATGGCGGCCATGCAGCGCGGCAAGCACGTATACGTGCAGAAACCGCTAACGCATAATATATATGAAGCCCGGATGCTGACCGAAGCTGCCCGCAAATACAAGGTCGTGACGCAGATGGGCAACCAGGGTTCCTCCAATCCGCAGCAGAAGCAGATGGTCGACTGGTTCGACAAGGGACTCGTCGGCAACGTACACACGGTCTACCTCTGGACCAACCGCCCCGTGTGGCCGCAGGGAATTCCGGTGCCGCAAGCAGCCGGCGAGGTTCCATCTGAACTAGACTGGGATCTGTGGCTCGGACCCGCTCAGAAAGTTGGCTACACGCCAGCCTACCACCCCTTCAAATGGCGCGGCTGGTGGAACTTCGGGGCCGGGGCGCTGGGCGACATCGGCTGCCACATCATGGACGTACCGTTCCGCGTACTGGGCCTGGGCTATCCGACAGAAGTTGAAACCAGCATTGGTCAGGTGTTCCTAAAAGACTGGACGCCCGAGTACATTCCGGAAGGCTGCCCGCCGTCGTCGCATGTTGAACTGCAGTTCCCGGCGTCTGCCAAGAATAAATCGGCCGTTAAGATGGTCTGGCTCGACGGTGGTCTGCGTCCTTTCCGGCCGGAGATGCTGCCGGCTGGCGAACCCTTCCCGGAAAACGGCGAGAACGGCGTATTCCTGGTCGGCGACAAGGGACTTATTGCCTGCGGCATGTACGGCGACGACCCGAAACTGTACACCAAGAGTGGCGAGAAGATGGAAGCCGCTCCCAAACCGAAGAGCGCCGACGGCAAATCCATTCCCGAGAACGGTCACCAGGTGCTGTGGACCGAAGCCTGCAAGGCCGGCTTCAATAGCAAAGAGCATAAAGCGCTGACATCGTCGTTCGACTTTGCCGGTCCGCTGACGGAGTCAGTGCTTATGGGCAACCTCGCTATCCGCAGCTATACGCTACGGACGCCTAAAGCCGACGGTCGGGGCTTCAACTATCCGGGTCGTAAAAAACTGACCTGGGATGGTAAGAACATGAAGATCACCAACTTCGACGAAGCTAACCAGTTTGTTTCGCGCAACTACCGCGACGGCTGGAAACTGGCGTAATCAGCACAAATTCACTGCAACGGGCATCGATTAGTAACAGGGCTTCCCTCTACTGGTCGGTGCCCGCTTCGTTGTTGGCTGACAGCCACGCATTCAGGGCAGTCTGTAACGCCTTTGCCTGTTGGACTACGCCCGTAGCATCCAGGGCTGTTTCCGGGCGGGTGGGCGTAGTCACGAGGGTGGTGTATCGCACCTGCTGAAGACTTTTACGCCAACTGGCCAGTTCGATGCGGGTTTTCCGCAGCTCAAAACTGGTCATGACCCACTTGCCCAGCGCTTTCAGGGACAGCAACTGGCTATCGGTCAATTGCCGTGGCCGGTGGTCCAGTACGCAGATTGTACCGAGCGCATAGCCCTCCGGGTTTACCAGGGGCACTCCGGCATAAAACGCTATTTTTGGTCCGTCAACTACCAACGGGTTATCTTTAAAGCGAACATCTTCCCGGGTATCGTTAACTACCATGATCGTATCAGGATCATTGATGGCATACGAGCAGAAAACAATGTCGCGGGGGGCTTCCTGTGCATTCAGCCGCTGCCGGGATTTCAGCCAAGCCCGATCGTCGCCGATGATGGTGATGAGCGAAATGGGCGTACGGCATATTTCAGTGGCTACTCGGGTAATCGCATCATACTCCTCCTCAGGCAATGTGTCTATCAGGTCATATTCAGAAACTGCCTGACGACGGGCCATTTCGTTAGCGGGTATTGATGGCTTTATCATATTTTATTTACTCGTATTATGAATGTATAAAAGTAAGTGCCGGTGCCGCTAATTTCGTTAACATCCCATTAATAGCTGATTAATTAGATATTAAACCAATGGATTTTTAAGATAACTGGATTGGGGTTAGGGTGGGTTATGGAAGCCACTCAAAGAAAAACGTACTGCCTTCGCCGGGTTTCGATTCAGCCCAAATTTTGCCGCCCTGTTCTTCAACCAGCATTTTAAGCAGGTTTAACCCAACACCCGTGCTGCTTTCCTTAGTAGTCGTTGAAGAGTCGCCCGCCCAGAACAACTGAAAAATTGACTCCTTTTCTTCGTCGGAAATACCCGGGCCGTTGTCGCGGACGTAAAACTCGGTACGGTCAGTTCGTTCGATGCAGCCGATCTCAATCAGCCCCTGTTCCTTGTCGTTGTACTTAATGGCATTACTGATCAGGTTCTGAAACACCTGCTGTAGTTTCAGTTTGCGGGTTTTGAGCACCGGCATGGGTTTATGAACCCGGATTTCGATGTGCCTGGGCGGGAAAAGCAGGGTGGCTATCTGACTGACCAGTTCGTACACATCGACCTCTTCCATCGTTTGCTGCGTGAGACTCTTGCGTGAATAATCAAGCAGCGAGGTAATCATATTGGACAGGTGATGGGCGGCTTCTTTCGCGCTGTCAATGTATTCGGTCACCTCGTCCTGTTCAATCGGGCGGCTGTCGTTGATCATTTCCATCAGCGACAAGGCTGCAATCAGTCCCGTCAGGGGCGACTTCAGATCGTGGGCCACGATGTAGACGAACTTTTCGAGCTGTTTGTTAATCGCTTCGAGTTCGGCTGCGGTTTTCTTTAAATTCCGCTGATAGAAGTAAAGTTGTTCAAATACGTTAACTTTAGCTTTAGTGACGTTGATATCCAGCGGCTTCTGCAAATAATCGACGGCTCCCTGTTCAAACCCTTTGAGTACATACTGCTCATCGCGGCTGATCGCCGTCACGAAAATGATGGATATATCTTTGGTTTTGGGATTCGACTTCAGTAGCTGGGCTACCTCAAAACCATCCATCTCGGGCATCTGCACATCCAGCATGATCAGTCCGATCTGATCGTTGCGGAGGGCATGGCGCAGGGCTTCATTGCCCGAAGTGACCTTGATGAACGTTCGTCCTTCCCGGGCCAGCATTTCTTCCAGCGACAGCAGATTTTCCTCCCGGTCATCGACCAGCAGAATCGTGAACTCGTCGGAATTTTTTGTTACATTCATATATCTTCAGGTAGTAATAGACAAAAATTTAATGATGCCGTCGGGAGACAGCACTAACGCCGTTGGATTACGCTCAAGAGCCGCCCGGGGCATAGCCGCGTAGGCGGCCGTGGCAGGGTCCTGCACAATGGCCTGTCCCCCATTCGACAGAATCGCTTCCATGCCCAGCGCGCCGTCGTCGTTGGCCCCACTGAGCAGCACCGCCAGTACCCGGCTTCCATACACACTGGCCAGGCTCTCGAACGTAACGTCGATTGACGGCCGGCTGTAGTTGACCAGTTCTGAATAATCCAGGCTGAAGCACCGATCAGCCTCGATCAGCAGGTGATAGTTCTGAGGAGCCAGGTAGATGCTGTTTGGCTGAATCACTTCCTTATCGTCCGGTTCATGTACGTAGGTACCTTTGTCGGATGTGGTCAGCACCCGATTCATTTCGCTATATACATTCCTGAGCCGATGCAGGACGATGATGACGGCGTACTGAAAAGTGCTTGGTAGCGCTTCCAGCAGTTCAGAAACGATGGGGATACTTCCTGCCGACCCACCAATGGCGATAATGTCGAATGGGGCCATCGTTTTCCTTAGGTTTTACGCCGGTAGATACGGCAGACTGAGTCTGTAACATCGAACTGCTGGCGAACGTCCGTAAAGATCAGCGATTCCTTCATGCCAATGGCGAGGTACCCCAGCGGAGCCAGGCTATCGGTCAGCAGGCGGCACACCTGGTTCTGTAGCTGCCGGTTAAAATAAATGAGTACGTTTCGGCAGCAGACCAGTTGAAACTCATTGAATACCTGATCGGTCACCAGATTGTGCTGTGAAAACACGATGTTCCGGCGCAGTTCCTTATTAAAAATAGCGTGATCGTAGCGAGCGGTGTAATAGGTAGAAAAGTCATTCTTCCCACCCGACTGAATGTAGTTATAAGTATAATCCTTCATGTACTGCATCGGTACGATTCCCTGACGGGCGCGTTCGAGGTTGGCCGGATTCAGATCCGTACCATACAGCCGACTCCGCTCGAGCAAGCCGGCCTCCTGCAGCAGAATCGCCATCGAGAGCACTTCCTCGCCCGTAGCGCAGCCCGCGTGCCAGATTTTGATGGTTGGGTACGAAGCCAGTATGGGGATAATTGTTGTGCGCAGGCTTTTGTAAAACATCGGGTCCCGGAACATTTCCGTGACGTTCACGGTCAGGTTTTGCAGAAACCAGTTGAAGAAGGTCTGGTCGTTGGTCAGCTCATATTTCAGATCAAAGAATGACCGGATGCCAGCCTGGTCCATGCAACGTAGTACCCGTCGTTGGAACGATGCGCGGGCATAATCGCCGAAGTCGTATCCGTAATTATGCCGGATCAATGATATGAGTTCGTCAATTTCGCCGTTGGTGATCTGAGTCAGGTTCATCATACACTACTGGGATAACCAAACCCGCATCAACGAGATTAACTGCGTGTTGTTAACGGGTTTAGTGATATAGTCAGACGCACCGGCTTCGATGCATTTCTCGCGGTCGCCGGTCATGGCCTTGGCCGTCAGGGCAATTACGGGAAGCTTTTGAAACCGCTGGTTGGCCCGGATTCGACGCGTGGCCTCGTATCCGTCCATTTCGGGCATCATAATGTCCATCAACACGATGTCAACACCGGGTTGCTCATCGAGCAGCTCCAGAGCCTCTTTTCCGTCACCGGCCGTCAATACGTCCATGTCATATTCTTCCAGCAGTGTGCTCAGCGCGAACACATTACGCATATCATCGTCGACCAGGAGCACTTTACGCCCTTTCAGCATCCCATCCGACGTACTGACGGCAACCTGTTTGGGCAACGGAGAACGCTCGGCTTCCTGAACCTTGTACAAAAACAGTTCCAGTTCATCAATCAGCCGGTTCTTCGACTGCGACGAGTCGCGGATCACCACCGGCGAAATTCTGGCCAGTTGTCGTTCGGTGGCCGCTGTGAGGTCTTTGTCCAGATAAACAATCAGTTGTATGCCGGTCTGAACCAGCGCCTGCTGTAGCGCTTCGAGTTCAGGAATACCCCGTTCCAGATCCTGCCCGATGTCAGCAATAACGGCGTCGTAGGTATGGCCGCTGATTTTTTGCAGGGCTTCGTCGCTGGTTCGGGCATAGTCGAACTCAACATCCATGTGACGTTCATCGATCAACTGCCGGAGCGAATCGCCCTGGAGCGCGTTCGACGACAACACCAGCACCTTTTTCATGCCGACGTTGAACTGCGACCTAAACTGCGAGAACACCCTTTCCAGATCCTCCTTGCTTACTGGCTTGCGCACGTAGGCGAGGGCATCGCTGTTGATCAGTCGGTTGTCGTCAGAAGCCGAAACAACATGCACCGGGATGTTTTTCAGGGTCTCGTCGCTTTTCATAATCTTGAGCAGATCCCAGCCACTGATGACCGGGAGCCCCATATCGAGAATGATCGCCGACGGCTTGAACTGCCGCGCATACCGCAGTCCTTCGTCGCCCTGCAGCGCAACAATAGTCTTGTATTTATTCTCGCGGGCGAAGTTCTGCACGACCCCGGCAAATAGCGGATCATCCTCAATAATAAGCATCACTTTGTCGTCGGGCGACAGGGTGTAGCGATCGTCGGACAACGCTATTTGTTCAACCAGTTTTATTGGCGTAATTGGTTCCAGCACCGGATCTTCGCTGCTTACAACCGGCGCAGTGGTCTGTACAGGCGCATCGACCGGCAGGTAGATCGTAAACGTACTCCCCTTCCCTACCTCACTGGTCAGGCCCATTTCGCCACCGAGCCGCCGAACCAGTTCCTTACTGATCGATAATCCCAACCCCGTACCGCCGTATTTGCGACTGGTAGAGCCATCGGCCTGTTGAAACGCTTCAAAAATAATCTGCTGCTTCTCTGGCGGAATCCCAATGCCGGTGTCCGTTACCGAAATGGCCAGCACCTGCTTGGCATTACTGAGCGATTCCGAACCGAATAGCTGGTGCGCCGGGGCCGTAGCAAACGACAAGGTTATGGACCCGTCGCGGGGGGTGAACTTAAATGCGTTGGACAACAGGTTCCGGATCACCTGTTCCAGCCGCTGCTTATCCGTCCGGATGGCTGACGGCACCGACGGTTCCGTCTGTTTTACAAACTGAACGCCTTTTTCTTCGGCCACTACGCTGAACATCTGACTCAGGTCGCGGATGATCGACTGTACCGGCACTTCTTCAATATTGATGTCAATCTTACCGGCTTCGATCTTCGACAGATCCAGAATATCGTTGATCAGCTCAAGCAGGTTTGTGCCCGATTTGTAGATGGTGTTGGCGTATTCAGTCTGTTTATCCGTGAGGTTACCGTTTTTGTTTTCCGACAGGAGTTTTGCCAGAATCAGGACGCTGTTAAGTGGAGTACGTAGTTCGTGCGACATGTTCGCCAGAAACTCCGACTTGTATTTGCCGGTCACCTCCAGTTCTTTAGCTTTCATGGAGAGGGCTTTGCGGGCAACCTCAACGGCTTCGTTCCGCTCCTCGAGTTCGGCATTGATCTGGCGCAGTTCTTCTTCCTGCACTTTCAGTTCTTCTTCTGATGACTGCAGGATGCTGGCCTGGCGGGTAAGCTCTTCGTTCGACTGGCGGAGTTCTTCCTGCTGATTTTCCAGTTCCTCTTTCTGATCCTGAACCTGTTTGAGCAGGTGCATCACGCGTCGGCGGTCGTCGGCAGCATTCACCGCTACGGCAATGTTGTTAGCGACCGCCCGCAGAAGTGCCAGTTGCTCGTCACTCATTGGACTAAACGACGCCAGTTCCAGCACGCCTTTCAGTTCCTTATTATACCAGAGAGGCATAAAAACCAGTTGCTTCGGCAGGCCCTGACCGGTTCCTGACTCAACCGACCAGAACTCCGTCGGTACGTCGTTAACAACCAGGAGGTTCCGACCGTCGGCAGCCCGCCCGATCAATCCTTCCCGCAACTGGTACTGCTGTGGAGCACTCGCCGGCAAAGCCACGGATGCATTAAGCTGGAGCTGATGTTGCCCTTCGTTGTAACAGTAAAATGCTCCGGCGGGTAGATCCAGGTAGTCGATAATCGCGTTTAAAATCTGTTGCGTCAACGAGTCTATTTCATTGATACCCTGCAACGTATCATTGATAGACGAAATCCCCATAAGCAGCCAGTTCTTCTCGGTTGTGGCCTGGTTGAGTTCTTCAAGCTGCTTATAATTCTGGTAGAGCGATGTTTCGGCCCGGCGACGGCTTTTGAATTCCTTGAGAATAAAATAGATTAACGTAACTACAATCAGCAGGATCAGTAAAATACTGGCAATCAGCCCTATACTGGCTCTTCCAATGGCCTCGGCGTTGTCGCGCTCCCGGTGGGCAAGCAGCGCCTTTTCAATGCGTAAAATTTCGTCGATCTCGATCCGGATACGATCCATCCGAACCTTTTCCTGGGTCATGATCGCGCTGATGGTTGCCGGGGTATATCCACTGGCATCTTCGCCCAGGCCTTTCCAGAACTGAAGCAGGTCTTCAATGTGCAGTTCCGCCTGTTCTATGCGCCGTTGCTGATCTGAATTGTCGTTGGTGAGTTCTTTAAGGGCGATGATGGCCGGTTCGATTTTAAGCAAGCCCACATTATAGGGCTCCAGAAACTTTCTGTCGTTCGTAGGCCGGAACCCACGCCGACCAGTCTCCATGTCGACAAGCAGTTTCTGAATGTTCTCCGCCTGGTTCAACACCTGGTACGTATGTCGTACACGTTCGGCTTCAGCAGATTGATTTTGGAATGTTTGCAACGCCAGTACCCCCATCAGAATGACCAGGAAAATGGCAATCGAAAAACCAAGGTACAGGCGGTTTAACAAAGAAAGTTTCATTAAAGGAAAGTTACAGCAAATAAGGTTACAATATTAACATACGATTACGTTTAGCTCATTTACTTCAGGCAGTTATTATATAAAACCGCCTTCAGACCTGCATTCATGTATCAGTAAGCCGGACTTGCATCACTAATTGTTCGTACGTAGCTTTGAACGTATCAGATTTATATTGGTAATCTTCCTATAGACGAATAGATTGCCATTAGTAACGCATCTCTTTGTTTAAAACTGTCTTTTTTAGATTTCAAGACAACCTGTTTCGTTACAGACCAATATATGAAATAATTATCAAAGTAAAGTACATTATAAGTTTCCTAAATTATCCATTTGTATCATATCAATCTTTGACCTATTCCCTTAATTCTGGCTCCTGATTACGCCCTTCCGCCGGGACAATCCATCAACATCCGGGCCCTTTACGATCAGCTCGCTTTCAACAGTACTATTCTGGCAGCCGCACTCCCAACACGAAAATCAGGCTACCATACATGCCGGGTCTCTACCTGTTTACCCGCTAAAACAGGGGTAACGTCCGTGCGATTTTAGACAACCTGTGCGATTTCGCACACTTTTTTTAGTCCCTCACCAACCCAACCAACTGATTACCAATTCTGTACCTATTGGCACATCATTTGGCTTCTTATATGCAAACGAATCGACTAATGGATAGAGAGCTTGCGCCGGAAATCACCCGTCAGAAACGAACCAAAAGTATCGTCATCGTCACGCTGGGCATCGTCGGTGTGGTAGCGGTGCTGGCCTTACTCCGAACTTACCTCAGCACCTCCGTCGAAGCCTCAAAAATCCGGACGACCGTTGCCCAGATCGGCCCCGTCGAAAATACGCTGAATGCGACTGGGGAAGTGATTCCGGCATTCGAGCAGGTGATCGTAAGCCCAATTCAGGCCAGTGTGCAACGGGTGCTTCTGACGCCAGGTACCCGCGTCAAACCAGGTCAGCCGATCATGGAACTTGACAAGTCGTTATCCCTCATCGAACTCGAACGCCTGAAAGACAAACTTGCCCTGAAGCGCAACGGCATCGAGCAGCTTCGCCTGCGGCTCAACAAGGAATTTTACGACGCCGACATAAAAGACAAAATTAAATCGCTCAACATCAACCGGCTCCGGGCCAACGTAGAGGATACCCGCCGACTCCTGAAAGCAGGCGGCAGCACGCAGGAAGACGTAACAAAAGCCGAAAACGAACTCCGTATCGCTGAACTTGAAAAGAAACAGCTGGAAAACGACCTGACCTACAGCCGTCAGTCGATGGGAGCCAGCCTGAAAGAGTCGGAACTACAGGCACAGATTGAAGCCAAAAACCTCCAGGAACTGGAACAGAAACTTCGGCAGGCCGATATCCTTGCCGACCGGCCGGGGGTGCTCACGTGGGTCAACGACCGCATTGGTGCGGCCGTCAATACGGGTGATCTGCTGGCTAAGCTTGCCGATCTCGGCAGCTTCCGGATCGATGGTTCCTGCTCTGATATGTACGCCGATCAGGTCAAAGTGGGCCTCCCGGTCATTGTAAAAATCAACGAAACCAGCCTGCGGGGTACGATTACCCAGGTGAAGCCATCGGTCCAGAATAACGTAGTGCAGTTTGCCATTCAACTCGACGACAACCGCCATACGTCGCTCCGTCCCAACATGAAAGTAGAAGTTTTTATTGTCACTACCCGGGTTGGGAAAGCCGTGCGGGTGGCCAACGGGCCAGCCTTCAAGGGCAAACGTCGGCAGTACGTGTATGTGCTGAACAAGGGCGTGGCCGAACGCCGGGACGTCGAGATTGGCCTGACGAACTTCGACTGGGTCGAAATCAGGAGCGGTATCCAGCCAGGCGAGCAGGTGATCATAACGGACCTCAGCCAGTACGAAAACTCCGAAACGCTGACGATTACACCGACCGACCGATGAAACCATTTTTCTCACCCTTCCTGATAGTGGATAAACTAATTAAATTCCTGCTGGAACGAACCAGACTGGCTAGACTGCTGCCGCTGTTCTGCATCACTACGCACATAACCGTCGCTCAGACTCAGCGCCTGACACTGGAGGATGTCGTATCAATCGCGCAGGCTCAGTCGGTGGCCGCCAAACAGGCTGTGACTACCCAGCGCACCAATTACTGGAAATACCGCTCTTTTCTGGCCGACTACAAACCCCAGTTGAGTCTTGATGGTACGTTGCCCGGCTTTACGCGTTCGTTTGTTGAGGTTATCCAGCCCGACGGTACCATTGCCTACCAGCCGGTATCGCTCAATAACTCGGCCCTGAACCTGTCGCTGAGCCAGAACATCGCCATGACCGGCGGCAGCATCTTCATCCAGAAGGAGATCAAACGGTTTGATAATTTCCTCGAAAACCAGACGTTGTACAACGGTGTTCCATTCAGCATTGGTCTCATTCAACCCCTGTTTCGCTTCAACCCCATGCGGTGGGAGCGCCGGATTGAGCCGCTGAAGTATCAGGAAAGCAATCAGCAACTGATCGAATCACGCGAAGAGGTCTCGCTTAATGCGACAATGTTTTACTTCGACCTGCTTGTGGCTCAGGTTAATCTCCAGATTGCGGAGAAGAACCTGATGAACAATGATACGCTGTACAAAATTGCCCGGAAAAAACTGGAACTGGGACGCATTTCCCAGAATGACCTGCTTCAACTGGAATTGAGCGTACTGACCGCCCGCAAAGACCTGGCGTCGGCAGAGCAGACGGCGGAGGTTGCCTCGCTAAAACTGAAAACGTATATCGGCTATCGCAACGACAGCCGCGTGGAACTGGCTCTTCCTAACCAGATTATCCCGTTTACCGTCGACATCCGCCGGGCCATCGACGAAGCCTTTGCCAACCGGGCCGCATCCATCGGCTTCCGGCGCCGACTCCTGGAAGCTGAACGCGAGGTCGATAAGGCCCGTAAAGAAAACGGCCTGAATGCCTCGATGCAGGCGTCGTTTGGTCTGTCGAACCGGGGCGCCCGGATTGGCGATGTGTACGTCCGGCCGCAGGACAGCGAGATATTGGAAGTACGTTTTTCGGTCCCCATCATGACCTGGGGCCGGGCGCAGGCCCGCACCGAAACGGCGAAAGCCAACCAGCAACTGACACAGCAGTCGGTCGAGCAGGACAAGCTAACCCTGGAGCAGCAGGTTTTTACGCAGGTTACGCTGCTTCAGATGCTACAGAAACAGGTGAAACTGACCGCCGAAGCTGACCAGATCGCCCAGAACCGCTACCAGATCGCCCAGAACCGCTTTATTCTCGGCGACCTGAGTGTAACAGACCTGGGCATTGCGACGCAGGAAAAAGACCGCGCCCGACGCGACGCCGTGGTTGCCCTTCGTGACTACTGGCAGGCGTATTACACGCTCCGTCTGTTGACCCTGTATAATTTTGAAACAAACCAGAAGATTCAATAGCGAAGGGCCTGGGGCAAGGGGTTAAAATTACCCCAAACCCGACGCCCCAAGCCCTTCGCCCCAAGCCCCAAAAACCATGATCACCCTACAAAACATCGAGAAAGTGTACCGCACCAGCAGCATCGAAACACTGGCGCTCAACAACATTAACATCAATATTCGCAAAGGCGAGTTCGTGTCGATCATGGGCCCGTCGGGTTGCGGCAAGAGTACGCTCCTGAACATCATGGGCCTGCTCGACGAACCCTCGAAGGGCAATGTCGCGATTGATGGGCAACTGGTGAAATCGTACCGCGATAAGGAACTGGCCGCGCTACGTAACCAGAAGATTGGCTTGATTTTCCAGAGCTTTCACCTTATCAACGACTTGTCGGTGCTGGACAACGTCGAGATTCCGCTGTTGTACCGTTCCCGGAACGGAGGTTCAGCCAGTGGGAAATCGCGGCTGGACCATGCGAAAGAAGCCCTGGAAAAAGTTGGTCTGAGCAACCGCACGAAGCACTTTCCGCGACAGTTATCGGGTGGGCAGAAACAACGCGTTGCCATTGCCCGCGCCATCGTTGGCAACCCCGAAATCATCCTCGCCGACGAACCGACCGGTAACCTCGACAGCGTGATGGGCAATGAAATCATGAGTATTCTACAGGGTCTGAACAACGACGGCGCAACGATCATCATGGTAACGCACGACGAGTCGATGGCTAAGAAAACAGACCGGCTTATCCGGCTCTTCGACGGCACACAGGTAGGTGACTCGGTGCTAAGAGCCGGGGGCGCAGGGCCTGGGGACAATCCCGGTCACTTTACCCACAACCCTACTTCCCAGCTCCTTAACCCCTAAGCCCCCAGCCCCCAGCCCCATGCTAACGAACTACATAAAAATTGCCTGGAAGGTGTTGCTCCGGCATCCGTTCTACACCTTCATTACGCTCTTCGGCATCAGCCTGACACTGACGGTGCTGATGGTGCTGACATCCTTTATCGACCATCTGGTGGGCAGCCATTACCCCGAAAACAAGCGGGATCGGATACTGTACGTGCAGAAGGTAGCTCTCCGGGACTCGCTCCGGCAATCGCAGACCGTCGGCCCCATGAGTTATGAGTTTACCCAACGCTACATTTCGTCATTGAAAACACCCGAGAAAGTAGCGGTCGCTACCCTGTTCGATTTTGCCAATGCCTACGTCAATGGCAAGCGGATCGAACTAAAGCTAAAACACACAAACGCGGAATTCTGGGAGGTAACTGATTTCGACTTTCTCGAAGGGAAGCCGTATAACCAGGATAACCTGGCAAATGGCGACAACGTAGTCGTCATCACGGATGAACTGAAGCGGCAATACTTTGACAACAGCGATGAGTCCGTGGTGGGTAAACCCATCGAGATCGACAACCGGACATTCCGGGTGATTGGGGTGGTGCGCGGTGCGCCGGTAACACGGCCTATGACGGCCAGTGATGTGTATCTTCCCGTTACGGCCAGCAACCGCGACGGCAAAAGCAAAGGCTTTATGGGGAGCTACGCAGCGTTGATCCTGGCTCGCCAGAAGTCGGATATGTCGGCTATAAAATCCGAATATGACCAGGCCATCAGCCGCATTCCTCTGCCCGGCGATTCAAACGGTTTTCGCTTTGCCATACTCGAGACCAGCGCCGATACGTACCTGGAAGCCTGGCTGCATACGTTCTTTCAACGCCCGGCCAGCAGCATTTTCTACTCTGTTGTCGCGCTGTTTATGCTACTGTTTATGAGCCTGCCGGCCATCAACTTGGTCAACCTCAACGTAAGCCGTATCATGGAGCGGGCTTCCGAGATTGGTATTCGGAAAGCTTTCGGGGCTCCCGCCAAAACCTTGGTCTGGCAGTTCATCATTGAAAATTTGTTCATTACGTTCATTGGTGGCACCATTGCGCTGGTATTTTCGGCGATCATCATCAGCCTGATCAACAACAGCGGCTGGATTGCCAAAGCCGACCTGACCCTCAATCTATCGGTCTTTGCCATCAGCATACTGGTGTGCCTCGTCTTCGGGTTTCTGTCGGGGGTGGCTCCGGCGATGCGTATGGCGAAACTCAATATTGCAGACGCGTTAAAATCTTAAAGAGCGAAAGAGTGAATGAATGAAAGAGCGATTCGCTCTCTAACTCCCAGGCTTTCCGCCACTCATTCACTCTTTCGCTCATTCACTCTTTCGCTTTTTACAACCATGCTACCTCATTTATTCAAATTAATGTGGAACAAGAAGCGGACCCACATGCTCCTGATTGTGGAGATTCTGGCTTCGTTTCTGGTCCTCTTCGGCGTAACCAGCCTCATTATTTTCAACCTGCGCAACTACCAGGAGCCGATTGGCTTTGACTATCAAAATGTCTGGACGCTGAACTTCAACGCCCGCGATCAGCCGGACTCAACCGTTGGGGATGTCATGCAGCGGGTTAAAGAACGCATTCTGACGTATCCGCAGGTAGAGTCGGCTACGTTGTTTGGCAGCAATGCCCCGTATTCCATGAACATGTCCAATGGTAACGTATCGCACGGCAATGCCAGCATACTGTCGAACCATTACCGCTCGGACCTTGACATGACCAAAACGCTGAACGTACCGGTGCTGGAAGGGCGCTGGTTCAATAAATCCGACGAGTCGGCCGATGTCCGGACGATGGTCATCAATACACCGCTTAAAGAAGCGCTGTTTGGGGATGAATCTCCGCTCGGCAAGCAGATCACGTTCGGCGGCCCCGGCGATAAGCACAAGAAAGAAGATTACTTCACGGTTATCGGCGTTATCGGCAATTTCAAAACGCAGGGCGAGTACATGACCAATGCACCGGGACTGTTTCAGCTCAACAAAGGCGAAGCCCGGGCGTACAACCGGACAGTTCTGTTGAAGGTTAAACCCGGCACCGACGCTTCCTTTGAAGCCCGGCTAACCAAAGACCTCGGTATGCTGACGAAGGACTGGACCCTTGAAGTGTCGTACATGGAAAACCAGCGACAGTCAACGCACAACATCACGCTCGTACCGGTCACCATCTTCCTGATCATTAGTGGTTTCCTGCTCATCAACGTAGCACTCGGCCTGTTCGGCGTCCTGAACGTCAGCATTACCAAACGCCGGTCGGAGATTGGTTTACGGCGGGCTTTAGGCGCTACCGGCAACGGTATTTCGAAGCAGTTCGTCGGCGAAATCTGGGTACTGGCTACGTTTGGCCTGCTGATCGGCCTGCTGTTTGCCGTGCAGTTTCCGCTCATGAACGTGTTTGACCTTGAATCGGGTGTGTACGTAACCGCCATCGTTGTATCCATCGTAGTCATCTACCTGATTGTTACCCTCTGTGCCCTCTTCCCCAGCCGCCAGGCCGCCGAAGTCCAGCCGGCTATCGCCCTGCATGAGGAGTAGGTTGGTATGGGGCTTGGGGCATGGGGTTTGGGGTAAAAGGTTGCGGGCTAAGTGCAAACTGGTAGTTTTGTTGCTTACACCGTAACATTCAAGAGTCATGATAAGAGGCTTCCGTTTTGAGAACCTGGAAATTTGGCAGATCGGCATTCAGATAGGCGATGAGTTATTTGACATTGCGGACACCTTAGAACAGAAAAAGCTGTATCGTTTTGCAGAGCAACTCCGCGGTGCCGGCTTGAGCATCTCCAATAATATTGCCGAAGGGTCAGGTTCTGTGTCGAAGAAAGAATTCAGCCAGTTCTTAAATTTTGCGCGTCGGTCCTGTTACGAATGTGCCAACATCATTATTGTGTTAGAGCGTAGAGGTCATATTGAAGAAGAATTAAAACGGATACTATTTGGCCGCTTAGACGAGATAAGCCGCAAGATTACCAATTTCCAAAAGTCTCTCCTACCACCAGCTTAACCCCAAGCCCTACGCCCTTTGCCCCAAGCCCCATGCTCCTCATCATCGACGACGACATAGCGGTTCAAACCTCGCTTTCCCTCCTGTTTCGGAAGGAAGGATTCACGGTGCGCGTTGCCGATGGACCGTTTGAAACCCGCGAGGTACTGGCCGACGAGATACCCGAGCTAATCCTGCTGGACATGAACTTCTCCGTCGATACGTCCGGCAACGATGGCCTGCGGCTGCTGCGCGAGATTCGGGAGCGCGTTCCTAACGTACCGGTTATTTTGATTACGGGTTGGGGCAGCATCGAACTCGCCGTCGAAGGCATGAGGGCCGGTGCCAAAGATTTTATTACGAAGCCCTGGCAAAACGACCACCTGTTGCAGTCAGCCCGTACGGCGCTGAACCTGGCCCAGACCAAACCGGCATCGCCCAACCGCCAAAGGCTCGACCAGCAATATCAGTTTGACCACATCGTCGGCGAAGACCCTAAATTACTGGACATTCTGTCCACCATTGGCCGCGTGGCTGCCACGGATGCGCCGGTATTGATTACCGGCGAAAGCGGTACGGGCAAGGAGTTGATTGCCGAAGCCGTTCACCAGAACAGCCGACGGAAACGCCAGCCGTTTGTCAAAGTCAACCTGGGAGGCATTTCATCGACCCTTTTCGAAAGTGAGCTGTTCGGCCACGTACGCGGTGCTTTCACCGACGCCAAATCGGACCGGATCGGGCGGTTTGAACTGGCCAACAAGGGTAGCATTTTCCTGGACGAAATCGGGGATCTGGACGCATCGAGCCAGGTCAAGCTCCTGCGGGTGTTGCAGGATCGGACGTTTGAACCGCTGGGCAGCAGCAAAAGCAAGACCGTCGACGTGCGGGTGATCTGCGCGACCAACCGCAACCTGGAAGATATGGTGGCGAAAGGGACGTTTCGGGAAGATTTGTTTTACCGTATCAACCTCATTACGGTTAAACTACCGGCCCTGCGCGAACGCCCGAACGATATCCCAACCCTGGTGCAGTTCTTTGTCAACAACCTGAAAACGATCTACGGTCGCCCCGACCTGCGCGTCAGTCCGGCGGCCCTGAACTGGCTCAAAAATTTGTCGCTGCCCGGCAACATCCGCCAGTTGAAAAACATCGTCGAGCGGGCCGTTCTGCTGTCGATCAATGATGAATTAGCTATTGCTGATTTTGAGAAACACCTAACCCCAGGCCCCACGCCCTCGGCCCCAAGCTCACTGCCTCCCGTAGGAACCATGACACTGGAGGAAATGGAATACCAGATGATTCGCCGGGCGATGGAGTTCCACCAAAACCGTGTCTCAAAGGTTGCCCGGGCGCTCGGCATCACGCGTTTTGCCCTTTACCGGCGATTAGAGAAATTTGGCATTCCGTACACTACTGACGAATGACTTATGGCCATAGATTATCCCAATTTTCGCAGCTTTTTCTGTATTTGGCGTAACCCGTGGTGTCATCATTTATGAGCTTCCGTACCCGCTTCGCCCTTTATATTCTTGCCGTTCATGCGGTTATCATCTACCTGACATTTCGACTGCTACAGGACAACAAAGTACTGTTCATTGCGGCCGAGGTGCTGGTCCTTGTATCGACCGTTATCGCGATTCAATTATACCGTGAATTCCGCCGACCCTCCGATTTCATCGCGTCAGGTATTGAAGCCATTAAAGACAAAGATTTCACCATCAAGTTCGTATCGACTGGCAACCCCGAAATCGATCAGTTGATCGACGTGTATAACCTGATGATCGACCAGCTACGGACCGAACGGACGAAACAAATGGAACAGCAGTTTTTCCTCGAAAAGTTGATCGATGCCGCTCCCATCGCCATCCTGATTTTCGACTTTGACGACCGTATCGCGACCATCAATCCCCGGGCCAGCCGACTGCTCCAACTCTCGCTGGAGCAATTGGAACAGCGCACCCTGGCCGATGTTGACCACCCAATTCTGTCGTCACTAATCGACCTTGAAGACGGCGAAGCGCGCACCATTAAAACCAACGGAATCGAGACGTACAAAATCCAGAAATCATTCCTCATGGACCGGGGATTCCGGCGCTCGTTTCTGATGATTGAGGAATTGACGGGTGAGATCCTGGACACGGAAAAGAAAGCCTACGGCAAGGTAATCCGGATGATGGCACACGAGGTCAACAACTCCATCGGGGCGGTAAACTCCATCCTAGACGTAACGCAGTCGACCATGGACCGACCCGAGGAAAACGACCTCAGGCACGCCCTGCGGGTAGCCATCGAACGTAACAACCGGCTCAACTACTTCATGCGCCGGTTTGCCGATGTTGTTCGGCTGCCGCAGCCGCACAAGCAACCTGCCGACCTGAACGAACTGGCCCGGGACGTAACGCAGTTGATGCAACCCCAGGCCGAAGCCAGGGGCGTTACGTTGGCGTGCCTGCCGTTCCAGGCACCTGTTGTCCGGGCGATTGATACGGGTCAGTTTGAACAGGTGCTGGTCAACGTTATCAAAAACGCCATCGAAGCCAGCCGGGCAGGTCAGGCGGTTGAGGTGGTGGTTAACGAACACCTGCTTACTGTCCGCGACAATGGCACCCCCATCCCCGACGAGATTGCCGCGAATCTGTTCAACCCGTTTTTCAGTACGAAGCCCGATGGTCAGGGTATCGGCCTGACTCTGACCCGCGATATTCTAATGAATCACGGATTTACGTTTTCACTAAAAACGAACGCCGAAGGCTGGACGGAATTCGTGATTATTCATCACCCTGGTTGAGGCAGGAATATCTACAAAATCGCTAAGTTTAGAACAGCAAACATCTCTTCCCATGAAAACACTGCCTTCTCTTCTACTCCTGATCGCCTGCCTGACGTTGTCTGGCTACGCATCAGCCCAGGTATCTGCAGACCAACTTCAAAGCCGAACCACGTACAGGCGCATCGACAACCCGGCCAAACCATTGGCTAATGACCTTCAGGAATACGCCGGAACGTACAGCTTCCCCAGTGGTGGCCAACTTCAGAAATATACGGTGACCGTAAAAGACGGCGAACTGTATGGCGAAGCCGACAGCTATGGCAGCAACAAACTCCTGAAGCAGGCCGAGCCCGATACGTATAAATCGACCAGTTCGTATGGTTCCATTATCGTCTTTAACCGGGATGCTACGTCGAAGGCGGTGACGAGCCTGGTCCTTAAGCTGATGGGCCAGGAAGGCACAGCAACGAAAGATAAACCCTGACGTACTTTCTCCCTCACCAACAGTCGGTGAGAAAAAATTCATTGATGTATCAATTCCTGTTTCCCTTTCTGCTTTACTAAACGACTCAGAGAGTAGTCAACCTTTCCCGATCTGTTACGCACCAACTATTACTCATGAAAAAGGCGGCCCGGATTGCTCCGGGCCGCCTGTGTATTTATAATCGGCAACCTTACAGTTTTACCTCCATTTCTTCCGGCTTGTGGGAATCACCCGTCGGGCGGCCGTCAGGCTGCGGCAACGGACGCTGCTCCACATCTTTCCGGCGACTCAAATACGTGTAAATAACCGGAACAACGTAGAGCGTCAGTATCAGCGAGAACAACAGCCCCCCCACGATCACGATACCCAGTGGAATCCGGCTCTTGGCCGCCGAGCCCAGAGCGAGTGCCAACGGAAGTGCACCAAACGCAGCCACGAGCGTTGTCATCAGGATGGGCCGTAAACGCATGGCCGCCGATTCCAGCGCAGCTTCCATCTTGTTCTTTCCTTCCAGCCGCTGCTCATTGGCAAATTCTACAATCAGAATACCGTTTTTCGTTACCAGACCGACCAGCATGATGATACCGATCTGGCTGAAGATGTTCAGCGTCTGCCCAAACAGCCACAACGACAATACGGCACCGGCCAGAGCCAGCGGTACGGTCATCATGATGATGAACGGATCGACAAACGAATCGAACTGGGCCGCCAGAATCAGGTACACCAGAATCAGGGCCAGACCAAAGGCAAACAGCGTGTTCGATGAGCTTTCGGCGTAATCGCGCGAAGAACCCGACAGCGCCGTCTGGAACGTTTCGTCGAGCGTCCGGGCAGCAATCGCATTCATGGCCGCTACGCCGTCGCCGATGGTTTTACCCGGTGCCAGGCCAGCCGATACGGTCGCGGACTTAAAGCGGTTGTAGTGGTATACCTGCGGAGGGCTACTCACTTCCTCAAACTTCACCAGGTTATCTAACTGGATTAACTGACCCGAATTGCTGCGGATGTAGAACGATGCCAGATCAACGGGTTCGTCGCGGTCGGCCCGATCAACCTGACCAATTACCTGATACTGCTTTCCGTTCATCAGGAAGTAGGCCAGTCGCCGGTTACTGAGCGCCAACTGGAGTGTCTGCGCTACGTCCTGCACCGAAATACCAAGGCTGGTTGCTTTCTCGCGGTCGATGCTGATGTTCAGTTCAGGCTTATTGAATTTCAGGTCAACGTCGGAGTTCTGGAAGGTCGGATCTTTCTGTACTTCTTCCAGAAATACCGGCAGTTTCTCCCGCAGTTTTTCAAAATTCAGGTTCTGAATCACGAACTGCACCGGCAGGCCACCACCCCGGCGTCCTACCTGAATGGTTTCTTCCTGAGTCGCGAACATCCGCGCTTCGCTGAACCGACGGAGGCCCTTATTCAGGAAATCGACAATTTCCTGCTGCGACCGTTGGCGTTCGGAAGGATCGACCATGTTAACGATGACAAAGCTGGAGTTAACGGCTCCTGCTCCCGAGAAACCCGGTGCAACAACGCTGAATGTCAGTCGACTTTCGGGCACTGAATCCAGCACGAACTGACTCACCCGATCGGTTATATTGGCCGTAGCTTCAAAACTGGTTCCTTCGGGGGCCGTAATCGGAATCCGGGTCCGACCGCGGTCTTCGAGCGGAGCCAGTTCTGACTTCAGTGTTGAGCCCAGCCCGAAGATGATAGCCAGACACCCGACAATCATACCAAACGCCCACCGACGCTTTCGCATGAACCGCTCCAGCGAGTTACGATACGTCCGGTCGAGCCACTGGAAGAACGGCTCCGTTTTTCGATAGAACCACGAACCCCGGCCATGATCCTTGCTGGTCAGTTTCACACTGAGCACCGGCGTCAGAGTCAGGGACACGAAGGCCGAAATCAATACGGCTCCGGCCACCACAATCCCGAACTCCCGGAACAGCCGACCAACAAAGCCCTGCAGGAAGATGATCGGCAGGAATACAATCGCCAGCGTAATCGACGTAGCCAGTACGGCGAAGAAGATCTCATTCGAGCCTTCCTTGGCCGCCTGCTTGGTGTCCATGCCCTGCTCGATCTTCTTGAAGATGTTTTCCGTTACCACGATACCGTCGTCCACCACCAGACCCGTTGCCAGCACGATCCCGAGCAGCGTGAGGACGTTGATACTAAAGTCGGCGACGTACATGATGAAGAACGCGCCGATCAGCGATACAGGAATATCGATCAGCGGTCGGAAGGCAATCAGCCAGTCGCGGAAGAACAGGTAAATGACCAGTACTACCAGCACAAACGAGATGATGAGCGTTTCGCCCACCTCTTCGATAGCACGCCGGATGAACGTACTCCGGTCTATACCCACCGTCACGATGATATCATCCGGCAGGTCTTTTTTGAGCTGGTCGAAGCGTTTATAGAACTCGTCGGCAATGGTGACGTAGTTAGCACCCGGCTGTGGCACCAGCACCAGAATCACGCCCTGCGCCCCGTTTTGCTTCGACTGCGTTTCTTCGTTTTCGGCACCCAGTTCGACCCGACCGATGTCCTTAAATCGGACGATCTGGTCGTTGGTCTGCCGAAGAATCAGGTTATTAAAATCATCTTCGGAAAGCAGTCGACCTACGGCTTTCACCGTCAGTTCGGTGCTGTTTCCATACACCTTACCGCCCGGCAGCTCGACGTTCTGTGCCGTCAACGCGCTCTGAATATCCTGGGTTGTCAGGCGGTAGGCCGACAGTTTGATTGGGTCAATCCAGAGCCGCATGGCCTGGCGTTTGAGGCCGTAGATGGTGGCCTGGCTAACACCGGGGATGGTCTGGAGTCGTTCCTGCAGTACGTTCTCGGCGTAATCCGACAACTGCGTCGGGTTGCGCGTCGTACTCTGCACCGTCATGAAAATGATTGGGTCCGAGTTGGCGTCGGCTTTGGTCACCACCGGGGGCGCGTCGATGTCCTGCGGTAACTGCCGCTGCGCCTGCGATACCTTATCGCGCACGTCATTGGCAGCCCGCTCCAGGTCCGCACCCAGTTCAAACTCAACCGTGATTGTGCTGGCACCCAGCGCACTGTTCGACGAAATCGTCCGAATACCCTCGATACTGTTCAACGACTTCTCGATGGGCTCGGTGATCTGCGACTCCACAATGTCGGGGTTCGCACCGGTGTAGTTTGTCCGCACCGTAATGATCGGTGGGTCAATGGCAGGGTATTCCCGAACACCAAGGAACGTAAAGCCGATGATCCCGAACAGCACGATGATGATCGACATCACCATGGCGAGCACGGGACGGTTAAGGCTCAATTCGGGGAGACTCATACAATGATTTTTTGGTTACGATTATCGACTAACAGTTTTCCGTTTACAATAATCATATTTAGGTTATATAGACGAGTCGGCGCGCACGGGTCCGTACCCTACCGGCTTGCTACTTTATTCGTGTTTGCACTGGCACTCGCATTAGCCCCCGTCAGCGTTATTACCCGCGCTACCTTCACGGGGGCATCCGGCTTCAGGAACAACAGACCGGTGGTAGCCACCGTATCGCCGGCCTGAACACCCGACAGAATCTGAATGGCGCTGGCCGTCCGTAATCCGGTTTGTACGTCGCGGAACTCAGCTTTGCCGTTCTTGATAACAATAACCTGGCGGGTACGTGTTTGTGGGATAACGGCCTGCGTCGGTACGACCAGACTCCGTTCATTCTGGATAACGAGCGTTACCCGGGCAAACGTTCCGGGTCGAAGCCGGGCCGACGTATTATTTACGCGCGCCCGAATACGAAGGTTGCGGGTCTCCTGCTCGACGCCCGGTTCAATGGCGTAGACGGCACCCTGCCCCGGCTGGTTGGAACCGTCGATGAGAAACGAAACCGCACTTCCTGGCTGCACAGACGAACTGTACCGCTCGGGAATCGAAAAATCAAGTTTCAAAGAAGAAATCTGTTGCAGCCGGGCAATGAGTGTATTCGGCGTCACAAAGGCCCCCTGGCTGACGTTACGCAACCCGATCACCCCCGAAAAGGGAGCCCGAATTTCCGTACGCTGCAAATTGGCTTTCACCAGATCGATGTCGGCCCGGGTACTCCGCAAATTTGTCGTGACGATATCGTATTCCTGCTGGCTGATACCGCCCCGCTCCAGCAACTGCTTGTTCCGTTCTTCGGTCCGGCGGGCGTTCTCTTCCTGCGCCCGCAGCTTTTCCAGTTGCGCCCGCAGATCGGCATCAAATAATTTAACCAGCAGCGCTCCTTTGGCTACGGGCTGGCCTTCCTGAATGTTCAATTGCGTGATCCGGGCCGAAATTTCGGGGTAAACATCCACCTGTTCATTGGGAAGCAGCGTACCGCTGGACACTACCTCTTCTTTCAAACTTTGCGCAACGACGATGAACCCGTTGACAGTTGTCGGGCCGCCACCGCCCCGACCGGCTCCGCCACCACCGCCGGCTGCCGCGGCACCACCGGCTTTATTACCATTGGCTGCGGTTGTTTCTGCCGGTCTTTCGCCTGAACGGGCACCCGGTCTGAAATACGTATTGTACACAAAAATCCCGCCGACTACTACTACGACGAGGCCGACTGCAATCCATCTTTTCACGGTATGCGTTTTAAAACGTCAACTTGTTTTTTAACGGGGTAAAACTGTCTTTTGTTATCGAACAACACGGATTATGACGGTCGACGATTACATAGAAAACCAACTTCCTTCCTGTCAGGTGCTGCTTCGTCGGCTGCGTCAGTTGATTCTGAACGCGGCTCCGGGCATTACCGAGAAAATAAGCTGGAACGTGCCTTTTTATACCTATCGAAATCAATTTGTCTGTTATTTAAACGTTCTGCGTAACGATGAATCTATAGACGTAGCTTTCCTGCGGGGCATGGAACTGACCGACGAAACCGGCCGACTCGAGGATCGGGGCCGGAAAACGGTTAAGTCGCTCGTGGTCCGGTTTCTTACCGCTGCCGACGAAGAACTCGTTCTAACGTATCTGCACGAAGCCTTACTGCTGAACGAAACGCAACCCCGCAAGGCCTGATGGTACGTCTGACCGATAACCATCCAGCTTCAACAAACCGGGTCAGACGTGCCGTCAGACCCGTTCGTGCGCAGTACTTACGACACGTAAAAAGCGAACTTAGCACTTTAACCGGATTTATGCGTGTACATACATCGGTAAAAGCAGCCATTTTCAATCTTTTCCCGTTAAAATCTAAAATTGATACATTACAATGACGGACCGTCGATCTTTTCTGAAACAGGCCACCGGCGCGCTGGCCGGTATGGCCGCGCTGCCCACGGTTTTTGCCGAACCGACCGCAAAAAAAATGTTCTTCGATATTTCGCTGGCCGAGTGGTCGCTGCACAAATCCATCCGGGCGGGCAAGCTCACTAACCTCGACTTCCCGGCGGTTGCGAAAAATGAATTCGGCATCAGCATTGTCGAGTACGTCAACCAGTTTTTCATGGACAAAGCCAAAGACACGGCCTACCTGAATGACCTTCTGAAACGCTGCAAGGATAACGGGGTTACGAACCACCTCATCATGATCGATGGCGAAGGCGGGCTGGCCGAAACCGATGCGGCCAAGCGCAACGAAGCCGTCGAGAAACACAAGAAGTGGGTGGAGTGTGCTAAATACCTCGGCTGCAAAACCATTCGGGTCAACTCGTTCGGACGCGGAACGGCCGAAGACGTAGCCAAAGCCGCCGTTGAAGGCCTGGGTAAACTGGGCGAATTTGCCAAACCGATGAACATCAATATAATCGTTGAGAACCACGGCGGGTATTCGTCCAACGGCCAGTGGCTATCGGGGGTGATGAAGCAGGTGAACATGAAAAACGTCGGTACCCTGCCCGACTTCGGTAACTTCTGCATCAAACGCAGCGACGGCACCGAATGGGGCGGCAAATGCACGGAAGAATACGACCGGTACAAAGGCGTAGCCGAGATGATGCCGTTTGCCAAGGGCGTCAGCGCCAAAACCCACGAGTTTGACGCCAATGGCAACTGCATTGAAACGGACTACAACCGCATCCTCAAGATTGTTAAAGACAGCGGCTTCCGGGGCATCGCCGGTATTGAATACGAAGGCGAAAAACTGGACGAATACGCCGGCATTAAGAAAACAAAAGAGCTATTGGAACGCGTCGGACCACTGGTATAACGTACCTTTGACTCAAGCTCAAGAAACTTTTTAATAACCGTATGCAAGCTACAGAGCGCTCACTGGGGGTTAATTTTATTGGTACCGACGAAGTACCGGGCGACGGGGACGTATTTTACGCCTATGCTCCGGCGCAGGACGACCGCCTTTCCGACGAATTTACGAACGTATCGGCCGCACAGGCTGATCTGGCCATTCAAAAAGCGGCCGATGCGTTTGCGGCCTATTCCAAGCTGACACCAACCGAACGGGCTGGTTTTCTGGAAGCCATCGCTGACGAAATCGAGGCCCTCGGCGACGAGCTGATTGAACGGGCGGTGCTGGAAAGCGGCCTGCCCAAGGGACGGATCACCGGCGAGCGGGGCCGCACCACGGGCCAGCTCCGGCTGTTTGCCCGGCTCGTTCGCGAAGGATCGTGGGTCGACGCCCGCATCAATCCCGCCATGCCTGACCGCCAGCCCCTGCCCCGCCCCGACATTCGCCGGATGCTGGTCGCGCTCGGCCCGGTGGTCGTGTTCGGGGCCAGTAATTTCCCGCTGGCTTTTTCCGTAGGCGGGGGCGATACGGCCTCAGCGCTGGCGGCTGGCTGTCCGGTGATCGTGAAAGCTCACCCATCGCACCCCGGTACGTCATCACTGGTAGGCCGCGCGATCGTAACGGCTGCGCAGAAAACCGGTATGCCGGAGGGTGTTTTCTCCCTGCTGCACGCCGATAACGAGGTAGCGCAGAGTCTGGTGGCTCATCCGGCCGTGAAAGCCGTTGGGTTTACCGGTTCACGAGGGGGCGGCCTGGCCCTGCTCAGGGTAGCACAGTCCCGGCCGGAACCCATTCCCGTCTACGCCGAGATGAGCGCCGTGAACCCGGTGGTCGTTTTCCCCGGTGCCATCCGCGAAAACTTCGAAAAAGTAGCCAAGGGACTGGCGGCCTCCGTTACGCTGGGCGTTGGGCAGTTCTGCACGAATCCGGGGCTGGTGTTTCTGCTTGACTCCCCCCAGACCGAATCGTTTATGGAAACGGTCGCGCAGGAAGTTCGGGCTACGTCACCGGCGACCATGCTGAACAGCCGCATCCGGCAGGCTTACGAAAAAAGCATTCAGCAACTGCACGTACTGCCCGGCGTACATCTGGTAGCCGAAGGCGAGGTCCCGGCCGAAGCCAGCCGCACGGAAGGCCGCCCGGCCCTGCTAAGTACGACCGCTCCGTTGTTTCTGAGCAATGAAGCCCTGGCCGAAGAAGTATTTGGCCCGAGTTCGCTGGTAGTTGTGTGCAATACGGAAGAAGAACTGGCAGACAGCCTGAACTCACTGGAGGGTCAATTGACCGCTACGTTATACGCGACCGAAGACGAACTACAGCAATCGGCGTTCGACTGGGTAGCGCTTCTCCAGGAAAAAGCAGGCCGGGTGCTGTTTGGTGGGTATCCAACAGGAGTTGAGGTCTGTGAAGCGATGACCCACGGCGGACCATTCCCCGCCACCACCGACAGCCGCACCACCTCGGTCGGCACGGCGGCTATTCTACGGTTTGTACGCCCCGTATCGTACCAGAGCTTCCCGGATGCGCTGCTACCCGCTGCCCTGCAGAACGCCAACCCGCTCGGCATCTGGCGAAATGTAGATGGGGAAATGACGAAGAGGGAAGTTTAACAAACTGTAGCATGAACAAAACCAAAACTCCCAAAGCTGATGAACTTACAAGCTTTGGGAGTTTTGGTTTTAGGAATAGAAGAACCGAATGAGTAAAGAATCTTAAAAGTCGAACCACACCTTATGGAAGATAGCATGCGCGAAGCGTTAAGGCGTATCAAAAATACTCGTAGCAAGTTATCTGAGATATTAGACTTGTCCGGACTAAATCTCTCCTCGTTGCCCGAGTCCATCGGCCAGCTTACCCAATTGACCAGGTTATACCTCTATGACAATCAGTTGACAATCTTGCCCGAGTCTATCGGCCAGCTTACCCAATTGACCAGGTTATCCCTCCATGACAATCAGTTAGCAGTCTTGCCCGAGTCCATCAGCCAGCTTACCCAATTGACCAGTTTATCCCTCCATGACAATCAGTTGGCAGTCTTGCCCGAGTCCATCAGCCAGCTTACCCAACTGACGGAGTTAGACCTCTCCACCAATCAGTTGACAGTCTTGCCCGAGTCTATTGGTCAACTTAATCAACTAACTAGGTTAGACCTCCATACCAATCAGTTGACGGTCTTGCCTGAGTCCATCGGCCAGCTTACACAACTAACCAGGCTAGACCTCTCCAACAATCAGTTGACGGATTTACCTGAGTCCATCGGCCAACTGACCCAACTGACAGAGTTAGACCTCCCCAACAATCAGTTGACGGATTTACCTGAGTCCATCGGCCAGCTTACCCAATTGACAGAGTTAGACCTCCGTAACAATGAGTTGACGACCTTGCCCGAGTCCATTGGTCAGCTTACCCAACTGAGGGAGTTATCCCTCCATACCAATGAGTTGACGGTCTTGCCTAAGTCATTACAACATCTCACCTTATTAAGGTTGTTAGATTTGCGAGGCAACACAGATCTCGGTATACCGCCGGAAGTAATAGAGGATAGATTTGATTCTGATAGGATCTTAGACTATTATTTTCGATTACTGGAGGACCGCCGTCCTTTAAATGAAGCTAAATTAATTTTAGTAGGCCGCGGTGAAGTTGGTAAAACCTCCCTAGTGAATCGGCTGGTTTACAATCAATTCAACCAGGGAGAAGAAAAAACTGAAGGAATCAGTATCACGAAGTGGGACTTAATGCTGCATGGTCATGAAGCAGTTCGTTTAAATATTTGGGATTTTGGTGGCCAGGAGATTATGCACGCTACGCACCAGTTTTTTTTAACCCAGCGTAGTTTGTATGTACTGGTTCTTAACGGACGACAGGGTAATGAAGAAGCCGAGGCCGAATATTGGTTGAAACTGATTGACAGCTTCAGTGATAATTCGCCTGTTGTTGTCGTACTGAACAAGATCAAAGAACATCCTTTCGATGTTAATCGACGCGGCTTGCAGCAAAAATATCCGCACATTCGTGGTTTTGTAAAAACTGATTGTAAGTATGCTACCGGAATTGATGAATTGAAGAAGGTCATTGAACGGGAAACCGATCAGTTGGAACACCTGCGGGATGCTTTTCCAGCCAGTTGGTTTCAAATCAAAGACCGGCTGTCCAGCCAATGGAAAAACTACCTGAGTTTCGACGAATACCGGGCAGAATGCGAAATGTTGGGAGAACAAGACCCAGCGGCTCAGGAATCACTGGCTTTCTACTTACATAGTCTGGGTATTGCCTTAAACTACAAAGACGACCCGCGCCTGCAGGATACGCACGTCTTAAACCCGCACTGGGTAACCAACGGTATTTACAAGATTCTAAACTCGGAGCAGGTAGATAAGCAAAAAGGAGAACTAAGCTTAAACCTTATTGCTCAGATTTTAGACAGAAATGAGTATCCATTTCATATGCACCGCTTCCTGTTGGATCTGATGCGAAAGTTTGAATTATGCTTTCGCTTTCCGGAAGACGATAACAAATACCTGATTCCTGAACTGTTAGAGAAAAACGAAGCTCAGGAAGCCGAGGAATTTGAACCAAAATCCTGCTTAAATTTTCAATACCATTATATAATCATTCCGGAAGGATTATTACCCCGCTTTATCGTCCGAACACATAGTCTGAGCACTGGTTTACCTCGTTGGCGAACCGGCGTAATTTTAGAATTTGAAAAAAATCGTGCTTTAGTTAAGGCAGATATACAGGATAAGAAAGTTTTGATTTCGGTTGACGGACCGATGCAGAGCCGTCGTCGGTTACTGGCTATCATCCGTTCTGATTTTGACCGGATTCATGGTGACATCCGTAATTTGCAACCGCAGGAGATGATTCCCGTCCCGGATCGGCCAGCTTTAGTCATTCCGTATAAAAAGCTACAGGTGCTAGAAGAAAAGAAACTCCTTACGTACACAGAAGTTGAAGGCGACGACATCATTGACATTAATGTGAATGACCTCTTAAACGGAGTAGATCTGGAAGGAACCCGTTCAACCAAAAAGAAAATGGAAAGCAAAACTGAAAGCATCCGTATCTTTTACAGCTATTCGCATAAAGACGAAACTTTACGAAATGAGCTGGAAACTCACCTCAAACTTTTGCAACGTCAACGCTTGATCGATAGCTGGAACGACCGCGATATTGACGCTGGCGACGACTGGAAGGCTAAGATTGATGAAAACCTGGAGCGAGCCGACATCATCTTACTCTTGGTAAGCGCTGATTTTATTGCTTCTGACTACTGCTACGAGAAAGAAATGGACCGGGCACTGGAACGCCATCAGAACGGGCAGGCGCGTGTTATTCCAATCATTGTCCGCGACGTGAACTGGCGGAGTGCTCCCTTCTCAACAATTCAGGCCTTACCGAAAGACGGCAAGGCAGTTATGGAATGGACCAGTAAAGATGCGGCTTGGCGAAACGTATCAGAAGGAATAGAAAAGGTTGTCAAGCAAATGAGAAAAGGACAAAACTAGTTTGTTTAAAAAGGAGGATGAATCAAATTCCTTTTCTACGTCAAATTCACCCCATATCTGGCGGAATGTAGATTGGGAAATGACCAATAAAAAAGCTTTGGTCTTGGGTTTTACCCCGCCACTAAAGCTCGGTTAAACATAGAGGAAGGTACAAAAAGTCACTACATAAAACTGTCTTTATCTGGGTTCTTCGCCAAACTTCTCATCCCGGCCCGACGTATCCGGCTGGCCCGTCAGTGCACCCTTGGCCATTTCGAACAACTGCATCATTTTACCACCCGGCCGGTCCCAATATTCGCCCGAATGCGTCGTTACCTTGAGCAACGTAATGTTCGGGTCGTCTTTTCCATCCGGGAACCAGGTCTTCAGAACATCGTTCCACAACTCCTCAATCTTCTGCCGATCATCAACGACCTCGGCGTTGCCTGAAATCGCTACGTAGGTCTCGTCTCCCGTATCCACAAAACCCAGACTCACCCGATCGTTCTGCTGGATTTCACGTACCTTGTTTGAATTCTTGTACGTAAAAAACCACATGGAACCGTCATCATCTACATCGTGCGTCGCCATCGGCCGGCTATGAAATTCGCCATCCTCGCGCTGCGTCGTCAGCATGGCCGTTCTGATATCCTTGATTTCTTCCTTCAACTTATGAAGCTCCAGGGGCTGCAACGTTTGTGTTTGCATTCGTGCTGTTGATTGGGTGCACTTCCTTAACTATATATCATTGATGGAGTTTACGAAGTTTAGCCTTCAATTTTGATAATGAGGCAACGGTCCGCCAATCCGTAGCAACCGGACGGTTCAGAGAGAAGGATACGTTCAACCAGCGATTAGCCAGTAAACCAGGGGTGTTTCTGAACAAGTATTTTGTTCCGTAACTATGGAATCAGGAAAGGGGAAAGCAGGCTCAAGGCGTCAGCCAGCGGGGCTTTAAGAAACCTCGCCGGCCGGGTCAGGAACCGGTTCGGGTAGGACGTTTACAGTCGCTCCACCTCAAACCGCAATTCCTCGGCCAGTTGTTTCAAGCGGTCGGTGTTGGGGGCGGGCAGCGGCAGTTGCTGGCTCACGAAGGCTTTCACCTCCCAGACTTCCAGCACATCTTTCAGGGCAATTTCGCGGCTGGGCACGCTGGCTTTGTCGGCGGTCAGCAGCAGGGTTCCTTTAACCTTCACCTGGCTGAATACCCGACGGCAACATACCTCCGGGCGGGCTCCCTGAATGAGGAGGACGTAGAGCCGTCCGTCGACAATATCGAACCAGTTGCGAACAAACTGCCCCACCAGCAAGGCACCGGGGTAGGCAAAATCGGCATCCGCTTCAAAAGCGCGATACTGGCCTTCGGGCAAAGTCGGCAGGTGCATCATAGGCAGTTGACCGACAAAATCCGCTTGCTGGAACCGCTGCGTATAATCGCCAAACTGCGACAGCATCACGACCGGAATGTTTGCCTGGGCGTTCTGCGAGCCTGCACTGGGTCGAGACGTTACGTTCCCGTCGGATACGTTATTGAAACTTAATGAATCCGGCGCAGCATACGCGGGACGGGAAGTTGCCGGACTGGACGCGGGCGTACCAAAGAGCCGGTCGACGGGCGCATGACCGGGTGCATTGGCCTGCACACGACGAAACGTCATGGGCTGAGACAGCAACCGGATTCCCGTTGTCCGCCGGGGAGCGGGTGGCGTAAACGGAACGGTAGCGGGGGAAGGCTGCCGGTTTTCTGTCGGCCGGACGGGGGGCGTAATGACCGGAGGCACCAGGGGCGACGTAGTGCGTTCGGCCGAACGGTTTTCTTCCGGCCCCCGGTAATATTTGTTCAGCAGATTCGACAGCGGCTGCGGCTCAGGGCCCGGAACTGGCTCCGGCTGCGCGAACATATCGGACAGATCGGGATGGATACCGGCCTGCTCTGTCGATTTTTCGTAGCGGGGCTCCGACGACCGGGCAGGTTGACCGAGGGGGATGCTCAGGTTGGGCGTCTCGCGAAGTTTCCGTAAATCCTGCCGGGTCAGCAACTCAACCGTCGTGTTAAACGCCTTGGCAATAGCCTGCATGTTCTGCTGGTTCGGATTGGCGCGGGCTTCTTCGTAAGCCCCTAACAATGAGCGTTTGATGTTTATTTTCCTGGCAAACTGTTCCTGCGTTAACCCGTTGAGTTTGCGCAGGTATCGGATATTTTCACTGACGAGCGACATCCGGTCGGGGTTAATGTTAAATTTTAGCTAAGATATACGTTTCCGTTTTTAAATGCCAACCGTAACAAATAGACCAGTTCAGTTGTATTTTTAATGTATTGATTTGCAGGAAACTCACTCCAGCCTACCGAACCTATGACTACGCTGCTTACGGAAACCAATCTCCGCAATTCGCTTCAAATTACGTTTGACAAACAGCGACGACACGCTCGCCAGCAGGCCCTGACTAGCGCCGACCAGCGGATCGAGCGCATCCGACGAATTCAGCGCTGGATTACCAACCACGAAGCCGATATCCAGAAGGCGATGTACGACGATTTCCGGAAGCCGGCGGCCGAGGTAACCCTGGCGGAACTGTATGCCGTAATCAGCGAGATCAGGCACACGGTCAAGCACCTGAAGCAGTGGATGAAACCGCAGCGTGTGCCCACGCCCGTTAGTCTGATTGGCACCAAAAGCCACATCCGGCACGAGCCAAAGGGCAACGTACTGATCCTGGCACCGTGGAATTATCCCTTCTCGCTGGTTGTCCGCCCGCTGGTGTCGGCCATCGCGGCCGGGAACGTCGTGATGCTGAAACCGTCGGAGATGACACCTCACACGGCCGCGTTGCTCAACCGAATGGTCGGCGACTTGTTTCCTGCCGAGGAAGTGGCTCTGGTTGAAGGTGACGCCGACGTAGCCCAGGCCCTGCTCGACCTGCCGTTCAACCACATCTTCTTTACGGGGAGCCCGGCCGTTGGGCGGATTGTGATGGCGGCTGCGGCTAAACATCTGGCCTCAGTCACGCTCGAACTGGGCGGCAAATCGCCCGCTATCGTCGACGAAACGGCCGACCTCAATCAGGCGGCCGGGCAACTGGCGTGGGGCAAGTACATCAACAACGGCCAGACCTGCATCGCCCCAGACTACCTGCTCGTACAGGAGTCGGTCAAGGAGCCGTTCATGAACGCCTTCCAACAAGCCGTTGAGGCCATGTACCGCCCGAACGGACAACCCGTCGAAGCATCGGACAGCTACGCCCGGATCGTTAACCGCAGGCATTTTCAGCGCATCCGCGACCTGCTGGACGAAGCCATTCAGAAAGGCGCGACCGTTACGGTTGGCGGCCGGATGAACGAAGCCGACAATTTCATCGAGCCTACCGTAGTGGAGGGCGTATCGGATGACATGCGGATCATGCAGGAAGAGATATTCGGTCCGGTGCTGCCCGTGCTGACGTATGCGAATCTGGACGACGCGCTGCGCGTGGTCAATACCCGTGAAAAACCGCTGGCCCTGTACATGCACAGCCGCAACCGTCGGAATATTCAGTACGTACTGGACCAGACCTCGGCCGGCGATACGGTCATTAACGATACGATGCTCCAGTTCGGGAACGTGGAGTTACCGTTCGGGGGAGTCAACAACAGCGGCCTGGGCAAATCAAACGGATTCTTCAGCTTTCAGGAGTTTTCGAACCAGCGGGGCGTTATGCAACGCGAGTTCGGAACAACCCGATTCCTGTACCCACCCTACACCGATAAGGTCAGGAAGCTGATCGGCTGGCTGACAAAATACGTGTAGTTCACCACCATCGGCAGCAGGGGTTGATGAATTGATACGTTAGGTACGTTTGTAACGAGTATACGAACGGAGTATTGACGCTCTGCTCCCGGTGGTCAAGGCCTACTGGACCTACACACCGGAAGCAAAGCAGCGCCCATCAGTCAATACGTAGTGAAACGCTTTTGCCAGTATAGACGCCCTGCGGTAAATCCACAATGAACAGGGTGGTGTTTTGCTCGGCATCGACCAGCGTACGGTAGTTTTCGCCTTTGACATTATACAGACCGGTCACCGACAGCACCATCCGGTTCAGCTTTCTGGACGGGTCGGCAACAGTCAGTTCCTTCAGTCGGCCGCCCTGCATTTTCAGCATGGCCATACCCTGACTGTCCAGACCGACTTTTATACCTTTCTCGATATCGACGGTTCCTGCTTTATAAAAAGCTACCTGCGTAACTCCCGACTGGCCATGTTTCACCCCCTGTAGTTCACGGGTATTGGCAAGTATCTCGATGGAGCGATTCGTGCCGGCGGTCTGGGCTAATTGCTCCTCCGACACAGCGGGTACGACAATGTACTGGTAGGAAGCGTCGACCGGTTTGCTGCCGTGGTCGAACCACAACGCAAACACGTCTTCTTTGACCAGCTCCTTACTGATGTTTTTCTGGTCGGTAATGTCCGACCAGCGGCCCGTTTCGGTCTGATTAGACAGGCCAACGGTGGCCAGTTGCGGGAAGATATAGCCTACCCTATCGTGGTGAACCCATTTCACTTTATCGAGGGTTCGGCTGCCTTTCGGTACAGGTTGGACCGTACCGTCCCGCATCATGCGCACGTCACTCCGCATCAGCACCTGATTGACGGTGGTAACGACCGGCAACGCCTGCTTTGCCGTAATATCGGTGCCCAGACAAACATACTCTTTGTCAAAAAAGAACCACGCTTTCTTGGCTTCCACCCCATCGTGCGGGCTCTTGAAATCGAAGACAACAGCGCCTAATAAGCCGTCCGTTACCGCACCCACAAAATCCGTCAATCCTTCTTTCTGAATCTGGTCAGGCGCAGGCAGCTCGGGCTTCTGCATGATGGTTGTCCCCGAAATCTTTTGCCAGTTGTACACCGCCCAGATGTTGTGGTATTCGTCGCCTTTCAGCATTAAGTAGTTCGTACCGTCGGCGCGGTGGTGGGTCAGTTTACCCGGCCCGTTGTAGGGTTCTTCCATGTTGCGGTTACGGGTCGAAAACATCCGTACCGTAGTGTAGAAATTCGGGCGCTGGAACACAAAATGCTCGGTTTGCCAGAAGAATTTCGCGAAGGATGACGACGGCTTAGCCTCTCCCTTACGCAGCCGGATAATTTCTTCCAGTTCGGCTTTGCGGTAGTCCGTACTGACCAGCACCCGTTCAATTTCGAGTGTGCTCTGCGGGTGGAAGGTAGCCTTGCCCGAAATACTGCGATTCTTGACGCTGATGTCCTCGTAGACGCCGTACACCATCTGTTTGTAGATACCGTCAAGGTAGTAGTCAACGAGTTGGTTTATCTTCTCTTTGGCAAAGGCGTATTTGGTACCGGCTACGTAGTACGACCAGTCGCCATAGGCATTGGCGTATTTTCCGTAACCATAAGACGAGGTGTTGTTGACCCGGTCGACCCGGTGGTGAAAGCTGTAATCGTGCTGTAGCCCCCGTTCGCCGGTCGCGAATTTCATCTCTCCTTCAATGATTTTAACAATCTTGTCGAACTCCTGATAATCATTCAGGGAGAGCAGGTTTTTGGCCAGAATCCCGGCAATCACGATGCGGTCACCGCTGGGTCGGGCACCCGACGCGTTCATGTTGGCCCGGCCAATCATGGGCTGTGCTTTAGTCACAAGTTCCTTTGGCAACTCGTCGCCGATCACCAGCATCAGATTACCCAGGTTCGTGGGGGTTGTAATCTGATTGTCGTGCCAGTTGTCGCCCACAAAGTCATGCTTAACCCAGAATGCCAGCCCCCTGCTGATTGCGTCTTTTAGTGGCTTGTTTCGGTAGTATTTCGAGGTCTTGTTTTTGTAGGCTTTAGCCAGATACACCAGATCACGGGTGTGCCCGCCATGCGGAAAGCCAGCCGTTCGGCTCAAATCTTCGTAGTTGATCCCCCGAAAGCTGCCATCGTCGTTCATCCTGGCCATTATGCTCTCCACCTGGCTGTCGACAATTTTTCCGGCCATCAGGTCAGCCACAATACGTTCTTTAATGAGCTTGAGATCGTTCTGGGCAAGGCAGCCGGAGACAAACAGGAGAGCAACCGACAGCGATAAGAGCCAACGATGAATGGATTTCATGGAGAGTAAGGTAAATCTAGGGGTTAGTTACCGGCTAAAGCTGATTTGACGCGTTTTCTATCGGTTGCAGAGAGGTCAATAAAAACAAAAAGTGGCCTAAGCCACCTTTAGCGGGCCTGAATCCAGACCAACAAGCCGTATACGACTCTCATTCCAGAAAAGGCGTTGAACCACCATCTACCCCGAATGGTATCTGACCAAGCTCACTCAAGTGTGAGGGGTTGAGGTTTTTATACCTTGCTGATCATCCGGTCAAAAACAGCGCGCTGCGCCTTCATAGAGGCTACTTTATCGGGCGGGTTGGTATGGCATTCCAGCAGGACCCAGCCGGTATAATTCATGTTGACCAGATTGGTCAGTAGTTCGGTATACGGGTAGTCGGTCCGATCGAGTTCACGTACGTGGCAGGTGGCACCGAACCGGTCTTTGACCAGATTAAAATTATAGGCAAATCCTTTCCCGTTCAGGTCCTGGGGATTGCAGTTCCAGCAGATCGTAGCATTCGGATGAGAAGCTATGTCCATAATCCGCTTCGTAATAGGCAGCTCCTGGGTTTCTTCGCCGTGTACTTCCAGCCTGATCTGCTGGCCGAGTTCAGCACCGTACCGGGCCAGTTCGTTCAGCGATTCGCCGATCTGGGTCAGCGTTTTCTCCACCGGAACTTCCTTATGCAAGGCGTTGGGCTTCACTTTCACGCCCGACCCACCTACATCGGCGCTTAACCGGATAAATGCCTTTGTCCGCTCAATAGAGGCTTTAACCCGCTCCTGCTCAATAAAATCGAACTGCTGATTGGTACCGAAGCCCACCAGTTTAACGGGGCTGTCGGCAAATCGCTGTCTGACCTCCCGGCGTTGGGTCGCCGTCAGTTCAGGCGTTACGTTATGCGCATGATCTACCCGGAGTTCAACACCCTGCATACCGGTATCCGCACAATTTTTCAGCAGCGTGGGCAGGTCCCAGTCTTTGCCCCATAGGTACGTAACAAGTCCCAGTTTGATGGCTGACTTCTTCAGGCCTGGTTCAGCAGCAAATGTCGGCCCCGACAGGAAAGAAGCTCCGGTCAGCAGCGCCAGTTCCTTAAGAAATGTGTTCCTATCCATAGCAACCATAGTGAGCAGACTGGGGAAGTGACGATGGCCGAAACCCTGAACACGTAGCGGCTTTACGTAAAAAGCCCCCTGGCGGGGTTTACTACCTATCGGGTAAAGCAACGCCAACGGTAGCTACGTAGAAAGCCACCCAACTTTTCGGCGCCACGTATCGTACTCATTCTGCGCTACCTGCCTCTCGGCTGCCGTTCGTTGTTTTTCCTGCTCGACCCGCATCTGAGCGGTTAGTTCCGTTAATCGCTCCTCGATGGTGTTCAGCCCCAATTGCTGACGACGTTGGTTCACCTGATCGATCGAAGCGTCGAGCGCGTAAGGAACAAGCTGGCCCTGGTCATCGTCCACAAACTGAGTTCCGTACGACTGCGGGCGATTCTCGAACATAGCAATCCGGTCTGACAGAAAAGCTACGTTGACTGGGTCAATAGTCCCGGCTTTTTCGTGCTCTTTCATCAACGCCAGACAGCTTTTCATGAATGCAGGCAAGCTGATCGCATGCTGAACAATCAACCAGGCCGCCTGACTGGCCTCCTCGCCAACTTGCTCCTGTGTCGGCCAGCCAATTTCAGCGATTATCTCCTGAAGTCGTCGGGCGTTTTCGAGGTGGACTTTTTCCATCTCTGGATTATAGCCCCCGAACAAGTCGCCTTCGTCAATAAGCCGCTGTCTAACGTCAAGGTCGTGCTTACGGCACGCGATTAACGTTTGGGCAATGTCAGGATACAGCATCAAACCAGAAGTGAATAGATACGTTGACAGCGGAACGGCCTGACTACACGTGGAATTGGTCGCCGTGATTTAGCTCTTTATGACCGGTTCAACAAATGCCCCTGAGTGTTGATACCCTGGCCAGCAATACCTCCTGCTTTTACACATTTAGCGGGTTGGGTTGAGAACACTCCTTCACGACGGGCTTACTGTCGCAGATAAGCGCCCCCGCACTGAGCGGCAACAATGCACTTTCGAATCCAGAAGCCTGCGTGTTAGCAGTTGGTCTACCGCAGTCAGTGGACCTACTTAACTGATGATCCTTTCTCGAATCGACTACTGATGATGTATGCTCGCAACGATAACAAAGGCTTGCTGATTGGATTACTAGGGCCACCGGAACAAGTGAAGTGGGTCTGACAAAATTTCTAAGCACCAGAAATAAGCCAACTAAAACTGCAGGTATACTTAAGATCTGGCCCATGTTGAAGCTCATACTATCTTCGAAACCAACCTGATTTTCTTTGAAGAATTCCCAGACGAACCTTAATCCAAATACCCAGACTAAAGATATGCCTAACATCATCCCCGGTACTGATCGCTTTCGATATGTTTTCCAGTACCAGAACAGTAAAGCGAATACGATCAGGTACGATAAAGATTCGTACAACTGGGTTGGATGGCGGGGTACTTGGCTAAATTCATGGTCACGAACAAATATAAACGCCCAGGGTACGTCAGTAGGCTTACCAAAAATCTCGGAGTTCATCAGGTTGCCAAACCTGATGAATGCTCCGGCAAGGGTAGCTGGAATACAAACGCGGTCAATGAGCCATAAAAACGTTTGACCAGTTGTCTTGCTGGATGCTCGTTGCGAATAAATCCATAACCCAATAATTACACCAAGTACACCTCCATGACTGGCAAGGCCAGCAAAAGGAGGAGTTATTATGTGTAATGGGTTTTGGAGAAACATGCCAGGCTCGTAAAAAAGAAAATGCCCTAACCTTGCCCCTAATAGGGTTGAAATCACCAATGTCATCAACAACGGATCAAGATCAGCTTGTGGTTTTTTTTCTATTCGAAATATGTAGGTCATTATCTGGACGCCAATAAGAAAGCCCATTGCGAACAATAGACCATACCAGCGTACCGGCCAGGAACCAATGTGAAAAATTTCTGGACTAACATCCCAAACAATATATAGACTCATCGCTCTTGCTTGACTACTATTTTGTTGTGCGTTATCTATGCTGAATGCAAATCCCGTAGCCTACCAAACCGGGGCGGTTGGTACAGTCTGTCGAAGTTCCCCCTCCTTTCGTTCCCATTTTATTGGTCACCTAACCCCCAGGGGTTGATGGTAGGTAAGCAAGATAAAACAAACGAACGTACTCGATACCTTTACACACTTGACCTTGGTGTACCGCTTAACTACAAATAACTGATAGTCAAGCAACAAAGAACAAATTAATAGTTCTTCTGAGTTTGTTCACCCGCGAACTCGGTGGCGGTTGGGCTGTCCGCTTTACAAGTAGACAGGCCTAAATGCAACACTAGTTATTTGGCTCTCCCAACCCATATAGATAGGCTTCTCCGGCACCTAAAGTAACCAGATCTCTACTTCAGTTCCAACGTACTTGTTTCGTTTTTAGGGAACGCTAGTTTACCAGCTATGTAAACTGTTTAGTGGGCTATAAAACAAATCGGGCCGTTGATCGGCCCGACACAGTTACTTAAAATTGTACTCTATTCGCTTCACGTCGTACTTACCGGTCCGCTCGAATCGGGACACGATTTCAGATTGCTTTTCTTCGGCCTCCTTTGCATCCGTATACGTTTTTAACTCGCTCATACAACCGCTGCCGGATGCGCAGACCTTGTTGACGTGACCGGCAAACAGCGCGGTTAATCGCTTCAGGTCACCTTCTCCGCCGGTCGTACTGTACAGATCCGTGTACAGCAGTTGCAGTCGTCTGGACGGTTGGCCCTTTGCGGGCTGCTCCATGGCACAACCAAAATAATAGTACGTCTGCCTGCGCCCGGCGTCCGGTGCCGTGGACAGGATAAAACTTGAACAGAGCAGGCCCACAACAAACAGGCTTAGTATCTTTTTCATAGTCAATCTGTATCGAAGGTAGGTAGTTCTAAAACGGTTTTATTGGCTGGTATACGTTCCGGCACTGGCCAACGTTACCGGATCGTACAGAAATAATCGTACCAAACTCGCCGGACCGGAGTAACCTCCTGAGCCTTTCTACTCTCAGCTTCGCAGCCGGTCCGGCTAATCCTATTCAGGTCAACTATTTACAAATCTTTATGCCTTACGTACACTTTTTCGGCGAAAAATTGTTCAGTCAGAATAGAAACCCACGTTAACTAGTTAAGATTACCCGATTTCATGTCTGTTGCACCCCCTACTTTTCCAGATGATGACCATGACTTATGGCAGCGATTTCGGGATGGGGACACGACTGCACTTGGCCAATTAGCCAAGAAATACTACCGGACCTTGTTCAACTACGCCACCAGGTTTACCAAGGATACCGCGTTGATTGAAGATGCCATCCAGGACGTTTTTCTAAAGCTGTGGACACAGCGCGAACACCTGAGCGATACCTTCTTCGTCAAATTTTACCTGCTGAAAACGCTACGTCATCACCTCATCAAACTCCACCAGCGCTCCCAGCCCATCAGCGAAAGTCTGAGCAGTTGGCTCGACGTGGGCGAAGACAGCAACGCTGAAACGCAGATCATCCGGGAAGAAAACTGGCATATGCTGACAAGTCAGTTGAAAACGAAAGTGGCCGATTTATCGAAACGGCAGCAGGAAGCGCTTTACCTCCGGTACTACGAAAACTTCACCTACGAGCAGATTGCCCAGACAATGGGGATCAACGCACAATCGGTGGCCAATCTGCTTCAGAACTCCCTCAAACGGCTTCGCGAGCACTGGACCTACCTGCTCCTTTTGGTTCATGCGCTGTTTTTCTGACTGTTACGGTCACCCCAAAAATTTTTCTCAAAAAAACTAAGTATACCGCTCAGGAAACCGGATAATCCATTGTAACAGGGCACATAACTGCCTTTTTCGATGAAAGATTATCAATTCTTCGAGTTTGAGGACTTCCTGGAAGACGTAGCCTTCCGACGGTGGGTGTTTCATCCCTTGCCGCAGGACGAGGGCTTCTGGCAGCAGTGGCTGGCCGATCACCCCGAAAAAGCGGCTGTTGTAAATCAGGCCCGGCAGCAACTACTCGACATCAAGGGCAACCTGCCCCAGCTTTCTGACGAACACATTGACCAGAAAGTAGCGCAGCTTGTCCGGCAGGCCCAGCTCGAACAGACCGCCGACATTCGCCCTCTCCCGGTTGTTCGGCAACTTGCTCCAACCTGGTACTACCTGGCCGCATCCGTAGCGTTGCTCCTGGGTCTCTTCTGGGTATACCGGTATCAGGCACAGCCTTCGTCCAGCACGCCGACTACGTATGCCCATCTGGTTGAAGAGGCTTCCCAGCCGCTGGTCGAGGTGACTAACGACGGCCGCTCGCCCAGAAGAATAGCGCTCGCCGACGGCAGCATTGCGGTTCTGTACGCCAACAGCCGCCTGAGCTTTCCGAAGCAGTTTTCCGATTCCACCCGCGAGGTGTACCTGACGGGTCAGGCTTTTTTTCAGGTCAGAAAGAACCCGGCCCGACCGTTTCTGGTGTATGCCAACGAACTGGTAACCAAAGTACTGGGCACCAGCTTTTTCGTCAGGGCCTACGAGCAGGATCAGCACGTTCGGGTATCCGTCCGGACAGGCAAGGTGTCTGTGTTTGCGCGGGCCGACAAGCAGGCTACCACAAAAATCCACACGCGGGAATTGGGTGGTATCATCCTGACGCCTAATCAACAGGCTACGCTCATGCGGTCGGAGCAGCGCCTGGTTCGTTCGCTGGTAGCCGAACCCCAGCGCGTGGATGCCCCAGCGATCCAGAAAACGTCGCTTGTGTTCCGCCAGACGCCCATTGCCGAGGTCTTTGCGGCCCTGGAGCGGGCCTACGGCGTGGACATTGTGTTCGACGAGGCCCTGATGGCTCATTGCACGCTGACGGCCCGGTTCGACAACGAATCCCTGTACAAGAAACTGGAATGGATTTGCGCCGGTACGGAATCCAGCTACGAAGAGGTAGACGGCCAGATCATAATTACAAGCCGGGGGTGCAGTTCACAATGACCCGTTTTCGGTTTACTGCTATGAACCAACGGCTTACCCCCTTTTAGTACAACTGAAACTATACACCAAATACCCGAAATCGCCTATGACATAAACCATCTTCGCCAACACAAAGAAGTCGCCGGTGCGCCAACACCGACGACCTCACACATTCCGTACGATGTCGCCAAACATCGGCCCCACGGGGCACACGGAGCTTTTTGCCAATTCCCAAGAACTAACAATAAGCGTCAAAAAATATGAAAAACCCACGACAGTTGCGTGAGCAAATCGTCAGAATCATGCAAATTAGTCTATTTCAGGTCGTGCTGGCGGTTGCCTTTGCGGGCGTTACGCTGGCTCACGACGGACGAGGCCAGGAATTACTCAACCGACGAATTAACCTGACGTGCTCGAACCAGAGCGTTGAGAGCGTGCTGGAACAAATTGAGAAAACGGCGCAGGTTCGCTTCCTATACAGTTCGGAACTGATCCGGGCCGACCGGCGCGTCAGTCTGTCTCTCCAGAACCAACCGCTGGCTGCGGTGCTCGACAAACTGCTGAAGCCGCTCCAGATCAACTACGAAGTATCGAGCGAACAGATCATCCTGAAACGTGCTGTCGCTACAGCCCCAACCCGTTCGGAAGCCACAGGCCCAAACGCCGAACGGGCCGTTCTTCCCATCACCGGAAAAGTCACCAGTGATGCAGGCGAAGAGCTGCCCGGCGTGAGCGTGGTTATCAAAGGCACCTCCACCGGAACGGTGACCGACGCCAGCGGAAACTTTACGCTGAATGTGCCGGACAACAACGCGGTGCTGGTTTTCAGCTTCGTGGGTTTTCAGAGTAAGGAAGTGCCGGTAAACAACCAGACAACGCTCAACGTAACACTGGCCACCGACGTACGGGCCCTGTCGGAAGTCGTCGTGGTTGGTTACGGTACGCAGCGTCGGCAGGAACTGACCACGGCCGTTACGTCCGTGAACAGCAAGTCCATCGAACGTCAGCCGGTATCAGGTTTCGATCAGGCGCTGCAAGGCCAGGCTCCCGGTATTCAGGTAACCTCGCCGACGGGTGCGCCGGGTGCCGGTATCAACGTGCGGATTCGGGGGAACAACTCGGTTAGCCTGACCAACTCGCCCCTGTACGTAATTGACGGGGTGCCGGTACTGCCAACCTACGACCGCGAACTTGGCGTGGGTAACCAGCGCCCGAACCCGCTCAATACGTTGAATCCCAATGATATAGAATCCATCGACGTCCTGAAAGATGGTGCCGCAGCCGCCATCTATGGCCTGCGGGCCTCCAACGGGGTGGTTGTCATTACGACCAAACGGGGCAAAACCGGCAAAGCACAGGTCAACTTCAACGCGTACTACGGTATTCAGCAACTGCGCCGGAAAATCCCGCTGCTGAACTCACGCCAGTTTGCCGAGTACTTCAACGATGCCCAGGCAGCCGCCGGAAACCCACCGGCTTTCACGAACCTGGATTCACTGCCGTACAACACCGACTGGCAGGATGCGGTCTATCGCCAGGCGGCTATCCGGAACTACCAGATCAGCCTGAGTGGCGGCACCGACAAGACGAAGTACTACGTATCGGGCGGCTACTTCAAACAGGATGGTATCGCCCTCAACTCGGGGTTCGACCGGTACAGTTTCAAGCTGAACCTGGACCAGCAGATGAGCACCCGCTTCCGCATGGGAACCAGCCTGAACCTGAGCCGTACCAACACGAACGGTAGCGTACGAAGCGAACTCGGCGCCGGTAACTCCGGTACGGTGCTTGGCGCCCTGGCGCAGATTCCAACCATTCCGATCCGGAACGCCGACGGAAACTACAGCATCAACCCGTTCCAGCAGTTCGACAACCCGGTTGGCAACCTGCTCGAAACCCGCAACAACGCGGTCATCTACCAGGTGATCGGCAATGCCTACGGTGAGTTCGACATTCTGAAGAACCTGACGTTCAAAAGCTCGCTGGGTCTGGACTTCCGTTCTCAGATCGAAAATGAGTTTATTACGCGCAACTACCCTGGCACGCAGAACGCCAGCCCGGCCACCCGGGGCAGCGCCCGGACGGGTACGAACCAGCAGATTATCTGGCTGTGGGAAAACACGCTGACCTACGACGCTAACCTGGGCGACCGCCACAACCTGACCCTGCTGGCCGGCCAGTCGGTGCAGTCGTCGGATCGGTTTACGTCCGGCGCATCGGTCACGGGCTTCCCGTCGAACGCTGTGCCGTATCTGTCGGCAGGTACGCAGTTTACCCGGCCGTCGAGCTACCAGGATCAATGGGGCCTGTTCAGCTTGTTTGCGCGGGCCATTTACAACTACGATGAGCGCTACCTAGCCACGTTGAGCCTGCGGGCCGACGGATCGAGCCGGTTTGCGCCGGGCAACCGCTTTGGCTATTTCCCGGCTATCTCACTGGGCTGGCGTGCATCGCGCGAAGCCTTCTTCCCGAAAGACATTGCGCTGAACGACCTGAAAATCCGGGCCAGTTTTGGGGCAAATGGCAACCAGGAAATTGGCGCATACGACCGGTTCAGTACGTACGGTTCGGGCTACAACTACGCCGGAACCAGCGGTATTGCGGGTGGGATTGCGCCCGACCGGATTGGCAACACCAACCTGAGCTGGGAAACGACGTACCAATACAACGCCGGGGTAGACGCCGGATTTTTCAAGGATCGGCTGACGCTCACCCTCGATGCGTACATCAAGCAGACCAGGAACCTGCTGACCAGCGTACCACTGCCGTATAACGCCGGGGCGCTGAATCCGCAAACGGTGCAGAACATCGGTACGGTGCAGAACAAAGGGCTTGAGATCGGCCTGAATAGCACGAACATTCAGAACGAAAACAGTGGGTTTACCTGGTCGAGCAATTTTAACTTTACGCTGAACCGCAACAAAGTGGTCGACATCGGTACGCTTCGGAATGAGCAGGGCCAGGAGGTAGACCGGGTCATCATTGGCAACTATACCGTGACGCAGAAAGGCGCTCCGCTGGGGGCATTCTATGGCTACGTCGTGCAGGGCATCTTCCAGTCGGCGGACGAGATTGCGCAGGCGGCAACCCAGCCGGGCCAGCCTAAACCGGGCGATATTCGCTTCGTCGACCTGAACAACGACGGCCGGATTGACGCCAACGACCGGACGATCATCGGCAACCCGAATCCCAAGTTCATCGCGGGCTTCACCAACAACCTGTCGTACAAAGGGTTCGAGCTGAGCATCTTCTTCCAGGGTAGCTACGGCAACGACATCTACAACCAGAACCGGCAAACGATCGAAGGTATGTCGGACCCGCTCAACCAGACCACGGCCGTGCTGAATCGCTGGACGCCCACAAACACGAATACGACGGTGCCGCGGGCGGTACGCTACGACCCCAACCAGAACAACCGGTTCTCGACCCGGTTCGTGGAAGATGGTACGTACACGCGCCTGAAAAACCTGACCATCGCCTACAATCTGCCCAACACGTTCCTGCAGCGGGCTAAAATCAGTGGCGTTCGGGTGTACCTGACCGGTCAGAATCTGCTCACGTTTACCAACTACAGTGGCTACGATCCGGAGGTGAGCGCCGACCCGTTCTCATCGGTTGGCTTTGGTCGGGACTACGGGGTATACCCGCAGGCTCGTACGTACACGGCTGGTCTTAACGTCACTTTTTAACTGAAGCTTCATGAAACGCCTTATCATAGTTTTTTCATCTTTATTGTTCCTGGCGGGCTGCGAAGTGCTGGACAAACAGCCCTTGCCCAGCATTACACCGGAGAACTTCTTTGCCAACGCCGACGATGCCGAAGCCGGTTTGACGGCGGCCTACGACGCCCTGCAACAGACGGGTCTGTATGGCCAGGATCTGAACGTAGTGGGCGAAATGCCGTCGGATAACGTAACGAGCACCAACGGCGACGTAAACGCCCTCGAACGCCTGATCTGGACACCCCAGACCGGCCAGATGAACAATACGTTTCAGCAGTCGTATATCGGTATCAACCGGGCCAACGCCGTCCTGAAATACGTACCCGGTATTGCGATGAACGAAACCCGCCGGAACCAGATTCTGGGCGAAGCGCGGTTCCTGCGGGCGCTGCATTATTTCAACCTGGTCCGGATGTACGGCGGTGTTCCCCTGAGGCTGGAACCGACCGAATCGGGCGATCCGGGCGCGGTAGCCCTGGCTCGTTCGACGGCCGAGCAGGTGTACGCGCAGATCAACACGGATTTGCAGCAGGCCGAACAACTGACGGCTACTACGTTTGGCAGCGTCAGCGCCAACCGGACGCGCATCATCAAAACGGCCGTGAACGCCCTGCAGGCGCGGGTACTGCTGACGCAGCGCCAGTGGGCAGATGCCGCTACGGCCGCCAACAAGGTGATCTCGAGTGGCCTGTACCAGTTGTCGCCGAGCTTCAACGCGCTGTTCCCGCCGGACAACAACCCCGAATCGATTGTTGAAGTGCAGTTTGCCGGCAACGCCGATGGTGGGTTCATTCTGCCTGACCTGCTGCTGCCCTCGCCCCCGGCTACGTATTCGTTTCCAAAGTTCAACATCCCGACACCGGAGCTGATTCAGTATGCCGATACGCTGAATGACCTGCGCTGGAAGTTCACGGGCGAAGTCACACAGGCCGGTCGCAACCACGCCAGCTTTGTGATGGCCCGGTCGGGCAACGCCAACGACAACGGCCCGTTCGTGTACAAGTGGCGGAGCAACCCGAACGCCTTCAACAGCCCCGACAACTACTACGTTCTGCGGCTGGCCGATGTCATGCTGATGTTCGCCGAAGCGTCGAACGAGCAAAATGGTCCGAACCAGGAGGCTTTGACGCGACTGAATGCGGTACGTACCCGGGCGGGCTTACCGGCCCTGACCCTGGCCAACCTGAGCACGAAGCAGGCTTTCCGCGACGAAGTGGATCGCCAACGACGGCTGGAACTGGCCTTTGAAGGCGAACGCTGGTTCGATCTGCTACGCTACGCCCGGCAAACACAGGCCGATGCGGGCGCAACCCACCGGGTGACGGCGCTGGATATTATTCAGCAGGTACGGGGCTCGCGGGATGTGAACTATCTGCTGTTCCCGATTCCACAAAGTGAGATCAACAACAACCCGTTGATTCAGCAGAATCCGGGATATTAAGCAGCTTACCGTTCGAGGTTTACGTTTAAGGTTTGAGGGTAGCACCTGGACAAGTGCGCCGGGTAACGTCAAACCTTAAGCGTAAACCTTGATCGTCAACTCTCTTTCAATTATGCTCACTACCTTCACTAAACATAGCGTTACGCTGGGACTGGCTGCCCTGCTGGGGCTCGGAACCGGCTGTCAGCGATCCACCGTCAGCCAACGTTCGTCAGCGAAAGGCGTCGAGGTCTGGCTGACCAACCCCGACGGCTCAGCACTCTTCGTGAAACAACCGGGTACACTCACCTTCGACAAGGCGACCAGCCAGCATCCGACCATTACTATCGATCCGTCAAAAACGTACCAGACCATTGATGGCTTCGGTTACACGCTGACCGGCGGCAGCGCCATGCTCATCGACCAGATGGAGCTGAAGGCCAAAGCTGCGTTACTGAAGGAACTGTTTTCGACCGAAGGCAATGGCATTGGGGTTAGTTACCTGCGGGTCAGCATCGGCGCGTCGGACCTCGACGACCGGGTGTTTTCGTACGACGACCTCCCCGACGGCCAGACCGATGTGAAGCTGGAAAAGTTTTCACTCGAGCCGGATCGCAAGCACCTGATTCCAGTTTTGAAGCAGATTCTGGCGATTAACCCAACCATCAAAATTCTGGGTTCGCCCTGGTCGCCCCCAACCTGGATGAAGACGAACAACAACTCGAAGGGCGGCAGCCTGAAACCGGAATATTTCGATACGTACGCGCAGTATTTTGTGAAGTACATTCAGGGCATGAAAGCCGAGGGCATCCCGATTGATGCCATCACGATTCAGAACGAGCCGCTGCATCCGGGCAACAATCCCAGCCTGCTCATGCTGCCCGAAGATCAGGCTACGTTCATCAAAAAAAGCCTGGGTCCGGCGTTTCAACAGGCGAATATTGACACCAAGATCGTCCTGTACGACCACAACGCCGACCGCCCTGACTACCCCATCACGATTCTGAACGATCCGGAAGCCAGGAAATACGTCGACGGTTCAGCCTTTCACCTGTATGCAGGACCGATCGAAGCCCTGAGCAAGGTACACGACGCGTACCCGGACAAGCATCTGTACTTCACCGAGCAGTGGATTGGCGCCCCCGGCAACCTGAAAGGCGATCTGGCGTGGCACGTGAAGACGCTGATCATTGGCGCTACCCGCAACTGGGCGCGTACTGTGCTGGAGTGGAACTTGGCGGCCGATCCAAACCAGAAACCGCATACGGAGGGCGGCTGTACGCAGTGCCTGGGCGCCATTACCATCGACGGCAACACCGTTACGCGCAATCCGGCTTACTACAACGTAGCCGTGGCGTCTAAATTCGTGCGGCCCGGTTCCGTTCGGATTGCATCCAATACGTCCGAAATGCTGCCTAATGTTGCCTTCAAAACCCCGGACGGAGGTACCGCGCTGATTGTGTTCAACAACGGCAACGCTTCGCAGACGTTTACCATTCAGTATCAGGGAAAAACAGCCACCGCTACGTTGCCCCAAGGCTCGGTGGGTACGTATGTCTGGTAAGCGGGTCGACGAAAACCCGGCGATTCACTATTTTCGCAGGTCATTCGAACGAATGATTCGTGCAGCATTCGGTTCCTTACACCGGCTGCTGTTTTCCTGAAACGTAACCCGCTTATGATTCGGCTTTTTTCGCTGTTCCTGACCCTTTCCTGCTTCTCTATCCTAACCGCCATGAGCGCCCCCGGTGATCGGCACATCGCCATCGAAACCCGCCGAACCGCGCTGGTCATCCGGGTCGACAAAGACCAGAACCCGACCATCGTTCACCTGGGCCAGCGGCTCACGCGACCGGATGAATACGCCCGCATTCCGGGCAACAGCAAACGCGGGGAGGATTATACCGGTCTGTATAATTCAGTCTATACCCCGGCCGGGAGCCGCAACCTGCTGGAGCCCGCCATTCAGGTCACCCACGCCGACGGCAACCCGTCGCTGGATCTCCGCTACGTCCGGCACGAGAGCAAATCGGCCGGTGACGGTGTGGTGCTAACCACAGTATATCTGAAAGACCCGCAGTATCCGTTTGACGTGACCCTGTATTACAAAACATATCAGGACGACGACGTCATTGAACAGTGGAGCACGATCCGGCACACGGAGAAAAAGAACGTAACCCTGCACAAATACGCGTCGGCCAACCTTTACATCCCCGCTCAAAACTACTACCTGACGCACTTCCACGGCGACTGGGCCCGGGAAATGAACCCATCGGAAGTACCGCTGACCGAAGGCCTTAAGGTGCTGGATACGAAGCTAGGGACCCGCGCTGATCTGTTCCAGCCGCCCTCGTTTCTTGTGGCTCTGAACCAGCCCGCCCAGGAAGATCAGGGCGAAGTGCTGGCCGGTACGCTGGCCTGGTCGGGAAATTACCAGATCGCGTTTGAGGTGGACCCGCTGCATAACCTCCGCCTGATGGCTGGTATCAACCCGTATGCATCGGCCTACACCCTGGCCCCCGGTAAAGAATTTACAACCCCGGCGTTCCTGTTTACGTACTCCGCCACGGGCAAAGGCACGGCCAGCCGCAGCCTGCACCGCTGGGCCCGCAAATTTCGGATTCCGCAGGGGCAGGGCAACCGCCTGACGCTCCTGAACAACTGGGAAGCGACGTACTTCGACTTCAACGAGGAAAAACTGACCGCGCTGTTTAAAGACGGCAGGAAGCTGGGCGTTGACCTGTTTCTGCTCGATGACGGCTGGTTCGGCAACAAGTATCCGCGTAACGACGACCGCGCCGGGCTGGGCGACTGGCAGGAGAACGTCAAAAAGCTGCCGCATGGCCTTGGCTATCTGGTCAACCAAGCCGAAAGCACCGGAATCAAATTCGGAATCTGGCTGGAGCCGGAGATGGTCAGCCCGAAAAGTGAGCTGTACGAAAAACATCCGGACTGGGTACTCAAACTCCCCAACCGTCAGGAGTATTACTTCCGGAATCAACTGGTCCTCGACCTCAGCAACCCCAAGGTTCAGGATTTTGTATACGGCATCGTGGACGATATGATGACGAAGAATCCGACCCTAGGCTATATCAAATGGGACTGCAACGCCGTCATTTATAACGCCTTTTCGGCTACTAATCCCAACCCCTCGCATCTGTATGTTGAGTACGTGCAGGGGCTGTATACCGTGCTGGATCGGCTGCGGGTCAAATATCCGAAACTGCCGATGATGTTGTGCTCCGGTGGTGGTGGTCGGGTCGACTACGGGGCGCTGCGGTACTTTACCGAGTTCTGGCCCAGCGACAACACCGACGGCCTGGAGCGCATCTTCATCCAGTGGAATTACTCGAATTTCTTCCCCGCTATTGCCACCTGCAACCACGTCACGGACTGGGGCAAGCAACCCATCAAGTTCCGCACCGACGTAGCGATGATGGGAAAACTCGGGTACGACATCGTGGTCAGCAAGCTGGACGAGAAAGAGTTACAATTCAGCCAGGAAGCGCTGAAAACGTACGAGCGCGTCAAAGAGGTGATCTGGCAGGGCGATCTCTACCGACTGGCCTCGCCCTATTCCGGCGACGTAGCATCACTGATGTACGTAAGTGAGGCACGGGACCGGGCGATCTGGTTCACCTACCTGACAAGCAGTCGCTACCGGGCGGGCAGCCAGGCCCCCATCCGCCTGAAGGGCCTCGATCCGGCTAAGAACTACACCATCCGTGAGTTGAACGTCTATCCCGGCACGAAATCATTCATCAATGACACTTCAACCACTTTTTCGGGCAACTACCTGATGACAGTCGGCTTCAACCCGAACGCAGACGCCAACCGGACGAGTGTGGTCCTGGAGGTGACCGAAGCCAAGTAAAATTAACGTATTACCCCAAACCCCTGAAGCGGTCGGCCGTTGCCGGGGTTTGGGGTAGTTCAAAACTCACGGCTTTGGTTGATACCGCAGCCGGGCCACTTTACCATCCATCGTCGTGACCAGCACCTCGCCCTTGCCCAGCGGCCAGACTCGATTCAGCATGGCGTTCGAGAGTTTGTGCGCCCAGGCTACCTGCTTCGCCTGCCGGTCTACGGCGTAAAGTACCCCATCGTCAGTGGGTACGTAGATGAAGCCGTCGCGCTCGGTAATGGGCGACGGGCTGATCTCGTAGCCGTAGTTGCAATTGACAAACCACTCGGGTTGCGCACTATCCGAACGCGTCGACATGGCCCAGAGCGTGTCGTTCATGCACTTGACGTAGAACAACGACTGGTCGGGCGAGAGGCCGCTGGCTTCAAAGCCTTTGTGCTGGTTCGACTTCCAGATTTCCTTACCGGTTTTGGCATCAATGGCCGTTACGGTCCGGTCGGGGGTCTGGATAAGGATACGGCCATTCGTGAGCACCGGCACCGTAGCCGCCGGAGAGTAGTTGCGGCTTTTACCGTTTGTCCACGTCCAGACAGGCAGACCGTTTTTCTTGTTCAAAGCGTACAAAGTCGATCCCCAGGACCCAAAATACACCGTTCGTTTGTCAGCCACCGGCACCGACTCCACGAAGCCGTTTACGCTGGTAAATGACCAACGTTCAGCGCCGTTTTTGAGCGATAGCGCCCGGAATTTGCCCTCCGAACTGCCGATATACACCACCTTACCGTCGATGAGTGGGCAGGCCACGATGGGCTTACCCGTTTCAACTTTCCAAAGCAGACTACCCGTACGTTTGTCCAGACAGTAAATAACACCGTCTGTCGATGCGACCACAACGCGATCTTTTTGAATGGCAGGTGTTGAATACACTTTACCGTTCGTCGCGAACCGCCACCGTACGTTGCCATCGGCTACCGACAGGGCCACGATCTGCCCGTTGGTATTTGGGTAAATGGCCAGGTCCCCATCAACCACTACGCCCGCGCCGACGTCGCTGCTGTCCTGCTTTTCCCAGACGGCCCTGACGGTACTGTATTGCTGGTTTACTGCGTACGACGGGCGTTCATAGTGCTGTTTGCTTTTACTGAACTGGTGATTCTCCAGCACGATCGTTCGCCAGGGGACCGCCGTCTGACCGAGGGTCTCCCCTACCGTTGGCGTCCGCACGGCGAAGTACATGCTGTCGTTCCGCATCGTGACGATGTTGTAAGCACCGACCGACTCCTTCGCCCGGAGATTGGAACGGCCCATCGTGCCCGGTATTCCTTCAAAATCCAGTTCTTTGTTGGCGTGACCGTGCCCGCAAAGAGCCGCCTGTACGTTTGTCTTTTTCAGCTCATCGATCAGCAGATACCAGTTCGCCAGGGCCGGGTCGAGCGGGTAATGATTCATAAAGATTACCGGCCGGTCGGTACCTTTCAGCTTCTCGGCCTCCGCCCGTAGCCATAGTACGTCTTCCCGAGCCGCCAGGCCCGGCGACATCCGCATGTTCGGGCCACTGCCGCAGCCAATGAAGCGGTATTTACCAACGTCAAACGAAAAGCGCTCAGCACCGAAGATTTTACGAAAACTATTGCAGCCGTTCTCCGACCATTTCGTATCGTGATTGCCGGGAAAGATGTACCATTTCTTAGTCAAACCGTCGATGATGCGTCTGGCCGTCATAAACTCTTCTTCCGTGCCAAAATCCGTAACGTCGCCGGTAAATACAACAAAGTCAATGTCGGATTGGGCATTAATGTCGTTGACCGTTCGTTGCAGGTCTTCGGCGGCCGTTTCGGGCGCTCCTACGTGGGTATCTGTCACAAAAGCGAAGCGAATGGGCTGCGCCCAGGCGCTCACCGACACACTCAGTAATAAGGCAATCAGTCGAATCATTATGTTTTTGTTTTACCGCAAAGACGCAGAGGAATCGCAAAGTGCGCTAATATACGTTGTGCTCTTGGCGTTTTTCTTTGCGTCTTTGCGGTAAAAAGAGTTAAATCTTTTTACTTGGCCTTACCCTCAACTTTTGCCCTGATCGATTCACGCTGTTCAGCATCTTGCCTTTTTCGGGTTGCGTGACCCGGCGTTCTGCTTTGTTGAGTTCGTGGATGACAAGGTTCCAGCCAAGCCAGATGAAATAGCTCAATAAGCCTACGGCAACCAGCCCCCGGTAGAAACGCATGGGTAACCGCCGAATCGTGGTTTCGAGCGTAGTCTGCGGTTCCAGCCGATGCCAGTTCTTGGTCAGCAGTGCCCGCTTTTCAGTCTCCGAGAGTGTCGGCTCAACTGGTACATTCAGGGCGTTGTACCAGGCCTCAACCTGCGCCCGTTCCTCGTCGGTGGCCTGACCATTGTGGTAGTTGGTCAGCAGCGCCAGTAGCGTTTCCTTGTCCATTACGTGATGGGGTCAGGCAGGACTCTCCTAACGACCTTCCCATAGCCTGACGGACAAGTCTGAAAATACCCTAATGGACTGTTGTTACGAATTTGTTAAGGCTACATCAAACTAAAATATTACCCCAAACCTCTGAAGGGGCTTAGCGCTGCTATCTCCAGAATCCTGGCCTGAGCGGAGCTAAGCCCCTTCAGGGGTTTGGGGTAATTATACAATTTACGGGCTGGTGCTTTACAGCGGTCGCCCCGACAGCCGGAGCGCGTCGAACAGTAGCGGAGCGTACTGATCACTGACTGGAATGGCCGTTCCGCCCACGACGACCTGCTGCTTGCGAATGACCTCAATCCGGTTGCAGTCGACAATGAACGAGCGATGGATGCGCATGAACCGGGGTGCGGGCAATCGCTCCTCCATCGCTTTAAGCGTCATGCGGGTCAGGATCGGGCGAACCTGACTGGTGGTGTAAATCTTGACGTAGTCTTTCAGCCCCTCAACGTAGCGAACCGTGTCGACCTGCACCCTTACCAGCGAATAATCGGCGTTCACGAAAAAATCGTCAGAGGAGGGCGCAGCCGATGTACTAACCGGAGCCGGGGTTTCGGGCTGATTCAGGGCCTGCCGGGCTTTCTGAACCGCCTGGATAAACCGCGTAAACGCAACGGGCTTGAGCAGATAATCCAGTACGTTCAGGTCGTAACCGGTCAGGGCATATTGCTCGTAGGCCGTAACCAGAATGACCAGCGGCCGGTGCGTTAGCCCCTCCAGCAGTTGGGTACCGGTCAGCCCCGGCATCTGTACGTCGAGGAACATCAGATCAACCGGCGTTCCGGTATCAGCTTCCTGCTGGAGTGTTTCGAGCGCGTCGAAGGCATCGTCGCAGGTACGGACCAGTTCCAGCCCGGGCACTTTCCGGATGTTGTCGGCCAGCAGGGCCAGAGCCAGGGGTTCGTCATCAACGGCAATGCAGCGAATGGGTTTCATGGAGACTCAGCGTAATTTAAGCAGTAGGGAGACTTCATACCAGCCACCGGCCCGGCTGGTTTCGAGGTAATGGTCGGGGTACAGTAATTTCAATCGGCGCTGTACATTTTTCAGGCCAATCCCCGACCCGACCAGTGTTCCACCCGTGGGCGCTTCGGCCACTGCCGACGACCGTCGGGAGCGATTTTGCCGCGTAGGAGTGGTTGCAACGAGTTCGGGGAAATCAGCAACCGGCGAATCGGCCACCTTGTTCCGGACGTTGAACCACAGCATCGTGCCCATCATCCGCAGCCGGATTTCGACCACGGCGGGAGAACCGGCTGCGTGGATGTGCCGCCCCGTCCCGTGTTTGAATGCATTTTCGACGAACGGAATCAACAGCATCGGTTCAATCCCCATGGCCGGATTTAGCCCTTCGACCTGGTACTGCACCTGTACTTTATGCCCCAGCCGGAGCTTTTCGAGGTTGATAAAATCTTCGAGGTAACTGACTTCACGCTCGATGGGTACCCGTTCTCCGTCGGCGTCGTAGAGCATGTACCGCATCAGCCCCGCCAGTTGAATCGTGACGGGCTCAACGGATTCGGGCCGTAGCCGCGCCAGCGACACGATGCTGTTCAGGATGTTGAACAAAAAATGCGGGCTGATCTGCGACCGCAGAAACGCCAGTTCCGACTTCAGCCGCTCGTTTTCCTGCTCTTTCTGATCCTGCTGCCGCCGGTGATAATCGTTCAGCACTTTGTAGGTCGTACTGATTGACAGCACGAACATAGCCGGGATGATCGACGCCAGCATCATCCGGTAATGAATCTGCATAAGTCCATACCGGAGCAGTTGAAACCCAAACGAAAGGCCGACCATCAGCACCAGACAGCCAACCACAACGAGCAGGTAATCCCGCATGCCACGCTTGTCGAGGATGCGGGGAATGAACACGTACACGTTGAGGTAAAACAGCCCGACCGTCAGGAGATTAAACAGGACCGGATAAGCCGGAGAGTAGACCGGTAATTTCGTGATTGGCTCAGGGGGTCGATTACCCACAAAAAAAGGCAGGACGACGAAGGCCACCCAGAACAGCAGGAGCAGCAGCCGTCGGCCCGTGCGGGGCAACCGGAATGAGTGCGGAACAGTCATACTCTAATCTAACGCTTCCAGAGCAGGTTACTGCCGTTGATTTAGCAAAAGAGCGACTAAACGCCCGAATGTGTCGATGAGCCGGGCCGCCCAGGCGATTTCCCGGGTTTAGCTTCCGTGCCTTAGGGCCGAATGCTTACCGTCTGCTCCAAGCCGTGGTGTAGTCAGGTTCTAAACCTGACCGCGCAAAACTGGCGTTGTAAACATCACCGCAAACTGGTTTCCCGCTCGATCAGCAACAGGGCTTTTTCCAGGTCCAGGTCCTGATGGTGGGCGATGGCGTCCGGCGTGTATTCAACCGGAAAATCGGGCATGACGCCGTGGCCATCGACCGGATTTCGCGAGGGGGTAACCAGCCGCATCCACGGAAACTGAAGCACAATGTTGGAGTTGGGCAAGGTAAGTTTCTGGTTTGTTCCTCCTCCGCAGCCCAATTCCGTGCCGCCCGTTTCGCGACCGATGAACACCGTACGCGGGCGGGCCACCCGCAACGCAGCCGCAAAGTTAGCCCCGTTCGAGAACGTACCGCCATCAATCAGGACGTACAGCTTACCCCGGAACCGGTCGTGCCGGGCTACGCGCTGGTAGCCCGTAATGCGGCCGACTTCTTTCCGAAAGTCGAAGTAATACCACTGGCCGATCCGGCGACTGGGACCAAACGTAGCGAAGTAGCTCCGGGTCAGGTCGGAGTCGAAGTGATCGTCGAAACGGTTTTTGCCGGGATTCGGTACCTTGGCAATTACGCGCTGAAGAAACACATACGACGTATCGGCCAGGTACGACAGCAGGTTATTGATGATCCGTACGTCACCGCCGTGGTTCCGCCGAACGTCAAGAATCAGGTTTTTAATGTTCTTGCGGGTCAGCGTCCGGAACGCTTCGCGATAATATTCCTCGTCGTTGTATTCCAGCGCGTTGACCGTCAATACAGCCGATAGCGAATCGTTAAGCAACTGCAGGTTCAGATAACTCCGTTTATGGGCCTCTTCTTTTTCGCGGGCCAGTGCTTTTTCTTCCTCGTCGGTAAGTTTACGCGCTGGTTCGTCCGGTTTTTTGGGTTCTTCGGACTTAGGCTTTGCCGCAACGGTCAGCGTCCGGCGTGTACCGTCGGGGGCCAGCACACTAAGCGTATACGGCCCCGGCCAGCGGTAAACCCACCAGCAAACATCCTCAAAGAAGTCGTACTCGTTCAGGAAGAACTCTTTCCAGGTCTGGTTATGGCCGTCGCCGTTCCACGTATTCAATCCGGTTTTGATGATCTCGGCAATGGGAACGCTATTGATTGCCAGCAATTGTGAGCCGACAGCCAGCGTCGAATCCGTCGACGTATTGGCCACAATCCAGGCACGGCCTTTGCGCACGAACACATCAAACGGCAGATGAACCAGCCGGGGGCGGCTGCTGGCCGATTTATAGTCTTCGCTGTGTTCCAGTTGGGTATGCCCACAGCGGATGCGGCAAATGAGCGGGTACAGCCGGTTGATGAACTCCTGCTCGGTCAGCGGCTGATTAAGCGACGCCAGCGTTTGGTTGAACGCTGCGTTCATGGAGTCCCTGGGCGTGTACCAGTACAGGCTCGGATGCAGTTCTTCCAGCGCGGACCGCATAAGCCTGAAATCTTCCCGCAAATCCTTGACCGAAATTTTCCGGTTTGGATTGTACCCTTTCAGGAATTGAGCAGCCAGTTGGTTACTGGTCAGCAGGAATACAAGGAGATAGACGTATCGCTTCACAACAAACACCTGTGCCGACCGAACACCCGGCCGGTTTTATATCCCGGCAACTCAGGCTGCCGGTACGTTAACGTTCTCTTTTTGCTGCGGCTCCCCTACCGGTGGCCGATATGTCTGGAACGGAATCTTTAGTAACCCGCCGATATGTGAATGTTCATGTGGTTCGGGGTGCGTATCGATGCCGTATCTGATGGCTGAGCCGGGCATTTCGTGGTACGTACCGAACAGCCGGTCCCAATATGGAAAAATATTGCCGTAGTTGGTATTCGTTACCGGCAGCACGTAGTGGTGGTGCACATGGTGCATGTTCGGCGTTACGATCACCAGGCCGAGCACCCGATCAAGCCAGCGCGGCAGTTCAATATTCGCGTGGTTAAACTGTGACAAAACTACCGACAGCGACTGGTACAGAAACACCAGCCACATGGGAGCCCCCGTCACGAATACGGCCAGGGTCGTGAACACGAACCGGATCACGCTCTCGCCAGGGTGGTGGCGGTTGGCCGTGGTCGTGTCCACGTACGTATCGGTATGGTGAATCAGGTGGAAACGCCACAGGAACCTGACCTTGTGCTCCGTCCAGTGCGGCAACCAGGCCCCAATCAGGTCCAGCACCAGCAGGCCCACGATCGCTTCGGCCCACAGCGGCAGTTGCGCCCATTGCAGCAGACCGACACCGTTCCGCACGGTCCAGTCGCTGGTCTGGAGCAGGATAAACGCCAGCACAAAGTTGACGACGATGGTTGTCAGCGTAAAGAAAATGTTGATGCCGGCGTGGTGCCACTTTTTGTAACGGAAGCGAAACAAGGGGACGGCGCTTTCGATGAGCCAGAAAATCGTAATCCCCCCCACCAGAATCAGGCTCCGGTGCGACGACGGAATGTGCTCAAAGTAATTAACCAAACGCTCCATGCTCTTCTTTGAAACAGACTATTTGTTCTTATACTATTACAAATATAACGTCTTGTGTCAAAAGGTGATTATATGGGTTCACCGATTATTGAATTGTCTTCTGGCTGAGATCAGAAGGTTGGTATCTGTTTCTTTCGTAGGTTGTGATAAAGCGCTCAGAGCCGAATGCCCGGTTATTCTGGAATGACAGGAACTAGTTCCAAAGGGTTGCTACCGACTTTCGCCATTCTGCCGCTGCCAGACCAGGCAGGCTGAATCCGGCCCCTGTCGCCGAACAAAGCTAAAATACATGGAATTTAGCTCCCGACCTCCGCAGTTGGTCACCACCTTGACAATAATTTTCGGCGAGTCTTTCAGGATTGAGTCCGGTACAACAACCGTTTCGGTCCCGACCAGTATCTTCTCCGGGAGGGCTGCCAGGTTGCTGTTCATCGACGTATCCGGCTGGGTAAAAACCGACCAGGTAAACTGACTGGGGTCCGGCACAGAGGTTTCGCCGGACGCAACCAACGTTAGGCCGCGGTTAGGGTCGTAACAGCTATTTTGCGCCGAAACCTGCTCGACCGGAACACACGTGGGGAGTTCATCATCGAGCGTGCAACCTGCTAAACCCGCCCAGATCAATAGGATATAGAAAAAACCACACCGATGCCTGAACCTGTACATACCCGTTGAGTCAGTGATGATTTCCAAGAAACTAAATAAGCGCAACAGTTACCCGGATTGATCTACAAAATCTATCATACAACCTCTCAAAGTAGGAAAGGTAGATATGCGCTGGTTCCTCCGGTTCCAGAAGACTCCTCTCAATCGCACCCACATAGGCAGTACATCCGGGCACGACCGGGTTCGAGTGTATGCGTCGTTGTAGACCCGTTCACCGTGTAGCGCAGGGTCAGGGTACGCCGGTTCGGCGACAACTCCCCCCGTACGTTGGTGGGAATGTCAATAAATCCCGCGCCGTTGAAGGTATAGTAGCTCGCTTTGACGGTGAAGGTCTGGTTCCGGTCAATACGCAGCGTAGGCATCAGGATATACGAACAGCACATTCCATTCAGCCGGTAGCCATTTTGGTAAGGCGCTAACTCGACACAACCCTCCGACCACGTATCGGCCGGTAAAACCTCAGTACGTGACGAACAGCCGACGATAAAAGCACAATAGACGATCAGCAGCAGGGCAACGGGTTTCGGTTTCATGGCTACATTTGGAATAACGCCATGACCCATGAAGCGGACCAACCGTTGGAATGTGCAGCCGGTACGTTTCACCGGGGCAGCAGTCAAGGTCAGAACGAACCTTATATTGTAACTCAATTAATCCGCGCTCCACGATTTCCCGTTGCGGGCTACCAGCGTATGATTCTCAGGCGCTGACTTCCATCAGCAGCGTCGTATTGAGCCGTTTCACTCAGTACGTGCGGTAGGTATTTGTCCAGGTAGTCTGGCACAAAGAGATAATAGTAAAACAGCTACTCCGAAGGCAATCAGGCGGTGGGAGCTCCGCAAGTTGGCATTCGCAAGAATTGTCGCTTATAACCGCGATTCTTTAGTACAGGTTTCGCGGATTACTAACTATCTCTCCAGTCAGGGAAGCCGTTGCCAATTGAAAAATGGGGCAATCTGCCTTTAGACGTAGGCTATCAGACGCTAAATTGGATAAGAGCGGATCAACTCAAAACGCCTACCATCCAGCGTCTGATAGCCCAGGTCGTATACAAAGCCGCTACGTAGTCAGCAGGTTTGGCACAGCAAGTCTCGGTGTTGCCGATTGGTTACCTGGTAAGCCGGATAGACGGGCGTAATTCGCCCGCAGGTAAAACAGGGCATCACGCACAGCCTCAGCGGGTAGTTTTGGTGAAAAACCCAGCTCATGTCGCGCCTGACTGATGTCAAAATCCTGCGGAACCCCATACAGCATCGACACCAGACTCGTACGTAACAGCGGAGCTTTACCAGTGAAACGGCTACTCTGCTCCATCAGAAACGCCATCGTGTACAGTAACGCTTTAGGAACTTTAGGCGGCATTTTCAGCCCCAATTCAGGAAACAACCCCTTCGTTAACGCAGTCGTTTCGCGTAACGTCATACTTTTCTCATTAGCCAGAATATAGCGCCGACCGCTGATACCCCGCTGGGCGGCTGCATAGCAACCAGCCGCTACGTCTTTCACATCCACCCAGTTAATGGTGAACGATGTCTCGATCGGAACCTGCCTGTCGTAAACGGCTTTCAGGATGTTATAGGACTCATTCAATGCAAACGCTTCGCCACCGATCATGGCCGACGGTAGCACACTTACCATCGCTAGCCCGTACTGCTTAGCCAGTTCAAACGCCAGTTGCTCCGCATCGTTTTTCGATTTGTAATACACATTGCGTCGGTCAGGGTTGAACCCGTAGCTTTCGCTGGTGGGCAGGGTCGTGTAGTTCAACGCGGCAATGGAACTGACATAAACTACTTTTTTAACGCCCTTTTCCGCTGCCGCTTCGAAGATGTTCCGGGTGCCCTGCATGTTTACCTCGTAAATTTCCTTTTCTTCGTCTTTGGCCCACAGCTTGAAAGCCGCCCCGACGGCGTAAAGCGTATCGACACCCTCCATAGCCCGTAGTAGTGACGCTTTATCGGTAATGTCAGCGGCTACAACTTCGCAGTTGAGCCCGGCGAAAGGGGCGCGGTTACGTGTATTCCGGACGGAAGCCCGAACACGCTCTCCGTGTGCCAGCAGATGCCGAACCAGATTGTTGCCGAGGTGTCCATTGGCCCCCGTGACGAGTGATAGTCGTGTACTTTGCGGTGTGCCGCCCAGCGGAGTGCCGCCCAGCGTCGAAGTGTGTTGTGCGTTCATTGTGCGTATCGTTTTGTTTGATGACGCTACAAAACTCCCAACAGCTCAGCTCACTTCTCTTGACATAGGTTAGGAAATGATCTGTCGGCGAATGCGACTGAGCGATTCTGGCTTGATACCAATGAACGATGCGATGTATTGCAGGGGTACGTTCTGAATAATGTCGGGGTGCTCGTGCAAAAGTTTCAGATACCGCTGCTCAGCGGTCAGGCTTTTCAACTCTTTAATACGTTGCTCGTTGTAAGCCACCGACTGCTCGAAGATAATTCGCCCGAATTCGGTTAACCGGGGGCTGAGCGCATAAAGCTGATGCAGGCTGTCCCGGGTGATGGCCAGCAGGTCAGCATGGGTCAGGCATTCGACACAGTCTTCCGACGGCACCTGCCGGATGAAACTGCTGAACGCTGTAATAAACCCGGGCGGGCAATTCAGGTGGCTGGTCATCTCCTCGCCGTCTTCCAGCGCAAAAACACGCACATAGCCCTGATTGATAAAATAGAGACACCGGGGTATCTGCCCAACCTCGACAAGTCGGCTCTGTTTTTCGCCCGAAATAGGCTTAAATGATGTCCGAACGAGGTCTTTATCTGACTCGGTCAGCGACACCAATCTGTTCATTACGTCCAGTAACTTGTCATGCGTCTGCATCGATTGCTCCAAACCTGCGTTTGTGGGGAAAGATACTACATACGGCTACTTTTCCCAATTAAGGTGCCACTGGTACGTATCCAAAGCTTACGTAACTTAGCCACATTATTACGTTCACCATGCCCCGTTTCTCCTTTGAACAGCCCATCCGACAGCTCGATAAACGACAGGGTGGCTACTACCACCTTGTTGTTGCTGCCGACGTTGTCAATCAATTCGAGAAGCAGCGGGCAACCCGGCTGATCTGCGTGATTGACCAGCTTGTGTCATTTCCCTGCGGACTGAACCACCTCGGCGATGGTAATTTTTACATCATCATTGCGACGCAGCAGCTAAAGAAAACAGGTAAAAAGCTGGGCGATACGGTGGTTTTTGAGATTTTCGAAGACCCAAATCCATTGGGCATCGATATGCCCGAGGTGCTACAGGTGCTGCTTGACCAGGACGACGACGCAAAACAGACGTTTGATACGTTGACGGACGGCAAGAAACGAAGCCTGATTTATTCCATAAAAGGCGTTAGGGACATCGACAAACAAGTGCAGAAGATCATGAGCTTTCTCAACGACCAGAAGACGAAAAAGCGTTGACGTACTCAGCCGCCGGTCAGGATTCACGACGGAAAATCCAGTCCCAAAAACAAAACCCGGCCACCTTTCGGCGACCGGGTTTCATTATGTATCGGCCAGACAGACTAGCCGTTCACCCTACTTACGCATTTGTCTTCTGGCGGATCAGGTTCAATGCGGCACCCGCCTTGAACCACTCAATCTGGCCTTCGTTGTAGGTATGGTTCGCCAGGAACTCATCCGTTGTCCCGTCGGCATGATGCAGCACAATCTCCAGCGGGCGACCCGGCGCAAACTCGGTCAGGCCTTCGATGTCGATCGTATCGTCTTCCTGAATCTTATCGTAGTCAGCCGGGTTAGCAAACGTCAGCGCCAGCATACCCTGCTTCTTCAGGTTGGTTTCGTGAATACGGGCGAATGACCGTACCAGAATGGCCCGAACGCCCAGGAAGCGCGGCTCCATCGCTGCGTGCTCGCGGGATGAACCTTCGCCGTAGTTTTCGTCGCCAACCACCACCGAACCGATACCTGCGGCTTTATAAGCCCGCTGCACGGCCGGTACTTCGCCGTATTCGCCGGTCAATTGATTCTTCACGCTGTTGGTTTTCTCGTTGAAGTAGTTCACCGCACCAATCAGCATGTTGTTCGAGATGTTATCGAGGTGACCGCGGTATTTCAGCCACGGACCCGCCATCGAGATGTGGTCGGTCGTACACTTACCTTTCGCCTTGATCAGCAGTTTCAGGCCTTTCAGGTCGGTACCTTCCCAGGCTGGGAACGGCTCCAGCAGTTGCAGACGGTCGGAGGTTGGGCTTACAAGTACCTGTACACCACTACCATCTTCGGCCGGAGCCTGGTAGCCGGCATCTTCCACGGCGTAGCCTTTCACCGGTTGTTCGATACCCTGCGGTTCGTCGAGCTTCACCTGCTCCCCGTTTTCGTTGGTCAGCGTATCGGTCATCGGGTTGAACGTCAGGTCACCGGCAATGGCAAAGGCCGTCACGATTTCGGGCGAGGCCACGAACGCGTGCGTGCTGGCGTTTCCGTCGTTCCGCTTGGCGAAGTTCCGGTTGAACGATGTGATGATCGAGTTTTTCCGGCTGGGATCGTCCATATGACGCGCCCACTGCCCGATGCAGGGGCCGCAGGCGTTAGCCAGCACAACCCCACCCATGTTTTCGAACGTATTCAGCAGGCCATCGCGCTCCGCCGTGAACCGTACCAGTTCAGAACCGGGCGTTACGGTGAACTCCGACTTCACTTTCAGGTTTTTGCTCACCGCCTGCTCCGCTACGGATGCCGAACGGGTCAGGTCTTCGTACGATGAGTTCGTGCAGGAGCCGATCAGACCGACCTCCAGCTTTTCGGGCCAGCCATTTTCTTTCACCGCTTTGGCGAAGTTCGACAGCGGCCACGCCAGGTCCGGCGTGAACGGCCCGTTGATGTGCGGCTCCAGTTCGCTCAGGTTGATTTCGATCAGTTGATCGTAGTACGTAGCCGGATCAGCATATACTTCATCATCCGAGCGCAGGTGCTGCTTCACGGCTTCGGCCGCATCGGCGATGTCTGCCCGGTTCGTCGCCCGCAGGTAAGCGGCCATCCGCTCGTCGTAGGCGAAGATGGACGTTGTTGCGCCGATTTCAGCGCCCATGTTGCAGATTGTACCCTTACCAGTAGCTGACAAGCTTTCGGCACCCTCGCCGAAGTATTCCACGATCGCGCCCGTTCCGCCTTTTACGGTCAGGATACCGGCCACGCGCAGGATCACGTCTTTGGCCGACGCCCAGCCGCTGAGCTTACCGGTCAGTTTCACCCCGATCAGTTTCGGCATTTTCAACTCCCACGGCAGGCCCGCCATGACGTCGCAGGCGTCAGCTCCGCCGACACCAATCGCGATCATGCTCAGACCACCGGCGTTCGGTGTGTGAGAGTCTGTCCCGATCATCATTCCGCCCGGAAAGGCGTAATTCTCAATCACAACCTGGTGGATAATGCCGGCACCGGGCTTCCAGAAACCAATACCGTATTTATTCGAAACAGAGGCCAGAAAATCGTAGACCTCCCGGTTTTTATTCTTGGCCGTATCCAGATCCTGCTCGGCACCAACTTCCGCCTGAATCAGGTGGTCGCAGTGCACCGTTGAGGGAACGGCTACTTTCGGCCGGCCGGCCTGCATGAATTGCAGCAGGGCCATCTGAGCCGTGGCGTCCTGCATCGCTACGCGGTCGGGAGCAAAGTCAACGTATGCTTTACCCCGCTCATACGCCCGGGAGGGCGTACCGGCTGACAGGTGAGCATATAAAATCTTTTCCGACAAGGTCAGCGGGCGTCCCACTACCTGCCGGGCTGCTTCAACGCGTTCGCCGAGGTTGGCGTATACGCGCTGAATCATGTCAAAGTCAAAAGCCATAGCAAATAGAAATAACAGGTTACTAAAAAGAAGACTCTATCTGAATAACCAACGAATCGGCAGAATGGATTCATGGTTCGGGGCCAAAATTAGGAGATTATCTATCGTTTTGGAAATATTACCTAGGTTAGTCTTTCATTTCGCCAAATCGCCTAATTTTGGCGGACAAGTATGCTAACACTGATAAAAAATAGCAGAAATATGAACAAAACACTACTAAGGTCAATGGTGGCCCTGATGGCCGTAACCGTAACGCTTACATCGTGCAAGGACGAGGAGAACCCACTGGTAGGTGGCCAGGCAACGCGCCTGACTGCCCGGCTCGACGGGTTCAGTGAAAAACCTACGTCTAACACCTCTACCGCTACCGGTACGTTCAATGGCATTCTGAACGAAGTGACGGGCGTACTGAACTACACCGTGACGTACCAGGGCCTGACGCCAACCCAGGGGCACCTGCACCGGATTAACAATGCCAATGGCACGGGACCTGTCGACATTCCGTTCCCCAGCCTGACCTCGCCGATTATTGCCTCAACCACGGCGCTATCGCAGGATCAGATCTCCGCCATGAAGGCCGGACAGTACTACGCAAATCTGCACACATCCCGCTTTCCGGGTGGTGAGATTCGGGGCGATATCAAGCTCCAGTAACCGATTCAACCGGTTGCGAATAATTTCGATAAAGATCCGGCCAGCAGGACCGGATCTTTATTTTTGTGTAATCAACACCCAGTCGGCCTATTTTTTTTCGAGGTTCATCAGATCGGCAAAACGCAGGCATTCGGGCTGATTTGACGTGATTTACCCCTAAAATATCGCGGTTTTTAGCAACTTTTTCCGAACGTTGCCTTGTAACAATTTGTTACCTTACTGCTACCAATCCTCAACTTTCGTTGCGTAATCCAATCATTGGCGATTTGCATTTGTCAATGGTTTTGCGCCTATCTTTGGCCCGACCCGGCGCGATTGTGGAGGATAGGCTGTGTGGTTCTTATCAACCTGAACACCATTTTATGTCAAAAAACTTAGTCATAGTGGAGTCGCCGGCGAAGGCGAAAACCATTGAAGGCTATCTGGGTAAAGACTTTACGGTCAAGTCCAGTTTCGGGCACGTGCGCGATCTGCCGAAAGATGGGCTGGCCGTGGACGTAACGAATGGCTTTCAACCGTCGTACGAGGTTTCACCCGACAAACGCAAACTCGTCAGCGAACTAAAATCATTAGCCAGGTCGGCCGAAGAGGTTTGGCTGGCCACGGACGACGACCGCGAAGGGGAAGCCATCTCGTGGCACCTGAAAGAAGCCCTTGGCCTGCGCGAAAACACCAAACGGATCGTTTTTCGCGAGATTACCAAGAATGCCATTCTGAACGCGATTCAGTCGCCCCGGACCATCGACATTGATCTGGTGAACGCCCAGCAGGCCCGGCGCGTCCTCGACCGGCTGGTGGGTTATGAACTGTCGCCGGTTCTCTGGCGGAAGATCAAAGGCGGCAGCCAGGGTTTGTCGGCCGGCCGGGTGCAATCCGTCGCCCTGCGGCTGGTCGTGGAGCGCGAACGCGAAATCGACAAACACCAGTCCAAATCGTCGTTTAAGGTTACGGCCCAGTTCATTGTCGACGGCAACAAGGTCCTGAACGCCGAACTGCCGAAGAATTTTGCGACGCCCGGCGAAGCCCGCACGTTCCTGCAAGCCTGCATCGGGGCTACGTTTACGATTAAAAATCTCGAAACTAAACCCGCCAAGAAATCACCCGCTCCGCCCTTTACGACCTCTACCCTACAGCAGGAAGCCTCCCGCAAACTGAGCTTCGCGGTTGACCGGACGATGCGGCTGGCGCAGGCCCTCTACGAAGCCGGTAAGATTTCGTACATGCGGACCGACTCGACTAACCTCTCGCAGGAAGCGATTGGAAAGGCAAAAGCGGAAATCGAAACCGAGTTCGGTCCCAAATACGTGCAGACCCGGCAGTTCAAGACGAAGAATGAGTCGGCGCAGGAAGCCCACGAAGCCATCCGCCCGACTAATTTTAACGACCGTAATGCCGGTGCCAACAAAGACGAAAAGCGGCTGTACGAACTGATCTGGAAGCGGGCCATTGCCTCACAGATGGCCGACGCCCAACTGGAACGTACTACCGTAACAATCGGGATTCGGTTTGCCGGTGGGCAGACAACGACCGTTCAGGCCAGTCTGGATGATAGCCCTTTTGTTGAAACAACAAACGACAAATCACAAACCACAAACTTTCCGAATGAGCTTGTTGCGCAGGGGGAGGTGATTAAGTTCGACGGTTTCCTGCGTGTCTACCTTGAATCGAAAGACGACGAGGACGACGAAGACGCCAGGGGGATGCTGCCTCCGCTGACGATCGGGCAGGCGCTGAACCTGGGCCAGATGAAAGCTACGGAGAAATTTACCCGTCCGCAGCCACGCTACGCCGAAGCCTCGCTGGTAAAGAAACTCGAAGAAATGGGCATCGGCCGGCCATCGACCTACGCACCGACCATTTCGACGATCATCAACCGGGGGTACGTTATCAAAGAAGACCGGCCCGGTCAGGAGCGGACGTACAAGGAGTTTACGCTGCAACAGAACCAGATTCGCGAAACGAGCGGCAAAGAAACCTTCGGTTCCGAAAAAGCGAAGCTCTTCCCGACTAATACGGGTATCGTTGTAAACGATTTCCTGGTCGAATACTTCCCTGACATCGTGGATTACAAGTTCACGGCGACGGTCGAGAAAGATTTTGATGAAATCGCCAGCGGTCGGCGTAACTGGCAGAACATGCTGCAAAGCTTCTACGGCGATTTCCACAAGAACGTCGAGGAAATTCAGGGATCGTCGGTGGTATCGTTCAAGACCGGTGCCCGCGAACTCGGCACTGACCCACGTACGGGCAAGAAAGTATCGGCCCGGCTGGGTAAGTTTGGTGCTTACGTGCAGATTGGCGAAGCAACGGACGATGAAAAGCCGCAGTATGCTAACCTGCGTAATGGCCAGTTGATCGAAACCATTACGCTGGACGAAGCCCTGAGTCTGTTTGCTCTGCCACGCGAAGTTGGTTTCTTTGAAGACAAACCGATGGTAATCGGTATCGGCAAATTCGGACCGTACGTCAAGCACGATGACAAATACGTATCACTGACCCAGTTCGATGATCCGTATACCGTCACGCCGGAGCGGGCCATTGAGCTTATCCAGCAGAAGCGGGCTGAGTCGGCAACCGATACGTTAGGTGAGTTTGAAGGCAAACCCGTAACGACTGGTAAGGGACGCTTTGGGCCGTATGTCAAGTTCGAAGACAAGTACATTTCGATTCCGAAAAACGAATCGCTGGCGGGTCTGACGCTCGACCGGGCCATCGAACTGATTCAGCAGAAGCGGCAGGCTGAGAGCAATAAATACATCAAGGAGTTTCCGGAGCGGCCGGAGATCAAAGTGGTCAATGGCATGTATGGACCGTATCTGGCCGTCGGCAAGCGCAACGTCCGAATCCCGAAAGAGACCGATCCGGCTTCCCTGACACTGGAAGACTGCCTGAAGCTGGCGGGTCTTGACAACGAAGGCGAAGACAAAGCGCCGGCGAAAAAGACGGCAACGAAAGCCAAAGCGACAACGAAGAAAGCAACGGCTACCCGTACTACTACGGCTAAAAAGGCAACGACGACCACATCGGCCAAAAAGAAGTAGTCCGGTTCTCATAGACAAACCAAAAGCGCCGATCAATCTGCTGATCGGCGCTTTTGGTTTTAATGGCTTTCGCCTGAGCTAGGCTGCCACCTCGCTGTCGAATCCGGTCGCCACCGTTACGTGCTTCCAGGTTTCCAGGTCGTCCTGCATGGCCTTAATCTTAACATAAGCCAGATCATAGGCATCCTGACCCAGGAACAGGTGAAGGGGTGGATTGGGCTCAGCCGCCAGTTGAATCAGGGCTGCCACTGCTTTCTCCGGATCGCCGGGCTGATTCCCGTTAATCTCAAACTGATGGGCCTGTTGCGTGGCCCGCACCGATTCGTAGGCGTTGATGGGGTTAGCAGGTACCGCCAGCGAGCCAGTCGTCAGAAACTCGGTCCGGAAGTAACCCGGCTCAACCACCGTGACGTTAACCCCGAATGGCTTAACCTCAGCCGCCAGCGACTCCGACAAACCCTCGACGGCGAACTTGGTTGCGCAATAGATTCCAAAGCCTGGGAAGCTGCCAAAGAAGCCACCAATGGACGCAATGTTAATGATGTGTCCGGCCTGCTGACTGCGCAACTGAGGCATTACGCTCCGGATAACGTTCAGCGTACCGAACACATTGATGTCAAAATTCTCGCGGGCTTCCTGATCGGTTAGCTCTTCGATACTGCCAGCCATGCCATATCCCGCATTATTCACTACCACATCGATCCGACCAAAGTGCTGAACGGTAGCCTGGATGGCCTCCCTAACACTGGCTTCGGTTTTCAGATCGACCTGTAAGGGCAGAAGCTGCGCGCTATCGGCCGGAACGGCCCGGCGCAGGTCATCTGCATTCCGCGACGTAGCGGCTACGCGGTAGCCCTTGTCAATTAACTGCTTAACTAGTGAAAGGCCGAGGCCTTTGGAAGCGCCCGTAACGAACCAGACTTTTTGCGTGCTCATGATAATAGTTTTTTTAGTTAGATGAGAGATGATTGTTGGTCAAAATCTGTTGATTTGGCTAGTTCTTCCTGGGCTTGAAACACCTGGCTGAGTTCATCAACCTTACGCATTGCGCGCCGGTATGCGTCGCTGCCCAGCAGCAGATACAAAGGTGGGTTCGCTTCACTGGCCACCTGCATCAGGGTAGCCGCTGCTTTTTCAGGATCTCCGGCCTGGCTACCGTTCATTTTCAAATACTTGTCATGCGATTGACGAACGGTTTCGTAGGCATCGATGGGTTTCTGGGCTATGACCAGGGATTCCGGCGACAGGAAGCTGGTACGGAAGGCCCCCGGTGCCACCACGGTGACCTTAATCCCGAAGGCCTTAACATCATCGGCCAACACCTCCGACAGACCAACCATCGCGAATTTGGTCGCGGCATAAATGGCCCATCCTGTGTTGGCTGAAAGGCCGGCAATGGAAGAAATATTGATGATATGCCCGGACCGTTGAGTGCGTAGATAAGGCAGCACGTTCCGGATGACGTTCAACGTACCAAAGACGTTTACGTCGAAGCTATCCCGGGTTTCGCGGTCGGTAAGCTCTTCGATGCTGCCGCCAATGCCGTATCCCGCGTTGTTGACCACCACGTCAATCCGTCCGAACATGTTGTGAGCAGCCTGAATTGCCTGGGATACGCTTTGCTCATTGGTTAAGTCAACCTGAAGGGGCAAAAAATCTGGCGTGTTTGTACCGACCGCCTGTATTAGTTCCTCCTTGTGTCGCGATGTAGCGGCTACAGAGTGGCCTGCTTCCAGTACCTGTTTGATCAAACTGAGCCCCAATCCTTTGGAAGCTCCCGTAACGAACCATACTCGTTTGTTGTCCATAATTCTGCTCGTTTTGTAAGAGCAAAATTAGATGGACGCCCCAGGCAAGCGGTTGCTTCAACCAAACCAATACTTGCTAAATTCAAACATTCCGAAAGGCAGAAGGCGTTATGTGGGTGTGTTTCTTGAAGAAGTGGTTGAAATGAGCCGGTTCGTCGAAGCCAAGGCTGTAGCTGATTTCGGAGATGTTCCAGTCCGTATGTTTCAATAACGCTTTGGCTTCACTGGCCAGTCGTTCGGCAATGTGTTCGGTAGTGGTTTTACCGGTGGTGGCCCGGATGGATCGATTCAGGTGATTAACATGCACCGCCAGTTGCTGGGCAAAGTCATTCGCCGAACGTAGTCTGAACCGTTGCGAAGGTGATTCAATCGGGAACTGCCGCTCCAGCAATTCCGTAAAAACGGCCGTGATCCGCGACTTGGCATCCGTATGCTGGTACAGGGTATCGGAGGGCTGCATCTTCAACGCGTAGTGAGTCAGCTCGGTTACGTAGTTCCGCAGTAAGTCATACTTGTATTGATAATCAGAATTGATTTCATCGATCATCCTGACAAAGAGTTGACTTACCTGATCATCCTGCTTCTCATTCAGTACATAGGCCGGTTTTCCGCCGGGAGCGAACATAGGCAGTTCGTTAAGGCTACCTCTAATCTTCTGGGTGAAAAACTCCTCTTTGAATATGCAGAAAAAGCCGGTCGTATTGTCCGACAGGGGTTGCCAGGTGTACGGCACTTGTGGGTTAAAGAATATCAGGGTGCTTCCGTCAATCTCGATGCTTTTGTCGGCGTAATGATAGACGTTTCGGCCCCGGATCAGGGTAATCTTATAAAAATCCCGGCGACTGTACGAAACCGGAGCTGCATCTGGCGCGAGGCAATCTTCCAGCCGAAATACATTGAAATGACCGATAGCCTGCTGCGTATTGTCGGGCAGCCAGCGGAATTCCGCCCCGTTAAATTTCTTCTTGTAAAACTCTTCGAGGGTCTCTGTCTGTACCATAGCCCGAAGTTACACAATTCAAACCAAAATTTTCACTAACTCGCTTTTCTGCCAGCCAGCTAAAGCTTGTTTACTTTATCGTATGTTTGTGTACTCTATACACTGTTGATCTTCACCTTTATGAAACACGTACTGCTGCTTGCCCTTTGTCTTTACTACGTCACCTTATCCAGCGCATCGGCCCAATCGGGTAAGCTAAAACCCGGCTTCGATAAAGCCGAGTACCTCGAAATGCTGAGTGTTACGTCCCGACAGATTGATTCGCTGAAAGAAGAGAAAGTACCCGCCCCGAAGCGGTCACGCCGACTGTATCGCTCGCCGGTGGTCGGCCTGGATAATCGCTGGGAGCTATGGATCCGCGACGATCAGGTGGGCATTATCAGCCTGCGCGGCACAACTGAGAAGGCCGTGAGCTGGCTGGAAAATTTTTATGCCGCGATGGTACCTGCAACCGGCCAGCTCGAACTGGGACCCGATGATACGTTCTCGTACAAACTGGCCAATAATCCGCGGGCGGCTGTGCATGTGGGCTGGCTCCTCGGTGTCGCCTACTTATCCAAAACCATCCTTCCTAAAATGGACTCCTGCACAAAAGCCGGCATCAACGAATTCATCATTGTGGGCCATAGCCAGGGCGGGGCGCTTTCGTACCTGCTCACCTCCTACCTGAACTACCTGCGGGGCAACCGGCTACCGGCCAGCCTACGCATTAAAACGTATTGCAGCGCTGGCCCCAAGCCCGGAAACCTCCACTATGCCTACGATTACGAAGCCATGACGCAGGGGGGCTGGGGCTTCAACGTCGTCAACGCGGCCGACTGGGTTCCACAAACGCCGTTTTCCATCCAGACCATCGACGACTTTAGCCCCACCAACCCGTTTAAAGATATATCAGCCGGGCTGAAAAAGCAGAAGTTTTTCCAGCGCATTGCCCTCAATTATGCGTTTAAGAAGATGGACCGGCCGACCCGCAAAGCCCAGAAGGAGTTCCAGCGCTTTCTGGGTGATTTTGCGTCCAAAACCGTTCAGAAGAACCTCCCGGGCTACAAACCATCCGACTATTTTAAAAGCAACCATTACGTCCGCACCGGACAGTTTATCGTCCTCAACCCCGACGAAGCCTATTATCAGAAATTCCCGGATAATACCAAACAGGTGTTTATTCACCACTTTTTTGAGCCGTATTTAATGCTCACGAATCAACTGAAGTTGTAATGCTATTCCCTTTATTGATTAGAAAGATAAGCGCAAAGTAAGCTTAACTCAGAGTAACTTTACTTTATTATCATTATTGCGACAGGTAACATAGTTATTGCCTGCTATTAAGATATGAGCGGTATCGCTGGCATTATTCGATTCGACAAACTAGCTGTAGCAACAGACGATGTCGATAACCTCAAACGATTGCTGAAACATCGGGGAACACCTTCTTGCCAGCACATAGACAATGGAATACTCCTTTCTTTCAATGGCACAATAGAGACCGGTCAGTCGCATATTGCCGTTACGGATATCGATGACTTTCCATCAAATCAACCATGCATACCTAATTACAATAAATACGGCACCCAAGCATTTGACCTGTTAAATGCCGATTTTGCCGCTTCTATATGGGATGCGTCAAACCAAACTTTTTACTGTGCCAGAGACATCCTGGGTGTTAAACCACTCTACTACGTGTTTAAGCCCAATTGTTTTTTTGCTTTTGCATCCGAAATCAAAGCATTATTAGTACTTCAGGATGTTAGTATTCATCCTAATCGGCAGAAATACAGGGAGTATCTGACCTGGATGACTACCTATCTGCCCTACAATGATGAAACGTTTTACGAAGGTGTTTACAGCGTTTTACCAGGGCACTATCTTCAGGTTAGCGCTCAACGATTAACACTGCAGCCTTTCTGGAAGCCAGATCTGAATCAGTTCAACTCACTCAAAGCTCCTGATGACTATGCTGAAGTATTCAGAGAACGTTTTTTTACTGCTATCGAGACCCGGATGGCAGGAAGACACATCATCGGGGCTCATCTGAGTGGCGGACTCGATTCTTCATCTGTAAGTAGCGTAGCTCAATATATACGCAGCCAGCATCGATCAACCATCCATACGTTCAACATAGATACTGGTCTGGCTTCAACGGATGAATCCGATTTTGTGCGGGCTGTCGTTGATCAGTATCACCCTTTGCACCATATTGTTCATCCGGTTACTGACGTGCTGGATTCGGTTGAAAAAATCAATTATTATTTTGACCGTCCTGAGCATTTTATCATTCCTTCCAGCTTCCATCTTAGTGTTTCTTTGGAAGCTCAACAACTTGGCTGTGAAAGTATCCTTACAGGCCATGATGGCGACAGTGTAATTACAACTGGTTTCGACTATTTTGACCAACTACTAGACAGCCAGGACCTGGATCGTCTGATGCTTGCCTGTCAGCAGTTTATTTCCTACCCCGAACGTGATTTATCGCACCTGAGCCGTAGCTGGAGAACGCTGGATAACCAGGCAAAATTTGAAACGTACTGCTTATCCATCATTGGCCCTGCCCTAACGAAACAATTTAGAAGCCAACCTTTAGGCGCTTTTTTCCGCACATTACAAGTCTACAAACAGCAATTTAACCTTTCGGAAGCATCAATATTAGCGTATTGTGTAAAACGAATTCGAGAACGAATAGCTAACCGAACGTTGCTGAATAATGCGCTTAATGAAGATTTTAAGCAACATACATTTCCAGGAATACAAAACTCCACGGAACAATTTGTCTCAAAGCTCACAGAAGAGCATCAGGTTTCTTTCGCTCAAATTTTAAATGTTACAAATATTATCTGTAATGAGCAGTTAAATCACATTGGCGCTTACTACGGTCATGAATACCAATTTCCCTTCTTTGACAAAAATGTTATTGAAATTGGCCTTGCCACTCCACTTTCGGTCTGCTTTGATCAAGGGCGCGGCCGTGGTTTAATCCGAAACGGGCTAAAGGATATTCTACCATCTGTTATAACCTCGCGGCTCAGCAAAGCTAATTTTGTTGAGTATGGCAATCTGTCGGCTCAGCAGCTTTATAAAGCGACTTTTGAACGGTTTAATTCTACGAGCCATACTATCTGGGAAATTATAGATCGAAAGAAATTCTCTAAAATCGTAGATGTTGTCTTTAATTCCCGAATTCCGATGCAACGAAAAACTCGCTATAATTGGATGCTAAGCCGCATCATTTACCTTGCTCTTTGGCTTAATTCTTTACCGACAAAAGAACGACTGAAAGCCGGCGTACTGTTTTAGCGCACTAATGACGAGTTGGGTAAAATCGATAGAGGGATCGCAGTGCTCGAAGGAAAATAGTTACAAACCCTAGTTCTTTTGGTATAAAAAATAAGCGTTTACCAACCACGAACGTACTGGCCCTAAATAGTCGGCTGGTCAAGAACGTGTAAATAATCTTTACAATTTTTTTAGGATCTGACTGCGATTTTAGGAAAAATTTGAGCTGATTAAAAACAAGGTCACTAAATTCAATATCATTAATGGATTCCCAATTTTTCTCATAATTTCTTGCCAGTGTGGTTAAACTTGGCTGCTCAATTGATTCCAGCACGGAAGTTGGCAATTGTATATTCCAAAGCTGGCGACACCAGAGCAACCCAACAAGGAAAGTTTTTTCCAGTCCGTACGCTCGAAGTCGATGCAATAGCCACGGCCAGTCAACTACTTTATTTTGGAGAAGAAAGTAAAGGTCATTTACATAATAAATCCGCTGCCAGATATTAAAGACGCCATGATGCATAACCAATAAAATAAGTTCTAACTCAGTCTGATGTGTATGCTCGGTTCTAAAATCACTGAGTCGAAATGCGTTGAAATCTTTATTAAAGCATACTATTGTCCAATGCAGATCAATATCAATATGATTTCCCAAAACAGGTTTAAAAAGGCTGACTTCGTACAGATCGGTCAATAAGCTTCGCTCCCCTTGTTGCCAATACCGCAGATGCTTAGGGCTAAGCTTATAGTGATGTTCTTGCAACAATTTTATTGCCTTACCCGCATCAACCTCATTAACTAAAATGTCAATATCTCCGCAAATCCGTAATGCACTGCTCGGGTAATGATTAGCAGCTAAATCAATTCCTTTGTAGGCAATGTGATCGATTTTATTATTAGCTAATAGCGTCGCTACCTGTCTGTATTCATGCAACTTAATCATGTTGTCCGTAGCCAAAATTTGACAGACTTTGTGTAAGTCATTCAAAAATGGTTTTGGAATACCAGGTAGCTCCTGAAATGCTCGGTATAAAAAAGGCGTTACACGATGCCGATCGGCCAACAAAGATAGCCGGCTCCAATCCACATCTTGTTTCAAAAGATTAGTCAGTTCACCCGTTCGTTCAGGTGTCGGATTGAGTGTACAAGACGATAGTAATAAAGTCAACTCGAGCGAATTGCCAGGCTCCATCTACGTCATTGTTTTAATATGCTCAACAAACTCGTATAACGTAGAAAAATTTGGTGGTCTACTCAGCTTAGCAGTGGGTACCGATTGAGCCACGGCAACACTTTTTTCAAAGAATTCCTTCAGCCATAAGCCATTGAGCAGTGAATCAGGCAATGGAAAATAGCCAATTAACTCTACCGGCACCTGACTCATTGGTACTGGCTCAATAGCAGCATTTGAATCGGAGGATGGCATCAGCACGAATACTTGTGCCAAAGGCACAATATCCTCTTCAAAAAAGGCCGAATTGTGCCATGAAAATTTATTAACTCCTTCTCGAACATTAGTCAGTCGTTCCTTAGGTAATTGCAATCCATCAACACTATTCTCCCAAACTTTGATTTGTGAAAAAGCTGGAATCAATGATGGTTTTTCTTGTTTGTTAATTTGTATACAAACCATATCATCGCTAATTACTTTGCATTCTTTCTGAGCAAAAGCAGCGACTGTTGTTGACTTACCAGCTCCAGGCACTCCTACAAATACGACCCCTTTCCCATTTACCTGAACCGCACTTCCATGTAGCAGAAAATAACCTCTCTGGAATAGTAACAGACCAATTGCTTCACTAAGTGTAAACAAAGCAACTGTATCCTCATCCGAATAATTGGTGTCCACAATCAACTCTTCCCCATTAATGGCGAGAAACGAAATAATTGGCGCCCACTCTAATAAGAGACGCCCTGTGCCCTCCTGAGCAAAACGAGCGTTTAATCCAGCACGGTACGCTTTTGTACTTACTAAAGTAGGACCGACAGGTATGCTACCCCGTCTGATAAACACATCCGCAGTTGTGGGCTCAATACTGACGAGCGGAGGAAGTGGAATTTCGGAGCTGATAATTAATCCGTAAGCCTTGTAAAAGTAGAGCCTTACTTCCATGCTAAAATTGGCTCAAATACTTGACCAGTCTGTTCACCTAAAATGATTTTACCTTTGTATTCAATCCAAGCGTGGGCAGAAAATCCTTCAATCGCACTTTTTTGCACTCCAATTCTTAGCTGTATATCCGGGTGATCTCTTAAAAGCCATTTCGTGCCAAGAGCTTGTATAAGGCACGTAAAACCCAACGGTACGTAAGCGTTCACTACCTTTACCGCCCATACTGTCGCTCTGATTTTTTCTTCTGGAAGTGGACGTAGAGCAGTAACAACTTCTTTTTTGCCAATAAATTGGTTGAAGGGAATGAATGTTAACAAACACTTATAAACAATGAGTACGCTAAAAGCTTGTATTAAAAGCCATTTATCTTGCGGACTTAATGACCAAAATTTAACCGCTCTATTCCACTGTTTCGATAAGCTTTTCATTCAAAAGGTGATTTAAAAACTCTGTCAATTCTTCGCGACACACTTCCTGTTCAACATCAAATTCGTCGAGCAGTTTTGTTTCAATATCACCGACAGTCATTTCTCCATTGGTCTGTATAAGTGACCAGATGAAACTACCAATCTCATTTAGTTCATAGTAATTTCCAACCTCATAGTTTAGAACAATAGTCTCATTACCAAGAACAGACGATGACTGGCTTCCAGTTAATTTAATGCGAGTCGTTGCAGTAAAGTCCATAAATGTCGTACTAACTAATAAAAATAAACAAAAAGCTTGATTCGCCGAATCAAGCTTTTTGTTACAGCGTTCAGTAGAATCTACTGGAATGTACCACCGAATCCGTCGGTATTTGAGCCGATTTTCAAGGTCAGCTTTTTAACGCTGCCCAGCACTTTCAGCTTAGGAGATTTATAGGCCTTCTTCGGCGCAGAATTTATTGAGTTCTTTACGTTCTTATTCATTGTGTGAGAAAGCTAATGTTTTGAAATCAGTTCTGGCTGTCCCTATCATCGTGACCAAAGTCAGCCGGGTATTGCATGAAGCGTCTGATCGAGGTTTAACAACTATTCGATGACAACGCGATGCTTACGGGTCTGACCGCGCTCTTCTACCGTCATGACATAAACGCCGGTTGGTAGCTTGCCTACCGATTTCAACAACAGATTTCCTGATTCAACACCTGCTTTCTGAAGCGGCAAAGCACGGCCGTCTATGTTAAAGAACTTGATAGTAGCCGTCTCTGGCTCATCAAGACTTAAGCGGAAAGCCTGGTCGCCTATCACAGGATTGGGGAACACACCATAAGCTCCATCCCGCAGTATAACTGAAGCAACACGGAGAGCCGTAGTCTTACCATTTAAATCAGTCTGCGAAAGGCGATAATAACTAGTCCCGGAGAACGGTGTTTTGTCAATTATACTATAGCTTTTTCTCCCACTACTATTCGGTGCTACTTCGCTTACTTCGCCAACTCGCTCAAAACTGGTCAAGTCCTTACTACGTTCAATAATAAATCCTTTATTATTAGCTTCAAAAGAGGTAACCCATTCCAAAGCTACTGTACGGTCACCTTGGGCTTTAGCATTAAATGAAATCAAACTAACAGGTAATGCTCCGGTCACCGATATATTGCTATTCGCATTATCGTTATTTGGATTATTTGTCAATACCGGGGGATCTGAAGCAGCATTAATGCTTAAAGGTGCTGGAGTACCATTTGTAGGTCTTAAACCTATCACATTCAAAGTAAATGTGTAGTTAGCAACACCTGGCACAGGTCCCTGATTACTTACCAAAGTAACAGTAGTTCCGGTAGTTGAGCTATAAGGCGAAATAGTAGTTGTAAAGTTAGGAGCTGCCGGACTAATGCTACTGCCTGTAACGCCAATGTTTGGTGGTAGGTTTATAGTATATGTAGCGTTATTTGCCTGAGGTATTGGAGTTGAGCTACCATTACCGAGAGTAGCAGCAATTGTTCCCGTAGAACTTGTCGGAAGTGTAGCTGGGCTTGCAACAATTCCACTTGCAAAAGGATCTTGAGCATATGAAGTTGCTATGCTACTCAGTCCTGCTAAAAAGACTAGTAAAAGTTTTTTAATCATGGTTGTGATCTTTTAGTTAATTAATCAAAAACTGAGCTTACTTAAGCACTAAGTACCTAACAAAGGTACTTAGTGCTTTTGAAACGCTTACAGTGCATTAATGTTTCTGGCAAAGATATTATTTAGTGGATTACTATCGTAGGTTTGATTAGGGTCATCAAACACGTTCGTAGTAATATTCGACGTACTTCCACTGTTTGCCGTTACACGTGTAATCGTAAATCCAAGGAAAGAACTACCATTACCAGGAATAAACTGACCTGGTTTAATCGTTAGGATGATTTGTAAACCATCTGGCGAACTTGACGAAACAGCCCATTTAGTATTATCTACAGCAACGGTCCCTCCTCCCGAAACATTAATACTAGTGAGCGACGCATCGTATGCTATTGTATACCCAATTGGTACAGTGATAGCTACTACTACGTTTCCACTGGAAGTCGGTTGCCCTAAACCTTCAAATATTCTTACCGTGAAGTTCCGTACAGCATCAGAACCTGATGACGTAAAGTTACCAGCAGGTAAGTTGATTATAGGTGTTAAATCAGGCTTAGGCGTGTCGATTACCAGTACATGCAGGGTACCGTTGGCACAGGCCTGTGGTGTGCCGTTGTCACAAGTCACATAGGTGAAGTCCACCGGACCCGTGAAGTTGGCCGCCGGAGTGAAACTGAAGCTGCCATCAGCGTTCAGCACCAGCGTACCCTTGCCTGCCACCGTCGTGTTCTGAGCCGTCACCGTCTGAGCGTTGCCCTCAGGGTCGGTGTCGTTGGTCTTCACGTTACCCGCTACGGCTACGCCTGGTGCGGTGCTCACATAGTCATCGGCCGCCAGCGTGGTGTTGGCACTGCCCTGAGCCTTGACCGTTATGCTCACCGTAGCCGTGGCACACTGACCACCCGGCTGCTCACAGACCTGATAGGTCAGCTGATCGGTGCCCACAAAGCCAGCATTGGGGGTGTAGACTACATTGCCATCCCCGTTGACTGTCGCCGAGCCGTTGGCCGGTGGGGTGGTGATGGTGGGCGTACCCAGCGTACCACCGGGGTTGCCCGGTCCATCGTTGGCCTTGACGTTGACCGTAACCGGGTTGGGACCCACCGTAGCTGCGATGTCGGTGTTGGCCACCGGCGGGTTGGTGTTGACGGTGGGGTCGAGCACGGTGATGGTCAGCGGCTGGGGCGGGCAGTTGCTGCTCTGGCCGGGGGCGCACACCGGGACGTTGTACACGTAAACACCGGGCGTGGTGGCGCTGAAGCTATAGGTGCCATCAGGATTCACCGTCAGACTCGGTGTCGAGCCATTCGGACTGCTGGTCGGCGCTCCTGGCTGACCATAGGTCGTACCTGATGGTACTTTATCGTTGGTGCTCACATTACCCGATACCGGCTGACTCTTGTTGGTAACTGCAAAGTCTGGGTAAGCGGTCGATGTAGCTGGATTGACCAGTACATGCAGGGTACCGTTGGCACAGGCCTGTGGTGTGCCGTTGTCGCAGGTCACATAGGTGAAGTCCACCGGACCCGTGAAGTTGGCCGCCGGAGTGAAACTGAAGCTGCCATCAGCGTTCAGCACCAGCGTACCCTTGCCTGCCACCGTCGTGTTCTGAGCCGTCACCGTCTGAGCGTTGCCCTCGGGGTCGGTGTCGTTGGTCTTCACGTTACCCGCTACGGCTACGCCTGGTGCGGTGCTCACATAGTCATCGGCCGCCAGCGTGGTGTTGGCACTGCCCTGAGCCTTGACCGTTATGCTCACCGTAGCCGTGGCACACTGACCACCCGGCTGCTCACAGACCTGATAGGTCAGCTGATCGGTGCCCACAAAGCCAGCATTGGGGGTGTAGACTACATTGCCATCCCCGTTGACTGTCGCCGAGCCGTTGGCCGGTGGGGTGGCGATGGTGGGCGTGCCCAGCGTACCACCGGGGTTGCCCGGTCCATCGTTGGCCTTGACGTTGACCGTAACCGGGTTGGGACCCACCGTAGCTGCGATGTCGGTGTTGGCCACCGGCGGGTTGGTGTTGACGGTGGGGTCGAGCACGGTGATGGTCAGCGGCTGGGGCGGGCAGTTGCTGCTCTGGCCGGGGGCACATACCGGGACGTTGTATACGTAAACGCCAGGCGTAGACGTATTGAAAGTGTACGTACCGTCTGAATTGAACGTCAGGTCAGGCGTTGCACCGGCCGGCTGCGTTACAGATACAGGCGTACCATACGTAGTACCAGTTGCCACTTTATCATTGGTGCTCACATTACCTGATACCGGCTGGTTCTTGTTGGTAACATTAAAATCAGGTTTAGCATCTACGAAACAAACAAGACCTCCACCTGACGACGTATTCGTGTTGATAAACGCACCATATACATCAATGGCTCCCCCCAGTACATCCAGGCCTACCAATGGAGCTACACTTAATCGTACTTCGTCAAATGGTTTCGTTGTAGTAAAACCAACATTGATAAAGTCTGTCGAAGACCCAAAAAGAGCAATTACCAAATCCAGTAAGCCTCCTCCTGTTCTGAATTCTTGTGGCGTACCATCTAAATAAGTAGTAACCGTCAGCCGTGAGAATAAATCAGCAAGTACCAGTCCAGTCACCCGTTTGATTGTAAACCCAGCGAACGTACCGGAAGGGAACGTGTTTACTGCATCAAGAACTGATATTGACGCATTTGCTGCAACTCCAGCAGTATTAGTGATTCTGGCAAAATCTGTCGTACTGGCTGAAATTACATTATACGGATCCCGGATCGTAGTGGCCACCCCGGCAACGCCATCAACGCCTGTTCTTTGTGAATTAATAACCACCGGGAACGTAGGAGTATTTAGCGAGTAAGTAGTGCTACAGGCAATGGTTACAGGACAGTTACGCTGACCTACTGTACCGTATATATTGATCGTTCCAAGATCAGCTCCTACCAATTGATCAAAGGTTATTTTAACCTCATCGTAAGGAACATTGGCGATAACTCCGATGATCTGCCGATTTCTACCATTTAGCAATGATGACGTAGCGCCTATAAGCAGTGAATTGGTAGTATTGTCTACTTCCTGTACAACCTGCCCATTGTTCAATAGAGTAATTCTGGCTCTACTTAGAACATTTGCTGACAGGAGATTACCAACCTCAATATCAAAGCCAGCAAAACTTGAAGCCGGATAAGTATCCAGCGCATTGGCGACAGCAAAATTAGCACTCGTTGCCACACCGGCGGCTAATACAATCTGCGCGAAGTTGTTCGGGTCAGTATCAACTGCATTTTCGGTATTGTTGAGCCCACAACCTACACAGGCTAATCCATCTACCCCCGTATTAGCTCCGTTTACATACACGGGTTGAACCGGTCTGTTGATAGGCGTCAGGGTATTGCAAACGAGTGGTATACCAGGGCAGAAGCGCTCAACAATAGCCCCATAGATATCAGTATTGTTCAGTACGTTCGCTCCACTAATAATAAGTCGAACTTCATCAAACTTCTTTGTCGCTTTGAGCCCAATAATCCTACGACCAGTTCCAGAAAGAACCGAGGTATTAGCCGTAATTAAGCTGTTTCCGGTTGCACTTTCACCAGTTGCAACCCCGTCCAGATAGGTAGCAACAGTATAACCAGTAAGAACCCCGACGTTTAACAGATTTGGGCTGGCAATATCAAAACCAGCTGAGTATGCTTCAGTTGGGCTTGCGGCTGGATCATAATCAGATACCTGATTTTTCACTGAATACGTAGCACTCGCTCCGCCAACACCAACCAGCAGAGTAACTCGTGTAAAATCAGTTGTACTTGTGCTGATTGCCGCTTCAGGATCAGTGACAGTCGCTACGTTAAGGCCACTAAACGTAGTGTTCGCTGTTACAGGAAAGGTTGGTGAGTTGAGAACTGTTGGGTTATTACAGGCAAGCGCCGGATTCTGACTGGAGCAGAACCGTTGCACAACAGCGTAGTAAACATCTATATCACCAGCCCCGATCGCCGTAAAGGTAAAACGGACTCTATCAAAAGGTTGCGATGTTATAAATCCCACTCTCGACCGGCCGGTTGCCACTCCGATGGACACCAATGAATTGGTCGGGAACTCCTCTTTCTGATCGTCCCCCAAATAAGTGGTAATGGTACTACTACCTAACAATGCAATGGCATCGTTGTCAATGACAAAGCCTGCAAAGCTACCCGAAGGGTACACATTCTGCCCAGTTGCACCATTATCTTTTACTTCAATCCAGGCAGACCCGCCAACAAGAAAGTCAAAGCTTGCCGCATTAGTCAGATCGTTATCTGTAAGTCTATTCTTATTCGAAAACTCGTCTCCTCCTACTACTGGCCTTTGGCTGGAATTAACCGTAAGGTTTCCGAAAGTAGGGTTGACAAGGGGGGCGAAGGTGTTACAGGGAGCACTCGTAACCTGAGCGACGGCGCTCAACGAGCCAAGCAATAAAAGGTAGAAAGTTCCCCACACGTTGAACTTTAATAATAACCTTGAAAATGAGCAAGTAGATGGTTCTTTCATAACAGAAAAGGTTTACTGAAAAAAGTTGTTTTCTCTTCGAAATGAAGCTGAGGTATTGACTAAAAATCAATCATCAAGGGGGATTTTACCTGTTGAGACCTTTTGGAGTGTGATAGTATCATGCGATTAAATTGATTAGTTAAAACGTAATAAAATGAACAAAGAGATACCCAGGTAGCTGAAAATGGGTGCCAATAGCAATACTTTTTAAGTACCATTTTTACAGAACCTTAAGTATCTAGTCGCCCAAATCTATAAACAAACTCACTAATCCCTCTTTTTTTTGAAAAAAATAAAAAAAACTTTTCGTTTATTTTTTATCATTTCAAAAACACATTGCAACTGATCAATCGGTATAGATTTTGCTACATACTTTTTCATTACTATACATGATCAGTATAGCTATATAGCATAAAATGTCAGGCGTCGTATATACGAGTTACAAATACTTACAGATTTCTAAATCAAAACTTTTTTTTCTACTTTATTTTAGAACAAACTACTACGTTTGCTTTCGTAAACCCACTAACTGTTACTTTATTGATTGCACAAAGACATATCAATAAGCTTATTTCTCGATTAACCTCGCATTTTATTTGCTGCATATCGCCCAAGTTTAGAAGATATTTTCAACCTACTACAAGTCAGTCCAAACTTATCTTCCTTATTTTGAGCAATATTGATGCCGCTTAAAACAAGAACTGGAGCCTATAATCGTAGGCTCCAGTTCTTGTTTTAAGTAAATAAGATGACATGTCTTTCTGTGTGCTACCACAAAGTGGCATACTTCCGAGAATAAAAACCGGATAGGCACTCGTCAGGTAATCAGTCTTGTTCCTATCCGGACTTTTTTAGACGTTGGTTCGGGCGGCTTCCCAACCAATCAGGGCATTCTTGCGGGTATTGCCCCAACGATAACCGCCAAACAGGCCCGTCTTCCGGATCACCCGATGGCAAGGAATCAGGTACGCCACCGGATTGCTGCCAATGGCTGTCCCTACCGCCCGCGAAGCCGACGGCATACCAATCGCCCCGGCAATCTGGTCATAACTGGCCAGCCGCCCCTCCGGTATGCGCAGTAACGCTTCCCATACTTTTAACTGGAACGGTGACCCTTTCACCAAAACACTCAACGGCTGCATCAGGGTATCTGACTCGGCCAATGTCGGGAAAATCCGATCTGATAGAAATTTCAGTGAGTCAGCATCGTGCCGGAGTTCAACGCCGGGCCATTCGGCCGTCAGGATCGCTTCCGGATCATCATCTTCGTCGACAAACTGAAGCTGGCAGATTTTACCGTTGATGGTACCAAGCACATACGTACCGAACGGGCTGTCGAATACGCCGTAGGTCAGTACGAGTCCTGTACCCAGTTGCTTGAACTGACCAGGGGTTACGCCCTCGATGGTAACGAAGAGGTCGTGCAGCCGACCCGTTCCCGACAAGCCTGCTTCATAGGCAGCTTCGGCCAGAGGTGCCCCATTTCGAAGCTGTTGTTTGGCGTGTTCGAGGGTTAGGTATTGCAGAAATTTTTTGGGACTGATACCCGCCCATTCGGTAAACAGCCGCTGAAAATGGAACTCACTGATGCTAACCTGATCAGCCAGTTTGGCCAGCGATGGCTGATCACGGAAGTTAGCTGTCAGGTGTTCGATGGCGTGGGCAATCTGCTGGTAGGTGTACGTTGTTGAGGTTGTCATCGTATCCGTTGTTTGACCTGTACAAAGATGCCTTGATTTGCCCGGCCAGGAAACCCGATTCTTGCGGAGTTGCTAAGCACTCATTACACAAAAAACGCCGGGCAAAACTACCCGACGTTTCCATCCTTATTCAAAACAGCTAAAAATTACTATAGATTTTTCGTGGTGAGCTTCTGATACAGCCTGTAAAACTACATCAGTTGCGGCCCTACGATCCGATTGAGACAGTATCCAGGCTAGCATGTCCTGGTTAAAAAGTTCGCTAAAGTATAAAGATCTGAGTTTCCGATAAAATCAATTCTATTGATGGCATATAGATTGATTCAATGATACCCTTGTCTGTACAAATCAAAGCTGTTCTGAGCTTATTCTATAATCAAGAAAAACCACCTGGCTACGCACATCCGGTAATAAAATCAAGCACAACGCTTCTCGCAACAACGTTGATAATCAATCAATACCGTCTATCACAGAAACACGGTTATGGTATTCGCTGACTGATTAAATTAGCATGGAATAACCTAAACATTCCCACAACATCTATGAAGAACAAAAACAAGGTTCTCCCGCTTCTTGTCGGCGGTCTGCTGGGTGGTCTGGCCGGTTTTGCATTCATGCGGCTGCTCCTGGCTGCCATTCCTAAAGAGACTGCCCAATTACTGTTCGGAGCCCCTGCCGGACCGGGTGAGGGAATCGCCAAAGGTATCGTCGGATTAATCGGCGTATGGGGTGGCATTGCCATACACGAACTGGCGCATCTCCTGACCGGCTTATCGCTTGGCTTTCGGTTTTACCTGTACGTGGCCGGTTTTCTGGGCGTTCGGCGAAATCCCATCACCGATCGAGTGGAATGGTACGTAAACCGCGACCCAAACATGTTTGGTGGACTAGCCGGTACGGTCCCGGTCCGACAGGAAAATAACCTGCGGCAGAAACTGGCGGCCGTTTGCGCGGCTGGTCCGCTGGCCAGCCTGACAACCGGCGCTTTGTCACTGGGACTTTCGTTCTACGTCATCAACCGTTCAGCCCTGGATTCACCACTGACGCGCGTGATGCTGGTGTTTGGACTGATATTCGGGCTGATTTCGGTACTGCTTTTTCTGGCCACAACCGTTCCGAGCCGCACGGGGCCATTCTTCACCGACCGGGCTCGTTTTTTCCGGCTAATCAGCGGAGGACATGACGCAGAAGTCGAACAGGCGGTTCTGGAACTGATCGCCCATAGTCAGTCCGGCCTACCCTATGCCGATCTGAATCTTGATCAGATCAATCTGCTCACCAACGAGCCCGAAGCCTTTTTCCGTTCATACGCGCATGGGCTGGCCTATACCCGACACCTCGACCGCAGTGAATGGGATGCAGCCTTTGCCCACATTGAAGCTGCCAACGATCTGGCCGACGATCAACCGACAACGTTCAAAAATGAAATCTGGAAAGACCTTGCTTTCGCGCAGGCGTTCATCCGAAACGACGCCGATGCGGCCCGACAAACCTGGAATCGGATCAATCCGGCTTTCCGACAACAGAAAACAGCCCATCTGTATCTGATACAGGCGGCTATGGCCCTGGCCGAACGACAACCGGATCAGGCCCGCCAGTTTGTGCAGGAAGGGCTTAAGGTATTACCGGAACAACCGGTTAAAAGCGACGACAAGTTGTATAAGAAATTACTGGTTCTGATGCAGGAACGGGTCAATCCGCTGACTGTCTGAATCCGGCCCCTGAATACTCTGTAGCGCGATTAGCTGCTCCCAGACCTGCTGTAGTTTCCGGCTACTATCTATCTGGGGCAGTAGCTGCAAACCAGACGCAACCAGGGTTGCAAGCCAGTATGGCCGCAACCTACGCTGAATGACGGCGGGCTGTTCGCTACACCACAACAGACCCGCCGTCAGCAGGCAAAACGTACCGGGGGCCATCAGGCGAAGGTTTGGTCCGGCAAAGGGGCTGATGGTTCGTAATACAAATAGAACGAGGAGATAAACCATACCGATTACGATGAATAACCGGCTCAGTTCCGACAAGGCTGTAGACTCATCCCGTACCCGCCGAAACTGAATCAGTCCCACTCCTACCAACCCCGTTTGCAGTACCATACCAACCCAGGCCAGCGTGTTGTCCTGACCAGGAACAAAGTCGCGTAGCAACAGAACTTCATTGAGCAGCGATTGGATCAGCAGCACGGCCAACGTACCGGCTGGCTCGGTCGGTACGAACCGCTCGCCACCAAACGCTGAGCCCGACCATTGCCTGTTCAGCACGAAATAAAACAGCAGTCCGGCGAGGGTAACGAGCGAAATCAGCAACAGGGACGTAGTGGCTGTTCGCTTACCTGATAACCCAACCCAACGCTGCATCTTATCAGGAAGCAGCCGGTTCGACAGCGCAATCAGAATCATTACTCCAATGACATAACCGCCTACGTAGCGCATCAGGAACAGAGCCGTTGCTACAGCGCAGACGCGTAAACCCCGTGATACGGTGGGCTGTTGCAAAAGCCTGTGGACTTGCCAGACCCATTCGGCCAGGAGTACTAAAAACACTGTTTCCGACCAGGTATAGCTCGCAATTCGTACAAACTGACCCAGCCACCAGACCGACAGCACCCAAGCGGCCCGACCGGCCCCCAGCCGATACGTCCATAACCAACCCATGCCGCCAATGGCCAGTACGTTTACCAGTTTTGACGCTACGAGTACCGATACCCCCGTCAGCCCCGCGACCGCTGCAATCAGGGCTGAATAGCCGATCGGAAACGTACTGTTCCAGACCAGTCGCCCGTTCTCGGCTATGACGTATCCCTGCCCCGCCAGCAACCTGGCTGCTGCCTGCAAATAATACCCGGAATCAGGACTGGTTAAATAGCCGGGATTCAGCCGGATCAATAGGGCCAGCAGTGTCGACAGGCTAACGAAACCGACAAGAAGTAACAGTGCAGCGCGGTTCATCGGCTCAGGAGTAAACGGCCCTCAGTAAGCACACCCGTTGCTTTATCCGGAACGTTCTCTCCGCCAAGCCGGTATACGTACAGCCCACCGGGCAAGTCACTACCGGCATCCGACGTTCCATCCCAGTGCCATTCATTCAGGCCGATGCGGGCCGGATAACGCAGAGTCCGGACAACCCGGCCGCTTAAATCGCTGATTTGAACGAACAGGTCGGCCGGTGGTACGGTACCGGTCACAACAAACGTAAATCGGGTATCCCGCACAAACGGATTAGGATAGACACTGACATTAGCCAATTCAGGGCTGGTCTTCACCACAAAATGAATCCGGTACGGTGCTGCACGGTTCCCACTGAGGTCATAGCCAGTGGCCTCGAAGGTATACCGGCCATCGGGTAGCGGCAACGCGGGTTGGTAGGTAAGTCGAAAGGCGTTGTCAGGTCCGGCAGGTTTCCAGTAAACCATCCCCCTCTGCAAGCTGAGTCGTTCATAAGGACACGGTTCGGCAGCGCAGGGGCGCTGAAGGTACAGCGCCAGGTCCGTCGTGTCGGCCCGGAGCAGTCGTGGGTTTTCGTCCAGCAGCAGTACGTTAATAACGGGTCGGGGTGATACAATATCACCGTCACCAATGCGTCGGCCATCGAACGCAACTTCAATGAGCGGTGGCGTCAGGTCGGCAGGAAACGGCAGACTCGTCAACTTACCGACCGTCGAGGCTTCCGCTTTATTGTTCGTTTCACTGCCTTCAGCAATCCAGTCGTCGGGGTCGAGCCTGACTTCTACGACCTGTTCGCCCGTAGCCCGGTCGTTGGGCATCCTCAGTTGTAGCGTATCCGCGTAAAAGGGGGCCGGACGTGTAAATCGTTGCTCCCGGAGTAGTTGTCCGGCTCTGCTGAATCGTCGCACCCGGATGGTCAACGGCTGATTCGTTACGCGACCGTAATTAACGATCACCGCTTGCACGATTATCGAATCGGAGCGAACTCTCAACGAATCGCCGTGAGTGTCGGTCAGTTTCATGCTCTGGGGTGCAATAGCCAGATCAGGCTTAGTAAATGGAAAAACGCTCACCGCCGGATCGCCCTGAAGCGTGATCTGCTCAGCGGTCGTGATCGCATAGATGGATGCGTCATCAGCCAGATACCGCCGAATGGCCTCCCGTTGCAGTTGGCCGATAGGCTTAGCTATGTAGCTACTGTCGGTCAGCAAGTGGTATAGCTGATCGGAATAGCTTTTCAGGGCAAACGGAAATCCGTTGTACGTATGCGCCATGAACAGAATCGCCCCGCGCCCCGGAGTCAGCACCCAGTCCGTTCCGAACGTAGGCCGACCAAAATAGAAATTCCCGGCCGCGCAGCCGTTGGCCAGCAAAAACGGGTACCGGCCTTTGTTGCGATACCCCAGCCGGTCATTGCTGGCAAAGCCGATGTCGAGGTCGGCTACATCGAGACCTGAATGCCCGAACATGGAAATCATGCCAACACCCCGGTTAACCAGTCCGGCAATGTCGACTGTTTCGGTTGGATTATCGGTCTGTTTGGCAATGGTAGTGACCCGGGCACCCACGTACTGATTTTCTAATACGTTCTTAAAGCCGTCTACAAATAACCGAAACGCCTGTAGTTCATACGAACTGGCGCCCCCGCTCAGGTGCAGTACGTCCTTTCGCCACAGGGTCGGCTCGACCGTGTTTTCGTGTTCGGTTACCTTGTCCAGATAGTCAAGTACGTTTTGCGATCGACCGGCGTTCAGGCGACCAACGGCCATAGCGGGTACGTGAGCCGGCTCGCCGTTCAGCCCGGCAACCAGCGCCAGATCAGACCCCGGCCAGCCCGCACTGGGCACCATATCAAGCAGGGCAGCATTCGGGTTTTTACGAACGCCCTGCGGATCCCGCGACTGCCCGATCAGGAACAGAAATTTTGGCCGAGCGTCGCCGGAAGGTAACATGTAATCCGCAAAACGCCGGATCGCCAGCGGGGTCCGTTCGCCATAGCTGAACTGATCAAACAGGGCGTCGATGTTGACCGTCAGCGTATCATAACCACCACCCGCGTCAGACGCCCGGTAGCGGGCGTAGGCCTTCACGGGGTCGGGTTCATTGCCCGTCGGTTGTCGCAGCACCGGATGCGTTACGATCAGGAAGTTGTGTTTCGTTGGGTCAATGCGCCGGAACGTAACAGGTTTAATAATCGGGACTGCCAAAGGTTGCGCCGTTGCCAGCAGTGTTCGGGTGAGCTGGCTGTTACGGACTACACCCCGCCATCGATTGGTGCCAATCTGCCCATCGATCCGTACTACGTTGGCCGGATCGGTGATATCGAACAGTCGGGTAGCCGCGTTGCTATTGGTCAGTTCCAGAAACGAGCGGCCACCGATGTTGGGGCGCAGGTGCAGATATGTTTCCAGCGCCCCGCCGAGGTCCGTCCGCTGCGGATACCGTAGCGTCAGGTACGACACCGACAACTCGTCACCCTCCCCCGTCGGCACGGCACTCAACGTTACGTTACCCGCTGGACTCACGTCAGTGGGTAGTAACTCAGCATCAAAGTGGGTAGTGTTGTAATTCTCAAACACCTGTTCGCCCAGCGTCCGGGGGCTTGTTGTGGATGCTCCGGCGACATACGCTACCCGATGCGACTGGGCATTACGTCCCACCACCAGGAAACTGAGCTGCGGATTCACACCGGGCATAGTAACCAGGTTCGTCATTGTAAAAACCTGCTCGTAGCGCGCACCCGTTTTCACCACCGGGCCGGTCCAGCCTTCGCCCAGGTCGTAACCGGTCAGGATAGCGCCGTTGCTGTAGTCGGCCCCCAATGGGTAAATGCTTCCAGCCGGGTAGGTTTGCGTGAGCACGCGCCGTTCTTCCGCCCAATGATACGGCTCAGGCGACAACCCTGCGTAGGTCGTATCGGTATAAGCCGCCATGCGCTTACCAGGTTGCCCATTGAGTCGCCAGGTCAGAAAATACGCTGTGGTATCGCTGTAGAGGCTGTAGTACGGATGCGGCTGGGTGCCGGGCTGATACAGCAGAGAGTCTGTCGCACCGTCGTTTCCTTGTCCGTAAAATTCCAGGTAGTCCGTGGTGTCAAAGCGTTTGTCGGCCTCACCAACTACGGAGATAGCCTGTTCCACGCCCCGGTGAAACAACTGCACGGTGGTCGGGTCAATGGTGGTAACTGGTACGCCCGCTTTTTGCAGATCGGCCGTGGTGATGCGATATAGGCCGTTGCGGGCAATGGATAGTTTATAGTACGTCTGCTGGTAGTTGATCCATTGGGTGGCGTCGGGCACGTTGCCGGGAGGCAATGGCTGCGCCGTCAGACGGCCAACGAAAGCAGTCAGGAGAAAAAGAACGGTATAAGTACGGTGCATACGGAATGACAATGGGTGCTAAAGTACACAATTGTCATTCCGACCACGTTAATTCACCATTAATCAACGAATTGACACATTGCATTACCTTTCGGCCAGCAGAAGATCCAGCCGCCGAATCGACTGGATCATCGAGCGTACGGTATGGTAGTTGATCTTCCAGGAATGGCTCATGTGGGTCCAGATCGGTACGCCCTGACGCGTCATCAGCGGCCACCATTCCCCAACGGTGTGGTTCATCATCTTGTCGACCACAAAGCGGTGGACGTTGGCATAGGCGTCCCAGTACCGTTCATCGCCGGTGAGTCGGTACGCATCCAGAAACCCGATCAGTACTTCGGCCTGCTGCCAGAATTCCTTTTCGCGGTCGTACACCGCTCCGCTGTGTGACCCCTCGACGAAAATCCCGCCAAATTCCCAGTCGACACCGTAGTCTATGGCATGGGCAAATGACTTTATCAATTGTTCGCGGTACGTATCTTGGGGAATCTCCAGGATGTCGAGGGCGTGCATAAGCAGCCAGGCAAATTCGGCGTTGTGGCCATAGCTGGTGTTGTCCTCAGCCGCCCGTTTTACCCCATCTTCCGTAAAGCGATCCCAACCCCAGATGATGTCAAACTTGATCTGTGGAGCCACCTGCCAATCGGCCCAGAACTGAGGCACCCCCGTGCCATATTCCGGGTGCATAATCCGACGGACCAGCAGGTCGATTACCTCCAGCAGCTTTCGACGATGGATTGGCTGTTGGGTGCACTCGTAGAGTGTCGTGAAGGCTTCCATCAGGTGCATGTGCGCATCGAGCGTCTTGCGGTCGCTCCCGGCTGAGCCTGGCCCCTTCAGCGTCCAGTCGCGGTGAAACATCTCGAAGTAGCCACCGTGGGCCGAATCGACGGCGTATTTCTGCAACAGATCGAACACCTGCTGGGCGTATGCTGCGCCACGAGGGTCGCCCGTAGCCAGGGTATACTCGCTCAGGCAGTAGATGGCAAAACTCTGACCGTACACGATCTTCTCGTCAATCAGCACCTTACCGGCGCGGTTGGTCATCCAGTAAAATCCGCCGTGTTCGGTGTCCCACATCCGGCTCAGCAGGTAGTCGACACCGTGCCGGGCCAGGTTGGCCAGCTGGCCGTTGCCATAGCCTGCGCGGTGGGCTGAAGCATAGGTGTAGATGGAACGGGTCTGGGCAATGAGGGACTTTTCGTCTTCACCCGTATCGTTGCCATGCTGATCAAAGTGCGTAATAAATCCACCGTAGGTCTGGTCAACGGTCCGGGCCGTCCAGAACGGCAGCAATTCTTTGGTCAGGTGCTGGTACAACTCCTGCCGGTAGGTGTGTAGTTGTTCGGTAGTCATGCAGAATAAGTACGCTGAAGCGTCAGGATTTCGGCTGGGGTAGCGGTGCCGGTCTGATGCAGTTTCTGGACGGTTACGGCCGCAGCCAGATTGGCAATTTCGAGTGCCTGGGTGGGTGCGGCTCCGGTGCCGATACTGGCGGCAAACGCAGCCACAACCGTATCGCCGGCTCCGACCGTATCGAGTTCGCCCGTCAGCGGCAAACCATCGATCCGGTACACATCGAGCCCGTCAAGATAGACGATGCCCTGTTCGCCCCGCGTAATCAGCAGTGGCCCCTGCAGTTGTCGGCTGAGCAGATTACCGTGCTGTACGCACCAGTTCAGGTCAGGCAGCCCCGGCAGCGAAACGGCCAGAAACCGCGCTAGTTCGGCGGTGTTCACTTTCAGGATTGCGCCCCGCACCTGACGCCCCACCTGACGCATGTCGGCGACTACCCGTACCTGCGGGAATCGATTGATCAGGTCATTCAGCCGCAACACGCGCTCTTCGGTCAACAGGGGATTGGGAAACTGCTGATTGATGATCAGTACATCCAACCCCGGCAGCACCTGCTCCAGCCCGCGCAGCAGATCAGCAAACAGCGGATCAGATAGCTGGTTGTGCGTCCCGAAATCAATGCGGTTCGATTCCCGCCCGCTCTGCATGGGCTTGGTGTAGACGCAGGTATCCCAGCCATCGGTGACGGCAACCAGTTGCTGCGTACTTACCCCCTGCAGCTCGAACAGCGAACGCATTTCCCGTCCGTACAGATCATCGCCGATGCAGCCCACTACGCTGATGTTCCGAATCCCGAGAGCGGTCAGATTCTGAACCACATTACCTGCTGCGCCTAGTGATGCCCTGGGTCGACTTCCCCAGAAAACGGCCTGCCCGGTTTCGAGCGATCGTTCGCCAGTTTTGGTATCGAGCGAATAATATAGGTCGAGCGCAAAGTCACCGATGACGCCCACGTGCAGGGTCGTCATCCGGTCGAACAGGGCCGTGATGTCAGAACTTGTCATAGAAGCGGCTACCCTCAGGCCGTACTTGGGTGAGGATGCTGGCCACAAAAGCGGAATCCGCCCGGGGTTTACTATTGGCCTGGTGAAGTTGGGGATCAGGCGGTCTGGGCTCGCTTCAGTACGCTGCCAATGAGGCTCCCGGCGAACGTCAGTCCAATGGACCCAAACAAGCTGAACAACTCTACCTCCCGGTGGGTACTCTGAGGGCTGGGACCAACGACGAGGTAGTAGCCGATCGTGATCAGCAGGGTTTGCAACACGGCCAGCAACCAGCCTTTGCGGGGTTCGGCAAACCCGATGCCTACGGCCGAGCTGGCGGCCCACAGGTAAGGCCAGTGAATGACCTGGCTTTGCTTGATGATGTACAGCAGGATCAGACTCATCAGCACAACCAGCCCCGCATTGAGCGCCAGCCGACGGTCAAAAAAGGCACGCTGCTTTGCAGGAGTGGCATCGGTACGGGCCTGTTTGTCGCGGCTGATCTGCTCGGCCCGGGCGAGGTCCTGCCCGGCTTCCGTTGTTTCGCCAAGCTGTCGGCGAGCCAGCCCCCGCCATCGATACGGTTCGGCCGTTTCGCCGTGCGCGAAAAAAATAGCTTTGTCAAAATCCTGAAAAGCCGCCTGATACGCTCCCTGATCGTAATGAATCTGGCCGCTGTCGAGGTGCAGGTCCGCTACGGTATCATCGTAGCTTTTGCCCGCAGCCAGATCGTTCATGGCAGCCTGATTATCGCCCAACGCCCAGTAGCAGCGCGCCCGGTACAGATACGCCACCGCCGACTGAGGTTTTGTTTTGATGGCCCGGTCGAAATACGTCAGGGCTTTGGCCCATTCCTGATTCTCGTACATCGTAATACCCTCCCGCAGCCGGTCTGCTTCTTTTTCGGCATTCGTGCGCTGGTCGGCGTAGTAGCGCAAGTAGATCAGGTACCCAATGAAGGCTGATAGCGTAAGCAGTTCTAGCATAATCGTTGAGGTCAACGGCCCAACACCCCAGACAGGCCGGTACAAACATAAGACCCACTGGAGGTATAACCACCAAAAACTGCGTTTCTGTTCGTCATAGGATACATGGAGACCGTTACCCGTCGGCGATCTGGTACATTTTGTTACAGTCTACGGCACCATTACGTTATTGGCTTTGAGGACCCTGCTGAAGAAAAGCACCTGATACGGCAGGGCATTTTCCCAGTACGCCCATGTATGCTCACCGGGTCGCTCGGTGTACTCGTGTGGGGTGTTGTTTTCCAAAAGCCGACGATGCAGATCACGGTTGGTTTCGATCAGAAAATCGTCGACGCCAATATCAAAGATCAGGGGCAGGCCGTTGCTTTTCAGCCGGTCGGCGAGTGTCACCATCGTGTAACCCGGATAAGTCGCATCGCCGGCTGCGGGCGGGCCCAGCAGTTTAGCGAAGTTTTCGGCCCGGGATTTCGCAAAGTCGGGTTTAACTTTCCAGGTGGCGGTGTTGATATTCATGACGCCACTCATGCTGCCGGCAGCCGCGAACAAGTCTGGGTGGCGACTGGCAATGAACATGGCTCCGTGCCCACCCATCGACAGGCCCGCAATGATACGCCCTTTCCGATCCCTGACAGTCCGGTACGTATTGTCAATTTTATGGATGAGTTCCTGTGATATGAACGTTTCGAACTGGCTGCTGCTCACCAGCGGACTGTCGAAATAGTAGCTGGTCTGATCGCCGTCGGGCGTAACGATGATCAGGTTGTACTGATCGGCCAGGTGGTGCAGCAGTTGGTTATCGGCCGGTTTGGTCAGCCAGTCGCGAAAGCTACCCGTACCGCCGTGGAGCAGATACAGCACCGGAAACGGCTGCGTATCCCGTTTTTTGGCTTTCAGGTAGCGTTCGGGCAGCACCACGGCCGCCCGCAGGGTCCGGTTCATGCGGGCGCTCGGTACGTCGATTGTATCGACCCGGGCTCCTAGTGCCTGCGACACCAACTGAACGGATACCCACACGGTAAGGAGAAGACGAAGCATTGATAAATCAGATCGCATCTGGTAAACAGGTGGTTTTTAATATACGATACGGTCCGACGGCAGACGCCGAACTACGTATAAAAATTAATACCCATTCATTTCTACCATTCATCCTGATTTTTTACCCATTCATACGTGAATATCAATAAATTTCATCAAGTACCTTGCATTGCAAAGTACCTTACAGTACCTTTGAAACATCAATCGATCAGTCGCTGGCAATTGGCCGTCACTTGATTACTTTAAACTCCGTAAACCAATGAATATAGAAAACGCCCAGGTGCAAATGCGGAAGGGAATTCTGGAATTCTGCATTCTGCACATTATCTCCCGGGGCGAGGTCTATGCCTCCGACATGCTGGACGAGCTGACCTCGGCCCGGATCATGGTTGTGGAAGGCACCCTCTACCCGCTGTTGACCCGGCTGAAGAACGCCGGCCTGTTAGATTACAAATGGGTGGAGTCCACCTCCGGCCCACCGCGTAAATATTACCTCCTGACCGACCTCGGCCGCTCGTCGCTGGACGCGCTGAACGAAACCTGGCAGGAGCTCTCTGATTCGGTCAACCACATTATCGGACGAACCGAACAGCACCGAAAACCCGCCAATGGCGTAACCGCTGATGTACCAAATAACCCAACTGATTCCTCTGCCAACGCTTAACCTACTCACATCGCCATGAAAAAGACCATCAGTATCAATATAAGTGGCACCATCTTCCATATTGAAGAGGACGGCTACGACAAACTGAAAAGTTACCTGTCGACGGTACAGCAGTACTTTTCAACCTACGAAGACAGTCAGGAGATTGTTACAGATATCGAGAATCGAATTGCCGAAAAACTGCTGGCCAAGCTCAAAGCCGCCGACAAGCAGGCCGTTTCCCTCGAAGACGTAAACGAACTGATCGCGGCTATGGGTACCGTGGCCGACTTCGAGGCCGTTGAGGAAGAAGAAGTGCTGGTAACGTCCGGGGGCCGCAACTCAGCCTTCAACGAAGGAGCAGGAGCCAAAGGGTTTACCAACAAGCAGAATCCGGGCGGCACTCCTCCGCCCTATACAACAACGACTCAGACTGGTCCGCGCCGGCTCGTCCGCGACCTGCGCCGGAAAACCCTCGGGGGCGTAGCGTCGGGGCTGGCGTATTACTTCAACGTCGATGTCGTCTGGATTCGGCTGCTGTTCGTTGTGCTTTTCTTCGCGCTGCCTCCCTTCGGCGATGGCTTCGGGGCCAGCATCTCGGGCTTTACGCTGCTGGTGTACATCGCCATGTGGATCGCCCTGCCCGGCACCACGCAGATTGAAGACGACAAATCGGTAAAGAAGTTTTTCCGGAATCCGGAAGATAAAGTACTGGGCGGTGTAGCCTCGGGCCTGGCCGCGTACTTTGGCGTCGATACGGGCGTAATCCGGTTGCTGTTTGTGCTGGGTATTGTGTTCTTCGGCGTGGGGTTGATGGCGTACATCATTCTCTGGATTATCTCGCCCCAGGCCAATACGCTCACTGAAAAGATGGAGATGCAGGGACGGCCCATTACGTTATCGAACATTGAGCACACCATCAAAAGCGGATTAAACATCAATGAGAATCCCGCTCAGGAGAGCACCCTGACCCGTATTCTGCTGTTTCCCTTCCGGGCCATCGCTACGATCATAAGCGGATTGGGTAGCGCGCTTGGCCCCTTTCTGAACGGGATTGTCGCCGTGATCCGGGTGCTGGCCGGGGTAATTATGCTGTGTGTTGCGTTCGCGTTCATGATTGCCAGTCTGGCCGTACTGGGTGCCGTCATCGGCGTTGGGGCGGGCCTGCCGCTTGGCGACAGTGATTTACCGATTGAGTTGTTCCGGCAGGATATTACGCTGCCCATGGTGGTGTCCGCCTTTCTGAGCGTATTCATCCCGGCCCTGGGGCTGGCGGTGCTGGGCCTGATGCTGATCTCCCGCCGGACGATGGTTAGCACCCGCACGGCATTGACCGCGGCTGCCGTCTGGTTTGTGAGTTTGATCATCCTGTCGGCTACGGTAACGCCCCTGGCCAACAGCTTCCGCCGGGAAGCTACGGTTGAAGAAACGAAGGTCCTGAACGTAGCGGGTACTACGCCCTCGTTTGCGATCAACGATGTTGACTGGTCATCGCACGATCGGCCGTCGATTGAACTCCTGGGCTACGAAGGAACGCAACTGCAACTGGTTCAGCGGTTTGAAGCACATGGGCGCGACCGGGCCGATGCGCAGGCTAACGCCCGCCAGATTCAGTATACCTTCGTAACGAAGGATTCAACGGTTCGCTTTGACAATGATATCAGCCTGGCACCGAAAGCCCGCTTCCGGGGGCAGGAACTGAATATGGAGCTGATGATTCCGTACGAAAAACCGTTCCGTATGACGGCCGACTTTGCCCGGTTCATCCGCAACGAGTTTGGTGAAAAGGAAATCGACCGCATGGCCTCCAGTCTGTGGAAGTTTACGCGGAGCAGTGGGCTGGTCTGCATCAACTACCCCCGCGAACTGAACCGCAGCTACGACAGCGAAGACAACGATGTGGAAGACCTTAACAGCGATGTGCAGGAAGCCATCGAAAGCGAACTGGGCGACGATTTCAACTCGCTGGGCGATCAGACCCGCCAGTTCGACGTAAGCGGTTTCTCAAAAGTTGACGTATCGGGGGCTTTTGTGGTTCGCTTCCGCAAAGGCGACCGCTACAAGGTCGTAGCCGATGGCCGCGAAGAAGACCTGGAAGACATTACGGTGAAAACCGACGGTAATGTCCTGAAAGCTTACATCGACCGCCGGGGCCTTTTCAACTGGAAAAACCGGCAGCGCGTGGGCCTGACCATCACCACACCGAACATCGAGGCCCTGACCATGTCGGGCGCGTCGAAAGCCAGCCTGGCTGATTTCGGGCCACTGAACAACCTGGACATCGACATGAGCGGAGCCTGCCGGACGGTGTTCGATGGAAACGTTAAAACGTTGACTATCGGCTTGTCGGGTGCTTCCAACGCCGTGCTGCGCGGTACGGCCGACCGTCTGGAAGCCGACCTGAGCGGAGCCAGCAAGATTGAAGCGACGGGTCTTCGTGTCGGCAAGGCATCAGTCGAAGCCAGTGGAGCGAGCAACGCCGAACTGGGTCAGGTAGAGTCGCTGGATTCCGAAACATCCGGAGCCAGCAAGGTTACCCGTCAGCAGTACGAATAGTGAATGCAACATTACCTGTTTTTTTCTGTCCTTACTCAAACCTAATCAATCGTATGAAACGCAATCCAATCGCATCCGGTCTGGCCTTGTTCGCCGGTATCGTTCTGCTGGCCCTGGCCTCCGTGGCGGCCGTCGCACAAGACGACACCCGAACCTTTTCGGTCAGCAACTTCGACAAAGTGAGCCTGGGCAGTGCCTTTACTATCAGCATCCGGCAGGGTAGCAGCTACAGCGTGAAAGCCTCCGGCCGCAAGCAGGACATCGATGACCTGGAAGCAAACACATCGGGCGGCACGCTGGTGGTTAAGTACCGGAACAGCAAGCGCTGGAACAACCGCCAGCGGGTCAACATCGACGTAGTGATGCCTGCCCTGCGCGGGGCCGACCTGTCGGGGGCCAGTACGTCGACCATCACCGGCTTTCGCAGACAGGATGCGCTGGATCTGAGCGTTTCGGGCGCATCGACCTCAACCATCGACGTTGACGCCGACCGACTGACGATGGACTTATCCGGAGCTTCGAGCGTAACGCTGAAGGGCCGGGCCGAAAAAGTGAAGGGCGATGTGTCGGGCGCTACTAAACTGCGGGCGTATGACCTCAAAACGGAAACCGCTACGGTCGATGCGTCGGGAGCGAGCAGTGTGCAGATCAACGCGGCCAAAGAACTGACCGTTGAAGCCAGCGGAGCCAGCAGCGTTCGGTATAAAGGAGCGCCGTCGATCAGCAGCAATACGTCCGGTGCCAGTTCGGTCCGCCGGGATAGCTAACCTTACTCGACCAGGTATGGTCAGGCAAATCGATCAGTAAACAACATGCTACTTGACAGGCCGGAAGCCGCCCACATGGGCGGCTTCCGGCATATATGACCACATCGGCCTGCCGACGGGCCGGTTCACTAACTTCCCTGAACAACTCCATCCATATTGGGTTCAGCCAGTTACTCAACGACCAATATTATGCAGACGACCTTGCCCGCTCCGACCGTTGAAAGCGCACCGGCAATGACCCGGCCCATTACGCTTACCGTCAACGGCACCCCCTATCAGCTTAACCTGGCTCCCTGGACAACCCTGCTCGATGCCCTGCGTGAGTATGCCAACCTGACTGGCACAAAAAAAGGCTGCGATCACGGTCAGTGCGGGGCCTGCACCGTACTGGTGAACGGCAAACGCATCAACGCCTGCCTGACATTGGCTGTCATGCACGACGACCACGAGATTACAACTATCGAAGGACTGGCTACGGATGGAGCGCTTCACCCTGTACAAAAAGCATTCATTGACCATGACGCCTTCCAGTGCGGATACTGCACCCCCGGTCAGATTTGCTCGGCCGTAGGGATGATTAACGAGGGTCAGGTCCGGACCGTCGCCGATGTTCGGGAACTGATGAGCGGGAATCTCTGCCGTTGCGGGGCCTACCCGCACATTGTCGATGCGATCTGCGAGGTAATGCAACTGGATGCGTCAAAGTAGTCAGTAGACCGATAACCAAAAACTCCAAAAAACATGCACCCTTTCTCTTACTCCCGCCCAACCAACGTTGAGAATGCAGTTCAGGAACTCGCTGGGCCAGCCAGAGCCAAATTCATAGCGGGTGGCACAAACCTCCTCGATCTGATGAAGGTGAACGTAGAGCAGCCAAACCAACTTATCGATATAAACCGGCTGCCGCTCAACACCATCGACGAATTGGACAACGGTGGCCTACGACTCGGCGCATTGGTCACCAACGCCGATACGGCCTACCACCCGCTTGTTGAACAACGGTATCCGCTGCTGTCGCAGGCGATCCTGTCGGCGGCTTCGGCTCAGCTACGCAACATGGCCACCAACGGCGGTAACCTGTTTCAGCGGACGCGTTGCTACTACTTTTATGATACGGCCATGCCCTGCAACAAACGGCAGTCGGGTCATAGCGACCAGTCCGCCGGTGTAGGACCAGCGGGTTGCGGAGCCCTGGGTGGCTATAACCGCATCCACGCCATTCTGGGTACCGAAGCGTCGGACGGTACGGTGCACTGCATCGCCACGCATCCGTCGGATATGGCCGTAGCGCTGACGGCGCTCGACGCCACCATCCATATAACCGGGCCTAGTGGCGATCGTACACTATCCATCGGCAACCTGCACCGGCTCCCCGGCAGCGAACCTCAGTTCGACCATACGCTACGTCCGGACGAGCTTGTTACGGCCATCGAGCTCCCACCCCAGGGCTTTTCTGATCATCACATTTACCTCAAACTACGCGACCGCTCCTCCTACGCCTTTGCTTTGGTATCAGTGGCTGTGGGGCTGGAAATGGACGGCGACGTCATCACCGACGCGCGCCTGGCGCTGGGCGGGGTAGCGCATAAACCCTGGCGGAAACCCGAAGCGGAACAGTTGCTCATCGGCAAGACCGCTACAAAGGATCATTTTCAGCCCGTTGCCGAAGCCCTGCTCGACGGCGCAGTCGGCTACGGGCACAACACGTTCAAAATTGACCTCGCCAAACGCGCGATCCTCCGGGCGTTGGGGTTAGCGTCTCAAAAGAGTGAAAGAGCGAAAGAGCAAAAGGGCGAATAACCAACAAGCCTAACTCTTTCACTCGTTCGCTCTTTCACTCTTTACCTTATGAGCCAATACATCGGAGAACCCATCACCCGCGTCGACGGCCACGAGAAAGTGACCGGTCAGGCAAAATACGCAGCCGAATTCAACGTACCGGATTTGACCTACGGCGTGGTCGTGTCGAGTACGATCACCAAAGGCCGAATTACCCTCCTTGACACCAGCAAGGCGCTGGCAGTCAACGGAGTCATTGAGGTATTTACGCACGAAAACCGCCCCCGAACGGCCTGGTTTGACATTAGTTATAAAGATCAGGATTCGCCACCGGGTTCCCCGTTCCGGCCCTTGTACGACAACAAAATCAAGTACAACGGCCAGCCCGTAGCGCTCGTGGTTGCCGAAACCTTCGAACTGGCCCGGTTTGCAGCCATGCTTGTTCATGTCGAATACGAGGCCGAGCCCTGCGACACTGACCTGATGAAGCACCTCGATACGGTGCGCAATCCGGAACCGGGCTTAATGAACCTCATGAAGCCGCTGCCACCCAAGCCACGTGGCGATGCCGACAAAGCATTTGCCGAAGCCCCTGTCCAGCAGTCGGCCCAGTATATCCACGGCATGCAGCACCACAACCCGATGGAGATGTTTGCCAGTACGGTCGAATACGGCAAAAACGGCTTTCTGACGATCTACGACAAAACGCAGGGTGTCACGAACAGCCTGCTCTACGTCACGCAGGCGTTCAATATTCCGTTCAACCAGGTTCGGGTAGTTTCGCCCTACGTAGGGGGAGCCTTCGGATCAGGTTTACGGCCGCAGTACCAGTTGTTTCTGGCGGTGATGGCCGCCCGTGAACTCAAACGTTCGGTGCGCGTATCGCTTACCCGGCAGCAGATGTGGAGTTTTGGCCACCGGCCTGCTACGGTCCAGAACGTTTGCTTAGGTACGCAGGCGGATGGTACCATCACGGCCATTATCCATGAAGCCAAGGCGGCTACCTCGCAGTTTGAAGATTACACCGAAGAGGTCGTTAACTGGACGGGGAAACTATACCCTACCCCCAACGGTGCTCTTCGCTATAAGCTGAAATCACTGGATATCTACACACCACTCGATATGCGGGCACCGGGGGGTGTTACGGGTCTCAGTGCCGTCGAATGCGCCGTCGACGAACTGGCTTACAAACTGGGAATGGACCCGCTCGAATTCCGGCTCAAAAACTACACCGAACGCGACTGGACTGAAAAAGACAGACCCTTCTCCAGTAAGGAATTACGCGCCTGTTTCCGGCAGGGTGCCGAACGTTTCGGCTGGTCCGGGCGTAACCCAGAACCCCGATCGATGCGCAAAGACCACAACCTGATCGGCTGGGGCATGGCAACGGGGATATGGGATGCGGCTCAGGTACCTGCCCGCGCTGAAGCAACGCTGACCGTCAACGGTAAACTTCGGGTCCGCAGCGCTACGGCCGATATTGGCACCGGCACGTACACAATCATGACGCAGATTGCCGCCGATACGCTCGGTATGCCCATTGACGATGTCGTCTTCCGACTGGGTGATACCACAATGCCGGCGGCTCCCATTGAAGGTGGTTCCTGGACAGCCTCAACGGTCGGATCGGCGGTGAAATCAGCCTGCGATACCCTGGCCAAAACCCTTTTCAGAATGGCCAAGCGCATACCTAAATCCCCGTTTGTCGGCGTCGGTTTCGATGACGTACTGTTCATCAACGGTGAGATCAGGCTAAAACGCAACCCATCGGCCCGGGTGTCCCTGCTCGAAGTGGTTAACCTGAACGGTGGCAGAGCCATCACTGAAACAGGTACATCCATTCCTAATTTAGTCGCTCACATGAAGTATTCCCGAAACGCCCACGCGGCAGCATTCGTGGAGGTGCAGGTCGATGAAGACTTTGGTACGGTGAAGGTAACGCGGGCCATATCGGCGGTTGCGGCCGGACGGATTATCAACCCCCGCACGGCCCGTAGTCAGATCATCGGTGGGATGGTCTGGGGCATTAGTCATGCCCTTCAGGAAGAAAGCGTGATGGACCACCGCTACGGTCGGTTCATGAACCACGATCTGGCCGAATACCACATCCCCGTCTGCGCCGATATTCACGAAATGGATGTCGTTTTCGTGGAGGAAAACGACACCGTCGTAAATCCGCTCGGCGTGAAGGGTGTAGGCGAAATCGGTTTGGTGGCCATGCCTGCGGCCATTGCGAACGCGATTTTCCACGCCACCGGCAAACGCATTTATGAACTACCGATACAGTTGGATAAGGTGATGTAATCTATTGGTTAATGGAACGCAGATTTCTATGATGCTTATGATGAACTATGATTTAACCACCAATCATACGTATCCTAAAAATCTGCGTTCCATTTTTCAAAAGCCAAAATACCGCTCGGCGTTGTTATAGCAAACATCCTGCACGATCTGCCCAATCCACTCGACGTCGTTCGGCAGTTCGCCGTTCTCGACGTCATTGCCGAACAGGTTGCACAGGATTCGCCGGAAGTACTCGTGACGGCTGTAGGAGAGAAAGCTCCGCGAATCGGTCAGCATCCCGACGAACGCGCTCAGCAGGCCCATGTTCGAGAGGGCGTTCATCTGCTTTTCCATGCCGTCTTTCTGATCCAGAAACCACCAGCCCGACCCAAACTGCACCTTACCCCGTACCGACCCGTCGTTGAAGTTACCGATCATGGTCGCCATCACCTCATTGTCGGCGGGGTTGAGGTTGTACAGAATCGTTTTAGCCAGCTTGTCGCGGTCGTCCAGATCGCCGAGAAACCTGGCCGTGGCCGACGCATGACGGAAATCCCCAATACTGTCCCAACCCGTATCGGGTCCCAGTTGACGCAGCATCCGGCGGTTGTTGTTCCGTAGCGCCCCCAGGTGAAACTGCTGCGTCCAGCCTTTCTCCCAGTCCCACTCGGCAAACTGCTGGAGCATGAATGATTTGAATTTTGCTACGTCGTTCGGGCTGAGCAGGTCGATATCGCCGGGCCAGTGGTGCATCAGGTTATTGAACGTCACCCGGATTTCGCGGTCCAGATACGGCTCCGCGTAGATCGTTTCCAGGCCGTGGTCGGAAAGCCGGCAGCCCATTTCAGCGAAGTAGTCATGGCGGGTTTTCAGCGCATCCAGAAACTCAGCCAGCGTCCGGATTTCTACGTTAACCGTTTCGCCCAGCTTCTGTACGTAGGCCCGGAATGCAGCCGGGTTCTCGGCAGCCATAGCCTTGTCGGGCCGGAACGTCGGCAGCACTTTTATCCCAAATCCGCTCTCCGAGATAGCCCGGTGGTAGTCGAGTGAATCCGTCGGATCGTCGGTAGTGCAGACCACCCGCACGTCGAAGTGCCGGAGCAACGCCCGCGTTGTAAACTGGCTTTGCAGTTGTTCGGTGCAGGTATCGTAAATCGTCCGGGCGGTCCGGGCATTCAGAATCTCCTCCACCCCAAACGGATTTTTCAACTCCATGTGCGTCCAGTGGTAAAGCGGATTTCGCATGGTGTACGGCACCGTTTCGGCCCACTTCTCAAACTTTCCGTAATCGCTCACGTCGCCGGTAATGAACGGCTCCGGCACCCCGTTGGTGCGCATGGCCCGCCACTTGTAGTGGTCGCCGTAGAGCCAGATCTGGGTCAGGTTCTCGAAGCGTTTATCGGCTGCAATCTGATCGGGCGGCAGATGACAGTGATAATCGATAATAGGCATCGGGCGGGCGAAGTCGTGATAAAGCCGCCGGGCCGTTTCAGTCTGAAGCAGGAAGTCGTCGGTGAGAAAAGCCTTGGGGCCGGTCATTGTTTCCATACCTATAAAAGCAAAAGCCGGGCTGTTTCTCCCGGCTTTCCTTATTTTTTCGACGAAGCAATTAATTCCTCGGGCACAAACCGGCAATCAGGCAATACGTCTACGGGCTGGTTCCAGTCCCGAATCACCCAATCCTTTCCCGGTTCCGCGATCCAGACTTTTTTAGATTTGGTAAACAACCAGATCACTTTTTCAACGCCAAATTCGAGTAATTTACTTGTCTTTTGCTCATAGTACTCAAACGGTTCGTCAAAGCGGCTCATGTCCGCCTTGGTATCAATTTCCAAAGCAACTTTTGGCGGCACCCAGGCATATTTTGTTTCGTCCTGCCCTTCCAACGTTTTTAAGTCAAAAACGGCCACGTCGCAGGCCCGCCAGTCGCCTTTTTTAAACTGTACACCTATCTCATTTCCCAGGACTGCATACACGGCTGTATCAAGAATTGATGACAAATGAATAATCAACCGACTCGCCAGGAAACTTTGTAAAATACTTGAACTCGTTAATTGCTCGACCGTTTTTGTGCCTCCCAGTACGTCCTGATAACCGGCGTAGTAGACCGGCTTGCCGTCCCACATCTCGTAGACCAGCGACTTGAGCAGCTTCGCACGTTCAGCACGTCGCTGCCGTTGTTCAGGCGTAGGAGCCGGCCGTTTTGGTTTATCCGTAACCTCCATAGCTCAACCCGTTTGACTGCAAGATACACAAATAATCCCGGCTTCCTGTCTCAAAGCCCGCTCCGGTCAATCCCCATCATCAACCCCCTTAATTCTGCCAGGCCGCGCAGTCGCCCGATGGCCGTGTAGCCGGGATTAATGCGTTTCGTCGAACGCAGATCATCCAGCATCCGGTGACCGTGGTCCGGTCTGAACGGCATCCGCAACTCCTTACTCCCTTCTCCCTTCCTCCTTTTCTGCTCCTGCAACAACGCCCGTATGACACCGAACATATCGACATCGCCTTCGAGGTGGTTGGCTTCGTGGAAACTACCGTCGGGATGGCGCTGGGTGCTGCGCAGGTGAATGAAGTGGATCTTCGGGCCCAGCCGTTCGACCATCCCGACCAGGTCATTATCCGGCCGCACACCGTACGAACCCGTGCAGAAACAAAGGCCGTTGGCTGGCGAATCGGCAGCAGCCAGCAATGCCCGGGCATCGGCCTCGGTGCTGACCACCCGCGGCAACCCCAGAATCGGATACGGGGGATCGTCGGGGTGAATCGACAGCCGGACACCTACCGATTCGGCGACCGGCACAATCTCCCGCAGAAACGCGTACAGGTTCTGCCGCAGGTCCCGATCGCTGATGTCCCTGTACGCATCCAGCGCATCCTGAAACTGCTCGACGGTGTAACTTTCTTCGGAACCGGGCAGGCCCGCGATAATCGTACGGGTCAGGCGCCGGGCCTGGGTTTCGTCCAGTGCCTCGAATACCTGCTGCGCCCGGCGTTTCTGCTCATCGGTATAATGGTATTCGGCCCCCGGTCGCCGGAGCACGAACAGTTCAAACGCGGCAAACTCAGCCGCATCGAACCGCAGGCCGGTCGAGCCGTCGGGCATGGGGCAGTCCAGATCCGTACGGGTCCAGTCGAGTACGGGCATGAAATTGTAGCAGACCGTATCGATGCCGCACTGGGCCAGGTTGGCGATCGACTCTTTATAGTTCTCGATGCACTGCTGAAAATTGCCACTGCGGGTCTTGATGGCTTCGTTGACGGGGATACTTTCCACCACCGACCAGGTCAGGCCTGCCTGCTCGATATACGCCTTGCGTTCGCGGATCTCATCGACGGGCCATACGTCGCCGTTCGGAATGTGGTGAAGCGCCGTCACGACGCCGGTAGCTCCGGCCTGTCGTACGTCACTGAGGGTTACGGGGTCGGTTGGACCGAACCACCGCCAGGTTTGCTCAAGCATAGTTATCTGGTCAGGGTACCGCCTGACCGGCTGTTGGTAAGGTGATGAATGGTGACTATCCTGCTGGTAGCTACGCAATCACGATTTTTGAGTAAAAAGGCGTACAATGCTTCCTTTCTAATAAAAAATCGCAAACAGTTTTGCAGAACTCAACTACATCCGGCCGCTTTCGCTGGCGAATTGTTGCGCTGCTGTTTCTGGCCACAACCATCAACTACGTCGATCGGCAGGTGTTGTCGTTTACGATGACCGACGAGTTGTTTCGTAAAGAAATGCTTGATCTGGCCCCCAACCAGCCGCTTTCCAAAGAAGCGACCGATCGTTTCAAAGTACTCTACGGCGACGTGGATGCTGCGTTCAAGTTTGCCTACGCCATCGGGTTCCTCATTGTCGGCTGGCTGATTGATCGGATCGGTACCCGACGCGGCTTTTCGCTGGGCATTATCATCTGGAGCATCGCGGCCGTATTGACTACGTTCGTGCAGAACATGAGCGGTCTGCGGTGGGCCCGTACCCTGCTGGGACTCGGCGAAGCCGCCAACTTCCCCTCATCGATCAAAACCGTTTCGGAGTGGTTTCCCCGGCGCGAACGCTCCTTTGCTAACGGCCTGTTCAACGCCGGTGCCAACGTCGGGATCATCCTCACGGCCATTGCCGTACCGTATCTGATCCTGCATTTTGGCTGGCGAAGTTCGTTTTTCGTAACCGGTGTACTGGGCTTTGGCCTCCTGGCTCTCTGGTGGTTTACGTACAGTAAACCGGAACGGAACAAACAGGTGTCGGCCGAAGAATTGGCCTACATCCGCAGCGACCAGGAAAATGAACCGGCCCTGAAGGTATCGTGGGGGCGGCTGCTGGGCTATAAACAGACGTGGGCGTTCGCCGTGGGCAAATTCATGGCCGACCCCATCTGGTGGTTCTACATGTCGTGGCTACCCGATTTTTTCAACTCCAACGACGCCCTCGATCAGAAGCTGGATCTCAAGAGCTTTGGCATTCCGTTTCTGATTATTTACGTAGTCTCCGACGCGGGCAGCGTATTCTTCGGCTGGCTCAGCACCCGGTTCATGGAACGGGGCTGGACGGCCAACCGCGCCCGTAAAACGACCATGCTCATTTGCGCCCTGTGCGTTGTGCCGATATTCTTTGCCGCCCAGACCAGCAGCCTGACCGTTGCCATTGCGCTCATTGCCCTGGCTACGGCCGCTCACCAGGGTTGGTCGGCAAATATGTATACCTTTGCGTCCGACCTGTTCCCGAAGAATGTCGTGGCTTCCGTAACCGGAATTGGTGGCATGTTCGGAGCAGTGGGCGGCATTTTGCTGGCCCTGCTGGCTGGCCGGATTATCACCAATTTTGGCTATCTGCCCATGTTCATCATTTCCAGTTGTGCTTACCTGATCGCGTTGATCATCATTCATCTGGTGCTGCCGCGCCTGGAGCCCGTGCGGGTAGAAGAACTGGTTGACGAGTTTGTTTAAAAGGAGAAAGAGAAGCAAAGGCACCGGAGGGAGGAAAGGGTTGCTCAATATCCTTCCCTCTCTTCCTTTTCTCCTCCCCTCCCTTTCCATCTGTTTATGAAAATTATTACGTTCGGAGAGGTTATGCTCCGACTCAGTCCGCCGGGCGTTGAACGGTTCGCCCAGACCGATACGCTGGAGATGCACTTTGGCGGCACCGAAGCCAACGTAGCCGTATCGCTTGCACAGTTCGGTTGCCACACGGCACACGTTACCTGCTTTCCGGACAACCCGCTTGGCCGCACCGCCACCAGTTACCTGCGTCGTTACGGCGTCGACACAAACTACATTCAGTATGCACCCGGACGCCTGGGACTTTATTTCCTGGAAACCGGTGCCGGTAGCCGCGCCAGCCAGATTATTTATGATCGGGCGGGTTCTGTATTCACCCAGATTCGGCCGGACACCATCGACTGGGAATCCGTGCTGGCCGATGCAGACTGGTTCCACTGGACGGGCATTACCCCGGCGTTGTCGCAGGGCGCTGCCGACTGCCTGCTGAATGCCATCCAGACGGCCAACCGGCTGAATGTTCCGGTGTCGGGCGACCCCGTATACCGCAGTAATCTGTGGCAGTATGGCCGTCAGCCGCAGGAGGTACTGCCCGCCCTGACCGAGGGCTGTACGCTGGTGCTTGGTAACCCCGGGCTGTTCAATCACCTGTACGGCATTACAGAAACCGATATTGAAGCAGCAGCCCGGGCGCTGCAACGGCAGTTTCCGAGGGTTCGCTACGTAACGGATACGAGTCGGGAGCAGTTAAGTGCATCGCATAACCGACTATCAGCCTGGCTGTTTGACGGCCAGCAAACGTACCAGTCGCCCACCCACGATATTCAGCCCATTGTCGACCGGATCGGAACGGGCGATGCCTACATGGCTGGCCTGATTTATGGGCTGTTGACGTTTGATGACCTACAACGGGCGGTCGATTTTGGAGCGGCTGCGTCGGCACTGAAACACACCATTCCTGGTGATGCCAGCCTGGCCACCGTAGAAGAAGTTGAGACCCTGGCCAGGGGAGATAGTTCGGGTAAATTGAAAAGGTGAAAACGAGTTCATGGTTTGTCGTTTGTGGTTGTAGTTCAGGCCAGCTAATAACAAACCAAAAACCACAAACCAAAAATGGATCGATTGACTGTATACCAAACCATTCGTCAGGTGCCGTTGGTACCGGTGTTCTACCATGCCGATGCCGAAACGGCAGCCGAAGTGGTGGCGGCCTGCTACCGGGGGGGCGTCCGGGCGTTTGAATTCACGAACCGGGGCAGTTTTGCCCACGAGCCATTTGCCGAACTGCGCCGGCTGTGTTCCCGCGAGTTTCCGGATCTGGCGCTGGGGGCCGGCACGATCGTGGATGCACCCACGGCTGCGCTATACCTCCAGATGGGTGCCGATTTCATTGTCGGACCATCGTTCAGCGAGGAAGTAGCCCGTATCTGCAACCGCCGGAAGGTAGCGTATATGCCGGGTTGCGCTACGTTGACTGAAGTAACTACGGCCTACGAGTTTGGCGTTGAGATCGTAAAGTTGTTCCCCGGTGAGGTGCTGGGTCCTGGTTTTGTCAAGGCGCTGCGGGGTCCGCTACCGTGGGTGAGTGCTATGGTAACAGGGGGCGTCGAGCCAAATCAGGAAAACCTGTCGCGGTGGTTCGGGGCTGGTGTGGTGGCCGTAGGGATGGGGTCGCATCTTTTCCCCAAAGATGTACTCGTAAATCGGAATTTTGACAAGATAGAACACACAGTTCGGGACGTTGTTCGTATAATTGCTGAATTATAGTTTACGTCGGGCAACCGCTATTTTAACACGACAATGACACCTGCCGATCAACCTTCGCAGACAGCATCCACTCCAACTATGGCGCAACTGAACCGCACTACCCACCCGGCTCCCGAATACCCGGAAAAAATTCTGCAATTCGGTACCGGGGTTCTGCTCCGTGGACTTCCTGATTATCTGGTACAGAAAGCCAACGCTGAAGGCCGGTTCAATGGCTCAATTGTCGTGGTTAAATCGACGGACTCCCAAACCGACGAGTTTGCCAAACAGGATAACCTCTACACGGTTGTTGTACGGGGGATTCAGCAGGGGCAGGAGGTAGCAGAAAACACGATCGTTTCGGCCGTTAGCCGCGTACTGGCCGCCCAGACGCAGTGGCAGCAGATTCTGACTATCGCCCGCAACCCGAACCTCCAGATTGTCATTTCCAATACAACGGAGGTAGGTCTCGACTACGTTGAAGAAAGTATTTTTCAGCACCCACCCCAGTCGTTCCCCGGCAAGCTGACGGCGTTTCTTTACGAACGGTTCCGGAGCGTTGGCGGGGCCAAAGGCAAAGGGCTCGTGGTGATTCCAACCGAACTGGTCACCGACAACGGACTGAAACTACGCGGAGCCGTCGAGAAGCTGGCACAGTTCAACGAGCTGGGTAAGCTGTTTACCAAGTGGCTGAAGTTCCACGTCCGGTTCTGCAACTCGCTCGTTGACCGGATCGTAACCCGACCCGCCGATGCCGAAGCACAGCAGAAACTACAGCAGGCACTTGGCTACGAAGACGATCTGCTGACCCTGACCGAACCGTATCACCTCTGGGCGATTGAAGGAGACGAGCGCGTGAAGGAAACGCTTACGTTTGTCGATCCGGCTTCGTCGGCCATCATCATCGACGAAGACATCCTATTCTACCGCGAGCGTAAACTTCGGGTACTGAACGGTACGCACACCTTTGCGACGCCGATGGGCTACCTGCTCGGTCTGGAAACGGTGGCCGACGAGATGCAGCACCCAACCATGAGCCGGTTCGTTGAGCGGCTGATGCTGGAGGAGATCGTGCCGACTGTCCCGGCCTACGAAACACCGGGCATGGACAAGGCGGCCATCAAACAGTTTGCTTATGATGTACTGGATCGCTTCCGGAACCCGCACCTCGACCACCTGCTGCTGAACATTTCGCTGCAACAGTCAGCCAAGATGCAGGCTCGCAACGTAGCGACGCTGCAACGGTATTACGAGCAGTTTAAAGCCGCCCCAACCTTCATGACACTGGGCTTCGCAGCCTATCTGCTGTTCATGAAAGCCGTGCGGGAAGAAGACGGCCGCTACGTTGGGGAGATTGCGACCGGTGGTGGCGTTATCACCTACCCCATCCGCGACGAAAAAGCGAAGTACTTCTACGACCGGTGGCAGCAGGTAACCCCAACGGATGCCGCTACGGTTCGTCAGTTGGTCGTGTCTGTCTGCGCCGACGACGAGCTTTGGGGCATTGACCTGAGCTTGTTACCCGACTTTGTTGACCGGGTAACCGAACAGCTCACCAGCCTGCTCACAGAGGGCATTGAGCCGACCCTGGCGAAAGCTGTGCAGTGAATCGGTTGCTTTCCACAAGAAAAATAGGTCCAAAATCAGGAGCCTGACAACAATTGTTTAATAAGTTGCAGGGTTTGTGGGTGGGTTAGCATGGTCTCGTGCGTTGCACCGGGCACGGCCACAAACTGGTCTTTGTGAGACAGAACCTTCTTTAACTGATACGCTGTACTATTCGTGTTATCGGTGCTGATCACAACCACTGACGCCGGTGCTTTCTGTACATCCTCGTCGGTAGGGAACACAAAGCCGTTTACGGAGGGCAGTGGGAAATAGAGCCTGTCGGTAAATCGATCGCTAAAGTCACCGCCCGCGGAGGCTGGGTCAATCAGCAGGGTAAACTTAGGGTGATTGTTAGCTGCCAGATGAGCCGCAATACGGCCTCCCAGCGAATAACCGCAAACAACAATCCTGGCTTCCTGATAACGGTGCTTCAGGGAATCGTAAACGGTTTGCGCGTCACTGTAAAAGTTAGCCAGGGAGATGGCCCCTTTACTTTTTCCGTGCTGGCGATAATCCACCACGAGTACGTCATAACCGTACTGCAAGAACGTAGGTGCAATCGCTCCCCAGTTGGCTAAGGTTCCCCCATTCCCTTTCCAGAAACAAACCACTCCTTTTGACTTTCCTTTTGACTTCGGAACGCTGAACAACAATCCATTCAACAAGCCAGCCTGCGGGGTAGGAATGCTCACCTCGTCAAAATCCTGCGTAAAGCTAAATGTATAATCATCCGGCAGCGGAGTGGACCGGTAGCGGTTTGCCTGCTGGTCTTTGCCAGCATACAGAAACAGGTAAGCGCCTACGTAGCACAGTATCACTATGGATAACCCTATCCATAGTCCTTTAAACCACCGTTGTTTGGCTGACATAGAAGCAGAAATTGCAAAAGCCAAAACTAACGCGTGGGTTTCAAAGCGGCCCCTTAATAAACGTTAAATCTGCCGGCCCGTAGCGCCTTGGCACACGTAATGAATCCCAACGTCAGTTACTTCTTCGCTTGCAGAAACGCGAGCAAATCCCGGAGGTCTTCGACGGTTAGCTGGGTTTCCAGCCCCCCGGGCATGAGCGAGGTTTTGATCAGGCCGTAGTCCTGAATGTCCTTCATCGGGAAGGTGATGAAACCGGCGGTTTGTGTGTACAGTTCAATCTCTTTCCCGCCTACGTCGATCTGTCGCCCCTGATGCTCTTCCCCATTTTTGAGCCTGATGTACCACCCCTGCCACTCGGGGCTAATCTCCTGCGACGGTCGCAGTATGGCCTGGATCAGTTGCGTTCGGGACTTCGACCGCCCGACATTGCTCAGGTCCGGTCCGAGGTCACCACCCCGCCCCTCGATGGCGTGGCAGGACGAGCACATAGCCTGTACCGAGTAGAACACCCGACGCCCCCGTTCCAGCTTCCCCCCGGTCGCCAGCGCTGACTCCCACGCGGCTAACGATGTCGGCCGCTTGCCGCCCGAGGAGGCCACCGCCAGCGAGAGCTGCTGGGCTACGGGACTGTCAGGATGGGTTTTAAACGATGCAACACGCGGCAGAAACGCTTTGCGGGCATCGACACCCGACAATCGGGTACGCAGGTAGCGGACCGCTTCGAGCTGCACATCGGGGTTCGGGTCGTTCAGTAAGGGATGCACGCTGGGCGATACGTCAGTCGGTTGGCGTGCCAGGGCCAGCAGGGCTTCCGCCCGCACCATCCCCGGCTCTGCCCGGTTTGTGGCAATCCGCAGCAGTTGATTCGATACGGTCGGTTCGGGCACATTGGCCAATGCTCGTACTATGTCCACTCGTAGCGGAGTGGCTTTCTCAGTCGTCAGCAGCGACAATAGCAACGGCCCTTGCTCAACGGGATTTTTCAGGTAGCGAATGGCCAGCGCCCGCAGGTCGGCCGGTTTTGTTTTGTCCCGAATAAAATTTTCGATGAACTGGGGTGGCAGCGGCCGTTTGATCGACTTCGAATACAGCTCGGTTCGGTTGCGATAGGCCGTTACAAACGCGGGGGTCAGGTGCGCGACAGTTTCCAGATACGTATCGAACAGGGCCGGCGACACCGGTCCAGCCGTTAGTGCTCGCTCCAGATCGGGTTTCAATGCCACCATACCCGACTGACCAACCCACATCAAGGTCCGCTGCCGTACCCGACTGTCAGGGTCGGATAGTAACCGACGCGCAATAGGTTCAACCGGTTGGTGACCCGACCGTTGCAGAGCAATCAGGGTGCCCAACCGAACGGCAGGACTGGCATCGTTCGTGGCCTCGATAAGCTCCCGACGCAACGCCGGATTGGCAAAGGCCATTGTAGCCGCCTGTTGCCGAAACGGATCAGTGGATTGCAGGGCGGTTTTTATCGAGTCGACATTCGTGGTTGCGTACAGCTCCGTTAACGGCTTGTCGGTGGTGGTCGGACTGGTAGCTACGTTGGGCAAGCGCGGTCGTGACGTAGTGGTACCGGATTTGGCCGACAGTTTCCAGATGCGACCTTTGCCATGATTCGGGTATTCGCGGAGTACCCAGTCGGTGAAATAAACGGCTCCGGTACGATCGGTCGCAAAAGCCACCGGCCGGAATTCCGGGCCACCTTCCACAATGGACTCAGCTTCACCCGTTAGCGAGACGCCGTTGGGGACCAGCCGAATCCGAACGATACGGCTTTCTTCCCAGATTGACGACAGCATCTGCCCTTGGTAATCCGACGGGAGCGCCGTCAGACTGGCATCCTGCAACCCGGACGGGGCTTCACCCAGCCCTACAGCATACGGTAACGTACCCGGCAGTTCACCGTTCCAGGCCGAATACGGATGAATACCGCTACCACCATACAGGGATTTATAGCCATAATCACCACCCGGCACTACGTGTACTAATCGGTTTGGTCCCCGGCTGTCGGGGTCGTTGTCAGCCGCCAGGAGATGCCCTTTGTTATCGAACTTGAGATCCATCGGGTTCCAGAAACCGGTCGCGACTTCTTCGAGCCGGGACCCATCGGGGCGTGCCCGAACAATGTTGCCTCCATCGCCGTAGCCACTCACCGACGAGCCATCAGTACCGACCAGTTTCCAGGCCTGTCCGCCAGTGTTGCCCCGCGAGACGTACATCCAGCCATCGGGTGAGAACGTAATGCCGAGCAGGGCCGCGTGGGCATAGACGCTGGCCGGTTGCGCCAGGTCCAGCACTTTTTTGCGCTCTTCACTCACGCCATCGCCATCCCGGTCGTATAAAGCCCAGACCGTCCGGGACGTAACGACGTACAGGTGCCCTTCCGGCGAAAAGGCCAGGTTCAGTCCTTCTGTCAGGCCGTCGGCAAATACGGTTGTCTTATCGGGCCGCCCGTCGTTATTGCTGTCGACAAACACCTTAATGAGATCTCCGCGGGAATGGGGGTAGTCTTTGGGGGGTAGGTGCGTATGCGACTCCAGCACGAAGATCCGGTTGAGGCTGTCGATGGCGATACCGATGGGCGTTACGATGTCCGGGTTTTCAGCAAACAGCGTCAGCTCCAGCCGGTTGTCCAGCACCCGCGGCTGGTCGGTGCCAACCGGTTGCTGACGGAAAGCGAACAGCAGACCAGCACTGATAACGCCAACGGAAACCCAGCTAATAAAACGACGAAAGCTGATGTGGGTGAGCTTGTCCGTGATCATATCCCTACCGTTCGTACTTGTGGAAGAGATCGTAGGCCTTTTGTAAATCCTGTTCCAGCGTCTGCGGGTTCTGCGGGGGTGCCATTTCAATCAGCAGGTACCCTTTATAGCCGTGAGCCAGCATTTTTTCGACCACCCCGGCATTATCGGTCACGCCTTCACCGTAGCGTACCACTTTGTGAATGCCCTTACGCTCGGTGTCTTTCAGATCGATGTGCAGAATCTTCGAATGGAACCGGTCAACTACCGCCATCAGGTCCACGTTGGCACCGTCGAAATGGGCATTGTCCATACACATACCAATCTTCGGCGAATCAATAGCGCTGAAAATCCGGTCGTAGTCATCCAAGTTTTCGAGGTTGTTGTTCGCGTGGTTTTCCAGCAGAATCAGCATATCCATGTCTTCGGCCGCCGGGGCCAGCTCTTTCAATACACTGATGATCGCATCCAGCCCACCCTCTGTTCCGCGTTTGGCTCCGGTGAACTTCACGCGTTGGCAACCCAGTTGCCGGGCCGCTTCCATGTTCCAGAGCTTATGCGTTACGTCCTTGATAACATTGCCAGACGCCCCGAATGAGCTGCCCTGCACGCAGATGGGCGTCAACTTGTGCTGCTGGCATCGCTCCCTGATGCTCCGGATACCATTGGGCGTGAGGTTACGGCCGTACCAACAGTTGAATTCGACGTTCTTAAACGGCAGTTTGGGAATAATGGCGAAGGCTTTTTCGAAGTTTTCGTCGCCGAACCCGTCGCAGGTAATGGTGGCGATGGCCAACTCTACCTGCCTGGGTTTGTTGAGGATTTTGGTGGTCTGGCTTTCCGCAGTCGGCATCAACCCCAGTCCCGCCATTGTCAAGCCGGTTGTCTTCAGAAAATCGCGACGGCTTGTTTCCTGGTTCATACAACTAAAGAAAGGTATAGCATACGCTTCTTAAAGAACACAGGTCATTTCATTCTACTTTGGTACGCTCCCCAGGCCCCCGTAACCGTTTCCATGCCCTGTTTTCCGGTCAGGCTTTTGTCCTGTTACTGCGTAACGGCCAGGCTACTTTGTGGTCCTTCCACAACCGCCCGGATAGCGTCCTGAGCCTGCTGTACTGCGGCCTCGGGTGTCTGGCCGACCGGTTCGATCCCGGGCAGCACTGTCCACGACAGCGACGAAAACGACGTGAGCGGAAACAACCCCTTGGGTGTAAACCGGCCTGTTCCCTGAATAGCCACCGGCACGATCAGCGCATTGGGGGCTCGTTTGAGCAGGGTCGCGATGCCCCCTACCGCAAACGGTCGCATCAGTCCTTTGGCCGTACGGGTACCTTCGGGGAAAATCACGGCCGAGTGATTGTGCTCCTTGATCAATTTACCCAGCCGGCTGATTTCGACGATCGATTGTTTGGCGTCTTTCCGGTCGATGAGTGCGGCCCCGCTTTTCCGCAGGTTGTAGGATATGCTCGGGATACCTCTGGCCAGCTCAATCTTTGAAATGAAAATGGGCGTGTATTTACGGAGAAACCAGATGATCGGCGGAATATCGAACATACTCTGGTGATTGGCCACGAAGATGATCGGCCGGTCGGTGGGTAACTCGGTTTGCTGCCGGAAATGGACCCGCGTCCCGGTCAGCAGCCAGCCATAGGTGATGAAAAAATTGAAGACATCGACGGATTTCTTGTGAGCCCGCTTACCAAACCCATGAAAACAGACGACCTGAATCAGGTGAAAGACCACTAACAACAACCCGAAATACAATACGTACAAACTACTCAGCACGTAATCCAGCAGCTTCTTCATCCGGCATTTTTTCTCAAAAATAAGCAAATGCTCCGCTTACATGGCCTTTCGGCAACAATCTAATACAACCTTCACGGTACAAATGAGAGTACCTGAGGGGGTCAAACGGAATAAATACGAAAAAAACAGAAACCAGATCGCCGATCCGTCGTTTATTATTCGGGTGGATGTCGGTTAAAATTGCGTATTTTGTGCCTTGTTATCAAAAATACTACGCCCACTTCGAAAGAATTATGGTACTATCTGACGTACGTTTGGAGGTTATGCGATACATCGAGGAAAAGCTTGATGCAATCATGGCTGAATTCCTCAAACCGGTCGAAGAGCACTGGCAGCCGGCTGATCTGCTGCCTGATGCTACGCAGGAAAATTTCCTGGACGAAGTTAAAATGCTCCGGGAAAGCGCCAAAGAACTTCCGTACGATCACATTGCCGTTTTGGTCGGCGATACTATTACGGAAGAAGCCCTGCCCACGTACGAATCCTGGCTGATGGACGTAACGGGCATCGATCAGCACGCACCCAGCGCCTGGACGAAGTGGGTCCGCAACTGGACAGCCGAAGAAAACCGCCACGGCGACCTGCTGAACAAATACCTGTACCTGTCGGGTCGGGTAAACATGCGGGCCATGGATGTATCGACGCAGTATCTCATCGCCGACGGCTTTGATATTCAGACGGGCCGCGATCCGTACCGCAACTTCGTGTATACCTCGTTTCAGGAACTGGCAACCAACATTTCGCACCGCCGGACCGCTACCCTGGCCAAACAGGCGGGTAACGTCCAGCTTTCCAAAATGTGCGGGGTGATTGCCTCCGATGAGATGCGCCACGCGAAAGCCTACAAAACCTTCGTCAGCCAGATTTTCGAGATCGATCCAACGGGCATGATGCTGGCGTTCGAAGATATGATGCGCAAAAAGATTGTGATGCCCGCTCACTTCCTGCGCGAAACAGGCGTTCAGATCGGGCAGACGTTCTCGCATTTCTCCGACGCAGCCCAGCGGCTGGGCGTTTATACGACTTATGACTACATCAATATTCTGGATTCGCTGCTGACCGAATGGCAAATTGCCTACATTGAAGACCTGAGCGACGCCGGTCAGCGTGCCCGCGACTACCTGATGGCCCTGCCCGACCGCCTGCGCCGGATTGCCGAACGGACTAAATTGCCGGCGTTAGACTATCAATTTACCTGGATTGCCTGACCAATCGCTGTCAAGAGCAGCCGGGTTCGTCAGCCTTCAAAACGCACACGACACCGCAAGTCATTACGTGGCTTGCGGTTTTTGTTTTTTAGGCCATTTTACACCCAGGTGCCCCGTGTAAAGTATTAACCGGCTCAGCGCTTGTGCAAACTAGTTTGCCGGATATTTTTGTGGTATCTCCACTCATCACCTAACTATCAACTCGCTGTGCGCATCGGCTACCTGCTTTTCTGGCTGCTCCCCGCCTGGGCCTATGCACAGAAGCCCGTCCCCCCGGCGTTTCATCCGGAACCGGAGGAGGCCCTCAAACGCTACCAAACAACTTTAACGCAACTCCGGCAGGAGCACCCAAACCACCGAGATCTGCCCGATCTGAAGTTCTTTCTGTTTGGTATGGGCGACCGGCTCAAGCTGATCTACCGCAACGGTCGGCTGCTGAACGCACTCACGGGCAACATTGAAGAGCAGTGGCGGGTCGAGCGGGAGGTCATCGTCCCGTCAGAATACCTGGTACAACTGACGCTGGCCGGCGAAACACCTCCTCAGTCGCGGACCATTCAGATTCGGGAGGACGAAAACGGGGTTTGGATTTTACAACCCGATAAGCGCCCCAAACTGATTCCAGGCACCCGAAGCCGGGTTAACCTGCCGACCTTTGCCGACAAGGCATATGGCCCGGTGCTGCGGGTACTGCACCAGGAACTACTCATCAACGTAATCAACGGTCGGCCGGTGCCCAACTTTCTGGTCTACGCACGGCCGTGGTTCCGCGATGCTGCGCTGATGGCGATGGTGCTGCGTGCAACGGACAATCTATCCCTGATCCGCGACTGGATTATGGCCATTCGCGACCCGTTCGACCGTAACAATCGCGGCATTGCCGAAGCCGACAACCTGGGGCAGGTGCTCTTTCTGATCTCGCTCGTTTCCGACAAAAGCCACCCGGCCGTTGCTATGGTACTGGACTCCGTCAGGCGGTTTACGAAAGACACCCACATCGTCGGCAGGACGGACTATGCCGAGCATCCGGTGTTTCAGACCAAGTGGCTGAAATACGGCCTGAAGGCCCTGAACCTCCCCGATCCGTATGTCATCCCGGCGCAGTACGACACCTATTCGGCCCTGGTCTGGTGGGCGTACAGAGACCAGCACGTAGCGGGCAAAAAATTTGATGATGAAACGGGCCGAAACTACCCGTATCTGGTCTGGGCCGAAGACAATTTTTATGGGCAGTCCGGCGCTTCGGAAAAACGGGGGATGGTCGGCAGCCTCGACTATCCACTGAGTTGGGAGCAGCAGGCCAGCGCTGCGCATTATCCCAGCCTGACCGTACTGGAACGCGATCTGGTGAAGCAGAAGCTGGCCTTCCCGCATACCTGGCACGCAGCCGAAATGTTCCTGTTATTAAGCCAGCAACAACTTAATAAGTAGATTTTCGACAAACTGGTTTTCTATAGTATCATAGGTTAGTAAGACGGGTTGCGGCCGGGCAGTGTTGGGTTCGGCCGCACTTTTTCTGTACTACTTCGGTCGCTAAACGAAGTTACAGTAATTACCTGTTCATACCCACCCTCTCCCAGAAAAGATACCCTCAGCACACAGGTACACCGCGTTGGACGCCTACCTTTGCAGCACGATTGTTCTGCTCAGACTATGACGTATTTCTTTTTGCTGCTTGCCTTCCTGACCGGCATTGCCGTTACGGTTCAGGCCGGTGTGAATGCCAATCTCCGATATATGATGGGAAACCCGGTGCTGGCGGCTGCCATCTCCTTTGGTTCCGGCTTTCTGACCCTCGTACTGACTCAGTTGCTTACGGGCGGACCACTGCCAACTCCCGAAACCGTCCGTCAGGTTAGCTGGTGGAAATGGACCGGTGGTCTCATCGGTGCCGTGTACGTAACGACAGTGATCGTGTCGGTGCCGCGCATCGGTACGGCCAACCTGGTGAGTCTCAGCGTGGCAGGGCAGCTACTCGCTGCCGTTATCCTCGACCACTACGGTATGCTGGGCTTCACGGTGCATCCGGTTAATGGCTGGCGGTTGCTCGGCCTGGCCCTCATCATTGGTGGGGTGCTGCTGGTGGTTAGAAACTAAGTTCTTGGTTCGTGGTTTGTAGTTAGTGGTTTTTGGTTCATAGTTGCTCCGCCCGGTTTAACTACGAACCATAAACCACTAACTACAAACCACGAACCTGAAAGCCATGATCAAATACCGCTTCTACCCAACGCTGCTGAACGTGTTCTCGCGCTACGTCAGCGGGGGAAATTTATCCGTTCAGGCATTGATCGACACCATTAATCGGGTGCCGACACCCACCACCGAAGCGCAGGAACGCGGTATTTCCTTTGAAGAAGCGGTCGTTAAAGGCGAAAACGAAGACCGCTTCGATCCGGAGATTTTACGTAAAGTGCGTAAACTGCTCCCCCGCCCGATTGTTGATACGCAGGTGTACTGCCAGTGGGAGATTGACGATGTATTGTTTTATGGCTACGTCGACCTGATCGGTAAATTCAAGGCCGTCGACATCAAAACGACGGCGTCGTACCAGGCCAACCGCTACGTCCATAACCACCAGAATCTGTACCTCCATGCGCTTAAGCGCCGGGGCATCAAATTGATGGAGTACGTCATCACCGACTTCACGGATGTGTACGTCGAAAGCTACGCCCTGACCCACCCAATCGAGAAACAAATCGAAGAAATTCGGCTGTTCAAGGCATTTCTGGAGGAGCACCGTTCTCTGATTACCGATAAGAAAATCTTCGCCGACGGTGCCTAAACGTATGCTGCCCGGCTGGCAATCAAAAAATAATACCGTTCAGAAAGTCCAGAAGCCGCGAAGCTTTTTTGTTGCTGCCCAACCCCCGACCTTTGCGGTATGGTACAACAAACGCTACGTCTTTACCGGAATGCCTACCAGGGTCTTTCACCATCGATCTGGCTGCTGGCGGGGGTGATGCTCATCAACCGCTGCGGTACGATGGTGCTGCCGTTTCTGACGCTTTACTTAACCCAGCATCTGCACTACAGCCTGACCGATACAGGTATAGTCATGGCTATTTACGGGATGGGCGCTTTTGTTGGTACCTTCCTCGGCGGTCGGCTGACGGATCGGTTCGGGTTCTACCATACCCAGCTTTTCAGTCTGCTGTTCAGTGGGGTCTTCCTGCTGGGGCTTCAGTTCGTTACGGATTTTTACTGGCTCTGCGCGAGCGTGTTCACATTTACGCTGCTGGGCGATGCGTTCCGTCCGGCCAATCAGGCGGCCATTGCCCACTACAGCGAAGCCGACAACCGCACCCGCGCCTTTTCGCTGAACCGACTGGCGATCAACCTCGGCTGGGCCGTGGGTGGCGGTTTGGGCGGACTGCTGGCCAGCGTCAATTACAGCCTGTTGTTCTGGGCCGACGGGTTGACATGCATCGTAGCCGGCCTGGTGCTGTGGGGGTTTCTGCCCGTACCGCCCCAAACAACCTCCCAGGCTCAGCCGGGCCAGGAACCGGTACCGGTCATGTCGCCGTACCGCGACGTTCCATTTGTGCTGTTTGTTTGCCTGTGTGCTCTCAACGGCCTGGTGTTCATGCAGTTCTTCTCGCAGCAACCCCTATATTTTAAACAGACGCTCGGTTTGAGTGAAGCCCAGATCGGTCTGCTGATGGCGCTCAACGGTATCCTGATCGTATGCGTGGAGATGGCGCTGATTTACCGGCTGGAGCAAAGCATACGGCAGAAATCCGCAATTATCGCCGTGGGCGTATCGCTCATAGCCAGTTCCTTTTTCATTCTGAACGTCACGAACTGGCCGGGCATTGCGGTCGTTTCAGTAGTGATCAATACCATCGGCGAGATGCTGGCCCTGCCGTTTATGCTATCGTTCGCTGTTGAGCGTGCCGGTACGGTCAACCGGGGGGAGTATCTGGCGCTGTACTCCATGGGCTGGGCCTTTGCCCAAACCGCAGCCCCGGCCTTTGGCTCGCAGGTGGTTACACACGCCAGTTTTGGCGCGTTGTGGTTCGCCGTGACAGCCCTGGGTTTACTGGCGGCCGCCGGCTTCTGGTGGCTAGGTCGGCGGGTTGAACAGCCCACGCCCATCAGCACCTTAACTACCGAAGCAGCGACATAACAGCCTCGTCGCCCTGAACGGCCCGGGCTGGTAGGGGATGCTCCGCCGTAAAGACCTGCAACGCAGCAGGCTCCAGAATGGTATTCGAGCTTTCATCAATCCGCCCGTTCTTCAGTACCCGGCCCAGATCCAGTTGCAGGTGTTTGGCCAGAAACCGGTAGGCCGCATCCCGTTTGTTAGGTCCATAATCATGCCCTTCGTCGGGCAGGTGAACATTCTCTACCCGCTCCGATGCGCCATATAGCCGGTATACGTTCTGAATGTACGGAAACTCAACCTGCGGGGTGTTCTTCGTCCAGTCTTTCCCATCCGAAACCAGCAGCAAAGGCCGCGGGGCCGCCAGCGCGGCAATTTCGGCATTGCTGGTTTCGTGGGTTGGGCGTTTGTGAATGGGCATACCGCTTTCGCAGGTGCAGCCGCCGAAGAAGTGCGCAGATACCATCACGACCGGAGCCGCAACCTTCACCCGCGGATCGAGGGCCGTCAGCAGGAACGTCTGCGTGCCTCCCCCCGATTCGCCCGTTACGCCAACCCGGCTGCTATCGACCTCCGGAAGACTCAGCAGGAAATCCAGCGCCCGCCTGCTGTTGATTGTCTGTAAGGTCAGGGCTTTGGGCAGTTTATGGCTGCACTGCCTGGAATCGCCGTAGCCAATCATGTCGAAGGTAAACACCATGGCTCCCATGCGGGCCAGCGTAGCGCACCGCTGCTGAACGTACTCGCGGTAGCGAGCATCCAGACTAGAAAGGTGCCCGTGCGTACACAGAACAGCCGCCCGTTTGCCCCTCGTCCCGGTGGGCCGGTACAGATTCCCCGTCACAAAAAACCCGGGCAAGCTCTCAAACGCTACGTTTTCTACGGTGTACCCGTTCATCTGCCGTACGCTATGGCGAATGGGTTTGAGCGGAGCCATGGCTGGTTGAGCGTCAAGTGCCATACCCTCGCGAATACCCTGCCGAATCAGCGCGGCTCGTTTTTCCCAACCCGCCCGGTCGTGGTAAGTCTGGGCCGTTTCCTGCAGTTTTTCGGCTCCCTGCGCTTCGGTGTAATAAGCTCCCTGCCGCAGGTCTGGCTTTTCCGGGTTGGGCTGCGCAATGGCCAGTACAGAAACAGCCAGGCAAGCGGGTGTCCATAGAAAACGAGTCAACATAAAACGAATGCTGGTTTAGGAAAGGCGACTGCGCCATAATGGCATGACAAGAAGAAAGACAGCCGCGCTTTTTACTGATGGCCGGGGATCCCAGAAGCCTTGCTCCTGCCAATTCAACCGGTTCTGTTTCAATCTTTTCGTCCAAACTTACCGTTCGTGTAGATTTCCATTGAAAATCAAGCCACTTATAGTAGTATTGTGCTATCAATATGATATCAAAAACACCATGAATGAAAAACCACTTACCTCTCTATCAGGCTACCTGCTGTTACTGATTGGCCTGATGCTGCTTATTTCGTCAGCCTTTTTGTTTGTCAGGGGAGCCATCGGGCTGGCCGTTCCTACGCTTATCGTTTCCCTCATTATCCTGATGGGCATTACGGTTATCAATCCTAACGAAGCCATAGCCGCTACGCTCTTTGGCGACTATGTCGGCACGATGAAACAAAACGGATTGCGTTGGGTGAATCCGTTGTATAGTAAAACCAAAATCAGCCTGCGCGCCCGCAACCTGAACGGCCAAACCATTAAAGTGAACGATAAGATGGGCAACCCGATCGAGATCGCGGCCGTAGTGGTCTGGCGGGTGACGGATACGGCCAAGGCGTTGTTTGAGGTGGATAATTACCAGTTGTTCGTGCAGATTCAGTCGGAAGCGGCCGTCCGGTTTTTAGCCAGTTCGCACGCGTACGACAACATGGAAGATGAGCACGAAACGGTTACCCTACGCGACAATACCGGCCTGATCAACCAGTTTCTGGAGCAGGAGCTGAACGCCCGGCTGGAGCGCGCTGGGGTAGACGTAGTAGAAGCCCGGATCAGCCACCTGGCCTACGCACCCGAAATTGCCGGAGCGATGCTGCAGCGTCAGCAGGCCACGGCCGTCGTGTCGGCCCGGAAACAGATCGTGGAGGGGGCCGTTGGGATGGTCGAGATGGCGCTGGCCCGGCTGGCCGAAAAAGACGTAGTGCAGTTGGATGAGGAGCGAAAAGCCGCGATGGTTAGTAACTTGCTGGTTGTCCTTTGTGGCGAAAAATCAGTGAGTCCAGTCGTTAACACGGGGTCTTTGTACACCTAGCCGGTCGGCCGGTGAGTCAGCGATAAGTTATCAGTCGACTCACCGGCCGATGTTGCCTTGACTATTTTATGGCGAATGAAAAGAAAGCGTTCGTGCTGCGGATCAATCCGGATACGTTGAAAGAACTCGAAAAATGGGCCCAGGAAGAGTTCCGGAGCGTAAACGGCCAGATTGAATACATTCTGAACGATGCGCTCCGAAAGCGAAAGAAACGGCCTAGAGACACCACAGACACCGAGCAGGCAGAGTCGTAGACGCTGCGTAGGCTTTGTTTTGGTTCTCTGAAATCAATCTTCTTCCATTAAGTTCCGTGGCTCATCCTCCACATCTACCTCTCCGTTGTAGGTCGGTACGTAGGTTTCGGTGGCATAGCGCTGTTTCAGCAGGTGCAGCATCGATACGTTGATATCCCACTGGCTGGCGATCGGCATGTTCGTAAAGGGAATGGTTGGCAGGTAGGGAGCAGGCCCAAACTCCGTGTTGATCGTGAGCCGCTCGGCTCCTTCGGCCCTGCGCCGGACCACAATGGCATCCCACCAGCTCAGGTGCGTATCGAGGGCCTGTTTCCACTCCGGCAGGCGCGGGTCCGAAACCTGTGGCCCCTGCGGATGCCCTACGCGGGAGTGGATGTGATACGCCCGCTCGCAGGCCAGCGCCACCGCTTCGGGTTGCTGCTCCAGCAGCGATTCCGATACGCAGCACCAGTGTGAAAAATCGGCGGTGATTTTTAGGGCGGGCAATCGATCGAAATAGTGCCGGGCAACGTGGGCGGCAAACAGGGCTTTGTTGCGGTGTGTCTCGTGATAAATAGGTATGCCGGTGGCCGCTTCCCTATCGGCGGCTATTCCAAACAAAATAGAATTCTGTTCGGGTGTAAAGTAATCCTTACCCGTCTGCGCGTTAATGAACAGGGGCCGGGCCGACGCCAGGTGCGTAAGGTAGTGTTCATATTGGCGGGCGTGCTGGTCGAAATCCCGTTCAAACGATTGGTAATACTGCCCGATCATCAACAAGCCCGACCCAGCCAGGGCGTCCAGCATCTCGGCCCGCTCAGCTTCCAAAAACGGAATTTCGGCCTCCACTCCATCGTAGCCGGCGGCTTTCGCCTGTCGGCAGAAAACCGGCCAGGACAATGCTTCACTCCCCCAGCGAGGGCAAAAAAATTGAATTATCATAAACGATACGGTCAAGGGTACATGGCAAACAGCGCATTTTACTCCGAGGAGTGCTACTGAACATTGAGCGTAATCTCCTGTTCTTTCGCCAGGAAGTCAGCCTCCGAGAGCTTCTGCACACCACTTTCCAGCAGAGCCTCGTCGGGCACAACCTTGATCGGCGTGATGCAGGACAGGTGTTTCTCACGGAACGGTACGTTGTAGCTCAGGTTATACGCCGAAATGATCGACCAGCGGGGCTTGTCGGAGCGGTTAGCGTCCGAGCGGTGCAACAGGTTTGAATGAAAGAACAGCACATCTCCCGGCTGAAGCGTTACGTACACGAGTTCACTCCGCTTACTGGCTTCCTCTACGAAGGGATGATCGGCCCCTTGCTGCTCCCCGACAAAGCTATGCTCAAAGCGCTGCATCTTGTGCGTACCGGCCAGCACCTGCAAACAGCCGTTTTCGACCGTCGCTTCGGTCAGAGCCACCATGACCGAGATCATCGCTTCGGAATATAGGAACCCGTTCTTGTACCAGTAGCCGTAGTCCTGGTGCCACTCCCAGGCGCCACCCGTTTGGGGTTCTTTCTGCATCACCTTGGAATGGAAATGACACACCTCGCCTTCAGGTCCCAGCAGCATCCGGACGGCGTTAACCAGGCGCTCGGAGCGCGACATCAGCCCGAATGAATCATCGCCGGGCGTAAACCACAGCGTCAGTTTAGTGGCCCGGCCTTCGGTGTCGGTCAGGTCCATCGAATGCCCCGTTACGGTGTCGTCAGTGGCTAATCCGTATAACACACCAATTTCCGCCTGGCTGAAAAGCCCGCGTTTGATGAGATAACCGTCCTGTTGATAAGCCGCTTTCTCGGCTGCCGTGATGTTTTTTTCCATGGTAAGGGATGCCGCGTCGGGCGTTAAACGAGACAATAAACTCCTGGTAAAATCTACACAAAGGAAATCACGCCGATTAAGCAGCACCACCACTTTTATCGCAACTTTATCCGTTATATTTAGCCGATTTATAGCATGTGGAGGTTATTTACTAAAGATAGCGCATGAAAACCCTTATTCAGAAGCTACCACTGGATCATGCATCGTCGTTCGTAGCGCGGACGTACCGCACCCCATACTTTGAAACGCCCTGGCATCAGCATATTGAAATTGAACTGGTGTTGATGACTGAGAGCTATGGTACGGCCTTCATCGGCGACGCCCTGATTGAGTACCACACCGACGATGTGTACCTGCTGGGCGAAAACTTACCGCATTGGTTTCGGAAGGCCGACACGCACCCCACCGGGGCTTCGATGGTGGTGCATTTTACAAAAGACTTCTGGGGGCAGGCATTTCTGGAATTGCCCGAGATGGACGCCATCAGAACCCTGCTGGATTTTTCCGTGCAGGGGCTTCGCCTACAGGGCGAGCTTCGTCGGCAGATTGCCGGACAGCTACGTAGTATCGAGCAGCAGCGGGGCTTTGCGCAACTGGCAACTTTGCTCGATTGCCTGCATCAGATCAGCCAATCCAGCGACTACGTGCTCATTAATCAGTCGCCGGTACTGACGTATTCAACTACCGACCAGGCTCAAATTCATACGGTTATGGAATACACCATGGCTCACTTTCAACAGAAGATCCGGTTGGAAGACGTCGCTACGCTGACCCACCGCAGTGTCTCAGCCTTTTGTCAATATTTCCGAAAAAGCACGAAAAAGAGCTACGTGCAATTCCTGACCGAGATTCGGCTGGCGCATGCCTGCAAGCTCCTGACGACCACCAACCTGCCTGTTACGCAAGTTTGTTTTGAAAGTGGGTTTCACAACTGGGCCAATTTCAGCAAGCACTTCAAACACCAGCTTGGCCTGCCTCCCAGCCAGTACCGACGGCAGCACAGCTCACCCCAAACGCTCTAAAGGGCAGTCGGTTGTTCTACGCCGAAGCCATCGTAAACTGGTGTAAGCTCCTTACTCCATCCGGTTCTCGAACAGGTAAACGCCGTTCTTGTTTGCCACGACGATGTCCGTTTTTCCGTCGCGGTTCATATCCTGCGCCACAATGTTAAGCCCTACACCGGAATCGTTGTCGATAACGTGCTCTTTGTAATAGGGTGCTTTGCCGGGCGTGAACTCAAACCACATCAGGATGGGTGGATCGCTGTCGCCGGGGTCGTGACCGTTGTGAGCGAGAAAACGCTTGCCCGTAATCATGTCCTTACGTCCGTCGCCGTTCAGATCGACCATGATCGTAGCATGGGTTTGAGCGGTCGTGTTGCTCATCTGGTGAGTGCGGAAATTAATATTCCCCTGCTCGTCGGCAACCTGCTCGTGCCACCAGACGCCCAGTGCATGTGCCGACGCACTCACGACGTCGTTTTTACCGTCACCGTTTACGTCCAGGACCTGCATGTGCGAACAGGGCTCACCCAGATTAGCCGGATGAAACGCCCAGTTGCCGCCGGTTTTATCGGCGGTTCCCTTGAACCACCCCTCCCGGATTACCACATCGTTGAAGCCGTCTTTGTTGACATCACCGTAGCCGATGCCATGCGAGAACATCTCCGTACCGGGTACATTCTCCTTGCTCAGCGCAAAGCGTTTCCACTCGGTTTGGCCAGGTTTTGAGGGAGATTTCAGCCAGACGATCTGCTTTCTGGCTTTGTCGGCGCACAGGATGTCGAGCCGACCATCACCGTCGATATCCACAAAATTCGGCGATTCGTTGGCGATACCGACCGAGTCAGCCAAGATGTGTTTCGTCCATTCGCCCGACGATTTTCCTTTCGGGTTTTCGAACCAGAAGCCGGGCTTACCAGGATAGTCGATGATGACCACATCATCCCAGCCGTCCTGATTTACGTCCATCCCGAGGTTAAGGAACGAATTGCTGTACTCCTTGCGCGGGTCGAACGTACGGGATGGAGCCATCTCGTGCCGGGTCCAGTTAGGCGCTTCGAACCAGTAATAACCGGCTACGATGTCCAGGCGGCCATCCTTGTTCAGATCGGCCACGGCTACGCCTTCGGAAAGGAAATCGCCGGTTAGTTTGGTCTTTTTGAAATCAGCTGTCGGCACAAAAGGCTTTGCGGGTGCCCGTTCGCTGGAAGCCGCTTTCTCGGCCTGCTGCTGCCGTACTTTGAGCAGGGCTTTGTCCTGGCTGTAGGCGTTTGCGATACAGCCTAAAAACAGCAGGCTACTTACCAAATGTCGGTTTGCTACGTTGATTTTCATAGTTCTGATTCGCCGATTGCTTTAACCCCCAACCCCCTAAAGGAGGCTTTTGATCCGGATGGTTCAGCCCCCTTTAGGGGATTGGATTGGGGGTGTTGTTTACTCGTTTAACGCCTTCGCCAGCACCATCTGAATTTCGTGGTTCTGGTGCGAATGCTCCAGCTTACCGACACGCTCGTTCAACTCCCGCAGCAACTTTTTGGCTTCGTCGGTGCCAATGGCAGCTACCCGTTGAATGGTGTACGGCAGGTGCTTCGGCATTTTTGATTTCTGAGCCAGCGCCAGCGCCCGCTTCATGTCAATGGCAGCTAGAGGTTCGGCGGCATACCACAGCATGAGGGGCAGGTTGTGGTCGTCCTTGTTCTCCACCTTCTGAACGAGGGCATCTAGTACGTCCCACCGCTGGGCCGGATCGATCCGTTGCATCGCCGATGTCAGATACAGCCGTACCAGGGCCGACCGGTCGTTTTGCGCCAGCTCAACAAGGCGTTTCAGTGTCTCCGGCGATACGGTTTTGTCTTCGGCCAGAAGCTGGATGGCCCAGCTTCTGACGTACTCACTCTCATCCGACAACAGCGCCGTCAGTTCCTTTTCGGTCAAGCCCTGCGTCACGTGAAGTGCCCACAGCGCCCGCAGCTTACGGGTAGCATCTGGATTTTTGGCCAGCATTTCCTTCAGCGCTTTGTGGACCTTTTTGTTTGGTCCCCGCTCCTGCAAGATCGTTCGGGCCTGCCGTACGTACCACTCGTTCGGGTGCAATTGGTAATTGACCAGCTCTTTATCCGATGCTTTCGTCAGGTCAACCTGCACCCACTTGTCGTTCTCGTGGGTGATCTTGAAGATGCGGCCCATGGTCTTGTTGTGCACATCCGGATTCGAGCTGTGGCACTGGTTTTTGTCGTACCAGTCGATGGCCCAGACCGACCCACTGGCGTCGTACTTCATGTTGAGCCACTGCGACCACGAATCGTTCATCGCCAGAAAATCCGGTTTATGTGTCACGGTATAGCCTGACCCCTCCCGAACCGGATGATCCTGATTGAGCTTGGCTCCGTTGATGTTGTTCATGAAAATATCGTTACGGTACTCCTGCGGCCAGCTATTACCCAGGTAGATCATGGCTCCGGCATGGGCGTGTCCCCCCCCCGCCAACGCCGATCGGAAGTTGCCGGCGTGTGGCCCCCGCTCACCGACCCAGTGCCGATGGTCAGCGTGCGTCTTGATGTCGTCGTAGGTGTAGGGGTTGAAGTGATTGCCCGCCTGCCGCTGGTAGCGCCCACCCTGAATCATGTGGTACATGTGCGGAATCACGCAGGCCGTAATGAAAGCATGGCCGTAATCGTTGAAATCGAGCCCCCAGGGGTTACTGGTTCCTTCGGCAAAGAGTTCAAACTGCTTCGTGCTCGGGTGGTAGCGCCAGACACCGGCGTTAAGCTTGGTCCGCTCGGAAGCTGGTACACCCGGCTTCCCGACGTTAGAGTGAGTAAAGACGCCATGCGTACCATACAGCCAGCCGTCAGGCCCCCAGCGCAGGCTGTTCAGGGTTTCGTGCGTATCGTCCGTGCCCCAGCCGTCGAGCAGTTTCTGTGGGGGCCCAAGGGGTTTGTCATTCCTGAAGTCGGCAGGAATGAACAGCAGGTACGGTGCCGCTCCGAGCCACACACCACCCATGCCCACTTCCATACCGCTGACCAGATTCAGGCCTTCCATGAACACCTTGCGCTTGTCGAGCGTACCGTCGCCGTTTGTGTCTTCAAAGATCAGAATTCGGTCGCGGCCCTGCCCTTCGGGTGCCGGAACAGGGTACGTATGCCCCTCAACGACCCAGAGCCGACCACGCGCATCGGTGGTGAAGCAGATTGGCCGTACTACGTCCGGTTCGGCGGCTGCCAGCGTAATGGTAAAGCCTTTAGGCAGCGTCATGGCTTTGGCCGCTTCAACGCCCGACAGCCCGGCGTTGAGCACCGGATCAAGCGGGGGCAGAATGATGATGTCCTCCCGCTTCAGTTCATTAGGAAAATTCGGGCGGGTTGGGTAAAAGCGAAAATCATCGAAATTGATGTGCGCCCATTTGTCGTTGGGAATGTACGGAATCTGCGAAATGCCGGTTTCGTTGTCGATAATCCGGATGAAGATCTCCTGGCGCTGATACGGCTGGAGATCCACCACGACCGGCTGCAAGGTGGCCCGCCCCTGCCCGGTGACCGTATAGATGACCTTATTGGTCCCGACCTGCACCAGCTCGACCCGCGTGTCCTGCAAGGCTCCCCCCGACACCTTAAAGGCGGCAAAGGGCTGGGTTACGGTAAACGGCACTGAGGTTAACGTACCAGTCAGTTTATAGTTGGCCGTTCCGCCACTGCTCAGGAAGTGCTTACCCTCAAAGCCAATAATCATGTCTTTCTCATGCACTGGCGACGGGTCCTGGCTAACGAGCGGACTGGTAAAGGCATCGCCCGTAGCGGTCCAGTCGGTCAGGCTGCCCGTTTCAAAACCAAGATTTACCGGTTGCCCGTTTTTCATGGGCAGTTGCCCGGCAATGGTCTCGTTGGAGATAACGCCTTCGACGATCTCAACATTGCCGACCATACCAGCGGCCCGGTGGCCCGGCACTGAACAGAAATACGTATCGTTTTTATCGGCTTTGAAGGTGATGCTGGTTTTGCTGCCCTTCTCCTGTAAGGTTTTACTTTTGATACCAAGTTTTTCCAGAACGATGTCGTGGGTCATGGTCTCGCCGTTGGTGACCGTAATCCGGACCCGGTCGCCTTTATTGGCCTTCAGCGTCGGGTTGCGGGCACCATTCGGGGCAAAATAGCCCAGCATGGTTGATTCCAGGGCGTATTCGCGATCCACCCTGGCGGTATCCGGCGCGGGTTTCGCTCTAGCGGTCTGAGCTGCGCAATTCGGCGCGTTTATAAACAAGGTGATAGCAAGGAAGGGTATAAGCCAGCGCAATGTATTCATGGCCGAAGGGTTTACTTCTTTCGATATACCTAAAAAATCCATCTAAATTAATATCTACTGTAATTCCTTCTGATTCCTGTACCACGTGTAATCCGGGCCCTTCTTAGTGAAACCGTATCGACAGATAGGTGTATCCAACCGATCCACGGTTTTGGAGGGTATGTTCCGCGTTGGATGCAATAAACACCGCATCGCCCTGGTTTGCCGATTGGACCACTCCCTCCAGGCTAAGCTTAGCTGTTTTGTCCAGCCCGATCAGCAGTTCGGCCTCGGCATGAACGGCGTGCGAATGGGTCGATGCCCCGGAATCGAGCGTTGTTACGTATAGCCGCATACGCTTCGTCATCAGCGTTGGCCCTTCAAATAGAAGACGCCCCTCACTACGTTCTGCCGATGCATTCGTTTCTTCCGGCCCGTTAATCCAGAACGACTGGCCCATCAGCCGATACAGATCAAGGTCGGGCACTTCGCTGGAGGTCAGCCGGATCTGGTAATACGTAAGTGGCTGTGCAGTTTTATTTTCCAGCCGGAAAAAATCGCCGGGCATGATCAGTACAACGCTGCCGGGGCCAAGTACCTGCCGTTTCTGCTCAAGGGTAACGGTCAGATGCCCTTCTTTAACGACAAGGATCGCTTCTTCGTCCAGTTGCTGATCGGGCTGGGTGGGGTGATTGGCTCCAAGCGTAATCGCCTGAACCGTCATAGTTGAAAACCCTCTGGTTGAACCGTTGAGCAGCGTACGTTCTTCAAACCCGGTTCCCCGTACAACGGTCGCTTTGTCCCATGCGTACACACCTGATGCAATAGGCTGCCCCAAACCTGAACAGGGAATGAACATAATGAGCCAGCACAGCAGGTAAGGTTTCATGAACACGAATCAGACAGCGATTAGCCTATAAAAGGCAGGAGAGGTTGCAACCTAATCAGCCCGATGCTGGCGGTGGGCAGCCATAGCCCACTACATGAAAAAGCCCCAGCGCATAGAAATGGCTGGGGCAAATCGGGCAACGTATCACTATAACGCGCCCATCATCGGTTTATTGTGCATCCTGAAACAGATACGTATTATTTTACAAAAAATTTTAAGCACTTGACCGTATCATGACCCTAGACGAATTCCGCTCATTGAACCTGGACGAAACCAGCGGCCCATTAGCGATACTGCTTACGGGCCATTCTCAGCCCTTGCAGCCGGTTACGTTGCGTCCTCCGCTTCCGGTTAGTGATACGTCGCGGTTGCTTTACGCACAGCACATAGCAGAAACGCGTAGCGTACGACTCATTTTTGAGTTTTCGTATCCAACCGGGAAGTATATCTACATCCATTCCGGTGTCCGGCTCGAACACGTCGAGTCGATCGTTGGCCTACCCCGCATCTATCGGCGAATGCCCACCACCTAAAACATGCCCATGGCTTTGTTCAGCCTCTGCTGCAGGGCCGTGCGCGGTAACGTAATGAAGTGCCCAATCGGCTGGCCGTTTCGATACGGCTGCACCCGGAGCGTAATGGGGCCGTCGGGCAGTTCGATCGGCTGCGTATACTGGGACGAGAGCATATCCGGCATCGTATCGTCAAACGAGTAACGGAGTTCAATGCCCGGCACTTCGGTTTCCATCTCCAGCATCAGTTTCTCGCCGTTCTGACGGGTCCGGATGATTGGATCGTAGATTGCCCGCGAAACGCGAATTCCAGCCTGATCGGCCCGCTCGAAGTGGCTCTCCATACGCGATACGAACCGATCCCAGTTTTTTGCGGCTGCCGGCGACCAATACACCTCAGCCAGCGCCCATCCCCGCGGCCAGGTCATGTACTGGGCGTGGCGCAGCGTCGGAATCTGCTCCGTCCAGAGGTTACCTTGTCCACCCAGAATATGTTTGGCGTCTACCCCGGCCGGAACCGGCTCAAAACCATAGCATTTTTTCAGGCGCAGGTTGGCATAGATCGGCGGGTCGATGGTCGGTTCGCCCTGCACGTAGTCGAGGTACGCAAAGGTGGTTGGGGTCATCACAACGTCGTGGCCCATTTCCGCAGCTTCAATTCCCCCTTTGACACCCCGCCAGCTCATCACCGTTGCCCCCGGCGAGATACCGCCTTCCAGAATTTCATCCCAGCCGAGCAGCTTTTTGCCTTTGGCGGTCAGAATTTTCTCCACGCGGTTCATAAAATACCCCTGCAGGTCTTCAACGTGCCGAATGCCGAGCTTCTTCATCAGCGCCTGACAGCCGGGATCGTTCGCCCAGTAGCCCTTGTAGCACTCGTCACCCCCGACGTGGATGTATTGGTTCGGAAACAACTGGGCCACTTCGGTGAAGACTTTATCCAGGAACTCATACACCTTCTCGTCGGAGGGGTTGAGCGTGTTCTCGACCTTCATGCGGAACGTACCATTGCCGTACCACTCTGAAAACGGTGTGCCGGGGTTCACACTTACCTGCTGTTTGGTACAGCTCAGTTCGGGATAAGCGGCAAGGGCAGCCATGCTGTGGCCCGGTACGTCGATCTCGGGCACAATCGTTACGTTACGTTCCTGAGCGTAGCGAACGATCTCGCGGATGTCGTCCTGCGTGTAGAAACCGCCAACGGGCGTCGGTTCGCCCGGCTTCGGCTCGGCACGGTCGCCGAAGTGGCCGCTACGAGCCACGCGCCAGGCCCCTACCTGCGTCAGTTTAGGCAGTGACTTGATTTCGATCCGCCAGCCGTTATCATCGGTCAGGTGCCAATGGAACGTATTGAATTTGTAGCGGGCCATCTGATCGATGTACTGCTTGACATCTTCTTTGGTGAAGAAATTACGGCTGACATCGAGCATGATGCCCCGCCAGCCAAACCGTGGATAATCCGTGATGCGCACGGCCGGAGCCGCCCAAACCGCCGACGCTACGTTCGGGTTTTCAATTTCTTTGGGGAATAACTGCAACAGCGACTGCATTCCATAGAACAACCCGGCGGGCTGGTTAGCCGAAATGGTTACGCCCTTCGGTGTTACGTTCAGGGTATACCCTTCGCGGCCAAGGGTTTCGTTGGGCTGCGCGTTGATCTGCAGGTGAACACTGCCCGCCTTACCGGCGCGGGGACGCAGTGTGAAGCCCGTCGATCGGTTCAGGAACTGGGCCAGTTGCCCGGCAACGGATTCGGCGGCCTGTCCGTCGTACGTAATGGTGCTGGCCTTTGTCAGCCGAAACTGGCCGGTCTGTGGGGTAACCTCCACCGGCTGGGGAATGAGTTGAATGGATGAGGTTCCATCCGTCCGGGTTGAAGTTGATTGGGCCATACTGGGCTGAACAAACGCCAGCGAGGCACTAAAAAAAGCAGCAATCAGTAGTTTCATCGGGTATGTTTAAACTAAATGCACGCAATATCGACCGTATACCGCATTACACAGCCGGGTCATTCCAGTCAGGAGCTTGTACGCTGAGTGGCGAAAAGGTTGGTCCAGGGGCAGTATGAGGCTACTTCTCTGGGAAACGAAGTTTGTCTGTACAGACGTATGCAAACCATCGCGAGCCTTACCAATGCATTCGGCAAACGACGCTCGTTCTGGTTTGCATACATTCATGATAATACACTTCAGCAACCCACTACGTTAAGACCGGAGGCTCCCAGCCTTTTTCGTAATCGCGGCTCCAGAGTTTCATAGCCTTCTTGTCCTTAATATGTCCGTTCGTCTCATCAACGGCCAGATCACTGTTAGCACGGTAGGCGATGTTGGCCAGGTGACAGAGCAGCACACTTTTGGCTCCCTCCTCGATCGGCGAGTTCTGCTTCTCCTTGCCCCGAATGGCCTCGAAGAAGTTTACGACGTGGCGGGTCGTCATGTCGCCCCCTCCGCCGAGTGCCGTACCCGCTTCTGCGCCCTGGGCTTTGCGCTCTTTTGTCAGTTTGCCTTCGCGGTTGTACATTCGGTAGCCATCGCGGTCTACATAGGCCGAACCGTTGGTGCCGTAGATGATCACGCCCCGGTCAGAACCAAAGGTTTTGTAGCCGTTGCGGCACTGACACTCCCATTTGATGATTTTATCACCGGCATACCGGTACGTAGCATCCATCGTATCGTACATCGTCCAGCCGTCGTCGGCAAAATGACGCTTGGCTGCTTCGACGCTCACCTGCTGGGGATGTTCTACCTGCAACGCCCAGCGGGCCACGTCCAGCTCATGGGTGCCGTTATTCCCGGCTTCGGCCGTGCCGTAAGTCCAGCCGTACCAGTGCCAGTTGTAATCCCAGGTGTCGTGCTGGTAGGGTTGCCGGGGAGCGGGGCCCTGAAACAGTTCCCAATCCAGTCCGTCGGGTACGGGAGCCGCTTTGGGTACGGGCACCGCCCCGCGGTTGGCAATGTAAAAAGCCACCGCTTTGTAGGGCTGTCCAATCGCGCCACTGTGAATCTGCTTCATCAGGTCGATGGATTCAACGGCCGAGCGCTGCTGGTTACCCATCTGGATCACCTTGTTGTATTTTTTGGGCAGCATCGACAGAATTTCGCCTTCACGCGGGTTGTGGCTGCACGGCTTCTCGACGTACACGTGCTTACCGGCCTGCACGGCCAGCCACGTACCCGGCGCGTGCCAGTGGTCGGGAGTAGCGTTGATGAGCACATCCACGTCCTTGTCGGCCAGCACTTTGCGAATGTCATTCTCCAGCTTAGGCTTGTAATCAATGTGTTTGCTAAACTTCTGCAAAGCCGACTCCCGCTGTTTCTGCATAACATCGCAGAGATACAGCAGTTCTACGTTGCTCGACTTAAGAGCAATCGGCTCATAATAAGCCCCTAACCGACGGCCTAACCCGGCAATGGCGACCTGAAGTCGCTCGTTGGCCCCGATGATCCGGTTGTAACTCCGGGCAGTCATGCCTTTAGCCAGCCCCCCAATGGCGACACCGGCCGAACCGAGAGCGGCTGTTTTGATAAATTCTCTGCGAGATTGATCCATACGATTATTTACTAGATGCTTGGGTGGGCCGGGTTGGACTTCCTGACGAATCACGCGAAAGAGCGTTCTCCGCCCGGGACAAACCGCCCTGTTTACTAAAAGACATCAACGTAGCGCTTTTACCAGATTTAAGGCGAAAGCAAGTAAATTTCTCTGTAACGCGGGTAAAACAGAACCGCGATAAATTGGCTGTTAGTTGTGGCGAGTGATTCTTGAAGAGTTACCCCAACCCCCTGAAGGGGCTTAGCTCCGCTCAGGCCAGGATTCTGGAGATAGCAGCGCTAAGCCCCTTCAGGGGGTTGGGGTGAGCCACCTTTTTTACAACTTAAAAAATTATATACACCCGTATCGAACTATTTGTCATGATTCGGGGTCATTTGTGTAAGACCCTCCCTCACCATGACGACCCAACTACATACTACCCACGATACGGACGAGCTTGAGCACTTAACGCCCCTGCAGCAAACGGCCGTCAACCTGATGGTTCTTTTTCCGGACCTCCCCCACGACCAGGCTCTGCTTCAGGCAAAAGCCTGGATTGGCTTCTTTGCGTAGACTGAGCTGTATCTCATCCAGTCCTCCTGCTGGAAGGGTAAAAGAAAACAGTCACTACTGGCGTTGACAATTCCTGACTCTATAAATCTTGCCATCTGATTTGGTGTACAGATAGAATACGTTGTTGAGTCCCACGCCAAAACGCAGATCCGCTTTCTGAGCGCCCGTGAGCGTCCGGAATGTGGTCAGGCTATCCCCTACCGCGATCTGCAACTCTTCAATAGGTGCCTGTTTGCCGAGCTGTAACTGATCGCTGTCGACGTAGAAAACCCGGCCGTTTACAATGTCGCCGAAGATATATTTACCCTTCAGCAGAGGGATTTCCGATCCTGTGTACACAAACCCGCCCGAAAAGGCATTGCCCTCATCGTGATCGTAGAGCGCAACGGGATAGACGTACTGAAGGCTGGCGTCGTGTTCGGGCAGCGCGTACACCTTATCCATTTTGCCCCGGTAATTCATCAGAAATAATCCCTCGCGCTCCGGCCAGCCATAATCGGCCCCGGCCATGCCCAGGTTCAGTTCCTCCGCATTAGCGTGCCCAATATCGGAGATCAGCATCTTACCGTCAGGGGTCCAGGTGATGCGGTTGGGATTCCGAAAGCCCCGACAAAAAACCTCGCCCAGCGTAGCCGGGTCGTTGTCTTCCGCATACGGATTACTGGCTGGGATGCCGTACCGGCCGTTTTTGCTGTTCCGTCCCTGCGGATCGATCCGGAGCACCGAACTCCAGATACGGCCCTTCGTATTACAGATGAACGGGTAGCCATTTTCAGTGGCTCCTCCGTCGCCCACACCGATGTACAGCAGACCATAGTCCTGACCACCGGGTTTCGCCAGCGGGTTAAACGTAATCTCCTGCACGCCGTGAATGGGCGATACCATATTCACGCGCATCAGCTCCCGCCCTGACCCGGCAAACGTCGCGCTTGTCGGGTCGGTTATCTTCCATTCGGTCAGCACCCATTGCAGGGCTACCTTAATTGAATCAGGATAAGCGAAATCAGCGGGGGCGGTGTTGGCCTTTTCCGTATGGGTGGTGTAGAAAAGACCATTTTTGTAAAAATCGGGGTGAAAGGCGTAACTACCGAAGCCCGTCGCATGACCAGGGGTGTGAATGAAATCCGGGCGCTCCTTGGCCATTTCCATGTACACCCGAAGCTTATCGTTCACAATCTCGTAGAGCGTACCGCGCAGGTCTTCCAGAAACAGCCGGTCGGGCGAACCGGGCAAAACCAGCATTTTGTTGATCCGGGCTACTGGAGCCTTTTCAGCAGTGGCGGGTGCCGTAATCACCTCCTCCAGGCTGAGCCGTAAACCAGAACTGGCGATGCGGGCGGGAATGGGGTCCAGCAGCGCTGCGCCCAGACGAGCATCGGCGGCCGCCGACGCTTTCTGTTTCTGGTTGACGCGTATGTACGACATGATGGCCTGCACATCGCCGTCGCTCAGGGTCGTAAAGGCGGGCATCGCCTGCTTGTATTCGTCGAACAGCCTGACGGCCCGGGCATCTCCGCGCTTGATGACATCGGGCGCGTTGCGAATAAATTTTCGTATCCAGTCGGGCGATACTTCGCTGGTAACCTCCGACAGATTAGGCCCAATCCCTTTCTGTAAAAAATTATGACAGGCTGAGCAGTTGCTCTGAAACAACTGCTGTCCTTTGGTCAGAACCTGCTTATCCGTTGAATACGAATTCGTTGCCGAAGCAGTCCGCTCTGGTGATGTTGCCGGTTTCTGAGCAACGGTACGTTGTGCGGTTGCAGACAACCCGCCAAGCATCCCGAGCACAAGCAGCAGGCATCGTATCGGTTTTTTGTAAGTTGGAATAGTCAATGAGGAATGGGTAGGTATAGGCATCAGAATTCCTGTAAAAGGTGTTGCTACGTAATTTATGACACAAGATGTTAGTTGTCGTAATCAAATCTTGTGTACTACGCCGTGTTTTCTTTAAAAAGAACACGGCGCTGGTTTATAATCATGTACGCTACAAAAAATGTAGCCACGCCCTGACTCCTCCCCCAGGATAGTACAAAAAAGAACCAGTGCCTCTTTTTCACGGCCATCCAACGGCTGCCGCTGGTTATGATAAAGATTCAACTAAGCACAAGGGCGAATAGACTATGAGGTTGCGGTGGATAACAGTGGCGGTGGTTGGTCTGTGGCTGGTATGCAGTTGCTCAACGGGCGTCCGAGATATCGACTTTGAAGGCAGACGCTACTGGGTAACTGTCGACGCGGATTCAGCAAAGGGTGTCGACAGTTCCAGGCTGGCGCAACTACGTACCATGGAAACGATGTACAGCTTCAGCAAAAACGGGCGGGGCCGACAACACACCAGACAGGGTACGGTCTCAGACGATGCGCTGTTTAACTGGCAGATTATCGGTGACAGCCTCAACATCAACCAGGCAACTTTTGCCGTTGAACAACTGGACAATGGCTACAAACTTAGTTCGGATTCGGCGGTGCTGTTCCTGCACCAGCAGCCCTGAGCGTAGCGGCATCGGTTTACCAGCTATGCACAACGAACCGACCGTTGTTCGTCGCGGTGACGACCCGCCTGCCGGGAAACAGTCGGTACGATTTTCGGGTATCGCCCCGCAGCCGGAGGCCACTCCGTTCGGCATCAACAGCCGTAAAACCGCCTTTTCCATTGCCCAGCAACAGTACGCCCTGGGAAGCATCCTGACGGCCCATGTTTACTTCGTTGGCATAGAAATTTCCCGTTACCAGGGCATCGGGGTGACCGTCCTGGTTGAAATCATCTATCACAAAACCCGCTACTGGAGCCTGCTGTACCGGCAGGGGCAATGGCCGCAGCCTGAACTGACCACTGCCGAGGTTTTCGGCGTAGCAGCTTTGCAACTGAGTCACCTGCCCAACCCAGGCCCCGTCGCGTTCGTCCGCTTTAAACAGGTCGGCAAAGGTTACTTCGGCGTAATCGACGTAACGGGGATACTTCCGACGAAACTGAATAATCTGCTGATTCAGGGCTTCGCGCGGGAGAACCGGATAGCATTGGCCTTGCAGAAAAAAGCCCATGATGGGATCAATCTGGCCATCCTGGTTAAAGTCTTTGGCCACGATCTGTACCGGCTCATCAACCGATGCCCGATAGATGGTATTCAGCCCTTCATTGCCCAGCAACAGATCGGGATCGCCGTCGTGGTCAAAGTCGGCCACCGACACGCAATTCCACCAGCCCATCGTACTGTCGGTAGCACTGGATACCGGCGATACGGGGCTAAACGAGCCTCGCTGGTTGAGCAACACAGTCGGGGCCATCCACTCACCAACCAGCACCAGGTCCGTATCCGTATCCTTGTCAACATCGACGGGGATTGCATCGCAGACCATACCGGCCTGCCGGAGCGTCGGAGCCACCCGGGCAGTTACGTCCCGGAAACGTCCGTTTTCGTTCTGAAACAGGTAGCTACCGGCAGGCATGGGGTATTGGCCGGGTACCTGTCGTCCGGTGATGAGCAGGTCTGCGTCACCGTCCCGATCGTAATCGAAGCCGCGGACCGCCTGGCTGCTGACCGATAGCCGAGGCAAGGCATCCGGTACGGGCGTGAGTGTGCCCCGGCCATCATTACGGTACAGTATGGGCTGGTAGGCGTCTGTTGCGGTCAACGGCCGTTCGTTGCCCCCACCGACCAGCAGTACGTCGAGGTCCCGATCATTATCGGCGTCGAATAACAGTACGTCACCGGCTTCCAGCGGACTTTGGATCAGCCAGGGTTGCGCCCGGAAGCCCCCCCCCGGCTTTGCCCAAAACAGGGTTCCGGCGCTACCCCGGTAAGATGGGCCGACCACTACGTCGGCAAGGCCGTCGCCGTTCAGGTCGCCTACCCCAACGGCCGGACCGCTCCGCGACAGCATTTTATGAAGGGCGGGTGTGGTCTTGAAATCGACGAAATCCGACTCCTGATGGATGAACTGAAACTGACTCGTATCGGCCTGGAAAAGCGGCTTTGGCGAAGAGGCCGGCATGGCAGGTGCGGAACGGCTCTCGGATTGCCGAAAGAGCAAGCGTTGGTTAGCGGCTACCTTGTAACGCGTTTCTACGCGCCCATCGACCCACCGCACCTGCACCGAGTCGAGCCATTTAGCCGAGCCAGTACCGATGGTAAATTCCGGCTCCACCGACGATAGGTACCCCCGAACGGCCTGATTTTCGTAACGCTGCTGCCGCCCTTTCTGCCAGACAGTAAGCGTCGCGCCCAGTCCGGTTCGGTTACCAGCTTCACCCGCGAAAGAAACCGCCAGAAAACCGTTCTTGTCCTGCTCCCGTGTGGTATTACGAAAAATAGAGGCTTCCTCATCAATATTGTTGATCACCAGATCAAGGTCACCATCGCGGTCGAGGTCGGTGTAGACGGCTCCATTGGCGTACGACAGTTCGTCGAGACCCCACTCATCCGAAACGTCCTCAAACGCCAGATCGCCGGACGGATCACCCATACGACTCCGAAAGGCGTAGTTGCGAAGTTTTATTTCCGGTATCTTGTCCAGCAGCTTCGCCCGTCGTTTCTGCCGGGCCGAGTCAGTCCCGAACAAGTCAAAATCTTCGGTGAAATTGATAAAATCCCGATCGGTGACATTTTTGCGGTAGCCGTTGGTGATGAATACATCGCGGTGACCGTCCTGGTCGAGGTCGGCCAGCAGCACGGACCAGCTCCAGTCGGTGCGGGCCAGCCCCGCCAGCAGCCCTACTTCGCTGAACATCGGCAGCCCGTTGTGGTTTCCCGTATTGAGTTGCAGCGTATTGCGCATATACTGCAACTGGTAGCCGTATTGCGGTCGCAGGCTGAGTTCTTTTTTGTCAAAATCCTGACCGGCCAGCATCTGCTTCAGCCGTTGATTCGATTCGGGCAGCATATCCAGTTGAAGCAGATCAGGTCGCCCATCGTTGTTCAGATCGCCCGCGTCGATACCCATGCCATACAGGCTGGTATGCGCCGTCGCTTCCCGAACTACGTTTTTGAACGTACCGTCGCCTTGATTCAGGTATACTATGTCGCTGCTCAGAAAGTCGTTGGAGCAGTAAATATCCGGCCAGCCATCGCCGTTTAGGTCCGACACGACGACGCCAAGTCCCAACCCTTCGAACCGGATACCGGCTTCTTTGGATACGTCGGTAAAGCGTGGGGCGGAGAGCGTGTTTTTTTTCCCCTCTGCCCCACGCCCCCTGCCCCCTGCCCCCTGCCCCACGCCATCATTCCGGTACAACCGGTCGGTAGACGGATACGTACCGTCATTGATCGCCGGGCGCAGGTAGTTGGGATTCTGAACGTCGGGGGCCGTATTGAGCAGAAAGCAGTCCAGATCGCCGTCGCGGTCGTAGTCGACGAAAGCGGCCTGGGTGGTAAATCCCTCGTAGTCAAGGCCATAGTGGGCGGCTTCCTCCCGGAACGTAGGATGAGCCGTTCGCTGGTTGATGAACAGCAGATTGCGTGAGTTTTTGAAATTGGAATGAGCCGCTACCCCGACGTAGATGTCGTCCCAGCCATCCTGATTGATGTCCACTACCGAAACCCCCGTACACCAGCGGTCGGTCGTTACCCCGGCGGCTTCCGTAATGTCCTGAAACCGCAGGGTAGTGGAGTCACTCTGATTGAGGTATAATCGGCAACTGACCTGATTGCCAGAAAAAAACAGATCGGGCCGACCGTCGCGGTTGAAGTCGCCGACGCCCACGCCCCCGCCATTGTAGAAGTTGGTAAACGTAAAGGCATTGAGGGAGTCGCTGGCGGCAATCCTATTGGTGAAGGTAACGCCCGAATCGTCGGGGTCAATTTTCTCGAAAAGCCGTTGCCGCCCATCCCGACAGCCTGCCAGAAGCAGGCACGTGAGCAAAAGCATTGACTGCAAAGACGTAACGTACATACGCAAAGGGCGCGAAGTTCCCTTTGCGCCCCTTGCGTAATTTGTTGCGTCCTTTGCGGTTAAAAGCACTGTTAATACCCCGGATTTTGGTCTTTGATGTCGAGCGCCGGGCTATTGTCGATTTCCTGCTGCGGAATGGGCAGCAGTTCGTGCTTGTTAGCCTGGAAATACGACAACGGCTCCGTTTTCAGCTTCTTGTTTTTCCGCCACCGAACGATATCGAAGTTACGAATCTGCTCGGCCGCCAGCTCAACCATGCGCTCGTGTACAATCGCGTCGAACACCTGATCCTTGTTGGCAACCGGAAAGTTCTTGGTCGGGTACGATGGCATGGCTACACTCTTCCGGGCCCGCACCTGGTTCATCAGCGAGATGGCAGCGGCTGAGTTCCCCAGTTCGTTCTCGCACTCGGCCATCAACAGCAGCACGTCGGCGTAGCGCATGATCCGCATGTTGATGCCGCTCTGCTGGTTAGCCGCACTGGATTTGTACATCAGCGAATATTTCCGCCAGCTCACTTTAAGCGTTTTGCCGTTCACCACTGATGTGTTCCCCTGTACCATACTGGAGGTCAGGACAGTGGTCCCGTTGTTAAACATATCGCCTTCCGTCCAGTACGAAAAAGCGTAGCGCGGATCGTCCTTGGTATCGCCTTTCGCTACCATTTCGTACTCGTTCAGGATTTTGTTCGATGGGATTACGTTACGCCACGCGATGGCCGCGTACTCCTGCGAGCGAACCGTTTCCTCCTGCACGGCCGAACCATCGCTGTCGGCCCCCCAGTTATAGGCTCCACCCGAGGGCGCATAGACCACCTCGAAGATTGATTCGGCGTTGAACTCCCCTTCCTCTGTGGTTATATCCACGTAGTTGTCTACCAGTCTGTACAGCCCCGAGTCAATGATTTTTTTCAACTCCGTCCGGGCGTTGGTGTAGTCGCCCTGCTGTAGGTAGATACGCGCCATCAGCAATTGGGCGGCCGATTTAGTTGCCCGGCCCAGGTTGGCCCCTGAATAGCTGGCGGCCAGCCCTTTCTCGGCCTCCTTCAGGTCGGCAATAGCAAAATCGTATACCTCTTTCTGTGAGGAACGGGGCAGCGATCCGTTTACCGATTTAACGAACTCCTTGTAGAGTGGTACGCCCCCGAAGAACGTAGCCAGTTCGTAGTAGGCCCAGGCCCGTAGGAAACGTGCTTCCCCCAGCAGCCGGTCGCGGTTAGCCGCCGGTACGCCCTGCACCTTCGCTCCTTTTTCCAGCACGATGTTGGCACGGTGGATGGTCCGGTACCAGCCCTGCCAGATGCTGTTTATCAGCCCATTACCGGTATCATGCACCCCGATGAGCAACTGATTACGGGGTGTTTCGAGCTGACCGCCCCCCGACGCCATTTCATCACCGCGCAGGTCGTGCGTGAAGAACCACTCCCGCGACACCAGGCTATTGGATTGAACCAGGGCGTAAATGCCATTCACGCCCGCTGTCAGCTCACTCTCGTTATTAAAATACGTATCGAACGTAACGCCGTTGGGATTTACTTTATTCAGTTCGTCGTCGCTGCAGCTAACGGCCAGGCCAATCGACAGCGCACTTACTATCAGAATTTTTTTCATGATGATTAGTGGGTTAATTAAAAGCCAAGGTTAACACCTACGAGTAGCGTACGAGCCTGCGGATAGTTGGCGAAATCAATGCCATTGTTCAGCAGGTTGTTGTTCCGGGTTGCAATCTCCGGGTCATAACCTGTATACTTCGTGAAAGTGAGCAGGTTATTGCTCGATACGTATACACGCAGGCGGTTCATGTAGCCGCGGGTCGTTTTGCTGAGTACGGACGCCGGTATCGTGTAGCCGATACTCAGGTTTTTCAGCCGCAGGTATGAACCATCTTCAATGAAACGGTCCGACGTGCGCGAGTTCTGGTTGGGATCGCCACTGATCGAGCGGGGCACATCGGTATTGGTATTTTGCGGGGTCCAGGCGTTCAGTACATCGGTCGTAGCGTTGAACAGCCGGAGCTGCCCCTGGCCAATCACTTTTGTACCGTTGTAGATCTTGTTGCCAGCCACGCCCTGGAAGAACACGGTAAAATCAAAGTTTTTGTAATTACCGGTCAGGTTCAGGCCGTAGTTGAACTTGGGAATGTAGCTGCCCAGATACGTCCGGTCGTTGGCGTCGATCCGACCATCACCGTTCAGGTCACGGAACCGGATGTCGCCGGGGGCGGTTCTGTCGTTCTGGTAGAACGTTCTGTTGTTGCCGTCGATCGCGTTGGCGGCTTCAATCTCACCCTGGTTCTGGAAGATACCATCGACTACCCAGCCGTAGAACGACTGGATTGGATAACCCACTTCCGTCCGGGTGATGTCGAAGCCTCCAAAGTCGGCATTGGAGCCCGAGTTGATCGTCGCATTGGGCGTCGCCAGATTCAGCACCTTGTTACGCACCAGGTCGAATACGCCCGTAGCCGACCACTGAAAGCTCTTGCCGGAGTGATTGTACCCCAGGGCCAGTTCCAGTCCCCGGTTGCGGATACTACCCACATTGGCCAGCGGGCTGTTCGAGTACCCCAGCGAATTCGCCAGCGGAACGCGCAGCAGCAGGCCATCGGTTTGCCGCTCATATACGTCGGCCGTCAGGCTGATCCGGTTGTTGAGCAGCGCCAGATCAAACCCGATGTCGGTGGTATTGTTGATCTCCCAGCTCAGTTCGTTGTTACTCAATACGTTGATGTACGAACCCAGTTGCGTTGCGTTGTTGAACGGATACAGCGTGTTGTTGGCCAGCACCAGCGCCTGCCAGTCGTAATCGCCGATGGCGTTGAAGCCAGTGCGACCGTAGCTCGCCCGCAGCTTCAGTTCGGAGATCAGTGGTACGTTTTTCATGAACGATTCCTCACTGATACGCCAGCCTATCGAAGCCGCCGGGAACGTACCCCACTTGCGGCCAGGCGCGAACTTGGACGACCCATCGCGCCGAACCGACGCGCTCAGCAGGTATTTGCCGCCGTACTCGTAGTTGACCCGACCCACGTACGAAATCAGTAAGTTTTCATTCAGTGTGCTGGAACCGTTGGGGTTCGATACGCCCTGAATGACCTGAATGTTGTTGTCGGGGCGCTGACCGGTGGCCTGTATGAATCTCGACTCAGCCGACTGCCGCTCGGCGATGGCCGTGGCGTTGACGTAGTGTTTGCCAAACGTCTTGTCGAAGGTGAGCTGGTTGGTCAGCAGCAACGAGAAGAAGTTGGTGCGGTTTTCCGTCACGCTGGCCAGCGGGCGGCTGCGGTTACCGTCGTTGTAGATGGGCAGAAACCCGTTGAAGCGCGTCGTGGAAAAGTCGGTTCCCACGGTGAATTTATAGCGTAGCCAGTCGGCAAAGCGAATCTCGGCAAAGGCCGTTCCGAGAAGTTTAACGCCCCGGTCGGTCTGAAACTGCTGTTCCTGTTCGGCTACGCGGAGGGGGTTTTCGGGGTCGGTGGCATCGAGACCCTGGGCAGTCGTACTGAAACCGCCCAGCTTCGTCGGGTCGCGTTCCGGCCAGTACGGGATCATCCGCATGATATTCATGACCAGACTGCGTCCCCCCCCGTCACGTTCGAGCCGCCGGAAATCGGTCGACGCCAGCAGTGTCTGGCCGATGGTCAGGAATTTGCTGAATTTATGATCTGAGTTGATACGGAAGCTCTGCCGGTTGTAGTCCGTAAACGGCAGGATACCCTGCTGGCTGAAGTGCCCCACCGACATGTAGAAGCGCGACTGGGCATTACCACCCGAGATGGAAAGCTGGTTGTCGGTGATGGGCGCATTCCGGAACATGACGTCCTGCCAGTCGGTGTCGGTCTGGGCAAACGTCTGGGTAGCGCCATCATAAATTGGCGTATTCAGGTTATTGAAACGCCCCGGCACCGGTTGTCCGGAAGCTGTCAGTAGGGACGTACCATAGCGAATATACTCGTCGCGGTTGAGCAGGTCGAGTGTCCGCCAGGCCGACTGTGTGCCGTAGTACGAATCCAGATTGATGTTGATCTTGCCGTTGTTAGATCCCTTTTTGGTCGTAATCAGAATCACGCCATTCGCAGCCCGCGAGCCGTAGATAGCTGCGGCACTGGCGTCTTTCAGAACCTCCAGCGACTCAATATCCTTGGGATCGATGTTGTTCAAACCACCCGCCGGTACGCCGTCGATGACGTAGAGGGGATTTGGATTAAGGCTGATGGAGCCAACCCCCCGCACCCGCACAACGGGCTCAACCCCGGGGCTGCTGTTGTTGACAATGGAAACACCCGGTACACGGCCCTGGAGCGCCTGCTGGGGGCTGATGACGGGCAGGGCTTTCAACTCCTTGGGTGTTACGGTCGAAACGGCCGCCGTCAGCGACGATTTACGCTGGGTACCATAACCGACAACCACCACTTCGTTCAGGGCCTGCTGATCTTCCACCAGTTGGAGGCTTATCGTCGACTGGTTGCCAACGGGCACTTCCTGACTCACGTAGCCGATATAGCTGAAGACCAGGGTTGCCGATGAGCCGGCGTTGATGGTATAACGGCCATCGCGGTCGGTAGCTGTACCGCGATTAGTCCCTTTAACGACCACGTTCACCCCAGGTAAGGGGCTGCCCTGGCCGCTGGTTACGGTACCGGTCACCTGCTGGGCAAAAGCAGTTCCAGCCGCAACAGAGAGTGAAAAAATAAGGATTCCAAGTGGCCTCATCAGATTACCAGTGATGCGCCACAAACAGGTAGAGTACGACATAAAGTAAGGCGGGGTATAGTAACAAGTAAATTAAGTATATTTAGATATTATTTAACTATTCAAAGGTATGGCAATAAACGAAAAATCAAAGCTTTAAGCCAATTTTGTGTAATCAGAATTTTTATAAGGATTTTTTCTAGGCATATAGTTAGAGAAAAACGTTCAGCGTAGGCGGCTAAAGAAGCGCTGGGGAAGTAAGTTGTTGACCGAACTTGATTGACCTCTTCCCAGAAAACGACCTCGCTTTTTTTACCCCCTTCTATTTATTATCTACCTTAGCTACGATTAACTATTGCACTTCTGACGGCGTCTTGATCTCTCACCAAAAACTGCTTGTTCGCTGGCCTGTGTATGCAATCACGGGCTTTGTTGGTCTTTTTGTCGTAGTCGTCACTGCCCTGTGGCTATATGGCCACGTTGTTCAGGGAGAGGTCATTGACCAAACGGCCTGGATTATCTTAGGCGCATCAATACTCCGCTTATTGACTGTCATCATCGCGCTGGCCAGTATTCAGCAATGGGGGGAAAAGCTAGCTACCTGGATTATTCTTGGGGGATTATCGGGAGCGGCCAGTGCCCAACTGGCTTATCCTGTTGCCGAGCTAGTCGTTAAACTGGTCATTTTAGCCGGTTTGCTTGAGTATCCGGCCAAAGGAGTGGGTAATATGACCCCCACAGGTTGGTTTAATCTAGCCGCTGTCTGGTTTATATTTGGGTTGCCAGGAATCTTCTTCGTGCAGGCAGCTCGTAACTACCGAGATAGAAAAGGCCTGTCAAACACATGGGTATGGCTAGGTAGTTTACTGGGCATCATTGCCCTGGTTTCAATCGGCTTATTGATTGGGTAATCTACTCCGTGACCTCTTCTAACAAACTGGCCCTTACAGACTTTGTATGGGTCAACATCGATGGAGTACTCGTTGCGGCAGCAAGTTCAGTTTGGCCCGTCCCTACATCCTTGCAGCAGACTATGTCGATGGCATCGTTTCGAGGAAAATTTGCCAGAAATTCGATCTGCGTTGCGGTCCCCAGTGCCGTAGTGAGGGTTTATTTCCCTTTGATCTCGCGGGCGCGTTTCTGCAATTCGATAAGCCACTCCCCTGCTGTACGGTTACCGGCTCGAAATCGTTGTCGTTAATCAGTAGTTGCAACGGCTTGTCCATTACGCTCAGGCTGACCCTTAACCCAAGAACAGTCAAGGTATCTGATCGTAATTGTTGATATTTTCTCTAAAAAATTAGCTGTTCCATCACTGTTCGATACCTAATCGGGCGACGGAAATTACGCTGAAAATTCGGCTTCTTGTTACTTGATGATGAGTACAATATACCTTTAAGTATAATAGTTGCACTTATAAAATAAACAAATTTACTTAAGATTAAATCCAACCATTAGATCATATCGTATGTATACCAAGTTGCTATATAATTCCATTTACGCACTTTCATGGCAGTTCTATGAACACTTTGTATCATCTGGCCTGGTTGGACATAGTGAAAGCTATTCCGGTAGAGTCAACGGTACCTATCGCATCCTTCGCGAACGCGGTTCTGGCAATCCATCATATGCAAACCCAGGATACGTTGAATCAACGATTGACTGTAGTGACAAAAGACGATGCTTTCTTCTGGGTGTTGCCTATCGAGCTGGCTCAAAGACTAACTAACCGAGGCTTTCGGATTATACCCACCGAGCCGACAGCCTTAGCGCTTGATATTTTGCCTGAAAGCAAAGTGACTTTCACCACAATAGAAGCGTCCTAAATCCAGTTCGACCAACCAGCATTCAGTACCCGGACAACAAAATATTACCCCGATCACCTCTTTTTAATCACCACAATGCAACCCTACATTGCCATCCATTACAACGGCGTTCGGCCAACCTTCGCCTACATGGCTTCGCCTGAAGCCGCAAAAACGTATCTGAGCCAGTTGCTAATCAACCACCAGGCTAATACCAATGACCTGCTGACAATCGTTCGGGCCATCGACGATCAGATTATTTATTTCGGTCGCCGGAACAATACCATCGATAAACTTAGCCCGGAAGCTCCCGAACCATCATTCAGTTTCGCCCGGCTCTGGCGATCAATCCTGAAAAGTATAGCACAATAAAGCAGTCCGGACGATTCGTTCAGCCGTCCGATAGTCTTCACGCACTCCGCATGCTGTCAGTTTAACCCATAACTAAAATAACGCCGTTTAGACTGACCTCTTGGCGAGGTCAACCCATGCGCAGTTTCCAGCCAGTAGTTTCGCAGGTACCCAACTGTTCGAAGCATCTGCACGTAGTTCGCCCCTTTATTGACATACGAGTTGGCTCCCAACTGGTAGCACAAATCAATATGCCGACCAGCCTCAGACGACGTAAGAATTACAGTTGGAATCCGTCGAAGCACTGTATCCTGAGCCAGCAACCGAAGCGTATCCACGCCATTAAGAATGGGCATGTCCATATCCAGCAGGATCAGATCAGGCAACTGGTTGTCTAGCCGATGGGTTAACTGAGTCAGCAAGGTTGAACCGTTTTCAAACAACCGTAATTCACAGTCATCGAAATAATCGGCAAAAATGGACTGAAGCAGATACCGATCGTCCTCATCGTCATCAACTACATAGATCAAAAATTTGGTAAGACTCTCAAGCATACGGGGGAAATTGTGTTAATCCTATTATGCAACTGAAACGCAAAAATAATAATCTATAAATTAGTCAGATTAAGTATATATTAAACTCCGCTTAATCCAGCCAGGAACTTGAATGATACGAGAAGCATATTTTACATCATTAATAAGTACAGAATAGGGTATCAACGAGAAACTATAACAACTTGATGTTTAGCCTTTTCCTAATAACTTAAACAATCAGTCAAGTGTAAATAGCAATCAAGTTTTGCGGTATGACTACCTGTTTTGATATAATCAAAGCAGCCAAAACTAACCAAATCTACTCGATATTTTTTTATCTAAAGCACCAAAAATATAAGCTCAATTTCCCACTGTACTGAGCATTCTGATTATGAACCCACTCTGGCATAGGATTCGGGCAACGTCCAGCCTGAATAATTTGCCGCAAACGCACAACTCGTTTTCGCGTTCCCTACTGTACCCTTTATGCGTTCTGGTGAGGATAAGAGTTGTGAGGGTACAACTGACGTTGCTTAAGAAAACGTCCAAAACGTTGGCCAACTGACCAACGGGTTGCGCTACGGCACAAACACAAAATAGCGTCCGGCGAGCTCGCTTATTGTCAAAGAGTTTAACTGATTATTGATTATGAAGCTAGCGTACACACGCTATAGCTATCAGATGGGCGACTGATTGTTTGCCAGCGCATGATTTCAGCCGGTGAAGCGGACCTGGTAATCGAGCTTACTATTAACTGTATAAAGCTCACCAACGCTCAGCAAACCAGCCCTTGATTCTGAGCCAACTCATTCTGGGATTAGAATTGGCTATGTTCGTGAAGATATAGAGGGTAAAGCTGAAAGGCAATCGTTAGCTGCCGTATTGCTGCTGGTATAACCGCTGAATTTTATCCCGACTCCGTTTCAGCCGCATTTTAATAGCGCATTGTTTAACGCCGTACTGTCGGGCTATCTGCTCAATGCTGCAATTCTGCTCGTATTTCAATCGCAGCAACGTTACCTCGTCGGCCGACAATTGGGCCATTATCTGCTCCAGTTGCCGATGACGTTCTTCTACGATGACACCTTCGTTGGAATCGGCCAGTTGATCGCTGTCATCGTCGTCAATGGAATCCGTCGGCATCCGCTTTGCCAGCCGAAGCTGGTCCATGCAGTAGTTGTGCGAAATGCTGTATAACCAGGTTGAAAAGCTGGAGCGCTCCTGAAACATCTCAAGTTTAGCGAACATCTTCAAAAAGATGTCGTGTGTAAAGTCATGAGCCTTTTCAGAATCTTGCGTGATGGACAAACAGCGCCGGTACACTTTATCGACGTATCGACTGTATAGTTCTTCAAAACAGTCGATAGGCTGACTATCGCGGCATTGCCGGATCAGTTCTTCGTCGTTTAGGTGGGATTTCATAAAAAGTTACACGTATACAATAAAAGCTTGTTTCTGTAAACTTAATCAGCATTAAGACGATAAACTTTCAATTTGGTCAACTTCCACAATACTTCTATCATGAAAATATTTCGTAATTAAACGGTAAAATACTAATAAAAAAAAAGCAAGCAAATTTCAAAGCCTTAAATATTCCATCAACTAATTGATTAATAGATCATTATACCAAATAATTAATTTAACACATTGTTGCCTTTTTTACTAATACGACTCGTTAATTCCTTTAATTCAAATGAGTTTGCTTACTCACTACATAGTTAGTCGAAACAAAGGCCGATCCGACCGGTAGTGTAAACAAATATATTTATTCATAGCATGAAAATCTTTCTGCCTCTTATTTTACTCATTACCATTACGGTAGCCGGTGCGCAAAGCGACACGGCTACAACCCTAACCCATAACGAAACGGCCCCGTGGCTACCCGCTGTGCTGATTGTTGTAGCTGTTGTATTAATTTATGGGTTGGTGCGACGCGGTCGACGGTAACTATTTTTAAGGAGGTAACCAATTAACAACTCTATCTTTCAAGGCGATTACACGCTACGTTGGGTATAGCCATCTGTCATTCGTCGCCGTATATTGTCGTTCGTCGGATATGGGTGGACTTGTTTTCATACAAGCCTGTATGTTTGTGAGTACCTTCATCAGTCAGGATCATTAGCGTCCAATACCCTTCATGAACTGGAACCGAACGACATTCTGGGGCATCACGTATTACCAACTGGCACTAGTACTAGGCCTGTATGCGGTAGCTGCGTTACTCTACGATGGATCGCTGACAATCAGCCAGCGGCCATGGTCTGAAAAGCCCTTTCTGACCGATTTTCTGGTAGAGTTTCCACGTATTCTACTGGATTACTCGCTGAAACTGCTGTTTACCGCGCCTATCTGGTACCTGTTGTTTTATCGACTGAAGCATTTGTCCCTTGCCCGACGACTCCTCCTGCACCTCATTCTGCTTCCAGTGTTCATCCTCACCTGGCAGGTAGTTTATTACGCCATATCAGACGCCCTGGGTATTGGCCGTCTTCGCAACAATGGTATCATCTGGGATACGTACATCGGCTCGCTGTTTTATCTGGTACAGTTCGGCATCTTTCACGCCTTTGCTTATCACCGCGATCTCCAGAAACAGCATGAACGGGAAGCAAAGCTGCGCGAACTAACACTGAAGAGCGAATTATCGGCGCTCAAGGCGCAGTTGAATCCGCATTTTCTCTACAATGTTTTTAACACAATCAGCGCGTCGGTACCGCCTGCGCTGGAGCATACCCGCGAGATGCTCGCTCAACTGTCGGATATGTTTCGCTATCAATTACAGGCGTCCAAAAGCGAAACCGTTACGGTGCGCGACGAACTTACATTTGTGATGAAGTACCTTGACCTGGAAAAAGCCCGCTTCGGCGACCGACTGCGCGTGAGGCTGGCCGTGTCCGACGACGTACTGACAGAACATATTCCGCCGATGCTCCTGCAACCGCTCGTCGAAAATTCAGTGAAGCATGGCATTTCGCCCCTGATCGATGGTGGTGAAGTAAGCATACGTATTGAACGACAGAACGGCCAGCTCCATATTGAAGTAGCTGATACAGGGGTGGGCTTGAATGGCACAACCCAACCCACACAGCCTTCGGGGGGGGTCGGGCTGGCAAATACCGTACTGCGGCTGGACAAAATGTACGGCAGCCAGGTTCACCTGATCAACAACCAACCCAGCGGCCTGACGGTCGCCTTTTCCATTCCGCTTTGATGCAGAAAGTAGTTATCATCGACGACGAAGCCGCCAGCAGAACGCTGATCCGACAATATCTGGAAGCCTACCCTCAGTTAATCGTTGTGGGCGAAGCTAACAACGGGGTTGATGCCGTCCGGCAAATCAATGAGTTTCGGCCCGATCTGATCTTCCTCGACATTCAGATGCCCGGACTGACGGGTTTCGACGTATTGAAGCACCTCGACGAAATTCCGCAGATTATTTTTTCAACGGCCTACGATCAGTATGCCCTCCAGGCTTTTGACGTTCATGCCGTCGATTACCTGCTGAAACCTTATACCCGTGAGCGGTTTGCACAGGCCGTCAACCGGATTAGCAGTAGTAGCATACAAAAAATACAGCCGCTGGCCGAGAGTCTGCTCAGTCCTTCCACTTATCCGGAAAAAATACTGGTCCAGACTGGCAATCGACTCCTGGCCGTTTCCGTAGCCGATATCCTCCGGATCGAAGCCGAAGGTGACTATTCTAATCTCGTTACGAACAAAGGAAGCTTTCTGAGCAATTATGGTATCAGCAGTCTGGAATCGAAGCTGAATCCGCAGCAATTCATACGGGTTCACCGGTCCGACATTATCAACCTGAATTTCATTCGCGAAATCCAGAAGTATCCATCGAGCTATGACGTCATCATGCAGAACGGCGACGTAGTGCGGGTCAGCCGATCATACATGGATCGGATTCGGGAACTGACGTTCTAGAGACCGTAGTAAGCAGTTTGGTCTTATTTGTTGCAACGGCTTTACCAACACATCACGCAGGTATGCACCAACGATGTAATCGGCAACTCAGGCGTGTTCCTTCAACCACTCGGACACTCCTCCATCGTACATACTCATTAAATCAAAGTCTCACGCAGCACTTTTCAGGTTACGGTAACGTATCGTAACCCGGCCTAAGTCAACCTCTCTACGTCCTTCTCCATAGAGCGTACGGATCAGAGTACAACATAACGAACAAGCTGACACGCTGGCTCATAGGGCAGTTACCCAGTGCATCGTTGCTCTGGCTCGATTCCCTTATCAGGCAACTTGGTCTGTACACCATCCGTCCGGCGGTACCCCGGTTCACATGGGCCGGAGGGGTGGTTTCTCCGACTTTTTTTCTTGGCAAATCCTATAAATTGCTACATTATTCTCATTTTTATAGATCTAGCCAGTTGTACCGTTAGTCTTATGCCAACCTCGGTACATTTATAGATAGCTTTATTTAATACGTAGTATGCCCGATCACCAGCAACCCACTCATTCGACGCCCTCACTCAATCAACGACTAGATGTTGACTTTGCGCTTCGGGCGGCCGGACTTGGCGTCTGGGAGTTTGATCCACTAACCCGGCTCCTACACTGGGACGACCAGTGTCGACAGCTCTTTGGCCTGGCTCATAATAACCGTTTAGCCTATGAACAAGCTGTTCGGTATATACATCCCGACGACGTAGATCGGGTTATCCAGGCTGTTCAGCGGGCTATATCGCCCCAGTTCAGAGAAAGCTACGATGAAACCTACCGTACCCTGGGGGCCGACGATGGACTCCTGCGCTGGGTACGATTTGTGGGACGTTCCTACTTTACCGAAACCGGTGAACTCAGCCGCTTTGGCGGTATTGCTCAGGACGTAACCCAGCAGGTACTGACCCAGCAAAAACTCGAAAGTTCCCAGAAACAAATACTCAATCAATTCGAGCAGACACCCGTGGGTATTGCCGCTATCAGCGTACCTGAACTGACGTTTCGCTCAGCCAACCCCTTCTATGCTCAACTAGTGGGTCGCTCGCCCGAGCAGCTCATTAACAAGCCGCTGTCTGAAGCTATCCCGGAGACTCAGAGGCAGAGGCTTGATCAATGGGTGCAGCAGGTTATGACTACCGGACAGTCTTATACTGACCAGGAAGTGCCTGTGCAACTTATCCGGCGGGACCAACCTGCAACGATTTACATAACGTTTACCTACCAGCCCCAGCGGGGTACCGACGGAACCGTAGTCGGCGTATTGATTGTAGCCGTTGAAGTGACCCAGCAGGTGCTGGCTCGTCAGGAGGTGCTGGCCGAACAAAGCCGCTTACACACCATCTTGGAGGCATTGCCGGTGGGTATTCTCATTGCTAATGCGCAGGGCGAGCTGATCTACGGCAATCCCCAGGTCGAGCAGATTTTTCGGCATCCGTTTCGGGTCAGTAAGGATATTGAGGCTTATAAAAACTGGCAGTTATTTGATCCACTCACCAGTGAACCCTTTCCGCTGGAAACCATGCCGATGGTGCGGACATTATTACAGGGCGAAACGGTGGTTGCTACGGAGATGAAACTCCGGCGGGGCGATGGTAGCTGGGGCTATGCGACTGTCAACACCGTACCCGTTTTTGATTCTCAAGGAGCCATCAAGTTGGGCGTAGCGGCTTTCATCGATACAACGGATCGAAAGCAGGCGGAAGAGGCCCTTCGACAAAGTGAAGGGCGGTTGCGGGCTGTCTTGGAAAGCATAACCGATGGCCTTTATATTGGTGGCATGGACGGCATAACCCTGGCCAACCAGGCGGCTTTGGAACAGCTTGGCTTTACCAGCGCCGACGAGCTTAACCGTCATATTAGCATATTGGCCGAAGAGATACAAACGCGCGACTGGCTAAGTGGAGAGCTTATTCCGATCGAGCGGCAGGCATTTGCCAGGGCGCTGGGGGGCGAACACGTAGTGCAGGATGTGCTGGTACGGCACCGCCTGAGTGGCGAAGACCGGGTGATGCGTTGTGCGGCCTCTCCGGTAGTAGCCAATGGTCAGGTCGTGGCGGCCGTGGCCATCAACACCGACGTAACCGAGTTCCGGCTCGCCGAAACGGCGTTGCGAAAGAGTGCGCAACAACAGGCGTTCCTGCTCCAACTCAACGATCAGTTACGTCCCCTGGACAACCCAGTGGCCATTCAGCACCAGGCGGTTACCGTACTGGGGCAGTATCTGGGAGCGAACCGGGCGGGCTACGCCGAAACGCAGCCCGACGAAGCCCTGGTGGCCGTCACCCGTAATTACGTAGTGGATGTGCCGGATCTGGAAGGCGTTTACCAGTATAAGGATTATGGACCAGCGCTGTTAAGCGATCTACAGGTGGGAAAAACGGTCATTCGTTCGGACATTGCCCATGACCCTACCTTAACTGAAGCCGAAAAGCAAGCCCATGCCATTCTTGAGTTAGGAGCTACGATTAACGTGCCCTTGGTCAAACAGGGCAGGCTGGTGGCTATCCTCTTTGTTCATTTTAGCCAGCCGCACCACTGGTCGGCTGATGAAGTGGCGTTAATCGAGGTAACAGCCGAGCAAACCTGGTCGGCCGTCGAGCGGGCGCGTTCCGAAGAGGCCCTTCGGCAAAGCGAAGCCCGCTACCGGCAACTCTCCAAAGAGCTGGAAGCCAGGGTGCAGACGAGGACGCATGAGTTAGAGCTGGCCAATCAGGATCTGCAACGCTCCAACGACAACCTCCAGCAGTTTGCCTACATAGCCAGCCACGATTTGCAGGAGCCCCTGCGCAAGATTCAGTCGTTCAGTACCCTGCTGGGCCAGTACCTGGGCGACCAACTCGATGCCACCGCGACCGATTATCTGGAGCGTATTGTCAAATCCGGCTCCCGGATGTCCAGGCTGATTCGGGACCTGCTGAGCTACTCCCGCATCGCTACCCGTCAGCAGACCTTTGGGCCCATTTCACTCGATACCGTAGTGGCCGGTGTACTAGATACGCTCTCACTGGAAATTGAGCAACGCCAGGCCCAGGTTGAAGTAGATGAATTACCCATTGTCAAAGGAGATAGTTCACAGTTGATGCAGTTGTTTCAGAACCTGCTGAGCAATGCCCTCAAGTTTACGCCTGCTCCTCAAAAGCCTCAGATACGTGTGGAGTATTTCTACCGGCAGTTGGCCGAACTGCCCGCCGAAGTACGGCCCAGCCAGTCAGCCCCTTTCTACCACCAAATTAGTGTGAGCGATCAGGGAATAGGTTTCGACATGAAGTATATGGACCGGATCTTCCAGGTTTTTCAGCGGTTACATAGCAAAACCGAATTTCCCGGAACAGGCGTTGGGCTGGCCATTTGCCAACGAGTGATAGAGAATCATGGCGGGGGCATCACGGCCAGCAGTACACCAGGCCAGGGAGCCACCTTCTGCGTGTATTTGCCCGCTTAACGGTTCTTATTCTCCCATAAAGTCCGTGTCAGTTAATCGATTGTCATACCACCTCTGCTGAGAGGTTCGTTTTATAATCAGTGCCTTCGGCGGCTCAATTGTTAGTTGTCCCATAGGCGAATTACGTTGCACTACATCAATAGCTAGCTCTTGGAAAACAACAACCAACACCTCAAGCGACTTTTTGAGGAGTATATTTATACGATCATTGCCAAATACATTGATGTAGTCGACGGCCCTACCCAAACTCGCCTTGTTAATCTATACAGCCAACTTCACAATCAACTACATCCGGAGACACCCAGACTGATTACCAGTCCGGACCTTACCGGCCAGACAAGCGTAAACAGGGAGAACCATGCTGAACTCATTCAGGGCTTACTCTTGCACTACCAAAATCAGATAGTGAACATCATGGCACATATTCAACGGATGGATCAGTTGATTGAAAGAGCCAAAGGTTCATCTCAAAAACCTCTTCATTCGTCTATACTTAACCATTACCAACTCGTACGAGAGAATTTTGTCATTTCATTAAAAAAGACGCAGTTACTCTGTCAATGTGAGTTATTCAGGCCGACAACTTAGTCGGTATGTATTGCCATTTCATTACCATCTTTACAACAACTAATTAGTCCTTATCAATCAGCTTATTTACTTTAAAAATGATAAATCACTTCCGTATTGATTTGTCATTGAACCAACGATGAAATAGCTGACTGAAACGGTTATTCAGTAAAAACAGCAGCTTTCTTACGCATTGTTTTACTCTCCTACAAAACAGACATTTAGTCGTATGCGTAAGGTAATCATTCGACTTTATAGTTAGCTCATTGTACCTTTCTATTGAAGAGTTTCAATCAAATTGGGTCACGGTTACCGGCTTGAACACTTCCTTAATTGAGTGGTTTAGGCAATAAATCCTTCGCTACAGCCATGAACAACCCACAACAAAGCGATTGGTTTCATGGCGATTCCAGCCAGCCCGACAATCTTTCTGCAAGTGAGAAATACCTGATGCTGGTCAATCATATGCAGCAGGGGTTCTGTATCATTGAAGTATTGTTTGATGAGACAGGCCAACCGCTCGATTATCGCTTCCTGGAAGTAAATCCCGTTTTCGAACAGCAAACCGGCTTGGTTGACCCCGTGGGCAAAACGATGCGGGAACTTCAGCCGGCCCATGAACAACACTGGTTTGACACGTACGCTCAGGTGGTCAAAACCGGTCAGCCGATTCATTTCGAGAATCAGGCCGCCCATTTAGCCGGTGGAGTCTGGTACGAAGTCTTCGCTTTTCCTTTCGGCCCTGCTACGAATCACCAGGTGGCGATTCTGTTTGATGATATCACGGCCCGCAAAAAAGCTGAAGCGGCCCTGCGTGCCAGCCAAAAGCAGCAGACCTACCTCCTGAAGTTAGCCGATACGTTGCGAATGTATGCTGATCAACCGAATATGCCGACAATTGCCTGCCAACTGCTAGCTCAAGAGCTGGGGGCCATTCGGGTCAACTACGCCGAGGTAAAGACAAACACCTATGTTGTTGAGCACGAATACCATTCGGCAGGGTTATCGAGCATGATCGGCCAATACGCCATCAGCAGCTTTAGACCCAACGAGCAGACCGCTTTCAAAGCCGGCCGTACCGTTGTGATCAGCGATATTGAAGCCGAAGCGAACGTGACGGATGAGCAGGTAGCCGCTTACGCTGATCTGAATGTGCGGGCCTTTATCTCGGTACCCCTGCTTAGGCACGGTAAGCTGGTCGTGGTGCTGAGTGCCATTCGTGAACAGCCGGGTCCCTGGCAGCCCGAAGAGATAAGCTTAGTGGAAGAAACGGCCGAGCGCACCTGGACAGCCCACGAGCGCGCCCGCGCTGAAGAAACCTTGCGGGCTTCGGAGCAAAAGTATCGTACCCTGTTCGACTCCATTGACGAAGGCTTTCATATCAGTGAGCTGATTTACGATCAGGCCGGACAGCCCGTCGATTATCGCTTTCTGGAAGTCAATCCCGTATTTGAGTGGCAGACCGGTCTCCAGAACACAGTGGGCCGGCTGAGCAGTGAGATAGCGCCCAACGTTGAATCGTACTGGCTCCAGGCTTATCATCAAGTCGTGCAAACCGGTCAGCCGATACGTATTGAGAATTACAACCAGGCCACTGATCGGTGGTATACCGCCTATACCTCTCGAGTAGGCGGGGCAGACAACCGGCAATTCGTGGTCGTCTTTGACGACATCACTGAGCGCAAACAAGCCCAGGAAGCGTTACGCCACAGCGAAGAGCAATTTCGTATGTTGGTCACGGCCTCCTCCGATATTGTTTATCGGATGAATCCAGACTGGACGCAGCTGCATCGACTCATCGGCACAACGTTTCCGGCCGATATACAGGATTCGAATGCTACCTGGCTTCAAACGTACATTCCGGCTGAAGATCAACCGCAGATACAGCAACTGATTCAAGAAGCCATCCGCACCAGAACCCCTTTTGAATTGGAGCACCGAATCATGCGGGCGGACGGAACCATCGGCTGGATGTTTTCCCGGGCGATTCCCATGCTCGATGAGCAGGGCACCATTCAGTCCTGGCTGGGCGCATCCAGCGATATTACCGCACGCAAACAAGCCGAAGAAGTTCTCCAGGAATCCAACCGACGCAAGGATGAGTTTCTGGCTATGCTGGGTCACGAACTGCGGAACCCACTGGCTACGGTGTCTAACCTGCTGTTGGTTCTGGAACTAACCGACGGAACCGACGAAAACTTGTCCTACCCAAAGGCTGTCAGGCTAATGAGCCGGGAAGTAAGATACATGACGCGCATGGTAGATGATCTGCTGGATGTAGGCCGCATCCGTTATGGTCTGATTCAACTTCACAAACAGCCCATTGATCTGGTGACGTTGGTGCGTCAAACCGTCGAAGTGGCCCAGCCGCTTTATGAGCAGCAGCAGCGGCAGTTAAGCCTAGCTTTGCCCCCTTATTCACTTGTGATGCAGGGCGATGAAACCCGGCTAAAACAGGTGCTGATGAATCTGCTGACTAATGGCCTAAAGTACACCCAGCCAGCGGGTCACGTGTGGGTTAGCCTGGAGTTAGCAGACAATTCGGCGCTCAGTAAGCAAGCGCTCCTGCGGATGAAGGACGATGGCATCGGAATCGCTGCTGACCGGCAGGAAGCCATCTTCGATATTTTCGTGCAGGGCGAAACCACCCTGGACCGGCCCCAGGGCGGCTTAGGCCTGGGCTTGGCTGTGGTTAAGCAACTGGTGGCTTTGCATGACGGCAGTATTGAGGTACGTAGTGAAGGACCGGGGCAAGGCAGTGAATTTTTAATTCGGTTGCCGCTGACGCTTGAGGTCTCCGGGTCGGTCACAACCGGTCCATCTATTTCTTCTTCCGCTAAAAGCAAGGGCCGGGTGTTAGTGGTGGACGATAATCAGACGCTGGCCGATATGACGGCTCGGCTGGTTGAATTGAGCGGCTATGAAGCTCAGACCAGCTATAGTGGTGCCGACGCACTATTGGTGGCCCAGCAGTGGCGACCGGATATGATGTTGCTGGATCTGGGCATGCCCCACATGGACGGCTTTGAGGTAAAAAGGCGGCTTACCGAGCAGCCGTGGGGCAACACGATCTCAGTTATTGCATTAACGGGCTATGGTCAGGAACCGCTCAAAGCCCAAACGGATCAGGCCGGTTTTGCGGCTTACCTGCTCAAGCCGCTTAACCTATTGCGGCTTCGTGAACTGCTAAGGGCGATAATGCCCCCTGGCAACTCCGACTCGTAGCCACAAGGACTGCTTGGCCAATGCCTATGCCCTTATGTATATACTCGAGACTATCTTCCAATCGCCAGAAATCTGGCTTCGTATAGATCTACAAGGACTTCATACTTGTCTTAGTCCCCTGAAGAGTTGGGGAACCATCTTGCTCATTTTTAACAGATGCAGCAACAACTTGAAGACTGGTATCTGCGGTCGCAGGATGATCTGAGATACCCTGAACTCAGATCAGCAATGGCAGAATAGTATTACAACCACGCGGATCAACAACGGAAAGCCGTACAAGCAAGGCACTTACCATCCCGAAATAATTCAGGCAGCGTAATGTCTCTGGTTACGCAGGCTATTATACTTACAATAAAAAAAGTCAGCCAACCAGTAAGTTAACTGACTTATAATCAATGTGATCCCGTTTGGATTCGAACCAAAGACCGTCTGCTTAGCTTACCACTACAGCTTTCGCTGCTGCACAGGAACAACACATCTGTACATTTGTGGTCTGGACTATATCTTCACCATATCTATTTAAGACACAGGTGGTTGCCGTATAGTCTCTACACCTTTCTCCCGCCCTGGGGAGACTTGGCTCGGTATTATCATTAACCTGTCGACCAATTGATGAAAGAAATGCACCAAGTGCGGTATCCACAAACCCTTAAGCGACTTCTATAAATCAAAGACGCATAATCAGGGGAGTTATGTGCTATTGTAAACAGTACTTCAATCGGAAAGCAACCCAACGATGGATCGATCGAAAATGTAAAGCCCTTATTTACAAAGGTGGCGCCTGTCACGACTATTACTTGTCTTTGTCAGACAGCCACTACTCCGTTTTTGAGTTTTACCACCTAACACCTGCTCAGAAAGACCACGATTGGACTAAACTCCGTCTATTGTCGTGGGAAGCGATCCTGCAGGAGCTGGATAAGTACATACTCCTTTGCGCAAATTGCCATCGAATCAGGCACTCAAGGTCAGAAGACTTCACCGAATTTGACAACATCCCATAAGTAGTTTCCCCTCTTATGGCTCCTCATTTAAAGGCAGATGCTCTATCCAACTGAGCTACGGGACCTAAGAAAAAAGGTTTACGGTTTTCGGCTACTACGTTTACAGCGACTGTACTAACTGAAAACCGTAAACCTTAAAACTGTAAACCTTTTAATCGTCGGGGTGGCAGGATTCGAACCTGCGACCACCTGGTCCCAAACCAGGTACGCTAACCGGACTGCGCTACACCCCGAATATCTTTGCTGCGGAGAGAGAGGGATTCGAACCCTCGGTACCGTTACCAGTACGACAGTTTAGCAAACTGTTCCTTTCGGCCTCTCAGGCATCTCTCCTTTTGAAACCGCTGCTCATCGCGCGATTGGGACACAAATATAGAGGGATTTGGCGTTTACAACAAAACCCAAACCACAAAATCTTTTCAAAATCGCTAATTTCGCCTTTCCTCGAAGGGGTTGATGAAGCCGAAGTACGTTAGAATCAGCCTTATACTCTATGTTGTAATGAACTGGCTTTATTCGTTCTCGGCCACTGAATATTGGTTCATTGGTATTTTTATTACACTGTATGTGCTCTACATCCGGCGCACTTTCCGGGTGGCTCGGCAGCTCAATACGTCGGCCTGGGGCGTTATTCCTAAATTTTTCCTGCGCAGTACATACCTGGCCCTGATGTTACTGGCCTTGCAGGGTCCTTTGTTCGGCGAAGGCGAGCGCAATGTGGCTACAGTGGGCCGGGATGTATATCTGCTGGTCGATGTTTCACGCTCCATGGATGCCAGTGATATCGTACCTACCCGACTGGAACGGGTAAAATACGACATTCAGCAGTTAGCCGATACGCTCCCTTCCGACCGCTTCGGGCTCATCCTGACTGCATCTGAATCGTTTGTATTGTCGCCCCTTACGGCCGATCACGAAGCCTTTAAGCGATTTGTTCAGGATGTACGTACCAGCATACCCGCCCGGGGAGGGACCGATCTCTGCAACGCGCTGGAACTGGCCCGCCAGAAACTCCTGACCGACCCCAGTACGCGCCAGAGTACCAAAGCCATTGTTCTGTTCAGCGATGGTGAAAACTTCGGCCCCTGCGACCGCGCTGGGCTGGCCCGGCTCCGAACGTTTGGGCTTCCACTCATTACGGTGGGGATCGGCACCGAGTCGGGATCGTCGATTCGGGCGGGACGTGATTTTGTTCGCGACGACCAGCGGCAGATCGTCCGTACCCGACTAAACCGGTCGTTTCTGCAAAGCCTGGCCAGCGATGGCCGGGGGCAGTATCTTGAAGCTGACGCCGAAGGCCGGTACGTTAATGAACTGGCGGGTATGCTCCGTTCGCTGCCCGGCCGGACAATCGATCAGAACCGGGTACTCATTGCCACCAATAAATATTATTATTTCCTGCTGGCGGCCCTGGGTTTGCTGGCATTTGATCTGCTCGTTATCATCCGGACGTTTTGGCTGTAAGGCAGACTTTTTTGAACTTTCGTCTTACTTTTGCCCCCTACGTACGTTCATAGACTATGATTTATCTCTTCATTGCCCTTTGGTTATGGTGGGAAGAGCCCCTTTTGCTGAACCAGATTTCGCTTAACAACCAGGCTCGCCAGGAAGCGGAAGCGGCTTACAAAGCAGGTGACTATGTCCGTGCTCTCAATCGCTACGCCTACCTGAGCCGGTTGACGACGACCATTGATCCGGCCGTTCGCCTGAATCTGGGTCATACGTACTTTCACCTCGGTCGATACAGTAAAGCCAAGCCACAGTACGAAAACCTGCTTCGCTCCGACCGCCCCGATTTGCGAACTGTGGCGGCTACGCAACTGGGTGTTATTGCCTGCCTACGCCGTGATAGCGCCACCGCCCTGTCGCTCTTTCGACAGGCGTTACTGGAAGACCCCAATAATGAACCCGCCAGGTATAATTTTGAGTTAGTAAAACAGCGGTATTCGGAAAAATCACCGGCTCCCAATCCCCGAACGAAATCATCCACCAAACAGCCCCAGCAGGTTAACAAACCTAAACCGATGGGGGGACAGTTGGTAGAGCGGTCGGATCGTCAGGACGATCTGCTACGTCGGTTCCGGCAGCTAAACCTAACCGAAGAGCAGGCGCTGCAACTGCTGAATGCCATGCAAGCCGATGATCTGCCCTATCCGCTGATCCGGTCGACCCGGCGCTCCGACTTGGAAACCGCAACGTCCGGCAACCGCTGGTAAGTATCAACAACTAAAACCATCATGAACGAAGTCGTTATTATTTCAGCCGTCCGGACGCCCATTGGCAGTTTCGGTGGCGCTTTATCGACGTTGTCGGCAACGGACCTTGGGGCTGCGGCCATAAAAGGGGCGCTGGCCCGTGCGGGTGTGCAGCCCGATCAGGTCCAGGAAGTATACATGGGTAACGTAGTGTCGGCCAACCTGGGTCAGGCTCCGGCTAAGCAGGCCGCCCTGAAAGCCGGACTACCCGCCAGTGTGCCATGCACGACCATCAATAAAGTGTGCGCATCGGGCACCAAAGCCATCATGCTGGCCGCCCAGTCCATTCAACTGGGTCTGGCCGATATTATCGTAGCGGGCGGTATGGAAAGTATGTCCAACACGCCCTACTACGTTCCGAAAGCCCGGTTTGGCTATAAATACGGAAACGCTGAACTCGTTGACGGGCTGGCCCGGGATGGTCTGGTCGATGCCTACGATCAGTGCGCCATGGGCGTTTTTGCCGATCAGACCGCAAAGCATTACGGCATCAGCCGGGAAGCACAGGATGCCTACACAGTACAGTCGTACCGCCGGACGGAAGCCAGTACCCAGAACGACCAGTTTAAAGCGGAGATCGTTCCGGTTGAAGTAGCGGGCCGCAAAGGCAGCGTCACGGTTGCCGAAGACGAAGAATACAAGAACGTAATTTACGATAAGATCCCGACCCTCAAGCCGGCTTTTACCCCCGACGGCACCGTAACGCCCGCCAGTTCGTCACCCATCAGCGATGGAGCCTCGGCGCTGGTCGTAATGAGCCGCCGGAAAGCCGACGAACTCGGCCTGAAACCACTGGCCCGAATTCTGGCCTATGCCGACGCGGAACAGGAACCTCAGTGGTTCACGACAGCCCCAACAAAGGCCGTTCCACTGGCCCTGGAGCGCGCTGGTCTCAAAGCCGACGACATTGACTACTACGAGGTAAACGAAGCGTTCGCCGTTGTACCCCTGGCGTTCAGCGAAGTCGTGGGTGTGCCGCAGGAAAAGCTGAACGTATTCGGAGGAGCCGTTTCCATTGGTCACCCGCTGGGTGCATCGGGAGCCCGGATCGTAACAACCCTGACGAACGTTCTTCAGCAGAACGGGGGCCGCTACGGTGCCGTTGGTATCTGCAACGGGGGCGGGGGTGCTTCGGCACTGGTGCTGGAGAAACTGTAAGTACGTTTTCGGTTTACTGTTTTCGGTAGCAGGCCATCATTACTCGTCTTGAGAGGCTGAGCACCTGACAAAAACCTAACTACTGGCCGAGGCAGCGTACCGGCTACATAGTAAACTCTATCAGCGTTCAAACGTCTTTTGACGGCGGCCGATTTTCTGAGAACGTGATTGATAACTTAACTTCTTTGATCAACCCGACGTGAAAGGACGTAACTACTAACACAATGACAACAGAAAACAGTAAACTGAAAACGCCAGCCATTCCGTCTAACGCCATTCATGAAACCAATTTTCAGTTCGACGGGCAACTGAGCTTCTACCGAGGCAAAGTGCGGGACGTATACGCTTTTCCCGACCGGCTCGTGATGATCGCCACCGATCGCATCTCGGCCTTTGACGTAGTGCTGCCCCGACCAATTCCGTACAAAGGCCAGGTACTGAACCAGACAGCCGCCTATTTCCTGCGGGCTACGGCCGATCTTGTCCCGAACTGGCTGATCGACGTTCCCGACCCGAACGTTAGCATCGGGTTGAAGTGCGAACCCTACGCGGTTGAGATGGTTGTGCGGGGCTATCTGGCGGGCCACGCCTGGCGGCAGTACCGTGATGGCCACCGCACCCTCTGCGGGGTACCCCTCCCTGATGGCCTGCGCGAGAACGACCGGCTACCTCAGCCCATCATCACCCCGACCACCAAAGCCCACGAAGGTCACGACGAAGACATCAGCCGGGAGGAGATTATTGGTCGTGGTATCGTGAGCGAAGAAGAATACAGTCAGTTGGAGCAGTACGCCCTGGCCCTCTTCCAACGGGGCACGGAGATGGCCGCCAGACAGGGGTTGATCCTGGTCGACACCAAATACGAGTTCGGTAAACTCGATGGGCAGATCTACCTCATCGACGAAGTCCATACGCCCGACTCGTCGCGGTACTTTTATGCCGACACCTATACCGAAAACTTACAAGCCGGGCAGCCGCAGAAACAATTGTCCAAAGAGTTTGTTAGGGAATGGCTGATTGCAAATAATTTTCAGGGTAAAACCGGCCAGACCGTACCGGAGATGAGTGACGAATGGGTAAACCAGATTACGAAGCGATACATTGAACTGTTTGAAACCGTTACGGGTCAGTCCTTTGAAACGGCACCGGAAGCTGATCCGCTGAATCGTATAGAAACGGCCATCCGGCAAGCCCTTACAAACGCCTAACCCACGGGGCCCCTACGGTCATGAATCGGTTTTACATTGTAGCTTATTCGTTTTACTTTTAGGCCCGGAACCTTTTGCAACGCATGAATTACACAATTGAAAAGAATGAGCAGTATGCCCTGATTCGGCTGACAGAGAGCGAATTTTCGGGTGATGTGCCAACTGATTTTGAAACACTGAGCCGCAGTCTCTTCCGGGAGGGCTATAGCAACATTATCGTTGATATGACGCCGATTCAGGCAGTGGATAATGCAGGCATTATGGCGATTCGCAAGATTAACCGGCAGTGCGTCAATGAAGTTGGTTTGCTCGTTTTAGTTACGAAACGTGATGAGTTAATTGAAACCCTGGATACGGCCAATATCAGCGACCTGACCATTCTTCCGACGGTTGAAGAGGCCATTGACGCCGTATTCATGAATGAACTGGAAAACGATTTCCGCAGCGAGGACGACGATGAGTATGAGGGAGGGGTCAGCAGCGGCCGGGACACCGATTTCTAGCGTAAACCACGGCCAGCCGGACCCTGCCGGACGGACTTCGGTTCATTCCTTCGCGCTCACGATTCTGGGCGCGGGCTCAGCTACGCCCACGCTGGGCCGTCATCCGACGGCCCAGCTCCTGACAGTTGGTAATGAGTACATGCTGATTGACTGTGGTGAAGGCACCCAGTTTCGACTCATTGAACAGAAGATTCGCCCCGGGCGTCTTCGCTACATTTTTATCAGCCACCTCCACGGCGATCATTATTTCGGCCTGCCCCCGCTCCTGTCGACGCTGAACCTGTCGGGACGTACGGAAGACCTGTACCTGTTCGGACCGCAGGGATTGGATGAGGTCCTGACAACCATGTTCAGGGTGTCCGACACGCGGCTCGGCTACCCGCTTCACTTTCAGCCGGTCGATACCGGCAATCCGACGCTGCTCCTGGATCATCCACAGTTGACAGTGACGTCGATTCCGCTCGAACACCGCATTGACTGTTCCGGCTATCTGTTTCAGGAGAAACCTCATAAGCTCCGACTGCTGCGTGAACGCCTGCCCGACGACGTACCGGTAACGTATCTGAAACAACTGAAAGAAGGCTTTGATATTCTGGACGAAACCGGTCAGGTACTTTACTCAGCCACCGACTACACAGAGGCTGGTCCGCCGGCCCGGTCCTACGCCTACTGCTCGGATACGCGTTACAACGAATTCCTGATTCCGCAGCTACAGGGTGTGGATTTGCTCTACCATGAAGCTACCTTCCTGGAAGACAACGCTCAGCGGGCAACCGAGGTATTCCACTCCACGGCGCAGCAGGCGGCTACTATTGCAGCCAGAGCCGGGGCCGGCCGGTTACTGATTGGCCATTTTTCATCCCGCTACAAAAAATTTGACCCCTTTCTGATCGAGGCCCGCACCGTTTTCCCGGAAACGTATCTGGCGGTCGAAGGCGAAACGCTCGAAATAAACAAGTGGGCGCATTAACTTTGCACCTACCCGAACCTTACCACAAAATGTTTTTGTTCCGATTAGGCTTTCTCGATGTAGGCTGGCTCGATATTCTCGACATCCTGCTGGTTGCTGTTTTGATTTACCAGATTTACAACCTGCTCCGGGGTAGCGTAGCCAGTCGGGTGTTTGTCGGGTATCTGTTAATCTACCTGCTTTACCTTGTAGTTAAAGCACTGGGACTTAACCTACTGACCACCATTCTGGAGTATTTTATCAGCGTGGGAGCTCTCGCGCTGATCATTATTTTTCAGCAGGAAATCCGGCGCTTTCTCCTCCTGATCGGCAAATCGACGAACGTAGTCAACAACCGGTTGATGCGCCGGTGGCTGCTTCGGCAACCTTATTTACCCGAATCGATTACGCCCCTCAAGCCTATTGTCGACGCCTGCAAAACCCTGAGCGCCGAGTTTTCGGGCGGGCTGATCGTTATTGAACGGAACGATGATCTGGATAAATACGTACAAACAGGCGAGTTAATCAACGCTAACCTGTCGAAACAGCTCCTGCTCTCGATTTTCAGCCAGTACAGCCCCCTGCACGACGGGGCCGTTATCATCAGCAATGGACGTATTGTGGCAGCTCGCTGCATCCTGCCCGTATCTGACGACGACGTACTGCCACCGGCGCTGGGCTTCCGCCACCGGGCGGCTCTGGGCATGTGCGAAGCCACCGACGCGGCTGTGATTGCCGTATCGGAGGAAACCGGCCGACTGGCGCTGGCTATCAATGGCGAACTATCGACCAACCTGAGCCTGCCCGAGCTGGAAAGCCGACTGGATAAGTACCTGAACGAACCGGGCCTTAAACCACTGGGCAACATTACGCCCTGAGCAGTCCGTCAAAACCATTGCTTACCTGGATCGTTAGGTGTTCATACATCAACGATCTATGAACGCTAATCGCTTCTTTGCTGCGCTCACGATTGCGCTACTAACCGGTTCTATTCAGGCTCAGGCCCAGGTTCGGCTCGACCTGGAATCGGGCCTTGTCCTCGGCACTCCCTACAATAACGTACGGATACCCAATCAGGGGGGTACGAAATTTAACCTGGCCGAGGATCTATCGGTGAAGCCCAAGGTCTTTTACCGCATTCGGCTGGGATACACGATTGCGGATCGGCATACTATTTCGGCACTATACGCTCCGCTGACCGTTCGGTATGAAGGCGCGTTTCCTCAGGCAGTGAACTATAACAATGTTGTTTTCCCGGCCGATAGGGCTACTACGGCTTATTATACCTTTAACTCGTACCGACTGACGTACCGCTACGATTTTGTACGGAGTGAACGCTGGCGTGTTGGGGCAGGCTTCACGGCTAAAATCCGGGATGCCAACGTCCGGCTGGTGAGCGAAAACCGGGATACAGGCTACGACAATGTGGGGTTCGTGCCGCTGCTCAATTTTTACGCGGCCTACCGGCCTACGGAGCAGTGGTCCATTCTGGTAGAGGGCGATGCGCTGGGCTCCCGATTTGGACGGGCGGAGGATATATTTGCCGGTCTTGCGTACCGGCTTAGTCCAGCGGTTGGCCTGAAAGCCGGCTACCGGGTTGTAGAAGGTGGCGCCGACGTCGACGAAGTGTACAACTTTACGTGGATCAACTACGCATCAGTGGGGTTGTTGGTTAGTTTTTAAAAAGAAAGGAGGAAAGGGAGGAGGGAGGAAAGGAGAAAAGGGTTTTGCCTATTCCTTTCTTTCCTCCTTTCTTCAATATTCCAGCATACCTGGCAGGGCTTTGGCCTGCTCAACAAAATCCGCGATCTGCTCCATCGATGGCGGACGCTGGGTGAACTGCCGGACATTATTGATTTCAATCAGTTTAGCGTGCAGGTTTTCGGGAGAACGATGCGCCAGTTCTTTTACGGTATCGACACCCGCTTCTTCCAGCAGGTCACTATACACACGACCAACCCCTTTGATGCGGGCCAGATCTGCCCGGTTAGCTAATTCAAGAATCATGGTAGCGTTGATACCGGCAGCCGATGCCAGTGCTTTACGCCCCTCCGGAGTTTTAGCTGCTTCCAGTAAAGCACTGCTGTCGCCGAGACCCTGCGCTTTCAGTGCGTTTAGAACGGCGTTAGTAATTCCACGCAGTTCTCCAAGAGTAATACTCATAATGAATAGGTTTTAGGTAAGCACATACGAAACGACTTGACCTTCAAGCCGCTATCTATTCGCTATTTTAGCGATTATTATATTTTCTCCTAATGTCGTTAATCAAAAATTTTTTCTGGGCCGTGAAGCTTTCGGGGTGCATCTGGCTGAACTCAGCTTCCCATTCGGCATAACGCGCTGGCTCATTCGTCCGAAACTGATCGGCGTTAATCTTCTTCTGGGTCAGGTATTCTTCGAATGTCATACGTACTTACTCTGCCTTTTTAGCAGGTTTGTTACAATCGTGTTTTGATCAATTATAGGATATGGTCGCCATGCAAGGCAGAAACCGGCAAGTTCAGGACAAAATGGCTGATCGACTGCCCTGGATACATGAAGATAGTGTACTGGAACAGATGTTGGCGCAGTTCCCCTATCCAGATAAACAACATAGGTATGGAAACTCAATTTGTGACATTTGCCGACATCTCGTCGCAGGCCGGTGGTATTGGTGATCAGGACCCAATCCTGCTGGATGCGTACTCAAATACAGTCGTAAATGTAGCCAAAAAAGTGAGCCCGTCGGTGGTTCAGATTAAGGTCAGCGGCCGTGCTTCCGACAGCAATCAGCCTGATACCCGGCGTCGGCCTGGTCGGGGCGATGGGGGTGGCTCTGGTTCCGGATTCATTATCTCTTCGGATGGGTATATCATTACTAATAACCACGTTGTAGCAGGCGCAACCAAAATTGACGTAACAGTGCCCGAGCGACAGGATGAACCCAGCCGTGATTACGAAGCCACCCTGATCGGTCGCGACCCCGCTACCGACATTGCCGTACTGAAGATCTACGGTGAAGGCCTGAAAGCCATCAAATTCGCGGATTCCAAACAGACGCAGGTCGGGCAGATTGCCATTGCTATCGGTAATCCATACGGCTTTCAGTATTCGCTGACGGCCGGTGTGGTCAGCGCGCTCGGCCGTACGCTACGTTCTGAATCGGGGCGCCTGATCGACGACGTCATCCAGACCGATGCCGCCCTGAATCCCGGAAACTCAGGTGGGCCACTGGTGAATTCCAACGGCGACGTAATCGGCGTCAACACAGCCGTGATTTTGCCCGCTCAGGGCATTTGTTTCGCGGTTTCGTCGAATCTGGCCGCGCTGGTTGCCGGGAAGCTCATAATGCACGGTCGGGTCCGACGGGGGTATCTGGGTATTGCCGGTCAGTTGATCAACCTGACGGAGCGCATCCGGCAATATAACCAGCTCAGCGCCCGAACGGGGGTCATCATTGCCAGTGTGGAGGCCGACGGCGTAGCGGGTAACAGTGAGTTGCAGCAGGGCGATATCATCGTTGGATTCAACGGGCAACCCGTGGCTACCGTCGATGACCTGCACCGCCTGCTGACGGAAGAAACGATTGGTCGGCGAATTCAACTGACCATCCTGCGCGACAACCGGCAACGGGGCGTTATGGCTACGCCGGGCGAACTGAAATAGAGCCAATTACGCACGTTCAACAAAAAAAAGGACCTGGGGTTACTCAGGTCTTTTTTTGTTGAACATTACTAAGTTTTGGCCGGATCGTATAACATTCTGCTCGCATTATGAGTAATGTGTCTGCTATCATGAATCATCATATAGCAACATTAGTTTGTTTCATTTATCACTATTTCATGTACACGTATGAAAAAGCTCCTTCTTTCAATCTTGTTGCTTGGTACCCTGTCGGCTACTGCACAGCAATACAAACCCTTCAAAGTGAATGCGTCGGTTGGATACGCCAAACCCCTGTCGCCGGGCGTTGACGGTGGTTTTCTGCTTGCCGTCGAACCAAAGTACGGTGTTACCGATAACCTCGACCTTGGCCTGCGCCTTGAATCGGCCTGGGTAGCCCGGGGCGTTCAGGTGAACGGCAATACAACCACTGGTGATGTAGGCGCGTTCAGTTCAGTTCTGGTGACGGGTAATTACCTGTTTGGCCAGAACAATGTCCGTCCCTTTCTAGGGGCCGGGCTGGGGCTCTTTGTTGTAGGCGCAGCCGGTACAGTGGTGATCACCGATGGTCAGAATAACAACCAGAACGTCGAGTTTGTGAACGACACGAAGTTTGGCGGTATGATCCGTGGGGGTGTCAAAGTAGGCCACTTTGTAGCAGCCGTTGAATACAACGCAGCCCCGACCACTGATAATCGGCTGGGCACCACAACGGTTACCAGCGAGAATTCATATCTGGGCATAAAAGTAGGGTTTGACATCGGCGGAGGACGCCGGTAGTGCTTCTTCGCTTAAAGTTGCCCATAACACGTAGAGCGTTGTCTCGGTAACGCATGATGCCAGCAGGTCGATGTAGCTTCTCGGAGTTACATCGACTTTTTTTATGCAATAGGCTCAAAATCTTATCGAAATACCGCCGGAAAGTCAATTCAGTAAACAACCACTTTCATTAATCACCTATTAGATAGTCATTTATATACGTATCAAATTTTTGGCCATTTTTTATATGCTATTCCTGGCTTATGTTCGCAGCTTCATAAATAAAATATCAGTTTTTCCACTACTTCACTATTCACAAATTCATGAAGCAAGTTCTGCTTTCACTGTTCATGCTGGTAGCCGTTTCTGCTACGGCCCAGGAGTTTAAACCGTTTAAATTCAACATTTCGCTCGGGTATGCAAAACCAAGCGGTCCGGGTGCCTCCGGCGGTTTCCTGTATTCACTGGAACCGAAGTACGGCCTTTCGGACAACATCGACCTGGGTCTGCGGATTGAGGGCGCTTTGATGGTTCGCGGGGTTGTTGTCAATGGCGAAGATGCCGAGGGCGAATTGAAAGCCTCAGGGTCGTACCTGGTTACGGGAACGTATCTGCTGACAAACACGAATTTCCGGCCCTACATTGGAGCGGGTGCCGGTCTGTTTTCAGTTGCCAGCACGGGAGTTACCGTCATAGACGATGAAGCCGAAGCCGGAACCCTGACGGGCGGAACGAAGTTTGGCGGCATGGTGCGCGCAGGCTTCAAGGCAGGCCATTTCAACCTGGGTCTGGAGTACAACCTGATTCCGGCTACGGAAGGCATTATTATGTCGAACAACGGTCTCAACACAAACGTATCGAGCAAAAACTCCTATTTCGGTATTAAACTGGGCGTTGATATTGGGGGTGGTCGCTACAAATAAGATCAATTTACCGTCATACAAAAAAACGCAGACTGATGGCGGTCTGCGTTTTTTGTATGACGGGTTTGTTATTGGAGCAGCGTCTTTAACTCTGTATCCGACACGGTCAGTAAGCCAACTTTAGGCAGCCTTCGGGTCAGTTCCCGCCAATTCGGGTCTTTGACATAGATGGTCCGCAACATATCCGCAGCCTTGGGCACCTGCTTCGTGTTGGCCAGGGCGATAGCCGTCCAGTACTGCATTTCCAGGTTCTGCGGAAACTGCTGCATGGCGGCCCCGTATTCCTGCATGGCCCGTTTCATGTCGTTTTTCTCAACGGCCAGATCGCCGTTGTTCATGTGCTCGTAGGCCCGATGCGTCCGTAGCAGCCGGTCGAGTTCACGCAGGGGCTGGCTGGCGTCGTCGACGCGCAGATCGACTACGTGGTTATCATCCCAGGGCGCACCCGTTGCTTTACCTTTGACCACCAGCAGCACCGCCGACTGACGGCCACGAACGTCGCCCCCGGCCCCCTGAGCCGCATTGAGCGCCGACAACACCCGCTCGGGTAGAGGTAAGGCGGCATTCTTTTCAAAAGCCGCGGCCATAGCATCGGGGACCTTATTGGTAAGCATCATGTTGGCCTGCACCGAATAATTCTTCCCCTTGCGGTGGCCGGCGAAGTCAATGCACTTCTTACCGGTATGCACCGCTACGTTACCCCTGGCATCGACAATAGCCACCTGCCGTACATCTCGACCATCGTCAGTACGGAGCAGTTCGTCCAGGGCCTGCTGGGCGGTTCTGCCCTTCTTCAGCAGCGCCAGGCCGCGCAAGCCAAACGACTTGTTGACAAACGACTGGGTAGCGACTACGCCAACGCCCGCTTCCCCCCACGAGACGGTGGTGCCGACCGAGAACCAGTGGCTTTGTACGCCCACGGCCAGATCGCCGGTTTTTTCGTCGCGGGCTACGATCGAGAAGGTATGCGCGAAGGGTTCGCGGCTGCCGTTCGTTCCGGTACGGGCATGCTGGGCTAAGGCGGTGGTTGACAGAAAAAAGAGACTGACGAAGAACCGATGCATGTTGAATGGGGTTAAGATCACCAAATATACACGGGGCAGGTCTTTCGCCAACAATCTGCTTTCTGAAAGCGACAGACCCCGTAACTTGCACCCGAATACAACACTATACCACTTCATGAACCAGGAACAATCCCCTCCCCTCACCCGCGCCCAGGCGTCCCGCGTTGCTATCGAACGACTGTACATCACCATGCGGCACCTCTTTAACCGGGGTTTTTATAAGCCGTCGGGTATATCAGGCGAAGAAATCCGCCGGGCGTTGCTCGTTCTGCAACCCGAAATTTACGGACTGGTCGGCGACTCCCAACGCGTGGAACTCGACGGGCTGGTGTACGTCATGGACCGCCTGCCCAAAGGCATTGAATCCTGCCGGGTCATTACGCTGGCTTCGCGGGAAGGCTTCGAACATTCGCACTTTCCAATCCTGGTTCCCGCCAAACGCCGTCGGAACTGTTACCGCATCGATCAGGAGCAAATGGTCATCGAGGTGACCAACGGCCGCAGTGAGATCTATGATATCCTGACTCACCTGACGTTCATGTTCATGGAGGCTGACAAAATCCGGCGCAACGCCTTTCAGGAACGGGGCAGCAAAACCCGTGAGTGGGAAAAACTCGAAGCTATTGTTCAGGCCGGCGGTACGGTCACCGACGATGAACGTGAACTGGCCCTGACGTACCTGAGCTCCATTCTGGGCCGAACATTCGAGGAAACGCAACGTGCGTATCAGCGATTTGATGAGACGGGGGGCACTAACAACGGCCTGTTTCGGATCGTGTATGGGCTGGGCAGCGTATCGATCCGCGAGATTCGGGAGAGCCAGGCCGATCGTGAAATCAATTTCACGCCCATGCTCCGCGAACGGATCGGCCAGCACCTCTACGGCGAACGCTGGGCTACACGCATCAAGCAGTACATCCGGGACAACAACCTGCACGAACGCCCGATTCACGTCATCAGCGCCAATCCGCACAGCGTCGTGAACTGCCTGTATGCCCCGGCCGCTCTGACCGGTACCACTACGTGGGATAACCTCTACGATCTGGCGCTTAAACTCAGCCAGCCCCTTCAGCAGAACCTGCGGTCGAAAGTAGCCGAATACGCCCTGGCGCATGGGCTGCATGAACTGGCCGATGCGGGCGGCACGAACCTGCTGGTACAGCTCATCGATACAGCCCAGTTACCGACCAAAAAGCTACCCGGCGAAATCAGCCACGATCCCGCTTACATTGACGAAACGCAGCCGCTGCTGCTGGTGATGGATTATGCGTTTGGCGAGCAGGCGTTCGAAACCATGGACGAACTACTGAAGCCGTACGATCAGAACGGAGAGTCGTTCGACCTGAACGTAGCGTCGGTGTCGATCATCGGTAAAGCCGGCATCCTGACCGGAGACAAAGGCGACCTGATGATTCCGACTTCGCATATTTTCGAGGGAACCGCCGACAACTATCCCCTGGACAATGACTTCACCCCCGCCGACTTTGAGGGCAACGGCCTGGCCGTGTACGAAGGCGCGATGATTACCGTATTGGGGACGTCGCTTCAGAACAAAGACATTCTGAGTTATTTCCGCAATTCATCGTGGAAGGCAGTCGGCCTGGAAATGGAAGGCGCGCACTACCAGAAGGCGATTCAGGCCCACGTGAAAATTCGTAACAGTGTACCAGCAAACGTCAAGGTTCGGTACGCCTACTACGCGTCGGACAACCCGCTGATCACGGGCGGTACGCTCGCTTCTGGTAGTCTTGGCACCCTGGGCGTCAAACCAACGTATCTCATCACGGTCAAGTGCCTGGAAAAGATATTTAACCGGTGACCAGGGTGTTCAATGAGCGGTGGGCTTTCTTCTCCCATTGTGGGAGAAGTACCCGGGGGTAAAGACAAGCAAACTGAAAGTCGTATTTACTGTTATTTTAATATGACTTCCGCTACGTTTCGCTTCTACGGCTCTCTTAACGATTTTCTGCCCAACAACCGGCAGCAGGTGTCCTTCACACACAACGTCGGCGGGCGGGTGTCGGTCAAGGACGTAGTCGAGTCGCTGGGGGTGCCGCATCCGGAAGTTGGGCTGCTGCTGATTAACAGCCAGTCAGCTCCATTCTCGCAGTTGTTGCGCGATGGCGATTACGTGAGCGTTTATCCGACCTTCGGGGCGTTTGACGTATCGGCGGTTTCGCTGGTTCAGCCCACCCCACTGGCGGAGGTCCGGTTTGTGCTGGACGTTCACCTCGGTACGCTGGCAACCCACCTGCGCCTGATGGGTTTCGATACGCTCTACCGTAACGACTACGCCGACGACGAACTGGCCCGAATTTCGCACAACGACCACTGGATTCTGCTGACCCGCGACCGGGGTCTGCTGATGCGGAGCCTGGTCGAATACGGCTATTTTGTACGCCACACCCAACCGGCCCGCCAGTTGATTGACGTGTTGCAACGGTTTAAACTGACTGAACACATCCGACCGTTCACACGGTGCCTGGCCTGCAACGGTGAGCTTACCCCCGTCAGTAAAGCAGATGTTCAGGATCAGCTTCCCCCGAAAGTTCGGGCGTATCGGCACCAGTTCTGGCAATGTTCGCACTGCAACCGAGTGTATTGGGAAGGTATGCACCACCAGCGGATGCTTCAGTTTGTCGACGATGTACGGCAGGCGCTCAACTGATAGTATTATTTATTGGAATAGTAGTAATCAACCACTTACTAAGTAGAAAGGCTTTTTTCGGAACAACCAACCCAGCAATTTTGTAGGTAAATCGGAGATGTTCCGCTTATAGTATGGCTAAACGTAAAAATGCAGTGTATAGTAGTCCGGACGTCGTATTGATCGGCGCCGGGATTATGAGCGCTACCCTTGGGGTAATGCTCAAAGAATTACAACCCGATCTAACGATTGACATATACGAGCGACTCGACGTAGCAGCGGCCGAAAGCTCCGATGCCTGGAACAACGCGGGCACCGGCCACTCGGCTTTCTGTGAGTTGAACTACACGCCCGAACGCCCCGATGGCTCCATCGAGACTACGAAGGCCATCAAAATTGCCGAATCGTTTGAGGTATCGAAGCAGTTCTGGGCGTTTCTGATCCAGCAGGGTTTCCTGAAAAATGCCCCCAACTTCATCCGGCAGATTCCGCACATGAGCTTCGTCTGGGGCGACGATAACGTAACGTACCTGCGCAAACGCTTTGAGGCCCTGAAGCAGTCGCATTTGTTCAAAGGCATGCAGTACTCAGAAGATCCGGCGCAGCTTTCGCAGTGGATTCCGCTCGTGATGGACGGCCGCGACCCGGCGCAGAAGGTAGCCGCTACGCGCATGGACATCGGTACGGATGTCAACTTCGGTGCGTTGACCCGCAGCATGTTCCAGCAGTTGCAGAACATGGAGGGTGTAAATATGCATTTCGCCCACGATGTGCGGGACATCTGGCGGTCGAAGAGCATGGGCGGCTGGAAAATCCGGGTCGAAAACCTGACGACCAACCAGATCCGCGACGTTCGGTCGGAGTTTATCTTCATCGGTGCGGGTGGTGGTTCACTGCGTCTGCTCGAAAAATCGGATATTCCGGAAGCCCGTGGCTACGGTGGTTTCCCTGTGAGTGGGCAGTGGCTGAAGTGCCTGAACCGCGACATCATCGAGCAGCACCAGGCTAAAGTATACGGCAAAGCGGCTGTCGGCTCACCTCCGATGTCGGTTCCCCACCTCGACACCCGCATGATTGGTGGCCAGAAAGAACTGCTTTTTGGTCCATACGCCGGTTTCTCGACTAAATTTCTGAAGCACGGTTCATACATGGATCTGCCCAAGTCGATCCAGATGAACAATATCGCGCCAATGCTCATGGCCGGTCTGCATAACATTCCGCTGACGAAATACCTGATTGAGCAGGTGCTTCAGTCGCCGGAAGACCGCCTGACCGCCCTGCGCGACTATTTCCCCAACGCCCGGATGGAAGACTGGGAGCTGGAAATTGCTGGCCAGCGTGTGCAGGTGATCAAGAAAGACGAAGAGGAAGGGGGCGTACTGGAGTTTGGGACGGAGGTTGTCAGCGCGGCCGACGGCAGCATTGCCGCCCTGCTCGGTGCATCGCCGGGGGCGTCAACGGCCGTATCAATCATGCTCGATCTGCTCAAGCGGTGTTTCCCCGACAAACTGAATTCCGAAGCCTGGCAGCAACGGCTTAAGGAAATGATTCCGTCGTACGGCCGTTCGCTGGCCGACGACCCGCAATTATTGCAGGAAATTCGCACGGTTACCAGTAATGTGCTGGGACTCGACGTGTACGAGTATACCGCCGACTAGCCGTCCATTTTTTTCAACGCCCCTCTCCTGCCTTGTTTAGACAGACGGAGAGGGGTTTTTGTCTTCATACAGCCAATAGCCGGAGAAGTAGCCGCTTCCAGTAAATATCCCGACAACTATCTGGATCGATCGTTATCTTTCGTCGTTACGGTACGGATCTAAGCGCTTGTTCCATGAAACGACTACTTCTTTATTCCGCCCTTGTCTTCTTACTGGGCTGCAAAAAACCCGATGATTCGCTTGGCCCGCTGGAGGGCATCTACGACGGTACGTTTCAACGCGGGGGATCGGTGCCCTGTCAGGTAACGATTACGTTTGAGCCACAAGGCCGGTATACCGGCACAGTCAACAGCGTCAGCTCCAGTGGCAGTTTGTGTCCGCTAATCAGCAAAGGCACCTTCTCGACCTCCGGGCGGGTCATCACCTTTCAGGATGAGACAACCTGGCCAACAACCGCCGACAAAAGTTTGATCCTGACCGGGGAATTTGGCACTGAAATTCGTAGTGGTAAACTCGTGCTGATAAAAAACGACGATCTCTACATACTCGCCTTTCGGTGAGATCATTATCGCGCGCAAGCGGTTTGTCACTTAATTTTTACTAAAGCAAAACAGACACATTCAGATTACTATATTCTTTATTTAGAAACTTTCATGTTTATAAAATTCCAAATCTCTCGATTTATTTTTGCATTTATGACCTGACGGAAACGGTGCGGCAGATGCCCTGTACGTTTCTGTCGCTTTCTGATCGCCGACGTTATGAGTGCTGATAATCCTTTTTTTTCGAATACAGAATCAGGTGACCGAAGCCTTGTTTACCTCTTGCAGGGTATGCTTGATGCATCGCCGGGATTCCTTTGTTACTGCGAGCCCATCTGGGAAAAAACCGGTCCGGAGCCGTCTCCTCTCGTTGATCTAGTATACAAGGTAGTCAATCAGCCACTTTGCCGGTTACTGGGTCGTTCGGTCGATCAGGTAGTGAATCAGCCGGTAAGCCACTTCCTGCCTTCTGCCAAAGCGACCGGTCTGCTTGATCATTGCGCCCAAACCCTGGCTACAAAACAAGGGCGGCAGTTCGACTTCTCGTACAATGCCGACGGCTTCAGCGGCAGGTACCGAATCGAGGCCACGCCCCTGCTGGAGGGCTTGGTGATATCGTTCAACAAACTGAGCGCACAGCCAGACGTTCAACCCGCCGACCAGCCGTCGATGCTGCAAAGTATCATCGACAATTCGCTGAGTGGGTTGATGGGCTTCGTGGCTATCCGGGACGAGCAAAACGCTATTACTGATTTCCGCATATCCTTTTTCAATCCGGCTTGTCTGGCCCTGACCGGCCTGTCGGCCAACCATTTCCGGCAGCGAACATTCCGGCAGCAGGTTCCCCCCGACCACCTCCCTGCCATCATGACGGTGCTGCATCAGGTCGTAACGCATCGACAATCGACCCGGGTCGAGTTTTTCTCGAGTCATATCAACCGATGGGTCGACATCGGTTTGTCTCCCCTCGGCGATGGGTTCCTGGCTTCCTTTATCGACATTACCGACCGTAAACAGGCCACAACCCGGCTCCAGTCCATTATTGATCAGGCGCACACGGCCGTTGCTACGCTGAAGCCCGTACGTGCTGATGAACCTGGTTCCGACATTGTTGATTTTGAAATAACTCTGGCCAACAAAGCGCTGGAAGACTACATAAAGTCGTCGGTGCCGATTGTACAGCGGTTGCTGAGCGAGTCGTTTCCTTCCTATATAACACTGGGGCTTTTTGAGCGCTACCGGCAAACGGCCGACGAGAAGGTCCGGCAACGGTTCGAGTTTCATTACAACGCCGATGGGATCGACGCCTGGGTGGATATTCAGTCGGTGCCGCTCGACGGTGAGGTACTGGTCACGTTGTCAAACCATACACTGCTGAAACAGACCCAGCTACAGTTGGAAAACAAAATCTCCGAACTGAACCTGCTGAACGAAAACCTGGAACAGTTCGTCTACACAGCTTCACACGACCTACAGGAGCCCCTCCGAAAAGTCCGGACGTTCGGTGATATGCTTCTCGATTCGTATGAACCATCCCTGGGCGAAGCGGGAACTGATCTGGTTCGGCGCATGCAGGGGGCTGTCTCCCGAATGCAGGAACTGATCCGGGGCCTGCTGGCCTACTCCCGTACGACCACCGACCGCCAGCCCCACCAGGTAGTTGACCTGAACACCATCATCGACGACGTACTTGATGACCTGGAGCCTGTGCTGACCGAAACAAAAGCCCACCTGGCCATCGATCCGCTGCCGGTCATTCAGGGTGACCCATTGCAGCTACGGCAGCTTTTTCAGAATCTGCTGGCCAACGCGGTGAAGTTCAGCCGCCCCGACGTACTACCCGACATCCACATCGACGTCCACGAAAACCAGCAAACCGACTTGCCATCGGGGCTGAATATCCCGCCCGGCGGGTTTGTCGTCATCGCCATCCGCGACAACGGTATTGGCTTTGATGCGGAACACGAAGAGCGCATTTTTGAGCTGTTCCAGCGCCTGAATAACCGCAGTCAGCACACGGGAACGGGTATCGGCCTGGCCATCTGCAAACGGGTGGTCGAAAACCACGGCGGAACGATTACGGTCCAGAGCAAGCCCGGCCAGGGTAGTACGTTCACGGTGTACCTACCCCATAGTTAGAACTGGAAGTAGATAAACTGGTTGGACGAGAACACACCGAACAGGTAGCTCACCAGCATAATCAGCGTAAACAGCACGTAGAACCGCAATGTATTGCGCGTTGGAATATAGAGGTAATAATATTCCTTGATCATCAGAAACGCGATCAGGAAAATACTGAATCCCATTTCGGTCGCATTCAGGGGTGTACTGACGGTATCATTGAACGACAACGTACCGATCCGGCCCAGAATCAGGAATGCGTCGCCAACGCTTCTGGCCCGAAAAAACACCCAGGTCAGCATGACCAGCACGAAGGTCAGCAGGAGTTGAAGCGCCTGATACAGCCGATTGCTTTCGGGGAGTTCGATACCCTGCCGCTTCAGGTACTTGTCGCGCAGACCAGCCCCAACCTGATACACGCCGTGCAGACCGCCCCAGATGACGTAGGTCCAGTTGGCGCCGTGCCACAGGCCGCTGGCCAGAAAAACCGTCAACTGGTTCAGGTTCCGGCGGGCTTCTCCTTTGCGGTTCCCGCCCAGTGGAATGTACAGATAATCACGGAACCAGGTTGACAGGGAAATGTGCCAGCGACGCCAGAAATCGGTAATCGAGCGGGCAATGTAGGGCGTCCGGAAGTTTTCCATGAGCGTAAAGCCCATCACCCGCGCGGCTCCGATGGCAATGTCGGAGTAGGCCGAAAAGTCGCAGTAAATCTGGAACGTAAAGAAGAACGTAGCAACGAGCAGCGTCAGGCCGTTGTGCTGGTCGGGGTTGTTGAACGCCGGATCGACCATCATGACCAGCCGGTCGGCGATGACCACCTTTTTAAAGAGGCCAAACGCCATTTGCATGAGGCCGGCTTTGACATTTTCGAAATCGTAGGGAAAAAACGTATGATACTGGTGCAGTACGTTCTGCGGTCGCTCGATCGGGCCAGCTACGAGCTGCGGGTAGAACATAACGTAGAGGGCGTAGATACCGAAGTGACGCTCAGCCTTCTGATTGCCCCGGTACACCTCGATGGTGTAGCTCATGGCCTGAAACGTATGAAACGACAACCCAATAGGCAGGATACTCGTGGCATTGTCCTTAAACGAACTGATACCACTTTGCCCGAATACGTGCAGCACTTTCACAAACACGCGGTCAATCACATACGTAATCTGATCGGCCAGTTCGGGCAGGTGCAGGAAGTTGAACAGCCCGGCAATATTCTCCGTTAAAAAACCCAGGTACTTAAAAAAGGCGAGAATACCGAGGTTGGAAATCAGCGAAATGATCAGTAGCCAGCGCCGGGTCTGGCCTTCCGTTCGTTCGATCAGTAGCCCGGCAATGTAGTCGATTACGATGGTCAGCAGCAGGATCAGAATATAGATCGGCTGAAATACCATGTAGAAATAACAACTGGCCAGCAGCAGCAACACCCACCTTCCCTGCCACTTCAGGCTGAAGTAGGCGAGCGTAACGACGATAAAAAAAAGAATGAACTGTAGCGAGTTGAACAGCATACGGTAAAATCAGTAAACGCGCTCGACCCGCTCCACAAAGTCCCGGTATTGCCGGGCGGGGATGAACTGCGGTTGCGTTCGGTAGGTCAATACGATGAATACCAACAGCAACGAAATCAAAAAAGCCTGTAAAATCAGAATTAGAAACGAAAACACGAGGTAGCTGGCCCAGCCCGGTACGGCCGTATTGGTAAACAACCGCAGGTACACGGCCACACCGATACCCACCGCCGACACGGCCGCCATCATGACGCAGAACAGCAGAATCCGGACGGCCGTCGTATCCATCAGGACCGACACCGCACTCAGTCCATGCATGATCAGCGAAACAAAGTTCATTTTCGACTGCCCCGCCAGCCGCCGGCCCCGTTCCAGCGGTACGGCCGTATAAGGCAGCCTTGACCGGATTACGCCCCCCGGGTAGTTGTTCCATATTTCGGATACGTGGGCCAGTTTTCGCAGCCTGGACGCCGGTATGAGGCTGAAGTTCCCAAACGTAATCACTTTGCCGGTGAGCAGCCGAAACACGCTTTTGTAGATCGTATAGAACAGCCGGAACATGAAGCTTTCGTGCCGTTTGGCGCGGTGCGCAAAGACCACGCGGCCCGGTTGGGCAACCCCCATTTCCAGCAGTTTGATAATGTCTTCAGGGCGATCCTCGCCGTCGGAGTCCATAACGATGGTCGGGTACTGCTCTGCCTGATCGGCCAGGTAGGACAGGCCAAGCGCAATGGCTTTCTGGTGGCCAACGTTCCGGAACAGTCGCAGTACCGACAACGACTGCCCAACGCCCTGCGGCAGGGTATCAAAGTCAGTAGCCGAGCAATCATCTACGATTAGAAACGCCAGCCGGTCGCGTATCGGAGTATCCACCACCGCCCGGATTCGCTCCAGGAGTAGTCCTAATGCGGGCCAATCGTTGAAAAGAGGAATGACAATATTGATACGTTCAGAATAAGGGGCCGTTTCGGTATCCAAAGTGGCTGGTGGTTATTCGCACAAAAATAAGCGATTCTCCTAAAAACCCGGCAGGGACTTGTTTCATCGGCCAATGAACCTAGTGTACGTCCACAAACTGATCTGTGTATCGGACATCGGCTTCATGGGAATTTGTTCGTACGATTCCTACACGGTAGCGCCCCGGCTCAATCATGGAAACCGGCATTGCGGCCCAGAAGCCGGGGGCCGGCCTGAAGATAGTTAATCTGGTCGGCGGGTTGGGAATTGCCGCAATCAGGTACGTCTTCCGGTCAGATTTCATGGCGAGGTATATGCATGAGTTACGCCCCGGAGCATACTGCTCCTGACCGGCACTGGTAACCGTTACGTAATCCGGAAGCGATTGGATTGTCAGCCGGAGGGGTTGCGGCCCCTGGGGATTGTTCGTAAGGAATTGCTGCTCATTGGCGGTGATTACCGGATTAGGCAGCTCATACCACCCCCGACGTTTCATCTCATCTAGTTGCTGATCAATAAAGTCAGCCAGCATTGATTGCCGTGAGCCTCCTAAACCGATCCGGTTATAACGCTGGTTAAAGGCCAGGGCCAGCTTGCTATTCTGCCAGTTAATCACTTGCTGGGTATACGTTACGTAAGAAACCACGTTCACGACCAGGGCCAAACCAAGTAACGCCGGAAACCAGCGTCGGCGTCGCTCGGGAGAGAGCTGGTTAATGAAGATAAGGTACACCGCGGCTGATAGTACCATGATGTATGCCCGGTATGAACTCCATAGCATCATTTCGAAATTGAAGCGCGTACGAAACAAGGCTACCAGCGCCGTATTCATAACCAGAAACAGCGTTACCCCCAGCAGAAAGCCATTCCAGGGCGACATCGGCTCGGTTCGTAAGACGACCAGCCGCACCGCCCAAACTATCCAGAACATAATCAGTATGGCCCCAACGACCAGCGGCAGCAGCGCCCGCTCATCGACTGCCCAGGCGGGCATGAGGTCAAACAAGCTCCCGGCATACACAAAAAAGCCGCGAACAACCTGCAGCGGATGCTGAATCAGAAACGCAAACCCTTCCTGATTTCCCTGTTGTACCGGATAGCCATAGAAATACCCAAAAACAGCCAGTGAAGCAACGCCAATCCATCCCCCCAGTCGAAGCCACTGCTTCTGCCCAACCAGCACCATCGCGCCCGCCACCCACACCAGCAAGCCGTTGCCCATGCTGAACGTACTGAACACGCCCATAATCAGGGCGATCCCGTAGCTGGTCGGCGAGTTCTGCGCCAGTGCGTACAAGGTCAGCATGATGAGCATAATGATAGCCAGATACTGGAGCGAAAACAGGGCCGTAAACGTCATCAGATACGGCTGGGGTTGAAACAGGATCAACGTAACCGGCAGCAGATAATACCAGGCAAGCCTCTGCCGACGCCCGGCAACATAAAAAAGACCTGAAATGACAATCAGTCCTAGGTTGCCGATGACCATCAGGTGGAGAAAATTGATGGAGCCCGTCAGGGTCGTATACAGTAGAACAACCAGCCGGGCGTAGAGCAACCGGTGTTCATTGTTCGGCCGGAGAATGGCTTCCCACTTCTCATGCCACGACGCTGCATTCAGAAATCGCGTCAGAAAATAGGGGATGCTTTCAAAATCGTCAAACCAGGGAATGTTTAACGAATAGTAGAAAAAAGAAGCGAAGAAAATAAAGACAGGTACTAACAGAATCAACCCTGTAGCAGGCTGTTTCAGCAAGGTTTTGTGTGGTGGTTGCATACTTTACTTAGCCGGAACCAGCAAGTAAATGTCTATGGATAGTGGAACAAACTTCATAGATTCTGCTGGACTGATAGGTAGACTAACAAAATCAGTCTGCGCGCACAACTGCGCCTACTGACCTAATAACCAGCCGCTTTTCCGTTGAGTATCAAAACTGAAACATTGAGCAATTTCTGACAACAATCCTGAATGACTACGGGGTAGCCGGCTTGCAAACTGCCGGGGCCGTTTCAAGGGGCCGGGGGCCCAGTCGTTCTTTCTGCCGGATCACTTCTTTTACGACGTAGAGCGGGCGGCCTTTGGTCTGAAAGAAAATCCGCAGTACGTACTCCCCGATCAGGCCCAGCGCGATAAGCTGCACCCCGCTGAAAAGGACAATGACGAACAGTGTTGCCGTGAAGCCCTGCGGCACGTCGCCGTAAAAATACTTTTTGATCAGCGTTTGAATCAAGTACAGAAACGCGATCGTAAAGGTGATCAACCCCAGGCGCGTCACCAGCTTGATTGGGTACTCGCTGAAGTTGAAAATACCGTTGTACGCCAGTTTCCGCAGCATCTTGAACGAATATTTCGGCGCTCCGGCTACCCGGGCATCGCGTTCGTATTCAATACCAATCTGACTAAATCCAATCCAACTGCGCATACCCCGGATAAAACGGCTTTCTTCGGGCATCTGGCTCAGTACGTCGGCCACCCGCCGGCTGATGAGCGAAAAATCCCCGCTGTCGAGCGGTATGTCAACGTATGAAATGGAGCGCATCAGCCGGTAGAACATCGAGTACGCCAGCCGTTTGAACACACCCTCCTTCCGTTTTTTCCGAATGGCATACACAACGTCGTAGCCCTCCAGGTACTTGTTGTAGAAGTCGGTTAGCAGTTCGGGGGGGTCCTGCAAATCGCCGTCGATAATAAACAGCGCTTCGGTAGCCCGGGCTGATGCGATACCGGCCGACAGGGCAATCTGATGGCCGTAGTTACGGGACAGGAAAACGCAGTGGTACCGCGCATCGACAAGAGCCACCTGCTGCATCAGGGCGGCCGTATTGTCACGACTGCCATCGTCGATCAGTACCACCTCGATACGAAGTGGCGACGCATCCATGACGGCATTGAGTCGGGCAACGAGGTGCGGAAACGATTCGCGTTCGTTATACAGCGGGGCAACAATTGAGATCTGCGGCTCAGACAAGGTAGTAAGGAATGAAACGGTTCCTACGGGCAAAAGTACGCGTTTTTTTACTATGGCACAGTAATGGTCTGTTTGCCGAACCGAACCGGCTGGGTATTTCCGGGCAGAATCAGCATACCGATCCGATACGTTCCCGGGTGCAGCATCCCCCGAATGACTTCGGCCCGCAGGCCCGGTACAGGGCGATTCAGGAAGAATGGGCCTGGCGCAAAATAGGACTCTGTTGGAAACAGAAACGTCCACCGGTCGGAGACGGCGACTACATAAGCCTGCCGGGTTGCGGCCGGGGGCGACCAGTTTGGTGTCTGCACTACGGTGCTGTACTCATTGTCGATACGTTCCAGTTTCAGGAGCGGATCGGGCGGCAGCGTCCGGGTAGCGGGTCGCAGCACCGGTTCAAACAGCGTAGCTATCTCGGCCGGATAGGTATACATTCCCCGTTTTATCGTCTCATTGATCACCTGCCGGGCCATGTCGGCAAACGGCGTTCCCGGCGTTGCACCCAGCCCCACCTGGTTGTGCTGTTGATCGAAGGCAAAACTGAGCAGCATCTGCCGGCGCTGGGACACTTTAGGCCAGTGTCGCATATAGGAAACACCCCACACCAGTATGCTCAGGACCATTCCGACCCGGAACCACTGCGTCACGGTCCTGCCGACCCGGAACTCGCTCAGGCCATTGAGGTACAGCAACACGACCAGCACAGCCGGGTACAGCATGTAGTTGCTCACCAGCATGACACTGTAGCCAAAGCGAGGTCGTAAGAATGCAACAATCACGGCGTTGACCATCAGAAACGCGTAGCAGCCGGTGAAGAAATACCGTCGTTTCTGCAACGCATCTTCGGTGCGCCCAACCGACGACCAGCCCGAACTCCCCGACCGCCGGAACGAAATGGTTTCCCAGTTCATCTGCCACAAAAACCAGAGCATCGTCGGAATCACGACCAGCCCGGCCAGCGTTGGCAGTACGCTACGCCAGAAGATGCTGTATTTTGGAAAAAAATCGAACAACGCCCCGGTGAACGTAAAGAAACCGGAGAACACCAGATACGGGTACTTCAGGAAAAACGAGAAGCTGGTTTCGTTACCCTGTGGGCTGCTGAAATCGTGGAAGTAAAAAATGATCGTAGCGATACCGATAGCCAGCCAGACGCCCAGTCGACGCCAGTGCTGCTGCAACGTCAGCACAACGGCCCCCGCAACCCAGCCAAACAGGCCGTTGCTCATCGATAGCGACGCCAGCAGTTGCAGCACCGTAGCACCCGCAAACCGTTCCCGACCCCGCCCCGCCAACAGGTAAATAGCCGAAAACGTCAGAAAAACGACCACCTGGTGCTGCAAGCCTGTGATGGCCCAGATGCTGGTCAGGTAGTGCTGGGGCTGAAGCAGCAGGAACGGAACCGGCGCAAAAGCCAGCAAAGGCAGTTTGATCGATCGGAATACCCGATAAAACAGCCCCAGAATCCCAAGCAGGAAACCAAATGCGATGAAAATCAACCACCGGAAGTTCACCTCGCCGGTCAGGTCATACATACCGAGCGTAATGAGCTTGGCAATGAGGATGCGGTGTTCGTTATTGGGCCGCAGGAGCCAGTCGAGCTTTTCGGCTGTTGTGCGGGCATCGGTGTAGCCAACAATGAAGTTCAGAAACGCATCCAGGTCGTCCATCCAGGGCACATTGACCGTATAGGTCAGCAGGAGTGCCACAAAACAGACCAGTGGTATGGCCACCAGCAGCGAAGCAGCCCGGCGCAACAGGCTGGGGGCAACGGCTTTGGTTGGTAAAACAGATAACTGCTCCATATCGGAATGTCAACTACTGGAAACCGTTGCACACCGTAGCATCCTTACGAAAATAGCTACAGTCGGGCAGCCGGTCTCTGATGTCAATGATTTATTGCGTCAGCCCTTCGCGTTCGGTGTTGGCTTTCAGCACAATGGTTTTCTTATGGTAGTAATCAGCCCAGCATCGGTTCCAGAGGTGCTCCGGATTGTCTTTCACGTCTTCCAGAAACATGGATGCTGGATAAACGGGCAGCGGTGCCAGAACAGCCTGAGAATCGCCGGACGTAGTCAGCTGCTCATAGCGCTGCTGCATGGCCCGGTCATACGCCTGCGGCCGGCCGTTCCAAAGGTCTTCGTATACCATGTGCACCACCGGTCCAAACCAGACCGTTAGGGTCACCCACACCGCAATACCGACCAGTGCCGGTTTGGCATAGGGCTGCCACAGCGCTGGCTGGAAACGTGGACGCAGCCGGGCTACCCAGAGCGTCAGGTTATAACCCCAGCTTAGCCAGAACACCAGATTGATGATATTGACCAGACGCGGCACGGGCGCAATACCGACCCCGTAGAAATGCAGCGAGATCAGTACCAGTACCGTTGCTCCGCCATGCAGCAGGGCCAGCAGAGGATGGATACGCAGGTAAGCGGGTAATGGCTGGGCCGTCAGGCGGTAGGCGATTGGCAGATACAGCAGCGACATCGGCAGCAACGGTGTCGCGAATAGCTGGCGGGTCACGTAGCCGACCGCGTAGCGAAGAGACGACGTCAGGGTAAGCGAAATGTTGCTGCTGTTTGCGTTCGACCCCATCCGAACGGCATTTCCGGGGGCCGTAATGAGGTAATAGCACCCAACGGCTGAAACGATCAGCAACACCAGCATCGTCGCCGACAGCCGACGTTGTTGAATCAGTTCACCCAGCGCAAGCAGGCCCAGCAACGACATCACCATAACCATGCTGGTTTCGCTCGACCCGATAATGCCCGTGATCAGCAACGCTTCCGTCACGATGTACTTTGCCTGTAGCCGGAATCCCTGCCGCCCGTGTGCCAGCAGTGTAGCCAGCAGAAACAGGAACAGCACGCACGACAGACTATAGCAGGCCATACCGGCATACCAGTATAAAAACTCCGCCAGACCAGCCAGCATAGCTGCAAACCCAATGAACAGCCCGGCCGCAAACGTCACTTTTGTCCGGGTATCGAAACCGTATAGCCACTGGCTCGCCAGCGCATAGACACTGGCGATCAACAGGGCCAGCAGAACAAGCGGGTAGATTTTATAGCCGCCATACCAGCCAATGGTCAGCGGGCTCGAATGCACAATGAAGTTGTGAAAGAACCGCCCGCTCCATCCGTCGTAGTAAAACTGCTGAGCCTGCCAGAAGCCATACTGCATGGCCGTATTGGCAAAACAGTAATCGTCGGCGGGTGATGGATGGTTGTAAAACGATAGTACGGCCAGTGGAATCGCCACCAGCAAAGCAACACTCAAGAGTAAAAACGTAGCGAAACGCGACGACGTAGATGATATCATGCCGGAAGAACTAAGTCGATGTAGGCAGTTGAACCTGAGTTTTGCGCGTAGACCGGTTCAGAAACGGGTACGCCAGCACGGCTGCCAGAATAACCAGCGTACCAACGTAGAACCCCGGGGTCATGCGCTCCGCACTGCCGAAAATCAGCACAGCCAGCAAAATTCCATACACCGGCTCCAAATTTACGGTTAAGACGGCCATGTACGGCGAAAACTTACGCAATAGCCGAATACCGATTGTGTAGGCGTATACCGTACAGACAAACGACAGGATCGCCAGCCACAGCCAGTGATACGCCGAAACCGGTACCAGCGGCCCCTCCAACTGCCCAAGTCCGATGAGCAGCCCGACGAACACCGCCGAGGTCAGAAACGCCCCACTCATTTCGTAAAAAGAGATTACCAGTGCATTATGCCGCTGGGTGAACCGGCTGTTGATGATGGTAAACAGCGACGAAAGCATCGCCGAGAGTACGGCCACCAGCAGTCCGGCTATCTTGTCAAATTCAAACCGAAAAATCAGGTACAGACCACACATGACCACCGCCCCCAGAAAAACTTCGACGGAGCGTATTCGCCGACGGAGCAACAGCGGTTCCAGCAAACTCGCCCAGAGAGAGCTGGTGGCCATTCCGGCCAGGCAGACCGATACGTTGGCGATGCGGGCCGCGGCAAAAAACGCGATCCAGTGGAGGGCAATCAGCCCCCCCGTTGCCAGTAACCGCAGGCGTTCGCCGGGAGCTATCTGAACGGACTGATTTCGAAAATAAAGCACCAGCGCCATTCCACCGGCCGCCAGCAACGTACGGTACAGCACCACCACTGGCGACGACAGTGGCTCCAGAAACTTGCCCAGAATGGCCGTGAAGCCCCAGATTACCACGATAAAGTGAAGTTGCAGGTAATCGGCAAGTGTTGGTTTTGTCATAATGGATGTGATCGCGCTGAAGGTCCTCGATTACACAAGGCAACATCCGCCCGGCTACGTGTAATTCGTGGCATTATATTTCAGTTCATCGGGGGATTGTCTTGTACAGCAACACTCCGATGCCCGCAAAAATAAGGTTTGGCAGCCAGACCGCCAGCACGGGATTCAGATTACCGGCTTCGGCGATACCCTTGGCCAGCATGAAAAACAGCAGGTACGTGAACGCCAGCATGAAACCCAGCGCTACCTGCCAGCCTACCCCCCGCCGGGTTTTACGGGCCGACATAATGACGCCGATCACCGTCAGGATGATAATGGCAAAGGGTCGGGTGTCGCGGGCATATTTTTCGAGCAGGTACGTTTCCACACCATCGGCCCCCCGGCTTTGCAGCAGTTCAATATGCCGGTTGAGTTCGGGCCGCGTAAAGGTTTCGTAGAGGTTGAAGTCGCTGCCGAAGTCGTCGGGTTTCAGGTTCAGGGTGGTATCCATGCGGGTGCCAGGCGTCAGGGTTTCGCGCTGACCGTCAATGTTCCGCACTTTGTAGTCGTAGACCGCCCACTTCTTTTTCTTGGCATCCCACTCAATCCGGTCAGCCGACAACTTCTGCTTAAGCTGGTTACCCTCGATTTTCTCCAGGGTAAACTTATAGCCGGTGTTGCTCGAGTTGTTATAGCTCTCCAGGTACGCATACACATCCGGCGCAATCTTAAGGTGTACGTTGCGGCCAGAATACGTATAGGCGTCGTTGATGTACTGTACTTCAAACGCGATTCGGGTCTTGTTGGCCCTCGGAATCACGTAGTTGACCAGAAAGAACGTCAGCACCGCCAGCACCGACGCCCCAACAACGTAGGGAAACAGCAACCGCATGAAACTGATGCCGCTGCTCAGCATGGCAATGATTTCGGTCCGGGCCGCCAGCCGCGAAGTGAGGAACACCGTGGCAATGAAAACCATCAGCGGACTGATGTAGTTGGCCCAGTACGGAACAAAATTCAGGTAGTATTCCCCCAGAATTTTATCAGTCGGGGCATTGTGGTGGTGAAAGTTATCCACCTTCTCGGTGTAGTCGATTACCACGACCACCAGTACGATAACCAGCACCACGAAGATGTACGTCTGCAGGAATCGTTTGAGTATATACCAGTCTAATAATTTCATACATCGATCGACCCGTTTGGGGGTCGGTTAGCGAGTTAAACAGCCCGGATCGCAGGTAGAGCCTTAACCGGCCGGTTGATTAACCAATAAATTTTTAGCCACTTCGTAGCTGATAAACACCGTCCGATCCCCCACCAGTTGTACCAGCACCGATCGGTCGAAGGTGTTAACTTCCTGAACGACTACCGTACAGCCCAGCGTCAGGTTCGACCGGTCGAGATGTTGCAGAAACTCCGTCGAATGTTCGAGCACTCCCATCAGTTGAACAGGTTCGCCCACCACCACTTCCGACAACTTCTGATAGCCCGTTACCGGCATCTGCCCCGCCGGTGTCGGGATTGGGTCACCGTGCGGGTCGAACTGCGGGTGGCCCAGAAACGTATCGAGTCGCTCCACCAGTTCCTCCGACCGGATGTGCTCCAGCTCTTCGGCCATTTCGTGCACCTGGTCCCACCGGAAGCCCAGCTTATCGACCAGAAACACTTCCCACAACCGATGCCGCCGGATAATCTGTAGCGCCAGTCGCTCCCCTTCTTCCGTCAGCCGGACACCCTGGTATTTTTTGTAATGGATCAGTTGTTTATCAGCCAGTTTACGCAACATATCCGTCACCGAAGCCGCTTTGGTAGCCGTCATTTCGGCCAGCGCATTCGTACTTACTTCGCCCTGCTGTCGATTAGCGAGGTAGTAGATGGTCTTTAGATAGTTTTCTTCGGTGAATGACTGCATAAGTACTGTCTGCCTTCAAAAACGACAGAAAACGGTAAAACAGTTTTCCCACAAAGGTAGTTTTTATGTTAAACTTTCTAAAAATTTAGACTTGTCTAAATTTTTATTTTAACAATCCTTATCTTTGATCCCTGAGAAATTAGGTAGCAGATACGGCACATTAAATCCGGAGCGGGTAGATGTCCACGGTCTTTCGTCGACACTCGGGCCTTCAACATTCGATATCAGTATGAATACAACAAATACGTTCATGAAAGGCTGGCGACAGGACAACGCATCCCAATCGCTGCCGGACGTCCATAGTACCATAAAAGTACCCCGTAACAGCGGCTTCTTCCGCACCCTGATGGCCTACGTGGGCCCCGGACTCATGGTAGCCGTCGGCTACATGGACCCTGGCAACTGGGCTACCGACATTGCCGGGGGCGCTCAGTTTGGTTACCGGCTGCTGTCTGTCATTCTGATCTCCAATTTATTTGCCATCCTGCTTCAGCATCTGTCCTTAAAACTCGGCATCGCCACGGGCCGCGACCTGGCCCAGGCCTGCCGCGACCACTACAGCCGTCCGGTGTCGATTGGGTTGTGGCTGCTGGCCGAGATCGCCATTGCGGCTACCGACCTGGCCGAAGTAATTGGTTCGGCTATTGCTCTGAATCTGCTGTTTGGCCTGCCGCTGCCGATTGGTATCAGTATCACCGCCCTCGATGTCATGCTACTGCTCTATTTGCAGCACAAGGGCTTCCGGGTGATCGAAAGCATCGTAGCCAGCCTGATTTTGATTATTCTGCTGTGTTTTGGTTACGAGCTGATCGTTTCCCAGCCGTCTGTTAGTGCCATTGCCGGGGGGCTGCTGCCCCGTGTGGAGATAGTCACGAACCCCAGTATGCTCTACATCGCCATCGGGATTCTGGGTGCTACGGTGATGCCGCACAACCTGTACCTCCATTCCAGCATTGTACAGACCCGCGACTACGACCGCACGGACACCGGACGGCAATCGGCCATTCGGTTCGCCACCATCGACTCGACGGTTTCGCTGTTTCTGGCCTTTTTCATCAATGCGGCCATCCTGATTCTGTCGGCGGCTACGTTTCACTTCTCGGGCAATCAGCACGTGGCCGATATTACGGACGCTCATCAACTGCTTAACCCAATTCTGGGGGTTCAACTGGCGGGTATTCTCTTTGCGGTTGCGCTACTGGCTTCGGGGCAAAACTCGACGCTGACGGGTACGCTGGCGGGGCAAATTGTGATGGAAGGGTTTCTGAACCTGCGGCTGAAGCCGTGGGTACGCCGACTCATTACGCGGCTGCTCGCCATCGTCCCGGCCCTGATTGTTGCTCTGCTGTACGGCGAAAAAGGAACCGCCGAGCTACTGGTGCTGAGCCAGGTTATACTGTCGTTGCAGTTGAGCTTTGCCGTGGTACCGCTGGTACAATTTACGGGCGACAAGCTTAAGATGGGCCGCTTTGTGAATCCACGGTGGATGAATGCCATTGCGTGGGCGATCGCCACGGTGATAATCGGCCTGAACGGCTACCTGCTCTGGAATACGCTGCTCTAACGACTGCCTGTTCCGGTGAGGTGTACAATCGCCGACATGAGTGAATTGAAGCCGGCCAGCGTGGTCGGCTTTGTTATAAATTCGTTTGCGCCCATCGCATAACAGTAATCACGGTCTTCGTTTGCCGACGACGTAGTGAGCACAAGCACCGGAACCTGTCGGAAGTGATCGGTAGCCTTGATCTGCTTCAGTACGTCCCGACCATGCACCAGCGGTAGGTTGAGGTCCATCACAATAATATCGGGCTGGCTTGGCGACGTAGCCAGATACGGCGCAATTTCGTCTCCCTGCATAATGACGTTCAGTTCACAGGCGACGGCGTTGGTTTGAAGCGCGTATTGAAACAGGTCCACATCATCCTGATCATCTTCGATCAGTAAAATCTGAATTTCGTCGCTCATGGTTATATGGTGGAAGGTAACTATCTGTCAAAGATAAGGATAGCCCTACAAAGCACCTTATTATTTATTGATTATTCGGTACAAACGGTTCATTGTGTTCTCATCAGCCATAGCCAATGGCCTCAGGGGATTACGTACGCTGCCGGAACGAACCACACGTATCAGATGCCTGTTGCCGGCCGGGCCGTATCAGGAAATATTGCCTTGCAGCACAGCTTACTCCCTATTCAGCGCGGGGTAAACCAGAACCGCCGGCTTATTAACTGATCAGGATGCACCATAACACAACGCCCGTTGTTTCGGTTGATCAGATGATGCGATACCAACCGGGTTAGTAATCAGAGCCAATTAGATAAGGTGATAATGACTTTGGCTACGTCCGGGTAGCCAGCCGTACAGCATTGGCGTCTACAATGTCACTGCGATGAAATTTTCGGTATTTTTCGGCGGCTCCTTACTACGACGTTCGGCGGCACGGGTATTGGGCTCGTCATTGGTAAGAAAACTGTTCACGGCCCGGTCTGGACGGTAAATTTAACGGGACATTTACGTGGCCCTGCCGGTACAGCACAGCAGGCGTATTAAGTATGACATCGATTGACTGGTCGTCCGTATTCGCTTACGGACTGTTATTTCTGGCCGCGCTGGGCGGGGGTGCCATGAACGCCGTTGCCGGGGGCGGTACCTTCCTGACGTTTCCATCCCTGACATTTTCGGGCTTATCGCTACTGTCGGCCAACGCCACCAGCACCGTAGCACTCTGGCCCGGTACTGTTTCGAGCGCTATCACGCTGCGGCAGCAATGGGGAGCCTACCGAAACCGACTCACCAGCTATCTGCTGATCAGCCTGCTCGGCGGACTGGCCGGTTCCCTGCTTCTGCTTCGGCTTTCGTCCGACACGCTGGGCGAGGTTTTTCCGTATCTGCTGCTTACGGCCACACTGCTGTTTGCGTTCAAGTCGCGGCTGGAGAAGCAACAAACCGCCGAACGCCCGGCTCCCGGCTGGCTCCAGACACTGGTTCTGTTACTGGTGTCCATTTACGGCGGATTTTTCGGCGGGGGCATGGGCATCATGATGATGGCTACGTTCAGTCTGCTGGGCATGACCGACGTCCGCAATGCCAATGCCCTGAAAGTCCTGCTGACCGTCGTCGTGAACGGCATTTCGGTCGTTACGTTCATCGTGGCCGATGTGATCGTCTGGCCGTCGGCCCTGGTTATGATCGGGGGGGCTATTCTGGGTGGGTACGCCGGGGCCGTTTACGCCAAACGGGTATCACCCCAGCGGCTGCGGATCATTATCGTAAGCATCGGCCTGATCCTGACGGTGTATTTCTTCCTGCGTGCGTAATTATTCGTTTTCCGGCACCGTCAGGGCTTGACTCGCTTCGTAGCGCATGGTAGCAGCAGCCAGTCGCTGTTCAAGCCGGTGGCGAAGGCGGGCCGGTGCCAGCACCACCATTCCATCCCCGAAGCCCAGCACCTCGCGCTCCAGTTCGAAGTTCAACTGGACTTTCAGTTCGATCACAACACCATCGTCACGTCGTTCAACAACCTGCTGCGACGCATGTAAAGGTTTGGTCTCTACATAGGGGGCCTGTTCCAGCGCTACCCAGATCAGTACCCGGCATGCCCGCATGGTCGTGCTAACCGTCACCCCGATCACATCCCGGTAGAACACATCAGGATCGATGCCCGGATTAGGGCGATACGTCACCTCGTCGGCCAGTTGTACAGCCTGCATGCGATCCAGCGCCAGATTGACAACCTCGAATTGTTTTTCCCGAACGCCCACGGCGAACCAGCGGTTTTTATACTCTTTCAGCCACCAGATTTGGAAACAGAATTGGCTAGGATTACGAGCCTGAAAGGCTTGATACATAATCTTCACCGGCTTCTGCTGCACGACCGCCTGGTAGAGCATGTCGAGGTAAACTAACCCTTTCAGGTTCTCATTTTTCTCGAAATCAATGACAGATTGGTTGTTCGTGGCCGCCGAGTACACGTGCGCTTCGAGTTTCTGCACTACTTCGTTCAGTTGCTCAAAATGCGAGAAGCCTTTGAATTGCCTTAATACCTCAACGGCCGCGCTCATCCGGCCGAGGTCCTGCCCCGTCAGTGGGATCTGCGTGATGCTGTAGCCGGGATCTTCGTAGGCGTAATACTTTTTGCCAATCACCACGATGGGCGCATTGTACCCCAGCTTATCGCTGCGCATCATCTGAATGTCGGCCTGGATCGTTCGGCGACTGATGCCTTTCACAATCCCCTCGTATTCGTAGAGGGCTTCCGACACTTTTTCGATCAGATCATCGAGCGTCCATTTCCGGTACCGGTTTGTCAGGCAAGTATCAATGGCACGGTAACGAATCAGGGCGTTGCGGTTGGCGGGCATGGAGGGCGCAAAATTTTTTAGAAAAATCTTGAAAATTTTTCAACTGCGCAAAAAGGCTGCGCAGGAGGGCTAAACCTTTGTATCGTCAAGGTTGACACAAACGCCAAAGACCATGAAATTCAACATCCGCAACCAGAACAAAACGGTAAACTATGAGGGCGCTCAAGCCTTCACGTTGACTCCTGAGATGGAGCTTTACGCGGCTGTCGTTACGACTATGTTGAATGACAGCCACTACGAAAAGACAGATAGCCGACTAATTCGCATCAGGGAGTTGATCGGTCAGGTCAATCCGGCGTTTGTGGCTAAGCTGGCAGTGTACGTTCGTAAAAAAATGTATTTGCGCACAGCTCCGGTTATGCTCGTCGGCGAACTGGCCAAGGTTCACAACGGTAATAAGCTGGTCGGTAACGCCATCGGCCGGGTCGTACAACGCCCGGACGAAATCACGGAGCTGCTGGCCTATTACCAATTGACCAACGAGCGCACCGGCACGAAAAAGCTGAACCGCGTTTCGAAACAGGTGCAGAAAGGCCTGGCAACAGCCTTCAACAAGTTTGACGAGTACCAGTTCGCCAAGTATAACCGCGACACGGCCGTGAAGCTCCGCGATGCGTTATTTCTCGTCCATCCAAAAGCAAAAGACGAAACCCAACAAGCCGTTTTCAACAAGCTTGTCAGCGGTTCGCTGGCAACACCATACACCTGGGAAACCGAGTTGAGTGCATTGGGGCAAACCAAGTTTGCAACCGACTCGGAAAAAGAGGCTGCCGTCCGGGCGAAATGGGAAGCGTTGATCGACAGCGGCAAAATGGGCTACATGGCTACCTTGCGGAACCTTCGTAACCTATTGGAAGCTGGCATCAGCGCGGTTCATGTCGAAAAAGTATGCGCGCTGCTGGCCAACGAAAAAGCCGTCCGAAATGCCAGGCAGTTGCCGTTTCGATTCCTGGCGGCCTACCGCGAACTGACGCTGTTGAAACTAGGGCACGTTCCGATGGTGCTGGAGGCACTGGAAGACGCAGTCTATGCCAGCACGGCTAATCTGCGCGGTTTTGGAGCCGATACCCGTGTGGTTGTAGCCTGCGACGTATCAGGATCGATGCAGCAGGTAGTTTCACCGAAAAGTAAAGTGATGCTCTACGACATTGGTTTACTCCTTGGTATGTTGCTGCAATCGAGATGCAGGCATGTGCTGAGCGGTATGTTCGGCGACAAGTGGAAAACGATCAGCCTGCCGACGAAACACGTACTGACCAATGTGAGCGAGTTCTACCAGCGCCAGGGTGAGGTTGGTTATTCAACCAACGGCTACCTCGTGCTCGACGACCTGATCAAGCGCCGATACGTAGCCGACAAGGTGATGTTTTTTACCGACTGCCAGATGTGGGACAGCGCAACCAGGAACCAGGTAGCTACGAATACCCTGGCTGCCAAGTGGACAAAGTACAAGCAGATTGCGCCCAATGCGAAATTATATCTGTTTGACTTAGCCGGCTATGGACAAGCACCATTGCGAGCAGAGAACAACGACGTTTATCTGATCGCGGGTTGGTCAGACAAAATATTTGACGTATTGCAAGCCCTCGAAGAAGGGCAAACGACGCTGAGCCTGATTAACGAAATCGCGCTCTGACAACTAACAGGATGTCGTAGGGGCGGGTTACTTCGCTCACCATTGGGGAAGAATAGTGTGATTCTTAACGTAGGATGAGACTATCCGGTGCAAATCCGGAATGCGGTGCCCCAGACCCGCCCCGCCTGTTACTCCTGTTTTTAATTGTTTGTAGGTGCAGTTGAGCAGAGTTCGCGCTACGGTGGACCGCTTCGTTCGATTGGTTGAAACCGGCAGGGGGAGTTGGGGTTCGAATTCCGGTTTGTTCTCTGTTCGCCTGTTACACTGCATTGTTCTTAGCAAGTGCCGTAGTATTGCGTTACTTCGGAAGAGCATCCCTTTGGGGAAGGCTGCGAGTTCGATTCTCGCTCCCGAGCAGTCGGGATAGCTCAACAACATCTCAAACGCTGTACGCCTGTTGCCTTGCTTACAATAAACACCGTAACCGGTGCCGTAGAATAGGGTTACTTCGACTGTTAATCAGGCGGACGCCGGTTCGAGCCCGGCCTTTGGAAACATCCCGGGATGATCCAGAGTAGCTCAGTGGGTAGAGCACCAAAACGTACCTTATTCGCTTTTTGCCCGGTTGTAGTGTTTTTATTTTCATAAATTTTCATCGCAATATTGCGATAAATAAATTAACCATTACCTTTGTCGCATGGGAGTGACGAAGACTGAAGTATTTACGGTTGAGCAAAACCGGATTGCCGAACTTGCCAAAGCGTTCGCCCACCCGGCGCGGGTAGCCATTCTGCAATATCTGGTGGCCACCAAAACCTGCATCTGTGGCGACCTGGTCGATGAACTGCCTTTGTCGCAGGCCACCGTATCGCAGCACTTAAAGGAACTGAGCCGCATTGGCATCATCAAAGGCAACATTCAGCCGCCACGGGTCTGCTACTGCATCAACGAACCTGTCTGGGACGAAGTGAAAACGGTGTTTGGCGATCTGCTGGCTTCATTTACCGTGAACGAGTGCTGTTAATTTTTTTGCTTGCAATCATCGTAATATTACAATAAACCAATTCCTTATGTCTACTGGAGAACAACTCAAAGAAATCGTACGGCAGAAGTACAGCGACATTGCCGAGGCCGACAGCTCGAAAGGGGTTGCGGTCGATTGTGGCTGCGGGCCAACTTCATGCTGCGGACCGTCCAGTTCGGGACCGGCTGCAGCAGGCAGCGATTACACGATCCTAATGGCGGATGAATACACTGATCTGAACGGTTACGTAGCCGGTGCTGATTTGGGCCTGGGGTGCGGGCTGCCTACCCAGTTCGCCCAGATCAAACCCGGCAATACGGTGGTTGACCTCGGCTCCGGGGCTGGCAACGACTGCTTCGTGGCCCGCGCCGAAACCGGCGAAACGGGTCGCGTGATTGGCCTCGACATGACCCCGGCCATGATCGACCGCGCCCGCAAAAACGCCAAAGCCCTCGGCTACACGAACGTCGAGTTTGTCTATGGCGACATCGAAGAGATGCCCCTGGCCGACAACCTCGCCGATGTGGTGGTCAGCAATTGCGTCATGAATCTGGTGCCGGACAAAGAACGGGCCTTTGCCGAAACGTACCGCATCCTCAAACCCGGTGGCCACTTCAGCATCTCGGACATCGTGCTGGTGGGCGAGCTGCCAGAGGGTTTGCAGCGCGACGCCGAACTCTACGCGGGCTGCGTATCGGGAGCTATTCAGGAAAGCGCGTACCTCGATATTGTTACCGGAACCGGCTTCACCAACGTACAGATCCAGAAGAAAAAGGAAATCAACTTACCAACCGACTTGCTGAAGAACTACCTGACTACCGATGAGCTGGCCACCTACCAGCAGGCAGATCGGGGTATCTACAGCATCACGGTGTTTGCTCAGAAACCAACCGCTTCGCTGGCCGACGAGAACGAGGTTTGCTGAGGGCCTACCTGCTGCGCTTGATAGGCAACAGCTTATGAACCAACTACGTATGAATACCCGAACCCTGACCGGGGTTGCCAAGCCCCCACGATTAACCTTTCTGGATCGATTCCTGACGCTCTGGATCTTTCTGGCCATGGCCATCGGCGTGCTGCTGGGTAACCTGTTTCCGCAGATTGAGCAGTCGCTGAACGCCTACCAGTCGGGTACAACTAACGTTCCGCTGGCCCTGGGCCTGATTCTGATGATGTACCCGCCACTGGCCAAGGTGCGCTATGATCGTTTGCCTCAGGTGTTTCGAAACACAAAGATCCTTGGCCTATCGCTGGTTCAGAACTGGCTGATTGGCCCGGTGCTAATGTTTTTGCTGGCCATTCTGTTCCTGCCCGACAAGCCCGATTACATGACCGGTCTGGTTATGATCGGGGTGGCCCGCTGCATCGCTATGGTTATCGTCTGGAACGACCTAGCCTTGGGCGACCGCGACTACGTAGCGGGTCTGGTCGCCTTCAACAGCATCTTTCAGGTTTTGTTCTATTCCATTTATGCTTACGTATTCGTCACGCTGCTTCCGCCCCTGTTCGGTCTGCGGGGTATTGATGTAAACGTAAGCATTGGGCAGATTGCTCAGAGTGTGTTCATCTACCTGGGTATTCCGTTCATTGCCGGGATGCTCTCCCGCTGGGGCCTGACGCGCTGGAAAGGGCAAACCTGGTATGAAAAGACGTTCCTGCCCACCATCAGCCCCATTACGCTCGTTGCCCTGCTGTTTACCATTGTGTTGATGTTCAGCCTGAAAGGGCAACTCATTGTCCAGATTCCGCTGGATGTACTCCGCATTGCCGTACCGCTGGTAATCTACTTCGTTTCGATGTTCTTCATGGCCTTTTCCCTGGCCAAACGCGCCGGGGCCGATTACGCCAAAAGCACGTCGCTTGCGTTCACGGCGGCTGGTAACAACTTCGAGCTGGGCATTGCCGTAGCCATTGCGGTGTTCGGTATCAATTCCGGCGTAGCGTTCGCAGCCGTCATCGGTCCGCTGATTGAAGTCCCCGTGCTGATTCTGCTGGTCAACGTCGCCCTCCGCCAACGTAACAAATTCAAAACTACTACCTCATGACAATTGCCCTCTTTTCCGACATTCACGCCAATCTACCGGCCCTGGAAGCCGTCTTAGCTGACATTGACAGCCGCCAGCCCGACGCTGTATATTGCCTCGGCGACCTGGTCGGCTACAACGTATGGCCGAATGAAGTGATCAACACAATCCGCCAGCGGGGTATTCCGACGATTGCCGGTAACTACGACTACGGTATTGGCCGGGCCAGCGACGACTGTGGCTGTGCCTACCGCGAAGAAGACGAAAAAGCGATGGGAAAGGTGTCAATTGCCTACACCAACGGGGCGGTGGGTGAAGCCGAACGGGCTTACCTGCGCACCCTGCCCACCCACATCCGGGTGGAATTTGAGTTGGAAAACAACCCGGAAAAGCTTTGGCAGCAGCAGAAGCCTCTGAGTTTACTGCTGGTTCACGGCAGTCCCCGGCGCGTGAACGAATACCTGTTCGAGGACCGGGGCGACCGCAGCCTTGGTCGGGTGCTGGAAGGCGCCAATGCCGACATCCTTTGCTTTGGCCATACCCACAAGCCGTTCCACAAGGTAGTGAGTGCTGAGCCGGAAGACCAGCAAACTTACTTCCGCCATGCTATTAACATTGGCTCGGTAGGCAAGCCTAAAGACGGCGACCCACGGGCGTGCTACCTGCTGCTGACCATCGACAAAATGGCCCAGCCGGGCGGGGTTGAAGGCATTTCGGTGGAACCCATTCGGGTCGACTACGACATCGAACGGGCGGCCAGAGGTGTCGAAGAAAGTGAGCTGCCGGATCCGTACGCGGATATGCTCCGACGGGGCCGATGATGACGACCGGTGCCGAAAATGGCTCAGAACTTATTCAACTCGGTATTAATTTAGCCATACGTAACAAAATTTGTTACAGAGTCAGTGGCTCCGCTGCTTTCAGGGACTTCATGTCGTAGTGTTCCGTCAAGAACTCATCGCACCACAGGCAGACGTTACCCAGTTCGCCACACCGCTTGCGGGCGTACTCTTCCGATACGCCAACGCTCTCCCCCATCCGGTACGGATCGCCCTTATCGAGAGATTGAAACACGGGTAATTCTGCAACCCGCCGGAGTACGTCGGCCACCGTTTCGGTCCGGGCGTCGCCGAGCGGGTCTTTGGTGCCGGGGCAGCAGGGATTAATCCGCCAGAGCTGAATGGATATTTCCTGCGGGATGCTATCTCCACCACTCAAGAAACCGACTGCTCCCGACAGAATCGCGCAGAAATTGTGATCAGGGTCACGCTTCCAGAGGCCGGTCTGGTAGGCCCGGCCCCTCGCCCAGTTGCCGCCCAGCCACATGTCGTCGGTAGCGCCCCAGTACCCCCAGGTCAGGCAGTGCTGTTGGAGGTAGTTATCTTTTTCGATCAGTGGGTCTTTTTCGTCGCCGTTGACGCCCCTCGACGCAAACAGGTCGGCCAGGTCCATCAGCCGCGCTCCGGCCTGCTTATGAAACCGATCAATGCTGGCGATGTCGAAGCGCGTAATGCCTTTTTCAATCAGGGTGTCCAGGATTTCACCCGTCAGCAGATCACCATTGGTTTGCAGCATAAGCTGTGGACGCTGTTCAGCCGGTAAATCAGCGTACCGGTCGGCCAGCCGATCAAGGATAGTGTAGAGAAGCTTCCGATCGGCCAGCGGTTCCCCTCCCGACAGAATCAGTCGGTCGATACGGTCCGGCAGATTGTTGATAATGGCCATACAGTCAGCTTCACTGATCCGCTCCCCTTTCGGACCAGACAGATTATAGCAGTGCGCACATTGGTCGTTGCAAAGCTGCGTAAACACCCAGTAAACAGATTCAATGTGGTTGTAATCGCGGAACATGAGGGTTGATTTTGGCTACTGGACGTTGGTAATTGGATGTGATCGATACGCTAACGTCCGACATCCAGCGTCCGGTGTCCTTGCACAGCTTCCCAGAAGGCCAGTTCCTCGCGGACACCCGTTCTGGGATCGGCAATAAACTCACTGACAGACGCAAACGTAGTGAGCACACCCCGGTCGAGGTAGCCGAATGACGTACCGATCGTCAGAGCCTCGCGGCTGTCGTGGGTAACGAACAGGGCTGTCATCTGGTGCTGGCGGGCCACCCGACCGAACAGTTCCTGCATCGATGCCCGGGTCTGCGCGTCGAGGTTCCCGAATGGTTCGTCCAGGAGCAGCAGTCGCGGCTGGATGATGAGCGCCCGACCAAACGAAACCCGCTGCCGCTGCCCACCCGACAACTGCCCCGGCTGCTTCTCCGCCTGGTCGCTCAAACCCAGCTCGGCCAGCAAGTCGTTGACGCGCTGCGTTACAGTAGCCTTATCGACCTTGCGGATACGCAGACCAAAGGCTACGTTCTCGAACACGTTGAGGTGCGGAAACAGCAGCGGCTCCTGATACAGATACACAATCTGCCGACGTTCGGGCGGTACGTACAGCATGCTTTGCCCGTCCATCCGAACATCACCCGAGTCGGGTGTTTCCAGCCCCGCCAGTATCTTGAGCAACGTAGTTTTACCGCAACCCGACCGGCCCAGCACGGCCAGAATTTGCCCGGCCGGGAGGTCAAACGAAAGATTATTCAGGATGGTAGCCGATCCGAAACGTTTAGCGAGCTGCGTGACTTGAAGCATGAGTGTGACAAACTATTGCCGCCGATTACGTTGGTTTCGCAGGCGCAATCGGCGGCAATTTACGTTCATATAAGCGCCCCCTCCCCATACACGCCTGACTCGATAGTCATACGGCCGGGGGTTGGTTTGACGCCGGACAGCCACTCGGTCAGCCGGTCGACATAATTATCGAGGTGGGTAATCTGCTGAACGCCGTGTTCTACAATGGGGTCGAGCGTTGTGGCAAACAACGTACCGCCGTAGTGGTGCGTTTGCCAGGAAATGATGTCGCCCTGTGGGTTTGCCTGGATCATCTCAGCATGCGCCGGAATGCGGGTGTAAACGCCATGCGTGTGCCAACAGGCCTGCCGGGGTGTCAGTCCCTGATAAATCGGGTGGTCGTAGTTCGTTTCCGATACCGGCGGATTGTTCGGGTTTTCGACCCACCAATAGTTATTGACCGGCCGGTCTTCCCACTGCGCATCCAGCCAGTCGGCAGTGCTGTCGCCTTCCACAAATACTTTTTTGCCTTGCTTCAGGAAAGTATAGATCACCTCTTTTCGGGCCGCCAGTTCCTGTTGATTCGACTGGAACGGAATAACCAGCGCATCCAGCCCCGCTACGGCCTCGTTGTCGAGGTCATAGACGTAAATGAGTTTATAGATGTCGCGGTATTTGGGGGCAGTTGCCATGGCGTAATGCGACCACACGCCGTTGAATACAAGACCGATTGATTGCATGCTTAACAGTTTTTAGAACACAGGGAACACTGACTAAATATATTGAACTCAACGGTTTACCGACTACCAGCGACAATCTACTCAATCAGCGTTTACCGGTATTGCCCTGCTTTTTACCTGAACCCGTCTCAGGAAATTACGGTACAGTTTAACCAGAGCATCTTCCCTATCGCCACTGAACGTAACGTCGGCTAACGGACCGCTCGCCGTCAGGAGCATGATCCCGTTCGTGCTGACCTCGTCCAGCACAATAATGGGTCGCTGCCAGGTGTCTTCTACCACCACATCAGCGCCATCGGCCGCCCGAATATAGCCGCAGGCCCACCAGCCGCTCATCCCGTGCGAAAACGTTAGTTCATTGAGGTCTACATCGCTGAACAGGCCATAGCGATCGGTTTTCAGATGGTACCGGATGTCGATGGTTCGTTTGCTGTTGTCCATGACCCACTGATTTCCCGGCACCCAGTCCGTAAACCAGCCGTCGGAGCAGATCAGGGCTTTGCCTGCATCCAGAAACGCCCGCACTTTGTCTTTGATCTTCAGCATGGCCACGTGGTCGGAACCGTTGGGAACAACCAGCAGATCGTAGGGTGTCAGGTCAGGGTCAAAGTCTTTCGTGATCCGACAGACGGTATACTGCACCAGTTCGTTCGATACGTAATACTCGTCCAGACCGGCGATGTTGTTCGAAATAAGCAGGGCGTTTACCATAACGAATGGCATTGAATTGTTGGCTACATACAGCGATTTACGAAATTCTGGCAGATTCCGATTGATTTCCCGACAATATCCGAATAACCTCACCCAGAAAACCTGGCACCCGATGATCAGGTTCGTTAAAAAATTAATACCTGACTTTCTTTGGATATATCAGATCCTTACATATATTTACCATACGTAAGTAAATTAGTGAACGACTATTACCTATGGAATCATCCAGCAATGAATTTTTACGCGGCACCCTCAAGACGATTGTCCTGAAGATGCTTGCTGAGCGGGGACGCATGTACGGTTACGAAATTACGCAATCGGTTAAAGAACGGACGCAGGGACAGATCGCCCTGACATTCGGCGCTCTGTATCCGGTGCTGCATAAACTCGAACAGGAAGGCATGCTCCTCACGGAGTCGGAAGAAGTAGACGGCCGACTGCGTAAATATTATTCGCTCACTCCGCAAGGTACCGAAACGGCCGAGCGGAAAGTGTCGGAATTTGAGCGATTCGTCGAAGCCATGCGCAGTCTGCTGAAACCGCAGCCGAAACTGACCGTAGGTCACTAACAGCCAGATACTCAACTTTTATCCCCTACGTTTATGCAAACCCTTACGCAGCACCAGGTAGATATTCTTCGTAATCACCTCCTCCTGAACGGCTCCGACCCTTTTCTGCTCGACGAACTCCTCGATCATCTGGCCTGCGAAGTGGAATACTACGTATGGCTCGGCCTGCCCTTCGAAAAAGCCCTGGAGCACGTCCAGCACAATACTGACCGACAAACCGTCAGCCAGTTGAACAAGACGTATTACCAGGAACTGACGACCCAGTCGGACAACCAGCTCCGGGTCGACACCCTCGACGACATTGTGTTCGAAAACCGAAACAAGGCCTATGGTGCCTACGATTTGCGGCAGATGTACCCCAAAGTGATGCGGAATGCGCTGTTCCTGACCCTCGGCTTATTTCTGATGTTGATGGGCCTGATGGGTGGCGTCAGCAAAGGAAACTGGTCCTACGCCAGCCGCTGGGGCGTGATGTGGATCGTCGGCCTTTGCACCACGGCCTACGGGGGTGGCAACTGGTATTTGCAGAGCGTCCGGCAGAAATACATGATCCGGGAATAGTGGCCAGAACTGCCCGGGTTGGCAGGAACGGGGAAGCGACGGATTCATCGGTAATTTACTGGCGCTTCATCTAGCAAAAGGCCCCATTGGTCGATCTGAGGGAGAAGGTTGTTAAACGGCGGGAGTCAATCGGCTTCTAACCGACAAACAACAAAAACTCAGAAACCATGAAAAAGTCACTCATGTTCCTCGCCACCCTTACCGTTCTGACCGCTGGCTGCGCCGTTGCCCAACCCGGCTATAACCGGTACCCCACTCCGGCCCAGACGAATCCGAGGGCTGACGATGCGTACGAAGCCTACCGAATTGATCAGTTGGATAACATTGTTGGGCTGACCAACCGGCAGGAAAAACAACTGAGAAAGATTGAGAACGACTACGACCGCCGTGGCCTGACAGCCCGTGAGCGCCGGAATCCACAAGCGTTCCAGCGACTCCAGCGGGAGAAACAGCAGGCCATGCTCGCGGTACTGACACCGGCTCAGCGGCAAAAGCTGTTTGCCTTCCAGCAGGGCCGTCGGTACGACCGGGGCGGCATCTACGGTCGTCGTGGATAAACCAATGCAAAACCCCAGTCGCGTTCGTGTGGCTGGGGTTTTGCGTTAGACAACCCGCCGGACAATGGCCTTCCGGTTGAGCCACAACAGCAGGACGGGGGGTATTAGCAACAGCAGCGACGCCACGGCTGCAAGCCGGCTGTTAGCCTCTCCCACATAAATGAACACCTGCACCGTCAGCGTCTGTACTTTTCCAACACTCAGGTAATTAGTCAGCCCAAAATCAAACCAGGCGATCAGGAACGTCTGAAACAGGCACGTAATGAGCAGCGGCCGGGCGAGGGGCAGCAGTACCCGCCGAAATGCCTGCACCTGCGTACAGCCGAGCGTCCGGCTTAGCTGCTCATACTGCCTTGCCTGTTCTCCCCAGAAACTCCGAAAAAACAGCGCGGCAAACGGTATCGTAATCAACAGCAGGCCAAGCACCACCCCGACCAGCGAGCCCGACAGGTGCAGCCGGATGAAATACGGCTGGATCAACACCGCCAGCAGTACGGGCGGCAAAGCATACGGCAGATAGCTCAGCGTTACCCAGCGGTCGGGCCGAGTGGCACCGGCTATGGCGCGGGCCACCACAAAGCCCCCTGCCGTCGAAACAATCGCCACGACCGTAGCAATCAGCAGGCTCAGCAGCAACCCGGAAGCCAGCGCACTATCCGCCGACAACACACGGGTCAGCGCATCGAGGGCGTAGGTCGGCGGCAGTACGTCGGGAAAGCGCCAGTACTGACCCAGCGCCAACAGTAGCAGCAGCACGAACGGCAGACTGAACAACAGCAACAGGCCCCAAGCCAATCCGCTACGCGGCATGGAACCTGGCAGACCGGCCCGCGATTTGGTATCCGGATTTGCCCGGACGACTTCGTCAAGTGTCGACTGATTAGAGGGCATGACGTTGGGTCCAGCGGGTTGTTGCGTAAATAACAGCCATCAATACCAGGGTGACCAGAAACCCGACCAGATAGCCCATGGGCAGTTCCGTCAGGTCGAAACGCTGCAGCTTTGTGGTGATGTACAGCGACAGCATCTGCGGGTAATTCCGGCCCAGCAGCAGGGGAATGTCGTAAGCCCCCAGCACCGCCACGCCGTACAGAACCAGCGTTGGGGCGGCCCGGCGAAGGAGAATGGGCGCAGCCACCCGCCGGTTGAACTGCCAACTCGACGCTCCCAGTGTTCGGGTCAGGTTTCGCAGCTCATCCAGCCGGGCGTCAGCGTAGAGGGACTGAAACAGCAGGGTAAAAAACGGAAATGCCAGCCCTACCTGCGCCAGCAGAATACCCAGGCCCGCTCCATCCTGAATCAGCTCCGGGAAACCAGCCGGCGATTGAATCAGGTGCAGTTGGTAGGCCATCCGCGCCAGCCAGCCCGATCCACCCAGCAACTGAAACAGATAAAAGGCCATCACCAGCGACGGAAACAGGAGAGGCACGTACAGCAAGGTCGGGAACGGCCAATGGCGTAATGTGGTCTGGTATCTCAGAACCAGAACCAGAGCAAGTATCACCGCCAGTCCCACCGACACTACCGCTACGTACAGGCTGAATCCCAGCGATGTCAGCAATGAGGTTTCGCCAGGTAGCTGCTGCCAGTACCGGGGGGTAAAACCCACCGATAACGGCCCCACCAACCCAACACTGTACAAAAACGCATTGAACAACCCGGCCAGTGGCAAACCCACCACCAGCAGGGCGTATAGCCAGAGCAGAAGTGATCGCTGTTTCACCGTATCGGTCCTATTATTTGTTGTTTTCGATCACCTTTGTCCGGAAATCTTTGTATAGCCGAACCATATATTCCGGCGCAGGCTCCTGAAACGCCAGTCCCTGAATGAGGTCCCGTTTGGGTGCGTACCGGCGCGTGGGCAGGTTATTGAACTTCGTCTGGTAGTCAGCCGGTAGTTTGTTGATGGCCAGCACGGTATGATCACCCCAGACGTTTGGGTCCATTTTTTTGAGCTGCGCTTCGGGCGACATCAGGAAATTCGCGACTACCATAGCCGCTTCCGGATGCTGACCGGTACGAATAATACCCATGTAGTGCGTGTTCTGGATGGTACCGGGTGCCGGTACGTACGCCCGGGCCGTTTTTGGGAAAAAGCCCAGATTTACCTTATTGTCGACCTCGGCATCGTTGTTCGAGAACGTAAAGGCGACTTCGCCGTTGGCAAACAACTGGTGCAGGGTTGAGAGTTGCTCCGGAAAGGTTTCACCCCGTTTCCAAAAGTATGGTTTCAGCTCGTTGATCTGCCGAAATACCTCCCCCGACCACTTTTCGTAGACGTCCTCACGGAATTTACCCTGAAATAGTTTCGGATCACCAGACAACGCAATCATCCATGATTTTAGAACGGTCATCCCCGTAAATTCATTCGGGATGGTGAACTGGCCGGGGTGCGCCTTTATGTAGGCCGGTAACTCGGCAAACGAACGGGGCGGCTGGCTGATCCTCTGCGAATCATAGATGAACGCCAGTTGTACGTTGCCCCAGGGCACCTCCATGCCATTGACCGGCTGCTGAAAGTCAACTCCAATGAACGGATTGCTGAAATCAACGTAGCGGGCGTTCGGCATCCTGTCGGTTACGGGTCCGAGCAGGCCATCGATCTGCCGGAGCTGGTAGAAGGTTTCCCCGTTAATCCACACCATATCGATCTGGCTGGGTTGGCCGGCCTCCCGTTCGGCCACGAGTGTCTGCACAATCTGTGCCCCCTGCCCGCCCGAAATCTGGAGATCGATACCGAATCGTTCTTTCACAGTCGGCTTCACGTACTTGTTCATGTAGTCATTGATGTACGGATCGCCCAGCCACATCAGCAGTACTACGGGCTGGTTCCGCCCCCGCTCGTCAATCTGGTCCCACGATTGGTTCAGAACAGTGGCCGGATCGCGCTGTTCATTTGTGGAACAGGCCGTGCAGAGTAGCGAAAGAAAAAGTATGACTCTAACGAGGTTCATGGTAAACATTCGTAAGTGGCTAAAATAAAGCCTTTTTGTTTTTAATAATCGTATTCGTTTAGCGGTCAGACGTACCGTCGACCGGCTTTAACCAGACACGAGCTTTCCAGCGGTCAGACGTACCGTCAGACCGAGTCATCCGACCCCTCAGGTCTGACGGTACGTCTGACCGGCTTCAACCAGATATTCACCAATACCGGGAATCAGCCCCTGTTGCCCGGAACAGATCAAAAAAGAGACGGCCCGCTCAAAGAACAAGCCGTCTGCCAGAACACACCTAATTAAAACAAACTTGGTAGTGAAGATGGACGGGTTGGGTAGAAATTGCTTCTCTTCCTGACGAATCCCGTTCATCCCCAACTACTCAACACACTGTTCAATCCCACGGTTACGTCAAAACAGATAGCGCACCCCAAACTGAAACTGACGGGGTGGAGCGGCATTTCGCTGGACAATGCCGCTGCCCCGGGGGCCAATCTGAATTTGATTACTCTGCGTGGCATTGTTGGAATAACCACTCAGGTTATTCGTATTAAATACGTTAAAAACATCCGCCCGGATTTCAATCCGTCGATTAAGTTGACTAGTCAGCGGAACGGCAAATTGAGCACTGACATCCACCACTTTAGACCAGGGCAGGCGGTCATTATTGCGGCTCTCGCCGGGCTGCCGATCGCTGTTACCCACATACGCATCACCAAATGCCCCGCCGTCGCCGTTCAGATCGTTGGTCGTGATCTGCTGGCCATTAACCAGCACTGGCTGTAGGTTCTGGTCCACAACAACGTATCGTGTTCCATCGGGCACCCGGTTAATCGGCTGACCGCTCTGCACCAGGGCCGCGGCTGTTAAGGTCAGCCAACGCCCCACGTAATAGTTCACGATCCCGTTGATGATGTGCCGCCGGTCGTTGACGGACGGTCCCCATTCGGCCGCGAAGTTGTTGGCATCCATAGCCCGGAAGTTAATATCCTCGGTGTCGTTGTACAACCGCGACAGCGTGTAGATCAGCCGATAGGCATAGTTGCTAGCTCCCTTGTCCTTTTGCAGGTTCACACTCAGGGCCATGTATCGCGAGCGGCCCGCCGTTTCGGTCATCACCAGGCTCTGCGCCACGCCGGTCAGCGTCCGTCCGTCGATGACGGCCGAGCCGTTCGAGATCGGTAGCGGTCGGGTCGAGTTGGCCCAGTCGGTCGACCGGGCGATGTTCCGCTGCGCACTCAGGCTGTAGTCCCACGGGGCCGGTGCGTTCAGGTTGCGGGTGCGGAACAGGTTGTACGATTCGTTGTAGACGGCATCGGCGTAGAACAGCACATTGTCATTCACCTGATACTGGTAGCCGAGCGTCGTCTGGAGGGTGTACGGGTTCTGGTAGCCATTGGGGTTCAGAATCCGGCGTTCGCCACTGAACAGGTTCCGCTGCCCGGCATACGAGGAAGCCGGTGGGCCCTGAAGGTACCGAATGGGTTGCCCCGTATTGCTGGTAGCGCCCCCAACGGTCAGATTACCATCGAACGTAACCCGGTCGATGTTGGTGTTCGCGGGCAGAATCCCCCGCTCCACAAAGTACTGAATCTGGCGCCGGAAGTCGGCCCCGGTGTTGTTCTGCTGGAGGGCGTCGCTGTAGATTGAGTACAGGATCTTATCGTAGAAGAGCCCTACCCCACCCCGCAAGGCCGAGCGGCCGGTCAGTTTGTAATTGAAGCTACCCCGGGGAGCAATGTTGTTAAAATCGCCCTGAGCCGCCCCTCCTTTCGACAGGTTGTCGTAGTCGTAGCGCAGCCCGAGCGTTACGTTCAACTGCGGGCTAACCGTCCACTGATCCTCGGCATACAGACTGACAATGTTCTGAGTGGTACCATACGCAGCCGGACGTAGTTCCACGGCATAGCTCAGCACCCGGGCATCGGCCGGAATATCAGTCGGGCTGAGATTTGTGCCGATGTTCCGTTCGCGAAGTGCAGCCAGTTGAGCCGCCGTTAGCTGCACCGTATAGCTTCCGTTTGGATTGCCCCCGCCGAAGAGTTCATGGTTTGCTGAAATGAGTTCAGCCCCGGCCCGGAACGTATGATTGCCGCGGTAAAACGAGAATTTCTGCTGTACCTGAACGGTACTTTCGTGCGAATCGAACAGGTAGCCCGGATGACCCAGGTAGGCAACGCCCTGCCCGGTTGGGTCAAGCACCGTTACGTCGGGGCTGTCGGGGTTTTCGGCCCGGGCGTAGTTCCAGCGGAAGCGGCTGTACTGCACGTTCGTTTCCGACGCGAACCGATCCGTCGCATACGTATTCCTCGACGCAATCAGCAGCGAATTACGATCCTGCGCATTGGCCCCCGACGGGAACGTGATGCCGCCGGAGAGCCCACCGGCCTGCCGACCGATGGCCACCTGCCCAACGTTGACCCGTAGCGATGACTTAAAGCGATCGTTCCAGAACTGGTCGATCTTCCCCGAGATGTAGGTAAAGCGGTTTGTGCCACGGATGGTCTCGTTGATGCCGAGCAGCGGGGCCGTGAGCAGATTGTCCTTGATGTCGGTCGTATGCTCTACGTTCAGGTAGTAGAACGTTTTGTTTTTAACGAGGGCACCGCCTACCCCAAAACCGCCCTGGTAGCGCTGGAAGCCGTCTTTCACCTGATTGCCGGATAGATCACGCAGCGGATAGCTGGTCTGGGCATCGATCACCGCACCAGGTCGGGTCAGGAAAAATACCTCACCGGTGGTTTCGTTACTCCCCGATTTGCTGGTGATGTTGATAATTCCGTTGCCGGTATTTCCAAACTCCACCGAATAGTTGTTGGTCAGTACGGTTACGTTGCGCGTAAAGCCCACCGGAACGGCAAACTTCTGACCACCCAGAAACCGCTCATTATTGTCCATTCCGTCGATCAGGTAGTTGTTGTACAGGCCGTTGGCTCCGTTGATACTGACGTTCGGAGCTTCCGGAAAGAAGCCCGTTGCCTGACTGACGTTGGGCAGACGGTAGAGCACCCGGGTGATGTCGCGGCCCTCAACCGGCAGTTCTTCCACTTTCCGGATGTCGATTTCGGAAGCCACTTCAGCGTTGACGGTATTGATCCGCGACGCACTCGTACTCCGAACCTGAACTTCCGACAGTGAGACTTCCCGTTTGGCCGGCAGCAGCAGCGTCACCGACCGGCGGAAGTTTGCCCGCAGCACAATACCTGCGGCTTCACTTTCCAGGTACGTATCATTTTCTTTCGTGTACACGCGATACACCCCGTTTAGCGACAAAGCCCGGAACAGCACTTTTCCATTGGCATCGGTCTGCGCCGACTGGTTCAGACCAATCGCCGGGTTTTCAAGGTACACCGTCTGACCAGTTACGGCCTGCTGCCGGGTGAGTTCGCGGACAGTCACAAGCAGATCGGTCGTCTGGGCAAACGCGTGATAAGTCAGGCTCAGCATGAGCCAGCAAAACAAGAATAGTTTTTTCATCGATGAAACGGCTGCTCACGCAGCAAATTGACGTTCTAAAGGGGTAAAGCAATTCGAACCGGTGTTGTAGTTACCGGCGAGCTCAGCAGACATGGAACGGCTATCAGCCAAGAGCGGGAGGAGCGCGCAAACTGCGGCTGCAACTGGAGAAGTGAAGTGAAGAAGAAACAATGAAATAAACGTCGGCGATAACCCAATCCAACAGGGTGCCAATACGACCGGTCAGCCACGCAAACGCACCGGCCAGCCAGCTACCGGTTCGTACGTCGGTGGCCTCGTTCCAGTCGGCCCGTAATGTTGCCAATGCCCTGGTTCTGCCAAACGATTCCTGCAGCAGAGTGTGCAGGGCCGCCCCCAGTCCGGCCGTCTGCCAGGGCAGTTGCTCGAACGAATCGGCATGATCGGCGGTCAGGAAACGATGGTCGAGACCGAACAGGAAAACGCCCCCCCGCTGATCGAAGCCAAGCGGCAGGCCACCCGCAGCCAGCGTATCGGCAGCAGCCCGCAAATCAGCGACGTGAAGGCTGGGGCAGTCGTTTCCGATGACGATGATCCGATCGTATCCCTGCTGCAGGGCGGCTGTTGCGGCCAGGCGAAGTTGCCGGCCAAAAGGCAACGTCTGTTCGGGCGGGGCAAGAAGAGTGGCTGATCGCAGACAAGGCAGACCGGCTGCCTGTATTTTAGCCACGGCCAGTTGCTGAAGGTTATCCCACAGTTGTTGCCCTCTCCGCTGACGTCGCCTACCCAACCGCGTCGTTACCGATGCTTTACGGATCGTTTCAGCACGCGCGGAGAGCGTAAACAGAAGAACAGCAGTACGGGAATAATTGGCAGCCATAACGTTAAAACCGACGCAATGTACAGGTTCGACTTCACTTCCGATAGCACATTACCAATAAAATCTACGCACGAAGCTAGTTCATGGATTTCCCGCGGCTCCGAACGGACCCAGGCAGATTAACTTTCTTGTCGCACTCAGTCAATAATAGTAAACATAGCCTATCTTTGCCGCGTTTTTACCCTCTGCACAGTACGTAGGCTGAAGCCTCATTTATGGAAGACAAACGACACTTAGACACCGTTTCGGCCGCCGGCCTGCTGGTTGCTCTGGGGATCATCTACGGCGACATTGGTACGTCACCGCTCTACACACTCCGAGCTATTGTGGGAACCAATGTAGTCCAGGCTAATCTGGTAAAGGGGGCTCTTTCCTGCGTGTTCTGGACGCTGACGCTCCAGACATCCGTCAAGTACGTCATCCTGATTCTGCGGGCCGACAACCGGGGAGAAGGCGGTATTTTTGCCCTGTACGCCTTGGTCCGCCGACACGCCCGCTGGCTCACACTCCCGGCTATGGTTGGTGGAGCCGCCCTGCTGGCGGATGGCATCATTACGCCCCCCATCTCGGTCTCATCGGCTATTGAAGGTCTGGAGCTGCTGTACCCCAATATTCCGACCGTCCCGATTGTTATTGCCATCCTGACGGTACTGTTTCTCATTCAGGCGTTCGGGACAAGCGTGGTCGGCACGGCGTTCGGGCCTATTATGCTGGTCTGGTTTGTCATGCTGGGTACGCTCGGTCTGATCCAGATTGTTCAGGCCCCCTCGGTCCTGGAGGCTTTTAACCCGTATTACGCCTACTGGTTATTGTCAGAATACCCCGGTGGATTCTGGCTGCTCGGTTCGGTATTCCTGTGTACAACGGGGGCCGAAGCCCTCTACTCGGACATGGGCCACTGCGGCCGGGCCAATATCCGTACCAGTTGGGTGTTTGTAAAAACGTGTCTGCTGCTTAACTATTTTGGCCAGGGTGCGTGGCTACTGGCCATTGAAGGGCAAACGCTGAATAACCGCATTCCGTTTTACGAACTCATGCCCTCGTGGTTTCTCACGATTGGCATCGGCATTGCCACGGCCGCTACCGTTATTGCCAGCCAGGCGCTCATCAGTGGTTCGTTTACGCTCATCAGCGAAGCCATCCGACTCAATTTCTGGCCTAAAGTGCGGCTACGGTATCCGAGTGCTCAGAAAGGTCAGCTCTACGTACCGAGCGTGAACCTGCTGCTGTGGGCCGGCTGCGTAGGCGTAGTGCTCTACTTCCGCGAATCGTCGAATATGGAAGCCGCCTACGGTCTGGCCATTACCCTGACGATGCTGATGACCACGCTGCTGATGTCCTACTATCTGTACATTAAGAAATTCAGCGCGTGGGGTGTGCTGCTGTTTCTGGTTCTTTACCTCTCCATCGAAGGGTCGTTCCTGGTCGCAAACCTGATCAAATTCCCGCATGGCGGCTGGGTATCTGTGCTGATCGGCTCGGCCATTGCCGGTGTGATGTTCATCTGGCTGCAGGCCTTCCAGATCAAACTACGCCTGACAGAATACGTCCGCATCGACCACTACATTCAGGCGATCAAAGAATTGAGCCGCGACATCAGTATTCCAAAATACGCGACGCATCTGGTGTTCATGAGCAACGCGGCCCGGCAGTCGGAGATCGAGTCGAAGATTATCTACTCTATTTTTCAGAAACGCCCCAAACGCGCCGACATTTACTGGTTTGTTCACGTCGATACGACCGACGATCCGTATACGATGGAGTATAAAGTCAACACCATTGCCCCCGACGACTGCTACAAGGTAACCTTCCGGCTGGGCTTCCGGGTGGAGCAGCGGATCAACCTGTTTTTCCGAAAGGTGATCGAAGACATGGTGCGGAACAAGGAAGTGGACATCACGAGCCGCTACGAATCGCTGAGCCGCCAGAACGTCATCGGCGATTTCCGGTTTGTGGTACTCGAAAAATTCCTGTCGTTTGAAAATGATCTGCCCGTCCGCGAGCGGCTGATCATGAACCTCTATTTCTTCTTCAAGAGTTTCACTACGTCCGAAGATCGCTGGTTCGGGCTGGACAGCAGTTCCGTCAAAGTGGAAAAAGTGCCGCTGGTCATCCGCCCGGTGGAAAACGTCAAACTGAAACGAATAACGAGTTAAATTAATGAGTGAAAGAGCGAATGAGTGAATGAGCGAAAAAATGATGGGCCGTCGGGTGTAAAAGATTGGTCCGCCGTACAACGATAACGGATCGCCTTTCGCTCATTCACTCTTTCACTCTTTCACTCTTTGCTTATGAAAATCCTCATCACCGGCGGGGCCGGCTTCGTTGGCTCATCGCTGGCCATTTCGCTCAAGAGTAACTACCCTAACTACCAGATTTTTGCGCTGGACAACCTCAAACGGCGCGGTTCAGAACTGAACATTGCCCGGCTGAAGCAGGCCGGTATCGAATTCGTACACGGCGACATCCGCAGTAAGGAAGACTTTGATGCGCTGCCAGCCGTTGACACCGTCATTGAAGCGTCGGCGGAGCCATCGGTACTGGCCGGTCTGGACGGCACACCCGACTACCTCATCAACACCAATCTGTTGGGCACGGTCAACTGCCTCAATTATGCCCTGCGTCATAAAGCCAGCTTTATTTTCCTGTCGACGAGCCGGGTGTACCCGATCAAAACGATTGAAACGCTGAATTTTGAGGAAGCCGAAACTCGGTTCATACTGACCGACAACCAGCCGGTACCGGGCGTATCATCGCGGGGCATTGCCGAAAACTTCCCGCTCGACGGAGCCCGGTCCCTCTACGGCACTACCAAGCTGGCATCGGAACTGATCATTCAGGAATACAACGAGTTCTACGGTCTGAAGACGGTCATAAACCGCTGCGGAGTCATTACCGGACCGTGGCAGATGGGTAAGGTCGATCAGGGCGTCATGGTACTCTGGATTGCCAAGCACTACTTCGAACAGTCGCTGGCCTACATCGGCTACGGCGGTACGGGCAAACAAACCCGCGACATGCTGCACATCGCCGATCTGTATCGGCTGGTGGATTGGCAACTGCATAACCTCGACCAGGTCAATGGCGAGATTCTCAATGCGGGCGGTGGTGTCAACAGCAGCGCGTCGTTGCAGGAGCTGACAACAATTTGCCAGGAGGTGACGGGTAAAACCATTCCGATCCGTCAGGTAACCGAAAACCGGGCCGCCGACATTCGACTCTACATTACCGACAACACGAAGGTTACGCAGATGACCGGCTGGAAACCCGAACTGGGCATCCGCGAAATCGTAACGGACATTACCCAGTGGCTCGACGAAAACCGGGCTGCTCTGGAGCCGATTCTTAAATAATAACAAAGCAAAGGTTTACACCAGTTGTAGGCTCGTTGGAGCTACATTCGGTGTAAACCTTATAATTTGATCATATAAAATATTATTTCTATATATTATATTAACTTATATCTAATCTTGTTTTAACCAATCATTAATACTGACTACTTAGATTTGCCTGAGTGATAATCAATTACCTTTAGCTTGCTACAAGACGTAGCTTTCAGCCAATACACCTGGCAAACATTCAATTAAGTATTGACATTGATCCTGTCAACCAGTTAAATTGTTGGCTTGTACATTCATAGCAGTTCTTTTCTCATACGGCTAATCCTGCCAACTACTACTGATTCTGATTACGAGTACCCTAAAACTCTACTAATGGGTTTTTTACACTGATACTTTCTTAGTTGTTTTGTTAACAACAATTAAAAAAAGAATCATTTATCGCCAACTGTATGGAGTCAAGTCTTGCCGGAGTACGTGTTTTAATTGTGGATGACAACACACTGAATCTAAAGCTTTTCAGCAAGTTAATTGCCAAATGGGGTGCCATGACTGCTACAGCCGAGAATGGCAAGCAGGCTGTTGACATGGTACGACAGCATCAGGAGAACTTAACGCCTTACCACGTTATCATCATGGATCTTCAGATGCCGGTTATGGACGGAGCCACCGCCTGCCGCACCATCCGCGAATTTGACCAGTCGGTGGTCATACTCGCTGCATCGGCCAATGAGCTGCTCAAAGAAGAGATGATGCTGAGTGGCTTTACGGACTGTGTTTTGAAACCGTTCGATACCGCCCAACTGCACGAGAAATTAATAGCCAGCATAACCTAATCCTATGGTAATAGACGCTACAAGCAACCATACTACCACCGTTTCTGAAGCTGAGTTAAGTCAACAGGTCTACCGCCGTTCCTGGTATGTCACCAACATTATTATCTGGGCGTTCCTGTTCATTTATCCGTTCTTCTCGATCCTGGATTTGATTTTCGCCCCATACGTCTGGCAATCAGTGCTTATGATTCGCCTGATCACCGTGCTCTTCGTATATGTTGTGTATGAACTGGTGCGAAAACGACGACTGGATTACCGCCTTCCCCTGCACGTCATGTTTACGACGGTATCCGTTACGTACGCTGTGCTGTGCAACATTGTCGATCTGAGCGCTGTCAGTACGTACTTTCTGACACTTTCGGTTATTTTTCTGCTCATTAATTCAGTCATCTACTGGGAATCGACAAATTCCTACCTGCATACCGCGCTGGCTATTGTACTGCTGCTCCTGGGGTATTATGCCCTGAATCAGCGGTATCCGTTGGCTACGTTTTTTGAAGAAGGGGGGCAGATTTTCCTTGTCGTTGCGCTGTTCTCCGGCTACATTCCCCGCACCCGCTACCGGCTGTTGTGGAAAGAAACCCGACTGCAACTGATTACCCAACAGGCGAACCAGCAACTGCAGGGACTCAACGAAGAACTGTCCGACAAAAACCGGGTCATTTCCGAAACCAACGGCCAGTTGCAGCGGCTCAATGAGCAGAAAAATAATTTCATCTACATTGCCGGCCACGACCTGAAAAACCTGGTCGGTACGATTAAAATGTCGGTTGGTGAGCTACAAACCGAAAGCTGGTCATTTAACAGCGACCAGCGCGAATACGTCGAGTATATCGGCGATGCTACCCAGCGCATTCAGTACTTACTGAACAAGCTGCTGGACGTTAAGGACATCGAAGGCCCGGCCATCTCCTTCAATTACGAGGTATTTGAGGTTAACCAGGAGATTGAGAAGATTGTCCATAACCTCGAGGAAGTAGCGGCACAGAAGAACATCACGCTGAACTACGATCCGGCGACCATTCCGATCTCGCTGCGGCTGGACCGGGTGTTTGCCGGGCAGATTTTTCAGAACCTCATCAACAACGCCATCAAGTTTTCGCAACCGACCAATACGCTTACGCTGCAAACCACCCTGGCCGACAACCTGTTCGTTTTTGAACTGACCGACCGGGGAAAGGCTATCGGCCAGGACCGGCTGGACGAAATGTTCGGGAAGCTCGATGAACTGTCGCACAACAACGTCAACTCCCCCGATCGGGCGGGTTTGGGCCTATCCATTGCGCTTCGGCTGACCGAAGCTATGAACGGTCATCTGTACTACCGCAGCAGCCCCGAAACCGGCAATTACTACCGGGTCGAGTTTCCCAGCGTTTAATCGAATTAGTGTCAATACCTACCCGTAATTCTGTATAACCACTTCTATACAATGTCACCGATCTTTGTACGTCTAATCGCCAGTGGCTTACTGGCAATTGTACTCATACCGTTTCAACTTCAGGCTCAGCGGCCGGCTGTTGCTAGCCCCAAGGCAACAACGGCACCGGTTACAACACTGGCACCGGTTTCAGCGTCCCGTATTTCGTTTCAGACGGCCGGTTATGATGATCAGACGATCCAGGGGCTCAGCGGCTCGTCGGCGTATTACCTGCGACTACCCGCTACAGCTACGTTACAAAACGGGCAACTGGTGCTGTTTATGAAACCGTCGCAGGCATTGCAGCTCGGCCAGTCGTCGGTAACGGTGCTGATACGTAATCAACCGGCGCTGAGTCTGCGACTCGACCAGCTCGACCCAACCGCGCCCGTAACGATTCCCTTATCGGAAGCCAGCCGGGACGCCGGTTCGCCGTTCGTACAGGTCGAGGTAAAAACGCAGCTCAACATCACCAACGACCGCTGCAAGGACCTCGAAAATCCGGCTCTGTGGCTACGGGTGAGCGGAGCGTCGTTCGTGGCCTACAACACGGCCGCCAATGGCGCCCAGCGACTGAACCTATCGAACTGCCTGCCGTCAAAGGAAGCCATCGTCTACCCGGCTAACCCAACCCCGAACGACATTCAGTTGGTGAGCGCCCTCTACAGCCGGATGTTCACCCTGCGTCCCCGTGGCGTTACGCTTTATGCCGCCGATAAAGCGCCGGATTCGCTCCGGAACGTCATTGTTGTCGGGGAAGCGGGTAGCCTGCCCGCGCGGTACAAAGCCATGCTCACCCGCCAGCCGCAGGCCGGTCAGGGGCTGTTTTTCCTGCAAAAAGGCATTCCCGCTGGCCCTGAAGTCCTGTTTGTGACCGGGGCCGATCAGGCTGGGTATGCCAAAACGGTAGGTGCCATAGCCAATCCCAACATTCTGGCTTCAGCTTTCGGCGATTTTCTGGTTGTTGATAAAGCCGCGGCTGCTGCACCGGCCGTTGAACGTACCGACCGGCTGACCCTCGCTCAGTTGGGCGGTACGCCCGACATGATGCAGGGCATTGGTTCGCTGCGCCGTTCGTATTCATTCCGGCTGAGCGATTTTGCCGAGCAGCCGGGAGAAATCGAAACCCACCTCGAAGCCCGCTACAGCGGCCTGCAGCCCGGCGACCGGGGTTTTCTGAACCTCTACATCAACGGGGTACTGTTCAGCACGACGACGCTTGACAAGTCGGGACTGGTGTCGATTTCACCCCGGCTGAAGCGGTACCTGCTCAAGCCGTTCAACTCACTGCAGGCTGAGTTCCGGTTCTTTCCCGGCACCAACGTCTGTCAGAACAGCTTCCTGAATTTCTTTGCACAGGTCGACGTCCAGCGGTCATCCATCCGCCTTACATCGCCGTACTCAACCGAGCAGTTAAGTTTTCTGCAATTCCCCGGAGCGTTCCAGAACAAGCCAATCGCGTTGGTAGTCAGCAAATCACAGGTAGCATCGGCGATTCCGGGCATCTGCGAAGTGGTTCGTCAGTTAAATATCGGCAACACCAGCCAACCAGCCTTTTTATCAGTACCGGCGGTCTACACCTCCGATACGTATGCCAAGGGCGATTCTACCAAAGGTAACCTGATCGCATTCCTTGATCGGGGCGACAACCTGTGGGGGCAATTTGACAAAGCGCCGGTACAGTTTCAGCGCGACTTCCGCCTGTATAGCGACGACCGCAGCCAGCCGCTGTTCGCCGTGTCGGACTCGGTATCGTGCGGAGTGGCGCAGGTATTTGAGCAGGGCGATCAGGCCGTGCTGCTCATGGCTGTCAACGGCCCCGCAGCCAACGAAGCCTTCCGCAATGCCGCCCGCTACGTAACGGATCAGCTAACAAATCTCGCCAGTAACGTACTGATCACGGCCGGAACCAACCGGTACCTGTTCAACCTGACCGAAGATCAGTCGGTGATTGATTACAACGACGGATTCGGGAAAGCCCGCGACTGGTGGCAGCAATACAACCTGTATGTGCTGGGGGTCCTGCTGGTCCTGGTTCTGCTGGCCTTCCTCTACGTTCGGTCCAAAGTCAAAGGCTCACAGGCTATTTTCGAAAATTAAGATGCGCTATCTGATTTGCCTGCTCCTGCTGATTGGCAGCCTTGGCAGTTATGCCACCCCGAAATCGGCCTGGCCAATGCCCAAGCGTAAGTTCATGCTCGTGCCGGGTGTGTATTACTACCGGGCTACCAGCTACTGGAACCCCGACAGACAGGTAATTGCGTTCGGCGACGATGCCCGCTTTACCTCGGTGAACGTCCGGCTCTACGGCGAATACGGTCTGTCGGATCGCTGGACACTCGTCGGTACGTTACCGTTTACGGCTAACGCCTACACCAGTAATACCACCGATGTTCGTAACAACGGTCTGGCCGACGCCGAACTGGGTGTTCGGTATAACCTGCTGAACGTCGAGAACCGGCGGTATCTGTCGGTGCAGGGCGTCGGTATTGCCCCGCTGTATCAGAACGGCACGAAGATTCCGTTTCTGGGCTACGCCAGCAGTGGTGCCGAACTGCGGCTGCTCTACGCCGGTAGCCTGAAACTCGGCACCAGGGATGCGTATTTCAACACGGAAGTTGGCTATCGACGGTTTTTCAACGCGGGCGATTTCCAGTTGAGCCAGGTTCCACTGCTGGCTACGTTTGGCTGGTACGTATCCCCCAAGAACGTACTGGTCGGCGAACTGAGCGGGCTGATTTCCTACAGCAACCGCTTTCGTGAGCTGAACCCCGCCAACCTCTCGGTTAACACCGATTTTCGGTTTTTCAAAGCCAGCATCAGCTACGGCCGAAAACTGGGCGAATCAGCCTGGATCTACGCCGGTATCTATCGTGATTTCTACGGCCGGAACGTTGGGATTGGTCGTGGCTTTACAGTAACCTCGGTTATTCGGTTTTAAGTTATGCAAGACGCAACGATTCATACCGTATCCGCCACCGACTGGCTTCGGGAAGCCGGCCTGCTAACCCATGATCAACAGGAACGGATCGCCCGCTTTCAGACCCGGACAGGATTTGCTGCGGTCAAGATTCTGCTCAACTACGGCTACCTGTCCCGCAAGCAATATGAACGGGTACTGGGCGAACACGGCTACGAACTGGTGAATATCCGGACCGAAGAGCACGACATGGACGTCGTGAGCCGGATCGACCTGCGTGTTGCCGACCGCTTTCTGGCCCTGCCACTGCGGTTGCAGGACGACAAAGTGGTGGTAGCCATGGCCGACCCTACCGACGAAACATACATCCAGTTGGTTCGGGAGACGTTCGGGCGCGACCTGCTCATTCTGACGGCTTCTGACCTCGACATCACCTGGTTGAGCCACAAGCTGCTGGGCGAGCCTTTCGTCAAATCGGCGGTATTCGAGCTGGTTAACCGCGACCCGCAAAGCTCGGCGCTCATTACGTTCACCACCACGCAGTTGGTTGTCATCTTCGGCGCGATTGCCGTGGTGATAGCGCTGCTGTGCCTTGATTTTGTTAACACGACGATTGCCATCAATGTGGTAATGAGCAGCTTCTTCCTGATTGCGATCTGTTTCAAGCTGTTTCTAGCCCTGGTTGGTTCGCGCTTTGAACTGCACCAGGCCGTCACGAAGGAGGAGGTGAAGCAAGTGCGGAACGAAGACCTGCCAGTCTACACCATCCACCTGCCCGTTTACAAGGAGGACAAACTGATTCGGAAACTGATCTGGAACCTCCAGAGCCTCGACTACCCGATGGAGCAGTTGGACATCAAGCTGCTGATCGAGGAAGACGACGATAAAACGCTGAATGCCGTGCGGGCGCTGGAGTTTCCGGCCATTTTCGAGGTGGTGGTCGTGCCGTTCCACATGCCGAAAACCAAACCGAAAGCCTGCAACTACGGCCTGCATTTTTCGCGGGGTAAGTTTCTGACCATCTACGACGCCGAAGATATTCCGGACCCGGACCAGTTGAAAAAGACGGTATTTCTGTTCAATAAACTGCCCGAAAACTTCATCTGCCTGCAAGGAGCGCTGAACTACTTTAACCGGAACGAGAACCTGCTGACCCGGATGTTCACGCTGGAATACAGCTACTGGTTCGACTACATGCTGCCGGGCCTGGGTACGCTCGATATTCCCATTCCACTGGGCGGCACCAGTAACCACTTCAAGCTCGACGTCCTGCGCGAATTGGGTGCCTGGGACCCGTTCAACGTAACGGAAGACGCCGACCTGGGCGTTCGGGCGTTCGCGAAAGGGTACAAAGTGGCCATCGTAAATTCGACTACCTACGAAGAAGCCAACAATGAGCCGTTCAACTGGATTCGGCAGCGGTCGCGGTGGATTAAGGGGTATATGCAAACGTACCTGGTGCACATGCGGAGCCCGCGCAAGCTGATCAACAAAATTGGCTGGAAGGGTTTCCTGGGCTTCAACTTCTTCATCGGCGCTACGCCCATGACGTTCCTGCTGTATCCGCTGCTGCTGCTGTTTTTCATTACGTACCTGGTGTTTGACCTGAAGGCAATCCGACCGCTGTTCCCCGACTGGGTGTTGTACATCTCGACCTTCAACCTGATTGTGGGGAACATCCTGATGATCTACATCAACATGCTGGCGGTGTTCAAACGACGGTTCTACGAACTGATCTGGTTCTCGCTGGTGAACCCGCTGTACTGGCTGATGCACTCGATTGCCGCTTACAAAGGACTCTGGCAGTTGATTACGAAACCGTTCTACTGGGAGAAAACCAACCACGGTCTGAGCAAAACCAACCCCGTTGCCCCGAAACCATCATGAACCGCGCCCGACTCTGGATTTTTCTATCGGCCGTTCTGCTGGCCGCATACTACCTGCTGATTGGGCTGAACGGCCAGCGGCTGGGCTTTCATACGCAGGAAGCGCTGTTTCTGACCGAAAAAGCCATGATTGTGTGGCAGGGCATCGGCGACAAACTACCGGTCATCGGGCTGACGTTCCCGGTCTTCCCGTTCTTTTTCAGCCTGGCGTTCAGCAGTGTCTTTCCGCTGCTTGGCCCCGTGATCGCGTCGGCGCTGGGCATGGCCGTTCTGTTCTATCTGGTACTGGACGATCAGCGCGAACTCGACGTACCGTGGCTGATCCGGCTCGGAACGGCGCTGACGTTTTTTCTGCATCCGGGTCTGCTCTACGCAGCCGCATCGGGACGTAGCGTGTATGCCGTTCTACTGTTTGGGTACCTGTTTTTTCGGAGCCTCCTGGCTTATTTCCGCTCGAACACGACCTACCACGTATCGCTGGCCAGCCTGTTTCTGGTCTGCCTGGTATTCAGCGCGTTCGATTTTGCCTGGCTGTGTCTGTTCCTGCTGCCGCTGGTGCTGTTTATGTCGCTGCAGGGTCTTTCGCTACGGGGCGACGATACGTTGATTCGGCTGGGGCTGGCCTTTAATAACCTGTCGCTGCGCCGGAAACTGGTCAACAAATCGTTTGCGCTACTGGTCCTGTTGTTCATGCTGCCGTTGGCGGGCCTGTTTTTGTTTAGCCTGCTGAACCGGGTGTATGCCGGTGATACGCAGTACTTTCTGGACAGTCCGTATGCCAACTGGCGCGTACTGACCAACCAGATTTTACAGGTTGATTACGTTAACCACCCCGACGAGTTCCTGCTGCCGGACACAAGCCTGCTGATCTCACTACGTCGGTTGTTGTATGCGCCCCTGCTGCTGCTGGTGCTGCTGAATTTCCGGGGACGAACGTATCAGTTGCTGACCTTGCTGAGTCCATTCGCGCTCATCGAGTTCCTGTACATTAAGAACCCGTCCGTCCCGTTCGTGGCCGAGTATTACCAGATTTTCCTGGTGCTGGGCTGGGTAGGGCTGGTTACGCTATCGGTCACGCAACTTCGTCGGCTGAAGGGACTGGCCTTCACCCTGATGCTGGTCCAGATCCTGATGGGTGGATTACGCATCTCAACGTCGGCCTACGAGGAGGAGCGCACGTTTCTGGAGTCGGCGCTGCCGTGGCGTCCGGCGAATAATCTGGCCCACCGCGAAACGGATGACCTGGTTCAGATCATCCGGAAACTGCCGCGCAACAGCCGCATCCTGACCGACGATGCTACGGCCTACCCAATCATCGCCCTGACGCAGAACGTCCGCCCGTTTGTGCTGCCGTACCAGCAGAACTACTTATCGGCGCTGACAAACCCCGATTCGTTCGCTGATTTTTTGCTGATTCACCTTGAAGCCACCAACCCGGTAGCCCGGTTTGCGGTCATTAACCAGGCCTATCTGGGCAGTTTACGCACCCGAGCGCAGCGTCCGCTGGCGCTTGTGGGCAGCAGCTCGGAATGGCGGCTCTATCGGTTCGCGAAACCCCAGAAGGCCTCATCCCCTACCCAGGAGCCGAACCTTGCCCTGGCGGGAAAAACCGCTCAGCCGTAAGTCCTTACTCCGTTTCGACGTAGTTAAGGTCTTTGCTGAACGTTTCTTCCATGTAGTACAGGGCGATCAGGGCCAGGGCGATGGTCAGCAAACCAACCCCCAGGGCACTATACAGCGTACCGACATACGATTTACCAAGAATGAACAACGACGTCAGTGGAATGACGGCTCCCCGTACAAAATTGGGGACCGTCGTTGCCACGGTTGCCCGGAGGTTGGTGCCAAACAATTCGGCGGCAATGGTCACGAACAACGCCCAGTAGCCGTTGGCAAAGCCGAGGAAGACGCACAGCAGATAAAACGAATCGACGTCGCGCAGGGGAGCCAGCAGATACACCAGCACAAACACCGACGACAGCAAAATGAAGCCGCCAATGGCCCGTTTCCTGCTTTGCAGGCGCTGACTAAGCAGGCCACTCGCTACGTCGCCGAACACCTGACCAGTAAACGATAACATCACCGCCTTTCCCGCTACGACGGGCGCCGACAGCCCCATGGCCTGACCAAACTCCGGGGAGAACGTAATCAGAATCCCAACCACGAACCAGATCGGCAATCCAACCAGAATGCATTGCAGGTATTTCAGTAGGCGGGTTCGGTCGGAGAACAACATGATGAGGTCGCCCCGCTTCACCTGCCGTTCCTTGACCGTTTCAAAGATGCGGGATTCGAAGATGTTTACCCGCAGCACCAGCAGCAGCAGACCAAGTCCCCCACCGATAAAGTACGCGTTCCGCCACTCAAACAGGTCCGCGACGAAGTACGCCATGATGGCTCCCAGCACACCCATCGTCGCAACGATTGTAGTACCGTAACCACGGATTTTCTTCGGCAGGACTTCCGTCACCAACGTAACGCCGGCACCCAGTTCACCGGCCAGACCAACGCCCGCGATAAAGCGAAGAATGGCGTACTGGTTCAGGGAGGTGATCAGGCCGTTACCGATGTTGGCCAGCGAATAAATCAGGATGGAGCCAAACAGCACTGACAATCGGCCGCGTTTGTCGCCCAATACGCCCCAGAAGATGCCACCGATCAGCATCCCGGCCATCTGCATGTTCAGGAGCATGATGCCATCGGGCAGCAACCGATCGGGGGTTGTTCCCAACGCTTTCAGACTCGGCACCCGCACGACGCTGAACAGAAACAGGTCATACATGTCCACTAAATAGCCCAGCGCGGCCACGAGTACCGGGAGTTGTAACAGTTGCTGGGCGAGGGTTTTCGGCTCGGTTTTCGGTTGTTCGACCATGGTTTGTCTGGCCCAGGCTCAAGCCTGGGCCGTGTATGTTAATTATCAGGCCAAGCGCAAACGGTACGCCGTAGCGGCCTGGCCCAGACGTTAGACTTGTTGTGGTACGGTATAGGGTGCGCGGTACTTACGGCTGAGCATGGCATTTGCTTCTGCATCGCTGATGAATACTTCTTTCTTCGGATCGAACTTCAACGTCCGGCCCAGGCGATACGCAATGTTGCCCAGGTGCGCAATGCCCGACGACAGATGCGCGGTTTCGACCGGGCCGTTCAGCCTGGACTTGTCCCGTGCCCGAACCGCTTCTATGAAATTCAGGTAGTGATCACCCCCGGCTTTGCCCGACGGCCCCGGCTCACGCTCCCGGCCCAGGAAGGTTTTGTAGTCGTTATAGCCGTTGATAACCATGTAGCCCTTATCGCCATAGAATATATTGCCGATCTCCACGCCATCTTCCTTGTTGGTCATCCACGGCCGGACCTCAAACTGAATCACTTTCCCCTCTTTCGGGTACTTGTAGACCGACGTTAGCGTTTCGGGCGTTTCCTTGCAGTCATTCCAGAGAAACTTACCGCCTGCCGAGCTAATTTCTTCCGGCAATCCTACGTCCAGTCCCCACATGCACAGGTCGGTTTCGTGAATGCCCTGGTTACCAATATCGCCATTGCCGTAGTTCCAGAACCAGTGCCAGTTGTAGTGCACGTAGTTCTTGCTGAACTCGCGGGCTTCGGCGGGGCCTTGCCACAGGTCCCAGTTCAGGGTGTCGGGCGCGGTGGAGTTGCCCTGATTGCCAATGTCGGGACGCCACTTATACACGAGTCCCCGCGCCATGTACACTTTCCCGATCAGGCCGTCGCGCAGGTGTTTGATGGCTTCCTGAATGGCCGTTGAACTACGTAGCTGCACCCCGTGCTGTACAATCCGATTGTATTTCTTAGCGGCCTCAACCATCTTCCGGCCTTCGTACAGGTTGTGCGAACCGGGCTTTTCGACGTACACGTCCTTGCCAGCCTGACACGCCCAGATAGCCGCCAGCGAATGCCAGTGGTTGGGCGTAGCGATGCTCACGGCGTCGATGTTCTTGTCGTCGTAGACCTTCCGGAGGTCCTGCTCCATCTGCACCTTCCGGTTGTATTTTTTCTCGAATTCGTCCGCCCGTTTGGCCAGAATGACTTTGTCGACATCGCACAACGTAACGACCTCAACGTTGGTCAGCTTTGAGAAACCAGCGATGTGGTCAGTACCGCGACCGTTCACGCCGATAACCGCTACACGAATTCGGTCATTGGCACCAAAAGCATGAGCCGGAATGATCGTCGGCATACCGAGTACCGCCAGGGAACCGGTGGCGGCCGTTTTGAGGAATGTCCTCCGGGAGTTGGGTTGGTTGTTCATGGGGGTTTAGGAGTTTTAAACGCAGAGAGGCAAAGGACACGCAGAGAAAACAGAGTTTATATTTTAACGTGAATCATGAATAATCCCTAAAACAATCCGCTGAATTACAGCTATATAGCTTAGCCTATTTTTGTCATCCCGACGCAGGAGGGATCTTCGGTAGAAAACAATTACATACAAGCTACTGAAGATCCCTCCTTTGGTCGGGATGACAAAAATTCAAATGCTTATCTATATCCTTTCTCAGCGCACTCGGCGCGTCCTCTGCCCCTCTGCGTTTAGAAAAAATCTACAATCTCGGTACCGTCAGGCCACCATCGACCAGGATGACCTGCCCGGTTGAATACGGGAAGTCGCCACGCGCCAGAGCTGCCACGGCCTTGCCTACGTCGTCGGGAAGGCCCCAGCGTTTCTGGACACAAAGGCCGTCTTCGATCAGCTTGTCGTACTTGCTGGTTACGCCCGCCGTCATGTCGGTACGAATAACGCCCGGCCTGACTTCGTACACCGGAATATCAAACTCGCCCAGCCGGGCCGCAAACAACTGCGTGGCCATGCTCAACCCGGCCTTCGCCACACAATACTCCCCCCGATTCACCGACGCCACCGTCGCTGAAATCGACGATACGTTGACGATGCAGCCCCAAAATTCCGGCTGTTCGCTACGTTGTTGGATCATCCAGTTGGCAGCCGCCTGCGTCAGAAAATACGCGCCCTGCAAATTCGTGGTCAGTACGTATTGAAAGCTTTCTTCGGTAGCTTCCAGTATGTCGCGCCGTTCTTTGGGGGCTACCCCCGCGTTGTTAACCAATACGTTCAGTCGCCCGAAATGCTGACGGATTCTGTCCAGCATTCCGGCACGGGCGTCACCCGATGCCACGTCGCCGGGGCAGTATATCACCTCGGCACCCAACGCCCGTAACTCACCCAGTGCTTTCCGGGCCGCTTCCTCCGGCCGAACGCCGTTGATCGCCAGATCAAACCCGGCTTTGGCCAGGTGTTCAGCAATGCCGTAGCCGATGCCCCGACTGCCGCCGGTTATAAACGCGACTCGTTTCAATGTCATTCTGCTTTCGCTTCAATGTATGCGTTTCGGTAAGTGGAGTTAGGTTCAGATCCTGACCAGTTAGGTTTCAGAAACCTAACTGGTCAGATTTGAGAATCTGACCTTACTTGTTCCTGTTCAGAGTCCCTCTTTTATCGCTTTCAACTGATCGGCTTCGGGCATTTTCTTGTAATGTGGGTCCAGCGGGTAACAGCCCGAAATCAGGCCGTTGCGCGGAGCCGTGGTGCAGTCCGAAAAGGTGCGGCACAGCAGGTTGCGGGTCAATGGACGACCAGCCACCATATCGGCCGGCATGGTTGGGTACGACAGCACCATCCGCCCAAATCCTACGCTATCCGCCATGCCCGTTCGGAGTACGTACTGCGCTACGTTCGGCAGCCATTCCTGCAAATACGAATACCCCGACCCGATGATGATCAACTCCGGAAACGCCCGTTTCAGCATACACGTTACGTCGATCTGGCGTTTTACGCCCAGCAGCGGCTCTTCGGGCGGCAGATACCCATCCGAAGGCGGAAACAGCGCCGGGCGCATCAGGTGCGGATTGTAGTACGGACTGCCACCGGTAATGCACACCAACTGGATACCCAGCGACTGCACCAGTTCGAGGACGGCCTTCGTTTCGGTCAGGTCAATACCCAGCCCGTTGGACTGGCCGCCAAAGGCGAAGTACTGATCGGCGGATTCGGGAATGCCTACCTCATCGGGGCCTTTTTTGAACGGCAGGAAATCGAACGCACTCAGGCGAATACCCATTTCCAGCCCCGGCGCGGCCTGCTGGATACCGGCTACGATGTTTCGCAGGTAGCGAGTACGGTTTTCGAACGACCCGCCGTATTTGCCCGGCCGATTGACCGCACTCAGGAACTCGTGGCCGAGGTAACCGTGGCAATGTTTGATGTCGACGAAATCGAAGCCCGCTTTCTGAGCCAACACAGCCGCCTGAACGTAGTGCTCGATGATCTGATCAATCTCGTCGTCGGTCAGCGCCGGATAATCCGCGTCCATGCCGAAACGCTTGTTCAGAAACGGGTGACTATACAGGATTTTAGACTCAAACGCCTTGTGACTGTGTGGTTTGCAGAACCGCCCCGAATGGGTCAGTTGCAGGCCAATCACCAGATCGTCGGTATTGCCAAACTTCGCCCTGTGCTGCTCCAGAATCAGTTGCCGCAGTTCGACAAAATCCGGGAACGTATCGGCGTTCAGCACCAACTGATTGGGATTCGCCTTTCCCGAGTGGCAAACGGCCACGGCCTCACAGCCAAATAGCAGCTTGGCCCCGCTCACGGCAAATTTCACCCAGCGGCCACGGGTCAGGTCCGACGGCCGACCATCGGGCAGACCATCCCAGCCTTCCATCGGCAGAATGCAGAGACTGTTCCCGATCGTTTTGCCCGATTTTAGCTGAATAGGCCGGTTGAACGGACTTTCGTCGGGTGGCAGCAGGGTTTCGTCGAACGGCAGGTCAACGCCACTGGCCTGCAGGTAATTCTGCAAGTCGGCTGCCGTTTTCAACTGCGCCATTCGGGTGTATCGGGGTTTAGACTTTGTGCTCATCGGAGGGCTTTCGTAGACAATTGAAGAAAGCATAATACGGCTCATCGCTACCCATGCGCTGCACGTACAAAGCCAGCTCGCGGAGGTGATAATCACCCCACATACTCGACTCGCCGTACGGAATCGGGCTACCCTCGGGTACGTAATCCCAGCCGTTCGGCCGGTGGTAGATCGAGTGCAGCAGCAGTCCCTGGTGGTTCGGGTCGGTGCTCAGATACGGTTCGTCGAGCAGCGTGTTCAATACGGTCAGACCCGCCTGCCAATAGCGCTTACCGGCTTCGGTATCCCCTTTTTCGGTCAGGTACTTCCCCAACCGCAGCAGGCCCTGCGCGCCGATGGCTGCGGCCGTGCTGTCGACCGGTTCAAACGCATTGTACGGATCAGCCGGCCGGTCCAGGTAATCGCCCAGCTTGTGAAGATTCGGCGCGCCGGTATCCCAGTACGGTATGCCGTTGGTCGGTGTATGCTCGATGTAAAAATCGCAGGTAGCCCGGGCGGCTTTGAGCATAAAGGCTTCCACGGCATCGCGGCCGCCAACCGGCTCAAGCTCAGCGTCCTCCAACGTAGCGAGGTATTCGAGTTCCTCGGGGAAGCCGCACATGGCCCAGGCCAGACCTCGCGTCCAGGTCGTAAAGCCGGAATAGCCCTGCTGCGAGTTGGGGCACCGGAAATTACCGTCTTTGGTGTTGAACACGCTCTCGTGGGCCGTTCGTCCCCAGATGTCGTACGTATCGCGCCCTTCGCCGTAGAAAACGGAGTAGTCAGCGGTGGCCCGCATGTGCAGAATAGCCCGCTCCAGCAGGTTGATTTTTACGTCGCCCTCAGCCTGATACACATGCCCCAGGCTGTGGCTCAGCACCAGCGCCCGGCACGACCGGATGGTGTCGACAAACAACGAATGCGGTCCATTGAAGGAGTGAATAAAACCGCCGGACTTCGTTGTCGTCCAGCGACTGGCCTGAACGGCTCCCGAGATTTTCAGGGCCAGTTCGTAGAAGTTGCGCTCCTGTTCGTTGTACGGCAGTTTGCCCTCCACCATCAGCCTCAGCAGGTTGCCGTAGGTGCTGACGTTGTTGAAGCCGTGATCATGAACGCCGATGTGGCTGACGTGCGGGGCCATGACCTCGACGGTTTTCTGCCGACCGAGATCAACAAAGTACGGGTCGCCGGTCGCATCGAATTGGAGAATGGCCGAACCGTACTGGAACCCTTGCGTCCATTCGGTCCAGCCACGAGTGGTATACTTGCCCTGAACAGTGAAAACGGGTGAGCCTTTGGCCGTATCGTACTGCTCGTCGATCAGGCGGATCTTCTGGGCAGACTGCTCCCAGAATCGGGACAGTTTGGTAGAGAAATCGGTGGGGTTGAGCGTATCGTCAATCTGAATCATTCGTCGGTTGTAGGTGAAAGCGGGATTACACCGACAAAAGGAAATGCATAAGGAGAGCTACTGAGCCATACCATCTACACCCCAAAAATTCTGTGAGCTATTCACCGTACGTTTTTTAACGTACCTGTACATCCGCACCATTCAGCAACACGCTCACATCGTTGGCTGCACGGTCTGCTGCAGGATGGCATCGAGCTTCGGGTCATCCGGTAGCTTGATGCGGAACGTATCCGTCAGCGTCTGGCGTAACGTGTCCGCATCCGCAATCACCGTCCGTTCAGTTTCCCCACCGACAGCATGCACAGCCAGTTCGTTACCTCGCAGGGCGTACCGTCGATCCGGCATGGTGCGGGCGGCAATGATGCCTTTCAGAAAATGTGAGTCCGGATGGCTGCACAAATACCAACTGGCCATTTCATAATCCGGCAGTAACTGCTCCTGAAGCGAAAACCGGTACACCGACTTCCACTCGTCCCGGACGTTGGCCTGCAATACGTATTCGTCGTTCTCCAGAAACAGTCGAAATGGTTCGTGCGGAGTTGGTTGCTCAACATTCGGTTCCAGACGCAGCGGAGCTGTCAGCGTCATTCCGCCGAAACCCACATCAGCGATATACGGCTCGCCGGCTACGTCTACCAGCAGCAACATATGGGTACGGGGCTTCACCTCGCCTTCCGGTACGTTCCACACCACGCGGGCCGCCAGACCTTTGACGGAAAAACCCAGTGCCCGCAGCACGTGACTGAGCAATGTATTCTGCTCAAAGCAGTAGCCACCCCGACCATTGTAAACAAGTTTTTCCTGCAACGATGCCAGGTCCAGACGAACCGGCAACCGTAGCAATGGATTGACATTCTCAAAAGGTATAACCTGCGGGTGCAGAAACTGAATAGCGGTCAGCGTATCGAGGGTCGGCGTTCGCGCCCCGGAGTAACCGATGCGTTCAAAATAAGCGTCCAGGTTGATGGTCGCAACGGCATCGGCCAACAGGGCATCTGCCGTTGCGACCTCTGGTAATGGGACTTCGATTATGTTCATGAAAAGAGGAAAAATCTACTAATTAACCGCTTGGGGTGGTCTTGTTCACAACGTACTGAAAGCAAAAGGCTACAGAACTGGGCCAAGTTAGTAGAAAGATCGGCGGGTTTGAGCGTATTGTCAACCTGAATTATTCATCGGTTGTGTTAGAGATGCAGGATTATATCGACTAAAGGATGCGGGGACTTACTGAGTCAGATTGACATATCTGGTCATGGCGCCGACTACCGATTTAGTAAAAAATTTTAGCTCAACGCTGCTCATCTGAGACATGACATTGAGCTAAAGATTGAACTACCAGTAGTGTCACTTTGTAACTGGTGTGGATAGAAGCTGCCCCTCCTGCACAAATCAACAGCAAACAGAACATCACAAAGTGCACCTCACGCCTAGTATTCGTTGAATACGTGCATTATCATTATGGTCAAAGCCTCGTAAAGACCGTTCCAATAAGCCATACTCATCACTTAATAGGCAGCCGCTAGAAAAGGTAAGTCGAGACTTTCTCTTTTTTTCTGCCCGTCTTGTCTACCTAACTCCGGGCTGTTTAGATTTTGTAAAAAACCTGCAAACATCACTCACTTTCAAGGACTATCACCTATTAATAACCAATAAGCTGAGAACTGGTATTCAAACAAACGAGAACACTTAATAGCGTTACGTTTTATCTTCGTCCATTCTACAGCTTTATGGCTATCCGACCATTACCTACTTTCCTGTCAGACCAGGAGCTATATGACGCGTTGAAAAGACGTGATGACCGAGCGTACCAGTATTTATATGCTGAATCGTTTCCATCGTTTCGGCACTGGATGCTTACGCACAATGGCTCTGAAATGGACGCAGAAGATGCTTTCCAGAAAGGAATGCTAAGCTTTCTGCTCAATGTTGAAACCGGTAAATACCAGTTTCAGGCAAGTACTCAGGTAACAACGGTACTATTTGAGTACTGTAAACGTGTATGGCTAACCGAGTTGAAATCGGCGCGAGTTCGCACTAAAGCAGCAATGCCTGATTCGGTAGATAGTATGGATACAGGTAATGTGGTTGAAGATTTGGAAAGACTTGAAGTGGTGAATACCGTTCAGAAGTCGCTTAGCCAACTTAAAGACGAATGCCGCAAACTCATCGAGTGGTTTTACATAGAGGAATTATCGCTACGTGAAATTGCCGAGCGCCTTGGCATGAAAGAAACTTCTGTCAAATCCAAGCGGTACGATTGTGCCGAAAAGCTGAAAGGGTTCTATGCGCAGAACGCTAAAAAAATGGGCCTATGAGACTTTCTGAAGAACAGTATGAGCTAATCGAAGCGTATCTGAACAACGAGCTTTCGGCAGCAGACCGTACTTCGTTTGAGAACGAACTGCAAGCGGACAGTGAACTCATGGCGGAAGTGACGCTACAACGTGACCTGCGGCTAGGTTTTAGGGCCATTGGTATCTCTCAGGCACTCGACAAGGCACGTGCTCAGTACAACGCAAACCGACGTGTTGAAGCCGTTCCCGCTGATCCATCATCGAAACCAATGCCTGTTACACGTCCTTTATCAACCTGGCAGTACTGGGCCGCTGCGGCCTCGGTAGTGGTTGTATTGGGGGTTGGCTATTTCGTCTTTCAACAAACCACAGAGCAGCCAACTGACTTAGCTTATAATGAGACGTTCGTGCCTGTGGATGAACTGACCAAAGAGTTCCCACGTGGCCTGGCCCCAAACACTCGTCAGCAGTTTCTCGATATACTTAAAGAGTACGAAGCCGGAAACTATAGCACGGCTATTGACCAGCTCAAGACATTGCCCGCCGACCGGCAGACGGTTCACTACAGAAACTTTTTTTTAGGCTTAAGCTATTTAGCCAACAAACAACCGACCGAAGCCATTCCGCTGCTACAGAAAGCCTTAGCTACACCATCCGTTGCGTTGCGGCAAAAAGCAGAGTGGTTTTTGGCCCTGGCCTACGTGAAGAATGGCCAAAAAGAGAAGGCTCTACCAACTCTGAAGCGAATCAGTGCCGATAAAGCCCATCCTTTTAACTTGTTGGCGCAGCGCGTGCTGCAAAAGATTAACTAGAACTATTTATTGGTTGAACAAGATTTTAACCTCGTTGTCAGATAATACTCGACGATATATCCGGATATCATCCATTGACCCGTAGAAATAGTCAGGGTCAAACTGGACTTGAGCGCCAAATTTCAATTCCCCACCACGGCACTTATCAATGCTATTAGTAGGTAGAGGCTGGACAGATATCAGTGTTCCATCATAATACATACGTGCAGTATTACCACTGTAGGTAAGCACCACTTGATGCCATTTATTGAATTCAACATTACTGGTCATAGCTATATCCTGCCATCCTTTACCGGCTTGACAATTACTTCCCTGCTTAATATTGGTCATAACAGTAACGCCTGTCCCATTTTCATTAGGCTTTAATAAGGAACTGTACACCTCATGGGCACTATCACTAAAGCGCGACTTATTGTAGATCTGTGCCCGACCGGCACTTGTAATAGCAATTGGCTTAATCCAGATACTAACTGAAAGAGCATCCGGATTCAAGCTTTCACTATCATCCATGTAGAAATAGCTGCCTTGCCCATTTAGGTAAATTGCGGAGTTGGGATTACCCTTTCGGTCCTCCGTAAACGTAGGGTTGTTGACCAGCTTAACATGATTACCATTACCACTTGCGTCCTGCAGCGAACGATCTGTAAACGATATAGACGCCACTAAATCCTGTGTAACAGTCTCAGCTTGTGTAGTAAATGATTGAGCAGGTCCGAGGCTATAAATTATCTCACCAGAAGGAAGCTTGGCGTAAGCCCGATAGAAATAAGTAGTGTTAGGCGTTAAGCTAGTAAGGCCTACAAGCGTATTAGTACCTACACTTGGACTAGTAACACCGACTTTGCTCGAGTTATTAACATCCGGTGCATTAGTGCTCGAAGAATAGCAAATTCCATACTCTACAGCGGCCGGGCTTCCAGCATTATTTAACACAAAATTGACATTGGCAGTAGTAGTAGCCACATTAGAAATTCCATTGGTAGCTACTGACGGTAAAGATCCTGTCCGAAATGTTATGACTGGCGTACTGTACGCTGGACCAACCTTTTCATTATAGGCAAAAGCCCGAACGTAATACAATGTATTTGGTTCAAGACTCAATGCAGTGAATGACTTAGGATCGTTTATAGCCAATCCACCCTTCACATCAGCGGTTCGATCTTTATCAACTTCTGGTATTCCACTTGAACTAGAATAACAGATACCGTATCTCGTGATGGTTGCATTACCAGTCGATGTCAAAGTCAGACGGAACGAAGCTGAGTTTAGCGATATGTCAGTAGGTGACTGTAAAGTTACAGCAGGTAAAACTGCATCACTTACTACAATCGTTTGCGACAACGTAGTTTCATCACCACAAGTGTTTGATAAAGTGACTTTTACCGTATAAGTGCCAGAAGTTGGGTAAGTGTACTTTGCTGACAGGCCACTGGTAACCGTTGTGCTATTATTGCCGAAATCCCATTGTACTTTATCGATCGTACCTGAACTACCTTCAACTGCAAAATCAACTTGCCGCTGTTGAATTTTCGTAGTTAGCGTTCCGGATGGCTTTACGCAGTTTCGTTTGGTTTTCCGGGTAGGTAAGTCCCAGGGGTCGCAGCTTACTAACAGCGCTCCAGCCAGGCAAATAGTAAGTATGCTTAATATGTAAGCAGATATGGTTTTCATTCGTCTGAACTATTATGGTGTGAAGAATCAGAATGTGTAACTGATAGCCAATCCTAAGGAATGCGAAGCAGGATACCAGCTTATTGGCTTAGCTCCGGTTCGTGGTTTTGGTTTGTGAAGCAGCAGATATATTTCGGTTATGGTAGCCACAGCCGCTACGCCCAATAACACTTTATATGTACTGGTTTTTTGCCGGGCCGATTCTGCATCATTATAAGCATCATCATACTGTTGATAGGCATTAGAGTTGGCGATAATACCTGTATTCTCAGGGTCTACGGCCTGACTAATGCGATTCAATTCTGACAGTTTGCTTTGGTAATCACTGCGCAGCATAATCGCATAAGCTCCACTGCCAACCGCAACAGCCCCTGCGAGTAATTTCAAACCAATCTTCTTATTGGGCTTTGCCACAAGGTTTTCGTCACAATTCCGGATTTGAATACGCAGGATTTCCTGCTTTGGGGTGTATTGCAAAGCCTTTGTGTACAATTCTTTAGCCTGAGCGTACTTTTGCTGACTGTACAGTTGATTCCCTTCCCGCTCGTAGTAGTCAGCTATCCGAGATTTAGTAATCGCGTCATCCGGGTTCATAGCCAGCACCTGATTGAATAAGCCAATAGCCTCGGTTACTTTATTCTGCTTCAGCGCATCGTCGGCTTGCTGGCGTAATGCGAGTGCATTTCCGCATTTTTCAATCTGTGCTTTTGCATAAGTATCGTTCTCAAAACCAGGAACTAACAGGCAATTCTGGTATTGTCTACGAGCATCGGTATAGTTTCCGGCTTTGAAGAATTCGTCACCTCTTTTTTTGTAACGGTCATATTCTTCATCAACAATAACGGTCGCCACAGGTGCTACCACTGCCGACCAGACAGGTCGACTCAGCGTAGTCAAAAAGAGGATAAGTACCAGATGAGGTATTGATCTAAGCATACGGATAGGTTATTGATTGGTGCATTGTTTGATTTTCGTGCGGACTTCAGGAGTATCCTTGATGGATTGAGCCACTAAGTACCATGCTTTAGCGCCTTCAAATTCGTCAGTATCAAAAATTCGATTGGCACGAGTCATGTTTTGAGAATAAGCAGCATCTCCTTTCTCAGTGCTCAGCCCATACTTTTTCGCTAAAGTTTGAGCTTCACTGAAATCCGCCATTGCCTTCGCCTTGTTGTTTCCGTTTGTGATGGCTTTCTGTCCCGACTCAACCAAGTCATCATATTTTGCCTGAGCTTCCTGCTGTTCTTTTAAGCGCTTCTCCTTCTCAGTATCAACTGTCACTACTTTTTCTGGTGGTGCATCTTGACCTTCAGTTTTCGGCTCCTTTTCTAAGTTAGCTGGCACAGAGAACGTCTTAAGCACCTCGTTGCGAAGTCCAATTACGTCCCTACGCTGAGGGTCAAGTAGATTAGCACTGTTTAAAAATTCAAGTGCGGTTTTGTAATCCTTTTGACTGTAAGCCCGACGAGCTTTCACTAGTGCTACGTCAATTCGCTTAGCTGTTGCATCAGTCAATTTTGATTGGGGCGGGACAACTGTTATCACGGCACCGGGAGCCGGCGCTGCTTCCTCGGTTGGCGTAGAACTCTCATTTTCACTTCCCCGCGGCTCAGTTGTTCCTTGTGTCGAACCAACTACTTGTTTTCCGTCACGAACCGAAGATGTGTTATTAGACGCAAAGTACCATGCAGTTCCTCCTACTATTGCGACTACTGGTACGATTACTTGCCATGGCAAACGCTTTACGGGCGAATCAACTGGCTGTTGTACCATTAAACTCTTGGCAATCGTTGGGTTGGCTTTGCCGCTATTGGCCATCACAGTTTTAGGCACTGTAGCAGGTTTGGACTTCGGAACCTCTTTTATCGCCACATCAGCTTGTGGAGTCGGCTTCGCCAAAGGCACGTACATATCCGTTTCTTCCAGGTAAACATCTGTTGTTTCCGGTGAAACGGTGTGAATAGGCTCCTTTGCTTTCGCTTTGAGTCCATCCAAACACAACGTTAAGCCTTTGGCAGCAATAGGATGAGTCGGATCAAGCCGTAACACATGCTCGAAATCAGCCTTAGCCATTTCGTATTGCTGCGCTGCTACACACGCACTGGCTCTATCTACCAATGCATTGATTTGCCTCGTTTTCAGCAGCGAATGGCATTGTGCCAATTCCTTTGTAGCCTGAGAGTGATTTTCACGTTTGGTTAATACCTGCTCATATACTTTAATCGATTCTTCGTACAACTGCGCATCGCGTAGTTTTCGGGCCTCGGTCAGCAACTGTGGAATGTTGTCCAGCAGATCCAGCAACTCGTCTTCTTTGCGCACCCGCTCACGGATGTCACGTACCAGGCACCGCCGAATCATCGTTCTGTAAGGCTCGACAATTCGTTCAAATTGGTTGGGAAGCTCAACGGAAACAATCTTTTTCTCAATCTCCCGCCGGATCGATTGTTCACTGCTATTACGTGTATCTGCCTGGAAGGGCTTTTGCCCAGTGAGCATTTCATATAGAATGACACCAAAAGCCCAAAGATCAAGATTGAAGCTAACTCGACTACCCTCAATCTGTTCCGGAGCCTTGTAAGATGGGGTACCCCGGCCATCGCTTAGGTCGAAGTCAGAACTATCTAGTTCATCGTCGCTAACCAGCTTGCTCAGGCCAAAGTCCGCGATTTTAGGAATAAAACGCCCGGCATTATCGCGCGAAATGAGGATGTTAGCAGGCTTAAAATCGCGGTGGACAATCCGGTTCCGATGCAGATGCTGTAAGCCTAACAGAATTCCTTTGGTAATGTCATAGATTTGAACCGGAGTTAAGGGCTCGCGCCGAAGCAGGTCCGCCAGATTACCATCAGGATAATACTTCATGATGGCAAAATCACTGATCGACGTATCGGTCTCGAGTCTGAAACAGGCATCGTACCGGGCAATATTAGTCTGACGGGGAACCCGCTGAGCTAATTCGACTTCGGCTTTTAAAGACTTAGTATCATTGCCTTTAAACTCGCTGATCTTAATAGCCACCCACTCGGTTTCGACTTGGTCCTCTACCTTAAACACGCGTCCATAGGAGCCACTTCCTAACAGACTTCCTTCATCGTTGGGGCGGATCGGATACCGTTGTTTAAAGTCTTGAAATGACGTAAAGTTTTGGCTCATAGCGTGTGATTAAGTTGCACGATGTGGAAGATATCAAAGGTATGCTAAAGCCAGATTATCGGAAAACCGTCCGTAAAAAACCGGGGCCTGCCTGCCTCGTGTCATTTTCCGCACCAGTGGAGATACGTACTGGTGCAGCTCACGAATAGATACAATTCCGTCAGCGTTATGATCGGCCCGGCCGTTAAGCCCCTGCAAAAGATAGTGGGTAAATACGCCACCTTCCAGCCGTCGGGCTTCAACGGCTGATTCGGTGGATCGACTGGCCAGCAACATGGCTACATTACTTCCATCACTTACGCGGCCAGCCAGAGTCCGTGCTACAATTTTAGAATCCGCCTGTGGCCTGGTCATCCCCCCCGACATACACGCATCAGCCACACACAGCTTAGTGGTAGCCTTCGACGCGTGAAAAGCCGACTTAATATCACGATGGGTTAGCAATGAAGTAACAGAATTAGCTTTCACATCAAAAGGAACAAAGCTATCTGACAACCCATGACCAGAGAAGTAAAGAATCACTCGATCCCCGGCCTTTGCCTGTTGAAACACAGTCAGGGCGCGTTGGATATTTGCACGCGTTGCCTGTCGATTGGTCAACAGGCGAATATGTGATACTGGTACGTTTCCTCCTTGCTTACTACGCAGAAATGTAACCATTTGGCGAGCATCCCGGTCAGCAAAGCGTAAATCACCACTCCGATAAGTCAGCGCTTCGTAATCGGAAATACCAATTATCACAGCATAGGTTTGTCCTTGAGCCACTGCCGTGTGACTCACTACCCACGCTACGAAAATTACCAAACAACGTACAAGCATATTCGTCAAGAAGCGATGGCTGGTTCCAGAGTTTTTGTTTCAGTTACGCTTTTGACCCCAACCAGATAGCCTGAATAATTATCTCTAGTCTCACCTTCGCACATAGCCAGCAGCGACTGTACCTTCGCCTGGTCAGGTATGTTACTCGCCATTATGCCTTCCAGGGCAAGGTCGTCAAGCTGTTCGTATACACCATCCGTACAGAGAAAGAAGTAATCATCTACATGGATATCTTTGATGAACGTAACGTCTGGTTTCGATCTGGCTGACTGTTCATTTGTATCGGATGAACTGGCCACAACTGCGCGACTGAGCCGATTACGCCAGGGATGCGAAAGGGCCTGAGTAGCCGTAATAATACCGGCTTCAACCATATCATTAACCTGCTTATGATCCTGCGTTCTGAAGATTATCTTTCCGTCCCTGAACTGGTACACCCGGCTGTCGCCAATATGAGCGATTGTCGCCCCTTGCGAGTGCAGTTGGAGCATGGCAAACGTTGACCCCATACGGTTGACAAGCGGATGCTGGCGTAGGAAACCATAATACGCTTCGTACGCCCGATCCAGTGCCGTTTGTATGTGCACTTCATCGAATGTAGGATAACCCAGGGTTGCTGCATACTCCACTATGGCAGTACATAGTAGTTGACTGGCCACTTCTCCTTTATCGGCTCCTCCCATCCCATCGCAGACGACAAAAAGCTGAGCTTGTTCGTCCGCCGTACCGACAGCAGGGTATAAGGCATCCTGGTTAATTGTTCGTTGACCTGTATACGAAAATGCAAACGGTTGTGCTGGTTGAATGTGCATAGGTTATTGGGTACGGTCAGGATCGTATGCTAGATCAACTTTATACGTATCAAGCATCGCCTGATTAATCATAAAATGTGAAAGTCGGAAGCGATCGATTCCTCCCAACGTAATCACACCTCCGTTATCAACATCGATAATCTCGGTCTTTTGTAGTCCAACTCCATTAAGCATTGTACCATTTAGACTATATCGAAGAGACTGCTCATTTGGATCAATAGCTCCGTCCTGAAGCTGATAGCGTAACACCCCCGTCCACTTATCGAACGTAACGGTTAACGTACAATGACGACGACTAATGAAACAGCGCCCATCGTGCATATAGCGATCAACCCGGACATCACAGCCATCGGCCGTACCGATGATGTTGCCGCCTACGTGAAGTTTGAAGGTGCGCCCCGGGCTTTCTAAATAGGTCAGTTCGCCAAAACCAGGCAAGCCCTGAAGAATACTATCGTCATAGTAGAAGGCGGTGTTAAGTGCGTTGATAGCTCCACATCCAATATGGGAGCATACAATTGAGCCGCGCTCCATATCAGTAGCCCTGACCATAATTCGGCGACCACATTGCTGGCAACTAATCAATGTCGTTCTAAATCCACCCATGAACTCTATTCATCCATTTCCTGAACATTACCGTTGTTGATGTACGTATCATCCGGCTCATACGAATCCGCCAGATATACATTATCCACCTCTTCCGCGGCCTCAGCTTCTACTTCTGGCGTATTTACAGTTGAATCAGTTTCAAGAATAGAATCGACTACCTCCTTACCCATTCTAACTTCTAAATCCTCACTGAACTCATCATTAGTTAGCACAACAGGATGATCAAGCTTTGTGACTCCCACCAACTCATCCTTAATGGAATCATACTGCATGATTGTATCCAGCCCGTCATCACCGGTAGCATCAACTACCCGATAGGTGTAGCCATCTGCGCCATTCATCACTAACGTATCAATAACCCCATCAAGGTTGTAATCCAGCCCCATAACCCTTTGACCATTCATATATCCCTCAATGATAGTCGGATCCGGCTGGACAGTTTCCTGATCTGAAACCGCCGTAACATATGAAGCTGTTGGCACACTGTAGGGTTTGACAGGCAAGTGTTCCTGAGTAACCATCTCCGTAAATTCCAGACGTTGCTCTAATGAGAGGCTGCTCCATTCATCCTTTGAAAAAGTATTATACCAGCGTCCATGCCAGCTAAATACCCCCCCTACTCCAACTTGCTTAGAGGCAGTCTGAAAGGCATCATCAAATGACATTTCATCAGTGACCTGATCCGCCACATCAATATCAGAAGGTAAATTCAGTACGGTCGGATGAGATTCAGGGCTTTGTTCTTCATTAGAAGCTGATTCTGGGCCATTATCAGCCTTTCTGTTCGTAATTGCCCAGGCAGCCCCTCCTAGTAGCATAGTAGCCGCTGCAATTCCGAGCATTTTCTTTCGGTTATTGATCTTATTCGATTCGCTGTTGCTATTGCTAACTGGCTGAACCGCTGCATACGTGTCTGTTTGCAGATCTGTTTGATCGGATAATTGTGCCATGTTTTACATTAGTTTATGTTAACGGACAGCAGTTAATCGGATTGAAACAAAAAAGGTAAGTCAAAAAAGTTTATCAATTTACCCAGATAGCCTGGCAGCGACGGCAAGCCTTTTGCTGAGCAAGCAGATCCCATTCCCGGTTCACAAACGGATCACGACAGTTAGGATTAGGGCAGCGGTATTTATCTCGATATTCTTTATCAATAATTTCCAGCTTTTCCTCCGTAGATAAAAGAGTGGAACAGAGTGTAGGAACTAACATGCTTAAGCCAGCCCCCGACATAATTTGTAACAATGGAAACATAGTCCCTCCAGTAGCCAATGCAGCACTTACTCCTACAACAGAGGACAGAATCACACTGCCGGTACGAATCATCTTCTCGCGATTACGGCAATCTTTTCTCAGCTTTGGGTATTGTTCGAAAACCTGCCGGAGTTCAGCAAACTCCTGGGTAAAGCTAAGTTTAGTATCATTCCCCTTATGATCTGACTCCTTGGGTAATGGCTTTGCAGCTTCTGCGATTACTGGTTGAGGTAAGTTACTACTCAGCAAGTCCATCAATTGGTTAACTGTATAATCACTATCCGCTAACCGCAACTTATCCTCCGCACCAATCACTTTGCGAGTGATACGCATTCCGTTTACATATGTACCATTTTTACTATTGAGGTCTTCCAACACGTAGGTTGTGTTTGTACAATATATAAGTCGAGCATGCTGACCACTAATCTTACCATTAGCAATCACTATTGAGTTATTTGCCCCGCGACCAATAGTGTATGTAGGAAGCTTACTCAGTTGATCAATCCATTTCTCGAATTGATCATCGCTAGTGGATAGCACTGAAACAGACATATCGATTTAGAAGGGATCAACAAAACATATCAAACTAATTATTAACCTGCTACTAAGAAGTAATTTTTTGTTTCAGTTATAAGCTGAAAACTATCTCGGCTTAACAATTCAACAGTGCACCTCTTAATTAGCTGCTATATATACATCCTTAAACTACCTAATCGGATAAGTAAGCGTCTGTCAAAAGTTATGTAAACGCTCATCATATAGCACATAATTTATAGGTTTAGGGACAAATTTAACAAAACATAATATCAACGCTAAGTAATAGTAAAGTTACTTTGGCAAATGTGACCTTGAAATTGTGTAAGCGGCTATGTCGTGTTTTTTTTCCAAATCAGCATTCATGCTAAATCCGTAACAACTACTCTTCTCACAAATCCAGCGCCAGTTGCCCGTTCGCCGACGTAGTAGTAACAGTGTCCAGGTTCGAGATGGAGACGCCCAGCAGTCGGACGGGTTTTGGCAGGGGCAACAGGCCGGTGAGCAGGTCGGCGGTGATTTGTTGCAGGATGTTCCGGCTGGCTACGGTTGTCGGGAGGGTGCGGCTGCGGGTGATCTGCTGGAAGTCGGCGTACTTCACCTTCAGCGTTACCGTACGTCCATACACGCCGGTTCGCTCGCAGTACGCCCATACATCGTCGGTCAGCGGTTCCAGGCCAGTTAGCAGCTCCGACTCCTCGGTCAGGTCATGAGAAAAGGTGTTTTCCGAGCCCACCGACTTCCGGACGCGGTTGGCCGTTACGGGGCGGTCGTCGATCGCCCGCGCGATGGAATAATAGTGGTGGCCGACTTTGCCGAAGTGCCGGGTCAGAAAGGCTTCGGTCTGCTGGCGGAGATCCAGACCCGTGAAGATGCCCAACTGGTTCATCTTCTCGGCTGTAACGCGCCCCACGCCGTGAAACTGACCTACGTTCAGTTGCTCCACAAACGCCAGTCCCTGGTGCGGCTTGATCACAAACAGGCCGTCGGGTTTGCGGTAGTCGGAAGCCAGTTTCGCCAGAAACTTGTTGTACGACACCCCCGCCGAGGCCGTGAGCTGCGTTTCCTGCCGGATACGTTCCTTAATTTCCTGCGCGATCTGCGTAGCGGTCAGGTCCGCACTGGCCCGCTCGGTTACGTCGAGGTAGGCTTCGTCCAGCGACAGTGGTTCGATCAGGTCCGTGTAGTCGGCGAAAATGGTCCGAATCTGCGCCGATACGGTCTTATATACCTCAAAGCGGGGTTTGACAAAAATCAGGTGCGGGCATTTCCGGATGGCCATCAGTGACGACATGGCCGATCGCACACCGTACTGACGAGCCTCGTAGCTGGCAGCCGCTACGACGCCCCGCTCCCGCGATCCACCCACGGCCACGGGTTTACCCCGCAGGTCGGGATTGTCGCGCTGCTCCACGGATGCAAAGAAAGCATCCATGTCAACGTGAATGATTTTCCGTTGGGGTGCCGTTTCCACTTCACCAATCGCCTTAGTATACAACTGCAATATATACAACAAATTTGTATTATAACGGATAGATTATTGTAGAAACGCGGAATGCAAATTTTAATAGCATGATAATTGAATCGCCTGGTACGTGACCACCGGCTGCGTGCTATCGCCCCAAACCCCTGAAGGGGCTTAGCGCTGCTAAATATGATCTCCTGACATTAGCAGCGCTAAGCCCCTTCAGGGGTTTGGGGTAACATTGCTTATACCCCTAAATCGTATTTATACACGTCACTTCTTAATATATACTTAACCATTCCTTAACAGGCTTTCTAACGGGTAAGTGATAGTTTTGCGGCTAAATTTGGCGATTACGTCATTCTATAGGGTTTCGAGTTTACTCAATCAATGAAAAACAGGAAGGAACAGGTCGGGCGTCGGCGTTTCGTCGCGTCAATGGGTCTGCTTAGTATGACGGGGTTAGGGGCCGCCCCCAGGCTGGATGCTCAGCCAACACAGTCCGATGAGTCGCCTATTCTGAAAGTCGGCCCCTACCTCCAGGCACCCCGCCCTGATTCAATTACCATCCGCTGGATCACGACAGTTCCATCGTATAGCTGGGTCGAGTTCGGTGAAACGCCCGATCAACTGAGCCAGAAAGCCCACCGCGTTAACGCCGGTCTGGTCGAAGCCAACAACACAGTACAGGCCATTACGCTCCGAAACCTCCTTCCCGGCAAACAGTACGCCTATCGAATCTGCTCCAAAGCACTAACGGGTTTTGATCCATACAAGATTACCTACGGCGATACGTTCACCAGCGACGTCTTCACGTTTACGACGCCGAGTGCCGATGCCGACCGGGTCCGGTTTGTGGTGCTGAACGATATCCACGACCGCCCCGATTCATTCGCTCATTTGCTGCAACTACCCGAGTTGCCGGAGAAGGACTTCGTGTTCCTGAACGGCGATATGTTTGATTATCAGACAGACGAGGATCAGTTGGTCAATCACCTGCTCAAGCCCGTTACGTCGCTTTTCGCTACCCAGATTCCTTTTATCCTGTCCCGGGGCAACCATGAAACCCGGGGTAAATTTGCCCGGCAGTTGGTCAACTACTTCGACGGTCATGACCAACCGTTTTATTACTCATTCCGGCAGGGTCCCGTCTATGGCATCGTGCTGGATTCGGGGGAGGATAAGGCCGACGATACGCCCGTGTACGCCGGTATCGTGGATTTTGACCAGTACCGGCTGGAGCAGGCCGAGTGGCTGAAGCAGGAGGTTCGGAAGAAGGAGTTTCGGCAGGCTAAGTACCGGGTTGTTTTCAGCCATATCCCCCTCTTTTACTCCGGCGACTGGCACGGACCGATGCACTGCCGCAAGGTGTGGGGACCGATCCTGAACGATGCCAATATCGATCTGCTCATTTCGGGGCACACGCACAAATATGGTATTCACCCAGCCGTTAAAGGCGAGCATTCCTATCCGATTGTTATCGGCGGAGGTCCCCAGGCTGGTCGCCGGACCATCATCAGTGTTCAGGCCGATAAGGCAGCGCTGACCGTAACGATGCTCAACGATGCCGGTAAAACGGTCGGAAAGCTGACCGTGTGAAGGATTTCATGCCTAACCAGTCCGCCGGATCGGTTGGAGATCAACGACTATCTTAACGATTTCATAATCGTATATCCTGACGTTCCACACCAGCCGACCTTACTTTTGTATATCTATTCAGTAGAGTTGTAACTCAATGTTGACTAACCCGTAAGCAGTACCCAGGAGTCTCCTGCCCATAGCGACCTGAAGGCCTTCAGGCTCGTGTTAAATCCCCTTCAACGGATTTGTCTTATACCACGCCGATACGTGGTAAGGGATCGTTTTGCCTAATTTTTAACTAAAACATGCTTAAACCTCTAAACGCAACAGCAGCCCAGCCGACAAAGACAGGCATACGTCTGCTTTCCTGTGCCCTACTCGCGACTTTTGTGGGTACGTCAACCGTGGCGGTTAAGGCCGGCCCCGATCGGCCCGTGTCAAGTCAACTGGCTATTCAGGCCATATCGGTGCGGGGCAAGGTAGTGTCTTCGGAAAACAACGAGCCCCTGCCCGGCGTAAACGTAGTCGTTAAAGGCTCGCAGCGCGGTACCAACACCGACGCCAAAGGGCAGTTTGAACTCCTGGTTCCGGACAACAACGCCGTGCTGGTGTTCAGCTTTGTAGGCTATACGGCTCAGGAAGTACCGGTAGGTAACCAGACGCAGCTCAACGTTGTTCTGAAGCCCGATGATAAAGCCCTGAGCGAAGTAGTTGTGGTCGGCTACGGTACGCAGAAGAAGGTCAATCTGACGGGCGCGGTGTCGCAAGTACAGGCCAAAGACCTGGAAGATCGCCCCTTGAACAACCTCTCCCAAATCCTCCAGGGCACCGTTCCGAACCTGAACATTACCTTCGGGACCGGTCAGCCGGGCTCGGGCGGCAGCCTGAACGTCCGGGGTGAAACGTCGTTCAACGGGGGCGGCCCGCTGGTGCTCATCGACGGTGTTCCGGGCGATATTAACCGGATCAACCCGAACGACGTAGAAACCATCTCGGTGCTGAAAGATGCCGCGGCTTCGGCGATCTACGGAGCCCGGGGTGCGTTCGGCGTGGTGTTGGTGACGACCAAAACCGCCAAAAACGGCAAAACGACCATATCCTACACCAACAACTTCGGCTGGTCGACGCCGACGGTAAGCACCGACTTCCTGACCAACGGCTACGAACACGCCCGGCTCAACGACGAAGCGTTTCTGCGGGCAACCGGCAATACGTACACCCGCTACAGCGAGGAAGATTACAAGGAACTGGAAGCACGCCGGTACGATAAAACCGAAAACCCAGCCCGCCCCTGGACGGTCGTTAAAACCGTGAACGGCAAAGAAATCTACAACTACTACGGTAACTACGACTGGTGGAACACGCTGTTTAACATGACGCAGCCGTCTCGCCAGCATAACCTGAATCTTTCCGGCGGAACCGATAAAGTCAACTACTACCTCTCGGGGTCGCTTTATGAGAAAGATGGGATCATGCGGATCAACACGGATAAGTTTACCCAGTACACTCTGCGGAGCAAGATCAACGCGCAGTTGACGCCCTGGCTGAAAATCAGCAACAACACCCAGTACTTCGATTCAAAATACAAGTACCCCGGTCTGGAAGGTGGAGCTAACGCCAACTTTGTGGCGATCACGGTACACGCCCTGCCCGCCTATGCCCCCCGCAACCCGGACGGCACCGCTACGTACAATACGCTGAAAAACAACTATTCCATTGGCGACGGTCTGTTTGCCAACCTGCTCAAAGGCGTAGCGGGTGGCGAAAAGAAGGTGCACGAGCTAACCACGATCAACTCCGCAACGATTGATTTTACCAAGAACTGGAATCTGGTTGCCAACTATTCGTTCTCGTTCTACATCGCCGACGACTGGTACCGCTCGGCCGTAGCGCAGTACTCAATCCAACCCGGCATCCTGACCACGGTGCCCAACTACAACACGGACCAGTACCGGCAAACGATGTGGTTCGACCCCATGCACGCGACCAACGTCTATACCTCGTTTAATCAGACATTCGGCAAGCATTACCTCGGCGCAACGGCGGGGATCAACTACGAATCGAAGAAACACCAGCGCCTGTTCGGGGCCCGGAAGAATCTGCTGTCCGAGAGCCTGAACGACCTGAACCTGGGTACCGGCGAACAACTCTCGTCCGGCGATTCCTACCAGTACTCCCTGTTCGGAGCCTTCTTCCGGCTGAACTATGATTATGAAGGTCGGTACCTGCTCGAAGTGAACGGCCGCTACGATGGTACGTCGCGCTTTGGCGAGGGACGCCGGTATGGTCTTTTCCCATCCGTATCGGCGGGCTGGCGTGTCAGCGAGGAGTCGTTCTTTACGCCCCTGCGGAACGTCGTGAACAACCTCAAAATACGAGCTTCCTACGGAACGCTGGGGAACCAGTTGCCATCGAACACCAGTTCGGCCAGCTTCTACCCATACATCCCCATCATGCCCACGGCCCAGTCGAGCTGGATCAACAACGGGCAGAAACTGTACTACGTCGACAGCCCCAACCCCATTTCACCGAACCTGACCTGGGAGAAAGCGACTACGACGAACCTGGGTCTGGACGTTGATCTGCTGAAAAGCCGGCTGAACCTGGCGTTCGACGTGTACACCCGCAAAACTACGGACATGCTGGTACCGGGGCAGGTGCTGCCGGCCGTGTACGGCGCTACGGTACCCACCCAGAACGCGGGCGACCTGAAAACTACGGGTTTTGAACTGGCCATTGGCTGGCGGGACCGGGTTAAGGTGGCCGGAAAACCGCTCTCCTACAATGCTTCGTTTATTGTTTCCGACTCCAAGTCAACCGTAACCAAGTACGACAATCCGAACAAGATTCTGTCGAGCCGCTACGAAGGGCAGACCATTGGTGACATCTGGGGCTACTCGATCGATGGGTTCTTCCAGACCAATGAAGAAGCGCAGGCTTATACTGTCGATCAGACGGTTGTGAACCGGCAGCGCCTGAACGCTCCCGGCGACTGGAGCAAGCTGCAGGCCGGCGATCTGAAATTTATCGACCTCGACGGCAACGGCAAGATCGATCAGGGCGCCAATACGCTGACTGACCACGGCGACCTGCGGATCATCGGTAACAGCCGCGCCCGCTACCGCTACGGTATCAACCTTGGGGCGTCCTGGAATGGCTTCGACCTATCGGTACTGGCTCAGGGCATCTGGCGCAAACACTGGTATCCGGGCAACAACGCCGATAAGTTCTGGGGACCGTATTCGCGTCCGTACTACTCATTCATCCCGGCCAACTTCGCCGACGATGTCTGGACACCGGAAAATAGGGATGCCTACTTCCCGATTCTGCGCGGCTATACAGCCCTGAACAGCGGTGGTGACCTACAGGCCGTTAACGACCGCTACCTTCAGAATGTTGGCTACCTGCGCTTAAAGAACGTAGTGATCGGCTACACGATTCCGGAGACGCTGACCCGAAAGATTCGGGTACCGAGAGCCCGGGTGTACGTAAGCGGTGAAAACCTGCTGACCTACACGCCGTTGCGGACCAAGTATATCGATCCGGAGCAACTGGACGGCGACGCTACCAACGGGCGGACGTACCCCTTGTCGAAAACGATTTCTGCCGGCCTTACCGTCACGTTCTAATCCAACTTCAAGCTAGTCATTGACATGAAAAAAATAATCTGTTGCCTGGCCGTGGCCCTGGGGCTGACGGCCTGCGACCTGAATCTGGTCCCGCAGGACGCCATTTCGCCGGAAACTTTTTTCAAGACCGAAAACGACCTGCTGTTGTACACCAATTCGTTTTACAGTGCCCTCCCTTCCGCCGAGGATGTGTACAACGAAGACGTGGACAACGTAGTCAAAACCAGTTTACGCGACGAACTGCAGGGCACCCGGGTGGTTCCCACCAGCGGGGGCGGCTGGAGTTGGGGAACGCTACGTAATATCAACTATTTCCTGGCCAATTCCGGAAAGTGTCCCGATACCAAAGCCGTGGCCAAGTACAATGGACTGGCCCGCTTTTTCCGCGCCTACTTCTATTTCGGGATGGTCAAGCGGTTCGGGGATGTGCCCTGGTACTCGCACGTAATCGAGGTGACGGATCAGGATATGCTGACCAAAGCCCGCGACCCGCGGACGATGGTGATGGATTCCGTCATGGCCGACCTCAACTACGCCATCGCCAACCTCGACGGCTCCCGGCAGGTTAGCACCATTACCAAATGGACCGCCTTAGCCCTCAAATCACGCCTGGCTCTTTACGAAGGTACGTTCCGCAAATACCATCCTGAGTTTAGTCTGCCGAACGCGGACAAGTTTCTGGATGAGAGCATCGCGGCTTCGGAGGAGTTGATGAAAAGCAGCGGCTACACGATCTACAAAGCGACCCCGTCGACGGCCTATCAACGGCTGTTCTCGTCCGACAACGCCATTGCCGAGGAAGTGATTCTGGCGCGGGATTTCAGTGACGAGTTGCAGGTGTACCACAACCTGAACTATTACACCATGACGGCTTCGTACGGTCGGCCCGGCCTGGAAAAGAAGCTGGTGAACAGCTACCTGATGGCCGACGGTTCGCGCTTCACGGACATCAAGGGCTACGAAACCATGCAGTTTGCCGAGGAGGTTAAAAACCGCGACCCTCGCCTGTCGCAGACCATCCGGACACCCGGCTATACCCGCATCGGCGAAAACGCCCAGCTTGTTCCCGAATTTGGTGCTACGGTCACGGGCTACCAACTCATCAAATTCGTGTCGGCGCCCAAGTGGGATACGTTCAACAAGGATATTACGGACATGCCCATTTTCCGGTACGCCGAGGTTCTGCTGAACTTTGCAGAAGCCAAAGCCGAGCGAGGTACGTTGACCCAGGCGGACCTGGACCGCTCGATCAAACCGATCCGTGACCGGGTGGGTATGCCCAACATCAACCTGGCCGCTGCCAATGCGAATCCGGACCCGTATCAGGCGCAGCTATATACCCAGTTGAGAGGTGCCAATTCGGGCGTCATTCTGGAAATCCGTCGGGAACGGCGCATCGAGCTGGTCATGGAAAACTTCTTCCGCTGGGATGACATTATCCGCTGGAAAGAAGGCCAATTGCTGACCAAACAGTTTAAAGGCATGTATTTTCCGGGGCCGGGTAACTACGACCTGGACGGTAACGGCAAGGTCGATCTGGTGATTTACGAGGGCACCAAACCGACCGTACCGGGGGCACAGATCCTCAAACTGGGCAGCGAGATCGTGCTCGAAAACGGCAACAAAGGCGGCAACATTGTCGTGAACGGCCACATTGCCAAGAAGTTCAACGAAGCCCGGGATTATCTGTATCCGATTCCGCGGCAGGAGCGCCTGCTCAACCCCAACCTGACCCAGAACCCGAACTGGGAGTAAATTGGCTACAATGTCAACCGACAGCAGACCCGTTTGCCGGCAACAACCCGCAAACGGGTCTGCCATTATTCCCCCTATCTTCAGCGAATCATTACCCTATTTGTTATCAAACCCGTGAAAAAGTTTTTATCTGTTTGCTTACTGCTTATCTCCGTCTCGGTACAGGCAACTACCAGTCGCGTGTCATCATCTGATCAGCCGGCTGAACGCGCTCGTAAGCTGACCGTGATGACCTATAACATTCATCACTGCAATCCGCCCTCGGCGGGCACCACCATCGACGTAGCGGCCATTGCGCGCGTCATCAACAAGGCCAAACCGGACCTGGTAGCCCTTCAGGAAGTTGATGTTAACACGGAGCGCTCCGGCAAAGGCCTGAACCAGGCCAAGGAGCTGGCCCGCCAGACCGGGATGCAGTTCTTTTTCGCCAAAGCTATCGACCACCAGGGGGGCGATTATGGCGTAGCAGTCCTCTCCCGCTTTCCGATTATTGACTCAACCCGGCTTATTCTGCCAATCGACCCGGCCATTGGTGGCGAAACCCGGACGATTGCCGCTATTACGGTGGAGATCGCCAAAGGGAAACTAATCATCTTCGCCAGCACCCACCTCGATCTGAAAGAGCAAAACCGGCTCACCCAGGCCGACCAGATTGTCAATCTGTTCAAAACGTCCAACCTGCCCGTAGTTCTGGCGGGCGATTTTAATGCCCTGCCGGATAGTCAGGTGATGCAGTTGCTGGACCAGCATTTTACGCGCAGTTGCCAGAACTGCCAGCCGACCATTCCCGTTCGCAACCCGAACCGCGCCATTGATTTCATCATGTTCAGACCGACCAACGCCATGAAACCCCTCGCAACACGGGTCATTGACGAACAGTACGCGTCGGATCACCTGCCCGTCGTGGCTGAACTCAACGTATTGTGAGGCAATAGATAGGCTTAGTGCGGGTTTTAGCCATCGACGCGCCAGAACAAGCAGGTGCAGGTAAAGTAGGCCCTGACGGTTTTCAGTTGGTCGGATAGTTCGCCCGGATGGGAATCGGGCCTGGTTCCAGCAGAGACCGGTATGGGTAATGCTGCGTTCGCTCCCGGTATTCCTGCCGGATGGCCCGTTGCAGCGAAGGGTCCCGAACGTACGTATCAATGACTACGGCCAGGGTTTTAGCCGCATACAGCAAGCCTTTATGACCGATCGAATGACCCGTAAAGACGGTAGCCGGCCAGTCGTGCATGGGTACAAATGGCTGCGTGCAGACGGTAAAGTAGGCCTCCGGTGCCAGCCAACTGGCATCGCTAATATCACTGGCGTAGCCATTTAGCCCGTTGGGGACCGCCCGCTCCGTAAAGGGACGTAGCGGAGCGGACAGTTCCTGAACGGGCTGCTTCAAATAGGCCTGGAGCTGATTGGCGTAGGCAATTTCGTCGGGTGTATAGCGCAGATCCCCCAGCAGCACCATGGTATTGTGGACAAGTCGCATGGCTGTCCGGTTCGGGATAAATTCGTGCTTGGCCTGCAATACCCTTTTAGCATAAGTGACCTGCTGCGACTGGCTAAACTGGTCAGCAAAAGCCGAGAGACTGTCGAGTGCCTGTCGAATAACAGTCTGTCGGCTGCTTTGAACCCTGACCTGAACCGTTATGGTATCGGGTACCCAGCGCAGGTCGGTACCGGATGTTTTCAGGGTATAATGGATGCGGCAGGGAGCAGGAAGCGTTTCCCGCAAACGCCGGACGGCAGACAGCCAGTCCAAGGCAGCATCCAGCGCATTTTCGTTTGTTTCCGGCAGACGCATGGGCCGTTTACGACCCGTGAACTGAAACGCTACGTCTACCAAAGCATCCCAGCCACCGGGACTGGCCTGCGTTACCGGACTCGGATGCCAATACAGACTCAGATCTAGGTCGTTGAAATAGCCATCCCGCGCCAGGTACGTCTTGCCCCCCAGTCCGCCTTCTGCCGTCGTGCCGAAATACCGAACGGTACATTGAAGGCGGCCCTGATCAATCAGGTATTTAATGGCCAGTGCCGCACCCAGACTGCCCACCGCCAACAGGTTGTGTCCAGCCCCATGACCATACGGATTATCCGACCCAACCCGTCGGTACGGAACGGCCATGTTGGCGGCATTCGGGTCGGCGTCGTACTCCCCGTACAGCCCGATTATCGGTTTGCCCCGGCCATAGGTAGCGACGAACATGGTTGCCGCCCCGGCTGGATTCTCCTCGATTCGAAAGCCTTCCGAGCGCAGTATACTCGTAAGCAGCCGGACAGATTTAACCTCCTGAAAGGATGGCTCCGCGAGCGCCCACAGGGAATCACTGTACCGGTACAATCGTTCAGCGTTGTCGTCCAGAAAGCGCAGCAGTACCCGTTGCTCATCGCTTAGGGTCGGCTGCGCAACCAAAGGGACGTAGCAGCCGCTCAGCAGACAGGCCAGCCCCCATTGAACTAGTTTAGTTAACATTTGATAGTTGGTTAATACGCTTCGGGGAATGCATAGAGCCGGCAAGCTAATGACCCCGGCACCTGAAGGACGTGCGCAATCGCTGATATTATTCTTATTTTTAACTGATGCTACGCCCTACTCCCGTCGTTTTCCATGAGGAATGTTTTCCGAATTGATACCATTGAGGTCGACTGCTGGACGCTGGAATTAACCGGCCCGGACGGCGTCCGTCACAAGCTGGAGCCTAAGATCATCGCCCTGTTGCATTACCTGGCCACCCGCCAGGGAGAATTGGTTAGCAAAGATGAACTACTCCAACAGGTTTGGCCCGACGTCATCGTCAGCGATGATACCCTGCATCAGATCATTTCAAAAATCCGCCGACTGGCTTCCGAACGATTTCCTGGCCAGATCCGGATTGAAACCGTCAAAAAGCGCGGCTACCGGTTGACTTCACCCGTTGAATGGATAACCCATACACCCGAGTCGGATACGTTAGTCTCCCACCAGCCTGTTCTGGAGCCGGTTGAGCAGCCCGTCGGGTTGCAACCAGCCCGGCTTTTTCGGTATCCCTGGATGCTGGGTTTGCTTCTCGTCGCACTGGTCATAGGGGGAGGAGTCGCTTTGTGGGGGCGCGAGCAAGCTACTCCCGCCCGCCCTGAGATCATCACGGCCGTTTCGCTGCCGGGCGAAGAGTTATGGGCCGATGCTTCGTCCGACGGCACCCGTCTGGTATTTGCCAAAGATGGCTACGGCGCCCGGCACCCTGTAGGCAAATCCCTTTATGTGAGTTCATTTCCCGGTGGCGTTCCTATTCAGATTACTCACCCCGCCCCCGGTTGTAAAGACCTGTTTCCTGTATGGAGCCCGGACAATCGGTTTGTGTATTTTATCCGTATTCTCTCCGAAAGCTCCGCTGCTGTATGCCGTATGCCCGTTGATCGGTGGCAGGACGTTCAGCAGCTTTATCGCCTGGCGAGCCCTTACCTGATCGGCGTGGACATTCATCCCAACGGCAAAAGCATGGTGTACGCCTACCGGCTGAGCCCGGAACAGCCGTACCGGATCTATTCACTGGCGCTGGATACGTTTGTTGAAGAGCAGCTTTCCACCCCACCCGCCGGTGTTACCGGTGATATGTACCCCCGCTTCTCCCCGGATGGAACGCAGATTTCCTTTAAGCAGCAACTAACCGCAGGTAACGAACGCCTGTATACGCTTGAGCTTGCTAACCGGCAGGTTCGCCCCTTGACCCAGACTTACCCAGCCATTTCCGGCTCCAGTTGGCATTCCAACGGTCGTCGGGTAATTTTTGGCGCTTCACTGGCCGGGAAAAGCAACTTATGGTCGGTTGATGTACCGTTGGCATCGACGGACACGCCGGCCCTGATTCTCTCGACAGGCGCTAATTTGTTTAATCCAATCATCGCCGGACCGTGGCTTGTCTTTGAGCAATACGAAGCCGATCGCAATCTACAGCGCGTACCGCTCGGCCGACCTGAAGAAGCCCAGCACTTGTTCCCACACCAGCCCGGTCGGCAGTACGGCAAGGGACGCTTCCTGGACAACGGCCGAAGGGTAGTCTACGTCTCCAACGAGCATGACAGCCCGGAAGTCTGGATTCGTTCGACGACCGATGATTCGCCCCCGAAGCGACTGACTGATTTTCGGTGCCAATCGATCCGGCACCTCGCCATCTCACCTGATGAGCGTTGGGTAGTAATCGACGTTCAGGGTACGGTCGGCTCTTGCTTTGTACGGGTCCATCTGACCAGCGGGGCCGTCGATACACTGCTTGCTGATCGACAGTTGAATGCGTTTCCAACTTATCATCCTTCAGGACAATACCTGGTCTACAGTACACTCCGCCAGGGCCGCTGGGAGTTGTCCCGCCTATGGCTGGATAAAAAAAGAGAGTCCGAACCGTTAGGCGTCGAAGGCTTCGTCAGCCAGTTTTCTTCCGACGGGACGGAACTACTATTCACCGGCAAAGGCCGTTCGGGTTTGTGGAAAGTCCAGGTCGGGCAGTGGAAAGCGATAACGGCGGTGTGCCCCGATCTTTCTCCCCTCGACGAATCAGGCTGGGTACTGACGTCGACCGGTATTGTGCGCGTCCGGCGGACCACTCGGGGTGCTCAGCTTGTCTTAGATTCACCGAAGGCCAACCGTCGGCGGGTACTGCTGGATTCGCTGACCTACCTGCCCAACGACGGCCTTTGCTACGACGAAACCAGCCACCAGGTGTTGTTTACAGTTCCGCTGAATCCCCAGTCGGATCTGAAAGCCATCAGATTGTAGAAAGTTGCTGAGCATAGCTGTTGGGGCTGACTTCATTTCCACTCGCACGAAAATGTTCGCCGTTGCGCTTCCGGAAGTGTAAAGACATTGGCTTTCAGGACGCCTTTCCACTCGTTATACCACTCTGAAGAATTTCGGGCCTGATTGTAGATAGCAATGAATCTGGTCCTGTCTGAATCAAAGCCAAAAACAATACGTCCGACGCCGTCCGGGTCATCCCATGTACCAGTAAGTAAGCCCTGGTGCAGCGTCCCTTTAATGATCCCCCGCTTTCGATCGGGAGTGACCGTGAGGAGGTACCGCCCCGTCACGGAATCTCCTTTTATGGTGAGCTCTACCGGTCCAACCGATGTGCAAAATTGCAGTGTCTGCGCGGGAGTTGATTTGGTCTGGGCAGCAACCTGGTAGCCGGAACTACCGACAAGAAGAACTAAAAACAGCATTTTCATAGCAGTGGCAATCGTTAAGTGAGAGCAATCACTAAGTCACTAATTGCCGACAAATAAAGGCCGCCCTACCGAAAGGTCGCTGACCTTTTGCTGATCATACGCTGAATTTAAGCTGAGTCCTGCTCAGCGCTTACTTACCGATGCAGAATCGCGAGAAAATCGAATCCAGCAAATCATCCGTAGTGATCTCACCGGTCAGCTCCCCCAGGTGCTTTAAGGCCAGCCGGAGGTCCATTGCCAGCCAGTCGGCGGAGATGCCCGCATCGAGTCCACTGATCGCGTGTGCCAGGGCATCGTCGGTACCGACCAGGTGTTCGAGGTGGCGGGCGTTCGTCACCACGGCGCTGCCGGTTTGCACAGTCGCGTCCGTACGTACCCGCGCCGACAAGGCCGCTTTCAGCTCGTCAATCTGGGCATCTTTAGCCGAAATCCAGACGACGGGCTCGCCGACAACCTCGTTCAGTGTCTGGCGTTTGGCGTCCGGCGTAGCATCGGCTTTGTTGCCGACCAGCAAATATGGCTTACCCGACGCACGCACCTCCAGAATAGCATCCTGAAGCTCATCGGGCGTGACATTCACGCCATCGAACAGGTACACCACCAGCGAGGCATCCCTCATTTTCTGCTGGGTTCGCTCCACGCCAATCGCTTCGATGGTATCGGTCGTCTGGCGCAGTCCCGCCGTATCGATCAGCCGGAAGCGGATGCCATCGATAAACAGTTCGTCCTCAATCACATCGCGGGTTGTACCGGGTATGTCTGATACGATGGCTTTTTCTTCATTCAGCAACGCGTTTAGAAGTGTCGACTTACCGGCGTTGGGTTTACCGACAATCACGGTTGGCACCCCGTTTTTGATAGCGTTGCCCGTAGTGAACGAATCGATCAGCGGACGCAGCACGCGCCGGATGTCCTGCATCAGCCCACGTAGTTGATCGCGTTTGGCAAACTCCACGTCCTCTTCGCCAAAATCCAGTTCCAGCTCGACCAAGGCTACAAAATCGATCAGTTGCTGACGTAGCGCCTTGAGCTGCTTCGAAAAACCACCCCGAAGCTGCGTCAGGGCAGCGCGATGGCTGGCTTCCGAATCGGCAGCAATCAGGTCCGCTACGGCTTCGGCCTGCACCAGATCAAACTGCCCGTTCAGAAACGCTCGTTGCGTGAACTCCCCCGGCCGGGCCAGGCGCACACCTTCCTGCATCAGCCGGTTTAGAATCTGCCGGATGATAAACTCGGAGCCGTGGCACGAAATCTCGACCACATCTTCCTTGGTAAATGATTTGGGAGCGCGAAAAACGGTGGCCAGCACCTCATCGATGATGGACCCGTCGGGATTGCGCAATAGACCAAAATGCGCCGTATGGCTCGGCTGCTGTGTTAAGTCCTTGCCTTTAAATAGTCGATTGGTAACCTCAATGGCCCCTTCGCCGGAGACCCGGATAACAGCGATTGCGCCAATACCGGGTGCCGTGGCCAAAGCCGCGATCGGCTCTAATTGTAGACTAGTCATGTACCTCGTTGCGTTCTCAGCGTAAATCTTTGCGCCTTTGCGTTTAATTTCTCTCAAACGCAGAGCACGCTGAGCATTACGCAGAGGCCACAGACGGTTTTGTGGGTATAAATCCTGGAAAAATCGGCAACTTGTTCACGATGCCTACCAACTGCTTCTCGACGGGCACCGCCGGGATACCGAGCAGATCGGCATACGTATCGCCGAGGAAGAAACGCATTTGGGCGGCTGCGAGGTTCCGCACCGACTCCGACCGCGATCCGGCCGAGTTCCTGGTCACTACCTCACTGACCGCGTTGAGCAGTGATTTTGTCAGGCCAACCCCCGCTTCCGATGGGGCGAACTGCCGACGGGCGATGACCCGATCCAGGTGGAAAGCCTCACGAAGGTTTTGGGGCAGCAACTCCTCAACCACACCGTTCAGGTAACCGACTACGTTGATGTGGTGGAGGTATGCTTCTTCGTCGGCTTCGCTGGCGCCAGCCCCTAGCTTTCGCAAACCACGTATCACGATGTATGAAAACGCGCCGTTGGTTCCGACCATGTCCTCCTGGTTAATCGGATGCCCCCAGTCCATATTCCAGCGGCCACTATGCAGCGCAAACCACCGCGAAGCCGCATGAATCAGCCGAATCTTTAGTGTGTATCGAATCGCATTCCCGCTTTGCCACTGCTTCGGATTGTTGACGGCGAACACCCATTCACCGGTTTCCTGCAAGCGCCGGGCCGTATCGTTTTTGATCCGCTCGGTCATCCACAGCACCCGGGCTCCATCGGCACCAAGGTAGCAGTACGGTAGTGAATACAGACCCAGCGTCAGACCAATCGCCCCGGCCTGTTTCTGAAAGAATGCCATGCCACGCGCCATCTGCGCCGGATCAGCCCAGGCAGGCAATACGCCATAGTCTGCAAAGAACCGCTGCACTGACTCAGGCTGCGTACTGGCATCAAACGTACTGGTATCGGCCAGCCAGCGCATCAGTGTTGACAACGCGTCTTTCCCGCCTGCTTCCGTTACGGCCGCGATCACCGCATCGGCCGGTGGATCGCCCTGCCGACGGTATTGGTCCAGTAAAGAATCAGGAAAGGTACGAGTTGGTTTAACCGTAGTTTGCATACGAAAGCGGTCAGAGCGTTGGTTTCAGCTCTGTCTACACAACGGCGGGGGCAACCAATTGGTTTACCCCCGCTTCACTTCGTCAGGCTCACTTTTCAGAAATACGCTCAGCGCTGAACGTGGACCGCCCTATCGCACAAACGCCAGCACCGCCCGGTTGAATTTATCCGTTTCGGTCACGAACGGTTCATGCCACGATTCGCTGAAATCGACGGTCGTCACCGGGGCATTGGTCAGTACCTGCCTGGTAGCGCGACCCACTTCCACCGGTACTACCCCGTCTTTACCCCCCCAGAACAACCCCACCGGCACCCGCACCTGCTTCAACAGGGGCCCCTTTTCAAACAGCCGGCTTTCTACATCACCGTAATAACTATAGGCCTTTCCGTGGGTGAACTGCGCCAAGGCCGTGTTCGGCGATGCGAACGCATAATCCAGCACGAATTTTTTATCGCTGTACAACGACACCGGATTACCGCCCAGCTTATACATCCAGCGGTAGATGCCCAGCCAGTCGATAGTCGCGGTATTTTCGGGGGTGACAGGATAGGCCAGCAGATACTGTTCCGCTTCAGCGTTGTTTTGTCGACCTGCTTCGCGCAGAGCCCACTCCCGTACGTTGAAGAGCCAGTTGAAATACGAGTACATGCCATTGATGGCTATCACGCCCGCTACCATCTGCTGGTAATTGTCGGTGGTCAGAAACTGCCAGGCCAGCTCCACCCCAAAACTGTGGGCCAGCAGATAAATCTGCGCATTGGGATATTGCTGCTTCAGCAGCTTGACGACGTAAACCATGTCCTCGCCAAACTGAGCATACCGTAGTGTCTGCTCAGGCACCTTCCCCGTCGACGACCCGGCCACCCGCTGGTCCCAGTAAGCGACCATTGTTTCGGTTTCGAGGCCTTTAAGGTAGTAGCGATAACACATGGCGCAATCGCCGGGCCCGCCGTGAACAAACAGGATGATTTTATTCGACTGGGCGTTGCCACGCACCCAGATGGGCATGTTTGCTCCTTTGTGGCGTAGGACCAGATTGGTTTCTTCAACCGGCTGTACATCGCGGTCGCTGCACGCGACAACGGCCAGCAACCAGCAAAAGGTTAGTAGTCTGTATATCGGTTTCATGATTTTTTGAGAGGAAGGTTAATGCCCGCTTCAAGACTGAAGCGTAGTAAAGAGGAAGTGTTGTAGGGGCGCTGCTGCATCAGGTTCAGGCGGGTAAACCACATCAGCGGAACGGTACGTCGTACGGATAAATCCCTGCCTACCCCCACCGAAACGGTCGGCAAAAAGGCGTCCCCACCGGCCATTGGAACCCGTCGGAATTCACCATTGTCGGCAACTTTGTAGGTTTTGGCGTCCAGAAAATAGCGAAAGTAAGCGGGAGCAATACCTACCTCGACCATTCCTCCGCGCCGACCAATCCGGCGGTAAGCGAATTCAGGGGAGATAATCATTCCATAGTGGTTGGCAGGGTGCCGATAGAGGGCCAGTCCCGGCGCGAACAGAAAGGTTTTACAGGCCCGATTCCGTTGCTTAACGTAGCTGTGGAGGCTTCGTTCGTAGGCAGCTTTGAGGCCATAGTGAGTCACGGTTTCGCCGTAGTAACCCACCCTCAACGCCTGCCCGCCGGCCGTTGTCAGGCAAACGACAACCAGCGCGAGTGTAGAGAAGATTCGTTGCATGGTAGTAGATGTTGTTTACGGCGACAAAACTACCTGCAATCAACATAACCTACTATTTACTAATAAGTTATACTGACTGAATCAGGAAAAACAACGGATGAATCAGTAGAAATACAGGTTGAATCAGAGACTATCTTCAAGCCATTTTTTGAAGTCAGGCGCTTTCTGCTGACTAACGATGATGTCCTTAGGCAACGTTGGCCGTAGTTCCACTTTTAACTTCCCGTACGTATCATTGAGGTATGAACTACACGCTTTTCGGTTGATGATAAACTGGCGATTGACCCGAAAAAATGCGTGTTCGGGCAGATCACGCGCCAGCTCATCGAGAGACGTATTCACTACGTATTTCCCACCCGAGAACGTGGTCAAAAAAATTGTAGCCTCGTCAATATAGATGTAAGCAACATCATCGATAGACACCGGAACATTACGCAGCCCACTATTGACGATGAGCGTTTTCCGGAACGTAGGTTCTGGCGTTTGGCTGGCAGGTTCGGGGTGTGGCGGCACGGGAACCGTCGCTTTCCGGTACAGGTACAAGCCTACGTACACTAGATTGATCAGTACTATGACCAGGACACTAATCGGAAATTCGTAAACAGGATATGTAGACTCGGCGATGGGCTGCTTCACTACGTAGTAGAAATACAGCATGGTCAGCAGTAACGAAACGACCACCGGCCCGATAACCCCCAACACCAACTGACCAAGAATCCGTTTGGCGGGTTGCGCAAACCAATCGTACCGACCATCCAGCCAGACTGTTATCGTGCGAACAACCAGCCAGACCGCAGCCGTAATCAGCGACGCGCCTACGATGTCACGCAGGTAAAATGATTGATTCCAAAGGGCAAAGACACTTTCCTCCTGACCTATGTTCACGAAAAAGTAGCCGCTCAGCAAACTCCCGGCAATGATCAGCCATCGGTCGCGGTAGATACCTGTCATAGTACAATCGGATTAGACAATGACCTGCTCAATGTTCGCTACAATATAGCTATAGGCTGATTCGAAGTCCATCGTAGCCCAGCCGGATGTGCGGAGGCAGCGTGTGTTCAACCTCCCGGTGTAAACCCAGTTTATGACTGATATGCGTGAAATACGTCCGCTCCGGGGCTATACGCTCCGCCAGGGCTACGGCCTGATCGAGGGTAAAGTGTGAGATGTGAGGCTGCTGCTGAAGGGCATCCAGCACAAGCACCCTGGTGCCCCATACTTTCTCCAGTTCTTCGTCGGAGATGTAATTCAGATCGGTGAGATACGTGAAGTCGCCAATGCGAAAGCCAAACACCGGCAGTTTGTGGTGTAATACCTCAATGGGAATGATGCGAACCCCCAGGATGTCAAACGGTTCGTTGGTGATCTCGTGCGTACGAACGCGCGGCACGCCCGGATATTTGCGTTCGGCGAAGATGTAAGCAAACTCACGCTGCAACTGCTCCAGCACCGACGCGCGGGCGTAGATAGGGATTTCCTGACCGGACCGGAAATTATACGCCCGAATCTCGTCCAGGCCGGCCGTATGATCTTTGTGTTCGTGCGTATAGACCACAGCGTCAACCTGCTTCAGCCCTAAACGCAGCACCTGCTGACGAAAATCAGGCCCCGTATCAATGATGAAGCTACGTCCGTCAATGGCAACGTGTACCGACGAACGTAGTCGTTTATCCCGAAAATCTACCGAACGGCAGACCTCACACTCGCAGCCAATCAACGGCACGCCGGACGAGGTTCCGGTTCCCAGCAAAGAGATAAGCATACAAGGAGGAAGGGGAGTAAGGAGGAAAGGGCGAAGGGAACAAGAGCAGTCCCCCTTCTCCCTTTTCTTCCCTTCCTCCTCTCCTCCTTTAGTTTCTTATTTATCCGTCAGTTGGTTCACAACTTCGACAAGCCGGTCGAAGTTGAGGGGCTTCACCAGCACGTCGTTGAAACCAGCCGTCTTGAATTCTTCTTCGGTGTAGTTTTTGGCATTACCGGTGATTGCAACGATAGGCACCGCAGCTTTTTGTTTATCCGGTAGCGCCCGAACGCGCCGGACACACTCCATACCGTCCATCACCGGCATGTTGATGTCCAGCAGCAGAATGCTAAAATCTTCCTTGTCCAGAATCTGCATGACCTGTTCGCCATTCTTGACGGCGGTAATGTCATAATTCTGAAACTCAAGAATTTTACGGGCCAGGTTTTGAATAACGGAACTATCTTCGGCAATCAAAACACGCTTGGAAGCTGACATAAGACTGTACGATGTTTGCAGTTTGCTGTTTTAGAGCTTGGATTGAGACTGGTCAAAGATACGGGCAATGACCTAACTTCAAACGGGAAACTCTCTTCGAGTGGTGAAATTAGCGATTAAAGTGAAAACCCAAAAAACTCTTCCGGGTAGCAGCTAACTTCCATTTTAGCCCATAAAACGACCAAGAGCGGGTTTTTGTGTATTGGCACTCAGAATTTTACAAAGCTTTTTGATTTGGTAACACGCTTAATCAATTTTTTACGTAACTTTAAATCTCTTACGCCACTGATCTTCCTGAATTTTAGCTCTGCTTTAGACCGTTGACGCAGCCCCTCCTCCGTCGGCGGATTAACTTAATTGTTACCGGCACTTCCGAATCGAGTACCCGTTCATAACTTTCCTTAATTAACCATGAAACTGACCGGACCCGAAGGCGTCTTCGAGCTGAATATACTCGACTACGAATACAGCGATTCTCCTTTTTTTCTGGACCGCAACTGGCTAATTGTCAGCCTGAGAACCCGCTACAACGGCCATGAATGCGTTCGCACGGCCCCTCTTTTGTCAACCTGGGAGATTGAGCTGCTGCTGAAATGGATGCGCTCCGTTGCCAACGAACGGGAACTGTCGCCAAAGCTGACGTTTATAGAGCCAGGTTTGGGGTTCAACAACGTTTCCCACAAAGGCAATCAGTATACGCTACGCATCAAAATGAGCAACGAAGCGCAGCCAAACTGGCACGCTGACAGTAAGCCATTCTGGATGCCGGTAACTCCCGATCGTGCGGAACTTCAGCACGCAATCGGCGACCTGGAGAGTCAGTTCCGCCATTTTCCGGTACGGGACTAACCTGTTATTGCCAGGCTCTGAATGTAGCCTGGCAATAACAGATCGTTACGGACTGGTGGTCCGTGCCCCGCTATTTCTTCACGGCTGCGTACGTATCAAGAAATTCCGTGAACGCTTTATCCAACTGATTCAATTCCTCGCCCAGCGTTCGTGAGTCGTTGACTTTGAGTTTTCCTTCCGCTTCACGGGCAATGAAAGCCACCCTCGATACCCCAATCGTTCCGGCACTCCCCTTCAGCGTGTGCAGATGACTTTTAACAGTCGGAATGTCGCCGAGCGTAAAGGCATCTTTGGCTCCATTGACGAGTTCGGTCGCTTCGGTCACGAACTCATCAAATACGCTGTCGACCAGTTCCTGACCTCCGATGTCGTGTAGCTGCCCCACAATTTCCTGATCGATAACCGGTAGGGCGGCTTCTTCGGCTACGCGCTTTTGTTTCCGGGCCAGTTCGGTACTCGCACGTTTCGACTGACCTGCATCGACCAGTTCCTTTACCTTCGCAATCAGGCTTTGCGCCCTGATGGGTTTGGCAATGTAATCGTCCAGCCCCTGGCTCAGGAACCGCTCCCGATCCTCACGCATGGAATAGGCCGTCATGGCAACAATGGGCGGTAATTGTTTAAACTGCTCGCGCAGGTGGCGGGTCGTTTCAACGCCGTCCATATCGGGCATCTGAATGTCCATGAAGATGACGTCGAAAGGCGTGGGGCGTGGGGTATCGGGCGTGGGGGTCACCGTGGTTACAGTCGCATCTGGCCCCTTGCCCCCTGCCCCATGCGCTACGCTGGCAATCGCTTCCGGCCCACTGGCGGCAGTCGTGACGATACACCCCGCTTTGCGCAGGATTTCGCTGGCAACTTTCCGGTTCACGGCGTTATCGTCGACCAGTAATACCTGGGGGTGATACTCGCTGAAGAAGTTGGCCAGCGTCACTTCGGCGGCTTCGGTCGTCTGCTGCGTCGGGCTGATGGCAGTTTCTTTCAATTCGATGATGAACCAGAACGTGCTGCCCTTGCCGACCTCCGATTCGACGCCGACTTCGCCCTTCATCAGATGTGCCAGTTCTTTGGAGATGGCCAGCCCCAGCCCCGTACCGCCAAACGACTTCCGCGACGACGTATCGACCTGACTGAACGAGTTGAACAGCAGGTTGATGTTCTCGGGCGAAATACCGATACCCGTATCGCGTACCTCTATCCGAATCCGGTTAAACTTGCCACGCTTGCTCACCAGCGATACGTCTACATCCACCGAACCATTTTCGGTAAACTTGATGGCGTTGGACGTCAAATTTGACAGAATCTGAAGCAGTCGGGTCTGATCGGCGATCACAAACGTCGGCAGTTCCTCGGCGAGTTGATACGTCAGCCGGTTGTTTTTGGAAGCGGCCTGCTGACCGAACAGCGCGATCAGCTTTTCAAAGATCTCTTTAAGGGCCACCGGTGCTTCGTGCAGCACCATCTTACCCGCTTCGATCTTCGAAAGATCAAGAATATCGTTCAGAATGTTCAGCAGCGTTTCCGACGATCGTTTGATCGTCCGGACGTATTCGCGCTGTTCGTCATTGAGTTGCGTATCCGTGAGCAGATCGATCATACCGATCACCCCGTTCATCGGCGTACGGATTTCGTGGCTCATGTTGGCCAGGAACCGCTCTTTCACTTTCAGCGACCGTTCGGCTTCGTCCTTGGCTTTAACCAGTTCGGCGGCCTGCCGTTTCAACTCCGTAATGTCGCGGGCCAGGGCCGCCACCACCGAATACGTCCCCTGCTCGTCTTTCAGCAGCAGCATGTTGAACATAAACTGCCGCTCGGTGCCGTCTTTCCGGCGCATGGTCGCTTCGAAGTTGCGCAGGCTGCGGTTGCGCCCGAGTTTGATCATGGCCCGGTGGATTACGCTCTTGTCGAGGAAAAACTGCGTAACGTCCTGCCCCAGCACCTCCTCGGGCGTGTAGCCCATCCGCTTGAAGACCGACGGGCTAATCATCGTCAGACGGCCCTTCCGGTCCACCCGGGCGTAGATGTCCTGCAGGTTTTCAAAGATCCCCCGGAATTTCTCTTCACTCTGGCGCGTCGCAATTTCAGCGCGTTTGCGGTTGGTAATGTCGCGGGCAATACCCGACACTTCTTCAATAACACCGCCAGCCAGCAGAATCGGGTTCAGGTGAAACTCCAGCCAGGTTTCGCCTTTCCCGGTCTCGAAATACAGTTCGAAGTTCTGCGGTACGCCCCGAAACGCCTGCCGGTATTTTTCTTCCAGCAACCGGCGGTTCTCCTCGCCGATCATTCGCCAGCCAAGCTTGGGCGTACTGACGTGCAGGGTCGGCACTTCGCCCAACTGACTTTCGATCAAGCGGGTATAGTTCCGGTTAAACGAGGTGAGCTGGAGCGCCTTATTGACCGACCAGATCAGGTACGTACTGCTGTCGAAGATCGCATTGAGCCGGGCGTTCTGCTTGTCGAGGGCCACCTCCGACTGCTTGCGGGCGATAGCCAGCGCCACCTGCCCCGAAATGAATTCGAGCAGTTCGAGATCCCGTGGGCCGTAGGTCAGCGCGTTATCGTACGATTTAACGCCGATGATGCCCGTAATTTCGTCGCCGATCCGTAGCGGAGCCGTCAGCATCACCTTGGGCTGTAGTTGTCCGTAGAGGTCGATTGTATGCTGTTCGGCCATCTGCCGGATGTCCTTCTCGTACAGAAACAGCGGTTTGTTGGCCCGGATGGTGTATTCGGTCAGGCCGTTCCCAAGCTTCCGCTTCGTGAACCGCATATTACCGCCAAAATATTCATCGACGTAGTATGGGAAGTACAGGTACGTTTTGCTCTGGTCGTAGAGCGCAATGAAGAAATTTCGAGCGTCGATGATGTTGCCCAGTTCCTCGTGAATCTTGTGGTAAAACTCGTCGAGGTTGGGCGTATTGATCATCCAGTTCGCAATGCTGTAATACAGCTTCTGCGATTTTTCGGCCCGGATCTTGGCGGTTGTGTCGTGCAGGATGCAGCGGAAGGCCGTGGGGCGCCCCCGGTCGAATCGGCAGTTAACACTCCCCGACAGGTAGATGGTCCGCCCACCTTTGGTTCGGAACACCGTCTCGAAATACGGCAGTTGCCCCCCCTCCTGAATGCGTTTGAGCATAGCCAGGGTAGACTCGACGTAGTCGGGGTGCAGCACATCACGCAGATTCAGGGCCGCAATCTGTTCGGAACCATAGCCCAGAGCCTCGCGCCAGGCCCGGTTCACGAAAATGAATTTACCGTCGAGGGTCAGCAGTTGGATAAGGTCACTGGTGTTATCGACCAGGTCCTGCAACTGGGCGTTGGTGTACGACAAAGCCGACGCCACGCGTTTTTTATTCGTAACATCTTCGCCGATGATCGTAAACGACGATACGTGTCCGTTTTCCTGGTACGGGATGAACGAATTGAGCTGTACGTTCCGGACGGCCCCGCTGCGGGCCAGCAGGGTGATTTCGCGTTGTTCGTTGAAGCCACCCCGGTCCAGGGCTTCATCGAAGTCCTGCTCCAGCCGGGCACGGTCGGCAGCCGGAATGAAAATGTCGAAGAAATTTTTGCCGACAATCTCGTCGGGCAGCCAGGCCGTGACGCGGTACGTGTACGGATTCACGTAGCTCAGCGTTCCGTCGCGCTCGATTGTCAGGCCGATCAGATTCAGTTGGTCGACCGTCTGGCGAACGTCGAAAGTCGGTGGATGCAGTCCGTCGGTCAGGTTCGCCCTACCGTCGGTTAAGATATGGAGCCGGTTAATTTCGGCTATGAGTTCGTCTTTGGTTTTAGCAGACCAGCGCATGAGGCAGTGAGTCAGTAACTTAGTGAGCGTATCGTCGGTTACAGGCTAACCTGGAGCGGACTACGGCCTGTTCCACGATAACGTACGATTAAATATACGAAAAATACCGATTCCGGCCGTAGACTGGCCAATTGATCGAAGTCGCGGCAGTCATACGTCTATTTTTACGTACTTTGTTTTTTCCCTTTGCACAGCGTTTATGCATCGAATCTGGGTCATTTTTCTGGGTATGGTACTGGCGCTGACCGCCTGCGAACCGTTCAATCTGGAACGCAAAACGTTCCCGACCTGTGTACAGCCACGTGCCGATATTGGCTATACGGCCGACCTGCTGGACGTTACGTTTTTCGTCGAAAACGCGCAGGGCGACATTGGGGCCGTGGGCTGGGACTTCGGCGACGGTAAAAACCGGGGACGCGTTGGTACTCGTGTTACGTACAGCTACGACCGTCCCGGCGACTATACCGTTACAATCGTCATCGCCAACCGCTGCAACGATTCGTTCACGGCTACCAAAAAAATTACTGTCCGCAATTGACCCTACCGTATGACCCAGCCCGTACTCCTTTTGTTTCGGTTACTTCCCGTTCTGCTCCTGCTCATCAGCGCTCCGGGAATGGCTCAGGTCGAGGTCACGCAGGTACGTGTCCGGCAGGTCAACAGCCAGCGCATCGAAATCATCTACAACATCCGCGGGAATCTGCCCGGCGACTCGGTGTACGTTCGCGCCCAGAACCGACAGGGCCGCGTCTTATTACCCGGCAAAGCCTACATCACCGGCGATCTGGGCCTGAACGTAATCCCCGGCCCGAATCGACGGGTGTACTGGAACCTGCTGGGTAACGGCTACGAAGTTGAGGGCGACATCCGGGCTACCGTACTGGTGAAACGAACCGGCGCTACCTCACCGCCACCGGCCGCCGTTACCCAATCTCCGCGCCCGGTGCCTGTCAGACCGGAACCGGCCACCACCGAACCCGCCCGGCCGCAAGCAACACCTACCACCCCCGATACGACGTTTCAGCCGCGTCAGCGCCGGGCCGGACCGGGCTGGGCATTGCTGTCGGTTGTAGCACCGGGCATCGGCAACATTTTTGTGCAGACACCCCGCCCCGTGATTGGCTTCCGACCGATGGTCACCGTCGGTTGCTACGGCCTGATGGCCTATGGGCTCATTCAACGCCAGCAGTCACGCGAGCAGTACCGATTGTACGAACAGCAGCGTAACGTAACGGAGGCTGAGCCTTACTACGACCAGGCCAATCAGTTGCATCAGCGGTACTATATTGCCACGCGGGCAGCCGCCGTCGTCTGGGCAACCGATGTTGTCCTGACCTTCCTCCGGGGTGTCCGCAACAACCGACGACCAGCGCCGGGCGTTAGCTGGCATCCCGGCTGGCAGGCAGGTCAGCCCACGGTGGTATTGCATTATTCGTTCTGAAACACACGAAAGCTATGCGTTTAGTCCTTTTCATTACTCTGCTGATCGTGTCGACAACCAGTTGGGCGCAGGAAACGACCGTCGGGTCAGCCACCAGCGATTGGGTATTTATTCGCGTCAAACGAGCAACCGCTGCCCCCCCGCCGGTGAGGGTAGCGCCCGCCACCACGGCTACAACGCCCCCCGTCGCCCGTCCGCGCCCCGACACGGCCACTGCTCCCGCAGTTGCCAGACGCCCCACAACCACCACGCCGACCCGAACCGTAACGGCCGCGCCCAACGCGCTGCTGTTCCGCGAATCGTTCGAAAGCAACAACAACCTATGGCTGGTAGGCCGGCGAAACGGCTACGAATTTGAAATTGCCAAAGGGGGGTATTACATCCGCAAGGCCCTGCCGCCCAGCCCAAAACCGGCGCAGTGCTACATTAAATTGCCCCAGTCGGTCAACCTGAACAAGGCAGCCTCTTTTACCGTAACGGTCGATATGGTTGTGCCGCCCGGCGTCAAACCTGATGCGGGCCTGCTGATCGGGGTAAAAGACGCGGAGAACAACTGCCAGTTCAGGATCGTCGGCACCAACCAGGTTTCCATCAAAACAGTTGTGAACGGCACTTCTTTTGCCCAGTATATGCCCGGTAAGCTGACCGATCCGAAGGTCCCCGTTGATCCGGTGCAGAACACGCTGACGGTTCGAAAGGCCGGCGACAAACTGCATTTCTACATCAATGGGCGCGAAGTGGAGAACAGTCCCCACGATTTCAGGCTGTTCAACGGCAATGGCATCGGCTTTATTTCGGCGTCAACCACCGTTAAGTTCCTGAATCTACAGGTGCAACTCATTCCCGACTGAGGCCGATTACCGGATGCGCTCGCCGTTGATGTCGATCTGGTATTGCTGCCCGTTCTGCAAAACGGTAGCCCGCTTGTTTCTGAACACACTGATGTCGTCATAAACCGGCTGGATCAGCCAGTGGTCGTCGAGCCAGAGCCCCCACTCACCATCCTGCGACGCCTGTTGTTCGCCATATTGGCCCCGTTCATCCCGGATGTCGTCGTAGGGACGGATTGCCTTTGCAGCCCGCGGAATTGCCTCAGGCTCATCGGATCGATAGGCATTATCCGACGAGCGGGTCATTTCCGGCTGGTCGGTTGTTTTCTTTCGACGGGTTTTTCGGGAACGCTGGGGAGTGGTTTTTTCCGACGTTTCACTGGTCGTCCTTTCAACCTTGGGTCTATCTCGATCCGTATCCCGGTTATTTTTTTGCCCGAACGTACTCTGCAAAAACCAGTACAGCATCAGCAATAGCGCCACCGCGAACAGAACACCCCAGAACCCGCTGCGGTTGGGCGGCATCACATCCACAGTCAACTGGCTCAGCGGCTGATCGGACGGATCGAAGAGGTGATAATTGGTCGTTTTGGACGGAATCACGCGGCCCCGACCAGTTGGCGACAGCATCGACCCCAGATCATCGACCGTCACGAACGGGACGCCTTCCACCTCCCACTCCAGCATAACAGCTTCGCCTTTCCGAACGCGGCCCGGATTAGCCCGAAACGAGCGCACAACGATCGGTTTGGCTTTAGCGGGTTCGGTTTTCGGTACGGCGGGTGGGGGTGTCGGCTCCTCGCGCAGCAGGTGATGCCAGTCGGTCGACAGCAGCCGGTCGCGGAGCGAGTTGCCGTGCGGCTCCTGGGTGGCCTGGTAGAAATTTGATACAAGATACGAAAACGCTTCCTCCGTAATGATCGGCTCATCAGCCGGGCTGATGTCGTACAGACCACGTAACGCCTGCGCCGGAATCAGCTTCACGGCTTTGTACTGATCGAGTCGGGCGGCTACCTGCCGGCGAATCTCATCGCGGCTCAGTCCTGATGTTTGCGGAGTGGGTTCAGCCGGGATGGTAGCAGCCGGCTGGGGTGGCAGTGGTGCGGGTGCCGGTGTGGGTGGAGCAACCGGGCGCACCGGCTCGGCAACGGGTGCCGGGTCGGGAATGGTGGCCAGAATCGACGGAATCCAGCGATCGGCCACGAACGCACGCGACAGCGTCAGCCGTTCGGCTTCCGTCACGATTTCGTTCAGATGCCCCGAGGTTAGTTGTTTTCGGTCGGCGCGGGCGTAGTCGGTGATTTTATCGCGCAGGGCGTGGATACGCGGAAACAGGCCCCCGACGCGATAACTCACGTCGTTGACCTGCCGCATAAACTCAGCCGCCGACAGACCGTCCTGTTCGGCTTCGGTAAGAAGGCCATTCCGTCGCCACTGCCACTCTTTCAAGTCGCCGTCGTGCAGAATAACCTCCTCTTTTATACGTTCCTGTAATTCATGAAGCGTCATAGATACCGCCTACGTAGTACGATGGTTGTTGTTTACCGGCCAAAGGTACAGTAACGCGGCCAGTATCGCCCGACCGTTCATCAATCTGTAACCCACAACCGTCAACCTACATAACACATCAGGCGGTAAAACTAATTTCCGCTTTTTGCACAATTACCCAGATTTCGCCCTGCAAACTCAGCCGTCCCTCCGAAACCGTTACGATTCGGCTGTTCGGTTCGGGTCTCGAATTATACTGGCAGGCTTCGCTCAGGTACGAATACGGGTCGCTGAGGGCCAGCCGCTGCGCTTCGGGGTCGTCGGACACGCGGAAGGTCGCCTGCATTGGAGCGGTCGGCGTAATGATAAACACCATCGGCCGACTGGGCGATTCGGTCAGACTCCCCACGCTGAACCCGCCGGGTACGTCGGCCGTCCGGGCGAAAAGCCGGCTGGGCATGGCAGGAGCCGGGGCCGTTCGTGTCCGGGACTGCGACTGACTAACGGCGGGAGCCGGAGCTGGTTCGGGCACGGGTTGTGGCTGTGGTGGTGCTGCACTGGTCCGGGACGGTACGTCAGGAATCGGCTCGTTACGAACCGGCTGCGATTCCCGAAACTGGTTTTGCGGAGCCGTCGCCCGCTGACGCAGTTGTTCCAGACTGCTTTCCAGTACGTCCAGGCGCTTTTTCGTCTGATTCCGTTCCTGTTCAAGCGTTTTTATGCGACCACTCAGTTCGTTGATAACACTCTGATTTACGTCCGGCGACCGGGCCGTATCGCGCGCTGAAGCAGGTGCATTCATTGTTCGACGCCACAACAATACTACGCCAATCAACGCCAGCAGCGATAAAATCATGGCCAACCGTCCGTACATTACTGCGCTCCCGGCCGATGCCACGCGGGTTGAATCCTGTGCCTGCACGACCGTGGCCAAGCCAAATACCATCAATCCGATCAGCCAGTTTGCTTTTACCAGTTGTTTCGTCATAATGAAGATGGATGGGTTAAGCCTGAGCAATGTGTTTCGATAGTTCGTACAGCGCGTGTTTAAGCGGCAGAAAGAAGAACGTCTCCGACAACAGTTGGTCCGGGCTGCGTTCGAGCGACATCTTAGCCAGCATGTAGCTATCGTACAACCGGCTGTGCATCAGATCCGGCCCGGTCAGGAACTGGTAATACTCTTCCGGCCGCTGGATTTCAAACTCGCGCAGGAAGCCCGTAATAGCCGAATTTTTCAGTGTTTTCTCCAGGAACGTCTGTACGTTACGCAGCACCGACTCGTGAAAGCCAGCCTGTTGCGTTACGTCGCCCGCGCGGGTCTGGTTGTAAACAAACGCGGCCGTTCCGGTGGGCTCTGTACCCCAGTAGGCCGTTGGCTCGTTGTTCCGATACGCGTTGCGATCCGGCGCGTTCTGATAGCGCACGGCCCCGTTAGCGGTCGTTTCCTTCGGATTCGGCGTCATCAGAATCTCGAAGTTGCCCGGTACCGGCAGGTCCGAATAAGCTTCAAACAGTAGCCGGGTATAGTCGACCAGATCGTTGCGGGTGCCGAGCAGGTTGAGGTACTGGCTACCCCGGCCCGTAAACGTCAGGAAGCGCGGTAGCGACAGCGGGCGGGCCGTCGGGTCCTGCTTCGACTGGTTTTCGATCAGTTGCACCAGGTGGTAGATGATGGCCGCGTAGTGCAGGTACAGCACCACCTGAAGCGCCGGCTGCTGGTTCTGAATCGACTTCGTGAACTGGAAATGCGAATCGTATTTGAACAGCAGGCTGATCACATCCTCGGCGGTCATGTTGCGGGCCGGGTCCATGAATGCGTCCAGCGTCTGGTCGGCTTCGGTGGCGCGGCTGCTCGGGTTGTTGCGCCGGAATGCCATGAAGGTTGTCAGGAAGCCGTTGTCTTTGCGCGTGGCCGATGGCGAACCCGTTTCGTCCAGTCCCCCACCCCAGATGTCGTTGGCGGCAAACCGGAACGACGTATTGAAATAGCGGTCCTGTCCTTTGGCGAACACCATAATATCCGACGTACCGCCCCCGATGTCGACGTTAACGGCGTCGGCTGTGCTGAGGATGGCGTTCTGCTGCTGGAGGTAGAAGTACGGCGCCAGCGATTCCAGAATGGGTGTACTCTCGAAATTCTGATCGGTTCCGAATACGTTGCGGGCGGCCTGTTGCCACTCGGCCGTCAGGCGGTTGCGCGTCCGGCGGCTCATGCTCGACGGCGCGACCCAGACAATCCGGGTTTTGGCTACGTCGCCTTTGTTCAGCAACACTTTGTGCCGAATCAGCAGCAGCAGGGTTTCAAAGAACGTCCGAACCCGCAGATCATTCAACGTATCGTGCGGCCGGTTCTCGAACAGCCACTTCAGGTTGGTCTGGTATCGGTTACCGTCCGGCCGTCCCTGTTCGAGGTCGATGTTGAAGCCGAGGTTCAGCTTACTGAACAGGTAGTCGCCCCCTTCGGTCAGGCCCTCGCGCTCGTACACGGTCGTACGAAGCGGGAATGCAAAAGGCGTTCCCAGCCGCGGGTCCCGCCCGATGAGCGACGGCACAAATTCGCGTCGGATCAGCGGTTCTATTTGCTCCAGGTCACCGAAGCTGATGGGCCGGTGATAGCTGCTGTAGACGTTGGGCAGGTTGGCATCCTTGTACGGTTTGTTGAGCAGCACCGTTTGCAGATCAGCATCGGTCACCGTCAGTGCGTCCGGCTCAGCGCCTTCGTCACGTACCGAATAGGCCACGTGTGTATTCGACGTACCGAAGTCAACGGCGAAGGTGAACTCCCGGTAATTATTATCCCCCACCAGCTGAAACTGCGGCAGCACCAGCCCCCGGTACGGAATGCCTTCGTACGACAGCTTCAGTTCGACCAGGTCAAAGGCCTGCGGCACCTTGTAGAAATACGACGCGGGCCGCTCGCCGTCTTTGGGACTACGGGGCGTTGGCCGGGCCACGGGCAGTGCCTGCCGCCCCACCACATCGGCATAGCGGAAGAAACCGACCGTTGTCGCCTGCGACGTACTGCCATCAGCGACCAGCACCGTGTACTGGTTCACGGCCTGCTGCTCGGGGCGCGTCATGCGGTAGAACGGGAAGAAACCCATGCCAACCGGCAGTTTGTAGGCGGTTTCCGTTTTGCTCAGGTCGTACGTCCGGCGGAACTCCACGTAGCGGATGTTAGCCCCCCGCACGGGTATGCGCAACGTAGCAACGACGCTTGTTTCCTGTACGTCGAGCGTCAGGTTGTCGCGCAGGTCTTCGAGCGTAAAGAAGTTGAAGTATTCTTTGCGTACCGGCAGCAGGAAGTCGCAGTCGGCGCGGTTAAGCGTTCCCGTGAAGAAGCGTTCGTTGTTGATCTTATACGGCACCCGAATCAGAAAATCCTCCAGGAAATCGTCGGTCGTCACGAACGGGTACTGCACATTGTCAACACCCGGCAGTCGCCGATCGGCCAGCAAACCGCCCCCACTCAGATCATTCAGCGAAGCCGCCGGAATCACCGTGCGCGGGTCCCAGTCAGTATTTTTAACGTACCGGCCGCGTACGTCCATCCGCGACGCCAGCGCCAGCGGGGTACGCACGTCCGTCCGAACACCATTAGGTCGGGTTTCCGATTTATAATGCTGTACCGTCGGCAGCATCACAAAATCGCTGTCGCGCTCGATTTCCTCCAGCACGTCGTCGGCCCGAACGGCATAGAGCGGCAGCCCACCGATGACCTGCAACGTACTGTTGCCTTCAATGCCCGTCCGGATGGGATCGAAGTCGGCCAGCGTACGGCCCGCATCAACCGGCAACGGATACGGATTGTCGCGGAATAGTTTGTCCAGGAACAACGTCAGGCCACTGTTTTGCGGCAACCGCCCTTTGTATTCATCGAACAGGCGACTCAGGTAGGTTACAAATGTCCGGTCGCGGTTTTCGAGCGGTACGTAATCATTCTGAAACAGCGTCCGGCCGGTGCTGCTCTTGGGTGGGTCCAGAAACTTGTTCTGGCGCTCCTGCTCCCAGTTCGGCGAGGTAAACACCAGGGTCAGGGGCGACGTACCGCCCAGCAGTGCGCCTTTGTAATAGATCAGGGTCACGTTCTGCAGGTCGGCCAGGTCGTGCCGCATGTCCAGTTCGAGCGCCTTGGCCAGTACCGCGTGCGGGTGACGCCGATTGGGTGAACTGGCTAAGGGAGCTTTCTGGGTCAGCGACGACAGCCGGTCGGCGCGGTTCCAGATGCGATACGTCATATCGGGACTGTTGCCGCCCTGAAACAACAGTTCGAGCAGGTCGAGGCAGTGCGATACCAGTACGTGGTACATCGTCGGCTGCGACGGCCGCAGGTTGTTCATCACCAGCCGGAAAGCCGCGTCGAACAGGTACAGCCGCGCAAATGGCGACGGAATGGACGTACCTGATTTAGCGGCCATTCCCGCCTGATTCAGCATGGTATCGGGAATGTGTTCAATACGATTACCCACCAGGCCAGTATTGCTGGCCGTCCAGCCCTGGTGATTCTGTTCAATAACGTTCGGGTCGTTGTCGATGCGAAGGATATGAGGCATTGATCAGTTCGTAGGTTGAGATTCGTAGGTTGACGTTCCTGTTCGGGCGCTGGTCGTACCAGCTACGTCGAACCAGTAGTTAAACAAGCTGTCGATTCAGGTCGCCGAGTTTCTCCGTGCAGCGATCCGCCACGGCCATCAGCAGGTGCATGAGCCGGGCCTCGGGCTGCGGATACGGGGCCATGAGTTTCGGTTCGATGTCGCCGGCCTGGTTGAGCAGGAAGCTGTCGGTGATGCCTTTATCGCCGAAACCCATGAAAGTTTTGGTTTCAATCTGCTTTTCGCGCACCAGTCCGTTGAAATCCGTTGCGAAGTTGAACGGATCAAATCGCCGGTCATTGTCGGCCATTTCGGCCAGCCACCGCCGGTACAGATCGCCCATGAATTTGGTCAGGGCAACGTAATAGGTGCCGGTACCCAGTTGCTGCGGCAGGTTCAGGCTCTTGGCGAACGACTCGCGCAGGTTGGCCGGAATGTAATCGACGTAGAACTTGCTGGCGTAGGAGAACCGGACCAGCGACAGCAGCACGTTCTGGTAGGTTGCATCCGCGAAATGCACCAGATTCAGGTTTCGGTCGTCGCGTCGGAGCCCGTATTCGTAGTAGGTTTTACCGGCAAATTCGCCCGCGCTCCGGTTGGCAAAGTCCAGCACGGCTTCGGCCGCGAGCATCTCTACCACGTGGGCGTTGTTGGTCTGTTTGGCTCCGCCCTCTACGTTCGCATACAGTTTCGCGCCGGGCTTATCGCCGATGTAATACAGCGAATCGAGGTGAATCTGACTCTGGTAGTAGGAGAGCGCGGCCTTCGTTTTGGAGTTGAAGCGGTTCTGATCGATGGCGCTCTGCGAATTCTCGTCCAGCGCAAAATACGGCATCACCGTCACGGCCCCCTTCCGGGCGTTTCGGATCGGTGTTTTCTGGCTGGGGTCCTGCAGGAGTTTTACCAATTGCGGAAAACCCGACGAGCCCGTTCCGCCGAAGATGGAACTGATAATGAAAATCCGGTCGGTATCGTTGTTGAACGCCCCGACGAAATACCGGTACAGGGGGGCATCTTCCAGCGCGTTGAACACTACGCTGCCAATGTTTGGATTGCCTTTAAAACCTACCGACAGATCCAGTTTCAGTTCGGCGCTGGTCGGGCGGGCGGAGTTATCGTACAGCGTTTTGAGCAGTTCGCGGTCGATGTCGTCCATCGTGCTGACGTTCAAAAATGTCTCGAACGTACCCTGGTGCTCGGTCAGTTGCGGCAGGAACGAGTCGCCGATGCGCTCCTGGGCACCGTCGCTCTGCAACGTACCCAGCGACTGCATCGGAGCCGCGAAGAACGCCCGCGTGTCCGGCGCTTTACCGTTCGGGTAGGCCGAATTGCGGATGGTTCGGTAGAGTTCTACCCCATCCAGCGCCCGGGCTGTATCGCCGTTCTGCATATCCATATCGAGCAGAATCGGCACAATAGTCAGGTCGGCGGGGGTTTTGGCACCGGACGCCAGCAGCATCGTCAGCGAGCGTAGCACCCGGGCACCCGTACCGCCAATTGCGAAGAGGAAAAGTTTCATGTTGTAAAAACGGTTGTACGGTTTGTGTTTTACGGTTTTCTGTACTCCGCTACCTGCGGTGGTATGACCTGAGGTAGCAACTAGAAACTCAAAACCGTAAACCAAACACCTTTATTTAACTTAAAATGGCGTATGCCGGGCGTACACAGAACCACGCCGGAACAAGGCTGATGCGCCCACAAAGACGATCAGCGCCCACAATAGATTCACCCCCGCAAAGCCGTACATATAACTGTCGGCGCTGGGTTCGCCGGTGGCATCTTTGGCGTAGCTGATGGCCAGCGAAAAGCCGATGATGAGGGCAATCACCAGCGTGAGAATCCAGTGACTGGTCCGGTGAAAAACGGCCCGCCAGCGCCCCAGCAACAGGTAAAAAAGGGCGGCCAGCACCAGCATGATGAGTAGGGTAAGTGTACCGACGGAAGTGAACACCGCATTGCGGTACGTAGGATCGGGGTTTTTGCCAATGAACAGTTCGTAAAGAGCCGTAAACATGAGGGGGTTTCGATTTAAAGACAGTTTGTGGTTTGTGGTTCGTAGTTACTGGGGTAATAACCACGAACCGAATACCTATTGATTAAGCGTGATGGACAATTTCAGGAACGAACCCGCGCCGGTCTCGTAGGCCTCGCGGACGCCGTTCATCAGGTGTTCGAGCGCGAAAGTCTTGCCCTGCCGATTCTCGGGCGTCCGGTCGTCCATGGTCGACTGGCCGACGTACCAGGTATCATAACGCACCGGAAGCGTAATAGTTACGGGCGTCTGGGCGTCGAAAAGCTGCGACACCCGGAACGTCAGTACGTGCGACGACTCGCTCAGCATCCGCGATTCGTTGGCTTTCAGTCGTTCAGTGTCTTTCACATCGTCGCGTTCTTCCACTTTTACGAGCTTCACCCTGGCGTTCCCGGCCGATACCACCAGGTTCTTCGTCAGGAAATCCTCCGTCTGGGCGTAGGTCGGCAGGCCGCTCAGGTCGACACCGATGGCGAACTCAGCCGGAGCATCGGGCTTCACTTTTTTGAGGTTGTTGATGGCAGGTTTGTCGGCTTCCCAGTTTTCGCCCTGGCGGTTCAGCGTGAAGAACAGGTCATAGTCCGTTACGGTCTTTCCCGCGCCAAAGTCGAGCCGGTGTTCAGGTTTGGCATTCAGGCGTTCCTGCAACTGCTGGTTGAATAGCGTCAGTACGCGCTGCTTGCCGATGGCCCAGACGTAGAACGGCCGTTTTTCGCCGTTGAGCGTCTGCTTTTTATTCTGGTAGTCGTAGTAGGTACCGTTAAACGCCGATTCGAAGGCATAGACCGACGCGCTGATGGTATCCTTGCGGAGCTGGGCAAACTGCTGGTTGATCGCATTTTTCAGGACACTCGACGCATCGGTACGGTTGATCTCCGGGTTCTTCCGGATCTCGGCATCCGGAAACGACAGTACGCAGTCGGAAATCAGGAGGGCCACCTCACCGTTGCGGGCTTTAGCGCCCACCTGCTCAAAAATCCGGTGCAGCTCGGAGCTTTTGCCGGTCGCCAGTGGGGTGGTCGCCAGGCCTTCATTGAAGGCATTGACCCCACCCGAATACGGCTTCAGGTCTTTATCGATGGTATAGAGCGCCAGCGGCTGACGTACCGGCTCAATCTGCGCGGCTTTGGTGACCAGTTCCGATACGATATCTTTAAATTCGGTGCTGCCGCGCAGGTAGCCGTTCATACTGGCCGATGTTTCCAGGAACACGTTGATCTGGCGGATGGTATCAGCTTTGGGGGCCGTGGGCGTTTCTTCCTGAGGGGCCAGATTACACCCCGAAAACCACCAGGCCGCTCCAAAAGTCAGCAGCAGTACTAAACTAAATCGGGTTCGAATCATGTATTACAGTTTAAACAGATGCGGAAAACGGATAATCGGCAAAGGTACCAAATGGGAACAGACTACCCCACCGACGATTCATAGACGCTTAATTTTTCTTAAAATTTTACTTACCGTACTCAGTACACACACCATTTCACCACTGCCGTAACGTATAACGAAGAAACGGCGTTTACTTTGCACGTCCTTTACTAAATCATGCAGTTTCGTTCGCTAATTCTTTTCTTTTTGCTGTCACTTCCGCTCCTGTTCCACAATTGTGCACAGGTAGCTCAGCCTCCGGGCGGCAAAAAAGATACCATACCGCCCAAGCTCGTCCGTAGCGTACCGACGAACCGACAGCTCAACTACACGGGCAAAACCGTCGAACTCGAATTTGACGAATACGTCAATACGGAAAACATTCAGCAGAAGGTCACCATCACCCCTCAGGATAGCAATACGTTCCTTGTTCGGTCGCAGCCGCTGGGTATCCGGCTAACGTTTGACAAGCCGCTGCAACCGAACACGACCTATACCATTGATTTTGCCGATGCCATCAAGGACATAACCGAACGGAATATCGCCACCAATACGAAGGTAGTATTCAGCACCGGCCCGACCATCGACTCACTGGGCCTGAGCGGTACGGTGGTCGACGACGAGTCGCGTCGGCCTGTCCTGGGCTTTCTGGTTGGTCTCTTTTCGCCGACCGATACGCTGCCCATTCAGCGGAAACGACCGCAGTATTTCGCGCGCACCGACAGCAACGGCAACTACCGGATCGAGAACGTAAAAGCCGGGCAGTACCGGGTCTATGGCTTCGACGATAAAGACCTGAACCTGGTCAACAACACCCAGGGCGAGCGCGTGGCCTTCCGCGACAGCATCCTGAACCTGAATCGCAACTACGAAGGTATTAACCTCGTGGCTTTTCGGAATACGGGCAAACCCCGCATTACCCGACGCGAACGAACCGACGAAACGCTGGGACTGGAACTGAGCAGCGGCATTGCCGGCTACCGGCTGCGCTACGGGAAACCTGGCGATACGCTCGTGTCGTTTCTGGAATCGCCAACGATGATCCGGCTATTCCGCCCGGCCGACCGGGCAGCCGCCGATACCATTCCGCTCACGGTGGTTGCCCAGGATTCGGCTGGAAACCTGACCGAACTACGCGAACGGGTTTACTTCTCGCCGTTGAAAAGCAGAGCCAAAAACCGCCAGGCGTTCGCGGTACAGATCGTTCCGGCACCGGGCGAACCTATTGACCCCAATCTTGAATTCACACTGACCTTCAACCGGCCGGTGGGCAAATTCAGTCCGGAGCTTGTCAGCATCTACGCCGATAGTACCAAACCCGTACCTCTGACGAGCGAGAATTTTACCTGGAGCAACAGCTTCGGCCGACTGATCATCCGGAAGTCGGTCAATCTGCGCGACAGTTTGTTCCTGCGGCTGGAAAAAGGAGCGTTCATCAGTGTGCAGGGCGACACGGTGGCCCGGGTCAAAAACGAATATACCCTGGCCGATGAAGAGAGTTTCGGGCTCATTGCCGGACGGATTAACCCCACCACGGTTGCGCAGGTGGGCGACAAGTATATTGTCGAGTTGCTGGACGAAAAGAACGTAGTAGTACAGTCGGTGTATGGCACTCCTACGTACTCCTTTGCGCGACTAAAACCGGGCCGGTATCGCGTCCGGCTGATTCTTGATCTGAACGGCAACCGCCGACGCGACCCTGGCAACATCCAGAAGATGCTCCAGCCCGAACCCATCATCTATTACCCCGGTGGCGATGAAGACGGTTTTATTCTGGTCAAGCAGAATTTTGAACTGACCGATAATGATTTCTGACACTCAATAGATTTCAGCTTTTTTCGTTATGCATTGGGTTTAGCCGGTCACGATCATGCAACCATCCCGGCTCAATATGGGTCTGAATCAGTAAACTACTGAAACCAGCAGGCTACCGAAATCCATCCCACCGTTTCGTTACCTTTCACGAAAAGTCACTATTTCTTATTCCGGTTTGGGCCGGTAAATAAACGGATCTGGTGTATACTTGTACAAAGATTGGTGCTGAAAACCGACGAGCCCGACTTTGTTCGTTGTATTTTATCTAAATATGTTTGTTTCTCGCGTCCATAGTGCTATCTATATTCTGCTGCTCACTGTCCTGATGGGCTGTGGTCCGTGGAGTTTGCCGGAACGCGAGTTTCCTGTCTGCGATACCCCCTCGGCGGAGATCGATCGCAAAGCAAACCTGCTTACGGTCAATTTCGGGTTGAAGCTGCCCAACGGAGACATTGATGAGGTACACTGGAACTTTGGCGACGGTCAGCAGAAGATTACGACCCCGCCCGAGCTATCGACTACGCATACCTACAGCAACCCCGGCTCTTATACCGTAACGGCTATCCTGCGTAATAAATGCGCCGATGAGGTGGAGGTCGTCAAGTCCTTCGAAGTCAGCGACGTAACCCTCCCGCTGGTGTCAACGGGGCCGGCCACCGATATTCGGATCAGTACGGCTACGCTGCCATTCACCGTGAGCGACAACGGCCGGGGTTCAATTCTCCGTAGTGGTGTGTGCTACTCGACCAGCACCCGCGAACCGTTCGTCGGCGACCCGCAGTCGGTCTCAATGACCCTGCCTTTCGTGCCGCTTATCGGCCGTCCTTATAGCCTGTCGGCCAGCAACCTCAAGCCCAATACGTTGTACTACGTACGGGCGTTTGCCGAAAACAGCGCGGGCATCGGGTATGGTGATCCGGTTACGTTCCGGACATGGGCACTGGCCGGCGTAACGACCGAAACAGCCATCACGACCAAAAACTCAGCGACGGTCTACATGCGCATCGATTCTGTTGGCAACCCGGCCGCCACGCGCTACGGTATCTGTTATTCTGCCACCAATACCCTGCCGACGATTGATGACGCGACGCAGCCTCCCACTTTTACGGTTGTAGGGAGTTCAATCATCGTACCGCTGTCTGCTCTCAAACCGGATACGCGCTACTACTATCGGGCGTTTGCGGTCAACGAAGCCGGAGTTTCGTACGGGCTGGTTCAGACGCTGACAACCCAGACCGATGTTGAACTGGACCGGGGGCTGATTGCTTACTACCCCGCCGATAACAACGCGGAAGATAAAAGCCCCAACAAATTGCATGGGTCGCTGCTCAACGGCGCTACGTTCACTACGGATCGCAACAACAGGGCTAATGCAGCCTTCAGCTTCGACGGACGTAACGATTATTTTGAAGTTCCCGACAACGCGCTGCTTCGGCCCGGCACCCTGTCCGTCGGTTTCTGGATCAAGCTTACCAACCGGGTGACGCTGACGCAGCAAAGCCTGTTCACGAAAAGTTATTGGGAAGACGGCGAGGCCGAGCAATACGGAGCGGTTCTTAACCAAAGTGCTCAGCAGAGACCCATCGACTGCCTGTTCGGGATCAAACAGAACAGCGACTGCAAAAAAGGACGCGGGTGGCAAACCGTGACTGGTACGTCGACCAGAGCCCCGACGTCCGACTGGAATCACCTGCTTTTCTGCTACGAAGGCCAAACCCTGAAAATATACCTGAACGGCGAGTTGCTGGCCACCGAAACCCGACTGCCACTGAGTAATACCATCGACGACTGCCGGGGGGGTACGCTTCGGTTTGCCGCCCAGTCAAGGGCCGACCCTCAGTACCTGGAAGGTTCAATCGATGACATTCGTCTTTACAATCGGGCGCTGCTCGACTCAGAAATCAAAGCCCTTGCCAAGCCGTAACATGAAGCATATGACGCGATGGACTGGGCTGCTGCTATTGCTCTGGGTACTACCGATAGGATACGGCCTGGCTCAGTCGAAGGCGTCTGTCTCGAACGTACGCATTAAACGGGACGGCATTCGCTACCAGATTATATACGATCTGGACAATGCCACCCGGCTTGACTCCGTGTATCTGTCGGCCGAGAGTTTACAGAAAGGGGTGCTACCGGTACGGAGTACGCAGGGTAATGTTGGGTTGGGTCAGACACCGGGACGTAATAAAACCATTGTCTGGGACGTCGCCAGCGATGCCGACATCGAAGGCGACAGCGTTACGGTAACCATCGGGGTTGTACCTTCCGTGCGGGCGACTTACATCGGGGGCGGCCCTGCCAATGCCCTGATTTCGGCGGCTCTGCCGGGCATCGGCAATATTTTTGTGCAGCCACGCCATAAAGTAGGGCTGCGCCCTTTGGTAACGGCTGCGTACGCGGGCCTGCTGATCTACGGTCTGACCCAGCGTGCCGAATCGAACCGGCAGTACGCCCGTTACAAAGACGAACGGATTTTAAAACTTGAAACCGCGCAACCGTTCTACGACAAGGCCAACGCAGCTAACCGCCGGTATCTGGTGGCGGCCCGGACGGCGGCTCTGATCTGGGCGGTCGATGTGACGGCTACCCTGTTGCGGGGGCTTCGTAACGATGCTCAGCGCCGTCGGCTGGTGCCCAGCGTATCGTGGCATCCAACCGCACAGACACCCCAGATCGGCCTGCGTTATCGCTGGTAAGTGCCGGTCGGACAACCCACCCGCGATGAACTTCCGGCCGTTCGTTCGAATAAATCGCTGTCTCGAACTGTTTTTTGCATCCATGCGCCTGTTTACCTGCTTATTGACGCTGGCCTGTCTGCTTCCCTTAGCCACGCTGGCCCAGGGTCTGGTTTTCGATCCGGTCTCGTTCAATAACGTACCGGCTGCGCCCCGTCCCACCGGCGAAAAGGACATGCCAACCCTGCCGCTTCGCATCGACTGGTCGCCCTACTGCCCTGTTCCTGCCCGACAAACGGGCAATACCTGCGTGGCCTACTCCACCGCCTATGGAGCCTATGCCATTCAACGAGCGATTGACGCCAAACTGCGCGACGATCCGCAGGCCATTACCCAACGCTTTGCTCTCTCACCGATCTATCCGCTGCTGTCGATGGGAAAGAACTGCGCGGCCGGGCAGAAACTCGAAACCATTGCCGACCACCTGGCCGAAAATGGCGACGTGTGGCTCCGCGATGTCCCAGACCTGACCTGCGCCGATGCGCTTCCTACCAAAATCAGCCCACAGAAGCTGGTCAAGAAGCCTTTGCGGGTATTCAAAAACAACGACAGCAAAAGCTACTGGACCAAGTACTACGTATCCCTCGGCTTGCCGGTTGTAGTGGGCCTTGAACTGACCGATGGGTTCCGCAAGCTGACCGAAGCAGCCGACTACTATGAGCCGGTAATTGACAAGACTGCCAGGCCCCTGCTCCACGCCGTGGTTGTGGTTGGCTACGATGAATTTCGCAAGGCGTTCAAGCTGCTCAACAGCTACGGACCAAACTGGGGCCAGGATGGTTTCTTCTGGATGAAATACGGAGCGTTCGATCAGGTGGCCCGCTGCGGCATCATTATGCCCCTGGCCGATTCGGAACCCGTACTGAAACCCAATCAGCACCGGCTCGGCGGTACGTTCCGGTTTGTGAACCTCGCCGACGACGGTAACAGCCTACAGGCCGACACCGTCCGACCACACCACCTAACATCTGGACTCTATCAACTGGATCGCAAAAACTGGAAGCAGGGCGACATGTTTCAGTTAGTCACGCAGAGCACTCGCCCGGGCGAGTACATGTGCGTGTTCAGCTTCAGCCCCGGCGACAGCCCCAATGTTCATTATCCCCGCCGGACACCCCATGCTGGTGGGCAACCAACGGCCAGCAGCGAAGAAACGGATCTGATGCCGATGGCCGGTTACCAGATGGTTATTCCCAGTCCTAACGACGCGCTCGTCATCAAACAGGCCACGACCGATTACGTGTGCGTGCTGTATAGTACCAATCCTCTGCTGGCCGATTTGCCGGGTATTCTGGAGCGAATGCGCCAGACACCGGGCGATGTTCAGACCCGATTACGGCGGGCGCTGGGCAGCCGGCTGGTATCGCAGGGCATCGAGTACGAACCCGATCGTATGGCCTTTTCTGCTATCTTTGAAAAGGGCGACATTGTGCCGTTGGTGCTGGAAGTAAAGTCTGCGCCCTAAACGGGTACATAACTCGATCAGTTAAGGTTTCACATTTGCCATGAAAGCAGCTACGAAAAAAACCGTTTTCCATCGCTACGCTCCGCTCGTTCTGTGGCTGGCGACCCTTCCGGTTCTGGCCCAGGAAAAAGCCTTCTGGGGACACCGGGCGAGCATCAACGCGGTGGCAATTCATTCGACCGGGCGCTACGTTTTCAGCGCCAGTTCCGACAAGTCGGTGGCGGTTTGGGATACGGCGGGTAGCCGCCCCCTGCTTCGGTTCAGTGAACACAAAAGTGCCGTACTCAGCCTGGCGCTCAGCCCCGATGGGCAGATGGTAGCCAGTGGAGGAGCCGATGGACTGATTTTTATCTGGCACCGGACCTCGGGCCGGGTTCTGGCAACGCTCAAAGGGCATACCAACGCCGTTTCAGGGCTAGCGTTCAGCCCGGACGGGAAGCGCCTGGCCAGCAGTAGTTGGGACCGGGCCGTGCGGGTCTGGGACTGGAGTAATTCAACGACTTTAGCTAAACTGACTGGTCATCAGGCCCTGGTACTGGCCGTAGCCTTCAGCCCCGATGGGCGGCACGTAGCCAGCGGCAGCGCCGACAGTACGGCCCGGGTGTGGGACTGGCAGGCCAACCGCGCCCTGGCTACACTTGACGGACACGATCGGGCAGTACGGGCCGTTACGTTTGATCCTACCGGCCAGAAGCTCATCACCGGCAGTTCAGACTTTACAATCCGCGTCTGGAACTGGCAGTCAGGTGCCACCGAGCAGACCCTGACCGGCCACACCAGCATCGTACGCTCTGTCACCGTCAGTGCCGACGGGCGGCTGATTGCCAGCGGCAGCGACGACGGCACCATACGCGTATGGGATGCCGCAACGGGCCAGTTACAAAAAACCCTGACCGGCCACAGTGCCGCCGTCAGCAGCGTATCGTTCGGATCGGCCCGGCAACTCGTCAGTGGTGGAGTGGATCAGAGCCTGCGCATCTGGCCGGATCGCCCTGGCCGGACCGTTACGGGCAGTGGAGCCATTACCCGGGTGGTCTGGACGCAACCCAACCCGCTGCTCTATCAGAATCGAACGCATACGGCCAGTAGCCCGACCCTGTACCTACAGGCGACCGTACTGGCCGCAGCCAACCCGACCGAACTGCGGCAGAGCCTGCGGTTGTACCTGAACGGCAAACCCCTGCCGGAGGGCGACAAAATGGGAGAAACAAAGCTGAAGCACCACGAGCAGGAATTCCTCGTCGAACGGACCATCAACCTGCCCGTCGGCAGCGATACGTTAGAATGGGCGGTGCAGTTGCCCAATCAAAAAGAGATCCGTAGCCGCCAGCTCATCGTCAACTATACCCCGGCCAACAAGCCTAACCTCTACGTCTATGCGTTCGGGGTGGAGTCGAACCTGCGCTACACCCAGAATGACGCCGAGACGATTGCCCGGATCTTCAAAACGCAGCAGGGACGGCTGTTCGACCGCGTGGCGGTGGAGTTGTTTGCCAAAGAGCAGACTAAAGCCGGCGACCTGCGCGAGGAACTCGAACGGCTCGGCAACCGGGGCGACGTTATCCGGCCCCAGGACGTAGTCATGCTGTTCGTATCGGGCCACGGGATCATCAAAAACAACGACTTCCGGATTCTGGGCCGATCGTACTCAGATAACGCCTGGCGTAGTTCGTCGATCAGTTACCGCGACGACATTATCGCCAATCTGAATAACCTTACGTGCAAAAAAGTAGTTTTACTGGATGCCTGCCACAGCGGTGGCATTTCGATGCCCGAAGGCAGCAAGGCGGGCGTTGATATGGCCGATGCCGGTCGTTTGATTGCCGACGCCCCCCCGGGTCTGGCGGTAGTCAGCAGCAGCGGCCAGAACGAATTGTCGTACGAAAACGAAGCCTGGCAGAACGGCGCGTTTACCGAAGCCATTTCAGAAGCCCTGGAACATGGCAAGGCCGATGTCAACCGGGATGCCGTCGTGACGGTCCAGGAACTGTATCAGTATTTGCAGACCCGCGTTCCGGATCTGGTCCGTACAGTTTTGCAGCAGGATCAGCACCCGCAGTTCAAGCCAGGAGAATCGGGCGATTTTCCGGTATTTTATCTGACCGACAAAACACCCGAACTGGGCGCTACGCCTACGGGAGTCGCTCCAGCCGAAGTGACCCCGGCAGTCGTTCCGGTTCAGCCCCCGGCCAGTCCGGCCGGACAAACGGGTATAGACCGTAAACCGGAACCGAACCGAACGCCGAAAAGCCGGCGCTATTAAGCGCCAAAGCCCTTTACTCAACTACTTCCACACGATACCTTCATGAGTCAGCCGTCAATCCCCTGTTCTGAATTTGATGATCAGGAAGCACAATACCGGGCTTTCTGTCGGCAGGATGGTATGCGGAGGTATAACCGGGCCTGGGAATGTTTCATACAAAAAGCCCGGTCGATGATTATAAATCAGATTCGCCAACGAATAAGAAATGTAGTTGCGACAGAATCGGATGAAGTGGCTGAGGATATCTTTCACGAACAGCTCGGCCGGTTTTCGGAGCGCATCGCAGCGGGCCGCTTCAGCGACCCAGCCACCCGGCAGGTGAAGTTCACGACCATTCTGTATCAGATGTGCAGCATGGCCGCCATCGACCGCTACCGCCAGGAAACCTTCCGGACTACCAATACCATGGACTGGACCGGGGCCGACTGGAATCCGACCCTCACCGATCCCCAGGCGAGTGTGGAAGAAGCCCTGATGGACGACGAAACCAGCCGTCATTACCAAAAAATACTGCGGCAGGCCGTAGAACAACTGCCGCAGCAACAACGCATCGCTATCGAGCTATCCTACTTCCAGGAACTGTCGGACAAGGAGGTGGCCGAGCGGATGCAGTCTGACATACGAAACGTCTATAATCTAAAATACAAAGCCATAAAACAGCTCCGACAATCCGGGGCTCTAAACATGTTGTCAAGTGATGGCATTTAGCGAAGCGGACTACGCGCAAATTGATGCGTACCTTCATAACCAACTGACGGAGTCCGAAAAACAGGCCCTTGAAGAGCGGCTACGCAACGAGTCCGATTTTGCGGCTGAGGTGGAGTGGTTTCGCTCATTCATTCAAAATTACCAGCAGCTACGTACCCGCGAAACGGTTGAAGCCATTAACCAGCAGTTACGTAGTCAGGCAGCGAATGAAACACCGAGTGCACCAGCCGATCAGGACGGCCGGGTGATGCCGCTCCCTACCGACCAGTCGGTCGGTCGGCGCTCGTTCCGCCCCGTATGGCTCGCAGCCGCGGCCATCGGCACGGTTGTGCTTAGCCTTGGCATCTGGTTCTCACTCCGCCAGACAACAGACGAAAAACCGGTTGTTGTGCAGCGTACTGAACCCACACCAACCCGCCCGGCCGAGCCGACGACCGAACCTGAAAAAACTTCCGTACCCACCGTAACGCCCAGTACGCGCGAACAGAGCCGACCGTATCTCAACGATCGCCCCCGCCTGGCGGGACAAGCCCCGGCTGAACTCCGGTCGGCCATCGACGCGCTTGACAACGATGACCCGGCTGCCGCTCTGCGCCTGCTGAGCCGCGTCCGGCCCCAGGCCACCAAACCCCGCCCGGCCGACGCACCGGCCCCGACCACCGATACGGCCGTAGCAGACGATGAGCCGCTGTTTGGTGCAGCCCCGACGGAATCGGCCACTACGACTGCCAACGCAGCGACGAACCGGCGACTCGATACGTACCGGCAGTTTTACACCGGATTGAGCTACCTGCGAAACGGTCAGCCCGAACAGGCGCTGCGCGTACTGAATAAGGTAAAGGCCCCTCTGCGCGAAGCCGCCGACTGGTACAGTGCGTTAAGTTATCTGCAACTGAATCAGCCAGCTCCCGGCAAACGATTGCTGAACCAGATCTCGGCCAGTCCGAACCATCCGTATCGGAACGACGCCCAAAAACTGCTGAATCAGTTACAGTAAACCGGAAAGCTTTCTGACCATCGGCGGGAAAAACAGGGTAAAGCCGTACCTTTGCGCCCGTATTTAACCCGTGGTCCCGTGTACGTAAAGCCCAAAAAGAATCTTGGTCAGCATTTCCTGAAAGACCTGAGCATTGCCCGGCGCATTGCCGAGTTGCTGAGCGGGCATGGTAACTACCGGAACGTACTGGAAATTGGACCGGGAACGGGCGTACTGACGCAGTTTCTCCTACCGCAAACCGCCTACAGCATCAAGGTCGTCGAAATTGACCACGAATCGGTGGTGTACCTCCGCGAAACCGTACCCGCCCTCGAAAACCGCATCATCGAAGGCGACTTCCTGAACCTGAAGCCCGATTATTTCGGGGATGAACCGTTTGCGGTTATCGGCAATTTCCCATACAACATATCCAGCCAGATTTTCTTCCGCATTCTCGACATCCGGGACCAGGTACCGGAGGTCGTCTGCATGTTGCAACGGGAAGTGGCCCAGCGCATTGCGTCGGGGCCGGGCAACAAAGACTACGGCATTTTAAGCGTACTGCTGCAAGCCTGGTACGACATTCACTATGAATTTACGGTGGAGCCGGGGGTGTTCAATCCACCGCCCAAGGTGCATTCGGGCGTGATTACGCTCCGGCGCAATGCGGTTGACCAATTGGCCTGCGACGAGCGAAAATTTAAGCAGGTTGTCAAAGCCGGGTTCAATCAGCGCCGGAAAACCCTGCGGAACGCGCTCAAACCTTTAGGTTTAACGGAGGCCGCAGCCGACAGCCCCTTCATGGATAAACGCGCCGAACAACTGAGTGTGGCCGATTTTGTGGATTTGACGCAGTTGATGGAAAAAGCCGGGCCGCCGGGCGGAGGAAAGGGAGAAGAGGGATAACGGACGAAAGGGACCGGGCATTTCCCCACCCTTTCCTTCTTTATCCCTCTTCCCCTTTCTTCCCTTTCAAAATGACATTCGAACTTACCAAAGAATACCTTGAACGTATCCAGACGGCCATCGAAGCCGGAGACGACACGACGCTCCGGGTTGAGATGGAAGACCTGTATCCGGCTGATATTTCGGGGATTCTGTACGAACTCGATACGGACCAGGCCCATTATTTACTTAACCTTCTCGACCATACCGTAGGGGCTGAAATCATTTCCAACCTCGATCCAACCGTACGCGTCGATTTACTGAAAACCTTTACGTCGGAAGAACTCGCTCCGTTCATCAACCAGATGGATTCCGACGACGCCGTGGACGTACTGAATGAGCAGCCCATTCAGGTGCGGGAAGAAGTCATTGCGCTGCTCGAAGACCGCGAACAGGCCCGCTTTATCCTCGATCTGCTCCATTACGACGAGGACGTAGCGGGCGGTCTGATGCAGAAGGAGCTGATTAAGATTAGCGTTAATCTGACCGTTAACGCCTGCATTGAGGAGATTCGCGATCAGGCCGAAAACGTAGAAAACGTGTACGCGGTCTACGTGGTTGATGATCTGGGTAAACTACTGGGCCTGGTATCGCTCAAGAAAATTGTACTGGCCCGCAAAACCGCCCGGATCGCCGACATTTACGACGACGACATCGTATACGTGGAGACGTACCGCCCGGCGGCTGAGGTAGCCGAAGTCATGCAGAAATATGACCTGGATGCTGTGCCGGTGGTTAACGTGCAGAAACGTCTGCTGGGTCGGATCACCATTGATGATATTGTGGACTTAATCACCGAACAGGCCGAAGAGGACATTCAGGTCATTTCGGGTCTGTCGGGTGAGGTAGAAGAAGACGACACCATCTGGGCGCGGTCGAAGGTTCAGCTTCCGTGGCTGGTGGCCGGGGCTGTCGGCAGTCTGCTGGCCGCTACGGTCATCAACGGGTTTCAGAGCGAACTGGGCAAAATTGCGGCCCTGGCGGCTTTCATTCCCATCATCGGGTCAACGGGCGGTAATGTCGGTATTCAGACCTCATCGCTGATTCTGCAAAGCCTCTCCGATACGTCCGGCCTGAACGCTACGCTGGGCCAGCGGCTGCTGCGTACCCTGCTGGTCGCGATCATCAACGGGCTGGTGGTTGGGCTGATTGCCGGTACGTACACCTTCCTCATTGGCGAACCGCGCCTGTTTTTTGTTGTCGCTATGTCGCTGCTGGCGGTCGTACTGCTGGCGTCCTTCATGGGTACGGTCACTCCGCTCCTTCTGAATCGAATTGGTATCAACCCGGCTGTGGCTTCGGGGCCGTTTATTACCACCGCCAACGACCTGATCGGCATTGGTGTCTACTTCCTCATCGCCGACGCCCTGCTGGCAGAATTATAATCGTAAAACGATAGCCGCGCTACGGTAGCGCGGCTATCGTTGTGCAAAACAGGCGCAGCTCGCATCCATTAATCATGCGTACGGTCCTGTTCCTCCTTGTTCTCGCCATCAAGCCACTGCTTGTTATTGGTCAATCCGCCGAATCTGCCAACAAATGGGACCGGGATACAACGGCCTACATGATTGTGGAAACGCCCCCTCAGTTTCCGGGTGGTATTGATGCCCTGCGGGACTATCTGCGCACATCCGTTCGGTATCCGGCTACGGCCCTGAACGAGAGGATTCGTGACCGGGTTTTCGTTCAGGTTACGGTTGAAAAAGACGGGGCGTTGTCCAACATTCGGCTGCACTACGGTCGGCGGGAAGACTTCATCAACGAAGCGTTGCGGGTAGTACGGTTGATGCCCCGCTGGCAACCCGGCGCTCAGGACGGGCATCCGCTACGCGTCAACGTCGTGATTCCGGTTGAGTTCTGCCCGGAAGGTTGTGCGTATAACGCTCAGCGCTAAGGCACCACCTGTTTTACCGTTCCCTAAAAACCAGACCGTGGGACGAATATGGCGTAGAACTACGCAGTAATCCTTGATTGACAGTACGTTACTTTACAGAATCTTAATCTGTCAACATGGAAACCGTTACCCTTTCTCTCACGGCCGACGAAGCGCCGGAGCGCCCGACTATCCGTCCTGTACTGCGCACGGAGCGCATCAAAACCATCGACGTCATCCGGGGTTTTGCCTTGCTGGGCATTCTGCTGATGAACATTCCGTATTTTGGTCTGCCGTTCACCCACGCGGTTACCCTGCTAAGCCTGCCCTCAGCGCATATCGATTACCAAACCAATGCCGTGGTATCGACGATTTTTGAGGGCACGATGCGGGCATTGTTCTCCATGCTGTTTGGGGCCAGCGCCCTGCTGTTTCTGGCCAAACCCGACCGGCCGGATCACCTCTACGGGGTGGCTGATTATTACTACCGCCGGACGCTCTGGCTGGTGGTGTTTGGGCTATTCAACGCGTTCATTCTGCTCTGGCCTGGCGATATCCTCTACACCTACGGTATCTGCGGCTTACTGTTATTTCCGTTCCGGAAGATGAAACCGGTCCGCCTGTTACTCATCGCCGGACTGTGTATTGTTATTCTGTTTGGAAAAGGACTGATGAAGGGACTGGAAACCAAGCAAAACCGGCAAGGCTACCTGACCGCTCTGCAACTCGAAAAGCAGAAAAAGAAGCTGACGCCGGAGCAGACGAAAGCCAAAGAAGCCTGGGTTGCCCTGGAGAAACGGGTAAAACCTGATCCGAAAAAAGATGCCGAGATTATCACCAACATGCGGGGGAGCTACGCAACGGTGTTTACCTTTCTGATGCCGATTAACGTCAAATTTGAGTCGACTAAATTTTACCACGATTACATCTGGGATGCGCTGGCTATGATCTTCATCGGTATGGCGTTGTTTAAACTGGGTTTCTTTTCCAACAAGTTACCAACCCGCCTGTACGTCATAACGCTCATCGCCGGCTACGGCATCGGCCTCACCCTGGGGTGGCTGGCGTTTCAGGATCAGGTTGCTTTTGTCAAAAACCCGGGTCGGGTTATTGACTCTGATTCGTTTCCGTTTCAGGCCCTGTATCAGATTCGCCGTGCCGCTACGGCGCTGGGTCATGCCAGTCTGCTGCTCCTGCTCTTCCGCTCCAACGTAGTGCCCTGGCTGATGCAGGCGCTGGCGAACGTTGGTCAGATGGCGTTCAGTAACTACCTGATGCAGTCGATGATCTGTACGCTGATTTTCTACGGCTACGGCCTGGGCTACTACGGCAAGCTGGCTTTTCATGAGCTCTACTACGTTGTGGCGGGTATCTGGGTATTCCAGATCCTCTTTTCGGCTATCTGGCTCCGGTATTTTCGCATGGGACCGCTGGAATGGGTATGGCGCTCACTGACGTACTGGAAACGGCAGCCCATGCAGCGTGACGTTGATGAGCAACCCCTGATCGTAGCGTCGGCGACTTAGTGATACGCCCCACGGTACAATTAAACGGAGAACCGCTATGAAAATCGTACTTGTGCTGATCGCTACGCTCGGCGGCACCATGCCCCGGCTACATGGGCAAACCGTATCCCAGGCCATTCAGGCGGTTGAAGCCGTTGAGCGTGAAATAACCGAAGCATTGGTCCGGCGGGACCGGGCAACGCTTGACCGCCTGCTGGCCGAGGGCTTCACGTTTATCCACGGTTTTGGTAAAGTAGATACGCGTCAGGAATACCTGGAACTGGCGGCTGCCGGCCGACTGGCGCGTCAGCGGGCGGACCTGAAACGGATCAACGAACCGTTGCGCATCTACGGCAATCACACCGCCATCCGCTTTTCGCGTACGATCTTTTACCTTAAGGCCCTGAACCGCGAAGACCGTGGCCTCAACACGGCGGTGTACGTTAAGGTAGGCGGGCAGTGGCAGTTGGCCAGTTCACAGTCCACGAAGCTCCCCGACCGGCCGAAAGCCGTTGCCATTAACCCAACCAGCTACAGGGCCATGGTCGGCGTTTACCAAATCGACCCGAACCGTGTACTCACCATCAGTCAAGCCGGCGATACGCTGATCGGGAACATCCCCTTTCGCCCCCGGTTCGAACTGATCCCCCAATCCGATACGACCTTTATCCAGTACAGCGACGCGGGCGGCTTCGACGGGACTGATGAGCTGATTTTCCGTAAAGATCAAACTGGGCGAACCATCCACGCAGCGTATCGAGTTGGCGGACAGGAAGGCTGGCGGGCTGAGAAGATCAAATAAACGTAAAACAATCTGATGTTACGGGCAGAATTACTGGTAATAGTTGGAATGCTCTTGCTAGCCAACATGGCAGCCGGACAAACGAGCAATGCTCCCACGCCGGAACGCTTGGTTCAGCAGCAGATAGACGCCTGGAACCGGCACGATGCCGAGGCTTTTGCCGCTCCTTACAGCGACACCACCCGGTTGTACGTCTTTCCGGATAAGCTGACACAGCGGTTCAAATCCCGGCAGGAGCTTCAACAGTATTACGCCCAGTTTTTTGCCAAAAATCCCGGTGTTCATTGCGAGGTGATCAGTCAGTTGTCCGTTGGCAATACGGTCGTGCTGGCCGAAAAAGTAACGGGCCGCTCGGATGGCCGCGTAGTCAACTCCATTGTAACGTACAAAATTGAGGCTGGCAAAATCGCCCGGGTGTACTTCGATTACCGGCCTTAAGCAGCACATGACTTGTTTGGGGCGTAATCCCTACGCAGATTACGCCCCCAGATGTTGATGAATTGAAGGAAACCAGCTAGCTATACGTAACTACTCTTGTCGTATTGAAGTAAAAGTATATTATTGAGTTACCGTTAACTCAACGCCGAGTAGGTTACAAAGCAGAAATTTGCTTTACTTGCGTAATCGTATAGTATGTTTGGTTAGTGTACGCTCCATTAGTTTCAATCATCATTCCGGTACTCAACGGTGAATCAACCCTCGATCGCTGCTTCCGTAGTCTGACCAAACAGGTGTTTAGGGACTATGAGGTGATCGTTGTCGATGGAGGCAGTCGTGACCGTACTATGTCCATTCTTGCTGGCTATAAAAGCGCACTGCCCCAGCTTCACCTGCTGGTCTGCCCGGGTCTGGGCCTTTACGCCAGCATGAACACTGGCATTGAGCAAGCTCGCGGACAATGGTTGTACTTTATGGGCTGCGACGACCAGCTTCGCGACGCATCCACCCTGGCGACCATAAGCAACGTCATGACCGAAACCCGGGCGAAGGTGGTGGCGGGCAGCGTTCAGTATGCCGAGCAGGGCTACGTAATGCACCCTCAATTCGGCTCACCCTACTGGCTGCAATGCCGGTTGCATCATCAGGGGACATTCTATCATCGTTCGGTTTTTGAGCAGTTCCGCTACAACCCTGCCTGGCAAATCGCGGCCGATCGCGAACTGCACCTCCGGCTGGCGCTCGCGGGTTTGTCCTGTCAGGTGGTACCGGAAGTCGTGGCCTTATTCGGCGAACGGGGTATCAGCAGCCGCGATCCGGAAAGGTGTTTTACGGAGATAGAGCAAATCCACCAGCAACTGTTTCATGGGCCGGTATTGGGCTGGATGCGGCTGCTGGACTTTTTTGAGCGCAACAGTTGGCTACTTCGTCGGCGCTGGGGCCTGCTGAATCTGAAAGTCCGGCTGCGTCGACGACTGGCGCAGGCGCTGTCTTTGTTGTCTACCTTATAACCGGCGCACGCATGAACAACATTGGTTTGATCGGCTACGGCAATGCACGATGGATAGCCGGGGTTCATTACCAGCAGGGATTGTTGTACGGTAACAGCCTGCTCCCTCCCGACCAACAGGCCGCCTTCCACCTGCTGCTGCGCCGGGAACAACACAGCCCTGATCATTATCAACCCGTACGGCCATATGTTCAGGGCCTTTATGCACTCGATTATTTTCCTTCGTTACGCCCCGAATGGTCCAATCGACTCCGTTACGTACTCCGTAAAGCCATTTTAGAACGGAAGCTGGCTTATCCGACGAATGATTTTCCGCGTTTGTTACGAGAGCTGCGGATTGATGCGATCTTTCCGGCCAATGACATCATTGCCCCGCACCGGTCGGTTCGGCAGGTAAGCTGGATCACCGATTTTCAGCACGTTCACCTGCCCCAGTTTTTTCCGGCGAAGGAAATCGCGTTTCGTAATCGGGTCTTTGAGCGTCTGATGCGCCTTTCCGATACGGTGATCGTCAGCAATCAGTTTAGCTATACCGATGCGGTACGCTTGTATCCGGCTTATGCTCATAAAGTGGCCGTATTGCCGTTCACGATGTACCTCGACCAGCACTGGTCCGAACCGGACGTAGCAACGTACCGCCAGCAATATGGTTTACCGGAAAAATACCTGCTGTTTCCCAGTCAGTTCTGGAAGCATAAGAATCACGCCCTGCTGTTTGAGGCCATTCGCCTGCTCCGGCAGCGGGGGGTAGACGATCTGGTACTCGTCTGCACCGGCTCCCCGCACGACTACCGCGCGCCGGCCTACTTTCAGCAATTACAGCAGTTCATCACCGAACACCGGCTCGACAGTGCCATTCGCATTCTTGGGCTGCTGCCCCGTCCTGATCAGGTGCAGTTGATGCGCGGGGCTGCGGCCATTGTACAACCATCGTTGTTTGAAGGATGGAGTGCCCTGCTGGAAGATTGCCGGTCGCTGGGCAAACGGGTCTTTGCGTCCGACATCCCGATGCACCATGAGCAGATCACCCCACAAACCACCTTGTTTGATCCGCACTCGGCCAATGCCCTCGCTGAATGTCTTGAAACGTACTGGCCGTCGCTTAAACCCGGGCCTGATTCGAGCACGGAAGCCACGGCTGAGCGTACGTATCAGCAACGCATCGGCCAGTTTGCCCAACGCTTTACCACCATCTGCCAATCCGTAACCCAACGTTCTCTATGCAACTCGTAACGAATTCGTATGGACAAAAAAACCTCCTTATCTGGCGTACGGAATCGCTGTTTTACGTACCCGAACGGCGGGTACTGGCCAGGGAGTGGAGCCATGTTCGTTATACGTCGCTGCCCTATCCTGACGAGCCAAATCTGATCAACCTATCCCTGGCGAAACCCCTGCCCTTTCCGGATCAGACATTCGACAACGTGTATAGCTTCCACGTAGCGGAACACCTGTCCGTTGCCGACGGCGACCGGGTGGCGCGGGAAATGTACCGGGTGCTGAAGCCGGGTGGGGTCTGTCGCCTGTCGACACCCGACCTGGCTTTCTTTGCCCAGGATTACCTGACCTGGCTCGATACCTACCAGCAAAGCCCCACCACCGACCATTTTCACCGGTATCAGTGGGCGCTATTGAACGTAATCGACCAGGCGGTTCGGCCCGTATCGGGTGGGCAAATGGGCATGGTTCTGCAATCGAAGGCATATAACCTAACGCACCTGCGCGATCTCAACGGCGACCTGCTCGAATTCCTGGCCGATCCGCTGATGACCAGCACGGCCCTGCGCGTAGCGGATGTAGCACGGCGAGGCCTATACGTTGACGGCACCCCGGCCGGCGCTGGGTTCAGGTATCGAAAAGCGGCCTGCGTTTTTCTACAAAAGCTCATCAATCGGCTGTCACCCCAGTGGTATCTGCGGCTGAGCCGCGAGAACAACCGCTGGTATTACGATCCGGTTTTCCTAAACAAACAGTTTAACGAAGCTGGTTTTCGCGGCATCGTTATCCAGGATTATAAAACATCAGCTATCCCCCACTGGGATCGGTATAATTTCGACCAGTCAGCTTTCGGTGATTATCCACTGGAACCGTCGGCGTATATTGAGGGCGTCAAATAACCGTGTACTACGTTCATGCTCGCCGTCATTCAGCGCGTATCGCAGGCTTCCGTCACCATCGACGGGCAGATCAAAGGTCAGATCAACTGGGGATTTTTAGTGTTGCTCGGTATTACCCACACCGATACCCGGGAGGATATTGAGTGGCTGAGCAAGAAGATTGTCGGCATGCGCATTTTCAGCGACGACGAGGGAAAGATGAACCTCGACCTGAAAGCCATCAATGGCAACATCCTGCTCATCAGCCAGTTTACGCTTCACGCCAGCACCAAAAAAGGCAACCGACCGAGCTTTATCGAAGCCGCCCGACCGGACGTAGCCATCCCGCTGTACGAACAGATGATTCAGCAACTATCGGCCGATCTTGGCCAGCCGATCCAGACCGGCGAATTTGGGGCCGACATGAAGGTTTCGCTACTGAACGACGGGCCGGTAACGATTATTATTGACTCCAAAAACAGGGTCTGAAGGGTGGGGTTTGTGGTTCGTGGTTTGTAGTTCAGGGAATGCCAAAACCACTAACCCATAACTTTCAAACACCACCAACTACAAACAACGAACTACAAACCACAAACCCATGCCTAAAAACGTACTTGGCCACGAGCTTGGCAGTTGCTGCACCAGCCCTATGACCGGCTTCTATCGCGATGGTTTCTGCCGCACGGACGAGGAAGACCAGGGTCGCCACGTCGTCTGCGCCATCATGACCGAAGCGTTTCTGACATTTACCCGCAGCCGGGGCAACGACCTCAGTACACCCCGCCCCGAATACCGCTTTCCCGGCCTGAAACCTGGCGATAAGTGGTGCCTGTGCGCCCTGCGCTGGAAGGAAGCCTACGACGCGGGCGTAGCGCCCCCGGTTCTGCTGGCCTGCACCCACGAACGGGCGTTGCAGTACGTGTCGCTCGATATGCTGCGCGGGGTGGCGTTTGAAGAATAATGGGTTGTTGGATGCCGGCTGCTGGCCCTTAGCCAATAGGCTACTTTTATTCCTGTATCAATTCAATAGCGAACAGCCAGTAACTCAAAGTCCGGTATTGCATCCAAAAACTAATTTTTCGGGTATACCAGGCGGTAAAATGCAGTCGTTTACCAGAAAACTGTAATTTTACCCAAACCACCCCCCATTGGTATCATCGCCCAGGCGGTGACGCCTGGGTTACCGAATGAATTTTTTACCTGCCGCTCTCGCTGCTTATGCCGATGCGCACACCTCGCCCGAAAGCGACCTGCTGCGCCAACTGAACCGCAACACCCACGCCCATGTGCTGCGGCCCCGAATGTTGTCGGGTCATGTTCAGGGGCGGCTCCTCTCCATGTTTTCCTGGATGATCCGTCCCCGGCGGGTTCTCGAAATCGGTACGTATACCGGCTACTCGGCGCTGTGCTTGGCCGAAGGACTGACCGACGACGGCCTGTTGATTACACTCGACAACAACGAAGAACTCGAAGACTTTGCCCGCTCCTACTGGCAGCAGTCCCCGCTGGGCTCGAAAATTGATTTCCGGCTCGGGCAGGCTGCGGATGTTATTCCCACGCTTACCGATACGTTCGACCTGGTGTTTATCGACGCCGACAAACTGAACTACGCGCTATATTTTGACCTGGTGATCGACAAGGTGCGGCCGGGTGGGTTTCTGCTGGCCGACAATGTGCTGTGGAGTGGTAAGGTGGTCGAACCGGTGAAACCATCGGATAAGGAGACGCGGGCCGTGCTGGACTTCAACCAAAAAATTCAGGACGATCCGCGTGTGGAAAATGTGCTGCTACCGATTCGTGACGGACTGTTCGTGATCCGTAAACTGTGACGCCAAGTAAATTTGATGACTTTGACCGTGATTGCAAGCTTATGAAAAAACTGGTCCTAACCCCGCTGCTGTTCCTGGTAAGCCTCGTGGCTGCGCTGGCCCAGATAGCCGCCCCCCCCATTCCCGACCGCGTAACCTTTGCCGATATTTCGGTGCGCCTGGACAATGGCGCCCGTCGCATTATTCAACAGGACGTGAACGCCCTGCTGTCGAATCGGCAGTACTGGAACGCCAAACTCGACCGGGTTGTGCTGTACTTCCCCATTATCGAAGCCATTCTGGTCGATGAAGACGTACCCACCGATTTCAAGTACCTAGCCGTGCAGGAAAGCTCCCTCACGCCCGATGCTGTTTCATCATCGATGGCCGTCGGTTTCTGGCAGTTCAAGCGCGAAACAGCTATGGACCACGGCCTGCGTGTCGACGACGACGTTGACGAGCGCAAGAGCATCACGGCGTCGACTCGTGGGGCTGCCAAATACATCAAGAAAAACAACGCTCAGTTCAACAACTGGGTGGCGTCGCTTTACTCGTATTACCTCGGCGCAGGGGGCATTGCCAAACTGATTCCCCCGGACTGGTCCTACGCCCGCGAAATCACCCTCGACGGTCGCACTGACCGTTATATCCTGCGCTTCTTTGCCCACAAAATTGCCATTGAAAGCGCCCTGCCCACGCACCGCTCAACGAATACGATTGCGCTGCTGGAATACCCCAACGGCGGTGGACGTACCATCCAGTCGGTAGCGGCCGAGCTGGGCGTCGATGAGTATGAGATCAGGAAGTATAACCGCTGGCTGGCGGCCGAAGTGATTCCCAACGACAAGGCGTACGTCATGGCTATACCCGTGGCCAGTAACCAGATCAATGACATTCGGCAGAAGATTGTCAGCGTCAGTGATAAGAAAACGCCGGAGTTTGTCCAGAACGACGTAGGGTTTCCGGTGCTTCGGCGGGTGAATATCGGCCAGGGCTCTAAAAATGACCCGGTACTGTACGAAATCAACGGTCTGCCGGGGATTCAGGCGCAGGCAGGAGACAACGCGGCTTCGCTATCCCGCAAAGCTAAAATCAGCCTGTCGAGCTTTTTGCGCTACAACGACATGAGCGAACGCGATCCGGTTATCGTCAATGACGTGTACTACCTGGCCAAAAAGCGGAAGAAAGCACTGGTACCGTTCCACAACGTCCGCGAAGGCGAAACGGCCCGTTCGATCTCGCAGCGCTACGGCATCCGGCTGAAGAAACTCATGCGCTACAACCGGCTCGACCGGGTGCAGAAGCTGGCCGTTGGTCGGGTAATGTGGCTCCGCGAACGCCGACCAGCCAGCAAACCCATCGAGATCATCAACTCGCCGACCCCGCCGGTCTACGACAAAACCCCAACGCCCGCTGGTCGGCCTGACGTGGCCCGGCCTGACGTGGCTATGAACAACGGGCCGAGCCGTCCGGTAAGCGGCAGCACCAACGTACCACGGAATGCCTCGGAGCGGAAACTTTACCAGCCAAAACTCGCAACGGGTGGCATCAGCCCCGACGATCAGTCGCCGGATTCACAGCCCGCTACGGTCGAACAGCCGACTTCGGCGCGTACCACTCCGCCACCTACCCGTACGGAGCGACCAGCCGAAACAACGCCCTCATCCCGGGCATCGACCGGTGGCTTCCCAAGCAGTACACCCACTACGTCCACCAGCAACCGGACAACGGAACCGGACGGATCGCAGCGCATCGTGATTGTGCGGACCCCGGACTCAGCGCCGGTTACGGAATCCACCGACGTGACTCCGAACCGCGCTACGACGACCAGTACGCCGGAACGCAGCCAGTCAGCGACCACCCGCCCGGCGCCTGCGACCAAGGTAACCTCGACGGTGCAGGCTAAAACCCAACCCGCGGAAGAAGAATCGCCTTTCGCGCAGATCGACAAGGGTAAGGGCGTAGAGCAGCCCCCCGTTACGCCGACCGGTACTACCAGCCGCCCCGTTACGACACGGCCTACCGAAGATGTAGCCGTAAACACCCCAAAAACGGAAACGCGTCCGGCGGAATCGTCTCCGAACGTAACAACTCCATCGAAGCCCGAGCCCAAGCCGGTATCGCCTTCCGTGACGCCGACCGAGCGCCCGACGGTTACGCCATCGACCAGTACGGCAAGCAGCAACAACAAACACACGGTTGAAGCTGGCCAGACGTACTACAGCATTTCGAAACTCTACGGCCTGACCGTCGACGAACTGCTGTCGCTCAACAACCTGACCGTCGACGACCGGCTGGCGGTGGGTCAGCAACTGACGGTGAAGCTGACACCCGGTGGCCGGATTGTGCAGCCGTCGCGGTCGGCGCTGCAACCTAAGCAGGACGTGATCTACCACACCGTCGAGAAGGGCGAAACGATGTTCCGTATTTCTAAGCAATACAACGTGACAATTGAGCAGATTCAGGAGTGGAATTCCCTGACCGACGTCGGCGTCAAGGAGGGTCAGAAAATTAAGATTGTGAAGCCAACGGAATAAAGATTCAGCCAGTACGATAACAAGAAGTTGACAAAAGCCGCCGGTACGTTTACCAGCGGCTTTTGTGTTACCCACCGTCCAGTAAATATCCGGTTGTCAAGCCCGACCGTTCCATTGATTTAGTCGGTAGTGTAAGCGGCTTATTTGTAATTTAACCTCGCTGGATGCGCTGACTGGTCAACAACAATCAGCTATATATCAGCTTATTAGTCAAATTATTCAACTATGAATCGAGCGTTGTGGATTGGATTTATCGGGGTGCTGCTGACGATTACGCTCTCTTTTACCGCACGGGCAAACCACATCATCGGTGGGCACATGCAGATGACCAACGTCAATGGTGAGCCGGGACGATTTCTCATCAAACTCACGTACTACTACGATCTGGACCGCGGAACGCAGCCCATCACGCCGAGACTCCTGTTCGTTATTTTCCGCAAGCGTGACAATCAGTTGATGGATTCGTTGTCCATCACGACGCCGATCACGAGTAAGGACAACCTGACCAAAGTCCCGATCACGAACACCAGTTGCCCCACCGGCGCGCAGAATGTGCAATGGGGTATTGTCGAATACCAGCGGGAAATCCGTCTGGACCCGAGTCGCTATACCGACCCGGCGGGCTACTACCTCTCCAACCAGGACTGTTGCCGGAGTGGCGGCATCACGAATCTAAACGGCACCCAGGTCGGCTTTACGTATTACCTGGAATTTCCGCCGATCACGGGGGCTACAACCCGAAACTCATCGCCCCAATTTATTCCGATTAACGCCGATTACATGTGCGTTAATAAACCGTTTACGTTTTCGTGCGCAGCCACCGATCCCGATGGCGACCGGCTTCAGTATTCGTTCACTACACCCCTGCGTGGCAACGTAACGACGATTAACAACCTGTACACCAACGCCCTGATTCCCGGGCCATTTTCAACGATCACGTTCAACGGCGGCTACTCAGCCAATAACCCTATCCCCGGGAATCCAGCGATCCAGTTGAATCCGCAGACCGGTATCCTGACCGTGACGGCGAACCGCGAAGGTCGATTTATCTTCACGGTCAGGGTGGAGGAATTTCGGAATGGCCAGAAGATCGGGGAAACCCGACAGGACTACCAGCTCGTAGCCGTCGACTGCCCGAACAACATCCCGCCCGAACCCGTTGCTACCATCGAAACCTATCCCGTAGCAGCCGACGTAGCCCTGCTGTGTCAGGGTCGAACAGCGACGTTTTCGGCCGAACCAAATCCGGATCTGAATTACCAGTGGCAACGCAACGGTACCAACATCAACGGCGCTACGCAGCCCAAACTAACGGTCGATCAGGCAGGTGAGTACACCGTCGTGGTTTCGTACAAGAACAACTGCGGCCAGACCAGCAAATCGCGCACGCTGACCGCCCGGTTGTTTGAGCAAACCGTTCAGCTTGAGCAGCCCACCAAAACCGCTCTCTGTTCACCTTCTGATACGGTCACTCTGCGGGCGTCGACCCTGCCGGTCACGTACAACTGGTTCCGCGACGGAACGGCACTCGGCGGCCCTACCGAACGCAACCGGATTGTGAACCAGCCCGGTAGCTATTCGGTCGAGATTCGCGATAATTCTACCGGCTGTACAGCCACCAGCAACACCGTCGTGCTGACCCAGGCTCCGCGCCCCACGGCAACGCTGACGCCCACATCCGGCGTCATCTGCGAACGCGACTCCCTCCGACTGACCGCTGGCGGGGGCGCTACGTACCAGTGGCAATTCAACGGTGTCGATGTTGCAGGGTCAACCAGCACAACCCTTTTTGCGAAACAGGCGGGGGATTACGCCGTTATTGTGGCTAATGCGGGCGGTTGCCGCGACACCTCCGACGTATTAAAACTTACCGTTCAGCCCCGCATTAAACCCACCATGGCACCACTGGCGGCCATTTGTGGAACCGATGGCCCCGTTGTTACGCTAAGCGGCACCCCAACCGGGGGCTCTTTCAGCGGGCCGGGCGTCAGTGGTACGTCGTTTTCACCCCGTCAGGCGGGTGTCGGTACGCACCAGATCGTTTATCGCTCGACCAGTCCGGGCGGATGCCCCGGCGACACCGCCACCCAGACCATTCGGGTGAATGCTGTACCTGCAATTCAACTACCCAGCGAGGTTACGGCGGGCACACAGAGCATCATTACGCTCGAAGCCGTTGTCAGCGGTAACGGCCCGTTTCAGTACCGCTGGCAACCGCTGACCTGGCTGAGCGGCCCCACGCAGGCGACGGCTACCGTAACCAATCCCGAGCGGGACACAACTTACCGGGTCAGCGTAACCGATGCGAACGGCTGCGTAGCTGAAGCGACGGTGCGCGTACTGATCCGCGCCCGGCTGGGCATTCCGGACATCTTTTCGCCCAACAATGACCAGATCAATGATACGTGGCAGTTGTTCGGCATCGAAGCCTATCCCAGTGCGCAGGTTACCATTTTCAATCGCTGGGGCGAGGTGGTTTTCCACGAACGTGACGGTTATAAAAAGCCGTTCGATGGTCTGCTCAATGACCAACCTTTGCCGGCTGGGATGTATATTTACGTACTGAAACTGTCGCCCGACATCGCGCCTTTACGCGGCTCGGTGGTATTGGCACGGTGACGTACCACGCCCGGATAGGAAGCGGGCGTGTAGACCAGCTATGATTTTAATCGAAAACACCTGCATCAGCGACGACGTAGCCGAAAAGTTCTTCGTCTGCAATCTCGATAAATGTAAAGGGGCTTGCTGCGTGGAAGGCGATCTGGGCGCCCCGCTCGAACCCGACGAACCGGCTATTCTGGACCGGATTTACGACGACATCAAACCGTATCTATCGCCCGAGGGTATCAAAGCCATTGAAGAAAACGGCCGCTACGAACAGGACGTCGACGGCGGCTACGTCACCACGACCGTGGGTGGCCGCGAGTGCGTGTATGCGACCTGGGACGAACGCGGCATTCTGAAATGCGGCATCGAAGCGGCTTACAACGACGGCAAAGTGGACTGGAAGAAACCGATCTCCTGCCACCTGTACCCCATCCGCGTCACCAAATACGAAGCGTTTCACGCCCTCAACTACGACCGCTGGCCTATCTGTAGCCCGGCCTGTGGCTTTGGCGAACAGCTCAACGTACCAGTTTACAAGTTTGTCCGGGAAGCGCTCATCCGCGCCTATGGCGAAGCCTGGTACGGCCAGTTGGTCAAGGCAATTGAAGAGAAGTGATTGGTAGGCACTGAAGGGCTGGTCAGACGTGCCGTACAGACCAGCCCTTCAGTGCCTACCATTTTTTATCCCTTTTCAACTTCGCGTCTGCTCGTAAGCGAGTTCGATCGGTCAGACGTGCCGTACAGACCGATCGAACTCGCTTACGAGCGTCATGCTTGAGGAAAAAGATTACTTCGAGGAAGTGTACCGGGTTGTGCGTGAAATTCCCCGGGGTCGCGTCACGACTTACGGGGCCATTGCCCGCTACCTAAGTCTCCGGGCTGGAGCGCGGATGGTCGGATGGGCCATGAACGGCGTCCATAACCGCCCGGACGTACCGGCGCACCGCGTCGTCAACCGGATTGGCGTACTGTCGGGCAAGCACCATTTTGGTCTGCCTACGGCCATGCAGGCATTGCTCGAAGCTGAAGGCGTCCGGGTGGAAAACGATCAGGTTGTGGACTTTCAACTTTTGCTCTGGGACCCCAGCGTGGAACTGGCCGTGTAATAACGACTTCACCGACAGCAATCTGAATAAGCTTTTTGTCCAGATTTTGCTCAATCCTCTTTGCCCGAACGCATGCTTCGCACTCGGTTTCCCGGCTTACTCATTATCGCGTTCTTGCTAGCCCCAATCTCGCTATGGGCACAGTCAACCATCATTGACTGCACGTTTCCAACATCCTGGGAGGGTCGGCAGGTGCTGTTGGTGGCCAGGCCTTTAGGGCAACCCAACCTGATTGACACAACATCAATCTATAACCAGCGGGCACGATTTGTCCATAACATCGCCGAACCTTGTCCGGCCTACATTTGGGTGGAAGGGCACAAAAACGACCTTACGTTCTTTATTGACTCAACCCACATCCAGCTTTCGGTTGATTCCGGGGCTGTTGTTTCCTATCAAGTGCGGGGATCGACGACAAATTACCTCTGGAAGCAGTTCGACGATGTGTTAGATTCTGTACGGGCCTCTTACAAAAGAGAGATCGTTTTTCGGGAGGATACAATTCCGTCAAGTCCATCACAGCAACAGATTGATTCACTGGACAACGCCTATGCGACGCAGGTAGACAGGCTGATTCAGTCAAACCCATTCACCAGGGCCAGTTGGTATCTGTTCGCCAGCAACTATACGATGCTACCGCACCCGACAGCGGTAAAGCTCCTGGATAAATTGAGCACCTTTGCTGCTTACCCTTCCTATGCACGCATCACCGAGCATCTGTTGCGCCAGCGACTGGGCATAAAAGCACCCGACTTCACCTTACCGATGGTGTCCGGCAACCGGTTGACGTTGTCGAAGGTCAAAAGTAAATACGTACTGCTGGAATTTCATGTAAGCTATCTTGTTCCTTTTCAGCAGCAGGAACCAGCCCTACGGAGACTTTATGCAACGTATCACCCGTCGGGTCTGGAAATAATCAGGGTTTTAGCCAGGGACGATACAAACGCTGCCGGTTTACAAACCGTACCCTGGCTTCGGGTCATCGATACCACTGAGCCGACGTCAACCGTGTGGAGCAAATTCGGTGTCGATCTTCCTCCCTACTACGTGTTACTAAACGCCCGAAAAGAGGTGATTGGCCGAGCGAAGTCAGTCGAGAACATAGAAGCTTTACTAAGTTCGCTACTCCGCATGAAGTAGCTCTGCCCACCAGATCCAATTCAGCTAATCAACCAGCCTACGTTCATTTCGACACCGGAATGCTGATAATAAACTCGGTGAACAGGCCCGCTTCGGTGTTCACATTCATTTGCCCGCCGTGACCATTGGTGATGATGTCATAGCTTAACGATAACCCCAATCCCGTCCCCTGACCAGTAGATTTTGTGGTGAAGAAGGGCTGAAAAATCTTGTTAAGCAGTTCGCGGGGGATGCCGGTCCCGTTGTCTTTTACCCGCACGTCAATCGTACCGTTATCGCGATACGTACTGACTCGTACTTGCGGCTGATATCCGGTCGGTTGCTGCCGGGCTTTCTCGGCAACGGCATAAAACGCGTTGTTGTACAGATTCAGCAGCACCCTGGCCATTTCCTGCGGCATTACTTCGACTGTCCCCATATTCCTGTCGAGGTCCATGACCAGTTCGGCATTGAAGGACTTGTCTTTAGCCCGTTGCCCGTGGTACGCCAGCCGCAGGTATTCATCCGCCAGTGCATTGATGTCGGTTGCTTGTTTGGTACCAGAACTGCTACGGCTGTGCTCCAGCATGCTCTTGATAATCGAGTCGGCCCGTTTGCCATGATGGACGATCTTTTGCAGATTAGGTTTCATGTCGTCGATCAGACTGGTAGCGGCCTCCTGGCGGTCGTGTTGAAGTTCGTCCGTCAACTCATCGAGCATTTCGACGCTGAGTTCGGCGAAGTTGTTAACGAAATTGAGCGGATTCTGAATTTCGTGGGCAATACCAGCCATTAGTTCACCCAGCGAAGCCATTTTTTCGCGTTGCACCAGTTGCGCCTGGGTAGCTTTCAACTGATTCAGGGTATGCTGTAGTTCTTCTTTTTGCCGGTTTAATTCATGCGTTCGCTGCTCTACTTTGCTTTCCAGCATCACGTTCTGCTCCTGCACCAGCCGCTCGTTGGCTTCCGACAGCCGCAACTGCTCCCGAACGGCCTCCTCCTGCTGCCGCTTCAGCAGATTGACCTTGTACGTAAGCGCGAGTGTAAACAGAATAATTTCCACGCCGGACCCGATGTGAATGCTGTTGTAGGTCCAGAATGAATGCGGCAGCCGACCGGCAGCATATACCAGAAAAACAAAGATTGACGCAAAAAAGACCACATTACCAATGATGTAGAACAGGGCCGGCCGGAAACCCCGCCGGTACGTTACAACTCCGGCCGAGATACTGAAGATACCTTCCAGCAGGGCCACCTGTGGCACAATGTCAATCTGCCGCCCCGCCCGCTCCTGTAAACTTACGGCTACGACGTTTATCAGTATACCGATGGCATAAAGCACAAATATGCCGATACCTATTTTGTAAAACAGCGGTGACTGCTGGCGAAGCCGCAGAAAAGACAGCGTAAAAGGAATATGAAGCAACCCAGTGATACCGGCCAGTACAGTTGCGTACCGTTCAATAGACGGATTGGATGGCCAGAAGAATTCATTCGTGTGCCCCCGGAACAGCGCTAACTGTAACCCCATGAAAATCACCCAGATGGCATACCGCAGCGTATCGGTTTCGCGCAATCGAACGTACAGAATCAGACTGTACACGATAATGATCAGGATAAACCCGTAATATAATCCGTAAAACAGATCGGTTCGGTGCAGGTAATTCAGCAGGTTATCCGTTGACCGGCAGAAAATAGGCCAGGCGGTTGTGTAAACGCCCTGCATGTAGACGTAGAATGTGTGGGTTTGCCCCCGCCGAACCTGCGTTGGGCATACTTCGTTGCTTTTCAGGTACGTATAGGTCTTTTCAGATTGAAGTGTACCGAAGTGATGCACAGCCAGCACTTGCCGGTCAGCTACTTCATAGACGGTGATGTATTCTGTACCGGCGTAAACGAAATGCAGGAACAGGTCTTCGTCGGTTTCGTTCGTAATATCAACCCGCAGCCAGTACCCTAGCTGCCGGTGGTATGGTTTAATCAACTCATGTTGGGTGGGTACAAACCGGAAACTGGCGGGATTTTTCAGCAATTGGTCAATAGATACACTACCTGCCTTTACTTCCAGCAGTGAACTAGCCTTAAACAGGTCGTAAGGCTGCACCGGATCTTGAAACCGAACCGGCGCAGCCTTGAGTGACCCTATCAGGCTTATGAACAGGAAAAACAGCAGGAAGCTGTGCTTCATAGGCGCTCGGGTATAATAGGTAATAAAGCAGTACGCAACATCACATCTACTTTATGCGCTACGGTTCCAAACTCCTGTTGGGCAATGGTTTCCGTTACCGTACCGATCAGCGCGAATGGTTGAGTAATACTACGGCCTCTGTCGGCCGATTCCACTTCCAGATCGGCGATCAGTTGCCGGCGTTCTTCGTCCGTACGGGCCTGATGCAGCGCCAGACTTTTGGCCCAGGCCAGATCACGCCCGGCTTTCATCACCTTGTTCTCCAGCGCAATCAGTTCCTGCGCCAGATGTTCGACTGCCAGCCCGAACGGTTTGAAGATCCGGCCAATGTCGTCGTTCATCTGGGTGTACATGCCGTCGAAGAGCTTGTTCATACGTTCGAAGTCACCCTTGAACCGCTCGATGTCCCTGCCCTCGTACACCTCCGCCACCACAATCGGCAGGTCAAACGAGATGTGGGCGTTGGCCGCTACGAAGATGTGCTGATTGGTGGTCATGAGTGACCGGGTCGCATCGAACGATACCTGCCACGGCCCCGTAGCGGGTTTACCGTCGAAGTATTGGTTCAACGCATCGAAATAGCGGTTGCCAAAACCAACGTCTACCTGCTCCATTTCCACCGGATTCTCAAAGACGCCCAGTCGAAGCCCTTCGGCTACCCGCTGGGTCACGAGTTTGTACACGGCGCAGAAATAGCCCATCGGATTGTTCTGCGCCCGCAGGTGCCGGGCTACCTTGTCGAGGTAGAAAATAACGTCGTCGATGCGTTCGAGGGTCGGAATCCGGAAGTCTGGCAGTACGGTTTCGTCCCAGTGATCGGTCAGCGCCGAAGGCAGGTAGAACTGCTCCTTTTTAGCCGCGTTCGTGAACGCCAGCACCTGCCGGATCATGCCGTGACTGAACGTCCGCGCCAGCGACGCTAGAATGATGTTCTTATTATCCAGATCGCGAATACTCTGGTCGAACCACTGCACGGCTTTCAACAGCGTTGAATCGTCGGCATCGACGGTAGGCACACTGAGCATATCGGCATATTGATCGCCGATGAAAAAGCGCACGAAGTACGGGGATAAGCGCTGGAGCGGTTTAATCATCATCCGCTCGTTCATCAGGTCCAGGCAGGCGTCGGTCAGCTCCGCTCCTTCCTTCGACGGTCCCGACTGCTGCGCCAGAATTTTGTTCATCAACAGCCGGCAGTCAGCTTCGTTCTCCGACAGCAGGTCGTCATCAATGCCCATCATCCGGCCAACGACATGCCACAGGTGCAGGTACGCGGCCCGTTCGTCGGGTGTGAGCGTAATGCCGAGCTGCTCTAACCCATCGATGATGACAACGCTGAACGACAACAGCGTACCGACCATATCTTCTTGATTGATAGGCACTCCGTAGGTCTCGCTATCCCAGTTTCGCTCCTGCGCGAAGTGGCGGATGGTGGCGTGCATGAGCCGAACTTTCTGGGCCGCTACAATAGCCACGCCATCGTGTTCGAAGCTATCACGGGTCAGCACGTCAACCACAAACTGCGCCGTCTCCATCAGTCGCCGGGTAAACGAATCCAGCGAACCGTCGTGTACGCGCAACCGGCCCGTTCGGTATAGCACCTTAGCCCCCCGCCAGCAGGTGTAGCACAGCGGCAGCGACTTACACAGCAGAATGAACAGCATCTTCGGACCATGCTGCCGGAATACGTCGGCGGCCGTCATGAGCTTGAACGGCTCGGCAAACGACGGCAGTTGCTTCGTTTCCGTGAAGTAGTTGAGCACTATCCGTCTCACCGGCTCCGGCAGGTTATAGAACGCCGGATTCGGGAACTGCCGGTTTTGAACGAGCATCTGAAAAATCTGGTCGACTTCCCCTTTCTGGCTCTCAGCCAGTAGGGTCGTGATGACGCCATCGGCGAGCGGATCGCCTACCTGGCGCTTCCTCCACAGGAATTCGTCGGTCCACTGGTCAGCGGTTGCAGCCGATTTGTCTGACTCCCGGGCTGTTTCTCCTTTCAGGCGCCGGATCTCGGAAACGAACCGGCTGGCAATACTCAGAAAGCCCTTGTCGTTCGGGTGAATCTCGTCGTACCAGTAGTCGGCCAGCCGCTCGGTACGCTGGATGGTGCCAAGCAGGCTGAGGTAGGTCACGTTGGAGCAGGTAGCGGCTACCTGCTGAAGCCGCTCGTTGAAGGCATCGATCACGTAGCGGGCAATGGCCTCCCGCTCGGCTGGATCAGCGATACCTTTCTGTGTCAGCACATTACCCATCCAGATTGAGCCACCGGGCAGCTTGTGGGAGCCGGCAGGTACTACGTAATCGTAGCCGTGGACAATGATTTTAACCTGTGAATCGGCCAGTTGCACCAACTCAAAAATGCGCTTGAAGTTCTCTGCCAGGTCAGCCAGCTTTTTGTCAAGTGCATCTGACAGATACCGGGCGGGACCTGTTTTGGCGGGGTTGGGCGTATCGTTGATCAGGTCCGCAAAGCCTTCGCCCAGCAGATCATTTCCCCCGCCACTGAGCAGGAAAAAGCCCGGCTTTATGGCTCGTATCGCTTCGGTGAACCGGCTGTCTTTCAGGTAATCCTTCAGGGTGGCACCGGCAGCGGCTACGCTGTAGACCGTATAAACATCGGACAGATAATCGACTACGTCGCGCAGCAAAAACGGATACTGAAACCACGAATCGCCCTCGGCCACAATTCGTAACTGATCGGGATAGCTGACCAGCCGCTGCCGGTACTGGCGGTTCTGCGCCCAGTTGGCGGCCTTGTTGGCCAGACTCAGGGCCAGATCCGTAAACAGGCCCCGTTCGCCTTCGGGCTGAATAACTTCCAGTTCTTTGCGCAGCTTGAGTGTCGGCTGCAGCGGTCTGGATGTGTCCGTTTCGTAGTACAGACCGAGGACAAAGTCGGCCATCATGAACTGTTTTTTCTTCTCCTGGTCAACGGTTTTTTTATCGTCTATTTGCTCATCCGCCGGTACGGAGAGCATTCGTTCCAGTTCTTTAAGCCGTACTTTGTTGTATTCCGGGTTAAGCAGGTCCAGCGTGATAAGTTGCGTGCTCCATCTGGGGAAGGGGGTTGTTTTGACCGGCCGGGGCCGTGCCCCGCCCCGATGCGCATCTGCATCCAGTACCGGTGGCGATGGTAACGCATCAAACGTCATAAAATTAATGGCAACCTCAGAAAGCGGATCAGCCGTCACAATCAGCTTAAAGTGTTCAGTCGCCTTCGGCCAGTTGTATTGCCGGATTACTTCTTCCAGTCCGAACTCAACGGTATCATAGCGTTTGTCCGGGATGAACTCATCGGCTGGCCCCAGTTCAACAGTATCCCCCGGCGCAAGCGGATGATTCCGCGGCAAAAAATCAGGGCTGGCGATAAAATCCCGCGACAGATACAACGCGGTACAGAACAACGGTCGGCTGGTAGTATTCGTCAAACGGATTTTTAGGAACGTACTCCAGCTACCGTCAGCCTGCTTCGTAAACGTAACGGGTACCGGGTCAGGGTTGGTGCCTGCTACAGTAACGGGCTCATTATCTCCAACCGTTACCGAAACGCTCAGCAGCGGCTCTTCCTGTTCTGGATTACGCAGGTTCCGGAGGTATTGCCACTGCGCAATCTGCTTCAGGTAACGGGTTAGCGTAGTAAATTTTTCGGGATCATTGGTCCGGATAGGCTCAACCAGCGGTCGATTGTCATCGACGGGGCATGTAATATAGTACAGGCCGTTTCGACTATGCAGCGTGTAATCAGCCTGGTTTTCATTATCCTCAAGCGTTATTACCCCAGCCAATGAACCGGATTGAGCCGGATCAGTTGACGCCAGCCAGTCGGTCAATTCGTTCGCCAGTCCATCGTGATTTTTGTAGTGCAGCCGGATGGGCTGCGTGAGCAGGCCCTCGACGGTAGCCCGATACACCATGGCTTTGTCCAGCCCCTGCCGAACCTCGTCGGCGATGGTTACGAGCGTATAGTCAGGTCCAATCTCACCAACGTCAACCAGATGGGCGGTCTGGGCATTTGGATCGTGTAATTGAATGGTACGGGACGTCTGACCAACACCATGAATTGCGCCTACATCGAGCAGCCAGCCTTTTTCGTTGTTATAAAGAATTGACGCCGTGACTGTCCCAACTTCGATGGGCCGGTTGAGAAAGCCCCGGCTCAGCAGTCCGTTCATTGCTTCATCCGGGGTGTACACCCGCGGCCGTTGTTCGTAACTGAACCGCAGGTACTGCCGAACACGATTGTGCAGATCCTGATACGATAACTGGCCATGAGCCGCTTTCAATACGGCCAGCATGCTTTTGGTAAACACGCCCTCGCCTTCTACCTCTTTGGCCGTTTCGTCCGACTGGCAGGCAGCTATCTGTACATGCGCGCCCTGCGGCAATGCGTTGGCGATTCCCTGCTCCCGCAACCGCTCCGCCGGTAGTTCCTGATGAAAGCAGAAAGCCTCGTAGGGGCGGTAGTTGAACACCCGATCAACCCGCCGTTCGCGAACGTCTTTTCCATTGAGCAATTCGGTCAGTATGTCCGCCGAGCGAGTGTTATCCCCTGAGTGACAACAGTCGAAAATTGTTGCAATGTGGGGACTCGTAGCACTTACTTTCCCGATCAGGTAACGCAGTTCTTTATCCGCCAGCAGGAAGTTCCATGGGCTACCGGCTTCGCCATCATAACAGACGATCGACTCAAGTTTTCTGTCGGTTTCGGTCGGCCAGAGATCTGGGTCGGCTTCCTCCTGAACACCGTGACCGGCAAAGAAAAACAACACTGTATCATTGGGTCCCGCCTGAGACAGATGGTTTATGAATCCATCAATAATGGCCGACTTGGTAGCCTGCTGGTCGGTCAGGACAACCGAATGAGCGTTGAAATCGGTCAGTTGCTCAAGGTACCGTTCAACGGCACGGGCATCGTTGGCCGGCCCGTTCAGCGGATTCACTTGTTTATAAGCACCGATACCTACCAGGAGAGCGTATAAGTGGGGCGTGTCTGCTTTAGCTGAAGTCGGGTTAGGGGTTGTCATGGTGTGAAGAGGCTTGAAACAAACGTATCTATAAATCTACTGATTATCAACGACTACCAATTGATTTATCAGTTTTTCTCTACTATTGCAGGTTCGTCATCGAACACCAACAAACCCGGCTCATTCAAATCGTTATCGAGCACAATACGCGGCTGCGATTCCTGCGTTCCGTCGCCCCGCAGCGTGACTGCTTCCATGATCTGCAAAGCCCCCGTGGCCGGGTCAACATCCAGCCGAACGCACGAAAACGCAAAGGTCAGCAGCTGATTCCCCTCGAACGTAATGGATGACTTGGTGTTTACCACGCGTTTAAGGTTGGTTTTGGCCTTGGCGAGGTAGTCGTGCAGGGCTGGGACACCCGCTTCCAGACTGCCCTCTCCCGCCGACTCGTTGTTGATGGAGAACTCACTGCTGACGATGGCATCGGACACGAGCAGCATCTGGTACGGGTCTTCGCCCAAAAACACGCCCAGCGAAGGATGGCTTACGTTTAATCGGCGACTGGCCAGAGCCAGCCCCAGTTCGTTCAGATCGGCGAAGTGACGACGTACATTCTGGAATGACAACGACAGGCTTTTTATGCCATTCATTGATGCCTGAATGGGTGCGTTGCCCGCGTTCAGGCCCTTCAAAAAACCCTGCAGAATCTGAAGTCCCAGCCCGGCATCGAGTGTACGGGTTTTGTCTAAGCTCGCGGACGAAACAGGTTCGTCGCGCAGGTCAAACGACCAGGTTGGGTCATCGAGCAGGAAACGCAGTTCCCCCCGGAACTGAACGTCGTTGTTACGCCGGGCAACCACCATCAGGGGCTTAACCCGGGCTTCGGGTGTCAGTAGCGGAGTTGCCTTAAACGTATCACGCAGGTAGCTGGTGGTGTCGTTCCGACACAGGCGAATCTGAAAACTCATGGCAAAAAGAGGGTTGTGGTGTACGGTTCGTTAGATAGCAAGCGTCGCGACCAAATTCAGCACATTGAGCAAAACTCACTGTCTATTTTCGGCCAACTTCTTTTGGATTTGGGACAGACTCAACTGCCCATATACTCTGAGGGCGTTTTTCCGAAAAACTCTTTGAACACCGTACTGAAATGGGCCGGACTTTCGTAGCCTACCAGATAAGCCGTCTCCGATACATTACGTCCTTCGTGCAGCATCGTTGCGCCCCGCTTCAGGCGGTACTGCCGAATAAAGTCGTTGATAGTCAGGTTCGCAACGGCCGTCAGCTTGCGGTGTAGCGTCCGGCGGCTCATCCCTACTTCGTGCGCTAATTCATCCACCCGGAACGTACTGTCGTCGAGGTGTTCCTCAATAATGGTGTGCAGTTTCTGCAAAAACGGGTCAAGCGCTTCAGGTGCCAGCGGGGTTTCAGGGCGACTGAACAGGGCATGGTAATGTGCCCGTAGCGTCTGCTGCCGTACCAACAGGTTGTGAATCCGCAGCCGTAGTTCATCTATATGGAAGGGTTTGCTGACGTAATCGTCGGCGCCCTGCTGCAAGCCCTCGATGCGGCTGGTCTGAGCGGTTTTGGCCGTCAGCATCACCACAGCTATATGGTTGGTGGCCGGGTCGGTTTTCAGCCGGTGCGTCAGCTCGTAACCGTCCAGACCGGGTATCATAATGTCGGTCAGCACCACATCGGGTAGTTCGGCCTGGGCCAGTTGCCAGCCTTCATCGCCATCGTAGGCCATCAATACACGGTAGTAGTTGGTCAACTCGCCTGCTACGAAGGCCGCTAGTTCAGTATTATCTTCCACGACCAACACAAGAGGCTTTTCGTCCGACTCAGCAGCGTGCCCCTTCAAAACAGAGCCATTGACCGACACCCGTGTGGATGCCGTAACCCGTAGTGCAGGCCGCACTACCGTGTTAATGGCATCCGTGCTGCTTACCCGCTCAAGGGGTAACGTAACCGTAAAAGTCGTCCCAGAAAACCTACCGGCCGTGTTCCGGCTCGATACGCTGCTGACGGACACCGTACCCCCCATCAGTTCGGTCAGTTCTTTGACCAGCGACAAGCCGATGCCTGTACCGGGGTTTGTAAAGCTGAGTGCATTACCGTTAACATCCGGCCGCTGTATCTGGTAGAACCGGTTGAAAATGTACGGCAGCTTTTCGGCAACAATCCCAATGCCCGTGTCAATTACAGTGATTTGCACTGGTGGTCCGCCCGCCAGCCGGACCGTAACGCCCCCCGTAGTTGTGAATTTCAGGGCGTTGGTCAGCAGATTATAGATGATCTGCTCCACCTTTTCGGCGTCGAAGACCACAATGTCCGACAAATCGCTCGTAAACGTCAGGTCTAAGCCTTTCTCATGGGCCAGCGGCTCAAAGCGACGGATAATCTGACTGATAAAATCGGTGAAATTTCCGGCCTTTGGCGACAGGGTCAGGTGGCCGGATTCCAGCTTGGCCAGATCGAGCAACTGATTGATAAGTTGAAGCAGTTGGTAGGCATTCCGCTCGATCATCAGCAGGCCATTGTGCAGGTCAGGCGGTTCGTTGTGCTGTTGCAACAACTTCTCAACCGGCGACAGGATCAGCGTCAGTGGAGTGCGAAACTCGTGGGTAATGTTGTCGAAAAAGCGGGTTTTCAGCTCATCAATCACTTTGAGCTGACGCGATTCGTGCAGTTCCCGGATGTGCTCTGCCGTTTTCTCGATCGTAACTTCCAAATCCTTAAAATCGATGGGCTTGCAGACAAAATCGAAGGCACCCCGGTTCATGGCCGTGCGGATGTTGCTCATATCCCCGTAGGCCGATACCATCACCGCCCGCAGCAACGGATTAACAACCGGCAGTTCGTTGAGCAGGGTCAACCCGTCCATTTCGGGCATGTTGATATCCAGCAGTACCAGGTCGATACTTGCGTCGTTTTGCAGCAGCGTCAGGGCTTCTCGGCCGGAATGAGCGAACCGGAACGCATAGAGCGACTGCTGAATCTTGCGCCGGAACCAGTTGAGCATTAACGGTTCCAGATCAAGCTCGTCGTCAACGACCAAGATCGTAATCATAGGAAAGGCAGGGTGAGTGTACGCTCATAAAAGGTACAATAATCCAGTGCCTACTTGGTCACCCCTGATGTCGATAGTTAGTAAGCGGTAGTTCCTATCCGGCTTACTTTCCTACCCCAACATGACCTGCTTTTTGCAGTTTGTATCCGGTTTAACCAACCTGTTCCAAGCCCGAATGAGGCTGTCCTAAATCCGAAAGTTCTTCTTCCGGCGGCACCCAATCTTTGGTCTGTAAAAACACAGTCAAACACTCAACCAATTAAAAGCCATGAAAACATATCTGCACCCCCTGCTCCTCAGCGTTCTGCTATCCGGTTCCCTTGTTGTTACCGGTTGCACCGAGACGATGGACGTTATTCCTCAACCGGGTAAAGGCCGACTGGCTCCACCATGCCCTGCAGCTCCATATCCTGGGCGATCTTCAAGAGTGTAACCGTACTTTCAAGACGGTCTTAAATTGACCTTATCATTAATAGATTTTATCAATGTCTTATTGATAAAGAAGATACGCCTGCTTTAATTATAGTTAGGATTCCTAATTATATTTGTGACGGATTTCTACTGTTTCTACCATGAGCGATCAAAGCATACTACCAGGGTACACGTATGGGCAGCAGCCCCTTACATCGCCGATCTCTATCGAAGAGTTGGCCGTGTTAAAACAAACCGTCTTGTTTACCCAGGAAGACGAGCGCCTGCTACGTCTGGCTGGTGACGTAGTAGCCGATCAGACGGAAGCTATTTTAGATGTCTGGTATGGCTTTGTAGGTAGCCACCCGCACCTGCTGCGCTACTTTGGCCAGCAAGGTCAGCCCGACGTCCACTACCTCGCAGCCGTTCGGAAGCGATTTGGGCAGTGGATTATAGATACCTGCATTCGCCCCTACGACCAGACCTGGCTGGCTTATCAGCAGGAGATCGCCCTTCGTCATCATTCGATCAAGAAAAATCAAACGGATGACGCTAGCGCCGAACCGATCATTCATCTGCGGTACATCCTGGCCTTCATCGTACCTCTGACACTGACTATGAAGGATTTTCTGGCGGCCAAAGGGCATGATGCCAATACCGTTGCTGGTATGCATACTGCCTGGTTCAAAGCTGTTACGCTCACAGCCGTGCTGTGGAGTCATCCCTACGTCTATCGCGAAGCATTTTAATAATCTCTAACTCCCTCAAAACATGCAAGTTTCTGTTTATGATACCTATGTTACCCGTACCGACGGGTCGGTCATGCACTTCGATATTCTGGTGCCATCCACGTCAACCAGTCAGGCAACGATCCATGAATACGGGCAAGCTTATCTATCAACGAAAGGCCAGGCTGGGCAGCCACTGACGGCCAAAGAATGCCGCTTCTGTCATATTGAACAGGCTACCCAGGAGATAGAGGCCAGTATTGCCAGTCAGGGCTTTCACATCATTGAAATGCAGGGCTGCTGACCATTCTCAAATCTCTTGGCACTACCCATTTTCCCTCAGTCAATACGTTTCCGTTTACCAATCAACTCATCCCATGTATCCATCATTAAAAACAACGCTGTTCGCCTTTGTGCTGACTACTTCAGCCGTTACAGCTCAGACCCACAAGCCAGCTACGGCGTATAATAACGCCGATTTCAAGGTTAAGGCGGCTAGCATTATCTACGACAATACGCTGGATATGCTTATTTTCGAAATGAAAGTGGAAGGTGCCGCCGGTCGTACGGTGCCCAAAGGAGTAGGCAGTATGAACGGTGCGCCGGTACTGGCCTACGTATTTCCGACGACGCTCAAGCCGACCGATGTGGGCTTCTCCAGTACCGAAGGGATCGTGGCAATGGGGCTGACGTCGCATCCCGATATGGACGACACCCCGCTTTGGGACGAAAACAACGACGGTATTTTCGACAACGACGGCGTAGTCTGGCACCCACACTGGGTTGTGCTGACCAAAGACAGTCGGGTGCCGGGCGGCTTGAGCGTTAAGGAGTTCAAAAAAGAGGATAAGGCTGTTACGCTGCCCAAAACTGCGCCGGGTGTGCCCATGTATTTTGATTCGCCGGGTTACAATGTGGTGACGCAAGGTAACGTCATTCGGATGGGGGTTCCGGCTTATCGGGTCAACAACCAGAAGGACTTCAAGTTTGATGCGGTAAGCTGTTATATGGAAATGAACATGGGGGGCGATCACGCCCATCACGAAATGTCGGCGACCAAACCTACGCTTGGCGTGTATGCGGTGTATACCGTACTGTCAGGCAAGTTGACCTTACCCTATACGGTTACGGCAAAAAAATAACTCACTCCATTATACTACCGCTTTGCTATGGATACGATCACCCTGATTCCCAACAACAGCTTGCTAACGTCCACCCCAGAAGAAGGTCGGCAACTGGCTATCAAAATGGCCCGGCTCATCATCAAAGCAACCCAACCCGATGAGCAGAAACGAAGTCAACTCCGGGACTTATACGCCAATGACGCGATGATGCTGATCGCCATTGGACAGACCGTCGCTACTGAGTTTGCGACTGTTGCAGCGGCAAATAACTACTGGCAATCGAGATGAACGACTTAACTGCGTACCGCACTTATCTGAATGACTTGGTGAGAAAGCGGAGCTATGTAAAAGTCCAGTATTTTACCGAGCTTCACGAGCTAATTACCCTAAATGCGCTCGTTGTAAGCCTGCCTACGGAGGGCAATGACCCGATGGTCGTTCTCTCAACGGGGGATCGGATTCCCTTACCTAAGCTGGTTAGTGCTGGAGGGAAATTTGCGCCAAATTACGAAGGCTACGCGCCTTACTGTGAAACCTGCGATTGCTAAATGGATGATTCTGTATTTGACTTAGGCCGACAAAACAGCTCGGTCGATGCCAAGATTGTGGCGGGGCTGGAACGACTGGGTGAAGTGTTCCGCACACTGCTCTGGCAACAGAGCCGCGAAACCGGCCTAAGTCCGATTCAGATTCAAATCCTTCTTTTTCTAGCCTTTCACGATCCGGCCAAATGCAAGATCGGGTATTTGGCCGCCGAGTTTAATCTAACCAAGCCGACCATCAGTGATGCCGTTAAGGTGCTGGCTCAGAAAGAACTGGTGGCACGGATCGACGATCTCACCGACAGCCGTAGCCACAGCTTACAGTTAACCCCAACGGGACAGCGGATTGTCGATCAGACGAGTGGTTTCGCCAACGTCCTGAGCCAGTTTGTAGGGCAGTTGAACGGTGAGCACAAGACATTGCTTTACGAAAGCTTGTTTGCGCTCATTTACGGACTGCACCAGCGCGGTCTGATTACGGTGCAACGAATGTGCAAGACCTGTGTGCATTACCAGTATGATGGACAGATTCATTACTGTGGCTTACTGAAAATACCGCTGGAAGCCGATCTGCTCCGACTGGACTGCCCGGAACATATTGCTTCTCAAAACAGCGCCTAGTCACCAAAAGGTCAAAGCGTCCGATCCTCAATCGTTGGGTGGCCTAAGAATTGAAAGGAAGTCACCCTGAATAGTGCTTCTTATTGCGCTATCAGATAAGCCCGGTAAATTTTCTCCCATACTCAACTACGTTATTGAAAAAGATGCGTTGATTGATTAGATGGCAATTTGAGACCATCAACCATATTGACCGAGTGACTAGCTAAGGGGCGGATTCTATCTCGTGTAAAGGGCATTTGAAAAGACGCTATCTTACCAGTTATTCTGTGCGTAATATTTGGCATAACTGAACAAACAGGCGGACGGCCGCTGCCGTCGAACCGGCAGATTTTCAATTTATGCCTGAAGTGATGAGATGTATGCTTTATGATAGCTAGGTATGCCAAAATAATCACTACTTTCTAAGCAATTGTAAGTCGGAATTCTGTGCCAGCCCCCTGCTCTGACCTAACCGTGATCTGACAGGCGATAGCGCGTGCTAAATCGCGGATGAGGTGCAGACCCAAACCGCTTTTGCCCCTAATGGCTGCGTCGTTGGTGTATAGCGCCTGTAGTTGACTTTCCGATAGACCAGGGCCATTGTCGCTGATGGTCAATACGACATGACCATTTTCGGGCCGGGCCTGCCACTGAATGTGGCCCGGTCCGCCGGTGCGCGGTCCGCCGATGCGGTCGGACTTGTTTTGCAGGGCATGGATCGCGTTGCTGGTGAGGTTTTGCATGATCGTGCGAAGGTAGTCCTCGTCGGTGGCGACCTGTAAGCCGTCGGGGGCGTCGAAGCTGATCCGCACATCGGTAGCACTCGCAAAGAACCGTTGCAGATACTCAAAGAGTGTTTTCACAGGAATCATCTTCATATCCGGCTTGAACTGCTGCATTTGCCCCTTGCTCCAAAGCAGCATCGACTCCATCGTGTCGAGCAAATCCTCGGCGGCTTCGGTGACGGTTTGCTGATGACGAGCCACCTGATCGGGGGGTAGCAGGTCGGGACTTTCGCGCTGGAGATGCAGAAAGTTAATCAGGTTAGCAATGGGGCTACGCAGATCGTGGCTCAGAATAGCAAAGAACCGAGCTTTCACCTGATTGGCTTCGTCGAGTTCCTGATTCAGGTGGAGTAGCGTGGTGTTGGTCTTCTTTCGGGTGCGGCTTTGCCAGAAGAGTAATCCCCCAATGACCAGCAGCAGCCCAACGCCCACCAGCAGGGCCAGTTGCTGACGTTTTTGCCCGGCAATGACCAGCCGATTGATTTCAAGCTGTTTGTCGCGGAGTTCAATTTCTCGCTTTCCCTCCAGAGCAGCGATTTTGTTTTTGCTTTCCTGCGAATACAGCGAATCCTGCACGGTCTGATACGCTCTGAAATTTTCGTAAGCGCCTTTATAATCGCCGGTTAGGGCCTGTAATTCAGCCAGGTTGCCCCGAAAATGAGCCTGATCGTCAATTTCGCCCTTGTCAGCGCTGAGTCGGATCGCTTCAATCAGGTAGCGTTCCGCCAATCGCAGTCGGTCGGTCCGGATGACAGGTTGAATTGTTGTATCATTCAACGTATCATAACGTACCAGATCGAAATAAGCCACACCGAGGTTGGCGAGGTTACTGACCGCCGTTTGGTGCCGGGGGTTCAGGCTGTCCCAGAGTTGTTTGGCTTTTAACCCATAGTTGATCTTCCGACGATAATCGCGTTGCATCGCCGTAGACACAATACTGTAGGTTTTGGCCAGTCCTTCTTTGTTAGCCACTTTCTGGTGCTCCGCTACAGCCCCTAAACCGTATTGGCGGGCTTTTGGCCAGTTTTCCATTTGGGTGTAGAGGGCCGCCATACTGGTCAACGAAGCGGCCAGTTCGCGCCGGGCGTTGATGTCGGGATTATGCTGTTTTTGCCGGAGGGTCAATGCGCGCAGACCAAATTGCAGGGCTTTCGGGTAGTTTTTCTGAAGCCGATAGATCTCCGAAATATTGTCCAGACCGAGCCCGATCAAATAGTTATCGCCGGTAGCCTCGGCGTATTTTAAGCCTTCAACATAGTAGCGCATAGCGGCCGGATAATTCGAGCGAATGTTTTGTTCCGCTACGCCGAGGTTGTTGGTGGTGCTAGCTAGATTCCAGGTATCGCCGAGGGTTTTGTAGATGCCAATCGCTTTCAGCAGATACGATCGGCTCGAATCGTAGTTGCCTTTATCACTGTAAGCCCGCCCTACGTAACTGTTGAACACCCCGATGCCCCGCTGCCACTTCATGCGGGTGGTGTGCTGAAGTCCTAACCGACTGTAGTGCAGTGCCTGGTCAATATTGGTGAAAAAATATTCTTCGGCAATAACCCGGTAGAGTCGCCCCTTTACGGTGTCATTAGCCGCTTTGGGCAGTTCGGCCACCAGAGAGTCGATGAGCGCGCGGCCTTGCTTCTGCGCCGATGCAGGCAGGGCGACAAGTAGAAAAGCTAATAAATGGAGGTAGCGCATGGGTTCGTCATCGCTTGCTAACTCGGGCTTATTCCATTCAGTGCCGCCCGGTAACTCCGCCCAACCGGTAACGTAAATTGCTGAGCGTGAATCTGCTGGGCGTCGATTCGATCAATATAATGCCGCTGTACAGCGTAACTCCGATGAATACGTAGAAACGACTGAAACGGTTTGTTCTGCAACAAATTCCCGATAGACGACAGCACCGTGTACCGTTGCGTTGCCGTAACGATACGCGTGTAATCTTTTAGGCCCTCCAGATACACAATGTCGTGCAGGTTCAATTTGATCTGCTGATGACCGTCCTTGATGAACACCGTATCCGCTCCTAAACTCAGATCGAATAATTGGGCTTTGCGGGTCAAGTCAAAAAATGCCTGAACGCGGGTCATGGTGTGGCTGAACCGCTCGGCCCGGATGGGCTTTACTACATAATCGAAGGCATCGACGGCAAAACTTTCGGCGGCATAATCGGGGTAGGCTGTAATAAACACGCAAACCGGCACCTGCATCAGACTGGCGCGCAGTTCCAGTCCGCTCAGGCCGGGCATATCGACATCAAGCAAGAGCACATCAACCGGCTGGCTTTGCAATACGGGCAAAGCCTCGGTAGCCGACGCAAATACCCCCACCATGTTGAGCAGTGGGTACTGCCGGGCGTGGGCCAGGACGGTCAGCCGATCAATTTCATTGTCATCAACGATAACGCAGGCGTGGGAGTTGTGGGACATTATGAAACAGTCATCAAGCCAAATATATAGGCTTTTTAAATTATAAATCAACCGCTTACTCAAAGTGATCAGCTGTTAGTCGATTCAAACGGTCGTTGGTCGAGGCCGTATTGCAGGGGCAAACCAATTGGAGCAGTTTCGGCCCATCAATACCGATTTTTATATGAGACCGTTCTTGTTTTTACTCTTACTGGCGGGTTTGGCGGGTTGCACCAGCCCGGCCGTCAACGATCCCAGCCCCGCGACGGCCAATCCAACGACACCCACCGACCCAACTCCGGGTGGCAGCGCTACGCTTGGCAATGGCCAGCCCGGTGTAGTTGGCATTGCGGGTATCAGCGCGTGGGACAATTTATCACCGACCGAAAAAGCCCGCATAAAAGGCTGGACTAGTTTGTTTGTCCATGCATCCGTCGGTGGCGACCTGGAGGATGGAAGCCAGAATAACGGGGTCAAGTTTGAGTTTTACGACGGGAACACGCTCTACGACGGTCCGAACGGTGCCGACTGGAACTCGATCAACAATGGCAACAACATCTCGAACGGGGAGCCGGACAAGAAAATGGCCGCTTTCAAACGGGAAGCCATCGAGCAGAAGGGCAAACTACAGATCGCCATCTTTAAATTTGGTTATGCCGACATCACCGACGCCAACGTAGAAACGGTCAAAACGGGGTACAAACAGATGATCGACGAATTGCGGGCGGCTGGTATCAAGCGTTTCGTCCACATCACCCCGCCCCTCATCTACATCGTGACGAAAGACGACGGCAACGCGGCCAAAATGAAAGTAGGCCAATGGATGAAAGATACCTTCAAAGCCCAGGATGTGGTGTTCGACCTACAGGAAATCGAATCCGACAACGGAGCCTGCAAACTCGGTAACGCCTGGACGATCTGCGACAAATACCGCTCGACGGTAGGTTGCCCCAGCAAAGGGCAAGGCGTGGATGCGCCCGAAGGTCAGGGCCACCTCTGCGAGACAGCCGCTACCCGCATCAGCAAAGCCTTTCTGTACGCCATTTATCAAACCGCAAAATGAGCAAAGGTTTTAAACTTCTGCTGTTGCTGCTGGGGCTGGCGGCCCTTAGCTGGGGTATGTACGAGTGTAAATACTACTACAGCTACTACGCCGACTTGAAAGACCGACCCTGGGCGTATAGCCGCGACGAAAACGCCAAACTGCTCGTGGGTACGTGGCAGGGCGAGTTCCACGACCCCGATGGCGTAACGAAAACCATCCGGCTTACCATTGCCGAACCCGTGACAGACGAAGAACGCGCCAGAAAAGCGGGTCGGCGAGCGCGGAAACGCAGCGGCTTAGGCTCCCAAACCGATAAAAAACGTTTCGACGGGTCCGCTACGGTGAGCAGTCACCGGGGCCGCGAAGCCTACAAACTCAACGGCCACGTCAGGACCGAAGACGGGCACCAGCTCGACGTGATTCATTTTCAGATCGACGATGAGCTACAGGCACTACGCAAAAACTTTACCGTTCATTCGGCCCTCGAAGGCGGACAATGGCAGGACGACCGGTTGACCCTCACGCTGGCCTTTACGTACACCACCGCCACGGGTTCAGCCTTTTCGAGCAGCGCTGACCCACGCTACGACAAAAAAATTACCGTTCGGCTTTCACGGGAAAATCATGAACACTTTGCCACAAACTAACCAATCACATCACCACACCCTGTCATTTTCTTCTATGGAACGTCGTCATTTTCTGTCCGCCACAGCCGCCATCGGTTTCTTTTCCGGCATCGGTTTACCAACGCTGCTGGCGCAGCCAACGTCAGGAGACCCGCTGAAACCGTTTTACCTGCCACCCGTCGAGCCGTTGCAACCCGGCCCGGCCGGATTGAACACCCGAACCCGCGTTCGGCAGACGCAGACCAACGGGCAATTCTCCTGCGTTGAGTTTGCCGTAGCGCCAAAAAAAATGGGACCTGCCCCGCACCTGCACAAAGAGCTTGACGAACTCATGTACGTAGTGGAAGGCACGATCAGTGTGATGGTGGGCGAGGAAGTGTATGTCGTGCAGGCAGGTGGCTGGCATCTGCGTCCGCGTGGCATTGTGCATACCTTCTGGAACGCCACCGACAAACCCGCCGTGGGCATCGACTGCTACTTTCAGCAACCCTTCGAGGACTATCTGGAAGCATCGATTCACACCATCCCCGAGACAGCCAGGACGCGCGGATTGCCCATGAATTCGCCAGAAGTACAGACCATGTACCAAGACCTTCGCCAGAAATTCGGCATGGTCAGCTTCCCGGAAAAACGCCAGCCGCTCATTGATAAATACGGCCTGAAAGCCTGATTTTTTACCTTTCTATTTTTGATCATGAAAAAACTATTCATCTACAGCCTGTTAGCAGCTGTGTTATTCGGCAACTCGGGAGCGGGTTGCAGCCGTAAAAACGAAGATGACCCGCAGCCGCAGGCCCGCAAACTTTTTGTGGGTGGCCTCTGGGAAGTAACCGAAACCTCGACACACATGCCGAACGACAGAATAACGCTTCAGCTAAAACCGGGCGCACTGGGCTTCAGATTTTATACCGACGGCAAACTGGAAAGCTGTTCCTACGGTACGTGCGTTCTGATAGGGCGCTGGTCTTTCAAAGAGGGGCAGGCCAATACAAATCAATTCATCATGTACTTAGATAGCCCCGATCCAAAAGAAATTTACGGCGATATGATGGAAGGGCCTGTCGCCATCATTAGCGACAATCACGTCGATTGGCTGATTAGACCCCTTCAGGGGCAGACCACCATCGGCGATACCGATGCTACGTCGATACGCTGGACCATGAAGCGAAACCCATAACACACGAAACATCATGAAAAAATACCTCGCCTACAGCCTGTTAGTGGCTGTGCTGTTCGGCAACTCCGGCGCGGGTTGCGGCAATAAAAACGAAGATGACCCGCAACCTACCCATATGCAAACCCTGATTGGGAGATGGGAAGCAATACGCGCTAATTATGAGATCACTGAGCACAATGGAACGGTTAAAAACACGGGACCAGAACTTAAGAGTAATGGTACGATCATCATTTGGGAGTTTTTCAGTGATGGGCGGCTTAAGGCCACTGGAAACACCAATCCGGGTAGAGCTATGGAAAGCCGTGAAGTACGCTGGGAACTGAATGTCACCCGGCTCGATGGGAAAACTATTGACATGGGTACGTTGAAAATTATCGGTGACGAAGAGCGGGAACTGGCCAAAGAGCTGGGGCAAACCGGAGATTTAACGTATAACATTGAAGCGGGTATCCCCACTGGCGGTAGCAATCTTGCCACTATGTTTCTCAGCGTGGATGTAACCAAAGTGGGGCCATACAAAAAAAATATCCTGACTTACACCTACCATAAACTGTAAGCCATGAAATCCCCCTCTCTCATACTCCTACTTGCACTGGCCTTTGCTTACGCAACAGCACACGCGCAGAACGTTGTAGGTACCTGGAAACGCACGGCCATGATTCTGACCGAAGCAAACGGCAAAACCGAAGATTCGCAGCCTGAACTCATTAAAACGATGCCCTGCACGGCCGGTATTACGTACAACTTTCTAGCTGATGGCACCATGCGCGTCGACGTGCCGGAGAGCTGTGGTCCGATGAAAAAGACCATCGAACGGATGAATAAGGCGGGCCGGTGGTCAGTATCGGGCCGAAAGCTGCGGATCGTGGTGCCGGACAAAAGCCTGCCTGATTCCGACTACGACCTTACCCTAAGCGGCAATACCATGACCTGGGATTTTGACTATGCCGCCAACCCGCAGATGCCGAATCCAACGAAAGCGAAGCGATTGGTCATTAAATACACCCGGTTATAGAGACCGTAAGGCAGCGGCCACCCGTCGACGGAATTATTCATTTTTCAGCACGAACCACCATGAAACGCTACTCCTTTTTCCTACTTTTTCTTATCCCGTTATTAGTTGTGGTTGGGCTGGCCTGCTCCAGACAGACAGCCAAAGACGACCCGACACCGGCACCCACCGACCCCATCAGCGATACGCAGTGGCATGGCGTGTTTGCCTATAAGAATACGGCGACGTTCCGGGTATTTACCATCAACTTCAAAGCAACCGGTGAATTCATCTGGCAGGACCTGAGCGGTTCGTACGATGGCACCTGGAACCTGAACGAAGCCGGCGATAACGTCACCATTACGTTCAGGGCCAACGGGATTCAAACCTCGTTTACGTTACTCGGCACCACCGAATTAGCCCGCCCGAAGAATCTCAATCACGACCACTGGGTCATTACGAAAAATTGAGTTGCCCTTCGTGCAGAACATCGGGGCGAAATTGCCCAAAACTTATTGGCTCGGCCGGTTGGAAAACTTTGCGTTCACGTTCGATGCAACCAGCGTGGGAAAAGTGACCTGGCATTGGCCCAGAAACGCCAATAAGATATACGGACACGCTGCGTATACCTTGAAGAGTCCAGTGGTTGCAGCCGACGAAATGCCAATTGATGGGTTCAGTCCCGCCCACCAAGGTCGTTTTTTTGGGGTGTTCATTAATGAAAAGACACTTCGGGTGAACGTCTGGTACTGGCAACCGGGCAAAGAGCAGACCACGCTCCGCATTCAAGACTACGAAGACTACAGCCTGAAATAAGTCTACCCGATATGGTCATGATGAAAACCCTGCGTCTATCCCTGTTAGGTGGGCTGCTCCTGCTTGCGTTCGGGCAGTGCCAAAAAGCCGCTAACGACCCCGCCCCCGACGATCCAACACCGGGCAATACGAACACGAACCCAACCGGTTCGGGCTTTGCCTGCACCGAACCCAACCCCGTGCCCCGAACGTGGTACGTGGACACCAACGGCAGCGACAGTAACGACGGTACACTGGAAAGACCGCTGAAAATGGTTCAGAAAGCGGTTGATTTGGCCAAACCGGGCGATGCCATCGAACTCCGCGCGGGTACGCACGAGAGCCGGGAGATCAAAATACGTACCTGTAACCTGACACTTCGCTCCTACCCCGGCGAATGGGCCGTTATCAAAGCCGTAACAAACGTGGAGGACGTAACGTCGGTGCTGTGGTACCGCGAACCGACCATCGTAGGTGGGCTGATCGAGAACCTGGAAATTGTGGGCGGCTACCTCTACGGCATCAAGCTTGAAAACAACTGGGAAGATGGCGAACCCGTCCGCCGTAGCGTCAGCGACCTGACCATTCGCAACTGCCGCATCCACGACACCGGCCGTGACTGCATCAAAATCGTGCCGGGCTGCGCGAACATCAAGGTACTGAACTGCGAAATTTATCGCTCGGGGGTTGGCCCGGCTAACGTCACGGCGCAGAATGCCGAAGGAATCGACAATGTCAACGGCTCCAACATGGTGGTGCGCAACTGCTACGTTCATGACATTGCCACGACCGGCCTCTACGCCAAAGGGGGAGCCAAAAACTGCCTTATCGAGAACAATCTGATTGTCAACTGTGGCGATATGGGCGTCACGGCGGGCAACACCGATACTGATGAAGAATGGTTCGATAAAGACAACAAAGACTATACCGAGAGCTTTGATATCATTATCCGTAATAACATCATTGTGGGGGCTGCCTGGGGTGGCGTGGGACTGTTTGCCGCCGTTCGTCCGCAGGTGGTTAACAATACGTTCATGAACGTAGCGAGTGACACGTATGGGGCGTTGTACATCAGCCGGGGCGAAACCTACGTGGGCAGCAATGGCGCGCTACGTACTCCCCCCTGCCGTGATGTGAAAGTGCTAAACAACATCTTCGTACAGGCGCAGGCCGGTGATCGACCCATGGTCCGCATTCGCTACAACGAAGACGATAAAGCCGAATCGCTGACGATTGGCAGTTTGTCAGTGCCATTGTAAGCTTTTGGCAGAAACAGGTGGCCTTTCATGACATCGCCTTCGCTGAAAAAGGTAACATCATTACGGCCTATGTGAAGAACGGTTGGCGAGGACATCAAAGCGGTTGAGGCTACGACCTGAGCGGTAGAGACTGCTGAATTGAACGAGAGCCCTATAACGGCGGCTGCGACGAAGATGGATTGTGTTTTCATGGCTGAATTGACTTGGCTGTTTTGTTGGGACAAAGTTGCAGCCTGCCCTCCCCGAAAAATTGTATGTTCTTGCGAACTTGAACCGACACCAATACCGAACTTCAGGGCTAAGGTCAACGCGGTAGCAGAAAGCTTTTTTTAAGACCTTAAAGTCAGAGCTGGTCTATCAGCAAGTTTTCATAGCCGAGCAGTAGGTAAGCAGGCCGTCTTTGAATATATAGAGATTTGGTACAACCGGCAGCGGAGACACTCGGCACTAGATTATCTTTCCCTTTTGATTATTACAGTTGTCAATTCCAACAAGTTGCTTAAAGATTTGTCAAGTATTTTGTTGCAAGTCCAAAACGAAGCTGCCGTTTAAAACTGGAAATAGATAAACGAGCCGCTGCCTTTCTGGGTCAGAATCACCAGAATCAGCAGCGCAGCCCAGGCCAGACTCAACACCCAGCCCGGAAGCCGCCGGGCCAACTGCACCAGCGAACTGTCGCGCAGCAGCCAATGGCACGTAATCAGCCCCACCGTTACGAGGCCCACCGTCAGAATAGCCGTGGTGGTGAGCATAACGGGCGCGTCCGGAATAGCTCCGAACATGCACAGCATGAGCAGCATGGCCCCGTCAAACGTAGGGGCGCGGAAGAATACCCACGTGATGTTGACTAGAAACAACGTCAGCAGAGCCAGTCCAAACCGCCGAACGGCCTGGTTCCCCGGCAACCCGACTACCGAAGCCCGGCTTACCAGTGGTTTGCTCTCCGCCCATTCACCGGCCTCCGCCCGACGAAGCCCGGCCTGCTCGATGAGCCGCTCTACGCAAAGGAACAGGCCATGCAGCCCACCCCAGACCACAAAGTTCCACGAGGCTCCGTGCCACAGGCCACCCAACAGCATGGTAATCATGAGGTTGATGTAGGTTCGGAAGGCCCCGTGCCGGTTGCCGCCCAGTGGAATGTAGAGGTAGTCGCGCAGCCAGGTGGAAAGGGTAATGTGCCAGCGTCGCCAGAAATCCCTGAACCCAATGGCTGCGTAGGGATACCGGAAGTTGTCGGGCAAGACAAAGCCCAGACAGAGCGATACCCCAATGGCGCAGGTGGAGTACCCCGCAAAGTCACAGAAAATCTGCCCCGAAAAAGCCAGCACCCCCGTCCAGGCATCGAGCGGCTGCACCGGGAACGGCAAGGAGAAAATCAAATCGGCGGTGTCGGCCAGCAGCCCGTCGGCGATAGTCACCTTCATGAACAACCCCAGCGAGAGCAGCAACAAACCCCAGCGGAGTTGGTCGGCGGTGGCCCGGTGGGGTGTTTTAAACTGCGGGATGAGGTCTTCGGGCCGCACAATGGGACCGGCTACTAGGTGCGGAAAGTAGGTGACGAACAAGGCAAAATTGAGCAGCGACGGCTCCGGGGCAAACTTGCGCCGATACACGTCGAGGGTGTAGGAGAGCGTCACGAAAGTGTAAAACGAAATGCCAACGGGCAGAATGATGTCGGGTTTGGCCGCCTGAAAGGCAATGCCGAGGCTATCGAGCAGGACCGTAAAATTCTCAAGCAGAAAGCCACCGTACTTAAAATAACTTAGCATACCGAGGTTTAGCACCAGGCTGACCGCCAGCAGAGCCTTTCGGCGGGCGGGCCGGTGCTCGTCGGCAATGAGCCGGGCCATGTAAAAATCCACCACCGTAGAGAGCCACAGCAACAGAATAAACGGCGGGTTCCAGAGGGCATAGAACAGGTAGCTGCCCAGCAGAAGGTTTATTTTTTTGACTTTCCACGGCAGGGGTGCGTTGTGCAACGCCAGCATCACCGCGAAGAATATGACAAAGGTAAACGAGTTGAAAACCATGGGCGATATTGGTTGGCAAGTTGGTGGGATGAGCAATTCAGTTACCGGGTGAGTGGCCGAACAACCGGAATCAGGTTCTGGGTGAACGTAATCGCGTCCTGTGGAGCCAGGTGTGACCATTCGGGGCAGGTGAACTGGCGCAGTTCGGGGTAGTCCTCGAAATAAATGCCCGTCGTTTGGGTGTGTGTCAGCAGCCGGTTCCAGTACTTCTCACGGGGAAACAGAGCTTTTTCAGCCTGCCGCATCACGCCGTCCGACGGCGTTCGGAGAAAGATAACACGACCACCCCGCGCCCGAATCTGATCCACGGAACGTTTGGTAGCGTTCAGAATAGCCAGCAGTTCGGCTCCCACAGCGGGTTTCATCGGAACGTACTTACCTACATCTACCCAAACCTGCTTCACCTCGTTTTGCAGTGTGGTGTCGGCCAGAAAGGCCAGAGTCATGCGCGACTGCCGGTCGGGGCTGACCACCTCAAATTCGCGGGGAAATACTGGCCCACCGAAAGCACCGGGCCGGTTCGGGATGGGGAGTTTCTTCAAAAACGCCCCCAGCGAAAGGTTCATTTCGTCTAGGAAAACCAACCTTGATTCCAGCATTTCACTGATCCAAAAACTGGCTTGTTCTGAAAGCGACCAGTGGGGGTAGTGGTGGACGCGCCGGAGTGCTTCTTTTTCAGGAAATGACCTGTCAGGGCTAAAAAACAGCATCTCGGTAACATCCACGATCAGGGTACCTCTGAAGTTGGGGTCATTGCCGAGGTCGGTCAGGACCGGGCGGGGCGAGGTGCCATTGAGCGACAACTGAATGGGCTTTTGGCCCACGATCTGCTCCCAGGTTTCCAGGTCTATATCGAACTTAGAGCGCGACGACCCAATCAGCACGGGCCGGGTTGGGGTACTCTGGTAAATCAGTTGGCGGGTGGCGGCCCAGCGGCTATCGTCGTCGTTGTAGCCCAAAACTACATTCTGGCTACGCCAGTAGAGTTCCCAGCTTACAACAAAAGCCAGGACTAAACCCGCACAAAGCAGGGCAGTTTGTTTAGTGAGGAGCATGATCGGAAAGGAGGTAAGGTCATTGACGCACCCGGCTGCGGGGACCGGGCGCGTCTAAACGTGTTAGCGCTTGATCATCTGGTTCATCAGAATGTCTAGACTGCCATCGGCGTTGGAGCGAATGCCATAGCGTTGGGGGTAATAGCCCGGCACAAATACACTCGGCTGCTTGATGGCCTTATCCAGATTGGGATTGGTTTTGAGGTAGGCCAGCGTAATCATCTGCTCCCAGAAGGTCACCTGACCGTCGTAGGAACCAAACACAAACGTTTCGGTGAAAGGCGTTCCTTTAAATTCAGGGCTGGTGAGGTCGGACCAGTGTGCGCCCATGCCCGGCACGCCCCCCGGACCTTTGGCAAAGTCGGAGTGGATGCTGCCGACTGGTGGGAGCTTATCGAACTTCGCGGCTGATGCGGTCGTGTAGGGTGGAATGGCCATCGTTTCGTTCATCGGCTGGATGTAGAAATGGAAGTCGAAGTGAGGCACGTTGTAAATACCCGACGGTTCGTGTCCCTGGGGGTTCCAGTTAATCATCACGTGTTTGAAGGGTGTTTTGGTCGTAGCCTCATCGGGAAGGGCCAGCATATAGGCTGTTTCGGGAAGGGTGCCGGGCAGGTTGTCGAGAGCACCTTTGCTGAGCGTAAAACCAATGGTTGTTGGGTTGTTTTGGGCATCCAGACTGACCCAAGTTCTAACGGTGCCATTGCCAATGGGCACCGAGGGGCCAAAGAAGCGGTCGGGCTGCGTAGCCGTGTCGGTCTTGCAACCCAAAAAGAGCGGAGCGGCCAGCAGGCCCAGGAGGAACTTTTTCATTGAAAGAAAATATGGTGGTTTATAAATAGATTATCGTCTGCAAATGAGCACTCGAAACACGCCAGCGCGTTGGCGCATTTTGGACTTACTCATTTTCGACATGTTGCCTGTTTTGGGCCATTCTTTGCTAAAAAGTGCCCGATTGATTGGGGCAGGCGTTTGGGGGGTGTGTAGTAGGGAGGCATAAACGGTAGAGAAAATGGGTACTGGTTTGTGCGTGTGTACTGGTACCAAAAGTAGGGGCGAGAGAGCCCCCGCTGTTAGCGCAAATCCAGCTTTCCTTTCCTCATTTCCAGCATGACCAAAAAAAGCCCCATTTTGGGGCCATTTGGAACACTTTATCAACCGATAAGCAAGCTAGCTTTCGTTGCTGGCCGGTGCCGGTGTGTATTTGGAGGGTAGCATACCGTAGTGCTTCTGAAACACGTTAGTGAAGTAAGGTAAGCTTTCGAAACCCACTGCGAAAGCTACATCCGAGACGGTTGTTGAGTGCGTCGTAAGCAGATAGGCCGCCTGCTCCAGGCGGTAGCGCCGGAGGTATTCTACCGCCGTCATGGCTGTTAAGGCCCGCAGTTTTCGCAGCAGCTGCGAAGGGCTCAGGCCCATAGCCTGGCTGAACTCCTCCACCCCAAACTGGCTATCGCTGTACCGGACTTCGAGTACCTGCCGGGCTTTTTGCAGAAAAATGTCCTCCCGCGACATGGCTGGCACCGCAGCATCGGCCTGAACCACCACGGGAGCCGAAACGGGTTGCTGGCCGAAGTAGTGCCGGAGTCGCTCCTGTTTATCGAGCAGGTTACGCACCCTGGCCCCTAGCTCCTGCGCCTGGAAGGGCTTGGTGAGGTAGTCGTCGGCTCCGAGTTCAAAACCCTCAATTCGGTCCTGAACGGTGGCCTTGGCCGTGAGCATCACCACCGGAATGTGGCTGGTGGCGTCCTGGGTTTTCAGGGCCTTGCAGAAGCCGAATCCATCCAGCCGGGGCATCATCAGGTCACAGATCACCAGGTCGGGCGTGAGGGCGGTGGCCCGCTCCAGCCCCTGCTGCCCGTCTTCGGCTTCTTCAATCTGGTAATCGGCCTCAAAAACGCTTCGCACGTACGTCCGAATGTCGGCGTTGTCGTCGATGATGAGCAGAATACGGTCGCTGTTCGGGGCAACGGTAGTGGCCTGGATGAGAGCGGGCTCGGCCTGGGCAAGTACGGAAGCAGGGTGATACGGTGCAGGCTGAGTTTGTTCAGCCGTAAGTAGCAGAGGTAACGCCACGGTAAACGTAGTCCCGACGCCCTCAATGCTGGTTACGCTGATGCTGCCGTTCAGCACCTTTACCAGTTCATGAACCAGTGCCAGCCCAATACCCGTTCCCTCGTACTGGCTAGTGCTTTTCCCTTCCGTTCGCTGGTAAAAGCGGTCGAATATCCGGGGCATGTCGGTGGACGGAATACCAATGCCCGTATCGGCAACGGTTAGTGTCAACTGCGCCGTTGTGTTAGAAAGCCTGTACCCCACCTCCATACACACCTCCTGCCCACCGGGGGTAAACTTGAAGGCATTCGACAATAGATTCGTTACGACCTTCTCCAGTTTGTCCCGCTCAAAACTAGCCCATACAACCTGCTGATCCTGCATAAACGTGAAGCGGATGCCACGGCTATCGGCCAGCGACTGGAAGGAACTGGCTACCGTACGGAAAAACTGTGCGATGTCGCCCGGCTCGGGGCTGGGTTTAAGCCCACCGGCTTCCAGTTTGCTCAGGTCGAGCAACTGGTTGATGAGGCTCATCAGCCGCTGGCCGTTTCGCTCCATCAGCACCAGGTCAGTCTCACCCAGGGGTTTACGCTTCCGGTTGGTAAGCGGACCCAGAATGAGGGTGAGTGGGGTCCGGAATTCGTGCGAGATATTGGTAAAAAACCGGGTCTTGAGCGCATCGAGTTCAGCCAGTCGGCCCGCTTCTTTTTGCTCAAACAAAACCTGTTGCTGCAACAGCAGTCGACCACTCTGAAAACGATACACCTGCCAGCCTGCAAACGTCAACACGAGTACATACACCAGATACGCCCACCAGGTGCGGTAGAAGGGAGGATGCACCCGGAGTTGCAGACTGACCGGCTGGCTCCAGTGCTCACCATCCGCTGAGCCGATCATCTGCAGGGTGTAGGAGCCGCTGGGCAACTGCGCGTAATTGGCAAATCGGTTTGTGCCGGCGTCGACCCAATCTCTATCGATATGTTGCAGCCGGTATCGATACCGGTTTTTAGCTGGATTGGTAAAATCCATTACCCCAAACTCAAAGGTTACCAGATTCTGGTCGTGCGCCAGATCGAGCTGTTCGGTGTATTCAATCCCCTGGCTCAGTATGTTGTCGGCTGCACCGACTTCCACCGGCTCATTATTCACCTTAAGTCCAATGATGCGTACCTGAGGAGCCGACCCCTGCGGCCGAATCACACTGGCCGCCCGAAATATAGTTAACCCCTGCACTCCACCAAATAGCAGCTCTCCCGACGGAGCGCGGGTGAACGATCCCGTATTGAACTCGTCGTCCTGTAGGCCGTCGGCTTTGGTAAAATTCCGAAATGTCTGGGTTGCCGGGTTAAACTGGGCCAGCCCCCGGTTTGTACTCAACCACAGGTTTCTGAACTCATCGGGCAGAATACCGTACACGACTTTGTTGGGAAGCCCCTGCTTCTCCGTAAAATGAACAAACTGCCCCGTCTGTTTGTCGAGCCGGTCCAGGCCCCCGCCCTTCGTGCCCACCCACAGATAGCGGGAGGGTTGAATCGGGTCATCAAGCAGGCTCAGGACAATGTCGTTGCTCAGACTCTGGCGATTGGCAGTGCTGTTTTTATAAATGGAAAATGTCGGCATGTTCAGGGGATGATCCGCCCGGATCATCCCCCGCGTTGTGCCTATCCAGAGCGTGCCGGTTCGGTCGAAGTACAACGAATGCGTTTCAATATCGGCTCCTTTCTGGGGCAGCAGCGACTCGTATGAGAACACATGAAAGGTTTCCGTTTCGGGATCGAAGCGGAGTAGTTTCCCATTGATGGCCCCAATCCAGAGCTTTCCGTTTTTGTCTTCGACGGTCTGGTTGCTGTAAAAGCCAAACGATGTAGTAGGTGGTAATGGATATTTTTTCAGCAGTTTCCAGTCCGACGAGAACCTGAATAACTGCATCTGGTGGGTCTGAAAGTGGGTGTTTGATACCCAGAAAAAGCCCTGCCGGTCCTGCATCAGGTAGCGCTGTCGTTTGTCGGCAGGTGGTAAGGCATCACTCAGAAACGGGACGAGCCGATTGGTTGACCGGTCGAGTTTTTCATACGCGTATTCGTGGCGGACATAGGTCTGGGCCTGCCGGTCGACGTACAGGTAGGAGGGACTGGTTGTGGGTACCCAAACCTGAAACTGCCTCACCCGTGGGTTGAACTTTCGAAGTCCATATCCGTTGGTTCCCAACCAGATAGTACCTGTCCTATCTATAAACAGGCGGGTGATCCGGCCAATGTTAGGTGGCAGGGTCGCGTATGCATTAAGAGGAGAAAGATTTACCTGGTTATACAGCTCATCGGGTGACAATAACCAGAGCAGGCCATCTTTGGCAACGGCTACAGTGGTCGCATTGACTGGTCGTATTATAACAGGCGTTGGACCAGACTGAGTAAACGAAATCGTTTTGCGGATGCCCCGACGACTGGCAATAATTGTATTACCCGTAAAGGCAAACCAGATGTCGCTCCTGGCGTTGCCACAGTTTGGCAGGAAATCAGCGGGCTCGTTTTCAAAGGGTATAAAGCGGACGGCCTTTGGGGTGGCGGTCCAGTTGAAATAGAACAGGCCCCGGGTGCAGACCACAAGTGCCTGGCCATCGGGGCTAAAACTGAGGTGACTGGAGGTGCCGAAGGTTTGCCCGCCCGTGTGTACCTGGGTAATCCGGAACTTACTGGTGAACGTTTTGGTGTCGGCTGATCCCATTGTCAGGTTCCTGGCAACGGTAATTTTAATTAGTTTACTCTCATTGGCAATCGCCCAGACATTCCCCTGAGGGTCTTCGTAGAGGGAATTGATCGCATAGTTGCCGGCACTGGTTGCCTTTTCACGCACGTCGAGGTGGTAGAACTCTTGGGTACGGGTGTTAAACAGGTTTACTCCTCCGTTCAGGGTGCCCACCCAGAGCCAGCCGCGCCGGTCGATCAGCAGAGCAGAGCAATTGTTATCGGAGATGCTGTGTTCATTGTAAGAATCGTGCGTAAAAACAATGAAGTTGTACCCATCGTACCGGTTCAATCCGTCTTTGGTGGCAATCCAGAGGAAGCCCTGTCGATCCTGCGCCAGGTCAAAGATCATGCCCTGCGACAGTCCGTCGGAAATGGTCAATTCCTGCCAGCCCTTGGGCTGAGCAAGCAGCGTGAACGGTATCAGTAGTAGGAACAGACAGCGCATTCGAGGAGGAAATTGCCACACAAAATACGTAAAATTAGCTGCATTCGATTTACGATTTCTACACCAATGCTATTGGTAGAGTATCACTTTAGATTCTAGTGATAAAAGCAGCACGATCAAGGAAATGCCCTACGCATGATATAGCGTAGGGCATTTCCTTTGATTAGAGACACTGAATATGAATTATGTCAGCACAGTGTGCTGGTAAAATGGCTTGTCGACACGTCTATGGACTACAGGCTAAAGTCAGCCATTAAACAGCCATAGCGGCTAAAATCCCTGCCTGATTGTTGATGTGTGTTGGTACGAGTCATCATCGTTCGCGAAGTCGGCAATTCGCTGCTGCCGGGGGCGTGCGTTCCGAGGTATTTCTGCCTGATCGCGTTCAGTCTTTTGAGATAATGTTGTATACACCTGGCGTTGCGGGGGATTGAAACTTGGTTGTATGGATTAATTTGGGGAAAAAGCCTGCTAAGGAGTAAACCAACCGCACGAATCGTTAAAACCGCCCTCTCAGGGCAATCATAAAGTTCTGGCCCGGTGCCACAAGGCCCGAACTGTAGGGCCGATACCGCTGGTCAGTTAGGTTTTCAATTCCGCCGTTGATGGATAAATAAGGAGTTACCAGATACTGAACTTTCAGATTGAGCGTGTACCAACTGGGCGAATAGGGCTTTCCATTTGCATCGATCGCGTACATATAATCTTTACCCTGTTCTTCCTGCGCCAGTTGGCTGTTTGTAACCGGACTGTTGTAAATGCCATAAACCTCTGCCCGAAACTTATTAGCCGTATAGTTGAGCCGAGTCAGGCCAAAGAAGGGAGCTGCGTGGCGGAGCGGGCTGGTGGTACCGTCATCAACAACTTCTTCGCCTTTCTGGTAAGTGAACTGCGAGGACAGACCAAAACCAGCCGGTAAGGTCAAATTAATGCCCGCCTGTAGGCCGTACACCCGGGCATTCGCAGCGTTTTGAATGGCCTGTACCTGGCTTAGTTCGCCATTATACACGATGCTGTCGCGGCCATTTAGGGTAAAATTTCGACGAACGAGCGCGTTGTCCAGTAAGGTGTAATACCCCGTCAGGTCCACTTTCAGCGTATTGCCAATCACTTTGGCAATGCCTACCTCGGCATTATAAGCATATTCGGCCTTCAAAGCCGGGTTGGGAACAATCACGGAACCGGGTGTTGACTCGAATACCTTACCGATATCATCGACGTTGGGTGACCGGAAACCCGTTGCCAGATTGGCGCTAAAGGCCCAGGATTCAGATGGACTATAGACCCCTCCCAAACTGCCCGTCAAGGCACCGTTATTCAAGCGGGCGTTAGTGAACGGGAAAGGGTAGAAAGTGGTTTCAAACTGCGAATTCAGGACAAACTGATTATAGCGGGCACCTGCCTGCACCGTTAGCTGATCGCTCGCTTTGAGTTGATAGGTTGAATAGACGGCATACGATGCCCAGTTCGATTTGGGGTAGCGTGATGGGCCGGGTTGAGCGACGTTCGTGCTGATATTCAATGTAGTCGCCGTTGAAACAACGTCGTTGTAGATGGCTTCCAGACCATAAAACACGCGCTGCCTGTCGGTCATTCGTTTGTCGAAGTCAACCGAAGCTGATAACGCCTGTACATTCTCTTCCGTCGTTCGCCGTTCGGGGGTTTTCAGATCGCGGTCGATGCGGCTCTCGGCGAAAAACTGATGGGCCAGTCGCACCGTCATCTGATCGTAAAGGCCTCCCGACATCGTATGGTTTATTGCGAACTTGTTCATCACCCACGTTTGAGGGCCATAGTTCCATTCGGCCGAACGCGGAAGTCCCCGCCGGTAGCGCAGCAATCGGTCATAACGGGCGTAATCGGAGGTGTTCGAGTAGTGAAATCCATAGTCGAAATTCCAGCGCTCGTTCGGCTTGAACCGAATTTTTTGCATCAGATTGATTTGTGAATACCCGCTGGGCCGCTGCACCCTCGAATCGGCGTTGGAAATGACGCGGTCTTCGTTGTTAATCCGTTCGACGTATTCCGGTCGCAGGTATTCACTCGGTCCGTGCGCACCCATCCTCAGATCGCCGAAGTAATTATGCGACACGCTACTGGTGAGTGCCCATTTCTGCCAGCCAACATTCACGTCGGCATGGCCGGTTAGTTCACTGTTGGCCGATGAATATCGCCCGGCTGCACCTCCCGAAATGAATGGCTTGGTTCCCGTGGCTAATTTGGGGGTGAGCGTGAAGAAACTCATCACTCCGGCAATGGCATCACTGCCGTACATAACCGATCCTGGACCGAACAGAACCTCCGTATTCGCGATGGCAAATGGATCTAACGAAAGTACATTCTGTACGTTACCACTCCGGAAAATAGCGGTGTTCATCCGTACGCCATCCACCACAAGCAACAGGCGATTGGTAGCAAAGCCCCGAATCATGGGACTGCCTCCGCCCTGCTGACTTTTCTGGATAAACACATCACCCGACATACCGAGCAGGTCTGCTGCCGTCTGCGGATTCTGAAACTGGACATCTTTGGCCGAAATCGTCGTGATTTTATTCGGAACGTCCCGACTCAACTGGTTCCAGCGATTCGCCGTCACTACAACCTGATCTAATGAAATCGTTGTCGGGCGAATGGATACGGAAAAACCACCCTGCAGCAATGCGTCATAACTCACCGTTTGTCGCCCGTAACCAATCCTTTGAATCTGAATGGCTTCAGCCCCTTTAAAAGCCGTGATATCGGCCTTTCCGCTGGCGTTCGTCACGACTGATGCCCTGGGGACTTCGCTCGAAATCTGCACGCCCTCGAGCGGCTGGTTATCTTCCCGGCTTTTAATCGTCAACACCTGCGCGTGTACGATTGAACAAACGGGTATAAAAAAGAGAAGGAATATACGTTTCTTCATGTAGTGTACTCCAAAAAGCAAATTAAATGTTGCCTTGGTGGCAAAGAACTTAAAAATTAAATACTATTTTGCATAATACACGAAATAAAAGTTTTTTCGCAGCCGGGTATTTAACCCAAATACAAGTTACCAACGAATTGGCGACTGCATAGCCAAAACGCAACAAATTGATTCATGAATGATATCAAAGATAGCTCCCGCCGACTTCGTTTTTACCGCAAAATTCATGGAGCCTTAGGGGGAGCGCTGTTTATCTTCTTCACGCTGATTGCTGGAACGGGCCTGTTATTAGGCTGGAAAAAACATTCCGGCGGATTGCTCTTAGCCAAATCGTACGCCGGTGCTTCGACCGATGCGAAACGGTGGTTGCCTATTGACTCGCTGCAACGAATTGCGTTTCGTACTCTGCACGATTCCGTATCCGCCAATTTATCAACCAACCTGGACCGGATCGACATACGTCCGCAAAAAGGAATGGTCAAATTTGTGTTTGAGGATCACTACTGGGGTGTTCAATTGGATTGCACGACGGGTCAGGTGCTGCATATCGAGCGTCGGCGATCCGATTTTATTGAGCATCTGCACGATGGTTCGTATTTCGATTCGCTGCTTCAAGTTGGCGATCAGCCCATTAAACTAACGTACACAACCATAATGGGTGTTTCACTACTCATCTTCGCCATCACGGGCTTTTACTTGTATTATGGGCCCAAACGAATCCGCAAACAGAAACAGGCCCGGTCGGCTAAAGCGGTCGTGTGATATGGTAATGTTTCCTGAAAATTGTTCTAACCTACATTTTATGCGTTCTATTTTTACGTTCATTACACCTCTGGTGGCCCTTGCGCTGTTGCCCACCGCACCCGCTCTGGCCCAACGTAAACAAAAGCCAAAGACGGCTCCGACTTCCGTCAGAACCGCCACCGACAGTTTATTCAACGGGTTACGTTGGCGCAATATTGGCCCGTTCCGGGGCGGCCGCTCACTGGCGGCCGCCGGGCATTCCGATCAGCCACTCACCTATTACTTCGGGGCTGTCGGCGGGGGGGTCTGGAAAACAACCGATGGGGGTGCCAACTGGTCGCCTATCTCCGACAGTACGTTTAAATCCAGTTCGGTCGGGGCTATAACCGTTGCGCCGTCGGACCCCAACACGATTTACGTCGGTATGGGCGAGTCCGACATCCGCAGCAATATTTCCAACGGCGACGGGGTTTATAAATCGATCGATGGGGGCAAAACCTGGAGACACATGGGCCTGAAACTGGCCGATGCCATTGGTAATATCGAAGTCCATCCCCAGAATCCCGATATCGCTTACGTAGCCGCCCTGGGCAATCCGTTCGCTCCCAACAAGGAGCGGGGCGTATTCAAAACAACCGACGGTGGCAAAACCTGGAAACACATCCTGGCCAAAAACGACAGCACGGGCGCAGCGGTCGTAGAACTGGACCCCAACAATCCGTCTATTGTGTATGCATCCACCTGGCAGGCCTACCGCAACAGCTACATGATGAGTAGCGGGGGGCCGGGCTGCGGTCTCTACAAATCGACCGATGGGGGCGAGACCTGGATGCCCCTCCACGACCGGCCCGGTATGCCGCGGGGACTACTCGGCAAAATTGGTATTGCGGTCTCGCCCGCCAACTCGAACCGCCTGTACGCCATGATTGAAAACGCGAAAGGCGGGCTGTACCGCTCCGATGATGCCGGGATGAGCTGGCAGCTGATCAACGAAGACAAAAATCTCTGGCAGCGCCCCTGGTACTATATGATGCTGGCCGCTGATCCGCAGAACGAAAATGGCCTCATTGTGCTGAATGTGAACGCAATGAAGTCGTTTGATGGCGGTAAAACCTTTCAGACCATCAATGTACACCACGGCGATACGCACGACATCTGGTGGAACCCGAAGAACCCGCAGAATTTTATCATTGCCGACGATGGCGGGGCCGAAATAACCTACAACGGGGGAGCCACGTTCTCGGACATAGACATCCCCACGGCCCAGTTTTACCACGTTTCGGTCGATAACGATTTCCCCTATAATCTGTACGGTGCCCAGCAGGATAACTCCGCCATCCGCATTGCCAGCCGAACGACCGACTTTGTCATCGGACCCTCGGCCTGGTATTCGGTAGCCGGGGGGGAGTCGGGTTATATAACGTCGGACCCCAACAATCCGAACGTCACCTTCGGCGGTAGTTACGACGGGCTGATTACGCGCTACGACAAGGCGACTGACCAGAATCAGCGCATCAACGTCTATCCCGAATACAGCATGGGGGCTCCTTCATCCGACCGCAAATACCGGTTCCAGTGGACATTCCCGATTGTGTTTTCGCCCCATGACTCAAAGGCTCTGTACGTGACCTCGCAGTACGTGCATCGGAGTATGGATTACGGCCATTCGTGGGAAGACATCAGCCCCGACCTGACCCGCAACGACCCCAAAACGCAGGGCGACACGGGCGGACCGATCACGAAAGACAATACCGGGGCCGAAACGTACCCAACGATATTTACCTTCGCCGAATCGCCGTTGGAAAAAGGGGTATTCTGGGCCGGCTCCGACGATGGCGTGATGCACATCAGCCGCGACGATGCCAAAACGTGGCAAAAAATTACGCCCCCCACGTCGATGTTGCCGGAATGGGCCATCCTGAGCCTCGTGCATCCATCCGACCATGCTAAGGGCAAGGCCTATCTGGCTGCGAAACGCTATATGTCAGGGGATACCAAACCGTATCTGTTTAAAACGACGGACTACGGCAAAACGTGGACCCCCATCACAACGGGTATTCCGGCGGATGAATACACGCATGTCGTGCGCGAAGACCCTAACAAACCCGGTTTGCTGTATGCCGGCACGGAACGGGGCGTTTACGTTTCGTTCAACGACGGGGCCTTGTGGCAAAAATTAAACCTGAATCTGCCCATCACGCCCATCCGCGACCTACAGATTCATAAGCGCGAGAAAGACTTGATTGTGGCCACCCACGGCCGCTCGTTCTGGATTATGGACGATATTACGCCCCTGCATGAAATTGCCGACGGGCAGGACGCGCTGGCGGGCAAAAAAGCTCACCTGTTCAAACCCCGAACGGCCTACCGGATGGACGGCGGTAGCCAGGTATTGGGGCCGGGCGATGTGCCTGAACAGGGCGAAAATGCTCCCAATGGTGTGCTGGTGCGGTATTACCTGAAAAGCAGACCGGCGAAAGAGTTGAAGCTGGTTTTTCTGACCAGCGCAAACGATACGGTTATCACCTATTCGAGTACGAAAGATCGGCGTGGACAACCGCTCAAGGTCGTCAAAGAATTTTTTGAGGACATCACCATCCGACGGCCCGGTACGCCCCCCACACAGGCGGGCATGAATGCGTTCGTCTGGGACATGCGCTACCCGGATGCGACGTCCGTCGAAGGCACCAACGTCATGTGGACGGGCCGGGGAACGGGCGCGAAAGTAGTGCCGGGATCGTACAAAGTCCGGCTGTTGCTGGGCGATTCACTGGTTGCCGAACAACCGATCACCATTCTGAAAGACCCCCGGCTACCGCTTACCGAGGCCGACTATAAAGAGCAGTTTGATTTGCTGATGAAAATCAATGGTAAACTGTCGGAAACGCACAAGGGCATCAATCAGATTCGGCTGATTCGGAATCAGATAAACGGGTATTTAAAGGAGGTAAAAGACCCGGCTGTGGCGGAGAAGTTCAAGAAGGCCACCAAGCCCATGCTCGAAACCCTCGATCAGTTGGAATCAACCCTGATGCAACCTAAATCGAAGGCCATGCAGGATGCACTGGCCTACCCGATCCGACTGAACGATAAACTGTCGGGCGTAGCGGGCGTGGTGGGTTCTGCCGAGACCAAACCAACCAAAGCTTCTTACGTTGTTTATGAGGCTCTCGAAAAACAGGTCAACACGGCCCTGACCAAGCTGAAGGAGATTATCGATCAGCAGGTTCCGGAATTTAACCGGATGGTAACCGAACAGCGTATTCCAGCTATTACCCCCTAATCAATGTACCTGCAACTCTCTCCACCGATGAAGTATTCGTTTTACTTCCTGCTAACTCTTGCCACCAGCCTGCTATTCTTGGGGCAAGCGGTTGCACAACAAGCCAGTACCTCCGATACAAGCACAAACCGGCTGTTTAAAGGAATGACCTGGCGTAATATCGGCCCCACGCGGGGTGGGCGTTCGCTGGGGGTGGCTGGTTCGCCAATCCGCAAACAGGAATACTACTTTGGCGCGGTGGGGGGCGGCCTCTGGAAAACAGCCGATGGTGGCACGACGTGGTCGCCCGTCACGGATGGACAGATCCGAAGTTCCTCAGTGGGTGCGGTGGCCGTGGCCGAATCAAACCCCGACGTGGTGTACATCGGGACCGGCGAAACCCAGTTTAGGGGCAACATCATGCAGGGCGACGGGGTGTATAAATCTGTCGATGCCGGAAAAACCTGGAAAAATGTCGGCCTGACGAACACCCAGGCGATTGCCCGCATCCGTGTTCACCCGACCAACCCGAATATTGCTTATGTTGCGGCTCTCGGCCATCCCTACGGCCCGAACGAAGAGCGGGGTATTTTCCGCACCACCGACGGCGGCATCACCTGGCAGAAGATTCTCTACAAAGGTGATAAAGCCGGGGGGGCCGACCTGATTATTGACCGTACGAACCCCAACGTCATCTACGCGACGATTTGGCAGGTATACCGTACCCCCTGGAAAATGTGGGGTGGCGGGGGCGCTTCCGGTCTGTTCAAATCGACCGACGGGGGCGATACCTGGACCGAACTCACCCGGAAACCGGGTATGCCGAAAGGGGCCGTTGGCAAGATCGGCGTGAGCGTTTCGCCCGCCGACCCAAACCGGGTGTGGGCCATCGTCGAAGCCGAGGATGGGGGCGTATATCGCTCCGACGATGCGGGCATGACCTGGAGCCGCGTTAACGAAGAACGAAAACTCCGACAGCGGGCGTTTTACTATTCGCGTATTTACGCCGACCCCAAGGATAAAAATACGGTCTATTGCCTGAACGTGGGTTTTTATAAATCGACTGATGGGGGTGTGAAATTTAACAAAGCCATTACCGTCCCCCACGGTGATAACCACGATCTATGGATTGACCCCACCGACTCAACCCGGATGGTTGCCGCCAACGATGGGGGGGGCTGTGTATCGGTTAATGGCGGCAAAACCTGGACCGACGAGAATTACCCAACCGCGCAACTGTACCACATCACGGTTACGAGCGATTTTCCGTACCACGTGGCCGGCGCGCAGCAGGACAATTCTACAGTGGCGGTCCCGAGCGAAGGCTGGACAAACTACCTGGCGCGTGATAACAGTATTCGGAACAAAGAATGGTCGTATCAGGTCGGCGGGGGCGAGAGCGGCTACATCGCGCAGGACCCCAAAAATCCCGACATCTTTTACGCCGGTAGCCAGGGGGCGTTGCTAACCCGCTACAACCGCTCAACGGGGCAGACCCGCGACATTCAGGTGTATCCGCGCTTCTTCTCCGGCGAACCGGCCAGTGCGCTGCCACAACGGTGGCAGTGGACGTACCCGATCGTTTTCTCGCCGAAAGACCCGAACCGGCTGTATGTCTGCTCGCAGCACGTCTGGATGACGACCAACGAAGGCCAGACCTGGGAGAAAATCAGCCCCGACCTGACCCTGGCCGACACGGCCACGCTGGGCAAAAGCGGAGGAGTGATAACGATGGACATGAACGGCCCCGAAATCTACGCGACCGTGTTTGCCCTGGCCCCCTCCTACCATGATGTCAACACAATCTGGGCCGGTTCTGACGATGGTCTGTTGCACATTACCCGCGACCATGGGAAAAACTGGCAGCGAATTACGCCCCCCGATATGCCGAAACACACGCGTATTAGTATTATCGACGCGTCGCGACATAAACCCGGAACGGCCTATATCGCAGCCAAACGCTACCAGATGGACGACCGCGCTCCGTATATCTGGAAAACAGATGATTACGGAAAGACCTGGAAAAAGATCATCACGGGTATTCGGTCGGATGCGTACGTGCACGCCGTACGCGAGGACATTACACGCCCCGGTCTGCTCTACGCCGGTACGGAACACGGCATCTGGGTATCCTTCAACGATGGCGACAATTGGGAACCCCTGCGGCTGAACCTGCCCGATACGCAGATTGCCGACTTGCAGGTTACGGAAAAAGACATAGTGATCGGGACGCACGGTCGGTCGATTTACGTACTGGACGACGTAGCACCCGTGCGCGAATTCACCGCTGGACTGGACAAGGAACCGGTGCATTTTTACAAACCGTACTACGCCGTTCGGCGGGTACAGAACGCGGTGTTCCAGTACCAGCTCGCACAGCAGGCCGATAGCGTGAAAATCGAAATCTTAGATGCGGCTGGCGTCGTTATTCGGTCATTTACCGGCGACAAACCGAAGAATGAGTCCAAAAAAGCCGATGAGGAAGAGGATGAAGATGCGCCACCCAAACCCAAAAAACCCACCACAGCCGCTGGTCTGAACCGCTTCGAGTGGGATCTGCGCTACCCCGGCTCGACGGACTTCAAGGGTATGATTCTGTGGGGAGCGCGACCAACGAATGGCCCGCTGGCCCTGCCCGGCCAATACCAGGTTCGGCTGACGGTTGGGGGAAAATCCATCACGCATCCGTTCGAAATTCGGCTCGACCCCCGGCTGAATAATGTCAAACTCGCCGACGTGCAGGAGCAGTTTGCCCTGGCCATGAAACTCCGCGACCAGACCAGCAAGGCCAATGAAGCCGTAATTCAGATTCGGGCGCTAAAGGAGAAACTGACGCAGCAACCCGATAGTCCGGCCAATCGGAAGCTAAAAGAGCAACTGAATACCATTGAGGAAAATCTGTACCAGATCCGAAATCAGAGTGGTCAGGACCCCCTGAACTTTCCCATCAAGCTGAACAACCGACTGGCGGCTCTATGGCGTAGTGTTGAGACGGGTGATGCCAAACCCACCGACAGTTCCTACAAAGTGTACGATGAACTCTCCGCCGAACTGACGCAGCAGTTGATCCAACTCGACAGCCTGCTCAAAACAAAGGAAGTGAAGAGCATTGGGATGTAAGGATAAGTAGCCGTTCCGGTGCCGTTTGCCTCTGTAATCAATTCATTTAACGCAATACAACCATGAATCTCTTTCCGAATCGACTAATCTCAAGCCTGTTTCGCTTTCGTTTTGTAGTTGCCTTCGCTGGGTTGCTTTTGCTGCTGAACGGTCGTTGGGCAACCGCTCAAACGCTTCCTGTCCGGTCTGGGCAGGAAGCGGCAACTGTAGCTACGTCGGTCATGAAGGCAATGCAATGGCGGCTGATTGGCCCGTTTCGGGGGGGACGTTCGGTGGCCGTGGCCGGGCATCCGACGGAGCGGTTAAAATTTTATATGAGTACGACCGGTGGAGGGGTCTGGAAAACGGAGAACGGGGGCATCACCTGGCAAAATATTTCCGATGGTTTTTTTAAGATGGGTTCGGTGGGGGCCATCGCCGTGGCCAAATCAAATCCTGATATCATCTATGTCGGGATGGGCGAACACACCCTGCGCGGTAACCTGGCTCCGGGCGATGGGGTCTATAAATCGACAGATGGCGGGAAAACCTGGACCCATGTGGGATTGACGGATACGCAGCATATTGGTTCCGTGCTCATTGACCCTACAAACCCCGATGTGGTGTATGTGGCGGCTATCGGCCATGCGTTTGGGCCCAATGAGGAACGGGGTGTATTCCGCACCCAGGACGGGGGGAAGACCTGGCAGAAAGTGCTGTATAAAAACCCGAACGTAGGAGCTATTGATCTCACGATGGACCCGGCCAATCCGAAAACAATCTATGCGTCCACGTTTGAGTTCCGCCGGTTTCCGTGGGGTGTTCGCAGCGCGGGGCCGGGGGCGGGTATCCACAAGTCGACGGACGGCGGCAATACCTGGACCGACATTACCCTGAACAAAGGATTACCAACCGGCACCAACCGGGGACGTATAGGACTAGCACTTTCACCAGCCAAACCCGATCGGGTCTGGGCCATTATCGAGGCTGAAAACGAGCAGACGGGGGTATATAGAACCGACGACGGTGGTGTTAGCTGGCAGTTGATGAGTCAGTTTGCCGATCTGTTTCAACGTCCCTGGTACTACCACCACCTGACCGCCGACCCCAAAGACCCCGAAACGCTTTGGGTTCTCAACATCAACATGTGGAAATCGGGCGATGGAGGCAAAACCTACAAACGGGTCGAAACCCCACACGGCGATAATCACCAGCTCTGGATCGATTCGAACGATACGAAGCGGATGGTGCAGGCCAACGACGGGGGCGGCACCGTGAGTTTCGACGGCGGCAACTCCTGGTCCACGATCTACAACCAGCCCACGGCCCAGATGTACCATGTTGTGACGGACAACAGATTTCCGTACCGGGTGTATGGCGCGCAGCAGGATAACTCCACCATTTCGGTCCCCAGTCGATCAGACTACGGAGCCATTTATCCGCACGAAAACTACGACGTAGGCGGGGGAGAATCAGGTTACATCGCCTTCAACAGAAACGACCCGACACTGATTTTTGCGGCTAATCACCACTGGCTTACCCGTCTGAATCTGAAAACCAATCAGCTTAAAGATGTATCGGTCATTCCCGACGATATGTACGGCTACGGCTCCGCCGACCTGGCGTATCGGTTTCAATGGACCTACCCCGTCATCATGTCGCCCCACAACCCGAAGGTGCTGTACGCGACCTCGCAGTACGTCCATCGCTCGACCGATCAGGGGCAAAGCTGGCAGGTCATCAGCCCGAACCTGTCACGGTCGGACCCCGCTACGCTTGAAAAAACGCCAACCATGGATGACCCCTCGATTGGCAAAGATTGGGGGCCCATCAAACGCGACAATACGGGCGTGGAATGGTATGGGACGATTTTCGCCCTGGCCGAATCGCCGGTGAAACCGGGTGTATTGTGGGCAGGGTCGGACGATGGCTACGTACAGGTCTCGGCCGATAACGGCAAAACCTGGAAAAACGTTACGCCGAAGGAAATGCCGTCCTTTGCCCGCATCAGTATTATCGACCCGTCGGCGCACAACCCGGCTACGGCCTACGTGGCCGCGCTGAAATACAAGCAGGACGATTTTCACCCGTACATTTATAAAACGAACGATTTCGGCAAAACCTGGACCAAAATCACACAGGGTATTCCAGACGATGACTACATCCGGGTGGTCCGTGAAGATCCTAAACGGCGGGGGCTACTCTACGCGGGCGGGGAAAAAGGCATGTATGTATCGTTCAACGACGGTGGTCGCTGGCAGCCGCTTCAGTTGAATCTGCCAAGGGTACCCATTCACGATCTGGCTATTCAGGATAATGATCTGATTGCGGCCACGCATGGGCGTTCGTTCTGGATATTGGACGATCTGACGACCCTGCATCAGCTAACCGACGAGGTACAGAAGCCGGCCGTTCATCTCTTCAAACCCCGGCCTACGATCCGGTTCAAAGCGGATATGGACCCCGCCATTAAACCCGTTCCGAATGGGAGCAGCGATTTGGGTACGAATCCACCCAACGGTGTGAAGGTCGTCTACTACCTGGCGGAGAAGCCAAAAGCCCCCATAACTTTATCGTTTCTGGATGCGAACGGTCAGCTGATCAAATCGTATAAAAGCAATATAGTGCCTACTCCGGCATCCACCACGGCTGGCGTGGCCAAAGACTCCGCCAACCTGGCCGAGATGCGGCAACCGACGGCCTCCGTCCAGCGCGAACCGGCTTTGCCCGCGCAGGCCGGGGGTAATTCGTTTGTTTGGGCCGATATGCGCTACCCCGACCCGATCGCGCTCCCGAACTCGGTGACCCACGGCCGGGCGCGGGGGCCGCTGGCCATGCCGGGGACGTACACCGTTCAACTGACTGTCGATGGAAAAACGTACACCCAGAAATTCGAGATTGTGAAAGACCCCCGCATCGAAACGACACCGGAAGAATTCAGGCAACAGTTCGACCTGCTCATTAAAATTCGGGAGCGGATCAATGAACTGCGGAATGGCGTCCTGTCGATTCGGCAAATGCGGCAGCAGTTAGACAGCACGTACAAATCGCAGGACGATCAATCGGTAAAGGAACTGAAGGATCAACTGCTACGTATCGAGGATGCGCTTTATCAGTACCGGGCGAAAGCTACCCAGGATTTGACGAACCACCCGGTTCGGCTGCATACAAAATTCACGGCTTTGGCGGGTTTTATCGAGTCAGACGATTCAAAACCAACGCAGCAGCAGGGGGAGCAGTACAACGCCCTGTCGAAAAGTTTGGCTGAACAGCTCAAAAAGCTGGAGACCGTAAAGGCAGCTGTTCAGCGGAAGCTACGACCGACCGGGTAAGGTGGGAGAGCATCAAAACGTGTGACGGTCCGTAATCTGCTTCGCACCCAACCACTGCCCTGAAAGTAAGAATTTCCGGCGGTGGTTGGGTGAAAGCAACCGTGTTTTGAACAGGAATCAATTCACAAACACCACACCCTTCTCCTTGGCCATCTGGTTGATCTTCGTCAGGTTGCTCCCCACGCAATTGGCCAGTTTACTCAACTGCTCATCAACCGCCTTCGACAGCTTCTCCCGTACTTCCTGCCCCTGTTTGGTCGGCGGATAATCGCCCTGCGCCTGCTCAACCATCAGGTGAGCCAGGCGATTGTTTACCTTGATGCCGTAGTTGAGCGGGTCCTGAACACTGCTGTTTTTGGTTTGGTGAATGTCGTTCTCAATGGTTTTCAACTCATCCTCAAACCGTTTGATTGCCTCGTTGATGTCTTTGTTTTTGGGGTCCTCCCCCATTTTCTTTTTCAGATAACTCAGATCATCCCGGATTTTTCGAATGTTGATGATCCCCTCGTTGGCTTCGCTTACTTTGTCCCGGACTTTCATCAGAAAACTGAACTGGGCCTGAAACTCCTCGGGCGTGGTCGATAAGCGCGGGTCTTTGAGAATCTCGAAGTCCTGCGTCTGCGACACCCCATTAACCGTCAGGCGGACTTTGTAGGTACCAGGTATGGCTTTGGGGCCAAGGTTAGGCGACCCGTAGAACACCATCCCCGGAAATGTTTTGTAGCCCGGATAGCGCATGTCCCACACAAACCGATCACCCCCGGCCTTGATGGTCAACTGGTTGGCTTTCTCTTTGGCCTTGTTGCTGAACGTACGAATCGTGTCGCCATCGTTCTCCAGAATATCCAGCCGTACGTCGGATTTCTCGTCTACTGTTTTGAGGACGTAATGAATCAATACGCCGTTAGGATGGTTTTCGCCTTCGCGCATGGCATCCCGTTTATTGCTACCCGCCATGCGGTACGACGGCATCGGTTTATACAGGATGGCGGTTTTGGTCGCCAGTTCAGGGGTAATCTGGTGGAGGGGCGTGAGGTCGTCGATAAGCCAAAAGCTGCGCCCGTGGGTGGCGGCAATGAGGTTGTCGTTCTTTACCGCCAGGTCATGGATCGGCACCGGCGGCAGATTAAGCTGCAGCTTCGACCAGTTCTCGCCATCGTCGAACGAAACCCAAACCCCTTTCTCCGTACCGGCGTAGAGCAGCCCTTTGCGTTTCGGATCGGCCCGGACCACACGCACGAACTCATCTCTGGGAATACCTTTAGTCGGCACCGTCCAGGTTTTGCCGTAATCGAGCGTTTTGTAGATGTAGGGCGTGTAATCGCCGAATTTGTAGGCGGTAGCGGCAATGTACGCCCCGCCCTTCACGAACGGATTCACCTCCACTGCATTGACCATATTGACTGTTGGCGACATCGGCGGGGTGATGTTTTTCCAGGTCTTGCCTCCGTCGGTGGTCACGTGTACCAGTCCGTCGTCGGAACCCGCCCAGATTTCGCCTTCGGTGTAGGGCGATTCGGTCGCGGCAAAAATGTTGGCGTAGTATTCGGCCCCCGTGTTGTCCTGCGTGATTGGTCCGCCCGACGATTTGATCGTTTCGGGAATACCCCTCGACAGATCGGGGCTGATCACCTCCCAGCTTTGGCCCCCGTTCAGGCTGACGTGCAGGTAGTTCGATGCTGCGTAGAGTTTTTTCGGGTTGTGCGGGCTAAAGAAAACCGGGTAGTTCCAGTTGAAGCGGTACTTCATCACGTCGGCCCCCGAACCGGCGGGCAGGTCGGGATAGACGTTGGTCGAGCGTTCCTGCCCGGTGGCCAGATCCTGCATGGTCATGTAGCCTTTGTAATCCCCGCCGTATACCACCTCGCTGTGCAACGGGTCGGGGGCCAGGTGCGCGCTCTCGCCGATGGCCAGAGCTACCCAATCCTTTTCGGTGATGGCAGCCCCGCCCGTGCGGTGCGGAATCCTGACGCTTGTGTTATCCTGCTGGGCACCGTAGATACGGTAGGGAAACTGGTTGTCGGTCGATACCCGGTAAAACTGGGCCGTGGGCTGATTGTGGTAGGTGGTCCAGTTATTGCCCCCGTCGTTCGAGATTTGGGCACCTCCATCGTCGGCAATAGCCATGCGTTGGTTGTTTTCGGGGTCGATCCAAAGATCGTGGTGATCGCCGTGTGGGGCATTTTTCAACTCGAATGTCCGGCCCCCATCCTTCGACACGCCGTAGCTCACATTCATGACGTACACCAAATCTTCGTTCTGCGAATCAGCGTAAATCCGGCAGTAGTACCAGGCCCGTTGCAACAGCGCACGATCCTGATTGATACGCGCCCAGTTCTTTCCCGCATCGTCGGACCTATATATGCCGGGGGCTTCCGAATTTTCGATGATGGTCCAGACGCGGTTGGAATTCTTGGGCGAAACCGTCACGCCAATAATGCCGTTAACGCCTTTGGGCATACCGGGCTTGTTGGTGAGTTCGTCCCAGGTTTCGCCCCCGTCGGTGCTTTTCCACAGTTTAGAGTCGGGTCCTCCGCTATCCATTCGGTAGCCATTACGGGTCATGTTCCAGGTGCTGGCGTATAGGATGCGCGGATTGTTAGGGTCGAGAATCAGATCGGCAGCCCCGGCTTTCTCGTTGATATACAGAATTTTTTTCCAGGTTTGCCCGCCATCGGTACTGCGGAAAATGCCCCGCATGGCGTTGGGTTTCCACAGATTACCCAGCGCAGCCACGTAAACCACGTCGGCGTTTTTGGGGTGAACGCGAATGCGAGCGATGTGTTTGGAGTCGGTCAGGCCAATGGATTTCCAGGTTGTGCCGGCATCGGTCGATTTCCAGAGACCCGAACCGGAAGCCACGTTATTGCGCAGGGTTTGTTCGCCCTCGCCGACATAGATCACGTTAGGGTCGCTCTCGGCCACGGTGACCGCCCCAATTGTACCGCCGAAGTACGCGTCGGTGATATTTCCCCATGTCTGCCCGGCATCGGTTGTGCGCCAGACACCCCCGCCCACCGTTCCGAAATAGTATAGGTTAGGATTACCCCGTACACCCGTGACGGTGCAAGAACGCCCACCCCGGAATGGCCCCAGTTCGCGCCAGCGCAGGCCTTCGTACAGCACGGGGTCGAATACGGTTGCGGAGTGTGCGCGTTGCGGTTGCGCGCTGGCCAAATGGCCTGTGAGAAGGGCTATCGCCCCCAGTACAAGGAATGGTTTCATCAGGAATAAGTGGTTGTATTATAGGATCAAACCGATTTTTTGGGTTCTCCTTCAAGATACTAGGATCTATTCAAACCGCCACCAAAACCATTCTTTTTTGGTGACTGCAATGGGTTCACTACAGATTGGCTACTTCGTTCCAGCCTACCAGGCTCACCGGTCTTGGATGAGTTTACTTTCAGTACGGATGCCCATCTCCATTACGGATACTGGTCAATTCAATCAGCCTCCAGGAAGCTGAGGCCTCTTCGGCCATTGAAAACATCTTAGCTACGGATGATGAGTTGTACCGCCCCTACAGCGATCAGCACAGTGAACTCACTAGCGAGCCGACAAAAGAAGTACTCCGCTATCGGGAAGCCCTCTGGACAGGCTTTCACTTCCTGCAACAGCATGGCCGTTTTAGCCTAGACTACTTTGCGCAGATCTTTCAAGAGATCAAGCAAACGACCGAGGTCATACGACCGGCGTTCTCGCAGGTCTACATCCGACAAGGCGGCAGTGGCCCCAATGCAGGTAAACCAATTTACACACCCCTCGAGGAGCGGGTATTCTGGAGGCTAAACAGGCCAACCTGTGTGCCTTTCTCAAGGATGATCAGCGGTACACAGTTGATCTCCTGCTGAGATGGCTATGGCTTACTTTCAGTTTGAAGCCATCCCTATCGCGATGGTAACGGTCGAACCAGCCGAATGGCTAACATCTATGTGATCACCCAAAAGAGCTGTTAGATTATCTCATTCTGTATCTAAGCCGCTATATTGTCGAAAACAAAGAGGAGTACTACAATGCCTTAGCCTACGTTTCGCAACGGGGTGATTGGTCTAATTGGCTGAGCTATATGTTACAGGCGGTGGCCCATATGGCCTAGCTCACCTACGAGAAGGTCAATCGTATACTACAAGCGCGCGATGTCATCCAGGAAGCGATCGCCAGCCAGACTACGGATCGTCGCCCTAAGCAGTTGACACAAAAGATCTTCATCCAACCCGTTACCCGGGTGCGGCACCTAATTGAGGATCGGACGTATGCCGAGAACACGGCCCGTGATTACCTCAACCGCTTAGTTGAGCATCTTAGAGCGTTAAACTGTGAGTGGTAACCATGATTATCTCAACCGGGAGTTGTACAGCATCTTAGCTGATTAAGGCAGGTTAGATGTTCTTTACTATAGAGAAATATTGATCCATTTCATCAGCACAGTGTGCTGGTAAATTCATATTGACAGTCCTGGACAACGAAAATGGCTTACGAATCCTCTTCGTAAGCCATTTTCTTATTGAGTTGCTAAAATCACCTGTCAAGTAACCCTCATGCTGGGCAGTGAGTATCGAGGAATCGATACTCATCAGATTTAGCTTATGCGGCAACCTCAGAAGGAACAAAAAAACAGTATCAGCCAAACTAAAACATTTGCCATCCTAAACCAATTCTGTTAGTTACTGAAGACCGACTTTATAGAAAGCAACAACTATACAAAACGATTTAGATAATGAAATTAACCAGCATCTCCTCCCACCTACCTTCGGCCCAGCCTCAATGGGTAAGACGTTTTGCCAAGCTTGGCCTCGGAGCCAAAGGCGTTGTTTACTGCTTAGTTGGTTTACTAGCGTTTATGGCTGCTTTTGAAATTGGTGGCCGTTCGGAACGCCAACTTAATAAACAGGGAGTCTTTCGATTTATACTGGATCAACCGTTTGGACAGCTGTTGCTGGCACTGGTAGCCGCAGGTCTGGTCTGCTACGCCCTCTGGCGGCTTACGCAGGCTTTTCTCGATAACGAGCAAGAAGGCACTGACGCCAAAGGCATTGGCCGTCGGATAGGTTATGCCTTCAGCGGGTTGGTCTATGGCTTCCTGGCTTATGGTTCTTTCCGCATGGTAGTAGGTAGCCAAGGCAATCAGGGCGGGGATAGTTCACGCCAGACCCTGGTTCGGGAATTACTACAGAAACCCTTTGGCCAGTGGCTTGTCGGCCTGATTGGTCTGTGTATCATTGGCGTTGGGTTATACCAGATCTACCGGGCCTTGTCTGGTAAATACCTGAAAAATGTCCAGACTTCTTCTATCAAAACGGAAGTGAAGGCAATCATCATCCGGTCGGGCAAAATTGGTTATATCGCACGGGGAGTTGTCTGGGGGCTAATTGGCTACTTATTTATAAAAGCGGCTTTAGAAGCAAATGCCACTCAAGCTGGAGGCAGCAGCCATGCTTTTGTTTTTCTGGAGCAAGCCAGTTACGGCTCTTATCTGCTTGGTGCTGTAGCATTGGGCTTGTTTTGCTATGGTATATTTATGTTTGTACGGGCCCGGTACGAAGTGATCAACACGAGTAGCTAGGTCACCCTGGACTTGCTACATTTGACTGGATACTGCTTTTAGGCAGCTTTGGGGCAAAATCCAATGTAACCATCACTAAACGACCGCAAGGGCGGACCCTGTGTGTTTGACGAAGCCTTTAAAGAGATGGCCCCGCGCCGGCGGACCGGTCGAGTTATCGTATGTCAAAGGCTCGATCCAAGATGCGGCTCGTGAACTGGGTGTCGATCCGGGCCGAATCCGTAAGTGGCGACAACGCTCAAAAAAAGCGGATCAAATCCAACCAGCCAGCTCCACGCTTACCCCCGAGCAGCAACAGATCCGACAGTTGCAACGAGAGCTGAAGGAAGCTCAGCTGGAACGCGATATATTAAAGAAGGCCGTCAGCCGCGCGGCATCTTCTCCAGGGGCGACCGCGCGGCTGACCGTGGGAAATATTCCGATTTATAGCAGAACATGCCAATCAGTTTCCCACGGTCCGCCGTGCGGTTGAGAAGATGTGTAAGATACTGAAAGTCAGCAGTAGCGGCTATTACTATTGGCGCAAGCATCCAATCGGCGTTAGGCAACAAAACCAGCATCAGTTGGTAAACCACATCCACCGGGTGCACAAGCAGAGTGAAAGCCGGTATGGTAGTCCTCGGATTGCCGATGAAGTCCGCGAACAGGGCATAAAAGTATCCCGTAACCGGGTGGCCAGGCTCATGAAGAAAGCCGGTATTCGCAATATCGTCTACAAAAAATATCGCGTGCAGACAACTGAGTCTGATCACGATTATCCAGTGGCCAAAAACGTGCTGAACCGAGAGTTTACAGCTGACAAACTTGGACAAAATCGGAGCGCCGAAGCGATGGGTGTCGGACATCACGGCACAGGCCGCCCTGCTATATTGCCACTGGTCAAGGGTGGCTGTTTCTAACAGCAATTATAGATCTGGCCGGCCGAAAAGTTGTAGGCTGGGCGATGAGCGATACGCTCAAAGCGGTAGACACAACCGTAGCCGCTTGGCGTATGGCGCTCAAAAACAGAGCAATATCCAGTCATCTTATCTTTCATTCGGATCAGGGTGTTCAATATGCCTGCGCTGCATTTAGAGATGAGCTGAAGGATTTGCCTGTTGAACAGAGTATGACGGGGCCGCCCGGCGATCGCAAAGAGAATTGCCGCGGTGGCGGACCACTGGGATAACGCTGTAGCGGAGAGTTTTTTCAAGACCCTCAAAAGCGAGTTGGTTAACCATGTGCATTTTACCACACGTGCAACAGCTCGTTTAGCTATCTTTGAATATATCGAGAGTTGGTATAACCGTCGACGGACAATCGACATTACATTACAGAACACCCAGTCAACAAGAAACCTATTTTTTCACTACTACAATGGCCGCCTAAAAAACTCTCCACTGTACTGTTGCAAGTCCATACCTATCGGTCCTAAGGTAACATCGCCAATTTCGCTGGAAAGTTGGTTAAAAAGCGAAAGGTCGGTTGTTTCTCGCGTACTGTCTTCAGGCCGTTTTCCTGCAAGCCGTATCACCTTGGAGAAGCCTGCCGGGGAAAAAACGGTTAGCAGTTTTGTTATGCCTTTACCGGTAGCTGAGAGCGCATGAGGTTGCCCTTTAGCAATCGTGTAAGCCTGTCCAGGCCCAATGACAATCACTTCAGTGTCTGTGTAAATAGTCAGTTCCCCTTCTAATACGTACTCTGTCTCCGTGTATTGTTGATGTACGTGTGGCGGAGTCTCGCGCCCCGATTGTGAAATGGTAGCAATAAGATCGTACCGCTCATCTGTGTCCGATCCGTCTGCGAGAATTTCCCGCTGCATACCTAATAGCCAATATGTGTTGCTCATGTGATTTTTGTTTAAAAATTGTTGTGAATGTCAACTAATCATTCTTGTGAAAGGTGGCGTGGATGGTCAGCAACTGCCAAGCTTCATTTTCTCTCACATAAACCTCTGTAAAGCGTTCAGTCTGAACAACGCAAATGCCATCAATCATTAATTCAATTACACAAACAGAAGTAACCATCACCACACACTCAGTACCCACAAACTTTTGATCGGACCAGTCCATACGTTTCACAGTTAGGTGGTTATTGACTATGAATTGGTCAATAAATTCGTCAGCAGTCTGCGTGCGTGCGTCGGCGTGCGTAAAAATAAAATTCCGATGAAGCGTGTTCGAAACCCCTTTAAGATCTTTACAGATAAGTTTTCTGAAGAAAGTCTGACGAATATCTTGCAACACTTTTAGTTGCGCATCTTTTGCATTCATACACCCTCAAATCCTTGATAATCCAAGTAATCAATATATCCTTTTTCTGATGGAGAATAGAAACAGGACCGGTCAGCGTCCATAAGCGGCAGATCATGTTCAAGACGTAAGGGCAAGTCCGGATTTGAAATGAACGCCGTTCCAAATGAAATGAGATCAGCTTCTTTCTGATTAATCGACTTCTGCGCTTTTTCTTTTGTAAATCCTCCGTTGAGAATTAGAGAACGTTTGAAACATTTGCGGATGGCCGTGAAGCAATTATCAATAGCCTGCCTTAAATGGTCACCCTGCTGATCCAAGCGAGTTACTGAGTCAACTAAATGCACATATAAAATGCCTACCCTTTCCATTTCAGTAGCCAGCAATTGATACGTTTCGTTGATCTCGTCGTAGTGGGGAAGGTTTCCCAAGGTATTATAAGGTGAAAACCGGATACCTACTCTTTCTTCTCCAATAGCATCTGCCAGAGCCTCCGCTAATTCAACGGCAAATCTTGACCGGTTCTTCACACTTCCACCATATTGATCTGTTCTGGTGTTGGAATTCGGATTAAGAAATTGCTCTAGCAAATACCCGTTCGCGGCATGGATCTCAATACCATCGAAACCAGCAGCCATCGCATTTCTGGCTGCCGTTACAAACTCTTCTATTACATATTGTATTTCCTTCCTGGATAGCTCGTGTGGAGTATCCGACTTAACGAAGCCCTCCGTGTCCGACCAAACATCTACATTGGCCGATATCGCGCTCGGCCCCACAATACGTGCTCCGGCTGGCAAATTAACGGAGCTGCCAAGTCGACCACCATGGTTAAGCTGAGCAATGATCTTACTTCCACCGTCATGAACAACTTTCGTAATCTTAGACCATGCTTCGGTCTGTAACTCATTAAAAATGCCGGGTACGCGCGGATACCCAAGACCGTCCGGTGATGGCGCGATGCTTTCTGAGATGATGAGCCCTGCCGAAGTGCGTTGGCGATAATATTCTACCATCAAGTCATTGGGAAAATTGTTGAAAGCCCGCGAACGGGTCATAGGTGCCATGACAATACGGTTTTTTAAAGGAACAACGAAATGTCGATATGGCTGGAATAATGTAGGGCTGACTTGCTTATTCATTTTAATTTGAACTACCATTTTTTTGACAAAAGTAGGCGCCCAATTTACCGCTCTCAATCACCACTTCCGGGGTTTATTGAACCATTTTAGGTGATATACTCAGCTCAGAATTATTTGCCAAGCTACTGGCTGTTTACATATAAGCTAAACTCCTTGAATTACTTGTTACTCACACCAAATGAGGGTATTGAACCTGCCTAAATTTGGTGATGTACCTTTTAAAAACAGCATACAATTTTGTCGAAACAAAAATGTATACAACATGAATGAGTTTAATAGTAAGAATGAATTAGTTAACAAAGTCGCACTTATAACAGGAGGTAACAGTGGCATAGGATATGCTACCGCTAAGGTATTACACGCTGCAGGTGCTTCTGTCATCATAACCGGACGCAATGAAGAATCGGTTGAGAAGGCAGCAAAAGAATTGAACGTCACGGGGATGATCGCAGACCAAAGAGATTTGTCGACGTTGGATCCGCTCTTTGATCAGATTATAATTAAACATAGTAAAATTGATATCCTATTTTTAAATGCGGGGGTTGGCACATTCCAATCAATTGACTCAGTTACAGAAGCGTCTTTTAATCTTATTATGGATACTAATGTCAAGGGGACATTTTTTACTTTACAGAAACTATTGCCTTTGATAAGTAATGGTGGTTCAATTATATTTAATGCATCTGTTACCCCCTTATTAGGCATTCCTAATTCAAGTGTATATGCGGGTAGTAAGGCAGCCATTGTTTCTATGGCAAGGGTATTAGCGAAAGAATTATCTTTTCGAAGCATTAGAGTCAATACCGTATCGCCTGGTGCAATCAAGACGGGCGTTCACAGCGCTTCACCTACGGCTCATCAAAGAAAAATTGTTACAACACCGCAGAAGCTAAAAGCTTTTGAAAATGCTGTTGAACAGAGAATTCTATTAGGTCGATATGGGCTAGCGGAAGAGGTAGGAAACGTGGTTAAATTCTTAGCATCGGATGAGGCAAGCTTCATAAACGGATCAGTTATTACCGTAGACGGTGGGGTTACCGTTGATCCTTTAGGTTATTAATTGACTGATTTCTGGTATTAAGTATTATTTATAAAGAATCATAAATCAACCAAAAGGTCAGTAAAAATTTTACTGACCTTTTGGTTGATTTATGATTCTAGGAAACGGTCAAACTTTGCGTTGTCCCTTCGAGAATAATCTTGAATCTTGGAATGATTTCTGCATATATGCTTTTTAGTTGACCTGCTTCGGGGCGATCCCATGTACCCTGCAATTCAGCAATGATGCTATTGGCGGTAACTGGAAGCGCGCCCGCTTGTGTGCAGCGTCTAATCGCATTTTCATGAGCTTCTTGACTAACGTCTCCACAAGCATCGGTGACCAGGTAGACGGTAAAATGTTCTTGCAAAGCCGATAGCGCCGGAAATGTAGCGCAGACACTTGTCCAGATGCCGCAAATAATCAGCGTTTTCGCTTTTGTTGCTTTCACCGCTTGGACAAATTCCTTGTGGTCCCAAGCGTTTATTTCAACAGCGCGCACGATATGAACGGCATTGGGTGCACCCGCTATGATTTCTGGCAGAACCCGTCCGTTCTGTTCAGGGTCAATACTTGTAATGATAACGGGTACGCCAAGCAATGTGGCGGCAGTCGCTAATGCTGACGTGGTATTGCGCACTGTTGCTACCGGTACATTTTCAATCGTCTGCATAAATACACTCTGATGGTCTATAAACAGAACAATTGAATCGGACACCTTTGCTAACGTTTTAAATGGTACTAATTGCTGATCCTTCATTATCGACATTGATTAAGTTACAAAATACCAGATCCTACACCTGTACGAACAGACGTAAAAGATGCGATCATCCGGATTATTAAGGTTATTTACATTCACATCTAAAAAACGTATCGGTCAGAAACCAAGACGTTTTCTACCAAAACCGAAAAGTCTGATTCATAATAAGTAAATAGGATTGGGGCCATCAGTTGATGATTACTGCTATTCGTCCAGAATGGCAACGACCCGGGCTGGAGCAGCTGAAGCACCTACAATTTTCAGCGGGAAAACGCAGATCTTAAACCCCTTGGGCGGCAAAGCGGCCAGGTTGACAAGTTGTTCAATATGGCAGTATTCCTGCTCACGGCCAACAAGGTGTGCCTGCCAAAACAAACTTCGATCCTGTAGCAGTTTGGCCTGTTTGATCATATACGGCAGGGGAAGATCCCATCCCCATTGGTCGATGCCCATTACCTTAATGCCCTGTTCTATTAACCAGCGGGTTCCTTCCGCACTCATACCAGTACCTACTTCGGCAAAGTTTTTCTGTCCGTTAAACTTGTCCCGGCCGGTGCGGATCAGCACAATCATAGCGGGTTTAAGGACAACGTCTATTCTTCGAAGCGCTTCCTGCAGGTCATCGACGGTGATAGGATCAAAATCAACCTTATGGGTCATATCGAGAACGACGCCATCACCGTAGCACCAATCAAGGGGAATCTGGTCAATGGTTTTAGCGGGCTCTCCAGCTACGGTAGGCGCATAGTGCCAGGGAGCATCTATGTGGGTCGTAGCATGAACGCCCATTCGTTGAATCGTATCGTCAGCCCAGCCGGTAAACTCTTTTGGAAAAAGCCGAAAGGGTAAACCTAGTAGTCGAATTAACCATCTCGCCTGCTGATGTGATTTGTGTTTGATCCTGACGCGCATGTACCAAGGGTCGTCAGCATTGTATTGAATGGGCTTCGAAAGGTCAATGATGCGGGCCACGAACAAAACGTATTGATTTGATATAGGTGAAAGTTAAATAATTACTCTACTTTTCGCTGTAAACTCACTTTAAACCAAGCCCTGATTTATGGCCTTGGCAACCACTTCCGTCAGTGAAGCGACATGCAGTTTCTCGTAGATTTTCTTTACATGACTGCGTACTGTTTCGTAGCTGATATTAAGCTTGTAGCCAATCATTTTATAGCTTAATCCATTGACGATGCAGACCAGCACTTCTTTTTCCCGGGCGGTGAGGTGGTACTCCTGCGCCGGTTTCTGCTCGGTGGGCGACTGTTGCTGAAGAATTTTCAATACCCGCCGGGCAACGGAGGGGCTCATGGGCGCTCCTCCATCCCGTAAGTCTTTAATGGCATCGACCAGCAAGGTATTTAAATGACTTTTCAAAATATAGCCCGATGCCCCTCCGCAAATGGATTTAAAAATTCGGTCATCGTCTTCAAAAACGGTTTGCATCAAAATTTGAGTAGAGGGCAATTCCTTATGCAACGCCTTGATGGCACCAATGCCGTCCAGACCCGGCATTTCGATGTCCATTAAAATGACATCAGGACGACATTTTATAGCATCGTGAACGCAGGAGTTGGCATCGCTGAAAATGCCTACCACTTCAAATGTAGGTTCGGTAAGTAACAACAATTTGATACTGTTTCGGATGTTTTTATTGTCATCGAATACAGCTATTCGCACACTCATAGATACTGGTTTGCTAGAGATGACTGAACTTCATTCGTAGGTACAAATTTCCCGAAGCTCCCCTCCTGTTCCTATCCCCAGATTAGGTGATATTTATACTCAATTTAATGCGGGTTCCCTGCCCGATAACACTATCAATCAAGAAGGGTGCCTGCATCTCCTGCGCCCGCCGGCTCATGTTCTGCAACCCATTACCCGAAAGCGACTGAGCAGACGACTCCAAAACCTCGTTCAGATTATAGCCAACGCCGTTATCCTGCACCACCAGCTCCAGTCTGTTGTTTTTCAGCCGAATACTTACTGCTAGTCGTACACAGTGTGCATATTTTAAAGCATTATTGATGGCTTCTTTGACAATCAGGTAGATATTCTTTCGGACGACCATACCCAGGTTCAACGTATTAATTCTTGGATCGACTGCCATATCAAAATGAATATTTTTAGCCGCACAGAGCGGCCGTGCGTATGATTCAATTCGTTTGACAATACTCGTCATACGGTCATCCGTCGGTTTAATGGCCCAGACAATGTCTGCCATTTCAGTAATCATTTCGTTGGATGTCTCACCGATGGTAGTCAACAGCTGTCTTAATTCCTGCGCTTGTTGCTGATCCTGGTAGATGGAAGCTACCCGGCTATAAATTGAAATGCTACTCAGCGTCGACCCAATATGATCGTGTAGGTCGCGGGCAATTTCATTCCGGATTGCCTGCTTTTCGTAGACCTGCTTTATTCGATATTTGTAAATGGCGTACACCATGATTAGAAAAATCAGGCTACTTAGCATGCAAAACCACCACGTCTGCCAGAACGGGGGATTAATGCGTATCCGAAGTTCCGTTATTCGACTGCCAAAGCTTCCCCGCCAGTTACTTGCCCTCACCAAAAACCGGTACTGTCCGGCCTTTAAATTGGAATAGCTGGCCACTGTGTTCTTTCCAGCGTCCGTCCACTTCGTATCCAGTCCCTCCATCATGAAGGCATACTGAAGGTTATCTCCGCTGAATTCAGGTGCAGAAAACTCAATTGAAAAATAGTTCTGCTGATAAGTTAGCTCAACCGATTTATTCGTGAGAAGGTCCGGTTTCGAATCTGTGAAGATTTTAAAATCCGTCAAATACACGGGAGGCTCTTTCGTAATTCGTGAAATTGTTTTCGGATTAAACACGACATAATAGTTTATTCCGGCCGCGTACATCGTATCCCGACTGTCTTTATAAATATACCCTTTTAGCCCACTTTCGCTCTTCAAGGCGGGCAGATCATAGCAACTGTACGTTCTAAGCGCATTATCGTATTTATGAACGTGGCCGTTGCAAATCATCCAGACATTGTTCCGGGAGTCAATTTGAAGACCTTCTGTCAGGTTACTCGATTCACGAATGTGCCGAAATTTCCCCGTTCGTGGATTAAAATGATTGACTCCTCCCCCGTATGTACTTACCCACAATTGCCCCTTTCTATCCTCTTGAATGTCATAGACATCATCACAGCTTATGGGATATGCATTCGCCGGACTGTTTCTAAAGTAGCTAACAGGGTGCTTACCGGGCTGTGGCCAGTTTCCCAAGCCATATCGGGCTGTAGCCAGCCACATGACACCCGCTTTCGACTTATACAGCTTACGGATCAGGTTATCTTTTAGGCTGTATCGGTCAATAATCTTTCTGACCGAATCCATCCGCGAAACCCACACCTTGTCGACAAGGTCATAATAGGTCAGATAATGGCCATAGGGCGATACTAACAGCACCGGGTGCGCATTAAGGGTGTCTCTGACTACCGAAACTACCCTCGACGCGATCAGTTTTTTCATCACGGGGTCGGCTTCCGTATTGGGTAAGGGTGCAACGGTATTGGTAACGGGATTGTACACAAAGAGCGTGTAGTCCGTGCCCACGTACAATGTATTGTCCACATCCTTAAAAAACTTGGTTACGGCCAGGGGTTGTCCTTTATAAACGACGGTTCGTTTTTCAAACGACTGGCCTTGATCAGACGTAACGAAAATACCTTCGTTCGTGCCAATCCACAGACGTTGTTGCTCGTCTTTATAGAAGTCGTAGATAGTAATATCTGTAGGACCTTTGGGTAAGCAAATGCGTCGGAATGGACTATACAGCGGGTTATACTTACTGACACCGTTGTTGGTACAAGCCCAGACAATACCCGACCGGTCAATATAGACAGCGTTAACGTGGTTATCAACTAAAGTGCCTTTCTTAAGTGGATCGTTGCGGTAGGTAGTGAAGCGATTCCGATTCGGATCGTAAACTATCAGCCCGCTTTGCCGACTTGCCATCCAGAGTTGCCGGTTACCTGCTTCGGCAAACGATACAATTTCGTCATCCGGAAATGAGGCTGGATTGCTGGTGTGGCTAAACGCTTCCTTGGCGCTTTTCCGGCAATCGTAACGATACAGGACCTTGTCCCAGGAGCCAAACCAGACCGATTGGTCGCTGCTTTTATAGATGGCTGAAATAGAAGCATGGGGCAATTTTGCGTACAGGTTCTTGTACCGAGCATCTGTCTCATAAGCCAGTGTGCGAGTATTTATCTTCAGTAAACCTCCCCCTTCCCGGCCTACCCACAGCACCCCGTCCTGGTCGAGCATGAGCGATAAAATACCACGGGTGCCCGTATTGACCGGTATATCAAATCGTTCAGTCTTCTTATTAAACCGAACAACCCGGCTTGAACTAGTTGCCAGCCACAGATTACCCCGTTGATCGTCAACAAGCTTGTTAATATGGTTTTCCGGAATACTTCCCGGCACCGTTTCGCTGTGCCTGAACCGCTTAAATTGCAAGGACTGGGCTAGCCGATAATCATATTTGGTTAAGCCACCATCGGCGGTTGCGATCCAGAAAATACCTGCTTTGTCTTCCAGTATGTCGGTTATCCGGTTTCCGGAAAGCGTAGTGGTATCAGTTGGCGAACTTCTGAATACGGTGAATGACTTTCCGTCGTAGCGGTTCAGGCCATCTTCCGTTCCGAACCAGATGAATCCTCGTTTGTCTTGTAAAATACAGTTGACCTTATTATTAGAAAGGCCATTTTCCGCCCGAATCGTCGTAAAATAGGGATCAGGGGTACGTGAATTAACCATATGGGCTGCTATCATCATACCCAGAAACATCGTTTTCATGTTACGTTCTGATCGTTAGCAATGAGGTTATTCAATTATGTTTTAGAAAAGCTACGGGGCCTCTATTCTTTTTATCAGTCCGGTTATGGCCTACGGACCTGTTAGCCATCATCCGGAGAACCGTTTCTTGCCCCCTGTGCTGCCTTATTGAAAGGAGAGCAGGTAAGCATAGACGGATTTAAGCTCTTCGTCGGTAAACTGGGCCGTTACGTTCCAGGGCATGTCCTTCTGGTTTAGCTGTTTCCCTTCCGGGGTGCGTCCCGTCCGAAGCGTAGTCATAAATTCCGCTTCCGTCCATTTACCTGGGTTGCCCGTCGCCGTAATGTCTACCGAAGGTTTTATGCCTGGAATACCCAGATCGCGGCCCTTGAAGTTGTCGCCATGACACCCCTGGCAGTTTACCGCCAGGTATTTCCCTTTTTCTTTTGATACGCCTGTCTGCTGGGCAAAGGATACCGGAGCATTATGGTCTTTGATCAGTTCAGCCGGAGCCAGATTCGGAAATTTTCCCACCTGATAGAGAATGCGAAGCATGGGCCCCAACGTGCTTTTAGGTAGCTCCCGATCAACGGGTGGGAGTGTCTGGAGGTAGCCGACCAGGTAAGTCAGGTCTTTGTTCGTCAGGTGGAAGAACTCGTGCGAGGGCATGATCAGCAGCGTTTTACCCGCTTTGTCTACGCCGTGTTTAATGCCTCTGATCCAATCGTGTGCAGTTAGCGAACGACCCAGGCCACCTTTTCCGCCCGTTAGGTTCGGCCCGGCAATGAACCCCAGGGCCGGATCGTCAAGAAATACTTTACCCCCTAAATCCGGGCCGTGGCAGTCAACACAGCCCCTAGTGTCGAGAATATGTTTTCCAGAAGCCAGACTTGCCGAATCGGTAGGAATCTGCTGATTCGGTATGTTAACCTGGTAGACTTTATTAAGCCGCTGTTTGGTTTTATAGTAGATAATCCCGTAAGCCATTAAAAGAATGAAAAGCAGAGCACCCAGTATTCGTAGGGTCCAGGTGCCTATTTTTTTGAAAATTTCCATTGATTAAGATGTGTTTAATTAAATGCGAGGGAAATCCTGTAATCGGTGTAGCATTGATCCGTGTATTCGAAAATTTTCCATTTACACTGTATTACTAGTAGAGTTCAAAATAACACGTGCGACGTATTATTTTCTTTACTGACTAACCGTAAAACTTTATCAGATAAAAAGAAAGCCCACTTATCAACAGGAAGCTAATACTGGTGCGGAAAGGGTCAAAAACAAGCAGAATTTTTCAAGCGAATTAAATCAGAAAATAAACCACTGCGCTTCTCTAACGGCGACCAATCATGCGGATACATACGAACTATTCAGCAAGCTACTTGTTACAAAAAGACTTATTTATAACATGATCCACAATTATATTGTGTAGTAGTGTCTGGTCGTAATCTAAAGCGTTTTTCATCATTAGTTTTGTTGTCTGGCGCCTGCTTTTTAGTATACACGCCCTGCTTTATACTACTATACACCAAAAGCATACCACAATGCAAAGAGAGAGTACCACCTAAGGCATATTTGTATAATACCTTTGACTATCAGATATTTACAAATAATATGTATTTTGCTGAAATACCGTATAGGATCACATAACCTCCGTTTATTTCGGAGGTTATATCGTTTATCTACGAAAGTTTCGGAGTTTTGATGACTTAAAAACTACAATCGCAAAACAAGTATTTATTGAAAAATAACTTGACTAGATACATAACGATATTGATAATCCGCGTGCACTTTTCACCCCACGGTTAGTTTAAATTCAAATGTCATTTTCTCACAATAATAAATCGCACAGGTCATTTCTCACCTGTGCGATTATCAATACAGAATAACGTACGCTTATTGTTTTATAAACCGTTTTCGTATCAGTCGATTGCCACTGGAAAATTCTATGACATACGTCCCTGTTTGCAGGTTGCTTACATCCAAGTACTGATTAACGGTTTGTACTTTGTATTGGTGGCCTGTACCAAGGTGAACAATCGTGCAGATACAATCACTTTCGAGCCCTTTAATAGTTACTATTGTCTGGGCTGGATTTGGATATAGAACGAATAATTTTTCGTCCGCAAATTCAGTTGTTGAGTGATCTGACGCACTACGTGTCCCAGTCGAACTGCTGCCGTACACTTCGAGTTCAAAAATGGAATAGCCATACTGATTATGCCGTTTTGTCCCGTAAATTCTGACGTATCGCCCGGTTGCGTTTAAGCCCGTGTGCGTATTGACCAACGCCGTATTGTTGGTAATCGATTTAACATCATTCCATTCTCCAACCACATTGGCTACCTGAAGCTGATAATCTTTACCTCTCGCATCCTCCCAGGTAATTTTCACTTCACTGAGTGCATAGACCGCTCCTAAATCGACGTAGATCCACTGCGGGTCCGAAAACTGGCTGGACCAGCGGGTATTCAGTTTGCCATCTACGGCCGACTGCCCCGGAAACGACCCATTCTCGGTGGACGAAACAACAGTCGGTTTGTTTAACGCCAGGTTGGTTCGCCCGCCCATTTCCGGCTTGACCGTAATCGTTACTGGAATGGATACGGCGCTCTGCCCGGTTGTTGTCGTGGCTTTCGCTGTTATGGAGTAAGTCCCCGCTGCTACGTGGCTCCAGGTATATTCGTATGGGCTGGTGGCATCTTCGCCCAGTTTAGTACTACCCTGAAAAAACTCTACTCTGCTGATCGTAGACGGCCCGGCCGTAACGCTGGCCTGAACCGTAATGTTGGCATGGGCAGAAAATTCCGTGTTGTTTGTGGGCGCGGTGATGGCTACCTCCAGACTGGCGGGCTGATCAACGAGGGCGAACGTAAGGTAATTAAGGTTAAAATCAGTCGCATCCATCACCACACGCAGGATTTTCCGGCCCGTTGACAGTTCGGGCGTCGTGACGGATACCGTTTGCCAGGCCTGAAAACCGCCAGTGACCGGAACCGCTATAGCCCCCGATACAGTTTGGCCATCCAGCTCGACGTGGAAGCTCTTGGCGCCACCCGGATTAGCTACACGGGCCGCCAGCGTATACCGACCGGCGGTCGTTATATCGACGGTGTATTCGAGCCACTCCCCGGTTGCTACGTAGCCGATGTTATACCCCCCACTGACATCCGCGCAACCTTCAATGTCCACGTCGTCGTTTTCCCGGTGTTGTTTCCCTGAATTACCCGTCGTAGCGTCGTGATAGGCAATTTCTTTACCGCCGAAGTCAAAATTTTCCGCTTCGATTTTTCCCGGCAACGCTACGGGCGCTCCCAGGAATGGATTCTGAGCAGTACTTTTAAATTGGTAGCTGGCTGTGTACGTAGTATTTGCCCCCGGCACCCGCAGCGTCTGGCTGGCCGCACCGCCATGACTCCAGCCCGCAAACTCGTATAGGCTATCGCCAACTGAATGTTGCAAAGGTGCCTTCAAGTCGATAGTCGCGCCCACAACCAATTCGCGCGAAAACGGCGCAACGTCCTCCCCGGCCATGACCAGTCTAACACCCGGAACGGTAGCATTGGCCGTAAGCGTGACCTTGTTCGGGTAAATGTCGACCGAATCCGTACCCGTACGCCCTTTGGAGTCCGTGACGGTCAGCAGCAGCCGAATCCAGAGATTGGGCGACAACTCTCCGCCGTTGCTGGCCTTGAAGCTGCCCGACTTAATGCCAGGGGCAATGGCCGGTCCCGGATGCCAGTGTTCGCTGGTTGGATCGTCCTTGTGAAACTGCCGCAATTCCCATCGAAACGCCGAAGCGGGCAGGGTACCATCTTCCGCATCAGTAGCTTCGGCCGCAAACTGAACCATGTCATCGACATTGTAGGTGAGCGACGACGCCGGTTGCAGAATGCGCGGTACGGGCCGCGCATTGAACGGCAGCACCGTTAGCTTCGCTTCTGCTGACGTAATGCTCCCGGCCGAGTTGGTAACGACGCACCGGTAGTTAGCGGCATCCGCTGGCTTTACCTGCGAAATCGAGAACGTGGAAGCCGTTGCTCCGGCTATGGAAACGCCATTTTTCTGCCATTGATACATCAGTGGGTTTACGCCATTGGCCGTTACGGAAAAGGTCACCGCATCGCCCTCGACAATACTTTTGCTTTCGGGCTGGTTGGTGATGGCGGGGGCCTGACTGGCGTTGTACTCCAGTCGCCAAAGAGTCCCTTCGTGATACTTTACGTAATAAATATTGCCGTCGATTCCCACACTGGTACCCAGTATTCTATAGAAACTCTCGGCCGAAAATTCGCGGTGACCCGCTCCCGGATTGGTCGCGTCGATGCTTCGCAACCAGGGTCGGCACCAGTCCGTGAAATAAAACCGGTTTCTGTATTCGGCCGGGTAGTTCGTAGTAGGTGGGTTGAAGAACACCCCCGTCGTAATGGCACAGCCCCAACTTTCGCCCGTGTAAGCAAAAACCGGCTGGATGGTATTGGCGTCCTGCTGCGGCCCTGATTTCTGTCCGCTATCCCAGCCGTAATTATATTTTTTTGCCGGATCGGGACTGGTGACGTCATTGATTTCCTCATACGTGCCACCCACATTGACTACGAAAAGTTTTTGAGAAACCGGATCAAGCGCCATCTTCCAGGGGTTTCTCATGCCAATAGCCCAAATGCTACGTTTCTGACGGCTCGCCCCAGCTTCGTTGTAGTATGGATTGCCCGGCGCGGGTTGGCCGTCTTCCGTCAGGCGTAGAATCTTGCCTCGGTATGTATTGAGGTCAATCGCATCGGCGGGGGTGCTACTTTCACCGATGGCTACGTATAATAGATTATCCTTAAACCGGAGCGCGCCACCGTTGTGGAGGCCACCCTTGATCGAATCAAACTGCATGACCCTCTCGGAAGAACTCACCTGATTGGTACCGTTGATGGTGATCAGGTCCAGGTAATGGTATTTCTTGGCGGGATTGGTGTAAAAAATATAACACTTGCCGTTCGTGGCAAACTGGGGATGAAGCGTAATGCCCAAAAGGCCCTGTTCATCGTCGGTGGTTGTAGCCACGGTATGTACGGTCGAAACCGTTCCGTTCTGATACACCTTTACGTTCCCCGACCGTTCGGCCATAAAAATCCGGCCGTCCGGGGCGTGGACCAGTTCAATCACTTCTTTAAGCTTATCTGCTAATTTCCGCTGGGTGAATCCCGCCGGTAGCTGGCCATACGCCATCAGGGGCATCCACAATAACAACCACATCCCGAAGCGCATCACCTTTGAAATGTGGGCACGGCTCAATGAGTTGACAGGTAATCGATTTTCCATCTTGTTGATTTTAGTTAGTGCACATAAATCAGCTAAAGTGATGCCGGGAACCGGGGCGTTCTGGCGGATCAACCTCCAGGTCAGACCTGGTTACCGGCGTGCGGTCAATAACCGATCTGATCAGATCGGTTATTGACCGCCGGAAGTGCCGACTAAATTGATTTAATCGACAACCGCGCGTTTCTGTACTATTAAATTTGAACGGTCAAAATTGGGGCAGAAGACGCCTGCGGACTATCCCCGATAGTGGGGATATACATCCCTGAATTTAGACATCCCTATACCTGGTATTGACCTCCCACCATTAAAAAGAGGTTGTCCAGAATGGCTTGACTTGGCCAATACACGCAGGACTACTTTGCATACAGTGTTTAGAACACGGCACTGAGGCTGATGCGGACGCTACGTGGGCTTCCCGGCATAACTGCCGAGTCCAGAAGCCGACCACGATGCGGCAGCGTTTGGAAGCAAACCTGTATGGGATCGTTAAAAGCCAATCCCATACGACCAGGTATAAAATGGCCAGGCAGCAGGCGACACGTACAGGAATTGAGCTTGCTTAATATGTAATCCTGTCTATGTCGCCCACTATCTGGCCCTGCCCTGCATTAGTTATCTGTTAGGCTACATCGGCGGTAACCTTCTTTTGGACACTTAGCCACTCCGTAAACGTTTGCAATTCGGGATTAAGCCGCCGGGAAAGCGCTACGCTCCGGGCTCCTACGTATTCCTGATTGAATTCACATTTGAATTGCAGCATGTTGCCAATGTCGGCGGCTCCCGGAAAACCCAACGCCCGAAAAGCCTCATGCGAAAAGGGTGCGTACGTTACGTGCTCATTGAACGAAGCCGAAAATGCCTCGGCCAGCTGTTCCCCCGTCAGATGCTCGCCAACAATACCCACTTTCTCACCTATATACTCCTCACCCGCTTTAAAAATGCCGTACGCACATTTACCAATATCCTCGACAGCAATGCTGGGTAGTTTTTTGTCGGCCATAGGCAAGGTAAATACCAGCCGTCCCGACGCATCGCGCTGTGGTCCTAGGCCGTGCGTGATGAAATTCTCCCAGTAAAAAGAGGTCAATAAGAAGGTGGTGGGTATTTTCATATCAACAAAGAGCTTGTTAGCCTGCCCTTTGATGTCAAAATGAGGCACTTTGTACTTACCCCCGAGGGTTGGCATACGGGGATCATCCAGTTCCATAAACTCACGGGTGTCTTCCAGCGTGGAGAACACTACATGTTGCACGTTAGCCTGTTTAGCTGCAGAAGCCATATTTTTTAGTTCCTGCCACTCGCGCTCGGCCGAGAAATGTTCCCAGTGAAAACTAACTAGAAAGGCTCCGTAAGCGCCGGAAAAGGCGTTGATCAAACTTTCGACATTGTAGACATCGGCCGCCACTATTTCGGCTCCCAGTTGAGCCAGTTCTTTTGCTTTGTCGCTCTCAGGATTACGGGTGATGGCCCGCACGCTGAACTTCGAGTTGGGATCATTCAGGATAGCCCGTACCAGCCCTCCGCCCTGGGCACCCGTTGCGCCCAGCACTGCAATTACTCTCTTCGTTGACATATTGTATTTATTTATTCTGAAAGGGCAAAATTCGGCAATCAGCGACAGGGCTCTATCCCCTAATCTGGGGTCAGACTCTGACCGAAAATAGGCATTAACGTTTTTTTGCGATTGTGCTCAGCTTGCCCGGCGTGTTCTTTATTCACTATGTGGCGTATCACCCATTTTAGTGATTAAGGGTGCTGAATCTGGGGATAATTTGAACGGGCTACCATCACCACCTTTGCACCTGTCCAGCAGTTGCCGTACTAGGCTGGCTGGAGCATTGTCTTATTCCTCAAAACCAATCGTCCAACTTTCATGAAGACCTTATTGTGGCCTCTCCTGCTCTTAGGTACATTACAGACTCCAGAATCTTTAATCAATCGCCCTCCAACGTTAAAGATCCAGGGCAACGATCTGGCGATAGCGGCCGACCTGGCTGCGCAACTCAGCGTTCCGCCCACATTGGCTGCCAGCGGCAAACCCGCCCTGCTGGTCATCGCGTTCCGGGTTGCGCCAAATCATCAGCTTACCGATCTGAAAATATTCACAGACAACCCTACTCTGAATCATGAGCTTGAGCAACAATTACGTAATGTGAGAATTTCCGAAGCGCCTGACAATCAAAGCAACATTTATCAGATGCGGCTCCGGTTCACTGACCTCTGAGAAAACAGGTCCACGTAAAATACTTACTGCCTGCGCAATCCATGACGTAGTACGCGCCAGATGATACAAGGATGAAATAATGTTTTAAGCGGGTCTAGTAAATTGATGACCCGTAGTAATGCCGCCCCTACCACCGCATCCCGGTGCGTGGTCCGTTGCAGCCGACTCATATAGGCGTTAACCAAGTCTGTGCCCGGGGCTTTATAGCCCTGGGTTTCCTTAAACCGAAAGTCCTCTGCCACCGCCATCTGCCAGGGTGTATCAATGATTCGAGCAATTCGGTTGAAATACGGTTTTCGTATCCCACGGTAGTCCCCCCGTCGTTGTTTTAATAGCGTGTCCAGTTCTGCTGCCTGCAACATAGCCGAAGTCATGCCCTGACCATACAATGGGTTAAAGCTACACACGGCATCCCCCAGCACCAGATAGCCTTCCGGAAACCGATGCAGACGCTCAAAATGTCGGCGTACATTGGCCGGAAATTTATACTGTACGATGGCCGACAAAGGTTTAGCTCGACGGATCAGATCGTATACATCAGGTGCCGGTAAACTTTGAGCAAAAGCCAGAAAACCAGCCTCATCGGTTGGGGCGTGATCGCCGTGCCAGCCACTTAAGGCCACCATCCAACGGCCATCCTCGACCGGGAGCGCTCCACCCATCCGCCTTTCCGTTGGCGCATCCGGTGTGACGAACACCCAATCCTGCTGAGCATTTTTACTAAACACTCGTTCATAGAAACGGGTGGCATAGCCAGTTCCGCAGGTAACTACGCTCTCGGCGGGTTTGTCGTAGCCAAGCTGCTCAAGCCACTTCGGGCCGAGCGATCCCCGCCCACTGGTGTCAATCGTTATATCGGCCGTGAGCACTTGGGGTAATGCATCCCCTTGATTAGGCTGTAGCTCCACCCCCAGAATGGATTGGTTATCCAGGGAGGTCACTAACCGATTGACGGTACGTCCATCCAGTAAATCTACATTATGCAGGTTCAGCACCTCTCGGCGAATTTTCCATTCCAAAAATGGTCGACTGCAAAACAGGATTTCCCTGCCCAGCTTGAACCGTTTACGATACCCTCCTCGATTGAACCATTGCATAGACTCGGTCATATCGCCGAAGGGAACACCACTGCTTTTTATGGCGGTGATCACATCGGGAAAATACCAATCCAACATTTCCAGGCCTTTAGCCAGCAGGATGTGCGGATGCCGAGCATGGGGTTGCCCTTTTCGGGCCTGCGGCATGTCGGGTACCAAGTCGCGCTCAACGATGATCACCTTGTCAAAATGAGTACTCAGGACGCGGGCCGTCATTAGACCCGCCATACTAGCGCCTATTATAATAGCCGATGAGGACGATGGTCTTTGCATAAGATAACCAAGAAAAGTTTACGTTCCCCTTTTGTCTGCCAGCATCCTGACGGAAATTGGTTAGATTAACGATGACCTATATACGTACGACAATTTAGAATGGAAGGCTATCAAGGTAATTGACAAAAACGTAGCGGTGGTGAATTGACGGGAAGCATGGCTGCGTGGCAATGCGCTCTGCCAATCGCTTCCAAGCTAACCTAGTTCACCCCCGCTTTGAAAAGCAGCTATTGCCTGCTGTTGATTACTCTAAAATAAGTAAAACAGGATGCGATAACGTTGGTTGTTTCGTTCCCATTTTCCATCTGCATAACATTGCGGATCAATTAAGTGTAATCAGGCGATCTGTCTCATAAGATTGGTGCGGCCTGGTCGAAAGCGTCAATTTATGTGTGGTCGTTTCGATGCCGTTCGTGATCACTAGTTGATAAACGCCATCATCAAGTTTGCTCAAGTCTAACTGAATGCGATAATGCTTTTCCCGGCGGCCAAGATGAGTAATGAGCATAGAATCCCGCTGTCCTTTACATAAGTAGATATCTACTGGACCATCCATGTCTTTATCAACGAAGACTCTGACTTTGCTGCCTTCAGTAGTATAGATGTTCGACCGATATGTAGCGCCTGTTTTTGGTGTGTCAATCGAATTCGGCGAAGCAACAGATGCCGACAACATAACCAGACTCGCTGTGTAGGCAAGCAGCATTGGTTTAATTGCTTTTTTCATGATTAATAAAATTGGATCAGCCCGGCTGGACCTTCTCTAGTTCGCCGACTGAAATCCGGCTGAACACCAGAAAAGCATCCTTTAACCGGCTGATCGTATACGTATGTGGTTTTGTTGATTGTGGTGCAAAATTCGAAGGATTTTACCGGCTTTCTGTCCCTAAATCCGGGGAGATGGTTTCCCTAAACTGGGTATGAAGGCGATCATTGCCGGAGGTTTGGTCCACGGTATTTGTTTCTGCCTTCGAACTGGTTTGCAGAAACCGGTGAATGATAGTCTGCCAACGGGCGCTTTCCCGAACACAGTACGACTCATGGGCCGACTGCTCAAATATGGCCAGCTCTTTGCGGGATGCGCCCAGATTCTTAAAAATGAGGTCCGTTTCTTGCCGCAGTACTCGCTGATCATTGCCCCCCCAGTTCAATAGCACCGGCATGGTCAGTTGCTTGGCATTGGCCGACGGCTGAAAGTCAAACATCCACGTCAAGCGCAGTGTGCTTCCCCAGAACATCAGCAGCTCCGATACCGGATGTACCGGTACGTGCAGGGTCCTTAATCGCCCTTCCACCGCATCGCTTATGGAAGCAAACGGGCATTCCAGAATCACCCGCGAGGGTTTTAGACTCCATTCGGGGATGGCTTTCAGAATGATTGACGCACCCATGGATCGTCCCCAGAGTACAATGTTTTTCTCGCCCATCCGCACCACGTAGTCATACGCTACCTTCAGATCATTGGTTTCATGAAAGCCTAAGGTGCAGACATTCCCTTCACTATTGCCATGCGCCCGAAAATCGAATAGGAAGGTATTGTAGCCCAGGGTGCGAAAATAAGCCGCTTCGCACAGAACATCCGATTTATTCGTTCCATGGCCGTGACACAGAATGACGGTCCCCTTTGCTTGCCCGATCGGACCGTACCAGCCTTCCAGCTTCTGGTGTCGGTCGTTTACCAACTGTACGGTCTGGAAGGAAAATCCGGGTTGGTCATGCACGGCGGATTTCATATGCTTCCACCCAAAAAGAGCAATCTGCAACTTTTCGAGGGTAGAATACGAGTCTAGTTTCCGGCGGGGTTCCTGTTCCGGATTGTCATAAAAGTACGTGAACCGAGCGGCATGAAAGGCGACCACGCCATTCAATAGGACAAAAAGCACGAGCAAACTAATTCCAGCGATGCGCATAACGGGGTGACAGAATGAGAGTTTACGTTGGGAGTTGATAGAAAGTCATGGGACTGTTGATTTCAACCTGAAACCCAACACCCTTCAAGGATAAGATTGACGCCCAATAAGACTTGGTTGTTGGCGCTATCCCGTATGCACTGACAGACGGCGGCCATTTCCTCAACGCCAGGTAATCCGGTAGGGGAACGTGAAGCCGGTCAGGGCGGTTTTCAGGCGTTGTTCGGTAGCTAACGTATCGGGACTGTGGCCTTCCAGATGAACCGAAAACCCAGCTTTGGGATCGTCGTGGACGGCAATCTCCAGCAACCGAATTCCTTCGATTTTCGTCACTTCCTCCCTATAGACCCGACTGATTTCCTGTTTGATCAGAGCGGGCTTGAAGAGTTTGCCAATGGCCGTAAGGGGTAGATTCGACTCGATGTAAATACGTTTCGGTATAGCGGCCCGCTCCGGAATGTACTCATTTACAAAGTGCAGCAGTTCTTCTTCCGAAGCCTGTTTACCCGCCGACAGCGTTACGTAAGCAACCGGCACTTCACCCAGCATGGCGTCCGGTCGACCGATCGCAGCCGCCAGTGCAACGGCGGGGTGTGCGGTTAGTACCTCTTCTATCAGGCGCGGATCGATGTTGTGGCCACCCCGGATAATCAATTCCTTTTTTCGGCCGGTAATGTAGAAATAACCTTCTTCATCGATACGTCCCAGATCGCCCGTATTGTAGTAAGGCTCACCACCGTCGCCGGTATCCACCCAGATGCCCCGATTATGCTGCGGTTGCTGATAGCCCCCGAATACGTTCGGTCCCCGCACCACCAGAACGCCAATTTCGTTGGGTTGGGCATCCCGAATATAGCTTCCTGTTTGCTCGTCAAGGATAACCGGCTTGATCTCCTGTTCGGGTAACGGTAGCCCAATGGACCCCGCGATTCGCTTCCCGTTGAGTGGATTGCAGGTACTGATGCAGGTGCCTTCGGTCAGGCCGTACCCTTCGGCGATCTGTACCCCGGTGCGCTGTTCAAACGCGCGTATGACATCGACCGACAGCGGAGCCGCTCCACAAAAAGCGTACTGCAACGAACTGATGTCCTGGTTTTCGACCGGAACATCCAGCAAATAGCTATACACCGTCGGTACACCACTGAAGGCTGTTATCTGGTAGAGCTCGACGATTTTCCAGAAATTTTTAACAATACCCGGCCCCCGGTATCCCTGCAGGCTGCCCATCACCAGCGTATACCCCAACGACCAGGGAATGCTGCCGGTAATGACGACCCCGTTGACATGAAACCAGGGCAGGCCGCAGAAAAAAGTTTCTGGCCGTTGGGAAGCCCCCGGCCCCAACAACAGGCTGGCTGTCCGGGTCATACTGGTCAGGTTACTGTGGGTGAGCGGGGCTAATTTAGGCGTGCCGGTGGTACCCCCCGTATGAAAATAACAGGCAATCTCCTCGGGCTGGATGAAGCGGCTCTGCACCCGATGGTCATCCGGCTGACGACGTAACCACTCGTTAAAGTCAATAATTTGATGCGTGTGGCTCTGCGCTTTAGGGTTAACCAGTTGCCACGCCAAGACCGCCATTTGTTTGCCAATCGGTAGATAAGGCCGCAAATCGACCGTGACGATGGTTTGCAGCGTTGGTATCTTGTCTTTAATCTTCTCTACCTTCTGCCAGATGTCGGTTTTCGGAAAAGGAGCCAGACACACGAGTACCTTCGTCCCGGCCGACCGCATGATGGCCGCAATCTGTCCGGCTTCCAGCAGCGGATTGATTGGGTTGACAATACCGACGGCCTGCCCACCCCAAAGCGTAAATGCCATTTCAGGTATGTTCGGCAACAGGCAGGAAATGACATCTGTGGGTTTTAAGCCCAGTTCACTAAATAGGTTGGCCGTCTGATAGAGTTTAGCGGCCAACTGAGCAAAGGTGTAATCGACGGAATCCGTAAAGAGTTTGCCGTCGAAAAGGTAGCGAAAGGCCAGCGCATCCGGCCGAATGGCGGCTCCGGCCAGCAACATGGAGAACGTATCGTTGGCAGTCGGAAACCGAATTACGGGTGTGCTATCTCGGGGGTCGACGGGCGTACCGGCGCTTTTTATCATATCCAGTGAAAATGGTTGGCAGAAAAGTGGTTACACAGACCTGTCGAATGCTACGTCAACCCGAGCATTCGACAGGTATTTTCGTTCAGAGTCAGCGGCTTAACTTCCTCTTCAACTTTTAAAATACCGAGCAAACGCTTCGTCGAACCTAGGTCGGTATCCGTCGTGTGGGCGTTTGCACGAGGCTTCAGCGTGCTTATTTATGTGCGTCGATAGCCACCAGTACGGCAGGAGTTAGGCGGGTCAGCTCTGAAGAAAAAGCAGTTGTCAATGTTGATTTTAAGTACGCCTACAGTTCATCAAGACAATGCATTTGCCGTCGTCACGGCAACCGTATTTTGGGCATCAGCTGCGGTCAACCAACCATTTTCAGGATACAGCATACCTACCAAATGCGGACGGTTATGCAGAATAGCGCGCTGATTCAGTGACCCTTTATCAGTGATTTCGCCCCGATCCGCTGCGGGCGGTTCGAGCGCAACTACGGCCACTTCCAGGCGGTCGGCACTGCCGCGCGCGGTCTGGTTCACCTGCTTCAGCAGCTGGACCGTAAATTCCGTAACGGCCGGTGCCAAAAAAGCGTCCCGGGTCGATACGTCGTCGGATAATCCCGCCAGCTCCCGGCAGGCATCCGGGTTGAAAAATAAAATCGCGCTTACGTAATCACGGTTAAGTCCCACCATCACGGCATCCTGCACGAGCGGAGAACCGACTGCAATAATTTTCTCCCGCAGCATACCGACATTAACCCAGGTGCCAGTAGACAGCTTGAAATCTTCAGCGATTCGACCATCAAAGATAAGGCCCTTGTCGGGGTCATTTTCATCCAGAAACCGAACGGCATCCCCTGTTTTGTAATAGCCCTCTTCATCGTACGCACTACTGGTTGCTATCTCATCGCGCCAATAACCGGGGGTGATGTTGGGCGCTTTATACCGGGCCTCCAGCTTGTTGCTGTCGGGCACTAATTTCAGATCCAGACCGGCCACGGGTACGCCTAGAAGTCCCGCAAAACTGTCGGTTCGGTTGGCAATTATGGCCAAAGGACTCGATTCGGTCGAGCCAAAGCCCGTAACGATTGGAATGATTTGCCCGGTTGCTTCGATCGTCAGTTCTTCCCAGCGATCCCAAACAGGTTGCGACAAGCTAGCTCCGGCATAAAACAGTAAGTTAAGCCGGGAGAAAAAAGTCGTCTGCAAGGCCCAGTCTCGTTCGAAGTAGGGGATCAGCATCTCAAAGCCTTTGGGCACATTGAAATACATGGTCGGCGAAACATCCCGTAAATTCTGAACCGTTGTTTCGATACCGAGGGGTGTAGGTTTTCCGTCATCGATATACAGGGTACCCCCGTTATAAAGCACCAGCCCGAAATTATAATTACCACCGAAGGTATGATTCCAGGGCAGCCAGTCCAGCAATACCTGCGGTTGGGTAGCCAGGAAAGGAAACGCCTGCAAAATCTGCTGCTGGTTCGCACTCCACATGCCGTGGGTGTTGATGACGCCTTTGGGAACACCCGTTGACCCCGACGTAAACAAAATCTTGGCGACGGTATCGGCCCCAACGCGCTGGTAGGCTTCTTCCACGGCGGCTGTAGGCTCGGTCTGGAGCAATTCTTCGAAATTTGTGTTACCCGTTGGCTCAGCCGTCAGGATAATAACGTCGGGCAATAGCGATTTCGCCAGAGCAAGTGCCTGTTCATAGAGTTGCCCGTTCTGCGCAAAAACGAGCCTGGGCGTCATGAGTTGCAGGCAGTACGTAAGCCGTTCAAATCCGTTTGATCCGAGCGAATACTGGGGCGAAACTGGTGCGTACGGAATCCCAACGTACATAGCTGCCAGCGCCAGGAGCGCGTGCTCCAGACTATTTTCTGACAGAATAACGATCGTATCGTCCACCGTAAGCCCCTGATTCAGCAGGCATTGGGCCAGTGATTGAACCTGCCGGAGCGCCTGCCCATATGATAGATGAACCCATTCGCCCCTGGCGTTTCGGCGAGCCAGGAACGTAGTATCCGGCTGCCGATCAGCCCAGAAGCGCAACTTTTCGGTCATTTTCTCCGGATAGGGTGCCAGCGGCTCGTCAGCGCGTAACCGAATCGTACCGTCGGTTTCGTGGTACATCTTAGTTTTGACCGGGCCAAAGGCGACAGTTTTACAAGGAAATTTCATAAGAATCTGAAAGGTTATTGCGGGAAGACGGTTAGTTCATTACTGAAATGCTTTCGGCGCTTTGCCATCCAAAAAAGCCGTCAAGCGCTGTTTAGCCTCCGGTAAGGATTGAGCCATGGCCACCGTCAAGCTTTCGAGTAACAGCCCTTCGGCATGAGCCGAATCGGTAATACGGGGCAAAATATGCATCAACGCATAGTTCGTCATGGGCGTATTCTGCGCGATCTTACGGGCCAGTTCGATGCCTTTGGCTAATCCGGCATCCGGTGGGGTAATGTACTGCGATAGCCCTAGCGTGAGCCCTTCGTCCGCCGTCAACATTCGCCCAGTAAACATCATATCGGCCATCCGGGCCATGCCCATCAGCTTCGGCAGGCGAACCGAGGCTCCGCCACCCACAAAAATGCCCCGCTGCCCTTCCGGCAGGGCGTAAAACGTACCCTGTTCAGCCACGCGAATATGGCAGGCAGCGGCAATTTCAAGTCCTCCACCAATACAGGCGCCACGAAGCACGGCCACCACGGGCACGGGTCCAAACTGAATCTGATCCAGCGCCCGGTGCCAGGTTCTGGAGTGCTGCATGCCGTCAATCAGATCGCGTTCTTTCAGTTCGTTCAGATCGAGTCCGGCACTGAAGTGTGGTCCTTCACTGTGTAATACAGCACACTTTATACCGGTAGGAACGGCCGAGAAAACCGCTTCAAGACAAAGAAGCAGTTCTTCGTTCACTGCATTCCGCTTGTCGGGACGATTCAGTTTAACCAGGAGCAGTTCATTCTGCTGCTCTACATCTACCAGCGCATCTCCTTTCATAATTTCCTCAATAGCTTTTCGAAACTTGCCTAACGCTTACCTATATACGCAACAAAACAAATGGCGTTTATGACCACAGAGTAATCCGACTCAACCGCTATTTTCATATAAGGACATAAGCCCACATTTACAGGCTTATGTCCTCAATCGGCTTACTGTTTTTGAGTCAGCTCCAGTGAAATGGTGAAAACTCGGCTGGCTTTATCGTACCGAACGGTGTAGGCTCCTGGGTAAGCACTCGCATTGAGCGTAGTGGCCGGTTTGGATAGCGTGATGAGCGTATCTGGCTCCGTCGATAACCATTTATGCGCCATCATCGGCTCGTGGAAAATCACCTGACCGTTATAGCTGCCGTAAATAAAGGTCGTTTTAAACGGAGCACCCTTCAGTTCGGATGAGGTAAGATCTACCCAGTGTTTGCCCATAGCAGGCTCTGCTTCACCGGGTGTCGATGCGTAGTTGGGCGGGAAAAAGCTGGCATCCGGCAGTTTTTCCGCTTCGGCTGTTCCCGGTTTAATGCCCGCTCGTTGCTGCTGACTAATCATGTAAAAGTGCATATCGAAGTGGGGCACATTGTATACCCCGTTAGGCATATGACCATGCGGGGCCCAGTCCAGCGAGATGTGGTCATACGCCGTTTTCTGTTTTTCGGCCGGTAATGGCAATTCGTACGAAATGGCCCCGTGTTCACCCTGCTGAGGCAGATTGTCAAGCGCACCACGGGTCATGGTGAAACCGATTGATGTAGCCTTGCCTGATTGATCGAGTTTGATAAAACTTTGGGCGGTTCCGTTCCCAACTTTTACCTGCGGTCCGCGCGTTACCCCTTGATTGCCTGGGGTATTTTCGTTGTCCCTATCACAGCCATAAAAAAACGCTGTTGACAGAATAATAAGACTTGTCGCCATAATCAATGGCGTTACGATTTGCTTTTTCATACTAAAATTAACCTGTGAATAAAAAAGGATCCGGCGTGGTCTGCGCTTAGTCGTTGCTTAGTCTACTGACCGTTTTGGGCAGCTGGCTTTTCCGGATTTTGCCATTTATAGCTGCGCTGACTGATTGATTTATTGGTTGGAATACATATAGCCGCATCAGCAACAGAACTGTTATGTTGCTTATAGTTTTGCGACCGAATCGATCGTCGATAATCGGCTATTGTAATGACCTGATTTTCTGTATCAGAACCATTGGATGGCATCTTGTAGTTCGTTGCTGCGTGCCTCGACGGGCGCAGCGCCCTAACCAATTCTGCCGGTTTTTTTGGGGGAGTTGGTTGTTGATAAGAGGTAGAACCTGCAATTAAACAAGCCACTGCCTGTAGACACAATATTCTCATTTTAGATTGTTGAAGACTTTATAAAAAGATCCGTAGCCATTTGACAAGATCCTTTTAACCAGCTACAGAATCGTTCGATTCAGTTGATACTCTTATCTCAGTGCACCGACAACTGCTGACTATGCTCGTTGATGACCTGAAGCGCGTACTGTACACAAAGTTCTTTTGCGTTGTAATCACTCATTTCCTGGGCCAGCCGGGCAATGTTTTCCCGGTACGTATTGTCCTGAATGACCTGTTCTACCGCATCGCGTATGGCCTGTGGGGTTGGCGTTTCCGTGTTCAGATTAATACCGATTTTGAAATACCCAATGCGTGCGCATATCTCGCTTTTTCCTTCGTGTAAGCCAGCCGCCACAATGGGTAACTGATTGGCAATGCTCAGCAACGTACCGCTGTATCCGCCGTTGGTTACGTATACCGTAGCGTAGGTCATCGCGACTCGAAACGGTATATAGTCCTCAATGATGATGTTGTCCCACGGGTATTTTTCTCGCAGTTGCTCCGTGTTGTTACCGCCGGTAGCGGCAATGACCAGTGTATCACTGCTGTATTGGAACGCATCCAGCGTCGGTTCAATTAATTTGGCTGTATCGCGTTCCACCGTGCCTTGAGTGACCAGCACGGTTCGTTTATACTTTCGCCAGCGGTCGTCGTTCCAGAACCGATCAAGCTGGTCGGACGAATAAGGCAACAATCCCCCGATAAAGCGGACATTTTCACCCAAATCGCTTCGTTGGTATTCAAAGGATGGAGTGCCAATCTGCAGATACAGGTCGGCGTGCTTGATGAGCGTATCGAACAGATATGAGTTCCCGGGCGTAATTCCATGCTCGCTCAGAATGGCGGCATAGGCATCAATTGATTCCTTGAATACTACTTCATTGAAGTGCTTCCACATCAGAGCGTAGGCATTCCGTTCGTCCTCATTGGCAGGCGGATAGAGACCCGGTCCGAAAGGTGCAGTATCCTTCGACTCTTCAGCCAGCGGAATCACACCAATCGCCAGCACCGGCACATTAAGCTGGGTTTTAATCAGCGGTATGGCCGAAAACAAACTGTCGGCAATGACCAGTTCGAATGGGAAGATTTGTTGTATTTGCCGAAGGTCCTGCAAATAACTGGTTGACAGCTTGCCAAAAATCAGCATGTCGAAATTAGCTTTATCACCTACGTCGGTAAGGAGCGCTCTTTCAGAATACAGCTCATCTACCGAATCGGCATTAACATCTTCATGGGCTAAAACCGGGAAATGAGGGATGCCTAATTTTTCAAGCCTTTTTTTGTAGATGTCTGACGTGTACCACCGTACATCGCAACCGGCTTCCTGCAGGTGCTTAGCAAGACCAGTCAGTGGGTTAAAATGACCATCGGCGGAAAAAGTAGCCACCAATATTTTCTTACCGGCCACTTGTTCTCTGAGTGAAATGTTCATGGTTGTAGTTGGTTTACTCCTTTTCAATTGACCTGCGTCAAAACGAGACTGCAAAATTGGCTGTCGGGCAGGCGGCCTACCATCCCCAAAAGTGGGGAAATCAGTCCCTCACCCAGAGGATAACGCATCCATCATCATAGAACAACCCCCACACAATCAACACCTTACCTTCATAGCATTTCAAGAAAATGCATGAAACAATATCGGGAACGTAGCGGCTTTATATGTTCTTTTAGCTCTGCCAACTTAGGAACTGACCATTAGTGGGGCCGGAACCAGATGTACCTTACCATGAGCAGTCCAGATTGAAAGCGGCTCGTAAATTTCGCTTTAGAGTCCCCATTTGGGGGTAGACCATACTCCCTTTTTCAGGGATGGAAACGGCCTGATTCCGTAGGGATCTTTGCAGCTTGAAATGCAATTCGCCAACAGGATTACCGCTTTCCATTGGCTACCCTAATCACGCCTTATTGGCTTACATCCATTATCCAGCTATGAAAAATCAATTGTGGGCTAAAAAGCCCATCGGTGCCTTGTTGAAAGATACCACCGGCAAAAACGGCTCTCTGAAACGCTCATTGGGCTCGATCAGTTTGGTGGCGTTAGGCATAGGCGCCATTATTGGGGCCGGACTGTTCTCCCTGACGGGCATTGCCGCGGCCGAGCACGCGGGTCCTGCCGTCACCATCTCGTTTGTAATCGCAGCCGTGGGCTGCATTTTTGCCGGTTTATGTTATGCTGAATTTGCCTCCATGATTCCAATTGCCGGCAGCGCCTATACGTATTCCTACGCGACCATGGGCGAGTTTATCGCCTGGATCATTGGCTGGGATCTCGTACTGGAATACGCCCTGAGCGCAGCCACTGTATCGGTTAGCTGGTCGAGGTATTTGCTTGAATTTCTGAGTAAATACGGTATTCATTTGCCGCCCCGGTTAATTTGTTCGCCCTTTGACGCATTACAACTCAGCGATGGCACCCACATCAGTAATGGCCTGATAAATCTGCCCGCCGTTCTAATTGTCTGTATACTTTCTTTAATTCTGATTTTGGGTACGCAGGGGTCCGCCCTAATTAATAATCTGCTGGTGATAGTGAAAGTAGCCGTGGTTTTACTCTTTATTACGCTGGGCTGGCAGTTCATTGACCCACAAAACTACGTTCCCTATATTCCGGCCAACACCGGTCAGTATGAGCATTTCGGGTGGAGTGGTATTGCTACAGGGGCTGCTGTTGTCTTTTTCGCATTTGTTGGCTTTGATGCCGTTTCTACCGCTGCTCAGGAAGCCCGTAATCCGCAGAAAGGAATGCCGATTGGCATTTTGGGATCCCTGTTCATCTGCACAATTCTCTACGTGCTGTTTGCCCATGTAATGACTGGTCTGGTCAACTATACTGAATTTGCCAACGATGCTAAACCGGCGGCTACAGCCTTCGCCAAAACCGGTTACGATTCGTTGCAAACGGCGCTGATCGTTGCTATCCTGGCGGGTTATACGTCTGTCATGCTAGTGATGCTGCTGGGCCAGAGCCGCGTATTCTACGCCATGAGCCAAGATGGCTTACTTCCCTCCTTTTTCAGTCAGATACATACAAAATTCCGTACGCCCTGGAAAACAAACCTCTTTTTTATGGGCTTTGTAAGCCTTTTTTCAGGCTTCGTTCCGGTTAGCGATCTTGGACACATGGTCAGCATCGGAACGCTATTCGCCTTTTGTCTGGTTTGTATTGGCGTATGGCTCCTTCGGGTAAATCTTCCTGATCACCCCCGTTCTTTCCGAACGCCATTTGTGCCACTGGTTCCGGTACTGGGAGTTCTGGTTTGTCTGTATCTGATGTATTCGCTCCCGGTCGAAAGCTGGTACAGACTGGCCTTGTGGCTGCTTCTTGGACTGCTCATCTACTTTTTCTATAGCCGAAAGCACAGTAAACTAGCTCGTTAACAGTTTATAATCATTAGCCAACAGATTGACGTACCCTTCGGTATTTATTTAAGCCGGACCCTGGGGTGTGGGCAGAACGGCATGATTGCCGCTACAGGGCTAACAGGGCGCCGTATTGCCTAGCCGCGTCTATCACCATCAGCTTACAGAGAAAGAAAAGCTTCGTTGTGGTACGTCGGCGTGTTGGATCAGCAATGGCGAAACCAAACCTATTCCGTCAAACGAACCCACCCCAACGGATATGTCGCGTTAACGATGCTTATACCGTAGCGTAATGGACATTCATTCACCACCGGAACTGGTGTTAGGCAAAACAAAACCGCTTAAGCAGCATTAAAGGTCCCCACCGAATCCGCCTTTATCGTACCTGCCCGGACAGAACACCAATTCGGCAGAGACCATACCACATTCACTACTACGTATTAACCACCTGATTTGGGCAGCTACTCATAATCCTATGCAATCATCAACGCTTTCCCCCGCTACGCCCGTCGTTTGGCGTTCCTTGTTCACAGCTCCTGTTTTAATAGCCGCCTTAGGCTATTTCGTAGACGTGTATGACCTCGTATTATTTAACATCGTACGGGTTCCGAGTTTGCAGGACCTCAACCTGTCAGAAGCTGCCATATCGGCTGTTGGTGGAAAAATTCTCAATTTTCAGCAGGCAGGTTTATTAGTAGGCGGTATTCTTTGGGGAGTACTTGCCGACAAGCGCGGGCGTATGTCGGTTCTCTTCGGCTCTATTCTGATGTATTCGCTGGCCAACATCGCCTGTGGATTTGTTCAGGATGCCGACGTGTATGCCTGGCTACGATTCGTTGCGGGTCTGGGACTGGCGGGTGAACTCGGCGCGGGTATTACTCTTGTAAGCGAAATTCTGCCTAAAGAAGTACGCGGATACGGCTCATCGCTGGTGGCCAGCGTTGGTTTGCTGGGCGCGGTGGTAGCCTATTTTACGGTTACGCTTTTCAACTGGCGCATCACTTACTTTGTGGGGGGTGGCTTAGGTTTGGGCTTGTTGGCCCTGCGGGTAAACGTGCTTGAGTCAGGCCTGTTTCGAAAAACACAGCAGCGTAAAAGCGCACGCGGTAATTTCTGGGCCTTGTTTGGTACCCGCGCCCGGGCACTTCGTTATCTGCGCTGCATGGGCATTGCCCTCCCTACCTATCTCGTTCTTGGTCTGCTGGCTACGTTCAGCAATGAGTTTGGTGAAGTGCTTGGTATCGAGGAGGTAATTCAGCCAGGGCGATGTATCATGTTTACCTACGCCGGTACTGTAGTAGGTGATCTATTCAGTGGTTTGCTGAGCCAGATACTCAAGTCGCGCAAAAAAGCCATCGGTCTAATGATGGGAATGACAGCCGTTCTACTCTACTGTTATCTAACTGCCGTCGCCGACTCGGCCGATACCTTTTACTGGCTTTGTTTCGGTATGGGTTTTGGCATTGGCTACATTGCCATGTTCCTGACCATAACGGCTGAAAGTTTCGGTACTGATCTTCGGGCCACCGCAACAAGTTCCGTAGCCAACAACGTTCGGGCGACCACCTTGCTAAGCATCCCAGCGTTCCAGGCCATGAAGCCCGTAGTTGGCGTTATAAACGCAGCTTCCATTGTGGCCATCCTTAGCTTTTCTTTAGCACTTCTCTCGTTGATTACGATGACTGAGACTTATGGGAAAGAGCTGGATTATACAGAAGACTGAACGGTCAACAACCGATTATTGGGAGAATCCAGGGAATTCAGTTAATTTTAAATACCTTCTGATACACAGATTGCTAGGGAGTATATCATGATTTCCGGAGGGAACTGACAACGGTGGCGAATAACTCATTTTGGAACGCAACCTAAAGCTCAAATTAAGCGTATTGATCAGACTAACGAGTCACCGTTCCATCCAAGCCGGGCGATTTGGGTTCTAACAGAATCTGGACACATGCTGAAAATACTGCTTTTTGTGAGCGCTTTCTTTCTACCGTATAATCCGCTGACTGCCCAGTCAGCGGATTATACGGTAGCTGACACCAATCGAATCAACCAGTTCCTGGAGACCGCTAAAGCGTATATCGTTAAGCCCGGCGAGCAGGCCGCAGATTTGGACAAGGCGCTGTCGCTCGTACAGGAAGCGATGCTTTTAAGCACGGCCATTCCGTACGACAAAGGCCAGGGAAACGCGCTTCGGTTGCTGGCACAGGTATATCGGGAAAAAGGCGATCTCGAACGGGGGAAGACGTTTCTGCAGCGCGCCATTGCTGTTTTCACGCGCAACAAGGACTGGAAAGCGCTTGGAGAAAGCTACCTCGCACTAAGTCGAAACTATGATTTAACGGGTCAGGAATTACAAAAGCGCATTCAGCTAGTCAGGAAAGCGCAACTAATTTTTCAGGGAAAATCACCCAAACATGAAGCCGACTGCTTAAAGGAATTAGGCGATCTGCACCAGTCGATGGGCGATTACAATCAGGCTTTAAACGAACTAAAGCAGGCACTCACTCTGTATCAGTCGGTGCATTACCGTCAGTTGCAGGGGGTTTATGGGCTGTTGGGTGCCACTTCAGCCTCAGCGGGCGACCTGAAAGAAGGCATTCGGTATGGGTTGCTGGCGATTCAGACCGGCGAAACGCTTAACGATAGCACGCTTCAGATGAGCACCCTGTACAATCAGTTGGGCATCAGTTATTATGAACTAAAAGAATACGTAAAAGCGGATACATACTTTCGCAGGGCGCTGACCATTGCGGGAAAGCATCACGATGCCAATACTGTACATGTACTGGCCTTGAACATCACCAACAGTTTATTACGTTTGAACCAACCGAAAAAAGCGTTGGTCTTTCTCCGAGATATTACTGAACGCTACGCACCGATAAACATTGACAACCGGGTTCGGGTGATGGCCAGTTTTGTTACCATTTACGGAACCTTGAAGCCATACTCGCTGGGTCAGCGCTACTGTAATCAATTAGTAACCTTAGTAACCCGCCATGAGTTAGGTGAGGAATTGCAACGGGTCGCCTATCTGAGCCTGATCAAATTTTACTTCGCCACCAAACAGTATGCACTGGCTCAAAAGTATCTGAAGGCTCACCGAGCTATTGCCGAGCAAACCCAGTTAAGAGCCGGCCTGATGATTAGTCATTTGTGGGCGTTCAGACTGGATTCGGCTCAGGGTAATTATTTATCGGCTATTACGCAGTACCAACAGTTTAAAGCGCTGGGCGATTCGCTGGTCGATGAGTCCAAGAGCCGACAGATCAACCAGCTCGAAATACGTTTCGAAACCGAAAAGAAAAACAAAGACATCAAGCTGAAAGAGAAAAATATTCAATTGCTGGTAAAACAGTCACAGATCCAGCAAGCCCAGTTGCAACAGGCTACGTTTACGCGAAACATAACCCTAACGGGCGTGGCATTACTGTGTGCCATTGTCGGCCTGCTTTATAAAGGCTACCGACTCAAGCAGAAAAGTAATCAGCAACTTCAGGCCCAGCAGACAGTCATTCATCAAAAAAACACGGCGCTCCAGCAATTGCTCGAGCGGCAGAACAAGCTGCTCCAGGAGAAAGAATGGCTCATGAAAGAGGTACACCACCGGGTAAAAAATAACTTGCAGGTCGTCATGAGTCTGTTGAATGTGCAGTCCGCGTACCAGGAAAACCCGGCTGCAGTGGGTGCGATTCGGTACATGCAACAGCGGATGCAGGCGATCTCGTTGATCCACCAGCGGCTGTACCAATCGGAAAACGTAGCGGCCGTCGATATGGCGGGTTACGTTCCTGAATTCATTAATTATCTCAAAAGAGTTTTTGACGTAGATCACCAGATCGTTTTTGACCTGCGGATCGACCCCATTCAGCTAAACGTGAACCAGGCTGTTCCGCTGAGCTTACTGTTGAATGAAGCCATCACAAACGCAATTAAGTATGCGTTTCCCAATCAACAGGAGGCACAAATCAACCTAACCCTGAAGCGTATTGAACCCAAAAGTATACTATTGAGCGTGGCGGACAATGGTGTGGGTTTGCCGCCAGATTTCGACGTTTCCGAAACCAACTCTTTAGGATTTAGCCTGATGGAAGGATTCTGTCAGCAACTGGATGGACACTTTACGGTAGAAAATGACAATGGTGTAAACATTTCGGTGGTCTTTGCCGAAGAGGAGCTGATTATTAAAGAAGTATAAATCCGGCAACGTATCTATTAATTTGTGTGGCTTGCGAGCTGTGCGGCTGACGATTTGGTACACTTCGATCGTATGGATAAAAAGATTCTGATTGTTGAAGATGAATTCATCATTGCCAAAGACTTGCGTCTGTTACTGGAGCGTAATGGCTACACCGTATGTGGCATCGCCAAGTCAGTGACCGAAGCGATGGACATTCTACGGGATCAGACTCCCGATTTGGTATTGCTGGATATCCAGTTGAAAGGCAACCTGACGGGTATTGATCTGGCCCATCAACTTCAGGAAAAAGCAATTGCTTTTGTTTATCTGTCTTCCAATACGAACCAGTCCGTGCTGGAAGCGGCCAAATCGACGCATCCCTACGGATTTATCGTTAAGCCGTTTCGGGAAAAAGACGTATTAATTTCTTTGGACATTGCTCATTATCGTTATGAGCAGAATCGGGCGGTTGATCGACGGCAGCGGCAACTGCTTCAACACGCATTAGATCAACTCGTAACGGAACCCATTGGCAGCGACCAAAAACTGCTGAAAACTGGACAGGCCTTACTGCCCTACGTGCCGTTCGATTGCCTGACCGTCGGTCTGGAACAACCACTGGGAGCCGTTTCGGTGAACCGTTCTTTTTTACGAATTGGTTATGATGAGTATCAGACGGCCGGACTGTCCGAACTGGCAGCCATAACGGGCGTAAAAGAAGGGGCCTTAACGGCTATGCAAGCCACTACGTTGGTTCCCGAAACACCAGTTCGGTTCGTTAATGACGATTTCAAACGCATCTGTCAGCAGCAACCGCTCCGGAAATTGCTGGCAACTACCTTTCGGTTGCAATCGAATATTACCCTCCCCCTCCACCTGTCTGCCGAAACAACGCTTGTCCTAGCCCTGTATAGCCGTAGTCCGGATGCTTACAAAGCCGAGCAGCTGGCGTTCCTGAGTTGTTTACAACCTGCGCTTATTGAAGTCATCCAATCAGTCGTTGCAGAAAAAAACAACGCTTTTGGCGAGCAAAACCGGCTGGATACCCAGCAAATGTCTGCATCTGCCGGGACAACACCGCTGAAAGAAATAATTGGTAACAGTCCCTCAATGGTATCGATTTTCGATCAGTTGACGCAGGTGGCTCCGTACGAAACTTCGGTGCTTATTTTAGGCGAAAGTGGTACGGGAAAAGAACGCATTGCCCGCGCCATTCATCAGCAATCGCCCCGACATGCAAAGCCCTTAGTAGTCGTAAATTGTGGTGCGCTGCCAGCAAATCTAATTGAGTCCGAACTCTTCGGTCACGAGAAAGGCGCCTTCACCGGCGCGGTGAACCGACGCATCGGAAAGTTTGAAATGGCTAGCGAGGGGACGCTCTTTCTGGACGAGATTGGCGAGATGCCGCTGGATTTACAGGTGAAGTTACTGCGCGTTTTACAGGAAAAACAAATCGAACGAGTGGGCGGTAAAGATCCCATCAAAATAGATGTGCGAATTTTGGCAGCCACGAACCGAAACCTGGAAAAAGAGATTGCCGAAGGTCGCTTCCGGCTAGACCTGTATTATCGCCTGAACGTATTTCCTATTGTGCTTCCGCCCCTGCGGGAAAGATGCGATGATATCAAACCACTAGCCAATCACTTTGCCCGCCAGTTCTGCCAGCAATACAATAAACCTTTTCTTGGTATCAGCGATGCGATGATGACGGAGTTGGAAAGGTGGATTTGGCCGGGTAACATCCGGGAACTGGAAAACTGCATAGAGCAATCCGTCATTCTCCATAATGCACTGACACCCCTGGAATTAAAACGGCCGCTAGTAAGTGGGCCGTTTGTCAACGGGGGTGCGATTTCTGCTCATCAGTCGCCTAAAACCTTATTGGATGTGAAGACAATTCAGGAGCAAACCGAAAAAGATTATTTGCTCTCCATTCTGAAAGGTACCCGGGGGCGTATACGCGGACATGGTGGTGCGGCCGAAGTATTGAACCTTAAGCCAACGACATTGGAGTCACGGATGGCCAAGCTGGGCATTAAGAAAGAGGATATTTTCGATTGACACTCGTAAGTGTTATTAACGGATCATTGTTTTCCTGGCAGCGACGACTGTTGAATAAGCGTCGACTGACGCGACAGACATACCTGTTTACATAAACTCTGTTTGACCTTTCCCCAAGCAGACCGTTCATGTAAACGTAAACAACAATTTCACTGGACGTTCTCATACCGGCCCGATCAGCAGGCAGATTTTTCTGGTTCACCTGAGGGATTACTTAAGTCAAAAAAGTTTGGCCCGATTTGGCACCCTTCCCATAACTCTCTTAATGATACATTGGTCCGCAGGATTATTTAGCTTAATCTATGAACTATCTTCAGGTCATCCACTTGGTCCGGCTCTGAATTTTAGTACCCAGGAAAATTTGTTTTATCCTGCTACAAGCTCCCCAATCAAGGGTAGTTGATGCCCCCCATTTTGGGTAAAGAAACGGTAGCAAAAAGCTCCAATTTTGCTACCGTCAATCTGGCGTTGTATTAACGATAACGCTGTTCGGCACCTCAACTAACTCAAGTAATTATGAATCTTCCACAGTCGTTATTACGAATACTATTAACTGCCTGTTTCCTTTGGCTCGTTACTGCCTGCGAGCGTTTACCAAGCACTCTGTGGCCCATGGCTGAGAGTGAACCCGAATTTGTCAATAAAAAATGGAAAATGGCATCTTTCACACTCGATGCCCCAATCGATTTGGACGGCGACAATAAGCCCGACAGCAATCTGACCACGTTTCCAGGTGACTGCTATCAGGACGACTCAATAATCTTTCTACCAAACGGGCAAGTCATAGTCGATCTTGGTCAGCAACACTGTAACGCTGATGAACCTGCAACCAAACCAGTGTACATTTGGCGTTTCAACAAGGCTACTCATATGCTCCAGTTACGTGATGTAGCCAATCCAGACAACGTACTTAACTGGCAGGTGCTGGTCAATGAGAGCCAAAAGCTTATGGTACGCATGGATATCACGGAAGAAGGCCGGAGCATCAAAAGCAACTTAGTCCTGACGAACTGAGCTCCCCCGTTCGGCTTCATGCAATTTTAAGAAAGGTTGTGTCACTTCCTGGTAGGGCGGCCTATGCTTATAGCTCTACCAGGAAGTGTAGCCTTCAATCGACTTTTTATGAAACTACTCGAAATAAACCTGTATACTAATGATTTAGCCGGGACTCGCGCGTTTTATAGCCGCGAATTGAGCCTGCCCATCGTTAGCGAATCACCACTTCATCTGAGCTTTCAGGTCGGCTGGACCCGTTTGACGTTTTACTCCGTCAACCTGCCAATCGCGCCCTACCACTTTGGTATTAATGTGCCATATAGCTTGCTGGAAGAATGCACCTATTACTTTGCGTTCGATTACCTTCAACTTCAAGCGCCGGGACAGATCATTGCTGAATTTCCCGTCTTCCGGACGCGGGCCTGTTACTTCTACGACAACAATGGCAATCTAATCAAATTTGTTAGTCGGGCCGATTTACCGCTGGACGACCCTAACCTTACCCTAGCCGATCTGTTCCAAGGCATCTGCGAACTTGGAATCAGCACTCTAAACGTTGCCCAAACAACATCTCAGCTCCTCCAGCAATTTGGTATTAGGCAGCACCCTAACGCCAAGCCCTCACCAGATTTAAACATGCTGGGCGATGATAATGGCCTTTTTATTGTTTCGCGACTGAATAGTTCCTGGCCTTTTACCCAAGTGAAGGCAAAATTAAGTTACTCGTACACGGTGTTTCATACCGACACAAATGCTCGACTTCAAGTAATAAATAGCCATGAGCTGTATAAACCACAACAAGAAGACATCCGTCTTCACCAAAGCATTGAATCCATTTTGTCATGAAATTTACATACCATAAAGTCGCCCAAAGCTAGCAGCTACTAACCGACTAATTACTAGAGTAAATTCATTTTTACGTTTATATACGATTTCCATTGTCTTCTATGCTTTGGATTGGGCAGTCCTTTATTTTCGCTCGGTGCGGTTCGATTACTTCAATTTTGAATAAGGTTCCTTCGATCTTTCTTGGGGCGACATCACCGAGAATCCATAGACTTGGAAAGCGGAGCTAGTTCACTCGTTTGTGTGTTGTGGTTCCCGGAGAAATACTATATATTATGCCTGACTTGCCTACGTTAAATAACCCAGAAAAGATCGAGATTTATCGAAATTCAGGCTTGATCATATCAGTAAGTCGGCAGATAGATCCGGCAGCGGTTACTCTGTTAAAGCGTACAATTTACGGTACATCTGGCGTACGTTATCAGCATACGAATCAGGAGACAAAAATCCGTAGTTTACAGAATCCATTGTTCTTCCATCTTTATCGGTTAGGACAACTGATTGGGACGTACTGCCTAGTAGAGCGCCCGCTTGATATTGACTCACAGTTAATTACCGCGTTTTACGGACGCTATCTATCCATCGACGAGAACCACGTTAGCAATGGATACGGTCGGCTGATGAAAGAACAGGCCGTTGCCTTTGTCGAGCAGTGCACCCAACCTCCTATCCTGTTTTATTCTTACATTGAAGCGAAAAACACCCGTTCGATCGCAATTTCCCGACAGCAGGGCTTTGAGTCCATCGCTACGTTAAACACTTATTTTTTTCGGCGTTTTTCACCTCAAAAAAGTCCAGGATTGGTTGTAGCATCCGCCGAAGAATTGCCTGAGATACGTTCCCTATTAAATCAATTTTATCAACAGCATACCTTCAAAACCTTCGACAATATCGGCTACAACCAGCACTACTTCGTGCTGAAAGAGTCGGGGCAGATCGTAGCTGGGGTGCAGGCCAATCCAATTTGCTGGCGTTTTCATCAGATCGCTGGTATCAGAGGCTGGATGTTTATGAACATATTACCTCGCTTCGGGTTGACTCGTAGGTTTTTCAATCCGACTCAGAACTGTTTTCTGGTATTGGAAGGGATCTATTTTGAAGAAGGCCGCCCCAACCTGCTACCTGTTTTATTGGAAAGCGTACTTGCTCACTTTGGGCAGCATTCGGCCATGTGCGAAATTGACCAGTCCGATCCGTTGGTTCCTGTCCTCATAAGTAAAGCTATGGGCTTTCTCAGTGGGTTTGAAAAAGATGTAGCCACCCACGTATTTATCAAAGCGGTTGGTGTTTCGGAGCAGAGACTACTCACCTTAAAACCGCTCTACACATCCTGCTTTGATTATACCTAGATTAGGTGGTTATATCGATACGGCTGAGGTCTAAGTCGTAGCATGCACAAGTGGACAACTAAAGTTGAAAAACTTCTGTTACCTTTATGCAAACTTTCAGTATTATGGCAACCCGCACTTCATCGGGGTGGGGCTTCCCTACCAATGACCTAATCCTGTTGGCTCGCCAGAAGCTTTCCCGAGACCGCATTGATCAAGTGGCCCTGTTGGCGGGGTTGACCAAAAAAGAGATGGCTCAAATACTAGGCGTTACCGAGCGCAATCTCTATAACCAGCATCCGGGTAGTTTATCAGTACCCCTGTCGGAACGATTGCTGATTCTGGAGAAGCTCTTTGAGCATGGCCTGGCCGTGTTCGATGGCCAGCAGATCCCTTTCCAGGATTGGTTACGCACGCCGTTAGCTGAACTGGCGACACCTGAAGTTGGCTTCCCAGGTCCTACGGCAGCTTATACGCCTATACCCATTGACCAAATGGGCACCAAACAGGGGCCGGTTAGTCTGTCTGCGGCTGCTTCAACCCGTCGTCAACGGGCAGCTCAAGCGCCCAAAGAGTCGGGCCGTTCTTTTCCGACCCCTTTATCCTTGTTGGATACCATCACCGGATGTAAACTGGTTGATAACGTCTTTATTCGTATTGAAGCTGGCGTGTTCAGTTAAGTGAACGTCTATCGCATTCTCAAAGAGCCCTACTGGGATGATCCCTTGTCGGTCATCGGAGCCGACATAGCCGGCGGGCGGTGGAACCCACCAGGACGAGGCATTCTTTATACGGCTACCTCCCCTGAGCTGGCTTTATTAGAAACGTTGGTGCACTTTCCTAAGGTCATCTATGAGCAACTGCCCCGGCTGCGGGTGTTTACCTTGGAAGTGCCCGATGGAGAGGTCCGCTGGATCTATGCCGACCTGTTGCCCGATGAGTGGGCTGAGCCAACGGCTTTACCCTTGACCCAAACCATCTTCGCCGAGTGGCTCGAGCAACCGGCGGATCTGGGTTTAGGCGTGCCTTCGGCTGTGGTAGACATCTCCTACAATGTGCTATTGCACCCTCAACACTCTCTTTACCAAACGATTCAGGTTGTCGATGAGCATGACCTGACACTTGATCGCCGGTTGTGGAACATACCTAATCCATGAACCGCATACCGTTGTTTTCTTAAAAAGTTTTGTGCTGAAAGATTGAGCTATTTCATTAATACAGTGTGCCGAGGCTCTCAATCACCAAATTCTTTTGCTAGGTTGCTTAGGCTACTGGCTTACCTACGCAGATACTCAGAAGGGGTCTGGCTATAAAACTCCTTGAAGACCTTGGTAAAGTAGGAAGGTGATTCGAAGCCGACCCGGTAGGCCGTCTCCGACGCGTTGTAACCTGCCTGCAGCAGGTCGATAGATCGCCGAAGCCGGTACTGCCGGATGACATCGTGGGGAGATAGTTGCAGCAGGGTTTGAAGCTTACGGTGCAGCTTCCGGCGGCTCATGGATAGCTCCCCGGCCAGCCACTCAACGTTTAAGGTTGAGTCATCCAAATGGGCTTCCAGATACTCATAAAGCTGACGAAGGAATGGGTCCTCCACCTTTTGCAAGGGCTCGGGTGATGTATGAGTGGGAGCCTGGGCGAGCTGCCGGCGGTAGGATTCCCGTAGGTTAGCCTGACGGGTCAGCAGGTTTCGCAACCGCAATCGCAGTTCATTCATGCTGAATGGCTTGGTGAGGAATTCATCAGCCCCTAAAGCCAATCCTTTCAATCGACTCGTTGACTCCAGCTCAGCCGTCAAGACCACGACCGGAATGTGGCTTGTCTCGATATCCACCCGTAACTGTTCGATGAGCTCGTAGCCATCCATCCGGGGCATCATCAAATCAGTAATAATCAAGTCGGGTAGTTCATCTCTGGCCAGCAGCAAGCCTTCATATCCGTTGGCCGCCGAGCGAATCCGGTAGTGCATCGCCAACTCAGTGACGATGAACTCACGCAGTTCCGCGTTGTCTTCCACCAACAGCAGCAAGGGGGTTGTTTCTGCCAGGGAACTGGCCGTTTCGGGAACAGAAACGCTATGAACGCTGGGTGGATCAGCTACTGAAAAAACCCTATCAGCCAATAGAGATACCGCAGGCGGGAAGGTAAGCGGTTGTGTTGGCTGGTCGAGGGGAGCACGTGGCAAAGGAATCTCGACCATAAACCGAGTTCCGGGTCCTATTTCCTGGGCGTACACGTGGGCGCTTCCTCCCAGCCGGGTAGATAGTTCCCGCACCAGCGCCAGGCCAATGCCCGTGCCCTCGTAGGCCCGGTTGCGGGCGGAGTCAACCTGGTAAAATCGGTTGAAGATGTGCGGCAGTTTGTCGGGCGCAATGCCAATGCCGGTGTCGCTGACCTGGAGTTGGACCCCAGTCGACGTGTGGGTGAGGGAAACGGTAATCTGACCGGTGTCGGTAAACTTGATGGCATTGGACAGCAGGTTGTAGAGTATTTTTGCCCACTTGTCCGTATCAAACAGATAAGTGCCCGCCGGCAGGTCGGTTTGGTAGGTCAGCGCCAGCTGTTTAATGTCAGTAGACGGCCGGAACAGATCCACCATCTGGCCGACAAAACTTGGCAGGTCGCCTACTTCATAAACAACTTCCATCTGCTCGGCTTCCAGCTTGTTGATGTCCAGGAGTTGATTGATCAGCCGCAGGAGTTGGCGGGCGTTGCGCTGTACGGTAGCCAGCTGCTGTTGGTGCGTTGCAGTTAAGTCAGCGGTTTCGAGCAGGTTGTCCAGGGGCGAAATGATCAGCGAAAGCGGGGTGCGGAGTTCATGGGTGATGTTAGCGAAGAAGCGCGTTTTCATGTCGTCCATGGCTTTGAGATGGGCCGTTTCCCGCTGCTGGGCTACCGAGCGAATAGTCTTCTCCAGAGTCTTTTGGAGATCCCGGAAATTAATGGGTTTGGTCAGGAAGTCGAAAGCGCCCTCGTTCATGGCCGTACGGATATTACTCATATCTCCATAGGCGGTAATAATGACCGTACGCAGGATGGGGTTAATGGTGGGCACTTTGGTCAGCAGGCTTAGCCCATCGATGCCGGGCATGTTGATGTCGCTTAGGAAGATGTCCAGGTCGGGGTGCTGCTCTAGGGCGGCCAATGCCTGGGTACCATCGGTAACAAAAATGAACTCGTAGGTGTGGTCAAGAATTTGCCGACGAAACTGTTGCCGAAAAAGATCTTCGAGATCTTCTTCGTCGTCAGCCAGCAGAATTTTTATTGCCATGGGCCGATGTGGACTTTTTGATTGGTTATCAGAACTGTACCAAGCAAAAATAGGCGAATCCCTCACATTGTCGCAATATCAACTGCGAATACGTGCACCCGGCAATACTAGTATTTTTCATTGCCAACCGGCTTGACTAACTGAATCAAGCCATGCTCTCTGGTATGGATTATCTGGTTAAGGGCAATACAATCCTAAACTCGGTGCCCTTCCCTTCTGTGCTTTCAACCGTAAGCGTTCCCCCATGCCCCTTCGTCACGATGTCATAGCTCAGACTCAACCCCAAGCCCGTGCCCTCACCCGTAGGCTTGGTGGTGAAGAAAGGTTGGAAGATCTTCGCTTTGACCGACTCCGGAATGCCCGTCCCGTTGTCTAATACTCGAATCTCAAGGGCACTCATAAGGCGTCGTGTGCTGACCCGAACCGTCGGCTGGTAGCCCTCAGACTGTGCTTTTGCTCGCTGTGCAACAGCGTAGAATGCGTTGTTGTAGAGGTTCAGCAACACCCGACCTAGCTCTTGAGGCACCACGTCTACCCGTTCTAAAGTTGGATCAAAATCGGCGACTAACTTGCAATTAAATCGGTTTGGCTCCCCGGGCGAACCGGTCTTATCCTTTGTCCGCATACCGTAGTAGGCAATCTTAAGGTATTCATCCGCTAACGCGTTGAGGTCAATGGGGCGTTTCTCACCCGAATCCGCCCGGCTGTGTTCGAGCATCCCCAGCACAATGTTGCTGGCCCGACTACCATGGTGGTTTATTTTGCGCAGGTTAGATTTGAGACTATTGGCAATGTCTAGTACATGCTCGTTGCGACCAGCCAAGGCTTCGCCAGACAATTCATCCACCAAGTCGGTCGATAACTCAGCGTAGTTGTTTACGAAATTCAACGGATTTTGAATTTCATGGGCGATACCAGCCGTCAACTCACCAAGGCTGGCCAGTTTCTCTTTCTGGACGAGTTGGGCCTGGGTGGTTTTTAAATTAGCCAGGGCATCGGCGAGGTGGTTGCGCTGGATTTCTATTTCCTGCTTCTGCTGAATCACTTCTTCCGTACGCAGGGCAACTTTCTGTTCCAGCAGTTGATTGGCCCGCAGCAGTTGCCGCGACCGATAACGAACTAGGCCCCATACGCCCAGCGCCACCAGCCCCGTGTAGAGGATATAGGCCCACCCGGTAAGCCACCAGGGCGGCAGAATTACCAGCCTAATCGCGGCTCCCTTCTCGTTCCAGATTCCGTCGTTATTCGACGCTTTTACCCGAAACACATAGTTGCCCGGGGCCAGAAACGAATAGGTGGCCGATCGCTGGGTTCCGCAGTACACCCACTTGTTATTCACCCCTTCGAGCTGGTAAGCATACTGATTTTTCTTCGGAGCTATGTAGTTAAGTCCTACGAAGTTGAATGAAATGACATTGTCATGGTAATTCAGTTTCAGGGGCGAAGATGGGAAGAGTCGGGCCGAATCCAATACCTGCACCTGGGTGATATAAACGGCTGGTTTATACCCATTCGTGATTATCTCCGATGGCCGAAATACCACGAATCCATTCGTACTGCCAAAGGCCAGCTCGCCCGTGGGCGTTCGGGTACAAGCGCCCGAGAAGATTTGGCTTAGCAGGCCATCCTGTTCGTCGAATACCCGTAGGGTGCGCGTCACCGGGTCCAATCTACATAATTCTTTGCCGGTAGCCATCCAGAGCATCCCCTGCTGGTCAGTAACCAGCGCAACGACATGGTTGTCGGGCAGGCCGTCGTGGATTGTAAAGGTCGAGACAGCGCCCGACATCGGGTCTATACGGAACAAGCCACCAATGTTGGTCGACGCCCAGATGGCTCCGTCGGGTGTTTCGCTCAACGCGGTCACATCCCGGCCATAAAAAACCTTTTGACTTGTGCCATAGTGTGGATGGTAACATTTAAACCGACCCGTACGGCGGTTCAGTTTACAGGGGCCTAAGCCCCCTACACTCACCCAGACGTCTCCGGAACGACTAATCAGGATGTCGTTAACCTGACCTCCTCCTTTGCCAATGGGCTTGTCCTTATCAATTCGATACAGCGTAAACCGGCCGTCAATTGGGTCGAACTGAGCCAGATTCGACTGACCGCCGACCCACAGCTTCCCTTCCTCGTCTTCGTCGATACTGGTGATAGGAAAGCCGGCCGGATAGTGCAGCGACTGTCCCTTCGCGTCTATGGTGTGTAGCCCCGAGGGGGTGGCCATCCAGATTCGTCCACTCCGGTCGCAGTGGAGGTTCGAGATAACATCGGCGGGTGATTGCGCCACAACACGTTCCGGTGTAAACACATCAGGTGTGAGCGGCTTGGAGGTGTTGTTGAGATAGGTCCGATGGCTCGACAGATTCAGCCGGAAAACACCCTTAATGTAAGATTGAATCGGGTTGCAGAACCAAATATTACCCTGCCCGTCGGCAGACAGCATGGTAACATTGTTCGTCGACCGGGGGGTTGCGTTGTGATCCGGAATCGGTTGATAGAAGGCGAACCGGGGCGTCAACATAGAGTACCGGTCAATTCCATTGGATGTACCAATCCAGAAGGTTCCTTGGTTATCGGCCCGCAGTGCCCACACTACATTGTGACTCAATGCACCAGCAACGCTGGGGTCTTCCTGATAGTTGATGTATTCCCCTGTTTCAGGGTTCAGTTGAAACAGGCCATCCCTGGTACCAACCATCAGCTGATGGCGTTCATCTTCGCCCAATCCCTTCGGTAGTATCTCCAGGTTCATCAAATACACCTGGCCCGTGGGCATGTATGTAGTCGCTGCTCTGCTCCGGCTGGGGGTTGGACCTTTTGACGGTCGTAGTCGGTGCAGGCCCTGGTATTTAGTCCCTATCCACAAGCTATTATCGGAACCGAGGTACATCGACTCGACCCTGGGCTGCTTTCCGGTTGGTTCGGGGCCAAAGTAAAATGGGGTGAATTTCTCGGTTTGTCGGTTCATAGTAAATAGCCCGTTGGATGTACCAATCCACAAGGTGCCGAACCGATCTTCTTGAATAGCCCACACCCGGTCGTCTGCTCCCTGGGCAACGGGTATGTCGTAGAGCCGGTATTGCTTGGTGCGAGGATCAAATCGGGCCAGTCCCCCTTCTGAGCCAATCCAGAAAATTCCTTGCTTATCTTCGATCATTGTATAACAGATGTCGTACGGCGCAAACCGATCTGATCCATCCCGTTCCACCCGAAAGAAGTTGATCCGACCCGTTTGCCGGTTGAGTCGGTGCAGCCCCCCACCCGGCGTAACAAACCAGATTTCCCCCGATTGCGACTCCACCATATCCCAGACAGTATTGTGTGCCATGTGGTTATTGGGGTCACTGGGATCAGGTTTATACACAGTGAACGTATACCCATCGTAGCGATTCAAGCCGTCGCCGGTCCCGAACCACATGAACCCCTGCCGATCCTGATAAACACAGAAAATTCGGTTATGTGACAAGCCCTGGTCGGTACCCAGGTGCTCGAACCTCAATGATTGCTGCCCCAGTGGATGCTGCCCCAGTGGATACTGCCCCAGTGGATGCTGCCCAAACACAAAGGAGGTAATCAACGTAGGCAGGACAACCAGAAACCACCGGCGGCAGTAACCACTACGGAAGTATCTACTAATGGATCGATTCATAGGTTCAGGCAGAAAAGTCGGCATGAAACGATTTAGATCAAAAGAAATCATAGCAAGATGACAGCCAAAATTGGGCTCTACTTCCGTGATTGACCCGATTCACACTGTCGTATGTTGAGTGGGCAAGCTGAGCACAAACTCGGTGCCCTTCCCTTCTGTACTTTCTACCGTGAGCGTTCCCCCGTGCCCCTTGGTGACGATGTCATAACTCAGCGATAGCCCCAAACCCGTGCCCTCACCCGTGGGTTTGGTGGTGAAGAAAGGTTGGAAGATCTTGGCTTTGATCGACTCCGGAATGCCCGTTCCGTTATCAGATACTTGGACTTCAACTTTGTCTGCCAGCCGTCGGGTACGAACCCCAACTCTCGGCTTGTAGTCAGGAGCACTGGTTTGCTTAGCTCGCTCATTGACCGCATATAAAGCGTTGTTAAACAGATTTAACACCACTCGCCCAATTTCCTGAGGAACCACGTCAACCTTACTCAACTTTCCATCAAAATCGGTGACTAACTCACAAGTAAAATTCTTATCCTTAGCCCGCAAACCGTGATAGGCGATTTTGAGATACTCATCAACCAAGGCGTTGAGGTCGGTGGGGCGTTTCTCGCCCGAGTCAGTGCGGGAGTGTTCGAGCATGCCCCGTACGATGGCTGCCGCTCGACCACCGTGGTGATTAATCTTGTGGAGGTTGCTGCTGAGATCGTCGGCGATAAATCCGGCTTCTTCCAGGTCGCCTTTGGCTAAGGCTTCTTTTTGTTCGGCCACTAACTCGGCACTCACTTCCGAGAAGTTGTTGACAAAGTTCAGGGGGTTTTGAATCTCGTGGGCGATACCTGCGGTCAACTCGCCCAGGCTGGCCAGCTTCTCCTTCTGGATGAGTTGGGCCTGAGAGGCTTTTAACTCGGCCGTGCGGGCTTCGACTTCCTGCTCGAGCCGTTCGTTTTGGGTAGCGAGAAGGTGCTGTTTTTCCTGCTCCTGAGCAATGGTTTTCTGCGAAAGCTTCTCCAACTCAGCAAGCTGCTTGCGAAGCAGTTTATTAGTGGCAGCCCGTTCATTCGACAGTAAGAGCGAAATGGTTAGGGCCAGCCCCAAAAAACTAATGAGAAACAAATTATCCCCGAAATGGCCTATGAAATTACTGAACGAGGGAACAAAAACGGCTAACGTATACACGATAAACACAGCTACCAGAACGCCATGGGCAATTGTAAACAACTTCGCTCCCGATTTTTTTTGTTTTAGGGAAACAACGCCAATTCGCAAGATTTCTAGCCAGGGAACAAGTATGGCAAGAATGAACAAGGCAAGGCCTTCGAAGCTAGGGAAAAAGAAACAAATTGGGGTTGTCGCCAGCGTAAGAGCAGCTGTTGTGTAAAAGAGAAACCGTTTGGGTTGTTGGAAGTATTGGTAGATGCCTATCAGATAACAGTAGCCAGACAATGTCAGGGCTATCGTAAACAGGATTTTTAGAAGATCTAAAGTCAACCCCACCTGAGTAACGCCTGTCACTTTAATTAATGAATCAGTGGCGATAAGATGTGTAATCCCCTGCGTTACTAAAAACAAGCCTAAATTGAGCGTGGCTTGTTGTTGGGTCGATACTACATAGAGTAGGAGTTGTAAGATGCCTAAAGCCAGAAAAATACCAAAAAGAAGGGTTTCCCACATGCTTGTTGAGAGTTGATCCACGCTGTCTACCTGAGCAAATTCTGTCGATACGGCGCGAACCACGACAAAAGCTTCCCGCCATTTAACGGGAAGCCATTGTTCGTTTGAGAAGGCATATCGAATTGCCAGGAGTTGCACCGAGTCAGCACTTAAAGCAATAAAAGGTAGATTGCCTCTTCCAGCTCCCACTTCAATACGCTTCTGCGGACTAATTTGACCATTTTGCCCCACAAGTTTTCCATTCAAAAACAGGTCAGAGGCTCCGCTCTGTTGAATGAGTAAGCCTATGGTTTTTCCTCTTAACGGAGGAGCAATCTGCAAGCGAATCCGGAGCCAGCCAATACCTTGTTGAGGCAATTGCCTCGACTGGATCGCAGGATTGAACGAATCCCAGCGGGAGTCGTCAAAATTGGGGTTGGCCCAATCGGGATTATCGCCTACATGAAATTTCCAGCCTTTATCCAGCACTATCCCTTGCCGGGGCAGGCTGTCGATGCGGAAAAGGGGTTGGCTAAAGGCCACCGAGGAAAACAAACAGAGCCCGAGAAGAAGTGGGGTTTGGTTCATGTTAGGTCGGTTAATTGTGTTTGGGTAAGGAGATACTAAACTCCGTGCCTTCTCCCTCCCTGCTCTCCACTTCCAGCAATCCCCCATGCCCCTTGGTGACGATGTCATAACTCAACGATAGCCCCAACCCCGTACCCTCACCCGTGGGTTTGGTGGTGAAGAAAGGTTGGAAGATCTTGGCTTTGATCGACTCCGGAATGCCCGTTCCGTTATCAGATACTTGGACTTCAACTTTGTCTGCCAAGCGTTTCGTGGTTACCCGGACGCTGGGATGGTAATCGTTCCCGGCCTGCTTTTGTCGCTCTGAAACGGCGTAGAAAGCGTTGTTGTAGAGATTGAGCAACACCCGTCCGATCTCCTGCGGTACGACCTCCACCCGACCTAGGCCTGGGTCGGACTCGGTCACCAGTTGGCAATTGAAGTCTTTGTCTTTCGCCCTAAAACCATGATAAGCGATCTTGAGGTATTCATCTGCCAGAGCATTGAGATCGGTAGGGCGCTTCTCGCCTGAGTCCGTGCGGGAGTGTTCGAGCATGCCTTGCACGATGGCTGCCGCCCGTCCGCCATGGTGGTGAATCTTTTGCAGGTTACTGCTCAGGTCGTCGGCGATGAATTGGGCTTCTTGGGTATCGCCTTTGGCTAATTCCTCTTTCAGTTCCCCCACTAACTCGGCACTCACTTCGGAGAAGTTGTTGACGAAGTTCAAGGGGTTCTGAATCTCGTGGGCAATACCGGCGGTCAGCTCACCTAAGCTGGCGAGTTTTTCTTTCTGAATCAGTTGGGCCTGGGAGGCCTTTAGTTCGGCGGTACGGGCTTCGACTTGTTGTTCGAGCCGTTCGTTTTGGGTGGCAAGTAGTTGTTGTTTTTCCTGTTCCTGAGCGAGGTTTTTTTGGGACAAAACTTCTAAGTCGACAAGTTGTTTCCGAAGAAGTTGGTTAAGGCTGGCACGTTCCTGTGCTAGTAACTGCGAAATAGTCAGGGCTAGACCCAGATAACATACGCTGAATAAATAAAGTCCATTTTTCGCCAAAAATTCGCTAATTGTTGGCAAAAACGTGCTAATCGTCCAGCTTAAAAAAACTAGTAATGTAATTCCATGAGCGAGCGTAAAAAGTATGGCTCCTGATCGATTTCGCTTAACAGCTAATAGGCCAACTCGTAAAATTTCAATGAAGGGAATTATAATAGCCGGAATATATTGAGCCAAACTAGAATACGGAAATTTGAGAAATAAACTTGCTGGAATGGCTGTAAAGGTAAGGGCAATTACTATCCAAAAAGATACCTTTCTGGGGAGTTCAAAATATTGATAAGTACCTATCAGATAATAGAATGAAGAAATAACTATGACGATGACCCAAACTATATAGGATAACTCATAAGTAATTAAACTATTGGTAAAGGCAAACAGCCTAGAAATAGCATAAGACAATGAGCATCCGTTTAATAAGTGAACAACTCCTTGCGTAATTAGAAATAAACTTAAGGAAAGAGTGGTCTGCTGTTTAGTGGCCGTTGGATAAAGAAGAAGCTGTAAAAAGCCCAGTCCTAAAAAGACACCAAACAGGGCAAATTCCATGACAATATTAAAGCTCAAATATTTCTCATTCTCTTCGGCTACTTCGAAGGATGTCAGCTTCAGGGTATAGAAGGCGGAGGGTATTGCCCGAGGAAGTAATTGATCTTTTGAAAAAGCATATCGGATAGCAAGCACTGGTATGGAGTCAGCACCTAAAGAAATAAATACGTGGTACTGATAAATACTGCCTACTTCTATACGCTTCTGGCTACTAATCACTCCACATCGATGCACATTTTTCCCATTCAAAAAGAGTTCGGCGGCTCCGGCCTGTTGAATATTCACACCGATCAGTCTTCCCCGTAGCGCGGGTGATATATGCAGGCGAATTCTTAGCCAGCCGATACTATCTTGTGGTAGTCGATTCAGTTGCGCGACTAACTGAGTGGGGTTAAGTGTATCCCAACGAGAGTCATCGAAACCGGGTTTGGCCCAGGCTGGATCGTCGCCCAGGTGAAATCGCCAGTTTTTGTCCAGCACGACGCCTTGCTGGGGCAGGCTGTCGATGCGGAAAACCGATTGGGCCAGCCCCGTCAGACTGGTAAGCCCCAAAAACCAAATCAGTAGCAGTGGTTTCATACCAATGGGTTAAGTCGGCGTCGGTAATGTGATGATGAATTCAGTTCCTTTTCCCTCTTCCGTCTCCACCGCCAGCGTTCCCCCATGCCCCTTGGTGACGATGTCATAACTCAGACTCAGCCCCAGCCCTGTGCCTTCACCCGTGGGTTTAGTGGTGAAGAAAGGCTGAAAAATCTTGGCTTTGGCCGGCTCCGGAATGCCTGTGCCGTTGTCCGAGACGCGAATTTCGACCTTATCAATCAGCCGCTTTGTACAGACACTGATCGTAGGTTGATAGTCAGCCTCGGCCAGAAACTGTCGCTGCTGCACCGCATAAAAGGCGTTGTTGTAAAGGTTCAGCAACACCCGGCCAATCTCCTGAGGTACGACCTCCAACCTGCCTAGGTCTGCGGCAAAATCAGTGACTAACTCACAGTTAAAGGTCTTGTCCTTCGCCCTTAAACCGTGATAGGCAATCTTGAGATATTCATTGGCCAGGGCATTCAGGTCGGTGGGGCGTTTCTCACCCGAGTCGGTGCGGCTGTGTTCCAACATGCCCCGCACGATGGCGGCCGCCCGACCGCCGTGGTGATGGATCTTTCGGAGGTTACTGCTCAGGTCGTCGGCGATGACTCCGGCTTCTTCCAAATCGCCGTTGGCGAGAGCTTCTTTTTGTTCTTCGAGAAGTTCACTGCTCACCTCTGAGAAGTTATTGACGAAGTTGAGCGGGTTCTGAATTTCGTGGGCAATGCCAGCGGTCAGTTCGCCCAGACTGGCGAGTTTCTCTTTTTGGATAAGCTGGGCCTGCATATTCTGAAGTTCGGTTAAGGTTTGTTCGAGGTGGTCACGTTGCGCTTCGATCTCTTCTTTTTGCTCCCGCACTTCGTTGGTGCGTTGGGTCACTCGTTCCTCCAAAAGGCGATTCGCGCGTACCAAAGCCCGCGACCGGTATTGGATAAACGTCCAGACCATACCACCCAGCACCAGTCCATACAGCAGGTATGCCCACCAGGTCTGCCACCAGGGCGGACGAATCGTTATAGTCAGGCTCACGCCTTTCTCATTCCATACCCCATCGGCATTGGCCGCTTTCACGTGCAGGGTATATGTTCCGGGCCGCAGATCGCTGTAACGTATTTGGCGAATGATGCCATTCTGCACCCAGTCGTTATCAATCGGGGCTAACTGATAGGCATACTTCGATTCGCTGCCTCGATTGTAGCTCAGGGCGGCAACCTGGAAGGTGAGGTCGTTCAGGTCGTGGGGCAGCGTGATGGATTTGGCTACCGAAATGTGGGTGGGCAGCTGCCCGCCTTCGCCTACGGTGGCTGGTTGTCCATTGATGGCCAGATCGGTTAATACTACGGGTGGAGGGAGCAGGTCGTCCTGAGCCTGGTTGGGGAAAAGCGCCAAAACATCATTGTTGCTGCCCGCATAAACTTCACCATTGCTGGCGCACCAAGTGGGTGTAAACAAGCCCTTTAGCCCGTTACGCTGCGTGAAATGGCGCATCTGATTGGTACTCGGGTTGAGCCGGACCATGCCGTTACCTGTACCTATCCACAGGAACCCCTTTTTGTCGCGATGGCCTGTAAATACGGTGTTAATCGGTAGGCCGTTGGTGCGGGTATAGTGTTTCAGCACCCGCCCCTTGTCATTGATCAGCCACAAACCACTGGTAAAATCACCCACCCAAAAACAATTGGGATGCGTATCGGCTAACAGGAACTGGACGGCGGCAAGGCCGTTTGAGATAGGTAGGATGGTCGTAAACTGGCCCGTGCGGGGGGCCAGCACCTGTAAACTACCTGGCCGTGTACCTATCCAGATTCGTTTCTGAGCATCTTCTGCAAGCGCGAAAACAGCGTCGCCGATCAAGCCATTGACGCAGTCCTTAACTGAATCGGTCCGGCGATAGTGGACGAACGTCTGACGAACCGGGTCGTAATGGTCAAGTCCCCCATAGGTGCCAATCCAAAGCGTACCATCCGAAGCCGGAAGGATTTCCCGGACATTATCGTCTATCAGGCTATTGGGATTGGCCGGGTCGCGAACGAACCGGGTAAACGTCCCCCGCTTTCGGTCGAGCAGATGCAGCCCTCCGCCCACTGTTCCTACCCAGAACCGGCCCTGCTTATCCTCCGCCATAGCAAAGATTTCGCCCTTACCGATTGAGTAGCGGTTCCCATCTTCGTGCCGATACAGCGTTCGGCGGCCCGTTTTTCGATCCAGCCGCTCTAATCCAAGCTCCGTACCCAACCAGATGATGCCCGGCTCGGAGGGAGCTTCGTAGAGACGAATGATAGTCGAGCTGGCCACTGAACCAGAGGAACCCGGTTTGGTCGAATCAGGCTCCTGAGTGATGGACGAAAAGTTAACCGTTCGGCTCTGTTTATACACGCCTTCATTAGACGTACCTACCCAGACCACGCCGGTTTGGTCTGCCAGAAACGATCGGATTCCATAGCCAGTGTTTAATTCATCCGGCTCGTTGCTTCTTAGGTATCGCTCAAACGCCTGTCGGCGACGGTTATACCGGTTCAATCCATCGGCAGTGGCAAACCACAGATCGCCGTTGGGTGATTCAGCCAGAAACTGGAGCAGGCCCGGGCTGGGACTGTTAGGATCGCTGGGTTTCGACACAAGGTGAGTAAATCGCGGCAGCGGCCCACTGCCGGTTTGGGACGGTCCGGCGGTCCGGTTGAGTCGATCTATGCCCTGAGTTGTAGCCACCCAAACGGTCCCGTCCCGGCTCACGCAGACGTGAGTTACAGAATCGTTCCGAATCGAATACGGGTTTTTGGGGTCGTGTCTGAACTGGGTCACTTGTCCTGTCCTGGGATTGATCCGGAACAAACCTTTGCCCTCTGAGGAGGCATAAAGTTCACCTTGTGCGTCTTCGGTTAGGGTTTTGATTCGCTTGAAATCAGTCAAAACAGCCGGGTTTGCGGTCGGAGTAAAGCGATTAAAGCGATCCGTTTTAGGATCGAAGCGGTGCAGGACGTGTTCATCGCCCGAGGTTGTCACCCAGATGGTGCCCGACTTGTCTTCCAGAAAGGCGAAGGTATCGATCCCGTACGTACTGCTTACAAAGATCGAGTTGGCGGCTAAGCTATAGGGATGGGCGGGGTCATGGCGAAAATAGGTCCAGGTGCCGGTTTTCCGATTCAATCGGTTCAATAATATAACCTCGTCTAAATAACTCCAGGTAAGGGTCCAGATGTTGCCCTGCTGATCTTCGTGAATAAATGCCACGAAGGTCCGGGTTCGATTACCTTCGGGGGCCTGTTGCGGATATTCGATAAATCGGCCGGTGGTCCGTTCATAACGAATCAGCCGTTCACAACCAATCCATATATCGCCGTTGCGACTTTCATGCATTGATCTGACTTGCTTGCCTTTGAACGCGTATGGCAGATTAGCGTCTGAACGGAAATCGACCATCTGGGTGCCATCATACCGAACCAGACCGTCGTACGTTCCCATCCAGATAAAGCCCTGATGGTCCTGAATCATGCAGCTTACGGAGTTCTCGGGCAGGCCATCGGCTACGGTCAGGTGCTCGAAGCGGATGCGGTCAGGCTGGAGTACTGAAGCTGAGGGCTGGGCCAGGCCGACCTTTTGGGGTTGTGTAGGTTGCTGGGCCGACAGATTCTGCCCGAAAAGGATACTCAAAGCCAGTACCGTCCGGATAGCGAATGGCTTCATCGGTCGTTGATCGTAATAAGTTTATGAATGACAAACTCGGTTCTCGTTCCCCCCACTTACTTCCGACCCAGGTATTTGTTGAACCACTCAATAGTGCGTTCACCCGCATTCTGAATGAATTTGGGTTCGGTAAAGGCGTGAGGCTGCCTCGGGTAGATGACCATCTGCGTCGGTACGCCAAGCTGCTGCAATGCCCGATAGAACTGCAACCCCTGCTCTGGGGGAACGCGCATGTCAGCAGAGCCATGGATGATGAGCGTCGGTGTCTGAACCTGTTTGACATGAAATAGGGGCGACTGCTCAGCATAGATTGTTGGATCGTTCCAGAAGTCTTTGCCAAAATAACCAGCCACGTAATAGGGGATATCGGTCGTGCCCACGTCGCTCATCAGATTGGTAATAGCTGCCCCCGCCATCGCTGCCTTGAAGCGATTGGTTTTGGTGAGCATAAGGGCCGTTAAATAGCCGCCGTAACTCCATCCCGATACAACCAGGCTGTCGGGATGCACTACTCCCGTCGAAATAAGTTTATCTATGCCCGTCATCAAATCCTGGTAGGGCCCCTCGCTCCAATTACGGTAAACTGCCGCTCGAAACGCGTGGCCGTAGCCGGTACTGCCCCGTGGGTTAGCCCACAAGACAAAATAACCTTGCTGGGCAAATGCCTGGATCGGATACGGAACGCTGGAGCCAGTCAGGCCGGGGGCGTAGTTAGCACCTGTATAGGTTTGAGTCCAGTTGCCTAATGGTCCCCCGTGGATCATCAGGAGTAGTGGGTACCGACGATTGCTCTGGTAATTGGTGGGATAGGTTAACAGACTCTCAATCGTATACTTGCCGTCGCGGGCTTTCCAACGCATTAGTTCGGTACGAGCCAGTGTTTGCCCTTCAGCATACGAAGCGTGAATATCAGTTAAGGGGTGGCCGGTCGGGTTCGCCAGACTGGCGGTGTACACTTCGATCGGCGTTTCCGTGGTTTCATAAACGTAAGCCAAATCCCCTTTACGGTTCAGGAAGTGGGCCTGCTGGATTCCCTTTTCTGGGATGGGCAAGGCCCGTACTCCGTCGCCCGTGGCTGGCAACAGGAATACCCCCGTCTGCGTACCAAGCGCTTCTGTAACCACTATCGAACGATTATCCGGTGTCCATCCCAGTAGTGTGGATCGTTCATCGGGCGTAGTAGCCAGCTTGCGGACGGCTCCCCCCTGGGCCGGTACGAGATAAACTCCCGTTGTCACCACCGCTTTTTTTAGTGGATCGGGCTGTCCACCTTCCGAAAGAAAAGCAATCGATTCTCCATCGGGCGAATAAAGCGGGTTGTAATCAGCTCCGTTGGTCGATACCAGTAACCGAACAGCACCGCTATCAGCCGCTACGGTCGAAATGTTCTGCTGTTCCCAGCGTTCGGCCCAACTGACTGGCTGATGCGAAAAGGCAATGGTCCGGCTGTCTGGCGACCAGTTGAAAGCGGTTACGTGGAAAGCTCCATTCGTAAGCTGTTTGACGGGACAGGAGCCATCCTGTGGTTGGGTAAGATCAATGGTGTAGAGATGGGCATTGCGAAACACATCCACAATAGTCCAGTCCCGCCGTTCCAGACGGTCTTTTTCATCGGCAGGTGTGCGCGGGTCGATCATGATGAACGCAATACGTTTTCCATCCGGCGACCAGCGGTAGGCTCCTATGTTGCCAGACTGCGCCGTAATGGGCCAGGCATCTCCGCCCGTCGGTCGAATCAGGTATAATTGATTCGTACCATTCCGCCCCGATGTAAAGCTGATGTATTGCCCATCCGGCGAGAATCGGGGATTGGTGCAGGATTTATCACCAGCCGTCAACTGCTTCTTTATGGTACCATCTACACTAACCAGGTGGATATGTGAGAGAAAGTCGGACTGTTCACCTTCCATACGTGGGCTTGAAACAACGTAGGTCACCCACTTCCCATCTTCAGTGATGACGGGATTGCTCACGCGCTTATAGTGGATCATAGACGCTGGTGTCCACGTCGGTTGAGCAAGAGCGACGGTACTTATAGAAGTGGTCAGTATTAAAGAGAAAAGATGTTTAAGCTTCATCATGGTGTAGGATAGCCTGGATGAATTATTAAAAATCGATCATGAAGGTTGAAGTAAAGGGAGTGTGATCCTAAATTCTGTTCCCTCACCCTCCCTGCTTTCCACCGCCAGCAATCCCCCATGCCCCTTCGTCACGATGTCATAGCTCAGCGAGAGACCTAACCCTGTACCCTCACCGGTGGGCTTGGTGGTGAAGAAAGGCTGAAAAATCTTGGCTTTGATAGCCTCAGGAATGCCCATACCATTGTCCTTGACCCGGATTAATACTCGATCCGATACCCGACTGGTATGGACTTCAACCGTCTGCTGATAGCCCTCCTGGGCCAAACGTTGCCGTTGCTGGACGGCATAGAAAGCGTTGTTGTACAGATTCAGCAACACTCGGCCAATCTCCTGGGGCACCACCTCGATCCGGCCTAAATCTGCAGCAAAGTCGGTGACCAACTCGCAGTTGAATCGATCCGTCGAACCGTTCTTATCCTTCGCCCGCAGACCGTGGTAGGCGATCTTGAGGTATTCGTCGGCCAGGGCGTTGAGGTCGGTGGGTCGTTTCTCACCCGAGTCGGTACGGCTATGTTCGAGCATACCCCGCACAATGGCAGCCGCCCGGTCCCCGTGGTGGTGAATCTTTTGCAGGTTGCTCGACAGGTCGTCGGCGATGGCCAATACGTCCTCTGCGTGCCCGGCCTGAGCTTCCTCTTTCAGTTCCTCAATCAACTCAGTGGAAACCTCCGAGAAGTTATTGACAAAGTTTAAGGGGTTCTGAATCTCGTGGGCGATGCCAGCGGTTAGTTCGCCCAGGCTGGCCAGTTTTTCTTTCTCGATGAGTTGGGCTTGGGTGCTTTTCAGCTCGGTTAAGGTTTCATTTAGTTGATCGCGTTGCCGTTCTATCTCCACTTTTTGCTTCGTCAGCGTTTGATTGAAGCGTTGCTTGACCCGATTCTGACGAACCAACCCGATTACGAACAGAGCGAACAGGGCTAGTCCACCCAGCAACCCCGTTCTGACCTTGTGTTGCGTGTCAATGTCCAGATTCAGCAACGCGATTTTATAGTCCTGCTGTCGCCTGTTTTGCAAGGCTCTGGCTTCCAGCCGCTCCGTTTCGAGTTGTTTGTCCAACTCAGCCTGCTCGGCTCTGGCTTGAAGTAACTGATTCTGGGCCTGTGCTTTTAACTGGTCAATTTCCCGTTGTTTTTCAATAGCCAGGATGCGTTGTTTCTGCAGGTGTTGTTCGCCTTCCAGCCGTTTTTTTTCCTGTTCCCCTTTTTCAATGGCTGCTTGAATTTCGACATCCAAAAGATGATTAGCCTCGTCTTTCTGGTCGGCTTCTTTTCGTAGTTTTTGATACTCTTTCAGGTAGTGGTAGGCTTCTAAGGGCTGCCCCGCTTCTTCATAGACCTCGGAGAGTAATAGCGATGTCCTTGTAATCACGTAGTTACGTTGCGTTCCCAGGACGTGGACTGGAAAGGCTTTCTCATAGCTTAATTTCCCGTATCGGATGCTTTCCTGAAATTGCCCTAATTTCTGATAGCACTGGGCCATATAGTAGGTCATGTAGGAAGCCAGCCGGATGGAGTCGCCGGTTTGGTTGGCGTAGGTAAGTGCCTGGGCGAAGTTTTTCAACGCTTCCTGATACTTACCCTGCCCCATCAATAGTTGCCCCATCGCATCATATTGCCGGGCTGTATTATATCTCCGGGTAAGTTCACTGTGCAGACCCGTCGGTGCGTTTCGGGATTTTTCAATAAAATAACTGGCTTCCTTAAATTCTTTCAGGTTGATTAAAGAGAAGGCTGTTTGTAGATAAAGCTCGGTTAGTCCGGCAGCACTATTATTGATATTTTCGGCAGACAGGATAGCTGCTTTTTTTAAATAGTCGGCGGCTTTCTTATGCAGGGACAAATCGAAACACAATATGCCCAGCCGATATAGTACGTTAATTCGCAATTCTTTCTCACCGAACTTTTCCAGTAGCTTATCGGCTTGATGAACAACGTCAAAAGCTAAATCCTTCCGACCCTGATTCACGTAGATTTGGCCGAGGAAATAATACATAGATGCTTTCTCACGGCTATCTTTTGTCGTTGCCAGAATAGTTCGTGTCTCAATTTCGGCCTCTTTGGTTTCCTTCTCGTTGCCCGCCTGCCCCGAAAGCTGCATCGTCACCGCTGCGATAAAGAAGGGGGGGATAGGTTGGTTATTTTCTCTGAACAATCGGATGGCCTTCGCTGAGTAGGCAGTTTGTTCGTTCGGCTTGATCAAACTAGCGTAGGCGACAAGCACATTGGCCAACACCTCGTGGTCCAAATGCTTTTCAAAGTAGGTTAAAGCAGTCAACAGTTCTGCCTTCATTTTTTCAACATTCCGCTCACCAGGCAATCCTGCCCATAATCGAACGGTTTCTTCCTGCTGCTTACGGTCGGTGTAGAACCACTTTGCCAGAAAATTATAGTAATAAAACGCAAGAGGTGCCGCATTAAAAATGGATAGTGTCCGCCAATACAAACCCTCTCCTTTGGCGTAATGCAGTTTTTTAGCCAGTTCCCGGGCCTCAATCGTCGCCAATAGCCCACGCTGGTACTGCATATCGTAAAAGCAAACGCGGGCTACGTAGTTAAGCCATTTCACGGTGTTGGAGTCAGCTTTTGGCTGACGATTGATAAGCACCTGTAGGCTATCGATTTTGATCCGGTAAATCGTAGCAGCCTGTTGAGCCTGCGAACGGCTGAAGCAACAAAGAAGGAGCAAAAAAGCAACAACGTAGGGTTTCATAGACAAGGTCTTAAATCAATAATGTAATCGTAAACTCCGTCCCCTCACCCGCTACACTCTCCACCGCTAGCGTCCCCCCATGCCCCTTCGTCACGATGTCATAGCTCAACGATAGGCCCAGCCCCGTACCCTCACCGGTAGGCTTGGTGGTGAAAAACGGCTGGAAAATCTTAGCTCTGATGGAATCGGGAATGCCTGTGCCATTGTCCTGCACCCGAATTTCGATCTTATTCTTGAGCCGTTTTGTGCTGACCCGGATCGTGGGATGGTAATCGTCCCCCGCCTGCTTTTGTCGCTCACGGACGGCGTAAAACGCATTATTATACAGATTCAACAACACCCGCCCCATGTCCTGCGGGACGAGTTCAATGGGCGCGAGATCGGCCTCAAAGTCGGTTATTAATTGGGAATTGAATGGGTCTCGATCCGCCGGATTATCACTGGTCAAACCCTGTTTATCCTTGGCCTGGAAGCCACTGTAGGCCATGCGCAGATACTCATTGGCTAACGCATTCAGGTTGGTGAGTTGAGGTTCGCCCGAACCGGCGCGGGAGTGTTCGAGCATGCCTTTAACGATACTGCTGGCCCGTTGCCCATGCTGGTTAATTTTGCTCTGATTGCTGGCTAAATCCTGCACAATATCGCCCAGGTAAGCCTTGTCAGCCGCGGGTATAGACACTTTATCGAATTCCTCCTGGAGTTCACGGGCCAAATCCACGCTTAGCTGGGCGAAGTTGTTGACGAAGTTGAGTGGATTCTGAATCTCATGGGCAATACCCGCTGTCAACTCGCCGAGTGAGGCCATTTTTTCTTTCTGAATCAGCTGGTCCTGCGTTCGTTGCAGTTCGTTCAGTGTCTGATTAACCCGCTCATTGGCCCGCCGAAGGGCGCGGTATTGCCAAGCCATAATCCCTAACAACAGGACCAGCAGCGAAACGCCCCCGATCAGCCACTGTAGTTGTTGTTTCTGGCGCAGATTGTTTTCGTCTAACCGTTGGATCTGCTGCTGTTTTTCGCGGGTCTGAAACCGGGTTTCGGCTTCGACTAACTGACGACTTTTTTCGGCATTGAACACACTGTCGCGATGGACTACCCACTGCTTATGATAGTCCAGAGCTTGTTGATACTGCCCTCTTTTCTCGTAAATAGTCGTCAGGGTTTCATAAATTTCCTGGAGATGCCGCTCCTGATTGGGGAAACTCCGTACGGATTGGAGAGCCAGTTGCGTATAGTGTTCGGCTTCGTCGGGACGGTTCAGCAACAGCAGCGTATTAGGCAGATTAAGATAGATATATTCTTCCATATACGTATCTTGATGGGCTTTGGCCCATTGTAATGCCTGCTGATAGGCGGATACCGATTCGCGGTAACGGCCCGCATTTTTAAAATAAATACCCTGATTGAACATCGCTACCGAATAGTCGGCACCGATGGATTTAGAAATACTGATGCTTTGGGCATTGAACCAAAGGGCTTTAGAATGCTGTTTGCGGAGGTCATACACCGTCGCCAGGTCTCCATAGGCATACGCTATGTCGCGCTTCAGGTCATGCTTTTGGGCCACGGTCAATGCCTGATTATAATATTCTTCGGCTAAAGGTAAATTTTGGATGTCGACGTACGTTCCGCCGATGCGCCCCAGCGTACTCGCCTGCCGGTGCCATTCACCCAGTTGCCGGTAGAGTAATACCGCCCGCTGAAACTGAATAATCGCCTGGGAAGGGTTGCCCTCACTTTTGGCGATATCGCCCGCCGAGACGTACGCCTGACCCAGAAACAGGCGGTTTCCGGTTCGTTCTGCCATCGCTACCATGAATTGATTGGCGGCCACCGCTTCGGGGAACACGCCGTGGTCAATCCTGGCCTGCACAAAATCGCGTAGTCGTTCCATTTGGATGGAGTCGGGCTGAGTTGCCAGTTGTGTCTGCAGGGCAGTGAATGAATCTGGCAGGGTCGCTTGCGCGAATAATAGCAATGGAGCGAGGACCAGCAGGAGGAGACCGAGACAAGGTTTCATCGGTTATATTTTTTCAGGAGTTTACGCACGCTTTCGTGGGGTAGGCGGTACGCCTTGTTGCCATTGATGCCTTCCATCGTTTCGGCCGCTACCATCGCGTTGATGACAGCCTCTTCAACCGCCTGTACCGTCGCGTCAAAAAGTGGATTGATGCGGTCATTAGGCAGCTCGACAACTTGAGTAAACGCATCCCGTTGAAAAGCGCCCGGATTAGCCGTTGAGAACGCCAGAAAGATGTCGCCCGAGCCGTTTTCCCCCCGGCCACCCACAATGCCGATGCCCAGCGGAACCCGGGCCGCGATTCGTTTCAGTTGATGGGGTAGCAAAGGGGCGTCGGTTGCCACCACGACGATGATTGACCCGTCGCCCGGCTGGAACGAAGGCGGTGCTTTGAATTCATAATTCAGCGTGTCCTTCAGCTCTATCCCGACCGGAATACCCGCTATGGTCAGATTCCGTTTAGCCCCAAAATTGGCCTGAACTAGTACGCCAAGCGTGTATGTCGAATCGCCCACCTTCACCACGCGCGAAGCCGTGCCGGTGCCCCCTTTAAAACCCAGACACATCATGCCCGTGCCGCCCCCGACATTGCCCTCCTGAATGGAGCCGCTTTTCGCCCCGTCGAGTGCTTCAAACGCATGACTCTCCTTGACGTGGAATCCGTAGATGTCATTTAGGAATCCGTCATAGGTTTCGGCCACCACCGGGTAGGTGCAGAAATACTCTTTGTACCAGCCCGTTTTGACGTACCACTTGAGCACCGCGTCGCGCACGACACCCACACTGTTGGTGTTGGTAATCATCACCGGCCCTTCCAGGAATCCCGATTCGGTGATCCAGGTGGTACCGGTCATTTCCCCGTTGCCATTCAGGGTATACCAGTTGGCATAAACGGGATTATTCATGCGGCCCCGGGGCAGTATGGCCGTAACACCCGTCCGGACGGGCCCTTTGCCACGAATGTTTTTTCCCTGCCCGGCTATGATGGTACTGTAGCCGACCTGTACCCCGCTTACATCGGTAATGGCGTTGAACTTTCCGGGCGTTCCGGTAAATGGAATACCGAGGTCTCGGGCACGAGGAGCAGGCTGGGCAAAGGTGGTCAGACTTAAAGCCAGATAGACGCTAAAAAGAGATAGACATTTACTCATAGTCAGGGTGTTGTACGATTTTGAGTTGTTCGCTTTTTTGGACCCGTGCATTCGCCGGAAAGAACACTATTGAGTGATTTTAAAGCTTATTTTTCGGCCTATTAGCCACGGGCACGGGGCTGGTTTTAGCCAGTAAATCGGTCAGCTTCTTTCGGGTTTCAGTAATTTCTTTTAAGGCAAGGGCTTTCTTAAAGTTGGCGATGGCGTTAGTCGTATCCTTTTGCGCCAGGTAATAATCGCCCATGCTGTCGTAGACGTTGGGACTTTGAGGGTAGTTTTTTAGGTTGGCCCTGAACAACGCTTCTGCCTTCGCCTGAAAAACTGGTCCGTTCTGGAGGTACGTATAGGCCCATTGGTTTACCAGCGACTCGGGCGGAAGCATGGCATAGCCCATCCATCGTGAGACTTCTTTGTAATGAGCCACAAATGCCGAATCGGTATTGAATGCCGGATTAAACAGCTCTTCCTGGCTGAACGGCATCTTATAGCGGCTAAACATGAACCGGATGGCGTCGTACTCCGTAATCAGCGGGACCGACAAATGGTCGTCGTCAGGGTAGAACTTACCGTCAGCCAGTAGGCCGTTTTGTTTGTTGGTCGTTAATGCATCCAACAGCGTCAGTAACTGGCGGATACTTTTTGTTCGGTCGGTCGTATCGGTGCGGGCCTGCTCCAGGCTCATCTCTGCCGGCTTAAGATTGGAGAAACCGAGGTAGAACGCCTGATTCGGGTAGGTTTTGCTGGCTAATGCTTGTTTCGTTTCGGCAAGCAGTTTACCGGCTTCCCACCAGATACTGGGATCAATGGCAATGTAGGCGTTGAAGAGCTTCGGACGGTGCAGCAGGGTATTGACCACCATAAGCCCACCCAGCGAATGGCCGATCAACAGGTTATAGGGCTGGGTTGGATAATGGGCCTCTATGTAGGGCATCAGCTCCGTTTCGATAAACGAGGTGAAAGCTTCCCCTCCGCCCGCCGTTGGCATAAACTTGCGAATGATCGTGTCGCTGGGTACGCCGGGGGTCAGGTCATGCATCCGGTCTGTATTGAGGATGCCGACTACAATCATTTCGGGACAAAGCGCATTACCCCGCGAACTCAAATAATCAATCATGCCCGCCACGGACGAAAAATGAGCGTCGCCATCGAGCAGATACACCACCGGATAGCGTTGTTTGGCGTAAACTCCGGTACTATAACTTTCGGGTAGGTGCACCCAGATCTTACGTTTTTCTCTCAGGATTTTGGATTGAAGACTATCGATGTGCCCAACCATAATCTGATTGGTCGTTTGGGCAGTTGTCAGTTGAGGCAGTAACGCCAATAGAATGATAAGAAAGTGCGTTTTCATTTTTTCGCGCAGTCAATAGTTTACTCACTTTGCGGGGCGGGCAAATCCGGCCGTTTCAAGTTATTTATGCAGCCCATATCTACCGTGGACAGTAGCCGACAATTAGTTAATCCGAAGGTGTTTCTTTTCCCTGCCCGAGCAGTGGTTCGCTCATATCGGAACTGCTTTGGTATGGACGCACGATAAGCCAGAGACCATCCTCCGACAACTCAATCTGCACTCCCCTGCCCGGGTTTTGCATCAGTCGCTGAGCCGCCAGCGACTGATACGGGAGCCTATAAACGTCGGGCTGGCGAGAACGGCTGCCCACGTGCTGAATGGGTTTTGATTGTGAACCTGGTTCCTGGCGGTCAGGACTGTGCTGCCGCCCCACGCTGGATTTGGCCGGTATCTCCGGGGAGGGGGGCATTGGACTAACGGAAGAGTTGTTATAACCAGTTGCCAGGAGGCAAAACGTGATCAGTAATAGCATCAGAAGGTTAAGGTAACGTTTCATGAGCTTTATGAATCAGCATTGTATGATGGTGGATATACTAAGCCAAACACCTGTCCCCTGAATCGGCTGATGCTGACTCGATCAAAGGTATTCTGTTCACGAAAGAAGGGGCTATCCCATTTAGGACAAAAGCTGTAAGATTTGAGACAGAACAGGCCGATGTAAACTGGCACTGGTGACCGAAAGGTACTGCCTGCACCCTCCGTACTCTCGACGGTCACTGTACCCCACGCTCTTTAGTAAAATTGGATGGAACTGGGCTGATTAGCTTCCTGAACTGTTCCCGACAGAGCCACACCATTTCGGCGTGGCTCTGGACTATGGGGCTACTTTCTAGCTGTTTCGGCCGGGTTTCTGACAGCGTATTCCAGCAGGTAATAAATTTCCTGCCGGCCCACGGTACGCATGGCCTCAAGCTCTTTGTAGTACTGCTTCATGTCTACGCCCGGCATCGTTTTTTTAAAAGCCGCTTCGCCCGAATTTCCGTAGGAAGTGAGCAGTGATTGCATGGTTGGGAAGGTGATGATCGAAGAGAAATCATACGCCTTTTCCGCCGACCAGGGCAACATCAGCCCGGAAAAGTTCCAGGTAACGCCGTCGCCACTGTTGATCCGCTCCTGCGAGTATGCCTTCTGCTTTTTGACCCGATTCATGTACTCGTCGTACTGCCCCTCTTTGGCCTTGTATGTAGTATTGAGCCAGACCGGGAATTTATCGGGCGTAGGCAGTACAGTGGCGGCCGCACTCGCGCTTTCCAGGTTCTCCCAGATTTCGGTTTTCACCACTTCCTTCACCTCGCCCATGCGCTTGTAGAGATCAGTGAGTTTGGTCTGGTAATCGGCCCCCATCACGGCAGTGAAGTATTTCTGCGGGTAACTGTTGTCAAAGTAAGCCGGATTGCTCATAACCTTGATTGTCACATAGTCGAACTCTTTGCCGGGGTTGGTGGTCATTTCAAGGGCAAGCATGTACCAGCCCAGGATGAACCCTTCGTTGGCCTGGGTCTGGTGGAGTTTCTTGAACTCATTTTCGACGGCGCGGGCCTCCGCGAAGGTGTGGCCAGGCTTGAGTTTGTGGTAGTACACCTCCGAATAGACTTTCGGCGGGGTGGTCTGGGCGTTGGCGGCAGCAGATAGTGACAGAGCCAGCATAAAAGCGGGCAGCAGGCGGAAAAGGAATTTGGGTTTCATTGGAAGTTGGGGTCCGGCGCACCGGGGTTTAAATTGTGATTGGAAATGAAAAGAGGATTGCGTTGCTTAATTATGGTTTCCGCGGTTTCAACTTGGAGAGACCGTTCGGCGCATGGGCTGCCGTTGCCAGTAGGTCAGGCTACGCCAAACCCATTCAAGCGGGCCGAAAGAGAAATGCCGCAGCCAGATCGGGCTGACAATCAGTTGCAGTACCCAGATAGCTGCCACTAAGAAGTAAAGCTGGTAGAACTGCCACTCGGCGTACTGATTCAGGCCGTAGCCGTAGAAAACCAGCGTACAAATGACCGTGTGCATCACGTAGTTGGTGAAAGCCATCTGGCCCACTGCCCCCAGCCGGTTCAGCAGCCCCTTCGCTGCGTTTGATTTGATTAGCAGAATGACTAAACTGGCATGGGCCATCACCAACAGAATGCGCTGGAAGGGGTAAATCAAGGCAGTCCAGATAACCGGATGCTGTTCCATGTACCGGACGAAGGCCTCCGTATCGGCGAGATGCCGACTGTAGCTGGCATAAAAGCTGAAGACTACCAGCGGCAAGCCTAGTCCGTAGCCCACCAGCATGGTTTGCCAGTAGCGCCGACGTGTCCATTGGCCCGTCACGAAACCCCATTTGTAGAGTGCCATGCCGAGTAACATCAGCGCGAGTGGGTCCCAGATGCCATAAATCAGGTATTTGGTTTGCGAATCCCATACCTCTTTTCGATGACACGAAGCCACCGTAAAGTAGTTGGGCGACTTCATCAGTCGGGTATGCTCGGCGACTTCGGCTTTGTTGGGCAAAAACGATTCTTGTACGGCCTGCCAGTCCTTGACGGTCTGCTCCTGAGCCGGAGTCAGTTTCTGCCCCTGTTGCTGCACCTTTTCAACGGCTAGGTAAGCCAGGCGTTTGTCGCGCATATCCTGATAAAAGGATACGTACATCACATTATCGAAAATGGCCACCAGCAGTACGCCCAGCGCCAGGTAGCCTGGTTTGATTTTCCGGAACCAGAAGGCAATCACACCGATGATGCCGTAGAAATACAGAATGTCGCCCATCCACAGCAGCACGTGCGAATCAATCAGGCCGAACAGCACTAGCCAGCCCATGCGCCGGAAAAACAAGCCGAACGCGGCCCGGTCGGCTTGTTCCTTTCGAGCTACAAACAGGATGATGCCAACGCCGAAAATCATGGAGAACAACGCCCGCATTTTGCCTTCAAAGAGCACCGTAATGACGGCACTGACCCAGAAATTGACGTTGGTGGGGTCGTTGCGGAAGGCATCCGAAAAACGGTCAGCCATGGAAAAGAAGGGAATGTTCATGAGCAGAATGCCCAGTAGGGCTACGCCCCGCAGCATGTCGATGGTCCGAATGCGTTCGGTTTGCGAAACGGGCCTCGCCGGAGCAACGGCAATAGGTTCGGTCGTTAGAAAAGGAGTCATACAAAAAGGTGATTGAAGGGGTGTTACTGGTTTCGTGTTTAAACAGATTGTGAATAAGTGCATTGGTACCTAGCCGAGGCTTCCTGCACTCCCAATTTTATCTATTTACAGATTCATGTCAGTCCCTGGTCCATAGCCATAAGCAGATGGATACGTGGTTGGTGTTGAGTAGGTCTCATTGTTGGACCGAGCACGCTTGATTTCAGATTCAAACTCTGACAGCCAGTGCAACAGCGCTTTAGGATTGGTCGGGCGGGGGTAAGCCGCGGCCCAGTATTGTACGGATGGCGGAACGATGGTCAGCAACGCATCAATTTCCGTTCTGACGAAGGCATCGGGAGCCAGTAATCGCCCGTCGAACCAGACAAAGCAGGGCTGCTTTGTTTGCCAGTTAGCTGCGCGGGGCAAAGGCAGCCCCTGGCTGATGGCCTCGTGGCGACCGTTTGGCGAGGGCAGTTGCAGCATCGGAATGGGTGCGCCTGGCATCAACTCTTCGAGTAAGAGCGTCTGGAGTTCGCCCGATGCCAGACGTACAGTGAAAGCAGTAACATGATGTACCCGATCATCGGTCCGGTCGGTGTAGACGAAATACCGTATCTGATCGGCCTGGTAGGTGTGCCAGGCGTTAGCCTGCTGAACCCGTAGCGTATGTGTGAGTAGCTGGTAGTTCAGAGGGCCCCGGAGCCGCACACCGGTAGTCAGTACCACCTCTCCCACGTGAGTGATAACCGGCAACCGGGTTCGTGTTGACAATGTACGTTCGACCGGGTGAACCTGATGACTGGCACAACCGAGCGGGCTCGACGGAAAATAGGTGTCAGTCCGGGTGGGTAGCACCTGCCCGTAGGTGGTCGCAGTTCCCAAAAGCAATAACAAAGCAAGCAATTGGCGGGAGTTGATCCTAATCTTCATGTGTTTAGAAAGGTTAACAAGTAATTAAGCAAAGGCAAGGCTGACGAGCAGATCCAACCGGTTTAGTTACGCAGAAGCCGGATGCGGTCTTCTCCAGAGCCGATGATACAGTTGCGGGTGACTTTGACGGTCTTGCAGCCGAAAGCGCTGCTATAGGTCAACCGGAACAGACGCAGTTCGCCAGTGAACGTACCGATGGCGTTAATGGTCACAGCCGGAATCGTGCAGTTTTACCGACCAACGTTGGTCCGAACCGGTCGCTCACGCTAGCCGAAACATTCCTGCCCAGCCGGAAAGTGGGTGATGGATAAGTTATTTCTAATCCCCATGCGTTAAGTGCGGTATTGAGGGCGTTTCAACTGACGAGTCTGTCGGCCAGGTTTTCTGGCTATCTCCTGGTGTCACTGCCCCTACCCAGGCCACTTTACAAATTTCATCCTTGGGATGGGGTTGTGGGGGTGCTAGCTGGCTGCAACTGAAAAGACTGCCCCAATTGACTATAATCAGCATTAGCCCGGTTTTTGCAAAGTGGATTTGGTTCGTTTTCATGGAAGAAAGGGAGATTGAGGTAGTAGACGAGAAAGACGAGTATAGCGCAGTAAGGGCTCAGAAAAGCCAAGAAGAACTGACCAATTTTAGCCCCTTAAGTTGTTAGTGGAATATCAGCGTCGTCGGCGAGGAGAGTAGTAACTGTTTGGCGATGAAGGTGGCTGCGATCAGAGATGGAGCGAAAGCATTGTTCGAAACGGGGGTGTACTGGTACGATTGCATGGTGGTCGTAGTTTTGTGGTAAGTGGCTGATTTTGAATAAATCAAAGGTAGACGCTGGCTCAAGGCACCACCTAGTTGATTTAGGCCAAAAGCTATAACGTTTGGGACACAACCCCCTTAATCGCTGAACGTGATCCAGATGACACCTTCATGTTACGAACTGACGCTTGTAGTATTTCCTCTAACTAAGTGAGTCTAAGAGTGGATTGTATCGATAAAATGGAGTGTTAAAAGCAGCACAGTAAGAAAAAGCCCTATGTATGGCCATGCTTAGGAATTTTTCCGCCATTACTGACTCTCAATATGATTTCGTCAGTACAGTGTGCTGTCAATAAGGGGGAATGTGTCAGTACAGTGAGCTCGCATATTTTATCAGAATACACTCAGCGGATCGGCTCGTAGAAAGTCAACCCACGGAATGCCGCTTTGCCCAACCAACACAACCTTATGCGGACGCACTTTGTGCTGAAACGTTACCATGCCGGGCGCACTCTGCCGACGGCCACTTTTCACTTCTAAACCGGCCACCTGATTGTTCCGCTGAAGGACAAAATCTACTTCGTCGTTGCCCTCCCGCCAGTAAAACAATTTTAGGTTGCTTAGCTGGGTGGCCCGGCTCAAATGAACCCCAATCGCTGTTTCTACCCAACGGCCCCATTCGACCGGATTGGCTCGGACCTGCTCGAAGGTATAGGGCGAGAAGATGCTGAATAAGGCGCTGTTCTGAACCTGCCACTTGGGAATTGAACCCCGCTGTCGGGCCTTGTCAACGGCATATTTCTCCAGACTGCTCAACAGGCCGGCTGAATCTAATAATTGGGCATAGTGGGATAAGGTCGTTGTATTGCCTGCATCCTGAAGTTGGCCCAGCAGTTTAGTGTAGGACAGAATCTGGCCCGAGTAGCTACAGCCTAACTCAAATAACTGCCTCAGCAGGGCGGGTTTATCCACTCGTGTCATCATCAGGATATCTTTGGAGACCGTCGTTTCGACCAGACTGTTCAAGACATAATCCCGCCAGCGGTCCGGCTCATGAATTAAGGAAGCCGCCCCTGGGTATCCCCCAAACCAAACAAACTCATCTGCCGTCAGGCCGAAAGCCGCTTCCATCTCAACCAAACTCCAATGGGTCAAGGGCAGTAGCTCAAAACGACCTGCCAGCGACTCACTCAAGCCCCTCTGGAGTAACAGGCGAGCCGATCCCAGCAAGATCACTTTGAGCGGAATTTGATTAAATGTGTCCTGATCCCACTCGGCCTTGACCTGCTCGGCCCAGTTGTCAATTTTCTGTATTTCGTCAATGATCAGCAGCCCTTGTTGATCACCGCTATTACGGAGTTGGAAGCGGGCCGCTTCCCATTGCTGGGCAATCCAAGCGGCATTGGCTGCGCTGACGGCATCGGCCGAAACATACTGTGCGGGGAAGGGAAGCTGTGGGATGAGCTGGCGCACTAAGGTTGTTTTCCCCACCTGTCGAGGCCCCATCAGCACTTGCATAAACCGGCGCGGCTCGTCCATCCGGCCACGGAGTAGGGATAGCTCTTTTCGCTGAAACATAACTTTACTCAATGTGTTGAGTAAAGTTAGTAGAAATAGTGAGCAAACAAAAGCTGTCTCTATTACCCAATTGCTGCTCGGAGAGACGTGCTGCTTTTAACACTACTTTTTGGGTGGCTGGCTGAAGCCCAAACAAAGCCCCACACTGCCAGCTTGCGGGCGAATTGGCCCATTTCGGATCGAAATTGTCCGCAATTTGAATCTCCAGCGAATACGGCATCCAGTTTTTCAGATCGCTGGCATATACAAACACGCCACTGTTGGTCGCTTTTTCATTTTAAAGTCCAGCTCCAGCACAAAGTTCTCGTACTGTTGCTTTGTCCAGAGCTGTTCGTCGGCCGATGCCGTCAAGATGCCATCTTCAAAACGCCAGACTTTTTTTTCGTCCAGCGCATTGGATAAGTCGGCTTTGAGGAGCGGGGTGGCTCGCTTAGGCAAGTTGGGCTGTGCAAGAGTAGATAGAGTCAGGGCAAGAGCCAGGAGCTGCACACTAACGAAAATCAGGTTCTTTTTCATCGATTTTATGTAGTTCAGGATTTAATGCGTCATTGTGGTTTGTTGCACGCGTTGCAGGGTGCCCCCTCGATTGTTTGTCAGTGTAAGGTCAGTGTCTTCCCCCTGAAGAATGGTCGTGTTACCGCCTTTGAAGATATTGCCTTCGATCAGCAGATCGCTGCCATGTGGGAACAATTCAATGACCCCTTTCGCTTCGGGACCCGTTACAAACACATTGTCTCGCAGGATCACCGGCCCGTAGCGACCATTGGGCTCATACGTCGTAAAATACATTTCCGAATAGCTCTCCCAATCGCCCGTTTTGAATGAGCGCCGACCGCGCCAGGGGTCACGTTCGCATTTGGTCGTGTTATTAATAAAAATATTCCCCTGAATAATCAGGTTTTTAGGCTGGTTGATCCAGCTCCCCCGGCCACCGCCCCGGAACGTATTGCCGATCACGGTCACGTCCTCGTTGGATCGTTCGATACTAATGACCCGTGACCCATTGGTCCCATCGACCGTATTACCGGTGATAGTCGAATTTTTGCAGTATTCGGCCAGAAAGAATGCCCCCATTCTGGCCCCCAGGATTTGATTATTGGCAAATAGATTATTCTGGCTGCTGTGAATATGCATCGCATCACCCAAAGCCGAGATTTTACACCCTTGAACGCGGGTATTCCGGCAACCCATTAAATCGATGCACCCTTTGCCGGGGCCTGCGCCCACGGGCGCGTACAGGTAAGCGTAGGCTTCGTGCAGGTTGTAGATCAGCGAGATACGCTCTTCCACATTCTGATCGAAGCGGATTGGTTTACCGCCCGGCTGACCGCTGATTTTCAGATAGTCCGGGCCAGACTCGACCACAAAGTACTGTTTCCCACGGACCAGATTACCCGGCAGATTTTTCCCGAAGAAACAAAGAGCCTGTTGGGGCGCATCGGACGAACTAACCGGAATCGTACGAGTCTGATTGTTGAGGAATACTTTATCCTGACCCGCTTTTAGTTGAACGCCCTCCCGAATCAGATCATTGCGGAAATACCGGCGGGCCATCGCCTGATCGGCCGCCGTGTACATCTCCGGGAAAACGATGATTTGCCACAACATACCGTAATCCCACATGAACTTCCCGGTATTGAGAAACGTGCAGTTCTCAACGGTAACGTTTGTGGCGAAATTGAGCACCTCCCGGTGTTGCGAATCTTTATGAACGCCCAGCACCGTGACCACGGCTCCCGCTATTTTTTCGGAGCTGATGTCCCGAAACAGCAATTGGTCTGTGCGTCCCTGCGGAGACGTCCGAATGACAAACACACGGGTGTTGACGTTAGGCTCCCAGGTGTTAGGCGGACTGCGATGGTCAAAACAATAGCCCTGAAAATACCCACCAAACCACGAAAAGTGCTCAACATCGGTGCCCGAGAACAGCACAATCCGGGCTTTGTCGCCAAGCTGTTTGGGTAAATAAAACTGGGCTCCATAGGCCATCACGACAGTGTTGGAAGGAATCTGGATGGAATCGACCCCGCTTAGGTAATACGTGCCCGCCGGTATGGTGACGGTGCCGCCCTTTGCTTTTTTTACGTCCGCAAAGAGTCGCTTAAAGGCCGGGGTATCGTCGGTTTTTCCATCCCCGTTGGGTTTGTAAGTACTCAGGGTAAAGGACTGCGCCAGGGCCGTCACAATGGCCATCTGAAAGCATATAACCAGAAAAAGTGATTTCTGCATAAGGTTAACTTAGGACAAGGTGACTTTATCAGCCAATGTAAGCTATGGCCTTTTAAGCGTACGCTCAAAAAAATCGAGCAGGACAGGCAATGACTTCCTGACCATCATAAAATCATGATTTTCATCCCATTCAACATACTGATGTGGAATCCTCAGTTGCTGAAGGCGACGATGAAAGTGGTGGTTCATGGTATGATCAAACGCCTTTTTCCCGGCAATCAGCAGTATTTGTTTACCAGCCAGCTTTTCAGCTCTATTCAGGCAATTCACCCCAGCCCAAGCCGTCGTATCCATCCCGAAAACCGCCGAAACCGGATAGTTTTTAGCCTTTGGTAAACGTGGGTTGGGGAAATCTACCAAACCAATGGTTGTGGCCACGGCACTCACCTGATGCGGATACGTTTCGGCAAAATGCATAGCCCCAAATCCCCCCATGCTCCACCCAGCTATTCCTGTTTGCTTACCCGAACGATAGACCGGATAGGTTTGGCGAATATGGGCCAGCAATTCCACGAGCATGGATTGATACTGACTGGTTGGGTTAGTTCGACTATCCAGATACCACCCACGTTCGCCATTCGGAAACACGACGGCTATCTTTCGATTAATCAGGTTTCGCCGACACGCTTCATCGGAAATAATCGTCTGATACGTACGTCCATCGCCGTGAAGGATAAATAATACCGGAAAACTGTCTTGCGGCACAGCGTTAAGGCTGGGTAGATAGATGGCATAAGGCACTTCACGGCCCAACGCATGACAATAAAACTGATGCTCCTCAATGGACGGAGGTTTGCGTCTCGCTTGCTCAACATGGGCTGCCGCCACAGGCCACTTACCGGCTCCCCAAGCCACCTCATCGGAAATGAACAGAGCCAGTTATTCGGATTATAATGGGTTGGATTGAATCGTTTGTAAAGGGTATCGTATTCGGAAGCCGGGATACTACCGTGTGGGTTCAGGGAGCTTTTGCGGGCATGAGAATGTGACTCGGGCGTACCGAGCCCAGCCGATGGCCCCCAATGAACAAACAAACCAACCCGTCTGGCGCCAGGCAGCATACGCTTTTTGCGGATCTCTGGGCGCTGCTGACTGCGCCAGCAACTGCCCGGTGAATAGAAGGCAGAATGCAATAAGGTAGCGCTTTCTCATGGTTACGGTGCTATTTTTGGAGAAAGGCGATATTCTCTCCGATACTTAAACCCGAGTCAATTTAATAGGGGGTGGATACTGGGCATTCCACTATTGCTCGTGTTGCGGAGTCGAGAAAAGTGCCGTTTACGTCAGAATCCCCTTCACCACTTTCCCCGACACATCCGTCAGCCGAAACCGCCTGCCCTGCACTTTGTAGGTCAGTTGCTCGTGGTCAACACCCAGCAGATGCAGCAGCGTCGCCTGAAAGTCGTGGACGTGGACAGGGTCACGGACAATGTTGTAGCTAAAATCGTCGGTTTGCCCGTAGGTGAAGCCCGCCTTGACACCCGCACCCGCCATCCACATCGTAAAGCAGCGCGGATGGTGGTCGCGGCCGTAGTTGGTGGTCGTCAGTGTTCCCTGGGAATACACTGTCCGGCCAAATTCGCCCCCCCAGACCACCAGCGTATCGTCCAAAAGTCCCCGGCGTTTCAGATCAACGATGAGCGCAGCCGACGCCTGATCTACCTGCTGGCACTGATTCTTCATTCCTTTGGGCAATGACCCGTGATGGTCCCACCCCTGGTGATAGAGCTGCACAAAGCGAACGTCTTTTTCCAGCAGCTTCCGAGCCAACAGGCAATTGGCCGCAAACGAGCCTTTGTCCCGGCTGTCAGGGCCATATAGGTCAAACACCTCGTCGGGTTCACCACGCGTATCCATCACCTCGGGCACCGATGTCTGCATCCGGTACGCCATTTCGTACTGCGAAATCCGGGCGCTGACTTCCGGGTCGCCCCAGCTTTCATTCTGAAGCTGATTCAGTTGTGTCAGATAATCCAGCATGGCCTTGCGGTCGGCACCATCGTAGCCGTCGGGGTTGTTCAGAAACAGGACCGGGTCTTTGCCCGACCGAAACTGAACGCCTTGATACTCCGACGGCAAAAAGCCATTGCCCCAAAGCCGGGCGTAAAGCGGTTGATCTTTAGCCGCATTTTTCGACACCAGCACAATGAACGCGGGTAGGTTCTGATTCTCGGAGCCCAGCCCGTAACTCACCCACGAGCCGATGGACGGGCGACCGGGCAACTGATGCCCCGTCTGAAAAAACGTGATGGCCGGGTCGTGGTTAATTTGCTCAGTATACAGCGATTTGACGATACAAAGCTCATCGACCACCTGCGCCGTGTAGGGCAACAACTCACTCACCCAGGTTTTACTCTTACCGTGCTGCGCGAACCGGTACAGCGAAGGCGCAATGGGCAGAGCCGCCTGATTGGCACTCATACCCGTCAGACGCTGCCCCTGCCGAACCGAATCGGGCAGGCCTTTGCCTAGCATGGCCATCAGTTTCGGTTTATAATCAAAGGTTTCGAACTGCGATGGTCCACCCGCCATGAACAGGTAAACCACCCGTTTGGCGCGGGGGGCAATCCGTTCTCGAACACGTTCCAGAAGCTTTTCGGGAGCGGCAGTTGCCGAGGTTCCCAGCAAACTGCTCAGGGCCAGCGCCCCCAGTCCCGAGGCTGTCCGCAGGAGAAAATTACGTCGGTCAAGCCCATTGTTCAGTGCTTCCAGATCCGGGATTTGGGGCCGTCCGGGTTCGTCGTGATGCGGTGTCATGGGTGATTAGCGTTTGGTTAACGTGGCATCTGAATTCATAATCGTACTGGCCACCACGGCATGGGCCGCAACCAGTGCCGGGTCGAGGGTGGCATCCGGTTTGCGCAATCCGGCGTTCAACCAGCCAGCGGCTTTCGCCGTATTAGCTTTAAATTTCTCGTATTCAACCTGGTGCAGCCTGACCAGCAATGCCAGTTCCCGGTCGGGTGGCGTGCGGCTTGTCAACCGCCGATAGGCATCCCGTATGGCACTTCGTGTATCCGGTTGCCGGGCCATTTGTTCGCCCAGTACGCGGGCGGCTTCTACAAACGTTGGGTCGTTGAGGGTTACCAGTGCCTGTAATGGCGTTGAGGTCCGTTGCCGACGCACGATACAACTGCTGCGGGCGGGCGCATCGAAGGTAGCTAAGGTCGGGTTGGGCACCGACCGTTTGACAATGATGTATAGACTCCGACGATAAATGGCGTCCGTTGAATCGGGTTTGTAGGTCATGCTGTTGATTTCCCACAATCCTTCGGGCTGATAGGGCTTGATGCTTTTCCCTCCGATTGCCGGATTGAGTAGGCCACTGGCCAGCAGCGCATTATCCCGAATCATCTCGGCGCTCAGCCGCAGGGTAGGGCCGCGAGCTAGCAATCGGTTCTCGGGGTCTCGCTCCCGTAAGGTCGCGCTCGTGCGAGAATCCTGCCGATAAGTAACCGACATCACCATCCGCTTTACCAGTCGTTTTACATCCCAGTCCAACTCCTGCTGGAAGGTAACGGCCAGCCAGTCGAGTAATTCCGGGTGGCTGGGGGCCTCGCCCTGATTGCCGAAGTCTTCAGCCGTTTTGACGAGCCCCGTCCCAAAGATGGTTTGCCAATAGCGGTTCACGGCCACCCGGGCGGTGAGTGGGTTTCGTTCATCGGTCAGCCATTGGGCGAGCCCGAGCCGGTTTTTAGGCAGGTTAGCCGGAAAGGGTAAGATACTGCCGGGCGTGTTGGGAGACACCACCGGGCCTGGCATATCGTATTGGCCGCGCTGTAACAGGTGCGTTGTTTTGGGCGTAGGCATTTCCTGCATGACCATGATTTCGGCAATGTGCCGGGTGGAGTCGCTCAGGGCCGTCCGGCGTTTGCGTAACTCGAGCCGGGCAGCCGTTACGTCGGCATCTTCCACCGACGCGTAGTAGGCGCTTAGCATCTCCTTTTCGGCTGCTGTCAGTTCGTGGGAGGCTTTACTGGCCAGAGATGCCCAGCCTGCTTTACCAGCCAGTATCCGAATTTCAAACGGGGTCAGGGTCCGGTTATAGACCACCACATCATCCACTTTTCCCCCTTTAAAGCCCAGGCCCCGCCACCAGCCGCCGATTTGCAGGGCGGGTTCTTTTTTGTCGTAGAAAATGATGTCTTTGTATAACTGATCCACTACCGTTTCCAGCGGAAGCTCGGCCCCATTGAGGTAGAGCCGCAAGCCATTGGCTTTAGACGAACCGTCGTAGGTCATGGTCAGTTGCACCCAGGTTTCGCGCGGGATAGTCGCCGAACTTTGTCGGGTAATGGCGTTGGCAGGTGCCGTGTGGGCCAGACTCACTTCCAGGCGGTTGCCTTTCAACATCAGGTGATACCCTTTGAAATTATACAACCGCTCCGCATTGCCTTTATGAAAAATGACCCCCTCTTTGAAGTTTTTCGGAAACCAGGCCCATAAGCCCACCGTGAAGGGCTCCGACTGCCGAAATACGCCTACACCATTCAGGTCAGCGTAGGCGTCGCCATCGAGCGTGAGAACCTGCCCGCGGGCTATTTTTTCAAACACGGGTTTGGTCCCTTCGCCCGCGTCGCGTTTCATGCTGCCTTTCTGCTTCGGTTCTACGCTGTTCCGTAACGAATCCTCAAAGGAAAAATAGCCCTGTAAACCGGCTTGTGGCATCGTCTGCCCGGCCAATTGCTGGTAGGCTTTCGAGCCAATCCAGGTTTCGGCGGCTGGCTTAGCTTTTTCAAGCGCCTGGCTGAGCGTCTGTTCCTGCTCGGTAACGGCCGACTTCATGAAGCGTAGCAGTGCTTCCTGCTTTTCGGTCGGCAATAGCAGTGTGGGCGTGGGCAAGTCGTCGTTCCAGGAAATCTGACCGGCCTCCCGGACGTTGTTGAAAAAGCTGAAAAGCTCGTAATAGTTTTTCTGCGAAATGGGATCGTACTTATGATCGTGGCAGCGGGCACAACCCAGCGAGATCGCCAGAAACGCATCGCCCAGGGTGTTGGTGCGGTCCATCACATATTCTGTCTGAAACTCCTCTTCCACAATGCCCCCTTCCATATTTTGCTGATGCAGCCGGTTAAAGGCCGTGGCAATGAGCCTGTCGCGGGTGGTCGGGCCATCGTCAGTACTTTTCATCAGATCACCCGCCAGTTGCTGGTGAATAAAGGTGCGGTAGGGCATGTTCTGGTTAAACGCCCGGATGACCCAGTCGCGGTAGGGCGACATATCGCGCAGCCGGTCAACGGTGTAGCCGTGTGAGTCGGCAAAGCGGGCCAGGTCGAGCCAGTCGGTAGCCATTTTCTCTCCGTAATGGGGCGATGCCAGCAGCCGATCCACCTGTTTTTCGTAAGCATCAGGGCTCTGGTCGGCCAGAAACGCGTCGAGTTCGGCCGGGGTTGGGGGTAGGCCCGTCAGGTCGAGCGACAACCGACGCAACAGCAGGTCTTTGGGCGCTTCCGGCGATGGGCTCAGTCCTTCCTGCTTCAATCGGCTTAGCACAAAGTGGTCAATTTCGTTAACCGGCATGAATACCCCTGTGGGTTCACTAACTGGAACTGGCTTTTTCTCTGGCCTCACAAAGGCCCAGTGGGGTTTGTACACGGCTCCGTCTTTAATCCACTTAAGCAGGGTTGCCTTTTCCGTTGCCGTCAGGGTCAGGTGCGAGGCCGGCGTGGGCATCAGGTAATCTGGATCACTTGACAGGACTCGTAGCACTACTTCGCTTTTGGCCCAGTTACCAGGTTTAATCGCCACTTTGCCGGGGTTTTCGGGCAATGGGCCATAGGCAGCCTGGGCTACATCGAGCCGAAGACCCGCCTTTTGCTTGGCCTTATCGGGGCCATGACAGGCAAAACATTTGTCGGACAGGATGGGCTTAACGTGCAGGTTGTAATCGAGCTGAGCCGGTAATTTCTCGTAGGCCGCTGCCACCTCGGCCGGGAGTCGAACGCCATCAGCCGGACGCTTTACGCCATCTCCTCCGGTAGGTAATAGCCATCCCCCAAACGGCAAACAGGCCGTAGTCAGAAAAAAAAGGACGTTTCGTAGCATACCTCAGATCGTTTTATTGGAATCGGGACGAGTCGGGCGACTCAGTTGCCCCGTGCCGGTTTCGATTTTCAGATTGGGTAGGGCTTTTTGCAGCCGTTGAATGCCTTCGGGCGTTGTTTGGGTTTGCCACAGATAAACCACTTTCAGGCTTGGGCAACGGGCCAGGACCTCCAGCCCTTCGTCGCTCACCGCCGTTCCGTACAGGTTCAACTGCTCCAGATTGGGTAGGGATGTCAACGTCCGTAGACCCGCATCAGTCAGCCGGGTATGGTCGAGGGCAAGCCGGGTGAGCGAGGTCATTGACGCCAGTTCTGGTAGATCCTCATCCCCTACCGGCTGACCGCTCAGCCGCAGGTGCATGAGCTGCCCACCCAGTTTCGACAGCTGGGTCAGTTGTTGCCGGTTATAGGCTTTGACATTGATAAAATTGGCCGACAGGTAGTTCGTCTCCGCAAGCTTCACCAGCGAAATCTGTTCCCCTTTCAGGGCAGCCACCGTAGTAGGGTCGGATGCCGCAACGGGTTTGGCCAGCAGGGTCGATTCTACCGTTGCCGGAGCGGATTCCGTCGATGGTACAACCACCCGGGCCGAATCGGAGGACAACGGCAAGAGCTGCGGGGGTAGCCCCACCCTTTCGGCAGCCAGGGTATTCGTTTCGGCCGGTTGAATGACCTCTACTTCCTCTTTAAACGAAGCCCCTTTCTGTATCCAGCGATAAATAACCGCAACCTGATTGGGCGTGAGCTGAAGTTTACCCTTTGGGGGCATATGCCGCTCGTCGTCTTCGGGCAGCACCAGGTAGGTGTAGAGCTTGCTCTTCTGAGGATTACCCGGTGACAGCACCGCACCGTGTTTGCCCCCCTTTTTGATAAACGCTTCCGAGTCGAGCCGAAGCCCCCCTTTTTTCTTGGTGGCCGAGTGGCAGTTGTAACAACTCGCTTTCAGAATAGGAACCACTTCATCGCGGTACATAAACGTCCGGCGTATGAGCGGTTGATTGCCCTTGTTTACCGAATCAGCTTGCCCATTGACAGCCACAACCGATGCCGAAAGGGGCGTTGTGGATGGCTGTTCGGCCAGGGGTGTAGTGCCGGGAAACAGGTAATCTTCCCCATGCGTCAGGTTTCCGCCGTAGTGCCCGGCTACACTCAGCAGCACGGCCGTCGTCAGGGCCAGCGGCCAGCGGTAGTTTTTGAGCCAGTAGGTAAGCCCAGCCAGGGCAGCGGTAGCCAGCCCCGTCCATTGATGCCTGGACACCATGTCGGCGTCGTACTCTCCCGACTGAGCCAGTAGCCAGCCCGCTCCACAAGCCAGTACGGCCGACAAGGCACCCAGTCCCCAGGCGAACGAAACGGCGGTTTCCACATCCGTTTTTTTCCTGCGACCCACTACCATGAGCCCCAGCCCAAACAGCAGAATACCGATGGGCAGATGCACCAGCAGCGGGTGAAGGCGTCCTAATAGCTCAGTCGTACTCATGGACAGGCGTAATTGTCGGATTTAAGGATTTTATTGATACAAAAATAGAAGTCTCATTGGGCTAAGAAAATGAATGCAGTAGACTTATTTTTGTACAAATCCGACTTTGAGCTTCGCTCCTTTCGAGCGAGCTACCACCATTCTCTCGTCATACAGATGGAAGCAATACCCTCACTCAAACTCAACCTTTTGCATTGTGGTGCCTTGACAGTAGGCCCTGAGTGGCAGTTTAATGGGGTAGTCAGTCCATTTTGCAGGCTTTATTTCATTCAGGATGGGGAAGCGTACGTCTGGCACAACCAGCAAAAATACACGTTGAAACCAGGGAATCTTTATCTGATTCCGAGTTACTCGATCAGTCGCTACCACTGCGATAACACGCTATCTCAGTATTATCTTCATTTTCTGGAAGAAACCGAAACCGGGCTGTCTATTTTTGATTACGCAGCGTTTGAGTACGAGTTACCCGCCCTTCCCTTGGATGAATACTTATTTGAGAGACTACTGCTCTTAAACCCTGAACGCACACTCGCTAATATCGATCCCAAAGCGTACGATAACCAGTCGGACTTGTTGAGTTTTAACGCACCAAAACCTGATCAGTGGGCTGGAGCTGGTCTGGAGACACAGGGCATTATGTTACAACTGGTCTCGCGATTCATACAGAAAACCAAAAGCGCTTCGCCAGTACGTCAGCAAGGTTTTATCCAGTTCCGGACTGTATTGAGTTACATCCACACCCATTTGTCCAAAAAAATAACGGTAGAACAACTGGCTGCGCTTCAGCACCTGCATGTCGATTATTTTTCGCGGCAGTTTCAGGCATTACTGGGCATCCGCCCTATCGACTACATCATCAACAAGCGACTGGAACGGGCGCAGCTACTGATGGCAACAACATCCCTATCGCTCCAAAGCATAGCCGAGCAGGTGGGAATCGCCGACATTTATTACTTTTCCCGACTTTTCAAACGGCGTTATGGACTGCCGCCCGGAACCTATCGCAAACAAAGCGGGCGAGTTTAGCTTTGCCCATTTAAGCTATACATTTAATCGACAATTTGCGTTTATTTCAGTTCCCAGGCTTTAATGAAAGCGCCAGACCTCCCGATGCCAGCAGGTCCCGTTTCAGGGTGGTCGAAGCCGTGACAGTCAGCCTGGTTTGTTTCACATGGCCGCGGCCGTCGTCTTCGTACAACACGGCCGTGAACGATTTGTCTGCCGGTAAGAAGCTCAGCGGAATCGTGACGCTCCGGGCCTGGATGTTGGTGATGCAGCCCACATACCAGGCGTCTTTTTGTCGGCGGGCAATGGTGACAAACTCGCCTGGCCGACCGCCCAACACACGGGTTTCATCCCAAACCGTGGGCAGGCCCTTCCAGAACGAAAACTCTTCGGTATTGGGATACTGATCGGGCCGACCGTACCAGAATACGTATTGCAGTGGGCTAAAATACAGTACTGGCAAGGCCAGTTGGTGAGCCTGTGTAGTTTTACTTTTCCCCGGTCTGACAATGTCCGTATTGAAGCAGAAGGTATAATCGCCAGCCCCGGCCAGATAGCGTGTAAAGGGCAGGATGGTATTATGAGTCGCATCCGGGAACCCTTCGTTGCCCAGAACCCCCTCCTGTGTGAGTAGATTCGGATACGTTCGGCTAAAGCCGGTGGGTCGGTACTCGTCGTGGATGTCCACAATCAGGTTGTACTGAGCTGCTTTCCGAACGGCTTCGTGTAGCCAGGTGGTCCAGCGGTGCGAACCCGTATGAACAAAACCAAACTTAACTCCCGACACACCCCAGCGCTGATACAACGGAAACAGCGTGTCAAGCTGACGTTCCAGCGCCCGGTGATTCACATAAAGTATCACTCCAATACCTTTAGAACGGGCGTACCGAATGGCTTCGGGCAGGTCCAGATCGCCCTTTGGGTTACGTCTTGGATCAACCGTCACGGTCGTAGCATCCTCCTTTACTTCGTACTCATGCCCGTACCAGCCTGCATCAAAATGCAGATAGGCGATCTGCTGCTGCACGGCAAAATCGACCAGCGCTTTGGCACCAGATGTGGACAGGGTCACTTCCCGCATCACCTGACCGGGCTTGATCCAGTCCGGCTTCGACAGCGCATTGGGCGGGTTCAGATTCGGAATCAGGTAATTCTGTTCCAGCAGTTTACCCGGCTCATTAGCCCCCAGCACAACCCGCCATGAGGTGGCATAGGGTGAGGTTTCCACTACCTCGCCAAACAACTGGGTTTGCAGTTCCCCTTCCGGCCCGGTCGTTTTCAGCCGAACCCGTGGGTAATTGACCTGTTCGGCCTGCGCAATGGATGCCCAGACGCCGTTGGGCAGCTCGAGGGTCAGCGGCAGTTCGGCCTGGGCAGACCAGTTCTGTAACGGACGTTTTTCGTACTCCGCCTGTGCCCGATTCGTGAACCACCCCTGCGTACCGGAGGGCAACCGAAACTGGGTGAGATCTTCGGTAAACTCTAGAATCTGGGTACTCAGGTCTTCGGGAAACTCGTAGCGGAACGCAACGCCCTCGTTGTAGGCACGTGCTACCACTTGCATAATACCCTTTCGGCGGGCATCGGTGGGAGCCAGCGTTATTACCAGTTCGTTGAAATGGTCGGGTATGTTACTTCGTTCGCCCGCTACGGGTTGCCAGCTCGTTTGCTGAGTACGGCGTTGAGTACGTACTACCCGCAGATCTTTAAACCAGCCCGCTCCGCCAAAGCCGTTTGGATTGGCCTTCAACCCTAGTCGCGATGAGGCAATCAGCGGCTGGTTGCGGTATTGAATGGCGTAATGAGGGCTACCCGCTTCGCTACCCACGGTCTGCATCGACAGCGAAAACGCAAGCTGACCATCTGGCGAACTCACCCGCAGCGAATCGGGTAATTATAGCAACACAGTAGATGGTAGCAATAAGCCGCTTCGGTTTAATCTGGATGCGGCTTTTTTGCTGACCGTACGCTACTAACTGCATTTGACAGATAGTAAAATTACCGTCTCCTAAAACGCTCCCGCCTGAGACGTAAGGTCGTTCATGAACTTTCTCCGGCATTCAACGAAGAAAACTTCATATGTTTGTTTATAAATTCGGCGTTTTTAGTGACGGTTCCTTACCGAATGTTGGTATACTTCAAGGTAGGTTTTTGAAAGATTTCTACTACTCCTCCTACGCTTTACCCCACCAATCTTTAGAAATACTTATTCTAGGGGTTCTTTTTCCAACGGGGCGTAAAATTACGGTCGCATCGGCCTTTAGATTTGTCCCCTGTGAATATTCCAAGAATATTCTACCTTGGAAGGCTCTCAAACTGAGAGTAAACCAGTTCCAGTGGGGATGCCCTACCGCCTTCGGCTGAGCTAGTGACTCATGGAGCGATTTAGGACCCCACTGGCTCACTGAAGCACAAGACTCAGATAGAAATTCGGGTAAGACCCATGAGCAAGCGGGGCGCCCCGTGGCGTATTGAGTGTGCAACAGTCGATTGACTTATGTACTGCTATTAACTCCATTTAGGTCAACAATGGTTAGTTCTTGATTGCCATTGGCCCCCGTTTGATAATTATTCTTTATCATTTAAACTCAACACGTCTATTTGTCAGATCTTTAGGATCATGCCGGTCAACACTTACGATCTCAACCTTTTCTGTTTTGCCTCTAAGCAGAATCTTACCCAGCGATTCAATTTTCAGTCGTTGATCGAGGCCCATTTTAGTGATTAAGTGTCCGGAGACTAGAAAATCTTTTTGATAGTGATTGCAAACGCTCTGAATACGGGCTGCGGTATTCAATGTATCGCCGTGGTAAGCGATATCTTTTTTGATTTCGCCGATCTCTACGGCCGTTACCTTACCGGTGTGCATACCGGCCTTGAAGGTTGGCAGAAAACCATAGGTTGACTGATAGTATTCCGTTCGATTCCGGAACTGGTCTGTACAGGCAAAGTAAAAGCGGATACAGACGTAGTTTTTCAGGCCTTCATGCTCGGGCCACATGATCACAATTTCGTCGCCAACGTACTGGTATACTTGAGCACCGAAGGGAAAAAGCACCTCATTAATATCGGCAAAACAGTCTCTGATAAAGGAGCTATAGCGGATATGACCTAATTGCTCGGCGGTGGAAGTCGACGATTTTAAATCCATAAACATGAAAATCCGTTCTTCTTCCTGTGGAGTTCGGTATCTCCCCAACAACAAGGGTAACAAAACGCCCGGTCCATATTTCTTATTAATTTGATTGATGAAGCTAATGATCAGGGTCATAAAAAAATAATAGACTAGTAGCAGGGTGGATATAAGACCCCAAGCCTCTTTTTTTAGGGTAACACCAGCTATAATGACATGGGGGGAAATGGTTAAATCAAACAGGATAAATTGTAAGGCCCAGAAAATGAGATAAAGCAGGATCAGCATTCCCCCGGTCTTAACTAGAATTACATTCCCGAGCGATCGTTTTCTGGCTATTTTCCGATCCAGATAATAACTCGTTAATCCTAGACTTACTCCCCATACTCCCCCAAACAGGATAGCTATTAACAGCGACGGGCCGAATGCTGCTGCTACCGGTATATGAACTACCTGGTTAATTAGTCGAGCGTGTAAAGTCAAAATGGTTATCAACAAACAGTTGGCAATGATCCAAAAATTCACCTGAGTGCCCACATAGGTTAGGACCGGGAAACGGGCGGTATATCGCTGGGCCAGGGTGGTATATTCAAATTTTTTGTCCATAGGATTCATCTTGCCAAGTTAACGGAGAGATGTTGGAAATGGGCTAGTTTCAACCCTTTCTGAATAAGCCACGTTGCCCAGCTTAGTAAAACGCTTTTGTTAGAGTACCCTCAAAGGTGGACAGACGTTTACCCTGTAAGATAACCAAATCGTTCCGTTGGCCTAGGGAACAACTAATTTTCCCACCTACCGATGCTGAATAGGCTGAACCGAATAGTACTCAAACAGCATCCTGAACGGAGGCTACAAACTGATCTACGCAGTAGGGATAACCTGACAGGTTAAACAAAGTAAATTGACATTCTAAACAAAGTCCACCCGCTAACAACCCGGTAATTTTGTCCCATCACAATAAATTAAAATAACATGGGACACACTAATTATCAAGGAGCTTTACAGCAGCCCATCGGTTCAGGCTTCAACGCAACATCGACGGCACAGGAGGTGATTAATGGGATTGACCTCACCGGGAAAATTGCCATTGTGACCGGCGGCAATACGGGCATTGGCTTAGAAACCACTAGGGTGTTGGCCGCAGCCGGGGCCACGGTAATTGTTCCGGCGAGGGACCTGGAAAAGGCCCGGAAAAATTTAGCCGGTATTCCAAATGTGGAATTGGAGAGCATTGATTTTATGGACCCCGCTTCAATCGATGCATTTGCCGACGCATTTATCGCAACAAGCCGACCGCTTCATCTGCTAATCAACAATGCAGGCATCATGTGGGTGACTTTACGCCGGGATAGCCGTGGTATCGAATCGCAACTGGCCACGAATTACCTGGCACAATTTCAGTTGACGGCCAGAGTATGGCCAGCACTCAAAAAAGCAAACGGAGCGAGGGTAATCAATGTATCTTCTCATGGCCACCAGTTCGGAACATTTAATTTTGAGGACCCGAATTTTATAAACCGGCCATACGAAACCTTGCAAGGATATGGTCAATCCAAAACGGCTGTCAATCTATTTTCACTCGAATTGGATACTCGTTCTAAACCCTTTGGTGTCAGAGTCTATTCTGTCCACCCGGGCTCTATCGGAGGAACGGAATTAGGAAGGGAAGCCCCACTGGAACTTTTCCAGAAAATGGGTTTTGTGGATGAACAGGGCAATATACTTCCCGAAGTACTGGCTTCACTTAAAAACATACCACAGGGAGCTGCCACAACAGTTTGGTGCGCCACAACACCCTTACTCAATAGCATTGGTGGGGTGTATTGCGAAGATGCGGATATAGCTCCATTAGCATCCGATAACGAGATATCGCCGGGGGTAAAACGGTATTCGCTGGACGATGCTGATGCCAAACGCCTGTGGAAATGGAGCGAAGAAGCCAGTGGCCTATTCTTTTCAATAAGTTAATTTCAACCTCAACGAAATGAAAACATTCAAAAATAAAATTGCCGTCATTACGGGCGGCAACAGCGGTATTGGCTATGCCACTGCAAACGAATTAAATCAAAAAGGTGCCAACGTCATTATAACCGGCAGAAGAAAGGAAGCGGTTGAAAAGGCAGCATCGGAACTGAATATCACTGGAATGATGGCTGACCAATCCAGGTTAGCGGATATCGACAGGCTGGTCTCGGCTATTTCAGAACAATTTGGTAAGGTCGATATTTTACTCATTAATGCCGGCATAACAAAATCGGCCCCCATAGAATTGACGTCCGAACAGGTATTTGATGAAATTATGGATGTGAATTTCAAAGGAGCTTATTTTACCCTGAGCAAATTCATCCCTATCCTAAACGATGGTGCTTCGGTGATATTCCTGTCGTCAACTTCAGCAACTATTTCACCACCAACTGCTTCGGTCTATGCAGCAAGTAAAGCAGCCATCAATGCGGTGATGAAAATAGCGGCCCTTGAGTTGGCTTCACGAAAAATCCGTGTGAATGCGGTAAGTCCGGGGCCTGTTGCTACCGAGATTATGAACAAAATGGGATTAAATGATACCCTTGAACTGCAAATGATCAGTAGCATTCCCCTGGCAAGGTTTGGAACAGCTAGCGAGGTAGCAGAGTTGATTGCTTTCCTGTCTGACGATAATGCCGCCTTTATCACTGGGGCTAATTATCTAATCGATGGCGGACAATCCGTATGATTGTTTGATGGACTTACAATGTCAAAAGGACGGTAGTAGACAATATGGATACTGCTGTCCTTTAACAGTTAAACCGGACGTTTAAACAAAGCTCAGCAAATGATATTTTTTGTTTTTACAGTATTATTTTCCATACAGAAAAGAACTAAGAAATAGTCATGCAATACGAAGCAAAATATATAACGGATGACATCAAACTTTCCTGCTATGAGGACAAGTTTTTCAAATCAGACATTCTGTTTGAGCACCACATGCTAATTTGGTTCATTTCGGGTGAGACAAAAATCGTTCAGGCTGATACCACTTCTATTTTTAAGGAAGGAGATATTTTCCTGATCCCAAGAAACCTGTTGGCTACTATCATCAATTACCCCAAGGATGGAAAGCCGCACAAAACAGTAGTCATGCATCTCTCTACAGCACGATTGAAGGATTTTTATGCCCATTTAGAAGTAAAGCCAAAGGCCCCGGAATCACAAAAAATATATCACTTCAGCAACCATCCTTTATTGGCAAGTTGCCTGTCTTCCTTGATTCCGTATTTTGAGATGAAAGATCTGCCTGCAAATATTGCCTCGTTAAAAATTACAGAAGCCATAAGTATTCTGAGGGCAATCGATAAAAGCATCGACCATATACTGGCTCATTTTCATGAACCGGGAAAAATTGACCTGGTTGATTTTATGCAGCGCAATTTTATGTTCAATTTGCCGATGGAAAAATTAGGCTATTTAACGGGTCGGAGTTTGTCGACCTTTAACCGGGATTTCAGGAAAATTTTCAATGTAACGCCCCAGAAATGGCTGACCGATAAACGGCTCGAACTGGCTTATTATCAACTAGCGGAAAAGAAGAAAAGACCCACAGAGGTATATCTCGAAGTAGGATTTGAAGATCTTTCTCATTTTTCTTTTGCCTTTAAAAAGAAGTATGGGATTGCTCCCACTCAGTTACTATCTCTATAGCGAACGAACCGAGGCTCAGCTAAGAGTCAACATTTTTCCGGAGGACGATACCGTAAAGACTAAGCGTCCAGTAAAACGCTCCCATATTAGACGAAGGACATTTCAACTAGCTGCTGTATGTTAACAGGCTTCTTGTCGAGATAGGTATCAGCTAATTACTAGTTCAATCAAGCAGCCAAGAAATGTCGTATTTCTACAATCTCCCTAATTGGGGCATCGATAATTTTGCTAGTAATGACTTTACCTGACAAGCTTATCTTAATAACTGTGTTTCAACACTACTTGTCAATTTCAATATGGACAACAAACGAGTGTTTCTAAGCGTGTGGGCGCTCCTCTCCACGTTGGGATGTTTCGGGCAAAGCAACCAGCCTTATACAGCCTCTTTTATAGGACGAATGGGCGTGGATACGGTTTTAGTGGAAACCTACACCATGATCAATAATCACCTCTACGGTAAAGCGTTTATCCGCGTTCCCGAAGATTACATCGGCGAGTTCAGCATTCACTTTTACCCCGATGGCAGCATCCGTGAATTCAATATAAACGCCATGAACCCGCTCAACAGCTCACTTCCCTTTGCGGCAAAATCGGGTGCTTTTGAATATCGATTAAATATGAACTGCCGGAACGATACCTGCACCTACTATAATTCGGAAGCTGGCACAAATGTGGAGAAGTTGTTCCGCCACCCAGCCCCAAAAATGGATTTTGTCGGCGGTTGGGTTCCCTTGATCTCTCTCATGGAATGGCAATGCCGACGCCTGGCGAGGTCTGGGTCGCAGGCACTCCCCTTAAAAATGATCAATCATAACATCGGCGTCTACGACATAGGAGTTCGTTACCAGACCAAAGACAAAATTATATTTGGTGGCCCCTTTTTGGAATACACCGCTATTAGCGTGACCCAGGAGGGCCGAATAGAAAGCATGGATGGTATAGGAACACCCTGGAATTATTATGTAACAAAACACCAGCCAATTGACATCGATGCGGTTGCCAAACGAATGAGCAAAACACCGGGCATTGGCATTCCCTCGCCAACTGAATCGCTACAGGCCAGCATCCAGCAGTCAACCATTGCACTGACCTACGGGCGACCCTTTAAGCGAGGCAGACCGATTTTTGGGGGCGTGGTTCCCTACGATTCCTTATGGCGGACCGGCGCCAATGGTCCCACAACGATCACCTTTGAAAACGACATCAAAATAGGGGAAAAGGTACTTCCCAAAGGCGTCTATAGTATTTATACCATTCCCAAAGTAAAGGAATGGACACTCATTTTTAGCACTGATCTTAAAAATTGGCCCACCGACCCTGACCGGACGAAAGAACTTATAAGGGTCAGTATGCCCATCCAAAAATCAACCGATATAAAGCAGCAGTTTACCATTGAGCTGAAGGAAATAAAAAAAGGAGGGCAACTTAGGTTGCTGTGGGATGATGTGGTTGCCACAGCGGATTTTGACATTTTGAGGTAATACAAAAGTTACCACTTTTACTACGTACTGTCTAGAATTAGGTTATGAAGTAGGGAGGATTAATTCCTCTTAGTCATAGTTCCGTAAGAGATCATTTGCTCAATCTCAACAAACGCTCCCAATTGAGACTGAGGGCGTTCCTTCATCTGCTTCTTGAATGAACACTTTTCGTGGTCGAAAGCGGCCAGAAAGAGGAGAGGAGACGAAACGGTACGGTAATCAACAGGTTATCACATAACAAAAATGACCCCTACCGAAAGCCGGAAATTGGTTACAAGATAGGCAAACGGTCAAATACAGGGTTCTTATTTTGTCAACACTTAGGTAATAACTGGCCGCTTAAAGCGGAGTTTAACCAACGTGCCATTCTGGTTTTCGTAGGTAAGCGTGCCTTCAAGCTGGCGGGTAAGCAGCTCCACTAACTGGGTGCCGAAGCCCGTTTCATTGACGGCTTCCACAGGCTGTTTACCGATCCCATTGTCAGCTACCATCAACAGCAATGAATCGTCGTCCATCCGCGTCAAGCTGATACGAATGGTGCCGTTGTCCCTACCGACAAATGCGTATTTAAGCGAGTTTGTTATTAACTCATTCGTTATGAGCCCTACGGAAACCGCCGTGTCAATATCCAGTACTAGCTCGGGCATCGGACATTCGATGGTGATGCGACTGGCTGCATCAAACGAATTGAGAATGTTTTCGCCCAGATTATTAAAATAATCGCGCATCTCAATCGCCCCTAACTGCTTGCCTTGGTACAGTTTCTGGTGAATGATGCCCATACTCTGCACCCGGTTCTGACTGGCCTGTATGGCTTCCTGTACGTTTGGGTCGGTGACTTTAGCTGACTGTAACGCCAGTAAACTCGACACCACTTCCAGATTATTCTTGACCCGATGATGAATCTCTTTCAGCAGGAGTTCGTTCTGGGCGTTTTTCTGAGCAATCTCGTCGCGCTGTTGTTTAATGACTACAGCTTCCTGCAGGGGCCGTCCGAAAGGTCTTACTACAGAAACTCAAGCAAAAGCACGGGCGGTTAAGACCATGTATGCCCTGAAGACGCATACGATCTTAGAGATTGGTCAGTTGTTTCATATAAGCCGAGCGACGGTTTATCGATACTTAGCCTGGCAGGAGCAAACTAACGGTTGACTGATGCATGACACTGCTTCATAAATCGGGGCTTTTTAAGATATGGTAAGCTAGCGGTACCTTACAAGATTATTGATGTGGTGAAATCAACTGGCTATTTAGCCAATCATCGCTTATATTCACAAACCTAAACCATTGATCATCAGGATGGCTACTAAAGGGCAAATCTTGGATATGACTCCTGTCGGTATGAAGTTTACCGTCTTACAAGCCAGTGCCGACACCTTGGGCAAGTCTTTAGACCTCCACTGGGAGTTATTGCCGGGTTGTAATATGAAGGACCCCTTAGTGCATGCTCACCCCGACGCCATTGAAACCTATGAGGTGCTGGAGGGTGATATGGAATTCTATATCCATGATCGGTGGATTGCCGCCAGAGAGGGGGATCAACTCTCGGTTCCCAAGGGGGTCACCCACTGTTTTCGTAACCCGACCGATAAGATGGTACGCGTCTTGAACACCCATCAGCCAGCCTTGAAGATGGAGAACTATTTTGAGGATGTCTGTAAAGTACTTGACAAGCTGACCGACCAGCGTCGAAACCGTTTTCGGATGAATCTACGAACGATGCTATATATGAGTGTACTGATGAATAACTATCGAGCCGAAATCATTGCTAAAAATCCGCCAGATGGGGCCATCAAAGCGCTGGGTTGGGTAGCCAAGCTTTTGGGAATACGGTATTAAAGGGCTGAGTAATCACCGTCCTTCGTAGACTCTGTCAGGGCAGTGCTAAGCTCAGCAACTAAAAACTACATCGTCTCCTGAAACGCTCCTCCTAAAGACAAAGAAGCGTTCTTGTATCAGTAGCTTAACTACGCGTTTGGCGAGATAGTCCTTTGGTGATAAATAGGACGTATAATGGCCGGACGCTTAACTGTCCGGCCATTTATAGGCAAAAAACCAATTACTTGAGCATATACTGAATTGACCCTCCGTCAACAGCAATATTAGCCCCATTCACGTAGCTGGCATCCGCAGAAGCCAGAAATAAAACGGTATTGGCAACCTCTTCCGCATCTCCCAGTCGTTGAAGGGCACTTCTCGTAGCCAGGTAGGCTTGCGTTTCAGCGGTGGCCAGAGAAAGCAGACCCGGCGTTTGAATCGGGCCAGGGCTGACGATATTTACCCGGATCTTTCGTTCTGCCAACTCATTGACGGCAATATCGGCGATCTTGTTCAAAGCAGCTTTGGTGGCCGAGTACACGCTGCTTGCTGTACCCGCGGCACTCACCACGCCAGATGAGGTAAAGATCACGGAAGCCCCATCCGCTAAGTGCGGGATGAGCTTTTGAAGCGTAAAGAAGTGCCCTTTGACATTGGTATTGAACTGCGCATCGAAATCCGCTTCTGTAACATATTGAATCGGGGTATAGACCCCAATAGCGGCATTGAGGTAGAGCACGTCGACGGACTTACCGCTTTGTGCTACCACTTTTTCCAGGGCCATAATTCCGGCCATGTTTGAGGTGTCGGCGACCAGCGTTTGTAAGTTCGAGCTATTAATTTCATCGGCTGCTTTTCGCAGACTTTCTGCATTTCTGCCCGTAATCAAAACAGTGGCCCCGTGCTGAATAAATGCTTTTGCTGTCGCAAAGCCGATTCCCTGACTTCCACCGGTTATAATTACATGCTTATTGTTGAAATCCATCGTTTGGTTTTTATTGAATACATCGGAGGAACATTTACTTTGGTAACTAAGTTACCAGAAGTAACGGTGTATTTACGGTAACTAAGTAACTGATGGCTGAACAAGTATGTCACAAAGCAGACATCATGGCGATCCACGACGCTATGGATGTGTTGAATGGGAAATGGAAGATTTCCATCCTGTCAACAATGTGTTATTATAACAGGCGAAGATTTTCCGACATATCGACCGATTTAGCGGGTATTTCCAACAAGCAGTTAAGCAAAGAGCTTAAAGAATTGGAACAGAATAAACTCATCGAACGAACCGTCCTGGCTACGCAGCCTGTGACAGTCGAGTATAGTTTGACCGAGTATGGCTGGACATTACAAGGCATCATTGATGATCTAGCGAAATGGGGATCAACCCATCGCAAGGTAATTATGGGGTGACCGGTAAGCCCCCATGGACCATCTTGACTTGTTGTCAGGATAGCACCACGGGGGCGTTCTGGTATCACAAGCGTTTTATCGTATCAACCCGTCTTTGCGGGCACGGGCCCGAATCCGGTCGGCGCGGGCTTTGCTGTCGGGGTGAGTCGAGACGAATTGCGTCAGTCGGCCACTACCCCCGCCCTGTTTCGCCAGCTTCTCGAACGACGTAGCCAGGGCCAGTACGTTATACCCATTTTTTCGCAGGAAGGTATAGCTGTAATCATCGGCTTCAGTTTCCTGCCGACGGCTGAACGAAGCGCCCAGCAGGTAATCGGCTACACCCCCGATCTGCGACCGCGACAACCGACCGATCACCCCGGAATTGGAAGCCGCCAGATTGCGTACGGCTGAGCGCCGGAGCGCACTTTTCATCGCATCGTGCGAGTCTTTATTGACCACATGACCAATTTCGTGCCCAATGATGGCCAGAATTTCGCTGTCGGTCATGATGTCCATCAATCCCTTGAATACCCGTACACTACCGTCGGCGGTGGCGAAGGCGTTTACCTGAGGGACTTTATACACCTTGTAATTGATAGGTAATCCAGCTACCGTGCGATGCCGCTGCACAATTCGGTTCAGCCGGAGTGTATAGGGATCATTTGGGCCAGCCACCGGGTTCTGCGCATCCATCTGCTGCACGGCCTGTCGTGAATAAGCCGCTACCTGCGCGTTGGTCAGCGTAGCTGAGTTCAGGGCGTCCAGCCCAGCCTGGATGAGACTGGGGTCGATCTGCGCCAGCGATAATGTTGGTACTGACGTCAGCAGAAACAATATGATTGCTATGCGTTTCATAGGTCGAGTCTTTTGTTGAACATGCACATTCGTTCCTACGCGAATGTATGTCTTTGATTCGCTAACCAGACAAACGTTTAATCGGTTTATTGGCTCGAGCCAGTAGCCCAGCCGAAATCGGGCTGTGTCATCCGGCAGCCTCACCGCTTCGTCATACTCGTATGTCAATTCATTCAGGTTTTTGATCATTTCACAGGGGTTGTCCTGGGCCGGTGCATGGGTTACCCCCAACTTTGAGCCAGCTAACACACAACAAATACGGCTCATGCAACTAACTTTTTCCTCTTCTCCGGCCCTGCGTGGTCAACGGACCCTGGCCTTAACCAAACAGATTTTTGTTTTTCTGCTTTCAGCTACGTTCCTCGTAACGGGCTGTAAGAAAGACCCCGAAGTCGAACCAACCCCCACCAACTCACTGACGGCAGCAGCCGGCCCTGATCAAAACGTACAAGTGGGGCAGGTTGTTACGCTCGACGGCAGCGCATCGACCGACAGCAAAGGCGCTCCGCTTTCGTTTCAGTGGGCCATCACCCGCAAACCGGCAAAAAGTACGGTATCACTGAGCAGCCCGGCTACGGCCAAGCCAACTTTCACGCCCGACGAAACCGGCGAATACGAGCTGGAACTGACCGTTTCGAACGCCAACGGACGTAGCACTGACAAGGTTCTGGTAGCGGCTTCGGTTGCGCAGCCGCTGGCGTTGACCTCGAACATTACGGTTAAAACGGTCTTGAACGACCGCGTGGCCAACCCCGACCTGCCCGACTACATCGTTACCAAGAGCATCGTCCTGACATCGGAGCTGACCATTAATCCGGGCGTAGTGATAGCCTTCGAGCGCGATACCCGGTTCGACATCAACGACGGTGGGGTGATCATCGCCAAGGGTGAAGCCGGTAAGAAAATCCGCTTCGTAGGGGTTGAAAAAAACAAAGGCTACTGGGTTGGTATCATGGTCTATTCGGGCAGCAATGCCAACGTATTCGAGCACATCGACGTATTGCACGCCGGCAGCCGTGTTATGTTGAGTGGTGTGAAAGCCAGTATGGCCCTGTTCGGTGGCGGCAAAGCGCAGATTGGCCTGAAAAACAGCTTGTTCTCCGATAACGACGGCTACGGTCTGTACGTACAGGATGGCGCAATCCTTCGCGAATTTTCGTCAAACTCGTTCCGCAACAACACCGACGCGGGTATTCTGCTGGATGCGGCCAACGTAGCAAAACTGGATGCAGCGTCATCATTCACCGGGGGCAACGGTCGTAACGTCGTGGAGGTATTCGGGTCAGCCATCCGGAAAGGGAACGTGGATGAGATCGTCTGGACCAACTTTACCGACAACTCACCGTACCGCATCACGGCCGACCTGGCGGTCAGCAACGGCTGGAAACTGAACCCGGGCGTAACGATTGAGATGGGCCGCGATGCCGCCATCCGCATCAGCGACGACGCCTATCTGTCGGCCAAAGGCACACCGACGCAGAAAATTACCATCACGGGGGCTACCCGTACACCGGGTTACTGGCGGGGACTGATCTGCTACACAACCAGTACGCAGAACGTAATCGAAAATGCTGAAATCAGCTACGGCGGCAGCAACGCCATCGTATCGGGCAAGAAAACGAACATTGCTGTATACGGCGCTAAGGCTACCATGACCATCAAGAACACGAAAATCAGTGGCAGCGCCGGTCACGGTATCTATGTCGGCTACAACTGCATCCTGAACAACGACGCATCGACGGTCAATACGTTCGAATCCAACGCTCAGGCTAACATTCAGATCGACAAATAGGCGTATTGATTCAGACGGCTAAGGACAAATACCCAGAAAGGCGCCAGTGATGGCGCCTTTCTGGGTTAATACGGCATATCGGCTATTTCTTTTCGGCCATGGAGGCATCCTGCTTGGCAAACTCGCCAGCGGCCTTTAGTTCTACCTCGTCGCTCACGACCGCTACCGGAATGGTACCCAGACTGAAATCGGAGCGCTTGATTGTACCCGTTACTTTTAAACCGGCCTTTTCCTGCTTGCCCCGGGGACTGTCCATCGTAACCGGCCCGGTCAGCACGGCATCCAGCGTAACGGGCTTTGTAACGCCGTGCATGGTCAGGTTGCCGTTGAGTTTGTACTTTTTACCCTCAACTTTCTGGAACGACGTGCTTTTGAACGTGATCGTGGGGTACTGCGCTACGTTGAAAAACCGATCTCCCCGCAGGTCGCCGTCCCGGCGTTCGTTGTCGGTGTCGATGCTGTTGGCATCGACCGTCAGTTCAACCACCGCATCGGACAGGTCGGGCTTGCTGGCTGTAATCTTGGCATCGTACGTCTTGAAATTACCGTCTACTTCAGACAGCATCAGGTGCGTAACGGTAAAGCCCACTTTGGCGTGCGATTTGTCAACCATCCAGGTTTGTGCGTTGGCCGCCGAAACCGTCAGCAACGCGGCCACGGAAAGGAGTACTGTTTTCATAAGGGTTTAGGGTTTACTGGAACGATTCGGTTTGTTTCTATCTAAAACTACACGAATTCGGCAGGAAAGCCAAGCAGAAATACCTATGGAATAGACGGGATGGTTCAAAAACATCGGCGGATGCAGCATTTCAACCGACGAAATGCCCCCGCTCAATCACCTGCTAATGTATTGATACTACTTCAGAATAGCTCTTGCGTTTCCTCACCCCAAACCCAAATGGGGGCTTAGCGCTGCAAATGTCAGGAGGGAGGTCTAATTAGCGGAGCTAATCCCCTTCAGCGGTTTGGGATAAAGCGTAGTACCAGAATGAATTAAGTATTGATTTACAAGTTCCGGATGTAGCGTTGCCCACCCAGCCGGCGCATCTGCCGACTAATCCATCGCGTACGGCCCTGGATGTAGCCCGATGGACGTTTGATGGAAAATTGCCGGGGATTGGGCAGCACAGCCGCGATCCGGGCGGCTTCGTCGCGGGTCAGGGTTTTGGCCGAGTGTCCGTAGAATCGCTGGCTGGCCGCTTCAACGCCGAAGGTCATGGGACCGGTTTCGGCTACGTTCAGGTACACTTCCAGGATGCGCTTCTTACCCCATACCAGCTCAATCAATACGGTAAAATACACCTCCAGCCCCTTTCGGATATAGCTGCGGCCATTCCAGAGAAATACGTTCTTGGCCACCTGCTGCGAGATGGTACTGGCTCCCCGAGGGCGTTTCCGGCGTTGATTTTCCTTGATAGCGTCCTGGATTCCCTCGAAATCGAAGCCCCAATGCGTCGGGAAATGCTGATCTTCCGAAGCGACCACCGCCAGAGCCGCTTCCTTGCTGATGTCGTCGTACGACTGCCAGTCCTTGTAGAGTTTGCTGCTTTCGTCGGTCCCCAGCGTATCGACCCACCGCGACACCATCAGGGGCGTAATCCAGACAGGCACGTATTTGAGTAGAATCACGTAGCCGATTGACCCCAGAAACAAGATCAGAAACGTCTTGAGTAGAAACCTGTATATGCGCTCGAACAACGGCCGTTGCTGCACGTACGTTCGGAACCGACGCCAGCGACCGGCCGGCTTCGACCGATAGGACGACGGGGTAGGCTGACGGGGCCGGGGCGGCTGACGAAAGGTATTGGACGGGCGCTGCGTATTCATTCGGTTGGTCTATGCTGCGAAAATGGAGAAATTTTGCCGTAGGGCCGACCAGCAGGCTGCCCTTTTTTACTCTACTCACTAAAGCAACCAATTGTTGCCTTCTGTTATTCGACAAATAATGTAGCCGCCACCCGGTCGGCAAAAAGCTTGCCCGCTTCGGTTAGTCGCAGGCTATCCTTCTCCATAATCAACCAGCCCGCCCGTTGCATGTCGGCGAGGTCGCTGGCCTGTTGGCGCGTAAAATCAGCGCCCAGCAACGACGATAGTTCGGTTAGTGAGCAGCCCCACTGTGTTCGCAAACCCGTCAGTAAGTATTCATTTACCTGATCGGCAACCGTCAGATTTTCAACCGTTGCCGGCAGTTCACCCTGTTCAATTGCCTTGATATAACGTGAATTATTCGCAATGTTGTATTGCCGACTCCGACCATTATACGAATGGGCGCTGGGCCCAACACCCAGGTACGGTCGGCGTTGCCAATACGCGGTGTTGTGCCGGGCATAATGAGCCGCCGAACCGTTGCCCTGTTTCGCAAAATTCGAGATTTCGTAATGTTCGTAACCGGCCTGTTTCAGCGCCTGAGTCAGTTCCGTAAATTGTTCGGCGGCCAGCGCATCGTCGGCGGGAATTAGCTTGCCGGTTTTCTGCCAGCGCCCAAACGCCGTATCGGGTTCGATGGTCAGGGCGTAGGCCGACAGGTGCGGTACGTCGAGGGACAGCGCCCGGTCGAGGTCGTACTGCCAGCGATCGGCCGGGCGGTTGGGAATGCCGTAGATCAGGTCGATACTCAGGTTGTCGAAACCGGCGTCGCGAGCCAGCCGGACACAATGCTCGGCTTCGGCGGCCGAATGGGCCCGGTTCATCCAGCGTAATGTCGCTTCGTCGAACGTCTGAATACCGATACTCAGCCGGTTCACGTACCGCCGAAGCATAATCAGTTTGTCGGCCGACAGATCATCCGGATTGGCTTCGAGGGTAATTTCAGCACCGGGCGCTACGGTATACAGGTCGTGAATCGTCCCGAAGATTTGTGCTAGCTCGGCTTCGGTCAGCAGCGAGGGCGTACCGCCACCAAAATAAATCGTTTCCAGCGTTCGGGCAGGCAGATAATCCTGTTGCAGGCGAATCTCCCGGCACAGCGCGTCCACCAGCGTCCCCTTCTGTTTCAGACTGGTACTGAAGTGAAAATCACAGTAATGGCAGGCTTGTTTACAAAACGGTATGTGAAGATACAAGTGCATCAATAGTATGACAACGAACGGTCGGCGCAGGTTCCCGTCAGCTAACCGATTCTTTAGCCGCCAGCCGATTGTGCCGACGGTCGAGCCAGTTCATGACCGGCGTAGCCAGGATGCCATGCAGCACTATTGATACCAGCACCACAAAACCCAGAATAGCCCACAATCGCTCAGGCGCGGGAAAATTACCTTTCTCCAGCCCAAAGGACAGGTAAAAAAATGAGCCGATGCCGCGGATGCCGAATCCGGCGATTACCCAGCGTTCGCTGAGGGTGGCCCGGGTGCCGATCAGGGTCAGAAAACCCGACAGCGGGCGGATGATGAACAGCAACCCCAGCCCAAGGGCTACGTCTGACCAGCGCAGCGGAGCCAGCAGCCCCTGCGCGATTGCCCCCCCGAACAACAGCAACAGTATCACAATGAACATTCGCTCAATCTGGTCTGTGAAATCATGCATGTGCTGGTGGTACTCATGCGACCGTTCGTAGCCCCGCAGCGTAATGGCGGCAATGAACACCGCCAGAAAGCCGTAGCCTTTGACCAGTTCCGTAAGTCCGTAGGTCGTCAGTGTAACAGCCAGGATAACAAAACTGTAGGCGGTGGTTTTGATGCTGATCCGTTGCGGTAGCCCAAAAATCAGGGCCGACAGCAACCGGCCCGACAGCCATCCCGCCAGCACGCCAACGACTACCCGATACAGTACGTCCATGGTCAGCCAGTCGATGAGACGCGACTCGGGAGACGCAGCAGAAGGCAGCAGGGCAATTGCGCCGTATACAAACGGGAAAGCAAGCCCATCGTTCAGCCCGGCTTCGCCCGTCAGCGCAAACCGGACATCATCTTCCCCTCCCTCGCCGGGATCGCCTACCTGCACATCGCTGGCCAGTACCGGATCGGTCGGAGCCAGGGCGGCTGCCAGCAACATTGCCGACGCCGGATGCAGATCCAGCCCCAACCAGCCCGCCAACGCGATTCCCGCAATGGTCAGAATCATGGTGTATAGCACCAGTCGAAGCGGCATTCGCCAGGTACGGAGCGAGAAACGTCGATCGATCTTAAGCCCGGTGCCAGTCAGGGCCACGATAACGCACAACTCACTCAGGTGGGTCGTCAGGGTTTTATACTGAATCGGATCAGCTTTGGGCAGCGGAAACGGAAATGAATACAGGAGCAATCCCAGTCCCACCACTACGGTCGGATACGAAAGGGGGTGGTTCCTGAGCAGCGACGGCAGCCAGGAAACTACCAGAATAGCCACCCCCAGAACCACCAGCAACAGATTATATGATGTCATACTTTTCTTTCGAGCACGTATCTCACACTACCCGCCCGTGTGGTTTTTTGATTTTCGTCTATGTATTATCTGAGCCTGTGGACACACCAACTACGGCCCCGGTTGCTCATCGGTGCGGCATATACGAACGTAGGCTGAACCGCCACAGGCGCCAGCAAAGCCACCAGCCAATCAGGCAAAGCAGGGCTGTGGCAGCACTCGACAACGTAATGAACAACCCCAGGAGCAGCCCACCCGCGGCCAAAGCAGCGTGCCTGGCGTAGTACGGCTCCCAGTCGCGCCAGCGTTTGACTGACAACGTACGGTCGCGCCACCAGGCCCCATACCACCGATCACGCTGCACGGTCATGACCACAATCCAGAGCAAAGCCAGCTTGATGACAAACATCCCAACCTGATTGATGCCTGGCCGGTTCATCAACTCGATGGGCAGTAACCACGACCTCATCGCTACAGTGGGCCAGTACAGGACAATCACACTCGACGCGACCAGCAGAACACCGGACAAAGCACGCCGGGTTTGTTTCACCCGCTGCGACACCTGGGCCAATGGTCGCCGATGCTCCCAGTGGGTCTGCCGGGTCTGGCTCCACACCCAGATCCCACAGCAGCCCACCCACGCGCCCAGAACGGTTGGTGCAATGTTTTCTTCCATAGCCTTTCCAGCGTTTGTGATCCGGCTAATGAATTGGCCTTCCCTTGACCATGCCCCCTTTGGCATCATCGACACCGTGATTGACAATAAACGCCTGATCGTCAATACGCTCAATCCGGTCTTTCAGCCGCGTTAGCTCAAGGCGGGTTACCACCGCGTAAAGAATGTTTGTGTCCTTGTCCCGATGGCCGCGTTTACCGTATCCTTTCTCGCCTTTAAAGACCGTAACCCCACGGCCCATGTCCTCCGTTATCATCTGGCGGATAGCTTCGTGTTCGTCCGAGATGATCAGCACGGCCGTGTATTCTTCAATACCATGAATAAGAAAATCAATCGTTTTCGAAGCCGAGAGGTACGTGAGCATCGCATACAGCGCCGTTTCGATGTTTGTCAGCATGGCAGCCGCGCCAAACACGAGGATGTTGATAACCATGATGACGTCGCCCACCGTCATGGCTGAACGGCGACTTACGTAAATAGCCAGTACTTCGGTGCCGTCCAGAACGCCCCCTCCCCGGATGGCCAGCCCGATACCGGCCCCGAGAAAGAAACCCCCGAATACTGAAATCAGCAGTTTATCGCTGGTCACAACTGGGTAAGGAACGGTTACGAGACAAATCGCCAGCAGCCCGATGGCCACAACGGTACGCATTGCGAAACCGGGCGAAATCTGCCGGAAACCCATCCAGATAAACGGAATATTCACCAGTATGACCAGAAAAGCGAGTTCAACGCCCGTAACCAGTTCGAGGAGCAGCGAAATACCCATGGCCCCGCCGTCGAGGAAGTTGTTGGGCAGTAAAAACCCTTTCAGACCCATGCCGGCACAAAGAACCCCGGCGCACAGAAATCCGAGGTCTTTCAACCACCGGAGCTGCGTTTGTGAAGAAGATATGAGTGTTGTAGATGATACCATATAAAGAATGCGAATGAAATAATTGAACGTATCCACCAGGACCCGGCACGAATTGGCCCCCTACCCGGCCGCTGCTTCCCTCTGCGCAAACGAAACCCACCCCACAATGCCGATGATACGGGCGGGTCAGGTCAGACGGATGTCAAGCAGTACATTGACCGACGCATCCATGACCGACGACCGAAATACGAATGACATCTAAACCGACTGGTTCGATGAAAGCAGAAGCAGCTACCGATGAAGAGACAATGGCTCAGGGCGCATTGATGGTGATCTGGTGCTCGAAGATAGAGCGCAGAAAACCAAAGGAGTAGTACGAATGAAAGGGGCGTTCTGCCGCAAAAACAATCAACTGGCGATATATTTCGCTCGTCCAGCCCGGCAGAATAAACAACGGGGAAGTAAATGAGAAACCCGCCCGCTGACTGATGATCGCTACAGAAGCGTTCCCGTGCACCTGGGGCACACAGTGCGACTCGTCAGCAGCCGTATTCGGTACATCGCACGAAAGATAGGCTTGTTTGCTCGTTGGGGCTGTAGCAGCTTCCGGTCGGGTATACAGCCATACCAGCAACCAGACGGCCAGTAGGCCACCCAGCCACTTGATCTGCTGTCGTATGTCCAACGTCGCCTGCTTCATGCTAACAAAGTTCTACCTTATTGGTCGAACGTGCAATGTATCCGACTGGGTTCCAGCCAACGGCATTTTCGTTAAAACGCGACTGAGCGCCAGCTTGTTTTATTTACAATTTTTTCTCCAGCACAATGGTCAGGCCGCGTTTTCCCTGCATCGTTCCGATGACGTCGAAGCCGTGGCGCAGGTTCAGGATGAGCATCTCCCGCCATTGATTGTACGTATGCGTGCGGATTGCATGGTAGCCGTTTTGTCGGCACCAGTCGTGCTGTTGGCGCATCAGCTCCGAGGCAATCCCACGCCCCCGATACGCCGGATCGACGCAGCCCAGCCAGCTATAAAAATGCCCCGGCTGGCGTTCGTAGCCAATTTTACAGCCGACAAGTTGTTCCCGGTCGGTTGCGAGCAGTATCACGAGCGGAGACCGATGCTGCTGATACGTCAGGTCGGCGGCAACCTCCTCCGCCGACTGGTTGACAAACACCCCGGTCAGTAACCTAATCAACGACGAACGTAAGGGCTCCTCAGGCAGGCCAGGTATCGAATTATACTGAATTTGCATAGGCAAAATGGGCAAAAAAGTTATTTTTGATGGTTGGTCCCGTACACGTTGCTATGATTGAACAAGCTACTGAAACTCAGACTCCCGAAGTTACCGAGCCCGCCGTTACCGAACGCCACGAACAACTGCGCGAACTTGCCAGCCAGAGCTGGAATCTGGAACTGGTTATCTCCGGCGCAGCCCTGTATGCTACCTTAAGCCTCCCCGAGCTACTGGACAGCGCCCTGAATTACTACCGGTACAACCTCATGCTCAACAACGATTATTTCCACGATATCCTGCCTATTCAGGTAATCGGGTTGAGCAAGGGAGCCTGTTACGTTCTGTTTGCTGCTTTTCTTGTCAATTTCATCATGCGGGCATTCTGGGTCGGGCTGGTTGGCCTGCTGGCCGTCTACCCCGACGGTATCAAATACGATCAGATCTACAACCTTAGTCAATACGCGCAAAAAGAATATGCCCGACGGATGGGTCGGCTTTCTGACTACGCTATTCGGCTCGACCAGCGCTGCAACGTCATTTTTGCCCTGGCCTTTATGCTAACGATCACACTGCTCGGAGTCGCCTTCCTTTACTGTATTCTGGTTGTTTCCGTTACCCTTATCCAGTGGTTGCTTTCCCCGACTGCCTACGCTACGTTCGAACGTATAGCGACTCCTATACTCCTGGGATTCTTTGTCGTTTATATGATTATGATGTTAGTCATGAATCTGCCAAAATTCCGCGATAATCCCCGGCTGGCTCCTGCATCGTTTAAACTTACCCAGGCAAGCAGCCTCATGTTCCTTGGTCTATACCGTCCGGCCGTCTATATCCTGTTCACGTTTTACAGCCAGATTCCCAAGGCGATCCTACAACGCCGACTGCTGACGTTTACACTGTTTTTTACAGGGGTGCTGATCGTATCAATGGTTATTGAGATTACGCAGCATAGTGGTGCTGTCAGTGCGTTCGACGGTCGTTCGTTTATTACCTTTCGTGACCCTGGCCGAACGGCCGACGCCAACTCATTTGATAATCTGCGGCCAGCCAGTGAACTGATCAAGAAAGCCAGTATTCAGTCGGATGTGATTCGGGAGCCGTATATCCGGCTTTTTATCGCGTACCCGAAAATGCTGGATGCGGAGCTAAACAAGCGGTTTATCGAGCCGACCTGGTCCGATACGCTGACAAAAGAAGAAAAACGGAAAGAGCGGGCGAGCTGGTATTTACAGACGTTTGCGAAATATTTCCAGGTTGCAATGAACGATTCGGTGTACCAGCAGCCGGAATATCTGTTTACCCAGCGCCCCGATAACGATCAGCGCGGCCTGACTACCGTACTGCCGGCAGAAAACTTACCTGTAGGGAAAAATGTATTGAAGCTCACCGTACCTGATTCGGCAAGCAAACCGAAGATGTATTACCAGATTCCGTTCTGGTACATACCCGAGAAGTAATCAATGATCGGGGCACTTCTTGCAGCGCTTACCCTTCTTGTATTTCTTGCAGCACTTTTTCAGAACGCACTCCTGACCAACGAAAGGGTTGTCGCCAAGTGATTTGGCTACTGCATTGAACTTAACTCCAACTTGCTCTGACTCAGCGAACATACTCTAACTGTCGTTTACGCTACAAATGTCAGGCTTATTTAGAATAAATACAAACAAGATGACTAAAAAATTTACGGTACTGATTGTCTCCGCTGGGGAGCGCCGGAAATGTCTACCCATCCGTTGCCAATGAACATTGCGTCGACGCTACACAAACTTCGCCCCTACGCGCCTTTTCTGCTGCGACTGGCGTTCGCCTACGAACTATACGACGTAGCCGGACACACAGCCCTGCACCCAACCGAAGGCGTACCGGGCTATGCGGAATGGCTCAAAAGCCTGGGTTTTCCTTTTCCGCTCGTAAGCGCTGCCCTGTCGGCCTACGCAGAATTCCTTGGGGCTATTTTGATGGTATTGGGGTTCAAAACCCGGTGGGCCGCCCTGGCCCTGCTGATTAATTTTTCGCTGGCTATCCTCGTCGCTCACGTAGCCATCGGCGACACGTATAAAAACGCCATGCCTGCCATTAACCTATTCGCCATGAGCGTTTTTCTTTTACTCAACGGCCCTGGCAAACCCTCGATTGATGAAGGACTCTAACTGCTTACGCTTCCTGTTTCTTCTGATAATTAGTCTGATGGGTTCAACCAGGACCTCCGCCCAGACAACCGCTATTCAGGATACGTTATTAACGGGCTATACTACCTCTTCGCTAACCCCTCTGTACTACGGCCTCGGCACCGACCGGCTCGGAGGTGCCCGTATGGAAACCCTTGATTCCGGTGTAGTGCTCACCATTACGGGTCGGGTCGACCGGGGGCCTGATACCACGCAACGGCTCTGGCGCATTCGGCTGGCCGGCGCTCTAACGGCTTTTGTGCCGGCTGCGCAGGTCACCACCGATACGTTGCCTACCGGTCACAGCCCGACGGGTTTATTGACTGGCAACTGGACGGTTTACGGCGATACAGCCAAACCCGCCCGTTTCGATTATGTAGCTATTCGTTTGCCCGCCCGATTGCCCTACCGAAGCCAGCAACAGGTTGACCCCAGCCGTATCCTGATTGATATCTTCGGTGCAACGGCCAACACCAACTGGATTACCCAGCTACGTTCGGTGCAGGCGATTCGTGCCGTGTGGTTTGAACAGCTAACCGACGACGTTTTCCGGGTGTACATCGACCTGAAGCAAGCGCAGTCGTGGGGGTATTCGATCTATTACCGCCAATCGACACTAATCGTCCGGGTCAGGCGTCCACCGACGCGCCGTTCGCTCCGGGGTTTGACCATCGCCGTTGATGCCGGGCATGGTGGCTCCAACACGGGTGCACGGGGGTTGCAATCGGGCCTGCTGGAGAAAAACCAGACGCTCGACGTAGCCCAACGGCTTCAGAAGCGGCTGGAACGGGCCGGCGCTACCGTACTGATGACGCGCCTGTCGGATACCAACATTGGCCCCAGTGACCGAATCAGGGCCATGCGTCGGGCGTTGCCTGATCTGCTGGTGAGCATCCACTTCAACTCGTCGGGCAATACGGCGGTGCGGGGCGTCAGTACGTATTACAAACACGTCGGTTTCCGACGGCTTAGTGAGGCCGTTCTGAATCAATTGGTTCGGGCGAGGGTTGGCAAAGCCACTACGAGCGAGTTTGGCAACGTTGGCCACTTCAACTTCTTTTTCAACGGCCCCACCGATTACCCGAACGTACTGGTTGAAGGGCCGTTTCTAAGCAATTCGGCCGACGAAGCGTTGATCGCGACGGAACAGTACCGCGAACAAATGGCCAAAGCCATCCGCCGGGGCATTAAGCGGTTTGTCCGACAAAAATGATCAGAACGTAGCTATAGAACCGCTTTAAGTAGAGAGCCCGGCGGGTAGATACACGCTGAACGTTGAGCCCGACCCTGGCTGACTCGTAGCCGTGATGACGCCACCGTGGTTCTGCACCACTTTTCGGCAAATGGCCAGCCCGACACCCGTACCAGCAAATTCATTTCGGCCGTGCAGGCGCTGAAAGACCCCAAAGATGCGGTCGACGTATTTGTCTTCGAAGCCGATCCCGTTGTCGGTGACATCGATGCGGTAGTAGGTTGTGGTTTCCCGCGCCGGCTTTACGCTAACGGGCAGTTCTCCGGCTGCGAGTTCATTAACCGTTATGCGGATTTCCGGCACTACCCCAACCCGCTGGAATTTAAGAGCGTTACTCAGGAGGTTTTGAAAGAGCTGCCCCAGTTGCGACGCATCGCCCGGGACTTTGGGCAAGTCATCGACCAGAATCTGTGCGCCAGATTCGTCAATAACGATCGACAGCGTATCGAGTACCTGATTGATTACATCCCTGAGCGAAACAGGTGCAGGGGGCGTTTGTCGGGTCGAGATGCGTGAGAAGGCAAGCAAGTCTTTGATAAGCAAAGACATCCTGCTCGACGCCGACTGCATCCGCTGGATAATGTCCCGCCCCGCGTCGTCCAGCATATCGCCATACTGGCTTTCCAGAACCGTACCGAACGACTGGATTTTACGCAGGGGTTCCTGGAGATCGTGCGATGCGACGTAGGCAAACTGCTGCAGGTTTTCGTTGGAACGTAGCAGGTCCTGCACCGATGTTTCGAGTTCCTGGGTACGTTGCTGAACAAGCCGATCCAGTTCGGCCGAAAGCTGCCGATACCGCGCTTCACTTTCCTCGGTTTGCCGGGCCGCCTGAATCTGCGCAGTCACTTCCGTCATGACCTGCAAAACACCGGTTCGGTTGTCGCCTTCGTAGTAAGGGGTACAGGATAGATTGAAATACGCAGTTTCCGGCCGCTCGTCGCGATACACCGGCATCGACACGCCCCAGCCATGATAGGGCTGGCCGGTTTGATATACCTGCCGGCATTGCTCCACAACATCCTGTCCGGTCAATTCCGGCATTACCGTCAACAGCGACTTACCTAATACGTCAGGCTGCCACTCGAATACGTTCAGAACGGCCTGGTTAGCCAGCTCAATCGTTAACTCCTCGCCCTTGACCAGCAGCATGGCCACGGGTGCCTGCTGCACCAGTGCCCGCAACCGCGTTTCGGCCTGCTGCCGGGAACGCGACAAGTCTACATGCGTACGTACCTTGGTCAGCAGTTCCTGCGCGGAAAACGGCTTCACCAGGTAGTCGTCGGCCCCGGCTTCCAATCCGTCGATCCGGGCTTCCTGCCCCGCCCGAGCCGACAAAAAGATCAGCGGAATGCGGGCCGTTGCCGGATTGTCCTTGACCTCGCGCAGAAACGCTTTCCCATCCATGACCGGCATCATAACGTCGCTCAGAATCAATTGGGGCGGATTGAGCAACACCTGCTGCAGGGCATCGACACCATTTGCGGCCGTGCGAACGGAAAAGTGAGGCTCCAGCAACCGGACCAGATACGCCCGCATATCGGCATTATCGTCAACAACCAGAATCGTAGTGGTCTTATCCGGGTTCTCCTGTTCCACCGCCTGGTCGGCCGTTGCTGTCGGCGACTGCTCGCCCGATAGAAGGGTACTGGCTTCCTTCAGGAAACTATTGGCCAGTTGGCTGATGCCGTCGTGACGCTCCTCCTCCACTACCTGACCAGCGGGCAAGTGCTGTTTGCCAAGCGGAATACGAACGGTGAACGTACTACCCACACCCTCCTGGCTGGTAACCTCGACCTGTCCCTGGTGCAGCCGGACGAGTTCGTTTATCAACGAAAGGCCGATACCGGTCCCCTCGTGCGTGCGGCCACCGGCATTTTCGACCCGGTGGAACCGCTCGAACATATGCGGTAGTTCGCGCTCAGGAATACCGACCCCGGTATCCGATACCCGCAGAACAACCATGTCCGCTTCGGTGGTCAGTTCAACCCCGATGGTGCCCTGCAACGTGTATTTGAAGGCATTGGAAAGCAGATTGAGCACAATTTTCTCCCACATGTCGACATCCACGTACACGGCGGCATCGAGGGGCTGGCAGTTTACGACCAGTTGCATACCCGCTTTTTCAATAAGCGACCGGAAGCTGCTGGCCAGATCGGTCGTGAGTCCGGCCAGATCGACGGGGCGGTACGTTGCCTGGACACGCCCCGCTTCAAGCCGACTGAAATCAAGCAGATTGTTGACCAGTTTCAGCAGACGCAGGGCATTGCGATGAGTAGTTTTCAGGGGTTGCTCCAGCGCCGGTGTCTGAGCGTCTTTGCTATGAATAAGCTCCTCCAGCGGACCAAGCATCAACGTCAGCGGTGTGCGAAACTCATGGCTGATGTTGCTGAAAAATGCCGTTTTGGCCCGGTCAATAGCAGCCAGCGCTTCGGCTCGTTTCTGTTCTTCCTGATAGGCATATACGTTCGAGAATGCGGAGTTGATCGTATTGCCCAACATGTCATAAAACGTCAGGTAGTCGGAGTCGAGTGCCCGGCGGGGGCTTACCCCAGCAAGCAGAAAGCCTAAGGGTTCGCTTCGGGCGGAGATCTGAATCGGCAGGAACACGACCGTGTGGGGCGGCTCCGGATAAGGTCCATTGACCAGTGGCCTTACGGTTTCAGCCAATTGTTTAATCACCTGTGTTCTCGTCAGGTTGCCTATCCAGCTCGTGTTTTCTGCATCAATTTCGGTTAAATCAGGCGAAATAAGTCTATCCGGCGCGAGCCCCGTGCTGTGTACAAGCCGGGCCGATTTGCCAGCAGAATCAAGTTCATAGACCAGCAGAAAAGGCAAATCAAGTGCAAAATCCGCCTGCACGCTTGTCAACCCTTCGTAGATTTCCGTATTCGTTTTTGCCGGTCCGGTCCGGGCGGCAATATCCCGCAGCAACTGCGTCCGGCGGGCGCTTAGCATCTTGTCGGTTGTTTCCGTAATGGGGTGAAAGATGCCCCCTACCTCCCCTGATTCAGCGCGGATGGGTGCAAACGAAAACGTCATGAACGCTTCTTCGAGGTACCCATTCCGGTCGAGAAACATCCGTTGGTCCTGAATGTAGGTACCCTCTCCCTGTTGCCCACGCGTAAACGCATCGCCGACCACGGGTAGCGCCGTTTCCCAGCAGATACGGAAATTCTGCCCCATGGATTCCGGATGTTTGGCCCCGCAGATTGGCCGGTAGCTGTCGTTATAAAGCTGAATAGTTTCCGGGCCCCAGGCAATCAGAATTGGGAAGGTAGAGGACAGACATAGACTTACCGACGTACGTAAACTCTGAGGCCATTCCTCAATCGGTCCGAGAGGTGTCTTCGACCAATCCATCGATCGGATTAGCTTTCCCATTTCTCCACCCCCAGCCAGAAACTGCGCGGTAGATTCGGTCGCACTCATCATTGGCATGCTACTGAAACAAACTGGTATAGACAATGTAGTGGTTCAGGGGGAATGGCCAGCGAATCAGTAGTTGCCCCTCATTCAAATCCCGACCAACTACGTTTCTGTCATACTCCCTTAACCTGATACAAACTTAAATCAATATTGACAACAAAGAGATACAGCTATTTTCCTTATCTACACACAGTTCTCTACCAATCACTTGCCAACAAAGATAACTAACCTATCATGCTCTTAATCAATCGTTTAGTCACTCAGTAAATTTCCGCTCATACTGATACCCCGAGTCGACTGGGGTGCCAGTATGAGCTTTTTATCACCAGCAGGACTATGTACCCAGTGTCGATTACGGCTGATTAATCCCCCAGAATAATCTCTCCTCTGAGGTATAGTTGCACCTGCCCCGTAATATCGACCCGATCATCGTGGAGTTTACAGCGGAGGAACCCACCCCGTTTGGATAACTGGCGGGCCGTCAGTTCCGTTTTGCCCAGCTTCTCGGCCCAGTACGGTACCAGTGTCGTATGCGCCGAGCCCGTAACCGGGTCTTCGTCAATGCCGGATTGAGGGCCGAAAAACCGCGATACAAAATCAATACCGCTGTCGGGATCGCCCGGTGCCGTGACAATAATGCCCCGGGCAGGTACCGTGCTCAACTCCCGGAAATCGGGGTCAAGGGCTTCGATCTGTTCCTGCCGTTCGAATACCAGCAGGTAATCCGAGCGGCCTTTCAGAATGGCACTGGGCCGTTCGTGAAAACTGTTCTGGAGCGCTGGAGGCTGTACGTTAGGCTTCTGTATTACATCCACGGGAAAATCCAGCGTCAGCCAGCCGTCTTCGCCCCTGCACACTTTCAACGTACCGCTGCGGGAATCGAACTGAATTTCGTCAACCTCCGGGCGGTCCTCCAGGAAGTAGACAACGTAAGCTGTTGCCAGCGTTGCATGGCCACAGAGATCGACTTCAACAGTAGGCGTAAACCACCGGATATGGTAGTGATTCGGCTGGTCGGTTTTGACGTAAAATGCGGTTTCAGCCAGGTTGTTTTCGGCCGCGACCCGCTGCATGGTTTCGTCGGGCAACCAATGCTCCAGCGGACAAACAGCGGCCGGATTACCGGCAAATAACCGATCGGCGAACGCGTCAAGTTGATAAAGGCGCATGTAACGGAAGTCAGTTTACGGTTTCGAGTTTTAGGAATAATTCGGCGTTAAAAGCTGTCAATGAAGGAATGATGTAGTCGGCAAGGGCAAATTTAGGATCATCCAGTTCATATTCCGCCGGCACGGCAACGGTACGCATACCCGCTGCGTGAGCCGATTTTAACCCATTTCCGGAATCCTCAAAAGCCAGACAATCGGCGGGCGATACGTTCAGTTTGCGCGCGGTACCCAGATAAACATCCGGCGCGGGCTTGTTGTGGGCTTCGAGTGTGGCGGAATGCCAGACGGTAAAATAGTCCCGAATGCCCAGCCGATCGATTACCAGTTCGATCAGGTGCATGGGCGAGGCCGAAGCAATAGCCATTGGTATCGACCTTTCTCTGAAGAATTGCAGAATAGCCAGGGATCCCGGCATCGGGCCGGCCAGCCGACCGATCCGGTCATAGGCTCCGGCCAGGATTTCATCACTAAGTTCGTCGAGGTCGCGGCCGGTCCAGGGAAAGCGTTCGTACCAGTAGTCGACTACGGCACGGGTCGGCAAACCGGTCGTCCGCATGCAGTCTTCGTCGGTCAGCTCCAGGCCAACGGTTCGGAACACATCTATTTCAACGATCCGCCAGTGGGGTTCAGAGTCCACCAGCAGACCATCCATATCAAAAATGGCAGCTTGAATCATACGTCCAGGTTGTATTCAGTAAAATCGGTCTGTCCGGCCGGTCATCCGTGCCGGTAGCACAAACCCACTTTCTTAAACGTCTGCTTTACGAAACGGTTTGATATCTACGTTATCCCATACGTTGCCGATGAGGTACGGTTCGCGCTGAAGCCACTGCTGAAGGGCTTCTTCCGTCTCGAACTCAACCACCAGCATTGAGCCAATCATCTTCCCATCCGGATCGAGCAGCGCCCCCCCAATGATAAATTGCCCCTTCGCTTTGAGGTCCCGAACCGTATCAAAATGCGCCGGACGCACCGCCATTCGCCGGTCATACGCGTCGGCGTCGGTATGGTCGTAGGCATGTACAACGTATTGCATAAAAAAGTAATATTGAAAAATAAGCCGTTTGCTGGAGGCTCCGTTACTTTGTGTTCGGAAGTCGCCAAGATACCATCTTTTTTCGTATCCAATGTCCGTCGAGCTAGTCTTCATTGGCAAACTTTTACTCTCCTTTTTCCTGACCGGGCTCATTTTCTACGTCAGCACCCGGGCCGAGCGCTTCCGGCACCGCCTGGACGGCCAGGAAAACCGGTGGCTGACGGGCGCTTTTGTCGCATTCCGGCTCATTCCGTTCGTTGTGGTCTATCTGATTCTGGATGAATACCCACGGGGCGATGTTCCGTTCTTCTACGAAAAAGGTGCCAAAGCGTTGCAGGGGGGCCTGGTTTACGTTGATTTCTGGTCATTTCATGCGCCTATCTTCGCCTACATCCTGGCCTTACCGCTCGTGGTCTGGCACAGCGCCAAGGCTATCGTTCTGCTGATGCTGCTGGGCGAATGGCTCACGGTGCATCTGACGTACCGCTATTACGCGACCCGCGCCGGTAAGACACCCAGCGACTCGGCCCTGTCGGCGCTGCTCTACTGGCTGCAACCCGCCCCGCTGGTGATCTGCCTGCTGGGCGGCCAGGAAGATATCTGGCTCTGGCTCTTCGGCTTGCTGTCGGTACAGGTACTCAATCGCAGCCACCTGTCTGATGGTCAGGCCTGGTTTCGGGCTGGACTGATCATGGCCGCTGCCTTACTATGTCTGAAGGTAACCTTCGTGATGATCCTGTTTCCGGTGTTCTTTCTGGTACGTAACAAGGCGCGATTTGTGGGGGCGCTGGCGCTGGTGGGTGTTCCGGCCCTGCTTGGTCTGTATGTCATCGTGGGTACGGCCTTCCTGATGCCCATGCAGCATGGCGATCTCCCCTTTTCCCCTAATCTGTCAACGGTGCTGCGGCCGTTTCTGGGTGTCTGGATGACCGACGTACCGCTCAAAACCCTGAACTGGATCGGCCTCTGCCTGACTCTGCTATTCCTGGTGACTACGGGTTTACGTTACCGGCACCTGTCCTATCGGCAAGCCTTTCCAGCCCTCTGGATCATTACGTTTGGCTGGTTCATGCTGTTGCAGGCCAGTGCGATGGCGTATTACATCTTTATTTTTCTGGTGGCCTTTGTCTTTGAACTTGTTCCCTTATCGAATCGTCGGCGCATCGTTTTTCTGGTGGGGATTAACTGGCTGGTGGTTGTGCAGCCGTTCGTGTCTGTTTACTACGGTCAGCCCCTGTTCAATTCGCTCAGTCAGTTGGCCAGCCCCACGAACCTGCTGATTTATGCCCTCGAAGCCGCTACGGTGGGCTGCGTAGGCGGCATGGTATGGCTGGCTTACCAGCGTCTCGCCGAACTGAACGTAGTCCGCAAGCCGGAACCGATATCCCAGGAATAGGTTTGTTTGTCACATAACTCCTGCTCCTGATCCCACTTTGTTGATCCAGCAGCCGGAAGCCGTTAGTTTTGGTCTGTCAGTACTAATTCCTTGAACGAACCGGCTTTATGGAACCTACTTCATACACAATGACAACCGAATGGTCAACTGGAGGAGCTAATCCTGCGTATCCGTCGCTGCGGCAGGCCTGGTGGCTGATTATCGTCCTGTTTCTGTGGCAGATTCCGCTTTCCATTCCCATTGGGGCGCTGACTTATTTTTCGAAGGAGAACAACTGGGATCTCTACGGTCTGCCCGAGCTGGTTGTCTACGTAGCGGCCTTTGCCCTGACGATCCGGTACGGACTCCGCAAACGCGGCAATTTTCAACTGGCTCTGGCCCCGGTTAAGGCCATTACCTTTCCGGTGGTTGCCATCGGCACGGTCACGCTCGGCCTGCTGATCGAACCGCTGACCTCTGCCCTGCCCACACCTACCTGGATGCAGCAAATGCTGGAAGAGCTGTTCTCCAAAGACCTGATCTGGTCGGCGGTGCTGGCGGCTCCCGTTGTTGAAGAAATCCTGCTCCGGGGTATTATTCTGGACGGTTTTCTGAAGCGGTACAGCCCCACCAAAGCCATTGTCTGGTCGGCGGCTATTTTTGGCATCATGCACCTGAATCCCGTCCAGACGGTCGGTGCCTTCATTCTGGGGCTTGCGCTGGGCTGGCTTTATTACCGGACGCGGTCGCTGTGGCCCTGCATATTTCTGCACTTCATCAACAACTCCATTGGTTCGCTGGGTCTGCTGTTCGAGGAGAATCTGGACATGAGCCGCAACTACACCCGGCAATGGATCGGCAACGACCCGCTGTACATGGGTGTACTGATTGGAGCCGCCCTGATTACGTTTGGCTGTTACCTGTTTCTAAACCGACTGCTGCCGACCCAGACGGCTGGCCGTGATAAGCTAAGTCATTGACTAACCGCACATAGCAAACTACGCCATATCTTCCGGCATCCATCTCGTCACCTATGAACGTCAGCCTGCCTGTTGTCAAAACTACCTTCTGGCCCGCCGTCCGACAGCGGCTCCTCAGCCGGGAGATACGGTTGTTTGGCATACACCTGGCTATCTGGCTGGTTTATGACCTCATTCAGTCGTACGTATTGCTGTACTGGATTCCTATTGACCCGCAGCGGGCCGAGCTGATCCCAATCTATAAATACCGCAACGACTTGTGGGCACACGCCCGCATAACCCTCGTTGCCAGTACGATCTATCTGCTCACCGTCCACGGCAACTACGCCATCTTTAAACGCCTGCTTCGGCGGGATAGCTTCGGCCCAATCATCGCGTTCGTAGGTATTGAAATTTTTTACTTCTTCCTGCTGTCGGTTCTGGTTGGCTTCTACTACGGGTATACCGGTCTGAAGCTGGAAAATGGCATTGTTTTTTCGGTAATCGCGTTCTGCTGGCTTTATGCGCTGCTTTTTGCGGGCATTCGGGCCTACCGTAATTCGCGCCGAAACCAGCGATTGTTATACCAGCAAAAAATGGAAGCAGAGGTGGCCGCCCTGAAAGCGCAGGTGAATCCGCACTTCCTCTTCAACGCCCTGAACAACCTGTATGGAATGGCCCTGTCGGGCGACAGCGAACGTACGGCCGCCGGTATTGAGCAGCTCTCGAGCGTAATGCGCCATATGGTCGAAGAGTCACGTCGCGACCGCACACCCATCCGGAAAGAGATCCGCTTCCTCGAAGACACTGTCGACCTGCACCGGATGCGGCTGCCCCTGCGCGATACCATTCGGGTCAGCTCGGTAATGGAGTGGGATGAAGAACCAACGCCCAGTGGTCGCCCGGCCGAAATTGCTCCGCTGCTGCTGGTCTCGTTTATCGAAAATGCCTTCAAATATGGGATCAGCATGGATCAGCCCTGTTTTGTCGATATTCGGCTGACGGTTCGGCATGGTCATGTGCTGTTTCGCTGCCAGAACAGTATCATTTCCCAGAACCGGCTCGAAAGCAGCACGGGTACCGGTATCAGCAACGTTCGGCAACGGCTGGCTCTGATTTACCCGAACCGTCATCAACTGGCCATTACCGATCAGGACAGCGTGTTTGATGTTCGGCTGGCGATCGATTTATAAGTCGTTCGGCCTCCCCTTCTTTCCCCCTACATTGGTTTGATCACCCCGCGACTCAGTCGTTGGATTCGCCAACTCACGCAGTCTAAGCGACGAGTCGGTCGGTACGTCGTTTGTGTCCGCAGACCGATGCGCTTGCTTTGCATCATCACCCTGGCGCAGCCCCCAACTCCTGCCCGGTATGTAAGCAAACAACAACTACGACAATGAACAACAAGACCCTGGGTATTCTGGCAATGCTGGGTGCCCCCTTCATGGCCATCGGCGTATACGTCGAAAGCCAGTACAAACCCCTGGCCGACTCCTGGTGGACGGGTGCATGGGGTATCCTCTACATTACGGCCTGGATGGGCAGCATGATCGCCCTCATTCGCCTTGGAGTAGCCGGCAACAGCCGGTTCGGGCGGGTTTTTCCGCTAATTGTACTCGGTACGCTGACCATCGCGAACGTATCAAATGTCTGGCAACTGGTCGCTCCGGCCTACAAGCCCGCCCTGTTCTGGGCACTGGATATGGGCTGGCCGCTGAGCAACGTCTTGATGCTGGTTTTCGGCATCGCGGTCATAGCTGCTCATCGGCTGACGGGCTGGCAACGTTTCGTTCCACTACTGTGTGGCCTATGGCTGCCCATGGCCCTAACTACCAAATTCTGGATTCCTACCGAACTGGGCTTTAACCTGACCTCGGCCTACAGCGCCGTTGCGTGGGCCTTGCTGGCCCTGGTGGTTCTGACGACCCGCCGGCTCAAGCAACCCCTATTGTCTCCTCTTCCGCGCTTATAACCTCATTTTTTAACAACAAAAACTCAATCATGAAGAAGCACCTGTTTACCGTATTCGCCCTGCTGTCGCTGTCCATCGCCTGCACAACCGACAATTCAGGCAAAATCGACCCAGCCATTCAAAGTAACGTACCAACCGAAGCGACCGGCAAATGGATGTGGGGTACGTTTTCACTGAGCAATTTCTGGGGCTACGACGGCACCTACCAGGGCAAGCCGTTCGAGCAGGCTTTCGTGCTGGATTTTAAAGCTAACGGCGAGTTTGAAGAATACGTCATCAACTCGGCCAGCAGCTACAACTGCCGCACGGAAGCATTTACGTACATCAAAGGTAAAGTGAAGTTCAACGAAGACCAGCAGTCGTTTACGCTCACTCCGCAGAGCGGCAACTACCGGGGCTTTTACTCGTGTTACCCCAAAAACAACTTCAAGCGCGATGCCAAAGCCAGCGAATTGAAGGTCACGACGTATTATTATGACGTCGTGACGAACCAGGGCCAGAAACAGATGGTGCTACGTGACAGCCCGAACGACTCCCAGGGGATGACAATGAAATGGTCGAACTAACTGGTCGGCCGACCGATGCAGCCGGGTTGATGAGCGACTTGCAGAAAACGCTCATCAACCCTTTCATTTTTATCGCTATTTTTATGGTTTGTTTCGTCTCATCTAAGCCGTAATGAACTACCTGTCACCACTGCTGACGGTTCTGCTGGTCGGTCGGGTACTAGCCCAGCCTTCACCCCAGTCCGTGCGGAAACCGGCCGATCTCCCGCCCGCACTTACCATCGAAAAAATCATGCAGGACCCCAAAGTCTGGATTGGCACCTCGCCGTCCAATCCGTTCTGGTCCGACGATTCACAAACGATCTACTTTAGCTGGAACCCCGAGAAAGCCAAGGGCGATTCGCTGTACAAGGTCACGCTGGCTAAAGACGGCAAACCCGGTCAGCCTGTTAAGGTCGCGCCCGCCGAGCGTCGGGCCGTTCCGCCGGCAGCCGGCGCCTACAACCGTGCCCGTACCCTACGCTTGTACGAAAAGCAGGGCGACCTGTTCCTGATCGATGTCAAAACCAGCCGCGTCCGGCGACTGACCAATACGGTCGACACCGAAGCGGACCCACGCTTTTCGGGAGATGAACAAAGCGTAGTCTTTCGGCGGGGTGGCTCCAATCTGTTCCAGATGCATCTGCAAACGGGCGAGCTAAGTCAGCTCACCGACTTCCGGCAGGGCAACAAAAAAGCGGAGCCCAAAGCTAATGATGAAGAGAAATTTCTGAAGCAGGACCAGCTCCGGATGTTCGAGGTACTTAAGGAGCGTAAAGACAAACGCGACGAAGCGGAGCGCATCAGCAAAGCCGACCGCCCAAAGCGCCCGAAAGAGATCTACCTCGAAGACAGACAACTGTTTAACCCGCAGCTTAGCCCTAACGGCCGTTTCGTAACGTACCGGCTGGCAAAAAATCCGACGGCTGCTAAAACCGCCCAGGTACCCAACTACGTAACCGAGACCGGATATACCGAAGATATTGCGGCCCGCACAAAGGTGGGTGCCCCCCTGGCGGCCCAGGAGTTTTTTGTGTACGATATTGAGAAGGATACCGTGCGGGCGGTCAGCGTAAAGGCTATTCCGGGTATCAACGATAAGCCCGACTACGCCAAGGCAACCGCTGGCACCGGACAGCCAGCCGTGGGCACCAAACGGGATTCTACCCGGTCCGGGGTCGCGAAAGCTGATACGGCGAAGAAAAATACGACACGGCCGGTGGTCATCAACGGCCCGGTCTGGTCTGACGACGGTAAGCAGTGCGTGGTAGTCGTTCGGTCGCTCGACAACAAAGACCGCTGGATTATGCGGCTGGACCCCGAAACACTGAAGCTGACGCTCCTGGACCGCCAGCGCGACGAAGCCTGGATTGGAGGACCAGGGATGGGCTTTACGTACGCCACCGGCAACATGAATTTCCTGAGCGATAACCAGACGATCTGGTATCAGTCGGAGGCCGACGGGTATTCGCACATCTACACCATTAACGTACTGACGGGCGAAAAAAAGCAACTGACCAAAGGGAAATTTGAAGTCCAGCAGGTAATTCTGTCGAAAGACAAGACCCATTTCTTCCTGCAAACCAACGAAGTACACCCTGGCGAACAGCATTTTTACCGGATGGCCGTAACGGGTGGGCCACGTGTTCGTTTGACCACCATGACCGGCGCGAACGACGTAACCCTGTCGCCGGACGAAACCAGACTCGCCATTCGCTACTCATCCGGCAACCAGCCCTGGGAGCTTTACCTATCCGAGCTCAGCCCCACGTTACTGGCCAGCCGTAAAGCCGAAACCGTACCGCTGGTAAGCACCCGTCCGGCAATCAAGCTAACCAACTCCCTTACCGAGGAATTTAAAGCGTATGCGTGGCGGGACCCCGCCTTGGTTACCATTCCCGCCCGCGACAGCCAGACGATCTACGGGCGTCTGTACAAACCGGCCAATCCTAACGGCAAAGCCGTCGTATTCGTGCACGGAGCCGGTTACCTGCAAAACGCCCACAAGTGGTGGAGCCAGTATTTTCGGGAGTACATGTTCCACAACCTGCTGGCCGACAAGGGGTATACCGTACTGGACATCGACTACCGGGCCAGCGCTGGTTACGGCCGCGACTGGCGGACGGGTATCTACCGCCACATGGGCGGTAAGGACCTCGACGACCATGTGGATGCGGCCCGCTGGCTGGTACAGAACCACGGCGTCGATTCGAAGCGGATTGGCATATACGGCGGTTCGTATGGGGGTTTCATTACATTAATGGCCCTGTTTACTCAGCCCGATGTGTTTAAAGCCGGTGCGGCTCTGCGCCCCGTTACAGACTGGGCGGCTTACAACCACCCCTACACGGCCAATATCCTCAACGAACCCCAGTCTGATTCGCTGGCGTACCGCCGATCATCGCCCATTTACTTTGCTGATGGCCTGAAAGGTCACCTATTGATCTGCCACGGCATGGTGGATGTTAACGTGCATTACCAGGACGTTGTACGGCTGGCGCAGCGACTGATCGAACTTCGGAAAGAAAACTGGGAACTGGCTTCGTACCCCGTTGAAGATCACGGCTTTGTGGAGCCAACAAGCTGGATGGACGAGTATAAGCGCATCCTGAAACTGTTTGAAGAAAAGTTATAAGAAGAGGGAGGAAAGGAGGAAGGGGAGGAAAGGAGAAGAGGGATAGTAGTTGCCCCCTTTTCTACTTTCCTCCCCTTCCTCCTTTCCTCCCTCTCTATTGTACCATCACGCGCAGCATCGACTGCCGTTGTCCGGCTTCGGCTTTGATCAGATACATTCCGGCGGGCAGGTTCGGCAAGGCCCAGTCGACCTGCTGTTTCCCACTAAAAGCGGGGATATTCTTCTGACTTACACTGCGTCCCGATAGATCGACCATCTGGAGCTTTACCGCTGAGCGTTGTACCTGATTGATTTCCACCTGTAACCGTTCCGACGTTACCGGGTTAGGATACACCCGAATGGCCAGTTCCGTAACCGGCTCAGGAGCCGCTGTCAGCACAAACTGGAACGGATCCGATTGGGGTGATGGGCAACCATTCCGCGTTACAATTACGTAATACAGACCGCTGGCAAAGGGGGTCAGTGTGGGCAACGTAGCAGCGGGCAACGGCCGGGCGGCCGTGGTGTCAGTCCGGTAATACCACTGAATACCGGTCGTATCGTTGACCGTCAGCGAACTGCCGCTGAGCGTAACAACTGGTTTTGGTGGCTGCGGGAAGATCGACCGGATCGTTACCGTTGCTGGTGTCGACTGGCAACGATTGCTGTCAAGGACCGTGATGGTATATACACCTTCGGCCAGTCCCGTCTGCGATCCAGTGCGGCTGGTCAGCGTATCCCGCCGTTCGGTCTGCCAGAAAAATGTGTATGGCCCCCGACCACCCGTCGGCAGCACGACCGCTTCGCCATCACGCCGACCCGGACAGGTTACGTCTCGGGTCCGGCTGGGCGCTACCGTTACGGGCGATGCGTTCGCTACGGTTACGTCGAGGGAATCGGCGCAACCGGCCTCGTCAATAATCTTGAACTTATACGTACCGGGCCCAAGACCTGTGAACTGGCTGCTGGCCTGGATGGGCCGGCCGGGCAGGTTATACTGGCGAAGCGTTCCAGCGCCACCCTCGCTGGCCAGGATCACCGAGCCTGTAGGGCAGTTACAGCAGGCAGCCGGCACCGTAGCCGCCCGCGCCCGCAGGGTCGGGGAGCTGGTGACCGATACCGGCGTCGTCGCCAGGCAACCGTTGGCGTCCCGGGCCGTCACGGTATATGATCCGGCTCCTACGTTTCGGAATATGCTCTCCCCCTGGAACGACTGCGATGTATTAAGCTGATACTGGAACGGCGATGCTCCACCTGTTGTCGTCACGCTGATCGAACCACTGGTTGTGCCAAAGCAGTTGGTTGGAATGGACGTTGCCCGCACCACCAGCGGAGCCGGTTGCTCAACCCGAACGGTTGTTTTAGGGCTGATACAGCCGATAGCATCCCGGATCGTGAACTCATACGTATTGGCCCCCAGGTTCGTAAATGTGTTGCTGGTCTGGAAAGCACCGTTGCCGAGCTGATACTGATACGGACCGGTTCCACCCGCTACGGTCAGGCTGACGGTACCATCGGCAGAACCAACGCAACTGGCCAGTTTAACTCCCGGTTTCACGTCGAACGGAGCCGGCCCACCGATGAAGGCGTTCAGACTGACCGTACACCCAATCCGGTCTGTTGCCGTAACGAAATAGTTGGTATTGGCTCTCAGGTCAAAAAACACACCGCTTTCCTGGTAAGGCCCCCCGTTGATCTGATACCGGAAGCCGCCGTTTCCGCCGGTTGCCGTACTGACGATTCCCCCATCTGAACCGCCCGGGCATTTGGCAGCCACGGCTTGCAGCACTAACGAAATAGATTCGGGCTGCGAGATCTGCACGTTTGTCTGGGCCGTACAGCCGACTGCATCCCGGACAACACCCGGGTACACGCCATCACGCAAGCCCGTAAACGTCGGCGATGCCTGAAACGCGCTGCTACCCAGTTGGTACTGATACGGTGCCGTTCCGCCCGCTGCCGCCAGCACGGCAATACCATTGGCACCACCCGCGCAGGTTACGGGCGTGGTCGTTGCGGTAATTGTAACTCGGGGATTTACGGTTATTCGGGCCGGCGATGCGTTGGTGTTGGCAGAACCCTCGTTGTTGGTAACCTGAACCGTGTAGTCGCCGGCATTGGCCGTCGTTATGTTGGCCAACACTAATGAACTCGATGTTGCTGATGAAATTGCCTGGCCATTACGAAACCACGCATATGTTACGTTGGTGCCGGTTGCGGTTACGGAGAGCGACACAGTGGAGCCTTCACAGGCAGAAGCAGATCTTGGCGCTACGGTGATAACGGGGGGAGCCAGTACGTTGTCGGAAGGTTCGGAAGCGGCCTGTACCGGCTCAACACCTGCTACCATAGCCATCCCGACAAGCATAAAAAAACACACGGACCAACTCCTCGACCGAAAAGAAAAGGGTAAATATTTTTTCATGAATCTGGTGATAAGATATGCAAGCAAAGTTATTGGTTTACGTCATGTATGCTATAGCTTCAGGTTATGGCAGCTTTAAATTTTCATCATACGTCCACTTTTATTATTGAATAGCCTTAAAACACAAAAGGTCTGCTTGATGAAGCAGACCTTTTGTGCCATACGTATTGAGGAAATCCTAGTAGAACAAGCCCCAGTCGTCGGGCGCATCGTTATCTTTATCGAAGCTGTTCACCCAATCAACAAACAGGACACGGAACTGCTCGATTTCTTCACGCAGCAGGTTCAGATAGGCCGGATTAGCGAGTTTCTCGGCCTTACAGTATGAGGTCTGAGCCAGCAGCTCCCGGGCGTGCATCTTAATGATGACGGCATTTTCCATCCGCAGGGTATACAGATCACCCCCTTCGGCACCCACAATTTTTGGGGCCAGCATCATGGCATTGGCCAGCATCTGTTCATGCATCATCAGCACATCGTCTTCCTTATTGAACGTGTCAACGATAGCCTGCGTCAGCTCCATCAACTCCTTGGCTTTCCGAAGAATAGGCAGATTGTTGATCCGCCGATTTTCTGCTTCCATCTCCCGACGTGCCTCTTCCGGGTCATAGTCCTCATCGAACCCATCCCAGTCCATGTAACTGTCGTCGTCATCGTCGTCGTCAAAGTTCATCGGTATTTGGTCGAAAGGGGTTTTGGCCTTAAGCAATACAAATCAACACAAACGTTTGGCAAAAACAAACGTTTAGCACTGAAAATATGCCTGTTATGGAGCTGACCGTTAGCACACCCGCTCTCTTATTCTCCACTATCTTCCTCTCAATGATTGCATTCACCAACCGGTTTCTGACGCTGTCGAGTTTGACCCGCGGCCTGCACGAAAAATTCTGCGTTAATCCTGATACGGTGTACGTGGCCCAGATTCAGAACCTGCACCGGCGACTCATTCTGATCCGTAACGTACGAATCCTGAGCGATATGGAAAACAACTGGGCAACCGCAGTCTTGGACTATTTTCGTTACGTTCCCGACATTCCAGCCACAAGGACGATATAAAATAAATAATTAATAAATAACGCAAAATGGTAACCGTTTACTCAAGATAAAGCTATATTTGGCTATAATCCCCGCTACCACCTGAGGTAGGGCAGCTTTATCTACTATGCTTTTTTGTACTTACCGACCGATTACAGCCTTTTTAGCTACCCTATTGGCCTGGCTGACGGCCTTTCAGGCACTGGCTCAGATCGACGTTACGTATCCGACGAACCGGATGGTCGTGCAACGCGACAACAACAACCAGGCAACCGTTCAGGTGGCAGGTAGCTTCTCGCAGGGCATTGATCGGGTCGAAGCCCGCGTGGTAGCCCGGGCTGCCGGACAGGGCACCAGCACTGACTGGGCTTCCATCCAGGTCAATCCGATCAACGGTCAGTTCAATGGCAATCTGGTGATAAAAGGCGGCTGGTACCAGCTCGAAGTACGTGGTCTGCGCAACGGGCAGGTTGTCGGCACGGACGTAGTCGAACGGTTCGGCGTCGGTGAGGTATTTGCCATCTTAGGGCATTCCAACGCCCAGGGTAGTAGTTGTTATATTGACGGGGTCGACTATTGCCCCACCCGCGAAGGCGCTTCCGACGACCGCGTAACGATTGTGCCGCTGCACACCGACACACCGGATGGCGCAGCTACGTTTTACCAGTACGAACTCACCGCCGACACGCGTTATCTGCCCGGTCTGGCGTTCGAAAAATTGCTTCAATACAATGGTCCTTCACCTTTTTCGAAAGTAGCGTGGCTCTGGGGCCGCATGGGCGATGTGCTGACCCAGCGGATTAATGTTCCGGTCCTTATCTACAACGCCGGATTTGGCGGCTCCAACATGGAGCACGTCTACAAATCGGCCTATGACATTCCGTTTGAGCATGGTTTCATCCGGTACGATCTCCGGATGCCCTACGTGAATCTGCGCAACCTGATGAATCTCTACGTACCGTCAACGGGACTGCGGGCGGTGCTGATTCACCACGGCGAAAACGACCGCGGCAATCCCACCGACCTGATCGTTACACACCATTACGGCGTTATTGACAAGACTCGCCAGGAGTTTAACCAGCCGAATCTGGGCTTCATCGTCGCCCTGTCGTCGTTTGTGTACGGTCCGTTCGATAACGTCCGGCAGGCACAGTCACAGGTGATCAATCGGGCCAACTACAATACGTATCAGGGGCCCGACATTGACCAGATCACTTCGCGCGAAGATCGGCCGGACGGTCTGCACTTTTCCCCTGCCGGACAGGCCAAAGCGGGCGAAATCTGGGCCAACGCCATCACCGACGATATCCTCCGACGCATCCAGCCCATTCTGCCCCAGGCGCAGCCCATGGCCAGTATCGCGTGCGCCCCAACGGGTAACCAGCTCGTTCTGACCCAGCCTGATGGCTACGAATACGCCTGGAGCAACGGCAGCACTGACCGCAGCCAGACGGTAGGAGCCGGAACGTACTCGGCCCGGCTGCGCAACCCACAGAAACGTATTGTCTTTCCGCCCGCGGTAACGGTCCCCGCCGAAGTTCGCCCGGCCACGCCGAGTATCAGCCTCAGCGGCTCAGAAACATTCTGCAAAACGGGGAGCGTGACGCTGACATCCAACTACAACGGGGCTAACCTCTGGAACACCGGTGCCACCACCCAGTCAATCACCATCCCGTCGGCAGGAACGTACACGCTCAAAGCCCGGAACCCGGTATATGGTTGCCTCTCGGATGCCACCACCAGAACGGTGAGTGCGGGCGGAACAGACCTGGCTCTATCCCTGCAGGCCAGCCGTCGGACCCCCGCCGTTGGCGACACCGTTACGTTCTTTCTGACCATCCGGAACGAAGGCGGCTGCGATGCAGGCAACGTAACGGTACAGAACCGGCTACCGGCAAACCTCGCTTTTGTCTCGTCCAGCAACATGACGGCCGCCAATGGTATAGTCAGCGGCACCGTAGCCAACCTGCCGGCGGGCAATTCGATTGTTCGGCGGTACGTGGCCCGGTTAACCGCAGCGGGCAACTACGTCAACGCGGCCGAACTGACGGCTACGTCCGGTCCTGACCCCGACAGCCAGCCGAACTCCGGCACCGGCGATGGCCAGGACGACGCAGCCTCTACCCAGGTACGAACCCTTAGTTCGGAAGCGGCCGGTAACTTTAATTCGCCTAACCCGAACCAGACTCCGCTTCCGGCCGTGCAGAGCAACCAACCCACCCCGGACGCCAATAAAGCCGACCTGAGCCTGGTCATACAGGCCAGCCGATCAACGGTCAAGGTTGGTCAGCCCGTTACGTTTACGCTCACCGTCCGGAACCGGGGGGGGCAGACGGCTACCAATATCACCATCCGCGACGAGCTACCCGCCGGATTGCAATTTTCGTCGTCGGCGTCGGGGATGACGGCCAACGGAACCGTCGTGACCGGGTCCATAGCTCAGCTTGGTGCGGGTCAGGAAGCCAGCCTGTCGTTCGTAGCCAATGTAACCGGGGGCAGCACGCTCGTTAATGCGGCCCAGATCAGCGCAGCCGGCCAGCCCGACCCGGACAGCCAGCCCGGCAACGGCACAACCAACGGCGAAGACGACACCGCGCAGGTCAGCCTGCGCGTAAATGGAGCTTCGTCGGGCGGACGCCTGGCCGCTACCGAAAGCAGCACGCAACCAGCCACTTCGCCCAAACCATCGGCTTCCGTTCAACACCGGTTCATGGGTCAGAAGCCAAATAAATAAGCCTGATTTGCAGAAAAGGATGCATATTGCCGAACAAAGACGGTCGCAAACCGTATATTTGTTCGGCATACAACCTGCATTCCCACTGTACAGGATGACGTATTGTTTAGGCATCAAGGTAGCGTCGGGCTTAGTCGCCATCGCCGACACGCGCCTTACTTCCGGCACTGAGGTTTCCTCAAATCGCAAGATTTCGGTTCATGAAGTCGAAAATCATTCCCTCTTTATTATGACCTCGGGCCTGCGGTCCGTACGCGACAAGGCCATTACATACTTTCGGGAAGTTATCGCCGAGCAGGACCGCTCGTTTAACAAGCTATACAAAGCCGTTAATGCGTTTGGCGAACAGGTCAAGCGGGTAGCGCAGGAAGACAAAGAATCACTTACGGCCAGTGGGTTGAACTTCAACCTGAATGCCATCGTTGGCGGGCAGCTTGAAGACGACGCCGAGCACAAGCTGTATCTGCTGTATCCGGAAGGCAACTGGGTCGAAGTCGATCATGGCGCCCCCTTCAAGATAATTGGCAACTCAGGCTACGGCAAACCCCTGCTGTTCCGGAATCTATCTTACGAAACCAGTCTGCAGGAAGCGCTGAAAATCGGCTTTCTGGCGTTCGATGCCACGCGGGTCAGCGCCAACGACGTCGATTATCCGCTTGATGTGGTCATTTACCCGAAAAACAGCTTCCACATGACCGAATATCGCCTGGAAAAAGACGACATGGATGAAGTGTCGCACCAGTGGAGCGCCCTGCTGAGCAATTCCGTTCGGAAACTTCCGACCTACTGGATGGACCCAATCTTCGAGAAAATGCGTTCGGTCAGGTAGTACAACCTGCCTTTCCTGGCTCTTTCCATGCAGCTCTACGTTCGGCATACCTCAGCATATACCTACGACCAGCCGGTTGGATTAAAGCCCCATACGCTTTACCTCTACCCCCGTCCGTACCCGCATCAGCGGCTGCTTCGCTACGAACTGACCATCGATCCGACGCCTACGCAGATCGTACGCAATGTCGACGTAGAAAGCAACGTGCAGCAGGTCGTTTATTTTGCCGGTCAGACCCAGCACCTGAACGTAACGATGGAAATGGAGATTGAGTCGAGCGAATTTAACTCGCTCAATTTCATTTTTTTTCCGCACGAAGCGCACCGGGTACCATTCGTGTACCCCGAAGCCATCCGGGAACTGCTGCTTCCGTACCTGAGCGGCACTAATCCCAGTGCGCTGGTCGACGAATGGGCGCGGAGTCTGGTTGACGAAGCGAATGGTGATACGGTCGACTTTCTGCTGCGGCTCAACCGGAATATCCGCCAGTTCCGCTATGAAGTTCGTCCCGAAGGCCCTCCGTTTGCACCCGAACATACCCTGGTGAACCGAACGGGTTCCTGCCGTGACTATACGACCCTGTTCATGGCAGCCTGCCGGAGCCTGGGTATTGCCGCCCGGTTTGTGAGCGGCTACCTGTCGGGCAATCCGCAGCAGGAGCATCAGCTTCATGCCTGGGCCGAAGTGTACCTGCCGGGCGCCGGCTGGCGGGGCTTTGACCCAACAGAAAACGAATTAATCGGCAACCGGCATATTTTTCTGACCTCAACGGCCAAGCCCGAACTGGCCGCTCCCATCAGCGGCACGTTTACAGGTAAAGCCCAGTCCACCTTCCGGGCCGAGTTACTGATCAATAACGGGCAGGTGCCTAATTTCAGCCACTAAGTATACTGGCGTTTCCGTTTATATAATCGACAGGGGCTTTGGTTTACAAACGGGGCTATTACCGCTTGTTTTGGCAAACGCAGCCCCAACATCTTTTTTTAAATGGCCTACTGTCGACTGGCTACAGACAGCTATCTTTGCAGGCTAACATCTGGTACACATTCTGAACCCATCAGCGTGGCATTAATTAAGTCTATTTCCGGGATTCGAGGAACGATTGGAGGGCGCAGCGGAGAAGCATTGACGCCCTTGGATGCGGTCAAATTTACGGCGGCTTTCGGGCAGTGGCTCCGGCAGCGAAACGCCCAGAGCAAAACGGTAGTGATCGGCCGCGACGGACGGTTGTCGGGCGATATGATTTCCCGGCTTGTGTCAGCTACGTTACAGGGCATGGGCCTTGATGTAATTGACCTGGGGTTGTCCACAACCCCCACGGTTGAACTGGCTGTTCCGGGCGAAGGCGCTGCGGGAGGTATTATTCTGACCGCCAGCCATAACCCCATTCAATGGAATGCGCTCAAACTGCTGAACGAAGAGGGCGAATTTATTTCGGCCGACGACGGTGCCGACCTGCTGGCTCTTGCAGAAGCCGAGGCATTTGATTTTGCGGAGGTTCGGAAACTGGGCAGCTACCGGCAGGATGCGACCTGGCTTCAGAAGCACATTGACCAGATTCTGGCTCTGCCGCTGGTTGACCGCAACGCCATTGCCGCCCGTAATTTCCGAGTGGTGGTCGATGCCGTTAATTCTACAGGTGGCCTGGCCGTACCGATGCTGCTGGAAGCCCTCGGTGTCGAGCAGATCACGAAACTACATTGCGAACCCACCGGCCAGTTTGCTCACAACCCCGAACCACTGCCCGAAAACCTCCGCGACATCATCAAGGAGATTGAAAAAGGGGGTTCAGATCTGGGAATTGTTGTCGACCCCGACGTTGACCGTCTGGCCCTGATTTGCGAAGATGGTTCGCCGTTTGGAGAAGAATACACCTTGGTCGCCGTGGCTGACTACGTGCTACGAAATCGACCACAGGATGCCCAGCCGGGCAATACGGTATCGAATCTGTCCTCGACGGTGGCCCTGCGCGACGTTACGAAGAAATACGGCGGCCAGCATTTTGCGTCGGCAGTGGGCGAGGTGAACGTAGTGGAGATGATGAAGGACCGACAGGCAGTGATCGGTGGCGAAGGCAATGGCGGTATCATCTACCCCGATTTGCACTACGGCCGCGACGCTCTGGTAGGTATTGCGTTGTTTCTGAGCCATCTGGCCCGTTTCGGTAAGTCGGCATCCATGCTGCGCCGGACGTACCCGAACTACTACATCTCGAAGAACAAGATTGAACTAACCCCCGACATCAACGTGGATGCCGTACTGGAGCGGATTCAGGCGCGGTATGCCCGTAACCCGATCAACACCATTGACGGCGTCAAGATCGAGTTCGATAAAGAGTGGGTGCACCTGCGTAAATCCAACACCGAGCCGATCATCCGGATCTACTCCGAGTCAGATACGCTGGCGACGGCCGAACACCTCGCCGGTAAAATCATTGCGGACATTAAGGAAGTCCTCGCCGAAAAGCGATAAGCCTCATAGCATAGATTCGTAGCGACACGGCCAGCTTACTGTTGTAAGCTGGCCGTGTCCGTTTTACCATGTCTGCTTTCCAGGCGTTTCCGTTCCCTCAACGCTTTTCGACTTACTCGTCAGAATCGTTTATCTTCCGAAGATCATCAGGCGGTTACGTATTCGAAAGCATGGGCCAGCAACTTCTCGACGTATTGAAACGTGTAGTCACGATCTTTGTTCTGCTCCTGCAAATAGCGGTTGTCGGGGCCATAACCTGGTTCCTCTGGATCGTATACAACGATACCAGACTCCAGAGCCGCTTCGAGCGTGAAGGCCGGTCCATCCGGGTGCACATTGACGATGTCAGTTATGCACAGCGTTCCTGGAAGGATTTTCTGGGCAACAGCGTCTACATTACGTTCCACTACAACCAGAACCACTATCAGGCCCGCTACGTACAGGATACGTCTTATGTCAGTCGTGGCGCTTACACTACACTACTCTATCTGGCTGACCTTGATAGCTTCCGGCAGCCAGACCCGGAGCCACCTCACCCCCGAATGCATCGTACCTCACGGTTGGTAAAATGGACCGTTGTAAACGATGTTACGACCGAAAATAAGGTGCTGGGCGGATTGATCGTAGCGGCTTCCGTTCTGTTTTTCCTGAGCGTAAGCCTGATCAACTACCTTGTTCCGGTGCCCCTGCTGCAAACTATCGGTAAAGGTATTGTTGTGGTTGCCTGGGTCGGACTGAGTGTTTTCCTAACGTATGATACCGTTGAGCAGTACAACTACTGGAACCGGCTTCGTTCGGGTGGGCAGCCCGCGCAGGTTACTATTCTCAGCACCGACAAAGTCTCGAAAAGTGGCGGGCGAAGCCGGCATGGACGAAGTTCGTTCAGAACCTATTCGTACCGGGCAACTGTTCGATTTCAACGCCAGGAACGCGTTATAGCAATCAGCGAAGATGATTACGAAACGGCCCGGGCGGGCGATCGCCTGAACGTTGTCTACAACCCGGCTTTGGATGATCTGATGCCGGCTGGGTATTCCCTGCCGATGGATGAGTACCTGGTACCAGTATTTGTCTGGGGTATGCTCCTCGTCGGGCTGTGGCTCTACACCAGCCGGTCGAAGCGGAGGCAAGTATCTGCTGCCAGGGCATAGTAGATTTACCCGATTATGCCTTTTCTTTGTCGTGCTATAACGCCGGAACCGTTCGGCATGTCAACCCATTTATCTGCCCGCATGACTCGCTCCTTTTTCACCCTTTGCCTGTTTGCTATTCTGCTTCCCTTGTCTTTATCCGCTCAGTCAACCGCGTCAAAAGCGACTTCTGGCAATCCGATTTTCCCCGGCTGGTACGCCGATCCGGAAGGTACGATTTTCAAGAAAACCTATTGGGTGTACCCTACGTTCTCGGCACCCTATAACCAGCAGGTGTTCATGGACGCGTTTTCGTCGACCGACCTGATTAACTGGACAAAGCACCAACGTATCATCGACACAACGGCGGTCAAATGGGCTAAGCGCGCCATGTGGGCACCGGCCGTTGTTGAAAAGGCGGGCAAGTATTACCTCTTCTTTGGTGCCAATGACATCCAGAGCAACAAGGAGTTAGGTGGGATTGGCGTGGCCGTGGCCGACAACCCCGCCGGACCGTTCAAAGATCTGTTGGGAAAGCCGCTCATCGGCCAGTTTCACAACGGCGCACAACCCATCGATCAGTTTGTTTTCCGCGATAAAGACGGGCAGTACTACCTCATCTACGGCGGCTGGCGGCACTGCAACATTGCCCGGCTGAAAGACGACTTTACGGGCGTCGTGCCGTTTCCGGATGGGACCACCTTTAAGGAAATTACCCCGCAAGGCTACGTCGAAGGCCCAATCATGTTCATTCGCAACGGTAAGTATTACTTCATGTGGTCGGAGGGCGGCTGGACAGGCCCCAACTATTCGGTCGCCTATGCGGTGGCCGACTCCCCCTTCGGTCCTTTTGAGCGGGTCGGTAAGATTCTGCAACAGGACCCCAAGGTAGCCACCGGCGCCGGCCACCATTCGGTAGTTCAAGTGCCCGGTACCGACGAATGGTACATCTTCTACCACCGGCGACCACTGACCGAAACCGACGGCAACCACCGCGAAACCTGCATCGAACACATGTATTTCGACGAGAACGGCGCGATCAAACCCGTGAAACTGACCGTAGAGGGGGTCAGGAAACGGACGTTGAACTAATACGAGTTTCACCCCAAACCCCTGAAGGGGCTTAGCTCCGCCACTTCAAGATTCTAACATTAGCAACGCTAAGCCCCTTCAGGGGTTTGGGGTGAGACGCAAAAGCTATTCTGAAGGGATATATCTACTCCGACCAGACGGCCAGTTCGTTCCCGTTCGGATCGGTGAAGTGAAACCGTCGGCCACCGGGAAAGGAGAAGATTGCCTGTGTGATCGCTCCGCCCGCGGCCCGTACGGCCGACTCAACCGCTTCGAGGTCAGTCGCGTACATGACGACCAATGGCTGCGTGGCCTTCAGGTCGTCTGCTTTGTAGAAACCGCCGGCTATCCGGCCGTCCGAAAAGCTGGTGTACTCTGGTCCGTAATCCTCAAACTGCCAGCCGAAAACAGTCTGGTAAAAATGCTGGGTGGCGGGTAGGTCAGCCGCCGGAAATTCAATGTAGTCGATACGAAGGTTCTGTTCGGGTGCGCTCATGAACAATGTTGGTTAGTGGCTACAAAGATGCCCAACCCGCCCGACAGTTATTTTGTAAAAATGCGACACAACGCAAAACAGCCCGCAATCAGGCTATAAAATCCGCTCCGAACGTACTTGGCGTAATGCCCGCAAACCCCTTGAACTCCTTCGTCAGGTGGGCATGATCGGTATACCCATTGTCGAACGCCAATCCCATCAGCGAATCGGCCGGTTGGGTTTGCAGCAGGGTCTGCACCTGCCGAAAGCGCAGGATTCGGGCCAGCAGCTTAGGCGACACCCCGACGTATTGCTGATACTGCCGTTCCAGTTGTCGGCGGCTGATACCGATCTGATCGGCCAGTTGATCAATGGACAACTGACCGCGCTGCATTTCCAGTTGCCGAACACTGGCCAGCACGGAAAGAGGAGGGAGTGAGCCCGCAGACAACCGTTTTTGCAACGCCTGATTGACCGTAGCGATGCGGGCCAGCCAATCGTCGGTGTCGCTGAGTTCAGCAAAAAGCCGATCCCCCAACTGCTTCTGCACAAGGGCCAATTCAACCAGCTCATCCGTGAACAGGTGGAGGGGCGTCTGCACAAAAGGAAAGAGACCACCCGGCCTGAAACGTATTCCCAGTACGTCCGCTTCCGGGGCCACCGAGCTCAGCACGGCCCGGGTCATGGTGCCGACCAGCAGCGACCCCGTCGAAACAGCCGACGAATGGCTGAATACATAAAGTACATCCGTACATCCATCGGGCAGTATCCGTGCCGGTTGTGCCACCGGCCGCCCCCGCCGAATCCAGTAGCACTCGACATAAGGCTGCAATGGCAGAGCCGGTAGCACTTCGTAGTAGGTCATCTGTCAGAAAGACGCGAGTTGAGGCCCTAAAATAACAGGTTCTCAGGCAAGTACGAAACAGCCGCTTTCTCAAATGCTCGACCGTTTCCTCAATCGGCCGACCGTTGTGTTTGCCGGATTTCGTATAATCCGACCAACCGATCATCCAAACGCCCGACACCATGTCCCTAACCCATTCTCCTTTTGTAACACAGCAATCCAGCTCAGTACCAGGCCGTTCAGGCCGACTGCGTGGCTGGACAGCCGTGCTGCTGTTTCTGCTGATGCCAATGCTGCCCGGCTGCATGACGACGCGCGTGGTCACTGAAACCGACTGCGACACCCCCGATAATGTTACGTACACGGATACGGTCGTAACGGCTTATTTCTGGGGGTTGAAGCAACCCGCCGACATCCATCCGCCCTGCGACAAACGGTTTAACCACCTCAACGGCGTAACGGTCAAGTCGTCGTTTGGCCACTACGTACTCACGACACTCACACTCGGCATCGTTACCAAACGCCGTATCCGGTGGTGCTGCGCACCCTACGTCCCGGTTCCTCAGCCATTAGGTATCCGTTAAGTTTTCAGCTAACCCTCCTCCCCTTTTCCCATGAGCCTGCCAAACGGACTTGAACGCCTGTCGGTGACAGAACTCACCAACCGGCACGAAAACTTTACGCAGCCCCTGACGCCGGGGGCGTCGTTCAAACTACGCATTCCGACCGTATCGGGTAGTCAGGCGCAGTATCGCCAGACAACCGCCAACTTCCAATGGCTGATTCAGCACGCCATCAGTAACAACCTGCGCCTGCGGGCGATCGGCAAAAACTGGTCGTTTACGCAGGTGGGTGTTACCAACGGTGGGATGGTCGACGCCAACGCCCTGATGCAGACCTTTCCGCTGGGCAACTCGATGGTCGCTCCCGATTACCTGAATGCCGGACACTCGGCCGGCGACCTGTTCTTCACCGAATGCGGCACGACCATCCACATCATTGAAGAAATGCTCGAAGCCAACGGTAAATCGATGCGGGCGTCGGGAGCCAGTAATGGCCAGACCATTGTCGGTGCGTTTTCGACCGGTACCCACGGCGCAGCCTTTAACCTGGGAGCGGTGCATGATACGGTCGTCGGCCTGCATCTGGTTACGGGTACCGACCGCCACGTCTGGCTCGAACGGGCGTCGTTCCCGGTGGCGTCCCAGGCGTTTACCGACTGGCTTGGCGTAACCGACGTCCTGCGCGACGATGACCTGTTCAACGCGGCCGTGGTCAGTTTCGGCAGCTTCGGGTTTATTCACGGCGTCATGCTCCAGACCGAACCCCTGTTCTGGATGAAATCGTACAGCAACGACCGCGTTATTTACAACGATGACCTGAAACGAGCCATGACCCAGCTTGATTTTTCCGGTTTACGAACGGCCCTGCGACTGCCCACGCAACCCGATGGTAGCGAACCGTATCATTTCCAGATGATTGTTAATCCCCACCAGTTCGACACGACCGGGGCTAATCCGGCTCACGGGGCCTTTGTTCGCATCCTGAACAAACATACTGTGAAGCCGGCCGGTGCCGTGCCGCCCCCACCCAAACCGGGATTCGTTTACGGCGACGATACGATGGGGCTGATCCAGACGCTGCTCGACAACCTGAAGCCCTTCTCGGTCAAGCTGGTACCGGCCATGGTCAATGCGCTGTATCCACAGGCGCTGGATGATACCGACGGCTGGGTCGGAACGATGGCCGATTTTTTTGGCTATACCAACATTCGGGGCAAAGCGTCCAGCGCGGCCATTGGGATCGACGCTACCGACAGCCCCCGGGTTCTGGAAGAGATCATCAGCCTGAATAAACAATCGGCTTTTCCGGGTGTGCTGGGTCTGCGATGGGTCAAACAAACACCCGCTACGTTAGGATTCACGCGCTTTCCCGTTACGTGCGTGCTGGAACTCGACGGCATCGAGTCGAAGCAAACCCGGCAGTTCCTGCAAAAAACCTGGAACCGCCTGGAAGCGCTCGGTATTCCGTACACACTGCACTGGGGTAAGGTCAACTTCAACCTGGATGCACAACGGATTCGGAGTATGTACGGCGACGCCAGCGTGGATGCATGGCTGCTGGCCAGAAACCAGTTACTCGACAACGACACCCGGAAAGTGTTCACCAACGAGTTCATGGAACGTTGCGGGCTCGATAAAGCCGTGGTGCTGGATGAGCCGATCGTCTGACCCTAATTTTAGAACAACCGGCGCGTCATGTCGATAAAGCGTCTACTTTAGCGGGCGCAAACCAAACTTTAGACATGGCAACAAAAATTCAGGTACACCATCCCGACGTAAAAGAAGGTTTCTCAACCGGCGCGTATTCATCCGGCATTATTGTCGACGGCTGGCTGTATGTTTCCGGCCAGGGCCCGGTCGATTACGCTAAAGGTGAATTTGTGCTGGGCACCATCGAGTCCGAAACCCACCTGACCCTGCAAAACGTCGGGCGGATTCTGGAAGCGGCCGGCTGTACGTTCGACGACGTTGTGAAAAGTACCGTCCATCTGGCCGACATCAACGATTTTGGAGTATATAACCAGATTTACGCCAGCTACTTCCCCGGGATCAAACCCGCACGGACAACGGTGCAGTCGGTGCTGGGTAACGGCATCAAGGTAGAAATCGACGTAGTCGCCAAATTACCGTAGCCGTCGCCATGTTCCTGATTGATGCTCACCTCGACATGGCGCTCAATGCCATCGAATGGAACCGGGATTACCGGCAGTCGGTCAGTACCATCCGGGCATCGGAAGCGGGCATGACGGACAAAATCGACCGGGCCAAAGGCACCGTTTCGCTGCCGGAACTCCGCCGGGGCAGCATCGGTCTGGTGGTGGCTACGCAGATCGCCCGGTTTAATCAGCCCACTCGCCAGGGGGGTATTTTACCAGGAGCCGGCTGGAACTCCCCGCATCAGGCCTGGGCTATGACCCAGGCCCAGCGGGCGTGGTACGAAGCGATGACGTTGCCGGGCCCGGACGGTGTTCAGGAAATGGTACAGATCACCGACCGGGCTTCGCTCGACCGACACGTAGCGCTCTGGCTCGATGCCAGTATTCCGAATGAAACCAAGCCGGTAGGCTACATCCTCAGCCTCGAAGGGGCCGACTCACTGGTCGATCTGTCGTATCTGGAAACCGCCTATGCCTACGGGCTTCGGGCCATTGGACCGGCTCATTATAGCACCGGCCGCTACGCACCGGGTACGGGGCTGACGGGACCGCTGACCTCCATAGGCCGCGACCTGCTCCGCGAAATGGACCGGCTGAACCTAATCCTGGACGTAACGCACCTAACCGACGAGGGTTTTACCGAAGCGATGGATCTGTATCAGGGGCCGGTCTGGGCGAGTCACCACAACTGCCGGGCGCTGGTGCCGCACCAACGCCAGCTTGCCGACGATCAGATCAACCAATTGATTCAACGGGGAGCGGTGATCGGCGGGTGCTTCGACGCCTGGATGCTGAAACCGGGCTTTACGCAACGGCAAAGCAATCCGGCCGATTTTGGTATCACCCTCGAAACGGTGATTGACCACTTCGACCACATCTGTCAGATCGCAGGCAATTCGCTGCACTGTGCCATTGGCTCCGACCTCGACGGTACGTTCGGCCGCGAGCAGTCACCGACCGATCTGGACACCATCAGCGATTTACAAAACCTGCAGGGATTGCTGACCAAACGAGGGTATTCGGCGGAGGATGTTGAGAATATTTTCTCTAAAAACTGGCTGCGTTTCCTGCGAAACGCGTGGAAAACGTAAACCCAATCGACGCTGATTGGCTATTCGGTAAATCTACGGCACCGTCGCTCTTCTTTGTCAACATTCTTTCATCGGCCCGGTTGACAAGGCACTTGAGCAACCTGACCATGAATACCGACATTTCCGTTCTGATTATTACCCGAAACCGGGTCGAAACCTTACTCTGGACACTGACCCATCTGGTGGCCTTACCCGAAGAGCCGCCGATCATCGTTGTTGACAATGCCTCTACCGACGGTACTCCAGAGCGCGTTCGGGCTGCGTTCCCGACCGTGAACGTAGTAGCCCTTTCTACCAACCAGGGGCTGAACTCCCGCAACATTGGCGTTCGGGCGGCACAGACACCCCTGGTTGCTTTCTGCGACGATGATTCATTCTGGGAGCCCGGCGCATTAACCAAAGCAGTGCATTACTTCCGGCAATACACCCATTTGGGCGTTCTGGCGGGCAAAGTACTGCTGGGTGAGGAAGAACGGCTGGAACCGGTCTGTGAAGCCATGCGCGACAGCCCCCTCACCAGTCAGTTACCGTTGCCTGGTCCGGCCATTCTGGGGTTTGTGTGCTGTGCGGTCGTTATCCGCCGACAGGCGTTTCTGGCGATGGGCGGTTTTAACCAACAGTTTGCCATTGCGGGCGAAGAACGGCTATTCTCGGTCGATATGCTGGCCAGCGGGTGGAGTTTGTCCTATGCCGAGGATATGGTATGCCGCCATTACCCGTCGCCCGTGCGTGATTGTTCGCACCGCATCCAGCTTCTGACCCGCGACACCCTCTGGTACTACTGGCTCCGTCGGCCGTGGTACTACGCCCTGCGGCATACACTGCACATTCAGCAACGCAGCCGCTACGATGAGAACGTTCGGAAAGGCTACCGGGCAGCACTACGCGTTTTACTGTCGTTGCTACCCAAACGGCGGGTAGTGCCGATCCACGTTGAACGGCAGATTCTGAAAATTGAAAGCTTTTACTGACCAACCGCCCTACGACGGTTGTACCTGCGCTGCCGCGGCTTCGTCAACGAACCAGTACAGTTCGCCGTCGGTCGGCCGGATTACCTGGGATGGGTACATGTCGGGCCGATAGTCGCCGTGGAGCACTTCGTTCAGAGGGGCCGCTTTTTTGGGTCCAGCGACCAGGAACGCTACGGCAGCCGCCTTGTTCACTACCGGTGCCGTCAACGTCAGACGGTACATGTTCTGCGATTCCAGGAAATACGCCTTTGTCCAGTCCTGTTCTTCGTGTACCACCTCCGTACCGGGAAAGAGCGAAAGCGTATGGCCATCGTCGCCCATGCCCAGCATCACCAGGTCGAATGTCCGGCTGTAGCCGTCGAAGTACGTATGCAGGATATTAGCGTACCGATCAGCGGCTACATCAGGGTCCTGATTGGTTTGCCAGACAAACACCTGCGTCGATTCAACCGGTACGTGATTCAGCAGGGTCTGGTACGCCATACGGGCGTTGCTCCGGTCATCATCGAGAGGGACGTAGCGCTCATCCCCCCAGAAAATATGAAGTTTGTCCCAGGGAATCACTTCCCGATACGGCGATTCGGCCAGGAGTTTGAACAGAGCCTCGGGCGTGCTACCACCCGAGAGGGCGATTGTAAACCGCTGTTGACGCTGCAACACGTCATTGATGTAGGTAACGAGCCAGTCGGCTACGGCCTGCGCCAGCTCGGTAGGGTCTTTTTTGACAATTAACTGCATATGGGCTTGGGTCTTAGGGCTTGGGGCAAGGGGCATAGGGCTAAGGGTAAGGGTTATTCCCCTGCCCTCAGCCCCATGCCCCACGCGATTAATCATTCACCCAGCTAAATCCATCTTTTTCAATCAACGCTGTGGCTTCGTTTGGCCCCCAGGTAGCGGGCGCATAGGCCGGCAGTTCCGACGACGTGTCGGCTTCCCAGGCATCGAGGATCGGCTGAACGACTTCCCAGGCCGCATCAACCTGATCGGCCCGCATGAACAGCGTCGCATCACCGGCCATTACGTCGAGCAGCAGCGTTTCATACGCTTCAGGCTGCTGTCCCTTAAAGGCAGTCTGGTAGCTGAACACCATCTCGACCGGGTCAATCTCCAGCGTCTGTCCGGGTCGTTTAGCCTGGAACCGAAGCCGAATGTCCATATCCGGCTGTATACTGATCATCAACCGGTTAGGCTGGAATGTCTGCTTCGTTTCGGCCGGAAACATGTAGTGCGGAGCCGGCCGGAACTGAACCGTAATAACGGTTGTCTTTTCGGGCAAAAATTTGCCGGTGCGCAGGTAGAACGGTACGTTTTCCCACCGCCAGTTGTCGACGTACAGCTTCACGGCCGCAAACGTTTCCGTCCGTGAATCGGGGTTAACACCTTCCTCCTGCCGGTAGCCCGCAGCCTGCTTCCCTTTAACCTCGCCGGAACCGTACTGCGCCCGGACGGCGACCTCCTTCACCCGGTCGGGAGTAATCCGGCGAATAGCGTTTAATACGTCCACGTTTTTGTTCCGAACCTCGTTCGCATCAAAGGATACCGGTGCTTCGGTCGCTACCATGCAGAGCATCTGAAGCAGGTGATTCTGAATCATATCGCGCAGCGCGCCCGACTGCTCGTAGTACCCGCCCCGGCCTTCCAGCCCGACCGTCTCGGCGGCCGTAATCTGCACGTGCTCCACGTACTGCCGGTTCCAGATTGGTTCGAACAAGGCGTTGGCAAACCGCAGCGCCAGCAGGTTCTGCACGGTTTCTTTGCCGAGGTAGTGGTCAATGCGGTAAATCTGCTCTTCGGCAAACAGCCCGCCCAGCAGTTCATTCAGTTCGTGGGCACTTCTGAGGTCGTGTCCGAATGGCTTCTCAACCACAATCCGAACGTGACTTTTGTCGTGGCACAGATCCAGCTTCCCCAGATTGGTAGCGATACCAGGAACAAGTTGCGGAGCTACGGCCAGGTAGAATACAATGTTCGGCTGACCGCCCCATTCGCTGGTTTTCTGATCGACAAAATCCTTGATTTTTACATAAGCAGCTTCATCACTCCCGTCCATCTGAAGATACGTGATGCAGGGCGCGAAGTCGGTCCAGTAATCTTCGGGCCCATTTTTACGGCGCGAAAACTCCTGTACGCCCTCCAGCAATCGCTCTCGGAACGACTCATCGGTGTAGTTGCTTCGACCGATGCCGGCTACGGCGAAGTGCTCGGGCAAGTACTTGTCTATGAAAAGATTATACAAGGCGGGAGTTAGTTTGCGGAGGTTCAGATCCCCGCTTCCCCCAAAGATGAACAGGACAGTGGCCGCTGGCCGTTGGTTAGTAGACGTCATGGAGCGAAACGTTGGCAGTTGCCGTTCAGGTAAGGCCACCTGCAAAGGTGACAGGGCGGTGCAAGATACTCCCGCCTGCTATGCGGTACAAATTTGACTATATTATGGTTTCGTGTTGCCCGACTTTCCGTTACTTTTGGCCTGTAATTTTTGCCTGTATTCGTCTTATGAAAATCGCTATTGGCTCCGACCACGCCGGCTTTCGGTACAAAGAACTCATCAAACAACACCTCATCGACCTTGGCCACGAGGTTACCGACATGGGTACCCATTCGGAAGAACCCGTTGATTATCCGTTGTTTATACGGCCGGTCGCCGAGGCCGTAGCCCGGGGTGAGGTCGAACGGGGAGTCGTACTGGGAGGTTCGGGCAACGGCGAAGCCATAGCCGCCAACCGGGTCAAAGGCGTTCGGGCCGCTCTTTGCTGGAACGAAGAATCAGCCCGGTTAGGCCGCCAGCACAACGACGCCAACGTGATCTCGATTGGCGAGCGGATGATGGACGAAGAAACGGCGCTGAAGCTCATCCGGATCTGGCTCGACACTCCGTTTGAAGGGGGCCGCCACCTGAGACGGATTCAGGAACTGGATACGTATTAATCGATGCGCTACAAGCGCATAAGTGGCGATGAACGTCGCAATCCGTTCACTTAATCTGAAAGTGACCGTCCCGGCAGTGGTTTTGGCGTTGGCCTTCATGCTTATTCAGGATGCGACGGCAAATTTTTCGGATAAACATCTCGACTACCAGACCCTCTGGTTTTGAGTACCGACGGTGTTTTTTGGGGGTTCCTTCCTGAAGCTATTCTATTGGTTTTTCATTTCAGCTTGCCCGGTAAAAGCAGCGTCTCTGCTTTTACCGGGCAAGCTGAAATATATTCATAATCAAGCTCATTACGGTATGTTTTTCTGAAACGAGCTAATTCCATAACCAACCTGATACACCCTCTTGTCCCGAAGAATTATACTGATTTGCATGTTCGCGGCTATCGGCATATCATCCAGCATGGCAGCCTGCCAGGGAGGCATGTCCCGTAGCGCTTCGATAAACTGCTGATAGACCACTTGTTCAGCCTTTGGTCGGTACGCTACTTCCGTCGGTGATGTAATCTTCGACACCGTGCCGTCTTCCCGGATGGTCGCTTCCAGTATAATAAAGGCGGGCGAATCGATCAGATCGACGTTCAGATAAACAAGCTGCTTACGCAGGAAATCAAGCAGGTTTTCTTTTCCTCCGGTAAACTCAGCCCTGCGTATCAATGGTAAGCATGGCGTTACGTTTCCATCCGGAGCGAAGCATTGACCGGTTTTTAATTGACCCTGGCGGTAATATTCCCTGCGCTTCAATGTACCATCTTCATAATACGTCAGCAATGGTCCGTTGACCATTGCTTTTTTGTAGTCACAGGTCAGACGCAACCGCCCGTTTTCGTACCAATAGCGGGTTTGTCCATGTTTGATGCCTAACGTGAAGTTGAGATAATGTTCTTCGGATAGCCGCAGACCTGTTCTGGTAAAACTTCGTAGTGTTGCCAGTTTTCTACGACGATCATGAAAAATAACTTCGAACGTATTGGTGCCATTGTCAAATTGGACGACACGTTGTTTTGTTGCCCTTTTCGAGGTATCATCAATACAAACACTACTTAATGAAAAAATCCAACAGAGTGCTGCGATACCGCTCATACGAACCTTGTAATTCTCATACTCAAAGATAATCCTCGGGTCCAATAAACCCACCGGCTTTCATACCAACGACGGCAATCTGTTCAAATCCGTTGGCCAATTGGGTATTTGGTGCCGTCTGAATCATCCAGCGGCAGGGCGCTTCAGCCCGGCACTGACGCTCCTCCATCAGGTATGAAAAGCTCCCTACCCGAACCAGCAGCGCATCGGAACCCGACCGAAAATCAAAGAATACATCCCGCCATTGGTCATTGGCGTCCTCGCTGCTGACATCTCCCCAGAACAGCATACGACCATCTTCGAATAAGGTTAGACTCCCGCGGTGCAGCAAACAATCCGAACCGGGTGGTTTCCAGGATGTAAATACCCAGTTTTTAGTACGTAAAACAGCCAGGTTGGCACTCGGGGTGGTACTTAATGAATCAATTTCCTGGGCCGACAACGTCGACGGCAGTCCTTCATCAAACGGGTTCAGGGGGTTATGCATCGGTAAATGCATCGGATGACTATCCATACATTTGCTGATTTTTTAGGCTGACAAAATGTATTATAGAAAAATAAAATATAGTTAACAAGCTTACAACATCTCTATATCTAATTAATTATTCGGTGGACTTTAAGGGCACCGTTTACGCTCCTGCCGCTCATTTACCTTAAACTTTCTGTAACTCGTCGTTTTCCACCTGGCTAATCCGTCTCAAATCATCATCTGGGACGTCTCAAATTTCATTGAGTCGAACGGAGGGCCATTGATCCGCCACCTTTGAGCCATCAATCACGAACGAATGGCTCACAACATGGCACGCTTTTCTACCATTGCTCTCCTGCTCCTGCTGAGCAGCCCCCTGGTGGCCCAGACCATAACGGGTACCGTCACCGATCCTGCTGCACAATCGATGCCCTTTGCCGCCGTCAAGCTTCTTTCGGCTACCGATTCGTCACTTGTAAAAGGAACCGTTACGGACGAAGCTGGTCGCTTTACATTCAGCAACGTAGCGGTCGGGCGTTATTTCGCCCAGGCGTCGTTTGTGGGACGGGCCAATGCCAATAGCTCCGTTTTCACGGTTGCGACCGACCAGTACGTCACCCTCTCGCCGATTCAGTTAGCCACCGATGCTAACACGCTGAACACCGTAGTGGTGAAAGCACGCCAGCAGGCTGTGGAACAACAGGTCGATAAAACGGTGCTGAACGTACAGGCCGACGCAACGGCTGTGGGCAAAACAGCGTATGAACTGCTGCAACAAGCGCCAGGCGTAGTTATTGACCCGAACGACAACATTCAGATGGCCGGTAAGCAGGGCGTGAATGTCTACATCGATGGCAAGCCTGCAAACCTCTCGCCCGCGGACCTGGCCAATCTGCTTAAATCAACGCCCGCGTCGATCATCGACAAGGTAGAACTGATTACGAACCCATCGGCCCGGTTCGATGCGCAGGGCAACGCCGGTATCATCAACATCCGGTTCAAGCGGGACAAGTCGCTGGGGCTGAACGGCAGCGTGGCGGCTGGCTATTCGCAGAGCATTCATGGTCGCCGGAATGCGGCTACGGATCTGAACTTCCGCAGCAACAACCTGAATCTGTTCGGTAATGTCGGCTGGGTTGGCGGCTACCAGCGCACCCAGATCGCCATTAACCGAAACATTACGGCCAATCAGGTATTTCGGCGCTTCGAGCAGCGAGGCTACGATGCCGACGGTTGGGACAATTACACGTACAAGCTGGGTGCCGATTATTTTATTAATAGCCGCCAGACCGTCGGTATCGTGCTAACGGGCAACGCGGCCGACAATCGGTATGGTACGTACAGCACGACGGAGATTAGGAACGCAGCCGGTCGGATCGATTCCAGCCTGGTGAACCGCAATGACAACCCAAACCAGAACAGTCGGATCAACGCGGCTCTGAACTATCGCTACGCCGACACGCTGGGCCTAGAACTGAACCTGGATGCCGACTATACGCGGTTTTCGAACAATAACCCCAGCCGTATTACAAATGACTACGTCAACGCCGACCAGCAACTAACCCGCCGAACCGGCAACGTCTTCGACGCGGCCACGACGATTGCCATCCAGACGCTGAAAGGTGATTTGACCAAAGTCTGGAAAGCGGCTCAAACCAAGCTGGAAGCCGGTTTCAAACGTACGAACGTGCGCACAGACAACAACCTGCTGGCGTTTTTGCTCCAGGATGGCGGTCTGACAACACCCGACGTAACGACGCCCGACGTTAACCGAACCAACCAGTTCAACTACCGCGAGACCGTCAACGCCCTGTACGTATCGATTCAAAAAGAGTTGAAAAAATGGACGGTTCAGGCCGGGCTACGGGCGGAGCATTCCGATGTAAAGGGAGTGTCAAAAGACCTCAGGGAGCGGTTCATAAATCGTCCAGACACAACATATCTGAACCTATTTCCAACCGCTTTTGTGCAGTATCAAGCTACGCAGAACAGCCTGATTCAGGTGAACTACGGTCGGCGAATCGGGCGGCCGAGCTACCAGGACATGAACCCGTTTGTGTATCAGATCGACCCATACACCAGCGAACGAGGAAACCCTTTTCTGCGCCCTCAGTACACCAACAATATTGAACTTGGCTATACCTACAAGTGGGCTTCCACGCTGAAATTGGGCTACAGCACCACTACTGATTACTTCACGAATATCACCCACCAAAAAGGCATTGTTACGTACCAGACCGTTGAGAACGTTGGCCGGGCCGATGTCCTCAGCCTCTCGGTCAGTACCCCCATTCCTTTTACCAAATGGTGGAACAGCTACGTATATGCCGGGGCTACCTGGAACCGCTACGTGGCTACGCTGGACGAGGGGCCGCTGGATGCCAGAGCTCTTGGGTTCAACGCCTACATGCAGCACACGTTCACGCTGCCAAAGACCATTACACTCCAGGTGTCAGGGTTTTACAACGCCCCTACCCAGCAGACCATCTTCTACAATCGCGGACTCGGCAGCCTGAACCTGAGCGTCCAGAAGAAAGTGCTTCATGAGCGCGGCACCGTTACGCTGGGTGTCGAAGACCTGCTCAACACCATGCGCTGGGCGCAGTCGGTGAACTTTGGCCCGCAGCAGTTCGACCTGTACCGCAAATGGGAAAGTCGCCGGGCGAAGGTGCAGTTCAGCTACCGGTTTGGCAGTCAGAAAATCAAGGAAGCTCGCGAGCGTAACGCCAGCGAGGACGCCGAACGAATCAAAGTTAAAAGCGCTAACTAACTCCTAATCAACCCATGCAAAAGCTTACGTATCTCTCCGTCTGTCTCCTCATGAGCATCAGTCTTTTTGCGCAGACCAGTCCCCAGCGCATTGCCTTTGTGCTCAAAAATACGCTGGGCTACCACCGCATGTTTCGGGTTGAAGGCCCCGGCATTGCCTACGGGTTTACGATGAACCGTAACGAACGTACCCCGCAGAACTGGCCGGTCGGCTCGAAACTTTACTTCAGCCAGGACGGCGAAACGAATGGGCCGCTTATTCTGACCGTTACGGCCAACGATGCCGGTAAAACCCTCACGACGGACGTTCCGGAGCCACCAGCCCGTGTTAAGCCCAGGTCCGAACGTACTGCCGACGAGATTAGCGTTCGGTTCAGGAACAATAGCATCGGCTTCCGAAAGGTTGCGCTCATTACGTACAAACCCGGCGAGCGCGGCAATGGCACCAGTATCTTTACCCTCGCCCCCTATGCGGTTACGAAGCGTCAATTCCCAATCGGTACAAAAGTGTATTTCGCCGACGACCAACAGGTGAGTACCGTCATGAACGGCGACCGTATCGACACAGGTAAACCCTTTCTGGTCGTAAAGCGGTCTGACGCCGGTCTTACGTATGACATTTTCAATTAAATCAACGCTAAAAAACAGAAGGTCATGAAATCCGCATTGATTTCACTCGTTTGGTTACTGTGCCTGAGCGATTCAACGACGCTGATCGACCCGGGCAGGCAGTTTGTTGTGGGCGGAAATAACAACGGAGCCTTTACCATCCGTATGCGAAACGCAGGGAGCGCACCGGTCGAACTGGCGGAGCGCCAGCACGACGGGAAAGTGATTCCTCTGGATAAGCTTCGGCCCACGGAGCAACGGACGCTGACCTACAAACCCGGCTCGGCTGCCCTCTTTACCAATTCCGGCAAGGCGATGGCCGTTCTGAAACTGACGCTGTCGGGCGACAACGCACTCAACATGCGTTACACCGATTGAATCACGTCCATACCGTTCCTATCCGAATAGCGGAAAAAGACGGGAATCCGTATATTACAGCACTCAACCGGCCCACTTTCTGGCATGAGCTTTTTTTTTAACAGTTACTCCACCCCTCTGCTCTTCGGCTTTTTGCAGGGTTGGGTGTATGCCATCCTCCTTTGGGTACGGGGTCGGCGCGAAGAACGGCTGTCCGACATCCTGCTCGGCTGGGTGCTGGTCGGCATGTGTTTCAACATCTGGGAGTACATGCTGGGCTTCGGCGGCCTGGAGTTCCTCTGGCGCGAACTGGAGTTCTTTCCGCGCACGCTCGGATTTCTGTTTCCTCCGCTGTGTTATTTCTACCTGAAAAGTCAGTTCAACGCCGATTTCCGGTTCAGTCGGCGCGACCTTTGGCATGCCGTCCCGTTTCTGGTCGAAAGTAGCTACCACATCATCGTCTTTTTGCAGGGACCCGCGTTCGTCGAACGCTGGAAAGAAACAGTACACTACCCGTTTCACATTGAAGACATTACGTATGTTCTTTCCACGATTCAGGATATTGTTTACCTGTACCTTTCCTTACGGCTTTATCGGGAGTACCGTGCCTGGATCAAAACGCAGTTCTCTAACACCGAAGCGATCAGTTTCCACTGGTTCCGCAATTTTCTGCTGGCACTCACCATGAGTTCAGTTATCAGTTTTGCGGTTACACTGCTCGACATCTGGCTGGACTTAACGTACTGGCAGGACTGGTGGGATGAACTGTTCGGGGCCGTCCTGATCTATTATGTCAGTATCACCGGCTACAGCCAGCCTCAGCCTGCCCGGCGACTGGTCTTTTCTGAAACGCCAACCAGTGAGTCCGACGATACGTCTGACCGAGTAACTGTAGAAAAGGATTCATTACCTATTCCCGATAACAACGCGGTCGCGGCTGTACAAAATCCCGACATTCTGGAGTGGAAACAGAAATTACTGACATTGATGGCCAACGAAAAACCGTACCTCGAACCCGAACTATCCCTGTCGGATCTGGCCCGACGAATGCATACGAATTCGTCGGTACTATCGCAGGTGATCAATGTGGGAACGAGTCGAAACTTCAATGACTTTGTGAACGAGTACCGGGTTGAGGAGTTTAAACAGCAGGTCAACAACCCGGACAATGCACACCTGAGTTTGCTGGGCATTGCGCTGGAGTGTGGTTTCAATTCAAAGGCGACGTTCAACCGGGCGTTTAAGAAGTTCACGGGTGTATCGCCGAAGGAGTTTTCCGGGCATCAAAAGAATCAGGACAGCCTGGTAATAATTACCCCACAAACCCCACTAAATCAGTAGCTTAATAGGCCTTTCAGAGCAGTTCGTAAAAATTTCAGGACTATTTTTCAGAAAATTTTCAAAAATTGAATCCGTTTACTTTCTGACAAAAACGTAACATTTTTCATATGCCATTTTTAATACTTGATCTCGAAATGACCGGGCCGGAACCGGACTATAACGAGATCATTCAGATTGGTGCTGTTCTGTTCGACGACAACTGGATTGAGAAGGGACAATACCTTACTAACGTGTACCCTGAAAACGAAGAGGCCTTTTCGTCGCACTCCGAAAAGATTCATAACCTGTCGCTGGCCGACCTTCAGGATGCACCCATGATCTACGACGTACTGCCCGAGATGGAGGAATGGGTCATGAAGCAATTAGGCATTCGCAAAACGCAACAGACAACCGACAACGAGTTTTACCTGCGGAACGTAATCATCTGCGGACAGAGCGTCATCAACGACATAAACTTTCTGAGAGAAGCCTACCGCTACGAAAAGCTGAAGTGGCCCTACTCCCGAACGCTGGTCGATCTGCACACATTGAGCTATTTTGTATTTCGGATTCTACGCAGGAACGGCCAGCCGGTACCGCGCGGCCTGAGCCTCCGCGACATTGCCGGGCATTTTGGTCTGGAGCGGGAAGGCGATTTTCACAATGCGCTCGAAGACGCCATTCTGACGGCCAAATGCCTGAAAGAGGTGTTCAAACTGGGCGATGGTATGACACTAAACTAGTTTTTGTCGACGCCTGGCCCACCGGGTAGAAACCCAGCTCCCTCCGGCAACAAGGATCAGACCGGCCGCCCAGCGCCACGGACTGGCCCGTTCGAGGGGGCGGGTATCGCCGATCAGAATCAGACCAGCCCACTGGTTCGGTAGCAGGTCTGCCGACTGCGCCAGGTCCAGCTTGGCTTTCTGGAGAGCGATGTCTTTTTCGTAGCCTTCGTCGAGGTACTGATAAAACAGCTTCGTCAGTTCGTAGGTTACATTATCCTCAACGCTCCACAGCGTACTGACCACGCTGGTAACGCCCAGAGCCGCAAACCCCCGGGCCAGACTGAACACACCCTCACCCCGCTGGTCAACACCAACGCCGGTTTTACAGGCCGTCAGTACCGCCAGTTGCGTGGCTGGTAGCCGGCCATCGCCTAGTTCGGACAGTTTCAGGGTTGAGTCGGCAAAATAAAGCGTAGGCTCCTGATCGGCATCATTGGCCACGGCGTGCGTAAATAGCTGTATAATGCGGTAATGGGGTGCCTCGCGTTGAAATGCCCCGCGTGTCGCTCCCTCGTGCGTCAGCAAGGTGTGCACCCCAAACCGCCCGGCAATGGCCTCCAGGGCCCCATCCGACCCATTTAGGGTATTTTGCTTCAGACTGGCAGCGAACCGCACGGGCGCGATGCCCAGGAAATCTCCGCCCTGCATTCCGGCCATGAGCGACGAACGAGACGGGCTTTCCCTGAGCAGCAGCCGGGCCGAATACGCATAGCTGAACGCATAGCGATTAATGGCAAACGCTGGATGATCAGCCGATTCGCTAAGCACCTCGAACGGCAAAAAGCCACCGTCCGGCGATACGATAACCGAGCCGCCCGGCAACTGTAGCGGAGCGAGTAATCGCCGGTAAAGCCCATTCCCCAACGCTAAGAAACGCGCGAACAGTGGCCGCTGGTTGATCGTACCCGACGCTGACAGCAGCGCCATGAATGCTTTGACATCGGATGTGTAACCATTTGCTTTCTGGCAGATCAGTTGGGCGTTGTCTTTGCTGACCCGCAACACGTAGAAGGCACTGTCGCCCGCGAAGTAGCTGACAAACGAAGCATTCCTGCCCTTCAGGTACGTTTGCAACCGAGCAAGCGAAACGGTAGTGCTGTCGTACCGGTAACGGTAGTAGGACGGGTTGGTAACTTCCAGTCGTTTCAGAAAACTGTCCAGCTTATCCTGTTCGTCGAGCAGGCTGGTTTGTGCCTTGCTGTAAGCAACCCTATCGCCGGGTGGTATGGCAGCGAGTTCCTCCTGCCGCTGGGCTACGTTCCGGCGAAGCAGTTGTTCCTCTTCAATCTGCCCCTCGGTTAGTTGTTGCCTGGCTCCTAGTTCATTCAACTTATCGGCCAGCATGACGGCCCGGCTCTTTTCCAGAAAATAGAACGCCTGGGCCGGGCCCTTCAGCCGGTAAGCGGTCTCAATAGCCCGTTCGTACATACTGCGAGTTTTCTCCCGCCAGAACAGCTTCGATCCTTCGCCGGTATGATCCCAGCGCATAAAATCAATTATCTTATCGGCCAGTTTGTACGTATCGGAAGCCAGTCGAAAACATGGTTGACTGCCCGTAGCTTTTGCCGAATCGAGCCAGGTATCCGCTTTATCCTGAATGATAGAAAGCAGAAAATCCTTGTGCGGGCAGAAGCGAACGGCATCCAGGGAAGGCAACACCCGTACGTTCGTTTTTCCGGCAAAGCCGGGTATCAATGTTTCGATTCCCTGTTGGTAGGCAACCAGCCCTCTTTTGAATTGCCCCTGCTTCCAGTATACCCCCCCGAGGTTGTTCAACGCCCGCGCCCGATTAATCAAGGCTGGGTGTATACGGGCCGCTTCAGTCAATACCCGTTCGGCCTGGCTGTATTGTCTGGTTTCAAAATAGTAGTTACCCAGATCGACGTAACAGTTGGCAATACCCGTGGTATCTTTCAACGAGATATTAATGGCCAACGCTTTATCAAAGTACTCCTTTACCCGGTCGAATTTTCGTTCGCGCCGATATAGCGTCGCCTTCAAGTCGTAATACAACGCAAGCGATGCATCATCCCGGTCTTTCACCCCCGACGTCTTCATGATCTGGATGGCCTGATCAATCGTCTGGTGGGCCCTGGCTACTCGGTTTAAAGAGCGATAAGCTTTGGCGGCCTCAAATAAACAGTTGACTCGACTTTCCCTGTCACCAGCCAATTGCCCAATCTGAGCACCTTGCTCGCCGATCTGAGCCGCTTTCTCAAAATCACCTTCTACATTATAGATGTAGGCCAGCGTGCTGTACAAAGAGGCTACCCACTCGCTTTTGGGATATTTTTGACCAAAACGCAGGCCACTTAACACGGTCTCGCGCGCGGCCTTTAATTGTCCGACCTCATTTTGAAAATAGCACAAGCGATAGTAAGCCGCCAGGCAATCCTCCGGATCGAGGAAAGCGGTCGATTCTGACGCGTAAAAACGAATAACCTGCTTGCAATAGGCAATAGCTTTGTCTATGTTGTTTGTCAGGTAAAACGCTTTGGCTACATTCAGATGCATCCGCACATATGAGGTATCGATGCCATAGCCCTGCCGTTGCCAAGTTGCGATGAAGACAGGAAGTTTTCGGGTCTGTTCGGAAGGTGATGACTTCTTGGCAACATCAGTCGCAGCTTTTTGCAGCTCAGTCCTTGACGTCTGCGCCCTTAGCTGCCCTCCGGCCATCAGGAGCAACCCAGTGAACACAACCTGTTTGACCAGCCGTATCATACGTGCGTTTACCTACGAACATACCCTACCCGAATGCCCCGATCTACATCAACATCGCCGGTTTCGGGCGGTACTTGCCCAAATAATACATCTTTGGAACGAATTGGACCGTTGTTGTTTATTGCTTCAGCAAGAATCCCGGAGAAATAGGCAGTGGCATAAGAAGAACCCGGAGCCGGCGTGAAACCGGGAGCCACAAAACTGGTATCTCTCAGCACGAATTGCCCCCCCGAGTTAGCCACTACACCCACGTCAACAAAGCGCTTGGAAAAGTTTTCGGCCAGGAACAGGTCCTCTACTGGTTGCACGGCCCCCCGGCTTCGTGTTTCTCTGGCATTCAAAAAGCTCGTCCGCCCGACGGTCGTGACAGTAATCACCTTTTCGCTGAAGTGGGGGCTGGTCGTATTGCCGGCTACACGTCTCTGGCTGTAACAAGCCGGGAAAAGCCAGGGCGTATGTTTCCCCCCCAGGGGCAACGTCTTTCCATTCTGGTCCTGCACGTACTGGATAGCATTTCCCGCTGCGCAGACAACGAATATTCCTTTCTGGGTTAACCGTTCAATGAAATACTCCAGCAAACGAATTCGATTACCCGGATTAGCACTGAACGACCAGCTTGCGTTAACGATGTTGACGCCAATGTTGCGAGCATATTCCAGGGCGCACAACACATCGAAGAATTCGCAGGTCCCAGCATCATTGAATACCTTAATAGGTACCAAGGTGGCTTCGTCAAAAACAGAACGGATGATGGAGGCAATACGCGTACCGTGCCACTGTGGGTGCGTGTCGTCCGTATCACTCGTGTTATTAATGAAATTCCAGCCGGTATCCGTATTCTGACACGTTTGCCCCTTAATTACGCTGCGCTTTGACGCCTTTAATCCAGAATCGATTATGGCTATTTTAATCGGTAGCTTCTTTTGACTTGTCAGTTTTTCGGGCTTGGCCGAAATAGTAATTTCCGGAATTGTCTGCTCGGTTGAAACAGCGGGTCCAATACCGTAGGCATTCGGGTAGCCTTTTAATTTTCCCTGCGGATTACCGTCACCGGTGTGTAAATCACCGATCAGTTGTTGATTGGCATCAAAGATCTCCCACTTACCTACAGTATCAATCTCAACCAGTGGCGTATTCGCTTTTTCCTCCTGCAGCAAAGCTAATCCTACCGCATCCTGGCCTCCGCAGTAGCAGCGTTTAATGACGCGAACGTTAATGCTACCCCGTTGAGCCGCCCTAATCTGATACGTCTCGCCCACTTTTAGGTAGTTCGGATCTTCAAACCGGCTCAGCCTTTGCCCCTTCTTCATCACAAAACCTTCGCCTACTACTATGTACTCGTTCGGTACAAGCAGCCGTTGTTTGTCAATCGTGAAGCCTTTTGGGAATACCTGACTCTGCTGCTGTGGACTCAACACGTAAGGGATCAAGTCAGGAACGAGCAGATTGGACAACGGGTAGACTGTTTCCAGATCAGAAGGTGAGCGTTTCATGGTGTATACACGTGTTAGTGGATTGCTTTTGTCAACTCCTCAGCCTCCTGCTTACCGTCCAAGTTCTTATTAATCACCTCGTCAAGCAATTTTTCAGCCTGGCTTTTATCCATCGGTTGTCCGCGCTTCAGGTAAGCGAGGGCTTCGTAGAATAATCCGGGGTTTTTAATCAGATCCAGTTGGCTTAACCGGCGAAACTGAGTAATCGCTTGGTCGTAGTTGCCCAGCCGGAGGGAAACAATGCCCGCGTATTTTAATGCCGTGTCGTTGTCAGGCTGTCGTTGGAGGATACCGTCGAATACCCTGCCGGCGTCGGCAAGTCGACCCGTATTGAAATACTCTACCCCGGTCTGCAGGCTATCGGCTTCGCCACTCATCGACGGCGACAGCGTTGTGAAGTTTGCCTCAATGTACTGATCGATCTGGGCGTTCAGCGCCGTATTTTCCGCTACCTCGGTTTGATCGCCCAGCCCCGTTGAGGAACGCACAAAGTACCAGCCCAGCCCCAACAACAAGACGATGCTGGCGGCTGCGGCAATCCAGCGGCCGGACGTACTGCCCCACAATGGTCGCACGGGGGTTTCTTCCACAAACGCGGTGTCGGGCAGTTGGTGCCGTAGCGCTTCAAATTCGGCCCGGCGCTGCTCACGGGCTTCCTGTTGCGCTACCTGCTTCGTCAGCAGGTAAAACGCCAGGGCGTCGGCCAGGGCCTGATCGCTCCGGAGCGCATCGTCAAACGCGGCTTTCTCCGTCGGCGACAGTTGGCCGTTTACGTAACTTTCAATTATTGCAAAATCATCCATACTCTTATCAATTAAACCGGTGGTCGATCACAAGCCAGGTTCTGACCGCTATTCAACTCCCTGGGTCCAGACCGCCCGCAGGCGCTCAAGGCATCTGAGCCGGCTGGTCTTTGCCACGGCTGCCGTGTTGTAGCCTATTTGCTGAGCAATCTCCTCGTCGGAGTACCCTTCGCCCCAGGCCATCAGCATGGTGTAGCACTTGTCGCCTAAGTCTTTCAGATGTCGCTGCAGGCGCTCCACACTCCCCTGTGCGATAAGTCTTTGCAGCGCCGACCGCGCTTCGTCGGGCAACTGGGTGAACGAATCGTCGAGCGACAGGGCATCATGAACACTACTCCGGTTAGTCGTCTTTTTACGAATTAAGTCAACACATTTATTCGTAAATATTTGATAGATATACGTTTTGAGTTCAGAACGACCTTCAAAGCGCCCAATGGTGACGTGTTCAATTACGGAAAGGACTGTATCGGAGTAGGCGCTGGCGGTGTCATCTTCGCTCAGCCGATGTTTGTGGGTGCCGGATCGAATCAGGTAGGCATACTTCTCGTAGAGCTTATTCTCAAAATGCCGTCGCTGCGAGCCTCCCGTCCGGATACCTGCAATCAGGTCTCCATCGGAAGGATGTTTCGGAAATTTCCGCATAGAGGAAGGGGTTGGACATCGGTAAGGTACTGAAATTTAGCCAATAGTCGAGTATGAACAGTTTCCGGCCTGGCCATAAGCCAAAACACCGGCAACTACCAGACCTCCAGTTCTTCGACCGACAGCGGGCAGCGAAACGACACGATAGTACCGGCGCCCGGCGCTGACTCCACCGTAAGTTGTCCGTTCAGGTCAGCGGCACGTTGCTGCAGGCTCCGGAGACCATTACCATAGCGGGGCGCATCCGGGCCGGGCGTAAACCCGTCGCCATCGTCGCGAACGGTTAGCCACAGTACACGGTCTTCAACGCCAACCGTTACGTATACGTTAGGAGCGTGTGCGTGGCGAATGACATTGTGCAGCATTTCTTTTACCATCAGGAACAGGTCGCGCCGACCATCCGGTGGCAGTACCCACGCCGGATCGTTGGCAGGGAGGGTCAGGTGGAGTTGCGTGGGCTGGTGTTCAAACAGGCCAAGTGCCGTTTCGCGCAGCCGGAACGTAAAACTTTCCAGCGACGTCTGGGTCGAATTCAGGCTCCAGACAATCTCCCGCATAGACGCCACCACCCGTTTGGCCGTTTGCCCGATCTGTTTCAGGGTGGCCTTCGCCTGGTCGGGCTGCTGGTCTACCTGACGAGCCGCAACCTGGCTGAGCAGGTTGATACTGCTCAGGTCGGACCCGACATCGTCGTGAATATCGCGGGCAATATCGTCGCGAATCCGTTGCAGTTTCTCCTGCTTGCGTTCATTCTCGCGGAGCTGTTCGATAAGCTCTTCCTGATAGCGGATTTTTTCAAGTTCATTCTCCCGATTCCGCAGCGACATCCCGAGCGTAAAGCACAACACTTCGCCCACCACGCCCAGTTGCAGGGGAGTGACAGGGAACGTAAGGGCGTTATTGCCCTGCAACAGCCACGACTCGGGCAGGTAATTCATGAACAGTGCAATGATGGAGCCGATCAGCAGCCACAGGGTACCGGCAATGAAATACGATACGACGGGCTTACGCAGCCGGAAGATCTGCGGGACAATGTATAAGGCGATGGCGCAAATAAGCAGTCGGTTTGCCATGTACACTGTACTGCGAACATTGGCCGATACATCGACCAGCCAGAGCAGTGTATCGAGAAGTAATGCCCCGGCAAACACACCGATCAGGCTGCGCATGAGCCAATACGTCCGGGGGGCCTGTTCGCTCAAGTCAATGAGCAGAATGGCAAAGCGAATGTACAGAATATAGGCAATTGATTCGGCCAGGGTCTCGGGGTAATAGGCCCCGGGCTGATAATCGGGCAGCGCATAACCAATATCGCTCAGCCGAAAGTCGAGGACCATGCAGGCAATATACAGGGCATACTGCCAATAAATGGGTTTCTGCTGCTGAAAATAACTCAGCAGCGAATAAAGCGCCATCATGATGAGCATACCATCAATCATCAGGCGCGTATCAGCGGATGTGGGCATACGGATAAAGCATCAGCTCAGTTGACTATCGGCTTTTCAGGATCAAAAACCGGCTACAACTGCATTTTCCTACGTACTATTCCGGTTTGCTATAAGTAAAAATACGCATTTCACTTACCGTTGCATCGGCTACCCCCTATTTTTTTGCAGATTTGTCAGTGCCAACTGGATTAAATCGCTTCTGATGTATTCTGGTTATCAGTGTGTACACAAACAACAGCGCTTTTCGATTCTATTTACGCCATATTCCAACTTAATTACGCCTTCCCTTTTTAACCTCATCTGTCACGCACCGACTGGTCGGTGCGTGACCTTTTTTACCTGAGTCGCAATCCAGCCATCACCTGCGATTTGGTCAGCGGGCGTACATCCCCCGGCTGCATACCTTCGGCAGTTAACCCTTCAATTGCCCAGCGGACCAGCCGGAGGGTGGGAAAGCCAACGGCCGCTGTCATTTTACGTACCTGCCGATTTTTCCCTTCATGCAGGGTAATAGCCACCCAGGACGTTGGAATAGTAGCCCGGTACCGGATTGGTGGGTTCCGGTCCGGTAATGTCGGCTCGGGAATCAAACGAGCGTCGGCCGGGAGCGTAGGATACGGTCTGCCATCTACCGAGATCGTCACCCCGTCCGAGAGTTGCTGCAACGCTTCGTCCGTAATCTGGCCGTCCACCTGAACGTAGTACGTCCGGTTATGCCGAAACTTTGGGTTAAGGAGCCGGTGGTTGAGCGCCTTGTCGCTCGTGAGCAGCAATAATCCCTCACTGTCGGCATCGAGCCGCCCTACGGGATACACATCCCGGGCAAAGTCAAACGCCAGATCAGCCAGAGTCGGCTTGTCGCCCTCCCGGCTGAACTGCGACAGCATCAGGTATGGTTTGTAAATGAGATAATACACGGTGTCAACAAGGGAAAGAGCGAAAGAGTGAAAGAGCGAAATCGGACCGCAGCCGCGGAGGGTAGCCGTAGCGTGGTGAAAGAGTGAAAGGAGGCTCGCTGTTCACGCGCTCATTCGCTCTTTCACTCTTTCACTCTTTCGCTCATTGACAAATACACCGGACAATGATCGGCGTGCACGGCATCAGGTAATTGCCGACAGTCTTCCACTTGGTCGCGGAGATTATCGGTAACGGAAACATAATCGATGCGCCAGCCTTTGTTATTCGTCCGGGCACCGGCTCGGTAGCTCCACCAACTGTACGCAACCTCGTCGGGGTGTTTGTAGCGGAACGCATCAGTCATGCCGCTGCCGAACCACTTATTCATCCAGGCCCGTTCTTCGGGCAGAAAGCCGGTCGTATTCTTGTTGCGGATAGGGTCGTGGATGTCGATGGCGTTGTGCGCGATGTTATAATCACCGACCACAATGAGTTTCGGCCGCTCCTGCCGCAGTCGTTGTACGTAGTTGTAGAAATCATCCAGAAACTCCATTTTAACGCCCTGCCGGACCTCGCCGGTTGTGCCAGAGGGAAAGTAGCAGTTCAGCAGCGTCAGGTCGCCGAAATCAGTACGTAGGATTCGCCCTTCGCAGTCGTAGGCCGGTATGCCGCAGCCAAGGATTACGTTATCAGGGGCAATACGGGAGAACGTAGCAACGCCGGAGTAGCCTTTTTTCTCGGCCGCATGCCAGTGGTAACGATACCCCAGGGATTCGAATATGGAGAGGTCGACCACATCGGCCGTGGCTTTTACTTCCTGAAAGCACAGGATGTCAAAATTATGTTGCGTCAGCCAGTCGGCAAGGCCGTTGCGCAGAGCCGCCCGGATGCCGTTGATGTTGTAGGAAATGAGTTGCATTATAGGTTTTTACTGCTCAGATTCGCCGAACTGTTTTTGCTGAGCGATGAATTCGTCAATCATTATAATATCCCGTAAGTCCTGCATTCGATGAGCCACTACCTTCTGCTCACGTAAGTCATTAAGATGCAGAAAATAAATCGTGTGACCATGATCGTTTTGAAATGATCGCGAACGGGCATACGATTCATTAAAATCGAACTTACGATGGACATAGGTCAGGATATCGATATAATTATTCAATCCAAACACTTGGGGTTCCGTAAAATCAAGCTGTCTTACTACCTCAATTTCTGATTCATCGTAACCCATACCGATGAGTGTTTCAATGAATCGCCCGCCGTTCTCCTGGGTTGGCTCTAACCAGATATCGACATCCTCCGTGTTTCGCGACAACCCATTCAGATACATAGCAAAGCCGCCAATCACAAGATATTTAAGCTGAGTCCTTTGAGCGTTTTCGGCAAACAATCTAAACTCTTCGTTCTCTAAATCCATGAAGGCTTACTAATAGTTATGCGCTTGACAATACTAGGTCGGCCTTTTAATGCCCATAGGCGTGCTTGCATTCTAAAGAAACCTGCATATCGTTCCTTGGGCGTTTCAGCAGCGCCTTTCTCTACCTGCCGCTTATGCGGTTCGTTGAGGTCATTGTACAATGTAATGCGCTTTCTTTCCATACCTATTGTCAAATAATGCAAATTTCTCAAGAATGCAAAAGGTCACAGATTGCTCTATGACCTTTTTAGGCAATTAAAACAGCGCTTTTTACAGCGGCCCCGTGGCCAGTTCTTCCTGCGCCGGAACGGCCTTCTGCCTATCCGTAAACATCAGGGCAAACACCACGAGTACTACGGCCGCAATACCCGCCGGAACGAGCCAGACCGACGTCCAGTCTTTTGTACCATCGGGGCGGGTGTACATATCCAGCACAATTCCCGACAGCTTCGAGCCGATACCCATGCCGATACCGTAGGTCGCCAGCGTAATGAGTCCCTGCGCCGACGATTTGATTTTGGCCCCGGCTTTGTTGTCGGTATAGATCTGGCCCGTTACGAAGAAGAAGTCGTAGCAGACGCCGTGCAACACAATAGCGATGTACAGCATCCACTCCGTCGAGACAGTGCCATAACCGAAGCAGATAAACCGCACAATCCAGGCAACCAGACCGACAATCAGCATTTTCTTGACGCCCAGCCGGGTGTAGGCCAGCGGAATCAGCAGCATGAAAATCACCTCCGAAGCCTGCCCCAGCGACATTTTATTCTCTACGTTCTGCATACCGCCGTCCGTCAGCGAAGGGTTTGCCATGGCGTAGTAGAATGACAGGGGAATACAGATCAACACCGACGACAGGAAGAAAATAGCGAACGAGCGGTCTTTGAACAGCTTGAACGCATCCAGCCCGATAATCTGCGCAAACGACGCATTGCCAGTCTGCTTTGGTGGGGTGTTGGGCAGGAAAAACGAGAAAACACCAAATACAACCGCCGTATACATCGACAGTTGGAAGATTGTCACCTTATCGCCAAAGCCATAGAAACCCACGATGTTTGTCACGATGATCCAGGCGATGGTACCCAGCACCCGAATACCCGGAAACTCCTTTTCCGGAGTGGTCATCTGCTGCATGGCAATGGACGTTGTCAGGGCCAGCGTCGGGGCGAAGGTCAGGCAGTACGTCAGAATCAGCCAGAAGAACGTATCCGGATTCTGCTCCTGGATCAGGAAGTACAGCACGGCAGCCCCGGCTAAATTCAGGACACCCAGCACTTTCTGGGCGGCAAAATAGCGGTCAGCAATCATCCCGACGAAGAACGGCGCGACAATCATGGCGAGCGAAAACGCCGTGTATGCATTCCCAACCTGATCGCCGGTTGCGTTGAGTTGTGTCAGCAGGTATTTACTCATCTGGCCGTACCAGGCTCCCCACATGAAGAATTGCAAGAACATCATGGCGGAGAGTTGAAAACGGGACGTAACGGACATTGTGGGTTCTGTTAATTGTTTTGAATGGATGAATATAGATAACCGGCATTGAAGTGACAAGTGGCCACCCGCAAAGTTGCCGATTACGAACTTACGGGCGGCAAACTCAACGAATGTCCCTACGTTTGTTCTTTCGCTATTACTCCATCGTATCTATGCTTCTTTTTACCTGTACTCGCAAAGCCCTGCTCTTGCTGGCTGCGCTCTGTCTGATCACTACGCTCGGTCTCGGTCAGAAAGTGGACCTCGACCGCTTTTATTTTGAGGTCAGCTACCTGAGTCTGCCGCGGGAGTTTGTCGAACCGGATCAGCGTTCCTACGGCGTTCGCGTCGAAACAGCCGCCACCGTTGCGTCGGCCTATCCCGAAGCCGAGATCTACGAAAAGATCAGGCTGTTTGGCTATCAGAAAACCGAATCGAACCCTACCGTGGGCGTTCAGGTACGGTTCGAGAACGTCCGGTTCGAGAAGACCGATATGCGCACGCGAACGGTCGAGAATAAAGACAAAGAAGGCAAGGTAACCAGCCGGACGACGTATTACACCCTGACGGCGACGTACAGCGCCGGCGGTGTGTATCGGATCTACGGCCCCCGCACCGATGCTCCCGCCAAAAAACGTACCGAAGAACCTGACAAAGATGCTAAACCCAACCGGTTTTTGCAGGCCGTAACGGTTTCTGCCCAGCAGGCCCCCGCCAACCAGTCGCTCACATCAAGTGGCTTGTTTCCCAGCCAGATAACGTACACTACCAAAGAGTTTACTTCGGGCATTGATGCGTCCCGCTACTTTGAACAGAATCAGGCTTCTATCAAAACGGAGTTGATCAACAAGTACGTGAACGATGCCATTCAGGCAGTGAACGGCAGCCTGAACGGCTGGTATGGCTACGTACCGGTGCAGAACCGGGAACACCTATGGATTCTGGATTCGAAGAAACACCCCGAATTCGACGTGCAGCAGGAAGCCATCAAAGCCGTCAAAGACCTGATGAAGACGATGTCGGCCACGCAGTCGGTGGCCACGCTGACGCAGAACCTACAGCCGGTGATAGAATACTTCCAGACGCTCAAAACCAAATACGCCGGGGATGATAAACAGGAGCGGAAAATGCGGTACTCAGCTTACTACAACCTGGCCAAGCTGTATTACTTCCTCGACCAGCCCGACAAAGCCATCGAAGAAGCCAATGGTCTCGTTAAAAACGACTACGACACCTCCGACGGTAAGAAGTACGCCGAACTGGCGGAGGACCTGAAAAAAGAGCTGGCTAAGCACCGGCTGGAGTCCCGCCACATGGACTTGTAACGTACGGGCCAGACGGAGCCACTACCAACTCCGTTTTTCGCTCGCTGCCCAAGAATCTGAGTATCGAACGAATGCCTTTTTTCGTTAAATAGGTATCTTTGATTCTGCTTACAATCAACTATTCATGAAAAAACAACTGATTGCTTTGTTTGCCTTTGTGGCGATTCCAGCGGCTGCGTTTGCACAAACGGCCGATGACGTGCTTACCAAGCACATTGCCGCACTGGGCGGACAGGACAAAATCAACGCGGTGAAAACGGCTCAGTACGAGCAGACCATGTCGGTGATGGGTCAGGAGCTGACCGCTAAAACTGCCGTTGTGGTCGGCAAATCGTCGCGGAGCGATCTCTCGATCATGGGGCAGCAAATCACCAACGTCGTTGATGGCGACAAAGGCTGGGCCGTGAACCCGATGATGGGCGGCACCACCCCGAAGGAGATGACACCTGAGGAAGTGAAACTGTCGAAAGCCAACAGCCAGATTCTCGGCACGCAACTGGCTTACCTCAAACAAAATAAATACCCGTACGAACTGGTCGGCAAGGAAAAGCGGAACGAAAAGGATGTATTTAACATCAAGGTATCCCAACCCGAAGGCACCTATAATTATTACATCGACGCTAATACGTACCAGTTGCTCGGCTCAAAAGCCCTGATCAATGCGCAGGGGCAGCAGGCCGAAGCCGTCGCTACGTATTCAGACTTCAAGCAGGTCGACGGCCTGACGGTGCCGTTTACGGCTGAAATCTCGAGCGCTAATCTACCGGCTCCCGTCGTTGCCAAAATGACGAAGCTGACGCTCAATGCACCCATCGATCCGGCTATTTTCGCGATGCCGAAGTAAGCCGCTGTTTTACTCAGTGGTGTGGGGTTCATAATCTGACACCATGCAAAAAGGCCGGTTCCTACGTAGGAACCGGCCTTTTTGCGTATCCGGCTAAATCTACTCGCTTATTTTCAGTATCTTCCTACCCACGTTAACCTGAACAACCTGTATCAATGCAACACCATTCCTCACGTATCGCCCGCTTCGGGATATTGGCGCTCAGCCTCAGCCTGAGCGCAGCACAGGCACAAACGCTGACTGGTTTCGCACCTGGCCGCCAGGAAGCCCAGATCAAACTGGAAGCCGATTTTAAGCAACAACAGTCGTCAGCAGCGTTCAAGAAACACCTTGAAGCACTCAGCAGCGTCCCGCACGTAGCGGGTTCGCCCGAAAATGAGCGCGTTCGGGACTACATTGCCGAAACCATGCGCAAGGCTGGCTGGCAGGTCGACATTTACCCGCACGACATCTACCTCCCCAAAGGCCCCGGCGAGATTGCCGTGGAGTTGGTTGAACCGGTTCGGCAGCCGCTGAACATTCGGGAGTACATCTTCGCCGAAGACAAATACAGCAAAGATCCGCGCGTGATGCCCGGCTGGAATGCCTACTCCGGCTCCGGCGACGTAACGGCGGAGGTAGTGTATGCCAACTACGGTACGAAGGAAGACTTCGAGCGCCTGAAAGCGATGGGTATTTCGGTGCAGGGCAAGATCGTGATGGCCCGCTACGGGGCAAACTTCCGGGGCTACAAAGCCCAGCACGCCCAGGCCGCCGGTGCCGCGGGTGTTATTATCTACACCGACCCCGCCGACAGTGGCTACATGAAAGGGCTCACCTTTCCGGAAGGTCCACAACCCAGCGAAAGCATCATCCAGCGCGGCTCTCTGCTGACGGTTCCGTACACGGGTGATCCACTGACACCGTTCGAGCCAGCCCTGCCGATGGACGGCAAGACCAAAATCAAGCGACTTGATCCGAAGGACGTAGCGCTCCATAAGATTCCGGTGACGCCCCTCCCCTACGGTTCGGCCGTCGAGATACTGAAGCGCATGACCGGCGCGAAAGCCGTACCGGCCGGCTGGCAGGGTGGTCTGCCGTTTACGTACCGGCTGGAAGGTGGCTCAAGTCTGAAAGTACGCCTGAAAGTGCAGCAGGAGAAAGCCATCACGCGGGTGTATGAGGTTGTGGGTACGTTGACAGGCTCCGAGTTCCCGGACGAGTGGATCATTGCCGGATGCCACTACGACGCCTGGTCATACGGCGCAACTGACCCCAACAGCGGCACGGCTATGCTGTTAAGCATGACGGAATCATTAGGCAAGCTGGCCAAAGCGGGTCAGCGGCCGCGCCGAACCATCAAAGTCGCCCATTGGGATGCTGAGGAATTTGGCGTGATTGGCTCGGCCGAATGGTCGGAGCAGTTCCGCGATGAGTTGACGCAGAAAGCCGTTGCCTACATGAATTACGATGCGGCCGTATCGGGCCGGATCTTTGGGGCCAGTGCGTCGCCGTCGATGAAAAAATTGCTGATCGAAGCCACACAGACCGTACAGTATCCGGATTCCAACAAAACGGTTTACCAGCATTGGCTGGCGCAGAGCGGAGCCAAGCCCGGCTCGACCCGCGTGACGGGTTCGTCGGCCCCGGCCGTTGCTGAGAACGAACCGGTTATCGGCAACCTGGGTGGTGGTTCCGACCACATCGGCCCGTACATGCACGTCGGTATTCCGTCGCTCAACGCCGGAACGGGTGGCCCGACGCTCTATCACTCGGCTAACGATGATCTGTTTTTCTACGACAAGTTTGCCGACCCAACGTACAAGATGGGCCCGATGGTGGAGCAGGTAGTTGGTACCATGTCGCTCCGGCTGGCCAATGCCGACCTGTTGCCCTACGACCTCGCCCGCTATCCAACCGATCTGGCAACACACCTGAAAGCGGCCGAAAAAGCCATTAAAGCCTACTCGCCTACGTATTCCATTGAACCGCTATTAGCGGCCGTCGCCGAGTTGAAAAAGAACGCTGACGCCTGCGAAAACGCCCGACAGACGTACCTGAAAAGCGGCCGTACGGATAAACTGGCCGAGCTGAACAAAGGGTTACGACAATTGGAGCAGTCGTTCATCGACCCGAAAGGTATGGCATTTGGTGCGTGGTACCGGTCGCTTTACGCGTCGTCGGACCCGTACAGCGGTTACGCTTCCTGGATGCTACCGGGATTCCTGTATGAAGCATCGCTAAAGTCAACAGCCAACCTACCGGACCTCGAAGCGCGGTACAAGAAAGCCATCAATACGTTAAGTGAGCGGTTGCTGGCACTGAGCCAGGGCATGGGGGCTCCGGCCATGCTCGGCGGGGGTAGTCGCTAGGCGTTACAATCAGAATGCTCAACAGAACGATGAACCTGATATATCGAGTTTGCTACGAGTAATACCTCACAATAAGGTTAGGAAAGCTGATGCTGTGTATACGCCATGCCGGGTGGCGTGTACACAGCAATAAGCATCGGTACAAATCCCTCATCAATGGATTACCCAATTGATCTTCTGCTATACTTCCGCCGTTTTTACGACATTAAAGCTGATGCATTTGACCAACTAATGGCCTGCCTACGGTTTAAAGCTTATAACAAAGGCGATTATATTGTTTGTCCGGGAGACATTCAGCGCGAATTGTTATTCGTACGAAAGGGCATACAAATGTCCTACGCCATTGTTGGCGACAAGCAGCACATTATTGTCTTCACTCACTCGCCGAATCTGTCAGCCATTCCCGACTCCTTTTCGTTTCAGAAGCCCTCCGAACACTACCTGCAATGTTTAACGGATAGTGAGTTTCTCGCTATCACCTACCATGAACTGCTCCGTATCTTTGATCATACGCCCGCGTTAGAAAGGCTGTTCCGCAAGCTAACCGAGGCTACGCTGGCAGGTGTTATTCATCGACACCTTGAGTTGCATGCCTTGTCAATCGAAGAGCGCTTCAAAAGCTTTGCCGCCCGTAGTCCGCAACTGCTGCTGACGATTCCGCATAAACATATTGCTTCTTATCTACACATCGATCCGACTAATTTCAGCAAACTGTTCAACTCCGTGCGCCTGGATTAGCTTGGTTTACACCAACATTTGTTTGGGTTGGGTCAGCTTGTTTTGTCTTACCAATCATAACAGATCATGGAAGACACAACACCAAACTGGGTGGATCGGCATGAGTATCCGTTTCAATCGCGTTACCTGATGGTCAACGGCTATCGGCAGCATTACATCGACGAAGGCACGGGGGATACGCTGGTCTTTGTGCATGGCACCCCATCCTGGAGTTTTGATTTCAGGAACGTAATCAAGAACCTTCAGCATCGGTTTCGCTGTATCGCCTTTGACCACATTGGATTTGGCTTATCGGACAAGCCGGTTACCTATGATTACTCTACGTTAAATCATAGCTTAACTCTGGAGAAAGCCATAAATCAACTTCAGTTGACCGATATCACCCTGGTCATGCATGACTTCGGAGGGCCGATTGGATTCCGGTATGCGTTAGAGCACCCGCAACGAATCCGCAAGCTTGTAGTTTTAAACTCCTGGCTCTGGAGCAACCAGGAAGATGCCGATTTCCGACGGATTCAAGCCGTGCTTCGTAGTCCCTTGTTGCCATTTTTGTACCGATACCTGAACGTTTCTCCCCGTTTTTTGCTACCAGCCTCGTTTGGACAGCATAAACTGACCAAGGCGATTCGAGCGCAATACATACACCCCTTTCGCAAGCTTTCGAGCCGGACTGCCCCCTGGCTTTTGCTCGTTCTTTGGCTGAGGATCAGGCTTGGTTTGACCAGTTATGGCAACAGAGAAGCCGGCTTGAAAACAAACCGATGCTTTTAATCTGGGGTTTAGTGGATAAGCTGATCAAACCCACTCAACTGGTTAAGTTTCGAAGCGGCTTTCCGCAGGCCCAGGTCTATGAACTACCCTTAAGCGGGCATTTTCCACAGGAAGAACACCCGAAGGAGGTGGCCCAGGCTATTGCTTTTTTTATGGATAAGTAAGGTTGTTCAGCCGCATTGGGTAGGTTCGGGATAACCAGCCAGCTAGCCGACAATCCTGTACCTTCTCTCTCGAATTGTGTAATACTTTGTGCACCCCAAAGGCCGTACCTTTGTTATGTAAATGATGGGCCGTTCTGAGCGCTCAGAACTGTTCCAAAATAGGTAAGGGTATGGAAGCACAAACCGTGGTTCGACCGGCCGGAAAAGCTGGCAACCGACATATAGTTAAGAAAACCTTCCCGGTATTAGAAATGAGTTGCGCAGCCTGTGCTGTCAGTGTGGAATCCATGCTGAAAACAGCCGCCGGGGTACGCGACGCAGGCGTAAACTACGCGAATCAATCGGCCTGGGTTGAATACGACGATACGGCGACAAACCCCGAGGCTCTGCGCCAGACGGTGCAGTCCATCGGCTACGATTTAGTTATTGAAGACGAAGAAGAGGCCCGTCGGCAGCAGGAAGAAGCCCAGCAACGGCGCTACGTAGCCTTGAAACGGCAAACCATCGGTGCGTCCGTGCTGGCTGCGCTGGTCGTGATTCTGGGCATGTTCGTTATGGAGCTGCCCGGCGTAAATCATACCCTGATTCGCTGGGGCTCTCTGATTTTGACGGCCCCGGTAGTGTTCGGTTTTGGTCGGCAGTTCTTCGTTAACGCGTTCAAACAGGCGCGTCACGGCAAAGCCAACATGGATACGCTGGTGGCCTTGTCGACTGGCATTGCCTTTATCTTCAGCGCCTTCAATACAATTTACCCCGAATACTGGACAAGTCGCGGACTTGCGCCTGATATGTATTTTGAAGCCGCGGCCGTCATTATTGCTTTTATTTCGCTTGGTAAGCTGCTGGAAGAACGCGCTAAGTCGAATACGTCGTCGGCTATTAAAAAGCTGATGGGTCTGCAACCCAAAACGGTGCGCGTTCTGGTTGATGGCGCCGAGCAGGACATTCACATAGCGCAGGTAACTGTTGGACAAACCATCATCGTCCGGCCGGGCGAACGCATTCCCGTCGACGGTCGCGTGACTAACGGCCAGTCGTTCGTGGACGAAAGCATGATCAGCGGGGAGCCGGTACCGGTCGAGAAGAAAGCCGGAGATCGGGTCTTTGCCGGAACGGTGAACCAGAAAGGTAGTTTCCAGTTCATAGCCGAGCAGGTTGGTGGTAACACGATCCTGGCCCAGATTATCCGCATGGTGCAGGAAGCGCAGGGTAGCAAAGCACCGGTGCAGAAGCTGGTCGACAAAATTGCGGGCATCTTTGTACCGATTGTGCTTGGCATTGCGCTGCTTAGCTTAGTGGCCTGGGTAGCAGCAGGGGGAGACAATGCCTTTACACAAGGGTTGTTAGCCGCCGTTACGGTCCTGGTCATTGCCTGCCCGTGTGCGCTGGGCCTGGCAACACCAACCGCCATTATGGTTGGTGTTGGTAAGGGAGCTGAGAACAACATCCTCATCAAAGACGCCGAAAGCCTGGAGCTTGGTCAGCGCGTAACGGCCGTCGTTTTGGATAAAACCGGGACGATTACCGAAGGCAAACCCGACGTAACGGACTGGTCCTGGACAATCGAGCCAACTCAACAGAGAACGTACCAATCCGTGCTGTTGTCGATGGAAGCGAAATCGGAGCACCCACTGGCCGAAGCCGTTGTGCGAGCGCTGTCTGAGCAGACTGTCGAACGGATTGCGATGAGCAATTTCGACAGCCTGACCGGTCAGGGCATTACGGCCGAGCGCGATGGCGAACGGTTCTGGGTTGGTAACCGGGGCTTGGTTGAGCAACGTGGACTGCAACTTCCGGACGTAGTGAAGGACCTCACCAATCAATGGCAGCAGGAAGCCAAAACGGTTATTTATTTCGCCAACCAAACGAAGGTGCTGGCCGCTCTGGCCATCGCTGACCGAGTGAAAGAAACCTCCCGGCAAGCCGTAGCCGACCTGCAACGACAAGGCATTACGGTGTACATGCTCACAGGCGATAATGCAGCAACGGCGCAGGCTGTGGCTCAGCAAGTCGGGGTTGACAACGTTCGGGCAGAGGTTCTACCGGCCGACAAAGCCGCCTTCGTGAAAGACTTACAAGACAAAGGGCAGATCGTAGCGATGGTCGGCGACGGTATCAACGACTCGCAGGCACTGGCTCAGGCCGACGTCAGCATTGCGATGGGTAAAGGCTCCGACATTGCCATGGACGTAGCGAAGATGACACTCATTACGTCCGACCTGAATCTGGTACCGAAAGCGTTGAAACTATCGCGCCAGACGGTACGTACCATTCGGCAGAACCTATTCTGGGCGTTTATTTACAACCTGATTGGTATTCCGATTGCGGCCGGGGTGTTGTATCCAATTTTCGGTTTTCAATTGAACCCCATGATCGCTGGGGCCGCGATGGCACTGAGTTCCGTATCGGTTGTGAGTAACAGCTTGCGACTGAGAACTTTCAAACTGTAGTTAAGTCAAAATCAGAATCAACAATACAACCTCATGGAAACGCTGAAATTCAAAACCAACATAAAATGCGGCAACTGTGTCGCTGCCGTTACGCCCCACCTCAACGCTGTAGAGGGCATCGAGAAATGGGAAGTTGACCTGAAAGATCCCAACCGGACGCTGACGGTCGAAACCGAAGGTGCCGACGCTGGTACGGTAAAAAAAGCCGTAGAAACAGCGGGTTATAAAGCTGAGCCAGTGGCGTAATTAATACGTGCCTCAGGATGAGCGGTCTGGTTTTGAAACCAGACCGCTTTTTTGTATCCAGGGCCCTACTTTATGCGGTAACCGAACAAAGCCCGGTCGATCAGGTTAATTCAGGCAGTGTTTGTACAAGAACGAATTATCCATGACTGTTATCGGCGAGTTAATTAAGAAAGCGATTGATGTCTACGGCTCCATTACGTCGGAACCTGACCCGGCGAAGGCCCAGCGCGAGGTGTTGAAAAACCTGCTGGAAAAAGCCAGACTCACCGCTTTCGGAAAAAAACACAACTTCACCCAGATCCTCAACAGCGACGACATAGTTAAAGCGTTTCAGCAGGAAGTCCCGGTCCATGACTACGATAAAATGTACGGCGACTGGTGGCATTACCTGCTGGAAGGGCATCAGAACGTTACCTGGCCGGGCGGTCAGCGGTATTTTGCCCTGAGCAGCGGCACCACCAGCAACAGCAAATACATCCCCGTGACCGACGATATGCTCGATTCTATTCGCAAGTCGGGTATTCAGCAGGTGATGAGTCTGAAAAACTTCGATCTGCCCGGCGATTTCTTCGAGAAGCAGATCATGATGCTGGGCAGCAGCGTCAGCCTGATTGAAAAAGACGACCACGAGGAGGGCGAAATCAGCGGCATCAGCGCGGCAAACCTCCCGACCTGGTTCCGGGGATTCTACAAACCTGGGGTCGACATTGCGTCGATCAAAGACTGGGACGAGCGCGTACATCGCATCGCGCAGGAAGCCCCGAAATGGGATATCGGCAGCCTCAGCGGCATCCCGTCGTGGATTGAGATGATGCTGAAGGAGGTGATTTCGCACAACCGCCTGAATACCATCCACGACATCTGGCCTAACCTTCAGGTCTACACGTCGGGGGGCGTAGCGTTCGAACCGTACCGAAAAAGCTTTGAAGCGCTACTGGCCAGACCGCTTATCTACATTGATACGTATCTGGCATCGGAAGGCTATCTAGCTACCCAGAAACGGCCCGATACGTCGTCGATGGCCCTGATTCTGGACAATGGCATCTTTTTCGAGTTCGTACCCTTCACCAACGAGAACATGGACGAAGATGGGCGGGTGAAACAGGACGCGACGATTCTGTCGCTGGCAGAAGCGCAGGAGAACGTTGATTACGTACTGCTGATTTCAACCGTTTCGGGTACGTGGCGGTACATGATCGGCGATACGGTCATGATTACTGACAAGCAGCGGTCGGAGATCAAAATTACCGGCCGGACCAAGCATTTTCTGAACGTAGTGGGCGAACAGTTGTCGGTTCACCAGATGAACCAGGCGATGCAGAAGCTACAGGATCAGTACGATATTGCGATTGAAGAGTTTGTAGTCGCGGCTGTACGCAAAAACGGCGAATACATCAACAAATGGTTCATCGGCTCCAACCGGCCCATTGATGATCAGAACGTGGCAGCTTCGCTGGACGGCGAATTGTGCGAACTGAACAAGAACTACAAGGTTGCCCGCACCAAATCGCTGAAGGGCGTGGAAGCCGAAGTGATTCCGGTCGAGAAGTTTCACCGCTGGAGTCAAGAATACAAAAAGCTCGGTGGCCAGACCAAGATTCCGCGGGTGATGAAAGAAGAGGATTTTCTGGAATTTGAGCAGTACATCCACAGCATTGCTTAAATGTCACAGGGATCAGCAAAAAGCCCCGCCAGCGCTGGCGGGGCTTTTTGCTAAACGGCTCTGGCGGCCGGCTTGGCGTGTTCGGGTTTGAGCACTACCACATCGCGAACAGTGCCGCCCGCGTTGATTTTCTCCACCATCTTGTCCAGCAACGGCGTGGCCCAGTCCGGTATGTATTTGTCGGTGGTTTGTACAAAAACCCGCGGAAAATCGTACAGGGTCCGTCCAAGGCCAAACTGCACCGCACAGCGCTTCATGGCGTCGCTGATACCGCCTTTCACGGGCTCAATGTCCGTTCGGCTCGCTCCGTCGGTCTTACGGACGATCATACCGCTGGGCATGACGACCGAGATCGTGCAGAGGAAGCCGCCTTCGATTTCCTTGATTTCATTCTGCCAGTTCGACCAGCCGAACTGTTCATCAAATCGCTGCATGACGCAACGGTTGGTGATATACGGCACGACGATGATCTTCTGGCCGTCTTTGGTCTGGCTTTGCACCCGCCATTCAACTTCCTGTGGTGTCAGTGGGGCGGTGAGTATGGTTAACTCCATTGGGTTGTTGTTTACTGTATTTTCCAATTTGACTGTAGATTAAGATTCATCACTCCACCAGCTTCGCCAGCTCGTTCAACTTCAATAACGCTTCGATTGGTGTCAGGCGGTTCACATCGATGGCGCGGAGCTTTTCTTTCAGCGCTTCTGCTTTCGGATCACCGGCCTCAAAAATCTTTAGCGCAATCTCCTGTTCCTGCGAGGGGCCGGCCATGCTGATCTTTTCCTTGTTCGCTTCGCGGATGTGCGAGGCTTCCAACTGCTTCAATATCTGCCCCGCCCGGTTAACGACTGAGCCCGGCATTCCGGCCATTTGGGCAACGTGGATACCGAAGCTGTGCTCGCTACCACCTTCCTGCAACTTGCGCAGGAAGATGACTTTATTACCCATCTCTTTGACGGCTACGTTATAGTTCTTAATCCGTGGGTTGTCGTTCGCCAGGTCGTTCAGTTCGTGGTAGTGGGTCGCAAACAGCGTTTTCGGGCGGCAATCGGAGTGATTGTGCAGGTACTCCGTAATGGCCCAGGCAATCGATACGCCGTCGTACGTACTCGTTCCCCGGCCAATTTCGTCCATCAGCACCAGGCTTCGTTCGCTGAGGTTGTTCAGGATGCTGGCCGTTTCGGTCATCTCGACCATGAACGTCGACTCACCCCGCGACAGGTTATCCGAAGCCCCAACCCGTGTAAAAATCTTGTCGACTAACCCGATTTCCGCCGATGATGCCGGTACGAAGCTCCCTGACTGCGCCATCAGTACGATCAGGGCCGTTTGCCGCAGCAGGGCCGATTTACCCGCCATGTTCGGGCCGGTGATGATTACGATTTGCTGCGTTTCATCGTCCAGGTAAACGTCATTTGGAATGTACGGCTCGCCGGGCGGCAGTTGTTGTTCAATCACCGGGTGGCGACCGTCCTTGATGTTCAGCACCTTACTCTCGGTAATCTCCGGCCGAACGTACCGATTCTTCAGGGCTATATGCGCAAACGACGCCAATACGTCCAGCACCGACAGCACCCGCGCGTTCTGCTGAATAGCCGCGACATACTCGCCAGCCGCCATAACCATTTCGCTGAACATCCGCGACTCAATGCTGAAAATCTGCTCTTCGGCGTTCAGGATCTTGTCTTCGTATTCTTTAAGTTCCGGCGTGATGTAGCGCTCAGCATTGACCAGCGTCTGCTTCCGAATCCAGTCGTCGGGGACGCGGTTCTTGTGCGCGTTCGTCACTTCGAGGTAATAGCCAAAAACCTTGTTATACGCGATCTTGAGCGAGCTGATACCCGTCCGCTGAATCTCGCGGTCCTGCAATTGCAACAGGTAGTCTTTGCCCGAATAGGCAATCTTGTGCAGTTCGTCCAGTTCAGGATTCACCCCTGAGCGAATCATATTTCCCTGGTTCGATAGCGTCGGCGGATCATCGCGCAGTTCGGCCTCAATACGGTCAATCAGGAAGCTGACAGGGTTCAGTTGGTCGGCGTACTTTTTCAACGAAGGCGATTCCGGCTTCTGCGACAAGGCCGTTATCAGCAGTTCTTTAATCGGCAATACGTGCTGCAACGATCGCTTCAATTGCAACAGTTCGCGCGGGTTGATCCGCCGAACGGCCACTTTGGACACCAGACGCTCCAGGTCCCCTATTTGCTTGAGGTGGCCAACCATAATTTCCAGCAACTCATCGTCCTGGTGCAGCAGATCAACCATGTTCAGCCGCTCCTCAATCAGGGCTTTCTCCTTAAGAGGCAGGTTCAGCCATTTCCGTAACAGACGCGCCCCCATCGGCGTAACAGTCTGGTCCAGAATCTGAATCAGTGGAACGCCCCCCTCCTGCTGAGCCGCAACGAGTTCGAGGTTACGGATGGTGAACCGGTCGAGCCAGACGTAGCGATCTTCTTCCAGCCGCGTAATGCGCTGGATGTGTTGCAGGTCTTTGTGCTCGGTCTCGTTGAGGTAATGCAGGATTACCCCGGCCGCAATGATACCGTCGGGCAGACCTTCAATCCCAAAGCCTTTCAGTGAGGTCGTCTGAAAATGCTGCTTGAGAAAGTTATAGCCGAAGTCGTAGGTGAAGGCCCAATCTTCCAGCGTGTAGGTATGAAACTTGTCGCCGAATAGGCCGCCGAACTCCGCCCGGTTGCGCTTGCAGTACAGCACCTCCGATGGGTTGAAGCTTTGCAGCAGTTTATCAATGTAGGCCGAGTTGCCCTGCGACGCCAGGAATTCGCCCGTTGAAATATCTAAGAAAGCGATACCAAACTGATCGTCCGATTTCCCAAAATGAACAGCCGCGAGGTAGTTGTTCCGACGCGTATCCAGTACGTTATCGTTGAAGGAAACACCGGGCGTCACTAATTCGGTCACCCCCCGCCGAACGATACCTTTGGCCTGAGCCGGGTCTTCAAGCTGGTCGCAGATAGCCACGCGTTCGCCCGCCCGGACGAGTTTGGGCAGGTGGGTATCCAGGGCGTGATGCGGAAAACCCGCCAGTTCTTCATTGGCTCCGCCGTTGTTCCGCTTGGTCAGCGTAATACCCAGAATCTTACTGGCTTTGATGGCGTCCTCGCCGAAGGTTTCGTAAAAATCACCGACGCGGAAGAGCAGCAAAGCGCCGGGATACTTGGCTTTAACCTGGTTATATTGCCGATTTAAGGGGGTTTCTTTAGCGGGTTTAGTGGGTTTCGTTGCAGTGGCTGTCTTCACCGAATGAGTAGTATTAGTTTAAACAAATTTAGCGATTTTTAGCGAGGAATTGACATCAAATTCCGGTTAGTGTTCGTGTTAAACAAAGCCCTGTAAGGGCGACCTGTCAATAGTTAATAGATCTTCAAATGCTTCCTCAACGTATCATCTCCGTCGTTCCTTCGCAAACCGAACTGCTTTTTGACCTCGGCTTAGACGAAGATATCGTCGGCATTACAAAGTTCTGCATTCACCCAGTTGACAAGGTCAAGGACAAACCCATCGTTGGCGGTACCAAAACACTGCACATCGAGCGCATTCACGAGTTGCAGCCGGATCTGATCATTGCCAATAAGGAGGAAAACACCCGCGAGCAGATCGAAGAACTCCAACGGCATTACTCGGTTCACATAACGGATATGAGTACGCTGGCCGACGCGCTGACAATGATTCGGGAGGTGGGGAGGCTGGTCGGGAGAGAGCTGGAAGCAGACCGGATGGCCCAGCAAATTGCTGCTTCGTTCGGAAAGATTGCCCCCCAGCCTCCTGAACGGGGAGAAAAGCCGGAAATGCCAGGGTCGGCTCCCCCTTCAGGGGGCTGGGGGGTATCCGTTGCCTACTTCATCTGGCGGAAACCCTATATGGTTGCCGGGTGCGATACGTTCATCAACGCTATGCTCGAAGCCGCCGGATTTCAAAACGCATTTGACAATCTGTCTCGCTACCCAGCGATTTCCGAAACCGATCTGCAAGCCGCCCGACCAGATTGTATTTTCCTGTCATCCGAGCCGTATCCCTTTAAAGACAAACACATCGCGGAGTTGCAAGCCATCTGTCCATCGGCGCAGGTGATGTTGGTCGATGGCGAACTGTTTAGCTGGTACGGCAGTCGGTTACTGCAAACGGCCGACTACCTCGAATCATTACGGCAGAATATACGGTTAGCAAGCCACTGATCCTCAGTGTGACGAAACTTGAACACATTTGAACAGCGCCTGAATAGGTAGTTTGCGACACTTTCTCGACTTTTGAGTCGTCAACAGGTTTAATTCCAACCAAACAACACAAAATACCATGAAGAAAGTAGCCTTTATTGCGGTGTTCCTGCTCGCAGCCGTACAGTTGTTCGCTCAGGACGATAAGTCAAAACGGCCAAGTCCACCCGCTCAGGAAAAAGAAACCGTCAACGGCAAAACCGTCACGATTGACTACAGCCAGCCGTCCGTAAAAGGTCGTAGCGTATGGGACCCGAACGGTAAAGTAGCGCCCTACGGTAAGGTGTGGCGGACGGGTGCCAATGAGTCGACGACGATTGAGTTCTCCGACGACGTGAAAATTGAAGGTAAGTCATTGCCCAAAGGTAAGTATGCACTGTTTACTATTCCGGGCGAAAAAGAATGGACGGTCATCTTCAACAAAACACCGAAGTGGGGGGCGTTTAGCTACAAGGAAGACGAAGACGTACTGCGGGTGACGGTTCCGGCCAAGAAAGCCAAAGAGTTCATGGAGAAGTTTACCATCGACATTAAACCGCAGGGAACCGTCGCCATGATGTGGGCCGATACTGAGGTGGATTTCAAGGTTCAATAGGTAACGCCGTAGCGAACCAAATTCAGAAAGGGTGTCGTATCTTCGTCCATCATGACGACGAACGACACCCTTTCCGCTTCTTCGGTTAATCTGGTCCTATTTGCAGCCAGGCTGAAAGGCGCTGATACGGATGCAATAGCCCAGTCGGTTGGCATCGCTCCCGAACAGCTTCGCGACCCCGACGGCCGCATTCCGATCCGGCAGATGCAATCGCTCTGGCGGGAGGTTATCCAGGCCACCGGCGACCCCTACCTGCCCTTGCATCTGGGGAATCTGATCAATCCGGTTTCGGTGGGTGTGCTGGCCTATGTTATGATGCACTGCCCAACGCTCGGTAAGGCGTTTGAAAAACTCTGTCAATATCAGGATATCGTCTGTGAGGGTCTCGTCACGACCGGGCAACAGATCGATGATCGATACGAGATGACCCTGCGCATCATCAGCGACGATATCATCTTTCCCGACCACGTATTCAATTCCGAATTATCCATTTACCTGTCGGCTATCCGGGCGCTGACCGGGCAACCGGTTACCGCCCGGGAAATTCGATTTGCCTACCCCCGCCCCCTCGACATTCGTGAACACGAGCGCATTTTCGCTCCGGCCCGGCTGGTATTCGACGTAGCTGAAACCGTATTGGTGCTGGATGCCCCCCTGCTCGATACACCCATTCTGAACGCCAATCCAAGTCTGTTTACGCTGTTCGAGCAGCACGCCGACGAATTGCTCCGGAAACTTCAGCAACCGTCGTTAACAGCCCGGGTCAAGCAGGAAATCGTGACCATGCTCAAAGGCGAAGAACCAACCCTGGCGACCGTTGCCGACCGGCTGGCGATGGGTGTCCGGACGCTGCAACTGCACCTTAAAGACGAGGGCGTTACGTACCAGCAGGTACTGGATGAAGTACGGCGCGACCTGGCCGTTAAGCACCTGCGCGAACCGCACCTCAGCACGACGGATGTAGCCTACTTGCTGGGCTATTCTGAACCCAGCGTCTTTTTCCGATCGTTCAAGAAATGGACCGGATCAACCCCTGGCGCGTTTCGGGCTGCGCATTTGCCGACGAATTACGGCTGGGGTTCAACGCTCCGGCAGACGGCGTGAACTCAATCTTAAGCTGATGATTGGCAAACCAGGTCAGGGTTTCGGCCAGGGCTTGCTTTAGGGGTGTTTCCTGAAAGTCCGGGAAGAGTGAACGGACCTTTGTATCGTCGAGCACGACGGTGTTCTGGTAGAGATACCCCATTTCCTTCACCTCGCGTAGAATCGGTAAAAACAAACCCATGACCGATACGAATAGCGGGCTGTACACCTGTGTTTTGAGCGGTTTACCGGTCAGTTCGGCAATCTGGCTGAAAAACGAGCGCATGGAGGGGTGGACCTGACCGCCGTAGTTGAAAACCTGGTAGGCAGGGGTTGAACCAGCGTCAGACGTACCGTCAGACGAGTAGCCCAGCACTCCAGCGTCTGACGCGATTCCAGACAACTTTCCAGCGTCAGACGCGTTCCCCGCCCCCACCGAGCGCAGCATCAACCGCACAATCACCTCAGCCGCGTCTTTCGTGTATACTGCCTGGTGCGGAATGTCAATGGTATACAGCCACGGCAACGCCTTACCCTGCAGGGCATTTTCGAAAATAGGCCGAACGCCGTCGTTCAAAACGTTTGGCCCCCAGAAGTCCGGCAGCCGAACGTTCAACACCCGGCAGTGCCCCGCCTTAGCCGCTTTTTCCAGCATCGCTTCGATCTCGACCCGTAGCTGACCTTTTCTGGCGATTGGGTTGACAGGGCTGTCCTCCCGAATCGGCTCCGTGGCCTTACCAAAGCCGTAAATGTTACCCGGAAAGACAATCACAGCTCCTCCCCGCTGACTCGCGGCATCGATGACCTTTTGCGTGGCGGTATCCATGTTGCCGAACCACTGATTGTAGGGATAATTGATGCCGTGGAAGATAAAGTCTTTGTCAGCCGCAACGCGTTTCAGCAACTCAGCGTCCTGCACATCCCCCTCCACAACGGTGAGCGTCGGTTGGTTGAGAAATAGCGCTTCGGCTTTGGCCCGGTTGCGGACCAGAATGGTAACGGGCAGTTGACGGGCCAGCAGGTTTTCAGTTACCGCATAACCAATGCTACCGGTGGCACCCAAAACGAGAATTGTCGGTTGTGTGTTCATGGCTACTTCGCGTGGTTACCGACAAATCCCAGGTGCGTGTGTTTGAAACTATCACTGTATTTCAGACCGTAGCCCATCATCCGGTCCATGCTGGCGTGTCCGAAGAGGATAATCCCGGCCAGCATCAGGATCGGTTGCTGCGTCAACAGGCCAATTGTGCCAACCAGCAGCGCAATACCTTTATGGTGCCCCAGGTTGTAACCGATAGCCCCAATACGTGGGTTGATGAAGTAACCGACCATACTAATGTCCGGCAGCAGAATCAAGGCGGGGAACCACCACCAGGCGTAAGGCAACTGGCTGAACAGGACGATAGACAGGGCGAACTGCGCGAATTCTTCGAGTTTCAATACCGTTTTCATGACTTTCGTTTGCGTTTTTGTTTGATACAAAGGTCAGCCGCAAACGCCGATCAGGAGGTGACAGAATATGAAAACCGAATGACGGATTACGAAAAACTTGCTTAATTCTTTGCCACAAATCGTATTTGCCACAGATTTCGCAGATCACACGGATTGACTGGTTTCGAGACCCGAAATTCGTACGGTCAGGTTCTCAACCTGACCGCACGTTCAATCAGCGTAATTTGCGTAATCTGTGGCAATTAAAACTGACTAACCTCTACTACCTTTTTCATATCATCCCAGAACGACGGGTAGGATTTAGCCACTACGCCCGGCTCTTCAATAATAACCTCCTGCCGCATCGCTACGGGCGCGAAGGCCATTGCCATGCGATGGTCGTCGTACGTATGAATTTGGGGGGTAGCTTGTAAGGTCTGAGGAGTCAGGGAGCGCACCTCGTAGCGGAGGTTTGCTTCTACCTCGACCAGTTCTGCACCGATCTTTTGTAGCTCAGCCTGAAGGGCGGCTACGCGGTCGGTTTCTTTGATTTTCAGGCTTTCGATGCCCGTTAGCGTCAACGTAACGCCTTTCATAGCCGCGCAGACAGCGACCGTCTGGGCCAGGTCCGGGCAGTCGGTGAAGTCCCAGGCCAGCGAGGTTTCAGCCGGGCGTTTGGTTAGTCGAACCCCCTTGTCAGTAAACGTACTGTCGACGCCCATCGCCCGCATAATGTCAACGATGGCACTGTCGCCCTGCAACGATTTTTCTTTGAGGCCCAGCAGGTCAATCTCCGACGATTCATCTTCGGCCAGTGCTGCAACACTGTACCAGTAACTCGCCCCCGACCAGTCGGATTCAACCGCAAACGTAGTGGGGACGTACGGCCTCGGAGCTACGGTGATGGTGTTATTTGTCCAGTCGGCGGTTACGTCGGCCCCGAAATGGCGCATCTGCTCCAGGGTCATTTCGATATATGGCCGTGAGCCGACAGCACCGGTCAGTTCAATAGTCAGGCCGGCCGGCAGCATCGGGGCAATCATCGCCAGGGCCGAAATGTACTGGCTGCTCACATCGCCCCGGATGCTCAACCGATCTACCCCCGACGCCTGGAAGCCGTTCAGTTGCAAAGGTGGGTAGCCGTCGTTTTTCAGGTACGTGATTTCAGCACCGAGCGTCCGTAGCGCATCGACAAGAATCCCAATGGGCCGCTCACACATGCGGGGTGTGCCGGTCATGACTTTTTGCTGGCCCGTCACGGCGAAGTAGGCAGTCAGGAAGCGCATGGTTGTTCCGGCATCCAGTACGTCGGCGGTGGACGGTCCGGCGCTCTGACCCTCCGACGACAGCAACCGAATCATCGTTTGCGTATCGCGGGCGGTCGACAGGTTCTGAAGCTGGCAGCGAAAGCCCGTCAATGCGTCGATGATCAGGGCGCGGTTGCTTTCACTCTTTGAAGAAGCTAACGGAATTGTTGCCCGAACAGGGCCAGAAGGAGGAGTTAAACGAACGGCGTTCAAAATTAAGCGGGGTTATTGGCAGTCAAAACTGTGCAAAACAACAAAAATTAGCCCGCATTTTGAACCGACGTAGCAAACCAATGAGTCGCTTTATAGCGAGCATCGTTTGAATCTCGTTGGACCCCAAATACGCCTATCACATAAAAAGAGCGTTTTGGTACGTTCAGACGCCATTAGTTCTACATTTTTTGCGAACTAACTGTATCCGATAACGCCATATGTTTCCAACAATACCCGCCTAAGAGGTTGAATGACACCAAGCCTTCGTCCCATTTTTAAACCAGTTCACCCCATTTTTTCATGCTACCTGTGCCAATCCGGTATTTTGCAGCCGCTTACTCGTGTACGCGCTTCGAATACGTCGAGCCGAGTCTGGGGGCGTCGCACGAAGCGAAGTTATAACCCAGACTCCTTTAAAACTTATTAACCTTCTTATCAACAGGATCATGATCGGAAGCTATCTCAAAACAGCGAGACGCAACTTGATGCACAACAAGCTTTTCTCGTTCATCAACATTGTTGGCCTGGCCATCAGCATGTCCGTCGGGTTGCTGCTGATCGCCTTCTTACTCGACCTGCATTCATACGACAGATTCCACGAGCATGGCGACCGCATCTATCGCATTACCAGTGTTGTGACTGTCAATCGTGACCGGGGCAAGTTTGCCACTACCTCCGTAAAGACCGGAAAGCTGATCCGGGAGAAAGTGCCTGGCATTGAGGACGTAGCTATTCTACGTAACGATTTTTCGGGTGATGCAACGGTTGGCGACGATCTTATCCCGATCAAGGGTTTCTGGGCGGAGCCGTCGCTGTTCAGGATTTTTACGTTCCCGATGCTGGAAGGTAACCCCAACTCGGCGCTGAACGATCCTTACTCGATCGTCCTGACCGAGACCGCTGCCCGGAAACTCTTCGGCAATCAATCGGCACTTGGTAAGGCAATCAGGTTCGATACCCTCGCTTACAGGGTGACTGGTGTGATGAAGGACGTCCCCTTCTTTTCGCACCTTCAATTCGAAGCGTTGGTATCACTGTCGACGGCCGAACAACTTAACAGGAACGACAACAACTTCTACAACTGGACGAACGTAGCGTCGAACTTCGTGTACCTCCGGCTACCGACAGATGCCGACATGACTTCCATCCAATCGCAGCTCGACGCCATTGCCAGGGTGGAAAATCTCGCTGAAGCAAACACGAAAATTCAGCTTGAGCTTCTTCCCTTATATGAAACCGTGGTGGGAGAAAAGTTCCGCCCTTCCGAAGGGGGACCAGGGTTTGTGGGGCCTCACATGTCTCCCCGTACCCTCTGGATACTCGGCGGGCTCGCCCTTGTGGTGATCTTGTCGGCCTGCTTCAACTATACCAATCTGTCGATGGCACGAGCCATGCGTCGTTTTAAGGAAGTAGGTCTTCGCAAAGCGATTGGAGCCGAAAAAAGCCAGATACGGCAGCAATTCCTGGCGGAGTCGATCATGATCGCCCTGGCAGCCCTTGTTCTTTCATTCCTCCTCTTTCTCATACTACGACCGCTGCTGATAAACCTGGCTCCGGAAATGCAGCGAACGGTGAAACTTGAGCTCACGTCAACTATGGTCGTAGCTTTTATCGTCTTTTCAACCACCGTAGGTGCTATTGCCGGCTTTATGCCTGCCCTGTTCTTTTCGAAAGTCAGCGCGATCAGTGCACTCAGAAATGTAGCAACGGTGAAAGTATTCAAACACATGACGCTCAGACGCATGCTGGTGGTGGTTCAATATACACTCACGCTGATCTTTATCACAACAACCGCCATCGGCTACGTGCAGTATAAAAACTTACTGGCATTCGACCTGGGATTCAATACTGAAAATATCCTGAACATCAGGATGCAGGGCAATAAGCCGGATGCGTTCCAGAAGAAGCTGAGCGAGATGCCGGAAGTAGCCGCACTGTCCCGCTCCTTAATCGTCACCAGCGTTGGAAATGCCTGGGGCGGCTACATGAAATATAAGGATTCGCGCGACTCTGCCCTGGTCATGACCAACCACGTCGACGAAAACTACATGGCCCTGCATGAATACAAACTCATTGCCGGAGGAAACTTTATGGCACGACCTACTACATCCAAAGCCGCCACGGAGGTGATCGTTAACCAGCAGTTTTTAAAACGCTTTACCATTGGAAACAACGACCCCCAGAAAGCAATCGGGGAGAAAGTTACATTCAGCAATTTCGGTGGAACGCGCAGGCTGACCATCGTGGGCGTCATGAACGACTTCCACTACGGCAAGCTCGACAACCTCATCGGGCCGGTTGCCTTCCTGCACTGGACGCCCGAAGACCCAACAGTCATCAATGCCAAAATACGAAGTACTGACATGCTGGCAACCAAAGCCAAGATCGAATCTGCCTGGAAGGAGCTCGATCGGGTTCATCCGTTTCGGGCTGAGTTCTATGACGAAGCCATCGAAGAAGCATACAGTGAATTTTCCACCCTGATCAACATTATTGGTTTCCTTGCCTTCCTCGCCATTTCAATCGCATCGATGGGCCTGTTTGGCATGGTAGCCTATACGACCGAGACCCGCCTGAAGGAGATCGGCATCCGCAAAGTGATGGGTGCCAGTTCGGGCAACCTCATCTACTTATTGAGCCGCGGCTTTCTCGTACAGTTGTCGATAGCGGCACTCATCGCACTGCCGATAACGTATCTTTTCTTTGAAAACGTGGTACTCACCCGGTTTCCGTATCACACACCCGTGCAGGTCGCTGAGTTGTTCGTGGGCTTGCTGGCCGTATGGCTGCTTGCTTTCATTTTGATTGGATCGCAGACCATGAAGGCAGCCAAGCGTAACCCAACGGAAGTTCTGAAGAGTGAATAGGCAGTTAGGTTATGAACAATCGTACTGCGCGGGGCCGCGGACGGGTGCTGATGCGGTCGATAACAGCTTAAGACGTTTGTTGATTAATCGCCATGAGTGGCCGTAGCGATATCGGCTCAGGCGTCCCATTCGGCAAACCGGCTGCTGTAGCCTTGTTGAATCAAGGGATAGGCTAGTTTGTCCAGCAGTGGCCGCATCGGGGCTGTTCGTTCTCGATGAGTTGCAGAATCGCTGCGGTAGTTGCTTCGAGCTGACCCACTGAGAGGTCGGCATATCCGGCCTGCAATCTCGCCTTCATGGGGTCATAAGCAAAAAGGCTTTGGTCTACTTTCAGTAATCAGGATGGTTTTGCTCATTAATTTTTCTGCTTAAAATGATAAGGCAAAGCTGGAGACGAAGCGGGAATCTGGATTGATATAAAACTGGGAAAAGCTGACACATTTTGACGTACCTTTCAAAAGCCAATAGGTAAGGGTTGATAGTAGTTTTTTAGGCATAGGTTCCCTGTAGCATTTTGTTAATACCTCCATTATCCGGTCGATGTAGCCGTTTAAAATGGGACCGTTTTTATGATTTATACCTACTTTACTAACTGTCTTACCTGACCAGGTTTCGATCAGGCAATAACATATCGTCCACTAATTCCTGACTAAAGAATGAGCACCACAGAAAATAAACGCCTGATAGAGAGCATCTTTTCTGAATTATCTAAAGGCAACGATCAGCCTTTCCTGGAAGCGATGGCTGAAGATGTGCAATGGATCTGGATGGGCAGTGGACAATGGGCGAAGACCTTTCAGGGAAAGCAGTCCGTAGTTAACGATCTCTGGGGGGCGGTAAAGACTACCTTGATTCCTCCCTATAAAGCGACTGCTACTCGTATCCTGGCAGATGGTGATTACGTAGTTGTGGAAGCAACTGGTGAAAACATGACGCCTGATGGCAAGCTCTATAATAATCGCTACTGCTGGGTATGCCGTATGGGAGAGGGCAAACTACAAACGATCAATGAGTACATGGATACGGAACTAGTGACAAATACCTTCCAATAATGGGCTTTGGCTAAGCCTCCTATGAATGGAGTTAAACGTCAAGGAACAGAGGTTTTGAGATTGGACTTACTTCTCGTCTGTTTTTCTGTCACCGCAGCAACGGGGTATCCGTCCGGGGGAAGCCGTTCCGATGTATGTTGACTCGTACAGTAACCTTCCTCCCTTTATTAATGTATTGTTTCGCCCCCATTTCCAGACAAAAACGCGGGCAGGAGCGACTCATGATATTATTATAGCGAGCTCTTACCCGCCTGTTATAGTGTAAAATGGGGAGTTTGCTTAGCCCCGTATCAAAACGGGACCCCGAAGACCCTATACCCCTATGAGGGTGAACGCTACGTAGTGAATCAAGATGACGAACTGCTTTACATCATCAAGGGCGGCAGTAAAACGCGCCTGCCCCCCTATGGTAAAGATCTGTTCTACATGGCCAGCCCACTGACCACACTACAGTATGAACGGGACACCCAGGGAACGGTCAGTGGTTATCAGCTCATGGGCATTGGCGTCCCCTGGATGCGACTCTTATCTTTAACTCCGATCAACAGGGCCGTATCTCATTGGTGAGCAAGATCCAGAACAGCGAGATGCAGGCCAAACGTATTGAACAACGATGCTTATGGCGGCCTAAGATAAGTTTACTTTTTAAGTGAATATGATTGGTTCAAGCTTATAGCCCTACTATCCGTTTACAGTATCCCTCCTAAAAGCAGTCGGCGACTTCCGGATCTATCTCCTCTTTCTTATCGTAATTCTTCCAGCGTCTTCGCTAATCGCCCTTTGGTTGATGGGCTTGTTATGGGCTCAGCATGCCACAACGGCTTTGCGCTCGCAATGAATTATTGATCAGGATGGCCTGAGTCGCTTAGGCGGTCGATTCGGCCAGTGTTTAGAAAAGGGAGTTCGCACCTTACGGCGACGCTTTTTCAGCAATACCTTATGGGCTTCCAGCTCGCCTTTTACAGCAATCAATTAAGTTTCTTAGCATATGTTACATAGTTGGTATACAATGCAACAAATGTGTTAGCGAAAAAGCTGGGCGTTGGGGTATTTGCCGAAGGTTTGGCCCCAGGACACATTCACGCAGGTCGGCTCCCCATTCCCAGAACGCATCTATTTGTACTCATGACACCTTTTATTCAATCGTTCTACCTCAATCCTTCCCGTCTGTTCGTGAGCCAAATCCGGGGTTTACTCACGCTAATGATAGGGATGACTGGTAGCCTGACCACGCTGGCCCAGGCACCCGTGGTAACAGCCCTCAGCCCAACCCGCAACGTCCGTTCGGCAGCTACCACTACCGATGTTCACCTTCAGCCAGAACCTGACAGCTACCAACGACCCTCTTGAGCAGAGCGTCATCCTGACGGTAGAAAACATAATAAATTTTCGACTTTTCACTCTTTGTTATGCGTACTAATCATTTGCTTCGCCTTATCCTGATTGGCTTACTATTCAGGTTGTCGTCACCCGGATGGGCGCAGGATGGCGCACTTCCAGCTTCGCATTGGGCCACCGAACTGGCTCGGCAAACTGACTCTACCCGCAAAGCTGAGGTACTGCTCTTCATGGCAAAAGACCTTGAATCCAGTAACCCAAACGGCGCGCTTGTCTACGCTCAGCATGCCCTCGACCTCGGTCAAAAGCTCAACGCCACCAAAGTAATTGGACTGGCTGCTTTGCAACTTGCCAGACTCCACACCACCCTCGGCAACAAAGCCAAAGCCCGGCGATTTCGCAAACGAGCTGAGGAAGCGTTGCGCTCGGTTGATCTGATGGCCGAGTTGAACCGGCTCGAAACCCAGAAAGCACAGGCCGAAGAAACGGCCGCCAACTCCCAGCAGGCCGTGAGTACGCTGAGTACCGAAGCCCAGCAAAAGCAGACCTTGCTGGCTCAGCAGGATCAACAACTCTCGCTACGTGCGCAGCAACTCCAGCAGCAAGGCAAGCTGATGGGGCAGAAAGACCAGCTCATCGGGCAAAAAGACCGGTTGATTGGTCAGAAAGATTCAATGCTGACCATGCGGGAGTTGTCGCTACGGTTTCAGCAGGATCAACTCCGAATTCTTGAACAGGAGAAAGCCCTCAAAGCCGCCGAAGTCGAGCATGAACGCACTATTCGGAATGCCCTGCTGGTAGGGGCCGGCCTGCTGGTGGCTCTGGCAGCTTTGCTCTGGCGACTCATTATCAATAAGCAACGCGCCAACCGCGAACTGGCTCAGAAAAACACCCAGCTCGATCTGGCCCGCAAACGCTCCGATGAACTGCTGCTCAATATCCTGCCCGGTGAACTGGTTGATGAGTTGAAGGTCCAGGGCATCACCCGCACCCGCCACCACGAGGAGGTGACGATCATGTTTACCGACTTCCGCGACTTCACCAAAATCAGCGAACAGCTTTCGCCGGTCGATCTGGTGAAGGAGATCGACTACTGCTTCCGCCACTTCGACCACATCATCGGTAAATACCCCAGTCTCGAAAAAATCAAGACCATCGGCGATGCCTACCTGTGCGCGGGCGGGTTACCCGCGGCTCACCCCGATCATGCCCATGAGATGGTAGCAGCCGCCCTGGAAATCCGGGACTTCATCAGCGAACTTGAAACTCAACGCGCCCGCGAGGGCAAAATAGGCTTTCAGATTCGGATTGGCATTCATACCGGGCCGGTGATTGCGGGGGTGGTAGGCGCTACCAAGTTCGCCTACGATATATGGGGCGACACGGTCAACACGGCGGCCCGGCTCGAATCAGCCAGTGAGCCGGGGCAGATTAATATCTCCGGCGCCACCTATGAGCGGGTACAGACACGGTTCAACTGTCGGCACCGGGGTGAAATAGCCACTAAGAATAAAGCCAACATGCGTATGTACTTTGTTGATAGTCAGCATGACAAACTCTTAAATCCTGTAAGTAGTTAATCGACGTTTTCCAATGAGACTTACAATTGAACCCTTAGCTAACGCCCATCAGAAAGAACAGCTACTGACGAACCTGCACCGTATTTTCGGTGAGTTTGATACGACTATGCTCGCCCTGCTCGAACCCATGCTGGAGTGGGTGGAGATCAGCGGAGGTGAGGTTTTGTTCCGGCAATATGAACCCGGCGACTGCCTGTATTTCGTCATCAGCGGTCGCTTGCAGGCGTACACAACCGACGAACAGGGTAACCATCAGGTAATGGGTGAGATCATCCGGGGCGAAACCGTGGGCGAGATGGCCATATTTACCGGCGACCCACGCAGTGCAACCATTGTAGCACTGCGCGACAGCGTTTTGGTAAAATTATCCCAAAACGCCTTTGAACAGGTTATTGCCGCCTATCCCACGGTGTCAATAAACGTAACCAAACTTATCATCAACCGGCTTCGTACCTCGCAGGAGCAGCCCAGAGCAGCCGGGTCAGACGTGACCTCTCGCCCAACCCGATCGCACCCGACCAAGAAACCCGTTAACATCTGTGTGCTGGCTCTGCACAACGGCCCGGCAGACTCCATCAGCCCGGCTACGCGGCTGGCGGCCGAACTGTCGCCCCTGTTGCGCCGGAAAGGAACGACCTTCGTGGTGTCGAGCGACGAGGTAAACGAAGTCTTCAACCAGCCTAATTTTGCTCAGGTTGACAAAGACAATCCGATAGCCTACCGGCAACTGAGTCAGTGGCTCGACGACCAGGAGTCGCAGCACGAGTTTATGCTGTACCTGGCAGACCCGTTCCGGCCCGAACATTCGGGGAATGGCCTTCCGGTTCTCTCGGAGTGGACGCGCCGATGTTTGCGGCAGGCCGATGAAATCCTACTGCTGGCCGATGCCACCCAGCCACCCGACCTGACTTTCATCGAAAAGCACTACCTGATGAATGAACTGTGGACGGGCGCTCCGCACACGCTGCTGTTGCTGCATCCGTCCGACACGACCCATCCGCGCGATACGGCTCACTGGCTGGCCCCGCGTCCGGCGGTGAAGCGGCATTACCACCTGCGCCCCGGACTGAACCGTGACATGGCCCGGCTGGCCCGCATTCTGAGCGGCACCTCTGTTGGGCTGGTACTGGCCGGGGGGGGAGCCAAAGGCTTCGCCCACATTGGCGTTCTGCGGGCGTTGCAGGAGTGGAACATCCCGATTGATGTTGTGGGTGGGACGAGCGTGGGGGGGCTGGTAGCCGCTACGTTCTCTTTCGACGAGGCCATTGAACCCACCACCTGGCACCTCCGCAAAGCCGCCCATTTCAACCCTACTAAAGACTACAACGTTCTGCCGTTTATTTCGCTGATCCGGGGCCGACGTATCGAGCAGATGATTCAAACCTGCATCAGCGATTTCACCGGCAACCCGACCCCCTACATTGAAGATAGCTGGCTAACTTTTTTTGCTCTGTCGAGTAACTACACCCGCGCCCGCGAGGAGATTCACACGCGGGGGCCCATGCTCAAATACCTGCTGGCGACTTCGGCCATTCCGGGGGTGTTTCCGCCCGTAATCGACGGCGACGACCTGCTGGTGGACGGGGGATCATTCAATAATTTCCCCGCCGATGTGATGAGCCGGTTCGGGGTGGGTAAGGTCATCGGCGTGGACCTAAGCATCGACAAACCCCGCAAGCTGACCATGGAGCAGATTCCCAGCCCGACGAGCCTGCTCCGGGATCGGTTTCGGTCTAAACGACAACGGAAATACCGACTCCCTTCGCTCTTGTCGCTCATGCTCAATGCCACCCTACTGTACAGCAGCGCCCGGCGCAACGAAAATATCCGTCATACTGATCTGTATTTCAACCCCGATGTGAGCCGCTACGGCATCATGAACTGGACCTCATACGACCAAATCGTGCAGAAAGGTTATGAACACGCTGTAGAGGTGCTCAACGGACTTCATCCCGATGAACTTGCCCGGTTACGGGCGTAAGTAACCGCATTCATGCAAACGCAACTTGCCTGCCAGTTTATGCTGGATACCCTGACCGCACACCTGTCCCCCCTGCTTACCTACCACAGCGTTCACCACACGCAGGACGTAATGAAGCAGGCCGACCGAATCGCCCGGGCCGAAGGGATCAACGATCCTGATCTGCTGCAGCTGCTCCAGACGGCAGCCTGCTATCATGATGCGGGATTTCTGAACGCTTATGCCGAACACGAGGCCGAAAGCTGCCGGCTTGCCACGCTGTACCTGCCAACGTTTGGCTACGCGCCTGCTCAGGTCACCCAGGTCTGCCAGCTCATCCGGTCAACGCGGGTTCCGCAGGCACCGACTACCTTTCCCGAGGCCATTCTGTGCGATGCGGACTTAGACTACCTCGGGCGCGACGATTACGCGCGGATTAGTCATTTACTGCTGTTGGAGTGGCTGGCCTATGGCCATCTGGCCGATACTGCCAACTGGGTTTCCATTCAGCGGTCGTTTCTGGGCAGTCACCGGTATTTCACCGTAACGAACAGGTATCTCCGCGAACCCGGCAAACAGCAAACGCTGGCTGCTCTGTAAACTCGAGTTCTACCCATGTCTGCCACCCATTCCGGCTTTGTCCGTACCCAAACTGAACAATTTAACTTTTCAATCGCGATGCATTAATCTTTCTACTTCGCCATCCCTCAGCCTGCCCCGTTGGCTGACGGATAGCTACTCACTCAATGCAGGGTTACGGCCAATGTGGCTGTCTGGTCCGGCGCTTTCATCCGAAGCTGGTATTGGCCGGCCGGCGCATCAAACGTCAGGCGCTGGGCACCTATCGGCATCGATTTCTCGGACACAATGCGCTTGACTACCGTACCGTCTGGCTTCAGCAAATCCAGACTAACTGCCCCGGCCTGGTTGAGATAAACGTGAATCGGGTACTGGCCAAGATGCGGATGTTTGAGAATGTCATACTGGCCGGTTTTCGCATTCGGGATAGCCAGATGGAAGCCCGTCGGATATCGAACCTGATCAAGCTGCATTTTCGCCAAAGCCGTTTTGATCGTCGGTAGTTTCATGAACAGATCCCAGCACAGGCCCGTCCGGTAATTTTCCATCATAATCACAATTGGCCCCTGATCAATAGCCAGGTACTGGGGCGAAAACCAGTTTTTCTTTAGGCTGAACGCATCGGTAAATCCATACTCCTTCCAGAGCCGGTCACCCAGTTCGTTGTAAAAAAACCGCATGGCCTGCATGGAGTAATAGGGCGTATACGGAAATGCCGACAAAGCCGCCGTGGGGCTGATCGTACTGTTGTCCTCGGTCGGTTGGTGCGCGCCGTAGAAGTTAAAATCATCACTGGCGGTCAGGCCCCAGTTCTCGGCCGAATACTGGTGATCTTTCGGCGCTTCGTACACGCAGTACGCCCGGTTGATGAGCGTGTGTGTTACGTTCAGGTCCCAGTAGTTGGTCACGTTGTCCTGCACCTGTCGCGGGTCAAGGCCCAGATAGGAGTAATGCGTGAAAAACAGCGGCCCACCGTACGGAAAACCCAGCGGCAGTTTATAGCCTAAGTACGTTTTGCCGTTTAAATAATTCGGGCTGTTTTTCCAGGTCTTCTGGTACACATCAGGATCAATGCCATGCGTCGGCGACGCGACGGCCAGCACGTACGTAATCAGACACTCATTGTAGCCGCGAATCGGCATGTTCATGGCCCACTCGTAGTTGGGCGACCAGTGCCAATGCAGCAGGCCATTATGTACGTACCAATCCCACTCAACCGTTTCCCACAGCTTCTGTATGCGATCGCGTAACTCGGTTTCCTGGGCGTTGTTCTGATTGAAGTATTGCTGTGCAATCAGCAGACCATTGACCAGATACGACGTTTCGACCAGATCACCGCCGTTATCTTTCTGACCAAACGGCACCACCTTGCCCGTTTTTCCATCGAGCCAATGCGACCACGCGCCATGAAAACGGTCGGCTTTTTCCAGAAATTTCGCCATTGTCAGCAGCCGGGCCACGGCCTCGTCGCGTTTCACCCAGCCGCGTTCCGTAGCCACAACAATCGCCGAGATACCGAACCCCGACCCGCCACTGGTCACCACTTCCGGTGTTTTGGTACGTTCAGGAGCCAGCCCCGATACCGGATGGCCAAAGTCCCAGAAATACCGAAAAGCCGCTTCCTGTACCTTATCAAAAAGCTGCTTATCGGAGAGCTTTGGGGGCGTTTCGACAGACAAAGGTTGCGGTTCCGGACGACAGAAAGCCAGCAGCAAGCCCGTGTTGATGATTAGAAATAGCAGGTTTCTATTTATCATGATTGATAAAGCACTGTAATTGTACTGTTTGTGAAGGTTGCGTCGGACGCCCAGTATTCGTCTGACGAGTAGCCGAGTATGAATCGTCTGACGGCACGTCTGACGCTGGCTACCCGAGTACTCACTCACCTGGCGTAGTGTTGCGTCAGACGAGTATTGTCAAGATACACTGGTTTGTAAGCGCTGCGTCAGACGTACCGTCAGACGATGAGTACTCGGATACTCGTCTGACGGTACGTCTGACGCAGCTTTACCCACCACCTTAATACCCCGGATTCTGCGTCAGCACGCCACCGCTGGCGTCAATCTGGGTTTGCGGAATCGGCATGACCTCGTTGACACCCGGCGTAAAGTTTTTACCAACCGCCCGTAACACCTGAGCTGCCCGGCCCTGACGTACCAGATCCCAGAAGCGATCGTGTTCCATCGCCAGCTCCACCCGACGCTCGCGCCAGATGGCCTGTCGCATCTGTTCCTGACTGGTAAACGCTACGTCCGCCAGAACCCCCGTCCGGGTACCACGCGCCCGGGCCCGTACGGCGTTCAGACGCTGAGCCGCCTGCGCGCCGTTGCCCAGTTCGTTCGCGGCTTCAGCGTTCATCAGCACGACATCGCCATAGCGCAGGATTCGGATGTTTTTGTTCGAATCGCCGATCCCGCAGGCCGAGCGGGTTTCACTCTGCGCTACGTATGCTTTCTGGTTATAGGCCGGATTAGGCGTGTTCCGATTGATCGACACCCCATCAAACAGGGTTTCGCCCGGAAAGATGATCGTGGCATCCCGGCGCGGATCGCCCGTCTCGTAAGCGTTATTGATCAGATCATTAGACGGTACGTTGAAACCCCAGCCCAACTGCCCCCGAACAGACTGCACCTCGGCGTACTGTGAACCGCCCCCGCATTGCGGCAGGGCTGCGTTCTGCACCTCAAACAGGGATTCTGAACTGTTCTCTCCGGCTTCGGTGAAAATACGCTCGTAGGGCGTATTGAGGTTATACTCGTTCGATGCAATAATCTCGTCGGTGAGCCGCAGCACGTCCGACCAGCGCTTCTGATACATAGCCACCTTTGCCAGCAATCCTTTGGCCGCTCCTTTCGTTGCACGCCCCAAGTCAGCAACCGGATACCCAGATTTCTCGGGCAGTACGCCAATGGCCGCGTTCAGGTCCTGCTCAATTAACTGATAGATCTCTTCCCGCGACGCCCGTGGCTGCGGTGGATCACCGGCCTGCACGATGTCCGTTACGCGAGGTACGCCCCCGAACGTCCGGACCAGGTTGAAGTAAAAATAGGCGCGCAGGAATCGGGCCTCCCCTACCAGCCGATCACGCAGTGTGGTGTTCATGGACGTAATCTGCGGCACCCGCTGAATCACCTCGTTGCACCGGTTGATGCCCTGGTACTGACCCGTCCAGTAATCGTTCAGGATGAAATTAGTAGGGGTCATCGTCAACTGATCGAACTCACCCATAAACGGCGCATCCGTCGGGTCGCTGCCCTTATCGGCATCGTCGGAGGTCAGGCTCGACACGGCGATAAACGCAAATACGTGCGTTTGCCAGGCCCGCAGGTGCGCGTAGATGGCGTTGGTGGCTTTGATGGCCCCATCTTCACTCTGAAAGAAATCCTGTACAATTTCTTCTCCCTGCGGATTCCGCTCCAGGAAAGACTCGCTGCAACTCTGACTGCCCAGCAACAAAGCACCGGTCAGGGCGGTAGTTAGAAATTTATTGACTGTTTTCATTGATCGTTATCGTTACACCTCCAGCTCATTCAGGGGAGGAAGTGAAGTTTTCAAAACGTTATATTCAACCCTGCTGTGTACGTAGCGTATACAGGAATCAGGCTCACGTCCACCCCACGGCTGAGGTCGGCCTGGTTGGCATCGTTGCTACCCACCTCGGGCGAAAAGCCGGTGTACTTCGTGAGTGTAACCGGGTTCAGTGCATTCAGGTAGATACGTGCTCGCTGGATTTTCGCCTTGTTGATCAGCTTAGCCGGCAGGTTATACCCCAATTGCGCCGTACGAATCCGAACGAACGAGCCACTTTCAAGGAAGTAATCCGACACTTCGTAGTTGTTGCCGCCGGTCGAAACACGGGGCTGCGTTGTCGACGGGTTGGCAGCCGTCCAGCGGTTGATGACCGAAGCCTCGAAGTTTTCATTACCGAAACGAACGGCTTTCTTCCCGTTATAGATGCTGTTGCCGTGTGAGCCCTGCAGGTCAAGGATCAGGTCGAAGCTCTTGTAGCTCAGCCGGCTGTTGAAACCCCAGAACGCTTTCGGCAACGGTGTGCCCAGATACACCCGGTCGTTGCCGTCAATTTTACCGTCGTTGTTCTGGTCGCGGAATCGCAGATCGCCCGGCCGGACGTTGGCCTGCGTGGGACTGTTGGCGATGTCGGCCTCCGACTGGAAAATACCCGCTACCTCATAGCCGTAGAAAGCCCCGATCGGCTGGCCTACGTTGGTCAGCGTAACCGTACGGCCATTACCCAGCCCACCACCGATGATCGGGATACCGCCGTTGCCCAGGCTCGTCAGTTTGTTGTCCAGCGTGGTCAGGTTCGCGCCGATTTCGTAGTTGAAATCTCCCGCCTGATCGCGCCAGTTGGCCGATAATTCGAAACCCCGGTTCTGTACGCTCCCCGCGTTGGTCTGGATGCTCTGACCGTTTCCGATGTCGGCCGTCAGCACAACGTCGTTCGTTTTCCGGTTGTAATAATCCGTTTCTACCGACAGCCGGTTGTTGAAGAAGCCCCATTCCAGACCGATGTCCGTTTGGGTTACCACCTCCCACGTCAGGTTCGACGTAACGGGATTCAATTCGGTGGCCCCAGGATACAGATTCTGATCCGGCCCAAACACAGCATTCAGGTTAGGCGTCACGCGGGCGTAGTACAGATAGTTCGGGATGTTGGTGTTACCCAGTTTTCCGTAACTGACGCGTAGTTTCAGGTTATCGATCTTACCCCGCAGGAAGGGTTCTTCGCTGATCCGCCAGCCCAGCCCCACGGCCGGAAACGTAGCATAGCGGTTGTTGGGCGGGAACCGCGACGAACCATCGCGCCGGACGCTGACCGTCAGCAGATACTTGTCGAGCAGGTTGTAATTAACCCGGCCGAGGTACGACGCATACGAGAACACGTAGGGCACCTGTCCGCCAACCCGGTCATTGGCCGTTCGGCCGATTTCGTTGCCGAGGTTGATGTACTTCACGTCCTCATTGTAGCCCGGTACGTCCAGCGCCGAGCCGGTCAGGATGTCGAAGCGGCTTTGCTGCGCCGTGGCTCCGGCCAGTACCGTTACGTTGTGAATCTTGTTAAACGTTTTGGTGTAGGTCAGCGTGTTTTCCCACAACCAGGTGCTCGTCAGGTCGTTGGTACGGGTTAACTGGCTACGTTCGCGGAACTGAGTTGCCGAAACGCGGAAGCGTGGCAGAAAGACCCGGCCCCGGTTGTAGCCCACGTCCACGCCAAAGCTCGACCGGAAGGTAAAATCCTTCAGAAACGTCACCTCCCCAAATACGTTACCGACCAGTCGTTCGCCCTGGCTGCGGTCGTCGTTGTACGCCAGTTGCGCCGTTGGGTTAGCGACCAGATTCACGTTCGAGAAACCATACGTACCGTCGGCGTTGATGGGCGTAACGGTCGGATCGGCCCCGTAGGCTGTCTGTACAACGCCGTTTGGTACGTTGTCCGACGTGTAATGCGTCAGCGCGATGTTGTTGCCCAGCCGCAGTACCGGCAGGACCTGGTACGTATTGTTGACCCGCAGCGAGAACCGTTGATAGGCCGATCCTTTCACCACGCCCTCCTGCCGGAAATACCCACCGCTCACATTGAAGGTCGATTTGTCGGAGCCTCCGGCGATTGTTAACTGGTGGTTCTGAATGGCTCCGCGTTGCAGCACCTGATCGAACCAGTTCGTACCCTCGCCCAGCGACTGCGGATTGGGGAAGCGGGGCGTTGCGTTGGGGTCCTCATAGGCCAGTGCTTCGTTTACCAGCGTTGCAAATTGGGTAGCATTGGCCAGTTCAATAGGATTGGTCACCTGCGTAAAGCCGCCGTAACCGTCGTACGTAACCGTCGCCTTGCCAGGCTTACCGGTTTTGGTGGTGATCAATACGACCCCATTTGCCCCCCGGACGCCGTAGATGGCCAGCGACGAGGCATCTTTCAGGACCTCAATACTTGCGATGTCGTTGGGAGCCAGATACCGGATATCGTCCACAAACATTCCGTCCACGACGTAGAGCGGGTTACTGTTTCCGGTCGTACCAACGCCCCGAATCCGAACCGACGGAGCCGCACCGGGCGCGCCCTGCCCCGTCGTGATCAGCACCCCGGCCGCCTTTCCCTGCAGCGCCTGCTCGGCCGACAATACCGGTCGGTTCGCTATATCCTGCGCCTTTACCGACGAAATGGCCCCTGTTACGTCGGCTTTGCGCTGCGTACCGTAACCCACTACCACCACCTCGTTCAGCGAACGGGTATCTTCCTGGAGCGCGACGTTGAGCGTTGGTCCCTGTACGGTCCGGTCAACGGATGTAAAACCGATGGCAGAAAAGCGGAGTACTTCGCCGTCATTTGCCTGGAGTGAGTAGTTTCCGTTCACATCCGTGGTAGTTCCCCGTGTAGTCCCTGTAATACTGATGCTGACACCGGGCAAAGGCGAGTTGTCCGGAGCGCTTGTGACTGTGCCCGTTACGCGCTGTTGCGCCATAACGAACGACAAGCCAACCCACAACCAAACGTTGAGTAGTAATGCTATTTTTTTCATACTTCGTATTGGATAAATTAAACAAATATACTACCACAGTTTTGCTATATAGTTTATAGAACCAAAGAAAATTTTGCACATAAAAAATCAAAAAGCGCGACCCAGACGTCTGAATCGCGCTTTTTAACTGAATTTTAGCTATTTATTATTCAGGAGGACCTGGCCGAAACTTAGGCATCGCGCCATTTTATTCCGCAACCGATGGCCCGTGCCGTGGGCATCGTGACGGGCTTACCCGCCAGCAATTCAGTCACGGCTTGTTCTACGTATTTCTTATCAGCGGCTGCTGCATCGCGTTGGTTGTTGTCGATGGCACCGATGTAGGCCACTTTGTAAGCGTCCCCTTCTTTTTTGAGCACGAACATATGGGGGGTGTTCGTTGCCCCAAACGCTTTGGCCACTGCCTGCGTTTCGTCGTGCAGATACGGAAAGCCATACGATTTACCCCTGGCGCGCTGCTGCATGGCGCCGTACGAATCGCCGGGCGATCGCTGCTCGTCGTTCGACTGAATCGCCACGACCGGGTAGCCTTTCGGCGCAAACTGCTCGTTCAGGGCAATGATCCGGCTCTCGTAGGCTTTCGCAACCGGGCAGGTGTTGCAGGTAAAGGCAATGATGTACCCTTTGACATCCTTCCGATCGGCGAGCGACACAGCTTTGCCGTCCACGTTCTTCAGCTTAAAATCTGCTACCGTATCCCCAACTTTGTAGCCATCCGACACAAACCGCATGCTCATCAGCAGCACCGCCAGCAGCATCGCCATTCCCGGTAAAAGCTTCGATTTTCTCATGGTTATTGTGGTTTATACGCGTTGATTATGGTTTCTAATTCGCCTTCTTTGACCGCTTTACCAATAAACTTACGAATATTTTTCGCCCGGTTGACAACGAGCGTCATGGGTAGCGCCCCGGACCATTCCGGGGCAATCTTTTCGATCCAGGCGTTCTGGTCGGGTTCATCGAGCAGTACCACCCGCGAACGCAGGTTCCGCTTTTTCACGAACGGCTTCACCTTCGTTTCCAGTGCATCCGGTTCGTCCAGATTAACCAGCAGCACGCTCAGCTTCCTGTCGGCGTATTTTTGCCGGACGGCTTCGAATTGGGGCAGTTCCTTGACGCAGGGGGCGCACCAGGTTGCCCAGAAGTTGACAACACGCAGTGTATCGTCGGTCTTGTTCAGCAACGGTCCCAGTTGGGCCAGTTTGATGACGGCTACGGACTGCCCCCTGGCGGGCAGACAAACGCTGCATACCAGCCAGACAGCAAGAAAGGCAAGACAGGTCTTCATCCGGGAAAGTAAGCTTGGACTGGTTTGGCGTTACACCCCCAACATCCTGAAGGGGGTGTAATACTACGAAGATAACGAGCCAGTTAGGTTATTAGCTTACCATAGCGCAGAATTCGCTAAGGTCGTGTGCCCGCCTGGCTCAACGACGGGGGTGCATCTGCCGGCCGACTACCCCAGTTTTTATTCGGCTGCGGTCCCATTTGTAGCACCAGTTCGCCACCGTTCAGGATTTCGTCATGGCTCAGGTACGTGCGTGTGAACGGCTTGCCATTCAGCGTAGCCGACTGAATGTACACGTTTTGCTCCGAGTTATTCCTGGCCAGAATCCGGAACGGCTTGCCGCTGGGTGGGTTGATCGTCACGGCGTCGAGCGATGGGCTGCCCAGCACGTAGTAGGGTGTGCCGGGGCAAACTGGATATATCCCGGCCATGCTGAACGCCAGCCAGGCCGACATCTGTCCGCCGTCTTCATTCCCGCTCAGACCTCCCGGCCCGGTGCTGTATTCCTCCCGAACAATCTGCCGAACACGTGCCTGGGTTTGCCAGGGCGCTCCGGCGTAGGCGTAGAGGTAAACGATCTGGTTGTTCGGTTCGTTGCCGTGCCAGTAGTATCCCCCTTCGAACAACGTATCGAGTTTGGCCACAAATCGTTGGCGACCACCGATGCCCTCAATCAGTCCGGCAACATCCTGCGGCACAAAATAGGTGTACTGCGCCGGTGAACCCTCCGTGATGAAGGAAGCGCGCAGCGCAAACGGATTGAATCGGTCGACCCAGTTCCCGTTGGCGTAGCGACCGCGTACGTAGCCGGTTTTGGGGTCCAGTACGTTCCGGTAATTCATCGCCCGCTTGGTCAGCGCTTGCTGGTCGTCTGCATGGCCCAACGCTTTCGCTAACTGGCTCAGGCAGAAATCGTCGTATGCGTATTCGAGTGTACGCGACACCTGTTCACGCTTATGAAACGCCTGCCAGACCGAATCCTCCAGCGGGATGTAGTTGTATTGCAGATACGACGCCAGCGCCCGGCGACCTTTGCCCGACTCGTAGCTTTTCGGGTCTTTGTTGACATCAAAGGCATTCTGGCGCAGGTACCGATACGCCGTTTTCACATCAAAGTTGCGGATGCCTTTTACGTACGCATCCGCTACGGCCGACTGCGCATGATCGCCGATCATGGCCGCCGTGTAGCTGTTCCAGCAAGGGAAAATCGGCATCCAGCCCCCCTGTTCGGCTTTTTTGACCAGCGACTGCATCATCTCGCCTGACCGCTGCGGATTCAGCAGGTTCTGGAGCGGCTGGCACGCCCGAAACGTATCCCATAGGCTGAAATCGCAGTAATACGTGAATCCTTCGGCCCGCCGGATGGTCGTATCTTCAGCAAAACCCGGGTAACGGCCATCCACGTCGGAGAAGATACGAGGGGTCAGATTTGCGTGGTAGAGCGCCGTGTAGAACAGCGTTTTATCGGTATCGCTGCCCCTGGCCTGCATACGGCTCAACTCGGCATTCCAGGCCGCTTCGGTCTGTTGGCGAACCCGGGCCAGATCCCAGTGATTGATTTCTGACTCCAGGTTTTTCCGGGCACCGGCTTCGTCAACGAACGACGTACCGACCCGAACCCGAACCACCTCGCCGGGTCTGAGGTTCCAGCCAACGTAGGCCCCAACGGCTTCTCGACGCCCCCCACCCTTCGCCTGTCGTTGCCCCTCTCTGGCTTCGTAATTAGTCCACGTACCCACCTTTACCAGTGGCCGGTCGAACTGCACAACGAAATAGCCGCTGAACCCGGCCGACTGCCCCGCTCCCTGGTAAATGCGGTGAACAGGGTTGTAGCCGACGATCTCGTTCCGCTCGGGGTGAATTTCGACGTACCCTTCGCCTTCATCGCTGTTCGGTTCGATCAGAATGGCACTTTCGCCACCCTTACCGAACGTGAACTGCAACAGCCCCGCCCGCGTGTGCGCCGATATTTCGGCCCGAATGTCTGAATCGGTCAGGCGAACGTCGTAGTAAGCGGGCGTAACGGTCTCGGTTGCGTGGTTAAAGCGGGAGCCTCGCTCAGCGGGCCGTAGTGCCAGCGTTCCGGCAATGGGCATGATGGTCAGCGAACCGTAGTCCTGCACACAACTGCCGTTCAGCCAGTGTGTACCGCGAAAGCCATTGATTTTGGTGTCGTTGTAGTAGTACGGCGCAATGCACTTGGTTTCAGTCGCCTGCGTTTGCGGAGTCCAGGTCGTCATCGCATGTGGCTGCCCAATAGCCGGCACAATCTGACCTTTCAATTCGCTCCCCGCTTCGCTGTGTTTCCTGGCGGTTGGCGTCTGACTCGGTGCCGATCCAATGAGCGGATTGACGTAAGCGACCGGCCGTTTCTGGGCATACATCGGGTGGGTTATGAGCAGTACGCAGAGAATCCAGACCGGGAACGTTGTCTTCAGCAAATAGTGAGTCAAAAGCTGCATAAACGAGATGTTGGTATTAGAAAAAACTTAGATTCAGTTCCGAACAGCCGATCTGCCCAACTTCAAAAAACGCTTTGCTGTTAGTTCCCTGACTACCCCTTGTAAATGTATGTAGCTACCAAGACCTTCAATCATGACTAATTTATTAAGTACCTCGAACAACCCGTTAATCAGGCCTTTTGCCGAGTTCTTCAGAACAGAGTCGGCCAGCGGACTGATTCTACTCGGTAGTAGCGTAACGGCGTTGCTACTTGCAAACATCGATGTTGGCATTGGCCGCTATTTTCCGGCCATCTGGGACAGTACACTTAGCCTGTCGGTGAATGACTTCCGGCTGGAGAAGACCGTAGCCCACTGGATCAACGATGGCCTGATGGCCTTGTTTTTTCTGGTGGTTGGCCTGGAAATCAAGCGGGAGGTGCTGGAAGGTGAACTATCATCCATCCAGCAGGCGGCCCTGCCCCTGGTCAGTGCCGTCGGCGGTATGGTGGTACCGGCCCTCCTTTTCCTCCTGACCAACTGGCAGACACCCACGCATTCAGGATGGGGCATTCCCATGGCTACCGATATTGCATTTGCCCTGGCGATCCTGTACCTGCTTGGCGACAGGGTACCGCTCTCGCTGAAAATCTTCCTGACCGCCCTGGCCATCGCCGACGACCTTGGCGCGGTTATGGTCATTGCCCTGTTCTATACCCACGACATCCACCTGGACTACCTCGCCTGGGCAGGTGGCATATGGGTATTGCTGCTGATCCTGAATCACCTGGGAGTCCGAATTCTGACCATCTATCTGCTCTTTGGCCTTGTCCTGTGGTACGTCACGCTTAAATCCGGCGTCCACGCGACCATCGCCGGGGTGTTGCTGGCAATCACCATTCCGTTCCGGATTCGGTACACACAACAGGAGTTGATGCGGTTTCTTCACCACCGAATGACCGTTATCAGGGAAGCGATTCAGGTTAACGATGTTCAGCCGCGCGATATTACCGAAGAGTTAGAGGACATCAACGAGCACATTAGCTCACCGGCCCAGCGGCTCGAAGCCCAGCTTCATGGACCTGTATCGTTTGTTATTATTCCGTTGTTCGCTTTCTGCAATACCAGTCTGCTCATCGACGTGGGACTGATTAACCAACTGCTTTCGCCATTGCCGCTGGGTATCATGATCGGCCTTTTCATTGGAAAACCACTGGGCATCAGCCTGCTGGCCTGGCTTGCCGTTCGGCTGGGCTTTGCCAGTCTGCCCGCCGGTGTCAGGTGGTTGCAGTTAATCGGCGTTGCCTGTCTGGCGGGTATCGGCTTTACCATGTCCATCTTCGTTACGCTGCTGGCCTTTGCCGAACAACCTGCCTCACAGGGTATAGCTAAACTGGCTATTCTGATTGCCTCGCTCCTGTCGGGCGTACTCGGATACGTACTGCTGGCAAAGACACTGCCCCAAAAAAATAGCAGGGATCGCCTAACCGAAGCCCTGGAGGAGCAGACGTAATAAATTCAGCACTTGGGCGTCATGTTGTCACCACTTCATACGCACCGGCCCCAGCAATCCCGACGGCACCGGTTCCCACCGCGACGCGTCGAACGGGCGATAACGAATGTCCACGATATTGATGTCGTAGAATCGCTTCCATTCGGGATGCTGGCGGTCGTACAGCCGCATGTAGTTGGCCGACAGGTTAGTTACATCTACCTCAAGCCGGTTTCCCTGCTTTTTTAGCTGGCTGGCCGGAATGGTTACCAGATACGGCAGGCACCAGGCCGTTCCCAGCGGCTGGCCGTTGAGCCGAACCTCAGCGACCTCGCGGACATCGCCAAGGTCGAGCGTAAATGACCGGGTCAGGTCTACGTTCGCGGGCAGATCAAACGTAGTGGTGTAGCGGGCTGTACCCGAAAAGTAAGCCGCCGAATCGCCGAGGGTCGTCCAGGAGGTAAGCGCAGGCATCGTAGCCGTCGTTGTTACGTTCGGGCGACCCCTGCCGAACTGAATCTGCCACGGACTGGACAACGTAACGGCACCAGCTTCGGGGAGTGGACGACGGCTCGGCGGTTGGATCAGCCGACCAGCCTGTTCCACCTGCTGAGGTACTACGTTCAGAAAGCACGACTGCCCCGGCAGAAGCCGCAGCCAAACGTCCAGTTGACCAGCCTTTCCGCTGCGGGTCGCCAGTGGTGTGGTTTCGCCGGTTAACGGATTATAGCTCGTAACGGATTGCCCCGCCGTCGATAAAGCAATCCAGTCTTCGGTGAATTGATTACTGAGGTTGGCGACGAAATACTGCGTGGTGTCGCCGTGCTTTTTGCGGATAAACGACAGACCACGTTCGGCCCAGCTTTCGCGCCGGGCTCCGGACTGCGCCAGGGCTGTAGCTACGTCCTTACCGACAGCAACATTTTTCATTTTCTCCAGTGATCGGCCGAGTTGTCTGAGTTCGTTTGTCCGTCCTTGCCAGTTCTGATAGCCAGGCACCTGCTGCGGCATAGCCTTTTCGAAAATGATACGTGCCCCCTGTTTAGCCAATGTCGACAAGATCTGAAGCGTCGTTTCAGGCATGAACGTACTGGCCGGAACGACAATGACACGGTATGTGGCTTTACCGGATTGCAATACGCCGTTGCGACCGACCGTCAGGCGTTTAAGCAGGGCATCTGATATAAAATCTACCGCGAAGCCTTGTTTTTGAAGTTGCTCACACAAACGTCCGAACGGCAGTTGCAGCAGCCACCGGTCAACGTGGTGAACCTCCAACTGATGCGTTCCTCCCGACGATTTCGCCGGCTTGGCCCATAAGTCGTGCATCGGGAAATAAACCAGCATATCGTTGTCGGGCTGGGAGTTTTGTAACCGCGACTGGCAACGCTCTACGTACTGATTCAGCAGCGGCAGGTGCGGCCAGCTATGCGACGACGGCCCGTAATTAGTCGAGGCATAGAATAACCAGCCCGGCCACGATGCCACCTGCGGTGAGTACGTTGTCCCGTGGTAGAACACGTGGTTGATGCCCGACGTGAACAGTTCATCAATCTGGGGTTTGATCTGCGCCAGCGACACCTTAAAATGATCGGCCAGCCACGTACCGGTTTCCGAACTGACAAGCTTCTTGCCCGTCAGATGCGCGGCCGACGACGCGAACTTCATAGCCAGCGGATTGGGCGTTCCGAAGCGGTCAACTTCGTAGTTTTCATCGACGCGCAGGCCCGGAATGGGGAACCGGCTACTGCCGAAGGACTCCGTTTCGGGAATATCGGCCAGGGCGTAGAGGTCGATCAGATTTCCCGGCGAACCGTGGGCCTGGTTGCGGCTTTGGTAGCCACGTTGCCGCGACCAGTTCGTCCAGGTAGCCGTAAAACCGTCGTGCAGCAGTTCAGACAACGTCTGGTGGTAGTCCTGATGTACGCGCACGCTGATCTCGGAGCCGGTTGTATCCAGCAACGCCGGTAGCTGGCTATTGAGGTCATACCCCCGCCGTTTCTGAAACTCCGCCAAAAAGTTGGTTGTCCAGTTAGCTCCGTAGGCTTCGTACGAGTCGTTGTAAACAGCCCGTGGTTTGTCGGGCAACTGGTTTACCGTCGAGTCGAACCGCTGCAAGTAGCGCTGCATAGCCTCACTGCTGAAATAGTCGACAACCAGCCCCGCTCCCCCCGGCGCGGCCCGCTTCACCTGCTGTTTCGTTAAGGTCGTGGTCAGCTTGCCATTCTCCACCTTCCATTGCTTGGCGGCTATCTCCGGCGTTACGTTCGGTCCGCCGAATGGCCAGCCGGTACCGGTTGTCAGGTCGACGCCAAGGCCGAGCCGTTTCCCTTCCCTAACCGTGTGGCTAAACACCGCCAGCCAGCGATCACTCAGAAATGGGATGAACTGCTGTTCGTAGCCTTTTGCGCCGTAGATCGGAATGATGTGGACGCCCCCCAAACCCGCCTTCGCAAACTGCTCCAGTTGGTGCGTGATGTCTTTTTCGTTGACGGCGCTGCCCATCCACCACCAGTACGTCCAGGGCCTGGCGGTGTTGTACGGCTGGGCCAACGCCTGAACACTTGGTCCGCCGATAAGGATCAGCAGACAACCGACCATCCGACAGAAACGTAAACCAATTCGTTGCATCGACTCCGGGTTACAAGCTCTTCAGATACGCCAGACTCTTCGGCACCTGCTCCCAGGAGGTCGGGCTTTCGTCTTCGATGTAGTAGTGCTTGATACTGGTCTTACGGGCCGCTTTCAGGATTTCCGGCAGATTGAGCTGACCTGTTCCCAGCGTCACGTCGTTCTCGGGCGGGGTCCCTCCCGACATATTGCCCTGAACGCCTTTCTTCAGGTCCTTGAGGTGCATCAGGGCGAAGCGTTTGGGATATTTCTTGAGCAGTTCGGCCGGTGATTGCCCCGGAAAAAATGTCCACAGAATATCGATCTCGAACATGACCTGCTTCGGGTCGGTGTTCTCGACGATGTAGTCGAACAACGTACCATCGCCGTAGCGCTCAAATTCGTAGCCGTGGTTATGATAGCAGAATGTTAAGCCGTTATCCCCCAACTGCTTACCAAACCGATTGAAATCCGTGACGGTCTTTTTGGCTTCATCCAGATCGTACGCGTCTTTATGCGGTATCCAGGCCACCCGTACAAACTCAGCACCCAGCGTTTTTGCGTTCTGGATAACCGTTTCGGGTTTGTTGAGCAAGTCATCGTAGCTCACTCCGAAACTGGTACAGCGCATCCCCCGCCGATCCAGTTCGGCGCGGAGTTCGGCGGCCGTTTTACCAAATAGATTGGAGAATTCAATGTTGGTAACGCCCAGCGCTTTAACCCGGTCGAGGGTGCCGGGCACGTCTTTCTTAAAGTCTTCACGGAAGGTGTACGACACAATGCCCGGAGGTTCGGGCAGCAACTTTCCAAACTTCTGCGCCAGGGCATGTATGGCAACAAAGGCGCTCAGGAGCGCAGTGTATAGAATTCTTCTTTTCATAAGCGGAAAACGTGTTTGCAGGAATGGCATATCGGCGGTATTTCACGAACGTATTTATGGAAAAGACAAGGAGCCCTGAAATCACATGAATTGACACCTATTTTTTATAAAAAAAACACTGCCCTCCTTCTGGAAAGCAGTGTTTTTGTCCTGGCCAAGCTCTTGCTTGGCCCATGTGAATGATTTGAACAAATACTAGGTGGTCAAGCAAGAACGGTCCGCCGTGGCGGCTTGCCCCAGACAGCCCAATCAATACCCCGGATTCTGCGTGATTTTTTGCCGGTTGATGTCAATCTGACTCTGCGGCACCGGAAAGACCAGGTTGTTTTCCGTCAGGTTACCTTTCACGCCGATAGTCTGCGCTTTGGCCTGAAGCACCGGCAGCGCCCGGCCCGTCCGGACCAGATCAAACCAGCGGTGGCCTTCAAACGCCAGTTCGACCCGCCGTTCCTGCTCCAGGGCCAACCGCATCTCGGCGGGCGACGTACTAGCTTTGTTCGGCAGTTTGGCCCGTTGCCGAACCCGGTTCAGGAATGGCAATGCCTCGGCGGTCCGGCCGGTTTCGTTCAGCGCTTCGGCGTAGAGCAGCAGGATGTCGGCGTAGCGGAGCACGTACCAGTTGTCGTCCGAATCGCCGTTGACAACCGGCGGGTCCAGGTATTTGCGGATATAGTTGTAATCGACCGTCCGGCCGGCGGCATTGACGTAGCTGGTCGCCAGCGATACGTCCTTCCGTACGTCCCCGGCTTCGTAGCTGTTGATCAGATCGGGCGTCGGCTGGTTGTTGCCGCCCCCGCCAAACTGAATTACGGCATTGCCGGAGTTTTCCGGCGCGTAGGTATTCCCGAAGTTACTGCCCTCGCCCAGGTTACCTTTCCTGTACTGCACCTCGAAGATCGATTCCTTGCTGTTTTTGTTGGCCGCTTTGAACAGATCGGTGTAGTTCGGCAGCAGGTCGTAGGTGTTGGCGTCGATGACCTCTTTCAGCTTGGCAGCAGCTTCGGTGTATTTGCGCTGGGTCATGTACACCTTGCCCAACAGCGACTTAGCAGCGCCCCGCGTGGCCCGGCCCACCTCCGCGCCGGTGTAGCTTGCGGGCAATACGGCTTCCGCGTCGGTCAGGTCTTTCACAATCTGCGTGTACACCTCGGCCACCGGCGCCCGGCTGTACTCATAGCCCTGCAAGGGGTCCGTGATTTCGGTGACGACCAGCGGTACGTCGCCAAACACCCGAACCAGGTTAAAATACATCAGCGCGCGCAGAAATTTGGCTTCCGCTACGTACCGTTTCTTCAGGTCCTCGTTCATCGAAACGGCCCCGATCCGATCGATGACGGCATTGGCCCGGTAAATCCCCCGGTACCCATCCGACCAGCGCGTATTCAGGAATGGATTTGTCGTGCGGAGATAGAACTTGTCAAATTCGTCCTGGTCAGTCACTGACCCCGACAAAACAGGCCGGGTATCGTCGGACGGTATCTCGGCTACGACGTAGTACTGACCGTATTGACCGGCTAACTGCAAGGCGCTGTACGTACCGTTGAGCGCAATCAGCATATCCGACTGGGTCCGGTAAAAACTGGCCGTATTGGCCTGCGAAACAGGGGCCAGATCCAGAAACTTCTCCTGACAAGCCGTTAGGGTAAGCGTGAGCAGACTGGCGAAAATATAGGTTGCTTTCATGTTGCCTGTGCGATTAACCGATTAAAAACCCAGATTTAAACCCACCGTCATGGTCCGCGCCAACGGATACGAACCGTAGTCGACGCCCCCCGTCAGCGGCCCTTCGTAGCCGCTCACTTCCGGGTTGTAGCCCAGGTAGTCGGAGATGGTGAGGGCGTTCTGCACCCCGGCGTACACCCGCAGCGACTGCACCTTGATGCGTTGCAGCAGCGTGCGTGGTACGTTGTAGCCGAGCGTGATGTTCCGAATCCGGAAGTAGCTGGCGCTTTCTACCCAGCGCGTCGACACCTGGTTGTTGTTGCCGGTGCTGCGGCTGTTGGCGCGGGGGGTTACGCCGTTGCCGGGCTCCTGGGGCGACCGCCACCGGTCGAGCACCGTCGTCAGCGCGTTGGCATTCCCTTCCAGGTTCTCGAAAAACCGGCGCGACAGGTTCAGGATCTGCCCGCCCTGAACGCCCTGAATCACCACGTTCAGATCGAAGCCTTTGAAGGAGAAGCTGTTGGTGATGCCATACACGAAGTTAGGCTGATTGTTACCGATCAGCGTCCGGTCGTCGGCGTTGATGCGCCCGTCTTTGTTGACATCCTCAAACTTGACATCCCCCGGCCGGCTGTCGGCGAAGTGCGGGTAGCTGTCCAGGTCGGTCTGGTCGCGGAAGACACCGATCTGCCGGTAGCCGTAGAAGCTGCCCAGCGGCTCGCCGATGACCGTAATGTTGGTTTCGCCCACCCCCGTGCCGCTCCGGATGGGATCGCCGGTGGGTCCCAGCGCCAGCACTTTGTTCCGGTTAAACGACAGGTTCAGGTCCGTCGTCCAGGTAAACGCCCCGGTCAGGTTGCGGGTACTGACGGCAAATTCCATCCCTTTGTTTTCAACCTTTCCTATGTTCCGAACAGCCGAAGAGAAGCCCGTCAGCGTCGGCACCTGCACCGACAGCAAGAGGTCCGTCGTGATGCGGTTGTAGTAGTCGACGGTCAGGAAAATCCGGTTCTGCAACAACCCCAGATCCAGACCAATGTCCGTCTGGCGGCTCTTTTCCCAGGTCAGATTACTGTTACTGATCGTGCTGGCCGCCAGTCCGTTAACCAGCGTATTACCAAACACGTAGTTTTCTTTGCCAAGCACGCCAATGGCCGGGTAGTTATTGGTTGTACCATCCGAATTCTGGAACGCATTGTTGCCCGACAACCCGTAGCTGGCCCGCAGTTTCAGTTCGGAAATGACGGGTATGGTTTTCATGAACGACTCTTCCGTGACGCGCCAGCCGACCGACGCCGACGGGAACGTACCGTACCGGCGATTCTGCCCGAACCGCGACGAACCATCGCGCCGGATCGACGCATTGAACAGGTAGCGATCCTTAAACGCGTAGTTGACCCGCGCGAAATACGACGCCAGCGACCACTGATCCTGAAACGACCCTCCCCCGGTAATCACCCCTGCGTTGACCGTACGGATATTGTCGTTGGGAAAGTTGTTCGCGGTTACCCGGTTCTCCTGGTAGTCGTTCCGCTGCGCTTCCAGACCGACGAGCGCTTCGAGGTGGTGGTCCGTGCCCCGATCCCAGGTGTAGTTCAGCGTGTGGTTTGTTACCCAGTTGATGTTCTGCGACGAAATGGCCGCCCCGGTGTTAAGATTTGGGGGTAGTAACTGGTTCAGGGGCAGCGCCGACGTCTGGAACTGGTTCTGACGGACATAGTTCAGGTCGCCCCCGATTGTGCCACGGTAGCGCAGGGTTTTCCAGATAGCCAGTTCGGCGTAGGCGTTGCCCAGCAACCGGAGCGTATTGAATCGGTTGCTGATTTCGGTGATGTTAGCCACGGGGTTTGTGATCCCCGGATAGTCGTAGAGACTGGCGATGGAGGCCTGGGAGTTGTACGTCATGCCGTCGGCCTGATAAACCGGCAGGAACGGCATAATCGACAGGGCCGCGTTAATAACCCCGTTGCTGGCCCAGTGACCATCTGAATTGGCCCGCCTTTCTGTGGTGTAAACGGGCGTAAAACTCACCCCTACTTTCAGCTTAGACGAAAGCTGCGCATCCAGATTCGACCGTACCGAATAGCGGTCAATCCCCGACTGTTTGATGATCCCGTCCTGCTTCAGGTAGTTTCCCGATACGTAAAACTGAACCCGATCCGTCCCACCGGCCGCCGAGACCTGGTAGCTGCTGATCGGCGCTTGCTGAAAAATCAGGTCCTGGTAGTCGTAATACGCCAGATTCGCGGGGTCGTCGAAGTTGATGCCGGGAAATTCGCCACGGGGGTACCGGTAGCGCTGCCCGGAGGCCCGCTGGGCATTTGGATCGTTAATCGACGAACCGGGCACCCGCTCCAGATACGCATTGTTGGCCGCTTCTTTGGCGTATTCGGCAAACTGCTGCGAGTTGAGTAAATCCATTTTCTTGCTCACCTGCTGCACACCGGTGTAGTAGTCGACGTTGATGCGGCTCTGGCCCGATTTACCGCGCTTCGTCGTGACGAGCACTACCCCGTTGGCCCCCCGCGATCCGAAGATGGCCGTTGCCGACGCGTCCTTCAATACGTCAATCTTCTCAATGTCGTTCGGGTTCAACTGGTTAAGGCCACCGGCGTTCGTCAAACCACCGGAATTGACCGGCTGCCCGTCAATCACGACGAGCGGGCCATTGCCGGCGCTGATCGATCCCAGACCACGTACTTTGATGGATGGGCTATTGCCGGGAGCCCCTGTATTTTGCTGCACCAGCACGCCCGGCATCCGACCGGTCAGACCTTCCACTACGTTCGTGATCGGCTGGTCCTTCAGTGTTCTGGTTTCAAGAGAAGCAATGGCTCCAGTCAGTTCGCGCCGGTTCTGCGTACCATACCCGACAACGACTACTTCGCTGAGGGTCTTGTCGTCCACAGCCAGCGTTACGTCTACGGTGCCCCGGTTGCCGACCGTAACCTCCTGCGTCAGGTAGCCAATAAACGAAAAAATCAGCGTCGCGTTGCCATCCGGTACGCTCAGGCGGTAGCTGCCCTCGCTATCGGTGGTGGTGCCGCGACCAGTGCCTTTCACCACGATGCTGACTCCGGGCAGTCCATTGCCCGTCGAGCCGTCCGTTACGCGCCCCGAAACAGTCTGATCGGTCGGCACGGCCGCGTAGCGGGTTTCGGTGTCAGCGGACTCCGTCTCGTTCTGCGACGTACCCGGCTGCCGGTTTAGAATGATAACCTTACCCGTCAGTTCGTAATTCAGCCGCAGGGGTTTCAGCAACTGATCGAGCACGTCGGCCAAGGGTTGATCTTCCATCCGCAAGGTTACTTTCCGATCCGGCTGAATAAGCGTCGAACTGAACACGAACCGCACCTTCACTTTTTGCTCAATGTCATTCAGGATCGTTCGCACAGGCTGATTATCCATCCGCACCGAAATGCGCCGGGTAAGTAGTTCCTGTGCTTTGCCGTCATGCCCGAGGGCGACGCCCATAAACAGGCCAAGCAGTACTAATTGCATCAGCGTGAGCCGCATAGCTGTACGTACCAACTCCAGAAGTGGAGGTTTTTTCATACGTTTGATCGGTTTTGTGGGATTTGAGGATTCAACGAAACGCCCCCGTCATCCACTCCGGGATGCATCCGGACGCCAATCCGGTTCGGGGTTTGTGCTGGAGCCATGTTGGCGCATGGCTCCAGTTTTCCAGGTACTCTTTACTCTATCATTCGCTAACGGGTTAATTGATCGCTTCTATTGGCACCCTTGCCCGGTCACGACGATCTGAGCGTCGAGAATTTCGTACCGGGCCTCGATTGCTTTACACACAATGGTCAGTTTGTCGTACAGCGACTCATCGGTAAGCGAGATCGTCAGCAGGCAATGCCGCATCGCTTCTCTATCGTAGATGATGTCCACACCGTAGGCTTTCTCCAGCGCCTGAAATACCTCCGTCACGGGCGCATCGGTGAACGCAAAAGCTGCTTCGGCCGGTTTGTCGATCAGCATAGCCGGTTCCTCCACCAGCATCTTGGTCAGGCGGGCATCCGGCCGCGAAAACACCACCTTTTCGTTGGGCGTCAGTACCACGCCCTGCCAGGCCTGCTCTTTCGGCTTGCCCGTAATCCCTCCCGGCCGCACCGACACCGACACCTGGCCAGTTCGGACTTCGACCGTTGTTTCGCTGGCCTGCTCATACGCCCGAATGCGGAAACTGGTGCCCAGCACCTTCGTTACCAGTTCGTTGGCGTGGACCAGAAAGGGTTGCCGGGGATTCCGGACTACGTCGAAGAAGGCATCGCCGGTGAGGTAAACCGTTCGGGTGTCAGTAGCAAACCGGGCTGGATAGCTCAGCCGACTGCCCGGCTGAAGCGTTACGCGGCTACCATCGGGCAAGGTCAGTTGCTGCGGCTGGTTTGTCTCGTTATGCTGCTCGGTCAGTTGTTGGTCATCCTGCCGGGTGAGTTGCAGATACGTAATAGGCCGATCGACAGAGCGGGTGGTGGGCCACAACGCCCATCCCAGGCTCAGCATAACCACCAGCACGGCCGCTACCCGAACGGCCGGATGCTGATACCAACGCCGAACCGGCAACGGACGCACAGGAACGTCCGGCTGAACCTCCTCCATGCGCTCGATCGTTCGCTGGATAGTAGCAACCACCTCCGCGTCGGACAATTCGGGTTCGTTGGCCCGTAGCGCCTGCACTACCTGGCGGGCCTGTGCCAGTATGGCCGCTTGTTCAGGATGATCGATACCGTACGATTCCCAGAACGCCTGTTCCGCCAACGTAGCCGATCCGCGCACCCATCGGCGAAAGGAGTCATCGAATACAAAGTCGTCGGCCGTGTAGGTTGAATAATCAGTCATTGGCTGCTAAATGCCTTTCTACTGACGATTAGTCACGGAACTGAAGCAGATACCAATTTTCCGGGAAAAATTTTTACTTTTTTAAATTCTGAGACTTTTTTAGAGTAAGTAGAAGTAGGTACAACGGCGTATTTGAGAAAGGCAGTCTTTGTCACCGATCTATGTGTTCGTTGCGTAAGATGGTGCGTATTAGGAGAGCAATGGCAGCAACAGGTAGAGCAGTGGCAGCTCGGATGCATACTGACGGAGTTTCTGCAACGCCAGTTGCAGCAGATTAGAGACCGTTTGCGGAGCCACGCCCATTACGTCGGCAATGTGTTCCCGGTCGAGATCATGGAAGAATTTTAGGTAGATAACTTCCTGCTGGCGTTTGGGAAGCAGGTCAAGTATGTGCTTCAGGCGATAGGCCGTCTGGCGGGTGACTTCGTCGCTGATGATGGCGTCCTGCACCGAGAAGTCAACCTGAAACAATAATTCGTCGACCTCGCTGAACGATTGAAAATAACCCTGTTTAACGGATTTGCGGTGAATTTTGCGCCGAAGCGACGCCATCAGATACGCCTTCGCCGGTATTTTCCCATCAACTGACGACCGGTGTAGCCATACGTCGACGAAGACATCCTGGATGCAGTCTTTTACTAATTCATGATCGGTGGTAAACTTGGTGCCATAGTGAAACAACGACCGAAAAACCGCCTGCATGAGCGATGCCATAACATCCCCCTCTCCCTGTAGCAGTCGCTGCCAGAGACCTTGTAAGCCATTCTCATCAAGGCGGGTAAATGAATGCATACGTTAGGTGACACTGAGTAGTTCCCTCTATGAAAAGCCAACAAAGCTATAATATTACCAATAATTAATTGCACTCTAAAAGTCGAAATTTTAGCGCTTAGCCAATTCCTGCTCCCATATGGGCCGGAGGTCGAGTAAGTACAATTGCCGACCGTTGCCGCCGTGGGTCGAGTCGATGCAGACGAAGTTGCCGTCGTTGCTGTTACGCGGATGGAGATCGCATCGCCATTCGCCGACGTAGCTTTCACCCGCCGGAAAGCTGCCGAGGTCGATACGTCGGTCGGTTGGCAGATGATAGAGGTAGGGCGTCTGGTTCCGATCTTTGGCCCCGGCGTAGTTGTCGTTCAGCAACCATTGATTATCGCGGCCGGGTACGTAGGTCTGGTGCCCATTGACCGGCATCTTGTCGGTCGGAATACGGTCGATCCTGCCGGTTTTATCTTCCAGGATGTAGAACGACTGCGGCTGTCCTTCCGGTTTGGTAAACGCGCAGATATGGGTCGGGTCGCGCCAGACGAAGTGCGACGTAAAGCCCGACGGATCAATAATGAAACGGTCGGAGCCGTCGGGGTTCATGGTGAACATCCGCGTAACGAAGTTGGTCCGGGCCATGACCTGCCGGTCCTCGCGCTTCGCCCGCCAGCGGTGCAGAAACGTCAGGCGGGTGCCGTCCGTGTTCACCAAGAGGTGATTGAACCAGTGGAAGTTGTCGGCTACGGACTGCCCGTTATGCAGCATCTCGGCAGCTTCGGCCAGCGACATAAGCAGTTTGGTATCGCCCGTCTGTAGGTCAATGCGGTACAGACCAATCGCCTTCGGTGCTTTCTCATCGTAGAACGGATCGCGAATACCGGCGTAGCCATACCCCGGCCGCAGGTCCTGAATCCGGCTGAACTCCGTGCCAATACCCCATTTCCCATCTGGACTCAGCGCGTAGATAGCTTTCGGCAGGGTCCGTTTTTTCCGGGTGGCCACATCAACGATATGGCTAACGTATTGATTGCCTATTCTGTCGTTCCAGATAACCTCCGACCTTGGGCCTGAGCTGGCGTGCCCAGGAATCCATTGCAGCATACACCCCTGCTGCCAGCCCCAGGCCCGGCTTTCGCCCAGTTCAATCCACTTGTCTTTTCGTTGCAGATCAACCACGCCGATTTTTATCACGTCATCAGCCGTCGGCGAACGGCCTTCGAAGTTGACCTGCATCCCGAGCACGTAGCGGTTCGTCGGATCGAACTGGAGTTTATCGTAGTAGCCGAACCAGTGAAACTGTGGGCCGGTCGTCAGGGGCCTGACCGGCACCACCAGCGGCTTTCCAGTACGGCCAGCGGCCCAGATACGCCCACCCGAGGCCCACAGGCCGAAACCGGCTAAAGTACTCTGTTTCAGGAAAGCGTTGCGGTTCATGGCAGCGGAGCGTCAGTGTTTCCGTAAAAGGATTGCAGTAGGGCAATTTCTACTTACGTGACGCAAAAAGTCCGGGCCAGGCCGCACGGCGGACCGTTCTTGCCTGGCCCGGACAAGTCTACCAACGAACCGACTGGAACCGCCAGCCGGGTTGTACTTTCTGCATCTCAATCTCATCGTCGCGCCTGGTCAGGCCACAGTTCAGGTAGTTCTGATGGAGCCTGGCCAATGCATCCCGGTCCAGTTCAACTCCCAGGCCGGGTTCCTGCGGCACCGCTACGGCTCCTTCGTCGAACGCAAATCGTCCGGTCGTGACGATTTCATCCGACTGCCAGGGGTAATGCGTATCCAGCGCGTACGGGAGTTCGGGCAAAGCCGCGCCAAGGTGCACCATAGCAGCCAGCGAAATGCCTACGTGGCTGTTCGAGTGCATAGACAAACCCCGCCCGAACGTCTGACAAATGCCGGCAAGCGTCATAGAAGACCGTAAACCACCCCAGAAGTGATGATCGCTCAGAATGATATCCTCTGATCCGAGCACGATACTGGAGACAATTTCGTCAAACGACGTAGTACACATGTTGGTGGCCAGCGGAGTTTTTAGGGCTTGACGGACCTTTGCCATGTTCTCCTGTCCCCTGACCGGATCTTCCAGGTATTCGAGAATCGGTTCCATTTCCCGACCGTACTGAATAGCCGTTTCTACGTTCCAGAGGGCGTTGGGATCAATTCGTAGCGGTACGTCCGGACCGAATGCCTCCCGCAGGGCAAACATGGCATCTACCTCCTGGCGGGGTTCAAACACACCCCCTTTCAGCTTGATCGATTGAAAGCCGTACTCCGCACACATGGCTTTCGCCTGAGCCACGATGCCTGCCGGATCTAACGCAGCGGCTTGTCGGGCGGCCGCCCAGCCTGTGGCAGCAGGGTCGGTGCCAAAGCCAAGCTCACCGCCTGCACCTTCGTATTTGTAAAACAGGTACGCCGAGAAAGGCACCCGGTCGCGCATCTTTCCGCCCAGCAGATCAACCACCGGCCGCCCAACGACCTTGCCGATGATGTCCATGCAAGCGACCTCAATGGCGCTGAAAATATGCACCAGCTTCCGCTGATCCCAGGGAGCTTCACCCCGTTGCGCAGACGTCTCCGTACCGAAGCGATTGACCAGAGCCTGCCGAATTTCATTTAACTGGAATACATCTATCCCAATAAGCAAGTCTCTGGATGACTCCAAAGCCGCATTGATACCACTATTGCCCGGAATTTCGCTGATGCCCGAAATACCGTCATCCGTAACTAATTCGACGATTGTCCGGAGCGCATAAGGCGCGTGCAAACCAGCCGCATTCAACAAAGGTGGGTCCACGATCGCAATGGGCGTAATGTACATTTGCTGGATCAAGGGACCAGTTTTCCTGTAGCGCCCATTGTCAGCTAACACGCTATGCGGCTTCATCGGCTACGGTTTGAAGGAGTCCCTTGATGTAGCCATAACAGAATGCAAACGCCTGTAGGCCACTATTACTGTCCGGATGGGTCGGTACGTGGTCCGGCATGACCATACCATTAAATCCAACATCGCGGAGGGCTCTGACAACGTGCAGAAAGTTCATATCACCGTTGTCGGGATAAACTTCCTGAAAGTTGTTCCAACCGCCCTTAATGTTGCGTAAGTGAACGTTAAATAGCTGGTTTCGCTCCCCAACCCACTTAATGATCGGCATGATTTCGGTTTTGGGGTCTTTCAGCCCTTCGGCAATGGAACCGATACAGAAGTTGAAGCCGTGGTACTCACTGTCGTACAGTTTGGCAAAGCGCTTAATGCCTTCAAACACATCGGGACTATTCCAGCGTGTTATGCCCCGGTAACCGACGGGCGTCGGCGGATCGGCGATGTGGTTGGCTAATTTGACTTTATACTCTTTGGCAACCGGCAGGATTCTGTCGAGAAGATACGTGATGCGTTCAAACATCTGGTCAATTGATACATCGCCCGCAATCGTTTTCGGGTCATTGCGTTTCAAGGCCTCCGCATAATTCCAGGTGCTGTACATGGCGTTTCCCCGCTTGGGATCAATCGTTTTTCCCGTGCGCAGAACCGGCAGAATTGTGGTGTTGTAGTTCAGCACCTTGATACCGGTTTTTCCGGCCACCTGTATCATTTGCTGTAAAATCTCGATTTCACGATCCCGCTCCGGGCTTTTCCCAAGCATGATGTTTGGGTATTCTACCTTATCGATTCCTGCCGAAGTCAACGGGAAGTGATAGGCGTCGAGGCTAATGCCATATTTCTCACAAGCTTCTTTTTTTGCCAGCGAGTCATCGAGGTCCCAGCCTTTTCCGGGGATTGTTTTGGGCGCTCCACCATCCAGATTATATACGCCATGACGCGCCTTAAACTCCAGGTTCTCCTTTGACGTACCACCCGTCTGACAACCCACTTTCATGAGCACTTTCTTCGGCTTAGCCTTGTTCCGTTCGGCGTTGGCCGTAGCCTGTTCCGTTCCAAACGCAGCCGCCCCTACGGAGCCAGTTGCAACGACTCGGATAAACTTCTTACGATTCATGGTGTTAAGGGTTTAGAGCTTGATTCTTATTCTAATAGCAACACAAGGGCGCTGTGGTCTAACTCACCGTTTCCCTGAGCCAGCGCGGCCTCCATCTGGGCGGCTACCAGGGCGGTGCCGTTGAGCGAAATAGAAAACTCCTGCCCGGTCTGCAAGGCGATGCCCATGTCTTTGCTGTGTAATTTAATTTTGAAACCGGGCGTAAAATTTCGCTCAATGATCCGTTTGCCGTGCAGATCAAGGATACGGCTTTGGGCAAAACCACCCAGCAGGACCTCCCGCATTTTCTCAAGGTTCACGCCGGCTTTGGTAGCCAGCGTAAAGGCCTCGGCTACCGCCTGGATCGTCATCCCGACAATCAGTTGATTACAGGCTTTCGTGGTTTGACCGGCTCCTGGCTCGCCAATGTGCACAATATTTTTACCCATCGCCTGAAACAGCGGCAAGGCTCGCTCAAAAGCCGATTCGCTACCGCCAACCATAATCGACAACGTAGCGCCCTCCGCCCCTACCTGTCCGCCCGACACCGGTGCATCCAGCGCTTCGACGCCCTTTTCCTGCATCAGCGCATGAATGTTCCGAGCCGTAGCCGGCGCGATGGTCGACATATCAATGAACAGTGCCCCCGGCCGAATACCAGCCAGCACGCCTTCCGGCCCGGACACAACCTGCTCCACATCCGGCGAATCTGGCAGCATGGTGATAATGACGTCGCACTGTTCGGCCAATGCCCTGGGCGATGGCAACGACTGAGCCCCAGCCGCTATCAATGCCTGGGCGGCTTTGCTTTGACTCAATATTGATACCGAATAACCTGCCCTAATTACGTTCAGGGCCATGGGCTTGCCCATGATACCCAGGCCAATAAATCCTACTTTTTCCATCTTGTGTCTAGGCCAAGCTCTGGCTTGGCCCGTGTATATGAAAGGCCAAGCCAGAGCTTGGCCAGGACGACAATCAAACCAGCGGAAACAATTGAGCCGCAATCATGATGACGACGAGTCCGGTTAATCCCATCACGACCAGCAGGGGCGAAATGGTTTTCAACGCTTCCCGTTCGGTCAGATTGCTCAGTTTACAGATAATCCAGAAACCGGCGTCGTTCATCCAGGGAACCAGCTTTGAGCCGCAGCCAATTGCCAGGCCCAGGTACAGCGGGTGAAAACCAAGATTGGCGTTAGTCGCCATTCCCGACAGAATACCGGATGCAGTGATTAAGGCCACTGTCGCCGAACCCTGTGCGGTCCGGACGATAGCCGCAATCAGAAAAGCCAGCGGAATCAGGGCCATCTGGTAACCTCTGGTCATGTCAGCAATGCGTTCACTGATGCCGGTTTGTTGGAGCATTCCCCCAAACGCTCCGCCTGCTGCGGTGATCAGAATGATACCCCCTCCACTCATCAGGGCTGCCTGAACAAAGGAGGTCAGCCCTTCTTTGCTGTCTTTCTTCTGATTAGCCAGTATGACCAATGCCACAATACCACCGGTGACGATCGCAATGTTCTTATCTCCAAAGAATTGCACAAGTCCAAACAACTGGCTACCGATAGACGCCTGCGTAACGGCCACTTTTGGGGTTGATAGTGCATCAAGGGCCGTATCTGCGCAGATGAAGACCAGGGGAATCAGAACCGGCAGCAGCGATACGCCCAACGGAGGCAGGTGTTTGTCCTCTTTAGCCGCAATGGCTTTAATATCGTCCAGGCGTGCATCCAGCGAATCGCGCAGTGCAGTAGGCCATTTCTGATTGGCCCACCGCGCAAAGAAATACCCGGCCGTAATCGTAAACAGGCCAACAATCGTACCGCCGATCATCATCATGCCGATCGGAATGTTCATCTCACCAATGAGGAACAAAGGACCGGGCGCGGGTGGCACCAACGAGTTTGCCATGGCAGCTCCCGCCATGATGCAGAGCACCAGCAACAGGTAATTTTTGCCGATCCGCAGGGTCATGGCTTTTGCCAGCGGCATCATCAGGAAAATGACCGTATCAAAAAACACGGGAATCCCCAGAAAGAAGCTGCTCACCAAAAACGCGACCGGTGCTTTTTCGATGCCCGTCAGCTTTAACATCGACCGGATGATCCGTTCGGCGGCTCCACTTTCGAGCATACATTTTCCAATAATGGCGGCCATGGCAATCAGAATACCGATTTTGGCGCAGGTGTTACCAAACTCGGTCGCGATGCGTTCGCCAATTCCTTTTTTAGACAACGCCACGGCTGCCGTTGGGGCACTTCCTTTTGCGAGCGCGTATTGTTCTATGGTTGTGGCCGGGGTCAACAGAGCTACCACAAACGCACCAAGCAGCAGGGCCAGGAACGGGTGCAGTTTCAACCCGATGATGCCGCCAACCACAATCAGCACGCCGACGGCTAAGATGAAAAGAGGGTCAGTCATTCAGGAAAAGGGTTAAGGAATGGTTAGGATAAAACGATGAATGGAACGTTGATTGCTATGATTCTTATGATCAGCTAAGATGCTGTAAATCATAATTAAACATAAGAATCATAACAATCAGCGTTCTATTCACACTCAAGCTTCTTTATATGCAGTCCTGAAAGCATTCAGCTTCCTGGCCAGATTTCGGGCACCGTCGGCAACGAACGTAGCGTCTGCTCCGCAGGCAATCATCCGAATACCCAGGTCGTGGTAAGTCTGATAATCGTCCGGATTGAAGAAAAGGATACCGGTCGCTTTGCCCGCCTTTTGGGCTGCATTGACCGTTTCCCGCAACGCTTCCTTAAACCGGGGGTGATCGAACTGCCCGAAAATACCCAGTTCCATAGACAAGTCGGCCGGACCAATGAACAGCACATCAACGCCGTCAATGGCCGCTACGTCGTCCAGGTGGTTCAGTACGTCGACGGTCTCGATTTGCACCACGCCCAGAATCGTTTCTCTCGATTCCTGGTAGTACTGATTAAAATTCTGAGCGAAGCCGCTGGCCCGTACCATTTTCGCTACGCCCCGGCTGCCATAGGGCGGATAATGCAAGCCGTTGACTACCTTCTGCGCATCGGCGGGCGTGGTGATTTTGGGGCACATAATGCCTTCTGCGCCCATATCGAGCACCCGATGGATGCGCTGACTTTCGGAGCTCTCCACCCGCACAATAGCACCCGCGGCCGTGTGTTCGAGCGCCTGTAACTGGAACAGTACGTCTTTTTCAGACCCGGCTCCGTGTTCGAGATCGATCAGTACCCAGTCAAATCCGGCCTGCCCGACAATCTCGGCGGTCAGTGAACTACCCAGATTCAGCCAGCACCCATTGAGGGTTTCGCCTTGCTTTAATCGTTGCTTGAGATTCTTCATGTAGCAGGAAGACAGAAAAGAGAAAGCTCTACTTTTTATCCCACCAAACTCTGGTATCCAGCAGATTAGGCCCCTGACGAGCGATGGCCTGCTCGACGTTGATTTTGTTCACATTTAACTCGGCGTCGGTGTAGGTCAGCCGCCGGATAAAAGGCTCCGTTTTGAGATCGCTGCCGGGATACGGATTAGGGGTCAGGACCGGGAAACCACTTCGCCGGAAATTGGCCCAGGTCTCGGGCCCAATCAGGAACGAAGCAACCCAATACTGTGTGTTGATTTGCTCCAGCTCCTTACCAGCTACCAGCGGATTAGCTTGCACGTACGTGGTGATCGCCGGTTCGGCAATAGCTGTGCTCGCACCGTACAGGGCTAACTGCCGCATGTGAGCCCGTATGCCATTGGCGTACAAAGTCGCGGCATCGCCCGTTGTCCATTTCCGCACCACAGCTTCGGCCAGTAACAGTTGCGTTTGAGCGTAGGTAACCAGAAAACTCGGAGCCAGCAAGGCGGCCATGCGTGTACGGTCGAGTTGGCTGTAATCCCACAAACTGGCCAGTTTACTGGCTGTCACGGCGGCACTGATTGTCGTATTATCGTAGCCTAACGGTGCGCCAATCTGCACACCCGGACTGCGGTTCGCCCGCGACTCCACCTGCTGCGCACCGCTCGTAGCGCCCACGTACCGGACGGCGATGGAAGCCAGCCGCGGATCGTTCGTCTTGCTGAGAAAACTGACGAAATCGTCGGCCAAATAGAAAAATGCGGATTGCCCACCGTTCAACTGAGACCCAACCGGATTGGAAAAGTTAGCGGTATGACGGATAACGGCATTATCGTCGTTGGACTGCATAACACCTCCTGCTACTGCCTTGGCCACGTATTCGCCGGCTTTGGTCGGGTTGACTTTAGAAAGCCGCATGGCCGCCCGCAGCAGCAACGAATAGCCGAGCCGTTTCCATCTGACGATGTCACCGTCGTACAGTACATCGTTGGCCACTTTAGGTTTTGCAGCGTTCAACCCCGCCGAAGCGGTTTCCAGTTCGGTCAGTATGTCGGTGTAAATCGATTCCTGCGTGTCATAAACAGGGGCAATTACGCCTTCCAGATAGCTTTTTCCAGCCTGCGTGTACGGAATATCGCCGTAGGTATCCGTCAACACCATGAAGGAATATGCTTTCCAGATCCGGGCCATGTTGTAGAGATTGGAGCGATCCGGATTATCCTTTGTTTTGGCAATCACATCAACCAGTTCCCGGATGATATTGGGATAGTAGGCATTCCAGTTTCCGGCCGCTACGTTTCGATTGTCCTGATTGAAATTAGCTGCCGACCCCTGTCCGCTGAACGGCGTAATCATCTGCTTTACGATGGTCGTTTCGTAACTCAGATTACCGTAGCCGGGTGTGCTGGCCACAATGGCGGTGTTTAACTGATAACTGGGTTCTACGGCGGTCAGCGCAATCGGGTTAATATTCATTTCATCAAACCCGCTATCGCACGATGCCAGCCAGAACAGGGCAATGAGCCAACTCAGAAGGCGTGTATTAATCTTTTTCATGGTCGTCTCGGTTTGGTGGTTCAGGAATTAGCCACTATGAAATCGTTAAAACCGAACATTAAGGTTGAAGCCAACGCTGCGGGTGATGGGCAAACCGGTGGCTTCCAGGCCGATGAGGTTGTCGGAGGGGAAACCAAACTGTTCGGGGTGGATATTGGGCACCCACTTCTTCAGTACGGCGACGTTGTTGGCCACGGCATTCAACCGGACGCCTTTAATGAAAAAAGTGGTTGGCAGAAAACGGCTGAAATCGTAACCAAGCGTTACCTGCCGAAGCTGCCAGAGACCCGCGTTGTAGACAAACTCTTCGGCGATGTTCTGCGAGCGTACCGTTTCGTAGTAAGCCTGCACGCCGGATTTGGTCTGGTTGACTTCACCGTTCGGATTGACCCCGTTCCCGATCACGTAGTTTTCGGCCCGGCCGACCAGCGTAGCTTTGTGCAGACCATGACGCCAGGCGTTATGATTGGTGCCCGAAATCATCTTGTGGCCTAGCTTGAAATCGATCAGGAACGATAGGTTTATGCCTTTGTAACTGAAGCTGTTCGTAACACCGCCTACCCACAACGGCAATGCGCTGCCAAAGCTGATCTGCGTGGGTGTCCGCAACGGTCGTCCGTTACCGGCGTCGAAAACCTGCCGGCCCATCCCATCCCGCAGGTAGCCAAATCCAAACAACTGACCTATCGGCAAACCAACCACCTGCCGGAGCTCACCGGTAAAATCGCCGGTGCCAACGGTGATCATATTGTCGCTGATGCCACTGCCCAGATTAAGCACTTTCGTGACGTTGTAGGCCGCATTGACGGTGATATTCCAGTCAAACCGGGGCACCTTAATGGGCGAAAAGTTGACCAGCATTTCGACGCCCTGGTTCCGGCTTTCCCCTACGTTGATTAGCTGGTTGGCATAACCGCCCGCGTTGGAGATCTGAGCGCGCAGAATCTGATCCGACGACAGTTTATCGTAGTACGTCAGGTCCAGCCCCAGGAGGTTATTGAACAACTTCAACTCCAGCCCGACTTCCTTTTCGGACACCCGCATGGGGCGCAGATTCGCATTGGGAACTGTGGCACCGCTGATACTGGCTAGGGGCTGCGGGGTTCCGCCAGCCGAGGGAAACTGCTGGGAATTAATGCTGTAGAACAGGTTATTGGCATACGGCGACACGTCGGTATCGCTGCCTACTTCGGCATAAGCGGCCCTGATTTTACCGAACGTCAGCCAGCCCGGCAATACGGACGCAAACGCCTGGGAGAACACAAAACTGGCCGTGATAGACGGATACAGAATGCTCCTGTTGGCGGGCGACAAGGTGGAAAACCAGTCGTTCCGCACGGTTCCGTTCAGAAATAGTACGTCTTTGTAAGACACCTCAGCCGACCCATACAGTGAGTTTACCTGCCGCTCTGATAGTTCATAAACAGGGTCACGAAGACGGCCATTGCCTAAGGTGTAAAGCCCCCTTGTGAAAAAGTCCTGGACGAAATCATTATGGCGGCTAATCTTCCGGTACATCTGATTACCACCTACGTTGACGTTGACGCCTATGTTGCCAAACGTACGATTCGCACCCAACAGGAAGTCAGCATTAATTTCACGTACGTTTCGGACATCCTGCACGTACTGCCCATTAACGAAGCCAACCGGGGCCGGAGGCTGCCGCTGGCTACCGGTAGGCAGGTTGTAATCCTGTTCGCGCGAGTAGTAATCCTGACCAACGCGCCCCTGCAGGAAGAGCCAGTCCGTAAAATTGTACCGCGCCGTCAGGTTGCCGAAAACGCGGTCTGTATTGATATTATCGAAACGCTGGAGGGCAAAATACGGGTTTGTCCGGTTCGTGAACCTCGACCAGACTACCTCATTACCGTTCGTATCCGTCGCGTATTTTTCCAGCAGGTCCAGCGGCATGGAATTAGCCATGTTGTACAGAACAACCGGGCTGTAGTCCTGCTCGGCGATGTTGGGCGGGTTCTTCCGGCTTTCGTTCGAATAGTTGACATTACCTGAAACGGTCAGCTTTTTGGCCAGCGTTTGCGTAAACCCCAGATTGATCGTTTTCCGATTATAGCCCGAACCCGGTAAGATTGTCTTGTTGTCCAGGTTGGATACCGACAGGCTAAACCCACCAAAGTCGTTACCCGACGAAAGCGTCAAGGTATTGGTCCAGGTGCTTCCGGTACGGTAGTAATTTGTGATTTGGTTGCGTTGCGGCACGTACGGTACCTCCACCCCGTCGAACAGAATTTGCGTCATGCCAGGCTGAAACTTCTCGCCAAAACTCCACTGCCCCGAAGTTGGAAAAGGAGCCGTCGGGCGAACACCATTCTCACCCTGCCCGTATTCGTACTGGTAGTCGGTGTAATCCAGGGGTGTATCGGTCGTGAAGTTGGTGTTGTACTCCAGTCCGATGCCGTTCCCGGAGCCTCTGTTTTTGGTCGTGATCATAATCACCCCGTCTTTGGCGCGTGACCCGTACAAGGCCGAAGCTGCGGCTCCTTTCAAAACCGTCATCGTTTCGATGTTGTCGGGATTGATGCTGCTCAGGCCGTCCCCACCGTCGGAGGTACGGTTGCTGCCCCGCTCCGATACGTCCCCCCTGGCCCCGTAAGTCGTATTATCGATCGGTACGCCATTGACGACAATCAGGGGTGAATTATTCCCTCCGAAAGACGATTGACCACGGATACGAATTTTACTGGTTCCGGCCGGACCCGATCCCAGCGAGGTGATATTCACCCCGGCAATCTTGCCCTGCAAGGCGTTCATGAAGTTGGTCGTACGGTTTACCGTTATCTGCTCCGACGCTACCGTAGCCGTCGCGTACCCGATGCTTTTCGCCTGTTTTTTGATGCCAAGCGCCGTTACGACCACCTCGCCGAGCGCCTTGCTTTCCGGGGTCATGGACACCTCTATCCGGGACTGATTACCCACGATCACCTCCTTACTTTCGTACCCTACGAAGCTGAACACCAACACCGTAGCTGCATCGCGTACGTCAGGAACATCCAGTTGAAAGTCGCCCTGGGCGTTCGTACTCGTACCGCGTTGCGTTCCTTTGATCAGGACACTTACGCCGGGCAGGCCCGTGCCCTTTTCGTCGGTCACCCTGCCTCCCACCGTGCGTTTGGGCGATGCGGGTTCAGTAGCCTTTTCGTGCAGATCAACAGCCCCAGTCTGGTTAAAAACCGACGGAGTAGCTGACAAAACGATCTTTCTCCCTACCAGTTCATAACTGACTCTGAGGGGTTTCAGGAATTTAATCAGGACTTCCTCCAGGGTTGAGTTAGTGGCCTGAACACTGACCTTTTGCTTCGCGTCAATTACTTCGGAGCTGTACACAAACTGCACACCGGTCGCCTTTTCGATGTCGGTCAATACCTTTTTAATCTCCTGGTTTTCGGCACGTAACGTCAGGCGTTTACTCAGATACTCCTGCGCCTTTATGGGGTGCGCGTAGGATACGCCCGCCAGCAAAAACATAACTAAACCCTGCGTCAGCGAAAAACTCGTGAGCTTCAGCCAGCGCTGCCTGTAAAGGTGTTTTCTCATTGTTTTGACGGTTAAAGGGGTTAGGATTGAGAGCACTCGCAACGAGTGGCCCCTGAGCAAGGAAAAGCATCAATGGATAGCCTGTCGGCTGATCACAATCTGACCATCCGTTATCTGGTAGGTTGCCGAAGCTGCCTTACACAGCAGATCCAGCTTTTCATAGAGCGATTCGTTCGACAGCGTAGCCGTAATTCTGCACGCCTGAAAATTTTGTTCATCGAACTGAATCGGGATTCCGTAACTCTTTTCCAACTGGCGCAAAATCACCGACAGCGCTACGGCATCGTACACAAACTGCGTTTCCTGACTGCTTCTGGAAACTACGGCTGGGTTAGCCACCAGCGTCTTCGTCAGATTTCCATCGCTCTTCTCAAAAATGGCGGCCTGATTCGCGTGTAAAATCAAGCCACTGACCTCTTTATTGCCGGGTTTCTGGGTAACCCTGGCTTTGTACACCGACACCTTCCCCGACAGCACCTGTACCGTGATCTTCTGGTCCGAATCGAAAGCCCGCACAACAAAGCGGGTACCAAGCACTTTCGTGACTGTTTCACCGGAGTAGACCATAAACGGCTGGTTACGTCGCGTCACCGAAAAACTGGCTTCTCCCGTCAGGTGTACAACCCGGGAATCAGTGGCAAAATGGGACGGATAACGAAGCCGGCTTTTTGGACTCAGCAACACGTCCGAACCGTCGGTCAGCACGACCCGAAGCGGATGTCGGGTGTTGTTGATTGTCTCAACCAGCTGGTTGATTGGGGCTTCCCGTAACTGAGCCGGTAACTGACCGGGCTTGTCCAACGAACCGTACCACATCAGGCCGCTAACAACCGCCACAACGGCGGCCACGGCCATGCCCCACCGAAACGCGTATCGGAACGGCGTCGGTGCGTCATCATCCCTGAGATCTGACGAAACCAGTTGGCGATAGGGGCTGTACGAGCTGGCGCTTTCGATTAGCTTCTCCGTTTCTCGTCTGATTTCAGCGTCACTGATACGTTCGGGAGCAACCGTTGCCGCCCGGATGAACTGTTCGGCCTGCCGAAACGCTTCCTGTTTTTCGGGATAACGCTCAGGAAACGATAGCCAGAAGGATTGCCGATTGCCCTGTCCCTGCACCCACTCCTGAAAGCTTTCGTCCTGGATAAAATCCGCTACCGTATAGGTTTCGTAGTTTTTCATCGCTGTTGGCTATGGATTAGGATACGAGACTTTGCAGTAGGTGAACCAGTACCCCTACGGTGCTGATTGTCCAGTTCTTACGCAGGCTGTTCAGCGACTTTTGCAGCAGATTATACACCGATTGCCGACCGAGATGCATGATCTCCGCAATCTGCTCGAAACTAAGATTCTGGTAGAAACGCAGGTAGATGAGTTCTTTCTGGCGCTGTGGTAAATGATTCAGTACGCGCTCCAGCCGCCGGATCTGATACACTTCGTGTTCTTCTTCAATGAGCCGGATATCGGCAGCAAACTCGACCGAAAACGAATAGTCATCAGAAAGATCGGCCTGATGAGCACCCTGCGTTTTTGACAACTCACGCAGGATGCGGGTTTTGAGCACGACCAACAGATAAGACCGCACATTCTCAACCGAACTGATGGAATCCTGAATCTTCCAGAGATTGACAAAAACCTCCTGGATGCAGTCTTTTACAAACTCACGATCCGCGTGCAGACGCACCCCCCAGTGAAAGAGGTCGGCGTAGTAGCTTTGCATGAGCTTCGCGAGGGCGTAGATGTCGCCCGCCCGGTATTCCTGCCAAAGTTGTTGTGCTTCATCCGAGGGTAACCGTCTGACCATAACCAGGAGTGCCTTTGGTATGATGATCAAATTTTCGGGAAAAGCTAACCTATATTTTAATACTATTTTTCTAAAAAATTAGAAAATACCCATATACAGAAAGAATGTATCCTTATTGGTAGACGAAAGCGCGAGGCTAACACCGACCGGTTTACCTTGTTTAGCCTGATGTTTTTAGTCTGACGTTGTTACCGGCTTCAGCACTGAAAAACGTCAATACGTCCGCAACACGCGCAACCGATGATTTTTGTTGATTCGGTACCGTGGATTACTCAGTTGGTGGAAAATGCCCCCGCTTAAGGCCAGTATACCGGTGACGGGCAGTAACGTGGGATCAACCTGCCCGGAATTAATCACGCTGGCCGCAAAATAAACCACCCCGGCAATGGGCAGCATGGTACCGGCGGCCGTTACGAACGGAATCCGGCGGTGAATGTATATGCGCTGCACTTCATCCAGCCGGAACGTAACGGGCTCGTCGCGGTTCATGACCTCATTGGCCAGTAAAATTGTGAATGCCGTATCAGAAACGGCGTAGAGTTGTTCGCGGTATTTTTGGCCCCGGGCTTTGAAATGCACTTCGTCGCCTTCGAAGAAGCGATACCGCCGAAACCCACCGAGTGCCGGGGTCACATCGAGGGCGAGATAGCGGGATGGCCGTAGCAGGGCTGTGTAGGAAGCTCCTTTGCGTTGCAGGAGTTGTTCAGTCGTTAAGGTATCGGTTGGCTGGGCCATCAGGCCGGTAGCCGCCAGTGCCATACAGCCGGTTAAGAGCAAGACAAGCAAGTAGCGAACGTTCTCCAATTTCATAGAATGAATGACGGTATTTGTCTTCAATAACGCCAAATGCACCCAATCGGTCCGAATTTTTTGGAAAGTTTAACCCATTCGACGGCTCTTGGCTAATTTGCGACCATGATTGACGCCAAGCGACTTCGTACCTTCACTGAACAAATATTTGTGGCAATCGGCTGCTCCGAGACCGACGCCCGACTCTCCGCCGATGTGCTGATCAGCGCCGATCTGCGGGGCGTTGACTCGCACGGCGTAGCCCGACTACCGGGTTACGTCCGGCTCTACGACCACGGCCGACTCAATCCACAGCCCCGCATCCGGGTCATTCACGAAACCCCATCGACGGCCGTAGTCGACGGCGACCGGGGTCTAGGGCTAGTGGTTGGACCAGCCGCCATGCAGATCGCCATTGAGAAAGCCCGTGTGGCCGGAACCGGCTGGGTAGCGGTCAGAAATTCCAATCACTTCGGCATTGCGGGGTATCACGCCCTGCTGGCTACCGAGCACGACATGATCGGCCAGGCCATGACCCATGCCGCACCACTCGTAGCCCCGACCTTTTCGCTGGAGAAGATGCTGGGCACGAACCCCATCGCCGTGGCCGTACCAGCCCTTACCGAACCGCCTTTCCTGGCTGATTTTGCCTCAACGGCCGTTGCCTACGGCAAACTCGAAATTCTGCAACGCAAAGGTCAGCCCGCGCCCATCGGCTGGGCACAGGACGCGAATGGTGGCCCAACTACCGACAGCAACGCGGTCAAAAACGGCGGGGCCCTCCTTCCCCTGGGTTCTGACCGCGAACACGGCAGCCACAAAGGCTACGGCCTGGGCGCTATCGTCGACATTTTTTCGGGCGTCTTGTCGGGAGCGAACTACGGCCCGTGGGTACCGCCCTTTGCTACGGCCGGATTCATGCAGGCCGACGAAGGCGTTGGTATCGGAACGGGCCACTTTTTCGGGGCGATGCGGATCGACGCCTTCCGCCCGGCCGATGAGTTCAAAGCCCACATGGATACCTGGATTCAACGGTTCCGGTCGGCGAAGGCCGTAGACGGGCAGCGCGTGCTGGTCCCCGGCGACCCCGAGCGGGCCATGGAAGCCGAACGCCTGGTCACGGGCATACCGGTGCTGGAACCGGTGATCAAGAGCCTGGACGAACTGGGTGAGCGGTTCGGCATAACGTTGTAATCGTTTGTTTTCCCACGGCGTTTGTGCTCAATAGCGCCGTGGGAAATTAACCGTTGGCAACATAAAAACCTGTTTGGTTTCTTATGTACATTTGAGCGTGTTTTTACCCACCGTTTATGCGCCTTCTTTACTCGTTGCTTACTGTACTTGGTACAGCCGTTTCCGTTTTTGCCCAGTCTTCTCCTCCTTACCTTCAGATCATCAGTAACAGCCCCGTCTGCGAAGGGCAATCATTCCGAATGTATGCGACGTACCAGTCCTTTCCGACCGGTACGACAACCAGTTTCCGCTGGTCCGGGCCGAATGGTTTTACCAGTGAAGGTAGCTCTACGTTGAATAACATCATTGCCTCACCAGCAACGGCCGGCGTTTATTCAGTAACAATGACGTATTCCGGTACGGCGAATGGTACGGCTACGGCTTCAACTACGGTAGCACTCGGCCTATCCAAACCTGAAGCCTACGTCACGTATTTCTCGAATGGCTTTCAGAACTGGAGCCCCTCGTATTCCATATGCAGCCCGACGAGCTTATCGCTGACCGCATTTCCCGATCGGGCGTGGAGTTTGAACCCGGCAACGTATCGGTGGACCGGGCCGAACGGCTTCACCAGCGATGAACAGCGACCCGTTGTACCCCAGGTCGTTGCGGGGCTTTACATCGTCGAAGCTACGTATCCGGGCAACTGCGGCACCGCCAAAGACACGGTTACGATTTCTAATTTTTCTCCATCGGCCTATATTAACACCCTCACGGTCGAGCCAACTCCAAAGTTTACCACGGTGGTATGTCCTGGTGAGGCTATCAGCTTTCAGGCTGCCCTATCCTTTATCCCTCAGGGTGCCACCACATCGTATCAGTGGAGCGGACCTAACGGCTTCACCAGCAACGCCCAAAGTTTTACGCTCACCAACACCACAGCCGCGATGAGCGGCACCTACAGCGTAACGGTCACCATCTCAGGCACCTGCTCCGGAACAGCGACCGCATCCCGCGCCATCACTATTGATACACCAACGGTCTGGGCTTACATTCTTAGCGGCAACACCATATACACAAACCCGACACTATGCCCCAGTAGCAATTTTGTGGTGTTTGCGTCCAGTTCTTCTGGCGCCGGGACGTATCAATGGTCCGGCCCGAATGGATTTACGAGCAATACGGCCAGCACAACCCTAACGAATGCCAATACAACCATGACCGGAGTGTACAGCGTCACGGCGACGTTTCCCGGCGGCTGCACCAATACAGCGTCAACAACGGTAACAATTGGTACACCCTCAGTACAAATTTTCGGCAATTCCTATATCAGTCAGGGCGACAATATTCAGTTATCAGCACAATCCAGCGGTAATACAACGGCCACGTATCAGTGGTCCGGACCGAATGGATTTACCAGTAGTAACCAGAGCTTTACCCTCGCTAACGCCACAACGGCCATGACCGGAACGTACAGCGTAACCGCTACCTTCAGCGGGAACTGTTCCGGCACGGCCATCGCTTTTTATTTTGTCAATGTTGTTACGCCCTCGGTTACTATATATAGCTCCGAAAACGGACGACTACAGTCTGTAAGGGGCACATCCTGCCCCGGCAGTTCACCAGAGCTGATGGCAAGCGCATCATCGCCCAATGCTACGTTCCGATGGAGTGGCCCCAATGGATTTGCCAGCACAGCCAGAAGTTTCACGCTCGCCAATGTCACCCCAGCCATGGCTGGCATTTACAGCGTGACAGCTACCTTCAGCAGTGGAGCTACGGCCACATCATCCTTCACATTTACGGTTGGAACGCCGTCTGTTTACGTCTCTGGCTTTATACCGACATCTAACATCAGCAACCGGATTTTTTGCCCTGGCAGCACATTTCAACTTAGGCCAACGACCGGGGCAACAAGTTATCAATGGAGTGGACCGAACGGATTTACCAGTACGTCAGCAAACCCGGCGTTGACAAATGCTACACCGGCCATGAGTGGAACGTATAGCGTAACAGCTACATTCGCGGGTGGCTGCTCCAATGTCGGTTCAACCAGCATAACCGTCGGAACGCCAATCGTACAAATTTACAGTGATGCGTACAATCTTGCGTTGGGCGGTTCATTTCAGTTAACCGCCTATCCTGAACCAAACGTTCCGGCTACGTATCAATGGAGTGGCCCCGACGGATTTACCAGTTCAGCCCAGAGCTTCACCCTCAACAATGCCACCGCGGCCATGGCTGGCACCTACAGCGTGACGGCTACGTTCAGTGGAGACTGTTCCGGAGCGTCAACGGCTTCCCAGAACGTGTTCGTCCGATTGCCCTATGTCATCGTGACGGGTAAAGACCACCTTCGGGTATCCCAAAGCTACGGGACCTATTGCCCGGGCAGTTCTGTGGAGCTAACAGCCGAACCAACGCCCCCAAGCGCCACGGCTACGTTCCGGTGGAGTGGCCCCAATGGATTCGCCAGCACCGGGAAACGGGTTACGTTAGCGAATCTAACCTCCACCCTGTCCGGGGTATACAGCGTAACGGCAACTTTTCCGGACGGAACTACGAGAACCGGAACCTTTCAGATGACCGTTTCTCCTCCTTCCATATACTTTACAAAAGAACCTGTTGCCTGTCCGGGCAGTCCGCTCGTACTATCGGTCAGTAATTCGGTCTCGGCCCCAGCCAGCTATCAATGGAGCGGGCCGAACGGATTTACCAGCAACGCCCAAAGCGTCACCTTACCCAATGCCACCGCGGCCATGACCGGCACTTACAGCGTAACGGCTACCTTAACCGGCGTTTGTACCGGCACGGCCTCTACCTCAGGTCTTGCCCGGGTTGGGTTGCCCATGCTGACGCTTACAGGTCAGAGTCCTGAAGGAAATTCATGGACCAATTATTTCTGCCCGGGTTCGTCGTTTAGTATCCAGCCTCTGTTTTCCAGCTTTTCGCCGGATAAGCCCCCCGGCACCACAATCAGCTATCGGTGGACAGGTCCCAATGGGTTCACCAGCACCGACAAACGCCCGACCATAGCAACGCCTACTACAGCCGCGATGGGTCTGTATAGCCTGACCGCCATCGTAACCGGCGAATGCAGTGGTGAGTATACAGCCTCGACCGATATTCAGATTACCAAACCAGTGGTTACAGTAGCCACGGCTCCAGTACAGGGCATTGCATCAATTGATGGTACGTATTGTGAAGGCACAACCGTCCTGATCGGCACCTATAGTCGCAATTACAAGGCAATTCCCACGGCCTTTCGCTGGAGCGGTCCAAATGGCTTTACCAGTACGGAAGATACGGTAACTGTGAGTAACCTGACGCCAGCCATGGCCGGGGTGTACAGCGTCACGGTAACCTACGAAGGCCAATGCGCCAGCCAGCGGGTTGGTTTTACGTATGTTGACGTAGCAACGCCAAAAACTGAAATTGGGCTGTTTAGCGAAAACAATGGTGGCAGTTTATTCTCCTTTCCCCTTTGCCCGGGCAACCGCTACAATTTATCCGCCCAAGCCAGAGCCAGCAATGTCAACGAGATGTGGTTGACCAATACCTACGAGTGGACCCTGCCGAACGGCACCACCGCAACCGGACCAAGGGTATTGATCAACGGCGCAACTACGGCTGACGCCGGGCGTTATATTTTAAAAACAACCTATACAAATGGCTGTTCCGGCATCTCGCTCGATACCATGGACATCAATGTAGGGCTGCCCACACCTCGGCTATCGACAGACCGCGATTTCATCGCCAACGGGCGATCCACCTTGCTTTATTCCATTGATTGTACTGACCAGAACACGGTATGGTCTGATGGGCAAATCGGCTCATCGATCGTGGTGGCGCCCACGCAGACTACCAGTTACACGGCTGTTTGCCAGGCCGACGGTTGTAGCAGTCAGCCCTCAGCCCCGCTAACCATACGGGTAAGCGACCGCCCCGAAGCCGACCTGAGCCTGCAGATGGCCGTGAGCAGTCGATCGCCGGAGGTAAACAAGCCGCTCACCGTTCGGCTGTCCGTGGTTAACAGCAGTACCCTATCGACCAGCAACGTGCAGGTAAGAAGTCGGCTACCGGCAGCGCTGAGTGTCGTGAATGCCGGCTCCATGCAGGTCGACAACAACGTTCTCACCGGCACCTTGGCAAGCATTCCGGCCAACGGAAAGTCGGATCTGACGTTTGACGTAGCGCCTGCATTGGCGGGGGCTATTCAACTGGCGGCTCAGATCACGGCCTCCGACAACCCCGACCCGGATTCAGCCCCCGACAATGGCACCAACAATGGTCAGGACGACGTAGCCTGGGTAACCCTGCGTACGCAGCAATACGGCCCGGAGGTGAGCGTATCCCCCGAACCGGCTCCGGCCCCGCTTCCCCGCCCGGTTGTATCCAGTGTTAGTTTACCGTTTGGCAAGGTCGATCTAAGCCTGGCGCTGGCGGTCAGCAACCCGATTCCCCGCCCAGATGAGATTATTACGGTTACGATCCTGCTGAACAACGTCGGCAATCGCGACCTGCTCAGCCCCGACGTTACGTGTGAGCTACCGGCAGGCTTATCGTTTGTCGACAGCAACAACCTGACTGCATCCGGTCAGCAGGTAACACTGGCGGGTGGGAAGTACTACCAGCAGTGGCCACGCCTGTTTACCTTTCGTGCCAGAGCAACCGGCCCCGTCACTGAGCCAATCAAGGCACGTATCAGCCATTGCGACTGGGACGACGTCGATTCGGACCCGACCAACGGCTTCGATACGGGCGAAGACGATACGGCTCAGATTAGGCTTCGGGTAAGGTAAACCTGTACGATTAGAACAATTACTACACTAAAGTAGAAGGCTATTTGGCCTTTAAGCACTTTTGCCATATATTGTTCCCCAAAAACACTCACCGACCATGATGTCACAAACTCAGACGCTTGGAATGACTCGATCGGGAATGACCCAATCAGGAATGACCCAGTCGCAGGGACAGACCACCAACTTTTCGTTCGGCGATTATCAAATCGAGAACTTTTTCGATGAGATGTTCGCGGGCGACAGTCAGGTGCGGCCCGGCTATGGTCCTTTCCGGCAGCGCGTTGAGCAACTGACTCGTGAGGAACTGATCAGTCGGCAACATGCCGCCGAACGGGCGCTGATGAGCATGGGCATTACGTTCAACGTGTACTCCGAAGGCGAGGGTACTGAGCGGATTATGCCCATCGATATCATCCCGCGCATTATCGAATCGGCCGAATGGAACCAGCTTGAACTGGGTCTTGTCCAACGGATTAAGGCGCTCAATATGTTCATTGACGATGTCTACAATGAGCAGCGCATCCTGAACGATGGCGTCGTGCCGCGCGACCTGATTGAATCCAGCAAGTGTTTTCTGCCGCCCTGTATCGGCCTGAAACCACCCAAAGACATCTGGTGTCATATCACCGGCACGGACCTGATCCGGGGCGACGATGGCCAGTTTATGGTGCTGGAAGATAACTTACGGTGCCCATCGGGCGTATCCTACATGCTCGAAAACCGGGAACTGACCAAACAGACCTTTCCGGAAGTCCTGGCCCAGACGGGCGTCCGGCCCGTTTCCGACTATCCGACGCGGCTCCTCCAGTTGCTTCAGTACATTGCCGACCGCCCCAAACCAACCGTAGTGGTGTTAACCCCAGGTATCTACAACTCAGCTTATTTTGAGCATTCTTACCTCGCCCAGCAGATGGGCGTTGAGCTCGTCGAAGCCAGCGACCTGGTCGTATCGGGCGGGTACGTGAAGATGCGGACCACCAAAGGCTTCCAGATCGTAGACGTGATCTACCGACGTATCGACGATACGTTCCTCGACCCAAAAACCTTTAATCCCGATTCACTGATCGGCGTCCCCGGCATTTTCGACGTGTACAAAAAAGGCCGCGTGGCCCTGGCCAATGCTCCCGGTACGGGCGTCGCCGACGACAAGGTGATTTATGCGTACGTACCACGCATCATCAAGTATTACCTCAACGAGGAGCCCATCATCCAGAACGTCAAAACCTACATTTGCCGCGAGCCCGAGGATTGTGAGTACGTACTGGAGAACATTGCCGACCTGGTCGTGAAGGAAGCCAACGAAGCCGGTGGCTACGGTATGCTGATCGGACCTAAAGCAACCAAGGAAGAACACGATGCCTTTCGGGAGAAAATCCGGGCTAATCCGCGTAACTACATTGCCCAGCCAACGATCTCACTCTCGAGGGTACCGTGTATTGTAGGCGGACACGCTGAAGGTCGGCACGTTGACCTGCGCCCGTACATCCTGTATGGCGACGGCGTGAACGTAATTCCAGGCGGTCTGACACGCGTGGCGCTTCGGAAAGGATCGCTCGTTGTGAACTCATCGCAGGGCGGGGGCGGCAAGGATACGTGGGTCCTTTATTAAACGGAGTCTTATTCATTGGCCGGTGTTTGTGGCCCGGGAGAGTTATCTTTGCCGGCTCACTACCACTATGCTATTTTGCTTGATCTCAGCATTATCATTGTCAATTACAAAACTCCCCAGTTAATTCTGAACTGCCTGGCGTCCGTTTACGCCCATACGTCAGGCATCAATGTCGAGGTCATCATCGTTGACAACCAGTCGAACGACGACAGTAAGGCTATTATTCAGCAGGCGTATCCAACTGTCCGCTGGTTCGACATGGGCTATAACGCCGGATTTGCCCGTGCCAATAACCTGGGCATCAAACACGCTCAGGGCCGGAATGTCCTGCTATTAAACTCTGATACGCTCCTGCTCGATAATCTGCTGGCCCGGTGCGTTCGGGTGCTCGACGAAAACCCCGACGTAGCAGCCGTTGGCGCCCACCAATTGAGCCGCGACCGGCAACTCCGGCCTAACCTCTACACTACCTTCGGGCAGATGCGCCGGGCGTTTTACATCATTCCCATTACGCCGTTTTTTCAAAAGCTGCTTTACCGCTTCGTTCCCGACACACAGTATGCCGACCCAAGTCAGGTAGACTGGTTATCCGGTGCGTTTCTGATGACCCGCCCATCGACGATTGCCCGGGCGGGTGGGCTGGACGAAAGCTTTTTTATGTACGGTGAAGATGTAGAATGGGGGCATCGGCTCGGCCAGCAGGGGCGAATGCTGTTACTGCCCGATGCCGCTTTTGTCCACCTCGAATACGGCAGCAGTACGGACTACCAGCAACATGAGGTTACGTACATCAATCGCTTCAAGCCCCAGGTACAGGTATCACAATTGCTCTGGATTCGGAAACAATACGGGGCCGGCGCTTACCTGTTGCTGATGCTGCACTACGTAACGATGATTCCCATCGTTTTTCTGTGGAAAATGGCCGTGAACCTTCGTAACCGACAACCACTGTTTAGTGAACTGGAAAACCAGCGGGCATTTGCCCAACAGGTCCGGATCTTCCTTCGTTTTTTCTGGCAGACGCTGTTTAACCGACCTGGGTTTTACAAGGTTTGACGCACCGAAAATGTTCGTATTGACAGTACCCTAGAATAAACAACACAGACGTACCGGTTTGATGATTTCTGGCGTTAAACGAGAAATCATCAACGTATGAAATTTTTCTACACCCTCGGACTGGGCATACTTGGCTTGTGTTTGCTATGTCCTGTCTACACCTATGCAACGCACGTGCGGGCGGGGGAAATCACGACCCGTCGCTTATCGCCTACCTCGCTCACCTATGAGATTACCCTGACAGCTTACTTTGACGAACAAAATGGTCGTTTAGCCAGTGATGGTCAGGGTTTTGTTCCTTTTTGTTTCGGCGACGGAACCACCCAGGAAGTTCCCCGCAGCGTTCGTCAACCCATTGGTTTTGGCTCATCCCTGAATATCTACCGGGTTACGCACACGTTTTCTGGGCCAGGTACCTACACCATCGGCGTACAGATTATCAACCGAAATGAGAATACGAAAAACCTGCCGCCAGCATCGGCAAGCATAAGCTTTTACGTCTCGACGACGATTGTGATCAACCCGGCTTTGCAGATCAACTCCACGCCGGTGATGCTCAACCCGCCCCTGGACTCAGCCCGCGTCGGCCAGCGCTTCTGCCACAACCCGGCCGCTTTTGACATCGATGGCGACAGCCTCGCCTACCGACTCAGCGTTCCCAAAGATGCGCCGGGAAACCCATGCATTAGCCGAAATTACCCGAACTATCAGAATCCCACGCAATACAGTCGCACGAGTGAGTCAGGGGGGCCAGCCTCCTTCTCGATCAACGCCAGCACGGGCGAACTCTGCTGGGACGCCCCCGGCGAGGAAGGCCAGTACAACTTCGCCTTCATCGTCGAGGAGTGGCGTAACGGCGTTTTGATCGGCGAGATCACCCGCGACATGCAGATCATCGTCGTCGACCAGCCCAACCGCAGACCCCAGATCCAGCCCCTGGCCGAGCTGTGCGTCGAGGCCGGCACACTCATCAACCAGACCATCACCGCCACCGACCCCGACGGACACCGCGTCATCATCACCGCCTTCGGGGGGCCCTTCAACACCGGACCCGACAACCAGCCCCTGCCCAACGGCCAGCTCGTGCCGCCCGCCTACGCCCGACTGCTCAACGGCGGCATCGTCCAGAACCAGCCCGCCCAGGCCACCTTCTCCTGGCAGACCAACTGCAACCAGCTCCGCGATGAGCCCTACGACATCACCCTCAAGGTCACCGATGTGCCACCCCGACCCATCGCCGGGCTGGTCTCCTTCCAGACCCTGCGCATCCGACTGATTGGACCCGCCGTCCAGGGACTCACCGCCCGACCCACCGCCCAGGCCAGCCGACGCGCCGTGCTGCTCAACTGGCAGGCCTACACCTGCGGGGCTCAGGGCACCCAGCTCATCGTCTACCGCAAGGAGGGCTGTGACCCTGACAACATACCCCCCTGCACCACCGGAGCACCCCCCGGCTACGTCGAGGTCGCCCGCCTGCCCCAGTCGGCCACCACCTACACCGACACGGCCGCCCTGCGCCGGGGCATCGGCTACGCCTACCGCATCGTCGCCCGCTACCCCGGCGCCAACGGCGGCTTCAGCGTGGCCTCCACCCAGCAGTGCCTGGAGCTGCCCCTGCTGGCCCCGGTCATCACCCAGGTGACGGTCGACTCCACCGGCTCACCCACCAGCCGCCCCGCCGGCCAGATCACCGTCCGCTGGAGCCGGCCCCTGGGCCTGCAACCCGGCGACCTGGGCGGGCCCTACCAGTACCGCCTGCTGCGGGCCGAGGGCCTGACGGGCACGGCCTTCACCCCCGTCGCCACCATCAACACCAGCCTGGCGCCCGGGGCCGCCGACACGGTCTTCGTCGACCGCACGGCGGGGCTGAACACCCAGGCCCAGGCCTACCGCTATCAGTTGGAGTTCTACTACACCAGCAACGGGCAGCTCACCCGGCTCGACGCCACCGAGCCCGCCAGCAGCGTGCGGCTGAGCGTGACGGCCGGCCAGCGCCAGCTCAGCCTGAGCTGGCAGGCCAGCGTGCCCTGGTCCAACCAGAACCAGACCCACCGCATCTACCGCAGCCGCACGGGCCCCAACGGCCCCTTCAACCTGATCGCCGAGGTGGCCGTGCAGGGGCCGGCCTCCTTCACCTTTGTCGATACCGGCTCCGACACCTTTGCCCAGGATGGCCTCAGCAGCGGACCGCTGTCGGCCGACTCGAGCTACTGCTACCGGGTGCTGACCCGGGGCCGCTACGCCGATGCGCGGCTGGCAGGCTTTGGCCTGCTGGAGAACTACAGCCAGATCCAGTGTGCTTCGCCCATCGACTCGACGCGCCCCTGTGCGCCCGCCCTGCGGGTGGACTCGCTGGACTGCGCCAGTCTGAGCCCGGAGAGTCTGTGCAACCAGACGAGCTTTGTCAACCGCCTGACCTGGCAGCTGCAGGCGGCCCCCAACTGTGATGTGGGGGTGGTGCGCTACCGCATCTACTACGCCCGCTACGAGCAGGACGAGTTGCGTCGGCTGGACAGCGTGGCAGCCCCGGGGGCGTTGTACGAGCATGGGGGGCTGAGCACGGTGGCGGGCTGCTACCAGGTGAGTGCGGTGAGTCGGCGGGGGCTGGAGAGTGCGCTCTCCAACCGGGTGTGCGTCGATGCGTGCCCGGCGCTGGTCTTGCCCAACGTGTTCACGCCCAACGGGGATGGCAAGAACGATGTGTTTGCGCCCTTGCGGTGTGCGCGGTTTGTGGAGTCGGTGGAGCTGGAGGTCTTCAACCGGTGGGGGGCCCGGGTGTACCGGGGCTCGGGGGCGGTGCTGAGCTGGGATGGCCGCTCGAGTAGCGGTGAGGAGCTGAGCAGCGGGTTGTACTACTACCAGGTCAGGGTGCGGTATGCGGTGGTGGACCGCAACGCCCCCCCGCAGGTGCTCAAGGGCTGGGTGCAGCTCATCCGGGATGGTGTATCGATGAGATAGGAAGGAAGGGGGAGAAAGGAGGAAAGGGAGGAGAGGAGGAAGGGGAATGCGCTAGTCAACCAGCAAGCACTCCCCTTCCTCCTCTCCTCCTCAAAACATACACGACATACGCAGATTTCTTAATAAACTTACGACCTACTCCTTTTACGAGGGTTTCCTGCTTAGACCTTTGTAAAATTAAATACACTTTTGTCCCTGTAAATCGTTTTAAGGGAAATGTCGTAATTCTATGCGAATACTGTATACGATTGGGCTATACGGCCTTTTCTTAACCATCCTTCTTCTGCCTACGGTTAGCCAGGCAACGCACGTGCGGGCAGGGGAAATCACGACCCGTCGCTTATCGCCTACCTCACTCACCTATGAGATTACCCTGACGGCTTATTTTGACGAAATAAGAGGTCGGGCGGCTGCTGACGACGCAAACCGATACATCTTCTGCTTTGGCGATGGCTCACAGGCGGAAGTACAACGAAGCTCCCGCCGATTCATCAACGGCCGTACGTCTTCAATCAATACGTATACCATTACGCATACGTTTCCGGGACCGGGCGTATATACCATTGGTATACAGATTCCGAACCGGAACGCGGATACGAAAAACCTGCCGCCGGCCGCCAGTTCGGACAATATCATTTTCTACGTCTCGACGACGATTGTGATCAACTCGGCTTTGCAGATCAACTCCACGCCGGTGATGCTCAACCCGCCCCTGGACTCAGCCCGCGTCGGCCAGCGCTTCTGCCACAACCCAGCGGCTTTTGACATTGATGGCGACAGCCTCGCCTACCGACTCAGCGTTCCCAAAGAAGGGTTGCTAAACAATGTCTGCCGGGGCCAACCTATTGCTAATTACCTGGATCCGGCCCGAAGCTTCAGTCGCACGAGTGAGTCAGGGGGGCCAGCCTCCTTCTCGATCAACGCCAGCACGGGCGAACTCTGCTGGGACGCCCCCGGCGAGGAAGGCCAGTACAACTTCGCCTTCATCGTCGAGGAGTGGCGTAACGGCGTTTTGATCGGCGAGATCACCCGCGACATGCAGATCATCGTCGTCGACCAGCCCAACCGCAGACCCCAGATCCAGCCCCCTGGCCGAGCTGTGCGTCGAGGCCGGCACACTCATCAACCA
>NZ_CAIT01000005.1 GCF_000296815.2 Fibrisoma limi BUZ 3
TTTTTGTGGGGGTAATGTGTAGATCAAATACGTAGCGAATGCGTCTGCTCACCGTCGGTCTGGAACACCACCTTGCATTGCTGCTGAGCGGCAGGCACATCGGTAAACAACCAGTTGCGGCCGGTTTTGGCCAGAATGAACAGACCATAATCATCGCCGATAGCGTTGAAGTCGTTCATTGGCTGGCTTTTCAGAAACTGCCCGATGCCGAATTGCCGCGACAGTTGCCGGGTGGTAGCCGGTACGTCGTTCGTTACTAGTCCAATTTCACTGATGCCCTGAAAGATATCCTCGGCCGGCTCGATAAAGCCTGCATCCTGCCGTTCGATGAACTCGACGAGGTTGCCGTTCGTATCGAAAAAGTAGGCGGCCCGGGCTTTCCACTTCGGGAAATAAGCCACTTTGCAATGCGACGGACTCGTGTCGATATACGGCAGTTGAAACGAGTTCTGGTACTGCTCCAGCGAATAAAGCGGGATGTTGAACGCAAAATGGTACGGCTTGACAGGCTTATTCGTTTGGCGGAACACCAGTTCGCTCCAGCCTACCCGGAACGTAGCGCTCCAGTAAGTATAGCTCACCATTGGCAGCAGCAACTGGTGCGCGTAGAACTGCTGCGTAGCCAAAAGGTCGTTAGTTTCGAGTTCAAGTCGTACGATTTTCATGGCTGGTCATATTGGTTGTGGCTACCGTCAGGCGTAGTCGTTGCGTGGGTTGCCCGCCCTGGCTGAGCGTACGACAGGTGACTATCCATGACAATATAAGTCAATTCGCGCTTATTCATGTCCCCACCACACCTGCGTGCGGGGTTTCGGCCGATGAACAGGCCGCCGGCGGGGCCTGGGCAGAAGGATTTGAATGAATCGTTTCATGGTTTTATACTGATTTCCAGGTCATGAAAGCCGCGTATGCCTGCCCGTCTTCCGTGATTGATACCTTTACCTTCAGCGTGCTGGATGAAGATTCAACGACGGTCCATTCCGATACGTCGGTTGGGTTTTCGCCGTCGATGATGCGTAGTTTTTTCGATTGATCGTCGTATGACCAGGTGCTGGGTTTGACCGGGTTCGGGTCTGAATCGTCGTCGCAGCGGAGCCGGCCGGCATCGCCGGTCATCTTGCCGCCCCGCTCAAACGTAACGGTGTTGTCCAGATCGCAGGGGCGGAGGAACCTGGTCAGGTCCGAATCAAGTTTGCCGTCGCCGTCGAGGTCGATGGCCGGATCGAGCGTGAAAGCAGTCATCTGCCATTTTTTGCCCACAAAGTTGGGGGCTGACGTACCGTTGCCGGGCTGGCCGGGTTGCGGTTCAACGCCGTCTTTCGTTTTGTCACAGGCGGCTGTGAACAGGAGCAGGCCAAGCAGAATTGACCAGAGGGTGAGGGTTGATGTGCGGTTCATGTTGTGTATTTGTTGTTGGTTGTTATTGGTTCAATCGGGTAGGTTGTAAGTTCCAGGTTTGATATTCAGACACCGGGTGTCATCAAACCTGGAACCTGAAACTCGATTAGTGCACGTACTTGATGCCGTAACGGGTCGATGTTTCCAGGAATACGTTCATGACTTCGGCGGGCATGGGACCTTCGGGTTTCGGCGGCATGATGGCTTCCGTAGCTTCTTCGCTCAGTTCATAGAAAAAGTTGACAAAGTTGCCGGGCGTCATATACACCAGAATGTTGGCCGTCGGGCTGATGACGCTGTAGGCGTGGGGAACCTGGCGGGGCAGAAACACCGTCTGACCGGCGGTAGCCTCGATGGTTTTGTCGCCGACCGTTACGCGCAGCACGCCTTCCTTGACGTAGAACATTTCGTCTTCCAGTTCGTGAATGTGCATGGGTGGCTCAGAGCCGGGACGCATGTTGAATTCGACCAGGGAGAAAGCGCCGTTGGTTTGCTCGTTGCTAACGTGTACACGCATCAGGTACCCGCTGAAGTACCGAATAGCGCCGGTTTGGGCAATAGGTTGTGAAAGTTCAGTTGTCATGGCTGTTAAAATAGAGGTCTGTGTTTTGGTTGATGGCTCAAAGTTGGGGCGCTACGGCGCGTATTCTATGGACCACTCCAGTCAACCGGAAAAACGGACCGATGAAACGAGTTTTCGCGGTAACCAGGCGACTTAGACTGGAGCACTGAAGTCGACAGCCATAAAAAAACGACCACGGTAAACCGTGGTCGCTGTTGGTGAATGTGAGATGACATTCGGGCGCGATCAGAACGCAAAACCGGCTGTGATTTGCCAGAGACTTGTTTTACCCGTGAAGCGGGCGTCGTTGCTGGGCGTTTTCAAACCGACTGACGAGAAATCGGACAGGCTGCCTTCGTAACGGAGGTCGAGCTGCAAGCCCAATAGTGAAAGGCCACCCCCGGCCTGGTAGCCAAACACCGCCTGTTTGGCCGTTTTGTCAATCGACTGGGTCGTATATTGCTTGAAAGCCTCTTTCAGGCTGTTATTCTCAGAAACCGTGAGCGAAGCGATGGGACCGGCGTTGAACCGCAGGGGACCCAGCCGGAAGCCTACCAGCAAAGGAATGTCGAACGTAGTAAACTTGACATTCACCTGCTGGGTCATGAGGCCCGTCTGCACAAGGTCAAATGTTCCCCCCTTCGACGATAGCAGCAACTCCGGCTGTAGGAAAACCTTGTTGCCCAGCCGTACGAATACCCCTCCGACAATTCCCGTCGTGCGTGAGTTGTTCGACTGGAAAAAGTCATAAACGACCTGCCCGCCCGACAGCACCGGCATGCCGTTCTCCATGAGTCGGGGTGTTCGAAACTCCAGGGTGTTTAATTGTGAAAAGTTAGCCCCGACTTTCAGGCCTATTGACATTTTCTTGCCCGACTGCGCCTGGCAGGGTAGGGTGGGGATAAGGGCTGACAAACTAAGCGAAACCGCGAGTACTGTTGAGCGAAAAGACATTGGATGGCGTAAGGAGTTAGTTATACTACCAAAGATGCCGGGTTGGTGACAGATGGACAACCGCCGACTGTCCGAACTGGTATAACCGCTGGTTGGAATGCGGTAGTTGCGGTGTCAGTTGCAACACAAAAACGCCCGGCCGTCGGGATGGACCGAAGCCGGGCGAAATGGAATGGAAGCGTTGCCGGTGTGCCGGCGGCTTACATGATGAACGTACGTTGCGACATCTCCTCCAGGTTCGAGAACTGATAGGCCTCCGAAGGCGATGCATAAGCGGGCTGGTAGCCGGTAAGCCGGCCGATCCACCGGCGAAGTTTAAGTATGAGCAGTTGCATAATGTTGTTAGCGGATCATAACGTACCGCCGATGCAGGGTGGCGGCAACCCCTTTTTCTATGGCCTTGCGGGATAACCAGCGCATAACCGGGGCCGCCAGAAACAACCAGCGGGGTAGTCCCGAATCGTCGAGTGTGTAGAGATAGCCCATCGCAAGCGGACTCCTCGGAATGCCCGTCCGGTGGCTGTACTGACCATCGCAGGCCAGCCCGTAGGCAATCTGGATCGATTGCTCGAAATTAGGACAGCCGGGAGCGATCTCCCACCGAAACTGGCAGGTCTGAGCTGACCGATTCGTGATGCGATGCCGCGTTCCGGGCAGTATGGTTATCGACTCGCCGGGCTTCAGGTGAACAAACTGTTTGTTAATCAGGAGGGTCAATTCCCCATCCAGACACGTAAACGTCTCCTCATGCTGGTGCTGGGCATGGGCTGGTACGTTCCCGTTTGGGGGCAGAATAACCTCAAGCAACGTATGACGCCCCTGGCTCTCGCTGCTGGTCTCGATGAATGTAATGTAGTCCCGGGCGGCCGGGTTGCGGATTGTTCTCAGAACGTGTCTTCCATGAGTAACCATGATGTGGAGCGTTTTGGCTAAACGTAAAGAGTCTTTTTATATGAAATGGGTTGTACGATGTCAAAAAAATATTGCACTGGTTACGGCTGCGTCGGCAGATCATCCTGCCTTCTTTTTCGGATTAGCTTCAATTTTATCATCATTTAGTGAAAAAAATTTTACTTATCCGTGCACCTTTCGGGCTATACGTTATGGCTGATGGTACCGTGCAGAACACCTCCATGTAGCCGGGAGATGAATGCAAACATCCGTATTGCGGGCAGGCGGATCAACTAAATTGGTATGAAGTGCCACGTATTGCCGCTGAATGGGCAATCTGGCCGTACGAAATGTGTACCTGCCGGCCTGTTTTGCGTTGTTTATGCCAATAAGATGGGACTTTTTGAGCAGAAAAGCTACAAGCATCAAACCAGATGCAAGCACATACAGCACTCTGCAAACTAGTACATGTCAATTGCCTTTGATTGAAACCTGATCGTTGAAGTCAGATTAAGGATTGACAGTAAAATGAGGATCTTTGTACATGGATTATTTTATAAATCTGCTTGATTTACTAAAGCTCGAACGCGAAGAAGACCGGAATCAATACCGAAAACTCACCGAAACCACCTCCATTACCGAACGCCGGGCCAATGGCATGACCTGGTATCCAGTCGCGATTCGCGGCTCTGAACTAGGTCGGGGCGATTACCTGACTGTTGAACTCGAACGCACGACGCATCAGGAGATTCCGCATCAGTTTCGTTTCGGCATGCCCGCCGTCCTGTTCAGTAATCACGATCCAAAAAATGATCGTGCAGAAGGCACCATTTCACACCAGAGTGGCAATCGGCTTAAACTCACCCTGCGCGTGGATGAACTTCCTGACTGGTCGCGGGACGGAAAGCTGGGCGTGGAACTGCTGTTCGACGACAACAGCTATGATGAAATGGAGCAGGCTCTGAAAACGGCCAGTACGTTGAGCCGGAAATCGGACCATCGGCTCATTAATATTCTGACCGGCGAACAATCACCAACGTTTCGGTCTGAGGTAGCAGAGCTTTCCCTGCCCCAACTGAATCCGAGCCAGGTAGCCGCCGTCGACAAGATCCGGTCGGCCAACGAGCTGGCCATTGTTCACGGCCCGCCGGGCACCGGCAAAACCACAACGATCGTGCAGGCCATCAAAGCGCTGATCAGGCAGGCCAATCAGAAAGTGCTGGTGGTCGCGCCCAGCAACACCGCCGTCGATTTGCTGAGTGAGCGACTACACGACCAGGGGCTGAACGTACTGCGGGTGGGCAACCCGGCCCGGGTGTCAGAACGGCTGATGGCGCTCACGCTCGATCATAAGGTGAACGAACATCCGTATATGAAGGAGGCCAAGAAGCTGAAGAAACAGGCGAATGAGTTCCGAAACATGGCCCATAAATACAAGCGTCAGTTCGGGAAGGCCGAACGTGAGCAGCGAAAAGCCCTGTTCGACGAGGCCCACCGGATTATGAAGGACGTCGCTAATTCGGAGCAGTACGTCATTGATGATCTCATTGCCAGGGCTCAGGTGATCACCGCTACGTTGGTAGGGGCCAACCACCACACCGTTCGGAATCTGACGTACCATACCGTCGTCATCGACGAGGCCGGTCAGGCGCTCGAACCGGCCTGCTGGATTCCGATCCTGAAAGCGCAGAAAGTCGTGCTGGCCGGGGATCATTGCCAACTGCCACCGACCATCAAATCGCCCGAAGCGGCCCGGCGCGGGTTGAGTGAGACCCTGCTCGAAAAATGTATAGCCATGCACCCCGAAGCGGTTTCTTTACTTGATGAGCAATATCGGATGCACGAGCACATCATGGGCTACTCCTCGGAGGTGTTCTACGAGAAAAAGCTGAAGGCCCACGCGTCGGTAGCCCGCCATACCCTGTTCGACGGTGATACGTCGCTGGTGTTTGTGGATACGGCTGGTTGCGGTTTCGACGAGAAACTCGACGGCACCAGTTCCACCAACCCCGACGAAGCAGCCCTGCTGGTAAAACACCTGACCCAGCTCGTAGCGGACCTTAGTACGTACTACAAACCGCAGGACTTCCCGACGATCGCCGTCATCTCGCCCTACAAACAACAAATTGCCATTCTGAAAGAACAGATAGCGAACACTCCGGAGTTACAGCCCTATAGCCACGTGATTTCAGTGAACACCATCGACAGTTTTCAGGGGCAGGAGCGGGATATTGTCTACATCTCGATGGTCCGCAGCAACGCTGACGGCGATATTGGCTTTCTGGCCGACATCCGGCGCATGAACGTCGCGATGACGCGGGCTCGTAAGAAACTGGTCATTGTCGGCGACAGCGCTACGTTGGCGGGGCTTCCATTCTACGCCGACTTCATTGCGTATGCTGAAGCACTCGATACCTACCAAAGCGCCTGGGAATGGCTGTGAGGGCACCTGTCGGTACGTTGCTTTGACGGACTATTTGCATCGTTTGTCGGTATTACATGAGAGACAGCCATACGGTCTGGCAGAGTCGAAAGGAAGCCTCATTTTCATGCTTGAAAAAGCGAGAGGTTTTGGTTAGTCACGTAGTCTGAACGGGTAATTTTTCAATGGCTCTTAACGCGATTGTAGTCGGGGTGTTCCCGGTACGCGCAGTCGCACCTGTTTTTTCTGACCTTTTCCGCCGGTTCAAAGGCGTCAGATAACAATTCATACAGGAAAGCAAGCACTTGGTGCGAATTTACATAGCAGACGGACGCTTCACCCACCACCTTTGTATCGTCAAGCACAAAAAACAAGACAGAATCTTCCTCTTTTTAACCAACAACAACTACAATGAAACAACTACTTACTTTCGCTACCGCGCTGTTTTTGAGCGCATTTGCTACCAGCTCATTTGCCCAGTCGTACAAGAACGGCGATAACCTCCTGAACGTCGGTATCGGTCTGGGGGCTTACACGGCCGGCGGACTGCCCATCGGCGCATCATTCGAGAAGGGCATTACTGACCAGATCAGCGTTGGCGGTTCGTTCGATTTCGCCCGCTACGGTTACAACTACGGTGGCTACAAATGGAACTACACGTTTATGTACATTGGTGCCCGGGCTTCGTACCATGCCGGTGAACTGCTCAATATCAGCAACGACAAATTTGACCCATACGCTGGGGTATCGCTGGGTTTCCGGGCCGCTTCGTATAAGGACAACTCCGGTTATTCAGACAACTACTACAACCCGTATAACAGCGGTCTGTTCCTGGGGCTGCACATCGGTAGCCGCTACCGGTTCAGTGAAAAACTTGGGGTGTTCGGCGAGGTAGGCTACGGGATCGCAGCCCTGAAACTCGGCCTGAGCGCAAAATTCTAAAAATACTACATAGAGTTTGGATAGAAGGCTGACTCCCCGGCGACCCTGTCGCCGGGGAGTTTTTTGTTACGTCTATGACCGTTGTGACAAACGGACTACAATTCATCAGGTTTTATCCTCAATTCATTCAGGCTGATACGCAATTCATACATTCCATTGGGAGGATGTTTTGCCGATTCCTGTTAAGTTTGATAATAGTCAGCATGAACGTTTTCATTAACCGAACACTATTTTTCTTTTCCAAACCGGAGTGGTGGTACCACGTCCTGATGATGCCGTTGCTGTTTCCACTTGGCAACTACTACTTCATCGGAACGCGTTACTTCGACGATACCCGGGTGTGTCTGGTTGGAACGGCTATTATCTTCGTTTTATACTGGATATCAATCGTTTTGCTGACGCTGGTGGTTCGGAGCGTGATCCGGTGGTATCCGGATGTGCGGCAGACCTTGCCCCGGACGTTCGTAATGCTGGTGCTGGTGGGCTTGGTAACGGCGCTGCTGGCCCTCTTCGACGTGTGGGTGTACAGCCTGGTGCCGCTGACCGGCGTCCGGTTTTCATGGGAAACCGTGAAACCAATCTGGGCGCTGGGGCTTGTGTTCGACGTATCGATGTGCCTGACGCTGACGATGCTTTATACCTACACGAAGTGGCACGAGAACCAGGCCGAAACGGAACAGCTTAAACGCGAGGCTCTCCAGCACCAGTTCGATACGCTCAAGAATCAGATCAATCCGCATTTTCTGTTCAACAGCCTCAACTCGCTCTCATCGCTGATCGGCGAAGACACCGAACGGGCCGAACAGTTTGTCGATCAGTTGGCGAAGGTTTACCGCTATCTGTTGCAGTCCAATACCCGGGATCTAGTCCCTCTCCGGACGGAACTGGATTTCATCACGGCCTATATCAATCTGCTGCAAACCCGGCACGGAAACAGCCTGCAGGTTGAGCAGGTGGTTGATCCGGCGTATCTGGAAAGCAGTCTGCCACCGCTAAGCCTCCAGGTGCTGATCGATAATGCCATCAAGCATAATGTTATGCTGGCCGACAAACCGCTTTACATTTCGATCCGCACGATGCCCGGGGGCCAGTTGCAGGTGGTTAATAACGTCCAGCGAAAGACCCGTCGGTTCGAAACCCACCGGTCGGGGCTGGCCAACCTGATGGCAAAATATCGGCTACTGAGTACCACCCCAATCGGGATTGAACAGACGGAGGTAAATTTCGGGGTCACGCTGCCTTTACTTACCGTTTCCGGCGTATTGACCTCCTGACAACCCAGCCGAGTAGCCCTGATCCCGAAAGCTGATGAAAATTTTTTATGAACTGCGGTTTATCCATTCGTACGCGCATTTACTCAGTACGCGTTACGGAAAGGACGTTTCGGTAAGTATTGACGTGGAATCGGCCCATATTGATAGTAATTTACCACCTTTACCACGTCGACTACGTATCAGCCGGTCTGAACCGGTAGCTGTTTCATGATGACACTTTCTCCCAAACAACGGGTGCCCTGGTGGCTCAGTCTGAATGCCCGGATGCAATGGCATATGCTGCTGTTGTTTCCGTGGTTCATTCCGCTGGTGAGCTATCTATTGCTGGGGCCGCGTTACCTCGCCGACTGGCGGACGTTTGTGGGAGCTACTGCGTTAAACCTGACCATTGGAGTTCTGTGTCATTTCTCGCTCGATTCCCTGACAAAGAGTGTTGTTAGCTGGTATCCGGATCTGCGGCAGACGGGCCAGCGGGTGCTGCTCCTGCTGCTGGTGTTCCTGCTGGTCACGCCCGTTGCCATTCTGGGGGGGCTCTGGCTATACGACCACTTCCACCTGTTCGGGTACACTGTTCACCCTACCATTCTGAAGCGGGTTATGCTGTTTAATATCGCGGCTAATCTCGTTTCGGTGGGCGTGTACGAGAGCGTATACTCGCTCAACAAATGGCGGGAAAACATGCTCGAAAAAGAACAGTTGAAAAAAGCCAATCTGCAAAGCCAGTTCGAAAGCCTCAAGAACCAGGTAAATCCGCATTTTCTGTTCAACAGCCTCAACTCGCTCTCATCGCTGATCGCCGACGAACCCCGGAAGGCCGAAGAGTTTGTCGATGAGATGTCCAAAGTGTATCGCTACCTGTTGCAGACGAACGAGGGCGAACTGACGACGCTGGAAACGGAACTGGCATTTACCCGGTCGTATTATCACCTGTTAAAAACCCGCTATGGGGCTGGTATTCAACTGAACGTATCCGTAGCAGCACCGTATGAAACGTATCAGTTACCGCCCCTGACGCTTCAGATGTTGATTGAAAACGCCGTTAAACACAATGTTATCCACGTCGGTCGTCCGCTCATCATTGATATCGTAGTGAACGAGTCCGGATACCTTCAGGTTCGTAATAACCTTCAGCGGAAGTCCGTTCGGGTTGCTTCGAATCAGGTTGGGCTGGCGAATATTTCGGCTAAATATCGTCTGCTGACCCAAACCGAACCGACCGTCAGCGACGACGGCGGCTACTTTACCGTTGTTTTACCCCTTTTATCACCTGTAACTGTATGAATGTATTAATCGTGGAGGACGAAGATTTGGCGGTTCGTAAACTGAGAAAACTGGTGCAGGAAGTCGACCCGACGCTCGACATTGCGGGTGTTACAGCCAGCATCGAAGATACGGTTGACTGGATGAACCAGCACCCTGCTCCCGACCTGATTTTTATGGATATTGAACTCGCCGACGGGCAGAGTTTCGAGATATTCGAGCGGGTCGATGTGCGCAGTACGGTCATCTTCACGACCTCCTACGATGAATACGCGCTCCAGGCATTTAAGGTCAACAGCATCGATTACCTCCTGAAGCCCATCCAGCGCGAAGATCTGCAACGTAGTCTGAAAAAATTCTACGACCTGCACGGCCGCAACCAGGCGCAGGAAGCCACCAATCAGCCCCTGAATCTGGATAAGCTACTGCGCGAACTGCAATTGCAGCAACAGCCGAAAGAGTATCGCAAGCGGTTTCTGGTTCGGCAGGGGCAGCGATTGCTCTCGATTGAAACCGGTGATATTTCTTATTTCTATACCGACGAACGGTTCAGCTTTTTCCGGACGCACAACAATCAGAAATTCCTGGTCGACTACACGCTCGATGAACTGGCCGACGCGCTCGACCCAGCCCAGTTTTTCCGCATTAACCGGGGGCTGATCCTGACCCACCGGGCCGTGGAGCAGATGCAACCGTATTTTGGTAACCGACTGGCCTTAACGCTCCGGCCTGCGTTCGAGAAGGAAGCCATCGTGAGCCGTGAGAAGGTGAGCGATTTCAAAAAGTGGATGGGAAAGTAGACCGTACAGCCTGTTTTCTACGTCCATGGCCAGACTCATCTTTGGAGGCATCATTGCCATTCTGCTGCTGGGATTATACGCCTACGCGACCATCGTAGCGATCATTACGGTCGAATGTCTGGTGCAGCCCGGGCCAGATTCGGCCTGCCAGTACGGGCCAAACCTGACCGAGGGTTTTACAACCATCCTGAACCTGGTGGGCGGTCTTGTATCTGCCCTGGTAGTGGCCGTACTGGCCGTGACCAAACCCGACGATCCGCCGTCCGCCCTGGCGCTGACCGCTAAAATTCGGCCGGTAGATCTGACTAAAACTACCCAAAACGTCGTTACGGGCGTTTCAGTCGCCTACGTGATCGTGTGGCTGATCTGCGGCCTGGCTGCGCTGATTGTCGGTTATATGCAGCATGCCGACGTAGTGCCTGCCCTGACCGCTTCGGGCAAGTCGTGGCTGGGGTTGGCTGTTGCTGCGGCTTATTCCTACCTTGGGGTCAATCCGGCCCGTTAGTTTTGGCCGTATCTTTGGGGGAGTATGCATTTGTTTTATCAACCCGACGTCCAGACGGTTCCCTACCTGACCGACGATGAATCCCGCCATGCGGTCAAAACCCTGCGCCTGGGTGTTGGCGACACCATTGCCGTGACGGATGGGCACGGAAACCGGTTTTCAGCCGTTATTACAAAAGCCGATGCCCGGCAGTGTGCATTCCGGATAACCGGTCAGCAAAGCACCCCTCCGCGTCCATTCTCCATCCGATTGTGCGTAGCGCCAACCAAAAATCTGGATCGCATAGAGTGGTTTGTCGAAAAAGCCGTTGAGGTAGGCATCGAACGTATCAGCTTTTTTTTCGGGCAGCATTCCGAGCGCCGGGTGCTCAAACTGGAGCGCCTGGAGAAAATTGCCGTAGCCGCCATGAAGCAATCGCTGCAAAGCTGGTTGCCTCAGATCGATGAAGCTGTTTCATTCGATAACTTACTGAAAACCATAGGCGAGGGTGAGCGGTTTATAGCTCACCTGCCGGAGCGGTCAGCCGATACGGACGAACCGCCAGCGCATCTGTTGCGGGCAGCCACCTCGGGTGGAGAGTATGCCGTGTTGATTGGGCCTGAGGGTGATTTTTCGGAACGGGAATTGCAGGCAGCTACGACAGCCGGATTCCGAATGGTAACGCTTGGGGCAAACCGGCTACGAACAGAAACGGCCGCACTGGTAGCTTGCCAAATTTTGACTATATTGAATACGTAAACAGGTTTGCCACCAATTACACTGGGTCTACCAATTCTACTTCAGTTCCGTGTTGCTTTGTTTGATGTAATCCGCGTAGTCGGCGGTAAAGAAGAGATGAGAAAATTAATTTGCTTACTAATAATCGGGTTTGTCTCGCTGGCTACGGCCAAGGCGCAGTATGCCTACAAAATTGCTAAACTGAAATACAATGGCGGGGGCGACTGGTACGCCAACAAAACATCGCTGCCGAACCTGATTAAGTTTGCCAATGCGAATCTCCGGATGAATATATTCCCCGAAGAAGACATTGTGGAGCCGGGTAGTCCTGATATTTTTAACTATCCGTTTGTGCATATGACCGGTCATGGCAACGTGGTTTTTTCAGACGCTGAGGCCCAGAATATGCGTCGCTACCTGATGTCGGGCGGTTTTCTGCACATCGACGACAACTACGGGATGGACAAGTTTATCCGGCGGGAAATGAAAAAGGTATTTCCGGAGCTGAACTTCATCGAACTGCCGTTCAACCACCCCGTGTATCAGCAGAAGTATAAGTTTGCCACGGGGCTACCGAAAGTACATGAGCACGATGGTAAAGCACCCCAGGGATTTGGCCTGATCTATCAGGGGAGGCTGGTGTGTTTCTACAGCTACGAGTGTGATCTGGGCAACGGCTGGGAGGATCAGAGTGTTTATAATGACCCTGAGCCCGTTCGGCAGCAGGCGTTGCGAATGGGCGCCAATCTGCTCCAATACGCGACAACCATAAATTAGTTTGGTATTTTTCGGTTGTCGAAATACAAAACCGCGCGAAAAACGTTAGTTTTGTATAGATTTTCTAAGTCTGTCTTTTATTCACTTTAACTATATTACGTTGTGATTGTACTGGCTGCATTTATTGGGCATTGGTACCTCTCTCTGTTTTGCCAAACATTCTTCCTGCATCGCTACGCGGCTCATAAGATGTTTTCAATGAGCAAATTCTGGGAGCGGTTCTTCTATTTCCTGACGTACCTGTCGCAGGGGTCGTCGTACCTGAGCCCCCGGGCCTATGCTGTGCTGCACCGGATGCACCACGCGTTCAGCGATACGCCCAAAGACCCCCACTCTCCGCATCACACGAAGAACGTGTTCACGATGATGTGGAAGACGAAAGACATTTACAATGCGGTACTGCACCGCAAGCAGCCGGTCGAACGTCAGTTCGATCGCAACTATCCCGTTTGGAACTGGATGGAGAAAGTAGGTGATTCGTGGGTATCACGAATTGGCTGGGGAGTACTCTATAGCCTGTTCTACATCTTTGCGTACATCTACCTGGATATGCACTGGGCGTTTTTCTTCCTGCTGCCGATTCACTTCCTGATGGGGCCTATTCACGGTGCCATCGTAAACTGGAGCGGCCACAAATACGGTTATTCGAACTTCGATAACCACGACCACTCGAAAAACTCGCTTATGCTGGACGTACTGATGCTGGGCGAATTGTTCCAGAACAACCACCACAAGCGGCCGAACTCGGCTAACTTCGGAGCCAAGTGGTTTGAGTTTGACCCCACCTACCCGGTTATTAAAGTGTTGCACAAGCTGCGCATTATCGAGCTACGGGCACCGAAGCAAAGCAGTCAGGCCCAGCAGGAAGTTGGCCATGATCGCGTTGTTAACAAAGAAGTGGAAGCATAAAGAATACGACTTATCATCGACAAAAAAGGGAGCTCGACCGGGCTCCCTTTTTTGTCGATATGAATTATCTATAACAGAACGGCGGCTACGTCCTGCCAGTTATTAACGCGCTGGTACGCGGTTTCGTCGCGGTTGTGCAGAGCCGTAAACAACAGACCCTGCCCCTGAAACGTACGGATGTTGCGAGGCAGATCGTCGATCAGGAAGTCGGTGTTCAGTACGCTCTTGTCGCCCATGAAAATGTAGTTGCGCCACGAGATGGCCGGGAAATGCTCCTGAAGCCAATCCCATTTTTCACGTAACGAATTAGGGAATTCCTGGGCTGCGGACGCCACAAAGACGTCGTATTTCTGCATCAGTTCAGCGATAACAGCCTGCGCTCCTTCCATTACCGGAATATCGCGGAAGAAACCCGGTTCGTAAACGCGTCGGGAAATTGTTTGATACTCGTCTTCGTCGAACAACTCATGGAATGACTTTTCTTTCAGCTGTTCCAGTGTGTAACGGGGCGCTTCGCCTTCCAGATACAATTTTACAAACTTAGCGTGGGTATCGGCCATGACATCATCCATGTCGATGGCAATGCGTTGTTTCATGCGTGTTAGAATTGCAGATATTGAACGTGGGCTATCAGACTTTTGGCTGGAGCAGGTCTGGTAGCTAACATCCAGCATCCAACGTCTATAAAGTTCGATTTATATCAAATTGCTCCAGATAATCCGCAACCCGCCGAACGAACTGACCGCCCAGCGATCCATCCACGACGCGGTGATCGTAGGAGTGGGAGAGGAACATCAACTGCCGGATGCCGATCAGGTCGCCCTGTGGCGTTTCGATCACGGCGGGCTTCTTCACGATTGCGCCGAACGCCATAATGGCCACCTGCGGCTGCAAAATGATCGGTGTCCCCATTACGTTGCCGAACGTACCGATGTTCGAAACGGTGTATGTACCCCCAGCCAGATCGTCGGCGGTGAGTTTGTTTTCGCGGGCGCGTTTGCTCAGATCGTTCACCTTCTTGGTCAGGCCGATGAGGTTGTACTGGTCGGCATCGTGAATAACCGGCACGATCAGGTTGCCGCTCGGTAGGGCCACCGCCATGCCGATGTTAATTGAGCGCTTGACAATGATGTTGTCGCCGTCGACCGATATGTTGATCATCGGAAAATCCCGGATGGCCTTCACCACCGCTTCGATCAGCAGGGGGGTGTACGTCAGGTTTTCGCCGGTCTGCTGCTTAAACTGATCTTTGATCTTGGTGCGCCACTGTACAACTGGGGTCATGTCAGCCTCAACAAACGAACTGACGTGGGGCGAAATCTGCTTCGACTCGACCATACGCTGCGCAATCATCTTGCGCATCCGATCCATCTGGATAATGTCCGTTTGGCCATTCAGCGACGTAGCCGGTTTAACCTGCCCATTACTGCCTGGCGTGGCTTCGGGCTTCGTAGGAGCCGGTTGCTGCGCAGCAGGAGCCGGTGTTGGTTCGGTCGTTACGGGTGCCTGAATTGGTTGCTCCTGCCGCTGCTGCACATAGGTCAGAATGTCTTTCTTGGTCACACGGTTGCCGGTGCCAGAGCCGGGTATCCGGTCGAGTTCAGCCCGCGCAATGCCTTCCTCTCTGGCAATATTCAGCACCAGGGGCGAGTAGAACCGATTTTCATAAATAGGGGCATCGGTCGTGAGTGACGTAGCGGAGGCCGCCACTGCTTTTTCAGAGTCGTGGCTGCTCATTGACGAGATGCTGGCTTCCAGTTCCCGGGCGACTTCGTGTACTTCGGACTCCGCGGCTGCCGGTTCGTCTTGGTCAACTGTGGGAGCTTGGGCTGGAACAGGCTCTTTAGACTCCTCGGCGACGGTGGCATCAACCTCAATCCGAGCGATAGGGGCACCTACCGCTACGACATCGCCTTCGTTGACGAGCGTTTCTTTCAAGATGCCGTTGTGCAGAGCCGGTACCTCCGTATCCACCTTGTCGGTAGCTACTTCCAGTACAGATTCGTCGGTTTCAATACGGTCGCCGGGCTTTTTGAGCCATGAAATGACCGTACATTCCATTATACTTTCGCCCATTCTGGGCATAACCATGTCGATGAGTGCCATTGTTTGTTAAATAAAAGGAATGATGAGTGATAAAGTATGAACGAATGCAGGGAGTTGATGTTCAGGCTTTACCCTTCGTCATTGGTTTAAGAGTTCTTCGCGGAGCAAATTTAACAGATACGTGCTGGTGAGTTGAATATTTTGGTCGCGATACTTCCCAAGTCTGAGCAGGCGGGTCACCGTACGCTGTTCTGTCGCGCAGGCAATCCAGATCGTACCGACGGGTTTGTCGGGCGTACCGCCGTCTGGTCCGGCAATACCACTGGTTGCGATGCCAACGTCGGTTCCGAGCGTTTTCCGAACGCCCTCAGCCATTTGCCGAATGGTTTCTTCACTGACAGCCCCAAACTGCTCCAGGGTTTCAGGTTTAACACCTAATTGACTAATCTTAACGGAGTTGCTGTAACTAACGACGCTGCCCCAGAAGTAAGCCGAAGAGCCGGGTACTTTCGTTATCTGAGCTGACACAAATCCGCCGGTGCAGCTTTCCGCAATGCCCAGCGTCTGGCTCCTGTCTTTCAGCAATCGACCAACAACAACCTCCAGTTCGTCGTCGTCAAAACCAAACACATGCTGCTGGATAAGGGGCATGACCTTATCAACCTGTTCGGCCAGTTCGCGGTCAATCTGAGCCGTATCCTGGCCTGTGGCCGTCAGCCGGAGTTTCACCTGCCCGAAGCTGGGCAGATACGCCAGCCGGATATGAGGGGGCAGGTTGTCTTCCCAATCGGCGATCCGTTCAGCCAGAAACGACTCGCCAATGCCGACTGTCCGGATGATTTTGTGTTTGATGACCGGCGTGCTGAAATGGCCCTGCAACCGGGGTAGAATCCGGTGGGTCATCAGGTTTTTCATCTCAAACGGAACGCCGGGCAACGATACGTACACTCGTCCGCCGTGCTCAAACCACATACCGGGCGCCGTACCCCAATCGTTCTGAATATACACCGCATTGGCCGGCAGATCGGCCTGACCGCGGTTGAGGTCGGTCATGGGGCGCCCCCGCTTCTCAAAAAAACTCGTGACCAGGGCCAGGGCTTCCTCGTTGCGAACCAGCCCGACACCAAAGTAATCGCAAAGCGTTTTTTTGGTGATGTCGTCCTTGGTTGGTCCAAGGCCCCCCGTCAGAATGATGACATCGGCGCGCTGGTGGGCTTCGTGCAGAACGGCCAGAATGGCCTCGGCCTGATCACCCACCGACGACTTGCGGACGGTGCGGATGCCAATGTTTGTAAGCTCGGTGCTGATCCACTGGGTGTTCGTGTCGGTGATTTGCCCGAACAAAATTTCGTCGCCGATCGTAACCACTTCGGCTCGTATAATGTTGGTCATACTGTAGCACAGGCTGAAGCCTGTATTAATCAAGGAAGCACGTTTTAAACGTTTGCCTCCGAACGCGATCAAAAGTACGTAAAAACGTTGTATTGCATGAACAGGAAGATGTGGCTGGCCTTCGTATTGGCCTCGTTCTTTATCCAACCGGCCCTGGCCCAGGATTCATCCCAGACTCAACCGCAAAAACGCAATGGGTTGGGCGGATTTCTCGAAAAAGTAATTACGACCGCCACCGGCGGAGAGGGTAACCTGTCGGCAACCGAGATTGCCCAGGGCCTTAAGGAAGCCTTACAGGTAGGGGCCGGCAAAGGGGCCGACCAGGCGTCGGCAGTCGACGGATATTTTAAAAATCCGCTCATCCGAATCGCTTTTCCGCCCGAAGCCCAGCGCGTAGCGACCCGGCTGCGGCAATTAGGGTTTAATAAGCAGGTCGATCAGTTCGAACTGTCGCTGAACCGTGCCGCCGAGGATGCGGCCAAAAAAGCGAAGCCTGTATTTCTCAAAGCGATTACGCAGATGACTATTCAGGATGCGGTAGGGATTCTGCGGGGGCAGGACGATGCCGCTACGCAGTACCTGCGCCGGACGTCGGGTGCTGAACTGGTTCGTGAGTTTACGCCCATTGTCGATAAAGCACTGGCGCAGAACAAGGCGACCCGCTACTACACTGATCTGGTGACCACCTACAACAGATTGCCACTGGTTCAGAAAGCCAACCCGAACCTGACGGAATACGCCACCAACAAGGCTGTAGATGGCCTTTTTCTGTTGATTGCGCAGGAAGAAAAACAGATTCGCGAAAATCCGCAGGCCCGCGTAACGGAGCTTCTGAAGCGGGTGTTTAACCGACAATAGCAATCCCTTCGACTATAGGCGTTAACTTTGCCAACGTATTACACGTTGGCAATTTTTTTGTATGAGAAAATCTGACATCCATTTCAGCGTTGAATTAGACGACCAGAGTGTTCCCGATAAAATTTACTGGGATGCAACCGATAACCCCAACGAAGGGCTGAGCGACACGCGGGCCATTGCGATTGCGCTCTGGGATCATTATCACAACAGTACGCTCAAAATTGACCTTTGGACGAAGGATATGGAGGTAGTTGATATGAAACGCTTCCTGATCGAAATCATGAGTGGTATCGCTGATACAGCCGTCAGCGCCACCGGCGATCAGCGCATGGCGACCGATATCGAAAATACCTGCCGTATTCTGAGCAAGCGACTGGAGGAAGAGATTCGGGCGCAAAAGCAACAACAGTAAGCGTCGCTTGTATGAAAAAAGTAGTGTTTTTGTTTTTCCTGGCCGTTCAGGCGGCCGTGGCTCAGAAAGCCGGTATTCAGTTTCGGGCGACTCCGCTGGACAAGGTATTTCAGGAGGCCCGACGGACGGGAAAGCCGGTGTTTGTGGAGGTTTTCTCGCCTACCTGTCACGTCTGTGAAAGCTTCGTGCCAACGCTGAACGATGCCCGGGTAGGCCGGTTCTACAATGATAAGTTTATCAGCACAAAGCTGGACATTGGCCTGCCGACCACGAAGCAGTTTCTGGACCGACGCCAGTTGTTTGTGCCGTCGCTGCCGTTGTTTCTGTATTTCGACCCCCAGCAGAACCTGATCCACTTCGCGATGAGTAATAACTCCACCGACGAAGTGATCCGCCACGGTACCAACGCCCTGAACCCCCAGGCCCGGAGCCAGACTATGAAGGCGCGGTACCAGCAGGGCGAGCGGGCAGCCAATTTCCTGATTGACTACGCAATGTACGCCCGGGTCACCCGCGACACCGTAGCTGGCATGGCGGCTATGAACGACTACGCCAAACAGCAGAACCCGGCTACGTTCGCTAATCAGACGAACTGGCTGGTGTTGCAGAAACTGATACTGGACTACGAAAACCCTATGTTTCAGTACATGATGGCGCACCTCGATACGTATCGGAAAGCCTACGGCGCAGAACCAACGCTGCGGGTGGCTGAGAACATCCTGATGTCGTCGCTGTACAGCGGCCGGGGTGCCCAGTATCCGCCAGCCAAGATTTTGCAGATTCAGCAGCAACTGGTGAAGGCGGGTATCGAACCCCGGGTGGCGGCTAACCGTACGCTTCTGCCGGAGGTCAATGCCTATTTCAGAACGCATCAGACGGCTAAAGCAACCGAGCGCATGGATGCGCAGGCCACTACCAATCCGCTGACAGTGCCTGAATACCTGTACATCTCACGGTTGTTTAACCGGAACAGTCCGGACGCCAGCGACGTACCGACAGTGGTGAAGTGGATTAACAAGGCCCTTACATTAAAGCCATCGGTTAAGGAACAGGCTGATCTGTATGCGGAGCTGGCGAATGCGTACCGCAGGGGCGGAAAAGCGGACGAAGCCCAGAAAGCTGCGCAGCGGTCAAAAGAATTGACGCAGGCCAGACGGTAAGCGGTTTACGGATTTTGATATACGGTTTTCGGTTTACAGATAGGAACGCTGGCAGCATCACCAAGTGCCACCCACCAAAAACTGTATACCGAAAACTGTATCTTATTTTTGCTGGTATACCGGCCGGGTGAACGGCGGCTGGCAGAGGAGGTGGAATGAATTTTCGTCGCCCAGCGATACGGCCCGGCGCAGATCACTCTCGGCCTGCGGGAGCTGTCGAACCTGAATACGGGCTAAAGCCCGCCAGCGGTAGGCATCCGGGTTTTCGTCGCGGAAGTGCCAGACGGCCTTGTCAAACTCCCGGAACGCTTCGTTATACTGTTCGACGTGGTAGTGAGCAATACCGCGGTCTAAGTAACAGTCGGCAAGGGTGTTGTCGCGGTTGACGGCCTGGGTGAGATCGTAAATGGCTGAATAGTAATTTTCCTGGGCAAGCTGGCATTTACCCCGATAGGCGTAGGCAACCGCCGATTTCGGGTACTGCCGGACCGCTTCGTCGAAAAACCGGTGGGCTTCAACGAAATGCCGGCTTTTGATCAGCTTAATACCCTTCTGAAAACGCTTGAGATCCTTGTCGGACGGAGTGTCGTGATCAGTCAGGTAATAGCGGATAACCAAATAAGGGATAAACAGCAGACTTAACAGCGCAACTTCCATAACTCAGTCTGGTTTAGAACCTCAAATTACGCATTTTGCCAGCAGGCAGACAAGTGCGTTACTCAGTTTAATTGCTCCCGTACGGCTTTCGGCAATCCTTTCTTTACCAGTTCGTAGGAGTGGTCAATCCATTCCTGGACCTGATTTGTACGGATGCTACCATCCAGCGTAATGGAGTTCCAATGCGTTTTATTCATGTGATAGCCGGGGCGCACAGCCGAGAACGTTTCGCGAAGCTGTAAGGCTCGCTCCGGATCACATTTAAGCGCCAGCGTCGTAGGCTGATTATCCAGCGACAGTAAGGCGAACATCTTACCACCCACTTTGAAAACCAGCGTCACATCATCAAATGGAAACGATTCCGTGACGCCCGGTTTTGCTATACAATAATCTCGTATGCTTTCGCTGTTCATCGCGTACAGGCGCGAAAAATCATCACAATTAGACAGATGGTGAACATGATGATGGAGATTCGGTTAATGCCATGCATCATGCGCAAATTGACACTTGTTGGGCGATTGGGGTCCGGCTTGCGGAAAACGCGCAGGAAGTACCGGAAAACTTCGCCCAACTTGAAATAATCACTTATTCTACGCACAGGTTTTGGTGTTGCTACAGGTTGATAAGGAACTGTTTAGGCATATTGTTCCCTCCTCAGGCAACTATTTTACGGTAATTTTGGAGGCTGAGCAGGCTGGCTCAGATCATGACGCTACCACTTCCGGCTCAATCCAGCGGTCGTCTTCGCGAATTAGCTCGATCAACTCATCAACCGCCCGATCGGCCGGAACTGATTTTTTGATCACCTGCTGGCCACGGTACAGCGCGATCTTATCCCGCCCAATACCAACGTAGCCGTAATCCGCGTCGGCCATCTCGCCGGGGCCGTTCACGATACAGCCCATGATGCCGATCTTGACACCCTTGAGGTGATCGGTACGCTGGCGGATCATGGCCGTTGTCTCCTGCAAATCAAACAGCGTACGGCCGCACGATGGGCACGAGATGTACTCGGTTTTTGTAATACGTGTCCGGGCTGCCTGCAAAATACCGAATGCCAGGTTATTGAGCGATTTAAGATTCTCTGGTGTTGGAGGTTCGGCTTGAGTAAGGGCAGGAGAGAGCATCACGCCATCGCCCAGCCCATCAACCAGCAACCCGCCGAGGTCGGTAGCCGCAAAGAGAGGAATGTCTTCGGATGGTACGTCCGGATAGCTCCGTTGGATCACAACCGGTGTCGTGATACCGTTGTTGATCAGTTCGACGAACAGCCGGCGCAGTTCGGGCATGGCATGGGCGTTGTCGGTTTGCGCTAACAGAACAACGGTTCGGTCGTTTTGTAGAGCGTTCAGTAAGTCAGTTCCTGTCAGAGGTGATAAGTCGGTTAGCTGACCGAAGATCTGACGAGGCAGTAAATCATTCAGCGACACCCGCACAAAGTTCAGTCGGGGATGCCGGTCGCTACCGTTCAGGTATTCGTCGACCGTCAGCAGCGGAAAGGTGTTAACCTGATCGGCTACCGTCTGCCAGACGGCGTAATCCAGGATTTCCTTCAACCCGTTGGGCAACATAAACTGCGCCGGTTGCGAACCCGTGTATATATAATCCGCGCCAAGGTCGTTCATCCGCCATTTGTCGGGGACAGGCAGGTAAAAGTGCCCGATCGGCCGCAACACCTCATGGTCGGTCACAGGTACGTGGCTAAAATCGGCAATGACACGCGGTACGTTGCCACCGCCAATGTTGGCAGTTTCGAGCGTAGCTCGGCGGGTGTACTGAAACGGGTTGATTGGATAGGTCGTAACGGCCGGGATAGGCGCGCTGTGGCTGGCCCGGTGTGTATATCGATCGATCAGAGCTTTGGCCACCGGTGCTTCGCGCTCGGGTTCTTCGGTCAGGGATACGCGGACGGTATCGCCCAGGCCATCTTCCAGCAACGTACCAATCCCTACGGCCGACTTGATACGACCGTCTTCGGCTTCACCTGCTTCCGTAACCCCCAGGTGCAGCGGATACGGCTTCAGTCCTTCCTCATCCAGTCGTTGAACCAGTAGTCGGTATGCCTGAACCATTACCTGCGGATTGCTCGACTTCATCGACAACACGATGTTGTAATAGTTCTCGTCTTCGCAGATGCGCAGAAACTCCAGCGCCGATTCCACCATCCCAACCGGCGTATCACCGTAGCGGCTCAGGATACGGTCCGATAACGAGCCATGGTTAGTGCCGATGCGCATAGCCGTACCGTATTCCTTACAGATGCGAACCAGCGGTAGAAATTTTTCGCGGATCCGGTCGAGTTCGGCCGCGTAGGAAGCATCTGTATACTCAATATGTTCGAAGCGTTTCCGATCGGCGTAATTACCGGGATTGATACGCACTTTCTCTACGATCCGGGCGGCCAGTTCGGCAGCATTGGGTGTGAAGTGAATATCCGCAACGAGGGGCGTAGTATAGCCCCGTCCCCGCAGTTCCTTACGGATGTTTTCCAGGTTCTGCGCTTCCTTCACACTGGGAGCCGTAATGCGAACGTATTCGCAACCGGCCTCAATCATGCGGATGGTTTGTTCAACGGAACCCAGCGTGTCCATGGTATCGATGGTCGTCATGGATTGCACCCGGATGGGGTAGTCCGAACCCATCGGAACGTCGCCAATAGTTACGGTTATGGTTTTACGGCGAACGTATTCCGTTAATGAAGGTGTATAAAGAACCGGCAAACTGATATTGTCAACCGGGGTTACTGGCGTTTGCAGTGAATCGAGCATGTGCTTATCAGCAAAGACGATGTATAAAGCAAAGGTACGGAAAAAGTAGCTACCCTTTTAAGGGTAAAACAGTAGGCTTCTTGTAATTGTTCGCTAAATTATAGATATAAACAAAGGGTGAAATTGTGCATTGGTATAGAAATTGTGAGGGAATTTAACCGCAATTTATTGGCCTGTTAAGTTTATCTAAACTGGCGCGAAATGTTTATTTGAAACTGTGTCAAATCACTCTATAAATAAACATGTAAACCGTTTATGATAAAACAGTCAATAATTGCTTATCGTCAATAATTGCATTTTGTATGTGATTACCGTTTGCACAGTCTTCATTACCTTATATGTAATTAGTGATGATTAATTACATTATTTGACTCTATATTGTGCATTCTAAAATTCTTTTCTTAATCTTGTATTGACACTCAAAAAACAGCTTTGTATTAATATGAAAAATAAACCTCTTCATTTTTTCTCGCCGTCTGACAATGAGCTGCCTGCACCCGAAAAAGTGGTCAAGGCAGAGCCATTAAAAGGATCTGTTTCCAGCGCTGGTAAATTGGTTTTTCCGCTTAAAACCATCGAAGGATTAGGCCTTAATCCGTCCGAAGCTCGTTTTAAAATTGGTACACCTCAGGGAAAACGAAAGCTGAAATCATTGTACCTGATACCAACTTCTGACGACACCGAGAACACGTTTGAGCTGTCAAAAGTAGGACGTACGTATGGTATTCCACTGAGTGGCATTCTTCAGAAACAAGGCGTCGACTACTCCACAAATAAATTAGGGTTTTCGGTAAAGCCGTTTGATTATGAAGAAGGTACAACCGGTTATGAACTACGATTAGAGGAGGTTTCAGATGAACCACGCGTACCGAAACCGCGTGGACGCCGGCCTAAAAATCAAGCGGCAAGCTGATAGTAAACGCTCAGCGTATTGCTGAAAATATGCTACTAACTTTTGTAAATCAGTATATAGTATCTAACAAAAACGTCGACTCCATAGAGTCGACGTTTTTGTTAGATACAAATTTTAAATACGAGGTTACACCAGCATCCGCATTGGATTCTCCAGCAGTTCTTTAAACGTCTGGAGGAAAGCGGCACCCGTAGCGCCATCGACCACGCGGTGATCGCACGACAGTGTCACTTTCATTACGTTAGTCGGCTTCGGAGTTTCGCCTTCAAACTTCACCGTTTGCTTGATTGTTCCCACAGCCAGAATGCACGAATCGGGCGGGTTAATGATAGCCGTAAATTCATCAATACCGAACATACCGAGGTTCGAAATGGAGAACGTACTGCCTTCCCAATCTTTCGGTTGAAGCTTACGGTCTTTCGCTTTACCGGCCAGGTCTTTCACCTCTCCCGCGATGGTCGACAGTGTTTTCTGATCGGCATTACGTACAACAGGTACCAGCAAGCCCTCGTCGATGGCAACGGCCACACCGATGTTAACGTAGTGGTATTTCCGGATTTTGTCGCCGAGCCACGATGCGTTTACATTCGGGTGCTGCTTCAGCGCGATAGCAGCCGCTTTGATCACGAAATCGTTGAAAGAAATTTTGACCGGGCTTATGCCGTTGACCGTACCGCGCAGTTCCATAGCCTTGTCCATGTTGATTTCCATGGTCAGGTAGAAATGCGGGGCGGTATACATGCTTTCGCTCAGACGACGGGCAATGGTCTTGCGCATCTGGCTGACCGGTACATCTTCGAAATCTCCCTGGGCAACCGGGGCAGGGCTTGGTGCTGGAGCCGGTTGAGTTGCCTGTGGCTGAGCTGGAGCAGCTTGAGGAGTCTGAGCAGGTGCCTGAGTCGGTTTCTGCTGCGGTACAAACGACTCAACGTCACTTTTTACGATTCGGCCTTCCGGACCGCTGCCATGCACCTGCGCGAGGTTGATGCCCCGTTCTTCGGCAATTCGTTTGGCCAGTGGCGATGCTTTAATACGGCCGTTTGATCCGGCTGCCTCCTCGTTTTCGCCGGCATACGACAGGTCCGTAGCAGCATTGTCGGGCTGGGTAGCCTGCGGGTTCTGCTGAGCGGTCGCGTTGCCTGATTCGGCCGGTTGGCTGGCTGCGGGAGCCGGGGCTGCTGAGCCACTGCCGTCGAGCAGAACTTTGAAGTTGGCACCTTTCTCGCCGACTACGGCAATGACGTCATCAACTGCAACGGCCTGACCTTCTTTTACGCCGATGTACAGCAGGGTACCCTCCTCGTAAGCTTCGAGGTCCATGGTCGCCTTATCGGTTTCTACCTCAGCCAGAATATCACCGGATTTTACCGTATCGCCTTCTTTTTTGTGCCACGCCACAATGGTCCCTTCGGTCATCGTGTCGCTCATCTTAGGCATCCGGATCACCGCAGCGTTTACGTTTTCAGTTGGGGCGGCCGAAACCGCTTCCTGATCCGGCAGGTTTTTCGCCACCTCGTCCTGCTTGATTGGGCCACTGGGGGCCGGAGCTGCCCCGTTCGAGGCTGATGCTGCCGGTTTAGCTTCTTCGGCCGGAGCCTGGCTGCCGCCACTCGAACCATCGAGCAGCGCTTTGTAATCTTCGCCATCAGCACCGATCACCGCAATGACACCGTCTATCGGTACCGACTGACCTTTTTCAACGCCGATGTACAACAAAGTACCTTCTTCATAGGCTTCGAGGTCCATCGTGGCTTTATCGGTTTCCACTTCAGCCAGCACATCGCCGGATTTTACTTTATCACCCACTTTTTTGTGCCACTCCGCAATGACCCCTTCGGTCATGGTGTCGCTCATTTTGGGCATTCGGATTAGTTCAGCCATACGAAACGCTATATCGATTTATGCAACGAGACAATTGTGTACTGATGGGTCAAAATTAGCGGAAAGCGGTCATGTAGCACAGGCTTCTGTCTGATTTTTTGGTATTGCGAGTTCAAGACCAGACAGGTTATAGCCTGCACTACACGATAATGCATTCATCAACCTGAAAATAGAAACTTCAGCTACGTCAATTATAGCTGGGGCTTTATATCATATTTGTGGGTTGGTCCTGAAATACCATTCACTTGTAAACTGGCCTCCCCATAACCGGTTGAAGGATTCAATGAAAACGTAATGTACGCTACGTCTGCCTGTAAAAACCTGACTGGCTGCTTTATGTTTCTTCGATACATTACCGACGTATTTTTACCATTCGTTATGGCTATTCGCGCTTCCGGGGCCGCCGATACCGTTCGTTCTGCGGTCGAATTATATTGAAAGCTAAGATTACCAATAAACTGAATCGTATTCTCGGAAAAATCAGCAACCGGTACTGCATAATTATTGATCGTTTGAGGAGCTGCCAGCCCAAACATCGTAGCGCCTGATGCCAGCACTTTCCCCATTGCATGATAGATTACTACGCAGGAAACCGTTACTAATTGACGATTTACCTGGAATGGAACATCGAGTCGAATCGCCCTCAATGAACTATCTGTTTGGTTAAGTAGCCCATTTGTACAGCCTTCGTCAAACGGGTTCCTGCTTTCGCAATCAGCAGCTACCGCATGCATAGGTGCCAGTTGCCTGTATTGCTTCAGCAACGTTATTAAACTGGCACTCCCCTCCGTGCGGGCCACCGCTCGCAGATACGCCCACGAAACAGGAGGTGATGTTGAAATGGCCGAAAGTGAACTTGTTTTCACCGTAGTTCTGGAGAAACCCGTAAGAAAAATCAGCAGGGCAAAACCAGAAAAATAGCCTATCAATAAATACGTGTGGTGCCTGAACCGACGACTGGTTGACATAACGTAACGTACTGAAAGTTATAAAACTCAAATCAGAGCCCGCTAAGCTAAAAACTGTTCAAAAATGTTTCATTTCACTCTTTTCATTTATTCAACCCATAACACCAGCCCTTTCAGATAGCCACCTTCGGGGTGGAAGAGGCTCACCGGATGGTCGGCGGGCTGACTCAGGTGGTGCAGCACCCGGACCTGCCGACCCGCTTCGATGGCAGCCGCTACGATGGTGTTGTAAAACAGTTCACGATCCACTACCTGCGAGCAGGAGAACGTGAACAGAATACCGCCTTTGGCTACCCGGCGTAGTCCTTCGGCGTTCAGGCGCTTGTAACCCTGCACGGCCCGGTGCCGGGCCGATAAACTTTTGGCGTAGGCCGGAGGGTCCAGAATCACTACGTCGTACTGCTCATCGTCGGGCGATGTTTCGTCCTCGTCTGTTTCGTGAGCGTGTGCCTGTGCTTTCAGAAAATGCATGACATCATCGGCGTAGGATTCGTGGGCATCGGCCTGATCGAAATTGGCTGCTACGTTCCGGTTCGTAAGGTCAATGGCTTTCTGCGATACATCGACCGAATGCACCGCCCGGGCACCGGCTTTCAGGGCATATACGGAAAAGCCACCCGAATAACAGAACGCATTCAATACTTTCTTGCCTTTGGCGTAACGGGCCAGCAGATAGCGGTTATCACGCTGATCGAGGAAAAAGCCGGTTTTCTGCCCTGTAACCCAGTCGACCATAAACGTGTGTCCATTTTCAAGCACCGGATGGGGCGTTTCAACCTGCCCGAGAAGATAACCGTTCTGTACGGTCTGGCCGTACTGCTCCGGCAAGGTTTCGGCGCTTTTGTCGTAAACGGCGATCAATTCATCACCCAGTACCTGCTTTAGCGCTTCAGTAATCAGATGGCGTTCGCGGTGCATGCCAATTGAATGAGACTGCACAACTGCCACGCCGTTGTACACGTCGATGATCAGCCCCGTGCAGCCGTCGCCCTCACCGTGAACGAGCCGGTAGCAGTTGGTATCAGTTGGAATGATGGCCTGCCGTACGCTACGGATTCCGGTCAGCTTACGGGTCCAGTAGTCGACGTCGGGCGTAACGGGGCCTTCTTCGGTGGCTGCAAATGAAAAGATACGAACGGCGATGCTGCCGTCGTGGTAGTGACCCGTTGCCAGGTAGTGACCTTTCCGGTCGTACACCTCAACGACATCGCCATCCTGTGGGTTGCCTTCGTAGCGCCCGATAGCACCCGAAAATACCCAGGGATGAAACCGCCGGACAGCTTCGTCGCGGCCGTTCTGCAAATATATTTTTGATGAACTCATTCGATCCATGTATGCTCTAACGAAAAACGGATTGCAAAGGTCGCAAAGAATATGGTGTTGATTTTGCCAAAACTTAATAACCTTTGCGTTTAGTATCATAAATCCTTTTCTGCGTATGCAACGTCGCTTATTTCTGAAACAGGCCGGCTTCCTCAGCGCCGGTGCCTTTGCCCTTAACCAGACCGATTTATTGGCCGGTGCGCCCGCCGAAACGTTTAAAACCTTCGGCGTTCAATTGTACAGCGTTCGGGACGTATTGCCTAAGGACCCGAAAGGTATTATGACCCAACTGGCTCAGATGGGCTACAAGCAGTTCGAAAGCTACAGTGGGCCACAGGGCTTTCTGTGGGGCATGTCGCCGAAAGAAATCAAATCATTCCTGAACGATCAGGGCGTAACGATGGTCAGCACGCATTTTAACTACGGTGCGCAGGCCGGCAAACCCGACGAACTAAAGAAAAGCATCGACATGGCCAGCGAGGCCGGATTGAGCTACCTGTTGTGCCCGTACATTGGCGCGCAGAAAACGATGGACGACTGGAAACGCATTGCCGACGGCTTCAACCGGGACGGTGAACTGGTGCGCAAAAGCGGGCTTAAATTCGGCTACCATAACCACGATTATTCATTTAAGCCGCTCGATGGGCAAATTCCGCAGGAGTTTTTGCTGGCGAATACGGACCCCAAGAACGTCATGTTCGAGTTGGATCTGTGCTGGATCGACGTAGCAGGGCAAGATACGATCGCGCACCTGAAAAAGTACGGGAAGCGGTACGAGCTGTGCCACATCAAGGATTATACGAAGCAGAACGGTAAACCGGTGCAGAATGACCTTGGCAAAGGCGCGGTTGACTTCAAAAAGACCTTACGCGTAGCCAAAGACAGCGGCATCAAATACTTTATTGTGGAGCAGGAAGAATACCCGCAGGCGGTCATGACCAGCATGAAGAATGACGCTGAGTACATGAAAAAACTGGTGGTGTAGTTCTGACCCGAAATTCAGACTTACCCTAAGCCCCTTCAGCGGTTTGGGGTAAGTCACAGTATCGATGCGACAATCTATTCTTCCCGCGCCGAAAACAGTCGTTTCAGCCAGCCTTTTTTCTCTTCTGCTTCTTCCTGCTGCTCCTGTTCCGTAAGCTGGTATCTGGCCAGCGCTTTCATGTCGGGCTGACCCGCGTCGACCCAGCAGGTATACCAGAAATCGCCGACCATCTTCACCGACGCCCGCATCTGGCGTTCGACCTGACCCCGTAGTAGGGTGTGGTACTGCTGCGAAAAATCGGCTGAATACACTTTTGTGGTCAATCCATTACGTTCCTCAAAGCTGAATTTCCGGGTATCGCCGGTTGCGGCCGTCAGTTCCCGTTCGAACCGTAGCACCGAATCCAAGGCTGCATGGGCGGTAAAGACTGCCCGCCAGGCAGCCTTTTGTGGCGAATAGAGGTACTCGGCCGACCCCGTCAGAAAATCATAATCCGAACTGAATAACTCCGGTAAACGCGACTCCCAGAAGCCATGAATGCCCTGCTGCCCGGTCAACTGGCCATTGTAGTTGCGGGTGGTGTGAAGTGGTACGTTCGCGTCGGCAATGTAATGCCCCAGATCGGCCGCTACGCGCAGAATTCGCCGGACGTCGCGCTGACGGAATGCCTCGGTCAACTGATACTTGGTCAGTTGGATCTGCCACGGCACAATACCGTGTAAGGCTAGTGTATCGGCCCCGTACCGCTCAGTCGCATCCCGGTACAAGCGGGGTAGGGTTGCTGCCGACGTGTCGGCGTACACATCCAGATCGATGAAATGGCGGGGGGCTTCTCCAACGACAGCATACCGGCGTTTGTCGGGGTTAACGGCGTTGTCGGTCAGAAATCCAAGGTGTTTTTTAAAGAAGGGCATCATCTCGGCGGGGAGTGTAAAAACGGCCAGCCGATTGATTTGCTGATGGGCATGAAAGCCCCAGCCAGGCGCCTTTGCAATAACCTGATCGCCAGTTGATGGCAGGTTTAAACGACAAAAGTCGGTAGAGGCAGTAGCTACGCCGGACGCCCCGGTAAGAAAACAGATGATAAAAAAGTTACGGAACATTATTTGCAAAATAAAAGTTAAGTACATTTGTGTTGCTGTAGTACTTTTTGGTGAAAAAATTTAAACATTCACACAAAACTACAGCATATTTCAGAATAAAATTTTGTTAAAAACATAACTTACCAAAACAATGAATCGTAAATCCATTGGATACGCGTTAGTTACAGGATTCTTTCTGGCATTTGCCCTGATAATCTACGGTGCCTATTCACCCGCCCGCAAAGCGCAAAAACAGCGGATTGTGTGCGTTAAATTCAAAAAAGGGGTAGAAAATCAAGCAGTTGAGCAGCATATGCACGGTTTTGCGGCCCTGAAACACGAAATTCCGCAGATCGTCAATTACTCATCTGGCCGGACCATTTTGCCAAATGGAGCCGTTTCTGATTATGACGTAATGCATTACCTGACGTTTCAAAGTGAAGACGATATTCTGGCGTACGAGAAAAGTGAAGCTTATCGCCAGTTCATTGAACGGAACAAGGGTATATGGGAAAAGACCCTGGTTGTCAATGCCGACATCCGGCCGTAGTACGAAGGGCTTTACTGGTTTACGGTTTTCAGTTCACAGTGGTGTAGCGTCGTTAAGGCGTAAACTGAAAGCCGTAAACCAAATGACTACCAGTCACTAAACTAAGATTTTTGAGCAGACCTGTTGCTGTTTCTGACTAATTCTGCTATCTTTGCGGACTCATTTGGCGACTTCGAAATTTATTGCATAAAAATGGCAAATCACAAATCCGCTAAGAAAGCGATCCGGTCAAGTGCAAAAAAGCGGCTGTTGAACCGTTATCAGCACACCACGACCCGGAATTTAGTTAAAAAGCTGCGCACGACAACTGACCACGCGATGGCGGTTGAACTGTTCAAAAAGGTTTCTTCAGCCCTGGACAAGCTGGCGAAGCGTAACGTCATCCACAAAAACAAGGCTTCTAACAGCAAGTCGAAGCTGGCTCGTTTTGTTAACAAACTGGCTCCTGCTCAGGCAACTGCCTAAAGATTGGCTTCTTGTCACGGCCGGTTTTGAAGCTGGCTGGCAGTAAAGATGGCCCTGCTTTCATGAATCAGACCTTATCTGCATGCCGGGTAAGGTTTTTTTATGCATTTTCGGGACGTATTCCATCCGTAACGTTACCCGAATTAATGTCCTACGATAATCCCCGCAAAATCCTGAGCTGGGCGGAAGAAGACCGTCCCCGCGAAAAATTGATGCTCAAGGGCAAAGCAGCTCTATCTGACGCTGAACTCATTGCTATCCTGATCGGCTCCGGCACCACAGATATGACTGCCGTTGACGTATCAAAAATTATTCTTCAGAGTGTCAGCAACAACCTGAACGACCTGGCCCGATTAAGCGTCAAAGACCTCTCGAAATTCAGGGGAATCGGCGAAGCAAAAGCGATCAGCATTGTGTCAGCACTGGAACTGGGCCGTCGGCGCAAAGAGCAGGATCGGCCGCAGCGGGCGCGGATAACCTGTTCGCGCGATGCCTACAATGAGATGATCCCCCACCTGATGGACAAGCCGCACGAAGAGTTCTGGATTCTGTTGATGAACCGGGCCAACGAGATTTTGCGGCCGGTGCAGATTAGTGCCGGAGGAATATCAGGAACGGTTGCCGACCCCAAGCTGATCTTTAAGCAGGCTATCGAGCACCTGGCCAGTTCCATGATCCTCTTCCACAATCATCCGTCGGGTAATCTGACGCCCTCGCAGGCCGACAAGGATCTGACGCGAAAGCTCAAGGATGCCGGTCGCCTGCTCGACATTCCGGTGCTGGATCACCTTATTTTTACCGATAAGGCATACTTCAGCTTTGCCGACGAAGGTTTGCTGTAGCAACGCTATGCTGATCGTTCGGACGGGTTACGCTGGCCTGTCCGGACGAGATCAGCCGATTATGAACGGTCTGGGACTGAAACACAACACAAACACGACCAAAGCCAGCCAGCCAAGAATCTGACGCTTCAGGTCTAGTGGCTCGTCGAGTTGGGTTTCGGGGTGATAAATGCCTAAAACTCGTCCGAGAACGAACGTAAAGACTAAGAAATTTGAATAGCCTTCCCAATCGGGTCGTATCCACGAGAACACCAATTGAGCAGCCACAATGCTGAGAGCAACCATCAGGCTATTCAAGCGGTTTTCGCTGATGCGGGAACAGCAGATGTAGACGAACAGGATATACCCGCCAAAGTAGAGCAATTCCGAAAAGAAAGCTTCGTCAGTCGACACGGCAAAGTCGCTGGGTTTGAAAACGCCCAGCCCGGCGTAAAACACAAAGACGATGAACAGAGCCGGGGCCACCCATTGAAATCGCTCCCGACCGATGAGTCCGTAAAGGATATGTCCGCCATCCAACTGACCAATTGGAATCAGGTTCAGCGAGGTGAAGAACAAAGCCAGATACCCCGCCAGCAGAAACGGATAATGCGTAATCTCGTTGGGATGTGGTAATAGTGTTGGGTCGGCTACGTATGTCTTGAAAAACCAGAACAATGGCGAGTTACCCAGACTGATAGCAGCACCTTTGGGAAGGTTCAGGTAGGCGTATTCACCGTAGCGCAACCCCCATTTTTTGTACTCCGGATGGATCGTGAAAATGTAATCGATAGGAGGCAGATGCGTAAATCCATACCACAGCACGATCAGCGCCAGGACAAAGCCGGCCAGTGGTCCGGCGATGCCAATATCGAAGTATTTCCGGCGGCTGTTCACATAATCCTGAATACGGATAAACGCCCCCAGCGTACCGATGCTTTGCCCGATGCCAAACCACAACGGTATGTAATAGGGTAGGGTAACGCGTACCCGGTTAGCTTTAGCGACAAAGTAATGCCCGAATTCATGAACGGTCAGGATGGCCAGAAATGGAACAGAAAATTGCAGACCAGCCAAAAACTCCGGCCAGCCGAGCGTTTGCATACCTTCAACGGGAATAAACAACCGGCCATAGATCCACTCCGCACCTGCCAGGGTGGTGGTGATGAGCGTGATCACGAATAAGCCGATGTGGATGAGGTAACTTCTAATGCGTGGGTTCATTGAAACTATATGATGCGTGATGTAAGATGTATGATTTCAGGCAATACATCATAGCTACTACATCATACATCTTTCAGGTAATCGATGATAGTTAATGGGGGCTGCACGTGCACGGCCGTAATACCTAACTCTGCAGCGGCCCGGATGTTCGCGGCATTGTCGTCGAGGAAAGCCGTTTCGTCGGCTGCAATACCGGCTTCGGACAATACGTGCTGGTAGATCTCGGGCGATGGCTTGGCGAGCCGGACTTCATAAGAATAAAAAACGCGTTCGAAGAGTTCCTCCAGGGTTGGTTGACCCAGTTCCGTCAGGATATGGTTTACCTGCCGGATGTGGATCGGGCTCGTGTTGCTGAGCAGAAACAGACGGTACCGATCTTTCAGTTGCCTGATTCGTTCAACCCGTTCGACGGGCAGTTCAAGCAGTACGGTGTTCCAGGCCGTATCGATTACTTCATCAGCCCAGTGGTCTGCCGTTTCCGTATTGGGATTGTTGCTACGGTTGTTGAGCAACTGGCGAACGTGGGCGCGGAAGGCTTCATCGTCGATCAGGCCGGTTTCGTACTGCATACCGATGTTGTGCTGGTTCCAGATCGCCCGTACGTCGTCTTCGGGCATATTGGCCAGCATAGCAAAGTTGCGGAGGGGAGCGCTCAGGTCGATCGGGATGATGACATCGCCAAGGTCGAAGATGATATTTTTCAGATTGGGTTGAGTCAGAATTGAAGACATTTGTAGCGGATGAATGTTCGTCGGCGCAAAGTAAGCCAAACTTACGTTTACATTTGCAGCCTACGTGAATAACGGCAAAACGATATGAACGACTATCGCTTCACGGCACTCGAGCGGTTCCTCCGCTACGTCCAGATTGATACTCAATCGGACCCGCAATCGACGGCCAACCCATCGACCGAAAAACAGAAAGACCTCAGCCGCGTCCTGGTCCAGGAATTGCACGGGATGGGCATTACAGACGCCGAGCTTGACGAGTGGGGCTACGTATACGCGACTATCCCGGCCAATACCGATAAGTCAGATGTGCCGGTCATCTGCTTCTGCTCGCACGTGGACACATCGCCCGACGTAACCGGGGCCGGGGTGAAACCGATCGTGCATGAGCATTGGAATGGGGCCGATATTGTTCTGCCGGATGACCCGGCGCAGGTTATTCGCGTGGCCGACCACCCCGATTTGCGGGAACAAATTGGTAACGACATCGTCACGGCCAGTGGCACAACGCTCCTCGGAGCCGACAACAAAGCGGGGGTAGCTGAAATTATGGATGCCGCGCATTATCTGATGACCCATCCGGAGGTGAAGCATGGTACCATTCGGCTGCTGTTCACACCCGACGAAGAAGTTGGGCGCGGTACCGAGAAAGTGGATATTCAGAAACTGGGTGCTCAATTCGGCTACACGATCGATGGCGAAGCTCTCGGGACGCTGGAAGACGAAACGTTCTCGGCCGATGCCGTTAAGGTTATCATTCAGGGCGTCAGTACGCACCCTGGTTTCGCGAAGGGTAAACTCGAGAACGCGCTGAAAATAGCCGCCGATTTTCTGGCCGTCCTGCCTAAGGACACGCTATCGCCCGAAACGACCGAGGGCAAGGAAGGCTTCGTTCACCCGACGCGGATGGAAGGCAACCAGGATCAGGCTGTGGTGGAGTTCATCATTCGAGACTTTACCGTAGCGGGGTTGCACGAAAAGGAAGCGTACCTGCAGGAACAACTGGACAACGTACTGGCCCATTATCCTAACTCAACGGCGCAGTTCATCGTAAAAGAACAGTACCGGAACATGAAAGAAGTGCTGGATCAGCATCCGGCCGTAGTGGACAATGCCCTCGAAGCGATTCGCCGGGCTGGCCTGGCTCCCGAACGACGTAGTATTCGGGGTGGTACGGACGGGTCGCGGCTGTCGTTCATGGGACTGCCCTGCCCGAATATTTTCGCCGGTGAACACGCCTTTCACTCCCGGCTGGAGTGGGTATCGGTGCAGGACATGCAGAAGGCCGTGGAGGTGATTGTAAACGTGTGTCAAGTTTGGGAAGAACGAGCGTAGTCAACAAATTGTATGCTGGCCAAAACGTTTGACATACTTTTCGCGCGGGATTTAAAGCGATTATTACAACAGATCGAGGCTTATCCCGATGAGGCAATATTGTGGGAGGTGGCACCGGGCATCAGCAACTCGGCCGGTAATTTATGCCTGCACCTGATCGGAAACCTGAACACCTACATTGGTAAACAATTGGGTGGAACCAACTACGTGCGTGATCGGGATGCTGAGTTCTCGACGAAACACGTACCCCGAGCCGAACTGCTGGCTGGTTTGACCACAACAAGCGAGGTCGTAAGCCGAACGTTATCCGCGTTGCCGGATGATTCCTTCAACGAGCCTTACCCCGAGGAGGTGCTGGGCTATCCCATGACGATCCATTACTTTCTGACGCACCTCAGTGGTCATCTGAACTACCACCTGGGCCAGATCGACTACCACCGTCGCCTGCTGACAAAAGGCCAACGCGTTACGTACGTACAATGACCAACCATTAACCTATGCCTGCTGCCCGACTTGTCGTAGACTTTGGCTTAGTGGTGCTGATCTGGCTCGTACAGCTTATTATATATCCCAGTTTTCGGTACATGAGTCCGGAACAACTAGCGGTCTGGCATCCCAAATACACCAATCTCATTACGGTTATTGTCGGGCCGTTGATGCTGGCGCAGGTGGGGCTAGTAGGGTGGGAGCTGTTCACCCGTTTTTCGTGGCTGGCGCTGATCTCGGCCGTTCTTGTGGGATTGACCTGGGTTCTAACTGTGTTTCAGGCGATACCGCTACATAATCAGATCGCGGCCGGAATAAACCTGTCAGACACGATCGAACGACTGATTTCGGCAAATTGGCTTCGAACGGTAATATGGACGGTGATTTTTCTACTGGGGCTGGTGCGGACCGGCTGATATGAAAACCGGTAGGCCATTGCAAAATAACCTACCGGTTTCGGTCAAATCTACAGCATTGTCAGGCTGGCGCTACCTTCTTCAAGCGCGGTGACCTCCAATTTTAGAGCCGGGTTCTTGGTCAACAGGTCGATCAATTCGTCGGTGGTTCCGGTATGTTCAATCCGAATCGTACCTTCTGTGCCTTTGAACGTTTTCTGCACGCCTTTTACTTTCGGATTTTTCTGAAGTGCTGCTGCCACTGCATTGACTTTGGCAAAAGTGGTGTTAGCGATAGTAATCTCCGTGTTACTAGTCGAAGCACCGACACTGGCTGGTTTTGCCGATGGGGCTCCACCGCCCGTTCCGGCAAAGATAATGTTGCGGGCGCAGAGTTGTTCCAGCATATAATCAGCCATTTTGTTCCCCACATTGGTCAGAGCCATCTTTGCCGCTACCGTTTCGGATACGTCCACCGCGCCGGCCTGTAATACGTTAGATGCCAGGATGGTTGCGTCGTCGGTGGTTAAAGCCCGCAGTTCAATACGTCCTCTGAATGCATTCATACCATTGTTAGCATTGACAAGTTCGCTGGTAGCCATCCCCGTGATGATGATGTTAGCCCCCATCTTCAGGCCGAGAGCGGCAAGTTTGGCCGGATCGCTCGCCAGACTGTCGGAGCGGGTCCGCATTTTTTCGTATACCTTGGGGTCAATTACCCGAAATCCAGCTTCGATGAACTTCCGGATAATCTCGTTTTCGGCGGTTGCCTGCTCAATGACTACAGGTTTGTAAACGGCGTTTGTCTGCGGTTTTGCAGGTTCGGCAGTTTGTTTCTTACGTCCGAAAATGGCGGTAATCATTTCGCGGGTTTCTTTCCGTTCCTGATACTCACGCTCTTCATCCGTTAACCGGCGAGTCTGGGCATTAGCCGTACTGGCCGAACCGGTCTGGGCTTCCGGGATTAAAATCATCACTTTGGGCGCACCCTTTTTGAGCATGTTGCAGCGCGACGGATCAAATTTTTTAGCCGTTTCAGGCTTCATTGGCTCCGGTATCTCTATCTTATCTTTGGTGTCGGCCAGGAACTCTGCCGAGCGGATGACTGCGATTCCACAGGCATCTGTAACGGCGCTGTTCTGGCTGCTTGTAGAAGTTTCGATGCCAAAAATCTTCGTTGTACGAGCACCAGCTTCCTGCCCTTCGGCCCGTACTATTTTTGACGCCAGAATCTCACCGGTTTGTGGATCAAGAATTTTGAGCGTGAAGCCAACTTTGGCCGACTTTTTGGAACTGCCGAAGCCCATTACCTGCTGCGATCGCTCAGAAACCAGGTACTCCGTTACTTCGCCCGTGACGATTAGTTGCGCCATAAGCATCTTGCCCGCTTCGGGGCCGCCACTGCCGTATCCACTTTGGGCAAAGCTCATTTCGCCGGTCATGTCGCTGGCATTTCGCTGCATTTCCAATACCCGGAAGCAGTTTGTCTGTTGTAGCGCCGAGGTAAGCATTGTGGCCAGTTCATCGCCGAATTTTCCATCAGCACTGGTTTTTGATACGTCGAAACGAGCTACACGTACCGTTACGCGTTTGCTGGCTGGCAGAGCCTGGCACTTTTCTGCCACTTGAGCAATCGTAATTTCCGGTTCTTTCGACTCGTTTTTGTTTTTCTGGGCCAGCAACAAGGTTGGCAATAAAAGCCAGATACTAATCAATACAAGTGAGGGGTAAATAGACTTCATGCGGATAGGATTTGAAATGATTAACTAGTTTGTATATGTGTTAAATCAAATACTTATATAAAAGTCAGCCGGATTCATAGTCATTCCGGTTCGAGGCTGGCACGTATGTATTCAGGCCGATCTGCGATAAGTGACAGAGAATCAAAAAATATTTTTGGGAAGTCGAAAATGCAGAGATGTCGGTTCTGTCGTATTTACTTAAGGTGTTCTCTAAAGATTCAATAGTTACCAAGGCGTAGTACATCTATCACTCTACTTTATAAGTAGGCCATTGGGTTGATGTATTGAACATTCTCCGTGGGGCAACGTTGACCTCATGAGATAAACTCATTGACGCCAACCGTTATGGAAACAATGCCAATAGCTGACCGGCCTGTCGCCGAAGCGCCTGATGCCAGTGGGATACCCATGACCCCGTACGACGTAACCGACGACGTTCGGGGCATGAAAATCCTCTTTGTGAACGTATTTTTTATCGGTAAACCCGGTCCTGGTAATTCATGGGTCCTGGTCGACGCTGGTTTACCTGGCTTCGCAGGCCAAATCAGGAAACGGGCTGAAGAGTTGTTCGGACCCGGTACCAAACCGCAGGCCATCGTACTCACCCATGGCCACTTCGACCACACGGGGGCGTTGAAAGCATTGTTGACGGAGTGGGATGTACCTGTCTACGCGCATACGCTGGAGACTCCGTTTTTACGTGGAAAATCGCATTATCCGCCACCGGACCCGGCTATTGGTGGGGGAGCCATGGCGTATATGTCGTGGATGTTTCCGACCGGCCCGACCGATCTGGGCGACCGGCTGCAGACCGTTGGAGATGGCGATGAGATTCCTGGATTATCCGGCTGGCGGGTAATTCATACACCTGGCCATGCGCCCGGTCATATCTCGCTGTTCCGCGACAGCGACCGGACGTTGATTGCAGGCGATGCCTTTATCACGACTGATCAGAACTCAGTGACGGCTGTCGCGACGCAGCGGCAGGAATTCCACGGGCCACCGGCTTATTTTACCATCGATTGGCAGGCTGCCAGGCAATCGGTTCAGAAGCTGAATCGGCTAAATCCAACCGCTGCGGGGGTTGGACATGGCGTATCCGTACATGGACTGGATTTGCAGGTTGGTCTGAACCGACTCGCGCATGACTTTGAAGCCATGTCAATTCCGTCGGAAGGTCGATACGTGAAGCAGCCGGCCGTGACCGACGAGAACGGTATAATAGATATGCCGGCTCCCACATCGTATAACGTAGCCCGGGCTATTGGCTGGGGACTACTAGCCGGGGTGGCGCTGTACCTGCTCTGGCCCGGTGGCAGTAGTGATGACGATGACGAATAGCCACTATAAGACGTGATAAGCGGCTCTGACTACGTAGTCAGAGCCGTTTTTGTTTCCGTATCTTTGCTGATCACTTAGTTGACGTTAAATGGCGAAGAAGCCAAAATTTTATGTTGTCTGGCGGGGTCGGAAAACGGGCGTTTTCGATAGCTGGGAAGAGTGCCAGGCACAAACGGCCGGCTTTGACGGGGCGCTGTACAAATCTTTTGATACGAAACCGGCGGCCCTGAAGGCATTTCAGGAAAAACCTCATCTGCACATTGGCGGAACCCCGAAACCCGCCAAACAGGGCAAATTATCGGCGTTGGTGGGAAACCCAATTCAGGACAGTCTGGTGGTCGATGCGGCCTGGAACACGGCTACCGGCGATATGGAGTACCAGGGAATCTACCTGGCAACAAAGCAAAAGCTTTTCACGATGGGACCGTATGCCGACGGGACTAATAACATCGGTGAGTTCCTGGCAATTGTGCATGCGCTGGCCCTCCTGCACCAGAAGGGGAGCAACATCCCCGTTTATTCCGATTCACGAACGGCCATCGGCTGGGTCAGCAAGAAGAAAGCGAACACAAAGCTGGAAGAAACGTCACGGAACGAAGAGCTCTTCGACCTGATTGAGCGTGCTGAGAAGTGGCTTCAGACGCACCGCTACGCTAACCCCGTATTGAAGTGGGAAACCGAATACTGGGGCGAAAACCCGGCTGATTTTGGCCGAAAATAATGTTCCGTTTTAAGCAATTTATCATTCAGCAGGATCGGACAGCCATGAAGGTCTGCACCGATGCCTGTGTGCTGGGGGCCTTCGCCGACGTAACGGCCGGCCGAATCCTTGACATCGGTACCGGAACGGGTCTATTGGCGTTGATGGCTGCTCAACGGAATCCTGACGCATTTATCGATGCGGTCGAATTAGACGATGCGGCTTATGGTCAGGCTTCCGAGAACGTATCGGCCAGTGCGTTCAGAGAACGTATTTGGGTCATACACAGCCGGATTCAGGCATTTGGCAGTGAGGAAAAACGTTACGATCGTATCCTTACCAATCCGCCTTTTTACTCCAATCACCTCCGGTCGCCGGATGCGGCCGTCAATCGGGCTTTGCATACTGATGATCTGCCATTTACGGAACTGATTGAGGCTGTCGGGCGGTTACTGAAAACAGATGGACAGTGGTGGGTGCTGCTACCGCCTTACGAGACGGGCGTACTGACTCAACTGGCCGGGGCTATTGGACTGTGGCCGTTCAGCCGCTTGCACCTGCGGCACCATGCCCGTAAGTCGGTTTTTCGAATTATTACCGGCCTGCAATATGGTACTGAGGACGTTACCGACGAAACGCTGGACATCTACGAGCCGGACGGCCGAACGTACACGGCTGCGTTCCGGGCGCTGCTACAGCCGTTTTATTTGATTTTCTGATGAGTTGTTGCAGCCCTTGCGCTAATCCTTGCGAACTTTGCGTTTATAGTTTGTCTCCGGTGGAGATACATTCATGACTGACACCTTGCAACTTACCGTCCTTATCCCGCTCCTGAACGAAGATGAGTCGCTGCCCGAACTGCACGACTGGATCACACGGGTCGCGACGGAACAAAATTATACGTACGAAATTATGTTTATCGACGACGGCAGTACCGACAACTCCTGGGAGGTGATCGAACGGCTGGCCAGCGTCGATGCCCATGTACGGGCTATTCGCTTCAACCGCAACTACGGCAAAACGGCCGCGCTGCAAACCGGTTTTCTGGCTGCCCGTGGACAGGTCGTCATTACGATGGATGCCGACTTGCAGGACAGCCCCGACGAAATACCGGAACTGTACCGAATGATTACGCAGGACGGCTACGACCTCGTGTCGGGCTGGAAGCAGAAACGTTACGATCCGCTCAGCAAAACCCTGCCAACCAAGTTGTTCAACGGGGTATCACGCTGGATTTCGGGCGTTCAACTGCACGATTTCAACTGCGGTCTGAAAGCCTACAAGCAGAAAGTGGTCAAGTCTATTGCGCCGACGCTGTACGGCGATATGCACCGCAACCTGCCGATTGTAGCCAACTGGAACGGCTTCCGGAAAATTGGTGAGAAAGTGGTGCAGCACCGGGCCCGTAAATACGGTACCACTAAGTTTGGCCTGGAGCGGTTTATCAACGGCTTTCTTGATGTGCTGGTTATTGCGTTCGTGCACCGATTCAGCAAACGCCCTATGCACCTGTTTGGCGGGCTTGGTACGTTGTCGTTCTTCGTCGGAACGGTCCTGACAACGTACCTGATCGGCGAGAAGCTATATAACATTGCGCACCAGATCCGTTACCGAAACGTCACGGACAATCCACTGTTTTTCTTGGCGCTGGTGGCAATTATCCTCGGTGTTCAACTGTTTCTGACGGGCTTTCTGGGTGAAATGCTTGTGCGCCAAAACCTGAATAAAACGGCAGATTTTCAGGTTGCCGAACGAATTGGTTTTTTGGACAACATCTCCGTTTAAAAATAAAACCGTTTGTTGTCAACGCAAGTTTGTATTTTTGGAGCGTATACCCATTCCGCCCCTGCCTTGTCAGTGCGCCAAGCGCATCAAACTGATCAGGCAGGGGCGGAATGTGTGTTTAAACAACCTGACAAACCAAGATTTTTACAGTTTTTTCTTTAAAATCGTATGCAAGCACAATTTGACGCTACTCAACTGGATCAAATGGCTAAAACTCCTTCAAAAGCGCATCCCTGGCACGGTATCTCGGCGGGCGATAATGCTCCCGAAATCATTACGGCCTTCATCGAAATCGTACCGACCGATACGGTCAAATATGAAATTGACAAAGAGTCGGGCTATCTCAAAATTGACCGCCCGCAACAGTATTCAAACATCATTCCGGCCCTATACGGCTTTGTGCCACGGACCTACTGTGGCGACCGGATCGCCCAACTGGCTTCCGAGCGGTCGGGGCGGCTGGTCGAAATGGGCGACGGCGACCCCCTCGACATCTGCGTACTGACAGAACGTGAAATTACCCACGGCGACATCCTGTTGCAGGCTATTCCCATCGGCGGTTTCCGGCTGATCGACAAAGGCGAAGCGGATGATAAAATTATTGCTGTGCTGAAAGGGGATGCCATGTATGGGCAGTACCGGGATCTAAGCGAACTACCGGAAGCGGTTGTAAAGCGGCTGCGCCACTATTTCCTGACCTACAAAAACCTGCCAGGGGAGCCTGAGATTATGGAACTGGCCAGCATCTACGGCCGTGATGAAGCCCTGGAGGTGATTCGTACGTCCATGGACGATTATGCCGAAATGCCGGCGTAACGGTGGCTGTTGTGCAGAACATATGACGGTAACCAATTGAATTTGACTAATAAATAGCCCGGTGACAGCCGGGCTATTTTGTTGGGTACCATTTATCCGCCATATTGTACACTCAACATTTTTTGAGTCATGTGACGCATAAACTGCGTTTACTTTTGTTATTCATCCAATGACTAACCAACGCGAAATACCCATTCATGCGACAGTTTTTTAAATACGTACTGGCCACCATCGTAGGCCTGTTACTGTTCTCGATCGTTGGATTTTTGCTGTTGATCGGCATTGGCTCGGCGATTTCGTCGACAGCCGACCGGCAAACCACGGTGAAGGAGAATTCAGTGTTGAAGCTTAACCTGAACAGCCCTATTCAAGAACGAAGCGTTGACAATCCATTCAACGGATTTGGACCGTTCGATTCATCGGGCGACGCAATTGGCCTTGTTGAACTCAAACAGGCACTTAAAGCCGCTAAGGAAGACGATAATATCAAGGGCATCTATTTGCAAAGTGAATACCCTCAGGGCGGCTGGGCGTCGCTGGAGGAAGTTCGTAACGCCCTGATTGACTTCAAAACTTCGAAAAAGTTCGTGTATGCCTTCGGTGAAAACATGACCGAGAAAGGTTACTACGTGGCTTCAATGGCCGATAAAATCTACATCACCCCAACCGGCGGTCTGGAGTGGAACGGTCTGAATGCCGAATTGACCTTCTTCAAGGGGACGCTGGATAAGCTGGGTGTGAAGCCGGAAATCTTCCGCGTAGGGGAATTCAAGAGCGCTATCGAGCCGTTCGTGCGCGACGACATGAGCGAACCCAACCGGCTCCAGGTTTCGTCGTTCCTGAACTCGGTGAATAATCACATGCTCGTGAAGGTAGCCGAAAGCCGTAAGGTACGTGTGGACTCGTTGAAGCAATACGCCGATAACCTGCGTATTGAAGAACCCGAGGACGCGCTACGTACCAAACTGATTACCAACGTTGGCTACCAGGACGAGTTTGAAAGCCAGATCCGGAAGCAACTCGGTATCGAGGAAAAGAAAAAGATTAACTACATCTCACTCGGTAAGTACGAGGATGCGAACAAACCGGATGCTGAACTGGGCAATAGCCGAAACCGGATTGCAGTGATTGTGGCTTCGGGCGACATCACCGACGGTGAAAGCAGCGAAGGAACGATCGGCTCCGAAACCGTAGTGGAGGAACTGCGCAAAGCCCGGCTCGACGAGAAAGTGAAGGCCATCGTGCTACGTGTCAACTCCGGTGGGGGCAGTGGGCAGGCGTCGGACGCAATGTACCGCGAGGTAGAACTGGCCCGCAGAGTGAAACCCGTCATCGGCTCTATGTCCGATTACGCGGCTTCGGGCGGGTACTACATGCTCATGGGTTGCAACCGGATCGTTGCCGAGCCGAACACCATTACCGGATCGATTGGCGTGTTCTCGTTGCTGTTCAATACCGAAACGTTCTTCAAGGACAAACTGGGTATTACCTACGACCGCGTAAAAACTAACACGAACGCTGACTTTCCGGCTGTAACGCACGAAATGACACCGTTCCAGAAACAGGTGCTGCAGCGTGGTACGGATCGGTTCTACAAAATTTTTACGACGAAAGTGGCGAACGGTCGCAAACTGCCCATCGATAGTGTGAAAGCTATCGCGGGTGGACGCGTCTGGACGGGTCAGCAGGCCAAAGCAATCGGGCTGGTGGATCAGCTCGGTGGCCTTGACGATGCTATAAAGGTCGCAGCCCAATCGGCCAAGCTGAAGGAAGGTGACTATCGGATACGCTACCAGCCTCGGAAGAAAGAGTTCTTTGAGCGGTTGTTCAGCGCATTTGGCGATAGTGAAGAAGCCCGGCTTCAAACACAGCTAGGCGAACTGGCCCCCTATGTTAAATACCTGAAGAAGCTCCGGACGATGGAGGGCATTCAGATGCGACTACCGTTCGACCTCGATATTCGCTGATTGCTGATGAACAGTTATTGAAAGCGGACGGTTTAAACCGTCCGCTTTTGTAATTTAGAGCGGTTATCCTGTTTTGCTATGCGTACGCTGCCCCCTAACCTTGATTTGTTTGCTTTGATTATCCTGCTCGGGGTAGCGCAAGGAGTATTTCTGGGGTTATTTTTTCTGACTGGTAGCCGGGGGCGGCTTGTTGCTAACCGGTGCCTGGGCTGGTTCAATCTGGCCCTGTCGGCTATCAGCGCCGAAATCTTTCTAAATTACACAAACTATACGTTCCAGGTGTTATGGACGGTCGATCTGGCCGAACCATTCAACTTTGTGCTGGGGCCGCTGTTTTATTTCTACGTTTTCAGCCACATTTATCAGCGATTGCCCCGGGGCTGGGTTTTGCATTTACTGCCATTTGCCATCTGGCTGGTCAACGCCGTGACCTGGGTCTATCAGCCCCCGGAATTTAAATACAACTCGTACATCTATTCCTGGCATCCCGAAATAATGTACATACCCTCCGGATCGTATCTGGATGAGGATTTTACGGGCGTTCGTGGCTTAATCAACGAACTAACCTTATTAAGCTGCGTCATCTATGCAGCGACGGCATTATTGACCATCCGCAAGGCAGCGCAATCCGTCGCGACACGGGCTGCGGCCAAACTGCCGATGCTACGGTATTTGAGCTGGTTGTTTGCGTCGGTGCCGGTACTGATTACCGTTGTAAAGCTTCAGTTTTATAAAGACCTGGGCGATCACCTGCTGGCATCGTATATGGCGCTAACCATCTACGTAACCAGCTTTCTGGTCATGCGCGGTTCCAATTTTTTTCAGCCCGACCCGCCCGTGAAGGAAGCGGAGGGGAGCGGTGAATCGCGTAAAAAGTACGAAAAGTCATCTATTTCGGAGGAGGTGGAAGAGGCCGTTCTGCAAAAGCTGAATCGCCTGATGACCGACGAGAAACCGTACCTGCAAAGTGATCTGTCGCTGCCCAAACTGGCCGGTCAGTTGAACACCACTCCGCACCACCTTTCGCAGTTGCTCAACGACCGGCTGCAGCAAAGTTTCTTCGACATGATGGCCGAATACCGCATTCGTGAAGCGAAGACCCTCCTCCATGATCCTGCCATCGCACACCTCAAGATCGACGAGATTGCCGAGCGGGTAGGGTATAACTCCACATCGGCATTCCATACGGCATTTAAACGAATCACCGGCCAGACGCCCGCCCAGTTTCGGGCATCTGCAACTTCGTCCCGGTCGGCGCGAACTTCGTAACTATCGGAAAATAGCTTGTTTTGGGGCAAACAGGGCCACTTTTGTGCATCATCTTACTTGCAACGAAATGGTTACTGCTTCCGCACATTCCCCAACCTTAACGCCCTCTGCGCTAACAGCGAGCCGCCGGTACGACCTGGACTGGCTGCGTGTATTCGCTATCATCACCCTATTGTTTTACCACACCGGTATGATCTACGTGAGCTGGGGGTGGCACGTGCAGAGTAAAGAAACCAGCCCCGTGTTTGAGCTAATTATGCGCTGGCTTCATAACTGGCGGATGCCGTTGTTGTTCTTTATTTCCGGGGCGGGCAGCTTCTTCGCCCTACGTAAAGGGTCTTTTGGAAAATATGCCGGTGAGCGTTTTCGGCGGCTGTTCATCCCGGTTGTATTCGGCATCTTCGTGATTGTACCTCCCCAGATTTATTACGAATGGCTGTTCCGGGGACGCTTCACGGGAAGTTACACCGAATTTTACCCCTACGTCTTTCAATTCGAATCCTACGAAGATGGTGGTACAGGCGGGGCCTTTAGCTGGCATCATCTATGGTTCGTGGCTTACCTGTTTCACTACGCCATTCTAAGCATTCCGTTGTTCTGGTTTCTAAAAACCGAACGTGGGCAGCGGCTCACCGACCGCATTGGTGGGCTCATCGCGCGAAAAGGGGGCGCTTTGTGGCTGGTTGTTCCTCTATTGGTGAACGACGTAGCGCTGGGTGGTTTATTTCCCGATGAAACTCACGCCCTCACCGACGACTGGGCGTATTTTATGAAGAATATGATCCTGTTCTGGCTGGGTTACGTACTGATCAGCCGACCAAATTTCTGGCAGATCATCACGGACCAACGCCGATATTTTGTCGTTGCGACGCTGATTTGTACCGTCATCATGTACGCGGCTCCTGTCGTGCTGGGCTACGACCGTATTGATGGATCTGTACTGCTTACAACGTTGTACAGTTTCGTTAAGCTGGGACTAACCTGGTTCTCGGTGCTGATGACGGTGGCGTACGGCTACCGCTACCTGAATGTCAACCGACCAATTCTAGCGCACCTGACCGAAGCGGTTTATCCGTTCTACATTCTGCACCAGACGGTTATCGTCATCATTGGCTATTACGTACTAAAAACGAGCCTGGGCGTGTACGATGGATTTCTGGTGGTGAGCCTTTCGTCATTTATCGTATCGGTCGCTATGTATCTTCTGCTGATCCGGCCGTTTAGCTTACCAAGGGTGCTGTTTGGGATGAAGGCCCGGAGTGTTAGGCAACTCAACGAAAAAGCTGCCTGACTTTAGTGAGGAATAGTGGCGTATCGGCCGTGCTGCGTCGAAGCTGAAGTACCATACGCCAGATAGGCGTAGCACGGCGGCCATTCAGAACCTGCCCTACAACCGTGTCGCGGACGAACAAATCATAGCTGATTAGAGAAAGAGCGAACGTTATTGCCAGCCCTACAGCGAATTTACCGAAGGCTGTCCACGCTACCGGCATCAGCCAGATCTGAACGTACGTGCAAATGAGCAGGTGAATGATATAGACCCAATACGATGATTGGGCGAGGTAGCGCGAAAGTGGACTGGGTTGGTCGAGGTAGCGCTGGAACAGACCAATCAGACCAAACGAAATTAACCAGGTACTGGTCGCCGACAGGGCCGAAAGATCTACGCGATACGTTGTTGGCAGGGCCGTGTTGTGGCTGATCTGCAACATCATTATGGCGTAGATCACAAACACGACCAGTCCCCCCAGGAGCAACCACCAGGCTGGTCGCTGTATTGAGGTCAACCAGTGGGGTTGCTGAAACAGGAGCCACCCAAAAACGAAATACATACCCAGCCCAGCCAGAATGATTGGGCTGGGGGTCAGGTCGCTGGGGGTGTAAAAAGTAGCGCCGGGCATGAACCACAAAAACAGCGCACTGAAGGCAATCCAGACCGGGATAGCCCAGCCGGATACCAGCCAGCGGCTGAGGGTATGTCCAGGAAGCGTAGCTTTCAGCCCTTTGATACGTACGGCCACGTACACCCCCACGTAGAATATAAGCAGGAAGTACAGAAACCACAGGTGAACGGTAGGCGTGATAACAGGCAGCAGAAACGTACCGGTCGAAAACCATTTGACGACCGGTGCCATCGTGTAGTTTGAAAAGCAGTAGACGTATGCGGCCTGAATCAGGATATTGATCGTGAAGTAGCCAATCAGAAAAGGGATCAGAATCCGGTTGGCCCGATTTTTTACGAACGTGACCACACCCCGGCGCTCAACCAGAAGGGCGGAAAAGAAGCCGGACATGATGAAAAAAGCGGGCATTCTGAACGTATGAATGAACAGAAACATCATGTCAAAAAAGGGATGATTCGCTATGGGGTCATCCGGGAGGTAAGCTGCCTCCATATAGGGACCGGCTGCGTGGAGTACCAGCCCCATCAGCATCATAGTTGTTCTCAGATTGTCAAGCGAATGGTAGTGCATTGACAGTACGGATACAGTTTGGAGTAGTAAATTAAAGCCTCACCCCTCCTTTGAAAAACTAATCTACTGAATGGATGTCTATGTAGTTGATTATCAACCCGAATATGTAACCAGTAACGGCTCTTTTGTTTGAAAAGCCGTTGTATCTGGTTCGGGAAAGAAAATCATTTAGGTGTTCGCGTTGCAATCAGATCGGGCGTCTTGTCCCGGTCGTTTTTCACCGTCCCTCTTGAATAAATCTTGCCCTTAGTTACCAGTAAAATCCCGGATGCATGGGCCGTGCATAACGTTGTACCGCCATACACATTGACATAGCCGCCGTTATAGTATGTGCTTTTGATCCGGTTGCCGGGAGCCGCAAAGTCGATGGGTGGATTGCCCATGCAGGAGAATGAGCCACAGAAATTTCCACTCTGGTCATGAGCCGAGATCGTATAGAAATTGGTCGTGTTGACCCGGGCCGGTGAAATTTTATTGGCATCCCGATTCCCGTTTTCAACATTTCCCGCGGCTGCCGCTGCGTATATATCCCCACGGCTCATCATCCGCACAATGGCATCGTCGGCCGCCTGATTGGCTGCGAAGCCTAAGCTTAGGTTAACCACATCGCCGGACCGGGCGTTGGCTGTAACAAAATCAAGGCCGGCAATTGTATTGGCTACCGTACTGGTATTATCCTTCCCTTTTGTTTTCACTGGCACAACCCGGACACCGGCGGCAACCCCTACCAGACCGATTGAGTTATTGACCGCACCGATAATACCAGCTACCACCGTGCCATGCCCGTTCAGATCGTCCAGGGTCTGAGCGTCGGGGCCCGTTGTGAAAACGTTGTATCCGCGACTAACATCGATCCGTAAGTCCGGATGGTCGAGATCAATCCCAGTATCCAGAATATACACGACGTTTGGATGGTTCGAACAGTCAACAAAACCACCTACTGAGTTAATCCCCCAGGGAACCTCCTGACCCGCTGCAGCTTTGGCTCCTTTTTCCGTGACCTCCCCCTCAATGACGTCCGGCAGCGACGCCTGATTAGGGGCAATGTAGTCAATACGGGGGTCTTGCCGAAGAGCGGTCACCTGTTCGGTGGTCAGTTTGGCCGCAAAACCGAATAGCGCATGGCTAAAGACGTGTTGAACCGCCGTGGATTTAACATGAAACTGGGTTAGAAATTGATTGGTAAACTGTCGGTTTGCTTTTTGCAGATTTTGGAATGTCCGGTCAATTCGTGCGCCGGCCATTGGGTCTTTTTTGTAAACGACGATATACTCGCCTTCAATCGTCGTCGGAATGGTGGATGGATCGAAAGAGCTATCAATCGGGCGACAGCCGTTTGTCCATACGAAAACCAAGGCAATTGCGCTTGTGGATAGAACTTTAAAAAATGAAAGCTTCATGATGGTAAAGGACAGAGCCTGTTAATCAATGCAATTATTGATTAAATAAAGAAGCTTACAGACACTCAATAATGATTTATTTACTGGTTGGTATAGATAATTTGGTAAGCGGATGTAAAATGGTAGATAAGTTAAAATATACTATTCTGACTTATGTTAATTCATTCGTCTACATAAATTAGTTCGAGTGGGCAGACCTGAACATCAACAGGTCTGCTCAAGTGCTAACCATCAAACCTGCTGATCTACCTTTTGATGGTGCGACTGCGATAATGGCGAGGAGGCTATCAAAGCGTTTTCAAGCCGGTCAACGGCGTCTTCAACGCTCCACCGCTCCCGAACAACCTGCCGACCATTTGCCGACAGCCGTTCGAAGAGAGCCGGATTGGTCAGGACCTGCTCCAGAGCTCGGGCTATTTCGGCGGGACTACGACCGGTCAGTAATCCATTGTACCCATTGATGACCGTTTCCCGAACCCCACCTTCGCCAATGGCTACCACCGGAAGGCCACAGGCGTTGGCTTCCAGTGGAGCGAAACCAAATGGCTCGAGGGTTGATGTGTACAACAGACATGAAGCGGTATTTAGCAGTTGTACTAACTCACGATGGGGAACGTACTGACGGGGTTCGAATGCTACCCCTTCCTGCTGGCTGAGGGCCAACAGACTTGCCATATAGTCTTTGTTGCCAATGTTGCCTACCCACACCAGTTTAGGACGGATGGATTCGGGAATACGGGCCAGCGTGCGAATAGCCGTGTCAACTCCTTTGGGCGGGTGAAATGATCCCAATCCCATCACGAAGTTTTCGCGGGCCATATCCAGAAACGGGAACAGGTCGACATCGACGCCCAGATAGCAGACCTCACCAGGGCCGCCATAGGCCCGTAGCAGGCTTTCGTTGCTGAAATACGAATTAACCAGAATTTTGTCATAGCTCTGGTAGTTTGTAAACTCCTCACGCACCAGCACGCGTGCCCGGTGCGTCCTAAGCAAGTCCTGCCAGTATGACGTGTAATAGGAAGGCTTCAGAATGTTGTGCTGAATAGAGGGTAAGCCTTTCCAGATCAGGTTGGGATAAGCTTCGTATAGACTGCGGTTCGGCTCCTGCAGATACAGTACTTTAGGGATTGTCTTAACGAAACGGCCGATAAACGGCATGTTGAAGAAGTGGCACGAATTCGCAAACAGAATATCAAAATCACCCGCTTCAATCTCTTTGGCGCAGGCCTCGCAAAAGGCCATCATTCGCTTGATACGGGTACTATTGAGGAACAGCAACGAACGAACATCATCTACGTATTCGATCCGTAGTCGGGTGGCAATGGTGAGGGGGAGTATGTGTGTACGAGCGACATACGCGTCTACATCCAGGAATTGGCTGTCGGCCAGTGACGATGTCCAGACTTCGATGTGATGACCTCGCTGAGCTAATCCTTTTATGTGCTGGTGTAACGCCCGGCTCGCTCCGCCACTGGGCAGATTGTGCCATACTGCGATTTTCATAATTCGTAAAACTGCGTAATGGAATGGAGTTGTATTGAAATGCCCTAAAATAAGATACCAAACGTAATTATTTTGCTGCTTGACTTACAACAAAACATTCTTATTTATTACACGAATATAGTAAGAATTGTGTACATGGTAGGTATCCGATGCTAACACAAGATTGGCAAACTGATGAACTCTGCCTATTTTTGGCTTTCGACTCTCAATACTATGACCGCTATACGTAACGACTGGACTCGGGCCGAAATCTCCGAAATATACAATTCTCCTGTTCTTGACCTGGTGTACCGCGCTGCTACGGTTCACCGACAGTTCCACGATCCGCAGGAAGTGCAGGTCTGTACACTATTATCGGTCAAGACGGGCGGCTGTCCTGAAGACTGTGCTTACTGTCCGCAGGCGGCCCGTTACCATACCGGCGTGACGGTGCATAAGCTCATGGAAGTTGATGAGGTGCTGACGGCCGCGCAACGGGCTAAAGAAGCCGGTAGCACGCGATTTTGCATGGGCGCGGCCTGGCGGGAAGTTCGCGACAACCGCGATTTTGACAAAGTACTCGATATGGTACAGGGCGTCAACGCAATGGGGATGGAGGTTTGTTGTACTCTCGGGATGCTGACCGAAAGCCAGGCCCAGAAGTTGAAAGATGCTGGCCTGTATGCCTATAATCACAACCTCGACACCAGCGAAGAATTCTACGGCGATATTATCAGCACCCGCACCTACGATGACCGGCTGGAAACCATTGGTCACGCCCGTAAAGCCGGTATTTCGGTCTGCTCGGGGGGAATTATCGGTATGGGCGAGTCCGATTCCGACCGGATTGGTATGCTGCATACACTGGCTACGCTACCTGAACATCCTGAATCGGTGCCCGTGAATGCACTCGTTCCGGTTGAAGGCACACCGCTTGAAGATCAGCCGCGTGTGTCGGTCTGGGAAATGGTACGGATGATCGCTACCGCCCGGCTCATCATGCCGAAAGCGATGGTAAGGCTCTCGGCCGGTCGCGTCCGGATGAGCATTGAAGAACAGGCACTGTGCTTCCTGGCCGGAGCAAACTCGATTTTTGCCGGCGATAAACTGCTCACCACCCCGAACCCGGGCGATGACCTGGATCAGCAACTTTTCCAGACGCTGAATATCCGCCCTCGTCAGGCATTCAAGGATGCCAGTCAGCCTGCCATAAAGTTTGAACAGATTCCTGTCTGAAGATACGATAATGGCAACTTGGGCGTTGGTCTGAAAAAAGACGTATGCAATTTGTACAAAAGAAAGGGTGGCTGGTCGCTGCTTTGTTAACCGGCCAGTTGGCTCTGAACGCCTGCCAAACACAATCTGACATCGTAACGCCTGATCAGGCAGTAGCCATCAATTCCGTAACGTCGGCATCTGACTGGACAGCCGTTAAAGCCGAGAACTGGACCGAGAATGCGGCAGATCCGGGCAAGCGGGTCGCTGGTTTTGTCGATAATGCCATCACGTCGTCTATCGTCGCCGATGGAATGGTGGTAGCGTTCTTCCGCGATGCCACGACCAAAGAGATTAAAACCCTGCCCGCCGTAATCGACGGTCGGCTGATATCGTTCTCGTACCACGCCCTCAATGATAAGGGTATCATCAGCATCGAGCAGGAGAGCAACCAACCTGTTGCCGGTGAGTATCGCTGGGTAGTAGTGTCCAAGGAAGCACTCGCAACGGCCAATTGGAATGAGTACACGGCCGCTAAACAACGACTCGGTCTAACTGACTAAGTTTTCATGCTATACACCTATTAGCCAGGAAGGCCCGGTACGTACCGGGCCTTCCTGGCTAATAGGTGTAATTGCGAGCTTACTCAGCCACATCCAGATCAGCATTTACATCATCAAAGTGAGACAATAGTACACCGGCAAGCTGAACGGCCTTGTTCATGCGAACTTCCGGTTTTTCTTTTGTCTGGACTTTCAGATTCAGAATGTGATTATTGTACAGCACATGCAGCGTGTTTTTAGCCGGCTCCCAGATGGCCTTGTCCCCAACGCCCGTAATAGCAACGCCGGTTACTGTGTTTACAGCCGGTTCGGTGAAGACCGTTGCCTGGGGCGGAATGCGGGCAACGGTCGTCGCCGTATCATTCTGGGCCAGCGTATCACGACCCGCCGGGCTGGTTGGTAAAACGGGCGGCCGTTCAGAAACAGTTCCCGTTGGGTCGGGTCCAAACAGCGATTCAGCTCCTACATCGCCCATCTGACCAGTAGTAATTCCCTGTTTAGAGGGCTGGTACATCTTGTCAAAAATGTATTCCGCGTGGTAGATCGACGGATACGGTTTAGGACCGCCAAAAGCGACGCTTACCTGATTGCCTTCCCACTCGAACGTACAACCGTTGCGGGCATCCGTAACGGATAGTTCTTCCAGTAAGCCCACATTAAACGTACTTTGAATCATCCCTTCGTCCAGTACGTTACACGGTGCATCATAGGCGAAGCGGTGGTCTGTGCTCAACAGCCAGGTGCCCGATACTTCCCGGGCCAGGTATGGGCTTCCGGTGCCGCCCGCATCGTTGGCGTCGTCGACGGTATTACCGTTATCGCCCTGGAAGCAAGAGGAAAGGCTCACCAGCGGAATGGCCAGCCACAGTAATTTGGTTTTCATAACGTGTACGTAGTAAATCCAGCGTTTTTGATACTACCAATTTGCCCGCCGGGTTGTTTGATTTACCAATACAATTTGACGAATTCGGCCTCAAGCCAGGAGGACGTACCGACAATTCAAACCGGGATATTATTTTTGTACGTTGCACTGAACGAATGTCTGTTATCGAAACGATTGCTTTGCCCACTGGCCGAAAGGTTTATTTTGCTTCTGATTTTCACCTGGGGGCTCCCCCGCTTGAGAAGAGCCGCGAACGGGAACAGGCGGTTGTGAACTGGCTGCAGTGCATTGAAGCTGATGCCGAAGTTATTTTCCTGGTGGGCGATGTGTTCGATTTCTGGTTCGAGTATAAGCGGGCTATTCCCAAGGGATTTATCCGATTACAGGGTAAACTGGCACAACTGACGGATGCAGGTACGAAAGTCGTGCTGTTCACGGGGAACCACGATATGTGGATGAACGATTATTTTACGCAGGAACTGGGTATTCCGGTGTATCGTCAACCACGGCAGTACGAGATCGGCGGCAAACGCTTCCTGATTGGGCACGGCGACGGACTTGGTCCCGGCGACTACGTATACAAACGGCTGAAACAGGTTTTTGAAAACGACATGGCCCGGCGACTGTTTCGCTGGGTACACCCGGACGTAGGTATTCGGCTGGCGCATGCATGGTCGCACCGGAGCCGGATCAGCAACAACGAGAAGGGGGAAGACGAATTTCTGGGTGAGGACCGTGAATGGCTGATGCTTTACTGTCGGGAGGTGGAGCAGCGGCAGCACCACGATTTCTACATCTTTGGCCACCGGCACCTGCCCCTCGATCTGGCCGTAGCCGCAAGTAGTCGGTACGTGAACCTCGGCGAATGGGTATCCGCCCGGACGTACGCCGAATTCGATGGGACAGACCTGCACTTGAAGACCTGGAAATCTGGTCAGGAGTAATCCCGATCAGGTGTAGCGAATCTAGTGCCGCACGCACCGCCAACTTAATTACTGATTCTGCAAAATGTCTTTGCGGGATACGTTCTCACGCGGGGCTTTGTTCAGTTCGCTCCGCCACTCCTTGCTCTTTAAGTCGCCCCGTTTGACCGATCGGATAAAATTAGCCCAGGCAAAGGGGTTTGTGAAGGCAAACGTAGTAGCCTGGCTTCGGTTAATGATGTTCTCCCGCCCGAAAAACTGCTGATTGACAAAGTTCTGGTGGTTTGCTACGGCGCCCATCGGCATTGTAGCGGCCTGACGCAGAATGGCCTGCGGGTCCAGGTTTTTAGCCAGGTTTTCGCGTTCCTGCTCGTCGGGAAGCTTCAGGTTTACGAACGCATTCTTAAACAGTTCTTCCGTAGCATACGGGTATACCTTCACTTCGGCCAGCGTTTTTACGTCTTCCTGCAGCGCAACCACCGCCGAATAGGTTACGTCGCTGAGACGACGCGGGATAATGTGATACTGTGTTTTAAAACCGACGTAGCTGAAAATGATACTGTCGCCGGGGAATACGGGCAGGGCAAAGTAACCGTTCTGGGCTGACAGAACGCCTTTTCCGGCTTTAGGAATGTAGATATAGGCACCCGGCAGCGGCTCGTTGGATTTGCCACCGGTGATGAATCCTGTAAAGGTAATCTGTCGATCCTGACCCTGCCCGAACGCGGTTGTAAAGAACCCCGTCATCACGAGCAGACCCAGCCCGACCACTATATGAGTCAACGCTTGTTTCATAGCAAAAGACCAACGGAGGTCAGAAAGACGGTACTATTATACAAAACAACGAATGAATTGGTAATGTCCGATATAATAGCAAATAATTTAAGAAAAGTTAGGAATTACCAGTTCAAGCGGTAGCGTTATGTAAACAACTTCAGAAACGTAATGATAAACGGTGCGGCCAGTAGAAGCCCATCAAACCGGTCCAGAAAGCCACCGTGGCCCGGAATGCTGCTACCCGAGTCTTTAATGGCGATGCTCCGTTTGAACAGCGATTCGACCAGGTCGCCGTAGGTACCCGTTACGACGATAATGGCGCCAACGCAATACCACTGCCACGGGCGCAGCTCGGGGGCGTAGAAAGCCAGTCCCAGGGCAATCAGGGCGGCTGCCGCTGCACCCCCGAGGGCTCCTTCCCACGATTTCTTTGGGGATACTCGTTCAAATAATTTTCGACGCCCAAATTTGGTTCCGGCGAAGTAAGCGCCAATGTCGCTGGCCCAGAGCAGCAACAGACAACCCAGAATAATCATTGGGTGGTAGGTGCCGCCCCGTAGCGCCATCACAATCAGAAGCGCAAACGGTACGGCTACGTAAATGATGCCCAGGAACGTAAAGCCGATGTTGGTAAAGGGCTTCATATCGCGTTTTTTGTACAGCTTGATCAGAAAGATCATCGACGAGGCCGGGCAGATTAGAAAGTAGTTATCGAATCCAATCATCCGCTTTTCGATGAAGAAAGCCAGCGCACACACAAAACACCCGACAATGGTGCCGTAGACGGTCAGGGGCTGGAAGCCGTCGAGGCCGAGCAGCCGATAAAATTCGAGTTGGGTTAGGGCACTAATGACACAGAACAGCAGCGCGAAAGTCCAGTCCTGGTACCAGATGCAGAATAAAATTACCAACACCCCAACAACGGCCGCAACGACCCGTTGTTGGAGGTTAGTCATGTTAGCTAAACGTTGCTTCATTCTCCAGAATTACTTTGGCCAGCACGGCGTGGCTGACCGGTACGTGCACTTCACTTTTACCCCAGCCAATGGTTGGGTAACTACTGCTTTGCCGATTCACCACTACCGCCGGAATGTCGTGTTCGGCGAGTAGTGCCTTGGCCAGTTCGGCCCGATGCGGCATTGGGGACACATATACTTTTTCCCAGTTTTCAGTCATGATGAGGTTGTGTTTGCCGGGCAGGGGCGGTTTGTGGTTTACGGTTTTCGGTGAAAAGCCAATCTGATTAAATCTACGCGGATTCTTCCGTGAACCGTAAACCGACAACCGTGAACCGATGATCGGTCAGGGTATAGCCCGGTTACGTTCACGAAAGTAATACAATATCCCTAACGACACCGCCAGGGAGGCCACGGCCGCTGCTACGGGAACGGCCTCGGTGCTTTCAATGTCGACCGGTACCATCTTCTGCTGGTACAGATAAACCATCAGCACAGTGAATCCATTATTGACAAAATGGGCCAGAATGGGTACCCACAAATTCCCCGACCAGACGTAGAGATAACCAAACAGGGCACCCAGCAGCATCCGGGGAACGAAGCCGAGAAATTGCACGTGAATGGCACTGAACAGAATCGCAGCCAGCCAGATGCCCGCGTGAACGTTGCCAGTCCAGACGACCAGATTTCGTTGCAGGATACCCCGAAACAGTACTTCTTCGCCGATGGCCGGGATGATGGCAATAACGAGCAGGGCAACGATGAGCTGAAGGGGTGTATTAAACGTAGTCAGGTATTTTGTGACGCCTTCGAGGTCTTTCTCCTTGTCCCGAATCCATTGTTCGAGCGGGGCGAGCGTCTGTGGGAGCCGCAGGTTCTGGTTCCATTCAATTACCAGACCGTTGAAGGGCATGAACGCAATAACCACCAGCACTACCAGCCCAAGCCCGGCTACGGCCGACAGCGGCCGTCGGCTGAACTGCGGCCAGGTCCGGTGTTCGACCCAATACCAATAGGCCAGTGATGGCAACAGGAACGTACCTAGGTGATTAACAGCCTGCAAAACCATCAGTTCGAACCAGCCGTTCGGTTGGGAGGCTGGTCGGGATGCGAGGGCCAAAAGGTACGCCTGAGCTTCGGTCAGACCGACGCCTTTGATGGCAATAAAGCCCAGCAGCGCAAGAATGGCGCTGAATACACCGCCCAGCAGCGTAAAGCCCACGAGCATCATCAGACCGCCCAGGGTGGGCGGGCGCGAGGATGGGTGGTTAGAAGTATTAATTGGTTGCATATTTCCTCGTAAATTTACAGACTCATTTGCACAATCGGTGCGTTGAACTTGTTTCAACTACGTATTGTACTAAACCTACCGTTTTAAACGGTTGTTAGAAAATAGGTTAGGGGCCTGGGGCAGGGGTGTCGCGTAACCCCTAAGCCCTCTGTCACAAGCTCACTGCAACAAGCGATATGGTTAAAATTGGCAACATAGCATTACCGGATTTTCCACTGCTGCTGGCTCCGATGGAGGATGTCAGCGATCCTCCGTTTCGGGCGGTATGTAAAGCAAACGGGGCCGACCTGATGTACACCGAGTTTATTTCGTCGGAAGGGCTGATTCGCGATGCGGCTAAAAGCGTTCAGAAACTGGATATTTTCGAATACGAACGGCCCATCGGTATTCAATTGTTCGGCTCCGATATTGAAACCATGGGTGCTTGCGCCGAAATCGCTAGTCGGGCCAACCCGGACCTGATCGATATCAACTACGGCTGCCCGGTCAAGAACGTAGCCTGCCGGGGAGCTGGCGCTGCCTTGCTGCAGGATATTCCTAAAATGGTTCGCATGACCGAGGCCGTAGTGAAAGCGACGCACCTGCCCGTGACGGTTAAGACGCGGCTCGGCTGGGACGAAAACACGAAGAACATACTGGAAGTGGCCGAACGGCTACAGGATATCGGTATTCAGGCGCTCACCGTTCACGGCCGGACGCGCGTACAGATGTACAAGGGCGAAGCTGACTGGACGCTGATTGGTCGGATCAGGGAGAACCCCCGCATCAACATTCCTATCTTTGGCAACGGTGATATCGACAGTCCCGAAAAAGCGCTGGAATACAAAAATCGATACGGCGTCGATGGCGTTATGATCGGCCGGGCGACGATTGGGTACCCCTGGATTTTCAACGAGATCAAGCATTTTGTGAAAACTGGTGAGCATTTGCCCGCGCCAACCGTGGCCGATCGGGTGGCCGTATGCCGACAGCACCTGGATTTTTCGATCCGCTGGAAAGGCGAAATCACCGGGATTTTCGAAATGCGCCGACACTACGCCAATTACTTCAAAGGACTGGATAACTTTAAAGCGTATCGGATGCAACTGGTGCAGGCTGGTACGTACGACGAATTACTTCGCATTCTGGATGAGGTTTCGGAGCACTATGCCGAAGCCGTATTAGCCTGATAGAACCGAACCTAACGTTCGGTTCTATCCCTACTGACTACATGACAACTACTACCGCTCCTGTTGCCGTCGATCAAAAGCGTCCACTGCTGGTGTGGGGGCTGCTGTTTGTGCTGGCACTCGTATGGGGTAGTTCCTTCATTCTGATCAAGCGGAGTCTGACAGTTTTTCCGCCGGAGCAGGTGGCCGCCGGACGTATCTTTTTTGCGCTGTTGTTCTTCATTCCCTTTCTGGGCGTTCAGACTCGAAGCGCCGATATCCGGCAATCAGTACGGGGGCGATGGGTAGCGTTGCTGGCTGCCGGGCTGCTGGGCTTTCTGTTTCCTGCCTTTTTATTTGCTATAGCCGGTGCTCACCTGAACAGTTCACTAGCGGGAGCACTCAATGCATTGAGTCCGCTGTTCACGCTTGTTACAGGTGCCCTGTTTTTCGGTCGGGTGATTCGTCCTACACAGGTGCTGGGCATTCTGATTGGGCTCGGCGGTTCGATTCTATTGATTTTCTACAGCGCTACCGGCTCGTTTTCCATCAATGGGTACGCCCTGCTGATTGTGCTGGCTACCGTTTGCTACGGTACGAATATTAACCTCATCGGCCGACACCTAAGCCATTTGCCCGCGCTCGTGTCAACGGCCTGGCTGTTTGCCTTCATTGGTCCGCTGGCCTTGCTGATTCTGTTTACTACCGACTTTTTTACCCGGATTACCCTTTCCAACGCGTCGCTGGCGCTGTCGGCGCTGGCATGCCTGGGTATTCTGGGGTCAGGAGCCATGTCGGTGCTGTTCAACCGAATCATTCAACTGGCGTCGCCCCTGTTTGCGTCGTCGGTGACGTACCTGATGCCGGGCGTTGCGTTGCTATGGGGCGTGCTGGATGGTGAACAGGTGCATCTGGTGCAATACGCCGGTATGGGCATCTGTCTGTTTGGTATCTGGCTGATTAATAAATCTTGACAAGGTAACAGGCCGAGACTGCTAACTAAACCAATCAACAACGTAAACGAATTCAGGAAAATGTACCAGATAACCCTTACCGATCAGCCGGTTACTATTGATTTCACCGCCGAGGGGCCTACTATCAACGGCCAGTCCTACGCCTGGGATGTTGTTCGGCTTTCGGAACGGCAATTTCATATTCTACACGACAACCGGTCGTTTCGGGCTGAACTGCTCGACCTCAATGCCGCTGAAAAGACGGTTCGGGTAAAAATCAATGATCACATCCACGAAGTGAAGTTGAAAGACCGCTTCGATCTGCTGCTGGAGCAGATGGGGATGAGCAGTGCGGCCGGTTCGAAAGTCAACGATCTGAAAGCGCCCATGCCAGGTCTAATTGTAGGCATCAGTGTGCAACCCGGCGACGTAGTCAAGAAGGGGGATAGCCTGCTGGTTCTGGAGGCTATGAAGATGGAAAACGTCCTGAAAGCCCCCGGCGAAGGAACCGTTCGGACCGTCCGCATTGCCAAAGGCGACCGGGTCGAAAAAGGGCAGGTGCTGATTGAATTTTAAAAAGAAGCAGGAAAGGGAGAAAGGGGAGGAGAGGGAGAAAAAAGTAAAAGCCTGGCCCCTCTTTCCTTTCGTCCCCTTTCTCCCTTTCCTCCTTCCCATCCTTTTCTCCCTTCCTCCTTTCCTCCTTTCCTCCCTTTCCCTATCTTTGCCCGCAAAATTTTCCGAATGTCTCAGCCAACTAAGTACAAACGAATTCTGCTCAAGTTGAGCGGAGAAGCTTTGGCCGGTCCCAGCGGCTACAACATCGATCCCGCCGTACTCGAGCAGTACAGTAAAGAAATCAGGCAAGTTGTTGACATGGGCGTCCAGGTTGCCATCGTGATCGGCGGGGGCAATATCTTCCGGGGCGTGTCGGGCGAGCGCTCGGGCATCGACCGGGTGCAGGGTGACTACATGGGAATGCTGGCTACGGTCATCAACGCCATGGCCATTCAGAGTTCGCTCGAAAAGCACGGGATGTTCACGCGGGTCATGTCGGCCATCAAGATGGAGCAGGTCTGCGAACCGTACGTTCGTCGGCGGGCAGTACGTCACCTCGAAAAAGGTCGGGTCGTAATCTTCGGCGCTGGAACTGGTAGCCCCTACTTCACGACCGACACCACGGCTAGTCTGCGGGCTATTGAAATTGAAGCCGACGTCGTGCTGAAAGGAACGAAGGTGGATGGGGTGTACTCGGCTGATCCGATGAAAGACAAAACCGCTGAGCGCTATACCAGCATCTCGTTTCAGGACGTTTACGAAAAGAAACTGAACGTAATGGACCTGACGGCTTTTACGCTCTGCCAGGAAAATAATCTTCCGATCATTGTCTTCAACATGAACCAGCAGGGCAGTCTGCTCCGGGTGGTACGTGGCGACGAAGATGCGGGAACGTTAATTCACTGATCTTAACAAAACAGTGTTTTCGGTTTACAGTTTTTGGTACGAGTACATACGCCTAAAACCGTAAACCATAAACCGAAAGCCATACAAATGGAAGACATCGAGCTATATCTCGAAGACGCGAAAGACACGATGGAGAAGGCCCTCAAGCACCTGGCCATCGAACTGACTAAAATCCGCGCCGGTAAGGCATCGCCCGATATGCTCAACGGCATTCAGGTTGAATATTATGGGTCCATGACTCCGCTCAACCAGGTGGCCTCTGTTAACACGCCCGATGCCCGGACGATTGCCATCAAGCCATTCGAAAGGAAAACGATCGGTGACGTTGAAAAAGCCATTCGAAACAGTAATCTGGGCCTGGCGCCAATGAATGATGGCGAAACAATCCGGTTAAGCATTCCTCCCCTGACCGAAGAACGTCGGCGCGACCTGGTGAAGAAGGTCAAGCAGGAGGTTGAGGTAGCCAAAGTAAACATCCGCAACATCCGCAAGGACACCAACGAAGACATCCGCAAACTGACCAAAGAAGGCGTTTCGGAAGACGCCGTGAAGCAGGGCGAAGAGCGCGTTCAGAAACTGACTGACAGCTTCATTGCGCGGGTGGACGAGGTGTTTGCCGCGAAGGAGAAAGATATTTTGTCGGTGTAGAGACGCAACATATTGCGTCTCTACGAGCCGTAGAATTATTAACCGGTCCTGGTTATCAGGACCGGTTATTTTTTTGAATTTTACCAATTCACCGTAACTACTCAGTAATGCAATCTATCTCTGATGATCCGGTTGAGCGGTTGATCCAACACCAGTACCGTATTGATTCGGCACACCTGGCTGGTTATGATTATGGATCGAATGGGATGTATTTCGTGACCATCTGTACCCGGAGCCGGGAATCGTATTTTGGCCAACAATCCGCCTGCTCCGCCTGCCGTTATCCCCTAAACCTGTATCTTTGGGCTACGTATCGTTTGCTCTATGAATCAACCTACTTTATTCCAAAGGCTTCGGCCGCATCTGATCGCGTTGCTGGGGCTGCTGGTGCTCGCTACCATCTACTTCGCTCCGGTGCTGTCGGGCAAGACGCTGGCCATGCCCGATGTGCAGGAGAGTGCAGCAGCCGCTCGCGAAATCCGCGAAATTGCCAAAGCTACCGGCGATAAACCGATCTGGACCGATGCCGTCTTCAGCGGGATGCCGGCCTACATGATTGATTTTGAATACCCATATATCTTTGTTTATAAAGTCGTCAGTACGGTCATCTGGTGGTTGCCCGCCAACGCCAACATCGTGTTTGTGTTGATGCTCGGAGCCTATATCCTGCTGGTGGTGCTGGGGTGTAATCCGTGGCTGTCGGCGTTAGGAGCCGCTGCTTACGGACTCGGTACGTTCAGTATCGTCAGCCTGGAAGCCGGGCACGTATCGAAGCTGTTTGCGCTGGGCTACGGTGCCGGTATGCTGGCGGGCGTGGTCCTTTGTCTGCGCGGACGCTACTGGGTGGGAGCGGCCGTAACGGGTCTGTTCACCAGCATGGAATTTGGGGCCAACCACATCCAGATTACGTATTACCTCTTCATGACCATTGGCCTCTATGTCCTGTACGAAGCCATTGCCCTGTTTCGGGCCGGCAAAACGCGACAGCTTGCCCTGGGACTGGCTACGCTGGCGGTAGTCGGGGTGGTAGCGGCTGGTAGCTTTGGTAAGCGGCTGCTGGTGCTGAATCAGTACACGAAGGAAACCATCCGGGGGGCATCGGAACTGACGGCCAAGACGACAAATCCTGATGGACAGTCGACCACCAGCGAATCGAAAGGCGGTCTCGATAAGGATTATGCGTTTACGTACAGCTATGGCATTGCCGAAACACTGACGTTGCTGATTCCCAACTTTTCTGGTGGCGCATCGGTTGGCGGAGGACTTGGTGCCGACTCTGAGTTTTACAAGGCGATGGTCAACAAGGGCGTCGACCCGGCCGCAGCCCGGCAGTTTGTCGAACTCGGTGCGCCAACCTACTGGGGTGATCAGCCGGCGGTGGGTGGCCCGGCCTACGCGGGGGCGGCTCTGCTGTTCCTGTTTGTGCTCGGGATGTTCATCATCCGAACCCCGCTCCGGTGGTGGCTGCTCAGCGCGACCGTATTGCTGGTCATGCTGACTTGGGGGAAGAACTTCGCGGCTTTTAACTATTTCCTGTTCGATACGCTGCCGTATCTGAATAAATTCCGGGCGATGACCATGGCCTTTACGCTGGCGCAGTTGTTCATCGCGGTTGGGGCAGCTCTGGCCGTGCAGACCATTGTGACGCAGAAGCTGACGTTCGCGCAATTGAAACAGCCGCTGCTTATTAGCTTAGGCCTGACGGCGGGCGTAGCACTCATTCTAGCTGTGCTGGGGGGCTCTTTCTTCGATTTCCAGTCGGACTTTGATGTGGATCGGCTGACGCGCATCTTCGGCGATCCCAGCGTGGCCAATGACATGGTTCGGGCACTGGTCAGCGACCGGATTAGCCTGATGCGGGGTGATGCCTTCCGGTCAATTATTCTGATTCTGCTGACGGCCGGGGCGGTCTGGCTGTTCGTGACCAACAAACTGAAGCCGTCTATTTTCTACCCGCTGGTGTTTGCCGTTGTGGTATTTGACCTGTTTGCGGTCGACAAGCGGTTTTTGAACAACTCGGATTTTGTAGCGAAAACGGAACTGAGCATACCGTATCAGCCGACAGCCGCCGATCAGCAGATTTTGCAGGACAAATCGCTCGGCTACCGGGTGTTCGATCAGACCGGTTCGTTTATGGAAAGCAACCGGGCATCGTATTTCCATCGTTCGATTGGGGGCTATAACGTAGCGCGGCTGCGTCGCTACAACGAGTTGATTACGTACGCGTTTCCGGTCAACACGCTCAACATCCTGAACATGTTGAACGCCAAGTACGTCATCGCGCAGGGGCAACCAGCCGCTAATCCGCAGCAACAGGAGGCACCCGCTCCGGTTGCCCAACAGAATCCGGAGGTATTAGGAGCCGCCTGGTTCGTCCAGACGGTGCAGCAGGTGGATAATGCCGACGCGGAAATGGCGGCCATGAAAACCCTGAATCCGCGCGACACAGCGGTGGTCGACAAGCGGTTCGCCGAACAACTGACCGGATTGCCCGCTACGATGGACCCGGCCGGCAATAGCATCCGTCTGACGAGCTACCGGGGTGATAAGCTTACGTATGAAGTAAATGCCGCTCGTGAGGGACTGGCTGTGTTCTCCGAAATTTACTACCGGGGCCACGAGGACTGGCAGGCGTATCTGGACGATAAGCCCGTACCGCACATGCGGGCCAACTACGTGCTGCGGGCGATGCGGATTCCGGCCGGGCGTCATACGGTTGAGTTTCGGTTTGAGCCGCCTTTGGCAAAAACCGGCGATACGATCGACCTGATTTGTAATGTCCTACTCCTGGCGCTGTTTGGCGTGGTTATCTTCCGCGAAGGCCGTCGGCCAACCCCCGAGCCAGAACCAGCCCCGACTCCATCACCCGCTCCGGCCATTGCCCAGGAGCCTGTTGAGCAGACGCCAAAGAAGAAAACGACGAAAGCGAAATCATCGCGCTGACAGCTATGAACGGACGAGTGACTGGCATCGGGCTTGTAATAGGGCTGCTTTGGATGATCAGTGGCTCGTCCGTAGTTTATGCGCAATGCGCTACGTCGACCTCCTTTACGGGGTCGTTGCGGGTGCGCAATTCGATTGGCTGCGTACCGTTGACCGTTCAGACCGGCAGCGATCTGGTTGGGGTGCAGAACGTTCGCTACGTTTACGAATATGACGGCCAGCGCGAAACGCCTATCACGGCTGCCAGTACCTACACGTACAAAAAGCCTGGGGAATACCGGATTTTACAGTTATCCGAAAAAGAAGGGTTACCCTTGCGGGCCTGCGCCACCATCATCGTCTATGATACCATTCCGCCGACGGTAGACCTGACGGCCTGCGGTAATCAGGTGACGCTCCGGGTAAGCGATTCGCAGACGGATTTCTGGCGGTACGATTACATGGTCGTACGGTGGGACGATGGGCGTGTTGATACCCTGAAAACCATTCCCGTAGCCATTGGGCATACGTATACCAACACGTCTCCGCGCCGGATTCAGGTGCAGGGCTTCCATCGATACGGCCAGTGTGGAGGGACGGCATCCCGCCTGTTTGTGCCTAATCAACCGGCCGTAGTACGCGGGCTGGAACTGTTGAACTTGCAAACGGGCCAACTCCGAATCGATAACCCCAGTGGTACGCCACTAACTGTCGAACGGCGGCTTGGTAACGGTGTCTATTCGAAGCTGCCCGGTACGTTGTCAGGTAACGCACCTTCTACCAGTGTACCACTCGATTCGGCCGAAATCACCTGCTTCCGGGTCGTACCAACATCCAATTGCCCGGGTGAAAATCCGTCGCCGGAGCTGTGCTACACGCCACCCAACCAGGCCGCGGCCGATGCCGTGTACCTACCCGATGCGTTTAGTCCGAACGACGACGGTGTCAACGATACGTTCGGGCCGGTCGGCAAGCTGCCCCCCGGCGACTTTCGGCTGACGGTTGCCGACCGCTGGGGCCGGATTGTGTTTTCTACCGATGATCCATTAAGTCCGTGGGATGGGGTACTGAACGGCCAATCGCTACCAACCGGTACGTATGCCTACCAACTCGAAGTTCGCCTGTCCAGCGGACAAATTAGTCGGCGGAGCGGACGGGTGCAATTGATTCGTTGAGTAGCTTTACCCAACTATTCCAACGAACCACCATGCAAGCCAAAGCCGCTATTGCCACGGGCAACGGGTCGTTTACCATCCAGACTATTGATGTGCAGGAGCCGCAGGGCGATGAACTCCTGATCGAGATGAAAGCCGCCGGGCTCTGTCATACCGACTACGATTCCATGTCGTGGGGCAAGTCGCTGGTTATGGGCCACGAAGGGGCGGGTATTATACGGCAGGTTGGGCCAGCGGTGACAAAATTCAAGCCCGGCGATTCGGTCATTCTCAACTGGGCCATTCCCTGCGGCCGGTGTTTCCAATGCCAGGAGGGGAATCAGCACATTTGTGAAGTAAATTCACCCGTTACGGCCGGAAACCGGGTTAGTGGTGGCCATGCTACGTTGGAGAGCACCACCCTCGACGGTACGCCCATCGAACGGTCGTTCAGCATTGGTACGTTGTCGGAGTGGACACTGGTCCGCGAAGCAGCCGCCGTTAAGCTTATCGTGGATATGCCTTTTCCGTCGGCCGCCATCGTGAGTTGTGGCGTCATGACCGGCTACGGCTCAGTTGTCAATGCGGCCAAGGTAAAGCCGGGGCGGTCGGTGGTGGTGCTTGGTACGGGGGGCGTTGGCCTGAACGTGATTCAGGGGGCTCGCATTGCCGGTGCGGGGATGATCATTGCCGTCGACGTAAACGAGAACCGGCTGAACATGGCCCGGCAGTACGGCGCTACGCACACTCTGCTGGCCGACCGCGCCGACGAAGGCTTGTTACAAGCCGCTCAGCAGGTCAAAGCTATGACCAATGGGCGCGGAGCGGATTACGCTTTCGAGTGTACGGCCATCCCGGCGCTGGGGGCGGCTCCGCTGGCGATGGTCCGCAACGCGGGCGTGGCCTGTCAGGTAAGCGGTATTGAGCAGACCATTTCCATCGACATGAACTTGTTCGAGTGGGACAAAATTTACATAAATCCGCTCTACGGCCAGTGCCGACCGGAAATTGATATGCCCATTTTGATGAATCTCTATCAGAAAGGGGATCTAATCCTCGACGACTTAGTCACCCGTACCTACGCCCTTGATAACCTGAATCAGGCGTTCGATGATATGCTCGCCGGACGTAATGCGAAGGGTGTGATTGTGTTCTGACGTATGCCATTCCGAACGATTGAACTTTCCGATCCGCGTTTTGAGCGCGATGGACTGCGGCTCATTACGGTCAAAACACCGAATCTGCGCGGTCGGGGCGATATGACACTCTGGTTACCTGACGTAGTAAAGCAACCTTTGCCGCTCGTTATTCTGTTGCACGGCGTGTATGGTAGCCATTGGGTATGGGCGTTGAAAGGTGGAGCGCACCACACCGCCGACCAACTTATCCGTGAAGGTAGAATTCGTCCGATGGCACTGGTGATGCCATCGGATGGCCTTTGGGGCGACGGCAGTTGCTACCTGCCCCACGATGGTCAGGCGTTTGACCGCTGGATTCTGGATGATGTACCACAGGCCGTAACCGAAGCCACAGAGGTATCGATAGAGGGTCTGTTTATCAGCGGCCTGTCGATGGGTGGCTACGGGGCGTTACGGTTGGGAGCCATGTATCCGGAGCGCTTCAAAGCCATCAGCGGATTGTCGTCGATTACCGACCTGAAGCAGATCAAACTGTTTGTGGAAGAACCGCTGGTGGCGTATCAGCAGGCCACATCTGAGGATGAATCGGTCCTTAGCCTGATGAGACTGAATCGCGACCGATTACCACCCATTCGCTTCGATTGCGGTCGCGACGATCTACTGATCGACTATAACCGCGAGCTACACCAGGCCTTGCTGGATGATAAGATTCCCCACCAATACGAAGAATTTGACGGCGGGCACGAATGGACGTACTGGGAAACGCATCTGGTCGAAACGCTGCTGTTCTTTAATGAGGTAGGCTCCCGAACGTCGGAGTAATTGCTAATAAAAAACATCGCTGACGAGGTTTGCCAGCGATGCACTAGCATTGCTGTTCCATGGTTCAGTTAGGCGCTTTCCTTAGTTGGTTTTGCTTCCGCTGATGGCTGCGATTTACTGGGTCGGCTTTTACCGTAAGACCCCGGCGTGATTTTACCTCTGCGGCTTCGCTTATCTCCTTTTCCCATATTGGTCGGTTTAGATTGGTTTGAATTTTTATTACCAATTTAGGGGTGTTATTGTTTGTTTGAACAACGTTACTCATGTCATACCGCCATACCGTTCGTCAGACAACCTACGTTTTTGAAAATCTGAAAATCCTGTTGGCCAAAGCGACGCCCGGTCGGTCGGGCGATCTACTGGCGGGTGTTGCAGCCGGTTCTGCTGAAGAACGCGTGGCGGCTCAGATGGCGCTGGCTGATTTGCCGCTGACGACATTCCTGAACGAAGTCGTGATTCCCTACGAACGGGATGAAGTGACGCGTCTGATCATCGACACCCACGATGCCGTCGCTTTCGCGCCTGTTCGACACCTGACCGTTGGCGGGTTTCGGGATTATCTGTTGTCGGAGCAGACCAATACCGCAACTCTTCGGGCGCTGGCTCCCGGCCTGACACCCGAAATGGTGGCCGCTGTATCAAAACTGATGCGGAATCAGGACTTAATCACCGTAGCCGCCAAATGTGAAGTAGTGACCCGCTTTCGGAATACGATCGGTCTGCACGGCCGGTTTTCAACCCGATTGCAGCCGAATCACCCAACAGACGATTACCGCGGAATTGCCGCCAGCATCGTTGACGGCTTGCTCTATGGCTCTGGCGATGCGGTTATTGGCATCAATCCCGCTACCGATCACGTCCAGACCGTTGTGCGTTTACTGGACATGATTGATCAGGTTCGGCAGCGGTTCGATATCCCAACGCAATCCTGTGTTCTCAGCCACCTCACCACCACGCTACAGGCGATTGAACAGGGGGCTCCGGTCGATCTGGCATTTCAGTCGATTGGCGGGACTGAAGGGGTTAATACGTCGTTTGGCGTGAACCTGAATCTACTGAAGGAAGGCTTTGACGCGACGCGGGCCCTGGGGCGCGGAACGGTGGGGCAGAACGCCATGTACTTTGAAACGGGTCAGGGGAGTGCGCTGTCGGCCAATGCGCACCATGGCGTCGATCAGCAAATTTGCGAAGTGCGGGCCTACGCCGTAGCGAGGGCGTTTGAGCCACTGCTCGTCAACTCCGTGGTGGGGTTCATCGGACCGGAATATCTCTACGACGGTAAACAGATCATCCGGGCGGGACTGGAAGATCATTGCTGCGGAAAACTGCTGGGACTGCCTATGGGCGTTGACATTTGCTACACCAACCACGCCGAAGCTGATCAGGACGATATGGATACGCTGCTGACCCTGCTCGGCACGGCAGGCGTTACGTTCATCATGGGTATCCCCGGTGCCGACGACGTAATGCTGCACTACCAGAGCACGAGCTTCCACGATGCCTTGTACCTGCGCGACCTGCTGAAACTACGTCCCGCCCCCGAATTCGAAGCCTGGCTGCTGCGTATGGGTTTGCTGAATGAACAGGGACAATTGCAGCCGGTGGCAAAAGGGCATCGCTTGCTGGAACTGGCGGGCTGAAAAGTGTTGATTACCCTTTCATAAACCGCACCAGCGCTACCTCAATCAACAGGAAGGCCAGTGCCCCCATCAGGAAGTATTTCCAGAGGCTCCGACCCAGGTTTTCCTGCTCCAGAACCTGCACAAAATCACCATCCTGGATGCTGTCGAAGACTTCGACGTTCGGCTGGTTGGCAAACGCCCGGCGGAGTTCGTCGGCCGAGTAAAAATCCATTGCCGATTCCTGATTGCCGTGGTTGAAGGCCAGCAAGCGCTCTGTCTTACCAGCTCCGGGACCGTTGTTGAGCTGCAGTTCGTAATAGCCCGACTCTACCTCCTGACCGGTAGCCAGTTCATTGCTCTTCGGCATTTCCAGCAGCAGTTGATTGCCAACCAGTCGCTGAACGGGGATTATCTCCAGCTTATCGCGCTTGAGTTTGTACACCGCCCGCTCGGATGGATTGCTGATCGGCAACGAGATCAGGCTCTCGTCAAACGAGTACGCTGTCCGTTGCGGCCGGACGCTGAGAGCTGCCATTTTGTACATGACCGGCACAAACAGGGCGTGTTCGGCCAGGTTGCCATACTGCGTAGCCAGTGGGTTCGCCAGGAGGTACACGTAGCCCTGCCCTGCGCGTGCCTGCGAGAGCAGCGGATTGCCGTCACGCAGACTTAACAACCGGTCGCCACCACTCCAGCGCCAGACAGGGGCTGCACTCGGCAGGTTCAACGGATCTGACTGATACGTTTGCTGAAACACATCGCGGAAGAAAGGATTCCGGCGGTCTGGTTCAGCCAACGGTAGCAGCGTAGGCGAGGAGCCGGCCGCCCCGCTGCTCTGCACTCCAGCAACACCTAAAGCGCTCAGGAATGGGTTGTAGTTACTGATGTCGGGCGTTGGGGGAGGGATGATCGCCAGACTACCACCCTGCCGGACAAAGCGTTCCAGTTCGGTGCGGAGCGTACCGTTCACCTGCGAAACGCCTTCAAGCACCACCAGGTCGGTTTCTTTCAATTGCCCAACGTCGAAATTCTGGGCGTTGAAGCTCCGACGGACGAAGAGGCTGTCGTTCGAGAAAACAGTGTTGATGTAGTCCGTGTTGGCCCGTTGCTCGTACACGTGCATGACCCGTACGGCCGGCGACGCTTCAATGACGAAAAAATACTGGTTATCAAACGTAATAGGGTAATCCTCAAAGACAATTCGGCCCCGGTGATAGCCTTTCGACGTTACGTTGAAGTTGAGCGAAACCGTTGCCGAACCACCCGGCGCAATGGTAGCCGAGGCCGTTGACGTCTGTGTATCATCGAGATAAAGCCGGATTGGTAGGTTGCGGACCTCCTCCCGGCCCCCGTTGCTGAGCTTGACGTTCAGGCTGTTGTTTTGCATTTCCCGAATGAATGGCGTGCTGAGCCAGACCGAATCAACGTACACGTTTTTGGTTGCCTGGGCATCGAGCGGCACCAGAAAAAGCCGGTCGGTCGTGTCAATCTGTAAGCGCGACAGATCACCGGCGGTACTTTTTTGAAAATCGGAAAACCAGAACAACTGATTCCCGCCACTCGGACTGAGTGAACTAAGCAGGTTACGCTGCCGCTTATACACACTCTCCAGCGTCCGGGGCGTGTGCGCAAACCGTATCGACGTAACGCGGTCGCGGATTGCTTCGGCGGAGCCGGCCTGCTGCTCAGCCGCCGAAAAATCATTGGTTAATAACTGAAGCGAAGTCGCGTTGCGGAAAAGGGTCAGTAATTCGTCGAGCCGGCCGATGGCAATATCCAGATACCGCTTCGTGTTGCGCTCGTTCTGCATACTGTACGAATTATCGACGTACAGGCTGGTGACGCCCTGCCGCGACAGCCCGATTTTGTTCTTGCTTGGGATAAATGGCTGGGCAAAAGCCAGTACCAGACACGCCAGAAACAAACAGCGAGCCGCCAGAATCAGCCAATGTTTCAGCCGCCGAAACGACTTGGTTTCGGTCTGGACAGTTTTCAGCAGGGCCACGTTGGAGAAAAACACCCGACGGGTCCGGCGGAAATTAAATAAGTGAATGGCGATAGGTACCGAAACGGCCAGCAGACCGAACAAAAACGACGGATACAGAAAACTCATTCAGACAGTTCGCCGAAGCGACGGGTTAATTCAGAACGTTAGACAATCGGACTGCCGAGCGGCTACTCTTTCTATGGAAGCATCTAGGGTCTATTATTTAACGTTCATCAAAGGTCAAGATTATAAAACGCCGTCTTCGTTTGCAAGACGTCGGTATAGGTAATGGAACTGGTTTCGTCGCCTACAGTTCGAAAATCGCTGATCGGCGTGTGGCCAACCACCTGATGGAAGCCAGTCAGATGGTCGGTCAGGGTTTCAGACCGGTCTGCCCAGACCGGTCCACTGAACGGGTCGTCTCCACCCCGGACGGGTGCCACCTCGAACAGAATCGACTGAAAGTCCGGGCTTTGATGCAGACGATTCAGTCCATCCGCAACTGTTTCCGGGTTATTCAGCAGGGCCAGAATCTCCGCATCATCGACCTGCCGTTTCGCTGAATTCATCCAGCCGTTGGTCACCCCCGCGTGGGTAAACAGGTAGTTTCCTTCCTGGTAGGCCAACTGGAACGAATCCTCATGGTTCCGGAACAGGTCGGTGAGCGTCGGCTGCATGGCGGCCCGAAAACCAGAACAGCTATAATCGGGAAAATGCAGGTACTGAGCGTCGTGGTTACCAATCAGAAGGACAATTTTTTCCGGATACCGTTGCCTGAGCTCAATGATTTGGTGAAAATTATTCAGGATCACACCGTCGCTCAGCGAATGACTATCCACGTAATCCCCCAGAAAAATTACCCGGTCGTAGTCGGCTACATTCACATGTACCCAATTACCTCGTCCGTGTATGTCACTGATTGTAACGAGTTTCATGTCGTTTGGTTTCGGCGCCAGATAAACCCATCCAGCACGTAATGCGTCATTTGAGGGAGGGCCAGTAGCGGAACCAGCAACGCCAGTATCTGTTGGTCGGTTATGGCCGGTAAGATCTGAAACCAGCCGAAGACCGTCTTGTGTTCCCGCCAGATAAAACCATCCCACAAACCCTCCTCAAGATACGCCAGGATAATGAGTACACCAACAAAAACTATCCAAGTCCGCCGAGTGATCAATGCCAGAAAACGGCCCGGGGTATGATTGGCATACGCTACGTTGGTGCGGTCGCTGATCCAGATCAGGGCCATGTACGGAATCCCGTGCGAAACGACGTTAAGCATAGTAAACGCCAGGTCGCCGTTAAACCAGATAATCCCAAAGTACCAGGATACGCCCGTGCCAGCGATCAGGAGGTTACGGGGCCAGTTAAACCAGCGGGTGCGTGTATACAGCCAGCATTCTTTCAGTACGTAGGCGCTCAGCACTAAGCCGTAAAGCACCGCGGCCAGGGACTTCAGCGCAGTAACGTCTCCCTGCACAAAATCCCCATCGACAAACCAGTTGAAATGCCGGTCGGGGGTTAGGTGCCACCAGAGAATGGGGTACAACGTAGCTGCGTAGATCACACACGTATCCAGACTGGCAGACCATCCTGGCCGGGTTTCAGTCCGGCTGTAGATACGCATGAAGCCGTACTGTTGCCGGACGAAGTGAAAAACCGCCAGGTAGGCCAGACAGCGCCAAAACCACAAACTACCAGCGCTGTGCAACAGAACGCCCGCTACGTAGCACAGCAGCGGCACCGTCAGGTACAGTATTCGCTGACGCTGAAAACGTGCTTTGTTAAAATAAGTGCGAAACAGCGTACTGTACACGTGCGCTACGTCGATCAGCAGAACCAGAGCGACCCAGCCGACAACCGGCATCTCGTCAGTGGTTTTGAACCGATCGGGCAGGAGCAGTACGATGAGTAGCGCTACGAACGGCGGAGCCAGCACGTAGAGGCCGTCGAACCGTGGGCTTTTTATCCAGGGCTGTTTCATACCGTTTCGGCTACCTCCCGAGCCGCCCGGATGCCCTGGTAAAAGGCTTCCTCAAAAATCGAAACGCCACTCAAATCCGAATGGGCGAAAAACACACTGTTCGCGATAGGCTGAGCGGCCTGTCGGCGTTCCGGGCCCCAGACGAATCCCGGCGAGGGCGCAACCATGCCGTGCCCCCACACCCAGATGTCGGCCTGCGAGACATAGGGCGTCACACCCGGATGAGCCATTTCCAGTTCGTCCAGAATTTGAGTCAGCCATTGTTCGTAGGTCGTGCTGTAGGCTTGCCGACGCGCTACGTCCGGTTCGGTGTCCGTCAATGGTTTGTAATACGTGATGACCTTGTGGGGGCCATCCCGCAGATCCTGGTGATTGGCCGTAATATAGCCGACGGATGAAGCGCCGTAGAGGACGTTATCCCAGCACAGCGACATCCCCCGGCCCTGCGGCAACCCATTGAGTGTCAGATTGGCCACAATCCACGGGGCGTACCGAAAGCCGTTGAACGAGCTACGTTCTGGCGCCAGCTTTTGAACGATGTGTTTCGTAATGAACTGGGGCGTTGCCAGAATCACCTTATTCGCGTCGATTACGACGTTGCGGCTTGTTGTTACGTCGAAAGCCATGACGGTCACGCCAGTATCGTTCAGTTGAACATCATAAACCAGCAGATGCTGACGAATTGGCGAGGTCGCTCCGGCGCGTAGCTGATCAGTCAGAAAACCGTTGCCCTGCGGCCAGGTTAGCACCGACGATGCATTGGCATTAGCTGCCTGGCCTTTGCGGGAAGCAAAGTAGTGAATACCGGCCCAGGCCGAAGTCGTTTCCGGCGTAGCCCCGTAGTCGTCGCGACAGCAATAGGCCAGGTACCACCGCAGGTAAGGCGATGTAAAGCCCTCTTTGTCGAGGTAACCGGCGAACGACACCCGGTCTAACCGACGAAATGTTTCGTCCGACGATGACCGGTCGAGCGGAATCGTAAAGGCGTCCAGACCATCGGCGCCCCTGGCTGTTTTAAATTGGTCAATTACCCGAAAAAAACGGTTGATCTCGTCTTTGTCGCTGCTCGGTACCCCGGCTTCAGGAACCAGGCCTTCCTGCCAGAAGCCGTTGATAAACAGTCGCTCTTCCGGATCGTGGCACAGGAAATAATCATTATAAAGGGGAAGGCCCTGCGCATCGGAACCGGTAATGATCTTGCTTTCGCTCAGGAAGTCGAGTAATTCCTGATTGCGTAGATCAGGAATTGGCAGGTAATGCGCTCCGTAGGGATAAGCAGAAACAGAATTTCGTCCATACGCTGCGTTACCGCCGGTTTGCCCATCCATTTCGAGCAGCAACGTATCGACAACGCCCAGTCGCTCCAGCCAACGCCGGGCCGATAGCCCCGCCACCCCGCCACCTGCAATGAGTACGTCCGTCGTTAGCCGATCCGATACGGGTAGTTTAGCCAATTCGTTGACCGCCCGCAGGCGGTGGCCGGCCTGGTGATTCGCGCCAGTCATACCCCCCTGAATGTGGCTGATCGAACGAGCCGATGTACAACCGGATACGTTAACACCGGCCGTCAGGAGCAGTGCTGCCCCGACACCAGCCTGCGCCAAAAACGTACGCCGATTAACTGCGTCAGAATTATTGTCCATACGGTGCCCACTCTTCTTCGAACGACTGAACCAACACCTGATTATTCAATTTATTCACTTCCGTTGGCACTTCGGCCATGTCGGGCGGAAAGTATAGCATGTCACGGATGGTTGATGGGGTAACGTAACGCAACCCTTTCGGCAATGGGCCATCCAATCGCCAGTGCTGATTCCGGAGGGCCAGTACATACCCCCATTCACCAAAAGAGGGTACGTACGTATGGTACGGAATCGTCTGAAAACCAACAGTGGCCAGTGTATGATTGATGCACCAGAATGACTTCCGCGCTACGTAGGGTGAGGTTGACTGCACCACTGCCAGACCGTCGGGAGCCAGCCGTTTTTCCAGTTCGGTGTAGAACGTAGTGCTGTATAATTTACCGATGGAGTAGTTCGAAGGGTCTGGAAAATCGACAATAATGACATCATAACGGGCGGTATCCTGCCGTATCCACGTAAACGCATCGTTATTGATAACCTGAACTTTAGGCGACAGCAACGAACGATTATTCAACTGTACCAGCGTCGAATTCTGCTGAAACAGCTTTGTCATGCCAGGGTCGAGATCTACGAGTTTAACTCGCTGGACAGACGGGTATTTTAATAACTCCCGTACCGCCAGACCATCGCCCCCGCCCAGCACCAGTACGTTCCTCGCCAATGGGCGGGCCTGCATGGCCGGGTGTACAAGCGCTTCGTGGTAGCGGTACTCATCCGCCGAGCTGAACTGTAGATTCCCGTTTAAGTACAGCCGTAACTCACGATTGTTGCGGGTCAGCACAATGCGTTGGTACGGTGTGCTCTTGGTGTAAATCACCGTATCCTGGAATGCCAGCCCCTCGGAATAGGTCATAATCCGCTCGGCGTAGATAAAACCCGTGGTAAGCAGACCAACCGACACCAGCAGAATTAAGCTAAACCCCCGGCGGAACGGCCGGGTTTCTGCAAATCGATAGAGCAGGAAGGCTGCTACGCCAATGTTCAGCAAACCAAAGAACAACGACGTCCGAATAAGCCCTAATTGTGGGATCAGGATCAGCGGAAAAATGAGCGACGCCAGCAGCGCACCGATGTAGTCGAACGTAAAAACGCGCGAAACCAGATCTTTGAACGTGAGCTGATTCTCCAGAATCCGCATCAGAAGCGGAATCTCCAGCCCAACCAGAATCCCCGTCAGACCGACCAGGGTGTAGAGAATCAGCCGGAATGACGCGACATATTCAAACAGAACAAACAAGAGGGGCGCACTACATCCGCCAACAAGACCGACCAGGATTTCGATGCGGATGAACCACTTGAGCAGGTTACCTTCGAGGTACTTCGACAGCCACGAGCCGATACCCATCGAAAACAGATACGCACCGATAATGGTCGAAAACTGCGTAACCGAATCCCCCAGCAGGTAACTGGCCAACGTACCGGCTACCAGCTCGTAGATGAGGCCACAGGTAGCGATGACGAACACCGATACCAACAGCAGCCAGTGCAGGGATGTCAGTCCCGACCGCACCGTAGTCGGTTCCGGTTCCGCTTCCTTAACCATGAATGGCCGAACTGATAATGATGGATACGGCGATCATGAACGCAGCCGCCAGAATAGCCAATGCTACGTTCTGCTCGTCAACAATTTTCTTCCAGAGATTTTCAGGCGCAATTTTTTCAATAATGATAAAACAAACGACCAGAATGAAAATGCCGAGCAGTGAGTAAACTATTGAAGCGGTGATGTACTTGAGTTCCATGCGGGATTTAGGTTATTTGTGGTGTAATCGGTTGTAGACACGGCCGCCGGTACTACCTGAATGACCGTAATACCCTCGGTTGTTCTCAACGCTGTTGACGTCGTCGCCGAACACACGGGTACCGCTGAAGCCGGCCCAGGTGAACAGAAGCAGGGCTACTAATACGGCAGCCGCGTAAAATTTTATCTTCTTAATTTCGTCCAGCATCGGTCTTATTCGTTAGTATCTATATCCGAAAAATCGCTGTTGCTCCAACGGCTTTGTTCGTACCACTGCCGACGCCAGTATAGAATCGCCGGATACAGGCAGAGCAGTAGTAACAATATAATCAGATTGGACCACAGCATTGGATTCTGTTTGACCGTCACCCTGAATGAAACGGTATTGCCAGGTGCCGTGGCCGGGTAGATATTCAGATGATAGCGTCCGGATGGGATGCGCGAGAGCACGGCATCGTCGGTTCGGCTGCCTTCCGACCAGTTTTCTCCCCCTTCGCGGCCGTAGTAATACTCCAGTGCTTTGGTAAGTTCGTACGTCTTGCCCGTCTGATCATTGATCAGCGACATAGGTAGTTCGAGCCACTGGTTAGCCAGCTCAGCGCGTAGATCAATAGTCAGCACTGCAGGGCCGTCGACTGAAAACGTGGGTGTTACAATAGGCTTGAAACTGACCGATGCCGAATCCAGTACCGGCTCTGTTTGATACGTTTCGTTGAATAACTGCCGGGATGGTCGGCTGAAGCTAATAACCGCCTGAATCAACAACAGCACCACAACGGCCATACCCGTAAATGACAGCAACGCATCCCAGCGTCCTTTCGGATCAGCAGGCTGGATGGCTCCCACACCATACGGCGTGGGTAGTGTATCTTCCGACAGATCAAAAGCCGTAACGATATCCGTATGCCGGATGTACCTGGCAACGTACCAGTCCGAACGAGACCCATTCTGCTCGCTGATGAGCATGAAAGGTGGGTGTATATATTCAGAAATAGTTAATTCCTCATCGTCGAGGATATTCCAGTCGAATTCGCCGACGGCATCCAGTACGGTTGCCTTGTAGCGGTTGTAGAGCCGGTACTGACGTTGCTCCGTATCGACATAATACGCTTTCCCGGTGGTATGGTATTCGGTATACTTTTTATCGATAGGCTCAACATACATCCAGTGTCCATTGTATTCGGCTAACTGCGCATACCTGCCATTTTGCCGCAATAGCATGTATTCTGTCCATTCGTAAGGAGCTGTGGTTTCTTTCTTACGCATGAACCCAACCACCCGCATAAACTGGCCGTCCAGATACCCTTCGGTCCCGATAGGAATGGGAATGAGCGAGGTCGTGCTGGCGAATGTAGTTAGTATGTTGGGTGGTCCTTCGTATTCATATTTAAAGAATGTGTGGCAGGTCGGACAACCATAAAAAGAACTCCCTTTTACGTCATAATACGTAATGGCTGACTGACACCTGGGGCAGTCGAGCGTGGCCGATGGGGGTGTCTGGCCAGAAGGAACTGCATCAGTCATCGCGTAAGCTCCTGTTTAGAAAGTTCGGTGGCTGCGAAATACGTCAATACATCAGCGTGAAATTGACGGGCTTTCGCTGAATTGTCGCGCAGGTAATTGGACAGAAAGACATCGAAGGTCGCGAGTCCCAGTTCCGGCCAGGTATGAATCGATACGTGCGACTCCGTCAGGCAAACTACGGCCGTAAAACCGCCGTTCGGAAAGATGTGGTAGGCCTCTCCAACCTTTGTTAGCTCCAGGCTCTCAATGAGTTGGTCGAACGTCGTTCGGCAAGCTGCTGCATCGCCTAGAAGCTCCACCGAAGACAAAAAGGTTGACAAGAGGTGCAGACCGGGTCGGTATGCTGTCATGGTTTAGGTTACAGTAACGTGTTGTAAGATACAGACACAAATGTATTTGCGGAAAAATTGCAGGAAGGAAAAATCGGAGTATCGGTTGGCGGGTTGTACAATCGGCATAAAAAAGCCCTCCAGACGTCGACGTCTGGAGGGCGGTCATTCGTTTATTTATTGAGCGTTGTCTTTACAACGTACGCTTCACTTCTTTAATTTCGAAGGCTTCGATCGTGTCGCCTACTTCAATATCGTTGAAGTTCCTGACACTCAGACCACATTCGTAGCCGGAACGCACTTCGCCAACGTCGTCCTTGAAGCGTTTCAGAGCGCTGATTTCGCCGGTATGGATCACGATAAAGTCGCGGATCACCCGAATCTTGTTGTTCCGTTTGATGATACCATCCGTTACGTAACAACCGGCTACCGTACCTACCTTACTGATCTTGAACACCTCGCGAACGTCAATGTTACCCGTAACAACTTCTTCCGTTGTCGGTGCTAACAGACCTTCCATGGCATCTTTAACCTCGTTGATCGCGTCGTAGATGATTGAGTACAGACGAATCTCGATCTGTTCCTGCTCAGCCAGACGACGGGCGTTTGCCGATGGACGAACCTGGAAGCCGACAATGATGGCGTCGGATGCGGAAGCGAGCAGAATGTCCGACTCCGAAATCTGACCAACCGCCTTGTGAATGATGTTCACCTGAACTTCTTCCGTCGACAGTTGGAGCAGCGAATCGGAGAGTGCTTCTACCGAACCGTCCACGTCACCTTTCACGATTACGTTCAGTTCTTTAAAGCTACCGATCGCTTTCCGTCGACCAATTTCTTCCAGCGTAATGTGCTTACGGGTACGCAACGTCTGCTCACGCAGCAATTGCTCACGTTTGTTGGCAATTTCGCGGGCTTCGCGCTCCGTTTCCATGACATTGAATTTGTCACCGGCTTGTGGAGCACCCGGCAAACCAAGAATCTGCACCGGAGTGGCTGGACCCGCTTCCTTGATGCGTTCACCACGGTCGTTGGTCATAGCGCGAATACGTCCGTAGTGGGCACCCACGAGCATAATATCACCCTGACGGAGCGTACCATTCTCAACCAGCACCGTTGATACGTACCCACGGCCTTTGTCGAGCGAGGCTTCAATGACCGTACCCAGCGCCCGACGATCGGGATTCGCTTTCAGTTCGAGCAGTTCGGCTTCGAGCAAGACTTTCTCGAGCAGGTCGTCAACACCCATACCGGATTTTGACGAAATCTCCTGCGCCTGGTACTTACCACCCCATTCTTCAACGAGGAGGTTCATGGTCGCCAGTTCTTCGCGGATTTTATCAGCATTGGCACCCGGCTTGTCGACCTTTGAGAAGGCAAAGACAATCGGTACGCCAGCTACCTGAGCGTGGTTTATAGCTTCCCGTGTTTGTGGCATGACGCTGTCGTCGGCCGCAATCACGATAATAACGACATCCGTCACTTTCGCACCACGGGCGCGCATGGCTGTAAAGGCTTCGTGACCCGGTGTATCCAGGAACGTGATCATCCGGTCATCGGCGGTTTTCACGCTGTAGGCACCAATGTGCTGCGTGATACCACCGGCTTCACCGGCGGCAACTTTCGCCCGACGAATGTAGTCGAGCAAAGATGTTTTACCGTGGTCAACGTGACCCATGATGGTAACGATCGGGGCGCGTGGTGCCAGATCTTCCGGAGCATCAGCTTCTACGTCGACACCCGCTTCGGTTTCGTCTTCGGCTGATACAAACTGTACGTCAAAACCAAATTCGTCGGCAATTACCGTAATGGCTTCTGCATCGAGTCGCTGGTTAATTGACACGAACATGCCCAGGTTCAGACAAACCGAAATAACTTCGTTGACCGATACGTTCATCAGCGACGCCAGGTCGTTGGCCGAGACGAACTCCGTTACTTTCAGCGTTTTTGCTTCAAGCTGCTCTTGTTCATCCAGCAAACGGCTGCGTTCTGCACGTTCATTACGACGGTCCCGACGGCGGTCGGCACCACGGTTAGGCTGGTTACCGGCCATCCGGGCGTTGGTAGCCCGAATACTTGCCCGAACGTCTGCTTCGGAAGGCGCTTCCCGGCGGTCACGACGATTGTTGTCGCGGCCACCACCACCCCGGTTATCGCGTCCGCCACCCTGGCGGTTGTTGTTATTATTGTTGTTGTTGTTGTTCCGGCCACCGCCACCTTGTCCCTGGGTGCGGTTGTTGTTATTGTTGCCACCCTGGCCCTGACCTTGGCCTTGTTGATTCTGGTTATTGTTATTGCGGTTGGCAGGTGCCTGGTTCCGGTCACCCTGGTTCTGACCTTGCCCGTCGCGTGCTTCGCGCGGAGCACCATCCCGAGGGCCACCTTCGCGTGGTCCGCGGTCGTTGCGGTCATTCCGGAAGTTATTACCACCCTGGCCCTGCGGCTGACCACCTTCGCGCGGTGTACCCGGTTGGTTAGGCTGGCCAGTACCACCAACGGCTCCTTCGCGACCACGAATCCGCTTGCGCTTCTTCTTACGGTCGTCGGCGTTGTTGCCTCCACCCTGACGTGGGTTATTGACGGGCAATTCAATTTTACCCAGAATCTTCAAGCCACCTAATTGATGGCTACCGGCCGCCCGAATCGTTTCGGGTTCAACGGTCGCATCATCCGAATCAGTTACAGGTGGCGTAGGGATACGCTCCTCGCGCGGCCGGTTTTGCTCCGGTCGGGGCTGATTCTGATTTGCCGGACGATTCGACTGATTAGTGGGCCGATCGCCTTGTCCCTGCGGACGCTGGTTGTCCCGGCGATCGTCGCGCCGTTCTTGTGTCGGATTTCCTGTCGGCTGAGGACGCTGTTGGTTGCCCTGCTGCTGTGGCGACGGTGTCGCCTGAGCGGGTTGTTGAGCAGCGGGCTGCCGATTTTCAACCGGAGCTGCCGGCTTTACATCCGGACGGGCAACCGGTTGTGTGGCAACAGGCTGGGGTGTTTCGGGTTTTGGTGTCTCAACCGGCTTAGGTTGAGCGGGCGGAGCCGCCACTACCGGCTGCGGTTGAACCGGAGTTGGCTGTGGCTTCTCAACGGGTTTGGTAACCTCGGCCTGGGGAGGGGTTGCGGAAGGCACTGTGGGCGCTGGCTTAGGCTGAGCAACTGGCTCTGCAGGGCGCGTACGCTCAACAGCCGGTGCTGGGCTGGGTTGTGAAGGGGCCGCTTTGGGTTGCTCCGGCGAGGATTGAGCCGGTGGCGTACCCGGTCGGGCATTCAGATCAATTTTGCCCACCACTTTGAGGCCCGGGAGTCCCGTTCCTACAGACTGAGTAGACGACGAGGCCGGCTGCGGAGCAGCGGGCCGTGGCGTTTCCGCCGGTTTAGATGCTTCGGGTTTGGGAGTGTCCACAATAGGACGACCTGCGTCATCACGACGGTACAAAATGACATCCTCCTCCTGACGGCGCGGTGGCTCGGCGACCGCAACCGACGGTTCGGAACGGCGAGCTCCGGTCAGGAGTTCATTGGATTTGTATTCCTTCGCCAACACCTCCAACTGCTCAGCGTTGATTTTGGTGTTGGGATTACTATCAACCTTGAACCCTTTGGCAGACAGACTTTTCAAGATAGTATCTCTACCTATCTTGAGAATGCTTGCCACTTGGCTAAGGCGCATTGACTTATCTTCTGCCATATATTCGGTTTAAGTTCGGCAAATTTAATGCTTGTTGGTATCCTAAGAACACCGGTTTACTAAATAAAAATCCCACGTAGTCATTAAATATGGACGCCGGATGCCGGGTGGCAGTTCGCAGACCCAAATTAGGTAGGCCGCCTGCCAGCCGGCTTATCGGAGTCGGGCACCTGAAAATTATTCAAACTCCCGACGCAAAATGCTCAGGATTTCGTCAATTGTATCCTCTTCGAGGTCCGTTCGGCGAACAAGTTCATCGCGGTTCAGTGCCAGAACACTCTTGGCCGTATCGAGACCTACCCGGCGGAGTTCGTCGATCATCCACTCGTCGATCTCGTCGGTAAATTCTGACAGGTCAACGTCCTCGTCGTCTTCCTGACCTTCGTTATCGCGGAATACGTCAATTTCCATATCCACTAACCGGCCTGCCAGTTTAATGTTCTGACCGCCTTTACCAATAGCAAGCGACACCTGGTCGGGCTTCAGGAATACCGACACGCGTTTGGCTTCCCGGTCGATCTGCATTGAACTGATCTTGGCGGGGCTAAGAGCCCGGCTAATGAGCAGTTCGAGGTTTTCGGTGTAGTTGATTACGTCGATGTTTTCGTTCCCCAACTCACGAACGATGCCGTGAATTCGCGAACCTTTCATACCGACGCAGGCACCAACGGGATCGATCCGGTCGTCGTAGGATTCTACGGCTACTTTGGCCCGCTCGCCCGGCTCCCGGACAATTTTCCGGATGGAGATCAGGCCGTCGTAGATTTCGGGTACCTCGATCTCGAACAGTCGCTCCAGGAATACCGGCGACGTGCGGGACAGGATGATCTTGGGCGATCCGTTGATCATTTCGACACGACCCACGACGGCTTTGATAGTTTCGCCTTTGCGGTAACGATCTTTCGGAATCTGCTCGGTACGCGGCAGGCTCAGTTCGTTATTCTCAGGGTCGACCAGAATAATTTCGTGCTTGAGCAACTGGTAGACTTCTGCCGTAATCAGGTCGCCGACCTGATCCTTATATTTCTGGTACAGTAACTCTTTTTCTAAGTCCTTGATTTTCTGGATGAGGGTCTGACGGGCCGTCTGTACCACCCGTCGTCCAAAATCTTCCAGCTTCACCTCTTCGGCTACCTGTTCGCCTACTTCAAAGTCGTCCTGAATTTTTCGGGCTTCGGCAAGAGGAATTTTGTCATAATCCCAGATATCTTCCGAGTTATCATCGACAATCTCACGGGTGCGCCACATTTCGAGGTCGCCACTTTCGGCGTTGATGATTACGTCGAAGTTCTCATCGGTGCCGAACTTTTTGCGAATCATTGTCCTGAACACATCCTCCAGTATAGCGATCATGGTGGGCCGGTCAATATTTTTCGACCGGGCAAAGTCCGCAAATGATTCGATCAGTAATCCACTGGTCATGGTAGTTTGCAAGTTAATCAGTTGATCAGTCGTCGATCGGCGGAAGATGTTCCAACGCGTTTACCGACCGGCTGACTCATTTGAATGATATTTCTACGTTTGCTTTCAGAATCGCATCGAAGCGAATCGGTACCGGGCCGGTCACTTCTTCAATGCCAAGCTTAGCGTCTTTCTTTTTCTGCGTCTTCGATTTCTGTTCTGGCGTGATGTTCAGGATAATCTGATCGTCAGCAACGGATTCAAGTACGCCCGTCCGGGTCGTACCGTCGGTAAGGGTCAATTTAAGGCGTCGACCAATATTCCGTCGGTACTGGCGTGGGAACGTCAGCGGATGATCCACACCCGGCGACGATACCTCCAGCGTAAAGGGTGCTCCGTCGAACAGGTCGGTTTCGTCCAGTTGCGCCCCAAACCGGCGGCTAATGTCAACGCACTCATCAATCGTAATCCCGGTATCGCTATCCAGTAGGAGGGTTACTTTAATGCGCCCCCCCTGGCGGCCGGCTACCTGACAATCAACAATATAAAATTGGCCGTCGTTCAGATACGGCTGAATCAGCTCCGCGATGCGCGTTTTGTCATCCATGCAATAGGGCTAACAAAAAAGGGAGTGCGACTCCCTTTTTTACTTAACAGAAATACGTATTACGACTGCAAATATAACAGATTTACGAGCGAATTGCAAACGTGTCCACAGCGAGGGGCAGGGCGTTGCAGCGTCAGTACGTTGGGATAATAACTGACAGCCCCAAAAGCCGTATAGTGGTTGTATTCAGGGGGCCGTGCCTGGAAAATAGCACGTTTCTGTTAATTATGACGTACTTTTGGGCCTGTGTGCGTCGGTGAGGTCTGATGCCAAACGTACGATAAATAATGCGTTTTCGAGTTGGTGAGCTTATTGCGTATTTTTTTCGATCGCTGTTTTGGTCGTTTAATCTGCTGCTTGTTTTATATACGCTGCTGGCTTACTGGCTTTTATATAAACTTCCGATCGAGCATTGGTCGGCCGGTATGATCATGATCACCCTGCCGGTGGCCTGGGTGTTTAACCTGATCGTCGTGTTTTTCTGGCTGGCCACGCGACCCTGGCGGAGCTGGTTGTCGGGGCTGGTGCTGATTCTGGGCGTTATTCTGTTCGGGGAGCGAACCTTCCAGTGGCATCAGTCTACGGGCAATGCTGCGGTATCGACGCCCAGTCATCCGGTCATAAAGGTGTTCAGCTACAATGTAGGGATGTTCAACCTCAGCGACTACTGGGCTCGTCAGCGGAGTTCGCCACCCATTCGCCGAACGCTCAACTACGTGCTGCGGTACGATGCTCCCATTAAATGCTTCCAGGAGTTCTGCTCGTCCACTACCTTGCCCGAATACAACATGGTTCGCCGGTTTCGGAACGCGGGCTACGAACATTCTGTAGTGCTGTACCCGGAACTACTGGGCACGGACTACGGTGACCTCGGCGTCGCGATCTTTTCCAAATATCCGATCATTCATTCGGGGCGGGAGATTTTTAACGGCCGGAACGGATTGGTGTGGGCCAATATCAAGGTCGGTAACGATACGATCCGGATTATCAACGTACACCTGCACTCGATGGGCATTCGGGTGGGCAAGGTACTCCGCCAGGACGAACTGACGGGGGTGAAACAGGAAACCCGGGGTATTCTGAGTGCACTCCGCTTTGGGTTTATGGAGCGTCGTGAACAGGTCCGTAAGGTCGAGCGCCACATCACCGAAAGTGAGTTTCCGGTAATCGTTACGGGCGACCATAACGATACGCCCTACAGCGTTGTCTACGAGCGAATGCGTCGGGTACTGCGCAACAGCTTCGAGGCCGCCGGCAGTGGGTTCGGCTTTACGTACAATCGCCTGCCGGGCTTTATCCGCATCGATCACCAGTTTTTTGATCCAAAGCACTTCGATGCGCTCGATTTTGAGACCATCAACTACGTGCGCTACTCCGATCACTACCCAATCATGGGCACTTACCGTATCAAGTAGGTATTACGGGGTGGCGTTGACCCACACCTCGCCGTCAGAGAAGATTTCCTTTTTCCAGATCGGAACGGTTTGTTTGATGGTGTCGATCACGTAGCGGGTGGCGTCAAATGCATCGGCGCGGTGGGGCGTAGCAACCCCAATCAGAACGGCAATTTCCCCGATGCGAAGCGTACCCTTGCGGTGGATAACCACGCAACGCAGCAGCTTCCAGCGCCGGTTGGCTTCGTCGACAATTTTCCGCATTTCACTGATCGCCATGCGGTCATAAGCTTCGTATTCGAGGTGATCGACGGAGCGCTCCTGCGTCTTGTCGCGAACAACGCCGAGAAACAGATCAATAGCCCCTGCTTCGTCGGCCTGCAATAGTTTTAGGGCTGACGCAACATCGATAGGGTCCGTGGTAATGGCAATCATAACGTAACAGTGATCAGTGAGTGAGGGTCAACAGGTTTTAGCCGGCATAATGTCAACGTAGACAACGTCCGGCTTAGCCGCCACTAACGGGTGGAATCAAGGCTACTTCGTCCTTGCTGTTGATGACCGTATCGGAATCTGCGTATTCGCCGTTGACGGCTACCAGCAACGATCGGATGTCGGACAGACGGGGATACTGCTGCTGAAGTCGTTGCAGCAGATCACCCACGCGGTTCCCGTCGGATAGGGGGACCGATACGGCCGACTGACCCGTAATATCGCGGGTGATCCCGAACAATAATACTGAAATGGATGCATTCATGATTCAAAGTAACAGCACAAATGGTATCAAGTCAACGTATAGACTTGGACGTACTGTTTTTCGTTGTATCTGCCATTGGTTTGAAACAAAAGTGCCACCGCTTGATCAAGCGGTGGCACCCGGAAAGACACGTAGGTCGTTCCTTACTTATTTCGAGTTATCGAGTTTCCGTTCTGCTTTTTTCAGCTTGCGGTCGGTTTTGTCGAGGGCTTTGTTCGTGCCGTCCTTTACGTCTTCCTTCGTATTCTCAGCGGCCCGGTCAATCTTACGGCCTGCTTTTTTTGCGCCCCGTTTTACGTCCTGGCTCGTTTCCTGAGCCGCATCCGAAATCTTGTCGCCGGCTTCATCGGCTTCCCGTTCAATTTTGTTGCCGGCAGCTTTTGCCGTACGTTTTGCCTGACGGCCCGTTTCTTTGGCATTCTCTTTAACGTCCTGAGCCGTAGCAACCGCTACCGAGAAAACCAGCGCAGCGGCCAGCATCATGAGCTTTTTCATAATCGTTGTGTTACTGTGTAGTTGATCAAGATGATATCAACTCACTAACGATTACGGAACGAGAATGTTTAGCGGAATTAGCTTAAAACTATTGACGAAAGCTGCCCACCATGTTCCGGTAAAGCGTTTTAGCACTCCACGGGCCACCGGCAATAATCCGCCGGGTGGTCAACAAGGGCAGTTGCGGGTCGCGTTTTTTCTCAGCCAGCGTAAAGGCCATCAGATACCCCCGTTTTTTCAGTTCCGGCAAAGCAGCTTCGTTCCATAATCCGAATGGATAGGCAAAGTAACGTACTGGCTTGCCCGTAATGGTTTGCAGTTTTTCGTTCGGCTCGTCGATCTGAATTTTCCAGTCGTCGCCCTGGTATTTCTTCACGTTATGGTGGTCCCAGGTGTGGGCACCGATGGTATGCCCGCGGTCCGACAGATCCTTGATCTGCTGCTTGTCCATGTACGGCTGGTAGCCCCGGCGACCAATAGCAACGGTCATGATGAAGAACGACGCTTTGAAGCCGTGCTTTTCCAGAATCGGGGCCGCTACGGTGTACTGGTCGAGGTCGCCGTCGTCGAAGGTGATCATAACGGGTTTAGCAGGTAATGGCGCGCCGGTGGTTAGGTAGGCGTAGTACTGATCGGGCAGAATGGTGTGATAACCGCTGTCGGCCAGCATTTGCATGTGGTCTTTGAACAGATCCGGTGGGACAATGTAATCCTTCGCACTTTTTGAGTCGCGGGCCCGCCAGTCGCGGATCTGGTGGTAACAAAGGACCGGTACCTGCTGACGGCTCAGGATGGTAGCCGGATCAGCAATTTTCCCGGCTGGGATTGTGGTCGGATCGGTGACCGGGGCTGCGGTTTCGGTTGGTTTAGCGGCCGTGATGGCCGATTTGGTTGAGGCTTCGGCTGTGGCTATCGCTCCGGCGTTCGTGTTCGCCGAGTTCGTATCGGCCGATTGACCTTGCTTACAACTTGTTAAGCCGCTGATTGTGAGAAGAAAAAGCCCAAGGGCTGTTACGACAGGTAAAACTGGACGAGTAAACATAGCGATTTAGTATGCCCAAACATACTCAAAAACTGAAATGCTGTATCTGGCCGCTACGTTTCTAAACGCTTTTTAATCCGGACGAACCAGTGATTTACGGAAAACGTTATCTACAAGGCGGGAAACAATTGCCCGCCTGTTCCATACTTTTGTTAAATGCTTTACCCTGATAAATTAGAAAGCAAATTAGGTTTCGATACAATCCGCGAACGTTTGAAAGCGGCCTGCGTCAGTTCTCTGGGGCAGGATTATGTCGATAAGATTCGCTTTACCGATAATTTTCAACTGATCGATAAACTGTTACGTCAAACGGCTGAGTTTAAGCAGATCGTTCAGTACGAACCTGATTTTCCGCAATCGAATTACATTGACGTTCGGTCGCAGCTCAGCCGGGCTCGTGTCGAAGGGCTGGCCCTGACCGAAGCCGAATTTTTTGACCTTAAACTGGCTCTGCGTACCATTCAGGATTGCCTTCGCTTCCTCGAAAAGCGTGAAGAAGAGAGTGCGTTCCCGTACCTAAAAGAACTGGCGGGGCCCGTAGCCGTTGACCGGAAACTGACCGACGCGCTGGAGCGAATCATCGACGACCGTGGAAACGTACGTGATTCGGCCTCGCCCGAACTCGCCCGCATCCGCCGGCAGATTATCGCTGAGCAGAACAACCTGCGTAAACGGCTGGACACCATTCTGAAACAGGCCCGGCAAAACGGGTGGATACCCGACGATCTAAGCCTGACGGTACGTGGTGGCCGACTTGTGATTCCGATTGCGGCCGAACACAAACGCAAGATCAAAGGCTTTGTGCATGACGAGTCACAGACGGGGCAGACCGTGTTTCTGGAGCCGGCCGAGGTGTTTGATGCCAACAACGAGATTCGTGAGCTTGAATACGAAGAGCGTCGCGAGATTTACCGCATCCTGCTGGCGCTGACGGATCAAATACGTCCGCACTTACCGGAGTTGCAGAAAGCTGTTAACTTCCTGGCCCAGATTGATTTCATCCGCGCCAAGGCGAAGCTGGCTGTGCAACTGGATGCGTCTATGCCGAAGTTGCAGAACCGGCCATTGGTGAGTTGGGTCGATGCCCGCCATCCGCTGCTGTACCTGTCGTTTCAGAATCAACGTAAGAAGGTAGTGCCGTTGGGCGTCCGGCTGGACGAAAAGCAGCGTATCCTGATTATCTCCGGTCCGAACGCAGGTGGTAAATCCGTCGCCCTGAAGACCATTGGGCTGATTCAGTACATGCTGCAATGCGGGATGCTGGTGCCCATGATGGAACACTCGGAAATGGGCGTGTTTCAAAACCTGTTCATCGACATTGGCGACGAGCAATCACTGGAGAACGACCTCAGTACGTACAGCTCGCACCTGACAGCTATGAAGCAGTTTCTGGTCGGAGCCAACAAACGGACGCTGTTCCTGATCGACGAGTTCGGTACGGGAACGGAGCCCGGGCTGGGCGGAGCCATTGCCGAAGCGATTCTGGAAGACCTTAATAAGTCCGGTGCCTATGGTGTAATTAATACGCACTACACCAACCTGAAACTCTTTGCCGACAAAACGCCGGGGCTGGTCAATGGGGCGATGCGCTTCGATGGTGAGCACCTGGAACCGCTGTATGAACTCGAAATTGGTCGGCCGGGTAGTTCGTTTGCCTTCGAGATTGCCTCCAAGATTGGTCTGCCGAAAGCGGTGGTTGATCGGGCAAAAGAGAAGCTAGGTACCCAGCAGGTTAACTTCGAGAAGTTGTTGAAAGAACTGGATATTGAGAAGCGGGTATTTGCCGAAAAGAACCTCGATGTCAGCATCAACCAACGCAAGCTGGCCCAGCAACTGGCCGAGTACACAGCCCTGAAGACCAGGCTTGACAACGAGCAGAAGCAACTACTGAACGATGCGAAACAGAAAGCTAAGGCACTTGTTCAGGAAGCGAACCAGCGCATCGAAAACACCATCCGTGAAATTAAGGAAAATAAAGCCGAACGTGATGCTACCCGGCAGGTTCGCCAGCAACTGGAGCAGTTTGAGCAGAAAGAACTGAAACCCGAAACGCTGGTAGTCGAAAAACCGCAACAGCAGGAAGAATTTGAAACGGCGGGCGGTGAGATCACCGTGGGCAGCTACGTCCGGATTCAGGGACAGAACGCCGAATCCACGGCGGCCATCGGCGAAGTGCTGGCATTACGTGGAAAAGACGCCGAAATTCGCATTGGTGACCTGAAATCGAACGTAAAGCTGAACCGTCTGGAAAAGGTGAGCCGGAAGGTGTTTAAGGAAGCCACCGCAACCGACGAAAAGCCACGGAGCGTAGGCGGTAACCTCGACCTGAACGAGAAGATGATGAACTTCAGCTTCAACCTGGACATCCGGGGGAAGCGGGGCGAAGAAGCACTCGGCGAAGTGGACCGTTTTATGGACAACGCCCTGATGCTGGGCTATCCGGAACTTCGGGTCGTACACGGCAAGGGCGATGGCATCCTGCGGAACCTTGTCCGGAACCACCTGCGCACGTACAAGCAGGTGGCCCGTATGGAAGACGAACACGCCGATCGTGGTGGCGCCGGGGTGACGATCGTGAAGATGAAGTAAGCTGCCTGGTCTGCTAAAAACAAGGTGGGGTAGGTTCTCAAACCTACCCCACCTTGTTTTTAGCAGACTTTATTCTGGTAGATACCTCTGTACATTCCACGGATTATGAGCGTGATCCCCAGCAGGTCTACCGTGTGCTTCTTTGGTTTCTGTTGAGTCGAATAACACGTCGATCAACAAGCTGGGTGATTCGACAACGCCTTCAGCTCATTCGAGCGCTTCATGTTCGTCAAACGAATAGGTCTTTTTAGCTGATTCGGCAATCATGTATAACGTACTGGTTGTTAGGGACAGCAATAAAAAAAATATAACCCTTGATCCTCACTGTCAGTTTAGCGATGTACATGTTTGCGACAGCGTTATGAAAAAAGGATGGTTAATAGCTCTCGGCCTGCTGGTGTTAGGCTGCATCGGCGCGTACATATGGTATAACCGACTAAAAACCAATGCGGAAGCCGAAGGGGGGGCGTATGACGACACCCTGAAACCCCGACTAGAGGTAAGCACCCTTGACATCACAAACATTGATGATGATGTCATCACCATGAATGTGAAGATGCTTATCGACAACCCCTTACCGGTGGGTTTTAAAGCGAACAACCTCAAGTACACCGTGTACATGGCCAAGACACCCATCATTGAGGAAACGTACGCCAAACCTATTGAGGTCGAGTCGGGCGACAGTACGCTGATTACCCTGCCGATGAAACTGCGTAACAAAACGCTGATGACGGTTCTTAAAACGCTGGAGGAAAAAGGCATCGACAGTACGACCTACGGCGTTCGGGCCGCGTTTGACCTCGATGTGCCGATTGTAGGCGAGCGAACCTTTACGCAAACGATCGAAAAACGGTTGCCTACCTACTACCTACCCGAAATCAAAGTGGAAGATATCGACTTTGGCAAGCTGGGACTCAAGCAGACCGATGTAGCGGCTAAGGTGAGTGTAGTGAACAAAAACAAGTTTCCCTACAATATCACCGATACGCATTACACCGTTTCGATTGATGGCAAGAAGATTGCCGAAGGTAGCCAGCCGGAGCCAATTCTGATTAAGAAACAGGCTACCACGCCCGTTGTCTTTCCCGTTACGGTGAAGCCGGGTCAGTCGCTTAGTCTGCTGCCTAAAATGCTATTTGATAAGAAAGATACGCCGTTTCTGGTGACGTTTCGCTGTAAGATTATCGATAAGGATGGCAACGCAGCCTTTGACAATAGTAAGTTGAATACGACTATACGCGGCACACTGGCCGACTTTAAGAAAGACTAGCCTGCCGGGAAACCAACGGTCTGGCTACCACCATGAAACAACACTACGACCTGATAGCGATCGGAGCTGGCTCGGCTGGCCTGAGCGTTGCCATTGGCATGAAGCGACTGGGCTTCGATGTCCTGCTGATCGAACGGAATGACCACCGGGTAGGGGGCGATTGTCTCAACGACGGCTGTGTGCCCAGCAAAGCCCTGATTTACGTCAGCCGAATGGTGCATCAGGCGCGGCAGTCGACCCGTTTCGGGTTGAAGATCGATGGTGATGTTGATCTGGCAACGGTCATGCAATACGTCCGCGAACGGCAGGACATTATCCGGGAACACGAAAACGCGGCTTACTTCCGCCAGGCCGAGGGGCTGGATGTTGAGCTGGGTACGGCCCGGTTCGTTGGTTCGCAGGAAATCGAGGTAAATGGCCAGCGGACATCCGCGAAAAATATTGTACTCTGCACAGGCTCCCTACCGCAGCAACTGAACGTACCTGGCGTTGAGCATGTCAAAGTCTACACGCACCAGAACCTGTTTGATCTGGACCAACTGCCGAAACGTCTGTTGGTTGTCGGAGCCGGACCAATTGGTATGGAGATGGGGCAGGCGTTTCGGCGGCTGGGCAGCGACGTAACGGTGGTTGGCTCCGACGACCGGATTCTCAGCAAAGAACTGCCCGAAGCATCGACCATCCTGCAAAAGCGGCTCGAAGCAGAGGGCGTTGCGTTTCGGCTGGGGGCTAAGGTGACCGCGTTTGCGGACGCTCACACGGCCGAGGTGACATTGGCTAATGGCGAAACTGAGCATGTACCGTTCGATGTAGTGCTGGTGGCCATCGGCCGGACGTTCCGCTTCGATGACCTGAACCTGCCATCGGCCGGAATCGATCTTGACGACAAAGGCCGACTGAAACTGAACGATTACCTGCAAACGACGAACCCACACGTATTTGCGGCCGGGGACGCGGCTGCGGGCGCTCCGGCGGGGGCGCGGTACTTTTCCCACGCGGCTGAACTCCACGCGTCGACGCTGATCACGAACCTGATTAGTCCGGGTGGTAAGCCGTTCGACAAAAAACTGAGCTACGACAACTTCTCGTGGGTGACGTTCACCGAGCCCGAAATTGCTACGTTCGGATTGCTGGAAGACGATCTGAACGAACGCGACATTGCCTTCGAGCGGATTGTCTATGACTTCGCTCACGATGACCGGGCCGTTGTTGAGGACTACGAATACGCGAAAATGATACTGTTCGTGGAGCCGCAGTCGATTAACCCGTTCAGCACGAAGATATTTGGCGGGACATTTATCGCGCCCAACGCGGGTGAACTCGTTCAGGAGTTGATCCTGGCGGTTCAGCACAAACTAACCGCAGGCGACTTCTTCAACAAAATATACCCGTATCCGACGGCCAGCCGCGTCAATAAAAACATCTGGACCGACCGGATTCTGGAAGGTGTGCCGGGTGTGCTGAAGAAAGCCGTGAAGTGGTTATACTAGTCCTCATCAGGGCCTACCTTTCACCCTGTTGAGTCAGCCTTTCCGACACTTCGGTAATCACTACCTTTCCCGTCAGTGAGATTTATGGCATTTTTAAGGAGCGGTTTAAGAGAGCGATTTGGAATTAGAAGGAGTGTCTTTCAGCCAAAGCGATTACCTTAACCGCTCCTCAAGTCATGGAAAAGCTGAACGACCGGTGGATGCGGTTAGTGGGTGTACCACTCATTTCTATCGTCTCCAATTTCATATTCTTCCAGCCCGCCAACGACGCCAACCACATCAGCCGGTGGTTAGCGCTGGGTGTAAGCCTGGTTGAGTGTGTGCTGCTTTGGGAAACCGTGCGGCTGGGCATCGTCTGGGCGCGTCGTCGGTATCCGCGCCTGAACCAGACAACCCCGCGCATATTGATGCAGGTAGTCTGGTTTATCGTGGTGACGGTTGTGCAGCGCGTCGTCATCATCTATGTCTACGATGTGACGCAGTTCTGGGGCTACCGAATGTCAGAGCGAGCGTATTGGGTTAATACGTTGATTCCATTCCTGTTCACCGTACCGATTGCGGCTATCTACGAAGGACGCTACCTGTACCGGCAATGGTGGGTTACGTATTATGAGGCCGAGCAGTTGAAGAAACAGGCGCTCCAAAGCCAGCTCGACTCACTGAAGGCGCAGATTAACCCACACTTTCTGTTCAATAGCCTCAGCACGTTATCGTCGCTGGTGGGGGAGAACCCTAAACTGGCCGAGCGGTTCATTGAGGAACTGGCCTCGGTGTACCGCTACGTCCTGCAAACCAATGAACAACTGCTGACCAGTTTAGCCAACGAACTGGACTTTATCCGGGCGTATTTTCACCTGCTGCAAATGCGATTTGGCCGCAGTATTGAGTTGGACGTAGCGGTCGACGAACGGTATCATTCGTTTCTGATTCCGCCCCTGACGCTGCAACTGTTAGTCGAAAACGCTGTAAAACACAACGCGGCCCTTCCCAATAAGCCGTTGCTGATCCGGATTTATTCCGATGAAGTCAATAATTTATTTGTGATTAATTCCGTGCGACGGAAACAGAACGTAGTACCGTCAAACCAGACCGGTCTGGCCAATATCACGGCCAAATACCGGCTGCTGGGCCAACCGGATGTGATTGTCAAACAGACGGATGAATGCTTTCAGGTGATGGTACCGCTTATTCCCGAAACCCGCTATGACTATTCTCATCATTGAAGACGAAGAACTAACCGCCCGCAAACTCCAGCGCCTACTGACTGATGTGGAACCAACGCCAACCGTCGTCGGCATGACGGTCAGCGTGGAGGAGTCGGTGGCGTGGCTGCAAACCCATCCGCAGCCCGACCTGATTTTCATGGACATTGAACTGGCCGACGGACAGAGCTTTGATATTTTCAATCAGATAGCCGTAAAAAGTCCGGTGATCTTTACCACGGCCTACGACGAATACGCCATCAAAGCCTTCAAAGTCAATAGTATCGATTACCTGCTGAAACCCGTTAAGGAAGACGACCTGCGGCAGGCGCTGGTCAAGTTGCAGACCTTACGGCAGGTGCTGGCAGGCCATGAACGTGGCATGGAAACTGGTGGCCTGGAAAATTCACTGTCGAGTCTGCTTGATTATCTGCGCAATGCCGCCCCAGCGACGGCTTTGAAAAATACGGTTCAATCGCCCGCTACATTTCGGGACCGGTTTATGATCAAACAGGGGCAGCGCCTGTTTTCGATTGGGCTAGACGAAGTGGCTTATTTTTTTACGCGGAATAAGATGTCCTTCCTGAAAACGCGGGACAACCAGGAATGGCTGCTCGACTACACCATCGATGAACTGAGCCACATGGTTGATCCCAGGCGGTTTTTCCGGCTGAATCGGCAGGTGATTGTCGAACTCCGGGCCGTCGACAAGGTACATCTGTATTTCAACGGGAAGCTGAAGATTAACCTACAACCGGTCTTTGACGAGGAAGTGATTGTGAGCCGCGAAAAAGCGGGCGATTTCAAGCTGTGGTTGGGCGAATGAAACCGACACTCCGGATGCAAATCCTGCCTTTTCGGTAGCCGCTCCGTTTTGATAGCGGCTTTTTGCGGCCAGTTTTACGTCGTCAATCACGAACTGATACGTCATGAAAATTACCTTCCTCACAATCTGTTTCAGTCTGCTATTTTGTCTGTCGCTGGTAGGTCAGACCTTAACGCCCGAACAACTCCAGGCAGACTTTAACCGCTTCCGAACGGCGCTGAATGAAGCCCATCCGGAGATGTACCGCTACACCCCGAAGCCTGCGTTCGACTCGCTCTTTACGGCAACGGCGGCCAAACTCAACCGCCCGATGACGCAGCATGAATTTTACGTAACGATGCTGCCGCTGCTGGTCGCCCTGCGCGATGGACACATCAAATGGATAGTGTCGGGGCGGGACGAACACTACCCGTTTTTCACCGACAAGCTCTTTCCGCTGAAGCTGTACTTCCTGGGCGAAAAAGCCTGGGTAGTCGGCAGTTACGGCAACACGAACGTACCGACCGGGGCTGCGATCACGTCGATCAACGGACAAAGCATATCGGCAATCATACGGAAGCTACTGCCCAACATGACCTTTGCTGACGGTGACCGCATCGGGGGTAAATACGAAGACCTGAACCAGTACTTTTCGGGTTTTTATGCTACTCACTTCGGTGGACCTGACGCCTTTACCATCACGTACCAGACGGGCAACGACGAGAAGTCAGCGATGCTGCCAGCAGTGACCGAAAAGACGATTAAGGACTACGTCGAAAGCCACAAACCGGCGGTTCAACCTCCGTTCCGCGTTACGTTTCTGGATAACGGTGGCTCCTTGCCACAGACGGCCATCGTAACCATCGAACGGTTTTACACCGACAAAGGCGAGCAGGACTATTCCACGTTTTTGAAGGAAGCGTTTGCGCAGATTAAGCAGAAACAAATCAAGAACGTAGTGCTCGACCTGCGGAACAACGAAGGTGGGGAAGAATCGTACGGCGTTCAACTCTATGCGTACTTAGCTGAGAAACCGTTTCGCTACTACGACCACATCAGCGTTCGGCAGAAGCACAAGTTCTCATTCCCGGTCTGGACGTCGAAGCTGTACCTGAAAATGCGGTGGCTGGTGGTTAAGAAGCGTGGAGATGGGTATGTCTTTACGTACCAACGCGGCCTGAAAACCGTGAAGCCCGAGCGCGACGCCTTTCACGGTAATCTGTACATACTGCTCAACGGCAACAGTTTCTCAGTGACTACTGAGTTTGCAGCCCGCGCTCATGCCGACAAACGCGCTACGTTCATTGGGCAGGAGAGTGGAGGAGGCTACGCCCTGAATAGCAGCGGCATTTTTGCCATCACCCAACTGCCCAACTCAAAAATCGACCTCGGCATCGGTATGTTCGGCTTCCACATGGCCAACCTTCCGAACGACCTGAAGCCGGGGCAAGGTATTGTTCCCGACCATATCGTTGAACCAACCGCCGAGGACGTATTGAGCGGCCACGACCGGGCGATGGAATACACACTTAACTTGATTCAGGGGCAAAAAGCCGCATTGACCAAGTCAGAATAGGTTCTGTACCATAAAGCCCTGTCAGAGCACATTAACTTTGGCGGGCTTTGTTATGTGTAATGAAGGTATGAGAAACCAGCAGTTTAGGGGGCACTGGCCGGTGAGGATCAAGCCTTGTTTTGCACATCAAGGAGTTAAGAGAAGTGCGCCGTGTTGGCAACAGAAAATAGTGGATTAGAGCTTGAATGAAACGGTTCTGTTTAGTATATTTTAGCCATTTCCGGTTAACATATAAGAGATTATACAACAGAAAGTAATGAGTATTGACGCAATTGCGAATGAACAAATTTGCATCATTAAGAAGAATCTAGATCCTCAGTCAGAACACGAGTTTAATACTTTATTAGATGCTTTTACTACTTTAGAAGCAATTGATTACCAACTTCTTAAAGATCCTTTAATACTGATGAAAAGCCTAATCGGGTTAGTTAGTGATAGGTTAGATAGCGGTTACGTGCAGACACTTAATACGTTGATTCTTAAATTTAAAGAGGTTATCCAATATCAAATGTATTATGATGTCATATTTCAAGATATGACTCTTGATTTCAAAGCTAAGTATTATGCTTATCAAGACTTGTTGCTACGAGACCTAAGTATTTTGGATAAAGGAAGAGCCTTTACTGAGTTTATCAGAACCTCTGGAGCCGGCTACAAAACCTTCATAAAAAGCTCACTTTCAGAACACATTGAGGAGTTAAAAAAATATAGTGCTTTTGATGCTGCCAACGTGTTTGAAAAGGTGTTTTTAGCCATCTAGCTAACATAATCGCACTTATAAAACAGTTTTTACCATTAGATGGAGTTTAAAAGAAAGACACTTCAAATATTCCCTTATCCCAATTGTTGGGATGCAAAAGATGGTATACTGATTGCTCATTTGCTTCAAGGAAATCATCAAATATCGGACGTGAGAACTGGGGAAATATACTGTGAGCTTGATATGAAAGGGTATGGAAATACAATTTACATTCGCGAAAAGTACTTTTTAGATATTGGCGCAGCAGACGGTGTCACAGCTTATGAACTCATTACAGGCAGTGAAATTTCTTTAACCGACAAGACGGGTATCAGTTATCAGCCACGTAGTAGCGAGTCAGTTTCCAAAACTAAATGGGTTGTGAATGTTGGAAGCGATGAAACGAGCGAAACAGGTCTCTTTGATTCTACTAACAATCGACTTATTTGGACTGCTAAGTCTCCTTATCGTTTTATTGAAAATCTGTTATGTAGTAGGAATGACGAATCTTTTACCCTGTACGACATAAATACTGGCCAATCGCTATGGCAAGTTGATGTTCGGGAGATAGGCAGGTACATCCCGCCCCCCAGCTTATATCTACCAGAACAGGCAGGTAAGATCATTTCCGTCCTGGGGAAATACGACGGTATTGTTTGGCTGCACTTGGAAAGCAGTAAACTGCTTGGTATCGACGTTGCCACCGGAAACGTTTTGCACCAAATCGGGCCGTTCGGACCTTTCCCGGAGTTGGAAATTGAGTGGTCGATACCCAGCACACACAAATGCTACCTGGATAAGGAACAAGGCAATATAATTGGGATGCGCTGGAAAATGTACTGGATCATTGACCTGAAGAAAGACCAGCCTAAACTCGAATACCACTGGCTGGCCGACGAACTAGACGCTTATCAGGTATACGAGAGTGTGCCCTACGGAGGGTGTTTTTCGCCAACACACTTCTTCTTCGCCCAGTACGATGACAAGCGAATAGCTGCCCTCAACAGGCAAACCCTGAAAGTGGATTGGGTACACCGATTAGAGCCTATATCGGGTAAACGCAGCATCATCAACCGTATGAAGTATGATTCAGACCGCCTTTTCGTCTTCGAGACAGCAGGGCTATTACATATTTTTGAATAAAGCCTTCTCCGAAAATAACGTAAAAACGATTTTGTACTATTACACTTTTCTGAGCTATTTATTATGACATACAATTCTCACCTTCTTTCACTAACATATTCATAGTTATAAAACGAGTCTAGAATAAATACAATTTTCATAAAGCGATCAAATTGTATTATTCTGAGTGTGATAGTTTCAGATAGCTTTTACTACTCACAGACATTATCAGCGCAAATTGTTAGAAATTCATCAATAGAGTTAGCAATATGATAGGTTCTTGCTTTCGATTCTATCGTTTCGTCAATCTCAAAATCCATACACCAAACACCTTTTTCAAATACTGGAGATATAGAGAGGCATACGTATACACTGAAAATATTGGTATGAGCAATTGGAAGCAGATGGCCTGTGTGACAAAATGCATTCCACTCAACCTCTATTGTGTTTGGTATATAACTGTTGTATTCATATTCAATCTCATCAACAGAATAGAAATAGGCAAAGTATCCCATATATTCTGGTAGGTCACAGAGTTGAAAATGGGCACCTTGGTAGCTAAGTAAAAATTCTGTTTGTTCCGCAGATAGATGAATGTTTAACTTTTGCTCTAAAGCTTTTATTTGTTCGATTGTAGCTAGTTTCTCCGGAAGTGATTTCAAAAGTTTATCGAATTCTGTGTTATTCATTGTCTGTAATTTGCATTATACCCATACTCGTTTTATAACTAAGATTATGTAATGAGATTAAAGTGAGAAATCTAGTCAAATGCTCTTCGATTCACTTATTATAAAAGTCATATTAATTTCGTTCGCAAAAATTACCAATAGCTTTTGCGCGAATTGCTGGGTCAACCTCTGAAAATAAAGTAGTTGTTTTGACTTGGTACTTCTGCAACATCAAAAATTCTTCACTCCACTGTTTTGTCTGATACTGAGTATAATCTAAACCTAATTTGCGCATCCATTCCATCGTGATTCGATGATGAACGAAAGCCACATTGAAATGCGTTAACCAGCCCAAGTGCTTAACCTGTTCGTAAGTCGCATATTCTTTATAATAATCTGCCAGTGCCCCTCCCCAATAAACTACCCAAGTTGCATCTTGAGGTATCTTGTCATAGTCAAAAGGTTCATCTGACTCATTGTTGAGGATTTTAAATTCTGGAAGTAAATGATCAAAGGGAATAAGAGGTAAATAACCTACGGCTTTCCATCGGACTTCACCTTTTCGTTGAGGAGGAGTACCCATAGATAACAGATGACTTGTTAGCAAGTCAAACTGTTGGAAATGCTCAAGTTCAAACTTTTTGAGGGCAACTTCTGAGCGATAATCTAATATCTTCAACAAGAATGACGGTGATACATGACCTAATTGATTGGGGTCAATTGTTTGTACATAAGCATATCCTAATTGATTAGTTAGAGGTACTTCCCACACTAACCCTTGATAGCCGTTTTCTAGCTTCATCGAAACTGAAAATTTGTTGTATAAGTGCAGTGGCTGTTGCAAAAGTAGATCAGTATACAATAGAACTGATCAGGTACTGGTAGGGCAATTACCATTCCGCTTTGTTCAGCCGGCGTAAAGCGCATAAACTTCTTCAAGTTGTAGGCCATGGCCGCCACGTACATCACCTTAGCTGCGGCTTCTCGGCCCCGGGAATTAATTTGGCGTAGACCATAGTAGTTGATCAGACTGCCTAAGACGGGTTCCACAGTTGCCGAACGGATGCGTATCATGCGCTTGCCGAGTCGACTTGATAACCGACCCATCATTCGTTCGTATTGAGCTTTGTAGTAGGTATGATGCAGGCGCTTTTCCTTGGCTTTCTTACCCTTACACTCTTCACTGATAGGACAGCCCCTGCAATCAGAGGTCTTAGCCAAGTATCGCTTCTTGGGGTTACCCTGCTTATCGATCAATAACTTGTCAAAGGCCAAGCGTTTGCCTTGACTACAGGTGTAACTATCACTTCTAGTGTCATAGTGAAAGCCAGGCCGTTCGTCTTTGTACTTGCCATGAGGAGGAATGAAGCCGGTCAGTCCCTTGGTTTCCAATAACTCATAGTTCTCCCCTGAACAATACCCAGCATCGGCCACTACAGTGTTCATTAGTAGACCAAAAAACTTTAAACGGGCCTGAGTTGAATCGACAATCGGCAGTAAGTTGCGGCTATCGCGCCGGTCAGCCGAGCCAGCCTCGATATGGGTGATTACATGCTGAGCGGCATCGACGCTTATGCTGGCCATATACGCTAATTGGCGGGGCTTTCCCGTTTTGAAGGCAATGCGAGCATCGGGATCAGTGGGACTGTAATGAGTGAGATTGCTGACAAGTTGCCCCGCTTTGTTGGGCGCTGCTTTCCGGATGTTCTTGTGAAACCGGTGGATGTGCTGCAAACGATCTGCCGAAGCGGTTAGCCGAGGGGCCTTTGGCTTACCTAACCTGGGATTGGTCTCATACGACCAGATGGCAGGCTTGGGTTTGAGCCGGCTCATCGACGCATTGGCTTTGATATAAGCCGAATCAATGACTTGCGTATGGCCGCTGACAAGCCCTTTGTGGATGCACAAGCCGACGATGTGGCTAAAGCAAGCTTCAAAGACCGTAGCCGGGATGCGTTGGCGGGTCCGTGACAGGGTGCTGTGGCAGGGCAAGGGCTGCTCTAGCCCATAGCCAACAAAGGTGCGGATGCCCAGATGCAGCTTAGCCAGGTCAAGTAGTTTACGATCCGATGTGCTGTTCTCAAAGTGGCCAACCAGCAGCAGCTTGACGAACACCACCGGATCGATAGATGGTCGTCCCATGGTGCTATAGAAGGGCTCAAACAGGGGCCTGATGAAGCTAAAGTCGACCTCCTGTAGCAATTGGAGATAGAAGTAATGAGCTGGCAGGAGTTTAGCCAGCGAAGTGTTCGATGGATGATAGCCGAGCATAGGCTCTTAACCTACTACGCCCTCAAGGTGTTACTTTTGCAACAGCCACCTGCAATTATGTTAAGTAATGGCTTATTTCCAAACTTTTAAGTCTGGATGTGCTTCGTTTAAATAATTTAGAAGCCACTCTTTAGCAGATCCACAAGCAATTAAATTTTCGTGGTCATTATAAGCCAGTAAAAAGGAGGTATTTGAATCGGTCAAATAGAACGTAAACCGATAGCATTCTGCTAGAACAGGGATAAGGTTACCACCATCATCAAAGAGAAAGCAACCATCGTTTTCATCAGGTTCAAAAAACAGAATCACTTCTTTACCTGATAGTAAGCTATCAAACCATTCCCAAGCGAAAGGATAGGTGACAGATATTGGCCTATTTAAATGCTCCCAGAAAGGATACACATATTCAGAGCCTGAAAACAGTCTTAATACCTGATCCCAAATAGTCAACTTAGACTGAAAGATAACCCTTTCAGATAAGCCTATCTTACTGACAGCATTCTTAACTTCTGAGCTATGTGGTACCACTTAACTGTTGTATAATCTCTTATACGTTAACTATTACCCAATGTAAAAAAAAGGTTTTGTTCTGAATGTTCTGTAATCAATGGTATCAGCGCAAAGACCCCAATTTTTTGCAGCGCCTTTGCGCTGAACCGCATTACTCTACTCGCAAATATTCCCGTAGTTCCTTGGCGTCCTGGGCATTCATGCGGCCGGCCAGGACCAGACGTAGCTGCCGCCGACGTAACGCGCTTTCATAACGGGCTTTCTCCTCATCAGTTTCAGGAATTACGGCCGGTACTTCAATAGGGCGACCGCTTTGGTCAACGGCCACGAAGGTGTAAAAGGCGCTGTTGGTACTCACCCGAACGCCCGCCGGAATGTCTTCCGCCCAGACTTCGATGAATACTTCCATCGACGAACTAAACGCCCGGGTAACCTGCGCTTTCATCGTAACGATGTTGCCGAGCTTAATCGGTTCGGCGAAGGATACGTTGTCGACCGAGGCCGTGACGACAATACGGTTTGAGTGTTTCTGAGCGGCAATGGCAGCCGCAATGTCCATGAAGTGTAGCAGGCGCCCGCCCATCAGGTTGTTGAGCGTGTTGGTATCGTTGGGCAGGACCATTTCGGTCATGACCGTCATCGATTCGCGGGCGTATTTTGGTTGAGGCATGTAAAAAACAGATTGTACGTTGATCGCAAAGGTACGATTCTGATCCGTAGGAAGTGTTTGGGAACTTGTTTGAACGCTTCAAACTCTATCCCCAACCCCCTGGAGGGGGTTTAGCTCCGCTATTCCCAGAATCTTGACCTAAGAAGCGCCAAGCCCCCTCCAGGGGGTTGGGGGTAGAAAAAAGCCCCGCTGCTGACAACGGGGCTTCTATCAGAAATCGTTGATGCACTACGGCAGTACCTCGAACGCCAGAAACTGCGTGATCTGCGCGGCTCCGAAGTTATCGTCGGATACCATAACCAGCGAGTAGTTGACATTTGGCAGTTTTAGTACCAACGTCATGACTTCGAGGTTGTCGATGTGCGGAACACCACTCGACGCTACGTCGTACAGCAGTGTTTTTGTAACGGGCTGGCTCGTCTGGCAGTCGTATTTGATGATCCGGATGGGTGAACCCGCTACGTTGAAAGCCGCCCGGGGACCATCTTCGTACATGAGTCTATTTTACAAATGGTTTGACTTCAGCTTACTGCTTATATACCTTGCCGTCTTTCATCACGAATCGTACGGCCTGTAACGTTTTGATGTTCTGAACAGGATTCTCGTCCACGGCAATGATGTCGGCCAGCTTGCCGGTTTCAATCGAACCAATCTGTGCATCCATACCCAATAGTCTGGCGTTGTTCAGCAGGGCCGATTTGATGGCTTCGACCGGCGGCATACCGGCCTCAACCATGTACTCAAACTCCTTGGCGTTGTAGCCGTGGATGTAGACACCCGCGTCCGTACCGAACGCGATCTTCACACCGGCTTTGTATGCTTTCCCGAACGTAGCCTGAATCTTGGGGCCGATGGCCAGCGCTTTGGGCGTTACCAGGGCCGGATAGTAGCCGAACATCCGGGCCGAGTCGGCAACGGTCTTGCCCGCGATGATGGTCGGTACGTAGTAGGTGCCGTATTTTTTGAACAGCTCGATGGCTTCGTCGTCCATGTACGTACCGTGCTCGATGGTCTGTACACCCGCGCGGATGGCCCGTTTCATCCCCTCAGCACCGTGGGCGTGGGCCGCTACCACAAACCCGTAGTCCTTGGCGGCATCGACAACGGCTTTCACTTCTTCCGGTGTGAACTGCGGACCGGAGCCGTCTTTGGCGTTGCTCAGCACCCCGCCCGTGGCCGTGATTTTGATCAGGTCGGCTCCTTCCTTGTAGCGTTGCCGAACGGCTTTGCGGGCATCCTCAGGGCTGTTGATAACGCCTTCGGCCGGACCAGGATCGCCCATCAGGTCGCGCCGGTAGCCGTTGGTTGGGTCGGCGTGGCCGCCCGTGGTAGCGATAGACTTTCCGACGGTGAAAATACGCGGCCCCTCGACCAGTCCGCGGTTCACGGCATTCCGCAGAGCGATGTTGATGCCTGAACCGCCGAGATCCCGAACGGTCGTGAAGCCGGCCAGCAGGGTTGTTTTGGCATAGCTGGCGGCCTGGAACGCTACATCCGGCACGTTCTGCGTAAACGCATCGATCTGGCCACCCCGCCGGGTCTGGGATTCCAGGTGGACGTGCATATCGATCAGGCCGGGCAGAACGGTCTTGTTTTTCAGGTCAACGACTCGATCCTGACCGCTGGGTGATTGGTATCCTTTCTGAACGGCAGTGATCTTGTTACCTTCCACCACAACCGTCATTTGCGGCTGGAGGTCGTTGCCGGTGCCGGTGAAGAGGTTGCCGCAGTGAAGCAGGGTACGCTGTGCAAGCAGGGGAGACGTAGTGAGCAATAAGCTGGTCAGCGCCAGCAGGTTCAGGTACTGTTTTTTCATGAATGTTTCAGTGGGTTGGGTACGAAAAAAGCCGCAACAGTTAGTCGCGGCCCTGAATATAGCTAATTGAACAGTGATGCCACAGATTCATCAGCTTTACACAGATTTTATTTGTGCAAAGCTGTCGGTCCGTCGATGCGGGTTTCTGCGGCAGTTGAACGTTTATTTCTTCACAATCACCCCGTCGGCGACAAAAGTCAGTGCTTTTTCGGGCTCCGTGATTTTCTCAATTTCTTCTTTTGGCTTACCGGCGTCGTGGGCGTAGTGGCGCAGTTCGTCAACGGGCGTCACGGTGGTCTGGGCGGTGCCTTCTACGACGACTTTCTTGCCTACGATGTCTTTCGGTACGAAGAAGCCGTAATCCTTGAATGTAACGCGCATGGACTGGCCATCACCGGTTTTTACCTTCATCCAGCAGCCTTTCATTTTGCAGACATCTTCAACCACGCCTTCTACCTTAGCGGGCATTTCGGCTTTCGTTCCCATTTTATCCACGAGCTGCGTAGCCTGGATGGCACCTTTTTCGGAAATCTTTTTGCCATGGTAGCTTACTTCGCTCTGCGCCGAAACCGTGAACGATGCGCCGACGAGCAGCCCAATGATCAGTATGTTTTTCATAATGAGATAGTATATGACTGATTGACAGGCAAAGATACGAAGATTGCGGCTTGCCACTTGTACTTTGTTCTGGACGGCTATCAAAAATCTCAATAAAATTCGTCAAAAATTTATAAGCTTGTTCCTTAAGTAGCTACTTCAATTAACGAATCATCTCCGTACTATGACGATGAATAAACAACTTCTGGCGGCTGGGCTTTGCGCCTTATCCGTAGTAGCCTGCCAGCAGAAAGATCAGGACACACCCCGCCGTACTACGTTCTTCGACAAATCGGGCATGGATACCACCGTATTGCCCGGCAATGACTTCTTCAGCTACGCCAACGGCAACTGGGTGAAAAAGACCAAGATTCCCGACGACCAGACCGGCTGGGGGTCGTTCTATTCGCTGTACGACGAAAACCAGTTGAAGACCAAAGCGATTCTGGAAGAAGCCGCCAAAGCTGATGCCAAGCAGGGGAGCGTTGAACAGAAAGTGGGCGATTTTTACGCCAGCGGCATGGATACGGCCACCATCGACAAACTAGGCTACGAGCCGCTCAAAGCTGAACTGGCTAAAATCAACGCACTGACGGATTATAAGCAGGTGCTGGCATACCTCGCAGCCGACGAATCGAACCGTGGGGGAGAATTGTTCGGTTTTTACATCGGGGCCGACGACCGCCAGAGTTCCATCAACCGGATCAACTTCGGCCAGGCGGGACTATCCTTGCCGGAGAAAGAATACTACACCAAGACCGACGAGCCGACCAAAAAAATACGGGCTGCTTTCGTGGCTTATATCGCCAAGATGTTTACGCTGATCGGGGTCGATTCGACCACGGCGAAAACCAAGGCGCAGGGCATACTGGATTTCGAAACGGCATTGGCCAAGGCGCACAAAGCCCCGGCTGATCTGCGCGACCCCGTGGCCAACTACAACAAACTGGCCGTAGCCGATCTGACCCGGCAGATGCCGAATCTGAACTGGCGGCAGTTTATGGACAACATGGATCTGAAGCGAATCGATACGGTGCTGGTTGGGCAGCCGGGCTATTACCAGGCACTGGATAAGCAACTGCCAGCCACACCCATCAGCGTACTGAAAGACCGGCTCGTATTCGACCTGCTCGACCGCAACGCAGGGCTTCTGAGTAAACCGTTCGAAGAGGCCAGCTTTGCCTTCAACGGCAAAACGCTGTATGGCCAGCCCCAGCAACCCGAACGCTGGAAACGCATTGCCAATCAGGTAGATGGCTCGCTGGGCGAGGCCCTGGGTGAACTGTGGGTGAAAAAGTATTTTCCACCCGATGCGAAGGAACGGATGCTGACGCTGGTGAACAACCTCCAGAAAGTGTACCGCGAACGTATCGAAAAGCTCGACTGGATGTCGCCGGAAACCAAAAAAGTCGCGTTGATAAAACTGGATCGGTTTACAAAGAAAATCGGCTACCCTGATAAGTGGAAGGATTACTCGGACGTTGAGGTGAAACGTACCGACTATTTCGGCAACGTACAGAGCGCCCGCAAGCATCACTACAAGGAAGAATTCGCCAAAATTAACCAGCCCGTCGACCGGTCGGAGTGGGGAATGACGCCCCCGACCGTAAACGCCTATGCCAACCCTACCAACAACGAGATCGTGTTCCCGGCCGGAATCCTGCAATTCCCGTTCTTCGATAAGGACGCCGACGACGCTATCAATTACGGGGGCATCGGTATGGTGATCGGCCACGAGATGACTCACCTGTTCGATGATCAGGGCCGCCAGTACGACCCCAACGGCAACCTCCGCGATTGGTGGACGAAGCAGGACGCTGAGCGATTCAAAGCTAAAGTAAAGCCCGTAGTTGACCAGTACGGCAACTACACCGTGTTGAACAACCTGCGGCTGAACGGCCAACTGACCCTGGGTGAAAACCTGGCCGACCTCGGCGGCTTGACGCTGGCTTATCAGGCGTTTAAGCTAACGGAGCAAGGTAAGAGCAATGAAAAAATCGACGGATTAACGCCTGATCAGCGGTTCTTCCTGGGCTTTGCGCAGGTCTGGCGCATCAAGATTCGCGACGAAACCCAGCGCGTGCTGGTGTCGGTCGATCCGCATTCACCGGCCAAGTTCCGCGTTAATGGCCCACTTACGAATTTCGAGCCGTTCTATAAGGCGTTTAATGTACAGCCCGGCCAGAAGCTGTACAAGCCTGAAGTCGCCCAGGCGAAGGTTTGGTAGTTCTCTCACGGCAGCGGTTCCTGCGGGGACCGCTGCCGTGAGGGCTACGTCCAGTACAGAATCGGTGCGTTTGGAAAACGCTTCTGCCACTCGGTATAGAAAAACGTTTTCAGTTCTTTCATGTCGTCCGGCCGGTAAACGTACTTCGTGCCGCCGAACTTGTTGCGCTTTTCGGCGCGGGTAGCCTCCTCCATGTCGAGGGTCGTGTTGGGATACCACTGCAACAGCACATCCTTTGAGCCGGGCGTGAAGCGGTGGCTGATCAACTCGACGTTCATGTCCAGCGGTCCGGCGGTTCGGCTAAAATCAAGCACCTCGGCGATGCGGTCGAGGAGGGCGGTGTAATGCTCCCGCCAGTCCGGAATCGGCATGATTGGCGCGATAACCAAACCAATCGGGTAGCCGCCACCCCCCAACTCCTTCGGTAAGGCCAGCTTACGAATCGCCTGGAGCCGGGCCTCAACCGAGGCCGTACCACCCTCCAGCCGTCGGGCAACCGTATCAGCGTTGAGGCTGACGCGGGCGCGGGTCTGGCCATTATGGGGCAGATCGAGCAGACTGTCCACCTGGTCGTATTTCGTCACAAAACGCAACTGCCCTTTCGCCCGCGTACCATAGTATTTGATACATTCAGCCAGGCTACCGGTCAGGTGTTCAATGCCCAGTACGTCGGTATAGCAGCTTACCTCAAACGTAGTCGGGCGATCAGCGTCTGTGCCCTGCCAACTGCGGTTTGGTGGGTACGTACCTTCATAGGCAGCCGTACTTTCCAGCATTTTGGGCAGATTGGCGTAGACACGCACAACCGGTGGGCCGGCCAGACTACCAGCCAGATAACAGTACTGACAGTGGGCGGGACAACCTTCAGCCAGGTTCATCTGCCAGTCGGCCGAGGGCGGAATGGGTTGCAGGCGGAAGGCACTCTTCGGGGCGTTAACAACCGCCAGCGTGTTCTTGGCAATACGGTACGTTTCGCGGTCGTCGGCTCCGCGCAGGCCGGTGATGCGGTTGTTCTTCATGACCTCGATCGGCAAGTTCAGGGCCGTAACGCGCTCGTAAATCTGCTGACCAAATGGCTCGTCGAGCGCATCAGGGGTGAACACAACGCGCTTCGGCATCCAGATGCGGGCTGAGCGCGTATCCGCAGTACGTACAGGGGTATTTTGTTGAGGAGATAAAGGCGTAGAAGCCGCGGGTGTATGTTCCAATACCATGTCGACGTTGAGGGGCAAACCCGTCAAATCATCACGAACCTTTCGCTGTGGGCTGCCAGATAAATAACACGAATAGCGGCCGTATAAATCCCATAATCTGGTTTAAGTTGTATATGTAAGCTATTGATTTTTAGTGTTTTGTGAAATATTTTGGTCATTATAGCAGTACGCTGTGCTGACGAAATCATATTCAGTGTTTCATCACAATGGAAACGCCCAACATATTGTTATGCGTTGGGCGTTTCCATTGTGATGGAAGAATCACTCGTTCGCCCGTCAGTTCAAGGAAATGAGATTGTAGAAACGACTAAAAAGGGCTTAATAAAGCCAGTTGCTGGTGAAAGATCGGCCATTTTGTTCGTATTATGGAGAGCGCTGTGTTCTTGCTTGCCCTACTCCGCTTGAGCTGGCTCCGGCAGGTCGCTATCCGTGAATCAATGCGTCAATCAGACCGGCGACCTGTTGGTATCTCCAGTGAACGATTGGGTAATAGTTAGACGCTGTTAATGGTTTCAGATTAGTCCGGCCGTAGCACCCGACATGGTGGCTATGTAATACGTTGCCCCATAAACGCCCAATAAAACCAGAAAGTTGTTTTCGGCGGCTGCTTTGTAACTGATGTCGTACTTGTAATTGAACTGTCGACAGTTGAACGTGGGGTCGTACTGAATTATCAATTCACCATCCTGATTTTCCAATACGTACTTGCCCTGAAAAAGCGGTGCTTTTAATACATATTCCTGCGTTTGCCGAACCATCAATACAACTTGCCCTAACCAGTTCATGGTTAAACTGGCAAGCTCGGCCCCGTCTTTTGTCACAGCCATGCGTGTGCTAAAAATACCTATGGGCCGAATTGCGTATGATTCGCCATTTGCTAGCCTAATTTCGGCTTTGAACGAAAATAAATTTTGATAGATTAGTTCGCCCAACAATTGTCCATTCTGGGTTAATTGAAACGTCTTTGTGTCTGTCGATTGCGCTTGCATGCTTTTTTGAGTTAAGTCCTTAATACAAAATAAAAGAAGGCAGTCCCTTGCCAGGATAACCACTAAGAAGTAAATCGATGTCTTTTGCCGTTTATTTGTCTTACGTGGTCTACTTGCAACGTAAACGTCAGTCAGCCTGTAATTTTCTCCGAAGCTTTTCCAGGTCCTGTTTTCTGGCTTTGTATTGCCTGTGCTCCCAACCGGTGGTATAATAACCCACCACAAAAAACACAAGTAGGGCCAGCGTTGGCCAAACGGATTGTCCATCTGTCCAGACACCCAGCACACTCAGCACACTGATGGGGAGCATGTTCCACCGCATGAGGAGAGAGAGACGAACCTGATAGGTAGCAATGGCAAGGGCATAATCCAATTCACCAAGCAGGGTGCGATCTGTTTTTTTTCAGTCTGTAATCGACGTATCCGACTGACCATACTATAAAGGCCCGTAACCAGCATCCAGCCCGCCATTAGGTAGATAAATACATTCGCTGACCGGTTGATCACATTAAGGCCCAGCACGAAAAGCCCACCTCCGGCGTAAGCAATCAGTAAGAGCAGTTCTGTCATGTTGGTAATCTTGCGTACCTGACTTTTTTGGGCCAGAATATGCTCGGTCAACGCCTGTTCGTTGATCGACCAGAGTGGCTTTCTGGTCTGGGAATCCCAGATTTTTTGCAATTCGTCAAATTCCATGATAGTGCTGCTGTTTGGATTTTGAAACAAGCTGGCTTTTGATCCGATTAATTTTTACGCCCAGATGTGATTCTGAAATACCCAAAATGCTGGCCATTTCTTTGTAGCTGAACCCATCCAGCAGCAGTAGGCAAAGAGAACGATCTATTTCATCGAGTTTATAAATTTCCTCGTACAGCCAGGTGAGTCGTTCATCGGGCTGATCGTCAGGTTCCGATAAAATAGACGGCAGTTGGTCGAGTGGTTGGTTTGCCTGCGTATGTTTGCGCTCTTTATTGACCCATTTAATAGCCGTATTCAGGGCAATACGATAAATCCAGGTCATCGGGGATGCCTGGCCCCTGAAACCCGGAACAGAGCGCCAGATCTGAATGATAACTTCCTGAAAAAGATCATCCTGATCCATAGCCGTCCAGGCATACGATCGTACGACTTTAAAAAGCAGTGCTTTATACCGAACGAGCCACTCGTTGAAGGTATGGTTCTGCTCCTGCTCACTCATATTACCCGTAGTTTACGCAATTAGTACCCGGCGAGCAGTGAAATATTACAAGGAGTAAAAAGAAAATCTATTGGTGACTATTTTCCTCCTTTGAACGGCCCAATGCGCTCCCTATTACTTTAGCAGTCCGGCAGGCCATCTCGCTCAAACCCGGCCGGCCATAGAGGCCTGTTTGTTGGATCCCCGAACGGCTAACGGCTGTAGTCTGACTGAGGAACCAATTTCATTTTTTGATCATTTTGAGGAAGTTTGTGTGCGCTCGTTACCAACGAAATGACCACCATTACGGATCCCAAGCAGATGGCGGCTTCGGCCTTTAGATTTACCTCGTTGCACGTTTCCAAGATTATACGTGTAGCTTAACCCCACTCACAACCTGTGAGAACCAACTCCGGCAGGATTACCTTAAGGCTTCGGCAAGGAAAGACCTATGGACGGATTCAGGGACCTGCCGGATTACTTTAGACATTCGCTTCAAATAGAAATGCGGGCTTACGACCCATAAGAAAGGTATTGAGGGGTCTAAACGTTGGTCAATCCTTATTTTTTTACCCTGTAAACTTATGCAGCAATTTGACTACTTCATTGGCGTAGATGTATCCAAAGCCACTCTGGATTTTGCGGTTGCTAAAGCCAACCAAATCTTGTTTCATCAGCAAGTAACTAATGACAAAAGAGGCATCACTCAGTTTCTCAAAGAGTTGCGCCAGCTCACAAAAGCCAGTCTAAAACAATGCTTATTCTGTGTGGAGTTTACCGGAATCTACAATAACCCATTACTTAACGTACTCCACCGACAGGGTGCCCCTATCTGGGTGGAACGAGCCGCTCATATTCAAGAGAGTATGGGACTGACACGGGGTAAAACCGATCAAGTAGATGCCAAACGCATTGCCCTATTTGCTTACAAGAACCGCGATGAAGCTCGCCTGTGGACACCTCCCAGAGCCATCATCGCTCAACTGGACCGTCTAACTGCACAGCGTGCCCGCCTGGTTAAGGTGATTAAAATGCTGCAAACTCCACTGACTGACACGGAGGGCTTTGTTGGAAAAACAGAACGTAAGGCTGATCAACAGGCGTGTGCCGCTTCTCTCAAATCGCTCAAAGCCGACCTACAGTCAATTGATCAGGCAATTGCAAAACTGGCTCAACGAGATCCTGAACTAAAACGACTTTTTGAGCGAGTCACTTCCGTAGTGGGCATCAGCCAAACGACTGCTGCTGAGATCATCGTAGCGACTAACGAATTCACGACCATTTCAGACCCCAAGAAATTCGCTTGTTATGCTGGCGTGGTGCCCTTTGAACGGAGTTCTGGCCAACGAAGAGGAAAACCCCAGGTTAGTCATATGGTCAACAAGAAAGTCAAATCGTTACTTCATTTAGGAGCCATGTCGGCCATTCAGCATTGTCCTCAATTGAAACTATATTACAAACGCAAGGTGGCCGAAGGAAAGAACAAAATGTTAGTTCTCAACAACGTTCGCAACAAGATGGTCCACCGGATTTTTGCTTGTGTTCGTCAAGATCGAAATTATGACGAAAACTTTTCGCACTCCTTTGTTTAAGTCATAGAAATCCGTCCGACTGCCTTGTAGGTGTAGCTGTCTTTGTATATAGCTCAGGGACCAGTATACGAGCCGGTCCGCCGGGCGGTAAAACCCGAGTAAGTCATCAAGCGGCAGCGGCCGTCCGTCAGGAAACGCTTAAAGGCTTTATTTCATTTAGGAGCGATGTCCTGCATCCGAAAGGAAGGCGAGCTGCAAAAGTATTACCAACGAAAAATAGGCGAAGGCAAGATCGGATCGCCGAAGCGACAAGATGCTGCCGGGCCGCCGGGCGGTATTAAATGCTATTCGGAACAATCGGACCGCCGAAGCGGCTCATCCACCGAGTGTATGCGGTAGTTCGCCGGAAAGAGAAACATAACGAAAAGTATATCTCACCCCTTGCTTAGGTCATAGAAATCGGTGCGATTACTGAACTGTCTCTTCTTACTTAAAAACCATTGCTCAGACACTTTTAACACCCAAGTGGATGCGTGTCGAGTAATCTGGCGCATTTACCCAAAATGTGTTATACTACCTCAACAATCTGATTCTGGATGTAAAACAAGTTAGTCAATGAACAAGCTCCTAGTTACGCTGCTTCTTTTGCTGACCGTTCGCCTGGCCTACGCTCAGAAAATTGTCAATAACTATGACGAGGCCAACGTAGGTACATTTGCCCTGCCCGATCCGCTGGCTTTGCCGGGTGGTGGCCGAATCACTACCGCCAAACAGTGGGAAATGCAACGGGCCAGCTGGTTAAGGACATTTCAGGAAACGATGTATGGCTATACGCCCGACAAAAAATTAACCCTACGATTTCAGGTCGTTGAGACGAAGCATGATGCACTGAACGGGCAAGCCATTCGCAAGCGGATCAATATCTACGTGACCGAGTATCCGACTCTGTTACCCATCGAACTGGTTCTATACGTACCCAAGGCGGCCAAAAAACCGGTTCCTGTTTTTGTCTCCCTGAATTTTGTGGGCAATCACGGCATTACGGCTGAAAAAGACATTCCCCTGTCGGAGCGGTGGATGCGAAATAGCCCGGATACAATGAGTACCCCTGCCGTCGTGAAAAACAAAGCCAACGAGTGGGCAAGGGGTGTACAAACCCGCCGTTGGCCGCTGGAAGCTATTTTGGAGAGGGGGTACGCTGTCGCCACGGCCTATTACGGCGATATCGAACCCGACCACCGGGACGGGTGGAAGATAGGCATCCGGTCTATGCTGGGCGACACGGCCAAAGCGAACAACTGGGGGGCTATTGGGGCCTGGGCTTGGGGCCTGAGCCGGATGCTCGATTATCTGGAAACCGACAAGCTGGTCGATGCGAAGAAAGCGATTTCGCTGGGCCATTCCCGATTGGGCAAAGCCGCTTTATGGGCGGGTGTTCAGGATACCCGGTTCGCCATGACCATTTCCAACGATTCCGGTGAAGGCGGGGCAACCCTGACCCGTCGCAACTTCGGGGAGAACGTGTTTGACATCCATAAGAACAATTCGTTTTGGTACTGCAAAAACTACTTTACGTATCTGGGGCATCCCAATGATTTACCTATGGATCAGCATATTTTGCTGGCATTAGTTGCGCCCCGGCCTTTGTACATCGCCAGTGCTTCCCAGGATTTGTTTGCCGACCCGAAAGGGGAGTTTTTGAGTGCTCTGAACGCCGAACCGGTCTATAAACTGTATGGGAAAGCGGGCCTGGGCACTACGGTTTGGCCCAGGCCCGGCATGGCGATAGGCAACACGATCGGCTATCACCTCCGTGACGGCATACACGACATCCTACTTTACGACTGGGAGCGTTTCATGAACTTTGCCGATAAGAACTTGTAAAACCCTATGCTCGTGTCTCTGCGTCTGACACTTTTGGTTGATTTTACATGTGCTGACCGCCCTACGTGCGGCCCACGGCCAGAACCCGGCTGGCGCGCCCAAAGCAGAGCCGAAAAAGGGTGTGTATGTCAACATGCACTACAACCAGCCGCTCCGACCGCAGGTGCATTACCCCACCCTCCGGGCAAATCGCCGACCCCACCGGCCTGATTCGCTACAAGGGCAAGTACCACCTGTTTTATATGTTCGACGAATGGTCTCGTCCCTGTAGGAACAATAAAAACTGGGGCCAATCCATCAGCGACGACGGCATTAACTGGGAACAGCTCCCCCACATTACCAACCCGGTCATCGACAACCCACCCAGCAGTGTCAACCTCCTATCAGGATTAATTTTGAGTATCAATCATCGAGTCCAAAACTGACAACCTTTTTTCAGGATCGGACAAACGGTCAACGCTTTTCAGGACGGGTCATCCCAAAGTGGCTGGTTTGTAAACAAGTGATTCTCCAAGCAGAATGTATTGCCGAAAAGTAGACTTAACTCTACTCGTTGAAATGTAGAGATGGTCAGGCTTAATACCCTATCGGTTAGATATTTACATCCGACCGCACTATAGGCTCATATGCATTCGGATTTACCGAATATCATCGTACCATCGTTTCAGCTTATCCGGCGGGTAACCGATGCCCCATAGAAACCCAATCGCCAGGAAAATACCGTTCGCTTTCCAGAACCCCCATTTAGCCACGCGCCGATCCGACGATTCCACGACGCGGTTTACCTGCCGGATGCGACCAAAGCGTACCAGTTTCAGCAGCAGGTCGGCTTCTTCCATGATCGGCATATTATCGGTATAGCCACCCACGGCCAAAAACTGCTCCCGTCGGCAGAAAATCACCTGATCACCAAACAGGAGCCGGGCACCTTTGAAAAAGAACAGATGCGGCCGGAACAGCATGGGGGCATAGTAGGTCTTGATGTAATTGTGAAACGACGTCAGCCAGCGCGTTTTAGTTGGTCCGCGCATAACCGAAATAAAACCACCGGCGGCAATCCTGGGGTCGTTGAGGGTCCGTTTGATCACTGAAAGTGCGTCGTCGGGTAGGGACGTATCGGCGTGCAGGAAACACAGAATGTCGCCCCGGGCTTGTCTGGCGGCATGGTTCATCTGACACGACCGCCCTACCTGTGGGCAGGCCACGACCCGCAGCCGGGGATAGTCCTGCTGAGCGGCTTTCGCCAGCCGAACGGTCTGGTCGGTACTCCCGGCATCAGCCACCAGCACTTCGAGCGGTTCGGGACACAGGCGCCGGAGCAGGCGAAGTGTTCGCGGCAGGTCACGCTCTTCGTTCAGCGTAGGGATGATGATGGAGACGTTGAGCATACAGAGTCCAAACCAATTTAGGGCGGGTCGGTTTACGTATCGATGGATGATACTAGCAGCCGGTCGCTAGTTTAGTCATTCTTTTCGTACAAATTTTCCTCTATACGGTGTTTCGATTCCTTCCGAATGTGCTGCTGAAGCAGCTTTATACGCGCCAAAGCCTGCGTAACACCAGCGTTGGTTTTACCTTCTCGCTCAAGAACCGCCTGGCCGATGCCCGGTTTACGGGCCTGCAACGGGCTCTGATTGACGGACATGAATACCCTGCCGACATCTTTACAATTGAACCTGATGGTGCAGAACCCGTAGCCGTAAGTGCCATTTCAGCTTCACAGCCACTGGACTTTCCGCTTCGGCGGTCGGTGCGGGTGCGGGCAAATGCCGACCACCTGACGCCCGGGCTGCATACACTGGAAATTACGTTGCATACCCAACCGTTCGGTACCATCACGCTGCGGGTCGAGGATGAACTACAAACGGAAGCAGCAACCCAGGGCCGCTCTGCCGGTGTTCCCCGCGACCCGGTCAATGACTACAGTCCCGAAGCGATCGACCAGCGCCGACAGTTTGTAGGCCAGTTTGCAGGGGTTGATCTTCAGCACGTAACTCGTCAGTCGTTCGATCCCGCTCTGGTAACGGGCAATTGCGAACAGTTTATCGGGGTGGCACAGGTGCCGATCGGCGTAGCCGGACCGCTGCGGGTCAACGGGGAACATGCGCAGGGGGAATTCCTGATTCCTATGGCCACCACCGAAGGAACACTGGTGGCCAGCTATAACCGGGGCATGAAGTTGATCAACCTCAGCGGTGGCGTTACGTGTACCGTGCAGGACGACGGGATGCAGCGGGCACCGGTGTTCCAGTTTGCAGATGCCCGACAAGCCCGTCAGTTTGTGCAGTGGGTCAACGAGCACCAGCCAGAACTGGCAGCCGAAGCCGAATCGACCTCGCGGTTCGCTAAACTACGGTACATTGATAGCTACCTGAACGGCCGGCTGGCGTTCCTGCGCTTTGGCTATTCGACCGGCGACGCGGCCGGGCAGAATATGGTCAGTAAGGCGACGCTGGCGGCCTGTAATTACATCCTGCAGCAGGTTGAGGGTATTGACCATTTTTTTCTGGAATCGAACCTGGCAACGGACAAGAAGCCGTCGCAGGTAAACGTACTGAGGAGCCGGGGCAAACGCGTAACGGCAGAGGTGCGCATTCCCCGCGATCTGCTGATCCGGGAGCTACAAGTCGAACCTGAGCAGCTCCACCGACACGCCCGCATCGGCGACGTAGGGGCGCGGCTGGCGGGGACCAACAACAACGGCCTGCATTCAGTCAACGGTTTAGCGGCTCTGTTTATCGCGACGGGGCAGGATGTGGCCTGCCTGGCCGAATCTTCGGCGGCCATTACGTATTCGGAGATTACGCCCGAAGGTGATCTGTACGGTTCGGTTACGTTGCCGTCGCTGGTTATCGGCACGGTGGGGGGCGGCACCGCCCTACCAACGCAGCGGGAATGTCTGGAGCTGATGGGTTGCTTCGGTCCCGGCCAGGTGAACAAACTGGCCGAAATCATGGCTGGGGTCGTAGCCGCGGGAGAACTGTCGCTCGCTGCGGCTATCTCGTCGCTCGACTGGGTGTCAAGCCACGAAAGCAGCCGATTTGCGGGGAAGTAACGGGTCGATATGGGCTCATGCGCCCGTAGTGAACAAACGAGCTGAAAGTCTCCAATGTGCTTTTTCTGTCATCCCGGCGGCCCGGTCCTGACGTCGGGATGACAGAAATTTGAAACTCAGCCATCATCAGAACCAGCCCGCGCCGGGAATACGGAACGGCCAGGGAATCAGAGCCAGAATAAGCAGCAGCCCGAGACCATACCAGATGGCGACAAACCGCTGCTTGGTAGTGGGGTCGGTGGCGCGTTTCGACCGCGAGTAGCCGACCGTGATGAGGGCGATGGCCACCAGCATACCCGTGATGTGCTCAACGGTGTAGAAGCGGTATACCTTATCGCTCAGCAACGCACCGTCGAACTGCACTTTAGGACTGACGAAATACAGAATCAGCCCCAGCACCAGTTGAATATGGACGGAAATAAGGGTAAACAGGTATAGCTTACGGTTACCGTCCGTGTAGCCGGAGCGACCCTGCCAGCGTTGAAACGCGACCACAACGGCTGCAAGTAATAAAATAAGGGCTATCCAGCGAAGCCCCGAGTGAGCATGAACAAGTCCAGGATACATAATCTGAAGAAGTAGGTAAACGTTTACCAGGCAAAGAAAAAGACAAAATGTCAACTTTCGGTTGAAAAGAGTTGTTCGTGCTCTATGATTCTTTACAATGTTACCGTCAACATCGATGCAACCCTGGAGCAGGACTGGCTCCGGTGGATGAAAGCTGAACACATTCCCGCCGTCATGGCTACGGGGTTACCCGTCAGCAGCAAGGTGCTCCGATTACTTACCGAACTCGATAACGGCGGGGTGACCTATACCGTCCAGTATTTCTTCAATACGCTGGAGGACTACGAAATCTACCAGAACGATTTTTCTCAGGCCCATCAGCGGCAACACCACGACCGCTACCGGGACCGTTACGTATCGTTCCGGACATTACTGGAAGATGCCTGATCTTTCTGGCTTGGGCGAGACAAACTGATTATTTTTAATGTTTGCCACTATTTGAGGAAAATATTGAAGAATAATCAGAAATTGCCTGAGTGAAAGCAACTTCGGAGCAACTACAGCATTGGCTCGACCGCATTGCCCGGCACGATGATCGCCGGGCATTTCGGATGCTGTTTGACGTGTTCTATCCGCAGTTGCTCCGGTTGGCTGTATACTACCTCAAAGTGCGCGAAACGGCTGAAGAGATCGTGCAGGATGTATTCGTTAAAATCTGGCAAATTCGGCAGACGTTACCTGCGGTCGGTAATTTTCGCTCCTATCTCTTCTCCACTACCCGTAACCATTGCCTGAATCAGTTGCAGAAAAAAGGCAGCCCGGTCCTGATGAGTTTCCACGACGTACCGATTGATGGCCTGGCCGGTCCCGATCAAACCCCCGACGAAGCCGTCGAATTTCAGGAAACCCAGTCGAAAGTACAGACGGCGATCAACAACCTTCCTCCGCAGTGCCGTCTTGTTTTTCAATTTGTAAAGGAGCAAGGTCTGTCATACAAAGAAACGGCCGAACTGCTGCAAATCTCCCCCCGAACGGTAGAAACTCAGATCGGTATTGCCCTCAAAAAACTGGCTGCTGCTCTGGGTGACTCTCATTGATTAATGCCTGACGGGTTCTTGCCTTAAAATTTTCAAAATTTTTCTTGAATCGTTTACGGGTTGTTGAGGCCAAACACTGTCTTAGCAGATGAAACCATGTGAACGATGAACGAATCGATTGATTGGGAACTACTCGGCAGGATTTTCGCGAACGAAGCGACCGAAGATGAACGGCGGGCGTTCAACGAGTGGCTGAAGGCTAACCCCGAATCGCAGCCGCTGGTCGATGCGCTACGGCAACACTGGCAGGCTTCGCCCCCCACGGAATCATCGCTGGCAACGTCGGTGGCGTTCAACCAGGTCTGGGGCCGTATTGAAGCCGAAGAGGAGACAGGTACGGCTGTCCGCCGGATTGGGCAGCGTTCGTGGCTGGGTTGGGTCGCGGCTGCATCCGTTGTACTCGTCGGGCTGGTCATCGGCTGGAACGTCTACCAGAGCCGAAGTGTTGAGCCGACGCTGGTACAGCAGGCTAACCCCAAAGGTACCCGCTCGAAAATTCACCTGGCCGACGGCAGTACCGTATGGCTCAACGCCGACAGTCGGCTGAACTATCCAAAGACGTTTACGGGCGCATTGCGTGAGGTATCGCTGGAGGGAGAAGCTTTCTTTCAGGTGGCGCATAATCCGAAACAGCCGTTTGTGGTGCGGCTGAAAACCGGGTCGGTACGCGTACTGGGAACGTCGTTCAACATCCGGGCGTATCCGGGCGACAGTATCGTTGAAACGTCGGTCGTAACGGGTAAGGTGGCGTTTATTCCGAAGCAGCCGGCCAGAAAACGCGCCGACTTGCGGGCTGAACAGACGATACAGCCCGTATCTGATACGTTGTTCCTGACGCCGAACCTGAAAGCTGTTCAGTCGCTGACATCGCGACAAGTTATGACGCAGTCGACGGTGGCGGCTAACCAGATCGCCTGGACAGAGTCCAAGCTTGTCTTCCGCAATACTCCACTGGGCGAAGTGGCCAAAACACTGGAGCGCTGGTACGGCACACCGGTTTCCCTCGAACATGAATCGCTCCGCCAATGCCCGCTGACGGGTACGTTTCAGAACCAGAGCCTGAAAGAGGTCATGAATCTGATTGCCATGACCAAGCGGTTCGATTACGAACTGACTGAATCCCGGCTTACCATCAAGGGACCGGGCTGCGAATAGAATAAATCCCAACCGAGTTTAACCCTACTATCTATGAATCGAATCACTACTGGTTGGCTGTTGGTCGGCATGCTAAGTAGCGGCCCCTTTCTTGGGGCGCAGGATGTAGCCAGTACTATTAAAGTGCTCCCGGCCGGGCGGCTGGGCGACAATACGTTCGTTACGTTGTCGGCAGAGGGACGAACGCTGGACTCTATCCTGCGCGATATTGAGCAGCAAACCGCCCATACGTTTGTGTACAGCGACGACCGGTTCCGGCACCTGAAACCGTCGGTGCAGGTCGTTCGTCAGCCGCTGATGCAGGTACTGGCCGAGTTGTTTACGCCCCTTCAGGTAACGTACCGGATTGTTGGTAAACAGATTATTTTATCGAACCAGGACCGCGTACTGACCGGCCAGGTGGTTGATAGCGAGAGTGGCGAAACGTTGCCGGGCGTTAACATCACCGTCAAAGGAACCAACCGCGGGGTGTCGTCCGATGCGCAGGGAAACTACCGCATTACGTTGCCTAACGGGAGTACTACGTTGGTTTTCAGTTACGTGGGGTACGTATCGCAGGAGGTGACCGTCGGCAATGAAAACACCCTCACCATCAAACTGGTGGCCGACGTGCGGGGGCTGGATGAGGTGCAGATAGTGGCCTTTGGCGAACAGCGGAAACGCGACCTGACCGGCTCAATCGCTTCCATCAAATCCGATGCAATCCGGACCAATACGGCCGCCAGTCCCGATGTAGCCCTCCAGGGTCGGGCAGCGGGTGTGCAGATTACGCAGGCCGGTGGGACGCCGGGTGGGGCCGTGCGGATCAACGTGCGGGGCGTCGCGTCCATTAATTCCAATTCCCAGCCGTTGATTGTGATTGATGGCGTACCGGTGCTGACGTCGGCGTATGGTGCGGGCGGAATCGCCATGAATCCGCTGGCCGAAATCAATCCGAACGATATTGAGAGCCTGGAAGTGCTCAAAGATGCGTCGGCGTCGGTGCTATACGGGTCGCGGGCGGCCAACGGCGTTATTCTGATTACGACCAAAAAGGGTAAAAGCGGTAAACCGAGCTTCGACGTAAGCTATGAGGAAGGCGTTACGAGCGCGACCAATCGGGTCAAGTTTTTGACTAATCCGTCTGATTACTTCGCCGTGCTGAAGCGGGCTGCGGCTCAGAACCGGCTGGCGGGATTGGCACCAGTGCCTTCAAATCTGGTAAACCTACTGCCCACAGGGATTCTAAGTGGCTCGGATGCAAACATTAATAGTCGGTTTTTAGCGGATTCAGCAACGCTTTATAACACATCTACCGACTGGCTTTCGGAAACGCTTCGGCAAGGGTCGTACCGGGTGGCCAATCTGGGAATCAGTGCGGGAACGAACAAGCTATCGGTTTACGCCAGCGGGTCGTACCGGCGGGACAACGGCATCGTTATTGGGCAGTCGCTCGAACGGCTGAGTGGTCGGGTTAATCTGACGTACCGGCCGATCCGACAGGTGCAGATCGGCGTCAATGGGTCAATCAATGGACTGGAAACGCAAACCATTCCGCTGGGTAACTCATTTCGGTATGCCCTGACGACGGCCCTGCCCGTTTATCCGGTACAACTGGCCGACGGTACGTATTTCAACGGCATTAACTACGGTAGTAATCAGATCAACATCGGGTCGAATCCCGTGTTTTACCGGAATAATTACAGCAACGTTGTCAACACGACCCGCAGCATCAATACGGCCTTCCTGCAAGTGGAGCCGCTGCCGGGGCTGGTGTTACGTACCGAGTGGGGATACGACTTCCAGAAAAGCACCAACGATGTGCTGCAAACACCGGCGGTATTTCCGGCGGGGGTTAATGGCCAGGAGCGAAACGGAAACGGCAGGGCCGAAAACCGGGATGCTACCAACAACACCTGGAACACGAACAATACGCTGACCTACACCCGGAAACTGTTCCGGTACCACAGCCTGAAGATTCTCCTTGGCAACAGCGTGCAGAGCCAGAGCGGTAAGTCCAATACGTTCATTACCGAAAACGTGCCCGAAGGCGCACGGGGCGGCAGCGATACGGCGCGGGTTGTCCAGACCGACGATAGCCCGGCGTTTCGGTTTGTATCATTCTTTGGGCGATTGAACTACGCCATTCAGGACAAATACCTGTTCGAAGCCAGTTTTCGGACCGATGGCTCGTCGCGGTTCGGTCCGGGTCGGCGGTTTGCGTCATTCCCGGGCGTATCTGTGGGGTGGGTGCTGAGCGATGAACCGTTCCTGCGCGACCGCCTGAAAGCCGTTTCGCTGCTCAAACTCCGGGCGTCGTATGGCTCAACCGGTAATGCTGAAATCGGCAACTTTTCGTGGCAGAAGACCTTCACTTACGTTGGCTACAACGCAGCCATTTACGGTGGCATTCAGGGCGGGCAGTTTACGAATCCGGGCAACCAGGACCTGAGCTGGGAAACTACCCGCCAGTTTAACGCGGGGCTTGACTTTGGGTTGCTGAACAACCGCATCCAGGGTTCGTTCGATTTCTATAACAAAATATCCGACGGCCTGCTGCTGGAATACAGCCTTGGCCCACTCTATGGCACCATTAACAACACCATGACGCTGAACCTGGGCTCGGTACGTAACCGGGGGCTGGAGTTCAGCGTCAGTTCGCAGAACATCGTCCGGCCGCGTTTTCGCTGGACGACCGACTTCAACATCGCCCGCAACAAAAACGAGGTGCTGAGTACGTACACGGCGTCGTTTTTGAACTATCCGTATCAATTCATCAGCGGGCCGAGTATTGCGGCTGTGGGTTATCCGCTGGGGACGTACTACATGCCCACGTTCGCCGGTTTCGATCCGGCAACGGGCAACGAACTGTTTTACGAACGCGACCGGACGGCATTTACCGTTACGGGACAAACCGTACGCACGGGTAATCTGTGGGATGGGACAATTAATAATCAGTCGGCTAACAATCAGTTTATCCAAACCGGCAAAACACCGTATCCTACCTTCTTCGGTGGCCTGACCAACACCTTCACGCTCGGCCAGATTGACCTGAGCTTCCTGCTGTACTACCAATACGGCAACTGGATCTACGACCAGGGTGAACGCTCGCAGAGTTACCCGACAGTCGGGCAGGTGCTGCGGACAGAGGTCCCGGGCATCGGCAACCTGAGCGATGAAGTACGTCGGGCAGAAACAGGTGGTGTTTACCGGCTGCAATGGCAATCGAATGCCCGGGGCTTTGAGTCGACCCGGTTTCTGCACGATGGGTCGTTTGTCCGTCTGAAAAACATCCAGATTGGCTACTCGCTGCCCCGGGAAACGGCCCGGCGTTTTCGGCTGCGGACCGCCCGTATCTACGTAACGGGGCAGAATCTGCTGACGCTTACCCAATTCAAAGGCTGGGACCCGGAGATTTTCCGGAATGCGGGTGTAGGTAATACGCCGGGCGAGCAGGGAACGGCCAACCTCCAGCCGGGGGTGACCAGCAACGATCTGCCGCAGGTTCGGACGGTGAGTATCGGGTTAAATGTGGGATTTTAAAGTACCCCCAACCCGCTACAGGGGGCTTCTGCACCTGCTTCATTGTTGAGCAGAAGCCCCCTGTAGGGGTGTGAGTATAAAAGAACTTAGCCATGAAAAAGATACATTTTCTACTATTCATCGCTCTCTTATGCGGTTTAACAGCCTGCGAAAAGTTCATCGCCGAACCAACCTCATCAACGCTGATTTCGCGCGAAAATCTGCGTACCGTTGAGGACCTGGATATTCTGATGACTGGTGCCTATTCAGGAATTGCCCGTGAGGTTGCCTTTTCAGGAAACGCTGTTCTGATCGGCGATATGTTCGGCGACCTGGTGACGGTTAATAACACGAACTTCCGCAATAACCCCGGCCGACTATCGCGGGTGTACCTATGGACGCACCGCGAAGAGGATTATGGCGCGCAGGCCGAGTTTCTGCAATGGTCGACGTTTGGGCTCAACAATGCCAACAACGTACTGGAGGTCCTGCGCCTGAATCAGGTGCAGACGCCCGGCGAAGCTGATCCGCGCCGGGACATTGCCCGCCAGCGAAACCGGATCGAGGGTGAGGCCCGGTTTGTGCGGGCGTTGTGCGTGTTTGAGCAAACGCGATTGCTGGGGTATCCGTGGGGCTTTCAGCCGGATAACGCGCAGCCGGGGCCAATCGGTAATTTCCAGTCGCTGTCTACATTCGGGGATCTGGCGTATCCGCGACTGAGTGTCAAAGCGGCTTACGATAGTGTACTGTATGATCTGCACCGCGCCGAGCAACTACTGCCCGACGCCTATGATCCCGCTTTGCATCCGGTCGATTTTCAGCCACGGGGCAACAAATACGCAGCACTGGCGCTGATGGCGCGGGTGTACTGGCAGCAGGACAATATGGACAGCGTGCTGGCCGTCACGAACCGGCTGCTGGGCGCGGGCAGCGCCAACCGGTTCCCGCTGGAGCCGGGTGCTACGTTGCTAAGGAACGTTTATCAGCGGGCGGGTATTCTGCCGACAACCAATGCCACGAACCGCAGTGAGGTGATTTTTGAACTGGTACACGTGGTTGGACGCAATCCACGCACAACGAATGGAGCACCGATTCGTGCGAGTTATGTACTGCAAACGAACTACACAGCCGCTCAACTCGCGAACGTGAACAACCTGAACTCCGGTCCGAACCTGCGGTTGAGTCAGCGCTTCAAAACCCTCGCCAACTTCGACCGCCAGCGGGATCTACGCTACCGAAACCTGATCGATACCTCGCAGGCCAGCAATGCCAACGCGGCCTGGGATAGCCCCAATCGGCTGTGGTTCACCAAAAAATGGGGCCATCTGGGTACTACCAACCTGGGACCGGCGCAGGGGGTGAACATGAACGTTTCCCTGTTTCGGTCGGCGGAATTTGTGTTGATGCGCGCCGAAGCCAACGCCCGGAAAGGCAATGCTGCCACGGCACTGGCAGACCTCAACGCCGTTCGGACGCGGGCCGGGTTGCCTGCCCTGGCGGCAGCGCCAACCGACTTGCTCGACCAGATACGGACAGAATACGTTCGGGAAATGTACGCCGAAGGAACGCGGGTACACGACCTCAAACGACGACGGGCCAGCGTTAACCCCGGCGACCGGACACTGTCGCCCAACCGGGCTGACTGCGCAGCCGGGGGATGCAACGAAGTGCCCTGGAATAGCCGTTTGCTGGTGTTTTTAATACCGCAGACCTTCCTGGATCGGAATCCGCTCGCTACACAGAACGATTAATCCTGACCCTCATGAAACGAATCAACATCCTGATAATCTGCCTGCTCGGTGTAGCCTTTGTCGCTTGCCAGGACGAAACATTACCCAGTATATCGGCCGATGAAACCCGAAAGAGTCAGCTTCGTGGTACCTGGCTCCCCACCGAACTGACCATGCGTTATCAGATCGGCTTAGCGCCCAACCAGCGTGATACGGCCATTCGCCTGACGCCCACGACGCAACCGTTGCTGGTGGCTGGTCGTCCCAATCCGATCACGGCCTTTACGGATACGTTGACCTTTGGAAATGCCGCTACGACCGGCCTTGATACGTTTTACCTGGCCAACCGGGGTATTCGCCAGCGTGGCTACTTTTTCGTGACGGGCGCTACCGAGGGTGGTTCGTTGCTCCGGATTGGCGTAGCCACTCGCACGGCCGGGCAAATTACCCGCTGGAATTACGACATCGTGTCGCACGGCAACGTATCGGTTGGAGCGAATAACTCAGCCAGCTTTGCACCCGCTACGTACCAGAACTACGCCTATTCCATTCAGGAACTGAACGGATCGCGGTTGGTGCTGTCGTTCCAGTCGCCAACTAACGTAGCCAACCTGCCGCAGGTGCCGATTACGGCGGCAAACCAGAATAGTACGTCTGCCTGGGCCGGCCGACCGGTATTGTTTACGGCCACCTTTACGAAGCGATGAAAGAATGAATATATACTTTATATTACCCCCAACCCCCTGAAGGGGGCTTAGCTCCGCTTGAACCAAAAACTTGACATTAGCAGCGCTAAGCCCCCTTCAGGGGGTTGGGGGTAAGACACAGAAGTTATCTTAAAATGCCCTAAGTAATCAAAGGTCAATAGTGAATTATAACTTTATAATGCGGTGATGCTGAAATCAAGGGCGGTCAGTCAAACAATTTTGTTGGTCTGGTTAATCTCAACTACAGCTTACAGTCAATCCAGCGACCCATTTTTACACAAACTCTACGACCGCCTGCACGAATCACGAGCACAAACCAAATACCGCCAACTCGCGCCTATACCGGTCGGAGCGGTGTACGTGCAGCGGCCGGGCGAAGGTGAAAAAGAAATCCGCGAACACTTTCGCACCATGAAACGCCTGGGCTTCAACGCCCTTAAGCAGATTATGACCGTACCCGGCTGGACGATCGAGCAGGTGCAGTTGATGGCACTGGAGGAAGGCATTATTCCGTGGTGGTACGGCGAAGGTGGCTGGGAGGCCATTACGGACAATTTGCTCAAAAAGCTGGCTATCCCGCTTCAAACGCCCATGACGGAAGTACGACGACACCCGCGCATAATAGCATATCAGACGGAGGTGTTGCGTCGTCGGATTCTTAATACCCAAGCCTATATCAAAACAAATGGCAGGCCGCTCAAGGATCGCAGCGTGGCTTATGAACCGGAACTTGGTGGGCGCGGCTTCGACCTGACCGAGCGTGGTAAGCAACAGTTCAGGCAGTGGGTTCGGAAGCAGTACGGCACCATCGGGCAGTTGAATAAAGCATGGAACCAGCACCATGCGGGTTTGCAGCCCGGCGAGACTGAGCCATTTCAGTCGTGGGATGATTTTGAGCAACGCTACGATAAACTGGGCGGCAAAGAATACCGGCATCTGCATGACATCCTTAATTTCAAAGCCGAACATGGCATCGCGAGCATCCGGCAGACCTGCGAACAATTCCGGGCGTTCGACTCCAGCGCGGTGTTTCGGGGTGGGGGCGAAATCGGGTTGTTTCACCCGCTGGCCTGGTATGGCGTTGATCTGGAACGTATCGCCGATCTGATGACTCAATACGGCTCATTCTACCCGTCGATTCACTTTGCCTGGCATTATGGCGAGGTGAACTACGAACTGGTACGGCCGTTTTACATGCAGGCGTCATTAGCCAATGACTTCTTCAAAGGCGGCTGGGCGGCTACCTGGGAGTCGACTGGTGGACCGCAGCAATTTAGCGGGGGTAGGGGCGGTGGAGCCGACTTCACGGTTGATGAAGGCACCATTACGCAATTTCTGCTGAGCCAGATCGCGGCCGGGTTTCGTGGCTGGGGTGCCTGGGCTTACAACGCCCGCACGGCTGGCTGGGAGGCCGGTGAATACGCCTTACTGGACCGCCATAACCAGGTGACGCCCCGCGCCATCCGAATGGGGCAGATTGGGCAAGCCGCCAACCGCTACCGCGACGAGCTGTGGGCCGCGCATAAGGAGCCGGTCGTCGGTGTGCTGTATGACTGGCACAACGAAGCCATGTGGGCGGCCATGACCGAATCGGGCCGCGATGAATTTAAGCACCGGCCGATGCAGGCCCGCGTGGGGGTTAGCCGGGCGCTGATCAACGCCAACGTACCCTTTGAGTACGTTACCGTGCCGGATTTGAAAAAAGGGCTGGGGCCACGGTATAAGGTCATCTACCTGCCTGCTGAACTGAGTCTGAGCGATGAGTTGCTGAAACTGCTGACGACCTACGTTGAACAGGGTGGGCGGCTGGTGCTGGATGTACCCTCGGCGTACTACGATGACTATGCCGCGCTGTTTCCAACCAACGACGGAACGCCATTTGAGCGGCTAACCGGCGTAACGATTCGCGAGTACCAGGGGGCCGGTGCTAACCGGACGTATAAGCTGGGTGAGACAACCGTGACGGGCATGATTGCCAGTCTTCTGCCTACGAAAGCAAAGGTCATTAGCCGCTACGACGATGGGCAACCGGCCGTGACAGAACACCGGTTTGGTAAGGGAACGGCCGTTGTGCTGGGCTACGAAGCCGCTCGGATGTGCTTCAGACCGAACAATGCAGCCTCCGAAAAACAACTACTTGCCAGTACGCTTGGACCGTATCAGGCCCCCTACACCTGCGATGGAGCCATTGCCTATCGTCTGGCAAGCCCACAAGCCGACCATTATTTTCTGGTCAATGATGGTCCGGCCAAAAGCGTAACCCTGGCGACGGGTACGATGCGGTACAAAAACGCAAAAGACGCGGTAACGAGTGAGCCGATTAACCTCAGCCAACCCATCCGCATCGATGCCAATAGTGGTCGGTGGGTCAGGGCAGAGCGTTGATGTAACCTGGATCAACGGTCAGGATACGCACCAGCGGGCCAGGCTACGCAACCGTCGACCCTCTCACAATCAACTCGGTGGGTAATACAACCGTCTGAGGTTCAAATTTTTCCTCGCTGGTCAATTGCCGGAGCAGTAACCGTGCGGATTCCTGCCCGATCTCATTAATCGGCTGTGAGACTGTTGTCAGACCCGGCTCTACCAAGGCGGATACCGGATCGTTGCTGAATCCCACAATGGCAATGTCGTCGGGAATGCGCAGACCGCGGCTTTTGATCACTTGCAGTGCTTCGATCGCCGTCGGATCATTGATGGTGAACAGGGCGTCGGGTGGTTGGGGCAAGTTCAGCAGGTGGTTGATGTAAATGTTTGCTTTTTCGAGCGTCAGATCATAGGAGATAACCAGTTCTGGTTCTTCGGCAATGCCGTACTGCCTGAGGGCATCACGGTAGCCGTTCAGCCGGTTCCGACTGTTGGCCAGGCTATCGGGGCCGGCTAAGTGGGCGATACGTCGGCGACCGGTCTGGATCAGGTGCTCAACGGCCCTGAATGCCCCCGCCTGATCGTCGACCGTTACTTTCGATACAGTCATGTCTTCACAAAACCGGTTGAAAAACACCACCGGAATATCGCGACGCTGAAACGCCCGGAAGTGTTCAAAATTACGGGTTTCCTTGGTGTGCGATACCAGCAGACCGTCCACCCGGCTAGCCAGTAGTGCCCTGGCGTTGGCTACTTCTGTTTCGTACGATTCGTTGGAGTGACAAATGACAACATTGTAACCTGCGTCGGCCAGGACGTTCTGGGCACCAATAATCACCTTGGGGAAAAAGAAGCTGACAAACTCCGGCACTATAATGCCAACGGTGTTTGTGCGGCTTTTTACCAGGCTGTGTGCCAGCAGGTTAGGCTGGTAGTCGAATTGCTTGACCGCGTCCAGGACCGCCTGTCGGGTACCCGGATGAATATCGGACTGCCCGCGCAACGCCCTGGACACCGTTGACTTTGAAATACCCAGCTCCTTCGCAATATCAACAATCGTAACCTGATGCCGTCGCATCGGGCGGGTAGCTTCGGCGGTTGGGAAGCTGAAATGCACCTGGCACGACTTGCAGAAATAGCGTTGTTTCCCCCGCACAATTCCTGTCTTATTGATCGCGTCAACCTGCTGACAATGCGGACATTTAACCATGTGAATTGTCTTTTTCCGTGATACGAGATTTTGGTAGTATGTGGCAGGCCTGCCAAGCTCACAACTGGTATGTTCAGCTTTGCCAGTACCTCAAAGAGAATCACCACCTATCGGTTTCGTTACCGGGAACGTTCCCGGTGTTTTCTGTTGGATAAATCTATGAATTTCACTTGAAAAGTCAATTCGGGCTAATAGCTTCCGTCTCAAAGTCTGCTAATCGTGTCTGTTAATCAACGCTGTTTATTAGTCCGATTTTTACTTTTTCCAAGAAGCTTACTTGATACTAACCTTAATCTTACTTCACGTATGAGGCACCTCTTCTGCCTGTTCTGGTTTGTCCTGTCCACGTGCGGGATGGCCATTGCGCAAACACCGGATCGCACCGTGGCGGGACGCGTCACCAGCCAAACCGGCGAGGGATTACCCGGCGTTAACGTTGTCATAAAAGGTACCCAGAAAGGCACCACAACCGATGCAAATGGTCGGTATTCCCTGACAGGCGTTCCGGCGGGTGCGACGCTCACCTTCTCATCCATCGGCTTTGCTTCGCAGGAAGTTGCCGTAGGTAACCGCTCCACTATCGACCTGAGCCTGTCGTCCGACGAACGGTCGCTGTCGGAAGTGGTCGTGGTTGGGTATGGAACGCAGCGCAAGATTGAAACTACGGGCTCTATCGCGTCCGTGAAAGCCGCTGACATTGTGCAGACACCGGTTGCCAACGTAGCGCAGGGGTTGCAGGCCCGCGTTTCGGGTATTCAGATCAATCAGAACTCGGGCGCACCGGGTGGCAATATCAGCGTACGGATTCGGGGAACGAACTCCATTAATGGCACGTCGGAGCCGCTGTACATTGTTGACGGCATTCAGATTTCGAATGGTGGAGGTATTAATGACGTTAGTCCATTGTCGACCATTAACCCGAATGATATTGAGTCGGTTGAAGTTCTGAAAGATGCGTCGGCAACGGCAATTTACGGATCACGGGCGGCCAACGGCGTTATTCTGATTACGACCAAGCGGGGTAAAGCTGGTATAACACGTGTTACCTACGACGGCTATTACGGAACGCAGCAGGTAAACCGAAAACTGCCGGTGCTTAATGCGTCTGAATTTGCGCAACTGGAGAATGAGGTATTCCGGAATAATTTTTACCAGAACCCATCCAGTTTGGGCGAAGGCGTCAACTGGCAGAATCTGATATTTCGGGAGGCTCCTATTCAAAATCACCAGCTAAGTATTAACGGTGGCTCGGAGAAGACCCAACTGGCGGTTTCGGCTAACTATTTTGACCAGCAGGGAATCGTTATCAACTCGGGTTTTAAGCGCTATTCCGTACGTGTAAACCTCGACCACCGGATTAGCGAGCGCGTTAAAATGGGCGCCAGCATTTTGGGTAGCTATTCTGTCAGCAAGAATGTACCGTACGGTACGCAAAACCTGGGGGATGCTGATGTGGTGACGAGCAGCATTCTGGGTGCGGCCGTAGGGGCTCCGCCGACCTTACAGCCTTACCGGCCAGATGGCAGTATTTTTCCCTTTGGTGAGCAGGCCAACGGGCAATACCGCGAGGTGGCCAACCCGCTCGGTCTGGCCGCTATCTCAAACCAGATTGCTATCCGCCGAACCCTGGCTAACTTCTATGGTGAAGCGTCATTACTGAAAGGACTGACGTACCGGGCGTCGTTCAATGTTGATCTCGATAACCGGTTACGCGACGTGTATTCGCCCCGCTCGATTGTCTCCCGTAACGACCTGAACGATAACTCGGGTTCAGGTTCGAAAACGAATGAGAGTAACACCGTTCTACTGCACGAAAGTATCATGACCTATGCCACTGCGTTGGCAGCTCAGCACTCGCTGAAAATTACGGGGGTGTTTGCAACGCAGAGCAATCTGTACGACCAGAACGTAATCAATGCCAATGGTTTCCCGAACGACGCAACAGCTAACGAGGCTTTGCAGTTGGCCCTCAACCGTACAGTCAGTAGTTTTCGCTCGAAAGAGCGCCTGGATTCCTACCTCGGTCGAATCAACTACGGCTTTAAGGACCGCTACTTTCTGGATCTGACCGCTCGGGTGGACGGTTCGAGTAAGTTTGGGGCAAATAACAAATACGGCTTTTTCCCGGCCGTGTCGGGGGGCTGGCGTATTATCGAAGAGCCATTTCTGAAAGGCATTGACTGGTTAACGGATCTAAAATTGCGCGCCAGTTGGGGAATTACCGGAAACGCGGGCGGCATTAGTCCGTACCGGTCGTTGGCTACAGTGTCAGCGTCGGGTAGTGATTATCAGTTCAACCATGTTTACCAGACCGGGATCAACCCGTCGGGTATTGCTAATCCGGACTTGCGCTGGGAGCGCTCCATTCAGACAAACATTGGTCTGGACCTTAGCTTGTTCAACAATCGGTTGAGTCTGGTCATGGACGTGTACAATAAAGACACTCGTGACCTGTTGTATGTCAAAGGCTTACCGCTTTCGTCGGGGTACGGTAGTATTGTCGGGAACTTTGCCCGTCTTCAAAATCAGGGGATAGAACTGGCTACGAACGCCCGCCTTCTTCAGGGAGCCGTTCGGTGGGATGTATCCGCTAACGCTACGATTAACCGCAACAAAATTGTTGATTTGGACGGTGGTGTCACGCGCGAACGGTTTGTGACAACCTACAGCGTACTGAGCGTCGGGCAACCGCTGGGCATGTTCAAGACGTATGTATTCGACGGTATTAACCAAACCGGCGAAACGATTCTGCCGGGCTACGACGGGCGATTGGGTGGCCACAAAATCAGGGACATCAACGGTGATGGTACCATCAACTCGGCCGACCAAATCTTCACCGGCAACCCGAACCCAACGTTCATCTTCGGTTTTTCAACCAATCTGGCTTACAAGAACTTCGATTTTAGTGCTTTTCTGTCGGGAACACAGGGTAACTCAATCTTCAACCAGGCGCGGTTTGCTTTTGAGACACCATTGGGTCAGCGTAATCTGCTGAAAGGCGTGGTCAATCGCTGGTCGCCTACAAACCCGAATAACGAGTACGCCAGTGCCGCTCAGGGAAGTCGCCTGCCCGTCAGCGACCGCTTTGTAGAGGATGGCTCGTACCTCCGCTGCAAGAACATTACGTTGGGCTATACCCTGCCGAAGTTCAAGGGCATTGAGCGGGTTCGAGTATACGCCAGCGCCAACAACCTCTTCACGATCACGAATTACACCGGTTTCGACCCGGAAGTCAACACCTTCGCCGGGAACAACACCGTCATTGGAGTCGACAACTTAGTCTATCCCCCTGCCCGGTCGTTCCTGGGTGGATTGCAGGTTACATTTTAATTGCGAATGAGCGAATAGCCTAACCATTTAACAGGGGCCTGTCTCTTTAATTCACTCATTAAATAAGATGAAAAAGATAGTCATTCCTATACTCTCTACTTTGTGTCTCACAGCCTGTGAGTTGAACGAGACCGTGTATTCCTCCATTTATACCGAGGCTTTTTATAAGACGGCATCGGATGCCGAGAAAGGGCTGATTGCCGTGTATGACCCACTGGCCGATATGTGCGCCGGTCCGGCCATGACGCTGGCGTCAGACTTTAGCGCGGACCAGTGCTATCCACGAGCGGTAGTCGGTCGTAATACGTTGACGCTGTTTACGTATGATCCGAACTATACTACCCAGCGGACGGCTGGCCGACTGAACGAAGCTCCTCAGCAGATATGGGCCTCCTGCTACGACGGTATTGAGAAAGCCAACTGGATTATCGAGCGGGTACCCAGTGCGAACATGGATGCAACGCGCCGAAGCCAGATCGTGGGCGAAGCGTATTTCATGCGGGCGTTTTATCACTGGACGCTGGCCAAAAACTTCGGTGATATTCCTGTGAAGACGAAAGCCAGTGTTTCGCAGGCTGAAGCCATTGTGGGTAAAAGTGCCAAAGCTGACGTGTACAAGCAGATATACGCTGATCTGGAGCAGGCTGCTGCGGCCGGGCTCGTTTCCGGTCCAACAGTAGAAAAAGGTCGTCCGTCAAAAGAAACAATAAGCGCCCTGTACGCCAAAGCGGCTCTGTATAACGAAGACTGGGCCAAAGCCTTACAAAAGGCACAGGAAGTAATTAACTCAGGCAAGTACTCTCTGATGACCGACGTTCGGGATGTGTACCGTTACGACCGCGAAGACGCGGCTCGAGTAGAAAACATGTGGGCGTTTGAATCGGAGGGCGGTTTCAGCCCCAGCCGTGGACATCAATTAACCGGTTTGTGTGGACCAACCGGTAACGCGGGAGCCGAATATGCCCGGACGTCGTTCGGCTCCATGTTTGCTTATCAGTCGTTTTTCAACTCCTTTGACCCAAAGGACAAACGGCGCCAATTGCTTGACACAACCTACGTGGACAGAAGTGGCAGAGTAGTGCCTCAACGAAGCATCACGCCGATTACGACGCAGGGCGTTTTGATTAAAAAATATCAGGACCCCATCTCAACAACTGGTAACCTGCCGAATATTCCCATCTTGCGCCTGCCCGACATGTATCTCATCGCGGCCGAAGCCGAAGTCCGACTCAACGGGCCAACAGCCACGGCCTACAGCTACATCAACGCTGTTCGAAAGCGGGCAGGTCTTGACGATCTGAGGACTGGGTTAAGCAAAGAAGCTTTCATCGATGCCGTTATCCAAGAGCGTTCGTGGGAATTCTTTGCCGAGGGTGACCGCTGGTACGACCTCACTCGCACCGGTAAATTCCTGACGGAAGTGCCTAAGGCTGTCAACAATGTTTATCCAACCCGGACGGTGCAGGCCCGTAACAAGTACTTCCCAATTCCGCTGGATGAGTTGAATGCTAACCCGCAACTGGAGCAAAACCCGGATTGGAAGTAGACCAACAACAAACAGCCATTCTGTATGGTATGAGAACATTGTATCTTTTGTACGTCTTGCTGTCTTTATGGAATAGCGGGGCAATAGCTCAGACGGCCTTGAAACCGGCGTTGGAAAACGACCAGCTTCGACTTCGTTGGGAACAGGCAACTGATGGTTGGCGTCTGCGGGAGGTCTCGGTCAGGCAAGGCAATCAGTGGAGGCCTGTCGCCAATCCGTCCGGCGAAAACACGCTGCTCTACTCGGCCGAAAAGCCGTCTGCCGAACCCGAACGGACGTTTACGTCGAATACGGGCGAGGAGTTTCCGGGACCAAAGTACCACTATCAGCAGGACCAGTGGCGGCAGACGACCAGTCCCGTTGGGTTGAACACGGCCGGAAGGGCGTATCATTTCTTTCCTGAACAAGCGCAGCAAACCGGAAAAAACGGCGTTCGCTTTCAACAGGAGACCGACGTAGCCACGGTCGTTTCAGAATGGTTGCTCGATCCGAAATTTCCGACGGATGTAGTCATTAAACAGACGATTACCGTCAAGAAACCGGGCTACTACTCCTCGGCCAGTCCGACGGTGGTTGCTGTCTCGGAAAACGACCTGGCCTGGGCGACGGTACCGGGGTATTTCCAGGGCAATGCGATCCAGAAAGATTTCGTGCGGGCGTATGCCTACGGTCAGGGAGTGCCCGAGTTGCCAGTCATCTACCGCGAACGGTGCGCCAGTACGCTATGCCCGATGGTGACGACAAAAGCGGGCCAGACGATCGCTGTGATACCCGACCCGTCGCTGGGCCGCGATCCGTGGGCGGTCGACAAGATCACGCAGGAGGACTGGAACATTGGTTTGTCGCACAAAAACCGGAAGTCGCAGCTCAGCCCGACGTTATACTATCCGATTCTGGGTGAACCCAAATCGCAGTTCAGGGCGGGCGATGTGCTGACGTATTCGTTCCGCATCACTCTGAACAATGGCGACTGGTTCAATACGTTGAAGCACGCAGTGTATGATGTGTACCTGTTCAGGGAATCGCTGGCGTTGCGGCAGAACAGGCAGTCGCTGACTGACCGGATTCAGAAGATGCACCAGTACCTGACTGATCCGGTTACGTCACTCTGGAATGTGGAGGAGTATCAGAATCTGAAAATTGGTGGGCAGTCGTACCTCGGCGGGGTAGTTGGGTCGAACAAAGACGCCATGAAAAACTCCGACTACGGCGCAATGTGGATGCTGGCAAACGCGACCGGCGACCCAAAGTTGACGCGTGAAGTACTGCCCTACGCCCTGAATTTCAAGCTGACGCAGCAACAAACGCAGGATGGATTTTTCAAAGGCGCGGCTGTGGGGCAGTACTATCTGGCCAAGTCGAAGAAGTTTGTGGAAGAGTGGGGCGAGGTGGTTGAACCCATCGGCCTGACGTATTACACGATGCTCGACATGGGCAACATCCTGTTGTTCGAGCCGGATAACCAGGCGTTGAAAGAGCGTCTACGGCTCGGGGCCGACCGCTTGTTGCAGTGGCAGAAACCAGACGGTAGCTGGGCCGTCGCCTATGACAAACCCACCGAAAAGGAAGCCTTTCAGGATATTCCCGACACTCGCCCGACGTTCTACGGCCTGATCGTTGCGCACCGGATATTGAAAGACGATAAATACTTGCAAGCCGCCCGCAAAGGAGCCGACTGGTTCCTGGAAAATGCCGTCAAAAAAGGCCATTTTCTGGGCGTATGTGGCGATGCCCGTTATGCTCCGGACTTCGCTACGGCACAGTCGGCGCAGGCATTGCTGGATCTGTATGACCTGACCAAGGACAACCGATATAAAGACGCGGCTATTACAACGGCGAAGATTTACACCACATCAATCTACACCCACCCCATACCAAACCGGAAGGTCAAAGATGTCAAAGATATTCAGCGAGAGGATTGGGAGATTGCGCAGTCGGGTTTGGGCTTTGAACATGGCGGCATTTTCGGCTCAGCCAATCGGCATGGGCCGATTCAATTAGCCAGTCACGCAGGTTTGTTCATCCGGATGTACGAGTTAACGAAAGAGCCGTTGTTCGCGGACATGGCCCGGGCCGCGGCCGTTGGTCGACATGCCTTTGTGGACGATAAAACGAGCGTCGCATCCTATTACTGGCAGACCATGAACAAAGGCGCGGGTCCGTATCCGCACCATGCCTGGTGGCAGATCGGCTGGATTACCGATTACCTCATGGCCGAAGCTGAACTACGGTCGGGCGGCAAGGTGACGTTCCCACGTGGGTTCGTAACGCCCAAAGTTGGCCCGCACCAGACGTATGGCTTTGCGCCCGGCACCATCTACGGTCAACCTGCCAGCCTCATCATCCGCGAAGGCCTTGTAGCGCCCGGCAACCCGAATATTGAATACGTAACGGCGCTGTCGCCGGACAAAAAAAAGCTGTTCATCGTCTTGCTGAACAACCGCGCCGAGGCTACGCAGGCAGCCGTAAAACTACAACCGACTGTGATTAAGACCGGCAACGGCCGATTGACAAATTTGACAAACAAGAACACCGTCGACACGCAACAGGTAACGGTCAGCCTAGCGCCATTTGGCATTGATGTCTGGCAGTTTGAGTGGCAACAATAGAACAACATTAAAGATGGTACGACTACTCTTTACCAGCTTGATACTCAGTGTTAGCCTCGTGACAGTTTCTGCTCAGCCCCGGCCGAACATTACCATCAAAGGCAAGCCCTTTGTCAATCAGGCGGGCTACAACCTCGGTGAAGCCAAACGGTTTACGGTGCCGGGAGCGGCTGATGGAACGGCGTTTACGGTAAAAGAAGCCGGTTCGGGCAAGGTCGTCTACAAGGGAATAATTAAGGATTACGTCGGCTATTTTACCGACTTTAATCCTGCCGGTTCTACGAAAGAATACATTGTCAGTGTACCGGGGCATGGCGAGTCTGTGCCGTTCTGGGTAGCCGATCACCTGATGGAAAAAGTGTCGACGCGGCTGGCCTATCAGTTTTTCATTGACGTACGGGGTGGCTACACAACGTCGCTGCTGCCGTCCAACGTCACGGGCGGTGGTCCCTCGCGCGATGGCGGTGGGCACGGACTGGAAACCGTTTTTGAAGGATTGCTTTATGCATCCAATCCGGCGCTGTTCGACCGCTGGACGAAAGAATTACGTCAGTACGGCAACAAGGTCTACCCGGTTGTTCCACCCGACGATACCGAGCCGGATTCCGACCACGGTGAGTACGGTGAACGCCCGTACGCCGAATATCGTAAGATGCCTGACCTTATCAAGCTGTTGCTCTGGCATGCCGAGTTTGCCTACAACAACGTCGGTTACAACGGTAAAGCGGGCGGGGCTTACGAAAATCTGCGTGATTTCGATGGAACGCGGGTATTTGGCTACCAGGGGCAACCCATGCAAAGCTTCGATTACCAGAACCTGCTCGATCAACTGGCGGCTACGTGTGCTTTCTATCATGCGTTTCTGAAGCCATATCTACCCGAGAAAACGTACCGTCAGTACCGGGCTACCTGCCTCCAGCGCTGGGAGATTTACGAGCGGCAGAAAGAGGTACGCTACTGGGTAAACAGCAAAAAGTGGATTGACGAAGGCTGGCGGGAGTTCAACGAAATGGGTAACGCCTACGGGCAGGGACTGCTCCGGAACCTGCTCATGTACGAGGCTGAGCGACATGAACCCAATGGGGGCGAATCGGCGCGTTTTCTAAAATACGCTCAGGATTGTGCGACCGATATCATCAAAAACTGGAACTTTGATAACGAGTGGCACACCTGGGCCATGCGTAACGCTGAACACATTACGCCCCAGGCGCTGGCCCTGTTTCTGATGCTGGAGCCGGAAAAATGCCCGGTCGGTACAAAGGAGAAACTGGCCGCCTGGGCCGATTACATCAAAAGACGCTCCAACAACCTTTGGCAGTACCGCACCCATTCGGACACGGAATGGGCGCACCGCAAGAGTAAAGAAATCGGCACAGTATGCGGTCTGGGTGGTTCCCTGTTTGCCGTGGCGCAGGTGCTGAACGATCCAAAGCTGCGGGAAATCGGCTGGTCGCAGGTAAACAATGTTTTTGGGCTGAATCCGTCCGGTTGTCACTTAGGCAACAAGAGTGCGGCCCGGGTTGCCCTGAATGGCTATTGGGCGGGTGTAGAACAGGGCTGGCCTTATATTCACTCATTCGGCGCTGGTGAGCTGGCCTATTGCCGGGGCACTATCGATGGTTCGCCTACGAATAGTGGTTTTCCGTTCAACCCTGACTCAGCCTCACTCAGTGACCGTCCGAATTTGTATGCAACAGAAGGCTGGTGCCTGACCAACCGGGCCTGGATGACCTCTGTCACCTTCTCGACGTTTGGAAGCCACGTCGTTCGCATCCTGAATAAACAGAATCAACCCATTACCAACGCGAAACCTGGCGATGTCGTCACGCTGGAGCTAAAAGCCGCGCTGAATCAGGACTGGACTAAACCGGAGGATGGTTACGTACTGGTTACCGCTGGAAATACGTCTGCTACCAAAGTGGCATTGACAGAAACCGGGCCTAACACGGGGCTGTTCCGGGCGGCCTATACGATACCAGACGGAAGTAACTTGCTCACGGTCAGTTACGGGTATCTTGGCTTCCAGAAAAAAGCAATATTAACCCTTAATGGGGCAAATGCCGCCAAATGAATACAACAATCGATACCGCTGTCATTGTCATTTTCTCGGCCTTTGTGCTGGGAATCGGGATGCTGTTTGCCCGGACGGGACGGAACCTGAAGTCATTTTTTGCGGGTGGCGAGGCCGTGCCGTGGTTCATCGGCGGGCTGTCGCTGTTCATGAGCTTTTTCTCGGCCGGTACGTTCGTAGCCTGGGGAAGCATCGCCTATAAATACGGCTGGGTCGCTATCACTATTCAGTGGACGATGTGCATCGGGGCGTTGGTCACCGGCCTGTATCTGGCTCCGCGCTGGAAACGAGCCGGAGCCTTAACGGCCGCCGAGTTCATTCGCGAACGACTGGGCCTGACTGTGCAAAAAGCGTACATTTTCATTTTTACGCTGGTATCCGTGTTCATCAAAGGCTCGGTGTTATATCCGGTTGCTAAGCTGGTTAGTTCGTCGCTGAACCTGCCGTTGGTGCCATGTACAATCGGCCTGGGGATCTTCATGATTGCGTACACGGCGGTTGGCGGCCTCTGGGCCGTGATGGTGACGGATATTCTGCAATTCGTGGTGTTATCGGCAGCCGTGTTTATCCTGCTGCCATTGTCGCTGGATCGGGTAGGGGGCTTTGCGGGGTTTACGCAGAACGTACCGGATGACTTTTTCGGACTGCTCAACGGCGAATACACAATTGGCTTCATTCTCGCTTTTGTGTTCTACCACATCGCCTACATCGGCGGCAACTGGACGTTCGTTCAGCGGTATACCAGTGTTGACAGCCCCAAATCAGCGCGGAAGGTAGCGTTTCTGTTTGCGGGTTTGTACCTGATTAGCCCGGTGATCTGGATGCTGCCGCCGATGATCTACCAAGTCATTAACCCGTCGCTGGTGGGGTTAGATACGGAGAACGCGTACCTCAAAATCTGCCAGCTCGTGCTGCCACCCGGTCTGCTTGGCCTGATGCTGACAGGTATGTATTTCTCCACTTCTGCCAGCGCCAATACCGCCCTGAACGTCGTTTCGGCCGTGTTTACCAATGACATCTACAAAGGTTTAGTTAACCCCAATGCGTCTGATAAACAACTGATTCGGGTGGCTCGCGGCTCGTCGTGGTTTTTTGGGCTGGGTATGATCGGCATTGCGTTGCTGGTGCCGGCCGCAGGGGGTATTGTTGAAGTTGTGTTGAGTATATCGGCTATTTCGGGCGGACCGCTGCTGGCACCGCCACTCTGGGCGTTGTTCTCCAAACGTCTGACCAGTCGGGCAACGCTCTGGATTACAGGTGTCGGCCTGTTTGTCAACCTGTTCTTTAAAGTACTGTCGCCCTGGCTGCTGGATTACAAACTGTCGCGTGCCTGGGAAACCGCGATTGGCGTAGGCTTGCCGTTGTTGCTGCTGCTGGGGTATGAACTGTACCAGCGATCGCGAAACGTAGTGGCCGATGACTATCTGAATTACCGTACCATTCGTGAGCAGAAGCGGGAAGACGCCCTGTTGCAGGCCGAACAACCCGAAGAGGCCGTGGCTATCCGTCAGCAAAATCGTTTCGGCCTGCGGGTCATTGCCGGTTCGCTGGTGTTCACGGCAGTGATGCTATTTGGGCTGAGTTTGCTGGCTACATCGGGCGCGGGAGCAACGGCGGGCATAGCGGTCGTGATTTTACTGGCGGCACTGATTCCCTGGCGGGCGGCACAACGCGTTGTCGTAATCGATCCTTTACCTTCTAAAACGCCACAACCGTTATGACAAGACGCTTAACCATACTAATACTTCTACTGTCCTCCGTTGCTTCTGCACAAACCACTTCCCTCAACGGCACCTGGGCATTCCGAACAGACCCGAACGGTCGTGGCGAATCGGCAGGGTGGTTCAGAGCAGACTACGCCCCAATGGAGTGGGACTCACTGCCCGTGCCCGGCAACTGGGATTTACGGAATGAATACGCGCATTACGCTGGTAAAGGCTGGTATCGGAGAACGTTGACAATTCCTGCCAGTCTGAAAGGTAAAACCATGCGGTTATGCTTCGAGGCCGTATACCACGATAGCAAGGTCTGGCTGAACGGACAGCTTTTAGGAACCAACAACAGCGGTTATCTGCCGTTTGAATTTGACGTTACCTCACTGCTGAACTACGGTGGACCGAACACCATTGTGGTCTGTGCTGATAATACGTTCCGGCGTGGAGCGATCTGGAACTGGGGCGGCATTCGGCGGCCGGTTAGGCTCGAAGCAACGGAAGCCGTCCGTATTGTTCGGCAGCACATCACGCCCACTGTTGATTTGTCGAAACGTACGGCCGCGGTAAGTGTGAAGGTGCTGTTGCAAAATCACGGAACGACACCCGAGTCGGTACAAGGCGAAGTGACGTTGTCAGCACCAAACGGCTACCAGAAGAATCTGCCGTTTACCGCAACAGTGCCACCAAAGCAAACCCAGGAGGTTGTGGTCAGCACGAACGTAAGCAGTAAGCAGGTTCACCTCTGGCATTTTGACGATCCGTTTCTGTATTCATCTGCAGTGACAATACGTACTGATAAGCCAGTGGTTGACCGCTTCGGCCTGCGTAAAATTGAGGTTGATAACAAAAATTGCGCCTTTAAGCTGAATGGTGAAGCCATTCGACCAATGGGTTTCAACCTCGTCCCGGACGACCGCACCACGGGCAATACGCTTCCTCTCTGGCGCATCAAGGAAGACATTGACAAGCTGAAAGAACTGGGTACTAACCTGGCTCGGCTGACGCACCTGCCCTTACCCAAAGAAGCGCTGGACTACCTCGATGAACGCGGTATTATGACCTTCGCCGAGATACCGCTCTGGGGGTTTGATCAGTTGGCCGACAAAGACAAACCAACGGCGACTGAATGGCTGGAGCGCATGATAGCGCGAGATTTTAACCATCCGGCCATCATCGGCTGGAGCGTCGGTAACGAGATCGGCGATTATCCCGGAACGATGGCGTATGTCGAGTCGGCGATTCAACTGGCTCACAAACTTGACCCCAATCGGCTGGCCGTGATGGTTAGTCATACGGCGCAGCGCAAGCCCGATGCGATTCAATTTTCGGACTTGGGCTTAATTAATAAATACGGGAAAAACCTGGGTCAACTCGCCGATCAGATTCATGCTCAACACCCCGACAAAGTGCTTTTTTACACCGAATATGGCTACGGTCAGTTGCAGGAAAACCTGGATGCTGACGTAGACGCCAAGGCAATGGTGGATTCGATTCGCAACCGGCCGTACCTGATTGGTGGCTCGCTCTGGACGTTTAATGATTACCGAAGTAGTTTCATTGGTACCAAAGAGTTCACTGAAAATCGGCCGTGGGGCGTTGTCGATGTGTTTCGCCAGCCCAAGAAAGCCTGGCATTCCTTTCGTCGAGAAACGGCCCCTATTCGATCCCTGACCGTCTCGAACGTATCCCGCAACAGTGCTACGGTTGTGCTGACACCCCGGCGTGTCCTCGACCTCCCGGCCTATACCCTGAACGGCTACCGGCTCGTCTGGAAAGCACTCGACCGCAATGGTCGGTTTGTGCAGGGCGGCTTCTCAAATCTGCCCACTATCAATCCTGGTGAGGCTCCTATCCAGCAAGCGGTGCAGTGGGCAACTGGTTCGGCTTCGTCTGATGCGGTGCAGATCGCGCTCATATCGCCCCTGAATTACACCGCTTACGATACAACTATATATTTCAGTAAGCCCCAGTCACCAACTGTACTGGCAGCCATCAGCGGACGTACTGAACAGAATGATCTACGAGAAAACAGCGGAACCGTTCGGGTGACGTTTGCACCAGCCCCTATGGCTACTGGCTATAAGGTGCGTTATGGTACTGACGGGCTCTCGAACGAAACCGTACTGACCATGAACCCGTATGTAGACGTTCCTAAACTAGCGTTTAACAAAACCTATCAGATTGCGCTGATCGCGGTTAATCCAGCGGGTGAAAGTGAGCCTACATCGGTTCGTTCGGTCAAAGTAGAGCTGGATTCGTACGTACCGCCCGCCATCCAATATGTCGAATCGGCCGACCGTGGGTTCTTCGTAGGATATGCTACCCAGGCAGATGATTACCTGTTCCAGATTCAATACACCACTAAATCGGGTGATTACACGAATGCGCCAATCCTGCAATCAGACACCAAGGGCGTATTGTTTGTTCCGAACCTGACCAATGGCCAACCGTACTTTTTCCGGCTCCGTCGGTTGAAGCACAATAACTACCAGACCGCCTGGTCGGAGGAGCGAACCGTGACGCCCGATGGCGGGCAGCTACCATCGGTGCCCAACGTGCAAGGCGTTATCCGTCAGCCAACAGAGGTTATTGTCTGTTTCGAGCCGGTCAGGAAAGCCACGGGATACGTTCTCGAATATCGACAGACCGGCAGCTCAACTACAGCAACTGACACCTGGACAAAAGTTGATATTAATGCTGCGCAGGGTGGCTATTTCCATCTATCAGGTTTAGCTAAAAACACACCCTATCAATTCCGTATGGCATCGTTGAATGCCGTCGGCCAATCTGATTTTTCACCTGTAATCGACGCTCAACAGTATGCTGAAGTCCGACGCAACCGGTAAACGCACTCTGAAAACCATTCGCTACGAAGCTGACCTGATAGTGGTTGGGGGTGGCTTATCCGGCACCTGCTGTGCCATCACCGCGGCTCGGGCGGGCATCCGTGTTGCACTCGTTCAGGACCGGCCGGTGCTGGGCGGCAACTCGTCCAGCGAAGTGCGGTTGTGGGTGTTGGGTGCTACGTCGCATATGGGTAACAACAACCGCTGGGCGCGAGAAGGGGGTGTTATCGACGAGATATTGGTAGAGAACTGGTACCGGAATCCGGAAGGTAATCCGTTACTTTTTGACACAATCCTGCTGGAAAAGGTTGTCAGTGAGCCTAATATTACGTTGCTGTTGAACACGGCTGTTTACGACGTAGAAAAGTCAAACGCCGACACGATCAGCAGTCTGAAAGCTTTTTGCAGCCAAAACAGTACTGCTTATGAGCTGACGGCACCGTTGTTTTGCGATGCATCGGGCGATGGTGTCGTTGGCTTTCAGGCTGGTGCCGCTTTCCGGATGGGCGCTGAGTCTCAGGAAGAGTTTGGCGAGAAGTTCGCGCCTTCGGCCGAGTACGGTGAGCTGCTGGGTCATTCATTGTATTTCTATACCAAAGATACCGGTCGGCCGGTGCGGTTTGTGCCACCGTCCTACGCCCTCGATGACATTACGACGATTCCGCGTTATCGCCGGTTCAACGCCCAGGAATACGGTTGCCAGCTCTGGTGGATTGAGTACGGCGGGCGTTTGGACACCGTTCACGATACCGAGACGATCAAGTGGGAGTTATGGAAAGTGGTGTATGGTGTCTGGAATCATATCAAAAACTCCGGCCAGTTCCCCGAAGCCGAAACCATGACGCTCGAATGGGTAGGGACGATTCCCGGCAAGCGCGAAAGTCGTCGGTTTGAGGGCGATTACATGCTCAGACAACAGGATATTGTCGAACAACGCATCCATCAAGACGCCGTGGCTTTCGGTGGCTGGTCGATTGACCTCCACCCGGCCGACGGGGTCTTTTCGGAGAAACCGGGCTGCAATCAGTGGCATGGTAAAGGACTTTACCAGATTCCGTACCGCTGCTTGTACAGCCGCAACATCTCGAACCTCTTCCTTGCCGGTCGGATCATCAGCGCTACACACGTTGCTTTTGGATCGGCGCGGGTGATGGGCACGAGCGCCCATGTTGGTCAGGCGGTGGGTATGGCCGCTGCTTTGTGTACGCGCGAGAATACATTGCCCCGCCGTTTAAGTGAGCCGCAAAAGATTGGTTTGTTGCAGCAAGAATTACTGAAAACCGGCCAGCACATTCCGGGCCTGCGCTTGCACGATGAGCGGGACCTGATTCAACAGGCAACACTGACCGCATCCAGCGAGTTTGTCCTGACCGAACTCCCTGGCGACGGTCCGCTGATATCACTGGCACAGTCAGCCGCCCAGATGCTGCCGCTTCCAACCGGTCCCGTTCCTCGCCTGACTGCCTGGGCCACTGCTGATCAGGACACGACGTTAACGGTAGAACTACGCAGGAGCACTAAGGCCGATAATCACACACCGGACGTTACGTTGCAGACATTGACAATCCCGTTGAGAAAAGGAAAACACGAGGTTGATTTAGACTTCAGTGTACGTATCGACGAGCCATGTTATGTATTTGTCATGTTCATGAAGAACGAACACGTCAAGCTGCAATACAGTAACCTTCGTGTAACGGGCGTGTTGTCGGTGTTTAACAAAATCAACGCGGCTGTGTCGAACTACGGCAAGCAGGAGCCGACCGAAGACATCGGTGTTGATACGTTCGAGTTCTGGTGCCCCGAACGGCGGCCGAAAGGCCAGAACGTCGCCCTGAAATGTAGCGGTGGTATTGGCTTATTTGGTGCCGAAAATATTCGGAATGGCATTCAGCGGCCAACCAGCCAACCCAACGCTTACGTTGCCGAGCTAACCGATCCAAATCCAACGCTAACCGCAAGCTGGCCGACCAAGCAACGTATCAGCCGCGTCGAACTGTTTTTCGATACAGACTACGATCATCCATTAGAGTCAGTGATCATGATCCACCCGGAAACCGCTTCGCCATTCTGCGTTCGGGAGTACATCTTGTGCAACGATCGGCAGAAACGTATCTATCACGAAACCAACAATCACCAAAGCCGGAACATAATCCGATTTGCAGAGCCCATTGAAACCAGTAGCCTGACGATTCATCTGAAAGAAACAAACGGTGGCGCTCCGGCTTCGTTGATGGAGGTAAGATGTTATGCGGACTAGCGGTTAACTTTTACGTCGTTCATTATCTACTGATTACGTTTTTTATTAGCCTGGGTCCTTTTAACCAAGAGTCCAGTTGCCTATTTTTACCCTGTTAACTTCTCAACATAATCAGGTTAAACGGCGTAATCTCAGTACTGACGTATGCAATTCTCCCACCTCCACTGCCACACGCAATACTCCCTGCTCGACGGGCAAGCCGACATTAAGAAACTGGTCAAAAAGGCCAAAGCGGATAATATGCCCGCCGTTGCCATCACTGACCACGGTAATATGTTCGGTGTGTTTGAGTTCGTGGCCGAAGCCAGCAAACAGGGCATCAAGCCCATCGTTGGCTGCGAGTTCTACGTGGTAGAAGATCATACCCGCAAGCAGTTTACCAAAGAGGTCAAGGACGTTCGCTACCACCAGTTGTTGCTGGCTAAGAACCCGCAGGGGTACAAAAACCTGGCGAAACTCTGCTCGCTGGGGTACATGGAGGGCTTGTACGGCAAGTACCCGCGTATTACCAAAGCCCTGATCGACCAGTATAAAGAGGGGCTGATTGCGACTACGTGCTGCATCGGAGCCATTGTACCGAAAACGATCCTTAAAAAAGGAGAAGCGGAAGGCGAAAAAGAGTTTAAATGGTGGCTCGATCGCTTTGGTGAGGACTACTACGTTGAACTTCAGCGCCATGATATACCCGATCAGATCAAAGCCAACGAGGTGCTGGTCAAGTTTGCCCGTAAGTACAACGTCAAGATCATTGCGTCGAACGATTCGCACTACGTGGACCGCGACGACTGGGTTGCTCATGATATTCTGCTGTGCGTGAACACCGGCGAAAAGCTGGCGACGCCCTCCGAAAAAGAATTCAACGACGAAGAAGGACCCAAGAAAGGTACCCGATTCGCGTTCTTCTCCGACCAGTTCTATTTCAAGAACACCCAGGAGATGACCACGCTGTTTCACGACTTACCCGAAGCCATAGACAATACTAACGAGATTGTCGACAAGGTAGAAGTGCTGAAACTCAAGCGGGACATTCTGCTGCCTAACTTCCCCATCCCACGTGAATTTCAGCTCCACGACGATGACGTAGCCAATCAGTGGGAGTATCTGAAACACCTCACGTTCGAAGGAGCCAAAAAACGGTGGGGTGAGATCGATCAAAAAGCACAGGAACGGCTTGATTTTGAGTTGTTTACGATAAAGACGATGGGCTTCGCCGGTTACTTCCTGATCGTCGCTGACTTTATCAAAGCGGGTCGGGATCTGGGCGTGATGGTGGGGCCGGGGCGGGGCTCAGCGGCCGGTAGCGCGGTGGCCTACTGCATCGGTATTACCAACATCGACCCCATCAAATACGATCTGCTGTTCGAGCGTTTCCTGAACCCCGACCGGAAGTCAATGCCCGATATTGATACGGACTTCGACGACGAAGGCCGTCAACGGGTAATCGACTACGTGGTTGATAAGTACGGCAAGCAGCAGGTGGCGGCCATTGTTACGTATGGTACCATGGCGGCTAAATCGGCCATTAAGGACGTAGGGCGGGTGATGGACTTGCCGCTGCCGGATGCCAATGCCCTGGCGAAACTCGTGCCGGATAAGCCGACCTATAATATGACCCTGAGACGGATTTTTGAAGATCCGATTGATGGCCCCGGCGGACTGGCAAATATTATTCAGCCTGAAGAGGTTGATAATGTAAAGAAGATGCGGGCGCTCGAAGCCGGTGACCAAAGCGTGGGGCGGGCCATGAAACTGATCGATACGGAGAAAGTTCAGAACGTATTGCAACAGGCGCGTCGGCTGGAAGGTACTGTTCGGAACACGGGCGTTCACGCGGCCGGGATCATCATTGCGCCCGACGATCTGTCGAACATCGTGCCGGTCTCTACGTCAAAAGATACCAACCTCATCATCACCCAATATGAGGGTAAGGTGATTGAGGATGCGGGCGTTATCAAGATGGACTTCCTGGGGTTGCGCAACCTGACGATCATCAAGGAGTGCCTGCGGCTTATCAAGCAAAATCACGGTGGATTAATAATCAATGGGGTTGAAACGGATATCGACGATATTCCGCTTGACGATCCGAAAGCCTACGAACTGTTCCAGCGGGGCGAAACCAACGCTATCTTCCAGTTCGAATCCGACGGTATGAAAAAGCACATGAAGGACCTGAAGCCTGACCGCTTTGAGGACCTCATTGCTATGAACGCCCTGTACCGTCCGGGCCCGATTCAGTACATCCCGAACTACATTAACCGGAAGCACGGCCGTGAGGAGGTCAAATACGACCTACCCGAAATGGAGGAGTTTCTGGCCGATACGTATGGCATTACGGTCTATCAGGAGCAATTGATGCTCCTCTCGCAGAAGCTCGGCAACTTTACCAAAGGCGACGCTGACGTACTGCGGAAGGCAATGGGTAAGAAGCAGAAGGACGTGCTCGACAAGATGAAGGGCAAGTTTATGGACGGCTGCTCAGCCAACGGCCTGAACCTGAAAATCTGCGAGAAAGTCTGGAGCGACTGGGAGGCCTTTGCTTCCTATGCCTTTAACAAGTCGCACTCGACCTGCTACGCGTTTGTGGCGTATCAGACGGCTTACCTTAAAACGTACTACCCATCGGAGTACATGGCGGCCGTCCTGACAAGCTGCCTTGGTAACATTGAAAAAATCACGTTCTTCCTGGAGGAGTGTAAAAATCTGGGTATTCCGGTGCTCGGCCCCGATGTCAACGAATCGGAGCGGGTGTTTGGCGTAAACGCCAAAGGCGAAATCCGATTCGGTCTGGGTGGTATCAAAGGTGCCGGTGACGCGGCCGTGGAAGCCATCATTGAGGAGCGGCAGGCGGGTGGTCCGTATCAGGATATTTTCGACTTTGCCATCCGGGTTAACCTCCGGACGGTGAATAAGAAAACCCTCGAATCGCTGGCATATGCCGGAGCGTTCGACGCGTTGGATGAATACCATCGGGCGCAGTATTTCGATGTGCCGCCCACGGAAACCAGCCCCTTCCTGGAAAAAATTATCCGGTATGCCAACAACTACCACGCCGAGAAAGCCGCGGCCCAACAATCGTTGTTTGGCGCGCTGACGGGGGGCGAGCCGATGCTGCCGCGTCCTAAAGCGCCGGTGGTGCAGGAATGGAACCAGATTGAGAAACTCAAGTTTGAGAAGGACGTAGTTGGTTTCTACATCACCGGTCACCCGCTCGATGAGTTTAAGCTCGAACTGGAAGGGTTCTGCAACTGTACGCTGGATAAGTTATACGAGACGCGCCAACCCGAAATCAAGGTCGGTGGTATCGTATCAGCGGTGCAGACGAAGATTGCCCGGAATGGTAATCCCTTCATGATCTTCAAGTTTGAGGACTATAGTACCTCTGTCGAGATGACCCTGTTCGGCGACGACTATGTACGGATGGCGCAGTACGTGGAGGTGGGTCGCTTCCTGCACATAACGGGTAAGACGCAAAACCGCTGGAACTCCGACCAACTGGAGTTCAAGCCGACAAGTATGCGGCTGCTCAGTGAGATGCGCGATAAGTTCTGTAAAGAGCTACGTGTCTCGTTATCGCTGGATTCCGTAAATGCTCAACTGATCGCTAAGATAACAGAACTGATAAACGCGCACCCCGGTACGTGTACATTGCTACTGAACGTAGCCGACCCCATCGAGCGGATCGAGGTAAGTCTGCTGTCGCGGACAGTAAAGGTTGCCCCATCTAATACGTTGCTGCGGGCGCTGGATAGCCTGGACGGGGTGACATGCAAGGTGGCGTAATGGAGAAATATGATCTGCTTAACCTGTAAAATGGGCACTCCTGAGCCGGGTTTAACCACTGTCACGTTGGAGAGAAACGGAGCTATAGTGGTTTTTAAAGACGTTCCGGCTCAAATCTGTGACAACTGTGGTGAAAAATATTTCGATGCGGATATAACTCGCCGACTGCTCACGCAGGTAGAAGACGCAGTGGCCAGGGGGGCTGAAGTTGAAGTTGTTCGTCTGCAAGCTGCTTAACGCCTGATACTATTAATACGGCTATACAGGTTTTGGAATCTATTAGCTCATGATCCGCACTATAGCCTAGCCGGAACTTATCCGTATTAAAACGGTTTATGGTGTAGAATCTTATTTACACACATAAAACTCGTTTAGTCATGGCAGCAGGATCACGCGCCTTTGAAGCAACTGACGCGAACTTTAACGATTTAATTAATTCCGATAAACCGGTATTGGTAGATTTCTGGGCCGAATGGTGTGGTCCTTGTAAAATGATCGGTCCGGTTGTAGAGCAACTGGCCGACGAATACGAAGGCAAAGCCGTTATCGCCAAAATGGACGTTGATCAGAACGCCCGCGTGCCGCAGCAATTCGGCATCCGCAGCATCCCGACACTGATGGTTTTCAAAAACGGTCAGTTGGTCGATAAAGTAATCGGTGCCGTACCGAAAAACATCCTGGAGCAGAAATTACAAGCCGCGCTGTAATCGGTAAAACATAGATGAAGCTGACCCCGGACGAATTAACGTCCGGGGTCAGCTTTTTTGTGGCAACTTAAACCAGATGAGGGTCAACAGTTTTTGTACCTTTGCGGTCCGGCTTTGGAAGCCAGTATGTTGCTAGTATGGAGGAAATTCTGAAGAGCGAACGGCTCACTAACTTGAAGTACGATATCCGGGGACCGGTCTACGAAAAGGCCCTCGAACTGGAAAGTCAGGGGTATAAAATCATCAGCCTGAACATTGGTAATCCTGCGCCTTTCGGTTTTGATACACCCGACGAAATTGTCCACGATATTATCCTGAATATCCGCAACGCGCAGGGCTATTCCGACTCACGCGGGTTGTTTGCGGCCCGCAAGGCGGTGATGCACCATACTCAGAACATCGGCCTGCCGGGTATAACCATCAATGACATCTTTATTGGAAACGGCGTTAGTGAGTTGATTCTGTTATCGATGCAGGCGCTGATTAACGAGGGCGATGAGGTGTTGGTACCTTCGCCGGATTATCCGCTCTGGACCACATCGGTAGCCCTTTGCGGTGGTCGGCCCGTTCATTACATCTGCGACGAAGCTGCCGACTGGAATCCCGATCTGGCCGATATTGAGCGTAAAATTACGCCCCGTACCCGGGCCGTTGTGGTTATCAACCCAAACAACCCGACCGGTGCTGTCTATGATAAGGCTGTACTGGAAGGCATTGCCCGCATCGCCGAAAAACACAAAATCATCGTGTTCTCGGACGAGATCTACGACAAGATTCTGTACGATGGGGCAACGCATCACCCCATCGCCAAAAATGTGCACGATACGTTATGCATTACGATGGGCGGGCTGTCCAAGAACTACCGGGCGGCTGGGTTTCGTGGTGGCTGGCTGATCCTGAGCGGAGCCAAGCAGAAGGCAAAATCATACATTGAAGGACTCACGTTGCTGGCCAGCATGCGGCTATGCGCGAACGTCCCGACGCAGTATGCGATCCAGACGGCGCTGGGGGGATACCAAAGCATCAACGATCTGATAGCGCCCAGTGGCCGGCTGCATAAGCAAATCATGCTGGCCTACGACCGAATGGTGGCCATTCCGGGCGTGTCGTGTGTGAAGCCCAAAGGGGCACTTTATATCTTTCCCAAACTTGATCTCGATCGTTTCCGGCTTGCCGACGATAACCAGTTTGTGTACGACCTGCTGACTGAGCAAAAGGTGCTGGTTGTGGCAGGAACGGGCTTTAACTACGTACACAACGACCATTTCCGTATCGTATGCCTGCCAACGGTTGACGAGTTGACGGTGGCGCTCGACCGCATCGAAGCGTTTCTGGAAAGCCGACGTATCGCGTAAGCCGATCAGCGGGTAACTACTCATTACGTTAACGGCAAATTAGGTGGGCGGACCACAATAATTACATAATACGCTACGGGAAACTTTCACCTGAAATATTCGTTATTACATTCCGCCTTGATGCAAATTACCGACGTGTATGGCTGACGTCAGTGAGCAGACGCGGGCGGTTTACAAATTAACCAAACAGTGTGTACGAGTTAGGACTCACCGTTTTTGCAGAAAGTATGGAAGAAACAAAAGAAAATGCAGCCGTTTCGGTGACATCAACATCGACGATGCAACGCTCAGAAACCCAGAGCCCAAACCAGATAGCCAAAGATCTACCAAAGCGTGACGAGTTACTTTTAACGCCCGACGAACAACGGATCAAGGAAGCCTTTCAGGACCGGAACTGGAACGAAGTTAAAACCGCCGACTCCTGGGTTATTTTTAAAGTAATGGCCGAGTTCGTTGAAGGTTTCGATAAACTGGCACAGATTGGCCCTTGTGTGTCCATTTTTGGATCAGCCCGGACCAGACCTGATAACCCGTATTACAAGATGGCCGAGGAGATTGCCGCCAAACTGGTTCGACACGGCTACGGTGTGATTACGGGTGGTGGTCCTGGTATCATGGAAGCCGGTAACAAAGGAGCTTTTGAACAAGGTGGTAAATCCGTTGGTCTGAATATCAAACTCCCGTTTGAACAGCATAGCAACATCTACATTGATCCGGACAAGAGTATCAATTTCGATTTCTTCTTTGTCCGGAAGGTCATGTTTGTCAAATATGCCCAGGGCTTTATTGTGATGCCGGGCGGTATGGGCACACTCGATGAACTTTTCGAGGCCATAACGTTGATCCAGACCAAGAAGATAGCCCGCTTCCCGATTGTGCTTGTTGGTCGGTCGTACTGGCAGGGTCTGATTGACTGGATCACGGAGGTTATGCTGGGCCAGGAACATAACATCAACCCCGAGGATATGAAACTGATCAGCCTGGTTGATACCCCAACCGAAGCCGTGGAGGTGATTGACGCGTTCTACGCCAAATACCTGCTGAAGCCTAATTTTTAGAAGGAGAAAAGGAGGAGGGGAGGAAAGGAGGAGGGAATCGCCCGGTAGCCATCCTTTTCTCCTTTCCTCCTTCCTGCTTTCCTCCTCAAAATTCTAGATACGGCGCTATCTTCTCGATCGTTTTGGCGTCCAGGATTCGAATCGGGCGGAGCGACTCCGCGGAGGTGTAGGCCCCGTGCTGTTCGCGGTACTTGACGATGATTTCGGCTTGCCGGCGCGACAGGAAGGGGTGCCGATCCAGGGCTTCGGCGGTGGCTGTGTTGACCGGTATTTTTCGTGGTGCCGACTGAATTTTACCAAACTTCTGCAACTCATCCAAAGCCAGCGAATCCAGGCCGTAAACGTCGTGGAATTGGTCAGTCGACACGAAGCCGCCCAGGGCATCGCGGAATTTAACGATTCGTCCGGCGAGCGTTGACCCAATACCTTTTAGCGCAATCAGTTGCGACGTATCGGCCGTGTTGATATCAAACGGCTGGAGGGCAGGTTTAGCTTTCTCCGGAAAGGAAGGTCTTTCCGAAGATCGACCCGATTCATTGGCATACGGCTTATCGCTGAACGCAGCGAAGCTCCTTTCTCCCTCCTCCTTTCCTCCCCTTCCTCCTTTCAAAACAATATACGGCTCCAACTGATCGTACAGGTCGGGCGGAAAGTCATAGATTTTCAGCAGATCTTCTTTTTTGCGAAACTGACCCCCTTTGCTACGGTATTTGTCGATACGCTCGGCCATCCAGCGCGGCAGACCCAGTTGCTGCCACTGCGTAACGCTCACTGTATTGGGGTCGAAGGGAAACAGTTTGGGCTCGCTGAAATGCTCAGCGGTGGTTCGGTTGCGGTCACTGGCGTAGTGGCTCTGGCGTTCGGCATCCTGCTTTGTCGTCTCCGTCTGCATCAGGGCTACCAGGCTGTCAAGTTTTCGCTGATCAGCGGCCGACGTATCGACAACGGTATCGGGCACAAGGTAGCGGTACAGAAAGGGAATAAGCAGGCAAAGCAGCGTTAGAAAAATCACGACGACAAAGCCCCGACTTTCTTTATGGGACATGCCGAAATAGTCGCGGATGAGCGACTGGAAGCGATTGAACATGAAAGTTATCGTTACGGTTGGTAAAATAAATTGGCAAGATAAGTGACTTAGAGAGTTGAAATCCAACCGGCGGGCAAATTAATTCAGTCGCTTATGTAATTTTGCCGCCACTATGACGACGAATACTCCAACAGCCGGCGCTCCGGCTACTTCGCTTCAGGACATTATTGGCCATGCCAAAGAATACGGCTTTGTATTTCCTTCTTCCGAAATCTACGACGGCCTTCAGGCTGTATACGATTACGGGCAGAACGGGGTAGAGCTGAAAAATAACCTTAAAACGCTGTGGTGGAAGGCCATGACGCAGCTCAACGACAATGTGGTTGGGATCGACGCGGCCATTTTTATGCACCCGCTGACGTGGAAGGCGTCGGGGCACGTGGACTCGTTCAACGACCCGATGATCGATAACCGGGATTCCAAAAAACGGTACCGCGCTGACCAACTGCTGGAAGGAAAAGCCGAAGAATATGCCGCTAATGGTCAGCCCGAGAAAGGGCAGGAACTGCTGCACGAAATGGGTCGGTTGCTGGATGCGGGCGATTTGAATGGTGTTCGGGAATTGATCATCAGCGAAGGCATTAAAGACCCCATTTCGGGCACGGATAACTGGACGGAAGTGCGTCAGTTCAACCTGATGTTCTCGACGCAGGTCGGTTCGGTGGCCGAAGATGCCAGTTTGATTTACCTTCGTCCCGAAACGGCGCAGGGTATTTTCGTTAACTTTCTGAACGTACAGAAAACCGGCCGGATGAAAGTGCCTTTTGGTATCGCTCAGATCGGTAAGGCGTTCCGGAATGAGATCGTGGCCCGGCAGTTTACGTTCCGGATGCGGGAGTTTGAGCAGATGGAGATGCAGTTCTTCGTCCGGCCCGGCACCGAAATGGAGTGGTACGAACGTTGGCGCGACACCCGGATGAAGTTTCACCAGGCGGTAGGGTTGCCGACTGAAAAGCTGAAGTTTCACATCCACGAGAAACTGGCGCACTACGCCAACGCGGCCGTTGATATTGAGTACCAGTTTCCGTTTGGCTTCCGCGAAATTGAAGGGATTCACTCGCGGACGGATTTTGACCTGAAAAGCCACCAGGAACTCTCGCGCAAGAAGCAGCAGTACTTTGATAATGACATTGATCCGGCGACGGGTAAGCCCTATGGCAACTACATCCCGTACGTAGTCGAAACATCGGTTGGGGCGGATCGGCTCTTTCTGGCGGTGTTCTGCAATGCCTATACCGAAGAAGTTGTTGGGGAAGGCGAAGACCAGAAAACGCGAACGTATCTGAAACTGCATCCGGCGCTGGCTCCGATCAAAGCGGCTGTGTTCCCGCTGGTGCGCAAAGACGGCCTGCCCGAAAAAGCCGAGCAGATCGTCAAGTCGCTACGGAGCGAGTTCCGGGTTGTTTACGAAGAACGCGACGCCATTGGTAAGCGCTACACCCGGCAGGACCTGATCGGAACGCCGTTCTGCATCGCCGTTGACTACCAGACGCTTGAAGACGATACCGTAACGATTCGCCACCGCGACACGACCCTTCAGGAGCGTGTTCATATCAACGAACTGAAAGCCCGCATCGGTCACGACGTGTCGATGGAACGGATATTGGAAAAACTGTAACTGATAGGATTTACATCCATTAGGGGGCTAACTAAACACCACCGTTTGGTTAGCCCCTTTGCTTTTTTCTGGGGTTGTGTCTCCCTTACAGCGCCCGATAGGTACGCACGTATTGCGAAGGCGTCTGGCCAGTAATCTCTTTAAACTGCCGGTTAAAATTTGACAGGGTGCGGAAGCCGCTGTCGAAGCTGATCTGCGTTACGTTCAGCCGGCCGTCGATCAGTAGTTTGCAGGCGTGGCCAATCCGCACTTCGGAGACAAAATCGAAGAACGTTTTGTTGGCGCGGGCCTTAAAATACCGGCAAAAAGCCGAGGGAGTCATCCCGGCCAGATCGGCAACCGTATCGAGGCAGATGGCATCGTGAAAATGGCTCAGCACATAGTCGTGAACCTGCTGCATCCGGTCCGTTTCCGAGGGCTTCACCGTGTTGGTATAACCAAGGCTGGTAATGAACCGGTGGTCGATTGCGCACGACAGGTCATTCAGCAGGGTTAGCAGCGTCAACAACCGACCGAAGCCGGCGGGCTGACGAACCAGTTCCTTCAACGCCGTTTCGGCCCGGCTGCGGGTGGAGCCCGGTTGAGTACCGCGCCATTCCAACCCACGTTTGGCGTAATCCATCAACTGGCGCAGGCGGGTCATTTCCTGTTTCTGAAAAAAATCGGTACCCAGAAAATCCTGCGTAAAATAAACCACGATCCCACGGGTCATCAGGCCCGATTGTTTGCAGAAATACGCCTTATCGCTCCGCCACAGGTGAGGCAGGTTGGGGCCGATCATTACGAGGTCTCCTTCGCCAAAAGGCGTAATCGAATCGCCGATAAACCGCGTACCGGTACCTTCTTCCACCAGAAATAGCTGGTAGTGTGGGTGAAAATGCCAGTTGGGATCAAAGTGCGGTTCGACCAGTTCCTTCACGGTGAACGAGGCCGCAACGGGTTCTAACTCTTTACGAAGGGCCGTTTTCATGAATCTTCCTGCTTTTTGACAGACGAAAGTATTGTTTCAGGCTGAGCGAGGTAAAATATAGTCAGTATTGGCTAAGAAAAGCCGAGTTACAAGCAGACCTACTCATTATGTTTGTAGTAATTAACGTAGCCAAAGTATGAATAAAATAGGTGTCAATCTGTTTTTATGGACAACGAGCATGGACGAGGACCTGTCTGACACCTTGCTGTTTCTAAAAAATTCGGGTTTTGATTTCGTTGAAGTGCCCATCAGCAATACGGATATTGCTAAGTGGGAACGTATTGGCGAGCAACTGGATGGACTGGGTCTTGAGCGGGTAGCCTGCTCTATCTGCGGGCCGGAGTATAGCCTGATCAGCCCGGATGCATCCGTTCGCCGGGCCGCCGTCGAACGACTCAAAGCGGTAATCGATTGCACCGTCGCTATGGGCGCAACGCTGCTGACCGGACCGTATCATTCGGGCTTCAAAACGTTCGCGGGGCGTCCGGCTACGAAGCAGGAATGGGCCTGGTCGGTGGAAGGGATGCGCGAAGTTGCCGACTATGCCGCTGGTCAGGGTGTAACGCTCGGTATTGAATACCTTAACCGTTTTGAAACGTACCTGCTGACCTGTACCGACGATCTGATTCGCTACGTTGAGGCCGTTGATCATCCGAACTGCCGGTTGATGTACGATACGTTCCACGCTAACATTGAAGAGAAAGACGTAGCCGAAGCCCTCCGCCAATCGGCTCCGTATCTGGTGCACGTCCAGATTTCTGAAAACGATCGGTCAACACCCGGCCAGGGCAATGTTGATTTTAATGGCGTGTTTCAAGTGCTGCGGGACATCGAGTACGACGGCACTATTTCCATCGAGGCCTTTGGTCTGACGCCTGCCGATCTGGCGGCTGCTGCGCACATTGTCCGGCCCATGTTCGAATCACCGGAGCAACTGGTCACCGATGGGCTGGCATTCATACAGAAAAAATTAGGCGTAGGTGTCGCTACGTCCGTGCAAGTCAATTTATAAACCCAACGAGTGCGCTTGCACTTGTCCTACATTTAACCAGTCAAATGCAGAAAGTTAACATTGCTATTGTTGGTCTCGGTTTCGGCGCAGAGTTCATCCCGATTTATCAGCGTCACCCGCACACGAATATGTACGCCATCTGTCAGCGTAACGTCGAGAACCTGAACAAGGTCGGCGACGCGTTCGGCATCGAAAAGCGCTACAGTAATTACGACGAACTGCTTAAAGACGAGGCCGTCGATGCCGTTCATATCAACTCACCGATTCCAAACCACGCCGAACAGAGCATAAAAGCCCTGCGGGCCGGCAAGCACGTCGCCTGCACCGTACCAATGGCCACTACGGTTGACGAGTGCATGGAAATCGTGAAGGCGTGCAAAGAGTCGGGCAAGAAGTATATGATGATGGAGACGGTGGTATACAGCCGTGAGTTTCTGTTCGTTAAGGAATTATATGAGAAAGGCGAACTCGGCAAGGTGCAGTTTCTGAAAGCCAGCCACCAGCAGGACATGGACGGTTGGCCGGACTACTGGCCTGGTCTGCCGCCGATGCACTATGCGACGCACTGCGTTGGTCCGGTGGCGGGTTTGCTCAGGCTCGAAGCTGATTACGTTTCGTGCTTCGGTTCGGGAACCATCCGGGAGGAACTGGCCAAGATTCACAATTCGCCCTTTGCCATTGAATCGGCGCATATCAAGTTCAAGGATAGCGATCTGTCGGCCTACGTGTATCGGTCGCTGTTCGATGTTGCGCGCCAGTACCGCGAAAGCTTCGAGGTGTATGGCTCGCAGAAGTCGTTTGAATGGCCGCTGATTGAGGGTGAAGAGGCTGTGGTTCATACCGCCAAAAAGGCCGAGCACGAAATTCCGGAGCGCGTAACGGTGCCTGACTACGCCCACCTGCTTCCCGAAGAAATCCGGCAGTTTACGATGAAGGGCGTGTACGATATGGATGAGCAGCACCTGTCATTTGTGCAGGGTAGCGGCCACGGCGGTTCGCACCCGCACCTGGCGCATGAATTTGTGATGGCAATTGTCGAGGACCGTGACCCTTTCCCGAACGCAGCTCAGTCGGCCAACTGGACGAGCGTGGGTATTCTGGCGCACGAGTCGGCGATGAACGGCGGCAAGCTGATGAATATCCCGGATTTTGTGAACGTATAACCCTTAAACACAGCGGTGACGGAGATGCAGGCAGCGACTTGGCTCCGTGATACCTCTGTTTTCTCTGTGTTTACAATGAAAAAACTCATTCTTTTCTCGCTCATTGCGGCAGGCGGTTTGCTTACCCAATGCGCCCGCCAGTCGGGCAGTAATACGTCGGTCCGGTCAAATACTACGGCGGAGAATCAGGCCGCCGACGATCGGCCGCGCCGGACTGAAATTCTGTTTCTGGGCGACAACGGCCACCACAAACCCATTGAGCGGGTACCGCAACTGATGGCTGCGCTGGGAAGCAAAGGCATCAATATCACGTACACGGATCGGCTCGAAGACCTGAACCCGGAGAACCTGAACAAGTACGACGGTCTGCTGATCTTCGCCAACTGGGACAGCATTCCGAAGCCGCAGGAAAAAGCCCTGCTCGACTACGTGTCGGCCGGCCACGGGCTGATTCCGGTTCACTGCGCGTCGTTTTGCTTCCGCAACTCTGCTGAGTACGTCGATAAAGTGGTTGGTGGCCAGTTCTGGCGGCACCGGATGGATACGATCCAGACCCGGTTCACGCAGCCTGAGCATCCGGCCGTAATGGGGCTACAGTCGTTCAAAGCCTACGACGAAACGTACCTGCACAGTCATCTACAGGCCGACAACAACGTGCTGGCGGTTCGCGAGATTAAAGCCGATCAGGCCAAGGACAAGCCCAATGTTAAGGAAGAACCGTATACCTGGACCCGGACGTATGGCAAAGGTCGTGTGTTCTACACCGCCTACGGCCACGACGAACGGACCTGGAGCCAGCCGGGCTTTCAGCAGTTGCTGGAAAAAGGTATTCTCTGGGCGGTTGGCGATAAGGTGAAGAAGCTGCACGATGACCTTAAACCGCAGCCGTTTGCGTATCACGAAGCCCAACTGCCGAACTACGAAAAGCGCCCTGGAGCGCAGTTGCAGCAGAAGCCGCTGTCGCCGGAGGAGTCGATGAAGCACATTCAGGTGCCGGTCGATTTCACGCTTGATCTGTTTGCTCAGGAGCCGAATGTGATGCACCCTATTGCTATGGCATGGGATGAACGTGGCCGGTTGTTTGTGCTGATCACCAAGGATTATCCGAACGAGCGTAAGCCGGGCGGTGGCTCTGACTACATCGTTATCTGCGAGGATACCGACAAAGACGGCAAGGCCGATAAGTTCACCAACTTTGCCGAGGGGCTGAGCATTCCGACCGGGATGGTGTTTGCCAACGGCGGGCTGATCGTATCGCAGGCCCCGCACATGCTGTTCCTGAAAGACACGAACGGCGACGACAAGGCCGACGAGAAAAAGATTCTGTTCACTGGTTTCGGTACGTTCGATACGCACGCCGGGCCGAGCAATCTGCACTACGGCTTCGACAACTGGATCTGGGGCAGCGTTGGGTACTCAGGTTTCAATGGCAAGGTGGGCGACGCCGACAGCCTGCGGTTTGGCCAGGGCTTCTTCCGCTTCAAACCCGACGGCTCGAAACTGGAATACGTCACCAATACGTCGAATAATACCTGGGGACTGGCCTTTAACGAAACCGGCGATGTGTTCGGCTCAACGGCCAACAACTCGCACGGCTGGTACATGGCTATTCCGAATCGGTATTTCAAAGGAGCGCCCAACGGTAGCCGGGGCACGGATACGCACAAGGACATGAAGCCGATTACGGAGAAGGTCCGGCAGGTCGACGTATTCGGGGGCTTCACGGCCGCTGCGGGCCATAACTTCTACACGGCGCGCTCGTTCCCGAAGAAATACTGGAACAAGATTGCGTTCGTAAGCGAACCGACTGGCCATATCGTGCACCAGAACATCATGGAGAAACACGGTACGGATTTCGAGGATATTGATGGCTTCAACCTCATGGCGGGTGCTGACGAGTGGTTCGCGCCGGTATTTGCCGAAGTTGGTCCCGACGGTGCGGTGTGGGTGGTCGACTGGTACAGCTTCATCATCCAACACAATCCAACCCCGAAGGGCTTCCAGAATGGGTCGGGTAACGCCTACGAAACCAATCTGCGCGACTTTACACACGGCCGCATCTACCGCGTGGGCTACAAGAATGCTCCGGCCTATACGCCCATGACGCTGAGCAATGATCGCCCGCAGGAGCTGGTAGCTGCTTTGAAAAATAAGAACATGTTCTGGCGGATGCACGCCCAGCGGATGCTGGTTGAGCGCGGTCAGAAAGATGTTGTTCCGCAACTGATCGAGTTGGTCAAAGACCAGTCGGTCGATGAGATCGGTATCAATCCGGCGGCTATCCACGCGCTGTGGACGCTAAAAGGGCTCGATGCAGACATGACAGCCCTGGATGCCAACCTGGTCGCGTCGGCGCTCAAGCACCCGTGCCCCGGCGTTCGCAAAACCATGGTGCAGGTAATACCGCGTACTGAAGCCGGTGCTACCATGCTGCTTCAGGCCAACGCACTGAACGATAAAGAGCCGCTAGTGGTCCTGAATACGTTGCTGGCCATGTCGGAAATGCCGCTGTCGGCAAACGCAGAAACAGCCATCCTGGCCCGGCTTAACCAGGCTACGGAAAACGACGACCGCTGGCTACCCGATGCTTTCGCGTGTGTGATGACCAGCCACGGCGGTCGGTTGATGCAGGCCTACATGAAGCAGGTATCGACCGGAGCGGTTACCAAACCCGCCATGCACGACCACTCGTCGATGAGTCACGGCGCTGCATCCACCGCATCCGCTCCGACTGATATGGTAGCCAGTACGTCGACGGCACCGATGGTAAGCAAATCGCAGGGCAACCAGCCGGATCTGGTCATTACGAAGATCACGGCCGATCCGAAGTCGCCGTTCGTACGGGAAACATCCCGCATCGCGATTGAGGTCACAAACCAGGGCGGTGGCGCCGTACCGAAAGGAACGGTTACGCCCCTAAGCATCCGAATCGAAGGGCCGGGCCGCAAGATCGATATGGTCAGTCTGGTTCATAACGCGGGCATTGCGCCGGGCGAGACGGTGACCATCACGAAAAATACGAACGGTCCGTGGACAGGTGACATCACGTTCCAAGCCGAACAGGCCGGTGATTTCAACGTTACTGTTACGGTCGACAAGGACAACCAGATTGCCGAGGGGAACGAAGCTAACAACACGATGCGGCAGAAGCTCGTGTATCGGCAGCCACAGAAACTGGCTACGTTTGCGCTGGAGCGGGCCGCCCGCAGTTACGCAGCAGCCGCTCCTGCCGATTCGGTGGTTGCCATGCTTCGTCAGGCACAGAAGCTGAATCCGGATGACGGCCAGGCGCTCATCAAAGGACTGTCGGAAGGCTGGAATCCGCGTCGTAAGGGAACCGTTTCCGACGAATCCAAAACGTTTTTGGTTAGTCTGAACAATGCCTTGCCCGAAGATGGCCGTAACCGCTTGAACCGGCTGATGCAGGCATGGGGGCTACGTTCTGCCGACGATGATATTGACCCGAACGCCGAAGTGATCCGGATCAAGTCGGTACGGGAAGCCATGAAGTTCGACAAGAAAGAATTTACGGTAACAGCGGGCAAAACGATCGTCGTTGTGTTTGAAAATCCGGACGCGATGCAGCACAACATCGTGATCGGCAAGCCTAAGTCACTGGAGGTAATCGGAGCCGCGGCCGACAAACTGATTACCGCTAAGGACGGGGCTGAAAAAAGCTACGTCCCGTCGATTCCGCAGGTGATTGCCGCATCGCCGTTGGTGAATCCTGACCAGACGTACCGGCTTACGTTCAAAGCGCCGGATCAGGTTGGTGACTATCCGTTCGTCTGTACCTTCCCTGGCCACTGGCGGCTGATGAACGGGGTGATGCGGGTGATGAAAGCAGGACAAGCGATCAACGCGAAGTAAACCGGCTGAGATTTCGTAAGGCGCTGGCAATGCAAATTGACCAGCGCCTTTTCTTGTCAGGCACGCTGCCGGGAAGCAGACGTAGGGGACGAGGTTGTTACCGGGGCTAGTAACGAAGCAGTGGGAACCTGAATCATAAATTCACTGCCTTCGCCTACCGTGCTTCGTACATTGATCTTCCACTGGTGCGACTGAACGATGCGCTGAACGTAGCTCAGGCCAAGTCCAAAGCCTTTTACACTCGGCTGGTTATCATTATGGACCCGAAAAAACGGATGAAAGATACGCATCTGCAAATGCGCCGGAATGCCCACACCCCGGTCGCTGATCGCGATCAGTAATCCATCGGGGTTAATCTCCGTGTGTATGGTGATTTCCGGCTGGCCGGTGCTGTATTTGACCGCATTATCCAGTAGGTTGTGCAATACGTTGGTCAGGTGGAGCCGATCGGCCAGCAGCCGCATTTCGGGCGCCATCAGACACAAGCGTACGTAGTCTTCGTACCGCTCCGATACCGACCGCAGCAGCAAATGGATGGAAATCGGCTCCGGATTCAGAATTAACGTATTGCGATCGGCCCGGGCCAGGGTGAGCATGGTTTCGACCTGGTGCTGCAGTCGCTCGGTCTCTTCGCGGATGATCCGCATGTATTTCTCCGTGCGCTCGGGCTGGTTTCGGGCAATGGGTGAATCCAGAATGTCGGACGCCATCCGGATGGCGGCAATCGGGGTTTGAAATTCATGCACGATGGCGTGCAATACTTCCGTCTGCACGGCCGAGCGCTGTCTCCACCGCAGCAGACACCAGAGCGCGTAGGCCAGTAACACCTGCGAAACGACTGCAAGCAGAAACACCGCCACCCACCTTGACGAACCGATCAGGCGTGGACTTGTCGGTACGGACGAAGGCCAATTAAGATACAGTAGCCCCGCCGTGAGTGCTGACAATAGTAAAGCAAAAGTTAGTAAAGATATTATAGTAGAGCGTTGAACCATAGAATCGGCAACTAAGGATGCTAAATGTACTCAAACCCGCTAGAGAATACTGAGTCTATTAACGATTAGTACAAGTTCGGTTACGTAAATGTCCATATAAAATGATCATAAAAGCAAGAGCCTGAGAGAAAAAAAGCCCGCCAGGGGGCGGGCTTCATAACCAGTAAGTGGTTATTTTTTTGTTAAGCGTTATCAGTCGACGACGGTTCGGTTGCGTTGGCGGGTGCCTGTGTAGTCGTGTCGACGGTAACTGGCGTCGATACCGACGGCTTGCGGTTGGCGGGTGCAGGCTTGGGGGCCGGGGTGGTGCTGCGGTTCCGAGCCGGAGCTGGACGCGGTTCCGGTTTGGTTGGCTTAGGGGTTTCGGTCGACTGGCCGTTCGTCTGGGCAACGGGTGTCACGTCTTCCTTCGCTTTTTTGTTGGCCGATCGCTGGGCGTTCTTGTCGGCTTTTTCAGCGTTTTTCTTGGCCTTCTTCTGATCCTTTTTGGCCTTTACGTCCGCCTTTTTAGCCGGGTCTTTTGCCTTTTTCTTCTCGTCTTTGGAGAGCAATTTCGTCAATTTCTTAGCCAACTTTTCGGCTGATTTTTCAATTGACTTCTTGATCTTTTTGCTGGACTCACCAGCTTCACTGAGTTTAGATTCGATTGAGTGAATGATGTCGGAAGCCAGCGCCTGTTGTTTCGTTTTTGTTTCTTTGTTTGCCATGATTTAAAATGGAAAAATTTGCAAATGACTACGCTTTATTCCGGATATTCAAAAATTCTATGTTAAGTTTTTGTTACATTTTGGATAAAATTCCAGCAGACAATTCCAGCGCTGACAGCTACGTTGAGGGAGTGCTTGGTGCCGAATTGAGGGATTTCCAGCACAATGTCGGCGGTATTAATAACGGCATCGCTGACTCCCGTTACCTCATTGCCTAACACGAATGCGTACTTTTTGTTGACGGCCGGCTCAAAATTCAGTAGCGAAGTACTACCCTCCGCCTGTTCAATTGCGGCAATTACCCAACCCTCCGATTGCAGTTGTTTCGTCAGGGAAGAGACATCGGGCGCGTAGGTCCAGGCGACTGATTCCGTAGCGCCCAGCGCCGTTTTGGTAATGTCGCGGTGGGGAGGGACACCGGTGATACCGCACAGGTATATCATCTCGGCCCGAAAGGCATCAGCCGTCCGGAAAACGGAACCTACGTTGTTAAGACTACGTATATCGTCCAGAATCAGGCAGAAAGGGAATTTAGTGGCTTGCTTGAAGGCATCAACCGACAAGCGGTTTAATTCATCGACGCTTACTTTTCGGGGCATGTTGTGTAAAACTGATAAGGAGCAAAAATACAAGGCTCCTGCCAGTTGATAACCCTAAAAAACATATCCACTAAAATCGGTAGATGTGATGCAACGTTTTCTTATGGATTTATCTCTATGCATTCGTATACACCATCTCCTTTGGCCTAAACAATATCCATCGCATGCGCCTGCTGCTGTTAGCTCTGCTGGGTTTAGTATTGGTACGTGAAGCAGCGGGGCAATCCCCATCTACTGCTAAGCAGGGACCAGGTTCTATTGTCGGAACGGTAATGGACTCCCTGACCCGCCAGCCGTTGTCCGAAGCCTCGGTGTCGGTATTGGCCGCCCGGGACTCAGCCCTTGTTTCCTTTGCCATTACCGATGCCGCGGGGAAGTTCGCGTTCCGCAACCTGGCCGAAGGGCGCTACCGGGTCGTGGTTACGTTTGTAGGGTACCGTAGCCGTCTGAAACGGGCCGTGATTACAACCGCCAGCCCGAGTGTCGATGTCGGTACGTTTGACCTGGTGCCACAGTCGCAGACGCTCGGGGAAGTATCCGTGCAGGGCGAACGCGCCCCTGTAGCTGTCAAGGGCGATACGGTTGAATTCAACGCCGGATCGTTCAAAACTCAGCCGAATGCGCCGGTTGAGGATCTGCTCAAAAAACTGCCCGGCGTGGAGGTAGACGGCGACGGTGCCGTCAAAGCCAAGGGTAAAGATGTCAAAAAGATACTGGTGGATGGGAAACCGTTCTTCGGCGATGATCCCAAGATGGCAACCCGAAATCTGCCCGCTGAGATTATCGATAAGGTTCAGGTGTACGACCAGCGCTCCGAGCAGTCGCAGTTTTCGGGCGTTGACGATGGCGAACGTGAGGTAACAATCAACATCACGACCCGGCGCGACCGTCGTAAGGGAACGTTTGGGCAGCAGGCTGTGGGTATCGGGCCGCGTCCCGGTGATGGCCTGCCGGGCGATGATCCGCGGTACTTTGCCCGCCTGAATCTGAACCGGTTTAATAATGGCCGGCAGTTTTCGGTAATGGGCATGGCCAACAATATTAACCAGCAGGGTTTTTCAGCCCAGGACCTGGGCTTAGGGGGCGGAGTTGGTTCCGGGCCGGGGGCCTTGTCGGCCCGGACGGGGGGCGGGGGCGCAATTGGTCGGGGTGGGGGCGGATCGCTTGGCTTTGGCGGTAACAACAACGCCATTACCCGGTCGCTGGCCGGTGGATTGAACTACCGGGATGCATGGGGGAAAAAGATCGAGGTGGCCGGGAGTTATTTCTTAACCAACACCAATACGTTTACCGACCAGCGCAGCCGACGGGAGAACGTATTACCGAGCGAAACATCGCCTAATTCGTCTACAACCGGAACCAGCCGGGTCGATTCGGCTTTTGTGACAAACCGGCAGAACGGATCGGAAATCAGTAACACGAACCACCGGTTTAACCTGCGCTTTGAATACAAAATCGACTCCCTGACTACGTTACGGATTTTGCCCAACTTCTCGTGGCTGAATTCAAGCTACGAAAGCCAGAGCGATGCCCGGACGGTGGATGCCACGGGTGCTCTGGTAAACACGAGCAATACCAATTATTCATCGACCGGCAGCGGGTTGAACGGTAGCAACAACGTCCTGTTGCTGCATCGGTTCCGCAAGCGGGGCCGCACCGTATCGCTGAACTGGAACATGAATGTGAGCAACCAGAGCAACGAAGGATTTAACCGGTCAGTCAATTCGTTTGCGACGCCAAACACGCCCCTGCCGGGCACGGAAGGTCCGGGCAGCACGACCTCCGCATCCGGGTTGTTTTCGCGGGAGATTAACCAGCGCAACGAGCAGCAGACACGCTCGATGACCAACGGCGTAAATCTGACCTATACGGAGCCGCTGTCGTTGAAACAGACGCTGGAACTGCATTACGCGCTGTCGAACAACCGGAATACTTCCAACCGCACCGTAGCCGACTACAACGAAGCGACTGGTCAATACGACCAGCCGAACGCGCTGCTGAGTAACCGCTTTATCAATACGTTCATGACCAACCGGGCGGGGGTGACATGGCAGACCCGGCAGACAAAATTCTTCTACGCGCTGGGGGTAGATGTGCAGCAGGCCGGTTTGAGTTCCGATAACCAGACGCGCGATACGAGCTTTACGCGGACGTTCACGAACGTACTGCCGAATGCTTTGTTCACGTACACGTTCGACAAGAACCGGAGCCTGAACATCAATTACCGGACGCGCATCAACGCGCCGAGCGTGAACCAACTGCAACCGGTACCCGACAACACCAATCCGCTGAACATCCGGCTGGGGAACGCCAACCTGCAACCGGAATACAGCCATAACGTTTCACTGAACTACAATCGGTTCCAACCCGCTACGTTCCGGAGCATGTTTGTGTCGCTGAACGCCAGCCGGACGGACAACAAGATTGTTAATGCCACGACGTTTACCCGAGCCGGCGCGCAAACGACCCAGCCTATCAATACCGATGGTTATTACAGTCTGAACGGCTTCTTATCCTTCGGGCGGCCGTTGATGCTGAAGGAGCAGCGCGTGAACCTGAATCTGGGTACAAACCTGAACTACAACCAGGGGCTAAGCTTTATCAACGGGCAGCAGAACCGGTCGCAAAACTGGTCGGTGGGGCAGCGAATCGGACTGAACACCAACATCAGCGAAAAACTGGACGTGAACCTGTCGGGGTCGATCAATTTCCAGACGGCGCGGTATTCCATTCAGACGCAGCAGAACCGGAGCGCCGGACCGACCACCTTTCTCAACCAGACCGCTACGCTCGATCTGTTCTATCAGTTGCCCCTGCGCTTTACGTTTAACTCGAACGTAACGTACAATAACTACGGCGGCCGGACGGGGAACTTCAACCAGTCGTTTGTGCTGTGGAATGCGACTCTATCGCGACAGTTTTTCAAGCAGAAGCAGGGGGAACTGCGGCTACAGGTGTTCGACCTGCTGAACCAGAACCGAAGCATTGTCCGGAACGTGACCGAAACCTACGTCGAAGAGATACAGAGCCGGGTACTGAACCGGTACTTCACCGTCAGTTTCGTGTACACCTTACGGCGGTTCGGTGGGGGCGGTCAGCCAAACCAGTCGCAGGACGGCCAGGAGCGGCAGTTTCGCCGGATGAACCGGGAGTTTTCGCCCAATGGCCCTGGTAACAGGCCGGGTGGGGGCGAGCGTGGCGGCCGACGTCCATTCTAAACGGTGTTGTTGACCTGTAGGCCGGTTATTGAGTAGGTATGGGGCGGTCTGGTCTTGTAACAGAAACTACGTCTGTCATGAAAACAGGTTTACTCATCGCTGCCCTGTCAACCGTAAGCGCAGCCGCCTTTGCGCAGGGAACATCGGCGCAACCATCCCCGGAGATTCAGATCAAAACGGCGGTGCTGGCCGCGCCGGCCGACAAACGCGACGGGGCCATGGTCTATGGCTACGATGCGAAAGGTGCCTTTGTTGTACTCCGGAAAGGAACCAACGACATGGTCTGTCTTGCCGATGATCCCGCCAAAAAAGGATTTAGTGCTTCCTGTTACCACCGTGATCTGGAGCCGTTTATGAAACGGGGCCGGGAGTTGCAGCAGGAGGGGAAAAAACCGGGCGATGTGCTAACCATCCGTGAGCAGGAAGTAAAAGCGGGGAAGTGGAAAATGCCCAAACAGCCGACGACGCTCTACGTATTGTCGGCCAAGGACGAAAATTACGACCAGGCCACGGGCGATGTGAAGGACACGTACCTGCGCTACGTCGTGTACATCCCCTACGCAACAGCCGAGAGCACCGGACTGCCCCTAAAACCCGAAGCACCCGGCATGCCCTGGATCATGGACCCTGGCACGCACCGGGCGCACATTATGATTAACCCGCCCCAGTCAACTACGCCGAGTGCGGCCAAACAATGAGCTTAACGTAGTAACTTAATTACTTTAACATCGACGCTAAGCCTGATGCGCGGGTAGGGTAGGCAAACAAGGTAGTACGCAGGCTCTCGACCGGAATCTTGTGATTGATGGCCAGGGTCAGTACGTTGATCAGCTCGTCGCTACCGACCCCGAGGAGGTGAGCGCCTACCAGCAGGCCGGCGTCTTCGTCAATAAGCAGCTTATAGCCTGAAATCGGTTCATTAATTCGCCGGGATTCGTACCAGTCGGTGGTTTCGCTGAAGGATACTCGTATGGTTTTGCCGGACTTTCTGGCTGCTTCTTCGCTCATGCCTACGGTAGCCAGATCTGGCCAGGTGAACACCACCGACGGAACGGCCGTTTCGGTGTAACGCTGCTGATTACCGTTCAGAATGTTGGCCGCGACGATGTCTGCCTCCCACGAGGCTACCGGGGTTAGGGGAAGCCCCTTTTCGGCCACATCCCCGCAGGCATAGACAGCCGGGTTGGATGGACTTTGCAGAAACTCGTTGACGGCTACGCCCTTTTCGTTATAGTCTACCCCAGCCTTGTCGAGGTCCAGGTCCAGTAAGTCGGCCGGTCGGCCAGCCGTGTGGACAACCAGACTGGTGTTTAGCGAGCGTTCCTGCCCCTGCTGCTTTATACCGACGCGGAAGGCACCCGGCTCACCCGCCACCGAAACGACCTCGGCATTCAGGAGAATGGAAATGCCCATGTCTTCGGTGGCTTTGACCAGCAACTTGACCAGATCCGGGTCAAAAGGCTCCAAGGGCCGTTCGCCCTGATGCACGATGGTCACTTTGGCACCGGCCTGGCTCGCTACGTGTGCAAACTCAAAGGCGATGTAGCCGCCACCTACCATCACAATGTCATTGGGCAACTGCTCCAGTTCCATAAAGCCCGAACTGTCAGTTAACAGCTCTTCGCCGGGAATGCCGAGCGGGGCCGGGCGAGCTCCGGCGGCAATGACAATGTGATCGGCCTGCAACTGCGTGTCGCCTACTTGAACCGCATTGGGCGCAATGAAGCGGGCCGTGCCGTGGAAGGCCGTAATCCCGGCTTCGGCAAATTGCTGCTCGGTTTTTTCGGGTATGGGGTCGGTGAACGTTCGCTTGAACCGGATCAGTTCTGGCCAGTCGATTCGGGCTGCGGTTGCTATGCCGTTCTCGCGCATGCGCCCGGACCGGGCAACCAGTTCAGAGGCTCCTACAAGTATCTTTTTTTGGTCGCAGCCGCGCTGGGAGCACGTACCGCCGAAGGGGAGTTTGTCAATGATGGCTACGGACTTGCCGGCCTGGTGGAGCTGTTCGGCCGTGCTCTTACCGGCGGTACCGGTACCGATCACAATCGCGTCGAATTGTTGCATACGTACGCCTGACAGGCAGGCAGTCTGGTGAATCGATGGGAATCAAACGTATATACCCAACTAATTAACCACAATCCAGAGCAAAGGTTAGGGAGCTTGCTCCCAGTAATAAGCCTCTATAAACGTACAAACCCCTCCCGGCAGTAAGTCAGGAGGGGTTTGTACGTTTATAGAGGGTAGTTATAAATGCTTAGCCAGTGCTATTTAATGTACCGGAAATCTTCCCCGCCCTTCAGAGCCAGCAGCGTTTCGTACATCAGCCGGACTACGTTCTGCACGTCGTCCATGTGAACGGTTTCGACGGTGGTGTGCATATACTTCAACGGCAGCGAGATTAGGGCTGAAGCGATGCCCTCACTGGCGTAGGCAAAGGCGTCGGTGTCGGTGCCGGTTGAGCGGCTGACCGCCTGGCGCTGGAACGGAATCTGCTGCTGCTCTGCTACGTTGATGATGAAATCCAGGACGTTGTTCTGCACGGCCGGACCGTAGCACAGCACCGGGCCATCCCCGCATTTCAGGTCACCCTGCTCTTTTTTGTCGTACTTAGGCGACTGCGTGTCGTGCGTAACGTCGGTGCAGATAGCCAGGTTAGGTTTGAGCCGGTGGGCGATCATTTCGGCCCCCCGTAACCCAATCTCTTCCTGCACGGAGTTAACTACGTACAGCGTGTAAGGCAGCGTGATGTTGTTTTCTTTCAATTGCCGGGCCACCTCCGCAATCATGAAGCCGCCCATGCGATTGTCGAGCGCCCGGCCCACGTAGTAGCGGTTGTTCATCTCCGTCAGGCCATCGGAGAACGTGCAAACCGTACCGACATGAATACCCATGTCGAGCACTTCCTGCTTCGTAGCCGCGCCCACGTCGATAAACAGGTCGGTTACTTTGGGGGCGGTGTCTTTGGCCAGATCGCGGACGTGGATGGCCGGCCAGCCGAAAACACCCGTAACGACGCCTTTTTTCGTGTGAAGGTTTACCCGCATCGACGGGGCAATCACCGCGTCGGAACCGCCGTTGCGCCGGACGAACAGGTAGCCGTTGTCGTCGATGTAGTTGACGAACCACGAAATCTCGTCGGAGTGGGCTTCAATCACGACGCTATAATCTTTACCAGACCCTATGACGCCCACGGCCGTGCCATACGTATCGACAATGTACTCGTCAGTGTAGGGCTTGATATAATCTAACCAAATCTGCTGCCCCGACGATTCGAAGCCGGTGGGCGAGGCATTGTTAAGGTACTGATACAGGAAGGCTTTACTTTGTTCAGTCATCAGTTTGTGTGTCAGGAATAAATGCAGAGTAGATGAAACGGCGGCCAGCATCTGACGCTACCCGCCGGGGAATTTTGCAAAAGAAACGACCTTTTTTATCCGAACAAAGCCAGATGGTCGGTTAATGTCCGGATCGAGTGAGCCGTTTATCTAAAACCCAATGCGCTGCCGACTTTGCTCCAGATTCTGCCCGAGACCCAGGGCGCGGGCCAGTTCGAAGGCAATCCGGTCCTCGTATTTGCGTTTGTAGTTCTCGACCTCCAGCCGGAGCTTTTCTATTTCCAGTTGTTGCTTCTCGATCGTCAGCCGCAGCGTTTCGAGTTCGTGCTCGACGGTCGGTTCGGCCGGCACAACCTCAACGGCGGGTGTGGGAATGGCCTCGTCAGTCAGCAGAATCAGGGGCGATACGTTCAATACCTGCGCAATCTGGGTCAGGCGCGAGAGCGTTAAATCGGTTTTCCCCCGTTCGATGTCACCGTAGGCCGTAGTCGATAAGCTCAATAAATCGGCCATGTTTTCCTGCGAATAGCCGCGCTGGAGCCGTTGCAGGCGGATTCGTTCGCTGACAGATGTCTTCATATCAAGTATGTACGATAAAATCTAAACCGTAACCGATAGTACTTTTTACGGGGATAACGCATTTTTGCAGAGAAAGAATTCTCGAACTTACATCAACCTTTATTCGTTTCAAACCAAAGGAGTAACCACAATATGAATCAAGAACAGGAATTCCGCAAGTTTGCGGTGCATCATATGGGCCTCAATGGCCTGACCGTAGATGGGTACATGAACCACACCATCAACAACATGACCCGCGCCGTTATTGAAGAGCGCCCGATGAATTTCCGGGAAGTTGACGTGTTCTCGCGTCTGATGGCCGACCGGATTATTTTCATGGGCCTACCCGTAGATGACAACATTGCGAACATCATCGTAGCGCAGTTGCTCTTCCTCGAATCAGCCGATCCGAAGAAAGATATTCTGATGTATATCAACAGCCCTGGTGGCTCTGTATATGCCGGTCTGGGCATCTACGACACCATGCAGTATGTCCGCCCGGATGTAGCCACGGTCTGCACAAGCCTGGCCGCGTCCATGGGAGCCGTATTGCTGGCCGGTGGTGCTGCCGGTAAGCGTTCTGCGTTGCCGCATGCTCGTATCATGATTCACCAGCCGTCGGGTGGTGCGCAGGGGCAGTCGGTGGATATTGAAATCACCGCCCGTGAGATTGTGAAGCTGCGGGAAGAACTGTACACCATTCTTGCCAATCACTCGGGCAAGTCGGTTGAGCAGATTGAAAAAGATTCGGACCGCGACAAATGGATGCGGGCCGAAGAAGCTAAAGAATACGGTCTGATCGACGAAGTGCTGCGCCGGGATCGCGCGTAAGCCTCCGACGAGAGAAACCAGCTAAGCCGAAGCGAAGGGACTTCCAGATCCCTTCGCTTTTTTGTTTTGCGCACAACTCCGATTTTTGCCGGGCATCCGACCAACCGGATTCAACCATCGCATGATTACGCCGTCTCGCCATCTGTTGCCCTCAAAACTGCCCAACGTCGGAACGACCATTTTTACGGTCATGTCCCGACTGGCGCAGGACACTGGTGCTATTAATTTATCACAGGGATTTCCCAGTTTCGACTGCTCGCCCGATCTGGTAGCGCTGGTCGAGAAGTACCTGCGCAAGGGAGCCAATCAGTATGCGCCCATGGCGGGTGTTCCGGCGTTGCGGGAGGCTCTGGCTCATAAAACACTGGCTGCGTATGGGGTGAGCTACGACCCCGAAACGGAAATCACCGTTACGTCCGGCGCAACCGAGGCTCTGTATGCTGCCGTGGCCGCTGTAGTCCGGCCTGGCGACGAGGTGTTGGTGTTCGAACCTGCCTACGATAGCTACGTACCAGCGGTTGAACTGAACGGTGGTAGTCCCGTTTTCGTAACCCTGACGCCACCCGATTACCTGATTGACTGGGAAGAGGTACGTAGTAAAGTAACCGACAGAACGCGGCTGATCATGGTCAATACGCCCCACAACCCAACGGGCCGTGTCTGGACTACCGATGACCTGAACCAACTGGCCGACATTGTTCAGGATAAACCGATCTGGGTAGTAAGCGATGAAGTGTATGAACACATCCTCTTCGAGGGTCGGACCCATCACTCGCTCATGACCCACCCGGTGCTACGGGAACGAACGTTTATCTGCGGTTCGTTTGGTAAGACGTTTCACATCACAGGCTGGAAAATTGGCTACTGCCTGGCACCCGCCGGGCTGACGACCGAGTTTCGGAAGGTGCACCAGTTCCTGACATTCAGCACCGTTACGCCCATGCAGTACGCCCTGGCCGATTTTCTTAGCGTTCCTGAGCACTACGAGTCGTTACCGGCTTTCTACGAACGCAAGCGCAACCTGTTTCTCGACAGCATCAGCGGATCGCGGTTTCGGTTCAAGCCCGCCGAGGGGAGTTTCTTCCAGATTCTTTCATACGCCGGGATCACCGACGAACCTGATTATGATCTGGCCATCCGGCTGACGAAGGAGATCGGCATTGCTTCTGTTCCCGTATCGGTGTTTTATCAGCAACGGAATGATTATCAGTTACTGCGCTTCTGCTTTGCCAAAGACGACGAACTGCTGCTGCGGGCCGGCGAACGATTAAGTCGCTTATAAATAACCGATTAATAAAGGTTTCGTGAGTTTATGTATAGTAGCGGTTGGTTACTAACCTACCGATGGATAAATTTGCTTTTACTAGGTAGCCAAATCCTAACTCATCGCGCTTTTTTGGCAGGATTTTACCAACAAAGACTTTAAACGAATAGTTGAACGAGTCCCAGCGAATAGCTTCTTACTGGCTGAGTAGCTGGGTATAACCAGAATATTTACACTGCAAACGTACATGCCACAAATCAGTTGCTCGTTCTGCGGACGGCGCAAAAACGAGGTGATGCTGCTGCTGTCGGGGATAGACGCGCACATCTGTAACTACTGCATTGAGCAGGGGCACCAGGTGGTGCTGGAAGAAATGCGTCCCCGGCGAAGCGAACCCAGTGAGGTTCATTTCAACCTGATCAAGCCCGTAGAAATGAAGCGCCACCTCGATCAGTACGTTATTGGTCAGGATGAGGCTAAGAAGGCAATTACCGTTGCCGTATACAACCACTACAAGCGGCTCATGCAGCCCAAAACCCAGGATGAGGTAACGATTGAGAAATCGAACATCATTATGGTGGGCGAGACGGGAACCGGCAAAACGTATCTGGCCCGCTCCATTGCCAAAATCCTCGAAGTTCCGTTCTGCATTGCTGATGCTACGGTGATCACGGAAGCGGGTTACGTGGGCGAAGACGTAGAAACGATTCTGACGCGCCTGTTGCAGGCTGCCGATTACAACGTGGAGGCCGCCGAACGGGGTATCGTTTACATCGACGAAATCGACAAGATCGCCCGCAAGTCGGATAATCCCAGTATCACCCGCGACGTCAGCGGAGAGGGCGTTCAGCAGGCATTGTTGAAACTGCTGGAAGGATCGGTCGTGAACGTACCGCCCCAGGGTGGCCGTAAGCACCCCGATCAGCGGATGATCGCCCTCAACACTGAAAACATCCTGTTCATCTGCGGGGGAGCTTTTGACGGTATTGACCGGCATATCACCAAGCGGATCAACACCCGTCCTATCGGCTTCTCCGGCGACCGTCGTCTGAATGATACGTTCGAGAAAGGCCACTTGATGCGCTACATCTCGGCGCTCGATCTAAAGTCATACGGACTAATCCCGGAACTGATCGGGCGGCTGCCGGTGCTGACGTATCTGGAACCGCTGGATCGGGAAGCGCTGATGCGTATCCTGACCGAACCCCGGAACGCGATCACGAAGCAGTATGAAAAACTGTTCCAGATGGAAGGAATCAAACTCCTCTGGGACGATAGCGCCCTGAACTACATTGTCGATCAGGCGTTGCAATATAACCTCGGAGCCCGTGGACTACGCTCAATCTGCGAATCCATCATCACCGACGCGATGTTTGAAATGCCGTCGCAAGCGGGTGTAAATGAATTGACAATCAGTCTGGAATATGCCCGCGAGAAATTTGGTAAAACCAGTACATATACCTTACGCTCGGTGGCATAGATAAACGTCTGTACTTCTGGCTTTTAGCGAGTTATAATAACGCCCGGCTTCCTTGCAGAAGCCGGGCGTTATCTTTTCCATTCAATCATATATCAGGGGCAATCATAACAAACCAGAGGAGTGTCAGTTGTGTAGGGAGTCCCAAACAATTTACACAACAATAAACACTCAAATTATGAAAATTAGTACACAACGCTACCTGCTGGTACTGATGAGTGCCAGTTTTTTTATGGCCTGTAGCCGTCCCTACGCTACTTTTCAACGTGCTGACCGCGAGTATTTTACAACGGCCAAAGCGGTAGAAACGCCAGTCAGTACAACCACCCCGGAAGCACCGGTATCGCTTGATGTGCCGTCGACATCAGTACAACCCGCTTCAACGCCAGGCATTCAGGCCGTGCAGCAGCAACTGAACGATGCCGTTGCTAAAAATGACAATAAACTGGTCGAGAGTCGGAAGGTACAGAAACGGCTGGCGAAGGTGCAGCAACTGCTGACGGCCGCCGGGCAGAATCAGTCGGCTGTTGCTTCTACAAAAGCTACCAATACCCGCAAGATAACCCTCGTTGAGCGGTTGATGACCAAGAAGTTAGATAAGCAGATTCATAAGAAGCTGGCTCCTAAAAAAGCTACGGCCAACACAACAATTCTGGCAACGGGCGCCGTGGTAGTCATCATCGGTTTGCTGCTGATTCTGCTCACCGCCGGAACCGCCAACACCATCGGTGTCATTGCGTTGCTGGCCGGCGCGATCATCTTATTGGTCGGATTGCTCTAGTGATACAGCGTAATGCCTGTAGAAAAAATAGGGTAAACGCGCTGTATTCTGCTTTTTCAGACGTTCACTCGTTTTTTTGAGCGAAACACAACAAAGTAATGCAAGGACTGTTGTTGTGGTGAATCATAATTCTTCTCACGTTAAATCTTACTATTAATGAGTACTTCTTTCACTAAACATCTCTGTGCAGCCCTGTTGGGCGTTGCCGTTTTCTCTTCATGCAGCCGTCCGGTTGCCTACTTTCAGCCGAGCCAGCGCGAACAATTCCGGGCGCAGACAACGGAAACGGTAGCTGCTACGCCGTCAGTAGCTGTTACGGAAAGCGCAGCAACGCCTGTTGAGTCGGCACCGGCCGAAGTGGCTGCCGCTGAAACGGCTACCCCGGCGGCTCAGGTTGCCCAGGCGCAAGTGGCGCTGGATCAGGTGGAAGCTTATGTTCGTAATGACAACAAACTGGCTACGAACAAAAAGCTGGAAAAGCGGATGAATCGGGTGAAAAACCTGATGAACACCGTCAGCCAGAAAGAAGCGACTACCCTCAATACAACGACCTCAGCGAAGAAGCTGAACCTGTTCGAACGGGCTATGGTCAAGCGGATCGACAAGCAGATTAAGAGCAAAATGGCTCCGGACAAAACCAAGAAAACGATGGCAACCACCCTGCTGAAAGCGGGTCTGATCATTGGTATCATCGGTTTGATTCTGCTGCTGGTTGGCAATGGGATCGGAGCCACTATCGGTCTGATTGCATTGATTGCGGGCCTTGTCCTGATTATCCTGGATCTTGTTAACGCCTGATGATGAGCGAGTCAGTCGCTTTGGTGTTACTCCATGGTCATGGCGTAGATGCTTCCATCTGGGACGGCATCTACGCCGGTTTGTCTACAGATGCGCGGGTGCTGCGACCGGATTTTTCGCGGCTCACAAACCACAGTACGATCGAAGCCTACGCTGAAGATCTGTACGGCCGGTTGCAGAATGGTCAGGTGGATAAATGTGCTGTGATTGGGCACTCGATGGGCGGCTACATTGCCCTGGCGTTCGCTGAAAAATACCCGGATATGATTCAGGGACTTGGCCTGTTTCACTCCACGGCTTTCGCTGATGATGAACCGAAGAAAGAGCAACGGCGACAAGTGATTCGGAAACTGGACGAGGATGGTACGCGCTCATTTCTGGAAACGGCGATACCGAACATGTTTGCGCCGGATAACCGGGATGCGATGAGCGAAAAGGTTCATGCGTTAATCGAGCTCAATAGTGTGATACCGCCCCAGGCTCTGCAGGCTGGTATTCGGGCTATGTTGTCGCGGCCGGATCGGACCCACGTACTGAAGAATGCTGCCTACCCGGTACTGATCGTTACCGGCCAGCATGATCAGATTGTGCCGCCCGAGAAAAGCCATGAACTGGCCGAAATGGCGGCCGATACGGAGCTTGTTGTGCTCGATGCGTCCGGGCACCTGGGCATGATCGAGGAACCAGAGCAGGCACAGGCGGCCATTCGGCAGTTTGTCGACCGTCTGTAATACGATACGTTTTCAAAAATGATAATAAAGGAGGCAAATCGCTTCCTTTTTGTTTTTTAAAGGGGTTTTCACTTGATAATCCGTAAACTTGCACCCAGTTTAATGAATTCCGTTTGCTATCCGCAGTGCAGAAGGGGTAGCAACGTGCGTAGCAGTAATCTACTCCTCTCATGGCAGAGCTTTTTAACGTTTATCCGCTGTACGATATTGAACCTGTTCGGGCACAGGGCAGCTATTTGTGGGACACTAAAGGCGACCGGTACCTCGATCTCTACGGCGGTCATGCGGTAATTTCGGTGGGGCATACGCACCCGCGCTACGTGCAGGCGCTGACCGATCAGCTTAACCGTATTTCATTTTATTCCAATTCCGTACGTATTCCGCAGCAGCAGGAACTGGCCGATAAGCTAGGGGCTATGTGTGGTCATCCGGATTTTGCGCTGTTTTTGTGTAACTCCGGTGCTGAGGCAAACGAAAATGCTCTAAAACTGGCGTCGTTTCATAATGGTCGTACGCAGGTTGTTGCGTTTCGGAAGTCGTTTCATGGCCGAACCGCCGGAGCCGTTGCCGCTACCGACAATCCGGCCATCGTAGCGCCGGTTAACTACAATCAGCACGTTACGTTCCTGCCGTACAATGACTCTGCTGCCGCTCTGGTCGGCATTACGGATCAGACCTGCGCCGTAATTGTCGAAGGGATTCAGGGAGTGGGAGGGATTCACGTTGCCACCGACGAGTTTTTGCAAACACTACGTCGGCGCTGCGACGAAACCGGAGCGGTGCTGATCCTCGATGGCGTGCAGTGTGGCTACGGTCGGTCAGGTCGGTTTTTCTCCCACCAGTTCAGCGGTATCGAACCGGATCTTATCACCACCGCGAAGGGTATGGGCAATGGCTTTCCGATCGGGGGCGTACTGATTTCGCCGAAGTTCAAGGCGTCGTTCGGGCTGCTGGGTACTACGTTCGGCGGCAATCACCTGGCCTGTACGGCGGCTATTGCGGTACTGGACATCATGAAAGACGAGGGCTTACTCGACAACGCGGTCCGCATGGGCGATTACCTGATGAACGGTATCCAGCAGATTGGCGGGTATAAGGAGCTGCGTGGCCGGGGGCTGATGATTGGCATCGAATATGATTTCCCTGTTGAACCGCTGCGGAAATCACTGCTGGTCGATCACCGGATGTTCACGGGCGTAGCCGGTAAGCATACCATCCGGTTATTGCCGTCACTAGCGATCGGCGTCGACGAAGCGGACCTGTTTCTGGAAGCACTGGAGAGATGTTTAAACGCAGAGCGCGCTGAGCTGTAACGCAGAGTTTATGGAGGAATGAGAGAAAATGAGATTACTGAGGAATTCATTGGTTGTGCAATGCGTGTTCATCGTAAACTTGGTCCGGGACTCCTTGAATCCGTTTATGAAGAATGTATTGCTTATGAGTTGACGAAGTCAGGATTATTTTTCGAGCGACAAAAGGCTTTGCCTGTTATTTACGAGACTATAAAGCTTGAGGCTGGATATCGTGTTGACTTCATGCTTGAGCGGAAAGTGATTATAGAGTTAAAAGCTGTAGAGATTTTAAATGACGTGCATCTGGCTCAATTAATGACCTATTTGAGGTTGGCAGACTGTCGACTTGGGTTACTCATCAATTTTAACGTTACACTGCTTCGGCAAGGAATTCGACGCGTTGCTAATAATCTTTAACTCTGTGAACTCTGCGCAGCCCTCTGTTCCTCTGCGTTTAAGAAACAATGACGAATTTTATCTCCCTCGCTGACGTCGCTGATATCGACGCCCTTATTCAGTCCGGCCGCGACGCCAAAGCTAATCCCTTCGCTGATCAGCACCTCGGTCATAACAAAACCATCGGTCTGATCTTCTTTAACTCCAGTCTTCGCACCCGACTGAGCACCCAGAAGGCCGCCCAGAATCTCGGCCTGAACGTAATGGTTATGAATGTCGGCCAGGATAGCTGGGGGCTCGAAATGGAAGACGGCACGATCATGAACGGCGATAAGGCGGAGCACGTCAAGGAAGCAGCCGCCGTAATGGGAAGGTACTGCAACATACTGGGCATCAGGGCGTTTGCGGGCTTACAGGATCGCGATAAAGACTACAGCGAACAGGTGATGAATCAGTTCAAAAAATACGCGGCTGTCCCCATTATCAACCTCGAATCAGCGACGCGTCACCCCCTCCAGTCGCTGGCCGATTGCATAACCATTGAAGAGTTCAAGCCGGTGCCTCGCCCTAAAGTGGTCCTTACCTGGCTACCCCATTTTAAGCCGCTGCCACAGGCCGTGGCCAACTCATTCTGCGAATGGATGAACCAGCGCGATGTCGACTTCGTGGTGACCCACCCGGAGGGGTATGATCTGGCACCGGAGTTTGTGGGTAACGCTCGTGTGACGCACAACCAGGACGAAGCCTTTGACGGAGCCGACTTCATTTACGGAAAAAACTGGTCATCGTACATTCGCTACGGCAAAGTGTTGACCCAGGACTCGTCGTGGATGGTAACGGGCGAGAAAATGAAACTCACCAACAACGGTAAATTCATGCATTGCCTGCCCGTTCGCCGGAACGTGAAGGTATCCGATGAGGTACTGGATAGTCCGCAGTCAATCGTGATCGAACAGGCTGCCAACCGCGAATGGTCCGCCCAGGCCGTATTGAAAGCAATTCTCAATAATCTTTAACCGCAAAGACGCAAAGGAGACGCTAAGAACACTAAGAATCTTTGCGCACTTTGCGATACCCTTTGCGTCTTTGCGGTTGAACTTCTACATGAACAACCTCACAGTTATTAAAATAGGGGGAAACGTCATCGACAACCCCAATGCCCTAAACCGCTTCCTGACCGACTTTGCAAAGCTTCTCGGCGATACGATCCTGATCCACGGGGGCGGAAAAATTGCTACCCAGGTTGCCGAAAAACTGGGCGTGCAGACTACCATGGTCGATGGTCGACGAATTACTGATCAGGCCATGCTGGATGTCGTAACGATGGTGTACGGAGGCCTGGTAAACAAGCAGATCGTAGCGAAACTACAAGCCCTGGATATTAATGCGATCGGGTTGACCGGCGCAGATGCCAATATCATTCTGGCGCAGAAACGCCCGGTCAAGGATATCGATTACGGCTTTGTCGGCGATATAATAGAAGTGGATTCCGGTCGTCTTCAATCGTTTCTGCATCAGGAATTAACCCCTGTGATTGCTCCCCTGACTCATGATGGAGCTGGTAACATGCTGAACACCAATGCTGACACGATGGCCTCAGCAGTTGCCGTTGATATGAGCCGTCATAAGGCCGTAACGCTCGTGTATTGCTTTGAGAAGAAAGGCGTACTGTCGGACCCTACCAACGATGATAGTGTTATTCGGGAACTGACACCAGCGTTATATACGGAGTATAAAACGGCCGGTACGATCAACAAAGGTATGATTCCGAAACTGGATAATGCTTTCAATGCCCTCCGGAATGGTGTTGAACGGGTGGTCATCTGCCATGCCGACGAAGTGGCTATGGCACTGCAGGAGGGAGCCGGAACGACGCTTCGGGTTGCGGCAAACCAGCCGGAAAGCTAGCCGCGCTGGGCTTATTTTTCGGCCAGCAGGTTCACAACGCGCCGAACACCCATGAACCGGCGCTGGTAGTAGCTGGCGTGGAGGTAATCGTAACGAACGCCCCCGTTCCAGGCGGAGTGAATGAATTTGATACGGTCACCGATTACCTCAGTGATCAGGCCAACATGACCGATGCGGCTACCCCCGGCGCTGTGTCCTTTAAAGAAAATCAGGTCGCCGGGCTGCGCTTCTTCCTGATCAATCTCGACACCCACATTACCCTGAGCTGCGCTGGAGTGGGGGAGAGTAATACCAAATCGATTAAAACAGAAACGGGTAAAGCCTGAACAGTCGAAGCCGTTGCGGGGGGAGGTGCCGCCGGAGCGATACCGCGCCGACAGGTGTTGCTTGGCAAAGTGAATCAGATTGCTGACAAGGGGAATCTGATCGTAAAAAGAAGTGGTAGTGGTGGTGAGATCGGATTGAGGTACGGTGGGTACGGTTTGGGCTTGAATCATGCCAAACGAGACAGTACAAAATACTGTCAGGAGCACTTTTCTCATCAGAAACGTAGGTTAAGTACAAGTCCTTTGAGATAAAGATAGAGGTGGCTGGCAAGAACACAAAATTTTTGTGTATTTTTTTCTACACTATTGTTTTGCGCTGGACGTGCCAAAAAATGTTACCGATTGATAATTAACCCGCTACGAATTATAAATTATACGTTGGCTATAAAAATTTTAATGATATGTGTCTAAAAAATTCAATTTATGTACAAATAGTGTTAGGTGCTGATATTAATTAGCTGCTACCAGGCCAATTTGCTGGGAATGCCGAATTGCTTCATCGCTATGCGTGAAATAACAGCAGGAAACGCCAGCGGCTTCGATCTGATCGATAAAGGTTTGAGTTTGAGCCTGATGAGCTGCATGCACCCGGCGCAGGTAAACACAGATTATCTGGTTTGGAAAATGCCCTACGAGTGAAGCATAGATAGCCGGGTCCTCCTGCGTGTCGTCGCCTAATAGAATGAATTTAAGGTGAGGGTATATTTCCAGCAGACGAGCAATGCGCGTAAACTTTGTAGTATGTTTATTCTGCCCGCTTTTTAAAACCTGATGCAGCCGTTTTAGTTGATTGAGTAAATAAATGCCTTTTGGTAAACCGTTTTCCCTGGAAAATGTCATGATATACTCGTAGAGATTCCATTCGCTACTCGAGACGTAGAAGAAGGCATTGGGAGCGTGTTGCTCCGTACCGGCATAAGCAAGCAATTGATAGTGTCTGACTACATCCTTGAAGGGCTGACGACTGTAGGCATTCTGCGTCAGGAGAACCTTCAGCCGTTTCAGGACGGTGGCCGAATGCGAAATGAGGAACGTATCGTCAATGTCGGAGACGCAGGCATACTGCGTTGGATGCGGGACGTATACCTGGCCGATGCCAGAAGCTAGTATCGTGTCGTTTGGAGTAGGGCCAGTCATAAGCGCTACGTCAAGCTGGTGCCATCCAGGAGGAAAAGGGATATCCGGTGTGTATTGCAATCGAAAAAAGCCATCTTTGTCCGTTCTAACCTGAATAGGAGCGTCAGTGATTTGACCAAGCAGTTGAACCGTTGCGTTGCTATACGATCGGGTAATGAACAGGCGAAGCAGCGCAAAGGTGTTGGCCAGTACGTTGCGTCGGGTGGTGGTGAATTTAAGCGGACTTATGTTCAGGACGTGGCCCTGTATGATAAGCAGATCGGGCCGGCCATACCCATGGTATACCTTAACGGTTGGTTCGTTGGTAATGCCTAGCCACCTGAACAATGTTCGCTTCCAACTGCTGGTTCGTTGCATCGTTTCTAGAGTACTATCTATTGTAATACGGTCTAAAGCCGGTTTACACTCACTTAACTGTTGATCTGAAAATAAGTTGAAATTTCTATTTGCCATCAATCCGGTATCAGGAGGGGTTGCCAAGGCCGGTTGGGAAGATGGGATCAGGGCCTATTTCAGCGAATCAGTTCACGAAGCTGATCTGATGCAGTTGACGGGCGAAGACGATGATGTTCGGCTCCGGGAACGGATAGAGCAACTCAGGCCCGACTGTGTGGTGGCGGTTGGGGGCGACGGAACCGTCAAGCTGGTTGCTGAACAACTGCTCAAAACAACAACGCCCTTAGGCATACTTCCGGCCGGTTCGGCGAACGGTATGGCCCGGGAACTGAGTCTCCCGTCGCGCCTGGAGGACTGTCTGGACGTAATTGTGAACGGTCAGGCGCGCCCGATCGACGTCATTGCCATCAACGGAAACAACATCTGTCTGCACTTGAGCGATATTGGCCTGAACGCGCGTCTGGTACGCTACTACCAGCGTAATAACTGGCGCGGCCAACTGGGTTACGCCCGGGGCGTGATTCGGGTGCTGCTGCGGAAGCGACTGCTCACGGTACAGATCCGGACCGAGCAGCAGGTGCTGAACCGGAATGCGTTCATGGTTGTGCTGGCCAACGCCCGAATGTACGGAACTGGTGCCATCATCAACCCTGAGGGCAATGTGGCCGACGGACGGTTTGAAGTGGTGGTGTTACGTCGAATTTCATTCTGGGAGTTTTTGAAAATGTTCTGGCGGTACCGGCCCTTCGACTCCTCGAAAACCGAAATCTTCTCGGCTACGTCGGTTTGCATCGAAACGCGCCGGAAGGTTTATTTTCAGGTAGATGGCGAATACATGGGGCGGGTAGCCCGGATTGACGCCGAGATCCAGCCTGGTCAACTGATGGTTATGCTGCCCCAGACCGCCGATGGCGGGACGGTGCTTTGACTAACCAGTCATGTGACAAAATTTTCATGATAAACTGTTACTTTGCCGGCGTGAAGGTTGCCTTGATGGTTATCCGGTTAATTTATAGTTTAATTTATTGAAGTATGCCCAGGTATACGTGGTGGTTGTGTTGTCTGCTTTGTGGTTTGTTATCAGGGCCGGTAGGCTGGTCGCAGGGATTAATTACGACTGAATCCATTAGCACTACGTCGGTGTGCCCAGCGGCAACCATCGAGGTACCATTTATCACTACCGGTGCTTTCAACAGCGGGAATGCGTTTACGGTACAAATAGCAGCCGAAGGCGGTTCGTTCGCCAACATTCCGACGGGTACGCCCACGTTGATTCAGACCAACCGGGTCGTTACGTCCTGGCGCGTTACGGCTACGGTGCCGACGTCCACTACGGCGGGGGGGTATCGGGTTCGGGTAACGTCCAGCAATCCGGCTTCGATCGGGTCCGCCAGTGCGTCTACGGTATTTGTCAGAACTGTGTCGGCTCCACCCGTTGTGGCGCAAACGCGCGTTGACCTCTGTCAGAACGGCTCTTCACAGCCTCTACAGGCAATCGGTACCGGGCTAACGTGGTATGAACCCTCTGGCGTTGTATCGACTACGTCCCCTGCGCCACCAACCCGGAACGCAACGCAGAAACCGGAAGGCGACATTTATTACGTAACTCAAACGGAGCCGAACGGCTGCGAAAGCCAGCGGGTGGCTATTCAGGTGTTTGTGCAGGCAGTTCCGACGCTGTCCATCAGCGGAAGTACGGCTGTAAACCTGGGAGCCGAAGTCCCTCTGAATCTATCATTTACCGGCACCGGGCCGTATCAGTTCAGGCTTTCCAACGGGCTGGTTGGCACAGCAACCAAAGACACGATCATCGTGGTGTTGCCTGAGCAGACGACTACGTATCAGGTGGTCGAGGTTAGCAACCGGTGCGGAACCGGATCGCCGGGTAATAACGCATCCGCAACCGTAACGGTCAATGTGCCAACAATCACGACGCTGGCCCTCACGACGACTTCGCTTTGTGCCGGTACTGAACTGTCGGCCCGATTTCTTAGTAATGGGTCGTTCACGCCGGGCAGTACGTTTCGATTGCAGGTAGCCGGAGTTGTAGCTGATTCGGCCCGGGCCGTGTTTGCTGAAATTCCATCGAGGTACGACGGCGACGGACTGGTGACGGGCCGATTGCCCGATACACTGCGCAGTGGTCCGTACTGGGTGCGGGTGATTGCGACCAACCCCAAAGTTCCCGTCAAAGGTAGCCTGAGTCCTACGACCGTAACGATTCGAGCCTTGCCAACGGCGACGCTGACGGGAAATCAGCAGACTTTTGAGGGGCAGCCAGTTAGTTTTTCCATTGTTTTTACGGGCGAAGGTCCCTGGACGTTTACGTACCGTGATACGGCCGCAACGAGACCGCTTGTGACAGTGACGACCAGCACAAACCCCTACGTAGTTGATGTGGCCCCGTTCCGTACGGCAGTGTTTCGGCTGGATTCGGTCAGCAACAGTTGTGGCAAAGGGCCGCAGCGAACCAACAACATCATTACAATCACGGTACAACCCGTACTGGGGCTGGAGGGCCGGTCACTGCTGGAATCAGTGGACGTGTATCCGGTACCAGCCAGTACGTCGCTAACGGTACGGATAAATGGACAAACGCTGGCTCAGCCAGCGGTTATTGACCTGAGTGACCTGTCCGGTCGGCCGGTATTGCAGCGTAAAACCAGCCAGTCTACGGCGGTACTGGAACTGGGCGAGCATCCGCCCGGGATTTACATCCTTCACGTTCGGGTGGGTGATCGAACGGCCGCTCGCCGTATCGTGAAGCAGTGAATCACCGGCTGCGTTTGACCCGTTCCAGTCGTCGGTACTCTTCGTAAAAAGGTTCTCCGTTCTCAACGGCCTGGGTTAGTGTCGGCACCCCCCGGAGGCCCACTACTGCCAGCCAGCGTGATACCTCGGCTGCGGCCGTCTGATAGGCGAGCATTACGTGCTGATAGCCACCGCCGAAAAAATCGCGGGTTGATTCAAGCTCCGACAGCTTGATCATAGGGCCGTAGCGGGAGGGAATATCAGCATAATCGTCGTCAAATGCGGTTGGCAATGAATCCGGGCGCTCCCAGGTGTCGGGATTCGTAAACCGATAGTCGACCATCAGGGCCAGTCCTTCGTTAAACCACTGCGGAATCTGCCGCTTGACCGTCCACCAGCCCAGCCGGGCAAATAGTTCGTCGTGGCAAAGTTCGTGGGCGATTACGTCCGTATTGTTGCCTTCCGGCCCCAGTACCAGATAGGATGCACCCCAGGGCGTTCCTAAGCTACACCCGGCCCCTTCGCCACCAGCGCAGTAGCGTTCGTAGTCGGCCTGGTCGGGACAGTAAATAAGCGTAGCCCGGCCTTGTCGGTGCCCACCCCAGAATCGGCGAATGCGGTCGCGGGCGGCCGAAACGTGCCGGCGTAGTTCATCCTGCTGCCTGGGTGTTGTCGATTGGTTGACATAAACCGAACCGCTGCTATTGGCTGCGTCTAGCCGAACACCCTTCAGGAGCGAAAAATCATCCGAGCGACTTACCCACGCACACCGTAGTATGTGCGGATACAGAAGCAGAAGTCCAATAGGCAGGGCAATCAGGAACGAAAGACCATAACGCAGCAGTACGTTTTCACGCATGAAGATGTCAACAATTCGCCGGAATGATTGTTGACCTAAACATACGAATACTACCCTAATTTATGCCCACCTCACTTATTATTGGCGCGGGAATGTCCGGTTTATCGGCCGCCCGCGAATTGGCCCGTACTGGCTGGACCGTCACTGTTATTGATAAAGGTCGGGGCGTCGGTGGCCGGATGGCTACCCGGCGCCTTGAACAGGCCCGAGCCGACCACGGGGCTCAGTACTTTTCTGCAAAGACACCCGCATTTCAAGCGTACGTTCAGGAACTGCTGGCGGAGGATGTAGTGAACGAGTGGCGGCTACCCGATGCTGACCACCCTCGATACATTGGCCGGGATGGCATGAGCACTGTTGCTAAACAACTGGCTCGGGATCTCGACGTCCGCACGGGGGAACGGGCCGTAAATATCGAGAAAACTGAAGCCGGTTGTCTTGTACTGACGGAGACCGGCGGGCGTTACGAAGCTGATTCCCTGCTGGTAACCATCCCTGTTCCTCAGGCGCTGACCTTATTCAACGACAGCGGATTAATGCTGTCTGACTCAGAACAGGCAGTGCTGGCAACTATCGTGTATAAACCCTGCCTGGCTGTCATTGTCGCTTTAAATAAACCCAGTCGGATTCCGTCGCCGGGTATACTACGTTTTGATGAAGGGCCGGTTTCATGGGTGGCCGATAACCAGCAGAAAGGTATTTCGCCTAACCAGCCATCCGTAACGATTCACGCCAGTCACGCATTCAGCCAGGACCACCTGGAAGACGACCTGAACGCTGTTGGACGGGAGTTGATCGATCAATTGCCGGAGTTCCTGCCTGCCGACGCAGTAGCTACGTATCAGGTACACCGCTGGCGATACAGCCAGGCTGATCAGCGCCACGACGAATCTTTTCTCCAGATCAATGCGCCCTTCCCGCTGCTCATCGGGGGCGACGGCTTTGGTATGGGCAACGTCGAAGGAGCCTTTCAGTCAGGCTATGAAATGGCTCACTGGCTTATGCAGAAAGTGTAAGCCGCTCCGGGGTCTACGCTGCCTGGGTTTCGCTGATCATCTCGGCCACTTCACGGCCGGTCTGCATGGCTGCATTCAGCGATGGGTAGGCTGTCCGGTCGCCACACTGATACAGATGCGCATCGAGCCTTAGGGGTGCGTGGACGTCGGTTAGAGCAGAGCCTGCGTTGTAGGCTGGTAGCGCGTGGGGGATATGATAGGTTCTGATGTGCTGCCAGTTCTTTACTGTTTCGCCGAACCAGCCTGTCAGTTCTGTCCGGATACGTTCAGCCAGTACGTCTTCCCGTACGGTTTCCAGCCCCTGAGTGCTGACGGAGATCAGGCTCTTTCCGGTCGAGGTATACCCCGGCGCCACATCGGTCATTACGGCAATGTTGTGCACAGCCGATGCCCGGTTGGGGTTCAGCATGAGCAGTTTTTGCTGGTTAGGCGACTCCGGGGCCGCGAAGTACGTGCAGGTAGTGTGGTTAAACGCCTGCTCTGGTGGAGCCGTGCGGTTCAGAAGCTGAGCTGCCTGGACCGCATCAACAGCCAGCACAATCGTTTTTGCGGCAATCGTATCGCCGGTTGACAGCCGAATCTGATGCCCGTCAATGCTACTGACCGGACTGTTCAGGCGAATCTGGTCGGGAGTTAACCGGTTGGCCAGTTGTTTTGGGATTTCGCCAATTCCAAGGGCTGGTACAGCCGCATCGCCACTATAGAACATCCGGAAGCAGAACTCGAAGAAATTGCTGGATGTCACGAGCGCATCTTCCAGAAACACTCCCCCAAAAAAAGGCCGGAAGAAAAATTGAATTATCCGTTCTGAGAAACCCATTTCACGCAGGTATGCCAGCGTAGTCGTTGGGGTCTGTCGAAACAGGTCCGGAAGGGTCAGGCCCTTCGTTCGCCGGAGCAGCTCAACGATACGTAGTTTATCGGCCAGGGTACCAACCGGCGAAGCCAGCGTCTGAAACACCGATTGAGGTTCCTGAAAAGGATTGAGAAAGGTAGCCCAACGCGAGTCGCCTTCGCCCTCGTACCGGATCAGCGCTCCCGACCGGAAAGCCCGCAGGTTCAGGGCCGTGTAGTTGAGCAGCCGCTGGGCTTCGGGATAGGCCGTCAGGAGAATCTGAAAACCACGGTCGAGTCGGAAGCCGTCAATCTCATCGGTCCGGACGCGTCCACCTACGCCATCAGAAGCTTCGAGCAGGAGCGCGTTGACGCCGGCTTGCTTGAGGTAAACAGCGCAGGTTAAACCGGCTATACCGGCACCAATAATAACGACGGGCGATTCAGTGGCCATGCAGCAATTTGATCAGAAAGCCAAAGTTACTCCATCTGCCGACCTGTTCATACGAATCAAAACATCTGCTTAGTACTTTTTTTATAAAAATTGAATAATTTAAAGTTATGTATTAGGCAAGTATTTGATAATCAGTAATTGGTGGATATTGATTAGTAATTTTTTTAGGAATTGTAAATTTTGTCTATAACCTTTGTGTTATAGGGGCATGAACGTATTGGTGGTAGACAATTTCGATTCGTTTACGTATATGCTGGTCGATTATCTGCAGCAGGCAGGTGCCGACTGCCGTGTACGGCGTAATGATGAATCGTTGCACCAACTGACGGCGGAGCCGGTCGACGGTGTGGTTTTGTCGCCCGGACCAGGTACCCCCCGGCGGGCTGGTCAGTTGATGAATGTGATTGATCACTACTACCAGCGGGTGCCCATGCTGGGGGTTTGTCTGGGCCATCAGGCGCTGGGCGAATACTTCGGCGCTACGCTGACGCCGGCGCTCAGGCCAATGCACGGAAAGGTGGACAGGCTCCACGTATCATCCCGTGATGTCTTGTTTGACGGGCTGCCCGAACAGTTTGCGATAACGCGGTATCATTCACTGCTCCTGCGCAATCTGCCGGCTGAACTCGTAGCAACGGCCAGTACGGATTCCAACGAAATTATGGCAATGCGGCACAGTTTCTGGCCGATTTGGGGAGTCCAGTTTCATCCGGAAGCGGCTCAGACAGAGCACGGATTAGGATTATTAAAGAATTGGATTAAATTTGTAAAAAATAGGACCGTTAGTGCGGAGAAGATGATGTTAGCCCTCGCTGCATCCTAAACTGCTCAAAAGGTATGAATTATCAGATTCGGGAAGAAGCGGGGTTCCGCTATGTTGATGAAGGTCAGGGTGAGGTTCTGTTGCTGCTGCACGGCTTATTCGGAGCACTCAGCAACTGGGACGGTGTCATTAATGGATTCAAAGACCAGTATCGTGTCGTGATTCCTATGATGCCGATTTACGAAATGCCCGTTCGGGAGGCAAGTCTGGAAGGGTTAGTTGCGTTTATCGAGCGGTTTGTAGCGCAGAAACAACTGACCGATCTGACACTGCTGGGCAATTCGTTGGGCGGACACGTCGGGTTGCTGTATACCTTCAAACACCCGGATATGGTGCAGCGGATGGTTCTGACGGGTAGTTCGGGCCTGTTCGAAAACTCAATGGGCGGCTCATTCCCCAAGCGCGGCAGCTACGACTACATTGCCGAACGCGTTGCCTATACCTTCTATGACCCGAAAGTAGCGTCTAAGGAACTGATTGACGAGGTGTTCGAAATCACCAGCAGTATTCCTAAATGCATGAGCATTGTGGCTATTGCCAAGTCGGCCCAGCGTAATAACGTAGCTAAGGATCTGTATAAGATCCAGGTACCGACGCTGCTTGTATGGGGACTCAATGATACGATTACCCCGGCTGAAGTGGGTCATGAATTCAATCGGCTCATTGATAACGCTGAACTGCATTTTATCGACAAATGCTGCCACGCGCCTATGATGGAGCATCCCGATCGGTTTAATCAGTTGCTCAGCGACTGGTTGACCCGGCATCCGTTGGCAGTCAATTCGTTAGCTGGGGAAGAGGTCGTATAGCCAATCCAGTGCTTTTCAGGGCTATTTGCTTAGCGGAGCGTTTTGTCGGCGCCGTCTGCCGGCTGAACCGTTTATCCATTTTTCGCTAAGTGTTGGAAACTATGGTGTAATTTCCGTAGTTTTCTGCCATACAGTTTCTACTTATCGCCAATTACTATGCTTGCTGCTGAACTGATAGACCCAATGCTCCCGGCGTTGAAGCCCACCGACTCGGTTGGGCAGGCGCTCGACTGGATGCAGGAGCACCGCATCGGGCAACTGGCGCTGATTGATCAGAGCGAATACCGGGGCGTGGTTAGTGAAGAGTTGCTGATGGACGTTCCGGACGAAGAGCAGCTGCTTAGCGAGGTGATGCGTTTGTTTGAGCAGGTGTACGTCTATGAAACGCAGCATCTGCTGGAGGTGCTCAACCTGCTCATTGAAAACCGGCTGGAGGTGATTGCGGTGCTGAACGAAGGCCGTGAGTTTATGGGAACCATCTCTGCCAGCGAACTACTCAAGCAGTTTGCGCAGGAGCTGGGCGTGCAGGAGACCGGTGCCATCCTGATTCTGTCGATCAATGAGCGCGACTACTCTATGGCTGAGATCAGTCGGCTGATTGAATCAAACAACGTTAAAATCATCAGCAGCTACTATTCCAGCGCAGCCTACGGGATGCCGGATAAGTCGCGGTTGACGCTTAAGCTGAACCGCCGGGACATTACGCCGGTGGTATCGACGCTCGAACGGTTCGGTTATCAGATCGAAGCCGCTTTTGCCAATGTGCCGGTGGAGAGTATCGATCAGGAACGTCTTGATCTGCTGCTTCGCTACCTCAATACATAGTTTTTGGTTTTCGGTTTACAGTTTACGGTTGCTCCGCCGTCTGTGTCTTCAACGGTGCCAACCGTAAACTGAAATCCTTAAACCGAAAACCGTAAGCCGAAAACCGTCTTACATGAAAATCGCCATTCACGGGCGCAACTTCCCCGAATCTGCCAGGTCGTATATCCAGTCCATGTTTGATGAGCTGGCTCAGCGACAGGCCACCATCCTGATCTCCCATGCCTATCGCGGCTTTCTCGACATGGCTGGGATTGTGCACTACAGCGAAGAAACCTACCAACCCGAAGAGGGAGTCTCAGAAGCCGATTTTATCTTCAGCCTTGGGGGCGATGGGACGTTGCTGGATGCCGTTACGCACGTAGGAGCCCGACAAATTCCGATCGTTGGCATTAATATCGGTCGGCTGGGCTTTCTGGCTACGGTAGCGCCGGCTACGATTCGCTTCATGATCGACGCCCTTTATAATCAGCAGTATAGCATTGATGAGCGGTCGCTGGTTAGCGTTCAATCCAACATCGACATCTTTAATGGGTTGCCGTTCGGCCTCAACGACTTCACAATCACCCGAACCCAGACGTCGTCGATGATTACAGTGCATACGTATCTCGACGGTGATTTTCTGAATTCGTACTGGGCCGACGGCCTGATCGTCTCGACGCCTTCCGGATCAACCGGCTATTCGCTCAGTTGCGGGGGGCCGGTGCTGTTGCCGCAAACGAATAATTTCATCATCACGCCCATCAGTCCGCACAACCTCAACGTCCGACCCATGATTGTGATGGACAGTTGTCGGCTTTCGTTCGAGGTGGAAAGCCGAAGTGGTAATTTCCTGGCGGCACTGGATTCGCGTTCCTATACCGTAGATGTATCGACCCGTATCAGTGTGCAGAAAGAGCATTTTAAAGCGCGGCTCGTTAAGCTCAGCGACGATAATTTCCTGAACACGCTGCGGAGTAAACTGAACTGGGGGTGGGATATTAGAAATTAAAAGGAGGAAGGGGAGGAGAGGAGAAAAGGGGGAAGGATTTAATAACTGATTTTTCCCTTCTCCTTTCTTCCCTTCCTCCTTTCCTCCTTTTTTTCTTCCTTTTTTCCAGCGTGGCATAATTTTAGTGGGAATCTTCCAATAAAAGCGACACGTTGGCCGTTTCCGAGATGAACCGGCCAATCAATGCCGGATCAGGTTGATTCACGTAAATAGAAGTTATGAAGATATACCATTATGTGACAGCAAGCCTGCTGACAGCTCTTTTTATGGGCGGTACCGCAGCCGAAAGCTCTGCTCAGCGGCTTTACAACGGTTTTGCTCCTTATTCTTCCGTTTCCTTTGGTGTTGGGTCTTCTCACTATTACGGCGACCTGGCCGGTTATCGCCGGGGGCTTCGGGCTACGTATATCATGCCCCGATGGAATGTCGGACTTGGGTATACCCGCCAGTTTACACCTAAATTTGCGGCCCGGGCTATGTTTACCTGGGCACGTATTTCGGGGGATGATTATACGTTCAACAAGGTGGATCCGCTCAAATATGTACAGCAGTACGCCCGAAACCTGCACTTTCGCAATGACCTGAAGGAATTTTCCATCACGGGTATTTACAACTTCATTCCGGACGGACGTAACTCCAACGCACGGGCTAAGATAACACCTTACGTATTCGGGGGGCTGGCTTTGCTGGCTCATAGCCCCGAAGCCCGCACGCCTTACAACGAAAGTTCACCTGACTCGTCGCGCCGGTGGGTAAAACTTCAGCCACTTCGGACGGAAGGGCAGGGACAGCCAGGTAAAGATAAACCGTATTCGTTGGTGACACTGGCGGTTCCGGTAGGTATTGGCGTTCGGTATACGTTCAACGAATCGTTCAACATTGGTTTTGAAATCGGGTACCGCTACACCTTCACCGATTACCTCGACGACGTAGGTGGCAATCCGTACCCGGATCTGAACAGCTTGCAGGGGATAGCAGGGGAGATGAGTAACCGGCGGTTTGAGCGAATCGCAGCCCGCAAACGGAATGGCCCCGACCGGTATGCCGTGCTGGAAGATTTATTCAACAATGGTACGGCCGAAGAAAAAGCCGCCATTCAGGGGGCGCTGGAAACTCCGCTGCGGGGTGGCAGCGGGATACTCAGAGATGGCTACGTCCTGACAAATCTGTCGATTCATTACATTATCCCGGGCAAGATCAAGTGTCCGCCGATCAAATAGACAACGGTACGTAACTAAGTACTGTCTTCAAGTCTGATGAGCTATTTCCGAGTCATGATAGCCCGACTCTTCGCAGTCGGGCTTTTTATCAGTTTTGGCGCTCAGGCGCAAAAGATCGAAATTGGAGGAGGAGTTGGTGGGATGCTCTATAAAGGCGACGTATCACCGGCGCTCAACCCGCAGTTTTACCGACCGGCTGCCAATGTATTTTTTCGCTACAACGCGACCCGGTCCTTTTCGATCCGTGGAGGCCTTGCCATTGGTGGTATCCGGGGCGACGACCAGGCCAGCGGTGATCCGCTGCAACAAGCCCGTAATTATTCGTTCCGCACGCGGGTCAGTGAGGCTACCATCGACCTGGAGTATAATTTTCTGAATTATGTGCCGCAGCGAAACGTACTGAACTGGACGCCCTATGTTTTCGCCGGGTTTGGTCTGTCGAGCTACCGGAACACGGTATTTCGGGGGCGGGCGTTGCCCAGTTTCCCGCTTGGTATCGGTATCAAATACGAAATTAAACGGCCCTGGAGCATCGGGTTTGAATTTGGTACCCGCTTTTCGAACAACGACTACATCGACGGCCTTGGTGAGCGCACGTTTGGCGTCAATAACTTCAATAAACTCGCTCAGGGAAATCCGGCTCTGAAAGACAGTTACACCTACACGGCCCTGACCGTTAGCTACACCTTCTACAAAATCGTTTGCCCGTGAGTGCTCTGGGATCCTAATTCCAGCTTCCCGTTCCATAAATCGACCATCTTTGTGTACTTTTGGCGACTTAATCCATCGTAGCAAGGGTGAAAATTGACGTATATTCGTTCATGCGAATTGTCGGGATTGTGGCGGCTGTGTTAGTAGGAGGAGTCAATGTGGCTTCATCACAGGTTGTCCTGATTGATTCAAACGAGCCTACCGTGTATGCGTACTGCCAGCAGTTTCAGACGCTTTACGTGCAGATTCGGGAACAAACGATCGAACCTGACTCAGCCCGGGCGGTGTTCAGCGGCATTATGAAAGGGCTGCAGGAGCGCTTCCGTAATCAGGAGACTACCGTCTACGATAGCGTACGGATTGACAGCCTGATGCGGAACGGTGCGTATTTTAATTTTCCATTGCGGGGGTATTCGCCCCGTTCCATTGGCGGCACACACGGCGAGGGCTACCGTGGGCGGGGCTTCGATCTGTTCGATTACAAAGTTCGCGGAAGCCACCCAGCGCAGGATATCTTCATTTACGACCGCAATCAGGATAATCTGGACGATAACACAAAGGCCCCGGTCGATGTGCTGGCCATGACGAGCGGTGTCGTGATCGGTATCGAAACGGGATGGCTGCCGGGCAGTGAATACCGGGGTGGCAACTGGATCTGGATGTATGATCCGGCGCTGCACGGTCTGTTTTACTACGCCCATAACAACGTAGTGGCCGTAACGCCCGGGCAGTGGGTGCAGGCCGGTGAGAAGATTGCCGAAATAGGCCGTTCCGGTTATAATGCCTATAAGGCTCGCTCTGGAACGCACCTCCACCTGATGTACCTGCAAATTGGCCCGGATGGACTGCCGCAACCGCGGAACACGTATGAGTGGTTGCTGACGGCCCGGCTTACGAAATAAGCAGCGGAGCAGGGACCGGGGTTGTCTGCACGGTACGTCTGACAGCCCCGGTCCCTGCCCCGCTTATCTGGCAACGGCATTATAGGTCCCGTACCAGATTCACCCCGGTGATCAGAAAGATCATACCGACAAAAAAGGGAGCGGCTGCTTCGCCTTTACTAATGCTCATGCCCAGAACGGGTTTGTTATCAGAGAGAAAGGCAATCAGCGCGAACAGGACAACGGCTACACCCAGGATGGTCAGCGAAGCCCCGAAAAAGCGTCGAAAATTCGTGTTGTTCTCCATTATCAGTTATTCATTACTACTGGTTAATTCTTTAACGGGCGTAAGCCCATGCTTTCGGCCTTCTTCGAGCAGGAAGGGGTAAGCTGCGTCGAGTGTATTGGCCACAATGCCGTCCAGAATGGCTTCCCGCACAATTGACTTCAGCACACCGACCTCTTTGGACGGGGGCAAGCCAAACGTTTCCATGATTAGCTCGCCCGTAATAACCGGCTGGAAATTACGGAGCTTGTCGCGTTCTTCAAGGTCGTGGAGTTTCTGTTCAACTTTATCGAAGTTCCGAAGGTGTTTCTGCACTTTTTCGTAATTCTTCGACGTAATGTCAGCGCGGCAGAGGTTCATGAGGCCCTCCAGATCATCGCCCGCTTCGACCAGTAGCCGGCGTAGCGCCGAATCGGTAATCTGTTCTTTCACCAGCGCAATGGGGCGGAGGTGGAGCCGGACGAGTTTCTGCACATACCGCATGTGTTCGTTCAGGGGCAGCTTCATGGTCCGGAAGATGCCGGGTACCCAGCGAGCGCCCAGATCTTCGTGCCCGTGAAAGGTCCAGCCCACCTTGGCATCAAAGCGTTTGGTAGCCGGTTTGGCAATGTCGTGCAGCAGGGCCGCCCAGCGCAGCCAAAGTTCCTGATCCGGATTCGTGTCGGCGGTCGATCGCTTACGGTTCGCTACGTTGTCGAGCACCTGCAACGTGTGGTAAAAATTATCCTTATGGCCTTTACCTTCGATGGTTTCTACGCCTTTCAAGGCTACCAGTTCGGGGAAGATGCGGTCCAGCAGGCCAGCGTGGTACAGCAGCTTGAACCCGTAGGAGGGTGTTGGCGACAGGATAATCTTGTTCAGCTCGTCGGTGATGCGTTCGCGCGACACGATCGTGATACGCTCGTTCATCCGTACGATGGCGTCGAACGTATCGGGTTCAATGTCAAAACCAAGCTGCGACGCAAACCGGATGGCCCGCATCATTCGCAGCGGATCATCGGAGAACGTAATGTCCGGGTTAAGCGGTGTCCGGATGATCTTGCGTTTGATGTCCTTGAGGCCATCGAACGGATCGATCAGCTCACCAAAACCAGGGCCGCCGGTGTGGTTCAGGCTGATGCCCATCGCGTTGATGGTGAAATCGCGTCGATTCTGGTCGTCTTCGAGGGTACCGTCTTCTACGATCGGTTTGCGGGAGTCTGACCGGTACGATTCTTTGCGGGCACCGACAAATTCAACCTCCCAGTCCATGCCATCCTGGTGGGTGCGCAGCATGGCGGTGCCGAAATTAGCAAATACAGCTACGTTCGTTTGCAGCACCTTACCAACGGCTTCGGCGAGAGCAATGCCGCTGCCGAGGCACACAACGTCGATGTCGCTGGATGGGCGCTTCAACACCAGGTCCCGTACAAATCCGCCGATCACGTAGGCTTGTACACCCAGGGCATCGGCCTGGCGGGCGATGATATCAAAGACAGAATTTTTATGTAAGGTGTCGCTAAAGTTCATAAGTCATTCTGCGGTTTCGGCCCGACTGTCGGCTGAATCCGGCGCTGATTCGGAATGGTGGAGCTACCAGTCATTCCTATTTTCGTAAAAATTCTACTTCTCCACCCAGTCCCAGCCGAAGGATTCTGGGTTTGGTCAGGGTGGCTGGTGGCGTACCAAATCGATTGTTCACAAGACCCTCGGCCACCAACGGCAGTGCCTGCGCTTCGAATGGTATGATCAACAGCCCACGGCCCAAACTACCCAGGAGCCGCTGCACATCGGCGTTCAAGGACCGGCGAACGGCGACCTCCGGCTGCTGGTCAAGCAGGACCGGCGACAGGTTTTTGCCTTGCTGATACACCACGGTCAGTGGGTTTTCTGCAAACTCGACCAAATCGAACGCAATGTCGGGTACCCTGGCCACGTATAGCCCGAGCATATCCGTGTTCGGAATCAGCACGGTGGGTCTTGACCCTGCCGGAGCGGTTGCCATAACCGTCAGCAACTGCCGAACAGCGTCGTCGTTAACCGGGTCGGCTGCTATTGACCAGCCGGTTTCGTCGGCCAGGGCAACGAGTTGTCCCTGCCGGAGTTGATAAACGGTATCGCGGGTGTTTACGGCCATGATTTAATAACCCGCAAAGATACGTCAGGTTTGGGCGCTACCAATAAGTTCGTATGGGTTCAGGTGAGATTTTAGGGTAAGGAATCCTTTCCGATGCACTGACGATCTTTAAGGGTTTGGGGTGATGATACGCAAATGCAGTGCTTAAGCAGTGTTAGTCCGGAGAACCATGCCGACAGACGGTGCGTTATCAGGCCGTAATTAGTACGTTTAACACATGACGCCAACTGTGGGCAAATACATCATCCTGATCGGGGCCGCGATTCTGCTCGTCGGGGTGGTGGTGTACTTCTTCGGGGATAAATTAAACTGGCTGGGCCGGTTGCCGGGTGATATCCGGATTGAGGGTAAAAACGGTGGCGGGTTTTATTTCCCCATCGTGACGTGTATCGTCGTAAGTATTGTCCTGAATCTGCTCATCGTCCTGATCCGGAAGTTTTTTGGCTAGCCGATTCGGTTGAATTATCGGTGGCAGACTGGGGATCGTAAGTCAGCTTATTAATGTAAAACACCTCGCGCTGGTTGGTGAGATTACGTTCAGCCGCGATCTTCTGAAACCCACAGGCCAGAAAATGCCTGTCGTACCAGGCCGACAGGTTATCCTGCGCCGAAAACGTCACTTTGTCCTGTTCGGAGTTGGTTTGCAGCTTATAATTCGCGACTTCCTTCAACACCTTGCTGCCCTGAATCACTTCCGTGTTGATTTCGCCTTCGTTCGGGTAGGCCAGCACCATGTGATCGCCCTGCTGGGATACCTGCACCATTTCAAGCAGGTCAGGGCTGGTCAGCTCTTTGATAGGCAGGCAGTTGTCCCACAATAGCTTGCCCTGTTTATCAAAGCCGCAGATGAAGGCATGGGTATACCGAAATCCTTCGACGTACCTGCTGGTGGGCCGTAGCACACCTCCGTTCAAACTGGCCCCACTGTATTGCGGATAATATACCTCAGCTACAAGTGTGAGGCCCTCGGGAGTCGGTTTCAGGTCATGGACCAGCAGCCGGTAGCGGAATTTGACATCTTTGCCTTCTTCCTTTTTCTTCAGCATCCGCGCCAGCATCTTTTGCTGCCGACGGGGTTTGAGGTAATTAAAGAAGTTTTTTAACTGCGAAAACTCGATGTACTGGATGTCCTCTCCAGCCGATTCAGCTACGTCGGTTCGACCAGGGGCGTTGTGCCGGATGCGGGTAACGTAAATGCCCTGTGAGTAAGGCGTACAGTCGGTGGAGTAGTTGCCGACCAGCAGCGATTCGTGTTCGTCAACCGGCAATAGCTTACCCGAAATCAGACTGTTTTGGGCATCATCGAATGTCAGCGTGCGCAGTAGCTTGCCTTCGTAGGAGAACGTCCGGACCGAAAACTGGCAGCCGCGCCGGAGCGTATGAACCAGTACGTGTACTTCTTGCCGGCTCTCGTCTACCTCCAGACTGTTTATCTCCATGTGGTTAACGTACAGACTGGGTAGCACCTTCGTTGACCGGTCGAAGAACGAGAACGACATAACCAGCGGTCGGTTATGGTGGTAGCCGCCAACGTAGGCCTGGTTGCCCAGTACTTTAAAATGCCGTATGTCGAACGGTTCGATCAGATTACCTTCGAAGGTCTCGGTGGTGCCGTCGTCGAGATTCAGCCGCATGAACTGAAAGTGATCCGTATCCGGCTCCCGAAATAACTGATACTGATACCGGTCGTTGTGGAACGACTGAATGGGGCGATACCGGCTGTCCTGTTTGAACTCTGTTTGCCAGATGAGTTTGAGGTCAGTATTGTATTTCTGAAAGCGGAAATGGGCGGGGGTGTTGTCGTAAAAGGCACCGGTCCGGATCGTAACCAGCACTCCTCGTTCGGCCAGGGGCGTTACGTCGAAGGCTTCTTCTTCGTTCGGATTGGAGGCCAGTTCCAACCGGAGCGAATGGGCCAGTTGTGCGCGAACCGGATTGACCATACCCAGCCAAAGCACCAACAACCAGCCGATATGACGACAACCTGTTATCATTAGTCAAAAATAATAAAAAAAGCGAAGGGCAGGGGGCTTGGGGCAAAGGGTTTAGGGCAAAGGGCTTGGGGTAAAGGTGATAGACGTGTGTAAACCCTACGCTTCGCCCTAAACCCTTTGCCCCAAGCCCTTTGCTCCTGGCTCACTACGCCCACCGTTTCTTCAGAAAATCTTTCATGAACACGTTCACATCCCACTGACTCGCAACGGGCTGCTGGGTGTACGGTAACGTGGGCAAATACCCTGCCGGACCAAACTCACACGTAACGGTTACCGTATTGGCCCCGGCTTTTTGCTGCCGTTCGCGGATCTGGTCCCACCAGCGGGCGTGTTTTTCGAGGGCATCTTTCCACTCCGGGGCGCGGGGGTCGTTGACCTGTGGCCCTTCCGGATGCCCGACGCGGCAATGGATGTGGTCGCTACGGTCGATAGCGCGGGTAACGTTGTCGGCCTGATCGTCGAGGTACGATTCTGCTACGTTGACCCAGTGCGAATAGTCGGCCGTAAGCCGCAGATCCGGGAATTTGAGCAGATAGTGCTGAATACCCGGGGCGCTGTAGGTAAAACGACCCCGGTGCGTTTCGTGCAAAATCCGGATGCCCGTTTGTTTCTGAACCTCCAGCGCCACCTGAATCAGTTCGCCGTTCTGCTCAAAGGTAAAGTAATCGCGGCCGGTATGTGAATTGATGAACAGCGGCTTAAACGACGCAATGTGAAGCAGGTCGTCGCGGAACGTTTGTTTATGTTCCGCAAAGGTTTTTCCGCCCCCGAAGGCCATCAGAATGACACTGAGGCCGTTGTCGCGCATCACGGTAACGGCTTCCTGGCGTTTGTCGCGGCCGGCGGCAATTTCCATGCCGTCGTAGCCAGCGGCTTTCACACGTTTGGCGGCTTCGGGGTAGGAGAGGCTTTCCATACCCCACATTGGGCAGAAGAACTTGGTCGTCACGGTATACTAAGGGTTTATGTGCTGGCAAAGTAACCGGAAAATGCCCTATTGGTCAACTCAGGAAATGTGTGGAGCCGCCGATTTATTAAGTAGTGAGATGCAGACCTGTCCTGGCCAAGCTCCAGCTTGGCCTGTGTGAAAAATTAAATCAATCCCTCACGGGCCAAGCTGGAGCTTGGCCAGGACAAATGCACCAGGTTTTAGGAAAGCCAAAGTGAAATTCGTTTTTTGATAAACCAGATACTATTACGTTTCTCAAGCAGGAAGCAACTGCCGGAGCCGCCGTCGGACGTACTGGTTTCACTGTAGAAACAAATAGCTTTCGTTCGGTCGGGCGAGTAGACTACTTGCGATAGGTAAATGAGTTTTTCCAGGTTTTTGTAAGTCGCCTGAAGGTCAAGGAAGCTTTGCTGGTCAGATCGACGAGGGAGAAAAGCAGCTTGTCGACATTGCAGTTTCGGCAACGTTGAGAGAGTACGTTCCGTAAACTTTCTATGGTTGATACCTTTCAGGAACGAACGCCAATCTGTATCAAGCACGTACTCTGTTGCCAATCGCCTGAACGTAGTCAACTCATCAAATTCATCGAGTGAGTCGGCGGTCGGTGTAATCGTTGTCCGGTTGATTAATACCAGCCGGTTTTGGTGTGATTGGTCCGTTTCGTGGCCGCATTGACTATCCGCATCGATCAGTTGAGCATAGATGACGTAATCAGTGGACGCAACCGGTAGAGTTGTTTTTGCCACGTCAGAGCGCACCCAGCTTACAGGGAGTAGTAATGTGAGCAGAAGAAGTAAATGCCAGTTTAGAATCATTGGTCTGAAGGAACATAGCACCACACGATAGTAGCATTTTATCGGCAATATCACGTACTTTACCGGCTCGAAATAGAAAAATTTGTCTGCTTGGTTTCAGTCAATATTTTCTGGGATGAGTTACTAATCAAACCTTTTTTCCTCTGAGTTATGAGCGAAATCGCCACCCGATTTGCCCCGGGCGTTGTCACCGGCGACGGCGTCACCGAAATTTTCCGTCACGCCAATGAGAATGACTACGCGCTGCCAGCCGTTAACGTTGTTGGTACGGACTCTGTCAACGCCGTTCTGGAAACGGCTAAAGCGGTTAATTCTCCCGTAATCATTCAGTTCTCGAACGGTGGAGGAATTTTCTACGCCGGCAAAAGTCTGCCGAACGATAAGCAGCAGGCGGCCATTGCGGGGTCTATCTCGGGCGCACTGCATATCCATAACGTAGCCGAACTGTACGGCGTGCCCGTGATCCTGCATACCGACCACTGCGCCAAAAAACTGCTGCCGTGGATTGATGGTCTGCTCGAAGCTGGTGAGCGCCACTTCGACCAGTACGGTAAGCCGCTGTTCTCGTCGCACATGCTCGACCTGTCGGAGGAGCCGCTGGAAGAGAACATCGAGATTTCGTGCAAGTATTTTGAGCGGATGGCCAAGATGGGCATGACGCTGGAAATTGAACTGGGCGTAACGGGCGGTGAAGAAGACGGCGTCGATAATTCCGACGTGGACGATTCTAAACTGTACACCCAGCCGGCCGAAGTGGCCCACGCGTACGAAGAGCTGAGCAAGATTTCGCCGAACTTCACCATTGCGGCTGCATTCGGTAACGTTCACGGTGTCTACAAGCCCGGTAACGTAAAGCTCCAGCCGATCATCCTGAAGAATTCACAGGACTACATCCAGCAGCACTTCGGTACGGGACCGCTGCCGGTGAACTTCGTGTTCCACGGCGGATCAGGATCGAGCCGCGAGGAAATCCGCGAAGCTATCAAGTACGGTGCCGTGAAGATGAACATCGACACCGATATGCAATGGGCGATGTGGGAAGGCGTTCTGAACTACTACAAGGCGAAGGAAGCGTATTTGCAGGCGCAGCTCGGCAACCCTGAAGGAGCGGATTCGCCGAACAAGAAATACTACGACCCGCGCGTATGGTTGCGCAAAGGGGAAGAAAGCATGGTGAAGCGCCTGACGGTTGCGTTCGAAGATCTGAACTGCATCAACCGCCTGGCGTAAAATCTCCGGCCTGGCCGAAGCCGACGTACTCCGCAGTACGTCGGCTTTCTGTTTTATAGGGTGGCGGACCACGTCAGACGGCACGACTGATGTTTCCTGGCAGGGGGCACGTCTGACGATGGTCCGTCAGACAGTAATTCGCCGTTTGCGGGCCGTCACCTGCCAGGTTTCGCGGACTTCCTGGTTTTCGGCTACGTACAATTCCTCGTACAGGTTGACGGTTGGGCAGATGTGATACGGTACACCGTACAAGAGATCACCTACCTGAAGTGCGTCCCAGTCCTCAACTTGCAGCACCCCATGTTCTTCGCTCTGGCTGAGCAGTTCATAGCCGGTCAGGTTCAGGAAGCGCACCCGTTTGTCGATGGGATTCTCGGCCGCTACGCCCTTGTGGCCCAGGTCAATGGCTACTAAACCCTGTTTCGGTTTAGAGATCACGCGGGTCAGCAACAGAGCCGCGTAGTTGAATGGCTGCTCAGTCAGTTGATCGCCGTAGCCCCAATCCCAGAACACGCAGGTGCCGGGACTGCAATACGTATCGGCTCGCAGCGCGTGGGCCGTAAATGCAGGCGTCCCTCCGGCTATGACCATAGGCTTAGGCAGATCATTCGCTTCGAGCGTTTCCAGAAAAACCGCTACGTCCATAAAACCCTGATCGATGGTTCGTTGCCGGTCGGCGAAGTTAGCGTCGCGGATGTGGCCATCGTAGACATGCAGGCCGTGGGAGCGTACGTTTGATAAGGTTTGCAGCAGTTGGTAAAAAGGCAGTAGCTCTGCGTCGAGCAGGTGACCCGAGCGATCCATGCCGTTATTAATGTCGATGAATACGTCGGCCACCAGTCCGTGTTCTCCAAAAAGCTGGTTGTGCAGCCTCGCGTTGTCAGCATCGTCGAGCAGCGACGCCATAAACACCGCTGGATACTGCTGACGCAGGCGGATCAGCCGTTCGATTTTAGGGCCGACTAACTGATGGGCAATGATGAGGTGCTTTCCACCCGCCTGCGCCACCATCTCGGCTTCGGCAATGGTGGCGCATTTGAATTTTGTGATGCCGGCCGCCAGCAGCATCTGCACGACTTCGGGCGTTTTAGTGGTTTTAACGTGGACGTACAGGCGGTCGGGACCGCCGGCAATCTGAATCATCTGCCGGATGTTGCCCGCGATCCGGTCTTTGTAGACTACCAGCGAGGGCGTATCCAGTTCGTAGCTGTTGTTGAGGGTGTACCAGGCGGTGTCGTTCGTCATGTTGTAATGGGTTATTGGTGCGCAACCGCTTCCAGTTCAATCAGCACATCAAAATGCAATTTGGGGACCGGCACGATGGACCGGGCAGGTCTATGAGCACCGAAAAAGCTGGCGTATACAGCGTTGACTCGTTGCCACAGATCAATGTCGGCTACGTACACCGTTGTTTTCAGGACTTTTTCCGGCGATGAACCCGCTGCGTCGAGTATCGTTGCCAGGTTCTGAAGTACGACCCGGGCCTGCTCCTCAATGGGAAGCAGGTTATACGTTTCGCCGGTCTGAAGGTTTTTAGGTAAGATGCCCGAGACGAACACCAGCCCGTTATGGACAACGGCCGGGGCGTAGTGACCGGCCGGGGGCAGTGCGTTAGGTACCTGAATTTCGTGCATGTTATACAGAAGATGCGCTTGGACTGGCAAAGAAAACCGAAAGATTGTCGGGGGCCAAGCATTTTTTGCCTGCCCGTCGGTGAAAGCCAGGATTACGAATTTTTAACAAACTTTTCGGGCAACTATTCAGGCTGTGTCTGCATCTTCAACCTGGTAAGCGAAGCCGGTTCGTGCATAAAAACAACCGTTTATCACGTACAAATCGGTCGCTGTTCGTTACCTTATTATACTTGTTTATAGACCATTCCGCCTACCTATGAAAAATGGCTTACTCGTTCTGCTCGTGCTTTTTTGTTCTATAGCCCTCTTCGCGCAGACGCCCCCGCAATCCCGCTCGACTACCGGACTGCGCGGTACGGTTAAAAGCGCAAAGGGAGAAGCGCTGCCCTATGCGGCCGTTATCGTGAAAGGAACATCGATCGGTACGATCACCAATGCCGAAGGACGCTATGAAATCGGGCTGGCACCGGGGCGCTACGAAATCGTTTTCCAGTTTCTGGGTTTCCAGTCGATGCAGAAGGCTGTGGAGGTAGGCAATGAGTTTGTCACGCTGGACGTTACGCTGCAAGAGCAGGCAATCCGGCTGGCCGAGGTACAAACCAGGGGCGGACAGGAAGACCCGGCCTATAGCATCATGCGCCGGGCTATTGCTAAAAGCCGCTTCCACCAGTTGCAGATCGATCGATTTAAAGCGCGGGTCTATACCAAATCGTCCTTCACGGTGCTGGACCTGCCCAATGCGGCCGAGTGGATGTTCAAAAAGCAATTGAAGGAAGCCGAGAAGGAAGCCAATTTTAAAGTTGGCCGACCCATCCTGAATGAACAAATTGCTGAGGTGTCGTTTCAGCAACCGAATACGTATCGGCAGCGGATTGTGGCCAACCGCAACTCAACCGGCGATTTTGCCACGCCCAGCCAGTACTATAACGTCAGTTTCTACAGCCCAACGGTGGCCAACGTCGTGTCGCCCCTGTCGCCGAAAGCGTTTGCGTACTACCGGTTCGAATACGAAGGGACGTTCAGCGAACAGGGCGTGGAGATTAACAAAATTCGGGTCATACCCCGGCAGTACGGTGAGGGGGTATTCCGGGGTGTCATCTACATCATCGAAAATACCTGGGCCATTCACAGCCTGCAACTCGAAACGATCAGTGCTCAGGGATTCACGGTCAACACGCGCTTCCTGTACAGTCCGGTCAAAAGCGTCTGGGTGCCGGTTAACCAGCGGTTCGATGTCAACGGTACGTTTTTCGGGGTCAAGTTTACCGGGCAGTTCGTTAGGAATCAGACTTTTAATGAGTTTGTGGTCAACCCGGCGTTTGTGGAGGATGTTCGGGTTGTGGACGAGAAGAAAGACCAGCCCGCCGTTACGTTGTCGAACCGCGACATCAAAGGCCGTCAGTTCGATGAGATGGTGAAGAAACAGAAAGAGTTTTCGACTAAGAACCTGAAGCAGCTCATTAAGGAATACGAGAAACAGGAAAAAGAGGAACGCAAGAAAAAGAAAGAGGACGTAGCCGTCATGCGCGACGACTCACTGGTGATCGATTCGCTGGCGACCAAACGCTCCAATACGTTCTGGGATTCATTGCGGTCGGTACCGCTGACAACTGCCGAATCGGTCAGCTACAAAAAATCGGATAGTCTTAAGATTGTCCGCGAAATTGGAAAGATCAAGACCGATAGTACCGGGCGCCGGGATACGACCAAACGTCGGTCACCTAACAAGTTTTCGCCCGGGCAGTTGCTGGGCGGCTACACCTGGAACCTGAATAAGAAAACGGCTCTGGTGTACACGAGCCCTTTGATGCAGGTCGAATACAACACCGTTGAGGGCTACGCCGTGGAAGGAGGACTGCAACTGCGGTATCGCCCCCGGCGAGATTCGACGCTTCGGCGTTTTGGGTCGATTCCGCAGCGTCAGTGGACGATTGGCGGAACGGGGCGCTACCAGTTCGGGCCAAACAAATTGGTGGGCTACGGCACGGCGCAGTACCAGCACCGATTCAGCCGGATCGGGTTATCGGGCGGGCGGTACGTGTTTCAGTTCAATCCCGACAATCCGATCAGTCCGGCTCTGAACACCCTTACGACCACCTTTTTTGAGCAGAATTTTTTGAAAATTTATCAGAAAGACTACGCTACTCTAACGGCCAGCGTGTCGCCGTTCGACCAGCGCATTACGTTGTCGGGAAGCCTCGAATACGCGGAGCGAACAGAGCTTTTCAACTTCAGGGAGGACCCCAGGCCGTTTCTGCGGGTCGATGTTAGAGGTCGGTCGTATACGCCCAACCGCCCAACTAATATTGAATTGGCCAATACGGGTTTCCCGGTGCATCAGGCCGTGGTGCTGAACCTGACAGCCTCGGCGCGACTGGGCGCTACGCAGTATTACATCCGCAACGGTCAGCGTTACGCTCGTCGGGCCAACGACAGCCCGTTGCTGACCCTGAACTACCGCAAAGGCATCTCGGGCCTGGCAGGCAGCGACGTAGACTATGACTTTGTGCGGGCCACCCTCAGCCATTCGTTCGAGACCGGCATCCGCAGCCGCCTGAACTACCAGCTCAGCGCCGGTACGTTCCTGAACGACAAAAAACTCTATTTTCCCGATTTCAACCATTTTGCCGGGAATGAGTTCTTCTTCCAGCAGGGCGATGTGGTATCGACCTTCCGGATGCTGCCGTATTACCAGTTCAGCACCGGCCGGAATTACCTGGAAGGGCACGTACTGGCCGAATTTCGGAAGTTCCTGCTGACGCAGATCACCCTGGTGCGGCTGACGGGCCTGAAAGAGAACGTGTTCGTGCATTACCTGCGGACACCGGCCCTGAAGAACTACACCGAAGTTGGCTATGGTCTCGACGGCCTGATTCCGCAGGTGTTGCCGGTGTTTCGGATTGAGGTTATCTCGCAATTTCAGGACCTGAAGTACCAGCGGCTGGGTTTCCGGATCGGTACGACGCTCAAATTTGGCCGATAGTATCCCGGACGCGGGCGTCTGGTCAAACTAACTGTAACATAAACCGGACGGGGCGTCCGGGCTACTACGTATGCACCGTCGTCAGTTTATACGGACATCGATGACCGCAGCGGCCGGAATCGGTCAGTTGTCGGCTGGGTCTGCCATGGAAAAACCAAAGCCAACATTACCTGATCCGCAGCCCGGTAATCTACCTCGATGGCGGGGCTTCAACCTGCTCGAAAAATTCGTTGCCGGTACGTCGGGGCCGGTGCCCGAAGGACCGTATCACGAGCGCGATTTCGAGTGGATTGCCAACTGGGGGTTTAACTTCGTTCGACTGCCGATGTCGTACCGGTGCTGGGCACCCGGCGATCCGGTCCGCTGGACCGAACTAAACGAGCGGGTGCTGAAAGAGGTTGACCGGGCGGTGAAATATGGTCGTCGGCACGGTGTTCACACGAACCTGAATCTGCACCGCATTCCGGGCTACTGCGTGAATCCGCCCGCCGAACCGCTCAATCTCTGGACCGACGAGCGGGCACTGGAAGCGGCCGTTTTTCACTGGAAACACCTCGCCGAACGCTACAAAGGCCGGCCGAATCGCGAAGTGAGCTTCGACCTGATCAACGAGCCGGCCAATGTCGACGAAGCCAGCTACGTCCGGGTAATCAAGGCGCTGGTTGATGCCATTCGTTCCGTTGACCCCGACCGGCTCATCATTGCCGATGGGCTGCAATACGGTACGCAGCCGGTGTACGGACTTACCGGCATGAACCTGGGCCAGAGTACACGTGGCTATATGCCCATGAACGTGAGCCATTATCAGGCGTCGTGGGTACCGATGAGCAGCGAATGGCCCGCGCCCGCCTGGCCGACCAACTGGATGAACGTAACGTGGAATGCCAATACGTTGCGGTCGTTTGCCATTGAACCCTGGCGAAAATTACAGGAAAAGGGCGTTGGCGTTCACGTCGGCGAATGGGGCTGCTTCAACCGTACTCCGCACGATGTGGCGCTACGCTGGATGGAAGATCAGCTCAAACTCTGGAAAGAAGCCGGGTGGGGCTGGTCTTTATGGAATTTCAGGGGCGAATTTGGCGTACTCAACAGTGGCCGTAAAGACGTAGCGTACCAGGAATACAAAGGCCAGCAACTGGATGAGAAGATGCTGGCTTTACTACAGACGTATTGACGAATCGACTTCGTGCAAAGTATAAAAGACTTATTTGAGGTATTTCCGCGTTCGGGCCGTATCGAGTGGATCGGGATTCGGCCCGAACGGCGCGGTATCGTTACGGTGGTCGATCAGGTACCTGTATCCGACAAAGCAGGGCTTGTTGGCGATCACTACAGTGGCCGGAGCGGGAATCGGCACGTAACGCTCATTCAGGCCGAACACCTGCCGGCCATTGCCGCCTACGTGGGCCGCGACCGTGTCGATCCGGCCGAACTTCGCCGTAACCTCGTTGTATCGGGGCTCAACCTGCTGGCTCTGAAAGATCACTATCTTCGACTTGGCGACGAGGTCGTGTTACAGGTAACGGGTCAGTGTCACCCCTGTTCGCGCATGGAAGAGAACCTAGGGCCGGGCGGCTACAATGCCATGCGGGGCCACGGTGGGTTAACGGCCCGGGTCATTCACGGCGGTACAATTCGGGTAGGCGATCCGGTCCGGGTGGAGCTGGCTGTCGCGGGGGCTATTCCTGCCGACCGTCCGGATCAGCCGTGATTCGGCTGGGTCGGTTGAAGCCATTCCGGTAGCGGTTGCGGAGTTGCTGAATCGTATTGATCAGCTCGTAGTCGGAAGAGCGGAGCAGGAACTCGTCGCTCAAATCGCAATAATCAAGAAAACGGTCGACATCCTCGCCTTTCAGGTCGGTGGCCTGATCGACCAGCAGCCGAAACCGTTCAACCGCCAGTTTGTGCCGTCGGTCTTCCTGCATAATGACGTACGCTTTCCGGTCTGTTTTCGGGCGTTTGGCGAACAGTTCGTACAGCAGCGTTACGCCTGCTCCGTCGGCAATCCGGTTGAAGGCTTGTTCGCCCGTCACTTTCTCGGAAGCTGTTGGCTCCTCAAGCACCTGCTGAATCTCCCGCTTAACTTCTTCGTAGCGTTTGGCCGTTACGGTCACCTCCTGCAAATCCACTACGCGGTAGGGCATCGGCGGCAGCGCTTTGGCAACAATCTGCGGGTTTTCGGAGCCGTCGAAGCGGATACCTACCCGGCTGTAGGTCTGGCTCGTCATAATGAGCGAATCGCCGGGGCTGGCCGTAATGAAGAATCGACCGGCCGTATTGGTGCGGGCACGCTGGCGGGTTCGCTTGTTAATTACCGTTGCCCGATCAACTCCCTGTTTTGTGGTCTGGTCAACTACCGTACCGACAACGTATTTGCCCCCTTGTGCCCACGACCTGTCCGTTGCTCCGAAAAGCCCAGAAAGCAGAAACAGGATAAACAAGACTTGCGGGCGCATGCTCAAACGGGTTGTTGTGCAGGAATCAACAAAGGTAGAGACTTTTGAGCGCCCGAAAGGTTTAACCGCTGTTAAAAAACCTTAAGGAGTTGTTGTAGCCGGGCCGGGGTCATTTCTGTAAAATCGGCAATGACATCGTCAACAAGCGGCTGTAGCTCGTCGGGTGTTTGGGTAGTTGCGACGCCAACGACATAAGCCCCGGCGCTTTTCCCGGCCCTGATACCCGGAAAGGAATCTTCGAACACGATGCTGTCGGTTGGGGCTACGTTCAGCAATTCCATCGCTTTCTGATAAATCTCTGGATCGGGTTTAGGGCGGCTAACCAGACTTTCGTTCAGCAGCACATCGAAGTAGGGCCGGAGTTCAAGCTCATCCACTACAAAATCGAGGTTTTCGACCGGGGCCGAGGTCGCTACGGCCGTGCGAATCCCGGCAGCTTTCAATGCTTTGAGAAAATCGGGCAGGCCGGGCACGGGTTTGATATGCGGCCGGTACACGTCGCGGAACAGAGCTTCCTTTTCGTAAGCAATCACGGCGGTTTCTGCGGCTGACAGAGGCCTGTCGGCGAAAAGGTGCGCGACGATGTCGTTGTTGTGTTTGCCGGACACGTACGTAATAAAGTCCGCGTCGGTGAGGGTTTTGCCGTGGCGTTCGTAGTAGGCTCGCCAGGTGTCACGGTGGTATGGATTGGTGTCGACAATGACGCCATCCATGTCAAAAATTACAGCTTTCATGAAAGTGGTTTTTTACCGCAAAGACGCAAAGGCTTCGCAAAGATCGCAAGGGTTATAATTAGTAAGCTTTCCTTGCGCTCTTTGCGGTTACTACATTGCGTCTTTGCGGTTAAATAAGGCAATTAAAATAAATTTACCAGTCTCGCCAGGACGGCTGAAACTAACAGCACTACGGCGACAAACGCCAGACCGAGGGCTAACCCAAACGCTTCGGCCACAAAACCGATAACCGGCGGACCCGCCAGAAAGCCCACAAAACTAAAGGTGGCAAACGTAGCCAGACCAGCGGCAGGCGGAATACCCGGAATTCGCAATGAGGCACTGTAGAGAATCGGAGCCCCGAGCGAACAACCTACACCCAGCAGGGCAAAACCCAGCAAGGCCGTGGTGGGATACGGAATCAGGATCGCAACCAGCAGACCAACGGTACCGATGGTTGCCCCAACCTGGAGCCAGCGTTTCGCGCCAATCTTCGGAATGATTGCATCGCCCAGGAAACGCCCGGCGGTCATTGTCAGCGAAAAGCAGGCAAATCCGAGTGGCGCGATCTGGCTGCTGGCTCCCAGCGTCTCGCGCAGATAAACGGCACTCCAGTCAAAAGCCGCTCCCTCGCCGAGCGCAATGGCCAGTCCGATCAGAATCATCAGCATCAGGTCTCGGTTGGGCCGCACGAAGGATGAGGCCGCTTTTCCACCTTCAGCCGCCAGGTTACTCGACCGAATGCCGGCCAGAACTGGCTGAACGAGGAACGTCATCAGCAGAATGAGCGCAGCCACAGTCGCGATGTGTACAAACGGCGGTATGTGCTGCGCAATGGCGATCCCGGCCAGTCCGGCGCTGACCATCCCGCCCAGGCTCCACATACCGTGGCAGGACGACATGATGACGATACCTTCGGCCCGTTCGATATTGGTGGCGCAGGTGTTCATGGCTACGTTGATCAGCGCGGCCCCTAAGCCCAGTAAAAACAAACCGAAACAAAGCACCAGCGGGTGCGTGGCACTGATGGGAATCAGGATACTCAGGCAAAGCAGAACAGCCGACCACAGGCAGGCGCGGGCTTCGCCCAGCTTCGCAACGATCCAGCCCGTCAGCGGATTCATCATGAGCAGACCAACCGGAAGCGCGAATAGTGTCATGCCGAGTTGAGCGTCGGAAAGGTGCAGTTGCTGCTTAACGTAAGGGATGTGGGCACCCCAACTTGCCATCAGAATACTCTCCGACGAAAAAACCAGACCAACCGCCCGGGCCTGCTGATGTGAAAAGAAGGTCAGCAGGTTTCTCACGAAAAGATTGCCCCGCCAATTTTGTGTTGAGATGGTTGAATTCATGATACAAATATAGGGGTGCAATCAGGCTAAGCCTGACACCAAATTTACCGGTTATGATGCTGAGTTTGCTTCGAGTGACCGAAAAAGGCGTATATTTGGTTAATGAGGGTGTAATATAACCGCACAAGATCATGCGTCTTCAGTTCGAAAAAGTTGAGCCCGAAGCTGGAAGCTCGTTCAAGATTGTCCATCTGACGGCACCCGAAACCTGTAAGTTTTACTGGCATTACCACCCCGAACACGAGATTGTATACATTCCGTCCGGGAACGGCCGCCGACGGATCGGTACGCACCTGTCGCAGTACGAAGACGGCGAACTGGTATTCATCGGTCCCAACCTGCCGCACCTGAACTTCAGCTATAACAAGCGGGAACAGCACGACGAAATTGTGGTGCAGCTACGGGAGGATTTCATGGGGGGCGAGTTTATGCAGCGACCCGAACTGGGCAGCGTCCGGTGGCTATTTGAGCGGTCGCATAGCGGGCTGTCGTTTGGAGCAGCAACCAAACAGGCCGTGGGACCGCTGCTGAAGCAGCTTCCGGACCTGTCGCCTTTTGACCGTCTGATGACCCTGTTGCAGGTGCTGCAACGCTTATCGGTCGCTACGGATGTACAGTCGCTTCAAGCCGATGGCGTCCGGTTTGAATTGAATATCCGGGAGCAGGAACGCATCAACCGGGTCTACCAGTACGTTGAGCGACACTACGCTGAGCCGCTGGACATCCGGGCCGTGGCCGATCTGGTGAGCCTGACCGTACCAGCGTTCTGCCGGTATTTCAAGCGGATGACGCAGATGACCTTCACTGATTTCGTGAACGAATATAGGGTTAATCAGGCCCGGCGATTGCTTCATTCGTCGCGGACGGTGGCTGATGTCGGGTTTGCGGTGGGATTCAATAACCTGTCGCATTTCAACAAGACGTTCCGGAGCGTTGCGGGCCAGACGCCAAGCGCGTACCGAAAGGCACTGGTTGGTTAAAAACTAGTCTGCGGTAAGACCTGGCAAGGTCAACGATGCGGAGAAGCGGGATAGCTTTTGGCCGCATGGCGTTTGGCAAGGAGGTTCTTCATAATCGTCAGCGGAACGTTGCAGGTGCGAACATACAGTCCGCTGTCGTTGATGGTGAGTACCAGAAAGTTTGTGCCGAAGCTGCCCAACTGCTTCCGATCAACGGACAGAATGTGTTTGCCGGCGGTCAGCCGTCGGGTAAGTACAGCGACCTGACTTGCCTTAAAAAATGAATTGAGGTGATAGATGGTCAGCTTTACCAGGCAGTCGCGCCGAACATCGACCAGAACCCGCAGGGCATACGTCAGCGTGTAATCAAATCTACTCAGCAGCGGTATCTGATTTGGCTGCCGGGCCAGATCGATCCGAATCTGGTCTTTCAGCAACGGGATGATAGGAGCCAGACCCTCCACAAACCGAATCTGCGGATTCTGAGCCGAAAACGTAGCCCGGATGGTCGCCTGCTGCTGGCTGGTGACCCCCCGACCAAACGCGACCAGGGCAAAATCACTACCGTTGAAGTCAATGTGCGCCGTTGCGATGGCATTCGTGTACGTAGCCCGGAGGTTATCCTCAGCCAGGGCGTCGGTCAGGGCGCTCAGTATGCTACGTCGCTGACCTATGAGCAATATGTCGTTTTTCATCCGGCGTACCAGTAGGCTATAGCTAATAGGTATACATAGTGTCGCAGAAAGGCCGGCCGGTATTGTGCGCTACTGCCAGTTTTTACGGAGAACGACCTGGGCCGATTTGCCTTGCGGGCTGAACTGATCGCGTTCGCGGACTTTGTGAGCGTCGGTCATAAACCATTTCCAGACAAACCCACCCGCAAACCACGGCTGAGGCCAGACAGCTTCCAGCAAGGCTGCATAGGCATTGGCCTGAGCCGTTTCGTTGGTAGAGCAGTCTGTCTCAGATTCCCACGGACGTTGAGTAGAGAACGTGCAACTTCGGTAACCAAACTCAGTAAACAAAACGCTTTTTTGTAAGCGGTAGCTAAATGCCCTTAATTGACGCAGATGGGGCCGCCAACTGGAAATCAGTGTGTTGACAGATGGGTCCTGCTTGTCGGAAAGTGGGAAGTAAGCATCCACGCCCACGTAGTCCAGTTCGTTCCAGAACGGAATCTGTTCGTAACGATCCCAGTTCGCTGCGTACGTAAGTTTCCCTTTGTAAATAGTTTTAACGTCTCTGATAAGTTGCTTCCAAAAATCCGGACGAGCAACGGCAAAACGATCCAGTTCGGTTGTGATGCAATACAGATCGACACCGAGTGAATCGGCCAAGTGAGCAAAATGCAGAACGTATTGTCGGTAGTCGGCTTCGAACGTCTGCCAGTCGGTTTCGCGATCGAAAGTCAGGTCGAGGTGAGAACCGCCCTGCATCCAGACGTGCGGCTTCAGCATCACCTTCAAGCCCTGCTGCCGGGCCATCCGGATGGTCTCGGCCACCCCCGTCGGCGTTTCGCCCCACCACTGCCACTTACCCCGGTCGCCCATATTACCGCTGAAATAAAAATGCGGCTCATTCTTGCGGCAGAAACCATAGGGTACCACCGCCACCCACTCGCCACCTGTTTCGCGTACCGTTTCCAGCGATTCTGGACCCGGTTGTTGGCGGGGCGCCACGAGGTTCACGCCTTTAAGCTTAGGGCCGTTATGGACAAACGGGGGCGAGGACTGGCATCCCAGCAGGACAAGAAGTAGTACAATAGCCCGACTGATCATGCGGTAAGTTAACAAAAACTTAGTCGGAATACGTGTAGGCCCGGCGGATGAGTTCAGTATTCCCATCGCGCCAGAGGGTGCGTTCGGTAGTTTCGGCGGGAAGAGCGTGTTCGTTCAACTGGTGGTCGTAGTAAGTTCGGGAGCGATTACCATACACGTCGGAAAAGGCCGACTCCCGGAAGAGACCGTAGCTGTTAATCCATCTGTTTTCAATATCTGATGGGAAATAAGGAACCACAGGGTGTCCTTTAAATTCCCCTTTCGCAACTTCGACCGACCGGCCGACCGTCTGATGACGGAACTGTATGCGGTAGGTATCCCCACTGATTCGGATCAGGCGGTCGCTGGTATCGTAGCGACAACGCCGGGAAAACGATTTCTGAGTGAAATCCCGAAGATCCGTGACCAGCGAGCGTTCGGAAACAATACCCTGCCTGGATAAGCTATACACCCGATCGACCTGGAAATGGGGTTGTTCGCGGAGCGAATACATAATCTGGCTGAGCATACCATCGGCGTTGTAGATGTATTCGGTCACATCCTGGTAGGGTACGTCGCCGGTCGGACGATGGTTTTCGGTTTCGCGGATAAGTCGCCGGTTGGGGTAATCATACGTAAACTGACTTTCAACGATCTGTATTTCTCGCTTATCGGTCTGGAGTTGTTCGCTCTCTATCAGCGACAGCAGATAATTATTTTGGCTGTACGTATAGCGCGTTTCGGAAGAGTAGGGGACGGGACCGTACCGCAACAATCGGCGGCTCGTCAGTAGCCCGTTTGTATCGTAATCGTAATGAATTTCGAGGGCTTCGACGTGTTCATAACTGCGTTGGTAGATAGTGGTCTCACTTAATAAACGATACGCTTCGGGGAGGGGAGGATAAGACGCAGGTGGGGACAAGCCAATCGAACTAAGTCGTTTTAGCTTTGAAGCAATAGATTGTAAAAAATTGTTCATAGTTACATAGGTGGATAGTTAAAAAGACAAAAAAGCGCAAAAAATAAATTTGTTTGCGTTGAATACGTATTCTTTTTACGAAACGGCAGGGCGAAAGGTTTGACGATTGGCCAAAAAAACGGACATTACCTGATGTATGGTAGTAATCGGAGCGATTTTACTGGTTTTTTAATGAATATTCAGCGCCAATCTTTTCCCCTAAAAACAAGCCCTTGTCGGCCGGCAAACGTTGTGTTAACGGTACAACAACAGGACTCGGTCGGATTGTACTATTTTATGTAGAGACCGTAGCTGTCCGGCCGTTCATCAGTAGCATCATCGTTGGGCATCGGCCCGGGAGGTTAATAAAACTGGTGTGGCTGTTGCAAAAGTCGATACGCGCTTACGGCAGCTCGGTTAACCGGCTATTTTCAGCTGGCTAGTTGCCAGAAATTGGCGGGCAGATCGAGCAAATTCTGGCCATTCAAGGCTTTTGCAACAGCCACAGCACTTATACAACAACTCAATTTCTATAGATATGCTATCGCCTAACTCAGCTCTTATCCTTTGGCAGATCATCGTATTGACTCAACTGCTTGGACCTATTTATGCCTTAGTCCAGCTTTATAGAGATGCGATATCTTTCAAAATAAAGACAGTTTGGTGCTTCGTCATTCTATTTATTCCTCTCGGCTGGATTGTCTATCTCATTTTTAGAAAACAGATCTATTCTGTAAAGTCGTAAGTTGGGTTATTTGTATATTCAGCTTTTATCTTGATTGTGGCTACAAATAGTTCTAATCGAATAACATATTCATAGTGGCTGTTGCAAAAGTAGATCAGTATACAATAGAACTGATCAGGTACTGGTAGGGCAATTACCATTCCGCTTTGTTCAGCCGGCGTAAAGCGCATAAACTTCTTCAAGTTGTAGGCCATGGCCGCCACGTACATCACCTTAGCTGCGGCTTCTCGGCCCCGGGAATTAATTTGGCGTAGACCATAGTAGTTGATCAGACTGCCTAAGACGGGTTCCACAGTTGCCGAACGGATGCGTATCATGCGCTTGCCGAGTCGACTTGATAACCGACCCATCATTCGTTCGTATTGAGCTTTGTAGTAGGTATGATGCAGGCGCTTTTCCTTGGCTTTCTTACCCTTACACTCTTCACTGATAGGACAGCCCCTGCAATCAGAGGTCTTAGCCAAGTATCGCTTCTTGGGGTTACCCTGCTTATCGATCAATAACTTGTCAAAGGCCAAGCGTTTGCCTTGACTACAGGTGTAACTATCACTTCTAGTGTCATAGTGAAAGCCAGGCCGTTCGTCTTTGTACTTGCCATGAGGAGGAATGAAGCCGGTCAGTCCCTTGGTTTCCAATAACTCATAGTTCTCCCCTGAACAATACCCAGCATCGGCCACTACAGTGTTCATTAGTAGACCAAAAAACTTTAAACGGGCCTGAGTTGAATCGACAATCGGCAGTAAGTTGCGGCTATCGCGCCGGTCAGCCGAGCCAGCCTCGATATGGGTGATTACATGCTGAGCGGCATCGACGCTTATGCTGGCCATATACGCTAATTGGCGGGGCTTTCCCGTTTTGAAGGCAATGCGAGCATCGGGATCAGTGGGACTGTAATGAGTGAGATTGCTGACAAGTTGCCCCGCTTTGTTGGGCGCTGCTTTCCGGATGTTCTTGTGAAACCGGTGGATGTGCTGCAAACGATCTGCCGAAGCGGTTAGCCGAGGGGCCTTTGGCTTACCTAACCTGGGATTGGTCTCATACGACCAGATGGCAGGCTTGGGTTTGAGCCGGCTCATCGACGCATTGGCTTTGATATAAGCCGAATCAATGACTTGCGTATGGCCGCTGACAAGCCCTTTGTGGATGCACAAGCCGACGATGTGGCTAAAGCAAGCTTCAAAGACCGTAGCCGGGATGCGTTGGCGGGTCCGTGACAGGGTGCTGTGGCAGGGCAAGGGCTGCTCTAGCCCATAGCCAACAAAGGTGCGGATGCCCAGATGCAGCTTAGCCAGGTCAAGTAGTTTACGATCCGATGTGCTGTTCTCAAAGTGGCCAACCAGCAGCAGCTTGACGAACACCACCGGATCGATAGATGGTCGTCCCATGGTGCTATAGAAGGGCTCAAACAGGGGCCTGATGAAGCTAAAGTCGACCTCCTGTAGCAATTGGAGATAGAAGTAATGAGCTGGCAGGAGTTTAGCCAGCGAAGTGTTCGATGGATGATAGCCGAGCATAGGCTCTTAACCTACTACGCCCTCAAGGTGTTACTTTTGCAACAGCCACCATAGTTATAGAACGGGTCTGGAAATAATATCAAAGATTAACTAAACACCTTGTGTTTCAAATTAGTATTATTCTGATATTTAGAGACTTATTCTACTTTCTCAACCTTCAAAGCCTTAGGTTATGAAACATAAACATATTGTCTTGACTATATTAATCAGTTGTCTTACGTTCAGTTTTATTGGCTGTAGCAAGGTTAGTAATGGTATTCCTCCGTCACCGACCACTAGTAAATTCTTGAAAGGAGCTGATGGACCACCTCTATTGATAGTTGATAATGTAGAGAAGGGATATCTTGATGAGAATAGCCAGGGTAAACTTAACCCTAACCAAATTGATCATATCAAGGTCCTTTCGCCAGCTTCAACCAATGATTTAGTTAGTCAATTTGGGCAAAAAGGCAAAAACGGCGTAGTGCTCATAACAACAAAGAGAGCGGGTAAATAACTGAATTCAATTTGCCAAAACCTACAAAAAGTACAAAACATACTCGGCAACCGCTACCGAGTGTGTTTTGTACTTTTTGTTGAGTAGTTCTATAACTACAGTGGCTGTTGCAAAAGTCTGGACTGGATACAAATTGCCTAATCGACCCGTCAATTTCTGGCTATTTATTTGTTGAAAATGCCCTGTTCATGGAGCTACCATAGGTGAATAGCGACTTTTGCAACAGCCACTGGTGTTTTGTTAAGCCATCGGAATTTACAAACTCTAGCCGGAAGGGTATTAAGGTGGTGAATAAGAATGAGATACTAATTTTTAGAAAGAAGCAAATACAGGTAAATAATTCTGTAAAGTCGATATGAGTGATTGGTTTTTGGATTAATTTTATAGTTTCACCGACTGTACAATACGTTTTACCCTCTGTAACATTTATGCAACGAGCCCAATTAAAGGAGTTTTACGGCTACGCCATCATTCTTGCCGTACTGACGATCGCGCAATTGTATTCTGTTTACGTCGCTTCTACCACCGATCTGCTCCTTACCTGGAAGCACTACGTTGGTTTTGCTGCCACGGGCGTATCGGCTATTCTGCTGCTGCTCCGTCAATCAAAATACCTCTTTTTTGTCCTGGGCCTGACGCTCATGCTAGGCTACGAAAACCTGGTTGGGTTTACGCCGGAACTGGTGTATACCTCAACCCGCTACTATTTTAACAACACCGCCCTGCCGGTATCTTATCAGGATTTTTCGATGTATTTGCTGCTGATCTGGGCCTACGTCGCTCACGGTCGACTGCGGATGATGGCGCAGGCGCTCTTTGTGCGGTCCTGATTAATGTCCGGGCCAGGCCGCGCCAGCGGAGCGCCCCTGCCTGGCCCGGACGTTTACTGAGCCTTTCGCACGAAAAACTTAAAGCCGTTTTCTTCTTTCAACTTCCTGATGTACGGCAGGGAATCCAGGGCCGTTTGCTCAGTCACCTTCTGGCTGAACCAGACGTCCTTGTCGATCTTGCCCCGTACCAGCCAGTCGGGATTGTAATAGTTCGGGTTGGTGACCGGTGGTTTCTGGGTGTAGAAGAATGGACCGTAGCTCCGGTAGCCAAACGCTTTGACGTATACATCTTTGCCCTGCGCGCTCTCGAAGAAACGCATGGCAGCCGCCTGCGAAATAGCTTCAATTCGGCCGATAAAAAACCACAGCGTAAGCGTAATGAACACGGCCATTCCGCCAAACAGGGTCACAATGGCCCGTGATGTTTCACGCTGGTTGAACCACCGCAGGCTTACGATCAGTACGATCAGCAGCCACACGCCCGGTAGTAACTCCCACCCCGTCCAGTTAACCTGGGCGTTCAGATTACCCTGCGTAAACGCATCCTGATCGGCCACGGCCCGGACGTAGTCCATGCCGTAGAGGGCCAGCAGCGGCAGCGCCAGAGTAGCCAGTACGTAAATACCACCTATAACGATTAGCCCAACCCGCATCCAGACATCCATCCGGATTTTGCTGTCTTCCAGTTGCAGCAGGACCAGTGTAGCCAGGTACGTCAGCGGGAAGTAACACATGGACGAATAGTGCACAATTTTAGAGCGTACGATGGTAAATAGAATCAGTACGACCCAGAACAGAATCAGCATCCAGCGCTTGAACTCACGCTGATACGGCCGCTCGATGAATAGCGGTCCCTGCCCGCGAATGGCAAAGATGGACGCCGGGAAACAGCCGACCAACAGCAGGATAAAGTGGTATCCCGGAAAGCCGGCGTGGCCAGCGTCGGGCTGCTTGAACAGGCGGAAGTTGTATGTCAGAAATTCGCGGATGAACGTCGGTCCATGCAGATACGTCTCCAGACCATACCAGGCTATGGAAACCAGCGTAGCGGCAATTGAATAAAAAACAAATTGGATGGGCGTGATAAACCACCGGAAACGACTGAGAATCCAGTAAACGCCCAGGGTCAGGCAAACGATCAGGTACGCCACCGGTCCCTTCGTGTTGATACCCATGCCGAGTACAAAGCCCCCGATGAATAAATAGGCCCACACGCTACGTGGCAGCTTGATGCCCGACAGGCTTTCGCGCTTCCAGGAGGCAAAGATCAGGTTGACCAGTCCGATAAAAATGAACAGGTTGAAAAACGGATCGATAATACCCGAGCGGAAATACAGGTGGGGCGTAACGGAACCCAGATAAGCCAGCGACCAGAGCAGTCCGAAGCGATGGCCATGCAGCTTATAACCCAGGTTATACAGGTAGATGAGCGTAATAATGCCGCAGACGGCATTCGGGAAACGGGCCGCAAACTCATTCGTACCGAACAGGTGCATCGCCAGCGACTGGCACCAGAAAAAGAAGGGTGGTTTTTCGTAAAACGGCTGAAAGTCAACATGGACACGGAGGTAATCACCCAGCACAACCATTTCCCTCGAACACTCCGCAAAATTGATCTCATCCCAGTCGAACAGACGAACGCCCCCCAGAAACGGGATGAATAACAGGGCGCCCAGCACGCCAAACAGGATGGAAAAGAAAAGTTTTTGGTTCATCAACAAAACTGTTAACCACGAAAAAGCCCCACATGCCGAAGCTGCGGGGCCGTAAAATTAGGCAAAAATGGTTCGGAAACGGTATTACTTCTTGCCCCCCAGAAAACGCAGCACCCGGCTGACAAACGCATCGTTGATGCCCAGCGTCCGTTTGATAGTTGTGTAGGTTGCCACGGCTTTCTTGTCCAGCCAGATCAGAATGGCTTTAGCACCATCGTCCGGGCGGGCTTTGTAATTGGTAGCCCGGAGCGTAGGAGTTACGGCTTCCTCCGTGAAATAATACAGTGCAATGGATTTGCGGGTCATGTCTTCCGGACAAAGAATCGGGTCGGGCAGGCCGTGGTACGAATCTTCGTCGGTATTGAAAATGACGCAGCGGTTGAAGATCGGCGCAATTTTCTGCACCACACCGGTCATCTGCCGGTCCCAGAGTTCGAGGTCGCCCCGGTATTCGGGCTTCCAGTCGGGATTCAGGTAAATAAGGAGGTTCACGCGCCGACGCCAGTTGCGCTTGTGCGGGTGGACCGTGAAATCAGCATGAACGTTCAGGAAGCCGTTGCGCTTGGACTGGTGCAGGCCACCTCCCTCGAGCGAATCGTCGGGCAGTAAATTTGGAATACCGGTCAACTGACTGATGTACGAAACGAATCGGGGCGAGTTCAGTTCCCGAATCACCGTCTGAATAAACGGCGGCAGCAGGTCCATCTTGTTGAGGCCATGCTTCTTCTCGTTGACGTGTACGTAGTGAATCCAGCCCGCATCGCCTACCGCCGGAAACTCGGACAATGCCTTCTCGGCAGCCCATTCCTCCAGAAAATTCTCCAGCGCAATGTGCGGATAGGGTTGATTGTGCTGATAGACGCGGGCATCGGTTGGAAGAGAAGCTTGCCAGCGGTCATAGTCGAAAAGCGTATCGGCAGCGGTCGTATTCATTGAGCAAAGGTAACGAGAAACAAAGCTGTTGCCAACGAAACCGTATTCTGAGCAAAAAGATTGCAGTCGATGGAAGAATTAGCCGATATTCGCGCCGACGAAAAAGAGTTTGTGGTTTGTCGTTATCAGCGACCGCACTTAACTACAAACGACAAACCACAAACCAAAACTCAATCCCCATGCTCGCCAATCACCGTTTCACCAGTCTCCCGGCCTACGCCCAGCTCCAGAGCCATTACGAAACCGTTAATCAACAGCATCTGCGTGACCTCTTCGCCGAAGATTCTGAGCGGTTTACGAAATTTTCGCGCCGGTTTGAGGACATTCTGCTCGACTTCTCCAAGAATCGAATCACCGACGAGACCTTTGGACTGTTGCTGCAACTGGCCGAACAGGCGGAACTGAAAGACGCGATCGGCAAGATGTTTTCCGGCGACCGCATCAATCAGACCGAAGACCGTGCGGTGCTGCACGTAGCGCTGCGCAACCGGTCGAATACGCCGATTAATGTCGACGGCAAGGATATTATGCCGGAGGTAAATGAGGTTCTCGACCGCATGAAATCATTCTGCGAGCGTGTTCGATCGGGCGAGTGGAAAGGGTACACCGGCGAAGCCATCACCGATGTTGTGAATATCGGTATCGGCGGCTCCGACCTCGGCCCCGTCATGGTTACGGAAGCCCTGAAGCCGTACGCCAGCGAGAACCTGCGGGTGCATTTCGTGTCCAACGTCGATGGCGTTCATATCTACGAAACGCTCCAGACGGTTAAACCCGAAACGACGCTGTTTCTGATCGCGTCGAAAACGTTTACGACGCAGGAAACGATGACCAATGCCCAGACTGCCCGCCAGTGGTTTTTGGATGCGGCTAAGGACGAAGCGGCCATTGCCAAACACTTTGCGGCCCTGTCGACCAACAGCAAGGAAGTGGCGAAGTTTGGCATTGATACCGAAAATATGTTCGGTTTCTGGGATTGGGTCGGTGGTCGGTATTCGCTCTGGTCGGCCATCGGGCTGTCCATTGCGCTGTACGTCGGGTTCGATAACTTCGAGGAACTCCTGGCCGGTGGGCACGATATGGACCAGCATTTCCGTGATATGCCGTTCGATCAGAATTTGCCGGTGATTCTGGCGCTGGTCGGCATTTGGTACAACAATTTTTTCGGGGCGCAGACGGAGGCCATTCTACCGTATGATCAGTATCTGCACCGGTTCGCGGCTTATTTCCAGCAGGGCGATATGGAAAGTAACGGTAAGTCGGTGGACCGCGACGGTAACCCGGTAGATTACCAGACTGGCCCGATTATCTGGGGCGAACCGGGCACCAACGGGCAGCACGCGTTTTATCAGCTCATTCACCAGGGCACGAAGCTAATTCCGTGCGATTTTCTGGCCCCGGCCATTAGCCAGCGCCCCATTGGCGATCACCACAAGATTCTGATGGCCAATTTCTTTGCGCAAACCGAAGCCCTGATGAACGGCAAGACAGAGGAAGAAGCCGCCGAAGAGCTACGCAAAGCCGGCAAGAGCGAAGACGAGATTGCGAAACTGGCTCCCTTCAAGATGTTTTCGGGCAACCGGCCAACCAACTCGATTCTGTTTCAAAAGCTGACACCACGCACGCTGGGCCGCCTGATCGCGCTGTACGAGCACAAGATTTTTACGCAGGGAGTAATCTGGAATATCTTCAGTTTTGACCAGTGGGGCGTTGAGCTGGGTAAGCAACTGGCGAGCCGGATTTTGCCTGAACTTCAGGATGATACGCCAATAAGCAATCACGACAGTTCTACTAACGGTCTGATTAATAGTTTTAAGCAGTTACGTAAAATCTAAAAACATCATACGTCATAAGTAGTTATATGGGGTGTGTCCGAGCGGATACACCCTTTTTTATTCACTATATAAACGTTATGACAACTATGAAATGTAAGCACACTTTACTGGCCCTGGGCCTGTCTTCGATTGGTCTCGCGTACGGTCAGACCACCTCTACTATGTCTTCCACAACGAGCACATCTACCTATAGCTCTGGGACATATAATGCGGGCAGTACAACCGATACGATCCGGGCGACTTCGACGGATACCCAGATGTCATCACCGATGAATACCAATTCATCGACTGGCTCGATGAGCACCCCAGCCACAAATAGCTACAACAGCGCTACCACGACGACTACGACAACCACTACGTCGGACATGGGTACTATGAATACCAGCTCAAACCGCGACGCCAACGGTCGCCGGGCGGATGGTAAGCAGGGCCGCTTTGGTATCTATGCCGGTGTGAACGCATCGCAATTTATCGGCGAACCGATTGCCGGCGACGAAACAACGGGCCGGGTTGGTTATCAACTGGGTCTGTACGGCCGGACGGGCGGTACGATCTTCGGCCAGATTGGGGCCGAATTCCGGGCGTCATCAACAGAATTGTTCCGGCGGGGTGGCGGTCAGACAGTAGGCGACTTGCGCGATCGGATTGACCAGTACTTCATCGCCGTACCTATTTTCATCGGGGTACGTGCCGGTGGTCCGCTGGGCTTCCGCGCGCAGATTGGTCCTGAACTGGCTACGTTGTTTGCCATTGGCGACAATAACTTCCAGTTTGGCAACGATGATCTGAACCGCCTGATTCTGAACGGGGTGGCCGACATCGGTATCAATCTCGGGCCATTGACTTTGGACGCGTTCTACAACCGTGGATTCGTGAACGTATTCGACCAGGGTGCCGATACCAAGCGTCAGATCATTGGTCTGAATCTGGGCCTGCGCTTCTAGAAACATTTTGCTAGTAGAGACCGACTACGGCTAAAGGTTGTAGCTGGTCCAGGAAAAGCCACATCATCGAATGTGGCTTTTTGTATTTTTCGCAGGTCATGTTTCATATGTGAATAGTATAGGGCATTATCTATTGTAATTTAATAAACATAATTACTACATAGATGTTGTAGGGTTGTAATTCAGGTAATTGGGTTACGTGTAATATAAACTAATCGAATCATGCAGAAGACACTCACTTGTTTATTGATTTTGATGATTGGCGTAGCAAATGCTCAGAACACAACGGGGTCTACTTCCTACACGCCTTCATCCACTCCAAATCCATCACCCATTACGACCGACAGTACCCGGGTGGTCAACCCCGCTCCCAATGCGGTGACGCCGTCGAGCCCAACCTCCGGCAACCAGACCTATTCAACGGCTCCTCAGGGAAGCTTCAATACGGGCACGTCTGTAAATTCGGCTCCTGCTACGAATACATACGGCACGACGACCACGGATACGTACAGCACGAATACCGACACCCGGATGCGCGACAAGCGGGCGTATGATTACAAAAACTTTGTTTTCGGTATCTATGCGGGTTTGAACTCAACTCGTTTCAGCGGAGAGGACATCGACGGCGATAACCTGCGTGGACGGCTGGGGTATCAGGCTGGTTTCTTCGTGCGGGGTGGCAAGCGGTTATACGGTCAACTGGGTGCCGAGTTCTTTGCGTCAAGTTCGAATTTCTACCGGCCGGGCGATGGCTCGTCGGTCGACGAAATTGAAGACAACATCAACATCCAGTATGTTCAGATTCCGGTGTACATCGGCTACAAGCTGGTTGAGTCGGACCGGGGTATCTCGGCGGTGCGGTTGCAGATAGGTGCTGAATACGCGAACCGGATCAACTCAAATAGTGGTAATTTTAACCTGAGCAACTCAGAAATAAAAAGCGGTACGTTCAACGCCCTGGGGCAAGTGGGCTTCGACATCGGTCCGTTACTGATTGACCTGACGTATCACCACGGCCTGAGCGATGCATTGGAGGGTACTGGCTTTCCTGGATCACAGCGTCGGATCCTGAGTGCCAGTGTTGGCTTCAAATTCTAAACGAAGGTGACGCATCAGACAAAACCGCCCGAAATGGCGGTTTTTTGTTTTTTATGATCGTTTACTCTAGCAATTCAGTAAACATTCCTTTCTGGCCGGAGTTTCATAAGTGAGAATAAAGTGGTATTAATCAACTCAACACGTTATGAAAAATCATGTAACAGCAGCCCTGCTGGCCGTAGGGGTATTTGGAACAGGTTTGGTATTCGGCCAACGAAATTCGTATAATGAGCGGTATGATCGCTCCCGGGATTACGACGACCGGTCATATCGGCGCGACGACGCCCGGCGCGACGACTATCGGATGAGTGACCGACGCGACGACGCCCGACGCTACCGGGATGATCGCCGGATGTTCGATGACCGCGATCGCTACCAGATGGACGAACGACTCCGCGAGCGGCAGGACGATCGCCGGAACCAGAGCGTAGATGATATCCTGGATGAACGACGCGACTACGTCCGTCGGCGGGAGCAAAACGACAACTACGACAACCGGTATCGCGAAGAACGCATGGATCAACGGCGGTTCGATCGTTTCGATCTGGGCAAAGCTTACGATGAAGGTTACGACGATGGGCGGTCCGACGCTGAGCAGACGCGGAAAAAGCAAAAACGTGAAGATTACAAAAACTTTACGGTTGGTGTGTACGCTGGTGCGAACTCAACCCGGTTTGAAGGCGAAGATGTAGAAGGTAATCAATTGAGTGGCCGCCTGGGCTATCAGTTGGGTTTGTTTGTACGGGGCGGTGGCCGGCTGTACGGACAGATCGGGGCGGAGTACCTGACATCCAGCAATGATTTCTACCAGCCCGGCGACGGTACGTCTCCTGAAGGGATCATCAATAACATTGATCAGAAATACCTGCACATTCCGGCTTATATTGGTTTCAAGCTGGCCGAGTCAGATCGCGGTATCTCGGCGGTACGGTTGCAGGTAGGGGCCGAATACGCTACGCCACTGGGTGTCAACAACAACGAGTTCAATTTCGAACGGTCTGATTTTAACAACGCTACCATCAATGGTCTGGCGAGCATAGGCTTTGATGCTGGTCCGCTCATGGTCGGTTTCGTGTATCACTACGGCTTTGCTGATGTATTGAAAAACACGGAGAACTCGAAACGCCGGATTCTGGGTGTAAACGTTGGATTTAAGTTTTAAAAAAACAAAGTCGTAAGTCTGCGAGTCGTAGGTTGTAAGTTTGTGATAGGAAGTGAGTGCGCTGGAAAGACACTTACAACCTGCCTGCTTGCGACTTACGACTTTGTTTATGAATACGCTGTTTCCCATTTTCGTTAAGATTGAAAACCTGAACACGCTGGTCGTCGGCGGTGGGTACGTAGGGCTCGAAAAACTGACCGCTTTGCTCTCGAACGCGCCCGACGCACCCGTTACGCTCGTAGCCCCGGAAATTCGCGACGAAATCCGCGAACTGGCGCAGCAGCATCCGAATTTGACCCTGATTCAGGAACGCTACCAGGCGGAGTATCTGCAGGGGCGGGACCTGGTCATTGTCGGCACCAACGACAAGGCCGTGAACCGCCAGGTACAGCAGGACTGCAAGGCCCGTCAACTACTGGTCAACGTGGCTGATACACCCGATTTGTGCGATTTTTACCTGAGTTCGGTCGTGAAGAAAGGCGACCTGAAAGTTGCTATCTCGACCAACGGCAAATCGCCTACCTTTGCCAAACGATTCCGTGAGGTACTGGAGGAAATCCTCCCCGACAGTTTGCAGGAAACCCTCGATAACCTGACGGCCATCCGGAATCAGCTCAAAGGCGACTTCGTCCAGAAGATGGAGAAGCTGAACGAAATTACGAAGGTACTACGGTAACTCATTGCCCTTTCACCTGCTATGCATACACGCTCCTTTCTTCCGAAGGTTGGCTTCGTGGTTGGTTTGTTGCTACCCGCTCTGGTAAGTCAGGCTCAGCCAGGTCAGGCCGAACCGGATCAATCCCTGATAAACGGGAAGGCGTTTACCCGCCACGTTCAGACGCTGTCATCTAATGCGTTTGAAGGTCGTAAACCGTTCACGTCTGGCGAGACAAAAACCATCCAATACCTCAAAACAACCTTTGAAAAGCTGGGACTGCAACCCGGCAACGGGTCCAGCTACTTTCAGGACGTACCGATGGTCGACATCGCGTCGGTACCGGCAGGGCCGCTGGTGCTGAAAGGGAAAACGGAAACGCTGTCGCTTAAGCCACTGGAGGATTTTGTAGCCACTACGCCCCGGGTGCAGAAACAGGTGTCGCTCGATAAGTCGGAACTGGTTTTTGTCGGGTATGGCATCGTGGCCCCGGAATTTGGCTGGAACGATTACGCTGGGCTGGACGTGAAAGGCAAGACCGTAGTGGTGCTGGTAAACGACCCCGGCTCAGTTGACAGTACGTTGTTCAAAGGCAACACCATGACGTACTACGGCCGCTGGATCTACAAGTACGAAGAAGCTGCCCGGCAGGGAGCCGCCGGGGTGTTGATTGTGCACGAATCAAAGGCTGCCAGTTACGGCTGGTCGGTTGTCCGCAATAGCTTTTCCAAGTCAAAGCTGTACCTGAAAAGTGACGACGGCAATCAGTCGCGGGCGTTGGTTGAAGGCTGGCTGACGCTCGATGCCGCCCGGAAACTGTTCAGCTCAGCGGGGCTATCGACCGAGTTGTTCCGGCAGGCCGGTCAGAAAGGATTCAGACCGGTGCCGATGGGCGTTCGGGCGTCGATCACGCTGGACAACACCATCAAGGAGTCTGTTTCCCGGAACGTACTGGCGGTGCTGCCGGGCACGACCCGCCGGGACGAATGCATCATCTACTCGGCTCACTGGGATCACCTCGGCAAGGGCGAACCGGTTAAGGGGGATTCGATTTTCAACGGAGCCGTCGATAATGCAACCGGTACGGCCGCCGTGCTGGAAATTGCCGAAGCCTTTACCAAATTGAAGACGAAACCGGCCCGGTCGGTGGTGTTTTTGCTCGTTACGGCCGAGGAGCAGGGACTGCTGGGGTCGGAGTACTACGCCCAACACCCCGTGTTTCCGCTCAACAAGACTGTCGCCAACCTGAACATCGACGCTCTGCAGCCCATCGGCCGCACAAAGGACATCATTATTGTCGGTAAAGGGCAGTCGGAACTGGACGACTACGTAGTGGCGGCTGCGGGCCGACAAAATCGCACGATCCGGGGTGAGTTCAATCCCTCGGCGGGCAGCTACTTCCGGTCCGATCACTTCAACTTTGCCAAAGTGGGAGTGCCCTCGCTCTATCTGAAAGCCGGTGTCAATTCGGTGACTAAGGGCGCGGCCTGGGGAAATGCGCAGTTTGAAGACTATAACCTGAACCGCTACCACACCCCGGCGGACGAATACGCGCCGAACTGGGACCTCTCGGGTGTAATTGAAGACATGCAGATTCTGTTCAATGTGGGATATCGGCTGGCTACACAAACGAATTTCCCGAATTGGAAACCCGGCTCCGAATTTAAGGCCGCTCGGGATAAAATGATGGGCAAATAGGTCCGTAGGGCCGGACGCCCGAAGTCGTGTATTATCTACAGACAGAAGTCAGGTCAGCTCAAAAGTGACTGAACAATGAAGTGGCCCCGAAGATCCCCTGGAACGTTACCGGCTGGTCGCGCAGAATGAGGAAATAGATCAGGCCAGCCAGGACCAGATAGCCGACGGCGAGCCACTTTTTCTTCTGCTCAAACTCGGCGGGGTGGTGATGGTAGTCGTAAATCATGGAAGCCGACAGCCCCAGTACCATCAGAAAGAACGAGAAGATACCGAAATCTGTTCGGTACGTACGGAGGGCCTGCAGGAAGTGCGCGCCTGACACAATATAAAGCAGCCAGCAGCCAAAACCCGCCCGGTACAGGTAGACACTCAGCCGACGGTCGTTTTTTAGGTCGAATAGGTCTTCGGTGAATTTTTCGGACATGGCAGGCTCGGTTTGAGTTGGTGAATATACGAACGTACCTTTATAAACGCAACAATACAATGCTTGATTCTCAAACGGTTGAATCAGCTCAGCAATTTAATACCATGCACGTTGAGCTGGTGCGCGTCGACGACGCTTTTCATTTTCAGGCTACTGGAACCGCCGGTGTTGCCCTTGATATTGATGGATCGACAGACATTGGTGGCCATAACGCCGGGGCCCGGCCGATGGAAATGCTGCTTATGGGCCTGGCCAGTTGTTCGGCCATTGACGTAATCCTGATCCTGAAAAAGCAGAAGCAGGTAATCGACGATTTCCGCCTGCGCGTCGACGGCCTGCGGGAGAAAGATGCCACGCCCGCGCCGTTCCAGAAGATCCACATCACGTACCTGCTGAAAGGCCAACTGGACGCCAACAAGGTGCAGCGGGCCATCGACCTGTCGATGGATAAGTACTGTTCCGCTACGGCGCAGCTTCGCCCAACGGCCGAGATCACGTATTCGTTTGAAATAGCGTAAAGACAGAGTAGAGGTATTCGCTGAGGCATACAGTACGTTGTGCACTTCCCGGATACCTTTATTATTGTTCTGTTAACGATTGTTTATCTGGGGAAAGGGGTAAAATTAAAGCCATATATTCGTTATTTTTGGCAAACCCCTCTTCTATATGATCTCGATTAACTCTACCAAGCAATCGCATCATCATCATGACCACCTGACCAGTGAGGTGGTAGCCTGCCAGAACTGCGACCACGAGTACACGGGCCGCTATTGTAGCCAGTGCGGCCAGCGGGCCGATACGCACCGGATCAACTGGCACTACATCTGGCACGAGATTCCGCATAGTGTCTGGCACGTTGACCACGGCATTGCGTACACCCTGCGCCAGTTAACGGTTCGTCCCGGCCATACCATCCGAGAGTTTCTGGAGGGGAAACGGGTTAATCACTACCGCCCGCTGGCCCTGCTGCTGATGCTCAGTGCAGTTCTTCTGTTCGTGCAGCACGGTCTTGGGGTGAGCTACATGAAGGCCAGTCAGGCAATGCTTGACTCGAAGCAGGCGTCTGCTGATGCACAAGCATTTCAGAATCAACTGTTTGAGTGGATGGACCATAATCAGACGCTGGTTTATATTCTGATGATTCCGTTTTTAGCCTTTGGTAACTGGTTTATGTTCCGCCGACAGCGTTACAACTATCCCGAAATGATGGTCGTACAGACGTTTGTCACCAACTTCACTATGTTGATGTCGCTGGCGATTGTCGTCCTGTTCTGGGCGCTGGGCGGATCAGTTGAAGCGTATAAGATCATTATGGGTGTATCGGTAGTGGCGATGTTTGGCTATTACGCCCTGACTTACTATCAGTTATTTCAGGGCCGATTAGGGATATTCTCCGTAGTGTGGCGTTCGGTAGTTGCCTATGCACTTAGCTACCTGCTGTTTATCGCCCTGGGCATGTTAATAGGTATTGGGTACGGCGTTTATTTAGGTATCACTAAATCATCTACCTTTAAACCCGAAAAACCAGCTACGACCGTCCAACAATCGCATTAATGCAACAATACCACGATCTACTCCGTCATATTCTCGACAACGGCACCCGTAAAACCGACCGTACCGGAACCGGTACCATCAGTGTTTTTGGTTACCAGATGCGCTTTAATCTCCAGGATGGCTTTCCGCTGCTGACGACCAAGAAGGTTCACACAAAATCGATTATCCACGAACTGCTGTGGTTCATCAAAGGGGATACGAACATCCGGTACCTGAAAGATAACGGCGTGAGTATCTGGGATGAATGGGCCGACGAAAACGGCGACCTGGGACCGGTGTATGGTAAGCAGTGGCGAAGCTGGGCCGCGCCCGACGGGCAAGTCATTGATCAGTTGCAGGACGTATTGAACCAGTTGAAGCGGAATCCGGATTCGCGCCGGATGATTATTTCGGCCTGGAACCCGGCCGACGTTCCCAGTATGGCCCTGCCACCCTGCCACCTGCTGATGCAGTTCTATGTGGCCGATGGTAAACTCTCGTGCCAGCTCTACCAGCGCAGCGCCGACGTGTTTCTGGGCGTTCCGTTCAACATTGCATCATACGCTCTGCTGACGATGATGATTGCCCAGGAATGCGGCTACGAAGCTCATGAATTCATCTGGACGGGCGGAGATACGCATCTCTACCTGAATCATCTGGAGCAGGTCGAAACGCAGCTCGCGCGTGAACCTCGCCCCCTGCCGACCATGCGGCTGAACCCGGATGTGACGTCAATCTTCGACTTTACCTACGACGACTTTACGCTCGAAAACTACAATCCCTGGCCGGCTATTAAAGCCCCCGTCGCCGTTTAAGCCAACGTTGTATGGAGTTCTATGACCAGATCATCAGTCCGGCGGATGCGGCTGTCGCTACGTGGCAGGATCAGTCGTTCGAGCAGTGTACGTTTAAAAAACTGGATCTGACGCGAATGACCCTGATCGGTTCAAGCTTTGTGGATTGCCGCTTTGAGGACTGTAACCTGTCGGGAGTGGGGCTGAAAAACACCAAGCTTTACGACGTCAGTTTTAGTAACTGCAAGCTGCTTCAGGTTGATTTTGGCGTGTGCGATCCCTTTGGTTTTCACGTTGATTTTCGAGGGTGCCAGCTCGACCATGCGGTTTTCCTGAACCGCAAGCTGAAAAAAGCGACGTTCGTGGATTGTTCAATCAGAGAAGCTTTCTTCCTGAAATGCGACCTGACCGGGACAGCTTTCAATAATTGCAACCTTGAGCTAACCAGGTTCGAAGAGAACAACCTGACTCAGGCGGATTTCGCTACGTCGTACAACCTGGTGCTGAACCCGGACGAAAATAACCTGAAAAAGGCCCGCTTTTCGCTGCACAGCCTGCCGGGACTATTGGTCAGGTATGATCTCGTTGTAGTACCGTAGCCAGCCGCCTTTAATGCAACTGCTGGGGGCGGTAGTTTGCCAGAAAGGCACGGGCACTTGTCGGGCGGGGTCGGGCCAGGGGCGGAAAGGGCCAGTGGCGGTACAGCACAACGGCCCCTACGACGAATACCGAATTGGCACACCCAATCGTGACGTACCAGAACCATTCGGGCGGAAAAAACCGGTACGTGCTCTCAACCACAAAGGCTGCGTAAAGACCCGTAACGGACGCGCCCATACCGACGTAGTGCCAGCGCAGCCAGGTAGACAGCACCGATCTGAACGCCATCGGCACCAGGCCAATCAGGAGGGCAACAATACTCCCTACCGCCCCCCAGTGAATGATGCAGAACCGGCCAAACAGGTAGTAGATCTGAAAGGCTGTCAGCAGCAGCACTATCATGCTCAGCACATAAATCCGGCCGATGAGCCGGTGACTGCGTGTTCCCTTCGTTGAAAATATAACCCTTGTTCCTGAAACCATCGCCGTCAATGCAGCCGCCACATGCACGGCGCTGACAGGCGAGTGCATAATCATTTGCATACGTTGAGTAAAGCCGGGCATCTTCCTGCCTCATCCGTTCGTCACGGCCCGGCTTACAAACGTTACTGCCTGTGTCGGGAAAGTGTTGCGCGAAAAGGATTTAATGGACCAATTTATGAGTGACGTTTCCTGTCGTTGGTTGATCAGCGCCCTTGATTCTGCAAACGCTGGTACTCACGCTCAACGGCATCGGGGCCATCGCCAGAACGGTACACCCGGACGTAGTGGGCGAGAAGCCCAAACCCCCAGCCCAGGGTCATGAACAGCGGCCACGGGAAGATACCAATCCGGCGATCAACACCAAAGGTTAGTACCAGGTAGATAGTCCAGACGAGGATGTTTACGAACACGTACGAGCGGAAGTGTTGCTTGAAGCCGACCCGGGCCTGGGCTTGTTTCCAAAGGTGCGGGTCGCGGTTGGGAGGGGTTGGGTGTTCGGATTCCATAGGTGTTTGGTTTAAAAGTGAAACAGGTATGAATTACGCCGTCGTCGGCTGGCGATCCGTTAATGTCGGCCTGGTCGGTTGGATGAAGCGATCTTTGTTTTTACGAATGAGCCAGGCTCCAACCACCGTAGTGGCCAGGGTAGCGATCATCACCACAGGCCAGAACGCCCGCATCGGTACGGCCCGGACCAGCGTTTCGGCCCAGAAGGCCGCGTACAGCCCCACCACCGACCAGTTCATAAAATAATAGTGGTAGATCAGCCACCCATTGATCCGGTGGCGAAACAGCACTGGAACCATCCCGGCCACAATCGACCCACTACTGATCAGGGCTGCGATGTGGAAAGGACCGAAATGACCAAAGAGATCGTAGATCAGGAAGGCCGTTACGTTCAGAACACCCATAGCGCCCACATAGCCGTAGCCAATGCGTTTGTGGGTGGTTGTCCCTTTTTTACCCAGCAGGACAATGGCTCCCAGAAGCATGGCCAGCAGCGCCGAACAAATGTGTACGAGTCCCGTTGTTGAGTGAATCATGGAATGAATGGGTTAGGTTGATGGGATAAAGGTAGCGTTGGGGGGCGCGGGCGGGCGGGCAAATCTGACCAATTGCCTAACTTGCGGAGTAAATTACTCAATTCGTATGACGAATGCCGAAATTGTTGACCGGCTCGAACTGACCGGCCGGTTAATGGAACTCCACGATTACGACGCCTTTAAAATACGTGCTTTCAGCTCGGCTGCGTTCAATCTTGATAAGTCGACCGCCGACCTGGCAAACCTGCCCGTTGAGGAACTGGTGAAACTGCCGGGGGTGGGTAAGTCCGTCGCGCACAAAATCCGGGAGATCGTCGAAACCGGCCATCTGACCGACCTGGATAACCTGCTGGCCGAGACGCCCGAGGGGGTGATGGAAATGTTCCGGATCAAAGGCCTGGGTGCGAAGAAAATCCGGACGCTCTGGCACGAACTCGGCATCGATAACCTGCGCGATCTGCAATTGGCGGGCGAGAACGGTCAGATTGCCAAAATCAAGGGGTTCGGAGCCAGTACGCAGGAAAAAATCCTGAACTCGCTCATGTTTCTGCAGGAGCAGAAAGGCAAAGTGCGGATGGACCGGGCTGCCATGCTGGCCAATGTGCTGCACGACGAACTGGCGAACCACTTTAAACGGGTCGACATCACCGGGCAGGTACGTCGGAAAGCACAGGAGGTCGATACCATCCAGCTATTGATCGAAACCAGCGATCCGGTAGGGGCGCAGCGCTATCTGAACGGCCTGCCGATGCTGGTGCAGAACGAACAGGAGTCGTCGCCATTTGCGTGGCGGGGGCGGATGGAAGGCAGCGACGTAGGCATCGAACTGCTTATGTTTCCGGCCGATCAGATCGATCGTCAACTGTTCATCCAGACGGCTGCTGAGCCGCATCTCCAACAGGTCGGTTCGGCCAATGTATCGCTGCTCCAGGCCGCGCTGACCGTACCGAACGCATCGGAGGAAGGGATTTACGAACGGGCTGGACTGCCGTTTATCGTACCCGAAATGCGCGAGGATGAGTTCGCCTTTCGCTGGGCCAGCCACCATCAAAACGACGAGCTGGTCACCTGGGATGATCTGCGGGGTACGCTCCATAACCACAGCACCTGGTCGGACGGGAAGCAATCCATCGCCGACATGGCCGCCTACTGCCGTGAACTGGGCCTGACGTATTTCGGTATTGCCGATCACTCTAAAACGGCCACCTACGCCAATGGGCTTGATGTCGATCGGGTGCGGGCACAGCATGCCGAGATCGATCAGCTGAACGCCCAGTTCGGCGACGATTTTACAATTTTTAAAGGTATCGAATCGGATATTCTGGGCGATGGTTCGCTGGATTACGACGATGCTACGCTGGCAACCTTTGACTACGTAGTGGCGTCGGTCCACCAGACCCTGACCATGACAATCGAAAAAGCGACAACGCGACTTCTGCGGGCCATCGAGAACCCGTACACAACCATTCTGGGTCACCCGACCGGCCGGTTGCTGCTGGCGCGTGAGGGCTATCCAATTGACCACCGGGCGGTTATCGATGCCTGCGCTTATCATAACGTAGTGGTTGAAATCAATGCCAGTCCGTACCGGCTCGACATCGACTGGCGCTGGATCGACTACGCCATGGAACGAGGGGTAATGCTGAGCATCAATCCCGACGCGCATGACCTGGCAGGGCTGCTGGACATGCACTATGGGGTGGCTGTGGGCCGGAAAGGTGGCCTGACCAAAACCATGACATTTAATGCCCTGACTCTTACCGAGATGAAGGCGTATCTGCAAAAACGAAAAAAACGGTGACTTATCGGGTAGAAAGGGCTTAAATCCAGGATTTTTTGTATTATTACGACTATTCCTACTTCCCTTTAGATGCGCGTTCGTTTACTCCTGCTGATCCAGCTTGGCTGGCTACTCCCTTATACGCTGCTGGCGCAGAAAACACCGGTCTATTCCCTGACCGGTTACGTTCGTGAGGCTATTTCGGGCAAGCCCATTGCGGGCGTAACGGTTTTTGTGCAGAATAACCGGAAAGGTACCCGCACGGGCAACGACGGCTATTTTGTACTACCCCTGCCCGAAGGCAAGTATACCGTTCGGTTTTCGCACGTGGGCTACATTGCCAAAACCGAATCGGTAACGCTCAACAAACTGCTCCTGCTTAATGTTGAACTGGCCGAAGATTCGCAGTATTTGCAGGAAGTAGTGGTCCAGACTGAAGCGCCCGACCGCAACGTCCGCAAGGTCGAAATGGGCGTTACGCAATTGAGTATCAAGAATATCAAGCGGATTCCGGCGTTTATGGGCGAGGTTGACATTGTCCGGAGTCTGTTGTTGCTGCCTGGTGTCACAACGGTCGGGGAGGGGGCTACGGGCTTCAACGTGCGCGGAGGCAGTGTGGATCAGAATCTGGTCCTGCTGGATGAGATTCCGCTGTTTAACACCAGTCACCTGTTCGGCTTTTTCTCGGTATTCAACCCCGATGTTGTTCGGGACGCCACCCTGCACCGGGGCGGCATTGCGGCCGGGTACGGTGGGCGGGCGTCGTCGGTGCTGGACATTAAGGTTAAGGAGCCGGAAACCGAAAAATGGTCGCTCAACGGCGGCATCGGGCTCGTATCGAGCCGGTTGGGTGTGGAGGGCCCCGTCATTCCCCGCAAACTGTCGGTGCTGGCGGCAACGCGGGTGTCGGTCAACGATTTTCTGTTTCAACTCGGCCCACCCACTCTTCGGGGCACCAAAGCCAATTTCTACGACCTGACCACGAAGGTGAAGTTTCAGCCGAATGAACAGCATACCGTTACGTTTACCGGCTACGTCAGCCGGGACGTTTTCAAGCTGCCGTCCGATTCGCTGGCGAGTCTGGAGATCAATGCATCTTCTACCCGTTTCGATTATGAGACGATGGCCGGGTCGCTGCGCTGGAACTACTTCATCAGCAAGCGGTTCAACCTGGCCACAACGGCCATCTGGAGCCGCTACCAGACCGAAACCTCGGTACCCGATTCGTCCAACGCATTCCGCTTGCAGGCCGAAGTGATGCATCGTCAGCTTCGTTCGGATCTGAGCATCAACGTGAATGACAAACACCAGGTGCAGACCGGAGCCAGCCTGATCGACTACAGCATTCAGCCGAACCGATTGGTGCCGGGGCCGTTTTCAAATGTGCTGCCGGTTACGCTGCCCATCGAGCGGGCCTATGAGGTGGCTGCCTACGTTCAGGACGACTGGAACCTGACCCCTACGGTAGCTTTGCAGATCGGCCTGCGGTATTCGACACTGCTGAACCGCGGCCCGGCCGATGTGCGGATGTACTCGCCCGAGTTACCCCGTGAGCCGGGAACGGCCTCGTCGGAGCGGGAATATGGTGCCGGAAAAATTTACCATCATGCGGGGGGACTGGAACCCCGGCTGGCGGTACGCTGGAACCTGGCCCCGGGGCAGTCTATTAAAGCGGGCTACCACCGGTTGCGGCAGTACATCAACCTGATCACGAACACCACGGCCGCCCTGCCTACCTCGCGCTGGAAACTGGCCGACCAGAACGTCAGCCCCGTCATTGCCGATCAGTGGTCGCTGGGGTACTTCCGGAACGTGAACAACGACGCCATTGAGCTATCAGCCGAAATTTATTACAAAGCCCTCCGCAATGCGCTTGACTACAAGGATGGGGCTGATCTGACCCTGAACCCCCTGCCCGAAACGGATTTGTTGCAGGGAAGCGGGCAGGCTTACGGACTGGAAACACAACTGCGAAAAAACAAAGGCGCCTGGACGGGATGGGTCAGTTACACGTACGCCCGAACCTTCCTGACCATTGATAGTCCGTTTCTCGAAGAGCGAATCAATGGAGGACGGGCCTATCCTGCCAATTACGACAAGCCGCATACCCTCAACGCGACGGCCACGTACCGGCCGAGTCTGCGTTTCAGCCTGTCGTTGAACTTTACCTACAGCACCGGGCGTCCCATTACGCAACCCTACGGCCGGGCCGTCATCAATGGAGTGCGGGTACCGATTTTCGTAAACCGAAACCAGGAGCGGATACCGGATTATCACCGGCTCGATTTCTCGATGCTGTTCGAGCAGGACCCCGCCAAGCAGCGCCGGGTACAGCAAAGCTGGGTGTTTGCGATTTACAACGTCTACGCCCACAAGAACGCCTACTCGGTCTTTTACCGCTTCGACCCCCGGCAGGATAAGGATGCGTTCAAACTGGCCATTTTCGGGTCGGCGTTTCCGTCGCTCACCTGGAATTTTAAATTTTAGATCGTTAACTACCTGATTTTAGCCGCTGACATGACTTTGCATAGATTCATTTTCTCCCTGCTCCTTTCTTCCTGCCTGCTTGGCTGCGTGACGCCGTACCAGCCGGAGGTAAAGAGCATTCCGAGGGCGGTGGTGGTCGAAGGGCTCATTACCGATCAGCCGGGGCCTTATACGGTCAACCTGACCTACACGAGCGATTACACCAACGTAGCCCTCAACCTGCGGGTGAGTGGAGCGCAGGTGGCCATTGTGGATGATCAGGGACGACGGCAGGCCCTGCGCGAGCTGGGAAGCGGCAGCGGAGTTTACCAGACCCCGGCCGACTATCGGGGGCAGGCAGGGCGGACGTACCGACTGGAGTTTACGACGGGTGATGGCAAACGGTACCAGTCGAAGCCTGAACTGCTCAAAGCGGCCCCCAAAATCGACAGCATCTATGCAGAATATTCGGAGTCGCCGATTGCCGGGACACTGGCGTTCGACAAAGGGTTTAACATTTACATCGACACCCGCGACCCGGCTACGACGGGCGATTACTACCGCTGGCGCTGGACCCACTACGAACCGATCAGCATCTGTGCCATCCGGCAGGTGCCTAATTCCAATCCGGGGATCGAGTACAGCTATCCCTGCTGTTCAGAATGCTGGGACATCGTTCGGTGTTACGGCAACGCCTGCATCAACGTAGCCAGCGATGCACTCATCAACGGCCGGGCCATCAGCCGACAGCTTGTCCTGCGCGCGCCCTATGAATCGACCAGTCGGTACTACGTAGAAATCGAACAGCAGTCCATGACGCGTGAGGCTTATAACTTCTGGAGCCGTGTCGACAAGCTGACTAACAGCAACGGGAGTATCTTCGACGCAGCCCCGGCCGGTATCCAGGGAAATATAGTTTGTGTGAGCAATCCCGACGAGCCCGTTTACGGCTTCTTTGGCGCGTCGGGCTCGTCGCTGGTGCCGTATACGCTGAATCGGGGCGGCATTTCATCGCCCCCCAATATCCGACCAACACCACCTCCGTTTCCCCCGGGGCCGCCACCGCCCTGTGCGGTCTGTGAAGATAGCCAGTACCGAACACCTACGAAGCCCCGCTGGTGGGTATATTGAGCGGTTCGGAACCGAACAATCAGTCGATTTTTATCAAAATAAACCATTCAGTAACCCGGTTGGCAACTGTTTGATATACCGCCCGAAAAACAATAATTTCGCGTAAAGTTTCAGTTATGGCCACCCCGGTTAAGTTTCTGATTATACGCTTCTCGTCTATCGGTGATATTGTCCTGACAACGCCTGTTGTTCGTTGCCTGAAACAGCAGGTACCGGGCGCCGAGGTGCATTTCTGCACGAAAAAAGGATACCAGTCGCTACTGGAACACAATCCGTATATTGATAAGCGGTTCTATCTGGAAACGAGCCTGTACGATCTGCTGAAACAACTACGCGCCGAACGCTACGACTACGTAATTGATCTGCACAATAATCTGCGGACCAGCCTGCTCAAGGCGGGCCTCGGCGTTAAATCGTATAGCTTCGATAAGCTTAATATCCGCAAGTGGTTCTACGTCCGCTGGAAGGTGAACGTCATGCCGAACCAGCACATCGTGGATCGCTACATGGCTACGGTGCGGCCGTTTGGGGTGGAGAACGACGAACAGGGGCTGGATTACTTTATTCCGTACAAAGATCAGGTTGAAACGGACTGGTTGCCTGTTACACACCAGGAAGATTTTGTGGCTTACGCGATCGGCGGGCAGCACGCGACCAAGAAACTGCCCGTTCCCCGGATGATCGAGCTATGTCGGAAAATCAACTACCCGATTGTACTGCTGGGCGGTAAGGAAGACCGTGAGGCTGGGGAGGAAATTGTGCGGGCGGTGGGCAAGCGGCTCATCTACAACGCCTGCGGCCAATATAATCTCAACCAATCGGCATCGTTGTTAGCGCGGGCGCGGGTGGTGTTCAGTCATGATACCGGCCTGATGCATATTGCGGCTGCCCTGAAAAAGAAAATCTACTCCATCTGGGGTAACACAACCCCTCATTTCGGCATGTATCCCTACAAGACCAACTTCGTCGTGTTGGAAAAGACGGGGCTGGAATGCCGACCCTGTTCTAAAATTGGTTTTGAGCAGTGCCCTATGCGCCACTTCAATTGCATGAACCAGCTCTCGTTCGATTTTGAAGTAAAAGAACTCCGGCAGAAAAAGCGGATCGAATAACCGCCAAAAAGCGGCCCGACCAATGTTCGTCAGCCGGGCCGTTTATGTCTGGTGAATCCAAGTTGACTACGCGGTTTTTAGGAGTTCCGGCAGCACCGATTTCCCAAACGAATCAATGAAGCGCTGCTGGTCCCGGTTGACGTTGTGCAGCGTGAGTAGTTCGAAACCCAGGTCGAGGTAGTCGGTCAGCCACGCCAGGTGCCGGGCCGGATCGGACGATACGTTAATCATAGAAACGATTTCGTCTTCACTCACGAATTGGCTGGCGGCATCAAACTGGTCGGGCATCCGCAATTCAGTCAGTACGTTGTTGGGAAGGATGTTGACCCGCCACTGCTCATGGGCACCACGTAGGGCGGCTTCATCTGTTTCGGCGTAGGACAACTGTACTTTCAGATGCATCGGCTTGCCTTCGCCACCTCCACGCCGGAAGGCATCCACAACCTCCCGCAGCTTCTCAACGGGCTGCGAGATGGTCAGCAGTCCGTCCGCCCACGAGCCGACCCATTCCGCCGTTTTAGCGGTAACGGCCGCGCCAAAAATCAGGGGTTTCACCGCCGGGCGGGAATACAGTATGGCTTCTTCGACCGTAACCAGACCCTTGTGCGACACGCATTCGCCGTTCCACAGAGCCCGGATAATATCGACACACTCTTTTAGCCGCGCGTTACGATCGGCTTTGGATGGCCATTTTTCGCCCGTAATATGCTCGTTCAGCGACTGCCCGGTCCCGACAGCCAGCCAGAACCGGTCTGGAAACATGTCGGCCAGCGTTGCGGCCGCCTGAGCGATGATGGCGGGATGATAGCGTTGTCCTGGGGCATTGACGACGCCGAACGTGAGCGACGTAGCCTGCATGGCAGCACCCAGCCACGACCAGGCAAACCCACTTTCGCCCTGCTGGTTGGTCCAGGGGTGGAAATGGTCGGACGAGGAGCCGGCCGTAAATCCGGCTTGTTCGGCCAGTTGCACATTGGCCAGCAACGTACTGGGCTTGAACTGCTCGTGCGACGCGTGGTAACCAATCTTAATCATGCGCGTTTAGTATGAGGAAAAGTGAGTGGCTTGAATCAATGCAGCAGATGGCTCAGATCGCCCGCCCGGAACCAGCGATACCCGTAGGCATTCAGTGTAATGCGGTGCTTTCCTTTGTCGTCGGCTCCCTGCTCGTGGTTAGCGATCAGATCAACAAGTTTGTGTTCGTGGGGTACCTTGAGGTCCAGTAGCACTTCGCGCGGCTTTTCGTCGAAGTTGTGGAGGATTACCAGCGACTGCCCCTCGCGGTTATAGTGCATGGCCAGCACGGGGGGCACGTCAGTTTTCAGAATTTGCCAGTCACCCCACCCAATCTCCGGGCATTCTTTCCGCAGCCGCATCATGGCGGTCATCCAGTTGAGCAGGGAGGCAGGAGCACGACGCTGGGCTTCAACGTTGACGTGCTGGAATGCGTAGGGGCCTTCGTCAATGACGGGGTGTACCAGTTTGTCGGCGGCCGAGAAACCAGCCTGCGAACTGTCGGTCCACTGCATCGGGGTCCGCACGGCCTCCCGCTCCGGCAGGCTGAGGTCGTCACCCATGCCAATTTCGTCGCCGTAGCGGATCACGGGCGTTCCTGGCAGCGAAAACATCAGGCTATAAGCCAGTTCGGTTAGCTGGCGGCTACCCAGCATCGGCGAAAGCCGTCGACGAATACCACGGTGGTAAAGCTGCATGTTTTCGTCAGGTCCGAAGCGGTCAAATACGCGCTGCCGTTGCTCCTCGGTTAGGCGACCCAGGTCCAGTTCGTCGTGGTTGCGCAGAAACTGGGCCCACTGCGCCATCTGAAAGTTGATGCGCGTATCCTCCAGAGCCTTTGCCAGCGGCTCGATGTCGCCCGTAGCCAGTGCATAAAACAGGTGCTGGTTGACGAAGAAATTGAACATCAGGTGAATGCCATTGCCTTCCTCGCCAAAGTATTGTGTTGTTTCTTCCGGCAATACGTTGGCTTCGCCCAGCAGAATCGCGTCGCCTTTCCGCCATTGCAGAAACCGGCGCATTTCCCGCAGATACTCAAATTTTAACGTAGGTTCGGCCTCACCGGGAGCCGGAGTTTCGAGGATAAACGGTACGGCATCTACCCGGAACCCTGCTACGCCGAGTTGCAGCCAATAACCCATGATCCGGCGAATTTCGGCCCGAACCTCATCATTGTTCATGTTCAGGTCGGGCTGGAAATCATAGAATCGGTGGAAATAATACGCTTTTGCCTTTTTGTCGTACGTCCAGGTAGCTTTCTGCACACCGGGAAAGACCATGCCTTCGTCCCAATCCGAGGGCTTTTTCTTGGACCAGACGTACCAGTCGTGGTGCATGGCGTCTTCTGAGCTACGGGCATCCTGAAACCAGGGGTGCTGATCGGAGGTGTGATTAACGACCAGATCGATAATAACCTTGATGCCCCGCTTGTTGGCCTGGTGCATGAACTCAACGAAATCGCCACTGGAGCCGTGCTGGGGATCAACGCCGTAATAATCGCGGATGTCGTAGCCATTGTCCTTATTGGGTGTTGGCTGGAAGGGAGCCAGCCATACCGTATCGACGCCCAGGGCGTGGAGGTAGTCGAGCCGACGGCAGAGGCCCTCAAAATCGCCGATGCCGTCGCCGTTGCCGTCCATAAAGGTTTCCAGATCGAGGCTGTAGATGATGGCGTTCTTGTACCAGAGGTCTTCAATCATGTTAAACCGTTCCGTTTTGTAGTGAGTGCATTATCGTCTGAACTAATTCTGGCCGACAGGGTAGGAGATTATTACGGAACGGCCGGATTTTTTGAGTCGGTACCGATGTCGAATCGCTGTCGGTTAACCGGCTGCTGTTGAATTGCAACCATTGATAGCGTTCGCGGGAGCGCTCAGAATCAACCTTTTACTAAAGTGATTTGGCTGCGTCAGGAAGAAATGGATAACTTCCTCGATCAAATCCTATCCCTACCCTGATGAATCGTTCCTACCTAACCACGCTGACACCGATGCGGGGTATTGCGGCCGTGCTGGTCGTCATCTTTCACTTCAACCTGCTGGTCTTGCCGATCATTGATCCCGCCATTACGCAGTTGCATCGGCGCTGGTACCTGCTGGTCGACTTTTTCTTTATTCTAAGCGGCTTCATCATTACCTACGTGTACGGCGACTGGTTCGAGAACCGCGTGACGGTCACATCGTTTCGGCGCTACATGGCGGCCCGCTTCGCTCGGATTTATCCCCTTCATTTCGTAACGCTCCTGTGGGTAATTGCCCTGTATATTCTGGTCGTTCCGGTCTACCATGTCAAATTAAGCCCGGTCGAACAGGGTGTGTTCGACGTACCAGCTATTCCGCTGCACGTATTCATGCTGCATGGTTTTCTGTCGGTGTCGTCCGCAACCTGGAACACACCAACCTGGTCGATTGGCTGCGAGTGGCTGTTGTACCTGCTGTTCCCTGTGCTGATGCTTGGTTTCCGTCGATTGTCAGGAGCGGGTCGATATGCCATGTTGGGCGTTGTGCTGGCTTTATACGTGTACCTGACCCAGCCGGTCGAAAACCATCCTATGTACAAACCCTGGCTGCCAACGCTCACCAACACCATCGACGATCTGCGGTTTCCAGGTAGCTTTTTGCGGTGTTTTGCAGGCTTTTTGCTGGGTATGATTTCTCTGGAAGCGTACACGCGCCGGTGGGGGCAACACGTATTAGGCCGTAGCGCGGTGTTTACTACGTTGGTACTTGGGTTGGCTGTCTGCTTTCATCTGCAAATACTCGATACGCTGACCGTCTGGGCTTTCCCGCTACTGATTTTGGGGGCCTGCTATAATGCCGGACGCGTGTCAAAACTCCTGGAAAGCCGTCCGCTGCAACGACTGGGCGATTGGTCGTATTCCATTTACATGGTTCACATGCCCATTCTGTTTTCGTTTCTGGCGGTGCAGCTTATTACGGCCCCGGCTGACAAGAAACCCGCTGAACCGGTAACCTACGGGCCAGCCGGACCCATTGCCTGTGGCATTTATCTGGCGCTGGTAATCGCCGTAGCGGCCCTCATGCATCGGTTTGTCGAAGTGCCAGGCCGACGATTCTTCAACCGTTCCCTAAAAGCTAAACAATCCGTAGAACCCGAAGTCAGTTTTTCCTGAAATTGAGCGACTGTTAAAAAATGTGAACATTGCCAACGCTTCACAACCATTTTTAACGGAAATAGCTCACGTAATTTGCCCGAGATGTCGACTTGTACCAGCGCGGCTCCAGGTCTTTATTAGTCTAAACCCTTTTTCGATGAAACGCAACAACTATTCCCGACGAGATTTTGCCTTTACGCTGGGCATGGGTAGTCTGGCAGCCGGAACCTGTCTGCTGCCACAAACCGGACTGGCCGGATCGGCCGCCGATACAGCCAATATCAACCACATTGGGCCTAAAGAAGGATTTACTCCGCAAATTGGCACGTTGATGTCCATGCTGGATTGGGTGAGCGATACGGTGATCAAGTACCACTCAAAGCTAAGCGTAGACCAACTGGACTACCTGCACGATAAAGACTCAAATTCCATCGGTTCGCTGATGATGCACGTAGCCGCTACGGAAGTGATTTATCAGGACATTACGTTCCACAACCTTAACGGGTTCTCCGAAGCCAATAAGCCCAAATGGAACGTAGCGATGGAGTTGGGCGAGGACGCCAGAAAGCAAATTAAAGGTAATCCGCTGAGCTACTACAAAGACGCCATCGATGAAGCCAGGGCGATTACCAGGCGGGAAATGAAAAAACGGGACGACGCCTGGTTGCTGTCGGGCGAAACCAAGGAGTGGGACTGGAACAACTACTGCAAATGGTTTCACGTAACCGAACACTACGCAAATCACCGCGGCCAGATGACCTGGTATGCGAAACGTATACCGAAATAGCTAGCCACTGAACCAATGAGCGCAACCAATCAACTCCTTCAGCAGGTCGCCATGGCCCGTCGGCAGTACATAGCCAGCCTGGCCGATTTTGATGAACAACAGGCCCAATGGAAACCCTCGCCCGATAGCTGGAACGCAGTGGAAATCACCGAGCATTTGTTCTGGGCCGAGCAGGGCGGCATATTAGGGATGTGGAAGACCCTGCTGGGTATCCGGGCCGGAACGGTCAGTTACGAAGGCACCAGTTCGAACGACGGGCTGCCCATTGACGAAATCATCCGGCTCACGTGGCAGGAGAAAGAAATTGTACCGGCCGTGGCGGCTCCGCGAATGGGTGGACCGCTGGGGTTCTGGAGTGCAGCCCTGGCCGGACTTCAGTCCAGTCTGGACGCATTTGGCGAGTTGCTAACCGACGAGGAACTATCAATGAAGGCGCATCCGCATCCCATTTCGGGACCAATGACCTTTGGGCAACGACTCGAATTTCTGCGGTTTCATATTGATCGGCACCGGGGGCAGGTCGAAAACCTGAAAATGGCGCGGACTATGGTTGCCGGAACTGTCGACTCATAACCAGTTACTTTTGATTTAATATGGAAAGCTTTACGCCCCGGGAACAGATCGTTGAAGTAGTAAATCGGCTGTTCGTGTATACGGACTACCAGGAGTGGCAGAAAATTCAGGATGAGGTATTTGCCGACAACCTGTTCTTCGATATGTCGTCGCTGGGAGGTGAGTCAGGGCAGATGACGTCGAAAGCCGTGTGCGATACCTGGCAGCAGGGTTTCGTAGGGATTGACGCCATTAATCACCTGGCCGGTAACTACCTCGTGCAGATCAATGGCAATGAAGCCGACGTATTTGCCTACGCAACCGCAACGCATTACAAGAAAGCCGCCAATGCGGGCAAAACCCGGGAATTTGTCGGTAGCTACGATCTGCATCTGGTGCAGACCGAAAAAGGCTGGCGAATTGACCGATTCACCTACAACCTGAAATACGCGAGTGGTAACCTTGATCTTACATAAAGCGTTGCCACATACCAAAAAGAAAAAGACCGTGGCTTGCTTCATAACAAGCCACGGCTTTTTCTTTTTGGTATAGCGTACCTTTTCAGGCCGTTTGAACAGAGGTATAAACGCCCACGGGTTGTAGTGTCGACTGCTTAGCGGTTGACGCTGCTTTCAGGCGTTTGTGGTAGAAAACGTAGGAGCCTGCGCCGAGCAGGATGAAGATTAGCATAGGTGACCACATGGCGAAGGAGATGCCGCTGTTGTAGATTGAATACGTAGCGCCGACCAGATCAATGAACAGACCGGCGTAAGCCCACTCTTTAATCCGAGGAAACCCCGGTACTAATATGGCCAGCACCCCAAACAACTTGGCCCAGCCCAGAAACGGAATCAGGTAGGCCGGATAACCCATGTCCTTGAATCCCTGTACGGCTTCCGGCGAAACCAGAATGTCGGGAATGGCGGAGCCCAGCATAACGAATGAAAATAGACCCGTAAAGATCCAGTACGCGATGTTTGTCGTTTTCGTTGTTTTTGCAACGGAGTTTGCGGGTTGATTTGGCGTTGTCATGTCGTATTGTTGTTTGGTGAACTACATGACAAATATACCGCACATTCTGGGCCTCGACGGGGGGTGAAAACGGCAATAATAGGGGCATTTGCGACAGGGTTTACCGCGTCATCCAGACCCGAAACGCTTCACCCGACCGGAACTCCGAACGATCGGCTGGGAGCTCCATAAACGCGTCCGCATCGAGGAGATTAGCGAAGTCTGCCGAGCCGGAACCGGGCAGGGGATGCGCTATTGTGCGGCCATCCGGTTCGGACGAAAGCCGGACAGGCAGGAAGTACGTCAGCGCCGGATCGAACAGAATCGTGCGGGCCAGTTGCGCATAATGCGGGCGCTCGGCAGGTAGTCCCAGCGACGCCCGCAGAAACGGCATGACGTAGCGACAGGCGCACAGTACCGTCGAAACGGGATTGCCGGGCAGTGCAAACACGGCCTGTCCGGCCTCGGTCGCACCAAACCAGAGGGGTTTGCCGGGTCGCTGATCAACCTTATGAAAGTGTTTCTGAATCCCCAGCCGGGCCAGCACGTCGGGCACAAAGTCCGCTTTCCCGGCCGATACGCCCCCGCTAAGAATCAGCAGGTCGTGGTTAGTCAGCAGATCGGTCAGGATGTCTTCGAGGGCCAGTTCGTCGTCGGCGATGTGATGGAGCGTAGCCGTGATACCAAGCGACAGCAAAGCCGCTCGTAGCATGTACGTATTCGACCGCCGGATCTGGTAGGGGAGTGGAGTTTCAGTCAGTCCCACCAGTTCGTCGCCGGTCGAGATCAGGGCAACCCGGGGCAGGGTCGACACTACAACAGACGCTCGGCCGACAGATGCCGCTACGGCAATCTCAGATGGTCCCAGCAGCATTCCGGCCGAGATCAACTCGTCACCAGCCCGGCGGTCGGTAGCCCGGTGGTGTACGTTCTGGCCCGGTTGCAGGTCGTCGATGAGGATGGTGGCCTGGCCGTCGGCGATGGTTACGTCTTCGTAACGCACGACAGTGTCGGCCTGCGCGGGCAACATCGCGCCCGTCATGGCTTCCAGGCAGATGGTTTCGTCGGTTAACGTCTGCTGCGGCTGTCCGGCGAATTGCGCCCCGGCGATTCGGAACTGTCGGGCACCCCCGGCGTAGTGCTCGTACCGGATCGCAATGCCGTCCATCGATACCCGATCAAACGGTGGAAAGTCGCGGTCGGCCAGTACCGGTTCCTGCAATACGCGACCGGTCGCTGCGGCTAATGAAACCGATTCGGTTGGTAAACGGAGCAGATGTTGCTGGGTGATAGCGAACGCTTCGGCGACGGAGAGCATATCGGTATTGATTGTTGCGTGGGATTATAGAACTTTGAACGACTTTGCGGGCTGTATGTTCAATATTCGGCATCAGCTCTATGATTTAAAAACGGCAATGAACGATTTTTCACACCTCGACGCACAGGGCAATCCGGCGATGGTCGACGTTGGGGCCAAAGCGATTACGCACCGGACAGCCCGCGCCCGCAGCGTAGTAACGCTGAACGAGGAGATTATGCGGCACCTGACCGGCACGGATATTCAGACGAAAAAAGGGCCGGTATTCCAGACGGCGATTATTGCCGGTACGATGGCCGCCAAACGTACCGACGAGCTGATTCCACTGTGTCACTCACTGGGGCTGGAAAACTGCCGGATCGTCATCACAACCGAAGGCCATGACGCAATTGTTGAATGCCGGGTGTCGACCCAAGGGAAAACGGGTGTCGAAATGGAAGCGCTGGTGGGGGCGTCGGTTGCCGCGCTGACCATCTACGATATGTGCAAAGCCTTCTCGCATGACATCGTAATCCGCGAAACCAAACTGCTCGAAAAAACCGGTGGTAAACGCGATTTTCGACGCGACTAGCGCCAGCCCGGCTCCGTTGTACGGACTGGTACTGACCGGCGGCCGTAGTACGCGCATGGGTCAGGACAAGTCGCTGCTGGTTTACCACGGAAAACCGCAGCGCGAACACCTGACGGATTTGCTTCGACCGTACTGCGCCGAGGTGTGGTGGTCTGTAAACCCGGATCAGGTGGCTACCGTAACCGATCCTGCACAGCGATACGTTGTGGATGCCTTTGCCGTAAATAGCCCCCTGAATGGTATTCTGTCGGCGTTTCGGCAGAACCCGTCGGTAGCCTGGCTGGTTGTCGCCTGCGACATGCCGCGCTTGACGAGCCTCACGCTGGATGCATTAGTTGCCGGACGTAACCCGGCCAAAGTGGCTACTACGTTCTATGATTCGGACGGGCAGGCGCCGGAGCCGCTGCTGGCCATCTACGAACCGGCAATCGGCCCGGTATTGCAACAGCGGCTGGCTGAGGGAGTTATTTCGCCCCGCAAGATCCTGATGGAAAACGACAGTCAGGTGCTGACCGCGCCGGATGTTCGGGAGTTGTTGAACGTCAACGATCCCGACGCTCGTGCCCGGTGGCAGTCGTAAAACATCGGACCGTAATCTCGGTTAGTTTGAGAAAACGACCACCATGAATCCATTCCGACGTTTTATGCTGGCAGCCGGCTCGGTATTGCTGGGAACCAGTACGCAGGCACAGCAAGCAAGTCCAACACTGCGGGATTTTACGGAGCAGCGGATGCAGCACCAAAAAGTGATCGGCTATACGCTGGGTAGTTATGCCCTCGCGAATATTGCCGTCGGGGCTATTGGAGCCAGCCAGTCCTCCGGCGAAACGAAGTACTTCCACCGGATGAACGTGTACTGGAATCTGGTCAATCTCGGCATTGCGGGGGCGGGACTGCTGGGCGCCCGTCGGAAAGGAGCCGGTGACGAAACGCTGGGACAAGCCATCCGGCAGCACGAGAACATGAAGCAAATCCTGCTGCTAAACGCCGGTCTGGACGTAGCGTACATCGTTGGGGGCGCGTATCTGCTCGAACGGGCAAAGAATCGACCCGAAAACCGTGATCAACTGCGGGGTTTTGGTAAGTCGGTCATCGGGCAGGGTGGCTTTCTGCTGGCGTTTGACGTAGTGAACTATTTCATCTTTAAAAAACGCGGTGATCGGCAGGCGATGCAGTTGGTCGGGGCTGCTCCCATGGGCGTTGGTGTGGTGCTCCCCATTAAGTAGGAAGGACGAAAGCCTGCCTGTGACGTAAAGAAACCGCGTGTTATACTATATAATTTACGCGGATGAAAACCCGCGCTACCTATGACAGACGAAGATTTTTTGCGCGAAGCCATTCGACTGGCCCGCGAGGGTATGCATACCGGCCAGGGCGGTCCGTTCGGGTCGGTGGTGGTGAAAGATGGGCAGATCGTAGGGCGGGGCAGCAACCAGGTTACGTCTACCAACGACCCGACTGCCCATGCCGAAGTGGTTGCCATTCGCGACGCCTGCCGGAACCTGGGTACGTTTCAGCTCGAAGGCTGTACGCTCTATGCCTCCTGCGAGCCCTGTCCGATGTGTCTGGGGGCGATTTACTGGGCGCGGCCAGACCGGATTGTGTACGGCGCTTTCCATTCGGATGCCGCCAAAGCCGGTTTCGACGATCAGTTCATTTACGAAGAAATTGAAAAACCTCGTGAGCAGCGGCACATTCCCATGACGCAATTGCTCCGCGACGAAGCCGATGCCGTGTTTCAGGAGTGGCAAGCCAGCGAAGGCAAGACATTGTACTGAGTCGGTGAATGGGAAAAGCCGTACTTTTGTCGAACGAAGCGGTGACCAGTTTACGGGATTCGGTTTTCAAAGCTACAACAACCGAAGGCCGTACACTGAAAACCGTAAACCAAAAACTTGTTGCGCATGTCTCAGAAAATTGTTCGCGTAGGCGATATCGACTGCGGCTCGGACGATCTGTTCCTGATCTCCGGTCCCTGCGTCATTGAAGACGAAAAAATCATGATGACGGTCGCCGAGCAGCTTCGGGAAATTGCCGAGCGGCTTGGTATCAAAGTCATCTATAAATCATCGTTCCAGAAAGACAACCGCTCCAGCCTGGACTATTATAGCGGGCCGGGGCTGGAAAAGGGTATCGCGATTCTGGCGAAGGTGAAAGAGCAGTTCGGTTTTCCACTTCTGACCGATATTCACTACCCTGACCAGGCCGCGCCCGTGGCTGAGGTGGTCGACGTATTGCAGATTCCGGCGTACCTCTGCATGCAGTCGCAGTTGATCGTGGCCGCGGCTCAGACGGGCCGGGTTATCAACGTGAAGCACGGGCAGTTCCTGGCGCCCGAGAACATGAAGCACCCGGTCAAGAAGATCGAAGATTCGGGCAATGAGCAGATCATCCTGACCGAGCGCGGCTATACGTTCGGCTACAACGACCTCGTGGTTGACCCACGCAGCTTTTACCACATGGCCCGGACAGAATACCCGGTGGTATTCGACGTAACGCACGCCATCCGGAAGTACGGCATCCCATCGAAAGACGCGAAAGGCGGTGCCCGGGAGTACCTGCCGGTGCTGGCCCGGGCGGGCGTTGCCGCCGGTGTTGATGGCCTGTTCATCGAGGCCCATACGTGCCCGTCGGAGGCTCTCTGCGATGCCGCCAGCCAGCTCGATATCCGCTACCTGGAGGAGTTCATGAAGCCACTGCTGGAACTCCACGCCATTGAGGTAAAATACCGTAACACCCTGCCGGAACTGGCTTGATAGATATAAGATGTATGAGATAGGATGTATGATGTAGTCCATCATACATCCTATCTCATACATCCCAACGTATGATTAACGTCGAGCAAACCTTCACCGCCCTGGGTGGGCAATTCATTACGCCGGCCGCCGAACTGGCCCAAAAACTACGGGCTATAAAAGCTGTTGTCTTCGATTGGGATGGTGTATTCAACGACGGTATCAAAACCGGCTCGGGCAGCAGTCCATTCAGCGAGGTCGATTCAATGGGGACCAATCTGCTCCGGTTCGGATTCTGGCTGCATCACGGCCGGACACTACCCGCCGTGGCGATTGTAACCGGAGTTACCAACGAAATGGCTGATTTGCTGGCGGCTCGCGAGCACTTCCACGCCTGTTACTCGCAGGCCAAGCACAAGATTGAGGTGCTGGCTCATTTTCTGGATCAGCATGGGCTGCAACCACAGGAAGTGGCCTTCTTCTTCGACGATGCGCTCGACCTTTCGGTAGCCGAGGTGGCCGGGGTGCGGATCATGATTCGGCGGACTGCCAACCCGCTGTTTACCCAGTACGTTATCCAGAATAACTATGCGGACTACGTAACGGCTCACATGAGCGGTCAGTTTGCCGTGCGCGAAGGCTGTGAATTGATGCTGGGGTTGCTCGGGCAGTTTGAGCCGGTAATGGTCGAGCGGCTTCGGTATCGACCCGTTTATGATCAGTACTACGCTCAGCGGCAGGCCGTCGAGCCCATGTTCTGGACGGTCGGCCCAGATGGTCCCGAGCGTAAATAAATTAGCCCGCCGGTCAGACGTACCGTCAGACCAAACCGTATGGTGGTAGGATCGATAACGGTCTGACGGTACGTCTGACCGAACCGTATGGATGATAGGAATCGCTACTGGTCTGACGGTACGTCTGACCGTGCTGCTGAATTCGCCAATTTTGTAAATGCAGTATGATTATTGGAATTATTCCTTCCCGCTACGCATCAACGCGTTTTCCCGGTAAACCGCTGGCGGACATTGATGGGAAACCCATGATTCAGCGGGTGCTGGAACAGGCACGTCAGGTAAAGGCGTTTGCACACGTACTCGTAGCCACCGACGATGATCGAATCGCCAATGTCGTGCGGGAGGCCGGGGGCGTAGCCGTTATGACCCGTTCGGATCATCCCAGTGGCACCGATCGTTGCTGGGAAGCCTACAGCCGACTGGTAACCGACGGAACCGTATCGGCCAGTCCGTCCAACTACATTATTAACATTCAGGGAGACGAGCCTTATATCAACCCGGCTCAGATCGACGAACTGGCGGCCGTGCTGGATGGAACCGTCGAACTGGCTACACAGATGTCGCCGGTCGATTCAGCGGAGGTGCTGCATAGTCCGAACGAAGTGAAGATCACGGTTAGTGGCCGGGGTGAAGCCTTGTATTTCAGTCGCCAGCCAATTCCGTACCTGCGCGGTGTCGACGACATGTCGGTCTGGCACGAACGCCATGCCTACCACCGTCACATCGGGTTATACGCTTACCGGGCCGATATTCTGGAGCAGATCACGCAACTACCACCGTCGTCGCTCGAAAAAGCGGAGTCGCTGGAGCAGCTTCGGTGGCTGGAAGCCGGCTACCGGATCAAACTCGTTCCAACGCGCTACCAGAGCCAGAGCGTAGACGCCCCGGCGGATGTGGAGAAAGCGTTATTAAGCCGGAGACCATAAGCTAATCCGGTTGCTAACAGGTTTGTCGTTAGTATCCCAGTGACTACGAACCACGAACCACAAACTACAAAAGCATGTCCTCTCATCACATCGTCCGCGACAAGCAGGAACCAGCGCTGTTGATTGCCAACGGCGAAGCCTGCCAGCCCGAACTGATCGGTCAACTGCTGGAATGGAGTCCGCGGGTGGTCGTACTCGATTCAGCCATCTGGCGGGTGCTGGAACTGGGCATCAAAGTGGATGTGCTGCTGGGTGATTTTGACCGAAACCTTGACCTCGACGCGATTCGGGCGCAACAGTACCCGCTGGAAATCATTCACACCCCGGATCAGAATAAGACCGATCTGGACAAAGGCATTGAATACTTAATTGAAAGTGGGTATCCGGCCGTGAACATCATCTGGGCCACAGGTCGGCGGGCGGATCACAGCCTGACCAACATGACCAATATTGTCCGCTACAAAAACCGAATCCGTATCGTAATGCTGGACGATCACTCGAAAGTGTTTCCGCTCGTGGGCCGATTCGAGAAGTGGTACGAGAAGGCAACACCCATTTCCCTGATCCCGGTTGGTACGGTGGAAGGAGTGGTAACGGAAGGCTTGCTCTACAATCTTCACGACGAAACCCTGACGCTCGGCTACCGTACCAGCAGCAGCAACGAAGCCGCCGACGATGGATTCGTTCGCGTTTCGGCCCGGTCGGGCGATCTGCTGGTGATGGAGTGCTGGGATTGACGATGGTGTACTGGAAATAGCCGCAAATCAGGATTGATTACATCGACCTGCGGCTATTCCATTGCCAGGTTAATCAGGGATTCCGAATGCCTGCTGAACGGCTTTGTAATCATTGTAATCAATAGCCCCTTGTCGGCCAGTTGGTGTGCCTCCCGGAATAATTACGTAGCGCATCTCCTGAGAGCCAAGCGAATACGAAGCTAACAGTTCAACACGACCAACATAGAAGCGTTGGTGGACACTGTAGCTGGTGCCTCCAATGACCTGGGCATAGGGCAGGCTCAAAACCCGGCCACTTTCTTTCCAATATACGCGAATGTCGGCTCGGTCGAGAACCTGCTGGGTGATGGCAGGAGCCGTCAGATTGCCTGTGTAAGAAGTGCCGCTGCCTGAAAACGAAACCGATGTCCAGGGCGAATAGATCACGTTGGCTGTACCCGGGTCACCTTTAGGGCCCTGAGGACCCGCAGGGCCTTGCGGACCCGCTGGGCCTACCTCGCCTTGTGGACCCGGTTCGCCGTCCTCCGGTTGGCAACCCTGAAAACTAATCATACCAACGAATAGAGTGGCAATCAGCAGCCAACTTGTCTGTAAACGTTTCATTAAGGTAGAAGTTGAATTGGTTTGACATAACATTTAGACGTAATCGGCTAAACGGATGGAAACAACAACTCCCGTAAACAAGGGAAATCCCTTGCGTTTATGAGTAGAAATACGAGGACAGATACGTAAAAACAACCTGATGTTATAAATTATTGATATATAATAGGTTACAAATGAAAAACCCCGCGCCAGATTGACGCGGGGCAACTTTTAGGTTAAGCGTACTAATGATTAATATGGCTGAGCCGGATGAGCCATCTCCTCGGCTTTCTGAACCGCTTCCTGATTGGCTTCATTATTGACCTGACCGTGCTTCTGGCGGTCGCCGGCTTGCTGGAGTCCCTCACGCACCCGCCGACCATAGTCCTCGTCGCACTGGCTGAATAACTCAACCATTTTGTCCTGAATATGCTGTTCAGCGCCCGATAGCGCATCGACCAGGTTGTTGATCAGGTCGTCGCGCTCCCAGTCCTCAAACAACCGGTAGCGTTCGCCGGCCTGACTGAAATTGTTGGTCCGGTCAATTGGCTGACGTACCAGGTTACCGGCAATGTACGGCGTATGGTCCGGAGCCTTACGTTCAGGCTGTTTCAGGCCGTTCAGCGACGACGGTTCGTAATTGACGTGCGGATTCTGGCCCGGTGCCGTATCCACCCGGTACTGCATCTGGCCGTCGCGCTGGTTGGTCGCTACGTGCTTCTTGGGCGCGTTGATCGGCAGTTGCAGATAGTTTGTGCCTACCCGGTACCGCTGCGTATCCGAATACGAGAACGTCCGGCCCTGAAGCATCTTGTCGTCGGAGAAATCAAGTCCGTCGACCAGAACGCCCGTACCGAAGGCCACCTGCTCAACCTCATGGAAATAGTTTTCCGGGTTTTTGTTCAGAGTCATTTTACCCACCGGCATCCAGGGGAACTGATCGGTTGGCCAGAGTTTCGTATCATCGAGCGGATCGAAATCCAGTTCCGGGTGTTCGTCGTCGCTCATGATCTGCACCAGCAACTCCCACTGCGGATAGTTACCCGCTTCGATGGCGTCGTATAGGTCCTGCGTCGCGTGGTTGAAGTTTTTGGCTTGAATCTGCTCAGCTTCGGGCTGTGCCAGGTTCTTGATACCCTGCAGCGGCTCCCAGTGGTATTTCACCAGTACGCCCTCGCCCTTGTCGTTTACCCACTTGTATGTATTCACGCCCGAACCCTGCATCTGCCGGTAGTTGGCCGGAATGCCCCAGGGCGAGAACAGAAACGTGATCATGTGCATGGCTTCGGGCGTATTGCTGATAAAATCAAAAATACGGCCGCCGTCCTGCCGGTTGGTAAGCGGGTCGGGTTTGAAGGCATGCACCAGATCCGGGAACTTCATGGCGTCGCGGATGAAGAACACCTTCAGGTTGTTGCCAACCAGGTCCCAGTTGCCATCCTCGGTATAGAATTTTACGGCAAAACCGCGGGGATCACGTAGCGTTTCGGGCGAGTGTCCACCGTGAATAACCGTCGAGAAACGAACGAAAACCGGCGTTTGCTTGCCTTTTTCCTGGAACAGCTTCGCACGCGTGTATTTCGAAACCGGTTCGTCACCTACCGTACCGTAGGCTTCAAAAACACCGTGGGCACCGGCTCCGCGGGCGTGAACAACGCGCTCGGGTATGCGCTCCCGGTCAAAATGGCTGATTTTTTCGAGAAAGGGGTAGTTTTCCAGCGTGGTTGGCCCGCGACTGCCGACCGTGCGCACGTTCTGGTTGTTGTATAACGGGTGTCCCTGGCGGGTAGTCAGCGTCTGATCGGTTGGCTGATCCTGCGGTTGCAGACCGGTTGCGCCGAATTCAGGTCCGGGGGTAGGTTGATTCCCATTCTGGTTGCCAGATGGGTTTCCATTCGTGTTGTTTTCCATAATCTCGATGTTTGTTGTCGAGTAATTGGTTGAACCAGATTAACCCAATAGACAAAAAATGGTTTTGCTCACAGATGCCATTTCGCTCGGCTAATTGCCGAATCGGTTGAGTATCAGTTGTTAGCTCAATCATTGATTAGCGCATATTGACCAACCGGTGCTTCACTGTGTTCCTTACGGGCCTGGGGCTGCACATCAATCGGTTGAAGGGCCTGCGTTCGGTTCAGAAAAATAAGGCCGTCGTAGCGTTCAGTCAGGCGTGTTGGAACGTAGTTACCCTGCTCCTGGTTCGGATGGTACACTACACCAATGGCCCGCTGGCCGCGGGTCTGCGCCAAGGTGGAGTCGGTGCGGAGCTGATTCAGGAAAAGCAATTTGTTGCCTGGCGTGACGCGGTGCAACAGTTCATCCCAGCTACCCGTCGGCGATTGTGGGACGGGCATCCGGCGGAGTGGATTCCCCCAGCGGTCGGCCGCGATAACCTCACCCTGATACGTGCCAAACCCGACGATGTACACGCCCTCGCTACCGTGCGACTCGCGCACCAGTTGCCCCAGATTGACCATGCCGTAAGGGGCCATGTCTGTGTATCGGGCATCGCCGACATGCGTATTATGCGCCCAGACAATAGCCTTTGCGTTCGGGCCGTGGAGTTTCATCAGCCGGTCGAGCGTAGTGGCCATGTGCCGGTCGCGGATGTTCCACGATTCGGCATCGTCGCGTACCATCTCGTAGTAGTATTGCTCGGCGTTCACGGCCGTGATAGCGTTCTGTAGTACGTTAAACGTGGCCGTATCTTTCTGGTTGCTGTACCGCGCCTGCACCCGTTGCCGCAATTGATCCAGGGCGTCGGCGCAGCGGATGCCGCGTAACGTAGCCAGCGCATACGCCTGCTCGTCACCCCGGTAACCGTCGAAGCAGGCGAGGGCGTTGCGGGCCATCTGAGCCGTTTCGGGGTCGGTTGGTCGCAGGGTGGTGGCCAATACGTTGAGCGACTCCCAGAGACTATACACGTCGAGGCCGTAGAAACTGGCCTTTCGGTCGGGGTGCTGGTCGTTGTACGTTCGCATCCACTCGGCCAGCCGGGCGATTTCGGCGTTGGCCCACATCCACGTTGGCCAGCGGTTAAATGCCTGCAATACTTCGGTGGCCCGGCCGGGTGACCCTAGACCCTGTACGTAGCTGTTCAGGACGTAGGCATCGGGCCAGTCTCCTTCGACGGCCACGAACGTAAAGCCTTTTTCCGCGATCAGCCGCCGGGTGATTGCCGCCCGCCAGGCATAAAACTCGGCTGTGCCGTGTGAGGCTTCACCGAGCAGAACGTAGCGCGAGTCGCCGATATCATTCAGCAGCGAGTCCAGATCGCCTTCAAGTTCGAGCGGTACCGTTCCTTTTTGCAGGGTATTGATAAGCTGATCGTCACCGAGGCTTTCTATGGTTTCCTCGCGGCCTGGCGCCAGGCCGTCGGCCGCCCATGAAATGATATAAAAAGGATGCCTGTTCATAATCCTCTCAGTCATTTACTTATTGGGAAAAGTGGCTGGCCGTCGATTAGGTTGGCAGGGCTTGCTGGAAATAAGCGAACGGTCCTGGCCCAGCGACGGCTGGATGTGTCGGCTCCCTCGTAAGTAAATGCCAGGTTTCGTTACCTTTGGTCTTATGGCGCTTGCCTAAACCTTTCAACCATGATTTTGCTATTTCGAGTGCTTAGTACGTTTGTAGTAATAGTTGGCTTCGTCGGTGCTGCAATGGGCCAGAACAAAGCCACCACCCGCGATGCTGACCGGCGCGATTGGCTTCAATTGTTCAATGGCAAAGATCTGACCGGCTGGGACATCAAGATTACTGGTCAGCCCCTCAACGATAATTATAAAAACACCTTCCGGGTCGAAGACGGAATCCTGCGTATTGTCTACGACCAGTATCAGAGTTTTGACGGCAAATACGGCCACCTGTATTACAACAAGCCTTTTTCTCACTACATCATTCGGTTTACGTACCGCTTTGTGGGGAACCAAACTCCCGGTGGAGCCGCCTGGAACGTCCGGAACAGTGGCGTTATGATTCACTCACAATCGGCTAAGAGCCTATCGATGAAGCAGGATTTTCCGGTATCGCTGGAGATTCAGTTGCTGGGTGGGCTGAGCAAAGGCGAACGGCATACGGCCAACCTCTGCACCCCCGGTACGCAGGTGTACATGAACGGCAAACTGAACCCGGCGCACTGCATTGATTCGAGATCCAAAACCTACGACGGTGATCAGTGGGTAACGGCCGAGGCCATCGTATTAGGCGATTCGGTTATTCACCATCTGGTCGAGGGCGACACCGTACTGACGTACCAGCGGCCGGAGGTCAGCAGCTACTTCGTCAGTAATGACTACAACTGGCAGGCTGCCGGTGTCGACAACGCAAACGAGTGGATCAGCCGGGCCAACAAACCACTGGTTGATGGCTACATCGCCTTGCAGGCCGAGAGCCACCCGATTGATTTTCGCACCGTGGAGGTGCTGAATCTGAAAGGATGCATGGACCCTAAAGCGCTCAACTACAAATCGTATTACGTAAAAGCCGATAACACCCAATGCCGGTATGGAACAAAATGAGTCGGTGGTTATTCAGCCGAAAACCGTAACCAGCCGTATTACATCCATCGATGTTGCGCGGGGCCTTGTCATGGTGATCATGGCGCTGGACCACGTTCGCGATCTACTCCACACGGCCGCGCTGACGCAAAACCCTGCCGACCTGGCAACGACCACACCCGCCATTTTCATGACCCGGTGGATTACCCACCTATGCGCCCCGACGTTCGTGTTTTTGTCGGGTATGTCGGCCTATCTGTCGTTGCAGAAACAGCGTGCATCGGGTCCGCCGAGTTGGTCTGCCCGCAGCTTTCTGTTGAAGCGGGGCCTGGTGCTGATTCTGCTGGAACTGACCATCATCAATTTCGCTTTTTGGTTCGACCTACAGTTTCGGACCATTATGCTTCAGGTGATTTACGCCATCGGCGGTGGTTTCGTGCTGCTGGCGTTTCTGTCCCGGTGGCCCGCCCGCTGGCTGGGCATCCTAGGGTTGGTGATCATCTTCGGCCATGATCTGTTGCTGCTGGTACCCCCCTTCGACGATCAGACCGCCCGTTTCATCTGGTCGCTATTTTTCCGAACGGACCTGTTCAATTTCAGTCCACAGTTTGTGGTGTTGGTGGGCTATCCGCTCATTCCGTGGCTGGGTATCATGTTGGCGGGTTATGGTTGTGGGCAGTTGATGGAACGCCCGGCAGGTCGTCGACAGCAGGTATTGCTGCGGATTGGGCTGGGGGCAGTGGCGTTGTTTGTTGTGCTTCGGCTGCTCAACGTCTACGGCGACGTGGCTCCCTGGTCTGCCCAGAAAGACGGTCTGTTTACGTTGCTGTCGTTTATCAACGTCAGCAAATACCCGCCTTCGCTACAATACACTTTGCTGCTGGTCGGGCTGGGGCTGCTTGTGATGGCATTGGCGGAGGGGGCCGATAACGCGATGACGCGCGTGCTGACCGTCTATGGCAAGGTGCCGATGTTTTACTACATCCTGCATTGGTACCTCGTTCACCTGTCGATGATTGCGATGTCGCTGTTCCAGGGATATTCGCTCGCCGATATTCCCGCCGGGCCGTTGAATTTCGGTCGGCCTGATGGGGCCGGTGTCTCCCTACCGGTAGTCTATCTGGTCTGGATTACGTTAGTGGCTGCGCTGTATCCGCTCTGCCGCTGGTATGGGCGCTACAAAGCCGCTCACCCGGAGAAGGTGTTGTTGCGGTACATTTGATGCCTACTCTTTGAAGCACACATACGTTTCAACAACCTGGTCGCCGTTGAGGTCCTGATATTTTAGCGTAAATGTTTTTTGGTCGAGAAATTCCAGCAATTTGGTTATCACCGGAGCTGGCGACGTACCTGAGTTCAGGCTGCTCTGAAAAATCGTTACGCTACCATTTTCACAGCGGTGTGATCCGCCCAATGGCCCTCCAGGGCAGGAGGTACTCGTAATAACCTGACCACCTAAGCGCCCGGTCTGGAACAGAAATCGGTTGTCTTTTTCGCAGGGGAGAATCGCTTCCTGGTTGTTTCGAAGCTTACTGACGAGCCGCCACGTAAGGCAGTTGCTGACGCGGGCGTAGTAATCGTCGCAGGTGATCTGCTGAACCGGGCGATGGTCCTCGCAGGAGAGCAGCATCGTCCACAGCACAACGGTGCCGATAGTGGTGAAAAGTCGTTTCATGATGTGGTTTTGGTGTCGTTTGACGTTGCTATCTAATTCGGGCACCCGATAAAATCTAATCAGCCGTATAGTAAATGTAAGTCATTGGTTATCTGTGCATATGCAGAGCGCACTGAGGATGGCTGTCAATTTGATAAAGAATGGAAAACAGCAATAAATTAAGCGCTGGGCAATGGATGGTAACCGGCGGGCTGGGGGGAGTATTGGCCGGTTTGGTATGGCGTACTCGGCGGCAGCTTCTACAACAAATCCAGGAACAGTAGGTTGACCTGCTGGTTATCGTAGCTGCTTCTGCTAGCTATAGCAAAAACGCCGGACGTATGGCCCGGCGTTTTCAGGTTAGACTGTATGGACGGCGATCAAAAGCGAAAGCAGGTTTAAATTCAGTGTTCGCTGAGTGATCAGCCTTCAGCTTCAGGCGGTCATCTTAATTAGCGACTTTATCCGCCGTTTTAGTGGTTGCTTTCGCTGTTGCTTTCATGGCTTTAGCGTCACTTTTCAGCTCTTTTTTTACTGCTTTTTTTTCTTTCTTGCGAGCCTCAGCCAGCTTTGTTTTGTCGTCGGACACGTACGGAACTTCAAGACCTTTCTTGTCTCTGGCATCGGCCCGCTTTTCAGCCGCTTTAGCCAGTTTCTTTTCCGACTTCATTTCCTTTTTTGCTTCTTTAGCCTGTTGTACGGCCTGAGCGAGAACGGCGTTAGCAGACAAAAACAGAATACACGTAGCGGCAACAAGTACTTTTTTCATGGTCGTTGAGATGTTTTAGTATGAGCCTATCAGCTTGATAAGCATTCCTGATTGACACTAACGAGATGAAAGTTAAATTGTTCTAATAGCTTATTAATCAGATATTTATCTACTTAATTTATAGGGATAAAAAGTTAGTGCAAAGGTGTAATTCTATTTACTTGTCAATCAGGACATAATAGTAGTTGCAAGCTCTGCCGTTTTCAGCAAAAATGATTACATTCCTGTAAATCTTTTTTTTCAAACACCTGGATCGCTAGCATAGCACCGGCGTTTTCCAGATGCTCTGAAAATAGCCGGGTAGTCGCGCGTTCAGTCAGTGGATTTGCCTGCAAACTCAGGTCGATCAGGGGCACCATCTGATTCTGACAGGAAGCCTAGACGTTAACCTGAAAAAGAGACGTATTGTAGTTAAAAGAAATAGATTATTGTATTTTAAAGCCAGCATTTTGTTGGGCCTTAACATCTATCCTACCACTTTTTCAACTGTCCACGTATGAGCAAAAAACTGGGTGTTTTCATTATTCACGGCATGGGCGATCCGGACCCAAACTATGCCGATGGGCTTATCAGGCAACTAAGCAAACGATTAGGAACAGCAGACCAGGAAGTGGAATTTGAAGTGTGCTACTGGGCACCTATCCTGCAGGATCAGCAAAACGTGACCTGGCGGAGATTGCTGCAAAGCAACACCATGCAGGCGAAATCGTTCCGCAAGTGGATTGTGAGTGCCCTCGGTGATCCGGCCAGCTATTTATCAGGTTATTTTAAGGCCAATAAACCTGTGTATGGAGAGATTCATGAGTGCGTACGAATTAGTTTGGAACGACTCGCTACCCGGCTGCGAGATGCGGATACAAAGCCGCTGATGATTCTGGCCCATTCGCTGGGCAGCGTTATCATCAGCAATTACATCTGGGATCAGCATTACAACAAAAAAGAGAAAAACGTAGGGTACGGTAAAACCCCATTCGAACGGACCGAAACGCTAACTTCCTTCATTACGTTTGGGTCGAACATTCCTCTCTTTCTACCGCCTGCGCCACCTATTAAATGCATTCCGTTTCCGCACGAAAAGTTGCCCGAATACCTCAAACCCGAAGCCCGGTGGCAGAACGTTTTCGATCCGGACGATGTGTTGGGCTATCCGCTGCAACACATCTGGGACGATCCGCAGGGAACCACAATTGAGGACGTTACGATCAACGCGGGTATCTGGCCGGCTTCTGAAACGCCGTTTTCTCATACGGCCTATATCCGTGACGATGATTTCCTCGACATTGTTGAGGAACGTATGAAAGCAATACTGGCCGTCACAGCGCCGGTAGTCAGTAGTCAGTAAACAGCGAAAGCCGGAGATGCCACCTCCGGCTTTCGCTGTTTGATCCGTCTTATGCCTTCGCTTCCACCAGCGCTCCGGCCTTGATTTCGTCCACGACGCCCGGGTCGAGCAGGGTAGTGGTGTCGCCCAGGTTGGCCGTATCGCCCTCGGCAATCTTGCGTAGAATCCGGCGCATGATCTTACCCGAGCGGGTCTTGGGCAGGCCACTCACGAATTGAATTTTGTCTGGCTTGGCAATTGGCCCGATCACCCGGCTAACCGTCGCCAGTATGTCGCGCTTGGTCAGTTCGGCGTCGTGATCTTCGGGCATCTGCTCGGCAATCACGTAGGCGTAAATGCCCTGACCCTTAATGTCGTGCGGATAGCCCACTACGGCGCTCTCGACCACCCCAGTGTGCATATTGATGGCGTTTTCGACCTCGGCCGTGCCGATGCGGTGGCCCGATACGTTCAGTACGTCGTCGACGCGGCCGGTGATGCGGTAGTAGCCATCTTCGTCGCGCAGGCAACCATCGCCCGTAAAGTAAAGGCCTTTGTAGGTGCTGAAATACGTCTGGCGGCAGCGCTCATGGTCGCCGTAGGTTGTGCGGATAATGGACGGCCACGGGAATTTGATGCACAGGTTACCGCTTACGCCATTTCCCGCAATCTCCTTGCCGTTTTCGTCGACCAGCACCGGCTGGACGCCCGGCAGGGGCAGCGTGGCATAGGTCGGTTTTGTTTTCGTCACACCCGCGATCGGCGAAATCATGATGCCGCCCGTTTCGGTCTGCCACCACGTATCGACAATCGGGCAACGGTTCTTGCCGATGTGGTCGTCGTACCAGTGCCAGGCTTCTTCGTTGATCGGCTCACCCACCGAACCGAGTACCTTCAGGCTGCTCAGGTCGTGGTTTTCGACCTTTTCCAGTCCAAAACCCATCAGCGAACGGATGGCCGTTGGGGCGGTGTATAGAATGTCAATTTTGTACTTATCCACGATGTCCCAGAAACGTCCGCAATCCGGCCAGGTCGGCACACCTTCAAACAGCAGCGTGGTGGCACCACAGGCCAGCGGTCCATACACGATGTAGGAGTGACCGGTAATCCAGCCGATGTCGGCCGTACAGAAATGGATCTGGCCCGGTTCGTACTGAAACACGTTCTGGAAGGTGTAGGCCGTGTATACCATATACCCCCCGCAAGTGTGTACTACGCCCTTCGGTTTGCCGGTTGAGCCGGAGGTATACAGGATAAACAGCATATCCTCGGCGTCCATCTCCTCGGCCGGGCAGTCGGCAGTAACCAACTTCAGTTCCTGCTCCATCCAGACGTCGCGGCCCTTGATCATCGACACCGGCGTGCGCGTACGGGTCAGTACGATCACCTTCTGAACGCTCGGGCAGGCGATGAGGGCATCATCAACGGTTTCTTTCAGGGCAATTTCTTTGTTGCCCCGGTAGGCACCATCGGCCGTAACAACCACCTTGCACTGCGCATCGTTGATACGGTCCGCAATGCTCTGGGCCGAAAACCCACCGAAAACTACCGAGTGAACCGCCCCGATGCGGGCGCAGGCCAGCACCGCAATCGCCAGTTCGGGCACCATCGGCATGTAAATGCAAACGCGGTCACCTTTTGTGACGCCGTTGCGTTTCAGTACGTTGGCCATGCGGCAGACCTGATCGTGCAGCATCCGGTACGTCAGCGTGACGCCCGCTTCATGCGGGTCGTTGGGTTCCCAGATAATGGCCGGCTGATCGCCCCGCTCGGCTAAGTGGCGGTCGAGGCAGTTTTCCGTAATGTTGAGTTTCCCTCCAATGAACCACTGTACGCTGGGTTCGTCAAAATTCCATTGCAGGGTTTTCTTCCAGGGCTTGCGCCAGACAAATTCCTGAGCAATCTCGGCCCAAAACCCTTCCGGGTCTTCAATGCTGTGTTGATAAGCGGCCTGGTATTGATCAAAGGTTCGGATTTGCATACAATAAAACCTAAAGGGTTAAAGTCGTAAAATTAACGTTGATGCACGCAACAGCAATTGAACAATGCTATCAGAATAGACATGTAGGCTATCGTACTTGCTGCCGGCGACCATCGGGTCTGCTGCCACAGAATGACCGGTAAGTCGTCGCAAACGTAACAACCGGCGGGCGAATCGGCAACAGGCGTCGGTTAGCCTTCATCGGTATACTCACCATCGAGGGCGTACTTCCCGAAGAGGATCAGCCCACCAACTACAATCGGGACCAGTACCAGCAGCACTACGTACCCGAATACACGATCTTCCAGTTTGTCGCTGCTGATCTTGGTCAGACTGTCGGTGATGCGGTCGTAACCAACGTATAAGCCCAGCAGAATCCAGACGACGCCGAGGTATTTTTTTAATGCATTCATGGGGAAGGGTGAATGAGCGAAAGAGTGAATGAGTGAAAGAGCGAATAAGTGAACGGGTGAAAGGAAAAAAGACTGTTTCTCTCAACTTTTCGTTCACTCATTCGCTCCGCTTCGGCGGTCCGATTCGCTCTTTGTAATATACAATAAGCCAATGATGAAGCAGACACCAGCAACCAGAATCGGATACCAGAGCCCTTCGAGATACGGCTTGTCGACCGTACCGGCGGTGGCTTCGTTGGCTTTAGTAGCCGTAGCAACCAGGGCGGTGGCAATGAAAGGCGTCAGTCCGCCGAACACGCCGTTGCCGATGTGATACGGCAACGACATCGACGTGTACCGGATGCGTGTCGGAAACAGTTCAACCAGAAAAGCCGCGATCGGCCCGTACACCATTGTTACGTACAACACCTGAATCAGAATCAGGAGCATCATCAGCGTGGCGTTGCCGGTCGACAATGTAACGGTCTTCTTTACCTCGGGTTTCGATGAGTCCGTTGCAGACTGGGTTTGCCGGGTCGTTTCGTTGGCCGTAGTGCCGTCGGCGAACACTTTGTTGATGGTCGTTGTCGTCACGAAATCGGCACTTCCGGCGGGGCGTTCGCGGGTGGTGCTGATCTGCGTCTGTTCGCCCAGTTCCTGTTTCTGCGTCAGGTCGGCCAGCTCGTACATTTTCTGGTAGATCGGTCGGTAGGTCAGTACCCCGAGCGCCATTCCCGCCAGCATGATGTTCTTCCGGCCGATACGGTCCGACAACCCCCCGAAAATAACGAAAAAGGGCGTAGCAATCAGCAGCGCAATAGCCACGATGGTATTGGCCTGTACGAATTCAATATTGCAGGCATTCTGAATAAACGAGAGCGCGTAGAACTGCCCTGTGTACCAGATTACCCCTTGCCCGGCCGTAGCGCCGAAAAGAGCCAGCAAGACCATTTTCAGGTTCTGTTTTTTGCCGAAACTTTCGGCCAGCGGGTTTTTCGATACCTTGCCCTCACTTTTCAGTTTGGCGAACAGGGGCGATTCGGCCATGCGCAGACGAATCACGATGGAAACCGCCACCAGCAGAATAGACAGCAGAAACGGCACCCGCCAGCCCCAACTCGTAAACGCGTCCAGACCCAGGGTTTCTCGGGTAATCAGAATAACACCCAGCGACACAAACAGGCCGAGCGTCGCGGTAGTCTGAATGAAACTCGTGTAGTAGCCCCGCCGACCAACCGGCGCGTGTTCGGCTACGTAGGTAGCTGCCCCGCCATACTCACCACCCAGCGCCAGTCCCTGTACGAGCCGAAGGATCAGCACCAGCAGCGGTGCCCAGAAGCCAATGGTTTCGTAGCCGGGAATCAGGCCGATCAGGAAGGTGGAGCCGCCCATGAGCACGAGCGTTACGAGGAACGTGTATTTCCGGCCGACCAGATCGCCCAGCCGACCGAACACGAGCGCCCCGAACGGCCGAACCACAAACCCTGCCGCAAACGTGGCTAAGGTCGAGAGCAGAGCCGCCGTGGGGTTATCTTTCGGAAAAAACTGCGAGGAAAGAATGGCCGCCAGACTGCCGAAAATGTAGAAGTCATACCATTCAATAAGGGTCCCAACCGATGAGGCCGAAATAACACTCAACAACGTACGGGAATCCGTCGTCTGGCTGGGGGTGCGCGCTGCAAGCATGAGAAAGAAGGTTTAGGAAGTAAGGAGTCAATGAATCAGATATACTTACGCTTGCTTCATGAATTCACCAGCGTGGGACGACAGTACGTACCCTGCCTGGTTTTCGCTTGTTGATGACGTACCGGAGCCGCTGAATTCGCTCCCTGAACTGGCGGGAATCCAGTTATGGAGACAGCCGCTCAATGATCCAGGCATTCTCTTCCCGACGGTATTGAATGCGGTCGTGCAGGCGGCTTGGGCGTCCCTGCCAGAACTCTATCTGGTCGGGCATTACCCGGAATCCACCCCAGTGCGGAGGGCGCGGGATGAGTTGGCCGTCGAACTGGGCTTCCAATTCCCGCTGCCGCTGCGCCAGTACGTCGCGACCGGCGATGACTGTGCTCTGGTTCGACACCCATGCTCCAATCTGACTACCCCGGGGGCGGCTGGCAAAGTAAGCATCCGATTCCGCTGCGCTTACTTTCTCAACACGTCCCCGCACCCGAATCTGACGTTCAAGCTCGGCGTAAAAGAAAGTAAGCGAGGCAAATGGGTGCTTGATCAGGTCGTGGCCCTTCCGGCTATCGTAGTTTGTGTAGAAGACAAAACCGGCGTCGCTGACGTCCTTGAGGAGTACAATCCGTCCGTCCGGGTGCCCTTCAGGGTCTACTGTGCTGACATACATGGCATTTGGCTCAGGAACCCCGGCGTTCAGGGCCGACTCGAACCATTGCCGGAATTGAGCAACCGGATCCAGTAAAACATCTGCTGTATCTAAACCGTTTAACGTGTATTCCTTGCGTAAATCACTAATCTTAGAGGGCATCATCCGGACTTGTTTTAACGGCTTTCAATGGCTGAACTACAAGAAAATCCGCATTTTGTCGTAATTTTGCAAAAGTAATCGGTACGCTTTCAACATGGCAAACGAAGAACAGGAAATTAACCAGCAGCCGGAACCCTCTAATCAGGCAACCGAAACGCTGGCTATACATAACCCGGACGAAGCTGCAACGCAACCTCAGAACACCGCTGAAGCAGGAGAAACTACGCCTGCTCCGGAGTCGGAGGTAGCTCCGAATGCCCCGTCATCAGCGGAGGTAGCTGGAGAAACTGCGTCAGAAGCGGAAGGGGTACAGGCCACCGAACCAGCCGTCAGTGCACCAACTGGCGAAACGGCAACGGAGCCGCAGAATGACACTCAGGCTGAGCCACAACCGGTTGCTGAGACTCCCGTTGCAGAATCTCCCTCAGATGAAGCCGCTCCGAGAGCAACGGCTGAAACCGAGCCACAACCGGAAGCCGAAACCGCTGATGAGACAACCGCGGCAGAAGAAACCCCACTGGTCGTAACCGGCAGTGAGTCGGCGGAGCAGCCGACGGAAGATACTCCGACGGCTACTTCGGAAGAAGCAGAGCCGGTAGTGAGTGAGGAAATTACCGCTCAGTATGCCGACCTTTCTGAAGGAGATGATCAGGAAGACGAAACAGCCGCCCAGCCGACCGCCGACTACAGCCAATACTCCAAGCAGGATTTCGTCAATCTGCTGCAACAGCAGTTAGCTGGGGTCAGCGTTGAAAACGTAACGCCCGGCGATTTTAAGAAGGCCGATCAGGTGCTGAAAGAGGTAAAACCTCTGTTCGACCAGATGAAGCGGGCTGAGCGCGAAGCTGCCCTGCAATCCTTTGTTCAGGAAAACGGTTCCGACGAAGGCTTTGAATATAAGTTTGATGATTCCGTTCAGAAGTTCGATGATCTGTATAAGCAGATCAAGAGTCTGAAGAATACCTATTTCCAGAACCTGGATAAGGCGAAGGATTCAAATTTTGCCACCAAAACCGAGCTGCTGCGTCGCCTGCGCGAACTGGTCGAGAACGACGAAAATAACGCCGGCGATCCGAAGTCAAGCTGGAACGAGTTCAAGCAGATTCAGGATGAGTGGAAAGCGGCCGGGAACATGAACTCCCCGCACAACGCGACCCTGTGGGCTACGTATCACGCGTTGGTTGACCGGTACTACAGCAACCGCAACATCTACTTCGAACTGAAAGAACTCGACCGCAAGCGCAACGCGACGCTGAAGACGGAGGTGATCGAGAAGGTCGAAGCGCTGGCTAAGGCATCGGAAGAAACGCCCGTGACGCGGCAGACCATCGATGAGGCCAATGCGATGTTCGAGGAGTACAAGCACATCGGGCCGGCTCCGAAGGCCGATCAGGAGGTGTTGTGGCAGCGGATGAAAGCCGCCCTCGATACGTTGTATGAAAAACGACGTGGCCAGACCAACGAGCAGCGGAAAGAGTCGGCTCAGTTGTACGAAGAAAAATCGAAGATCTACGAAGACCTCGTGCCTTTCACCTCGTTTACGTCCAACAGCATCAACGACTGGAACGATAAGACGAAGGACGTAATGGCGCTGCAGGATCGCTGGAATGCGCTGAAAGGACCAATGCCCCGCGAGGAAGGTAAGGAACTGAGCAAGAAGTTCTGGGCGGCTCTGAAAACGTTTTTCCACAACAAAGGTGAGTTCTTCAAGCAACTGGAAAGCAAGCGCGAGGAAAACCTACGGCTGAAAACGGATCTCTGCGAACAGGTGGAAGCCATTCTGGCTTCGGGCGATGAATCGGCAGAGGCTACACAGCGGGTGATCGATTTGCAGCGGCAATGGAAAACCATTGGGCAGGTACCCGAAAAGCAGAAGAACTCGATCTTCGACCGGTTCAAAGCTGCGTGTGATGCGTTCTTCAACAAGAAGCGTTCGAAGAACCAGGAAACAGAGCGTGAGTTTGAGGGTAATCTGGCTCGTAAAATCGCCCTGATTGAGCGCATCGAAGCAGCCGCCACCGAAAACGCGGATCTCTCGCAACTGAACGAGTTCAAGAAGGAGTGGAACAGCATCGGATTCGTGCCGAAGAAAGACATGCAGTCAACCCAGAAGCGGTACATCAACGCCATCAACGCGTTGGTAGGTGCTACGGGTAAGCTGTCGGCCAAAGACAAGGAGCGCGTGATGCTGCAAAACGAAGCTGAAGTAACCCGGGGCGGTGGCCGGGATGGCGGTCGTGATGGGGGCGGTGGCAAGCGCGAAGGCGACATCCGTCGTCGGATCTCGGCGCTCGAGAACGATATTGCTACGTACAACAACAATATTGAGTTCTTCGCCCGCTCGAAAAATGCTGACAAGCTCCGGGCTGATATTGAGAAGAAAATCGCTGATGCTCAGAAACAACTGGATGATTTACGTCATCAGTTGCGGGTAGCGCAAGCTTAACGAATACAAATGGAGCGGGCATACGTCAAAAATATGTCCGCTCTTTTTTGGGTCATTAGTTGCGTTGTATAGCCTAAAACGCTACTTTTGCACCACGTTTTGAATGAAACAGGCCTCCATAGCTCAGCTGGTAGAGCAACTGACTTGTAATCAGTAGGTCGTTGGTTCGATCCCGACTGGGGGCTCTTCAAAATCAAGCACTTGGCAGAAATGTTAAGTGCTTTTTTGTTTTTGTTGCAATACATCTGATTAATTGGGCCAAAACCCTAATAGAGCCGCTTGAAGGCTTCACAATACAAGATTTGCTTGTGCATAGTTGTCAGAAGTAAGGTGGTCATTCATTTCTTTTATCTGACACACGCTAAACAATACTCTTTTTAGGGCGTGTGCCGTAATTTATCCAACAAAAGAGCCGCCGATTCAAGCAACACGTAGGATTTCCCAGTATATTTTCAGGTCTATTCAGGAAAACCCAAAATCGTTATGACTACGCGCAGAACCTTCCTGCAAACGGCCGCGCTTGGTGGCGCATCGGCCCTTTTTTCACCAAACGTGCTGCTGGGCGCTACGCGTCCCAAAAAGGACCGGCTTGGGGTAGCCCTCGTCGGCCTGGGTTACTACAGCACCGATCTTCTGGCTCCGGCGCTCCAGCAAACTAAAAATTGCTACCTCGCCGGTATCGTAACCGGTACGCCGGCAAAGGCCGAAACCTGGAAAAAGAAGTACAACATTCCAGATAAGAACATTTACAATTACCAGACCTTCGACCAGATCGCGAACAACCCCGATATTGACGTGGTGTACGTGGTGCTCCCGCCGTCGATGCACGAAGAGTATGTAGTGCGGGCGGCTAAGGCGGGCAAGCACGTCTGGTGCGAGAAACCGATGGCCATCACGGCCAAAGAGTGCCAGAACATGATCGATGCCTGCAAGAAAAACAAGGTGTCGCTGGCCATCGGCTACCGGCTGCATCACGAGCCGAACACGCAGGAGTATGTAAAACTGCTGCGTGACGGAAAAATTGGCAAGATTCAGATGGTAAGTTGTTCGGCCGGTTATCGCGACAACCGTACCAATCACTGGAAGCAGACAAAAGAGCTGGGTGGGGGCGTCATGTACGATATGGGCGTGTACGTATTGCAGGGGGCTCGGCTGGCTACGGGTGAGGAGCCGATTGCTGTGACGGCTCAGCAGTTTACGTCTCGGCCGGAGATTTATAAAAACGGACTGGACGAAACGACCATGGCTCAACTGGAGTTTCCGAGTGGGGCACGGGCGGCCGTGCAGACCAGCTTCGGCATGAACATGAACTATCTCTATGTTACCGGCGATAAGGGAATGCTGAAGATGGAGCCGTACTCAGCCTACAATGGCCAGACCGGCGAATACCCCGGTGGAAAAATCCAGCATCCGTATCAGGTGCCGTTCCAGCAAGCCAGTCAGATGGACGACGATGCGGCATCGATCATGGCCGGCAAGCCGATGCTGGTGCCGGGCGAAGAAGGTCTCCGCGACATCATAATTGTGGAAGCTATTTACAAAGCTGCCAAGAGCGGCCAGCGGGTGAAGATTGCCTGACAACAAGGTCTGACGGTACGTCTGACCGGTGAAAACACCACAGCGTAATGACGTTCCGCCGTTCCGTAAGCGGGTGAATTAAACGGTCCGCCGTCGCGGTCGCCCGCTTACGGAACATTTGACCAGTGGGGTATTTGGGGATAGGCCGGTCAGGTGTACCGGCAGGCTAGCTGGCTGAGTAGGGTCAGGTCTGACGTTCCGTCAGACCTTGGCGTTTGATCTTAAACCACTTACCGGGGCTATCCTACAACCCACACATACGTTGTGCGTCTTGTGTGCTACGGGAGCCTTGCGGCCGGGCCGCGTTTTTGCTTACTTTGGCTATTGAAACGCTGCCGTACTATGACACCCATCTATTTTACTACGCTCCCCGCTGACGAACAGTTGGATATTCTATATTTCAAGGGTGACATACTGGCTAATCGTTACGAAGACGAACACGTATATCTGCTTTATAGCCTCGACGATTTCTACGTTGAACTTCGCTACGACGCCTACAAGAGTAAGCTGCAACACCTCGACGCGTTCCGTGATACCGACCGGCTGGAGCCGTATCTGCCGTATCTGGTGGAGATGGAGTAAGTCGGCCTTGCCTATTGCGTACGTAAGAACTAACTAAAAAAGCCCCGGTTGGGGCTTTCTTGTTTTCTGAATGTATTACTAATCAAGGCATCAAATCGCAGCCGGCCGCGCTGATTTCCAGCGTATTTTCGGCTTCGGTGGCACCCGTGAATGATACACCCAGCGTCACGCCGAGTCCCCACAGAACTTCCGGCCGACCGGGTACGGCGAACCGGTGCATCCCCCAGGGCGATGGGGCGAGGTTCAGCCCGTCGTGAGCGGCAATCCGGCGCTCTCCGTCGAATACGTGGACGTTGGTGATTTTGGCGCGGGGCGAATTACTCCGGAAGCGGATCAGGGCTGAGTCGATGGCCAGGCGGTTGTCGTTGACAATCACCGGCGTCGGGATGGCGAAATGAAACCAGTTGGTCGTGTTGGGTCGTCCAATGACGCGGATGAAAAAACCAGCCCGCCATTGATTCTGTATGTTTCCGGGCACTTCAATCTGCATGGTGTGACCGTGCGCCCACATTGCTTGTGCTAAGGCCATTTGGAAAAGAAGGTTTAGTTGATTTTCTGTAAGGTCGTTTTCGATAAATTCCGGATCATTTCCGAGGGGTTTTCCCGGCTCATACGATCCAGCTTCTGCTTCAGTGCAGCCGGTGCCGCCTGTTCCACAGCCTTGATGGCCAGCTTCTTGACGCTTACGTCGTCGGCATCGATCAGGCGGTCGGCGATGGGGTACCGAACCTCATCGGGTAGGTTGACCAGCGCCGAAGCGGAGGCTATCCGAACGAGGGCGCGGGGGCTGTTCGACGCCGTTACAACGATGTCATGAGCCTGCGGATTGGGCAGCAGGCTGGCCAGGTAAACGGCCTTCGACGCCAGCATCGGGTCGGGGTCGTTGGCCAACTGCAACAGAACGGATACGTCCGACCCGTCGATCAGTTGAGCTAGTTGCGCGTAGTCCGGTTCATCGCTGCTTAGTCGCAGCCGGAGTTCGGTTGGGGAAAGTGCCATGCGATTAAGCGTTTACGGTTAGCGCGTTCGATTTCATGGTGCTGATTTCTGAGTTGATCAGATCAGGGGGCGGATTCGTGATGTTGGCCGTACCGTTGCCAGTCATGAGTCGGTTGTTGTCGTTCACGTGCGACAGACCCAATACGTGGCCGATCTCATGGCCCAGGGTCCAGCGGGTGGCGCCACTGGCCACCACCGCGCCGGGCCGACCGCTCGGGTGGGCTGCACAGCCGTTGTAGGGCGGGTTGGTAGCCTGGACGAAATACACGACCACATCATTGCGGCCAACATTGTTGCGGTTGTTGAACAACTGATTCTGTTCCGTTGTCGTTTCGCCCCGCGTACAGCCGCCTACGTCCACTACGTTCAGATCGGGGAGGTTCAGCGTTTCGTTGCTCATGTGTACTACCCGGATACCAGCGGGTTCGTATACCTGCCGCATCGAGTTAATCATCGTGTCGATGGAAACGGTCGGTTGGGTGAGCACTTTCGTGTGCAGACGAACCGTTTCGAACAGGTTAAAGTCGCAGCCAGCCGCGCTGAATTCGAGCGTGTTCTGCGCGTCGGTCGTGCCCGAAAAGCGCACACCCACCGAAATGCCGATACCCCAGAGTACGTCGGGTTTGCCCGTGACCTGAAAGCGCTCCAGCCCGAAGGCGGTGGGCGAGAGGTTCAGGCCGTCGTGTGTGGCAATGCGCCCTTCGCCGTCGTAAACATGCACGTTGGTTACGGCGGCCTGCGGAGACCCGGCCCGGAACCGAAGCATCACTGAATCGACCATCTGTCGTTTGTCATTGACAATGACGGCCGTGGGGATGCCAAAATGAAACCAGTTTGTCGAGTTGGGTTGCCCCACTACCCGAATGAAGAAACCGGCTCGCCACACACTCCGGACTCGATCCGGAAACTCCACCTGCATCGCATGCCCGTGGGTCCACATTGCTTGTGTGATTGCCATACAATAAGAGTTTATGAGAGGAATGGATTGCCGATGAATAGCCGTAAGGCGCTCATTGACAGAATCAAAGATAGGTGGATCAGGTTGTTATTTTTAGCGGGATAAAACGTGATCAACCAAGTAGTTATACGTATTTTGTAGAAAAATTAGCCGAGTGGATAGCCAACACTTTTTTGTCGATTTTTATGGGCAAATGGGTTGTATGGCGTTTTTTTGCACGTAGAACGCATTACCAACTACATGAGTCAAACCCCCGAACAACGGGTCGCGGCCCAGCTCAATCTTAACGCCCGATCTGTTGCCAATACCATCGACCTGCTCAACGGTGGGGCCACTGTTCCGTTCATTGCCCGCTACCGAAAAGAAGCCACCGCATCGCTTGATGAGGTGCAGATTCAGGCGATTAAGGATACCTACCAGAAACTGCTGGATCTCGATAAACGCCGGGACGCAATCCTTAAATCAATCGACGAACAGGGGAAACTAACCCCCGAGCTACGTCGGAAACTGGAATCCGTCGACTCGATGACGGAACTGGAAGACCTGTATCTGCCCTTTAAACCGAAGCGCAAAACCCGGGCGACCGTTGCCATTGAACGGGGGCTGGAACCGCTGGCCGATCTGATTTTCAGCCAGCGGGAGAACGACGTCGAGCGGATCGCCAAACGGTACGTCAATGACCAGGTTCCGACCGTGGCGGATGCCTTGCAGGGAGCCCGCGACATCATGGCCGAACGCATCAGCGAGGATGCTGACGCCCGGCAGCGCATCCGGAACCTGTTCGAGCGCGAAGCCATCATTACGTCGAAAGTCAAGAAGGGGAAGGACGCTGAGGGGGCCAAGTACCGCGACTACTTCGACTTTGCCGAACCCCTCCGTCGCGTGCCATCGCACCGGCTGCTGGCCATTCGGCGGGGCGAAGCGGAAGGAATTCTAGCCGTTTCCATCTCGCCCGACGAGGACGCGGCTGTCGAACGGCTGGAACGGCAGTTTCTGCGTGGCCTCCCCGGGAGTAAAGAGCAGGTTGCTCTGGCCATTCGCGATGGCTACAAACGACTGCTGAAGCCTTCGCTCGAAACCGAATTTGACAAACAGTCGAAAGACAAGGCCGACCAGGAAGCCATCCGGATTTTTGCCGACAACCTGCGGCAGTTGCTGCTCAGTCCGCCCTTGGGGCAGCAACGGGTGCTGGCCATTGACCCCGGCTACCGGACCGGCTGCAAAGTCGTCTGCCTGGATGCGCAGGGCAATCTGCTGACCGATGCGGTCATCTACATTGCGCAATCTGACGCCCAGAAGCAACAGGCTACCCAGACGGTTCGGCGGTTGGTGGAGCAATACAAAATCGACGCCATTGCCATCGGAAACGGTACGGCCGGCCGCGAAACCGAGGAGTTTGTCCGGGAGCTGAATCTGGGCAAATCGCTTTTCATGGTGAGTGAACAGGGGGCGTCGGTGTATTCCGCGTCGGAGGTGGCCCGGGAGGAGTTTCCTGATAAGGACGTAACGGTACGTGGAGCGGTCAGCATCGGTCGGCGGTTGATGGACCCGCTGGCCGAACTGGTGAAGATCGACCCCAAATCGATTGGGGTGGGGCAGTATCAACACGATGTTGATCAGACTGACCTCAAAAACAGCCTCGATACCGTCGTTGAAAGCTGCGTGAATCAGGTCGGCGTATCGCTTAATACGGCCAGTGCGTATCTGCTGCGCTACGTGTCGGGCCTGGGGCCGCAACTGGCCGGCAACATCGTGGCGTATCGGGCGCAGAACGGTGCGTTCACCTCCCGCGACCAACTCAAAAAAGTACCGCGATTAGGTCCGAAAGCCTTCGAACAGGCGGCCGGTTTTCTACGTATTGAAGGAGCCCGAAATCCGCTGGACAACAGCGCCGTTCACCCCGAGCGGTATGCGCTGGTGGAGCGTATGGCCACCGACGTCGGCAGTACCGTAGCCGACCTGATCCGGAAGCCTGAACTACGTAAACAGATTCGTCCCGAACGCTACGTTACCGACTCGGTGGGGCTGCCAACCCTCCGCGACATTCTGGCCGAACTCGAAAAGCCCGGCCGCGACCCCCGCGAACAACTGGCCGTGTTTGAATACGACGAGCGGGTACGCAAACCTGAAGACCTGCATGAGGGCATGATACTGAACGGCGTCGTGACGAACATCACGGCCTTCGGGGCTTTTGTCGACATTGGGGTGAAGCAGGATGGCTTAGTCCACGTATCACAATTGGCCAATCGCTTCGTATCGGACCCGAATCAGGTGGTGAAACTGCACCAGAAAGTAAGAGTAAAGGTGCTGGAGGTCGATTTAGTGCGCAAACGCATTGCGCTAACAATGAAAATTTAATAGGTTGCGTTAAGGTGGTAGAGACGATTCCTATAGACAAAGGGCGTCTCTACCCCCGGACATAACCGTAGCCACTATTCTATGCCCATTACAACGACCCTGCGGGCTGCCTGGCGGCCCCTGTTGACCAGTTCGTTGCTCTTCATCTCGCTTACTTCCTGCGAAGTTTTCCGCTCCTCCGGCCCCTCTCATTCCGTCAGCCGTCGCCCGTCCACCAGCCGCTCCGTCGCTACCCGTTCGTCGGTTAAGCGCGCTCCCGCCGTACCGGCCAAGCCAACCGGTAAGGTGGTTGACACACGTACCTACGAAAACCGCTACGTGCCCGAAGTGGTCAAAATTGCGCGAACCTACACCGGAACGCCCTACCGCTCCGGCGGTAATACTACGTCCGGCATCGACTGCTCGGGACTGGTCTATGCCGTTTTCAACACGGTGGGTCTGCGAATGCCCCGCATCTCATGGCAGCAGTCGGAGGTGGGGTACGAGGTGGATGTCAAGGAAATTCAGCCGGGCGATCTGATCTTCTTCGTGCCCGACAGCGGCAAGGCGGGGTACGTATCGCATACGGGTATCGTGACGGAGGTGAACGGTCCCGAAAACATCCGGTTCATTCACGCGTCATCATCGCGCGGGGTGCGGGAGGATAATCTGTATTCCAATTACTTCAAAGGTCGGTTTGTGAAGGCCCTGCGGCCGTTCTGACGCACCGTGTCGGCTACTCGGTAGTCTTTAACGCGTCGGTCAGCAGTTCCAGCATCCGCAGGTACGTTGGCCGGGGCGGGGTGTAGCGGAATGAGGAGGTAGCCGCCAGCAAGTCCTGCCGAACGTAGTCGAGCGGCACAAACCGCATGTCGGCCACTTCGTCGGACTGGGGCGTAAAATCGGTAAGGTCAAAGGTCACCTGCCAGACGTACACTTGAGCGTGTTCGCGGTCGCGGAGGGGAATGCGCTCGTCAATCATCTCTACGGATACAATACCCAGGGGTTGCAACTCGCCAGGCTGCGGCCGGATGCCGACTTCTTCCTCGGTTTCGCGCAGGGCGCCTTCGTCGTAGGTTTCGCCGGGTTCGATGTGGCCACCGATGCAGATGTCCCAGTAGTTGGGCAGAATCTCCTTGTCGGGGTGACGGAGGGTCAGCAGTAATTCGTTTCGCTGATTCAGGACAAAAATCTGGGCCGTACGGTGCCAGTCGCCGTCGCGTTCGATGTCTCGTTTGCGTTTCCGGCGACCCAGCGGCCGATTCTGTTCATCCACAATGTCTAATTCCTGCGCCATGGGGCATCAACAAAAAAGCCGCCCGATGGGGTGGCTTTTCGGCTACAGCAATTAAACAGTTTGAGCGGCTTCGCTGATCATTTCTTCCCATTCAGCCCGGCCTCTCCGCTTCAGTTTCATTTCCAGACTCAGGGCCTCGTTGCGGGTGGCAAACTGCCGGGTAAACTTCAGTTCCCAGGGCTTGCCGTCGGCCGTAGCCGCCACCGTTTTGGCATTATGCTGCCACAAGCTGATTTTGAGGTCTTTGGTCTGACCGATGAAATATTGATCGGTTGAGGGGCTGTAAATGATATAAACCGTATGCATAGGTGTCGGAGGGACTATAGTCAAAACTACAGAATCAATATCATAAAACAAAGTCTATTGACGCAATTGGTAGTAAGCGGTAAAGTAGGTACGTGAGACTGAGGAAGATGTAAAATTTTTAAAATTGAAGTTGAGTTGCTGTGATTTTTTGCTCATATTTGCACCCACAAAACGCAAACGGGGGTATAGCTCAGTTGGCTAGAGCGCTACAATGGCATTGTAGAGGCCGTCGGTTCGAATCCGACTATCTCCACAGCAAACAACGTAAAAGGCTGTTTATCATTCGATAAACAGCCTTTTTCCATGTATAGCCACCTGAACTTAACAAATCGCTTAACAATAACGCTTATGCAATTGCCTGAAAACGGCACATTAGGAGTTCCACCATTCCGACACTGTAAACTGTACTCTTACGAATTAGACCCGGCTAAAACCTGGTTAATCGAGTTCTACCAATGGAACGTAAAGACCCAAAAGAAAGAACGCCGGTTCTTTTCTCGGTTCAATCAGATCAGGGAGCCAGCCGCCCGGCTGAAAGAAGCCCAGCGATGGATAAAGTTTATTAACCAACAACTCGAAAACGGCGCGGTTTACAATCCAGACCTAAACCACAAACCAACCCCGGCCGCAAAGCCTGAACGATTGCCTACCTTGCTCGAAGACATACAAACGTATTTATCTGTTAAGCAGTCTGAATTAGTGGATACGTCGTATAAGGTGTATAAGAATTTCGGGCGCAAGTTTCAGGACTTTATTAAGAAAAATAAGCTAGAAACGATTGTAACAAAGGAGCTTACGCCCGAATTGTGCGAACAATATAGAACCTACATATTAGCGCTGCACTCGGACCCAACTACCCGAAATAAGGAGATCAACCAATTAAAAACGTTCTGCAACTGGTTCACCAAAAAAGGACGTAAACGGTTCGACGTTAGCCCGGCTGTAGATGTCGAGTTAGTACAGGCTAAAGAATCAGAGCTACACGAACCGTATACCGACGAACAAGCGGAACGGATATTTAACCACCTTATCAGTACTCAGGACTACCGGCTTTTGCTGTTTATCTACTTTATACATTACTGTTTTGCCCGGCCTGGTAAAGAAGTCCGTTTACTGAGAGTTAGGGACTTGAAGCATAAGACAGTACAGATTAGCGGCAAACGGGCTAAGAAAGGTAAAACGAAAACGCCGACGATGCCCAAACCGTTAGACGAACTGATAGAGCATTTAGGGATTAGAAACTACGACTTAGATTTCTACGTGTTTGGCAGTGAAGGAGCGCCCGGCCCCAACCCGGTAGGAAAGAACCATTTCTATCAACGGCACTGCAAAGTATTGAAGGAGTTAAGTATTACGGGGGCAAAGTACACCCTGTACGGCTGGAAACATACCGGCAATATCAAAGCAATACGGCTTGGCTTTCACACTCGGAGACTACAGGAACAAAACGGCTTTTCCGATCATAAGACAATGGAAATCTATACCCGCAGATTAGCCGCTTTTGTCGATGACGACATATACGAAAAGTTCATATAATTGCACCTTCATATAAAACCCCCGTTCACAAGCATAATGAAGAAACGTTTAAAATCCCTTTCCCTTGCAACCCTAACCCTGTTAGCGGTAGCCAGTTGTAAAAATTCTGACGTTGACCCGCGTGAGCAATATACCGGCTCATACAACATTACTACTACACAATATTCAAAAGGAACTAATGGGGCAAGTGCTACAGAGGTTTATAAATTCAACTTGTACGTATCAAAAGGCAAATCGAGTGATGAGTTAGTATTCAAAGATGACGATGACACATATACAGTAACCATGAAGAATAACACCTTTGAGATTCCTGCACACACAACTTCCATTTTTTATAATGGCTCAACCTATGCGGTTAAGACCGTTGGGAATGGTTCTTTTGCCGGAAATTCAATAAACCTGAATACGGTTACAGGTTTGTCAATACAAGGTATAACAGTGACTATAACGAAGGCCGGAAATGGCCCTAAGTTTTAGGAATAAATTACATTACAGTACACACCTAATTAACAGAAAAAGCCGGTTCAAGCGAACCGGCTTTTTACTTACCCACCGTAACACAGTAGTAACCTACTGTTTATTATTCAAAGCGGTAAAGTCTACTGTAATACTTGATACGGCCGTTGCTGCACCGCCAGCCGCTACCAGATAGCCGCCTATCGTTGCCACTATTGGCGCTACCGGAGCCGCTACAATTGCCCCACCTACGGCCGCTAACACGATACCGACAGTACGGAGCGTTCTAAAAAATTTGGGCGTTGGAGCCTGTAGCCGTTGGGCTAAGGTTATGTTGTCTTGTGTAATCATTTGATTAGTGGTTAAAAAAAAGATTATACAAACGTCAGAATAGCTCCTGCTTCAATACCGTTTACCAGCCAATAATTTGAATTGTTTTGTACCGTACTGAAACTAAACTGTACTATCCTACAGTCGTTGTTTTCTGTCGATTGCTGAACCTGTTGTTCTAACAAAGTATCAAACTCCGATTCATCTGGTACAATGACAGTCACAAACTTTATGATGTTTACTTTGTCTGCTTTTCTCTGTAGCTGGTTGTCTACATAGGTCTTATCGGCTTTCTGCGTAAGAGCGTTTTTTATAGACTTAACGTCGGCCTTAACCGATTCAATAAACTGCTTAATCTTGTCTTCCAATTGTTTAAAGTACTCCATCCGGTTTGCTGGTTATTGAGTGTAAATAGAATTAAAATCTAAGGGTGCGTTTTTGGGTAGCTTGGCTTCTATGTCTTTAAGTTGCTGAGCTTGATAAAACTGCCTGTAAATGACGTAGGCCAGCACACAATAGAGTAATACTGTCTTCATAAAAGGGTTAGATTGTGAGTTAAGGGATTGAGATTACTAAATCACCGTCAGCGTTCTTTATGCCCGTTGGCCGCTTTTCGGCTACGAATACAATTACACTGAGTACAGCCGCAATAAGTAAGATCGTTACAGACCGACGAAACCCGCCAAATAAATACGTCAGGAATACAACCAGAACAGCAAAGTAGATATACACCTTTTCCGACGTTAACAGAGCCTTTAGACTATCTGGCGCAACGAAACCACCGTATAGATAAAACCGGACATCCGTACCGCTTCTGTCATTGGCCGTTAGTAATCCATCGGGCAAAACCACCGTATAGCCTTCAATCGAAAGCGGTAAATAGCTGTTGTGCCTATCGGCTACACTGGTCTTTTGAAACCACTGCAACGGTTGTCTATCATAGGGGTTTTCGTAAATGCTTACTGGGTGTGAATGGAACCGGATAGGCAACGCCCCGGCCGCTAGTGCGTTTGCCATTTCGACGCCGGAATTAAGCGGCTTATAGGCCGTCTTTCGAGCGTCCCCGGTTAACTGGTTGGGTAGTTGCTTCCATCGGTTTACGATCAAGCCCCCGGCCGTAGGAACGGCGTAAAGAACCCCGCCCGTTTCTTCGTGCAAAGGGTAGGCTTTTTGCAGGTCGCGCAATACGGCCGCTTTGATAACTACTTTAACCGGGTTCGACAAAACCAGCGTTTTAGTCCCTTCCCTAACTATTTCTTTAAGAAAATTGGATTTAACTAACTGAGCAATCATAAATTAGTTCTCCGAACAAATGAAGGACATGGAAGATAAAAAGCAACTGACAGAGCTTGTAAAGCAATCAAACGGGTTGATTAACATATGTTTTCAACTCTATCAACAAAGGAAAGAGGAACAACAGCTTTTGAAAGAATTAGTCGAACGATGTAAGAAATTAGAAGCTGAGTTAAGCGAATTAGTGCTAAACGGCCAGTTTAAAGATTGAGCCGGGTCAATTTGCCCGGCTTAATGCGGTTCTAAAATCCAATTAAACAACGTTCTAAAGTTTTCCGCTTGACCGCCCTAACGCCAGTAATGCCAGTATCAGAAAGGCAGTCATTAAATACTTTTTCTTCCAGATGTAGACGCCAACCAGCACAACGGCCGCAACTAGCAGTAGTAGCCAATCAACCGGCTTTACGCTCGTTATCGGAGCGTTGTACAGAACGGCCGGGAAAACGTCCGGCGTTGACTGTGTGCCGTAAGGGGTTGTACTGGTCAGGAAAGTATTAGATAGCGCCGTGTTCCAGTCGCTTGCAAACTGAGCTAAGGCAGGACCAAACAAATGGTCATGTTGAGCAAATAAGCCGTTCCACTCAGTAGCGTTAAAATCCGGCCCTTTGTAGGTCTGCTTATAGGTCTGGATTAGTTCGGCTAACCCTTGCGCCGTTGTGGGGTCTGCCAGTGTGCCGGGAACCTGGCTTACTTGTTCCTGAACAACGACTAAGGCTAAATCCGGCTTATTGTACGTATTGCGTACATAATCGAAAACGTAGCGAAAACGCTCTTTAAACGTTTCTTTGTCCGTTCCCCTATCGTTGTAGCCATGTTCTACTAAAATCGCTCTAACGCCCGTTTTTGGCACGTAAGAAGCCATAACTACTTCCAACGGCTCGAAGGGTTGCCGGGTTGCCGGATTTGTTTGGCCGGGGGGTAGCTGCGTTCGGGTTTGGCCGGTTAGTAGCTGCCAGTTTTGCAGAATATTGGAACCACCGTAGGCGCAACCATAAAACAGCACTGGTACGCCCAACCGCTTTACCAACTTGTCCCCTAATTGGCCCCAACTATCCGGCGTACCGTGATACGGCCCAACCTTACCCGTAAGCGGTCCAAACTGGTAGTTCTTCGTTGACAGATCATCGAGCAACGTTAGTACCCGCCCATCGGTCGCCGGTAGTTGGTTGGCTACATCGTGACCGCCTTGTATGAAGCTATGCCCGAACAATACAAACACTTCACCAGCTCCAACTTTCACGGTTTGGGTCAGGTTGCCAGCCGATACCGTAAGCGAATAAAAGCCGCCTGGCAGATCGACCGAACCGCCAAAATTCCCGGCCTTATCAACCGGAATTGTTCGGGTTATTGGTAAAGCGGCTTCGAGCGTTTGAACGTCCGATTGGGCAAACTTGATAGGGGTAAATACGGCCTTTACGTTCAACGTACCGGCCGGAACCGTACCGGCAACGGGAACACTGGCAATGTTCTGGTTATTGCGTTGATAGACGCAATTAGCGAAAGGTTCGAGTAGGGTAAGGTTAGTTTGCATGAGGAACAACCGCCGTTAAAAAATGAAGGATTGCGGCCAGTAGTGCCGCCAATACTGAGAGCCTGGCAGTAGGGCTAAGGCTTTGAAAATCGGTCTTTAAATCGTTGACACAGTAGCCCGAAACGAAAGCGTACAAGGAGATACAGACTAACCAGACAGAACCTAAAGCGGCCGTAATGCAATAGAAAATTTGCGCGGTTGATTTGAGCGCGAAGGAGATAAACCCCATTTCTAATTTACCACTGGTAAAGTCTGCAAACAAGTAGGCTACGAACGCGAACATAGCCTTTAACAGTAGGCCGTTAATCGAGCGTAGGGTTTTGAGCTTTTTTGCCTGTACTCGTTCGGCTTCTGTTGGCAGTCCGTCAGGCAGTAGCCCTAATTCTTTCCGTAGCTGTAGGGCTTGCTCGTCTGCATCTTCAGCGTACTGGTAAAGTCTTTTTTTATCGTCTTCAGATGCCGCCTTAGCCGCTTGATTACGGTAGGCAGTAGCCTGGTCTTCGTACTGTGCAATAGCGTCGATTTGTTCCGCCCGTTGCCGTTCGGCCGCTTCTACTTTATCCGCTTCAATTTTGAGTAATTGAGCCTTTAGGCTTTGTTCGTCGGCCTGTAGTTCATCAAAGGTTTTCATAGAGAAGGGTTAGGAGTTAGCCGGAACGAACCGGCCAATTTGCGCCTTTACGTCGCGGATAGTTATTAAGCCATCGCGGTTTGTATCGAGTACCTTGTTTAGCCGGTAACGGCGTCTATCGAGTTCGGTACGGCCGTTGGCCCGGTATAGTACCTGGTCGTCAGGACGCCCCAAAAAGGCCGGAGCAAATACCACTATGTACACGTCGTACACGTCTTTCATACGGCCCCGGTAGGGCATGAAATAGCGTTCAACGTAAGCCAGTTGTTCAACCGGATTTAGTTGGCTGAGTTCCGCCGTTGTAGTGCCTAAACTTTGCGCCGTTCGGGGTATAAACTGGATAAGACCAACGGCCCCGGAATAGCGGTTTTTTGTGTTGGATCGAAACGTTCCCCCGGTCTCGAATCGCATGACGATCATTAACCAGTCCGGTTTTACGGCCAGCCTTGCCGATACGGTTCTGACTTCTTCGACAAAAGCGGCCCGGTATTGAGCCGGAACTTTATCGGAGTAGACTAACGTCTGTGGTTTCCAGTGCGTACCAGCCTGGCAGATGCTATTCACTGCCAGCAGCAGCGTGAGTAAAAAACGTTTCATCAAGATCAAAGGAAGGTTAGAAAAAAGGCCGGGACGTTTGCCCGGCCCGTTGCGGCTACCTATGTGGTATTTGAGCCGCCTACTGTTGGCCCTAATTGGCCGGTTTGATACTCGGAGCCAATAACCCGCTACAGCTTAGAAAAGCGGTTGTGTTGCTCAAACAAATGATTTGATACTTACCCTTTGCTAGCGTTCGCCGTTGGCCGGGTAGAAGCCGGTACATCGTGTTCATTACGGCGTTGCGTAAAGCCTGGTCCGTAATTTTATCCACGTCGTCTAATTCTTCTGACGGAATTGCATATACGTTGCCGATGCCGCTAACGTTAGCGATTTCACTAACATAGGGTAATTCCAGCGTTTGAGATTCTGTAATCAGTCGGGTAGAACGGGGCATTTTAAGAGAGTATTTTGGTTAAAAGAATTACACCGGCTACGGCTGCCAGAATTGGAACAGCCGGTTCCATCGGTGCGACATTTTCAAACCCGGCCGGAACGTACCGCTTAATGACTTCTTTGATTTCGCCTACGGTAATTACACCGTCATTGTTAGTATCGAGCGGCTTGTTGGCTGTATAGGCTTTTGAAGGTGAAACGTACACTTTCTGAGCGTCAGGACGCCCGATGTAAGCCGGGGCAAATACAGCCATGTACACCTGGTACAAATCCGTCATTTTGCCTTTGTAGCGAGCCAAATACTTTTCTACCCAATCAAGTTGGGTAACGGCGTCCATCGTTCGGAGTTGGGCCAACGTTACGCCCAAACCGCTAATACCGTTCTGCGTAAACTGAATCAGTCCGTAGGCTTCTGCGTTCGGGTTTTTGACCGATGCCGAAAACGTTCCAGCCGATTCAAACCGCATGACGATCATTAACCAATTCGGGTCAATCTGTAGCCGGTTGGAGACTGCAACAACCTTTTGAATGAAAGCCGAACGGTAAGCGGCCGGTACTAAGTTTTCGTAAGCAAGTGCCATATTAAGAGATCGTTACAGAGCCTTTGTGAACGTACACCTTCACATCATACAGGAAGTCGAACCAGTGCGGAGTTTTGACAATTACGAACCGTTCCTTTTTGCCCGTTACGGTCAAATCTGCTTCACCGTCATACGTGCCGATTACTTCACCGGCTTTTGCTTGCCGTAGGATGTTTTGCGGCTTATCGAAGACGCGAAGATTTACGGTTTGCTTTGCCTTTACCTGTTTTGTGTAGTTGCTCGAAGTTCCCCCGGTTGGCGTAGTCGGTACGGTTGGATTAGAACCCCGTTTGTAGATAATGTCGTAGAACTTCTGTAGATCGGTCCTACTCAATTCGCTTTGCAGATCAAGCGTTAGTTCGGAGCCGTAAAGCACTCGGTAAGAGTCGGCAACGGCTGAATAGTCTTTAATCTGCTGGGCTGTCTGAAAGATCAAATCAACGTCCGTACCGTCTACTGACATCAGCATACCAACGCCCGAACGGTTCATTGCATCCCGTAGGGCTTGCGCCTGTTGGGTATTCGTATCGGTTCCGGCCGTGTCGAGATAGGTTTGTTTTTTAGACTTCGAGAAACCACTAACAACCAGATATACGGCCAATAAGGTTAAAGCCACAATAAGCAGGTTATTATAAGCACCGTCGTTTGCTTTCTGTAATCTATCTTCCACGGTCAGAGCGAATTAAAGGTTTAGGAATAGTCGTTTTATGAGCGTCTATGCTTGCGCCGTAGGCGTCTGCTACGCTTGATTGTGTTGGTCTTGCCACTACCGGCCTGGCTGCACCATTTGGCGTATTGGCGTTGTGGGAACCACGTCGGTTTACTGGAGCCGTTGCCGTATTTGTCAACAGATGCCAGTACCGGCCGTTCGTCGTTGGCCGTTGTGGGTTGTTCAGTCGTTGAGCCACTGCCTGAACCGTTGGTCTGTGCGATTTGGGCGTTTTCAGCCCGTACCGGAACCGATGCCGTTCCGCCCAACATACTAGCCATTGCCAGCGCAAAAGCAGAGCCTAAAAGCGTCCGTTTCTTCATCGGCTTATTTCACAAAGGTTTTCACGATGGACCAGAACGGAACCTTTTCGACCAGTGCCGGAAAAGCGTCTTCAATGTCCGTTAGCTTGATCGTACCGGCGTCTGACTTCTTTTTCAGTTCCAGACATTTGCCGATGTTTTCCGGCGTAAGAACCTGCTTAGAAAATTCGGGGTCTGCTTCGATGCCTTCCGTAATTTTCTCAATCACCGTTACGGCCGTAACCGTGTCCCCGGTTGCATCTTCAAGGGCGTTAAACATTCGGATAAACAGCCCTTCTACGTAGTCTTTGGTAATTTCCTGCACTTCGTTCGTGTTCGAGTGCAGGGTAATAGCTTGGTTGGTTTTCATGTGTTAGGGTAGAGGTTTGGGGTTGCAAGGGGAAAGGGGTTATCCGAACAGCTTACCGCCCGAAAAAACCTTTTTCATTTCACTTGCTGCCTGGACGGTATCAGACACTTTTTTAGTCGTGTCTAAGAAGTTCGGTATTCCGTCTTTGTCGTCGTCAGCTAAGTACTTTTCAATCTTTTCAACCCGCTTTACAAGGTCTTTCACCATTTCAGCCATTGGGCCAAACTGTTGGCTCATTTGCTCGAATAGCAACGTTCTGCGGGTTTCTTCCTGAATGGTTTTTAGTACGTGGTCAGGAACCCCGTAAGCGTTGGTAGAAAGTGCCGTTTGCATAGCTGTAGCAGGTTGAGCCGGGGCATTTGCCGACGTGTTGAATGAGATTTGAACGGCTCCCGAATGGTTGTTCTCTTTGTCTGACGACTTGAGCCGGTAGTTACCGTCTGGTAACAGACCGACAGAGTTTTGCAAGTGTGCTATACTGTCGTCTAAGTTGTCCGACTTGGTGTACTGTCCGACTTTCGTAGTGCCTGAAAACAGCCACCAATACGGCGTATGATTTAGCCGTAGGTGTTCAATTGCATTACTCAGATTAGCCATGTTCGGGGTAGTGGGTTAAAGGATGAGAAACAGCCCGGCCGCAACCCTGCAACGCATCCTACAGGCAGGGGAGAGATTACTACGGCCGGGGGGCTGTTTATTTCTTCGACTTAAGTTTTCGCACGTCAGAAATCAGCTTTTTCTTACGCGCTTTCTGCTTGATAAGCTCTGCATTGTATTTGTCAACGTCTTTGCAATCAGCAAAGTGACGCGCCCAAACTTCCTCAGAAGCAGTAGACTTAGGAGATTTCTTGTACTTTTTCGGCTTTGCCATTTTTCGAGATGGTTAAGGATTTGAGAAAGTAAACCGGGTCTTACTGCCTGTTCAGGTTGCCCGGTTCTATCGTCGTCGGGTTGGGGTTATCGAGTTCTACCGGAACCGGCGTTTCTTACCACCGATGCCCAGCGCGGACATAATCGGTTTGTAGAACAGCGCCAGCACGATCAACAGGACCAGCCACCAGTAATTTGTCAGGAACGTTTTCACTTGCTCCATTACAGTGGGTGCGCTGTAGTTGTTGTCGGTCGTGGTTGGCGTACCCGTACCGCTACCTGAACCACTGCCTGAACCGGAACCGCTACCAGAGCCTGAACCTGAACCACTGCCAGAGCCGGAACCACTGCCAGCGCCAGACGTTGCCGCTACATCGGCCCAACCTGCCTGTACGTTCATGTACACATCATTTGTAACCGTAGGCTTTTTGTGAGCCGGAACCCCACCAATAGCCTGGTTAGATGAATACGGCCCCAACGTACATTGGTCAGAGGTGTAAGGGAATACGAATTGCGCCGGGTCGCCGTTGGTTGTGTTAGTCCGCATATTGTCAGCATACGCCGGGACTTTAACGACGAGTGTTCCGTTTTCACCAGTCATTACAATGTACTTGCCTGGTACGGTCGTATCGTCTACGAAAATGGGCGATACTCCCGCCAAATAACCTACTTGTCTGATTGCCATTGAATTAAGGGTTTGGTTAAAAAAGAGAATTGATTAAGGGTTAGCGTTTAGTACTTTGGGGTTGCCTGAAAAACAGGAAGTAAAAGAAGGTCAGAACGGCCCCGAACGTCAGAATCAATACTTTCGGGTCTGTGAAATCAAGGTTAAATACCCGGCTCGAAGTATCCGGCGCTTGGTTGGTTGCGCCTACCTTTTGCCCCGTATCGGTATCAATGAAGGTGTAGCCACCCTGCACTAAATTCTGATTTCGAATGATGCCGTTTTTAGTCAGTACTGTTAGTGCCTTATCGCCGTATTTCAGAATAAAATCCAGCGTGTTAGCCAGCTTCGTATTACCGCTTGTTTGGGCTTCTGTTTTAGCGGTCGTCACATCGGCCGTTAGTTTTGGGTCTGACGGAGTTGTATAAGACCAGCCAACGTTTTCGTAGAAGTCCCTGAACGCCTGGTAGTCGTTGTCAGGATTGTAATAGACGCTCCATTGGTCGCCTATGCTGTAGGGTACGTCGTCATTCATAGTTTACAGGATTTGTTTATAATCAAACTCGAACGACTGTTTTACAGGCACTTGGAACCCTTCGGCATAAACTAAGCCGTCCAGCGTCAACCCAATCTTACCCGACTTGAACAGGTTCACAATTGAACCGGCTGCGCTGAGTAGATCAAAGTAGGAGATCGTAACCCGAACGGGTAGGGTCGTTTGGCCTTTGGGTGTTATCGTCGTGGGTTGCAGAACCAGCGCCTTACCCAAAAACTTACCGGCAGATAGCACGTCGAAATCAGCCGATTTAACGTTTACCGAACCGCTAGAAACGTTCTGCGTATTAAGCGGCAGATCAAACGAAATTTGTCCACCTTTCAGGCTTATGTTTTTGGGTAGCCCGACGTTAAATTCTAATTGTTTGGCCGTATTAACCTTGTTCAGAATGTAGAGAACAAGCATTAGCACGATTGCCAGAATTATAAAACCCTGCTTCATTTTACCGGCGTTTTTGGTTGCGTCTGCGATACCAGACAAGTAGTAGAAAGAGTAAACCCATGCCAGCCAGATAGTACCACGTCTGTACGGCCGTTGGTGCGTTGCTCGTTGAGTCCGTTGTGGTCGTGTTTGGCGTCGGTGTAACCTGTAGTTCGTCTACCAGACTCTTACGGATTTCAGCTAATTGTCCGGCGTCTTTTACGTAGTCCTGTAGTAAGGTTTGTAGCTTGTATTGCTCGATTTGTTGCGCGGCTGCTTCCTTACCGGAAAAGTAGGTAGCAAGCGGACCGACATACGGAATAAGCGACAGTACCGACGTTACAGCTTTAGAAATCGTATCGTAGTTTGATGAACCCGACGATTTGAGCGCCTTAAGCAGTTGGTCCGTTCGTGCCTTAATAAAAGCTACCCGGCTGTCAATCGCTTTTAAGCGTTCGTTTATCCAGTCAATTCGAGCCTGTTTTGTAGTGCCTTGAAACGGCACTTTCACGGCGTTTGTAGTCGTTACAGCGTCTTCATTCGTCTTACGTATCTGTTCTCTTACATTTTCAGGTAGGTAATGATCTTCCTTACCAGCAACACAGAAACCAAACACTTCCAGCTTGCAAGTTGTGAAGACAACTACATCGGGGTCGAATACGTCGATTGTTCCCGTATATGTCTGGTTAGTGTCTGCCATGTTCGCCGTTTTTTTGTTTCAGCGATACAATATTAGTATGGATTTGAATTAGGATTTTAGTTTGTGTATCTTAGTGTCACAATAGTAGAATAAACCCTTATATATCCCTGTATGAGCCAGTTAGCAGACGTAATTACACAAGGGGCATTTAATAAAAAGCAGCTTTTAGAGATGTACGGTAATGTCGATATGAAGACGTTTGAAGACTGGATACAGGATATAAAAACGCCGATTCGATGGAGAAAGGGAAAGCAGGTATTTCCACCTAAAGTAGTTCAACAGATTATTGAACACATTGGGCAACCAATCAGAATAAAAGTGCTTAACTAACTGCAACTATTTTAACCACCTATATAGAATGCAACAATTACAGATTATCGGTCGCTTAGGTCAGGACGCCGTAACCCGCGAATCAAACGGCCGTAAATTCGTTTCTTTCAGTGTTGCTGTTGACGACGATTATAAAGACCAGAACGGCCAAAAAGTTGAGCGTACAAACTGGTATGACTGCACTACAGAGCAATTAGCTGTAGCTCAATATTTGACGAAAGGAACGTTAGTTTTTGCACAAGGTAAACCACGTATTGACCAGTACACGAAAGACGGAAAGGTTTACGCTACTTGCCGTTTAAACGCCAGCAAAATACAATTACTGAGCAAACCACAAGATCAACCAACAACGCAACAACCAGCCCCGGCGTTAGTTACAGCCGAAGAAAAAGACTTACCGTTTTGATTAAACTTTACCTCAACAAAAAAAACCGGTCAGATTGGCCGGGGTTTTTTGTTTTATGCTATTGGCTTCCATCGTTCGGAGCGAACATTAAGTGATGCTATTACTCTATTTAATTTAAACGTCCTATTGTTGTTTTCAAAGTGATAGGTGATAAACCAATCACTCACGCCAATAATTGATAATACTTTACCATTCTCATTTTTGAATTTATCTCCTGAGTAAAATTCAGTTCTCATATTAAGCGTAAGTTTCAATGTTGCTGTGAAATCTTGTATCCTGAGAAATAACCTGTATTTCTACACTATACTTTGCAGATGCAAAGCCTTCGGCTGCAAGAATGAATAATACCCTAAATCCTGCATCATTCGCGTTTATGGCGTCAACAAATCCCCATTTGGTTGAACGGCCGTAGTTGTCTGTTACTTTGTACTTGTATCGTTTCATGTTTACAATTGAATAAATACCCTCACAAAAGCCTACCCCATTTTTACCGAAAGCCTTGCAAAAGCCTTCAGAAAGCCTAAAAAAAGCCTTATAGCAGGTATCTATAGGGAGCATAGGAAAGCGTTAAAATCATTGTGAGAACCATACAGCCCGGCACGATCAACCACGGCGCAACCCTCAGAGCGTAGGCGCTTCACAGCCGCCCGGCCTGTATCGTCGTTATCAAGGAAGGTATAGACCTTATTAGCGGCTTTGAGGGTTTCTAAAGCCCGGTTAAGATGGGAAGTAGAATTTAGTATGATAGCGTTGTTACGCATCTTATAAACCCCGAAATAGACTAAGGCAGATAGGAAGTCGAAAAAGCCCTCAAAGACATTGTAATCCGTTGCACCTGGTACTGAGATAGTAGTAATGTCCCCGGCTCCTATCCACGTCTTAAACCCTTCTGAGCGAACCGCCCAACTGCCTTTGTCAGTCTGGAACCCTATACCAAAAAACGCCCGGTTCTGTGCGTTCTGGTAGTGTATTTCCCGAACATAGGTGTAAGCGTAGTCGAACGGAATCCGGCGTTTTTCAACGTACTGCACCAATGCCCTATGCTGTAGTGGTTTCACAGCAACCACTTCGAGCCGTTGGGCATCTGGTTTCAATACGTAGCTTTTGGACCCACTGAGAGAGAACGGAACCGATTCAAAGCGTTCTAATCGCTGTAGCGTCCGGATAGCCGTAGGGAAGTCTACTTTATCGAGCAATCGAACCAGCCGGATTATATCGCCCTTTTCGCCACTGGAAAAGTCATTGAACACGTTGGCCGTTGGTTCGACAAAGAACGAAGGAGAACGTTCGTTTGTAATTGGCGAATGATATAAGTACTGTCTGCCTGTGCTATTTACCGGCGTAATCCCTTTCGTAAACAGATAATCAGTGATAGGAACAGATGTTTTAATCTGTTCAATTACTTCATTTTCGATCATGTCTTTGTGATTTGTGCTTTTTCTTTTAGCGGCCAAATACAATTTCTACGGCCGCTAAAAGAAAAGAGAGTGAAGAAAAAACTTGAAAACTATGGTACTACAACTTACTACCTTACTACATTGCTTACTATCAGCATTTTACACCACTATCGTACTTACTACATTTACTACCTTACTTACTATTTACCCTACTACATTGTAGTAAGTACTATATCTTGTAGTAAGTAGAATAGTAAGGTTACTACAGAAAAAACCGGCTTATACTGCTTGGAAACGCCATGTAGTAAGTGTAGTAAGTAGTAAACTAGAAAGGTGTATTTTTTTGATCGGCAACCCCGGCAGGTAGCGGAACCATAGAAGGAATAAGGGGTTTCAGCCAATAGCCATATACCGGAAAAGTCATACCCTGCTTACGGTGTTGTGCCTTTTCGATCTTCATCTTTTGCAGTGCCTTGCCAATGGCTTCTTTACTTATGCGTACCTGGTTGCCATACAGGTTTTGCAGTAAACGCATAATGTCGGTAGGCTGGTAGAACGTGTCTTCATCCTTGTAACCTTTCTCGAAGTGAGAAATCAGCAATTCGTATTCTACAGAGTCTTTGGCGTATTGCTCGTTATTCTTTTCTGAATACTCTACTTCTTCTTTTGTCAGTTTGTACGGAAAGCCTGTTTTTAACAAATAAAAGGCTTGCGCCCACACTTTATTAATGTCAACGGACATATAGCCATCCGGCCCGCCGTTATCGTGTTTGATGCCGTAGATTTGAAAAACCAACCAACGAACGTTGCCAGTACTATCAACCAAGAACTCACGTTCGTTTGTAGACGCAACAAAAGAGGCCCGTCTATCCATAATCGAGTCTTTACGATCATAGGGTAGACGGACCTTTATTTTGCTTTCTGAGAACATCGCTTTTACCCGGTTAATGTCAGTCTTTGACATTCCTTGTAATTCGTCGATGTTCAGTATAAAGTTTTCGGCTAATGCTCGTTTGCTGTCCTTACCTTCAAAGTCTGGGTTATCTTTTAAGTAGGCAGATAAAGCCGGGGGGCAAAGGTTACGAAGAAAAGAGCTTTTACCGTCGTTCTGCTTACCAAAGAAGGTTAAGCAGTGTTTATTAAAGTCTAACATTCCTAACCCTTGTGCCGCCATTCTTACAAGTGCTTTTTTAAATTGCGTTTTAAAGAAAGCATCGTCAGAGGTCCAAACGTAAGAACTTAATTCTTCGATATAATCAGTTTCTTTATTCCATTCTGGTAGCGAATCAAAGTATTGTTTAATCGGGTCAAATTGTGTTACGTAATCTGATTTCATAAGTGCGGTTAATTGTTTGTCAAATCCTGTAAAACCTTCTGTGAACAATTCAACTTGTAGATTGAACTCGTTTAGTGTTTTCCAATTGTCGGAGCCTTTTGGAGCGTATTCATAATCTAAACCGACGTTGTTAAACTTGAAAATGTAGCGATTGTCTAACCATTCTTTTAGCTCGTTAAACTTTATGGTTGGCATGAAATCGAAGGGTTATAGGTTGGATTGTTCTACACAGAGCGACGTATATCTATTGCCGGTAATTGACAAGCATAAAAGAAGCCGGTTAAATGCTTCCTGTAGTGTTGCCGCTTTTATCGTTCCGGCGTAACAGAGTTGCCCCCGGTTTTTAGCCTGGCAGTTATACGTAAAGGTTTTCATAGTGAAGGTTGCATTTGAAGGGTTGAGAGCATTACGGCCGTTGTCTCGTGTCGCTTTGGATTGTAATCCAGATTTACAATTGCTGCCTGAACAATCACATACGGAACATCTTCAACTATTGAGTAATACTGCCATGTATCAACCCACCGACGCCAGTAGTTTACATTGTTAATAATCCCTGCTTCCAGTAGAGTAGCCTTAAAATTGAGTTGTTTGGGTTTAGTGGCTGATTCGTAAGCCGTTCCGATTTGGTTTTTAGTCTTTTTTGACATTCAAACAGTGGGTGAAAGGTTAACCAATGAATAATTATTGTTTGGATTTGACGTTATATCGTTTGATTTTTACGATGTAACGTTTTGCAATGTTAAGACACATTGATGGTTAAATCAAACTTAAAATCTAATTAAAACTTTTGATTATGATTCACCAAGGCAAGAAACTAAGAGAGATTGCAAATGCTAAAGGCTATGATATACAGAGGCTTGCAGATAAACTAGATGTTCATCGGGTAACGGTTGAGACAGACTTTAAGAAAGAAAAATTGACTAGACGGATATTAGTAAAGTATGTGCCTGTACTTGGAATAGACTTAGAGGAGTTTTTTACTACAGAAAGTAAAGCCGAACGGAGAACAGTAAACTTAAATGACAGTGTAGTATCTCAGGCAGAGGTTATTGAGATACAGAAACAGCTTATAGAAGAACAGCGTAAGAGACTCGCACTAATGGAATATATGGTAAGTTTTTTTCCAAAAGCGGTGCAAATGAGATAACAGAATTTTTAACAAAGTTTCCATTTAACAACTCTAACAGGACTAGATAAATAGCCTTTTATGTTGTTTGGCCTGAGTTTCAGGCCGCACCGCTTAACAGATAACAGATTCCGACTATCTCCACCCCAAAGTCAAAGCTGTCATTCGATAATGACAGCTTTTTTGTTTTGAACAATTCCGGAACCTGAACAGTGGATGGAGTTGGTTCGTGCGGGAGGTGCAAGAGGGATACTGAGAATCAATTCCTTTTTCTATATTGTGCCTTCCTGAACTGATACCCTTCCTGTTTTTATGATACGCTTTCATTTGCCCGTTTCCTACCTCCTGATTAGCGGCTTAATAGGCCTGGCAGCCTGTCAGCCGGTTGATGTGTTCCGCCAGCCAGCGCCACAGGCAGCCGCCCGGGTGGGCGTATCGAACACGAACCCGGACGGGGTTATGATGCAGGGCTTTTACTGGAACGTGCCGACCCGAACATCCGCTGGAAGCTGGTGGCAGAACCTGCAGGCAAAATCCACTGAACTGGCCCAGTCGGGTATTACAGCCATCTGGTTACCGCCCGTTCATAAAGGTGGCAATGGGGCGTCGTCGGTTGGTTATGATGTGTACGACCGCTACGACCTCGGCGAATTTAACCAGAAAGGCTCGGTTGCTACCCGCTATGGTACGCTCAGTCAGCTTCAGGCTGCCATATCGGCTTTTAAGAGCAAGGGGGTAAAGGTCTACGCCGATATCATCATGAACCATCAGTTGTTTGCTGATTACCAGGAGAACATCAACGGTAAACTACTCTGGACGGGGTTCAGCTTTCCGGGACGCGGCAATACCTACAGCTCATTCAAATGGACGTCGGCTAACTTCAACGGCGTTCAGCAGGATAATCAGTGGTACAAACTCAACGGCCCTGACTGGGATTTCCAGCCGTATTACAATGGCGACGCCTATGATCCGTTGCTGGGCTGCGAAATCAAATACACCGACCGTCCGCAGGTTGAGGAATTGGTTAGCTGGGGCAACTGGCTGACTACCAAATTAAACTTGGATGGCTACCGACTCGATGCCGTAAAGCATATATACACACCGTTTGTAAACGAATGGCTCGATCGTGTAAAAGGATCGTCACGTTTTGCGGTAGGGGAAGCCTGGCTTAATAACATCGCTAACCTGCAGGACTATGCAGCCCGCACCGGTAACCGGATGAGCCTTTTCGATGTACCCCTGCATTATACATTTAAACAAATGAGTGATGGCAACGGAGCCTGGGATATGCGCGGGCTACAGTTTGCAGGCTTCATTGAGTCGAACGGTGATCAGGCAGTATCCTTTGTCGATAACCACGACACCGACGATAAAACCGGGGCGCTGTACTCGCCGGTGGTGAATTTCAAGATGCTGGCCTATACGTACATACTGCTTCGGCATCGCGGTTATCCCTGCATTTATTACCGCGATTTTTACGAATACGGGCTGGGGAGTAAACTCAAGAAACTGATTCAGATTCGGCGCGAAAACGCCTACGGTGCTGCCTACGAGTACACCACCGTAAATGATGCCGATGTGTATGTGTTCTCCCGCGCCGGCGACAGTACGCACAAGGGCCTTTTATTGATGCTCAACGATGGGCGAACAGGGGCTACCCGAACTGTTCGGACACCGTTCGTAAACGCTACGCTGGTCGATAAAACTGGTAACACATCCGGTACAATTAAGACGGATGCTAACGGCAACGGCGTGTTCAAGGTCAATGCCCGTAACTACGCTGTGTGGGTGCCCAAGGTGTAAAAGCTGACGTATCGCCTACCGCCCAATGCTCTTTCCCGCAACGTAGCCGGTGGTCCAGGCGTTCTGGAAGTTGAAGCCGCCCGTGATCCCGTCGACGTCCAGTACCTCTCCGGCGAAGAACAGACCCTTGTGCTGTCGGCTTTCGAGCGTGTCGGGGTTCAGGCTGCCAAGGGCAATGCCTCCGCAGGTAACGAACTCATCCTTAAATGTACTTTTGCCCACTACGTTGAAGGTGCTGTTGGTAAGCTGCTCGGTCAGGCGGTTTTGCAGTTTGGCCGGTAGATCAGCCCAGCGCTGGGTTTCCGCAATGCCGGTTTCCGCTACCAGGGCCTGCCAGAGCCGGTTCGGTAAGCCGAAGGGATTTTGCGACGACACCTGCTTTTTGCCGTTCTGCTGCCGAAACGCCTGCAACTCATCGCGGACCTGTGTTTCGTTGAGGGTAGGTATCCAGTGAACCCGTAGTGTAAAACGGTAATCGACAGCGGCCAGATCGCGGGCAGCCCACGCCGACAGTTTCAAGACGGCCGGGCCGCTGAATCCCCAATGGGTAATGAGTAGTGGCCCCTGTTGCTGCTGTTTAGTACCGGCAACCTGCACCCGGGCCTGCGGCACCGATACGCCCGCCAGCGAGAGCAGCGGACTATCGGGTACGTTGAGCGTAAACAAGGACGGAACCGGCGATTGCAGCGGCTCCGATTGCTCGGGCAGCCAGCCGTAGGACGGCAGTTGCGGGTAACCACCTGTGGCGACCAGCACCCGGTCGGTCAGCAGGGTTTCGTCGCCGGTCAGGCGTAGTTCCCACTGGCTGCCGTTGTGATGCAGAGACGTAACGCCACAACTGGTGCGCACCTGGATGCCCAGCCGACGGGCCGTATGGAGCAGACAGTCAATGATGGTTTCGGACGAATTGGTGGTCGGGAACATACGGCCATCGGCTTCGGTCTTCAGCGGAACGCCCTTCGTCTCAAACCAGCGGACCGTAGCGGCTGCGTCGAACTGATTCAGCAACGGACGTAGCCAGCGTTCGCCCCGCGGGTAGTGTTTTACCAGATTCCGGTTGTCGAAGCAGGCATGAGTCACATTGCAGCGGCCACCCCCCGAAATGCGGACTTTATTCAGAACGGTACGGTTTTTCTCCAGTATGGTAACAGTAGCTTCAGGAAACGTTTCGGCGGCTGTGATGGCCCCGAAAAAACCGGCTGCCCCTCCGCCAATGACGGTAATATTCAACGACGACATACAGTCAGAACAGTGGTTCATCGTTCGAAGTTCGTAGTTTGGTGCTGCATAAACAGCCACACAGCGTAAGAAATAAACTAAGGAACCGTTCCGTACCTTTGCCGTCATGTCCATGAAGTATAATTCATATCGCCGGGGTTTCCGGCTACGGGGTAATACGCTCGTATTGCTGTTCATCTTTTTTTTGGTTGGGTTGTTTCTGCGTTACGGGGGTCGTACGCAGCCGGTAGTCGCGTTCTGGAATGATGTCAGAACCATTCTCGGTATTGGACCGTCTGAACGGGAGCCACGAAAACGCAATCCGTATCAGGCCCCCGAGCCGCAGGCAGACGTAGCAACGGACGAATCGACGGATCGGGAAGGGGAGGAAGGTGTCGCCAGTGATTCGAAGGGTACTCCGGAGATGGCGTCGTCGCAGAATAAGCTGTTTGACTTTGAAAAACAGGTTGATTTTATCCTGCCAGCCTACCAGTCAAATGACGAAGTTGTGAGGCACGATGGATACACGCTGCGGTACCAGGAACGCTATGAGCAGGCCGACTGGGTGGCGTATCCGTTGCTTGGCTATGAAACAAAAGGTACTGCTGATCGGGATCGTGAGCAGTTCCAGCCAGATCCGATGGTCAAAACGGGTTCGGCCTTACCGAGCGATTACACTCGATCGGGCTATGACCGGGGGCACCTCGCTCCGGCCGGTGATTTCAAGTTTTCGCAACGACTCACCAGCGATTCGTTCTATATGAGCAACATGAGTCCACAGGCACCGGACTTCAACCGGGGTATCTGGAAAGAACTGGAAGAACTGGTGCGCAGATGGGCCGTGCGGGATCGGGGCTTATACGTAGTGACGGGGCCGGTACTAAAACCCGGCTTGCCCACCATCGGTCGTCAGAATGAGGTTGCCGTTCCGAAGAAGTATTACAAAGTGCTGCTGTACTGCAACAATCCCGAGATTCGGATGATCGGTTTTCTGCTGGACAATAAAGGCTCTGACAGCTCGCTCAAGCAGTTTGTCGTGCCGGTCGACCAGATCGAACAGCTAACGGGAATCGATTTCTTCCCTAAACTACCTGATAATCTGGAGCGAGAGCTGGAAAGTAAAGGGCGTTCGGAAGCGGTAGCAGAGTGGTTCAGCTATTGAGAGTGACAACGTGAGCGTTGTCCTCTGCATCAGGAAGTTGTAAGCTGCTGGATGAACTGCTGTAGCTCATCGGGGCGCTGGGTACCGATGAGTAGTTTCCGGCCATCGGCTTTGTCGATCATTAACCCTTTGTTGCCGGCGATGTTATAAGCCCAGCCGTCGAAGATCCAGCGGATGCCGTAGCCGATGAAACCGTAGCTCCGAACGTCGGCGGTTTTTATGGCCGACCAGGGTACCATGCGCCAGGGTATCACTGAAAAAAAACGGTAATGCACGCCTTGCTCATCTACTCGGGTGTCTAACCGCATTGACGCAATCAGCCCAACTGCACCAACTACCAGAATGAACGGCAGCCAGAGTCCAACCGAAGGATCTTTCAGCAAGGCCATGACCATCGCCACCAGGGAAAATAGTAACAGCGCCCAGATCCACCACTGACGGAAACGCTGGGTTTCAGTAAACGCCTGCATAACCGATTAGGTCTTCTGCTTCTTCTTTTTGGCTGCGGGGAACAGAATGTTGTTCAGTATCAACCGATACCCCGCCGAGTTCGGGTGCAGGTTCAGGTCGGTCGGTTCCTCACCGATCTCGTGCCGATAGTCTTCGGGATCATGGCCGCCATAGAACGTAAAGAACCCTTTGCCATAAGGGCTATGGATGTAGCGGGCTTCGCCGGCCGAGCGATTTTCGGCCATAATCACAACCTCCGGCTTGATCAGGTTCTTTTTAAACGCGGTCGTTTGCCCCATAAATCCTTTGATGACGTTCAGGTGATTCTGCGTCAGCATAGTCGGAATGGGGTCATACTTGGCCGAAAACTGGAATAGCGAGAAGTAATCATTGTGTTCGCTGAGGCCGCGCTCTTCCGGCTGGTTGTCGATGTTCGAGAACTCGATGACGTACGGATTCGTAAACACCTGGAAGTTGCGGAACGCAAACGTCTGGCTAAAATCCAGTTTGCTGTTGGCATTCGGATCGAACCCGTCGCCGTCGTAGAACGCATCGACGATGTCGGTGTTCTGGCTCGCCAGGGCGATGTCAAACGTATCGGTAGCATTGCACATGGCGAACAGATACCCGCCCCCCAGCACAAAATCCCGGATTTTCTGCGACACGGCCCGCTTCAGGTGCGGTACTTTCGAGAAGCCGAATTTGCGGGCAATGGTTTCCGATTCCTGCTTCTGCTGAATGTACCAGGGCTGGTCTTTGAAATGGAAAAACTTGCCGTACTGGCCCGTAAAGTCCTCATGGTGCAGGTGCAGCCAGTCGTACTCCGGGAGCTTGGCGTTCATCACCTCTTCGTCAAACACAACATCATACGGAATCTCAGCGTAGGTCATTACCATCGTTACGGCGTCGTCCCAGGGCTGTTTGGTCTTAGGTGAGTACACGGCGATTTTTGGCGCTTTCTGGAGCTTAACCGCATCCATGTTGGCGTCGGCCGCAGCAATTTCGCTCAGAATCTGGGCCGCCTGCGCATCGGAGATAACCTCGTAGCTGACGCCCCGGATCACCAGTTCATTCACGAATGACTGAGTTTGAGGCATCATAAACGAGCCGCCCCGGTAGTTCAGCAGCCAGTCAATTTCGGTATCGTGGGTTTTCAACACCCAATAAGCGATACCATACGCTTTAAGATGATTCTTCTGGGCATCGTCCATGGGAATCAGAATCTTGGACGCCCAGGCCTGTGCGGTTAGCGTCAAAATGAGGATAAGCGGTGTCAGTAGCCGTTTCATTGGTTTTCAGTTTACCCAGGCGTAGCGTAGCTTTGTACTAGTAACGAATATAAGCAAATTTTGTGCAAAAAAAGCGCCGGGTATGGGGCGAAGGGCAAAGGGGTGAAAAAAACGTTATTCCCCTTTCCGGACCCGCTGCCCCACGCCCGTTACCCCACGTTGCCTTACTATGGACTTCATCGAAAACATTCGCGAAGGGCTACGTTCCATTGCCGGCAACCGGCTGCGGACGATCCTAACGTCGCTCATCATCGCCATCGGCATTACGTCGCTGGTGGGAATTCTGACCGCCATCGACGGTATTCAGAGTTCGGTCGACAGCAGCTTTGCCGGGTTGGGAGCCAATACGTTTACCATCGCGGCCCGTCAGGAGGTTAGTCGGATCAGCGGTCGGGTGCGGCAACAGGATCAGCCCGTTGATTACCACCAGGCTATTGCTTTCAAGCGACGGTTTCCGTACGGAGCCACAATCGCCATCTCGACGGTCGTGACCAGTTCGGCTCAGCCGAAATACGGCTCCCGGAAGATGAACCCCAACGCGCTGGTGGTGGGTGGCGACGAAGCGTACTTGAACGTGAAGGGGTACACCTTGCAAAATGGCCGTAATCTGACCAGCAACGACCTGAATTATTCCCTCAACGTAGCCATCATCGGCAGCGAGGTCGCCAATACGTTATTTGAGAAAAAAATCAACCCCATCAATCAGTCCATCCGTGTTTCGGGGGCGCAGTACAAGGTAATCGGGGTGCTGGAACGTAAGGGCGGTTTGTCCGACGGCAACGAAGACCGGATTATTCTGATTCCGCTGGATAACGCCCGGGCGCTGGCCGGAACCCGCAAGCTGACGTTCGACATTACGGCCTCTGCCCCTGACCTGTCGAGCCAGGACATTGCCGTTGGCGAGGCAAGGGGGGTGATGCGGCAGATCCGGCGCGACCCGCTGGGGCAACCAGATTCGTTCGAAATTCAGCGGGCGGACGATCTGCTCAAAGAAACGCAGGAAATTACCGGCTACCTGCGGGTGGGCGGGTTTGGAATTGGCTTCATCACCCTGCTGGGAGCCTCCATTGCCCTGCTGAACATCATGTTGGTGTCTGTAACGGAACGTACCCGCGAAATTGGCATCCGGAAGTCGCTGGGCGCTACGCCGAAGCGGATTCGCGAGCAATTTCTGATCGAGGCCATCGTGATCTGCCTGCTGGGTGGTCTGGGCGGGGTTATCCTTGGGCTTAGTATCGGTAATCTTATTTCCATGCTGATTAGCGGGGGTGAAGGCGGCTTCGTGGTACCCTGGGCCTGGATGGGACTGGGGATCGTGGTATGCGTGGCCGTCGGGCTGTTTGCCGGAATATACCCCGCCGTTCGCGCGTCCAAACTCGACCCCATCGAAGCGTTGCGGTATGAATAAAAGGGGATGAGAGGGAGGAAAGGGAGGATGGGATGTTCCTACTCCTTTCCTTCCTTCCTCCTTTCCTCCCCTTTCTCCTCCTCTGGTAAATAGACCGTAAATGTGGTTCCGACACCGGGCTGGCTTCGAACGGCGATGGTACCGCCGTGGTTTTCGGCTACTCGCCGGGCAATGGACAGGCCGAGGCCCGTTCCCGGATACTGATTGCGGCCGTGCAGCCGCTCGAAAAGTTGGAAAACACGGTCGCTGTATTGTTCGTCGAAGCCGATGCCGTTGTCTGCCACACTGATCGCTGTCCACTGTTTAGGCTGCCGGTCGGGAATGCTGGCCGGAACGGCTTTCCAGGAAACCTGTTCCGCTAGTACCGAAATGACGGGTTGTTCGGCTCCCGGTGTACCGAGTGGTTTGGCAAACTTCAGCGCGTTGCTCAGCAGGTTCTGAAAGAGTTGCCGCAGTTGGGTGGCGTTACCCAGAAGGGTTGGTAGAGCGCCGATGGTGAGCCGGGCGTTCTTTTCCTGAATCAGTGTATCGAGATCGTTCCGTATGGTCTGAAGCAAGTCTGTCAGGCTAACCTCCGCAACTATTTCCTGCTGCGTTGATAACCGTGAATAGGTAAGCAGGTCGCGAATCAGGGTCTGCATTCGTCCGGCCGCCGACTGCATCCGCAGCACGATGTCCTGCCCATTGGAATCGAGGGCTGACCCGTATTGCTGGCGGAGGATGTCGCCAAAGGACTGAATTTTTCGCAGCGGCTCCTGCAGGTCGTGCGAAGCTACGTAGGCAAACTGTTCGAGGTTATGGTTCGAACGCTGTAGTTCCGTAATGAGCTGTTCGGATCGGTTCAGGGCTTCCCTCAGCAGGGTTTGATCCTGAGCGGCTACGATGAGCCCGTCGCCATGGCGGATGAGGGACAGGTTGAACCACCCGTCAATGCCCTTGTCGGAAAAGTACTGCTCAAAGCGTTGCGGTTCGCCGGTTTCAACAACCTCGACGTACCGGTCGAAAAGGCCCGAAGTCAGTAAGTTGGGTAAAACGTCGAGCATGGTCCGATTGGGTGTTTCGCTGATCGGGTGACCTACTAGCCGGGCATTGGCTTCGTTCTGAAGGATGTACCGAAAGTCGATAATCGTACCGGTTTCATTGCGAATCGCTTCAAACAGTGAAATGGGCGTCTGGCAGCCATCAAGCACGGTCTGAAGAATAGACGCCTGCTGCTCAACTTTCAGGATGGCTTTCTTGCTGGTCGTGATGTCGTTGAACATCACGACGATGCCTTCGCCCAGCTTGCTGATGGCTACGTCAAACCAGGAGTCAATATGGGGGTAATAATGCTCAACCCTGGAAAACTGGCCGGTCTGATACACCTCCGCGTAACGGTCCCATAACCCAATTTCTTTGGTTTGAGGATAAATCTCGGTCATGGTTTTGCCCATCACCTCTTCATACGTTCGTTTGGAAAGGCGCAGCGAGGCTTCGTTGGTCATCGCCACTCTCAGGTCCAGCAACTGGCCGCTTTCGTCCAGTACAGGGTCGTATAAGGTTATGGCGCTCAGCGACGAATTCATAATGCCTTCCAGCAACTCATGCTGCTGCTGTAGTTTGACCAGCGCCTGCTGACTTTCCGTAATGTCTGTGAAGACGGAGATGAGCGTATCGGCGTCGATTCGTGCTACGGCCAACTGAAGCCAGCCGTTGATACGGGGATAGGGAAACGATACGTGAAACGGTTCCCCACTTTCCATGACATGGCGATAGGCCGCCAGCAGACCCGACGAAACAAACTGAGGGTTTAACTGGCTGATGGGTTTGGACAAGGCGTCGGCCTGTGTGTGGCCGCCCATCGCCAAAGCCGCCGGATTGATCAGAACGGCCTGAAAATCGACAATCTGGCCGGCATCATTTCGGATAGTACGTTCCACCGTAATGCTGTTCGGCGACTGATCCATTACGCTGTCCAGAAACGTTTTCTGGCGCTCGATCGTAAGACTGGCCAGCTTTAGTTCACTGATGTCTTTAAACGACAGCACAAAACCCTGGGCCAGTGGGGTTGCCGAAATAAGAAACCAACCATCATAACCATCGGCCAGATAGTGAAACTCGAACGTTTGTGGTTCACCGGACTCGACGACCTCAATGTACCGCTGAAACAATCCGATTTTTTTGACGTCCTGAAAAAACCGGGTCATGGGCTGCCCAACAATCTGATCACCCGGCAAACCAATGAGCTGATTGACAAACGCGTTGGTCAGGCGGTAAATGAAGTCAACAATCTGGCCAGCCTCATCCCGGACGGTTTCGCAGTAGGTAATGTAGCTATCAGACGAATCCATCATCCCCTGTAGCATGTCCTGCTGTTCAAGTAGCCGCTGCTTGGATTGTTTTTCAACGTCAATATCCTGAAACAGCGTATAGAAACCGTCGCCGAATGCCTGAGTGTGCACCAGATACCACCGCTGTTTCACCGGCCAGAAAATCTCCCGGTTGACGACTTCATTTTCGTCGACCACCCGACGCAGGATTTCGGCATCAATCCGGTTCTCCGGCCGACGCTGAAACAGCAGTTGTTGTTCCAGTTGCTCGGGCGAGACGCCCAGGATATCGAGAGCGAGCTGGTTGTAATATACCGTCCGGTAATCGAGGATATGGCCGTCGGTTCCGCGGACGGTTTCGTAGACGACAATGCCGTTCAGGGTGTTATTCAGCGCAAACGACAGTAATTCGTTTTGCCGCCATAAGGCTGTTTCCGTCAGTACGGTCAGGGTAATGCCCCGGTCGTAAGGGACCATCGTCAGGTCATAGCAGGTGCGTCCATTCGCATGGTTGGTAAGCCAGGCTGTATGCTGTTTCGACTGACCGGTTTTCAGCGCATCGGCGGCTAGATCCTGTAGGGAAGCTTCGGCAAAGAAAGAAACTGCCGGATCAGCGGAGTCACTCGAAACGGTAGTGAGCAGGGTGTTGGCGGTCCGATTGGTAAGCAGGGGATGCCACTGCCGGATGGCGCCGGATTCTTCTTTTTGAGCTTCGTAGACAATTATTCCGCAGGAAGCACCGTCCAAGGCAGTCTGCATAAGGGAATGATCTGTCTCAGAGGCCGATGCAGCGGAGGTTGGCATCATAACGTTACTGGCCTGATTAACACTCACCTGGTAAAGTGTACTTACTACAAAGTAACGACATAGTTGAGATTCAGCAATAGCCGTTTTCCGATAATCTACTGTACGAAACAGGCTGACTTGCTGAGTACCAACTGGTAATGCCAGTTACGTATGATTGAGTTTTTATTTTGTTTGTAAAATAGGCGACAGTCTTCTACTTTTGCACCCACGTTCGCCAAAGCGGACCGTTTCCAGAAGGCCGGGATGGCGGAATCGGTAGACGCGTTGGTCTCAAACACCAATGTCTGCAAGGACATGCCGGTTCGAGTCCGGCTCCCGGTACATACAAAGCGCTTAACTAATTGACGTCAATTGGTTAAGCGCTTTTTCTTTGGGTTGGTGTATGGTTTTGTGTGTGCCATGTTTTGGTTATTATCTATTTATGATGGTAAACCGGGCTGCCTACTACTGCTGGAACCAGGCCTCATGCTAAGGTGGTCGGTCCGAAAGCTAACTTTTACGGGGCCACCTACCCGCTGATTATCCGCTGAGCGGTTGTTTGTGTAAGCCCTGGCTGATTAGTGTTTCAACAACCCCGGACTGATGGCCAAATCAACCCCTGATCACGATTTTCAGCTTCATCAGCTTAGAGATTATCTCTACGCTCGCCGGGAAAGTATCTTAAATCAGTGGCGGACCCGATGCGCGGTGGAGGAAGAACTGCATACACGTACCAGTTTTTCGCGCGAGGAGTTCAACGACCAACTGCCGGTACTGCTTAATATCTTTTCTCAGCGGATCGTCGATGAGCCTGAAGAGGCCGACGCCATAGATCGGTCGGGTCAGCATGGCTTACACCGCTGGCAGCGTGGCTACTCATTGGCCGAGCTGTTTAATGAACTGAATAACTTCTATGATGTCGTTGAAAACGAGCTGCATCAGTTTCTGGAGCTGTATCCGCAAACCCTGCCTCAGGTCATAACCCAGGCGCATCGTCAACTGCTGCGCTTGTCAAAAGACATGACGATGGGCAGCATGATGTATTATGATCAGCTGCGGCAAACGACGGCCGCTGAGCAGGCACAGGCGCTTCAACTGGCTTTGGATAACATTCAGCAGTTGACCAGACAGCGTAGCGAACACCTGCGTCAGGCTTCCCATGATCTGCGGGGTAGCTTTGGCATCCTTTCGGGAGCTGCCCATCTGTTACAGTTGCCCAGCAAAGAGGAAGAACGGGCACAGTATCTGGAGATGTTAAGCCGCAATCTGCTCTTAACCCAGCACATGCTCAATCAGCTTATGGACTACGCCCGGCTGGAAGCGGGGCAGGAAAGCGTTGATAGCAAATCGTTTGACGCGGCTGACTTGTTGCGGGACCTGGTGAAAGGAGCGCAGGGCTTTGCTAAAAGTCGCAATTTGATTCTCAGGGCCGATGGGCCCGACAAGCTACCCGTGGTGGGGGATGCCCTGAAGGTGCAACGTATTGTGCAGAATCTGCTTGTCAATGCCCTCAAGTACACGCCCAGCGGCTGGGTAAGCGTTTCGTGGACGCTGGAAAACGATACCCGTTGGGTGGTGAGCGTACAGGATACGGGACCGGGGTTGAGTGAGGGGCCAACGGCCTTGCTGGCCGATCAGTTGCAACCCTTAGTTGAGCCGACCGGCTCTCACCAGCCGGATTCCCCCAAAGATTATCCCGGTGAAAGCGTACCGCCCACCAGTCATAAGAAAGGGGAGAGTAGTCAGCGGGACGGCGAAGGCCTTGGGCTGTTCGTAGTCAAACGTCTGTGTGAACTATTGAAAGCCAGTATGGACATCGAGACCAGCCAGGCAGGAACGCTGATTCGGATTCGGCTGCTGGTCAACCAACAGATCTCCGAACAAGAAAATAACCGCTGATCGTCGCCAGGTAGTACTGCTTTTAGGTAGCTGAAAACCAACGTTAGGCGTTCAAATATCCCGGCTTTCTACCAGGGCATACCGGTAGTTCTCATGCTTTTGAATGATACACTGACAATTGCGCAGCATACCGTAGCCAAGTCATTTTACCTAAACCGTTTCCGGGGGTTGGGATGGGAAAGCAAGCTGCCGGAAGACTGAACGAGTCGCACCTGCGCAACACATTCCTTGAGAAAAAGTGGGCTTTGATTAAACGTAGCACGGTGTTGATTGTCCAAAGCACGTAAATCAGTTGTGTACAAAATTGCTTTACGATTAAATCGCGAAAAGCCGGGGCCCTGATGCACCCGGCTTTTGTTATAGACACAAGTATGTAGGTTGTCCGACAGCACCGGGAACTTAGAAACATCAGGTGTCTGGAAACATCCTGCTCAGGAGGTTACCTTTTTAGGTCATTTACTACATTATTTATATAAGAATACTATAGTGTGAAGGGTAATCGGTACAATTGAACAAATAGTTCTCACAACGAGACAAAGTAAAATCCTTTTGCGAAACATTCTAACGGTATCGCTATTGTGCCCAATTTTTAATGAATTAAAATTAATCAGATTGATTTAGTAAGCGCCTGTGGCGTTTATGGTGACTGATGTCTGAACAATTCAAACAGGATGCTAAAATGGGGTTAGTCAATTTTAAATTGGAATCATACCGTTTTAATTAATTTTGTTTAACTTATTGGCCGAAATAGGTGCGAAAAATTAAACAAATTAGAGTTATGAATACCCGGAAGGCCTCTTTTAACATCTCTGAATCGAAAGAAGAAAGCATTCTTACCGACTGGCTCACACAGGTGGTATTGTTTCATCGGTTGTTCCAGCAACTGAGTCAGTTTAGCTCGATCAAGACCAATGCTGGTCAGTGTTCGACTCAGACAATCCAGCATATGCATGAGACCGCTAAGAGAGAATTTAAAGATATGCTTGAAGATGTCCAGGAAGTCGATGCTTCGCTTGATAAGCATTGGCTCAAGCTCAAGATCCATACGTCTCGTCTTGAGCAATTAAATCAGTGCTTGCAGGTCCGGCTGCAACTAGTCAACCAATCCAGCAATTAAGCTCGCGTTACACGCAATGAATCAAGCATCAAAAAACTTGTCCGACCTGCTGGAAACGTACCTGCTGACCGTAGCCAGCCAGACTATCGACTCCGCAACACCGAAGCAACAGGCGGACTTTATTCACCTGATTCTTCAAGTGGGGAATGATAGCTCTTTTTTACGGCCCATGGAGGACGCTGATTGCCAAATGAGTTATGATGAAGAGAGCAGGAAGCTTAGACAGGACCGTCGCTGGCTGCTTGAGAAGGTGCAGGGTATACTTGATCGGAACCAGGCTTACATGGAGTACCTGCAGCAAGCTATCTGTCAGTGTGAGCACTATAATCAGCAGCGATTAGCTATCTGGTTAACTGAAAGCGCCAGAGTACGTATGGAGACACTAAATCATCGTCTTTCAAAAAGTTACCAGCAGCTCTTAACAAAGCGTCAGGCGTATCACCGGGCGCTCGAACTGGGTATGAAGCAATTGCTGGTTGAGTAGGCATTCTTATGCCGCCCGCAGGTTGCCCACGACTCCAGAAAGTGCAGTAAGCGAGTCGATACACGGTACGTATCGATTTATTTACCCATCCACTTTTTGAACTCATTAGCCCGTTCCCGACTGACCAGCACCTCGTCTGTGGGAGTGGGCCTGAGTAGCAATTTAAGTTTATGATTAAAGTAGGGGTGAATCTGCTGCACCGAATTGATATGGACGATAAACTGTCGATTCGCGCGAAAGAACGCCGTCGGGTCCAGCATGGTTTCTAACTCATCGAGTGTATAATCCAGCGTAAATTTCTGCTCCTGCACCGTATGCAGTAGTGTAACGCGTTCTTCCGAGTGAAAGAACGCGATTTCGCCCACCTCAATGGGTAACCACTGCGAGAGATGGCGAACCAGGAAACGACGACGGTAGTCAGTAGGTTGCCCCTGCTGACGCAGTTGTTGCACCAGCGCATCGATAGCAACTAGTGGAACCGGAGATGAGTTGGCCGGGCGGTTGAGTTGATGAAACTTATCCAGGCTGGCGATAAGCTCCTGTTGTTTAATGGGTTTCAGCAGGTAATCGATGCTGTTGACCTTAAAAGCCCGGATCGCGTATTCGTCGTAGGAGGTCGTAAAAATAACAGGGGCCGGAACGGTGGTTTGTTCAAAAATCTCAAAGCTCTGGCCATCGGCCAGTTCGATATCCATAAAAATCAAATCAAGAACCGGCCCACTTTTCAGATACGTTACTGATTCGTCAATACTAGCCGTTGTGTGGATCACGTTCACGTGCGGAGCTACCTCCGCCAGCAGTTGGGTCAACCGAAAAGCGGCCAGTTCTTCGTCTTCAATGAGTAGTACATTCATAGGGTTGACACAGGATATGAGTGGCGTAGCGTATCGGTTAAGCAGCTATTAATGGCAAAGCGACGACGAACTGATCGGCTTCCTGGCGCACGGTGGGATGCGGCTGGCCTAACATCTGGTATTTGGCCAGAATGTTCGTCAGACCCACTCCGTTTGACAGCACCTTGATCTTTTTAGGCTGAATGTTATTACACACGTAGAGATTCGCCAGCTCATCAGTTTTAATCTTGATCATCAGCGGGCGGCTGCTCAACACAACGTTATGTTTGACGGCGTTCTCCACCAGTAACTGCAGCGTCAACGGCGGTAACTGGTAGCGACTGTACCGCCCATCTACCTGAATCGTTAAGTCGAAGCCTGCGCCGTAGCGGGTACGTAACAAGTGCGCATACGAGTGAATGAACTGCAGTTCCGTGGTCAAATCGGTCAGGTCCTGCTCGTTAGACCGCAGCACGTAGCGGTAAACAGAACTCAGCTCTTCGGTAAACGTTTCAGCCTTTTTAGGGTCTACGCTGATGAGAGCAATTAATGAATTGAGGCTGTTAAACAAAAAATGAGGATTCACCTGTTGCTTCAGCACGTCCATCTGCTGCTGCATGTGCAGTTGTTTTAACTGGTACTCGCGCCGGGTGCTCTCCCGCAACTGGTTGTAGGTGAAGATCGACTCATGACAGCCCGCCGACGTAACGTTTGTTACAAAACCAATCATCAGCACCCAGGGAATCGTTTCAGGTTTGTAAGGGTATCCGAACTGGTCGTATGTCCAGTAAATGAGCAGGATTGTCGTCATCATCACCGCAACATAGCCCAGCATGGAATAGAGTAGTCGCTGGCCAAAATCATCAGGCTCCCCGTAGCAGTGACGCATGTATTTCATCCAAAGCGTAAGGGTCACAAACACGAATACAGCCCAGGCATTGGCAATTAAGGTTGTGGGTACGAACAAGGACCAGTCCTTCCAGTAAACTACTCCAAAAATGACGTAGTTAGCGATGTAAATAGCCGGATAGTTGAGCAGATAAATTAAGATGTCGTAGCGGTCGAACCGAGCCCACGGTTTCATGAAGGAGATACGTTAAAGCAATCAAAGATACAGGTTTATCCGGTGTGGATGGTAGTAACTACTCACTTACGGCCAGCAGGTTACTAAAAGGTAGCCTGCTGGCTCTGGTTAAAGAATTGTCAGATAGCGCCGTTGCAGATCAGCCGCAATTCCTTTTTTGATTGCTTGCCGTCCCAGCCAGTTGAGCAGCGGTTGCATGACGGACATCCAGCCGGTCAGATACGTACCACTGATCATGACGCTGTAACCGAGCGCATACGGATTTTTCGGCATCCCCTGAGCGTTACTTTGGCCGTCCCGGGCCAGTCCATAACTTATTTGAAGGGTTTGTTCAAAACCAGGGCAACCAGGAGCAATCCGGCACTGAAAACGGCATGGCGCCTGTGACTGGTTGAAGAAACGGTGCTTGCTACGTACCGGGGCTAAGGCTGACTCACCGGGTTTTAGCCGGATGATTCGTGAGCCAACCTGAATGCTAAGTTCACCCTCCAGGCAGGTGAATTCTTCGGAAAAGTCTTCGTGGTAGTGTAGTGGATTACCGCCACCGGCTGATAACGTGACTTCTACTAACGTATGGCGACCGCCCGATTCCCGGCTGGTTTCCAAAAAGACCACCTCGTCTTTCAGAATAGGATTGGTAATGGTTCGTGAGGAAATGGTTGTTGCGGCTGGTGTTTTTGTGGATTGCATGAGCTTGCGTTTTTAAGTTGATACGGCAAAGGTGCGTTGCACGGGGGCGGATTGCCGAGGGTTAATCAACCCAAACGGTACATATGTCTACTGAAGCAAGCACATCCGTATACCGGATCGGGCAGGAGTCCTTTTATCACCATGTCAGATTGGGGCAAAAAGAGCACAAAAAAGCCCGGTTTCCGAAGATACCAGGCTTTGGGTAACAATTGAGACGCGGATTACTTCAGGTCGAAGCGGTCAAGATTCATCACTTTGTTCCAGGCGGATACAAAATCCTTGACAAACTTCTGCTGCGAATCCGAACAGCCATAAACTTCGGCGATGGCGCGCAACTCGGAGTTCGATCCGATAATCAGATCGACACGCGTACCCGTCCACTTGAGTTCGCCGGTGGCGCGGTCGCGGCCTTCAAACAGGTCCTGCGCATCGGATGTTGACCGCCAGGTAGTAGCCAAATCAAGCAGGTTAACGAAGAAATCGTTCGTCAGCACCTCTGGGCGCTTGGTGAAAACCCCGTGAGACGAACCGTTGTAATTGGCGTTCAGCACACGCATACCACCCAGCAGAACGGTCAATTCGGGAACCGTCAGCGTCAGCAGTTGAGCTTTGTCGATCAGCAACGCTTCGGCCTTTGCGGTGTACCGACCTTTTACGTAGTTACGGAAGCCATCGGCGATCGGCTCAAGCACAGCAAACGATTCAACGTCGGTTTGTTCGGCTGAGGCATCAGTACGACCCGGTGTAAACGGTACAGTCACCTCAATACCCGCTTTTTTGGCTGCCTGCTCAATAGCTGCACAACCGCCCAGTACGATCAGGTCAGCCAGGGATACCTGCTTGCCGCCCGTCTGAATCGCGTTGAACTCGGACTTGATCGATTCGAGCGTATCCAGTACGTTGGCGAGCTGAGTCGGGTTGTTTACTTCCCAGTATTTCTGCGGAGCCAACCGGATGCGTCCGCCGTTTGCGCCACCGCGCTTGTCGGAACCACGGAAGGTCGACGCCGAAGCCCAGGCCGTTGATACAAGCTGTGAAATAGTCAGGCCAGAAGCCAGGATGTTGGCTTTGAGGGCAGCAATATCGGCGTCGTCGATCGACGCGTACGTAGCGGCTGGGATGGGGTCTTGCCAGATTAGCTCTTCGGCCGGTACTTCAGGACCCAGGTAGCGGGCGCGAGGACCCATATCCCGGTGGGTCAGCTTGAACCAGGCGCGGGCAAAAGCATCCGCAAACTGGTCGGGGCTCTCCAGGAAGCGCCGTGAAATTTTCTCATAAGCTGGGTCCACACGCAGGGCAAGATCGGTCGTGAGCATCGTTGGTGCGTGACGTAGCGCGGGGTCGTGGGCATCGGGCACCGTACCAGCACCTGCACCGTCCTTGGGCTTCCATTGGAACGCACCAGCCGGGCTCTTGGTCAATTCCCACTCGAAGCCGAAGAGGTTCTCAAAGAAGTTATTGCTCCATTGGGTAGGGGTGGTGGTCCAGGCACCTTCCAGACCACTGGTGATGGTATGCACGCCATGACCACTACCGTACGTATTCTTCCAGCCCAGACTTTGCTCTTCAATGCTGGCACCGGCCGGTTCTTTCCCCACGTACTCGCCTGGGTTAGCCGCACCGTGGGTTTTACCGAAGGAGTGACCGCCAGCAATGAGGGCTACGGTTTCTTCGTCATTCATAGCCATCCGGCCGAAGGTCTCCCGGATATCACGGGCAGCCGCGAGCGGATCCGGATTGCCGTTGGGGCCTTCGGGGTTTACGTAAATGAGCCCCATCTGAACGGCTGCGAGTGGGTTTTCCAGATCGCGGTCGCCTGAGTAACGATTGTCGCCGAGCCATTCCGTTTCTGCACCCCAGTAAACGTCTTCCTGTGGCTCCCAGAGGTCTTCGCGACCACCGGCAAAACCGAACGTTTTAAAACCCATTGACTCCAGGGCACAGTTTCCGGCCAGAATCATCAGGTCAGCCCACGAAAGTTTCCGGCCATATTTCTGTTTGACCGGCCACAGCAGCAGACGTGCTTTGTCCAGGTTAGCGTTGTCGGGCCAGCTGTTAAGAGGGGCGAAACGCTGCATACCAGCGCCCGCACCACCACGTCCATCAGCAATGCGGTACGTACCGGCGCTGTGCCACGCCATCCGGATAAAGAACGGGCCGTAATGACCGTAGTCGGCAGGCCACCACTCCTGCGACGTGGTCATCAGCTTGAAGATGTCTTCTTTAACGACTTTCAGATCAAGGGTCTTAAACTCCGTTGCGTAATCAAACGACTCATCCATCGGGTCAGACATCGATGAATGCTGACGTAGAATGGTCAGGTTTAACTGGCTGGGCCACCAGTTACGATTGCGGGTGCCTCCACCGGCCACATGATTCATTCTGTCGCTCAAGAAGGGGCATTGAGCCGCGCTGGAATTGTTCACATCAAGGGCCTCGTGGTGATGTCCGTTGTGGCCATTGGCACCATTGACCTGGTAGCTTTTTGAGGTTTCTGAGGGGCTCATATACGTTTTGATTTAGATTCTGCCGTCAAGTCAGTTAGTTGTAGAACCCAGCTTACTGACTTGACGGCAAAACGTTGTGTTTGTGAATGATTTCAGTGCAAATCTGTCGTTTATAAGTAAATAGATCAAATTAATATTTTCTATAATGTCATTCAAAATATCTATAAGATAGGCTGAGCGCTGAATAGGTCTTGGGAGGCTATGGAATACTATTGTCGATCATTCATTCAAGAGAAACAGGAGAATAAGCCAGAAGGGTGGATGTGTATAGTCATTTTCTGTATTGCTCTCCAATCCTATTCGTTATTGTACGATATGTCAGACCAGGAAATAAAATGACCCGAAGCAAGGCCTCGGGTCATTAGGTATCCACCGTAACTTGTAACTCAAGCGTAATCGATTTCATGTACGACTACTACGTCTTAGCGGATTTGACGTTTATGAAATAGGTCGTTTCCGGATAGTGGAGTTGGATTTCGGTAATCTAATGATGAAGTTTGCCGCGTTCTTCAAACTGAACAACACCTGCAACCTGATTGTCATATGACTGTCTCGAATTCCTCCCAATTAGCCAATCTCTTTCCGGCCGAAGACCAGATCCCGGTCGAGTATCAAATCCAGCCGTTGCACCAGCGCGAATACCTGATCAATGGCGAAATGCGGTCCTGGGACGGGCCGACCACAGACGTTTTATCGCCGGTATGCCTGACAGGACCAAATGGTCTTGAGCGAAAACTCGTTGGGAGTTACCCCGTCACCACCGATCGCGAAGCCCTCGAAGCCCTCGACGCTGCTGTTGCTGCCTACGACAATGGCCGTGGGGAGTGGCCAACAATGTCCGTTGGGGACCGGATTGCCTGTATGGAACGGTTCATCGGTAAGATGCTGGAGCAGAAAACGACCGTTGTGAATCTGTTGATGTGGGAAATCGGCAAAACACTCGGCGATTCGATCAAGGAGTTTGACCGGACCGTTACGTACATCTACGATACCATTGATGCCCTGAAGGATATTGACCGCGCCGGATCCCGATTCAAAATTGAAGAAGGTATCATTGGGCAGATCCGCCGATCACCTCTGGGCGTAGTGTTGTGTATGGGGCCGTTCAACTATCCCTTAAATGAAACGTACACGACACTCATTCCGGCTATTCTGATGGGGAATACGGTGTTGTTCAAGCCGCCCAAGCACGGTACGTTACTGCACTATCCATTGCTGGAAGCGTTTCGGACGTGTTTTCCAAAAGGCGTGGTCAATACGATCTATGGACGGGGAGCTAACGTCGTGCCAACACTGATGCAGTCGGGCCGGATCAACGTGCTGACCCTGATCGGTTCGAGCCGTGTAGCCGACAGCCTGAAAAAAATGCACCCTAAAAGCAACCGGCTCCGGGCGGTATTGAGCCTTGATGCCAAAAACGCGGGCATTGTTCTGCCCGATGCAGATGTAGAACTGGCGGTCAAAGAATGTATGCTGGGTACGTTGTCGTTCAACGGGCAGCGGTGCACGGCTATCAAAATTATCTGGGTGCATCGGTCAGTGGCCGATCAGTTTCTGCGCCGGTTGAGTGAAGAGGTAAACAAGCTGAAGCCGGGCATGCCCTGGGAACCGGGCGTGCAGATTACACCGCTGCCCGAACCGCAGAAACCTCAGTATCTGACCGACTGCATTCGCGAAGCCGAAGCGCAGGGAGCTACGGTTATGAACGAAGGTGGGGGAGTGGTTGAAGCCTCCTTTGTCTTTCCCGCTGTGGTGTATCCGGTTCAAAAGGGAATGAAACTGTACCGTGAAGAACAGTTTGGGCCAGTAATACCCGTTGTACCATTTGACGATATTGAAGAGCCGATCGACTACATCATCACCGCCGACCACGGCCAGCAGGTGAGTATTTTTGGAACCGATACAGGACAGATCGCCAGCCTGATCGATCCGCTGGTAAATCAGGTAAGCCGCGTAAATATCAACGCACAATGCCAGCGGGGGCCGGATACGTTTCCGTTCACCGGTCGCAAAGATTCCGCTGAGGGAACGCTGTCGGTTGAAGATGCGCTACGATCGTTTTCCATCCGGACAGTGGTAGCGACTAAAAACACCGATGGTAATAAAGCCATTCTGAATGACATAGTCGGTCAACACAAATCGCAGTTTTTGTCGACCAATTTCATTTTCTGATTCTGTACAGCAAACGACCGGGCAGTTGTCCCGGTCGTTTGTTTTTTGGTTATTGCCGCGAAATTGACCTAATCCCAACGTGCTCGAAGCCGATAAACTTTCCCGATCATTCGATGAAGTAGCCGCTGTCCGGAATGTATCCTTCCGACTGGAGCCGGGGCAGATCATGGGGCTCGTTGGGGCCAGCGGGTCGGGGAAAAGTACGTTACTTAGCTTACTGGCGGGGCTAACAGATGCTGATGCCGGTGAGGTGCGGCTTAGCGATAAACGGGTACCTGGCCCCGCCGAGGTACTTGTGCCCGGTCATCCAGCTATTCGGTTGGTTCACCAGGAATATCAGCTTATGCCAAACGTATCCGTTCGGCAAAATATCGCTTATGCTGTCCGGTATTATGAATCTACGTACCGCGAATTTCGGGTCAACGAATTACTGAAACTTTGCCACCTGACCGACGTACAGGACCGGTTACCGCGCCAAATTTCCGGTGGAGAGAAGCAGCGGACGGCCATTGCCCGGGCGGTGGCCGACAAGCCATCGGTACTGCTCCTGGATGAACCCTTTAGCCACCTCGATTTACCAAATCGGCAGATTGTTCGGGACATGGTGTTTACCCTGGTCCGGCAGGAGCAGACAGCCTGCCTGTTTGTTACCCACGATGCTACCGATGCGCTGTCGATCGCGAACTCACTGGGTATTTTGCGGCATGGCCGGCTTATTCAGCTTGACACACCCCTGACCGTGTACCGGCGGCCCGCCACAGCCTATGCCGCCCGAATGACGGGATCCGTCAATGTACTTCGTGCTAAACACCTGCCAGCCCTCGGACTGCCCTCAACCAAACCGGCTGATTCACTTTGCGTGATCCGTCCTGAAACGATTCGGCTCGCTGAGACCGGTATTGCGGCTACAATCCGGGCCGTTTTTTTCAAGGGATACCACTACGAAATTGAAGCGGAAGTTTCGCGCTACGTCTGCCTGCGAGCGTTGACCACCCATGATGGACTGCACCCCGGACAGGTCATCCACCTTGAACTCGACCCTGCGGCCATCTGGTGGGTTAATGACTAAACTACTAACCTTCCGGCCGGTTTGCAGTTTATTGAGTAAGCAAGCAACTGACGTTATGGAAAAGGAACAAAGTGCCGGACAGGAGTATCATGGCAAGGAAGAATCAACGGGAAACAATGGCTTTCTGGTCAGCGAAAAAACTGAGAATGTGAGCGTTGATGCCGATAAGGTGGATGCGGAAGATCATTCGGTTGGGTCCATTAATGGATCGGAGGTCGATGATTACCTCGGGAAAACGAAAAAGGAAGGGGCGGATAAGGAAGAATAGAGCGAGTAAAGGAGGAGGGGGATGAAAGGGAGAAGGAATTGTTGTTCCCTCTTTTCCTTTCATCCCCCTCATCCTTTACTCCCTCTTATAACATTCGCTTGACTAGCTGATCTACCGTAATGCCTTCGGCTTCGGCCTTAAAATTACGGACCACCCGGTGACGCAGAATCGGCAACGCAACAGCCCGTACGTCTTCAATGTCAGGTGAGTATTTGCCGTTTAACAGCGAGTTGCATTTTGCCGCCAGAATCAGTGCCTGCGATGCCCGCGGACCGGCTCCCCATTCCAGGTACTGATTGGCATCATTCGCTGCCAGTTCGGTGTTGGGCCGGGTTTTGTGAACGAGTTTAACGGCGTACTCCACTACGTTATCAACAACCGGTACGCGCCGGACCAATTGCTGAAATTCCCGGATCTCTTCGCCGGTAATAACCCGCTGCACCTGATGACGGTGGTCAGATGTTGTGCTTTTGACAATATCCAGTTCCGACTGATACGACGGGTAATCGAGGTAGATATTGAACATGAAGCGGTCTAGCTGGGCTTCCGGCAAGGGATACGTTCCTTCCTGTTCAATGGGGTTCTGTGTAGCCAGTACGAAAAATGGCCGACCGAGCGAATACTTCTGACCCGCAATCGTTACGGCATATTCCTGCATCGCTTCCAGCAACGCCGACTGGGTTTTGGGGGGCGTCCGGTTAATCTCATCGGCCAGGATTATATTGGCAAATACCGGTCCTTTGATGAATTTAAAGTTGCGCTCTTGGTCGAGGGTTTCGGAGCCCAGAATGTCCGACGGCATCAGGTCAGGCGTAAACTGAATTCGGTTGAAATCCAGATCGAGGGCACCCGCAATAGTCTGGATCAGCAACGTTTTCGCCAACCCCGGAACACCGACCAGCAGACAGTGCCCCTGACAGAAAATAGCCGTCAATAGCAAACGCACGGTGTCGTCCTGGCCAATGACTACTTTAGAAATTTCGTTTTTGAGTTTATTATACGATTCTGTTAAGGCTTCGGCAGCCGCGACATCCGATGAGTAGGCCACAAATAAAACGGTTAAAAGGTTTACGGTTTACTGAAAATAGTTGTTCTGGACTCAGTTTCGCAAATTAAGCGGAAAACGGAAGAATCAATACCAGAAAACTATTCACCGCCCCCACTTGTACCGGCTGCACTAGCCTGTGAGGTGCCGAAAATTCGGCAACCCTGGTACTCAGGATCAACGGTAATGTACACATCGCCTACTGATTTACGAAACCAGTCGTCGATGGCGCGGTTCTTTTTATTAGCCAGGACGATATTCTGGAGCTTTTCAAAATCAAGCTTGAAATCGGCCGTGTGAGGCTGTACTTTGCTCTTGAAGTACAAAAGCCGTACCGCACTTTTACCGTCCTCAGTCCGGTAGGGCAGCGGAGCCGAGATGCTGCCGACCGTCATCGTATCAAGCAATGTAAACAGGGCGTACTCCATTGAGCCGTCCATTGCCAGCCGGCTGCTGCCCGACTGCGGATCGCGGAGCAGTCCGCCGGCATCGGCCGAGGTCTTGTCTTCCGAAAAGTCGCGGGCGGCCTTCTCAAACTTGATGGAATCGGCCTTGATCAGCGTACGCAGGCTGTCGAGGAAGTGAGTAGGTTCGTTCGTATCCAGGCGGTTATAATCGGGACGGAGCAGAATGTGCCGGGCGTGGTATTCGGCCCCCCGGGTATCGAGCAACTGAATCAGGTGCAGACCGAAATCGGACTCGACTACGTCTGACATTTCATTTGGCTTGAGTTTCAGGGCTGCTCCTTCAAACGGTGCCACCATCATGCCGCGCTTGGCATAGCCGAGGTCGCCACCATTCTGGGCAGAGCCTACATCTTCCGAAAATTCTTTGGCCAGCGCTGCAAAATCTTCGCCAGCCTGAACCCGTTTCTTTATGTCGAGCAACCGCTGCCGCAGGGCGTCTTTCTGCTCCTTGGTCGGTTTGGCGTAACGCACAATCTGGCCTACTTCCACTTCCGCGGGCATGTAAGGCAAACTGTCTCTAGGGATTGAATCGAAAAACTTACGAACCTCGCGGGGGGTCACCTTCACGTCGTCCGTAATTTTCTGCTGCATTTTCTGCACCACCTTCTGGTCTTTCACCTGCTGGCGCAGTTCGCTCTTGAGCATCTCAAGGCTCTTGCCGTAGGCTTCCACAATGTTTTTCTCGGAGCCGAACTGCTGAATCATGTACGACATCCGGGCGTCGAGTTCACTGTCCACCAGTTTATCGTCCACCACAACCGAGTCAATATCCGCTTTGGCCAGCATCATCTTGTTGATGACAAGGCTTTCGAGCAACTGGCATTTCTGCGGGGGCGTCTGGTTCTGACCAACGTACGATTGGTACGCTTCTTCGAGGTCAGACTTAAGAACGTAGTAGTTATCAACCTTGGCCACAATTTTGTTGAGGCTGATACCACCCTGACCCAGTACGGGTCCGGCGAGTAACCAGCTAAACGTAGCAATAAGGCCTTGTATGAGCAATCGTTTCATGTTCTAAAGATAGTCACTGAACGTCAAACGTTCTGATTTTTAAGATTTTTTAAGGCCTACAAGCCTTATTTTGCCAATTTACGAATCTCTTCCTCGTTGATCTTTGTCGGATATTTCTGCCGCAACTGGGCCAGCCACTGCTGTTCGAGCACGGACTGGTAATCGTTGATAACAGCTCCCCGGGCTTCATCGAACGTTTTGGCGCGGGCCGGCTCAATGCGCGTGATCGTTACAGCAACCGACTTGCCGTTACGCTTGATGGTCGTGGTGCCTACCTTCCAGTCCATACCATCGAGGTAGGGATTGCCACCGTCGGCAAACGTACCTTCGGTGATCGAGACGGCTTCTTCCGTGGCCTGAGGCTGTCGGCTATTAATAACCTTGGCAATGTCGGCCTTTGAAGACGTCAGGTATTGGAAAGTCACCCGGCGCTGAGCAGCCGCGTCTTTAATGCCCGGGCGCATACCCTGGTAATCTTTCTCCGTAATGCGAGTCAGCGAGATACCGTTCTGCTGAAGATAATTCACAACAGCCCGGATACGTCCGGTCGATACCGAATCGCGCTCGGTGGCATCGTGAGAGCCGCTCACTTCAACGATGTAGTTCGGGTTGCGAACCATCGCTACCAGAACGTCGAACAGACTTTCGCGCTGCTGGCTGGTCAACCCGGTTCGGTTCTTGTCGAAGGTCAGGTCCGCAGCCGACCGCCGAAGCTGATACGGGGGGCGACCCGTCAGCATTTCCTGCGTCTGTTTCAACAAATCGTCGTTCTGCGCTACGATCACGGTGGCAACAGCCCGCTCGGGGAAGCGGTATTTGGCTTTATGCTGTTCGTAGTACTGTCGCTGACCCGTCGAGTCGGCCATCGAGCGTTCCCATACGTTCTGTTCCATCACCTGTGACAGCAGTACGCCATCGCGGATTTCGTTCAGCAACGCGCGAAACTCCGGATACTTTTTCTCCAGATTAGCTTCCTCGGCAGCCATCAACTGATCGCCGATGAACCGATCAAATAACCGACGCATCGCTACGGTCGGTACGCCCACAGCGGGCGCATCGGTGGCAATGCGGTTATCCCGGCGGGCGGGTTGCTGGCGCTGGCGAACGTAGGCGAAGAAGTCGTTAACCGTGTAAGTTTTGTTGGTAACGGTAAGCAATGGTTTGGCCTCAAGTGTTGGATCAAGTGGTTCGGTATAACGCCATTGACCCCGAAGCAGGCTGCTGTCTGCTTTGGTCAGGACCGCGTCGACCACCGGCTTGTTTTCCTGGACGGCATACTCTTTGGTCAGTTTCTGAACAGAAGCCTGCCGCAGCACTTCCGCACGGGTATCCGTCGTGACGCGCTGACGGAGGGCTGGGGCGAGTTCCGTGTACGGTTCGATACTCCGCCGTTCGATGAGCTTGATGATGTGCCAGCCGTAGTTCGTCCGCACTGGTTTTGAGTAGCTGCCGGGCGTTGTGAGCGCAAAAGCGGCTTCCTCAAACGCTGGTACCTGCCGACCCGTTTCGAAGAAGGGCAGGAGTCCGCCGTTCGACTTTGACGTTACATCGTCGGACACTTCGCGGCAAATGGTTTCGAACGATTCACCCTGCTGCAAGCGGTTGTAAGCCGTATCGATACGTGCCTGAGCAGCCCGCTGTCCGGCTTCGTCGGCGCTGGGGCTCAGCCGTACCAGGATGTGCGCCACCCGCACCTTGCCCCGGCTGGGTCGGCGGTCATTAACTTTGATGAGGTGGTAGCCAAAGCGCGTCCGAACGGGGGCTGACACACCACCCACCGGTGTTGCATAGGCCGCCGTTTCGAAGGGGTACACCACCGAAAAGGCTGTAAAAAAGCCCAGACCTCCGCCGGCTGGGGCGGTGCTTGGATCTTTGGAGTACTCCCGAGCCAGTTTGGCGAAATCCTCACCGGCTACTGCCCGGGTACGTAATGACTGAACCGCCTGATAGGCCGCCAGGGTATCGGCCGGGGCCGCGTCTTCGACCACGGGAATCAGGATGTGGGAGGCATTAATTTCTTCCTGCATCCGCTCGTAGGCTTCGGTCGCCAGTTGTTCAACCAGAACTTTATCGGTCAGGTACGATTGCGAAAGCTGCTTGCGGTAGGTTTGCATTTCTTCCCGAAAAGCCTCGGTCGTGTCGCGTCCTTCGGCTTCGGCCGCCAGCACCTTCAGTTTCAGGTTGGTGTATAAATCAAGGTAACTCTTGACGTCGGTGCGCTGGGCTGAATCGGCCGAGAGCTGATTCTTGGTGAACGACTGGAAGAAATCGTCCGTAGTGAAGGATTTATTGCCCAGGGTAAGAATAACCGGCTGCGGAGGAGCTTGTTGTTGAACAACCGGTGCGGACGTTTTGCAGGCCGTTAAAAACGCAGCCAGCAGGAGACCGCCAGTGAGTTGACGCATACGATACGGAAAGTGGTTGGTATTACGATCAGGTACATTAAGAACAAGGATACCCATAAAAACATTCGTTTGCAGTGGCCGAAGTATACCCAAGGCACCGCGGTTAAAGAACGATTCTGTCGGGAGGCTTATTGGGTTTTGGGACGGATTTTCATGGTTTTCAGCCTGATGTCGTAGACTAGTTCATAGGCGTAGCGGTCGCGCAGGTGGCGGCCGCTGAACGTAGCCGGTACCTGAAACGTGCGCTCTTTTTTGGCCCTAAGCTCCTGTTCGGATAGCTCAATGCTGCTTTGCCCGAGCAGTTCGTCGGCATCGACCCGGTCGAGCAGGCGGATGCCAACACCGGCCGCAACCAGCCCCGCCGTTACGTATTTTAGCGGTGTCAGCACCTCGGTCGCTGTCAGCAGCACCGAGGCCGGGAGGCTCACTACGTTGTGAATCCGTCGGATCTGATCGAGCGCCTGCTGAGCCCTGGCATAATCGTCTACTTCGATCAGCACGAGCGACGCCACGATCTTTCCGTTTTTCGGTACGGCGAGACTGATGGGCTGTGCCGTTGCTAAGTTGGCCTGCTGTCCGGTTGCCATTGGTTCGACGCCCCACCCGCCGTTGACGACCGCGACCGGTTTGTTGCGGGCATCGTAGCTGGTGATCGAATACGCCATCATGACTTCATCCCGACGACTGATCGTTTCTTCCAGGTTGATGGCTTTCAGGCTTTGCGGGACCAGCTCGGCCGTGAGCGGTTTTTGCGAATTGCAGCCACTGAGCAACAGCAGGAGCGTGATGTAGCGAGTGTATCTACGCATTGGTTTCGGTAAACTCCTCAACAATCGATTCGCCCGACGACAGATCTCCGCTGGTCCACTGCCAGCGTTCGTGCAGCCGGAGCCGTCCGTCGGCCAGGAACTCGGGCGTTGACCGGCAGCGGCCCGTCATCAGATCGCCGGTCTGGTTGACGTGCTGGTAGCGCATGTCCAGGCTACCATCCGGCTGAACCGTAGCCAGCAGAAACCCTTTGACGATAGACCCGCCCGCGTAGTCGGCCCAGACAAGGTTGCCGTCCTGGCGATAATGAAATACCGTTTCAGCCCCCACCTCTCCGTTCTCGGTGTTGACAACCGACCGGAACCGTTTGTTATCGTACATCTTATTCATTTTAACTCATCCAGTAGCCGGAAGTAGCGCAGTTTATCCGTATCAACAGCCCTCAGCCCGTAGGCCGACAGAAAGCAGGCATCGTAGCGGTTCGTGCCAAGCTCATCGGCCAGATCACGCAGACAAAGGGCGAGGTCCTGATACCGGTCGCCCACCCCCAGTCCTCCAACATCGATGAATCCGCTGAGCCGCCAATCAGTCAGTATGAGATTTGGCAGGCAGAAATCACCATGCGTTACAACCAGATCATCGTCAGCCGGTTGTTCGGCATACAACTGCTCCAGAATATGTTCCGGCGTCCGCGCCTGATTCTCGTCGTCAAAATCGTCGGCATCAACCAGACCACGCTGGACGAGGCTGGTCACTTCCCGCAGTTTGGTGTCCGTCCGTTGGTCGAATGGGCAACTGGCCGGTTCCAGGCTGTGCAGCGCCAGCATGCTCACGGCCAGCGTTTCGGCTAACCGCTTTGGATTGGTCTTCCACTCGTCGGCCGAGGCCGGAGAACCGACCAGCTCCCGGATCAGCAGGTAATCAATGCCGGTCAACCGTTCGTAGTAAACGACCTCCGGGGCGGGCAGATAGGCCCGTAGCCACACCAGAGCGTCTGCTTCGGTTTTCAGACCGCCCCAGGGATCAACCGGATTGATCTTCAGGTAAAAGCTTTCAGGACCTTCAAGCCGAAACGTTTGTGCCGACGACATACCCAGCGTATCAGCCTGCCAGCTTGTCTTCTGGAGCAGTCGCTGCAGCTCAGTTGGCAATGTGTACCTGACCATATTGCGGTCGTTTAAACGGCTGGTTCCTGCTGGCTCAGGCAATGGAAACTGCCCAGACCCCATACAATCTCCGTCGAGTCGATACCTACCACCTTGCGGGTTGGGAAGCACTGGCCGATGATGTCGAGCGCCTGCTGGTCCTTGTCGCAGCGGAACGTTGGTACGATTACCGAGCCGTTGGTGATCAGGAAATTAGCGTAGGAAGCCGGAAGGCGAATGCCGTCGCTCACGACGGGGTCTGGCATGGGCAACTCCACGATGTTGAGCTGTTTGCCGTTGAGCAGCCGCATCGTTTTCAGTTCGTGGTGGATCTCCTGCAGAAACGGGTAATTGTCGTCGTTCGGATTCGGTTCGTAAGCCGCAATGACCGTATCCTCGTTTACGAACCGGACGGTGTCGTCGATGTGGCCGTCGGTATCGTCGCCAACGATGCCTTCTTCGACCCAGAGTACCTGCTGCACACCGTAGTAGTCGCAGAGGTACCGCTCAATGTCGGCCTGCGACAGGTGGGCGTTCCGGTTCTGGTTGAGCAGGCAGGCCCGGCTGGTCAGTACGGTTCCGGCACCGTTGAATTCAACGGAGCCTCCTTCCATGATAATGCCCGGCGTTACGTAGTCGAGGTCGCAGTAATGCGCTATTTCGACTGGAATCAGGTCGTCGCGGTCGTAAGGCGGGTACTTATTGCCCCAGGCATTATAGCCCCAGTTCACGATCATCCGCTGCTTGCGCTCGGGATTGATCAGAAAAGCGGGGCCGTGGTCACGGCACCATGAATCGTTGGTCGGGTGGGGCAGCAGCGTTATCTTTGAGAGATCGGCGTCGGCCACCAGTAATCGCAGCTTAGCCGCCTGAATAACAATGTCATTGTGGGCGTTGATGCACACCTGTTCGCTCTCGGCAATGGCCTTGATAAAGTCGATATAGGCCGGAAACATCAGTTCCTGCCGCTCTTTCGACCACGACGCTTCGGTGTGTGGCCAACTGAGCCAGGTTGCTACGTGTGGGTGCCACTCGGCAGGGAAGAAAAAGCCCTCCTGGGCTGGTAAAATTTCCTGATTGGCCGTTTCAGACAATGGCGGTATATTCATGCAGACATTTAAACTACTCCTACAAAAGTACGAAAATTATGTGGCTCACTACCCGAAATCGCTGGTTGTTGGTGCTCGGACTGGTGTTGGGAGCCTTCACGAATGTACAGGCTCAATACGGACAAAAACCGATGTCGGAACTGGATCTGCTGCGTATCTGGTATCCAGCTTATAAACCGACTTTGGCTGATTTTCAGACGTATCGCGTCCCGCAGCCCAATGCTTACCTTGATCTTGACGACCTTCTCAAAAAAGCCGACAGCACGGCTAAAATTGAAGCCCTGGTCATCTCGGGCGACGTGCTGCGTAAAGGTGGTCTACTTCGGTTGGCACGGCTTCCGCACGTACGGGTGTTGACCGTGAACGGTTTGACGGCCCCCTATGCGGATTCGTTGTTTGCGGCCATTGCCCGGTGGCCGGTTCTGGAGCGGCTGACAATTGACGTATCGCAGGCCGATGGTAACCGATCACAATCAGCACAATCTTTTACGCTGCCTTCTACCATTCAGCGTTTTCCAAAACTGAACGATTTACGCATCCGGGGCAACGGCCTGAACTGGGAGCCGTCTATTCAGGTGCTAGCCGGAATGAAAACGCTCCATCGGCTGGAAGTCGATCACTGGCAGCCGGTCAGCCGCAAGCTGCCCAGTCTGGCACCCCTGCAGCAGTTGCGGGCGTTGAAGGTGACGGGGCAGGGGTGGATAGTCGATGCCGAGACCATCAGGGGATTGAAGGGACTTACCGATCTCGCTCTACAGGATGCGCAGATAGATACCGCTACGTTCCAGCAGGCCATCGATCAACTCGGTGCATTAGAGAGCCTGTCGATAAACAGTCTTTCAGGCCATACGCTGACCTTTACCCACCTCAAAGGACTTAAGTCATTGGAGTTAAGTGGTTCAATGATGGTGGATGCAACCACACTGATTGGTTTGACGGCTATCGAACGGTTGACAATCAGGTCCAGTCAATCCGTTGATTTATCGGGTCTCTGTGGATTGGCCCGGCTGCGGACGTTGTGGGTCAGCTCCAGCGGTAAATCCGTTCAGCTACCTGACTGTATCGGCCGGCTTAGCCAGCTAACCGAACTACAGGTGGAGAACGGGCTAATGAACCGGCTGCCCGCTACGATAGGCTCCTTGCGTCAACTGAGAAAACTAGTGCTGCTCCGGTGCGGGCTCGATTCGTTGCCCGCTACCATCGGGCAGCTAACGAAGTTGCAGGAATTGAATGTTTCGAGCAACAAACTTTGTCAATTACCTAATTTGGGACAATTGCGTGAGTTGAATCGATTGGACGTTACTCAGAATCAACTCACGACACTACCGGATGACATTGGGCAGCTTACTCAGCTAACTACGTTAAATGCGGGCCAGAACAGATTGCGAGAATTGCCGGCTTCCATAGGCCGGCTGACCAAATTAAGCTTCCTTCTACTTTTCAACAATCAGTTGGAGCGCTTACCTGACGAGCTTGGTAAGCTGAAAAAGTTACGTATTCTGATGATTGGTGATAACCAACTGACTTCGTTGCCCAATTCACTGGTTAGGTTAGATTCACTGGAGAGTCTTGGGATTGGGAAGAATCGATTACGGGCATTTCCGACGAGTTTCACCCGGTTGCGAAATCTGACTAATTTGTACATCGGTGCCAATGATTTCACCGCATTGCCTGCTGATCTGGGTGAGTTGCGTCAATTGCAATTCCTGACGATCAGTGACGTACCAATTACGGAACTGCCCTCGGCCATTTGTGAATTGGTCAATTTACGTTCCCTACAAATCTCTAACACAAAACTTCGGCTTTTACCCGACAACATCGGTGCGCTGTCAAAACTGACCAACATCATGTTGTTCAACAACGAACTGATTGCCCTGCCGAATAGTATTGGTCAGTGGAAAGAAGTAATGATGCTGAACCTGTCTCAGAACCGCCTGGAAGGCTTACCGAACGGCATCGGCGGCATGACGAAACTGGCTATCCTGACTATTACCGGTAAGGAAAAGTCCATCGAAGGGGCAACCGGCGGAATTCAGCAATTACCCGACAGCATCGTAAACTGCACGAACTTACGGTATATATGGCTTCAGCACCAGCCTCAACTGGATGTTGATGACCTGTTCCGGAAACTGAACCGTATGAAAAACCTGAGCGAGCTGACGGCTATCAACTGCAATATAAGTCGCCTGCCGGAAGCCGGGTGGAAAGACGTAACAATTGAAGGGCTGAACGTATCAAGCAACCTGCTCACTGAATTGCCCACTGGTCTGCTGGAAGCTCCCCGGCTGCGGAGAGTTATGCTGCGGGACAATCGGCTTCCAGACCTGCTTAACCGTGATTTTTTCAGTCTGGATGCGTTGCGGGTGGCTCTGATGGAAGCCGGTACGTTACCGATGTCGGCCATAGCCAAACCCAATCGGCAGGTCAGCAATGCCTATCAGCAGATGGCCAGTCAGAAGGCTACTCGCCGGGATTGGGAAGGGGCTATGAGTGATCTGCAAAAAGCCATTGACTATATGCCTGATACGACGGTGTCGTTGCCCTACGCGCAGCGGGCCGAAATGCATTTCTTCCGCAAGGAGTACGCAGAAGCGCTGGCCGATTTTGATCAGGCGATAAAGTACGCTCCGAATCTGAACTGGCAAAAGCAGGCTGATTCGTCGTTTGCCAACCAGATGCTGGCTCAGTTCTGGCAGCGGAAATCTGCCGTACTTGGAGCAACGGGTAAGTATGACGAAGCGCTGTCAGGCGTCAACCAGGCCGCTAGGCTGCTGCCCGCTTCGGCGAGTGGGCAACTGACGGCCATTATCCAGATTGATCGGGGACGGTACCTCACCCTGAAAAATAAGCTGGCCGATGCCGATTCGAGCTACCGAAAGGCGATTCAGGCCTACGAAAAATTGCCTTACGCGGAGCCACCGGTACGGTTGACCGTTGTTGAACTGAATCTGCTGACGGGGCAGTACGACCGGGCACAACGTGCCATTGCGGCCATTCCTGCCGACCGCCTACAGGGCGGTTTTGCTACGTTGAAGGAGTATCTTCAATCCTGCCTCCTGGTGCTTAAAGGTGATCAGGCCGGGCCGAAAGTGACCGAGCAGCTAACGTCCTATCTGGCCAAGCACACGGCCCCCATCTACGGCTGGAGCTTCGATCTGTTCGACAACTGGCTGAACCGTACTAAACTGCCAACGGAAAAGGTAACTGCCCTGCGGCAACTGACGGAGGCTACCAAAGAACGACTGGCCAAACCCCAATAAGAAAGCGCTGTTAGTCAATTAACTGCCGAAGTTGATTCACGGTCAGGGCCGTAAAGTCGTCGATAATCAGCGCGGCACCGGTGTCTGCCAATTCCTCGTGCATGTGAGTGGTGGCCAGTGCTACTACGTGCATGCCCGCCCGAAGACCGGCTTCGATGCCAGCAAAGGCATCTTCGAACACAATGCACCGGGCTGGTTCAACGCCTACACGCTCGGCGGCTTTGAGGTAGATCTCGGGATCGGGTTTGCCGCGCCTGACCATGCTGGCATCAACAACGGCGTCGAAGTAGGGTCGCAGATTTAGCCCGTCGAGCGTGAAACTGACGTTGCTGGCCGGTGCCGACGTACCGACCGCCGTCCGAACGCCCTGGGCCTTCAGGGCGTCCAGAAAAGACATCAGGCCCGGAGCGGGCTGGAGGTGGGGTTGATACAGCTCCCGGTAAATTGACTCTTTTTCTTCGGTCAGGGCGGCTAACTCATCCGCCGGGATGGGACGTTGAAGCACGTACGCCATGGCGTCGGCTGAAACGCGGCCGTTGATATGTTCGATGTATAAATCCCGGGTAAGGGGAAAATTGCGGAGTTGCGCAAACTGAATCCACGCATTGATGTGAAACTCGGTGTTGTCAATTAGGACGCCGTCCATGTCGAACAGGACGGCCCAGGGGGCGGTGGTCATGCCGTGAAGCGAATGGGTTACGGCCACAAAGAAAGGTATTGTTGGCCAACCGTTTCATCAGCGGTCGAATTAATTCGACCGCTGATGAAACGGAACGACCGATGATGAGTTAATCCTGCATGACTACTGATAAATCGCTTCCAGAGGTAATTGATGAATTATTGGCTCAGGCTCAACCACCGGCGACTCTACTCAACCAGGTTGTTGAGCTAGTCGGTAAGACCCTTGATGCCGACCGTTGTTTTCTATATGTTCGGCAACCAACTAAAAAGCGCGGCCGTATCGCTTTCTGCTGGCGCAAAGATGAAACGGTACCGAACGTCATCCAACCCGACTGGCAGGAAGCCGATTCAATTGAGTTGCCACAAGAAGACCCGTTGTTCCGGGCCGCAATAACATTGCAACCTTCCGTGTATGTCGATGATGTGGAAACGGCCGGCCCAGACGTACTGAACCGCGAGTTTGAGCACAAAACGTTTGGCCACCGGGCGCTGATTCACGCGCACATTACGCGGGATGGTGAATTATGGGGAATCTTACAGCCGTGTGTGTTCGGCAAGCCAAGACGCTGGACAGACGAGGAAAAACGTCAGATCGAAGCCATCCTGTCCCGCTTACAACCCGTGATTGTGCATTACGTCCGATAAAACAAAACCGCATCAGGTAGTTGTTTAGCCTGACGCGGTTTTGCTTAATTTGGAACGTAACAACTGGACTACTTTTCGGCCTTCTCTTCTTTCAGCGTTGACAGGAAGCTCACGACGTCGCGGATTTCGCGTTTCGTCAGCAGATACTTCATGTCGGGCATGCTGGACGGCGCATTTTCCCGTTTGGCAATCTGGTCTTTCGCGATGGTTATGTCCGGCTGATCTCCGACCTTCATGACGATCTCCTTAGCGGTTTCGTTCTGGACAATACCGCTGACTGTTTTCCCATCTTTCAGTTGCAACGTGGCCGTTCCAAAGCCAGGTGCCAGTCGGGCGCTTGGGTTAATCACGGCTTCCAGTAACTGCTCCCGCGACAGTCGGCTGGCAACGCCATTCAGACGCGGCCCCGCGTTTCCGCCAAGATCGTCGTAGGCGTGGCAGCGAATGCACTGCGCCGTTTGGTGGCGGAAGAAAATCCGGCGACCCTGGTTGGCGTCGCCCCCGAAAAGACTACCCTTATAAGAGGCCAGCAGATCGTCGGGCGATAGCTTGGCACTGATGGCTTTGTAGCGGGCGGTCAACTGGGGCGAACGGGTATTGTTGACGGCCTCCTCCAGTTCCAGGCCGACTTCCGTAGGCAACGTACCGTTCTCCATTTTCGTCAATAACTGCTCGAATACCTTCTGTGTGTTGGCCACCGGCAGTTTGCCGAGCGTAACCAGCGCGGCCTGTTTCTCTTCCGTGGTGCGGGTGTTGATTACATCGGAAAGCAAGGCCACCATCCGGTCTTTGGCCATAGCCGTTTTGTCGACCAGGTCGAGGGCGGCTACCCGGACGGTTTTTTCGCCGTCCGACAGTGCCTGTTCAATGGCCTTGCCAATGTTCGGATTCTTCATAGCAGCCAGCGCACGCAGGGCTTCCACCCGTATGGTCGGGTCGCTATCGTTTTTCAACCGGTCAAACAACCCGTTGGCCGCTTCGTTGATCCTGAGCTTACTGATGGCTTTCACCGCGCTCATGCGAATCGCCAGATCCGAGTTTGTCAACAGTTTCGTGTACATACCGCCCGCTTTGGCTTTTACTACGTTCGGGTCGCGCTGTACCTCGCCCCGGTAGCGACCATCAACGCGGTCCAGTACTGATGGCTTGGCCCAGGTACTGAGGGCGTCCATTGCTTCGGCCCGCATGGCAGCCGGATTGCCTTCTTTTTCGGCGTACGTAATCAGGTTTTGCATGGCCGCTGGCGTACCAACCCGAAGGTTCGCGTTGATAGACCGCCGGATCAGCGCTTCGTTTGTAAAGCGGGTCGTTGCCAGCAGATTGCCCAAAGCTGGAAGAGCTTCTTTGACAGACAGGTCATCGTTGATGCCGCGGGCTGCTTCCGTGACAACAAATTCATCCGAATCGGCCAGGAACGCTGCGATGCCCGGATTGCTCATCCGACGAAGCGCCACAACGGCCGCAATCCGTAGCGCACGCGATGGGCTTTTCGCCAGCGCTACCACCGGTTCCGCTTTTCCGATGCGGGACAGCGCCAGACTCCCGGCGTGACGGAGGTACACGTCCTCGTCGTTGTTGGCCTCCAGCATAGCGATAATCGGCTGAACCGCCGGTTCGTAGGCAATCCGGCCCAGAGCCTCAGCCGCGAAGAACCGGGCCCGGGCGTTGTCGTCTTTCAGCAGCGGCATCAGGGCCGGACCCGCTTCCTTGTAGCGAATGTCGCCCAGCCATTTAGCCGCCTGCGCCCGAATTTCCGGATCGGAATCCTTGAGCAGCGGCAATAGCAACGGAGCATACTGCTTATCCTTACGGGCCAACTGACTGATACCCCAGATACCGTGTACCCGCGCCAGTTGATTGTCCGTTTGCTTGATCGCTGCCGAAAAGATCGTAGCGCCTTTAGCCCCCCGCTTGGCTAGTTCGAACTGCGCTTTCTGCCGAACCCGCATGTCCGGATTTCTCAGGTAATCGCCCAACTGGTTTTCCGAGGTCTTTGTGAAATCGTCGGCCAGCAGCTTTTTGGTCAGCAACCGTTCGGCTGAACCCGCCCCGTCTTTGTCGTCGAGTTTCCAGATACGGCCGTATTCCTTGGTGTCCCAGCCGTTGATCCAGTCGGCTACGTACATGGCGCCGTCCGGTCCGAAATCGATGCCGGTAGCCAGTACGTTACCCAGAATTTTTTTGTGTTCACCCAGTTCGAACGAAGCGCCCTTGGGCTTCAGCTTGAACGAATGGATACCCGAACGGGCCGGGCTACCAACAAATTCGCCGATGAAGAACGTGTTTTTATACTTCGGGCTGAGCGCCGTACCGGGGTTGTAGAGCATACCCGTCGGACCGCTCACGAAGTTGGCCAGCGTTGGGGTAAAGTACGCAGCCTGCCCATCGAAACGGGGTTTGTACATCCCTTCGTCCATCCAGACCTTATAGGTATTGTTGTTTGGGTCGCGGTATTTACCGTACTGCCAGTTACTACGCCAGCCCGTATCCGACCCATTGACGATGTACACCAGTCGTTCTTTTTCGCCGGGGTGGTCGCCGTCATTGTCTTCGCTGATCAGGTTGCCGTATTCGTCGAACACAAACTCGTGGGTGTTCCGGACGCCGTAGGCAAAGACTTCGAAATCGCTGCCGTCGGGGTTGGACCGAACCACGACGCCACTGTTCGGGTGCTCCCATTTTTTGCCGTCGGGGCCTTTGCCGTTAAAGCCGATGTCGCCAATCTGCCAGTAGATTTTACCGTCCGGACCCATTTCGATGCCCGACATACCGTGGCCGCTGAAGCCAACGTGGATGCCGTATCCGTGGGAAAGCGATGTTTTTTCGTCGGCGATGCCATCCCCGTTTTTATCACGCATGCGCCAGAGGTCCGGCGCGACGGCCACGTACAGATCATTACCTTCGGCCAGAACGCCACCGGCTACGTCGGTCACTTCATCGTGAAAATCCTCGACAACCAGTTGCGATAGATCTGCCACGCCATCGTTGTTACTGTCTTCGAGCCGGTATATGTGCTCTTTCTCGACGGCCAGGTCACGCCAGTCGTGCGAGCCGTCGCCGTTGAGGTCCTTCAGCCATTCGTTCTTCTTGCTATTGGCCGGCGACAGTACGTTGCGCAGAAACGCGCGTCGGTCTTCCACCGTCTGGAGCCGGTTCGAGGGGATTTCCCAGTCCTGATGGCCACGAATGTCGAACTCGGAGTTTTTCTGCCTGTTGGTGCGGGTGTAGAACAGCCGCCCTTTGTCGTCGATATCAATGGCGATGGGGTCGGCCACGAGCGAGTCGACGCCCCATATCTTCAGGGTTAATCCTTCGGCCAGTTCGGGTGTAACCAGGGCTTCGATGGATTTGGCGAGTTCGGCGGCTTTTTCGGGAGCCATCCGTTTGATACGTTTGCCGATGGGGTCATCCTGATAGCTGCCCAGTATGACAAACGGAGCTACAGCCAGGGAGGAGTACCAGACAATTTTTTTGAGTGAGGGTAACGTCGTAATTGGTTTTTTCATGCGCAACGAAAATCGAGAGCGTGGGTTTACACAGGTGTTATCAGCTAACCAGCCGTGGTGCTTCCGAATACACTCTGGGTCGTACCCGGAAGCACCAGGCCTGTCAATTCAATGGAGGCTGCGCGTCAACGTCGCCGGCCAGCACCGCGGCTTCGTGGAGCAGTTCAGTCGCTACCAGTTCGTCCGTCAGTTCTTCAATACGTTCGTCGATGGCATCCAGCCCATCGTCTAAAGCAGGCGCGGGCGTTTGCATACCCAGTAGGAAACGGCCTACGTACAGTAAACTAAGCGAAAAACGTAACTCGGGCAGGGCGCGACTGTGTCGGGTAATCGGTTCTGTATGCATGGTATACGTAAAACAAAAGCCGCGGCTGGTTGGGTTCGCGTGTAGACCGGCCACCTACGACGCCCGGGCTACAATTCTTTGATCCGGATATTGCGGAAATAGATCGGCGCCCCAGCGTGTTTGCCCTGCAGGCCAATATGGCCTTTCAGGGGCAGTTCGGCGGGTGGTTTACTGAGCCATTCGGGTACCGCCGAGCCATCGGGATTCGTTTTGGCCGAGGTAAACGTTGACAGGTCGATGGTATTGATTAATTCATTATTCAGGACAACGTAAATTACCTTGTCCTGACACGTAATGGTATAGCGGTTCCACTCACCGGGTTTTTTTACGAGGCTTTTGGTAGCGGGCTGGTGACCGAAAAAAGCCCCGCACCGCCAACTGGCCGGCGATTCGGCCCATTGCTTCGCGTAGTCGTCGGCAATCTGAATCTCGACCGAATTTGGAATCCAGTTCGCCGTATCACTCGCGTGGACAATCACGCCACTATTGGTACCATCGGCGGTTTTGAAGAGCAGGTCCAGCACAAAATTTTCGTAAGGCTGCGCCGTCCAGATGGCTTTGTCGTCCGTAGCGGTCAGGACGCCTTCTTCGAAACTCCAGACGCCTTTCGGGTAGCGGGCATTTGACAGGTCGTCGCTGAATAATGGTCGCCAGCCGGCTCCAACGGGATTTGGGTGCCCTTTGGGTGGGGTCTGAGCCAGCGCCTGCGTGGCAAGCAGTACAGCCAATCCAAGGAGACGAAGTGGGTGTTGCATGGAGGTAGGAAACGGTTTGTATAAAAAGCAAACGGCCGGGGCAATTTCCTCATTGCCACCGGCCGTAAACATTCGCCTGATGCCTGGCTATCTGTACGCTGATGTTGCTGGTCAAGCCGTGGCTAACTGAGCCTCGCCATCGGTACTGATCGCCGATTGAACATCGCTCCGGCGGAAGCTTTTCATGATCCAGCCGCCACCCACTACGTCGTCGCCTTCATAAAACACGGCCGCCTGGCCCGGTGCGATAGCCGACACGCCATCATGGAACAGGACCTGTATTTTATCCCCCGCCTGGTGAATTGTAGCCGGTGTGCCCGGGTCTTTGTACCGCACTTTCGTCACGGTTTCCAGTGGGCCGGCGATGCGGTCGTATTTCTGCAAATTCAATCGGCTGACGATCATGCCGTCGCGAAACAGGTCTTTATCGACACCGAGCACCACCTCGTTTGTGTCTTTCCGAATCTCGGTCACGAACACCGGATAGCCCAGCGCAATGCCGAGGCCTTTCCGCTGGCCGATGGTATAGAACGGGTAGCCTTCGTGTTTGCCGACAACTTTACCGCTGCCTTCCAGAATGAAATTACCGCCGGCGACTTCCTGCTCCAGACCCGGTACGCGCCGTTTCAGGAAACCCCGGTAGTCGTTGTCCGGTACGAAGCAGATTTCATACGATTCGGATTTGGTGACCAGCTCGATAAAACCGCGTTCTTTCGCCATCTCCCGAATTTCTGACTTGCGCAGATGACCCAGCGGTAACTTCGTCCGGCTCAGGCTCTCCTGCGAGACGCCCCATAGCACGTACGACTGATCTTTAAGGTTGTCGACGCCTTTCGAAATCACATACCGGCCGTGCGACGGACCGCCGTTCTCGTTCCGGATGTTCGCGTAGTGGCCCGTCGCAATGAACTCACAGTCCAGGCGGTCGGCCCGGCGGAGCAGCGCGTCCCATTTGATGTGGGTGTTGCAGAGCACACACGGATTGGGCGTCCGGCCCTCCAGGTACTCGCCCGTGAAGTGGTCGATGACATAATCACCGAACTCATTGCGGATGTCGAGGATGTAATGCGGGAAACCCAGGCTGACGGCGATGTTACGGGCGTCGTTGATGCTGTCGAGACTGCAGCAGCCGGTTTCTTTTTTAGTGCCACCTGACGACGCGTAGTCCCAGGTTTTCATGGTCATGCCGATGACCTCGTAGCCTTCTTCGTGCAGCATAACGGCCGCGAGCGAAGAATCGATGCCGCCACTCATGGCGACCAGAATTCGTCCGTGTTTGCTCATGGATGATCTGCCAGGGTTCAAAGCCCTGCGATTTGATGTTTTGCTAGGAGAACTCATTTTTGATTAAGGATAGTTCATGGTAAAGCGGGTAAATCAAGTGCCAGTGACCAAAACAGGGCGAAAAATTGTTTACATTTGGTAAAAGCTCTACTAGCTATGCAGGGATCAAAATTAAGTTCGCTTCAACTCGAACTGCTAAAAGTGTACTCCTTTCAACCCAGCGACGAGGATTTAATAGCTGTCCGTAAGTTGCTGGCAACTTACTTTTCCGACAAAATGACGAAAAAGATCGGCCAGGCTATAGATGAGAAAGGCATTAAGGAAGAGGATCTCGAGCGTTGGTTGAATGAATAAACTGCGCTTGGTATTGGACACTAATGTGTTCATGGTTTCACTGGCTCCTCAGTATAAATATCATTGGATATATCAGTGCTTGATTCAGGAAAAGTTTGAGCTGGCTCTATCAAATGAGATCTTGACCGAATATCATGAACAGATTGTGTCTCGGTATGGTATTGACCGCACAGACGCTCAACTGGATTACCTGCTTTTATTACCAAACGTTACATTGACTAATCCTTCGTTTCTTTGGCAACTGGTTGAACATGATAAAGACGATAACAAGTTTGTTGACTGTTATTTTGCCAGTCAGTCAGATTATATCGTCAGTAATGACCGGCATCTGCTTGGAGTAGCCACCGACGAGTTTCCGCCCATATCTGTTTTGTCGTACGATGAGTTTGAACGCCGGTATAAGCAAGAATTGCTCGCCTAACGGCCCAACGGCTATTGTTGGCTGAACAGCAGCAAACACGCCACCGGCACCAGCACCAGCGAGACTAACGACGAGAGGGATACCAGTAAAGAGGCATTCTCCGTTTCAGTTTCCAGAAACGTAGCAAATACAACCAGGTTCGCGGCAATTGGAAAGGAAGCAATCAGCAGCAGCAGCTTCTGTTCATCGCCTTCAAGTTGCGAGATCATCAGCGACTCCGCCAGGACTAATCCGCCCATCAACACAGCCGCGACAACGTAACGGATGCCCAGTAGTTTGCCAAACTTCGCGTAGTCAACCTTTTTGAAATCTACTTCCGTCAGCGTAATACCGATGATGAGCATACCCAGCGCCGAGAGCGTCCAACTAGCTCCTTTGGTAAAAGGCTCGATGCTTTCGGGTAGTTCAAAGCCCTGAAGGTTGGCGATGATGGCAGCAATACAGGCGTAGATAGCCGGAATCTTCAACACGTTCTTCACCGAATCGCTGATGGGCAGGTCCTTGCTGCGCGACACCAGATAGAAGCCGATGGTGTCGCCATACAGTACGTTACCCATGTACGCGCTGATGATCAGCGGCATCTTTTCTTCTCCAAACAAGGCCATTACAACCGGAATCCCGAACCAGCCGATGTTGAAGTACGAATAGGAACAACTCAGCAGGTTCTGGTTCATGTCCCTGTCTACGTAGCGACCGGCCAGCAGAGCGGGTAAATTCATCAGCAGTGCCAGTATGAAAATGATTGCGGCCACAATGGCCAATTGGCTCAACTCCGCTTTCAGGATGTTGTCGAAAATGACCAGTGGAATCAGAACGTAGAGCAGGATTTTAGAGATCGGTTTGCTTTCCAGACCGAATCGACGACTGGCGAAGTAGCCCGCTATAATGAAACCGTAGAGTGGCAGTACGTTAGTCAGCAGGCTGGGCAATACGTTCATAAGACAGTCGTCGTAGGATGGCGTTGGTTAGTTGATCAGTCCGGGCTACCAGGAACCACAGCGCATTGGTGTCGAGCAGTTCGCCAATCAATAGATGGCCGATACCATAGAGAGGGGCGTCCGGATGATCGGGTACGATGAGTTGCAGCGTATCGACATCAGCCCGTATACCGCCCGGTTCATATGGAGTAATCAGATGCTTGCTAAGCAATTGCTGGAGGATTGGAACGTCCATTTTCTCAATATTGCTGGCCGGGCCGGTTGCATTGATCACGTAGTCGACCTGTTCGGTTTTTCCGTCGTCGGTTGTGACGTAAAACACGTTCTCCTCGGCGTGCCAGTCCACTTCTTTGGAATGAGCTGTAACGGTCAACTGCCCGGATTCCATGAAGCCGCGCAGCCGTTCGGCATTCCGCAAGGGTATGGCGTGGCGGTTAATATCGTTGTAGGGTTTCAGCCATTTCAGAAACAGCAGCTTCTGGTCGGGGGGCAGCAGTTTCCAGATGTCGAACGAGTCGTAGCGGGTTGAATACAGGATGTTTTCAAATACGTTTTCGCCCTTAAGAGCCAGATCAATATCTTCGTTCAACAAATCCAGTTGTGGTTTATCAATCCGCTTAAACCGCTTCCAGTCCTGCCTGCCCATGACGCGTTCCGCTTCCTGCTGAAACAGACGGAACAGATCCTTTGTCCGCAGCGGGCGCTTCTTCTCTCGGATCAGCTTTCGGATGTTGGCCATCGTCAGCATCTGCCGGTCAAACGGAACTTCTTTGGGCGACTGGACGCGGGGTAGCAGGCCGTCCGGCGAAAACATCTTCAATGGTCCCGTATGGCCGTTGTTCGTCAGGGTAATTACCGCGTCCAGGGCCGTCAGGCTGGCCCCCAGGATGCAGACGGTAGCCGCTTTGTCGGTAATGGTGTCGGTCAGCCGTTCTTCAGGCCAGGGCGAATCCAGGTAGTTGGGCGAGCGTTCGAGGTGGTTGAAATTATTGGACTTGGGCGTACCGGTAGCCAGTACCGCTACGTCGGCCTGAATCTGCCGACCCGATGCCAGCGTCAGAGTTACCGTATCATCCGTTACATCAGCGTCAACGGCCTCTTCGTTACAAAGCTCAACGTCAATGGAATGCCGTTTTGCCACCTCAACGTACTCGTCAAACATGGTCTGGAGGTAGTGGCCGTATAAATTTCGGGGCGGATACGCTTCCGGCTTAATTTCCGTACCGGGATACTCCTTCTCAACGAAATCACGATTTGCCCGCATCCAGTCGACGAAATGAAGGGGTTCCTCGGCAAAGATGCCCATCAACCCGGCCGACGTATTGAGCAGATGGCCTTTCTGCCCTGTTCCGTATGCCAGTCCGGGGCCAAACTCGTCGCGGGGTTCGATGATGACAAGGGAGATAGGAGCAGGGGAAGGCTCGACAACTAATTTCAGGACGAGGTGAATAAAGGTCGCTACTCCGCTGGCGCCCCCGCCAACGATAGCAATTGTTTTAGCTTGCATGAATAACGTTGAGGTATGTGGTAGATACGGATTTTGTGATGTATCTCTATACGCTAACTGAGGGTTTTAATCTTTTGTTTTTCAGCAGTGAATACCGGGCCAGACTAAGGGCAGACGAGTTAGGCGTTGTCGAAGCTCACACCAAAAAGCCGCATCAGCGAAGACCGAACGCGGCTTTTAGGCAGAGTTATCGGAATGAAAGTGATTAAGGCTGACCACTACCTCCGGCAGCTCCGTATACCTGGCCGGTGGCATAGCTGCCGTCGCTGGCGGCCAACTGCACGTAGATCGACGCCAGCTCAACGGGTTGGCCCGGGCGGCCCAGCGGAGTATCACCGCCAAAGTTTTTAAGCTTCTCCGGCGTAGCGCCACCGCTCGGTTGCAGGGGTGTCCAGATCGGTCCCGGTGCGACGCCATTCACCCGAATGCCTTTCGGTCCGAGTTGCTTGGCCAGCGACTTGACGAAGTTCATATTGGCCGCTTTAGTCTGCGCGTAGTCGAATAAATTCGCTGAAGGGTCGTATGCCTGCTCGGAGGTTGTGCTGATGATCGTCGAGCCGGGCGGCATGTGCGGCAGGGCGGCTTTGGTAATCCAGAACGGCGCGTATATATTGGTTTTTATCGTCGCGTCGAAATCCTCGGATGTCAGGTCCAGCAGCGATTCACGCTGTTGTTGCCGGGCTGCGTTGTTAACCAGTATGTCCAGACCGCCCAGGCCCTTGACAGCCTGATCGACCAGCCGCTTGCAGAAGGCTTCGTCGCGAATATCGCCGGGAATGGCAATGGCCTTGCGGCCTTCTTTCTTAATCAGGTCAATCACCTCTCTGGCGTCGGGTTCTTCTTCCGGCAGGTAGTTGATGGCTACGTCGGCCCCTTCGCGGGCATAGGCAATAGCCGCGGCCCGTCCCATTCCCGAGTCGCCACCGGTAATCAGGGCTTTGCGGCCCTGTAAACGCCCCGATCCTTTGTAGCTGGTTTCGCCATGATCCGGACGCGGATTCATTTTGCTGACCAGACCCGGCCAGGGCTGCATGGGCGTATTAAACGGCGGTTTGGGGTATTTTGTCGTTGGGTCGGTAAGCGGTGTAGGGGCGGCCGCGTTTGTGCGTTGTCCTTCCGAGGCAGCAAATACCGGTGTTGCCATCACAGTAGCCGCCAAACCACTGCCAATGCCGCCGATGACCTGGCGTCTGTTTAACTGGTGCTCATTCATAGTTGTATTCGGTCGTTGAGTAATTGATAAATACTACAGAAAAACTGTAGTTGAAGGGCTAACTAACCGTTATACGTTAAGGTTAGATTTTCATCTCATTTAATTCGCCAGCATGCATTCATTGTCAGTCACTTCTTTGTATCGTATGGTGCCAGCAGTTGTGCATCTGGTTCTGCGTTGGTATTGGCAGCCTGCGGTTTGCCGAACTCTTGCCGGAATAGGTTTCAGGCATTTGTAGTACGCCACTAAAAAAGAAAACACCCGGCTCTTGACAGAAAAGCCGGGTGTTGTGGTTGACGTACGAGACTTCCGGTCACTGACCGGCCGTGGCTGCGTTCTTTTTACGGGTTGCCGCTGCTTTTTTGGCGGATGCAGAACGCTCTTCCGGTGTGCGCGACGCCGAGGCTGCACCGCCTTTCTTACCACCTTTATGAGCCGGCTCTTTGTTTTCAGCATGTCCACGGCCTGAACCGCTTTTGTTACCTCCTCCCGATGTTTTGTTCACCGTTGCCCAGGCCCGGCGCTCGGCTTCTTCTTCGGACACTCCACGGTCTTCGTAGCTTTCTTCGATGTGTTCTGCCTGCCGTTTTTGCTTATCGGTATAGGCCGATTTGTCCCCTCTTGGCATAGTTCTAGTTGGTTAAACGTTGAGATAGTTGAGGGTAAACAAATTCGATGTGGGTTGTGTTTAGTGCTGTTAATCATTGGCGGTCCGCCGGGAATATGATCGGGGATTGGCAAGAATTTAATCGATGACAGCCCTGCCTTAGCGCTCTTACTTCGTCAAGCCTACGTAATCGAGCCAAAGGCCGAGGGGCTGGCTGGCCTGTTCGGGATTGATGTCCTGCCCGACCCGAATCTCAACTTTTTCGATGTTGGTAACATTAAACGGAGTCGACTTGGCGGGTTGAAACGTAAGGGGCTGAAAGTCTGGGTAGGGTCGTGGCAGCAGGAGCATCGCATCCGGAGTCAGGCGGCTGAGCGGCACGTCGACCTGGGTCATCTGGCTCGGGAGGCTAACGACGGTGCCGTACCCGTTTCCGTCCCGGTCGATCAGACTAATGTTGACCCGCACCGACTCTGCTTTATCCGACCGACCCCGGACAACCAGCCTGGTGCAGGCAGCTAGTTCGGCTACCCGACCGCTGATTTTATCCCCAAAATAGAACTGAAATCCCAGCGGCCGGTTGGGATAGGGTTTGGCAAGACTGGCTTTGAGGAGCAACTGACCAGGGTTTTCGTCAGGAACGAACTCGACCGTATTATTCCGGAAATCGGGGTTGTATACCAGCAAACGGTTGCGGTCGGTGTGGCTGACGAACAGATCCAGACGACTGGTTTCGGGCGTGACGATCGTTTGGTACTTATCGGTCGGCAGGTAGTCCCAGGCGTTCGGGTTGCCCTTATGGCTATTGGGATACGTTCGGTAGTGCTGGCCTTGCTGTACAACGATGCGGTAGGTCAGTACCCCTGCCTTCACAACCTCTGCTGGTACGTCCGCTTCGTAGTGATAGGGAGCGACGGGCTTGAGGGGCAGTATGCGTGATCGACCCGGACCCGTAGCCGACCGAATCTCAACGCTGGCTTTATCTGCTGACTCTAAGCCAACGACAGTAGCCGACAGAACAAACGGCTTCTGCGCTGACACGGCCTCGTAGGGCGTGTGGACGAGAACTAGTTCGGGGTCGGTCGGAGCCGGGGGCGCGTAAAACTCGCTCAGGCCGATAACGGCGTTTGGTGAGGATACCGGCAGTTTAGCCGTGCCTTTTTTCAGCAGGTACGTACCGGGACGAACGGAAAACTGACCGCTGGTGGCCGACGACGAAAACGAATTCCCTTCGTTCTGCCCGATCACGGCAAACGATGCCCCCAGGTCGGGGAGGTCGATGCGCATTGGCCAGGTGGCGTAGCGGATGGTGGTCACTTCTTTCCGGAGCGACGGCCGCTCGAATGGGTCCCGCACCTGAATGGCGTCGGGCATGACTTCAAGCCGCCAGACACCATTGTCGATTTTGTCCAGGAAATACGCGCCCTTTCCCTGATACGTAACAATTGGTGAGCTACCCACACCGGCAATGTGCAGCAGTCGGGTCGGGTTGACAGGCTTGCTCTGGGTTGGATTCGAGTGGTAAAACGCCGTCTCGCTGTTCATTTCGCTCAATGCCCGGGCGTAACTCACCCGAAACGGCCCGAACGTCGTGTCCTGTGGGTACGTGCCGTAGGTTTTGAAGCGGGGCGTTTCGTGGAAGACCCGCCCGGCTATCAGCATGCTGATGGCTTTCGACGGCGTGTAAGCCAGATTCAGGTAGTGCGTCTGGTAGTCGGTGTTAGCGTAGGCGAAGGCCATTGGGTCGTAGGCAAACTGCGTAGCCCACTGAAAACCGGCGCCCCGAAAACTACGTGCCATGGCCGGATACATGAACGGCGCATACACGTCGCCCGCATCGAACTCATACACCATCCGGGCTTTGTTTTTGAACGCGGAGATGGTATCAAACGGAATCCGGTACGTGTCCACGTGCGGGAGCGTATTGCCCTCCAGCGTGCGTCCGGCCACCAGACCCGTTGGGTACCACTGAAAACTGTGGCCATTTACATCCGATTTCGCCACGGCATCGGCATACCACGGATTCTGTGCAATGTTGTAGAAAATGGGTTTGTCCCAGCCGGTGCTCCGAAGAGCGGCATTGACCCGATTGATGTACTCAGTCACTTTGGGTTTAGGACCGTTGTGGCTTGGCTCGTTGTTAAGTTCAACCGCAATGACGGATTCGTCGGCACCGTAGGTCGTTTTCGTGTACGGGTTTACGTGCTGGAACAACTGCCGGATGTATTCTTCCTGCGCCCGGATGGCGTTTTCGTTGACATTGGCCTGCCCTTTGCCATATACCCGCGAAAAGCCAGGCGTTCGTTCGTCGGGTTCAGGATAGCCGTTGCCCCAGTAGGCGATGGGGGTAATTACAATCCTGATGTTACGTTTTTTGAGCTGGGCCAGCAGGTAGTCGAATAGGCGTAGGTGTTCGTTGTTGAGCAGGTTGCCCAGCGAATCACTGATTTCGGTATCCCACATGTGTACCCGAAAGGCATCAACCCCCATGCGGGCGAAGTGATACACATCCTGGTCAATAGCTTTCTCGTGGTCAAGGCCAAGGGATTTGACGGCCCGATACCCGTGCGCAAACGGCAGGCAGTAGTTCACGCCGTAGAAAGCCGCTTCCTGGTTATTTTTTGTGTCGCGGATGACCCCGGTTTCATCCACGTACACAAGGTTTTTGGGATTTCGTTTGGTCTGGGCTGCGGTATCAGTGACTGCCAGCGCAAACAGCATCCATAGCGTAAATTGTTGAGCAAAAAATCGCATTGGTAAGCAACGTGTCTGTAATGGATTAATAAGGCACCGGGGTATAGGGTCGGTTCCAATGCAGACACCTTGCTGTATTTTATTTTTCAAAACGTCGTGAACCGGTCTGCCCGGCTACCAACGGCCTGGGGGAACCAAGACGATACGTATTGGGCATCGTTTGGCAGCAAACCCGCAGATGATGGCTTACTCCGTCCGTAAACTCTTGACCGGGTTCATCAGCGCGGCTCTGATGCTCTGGAAACTGACGGTCAGCAGGGCAACCATAATGGCGAATGCACCGGCTACGGCAAATACCCACCAGTCGATGTTGATTTTGTACTCAAAATTCTTGAGCCACTCACTGACGCCGTACCACGCAATGGGCGCGGCCAGGAGCATAGCCACCAGAACGGGCTTGAGAAAATCTTTGGACAGCAAGGCAACGATACTGGCAACGGATGCACCCAGCACTTTCCGGACGCCAATCTCCTTGGTACGGGATTCGGCCGCGAAGGTGGCCAGACCAAACAGCCCCAGGCACGCAATCAGAATCGCGACTAACGTAGCGGTTTCGATGAGTTGCGCCGTTCGGGTTTCGTTCTGGTAGGCCTGCGCCAGGGTTTCGTCCAGAAATTCATACGAGAACACCTTGTTCGGAAAGGTCGCTTTCCAAACCGTTTCAATGGTCGATAGTGTCGCGTTGAGCGTCTCTGCCGATAAGTTTTCGGTCGCTAACTTGATCCCGGCCTGATGAAAGTGCTTTGGAACGACTTGCATCAACGTTGGATCAATGCCCTGGTGCAGCGAGTTGACGTGAAACGTTTTTACTACGCCAATGATGGGGGCCGATTCCTGACTGTCTCCAAAATAGACCATCTGACCAATGGCCTTCTCAGGTCGGTCGATGCCCAGGCGCTTGAGAAATACCTCGTTGGCAATGAACTTAGGCAGTGTGTCGCCCTCGCGGAAGGCGTCGCCCGCAATGAGCTGAATGCCATACGTCTCTAAAAAATGCGCGTCGACCATCTTCATCTGGGTTCTGATTTCGATGGGGTCAGTCCCGTTGCGGTATTGTATGCCCTGCATCCAGTTGCTTTCGGCTGATGGACTGTTGAAGGAGAAGCTGACGTCTTTGATTTGAGGAGATGCTACCAATTGACTGCGGAGCGTTTGCAGTTTGCCAGGGTCGTTGTTAGGCAGTCCGACGGTAATGATGGCGTTCTGGTTAAAACCCAGGTTAGCGTTTTTGAACAGCGACAATTGCCGATTAATGAACAGCGTACTGCTGATGAGGATCATCGAGACCGTAAACTGTACGACCACCAGGCCCTGACGGAACGTAATGCTGCCGCCTGCTTGTGGGAGTTTGTTGCTTTTCAGCGCCCAGATGGGCGGCATACCCGACAGCCGGAAAGCAGGATACGTACCGGCCAGCAAGGTAGTGAGCACGACCAGCAGCACCACAAAGGCACCAGCCTGCCACGAAAATAAATCGGAGGTCTTAAGCGGCAAACCCATCAGGTTGGCTGCCGACGGGAGCATCACCCAGGCTAATAGCAGTGCCAGCAGCGTGGCTATGCTTATCAGCAGGCCCGCTTCGGTCATGAACTGGTAAATCAGCGCCAGCCGGTTGCTGCCAACGGCTTTGCGAATACCAATTTCTTTGGCTCGTCTGAGGGCTTTGGCCGTGGTCAGGTTCATGAAGTTGATACAGGCAATCAGCAGCACAAACGCGCCAATGAGCGACAGGATGTTTAACAGGTTGACATTGGCCTGCCGCCCCGAGAAGTTGTAGCCATAATGGAGCTGCGCTAGCGAATTGAGCACAAAGTGTTGGTTCTTAATGGTTTCGGGGTCTTTCTGATATTTCACCTGAATGCCATGAAAACGCTTCGTCAACTGCTCGGGCCGGATGCCCTGTCTCAGCAACGTATACACCTGGTAATTGTCGCCGAAACCACCCCAGCCGTGCGTATCGTAATCCGGACTGATACGCTTCAGGGTAGGCAGCGAAACCAGTACGTCGAACGGGAAATTGGTATTGGCCGGATGGTCTTTGAGTACACCCGCAACGGACAGGTTGATATCATCGCCCAGCAGAACGGTCTTTCCGACGGCATCCGTCGTACCGAAAAATTTCTGCGCGTAGGATTCGGTTAGTACCACCTGATTCGGTCGCAGCAGTGCCGTACGGGCATCGCCACTACTCCACTCGTAATCGAGCAGCGCAAACAACCCGTTCTCGGTAAACGCAATGGGTTCTTTGAATGATTTACTCTCCTGAGGAACAGCCAGCGATTGCCCGGAAGCCCGGTATATAGGTACCACCCGTTCAATTTCGGGCACCTCATTCCGCAGGACGGCCGTCATCTCGGTATACGTACCGGCATGGGCTTCGCTGTTGCGTACATTGACCGTTTCGACCCGGTACATCCGGTCGCCGTTTTTATGGTATTGATCGTAGCTGGTTTCGTGATGAACCACCACGAAAATAAGCAGGGCGCTGGCCAGGCCTAAGGCCAGGCCGAAGCCGTTGATAAGCGAAAAGCTTTTGGCATGAACCAGGTTACGCCAGGCGATTTTTACATAGTTGCGAATCATAGCAGGACTGAGTAAAAAAGGGGGAGGATACTCATTAGGTTGAGCAGCTTTACGTTTAATAATCAATGGGCGCAGGTACGTGATTGTCTGCCACCAGTAGAAGCGACGGGCCTGGTCAGGCCCGACTTCCTCAACCTGCTTGCGGTACACCTCGTGCAGGTCGCCCAGCAGGTCTTCGCGCAGATGCGGAGCCACCAGCCAGTTCAACAGACGGTCGGCCAGACGGGGTGGTCCGGGTGGTCGGGGAGTAGGGGGGGCATCGCGGGGCAGGGATGCAGGCCGACGCTTAAACATGACTTATTCTGAACGTAAGGATTTAACCGGATTTGTCAGGGCTGCTTTGATACTCTGCGAAAAAATAGTGCTGATGGCCAGTAAAGAAAGAAGGGTAAAGCCAGGTAAAATGATGTTTAAACCAAGGCTAATCCGATTGGCGAAGTTGTTTAAAATCTGACCACTGATATAAATCCCCAGGGGAATAGATAGCCCAAAACTGATGAGTAATAAAATCAGAAATCCTTTGGATAAGGTAATGATAATGTCTCCCTCGGTAGCTCCTAATACTTTTCGTAAACTTATCTCTTTCTGTCGTTTCTCGACCGAATAAATGGCCATCCCCAACAGTCCCATCATACCAATCAGCACACTCAGGAGGGTAAAGAAGGTGATGACTTTATTCACATCTTTACTGATAGCAAAATTGTTCTGAATAGTAGTTTCATAAAACTCACCCCGAAATTCATACCCAGGGGCTATATCTTTCCAGGCCGATTGTAAACTGGCAATGGTTTTCTCGGTGCTATGTGGCAAGATTTTAACGTTCAGCAGGTTCCATTCGGCGGGATTATTTCGCAATAGCAGCGGTTCTAAAGCATCGTCGGCGGGCTTGAACAGAAAATCTTTTACTACGCCTTTTATCGTGGCGGTTGTAGAATCGTTCAGATAAATTAGTTTTCCAATCGACTCCGAAGCATTGCCTAAGTGGTATTTTTTTGTGAAAAGCTCATTAACAATTACTTCTTTATTCGTTTCATTCACTGACGGGATAGACGAAAAGTTTTTGCCCGCTACCAACGTCAAATCTAAGTTAGGTATGAAATCGTTATCAACGGAATAGCTACTAACTGACTCATAATTATCTGCTTTTTTAATTTTAATGGCTATGGGAGAATCCGAGTAGGTACCTATCGGTTTATTTACGGAAGAAATACGCTCTACACCTGCGATAGTGGCAAATTTTGATTTTGCCATGCTGGCAGAAACGCCCTGTAGCTGAATGTTATATACCTGCTCTGCTGAGAAGCCATAATCCATAGCAATGGCAAAGTCTATTTGCTTGTGTACGGTGGTGATTATCATCATAAACAGCATCGTAAAAGCAAATTGAAGGACCAGAAGTGTTCTGACCAAACCGATTCGTTTGAATAGGTTAAGGTTTTCAATTTTGTGAATAGCAGCAAGCGGATTGAGTTTTGAGATCGTAATGGCTGGCAAGAATCCCGCGATGGCACCCATTGATAAAGCAAAAACTAAAAAGTAGATAAATGAGCTTGGGGTTATGCTTACGTTCAGATCGAAAAATTGGAAACTTTGCAGTTCACTTAGTTCATTTTTAAAGTACATCACAAACCCTACTGCGAACAGCAAAGCGATTAATGAAAGCACAATTCCTTCGCTGACTATCTGACTTAAAACCTGCGTTCGGTTTGCTCCCATCACTTTTCTTACCCCAATTTCCTTGGCTCTGCTGAATGACTTCGCCAAGGTTAGGTTGGTGTAATTAAACAGGGCAGACGATATGACAATAAATCCCATTAAGGCCAGAAACCACAGCAGATGACTGGGCAGTCCTTTTCCCATGGCATTGGCAATACTATACCCGGGTGTGATATCCGGAAGCGCTTGCAAATCAAACCGGTAACTCGCGTCGCGAGTGGATATAGGTAGATTTTTATATCTGGGCAGTATCTCGTTATTAATAGCCGATACGGCTTGTTCAATATTGGTATTGGGTTTTACTTTAATATAGGTGTAAGTAGAATAATAATTAGCCCAGCTCTCGGTGGTATTTTCCAGTAGCGTAGCAGATAGTAATGCATCAAATTCAAAATGAGTTTTACCAGGATTAGGCTTGAGAATACCCGTAATTTTATAGTGTCCCCGATTACCGATCTGAACAGTTTTATTTACCGGATTCTCGTCTCCAAATAGTTTTTTGCTTAAATCGGCCGTCAGAACGATAGAGTTGGGTTCTTGCAAGGCATTGGCAGGACTACCACGCTGGAGATTAAAGTTGAAAATTTCCAGAAAGTTCTTAGTTGTGGCTTTTCCTCTAAAATCAAACCGTTGGTTGTCTTTAATGATGACATCATCAACAACTTTTAAGGTAGCTACGTTGTCTACCCAGGCAAATTTTGACTCTATCACATTACCAATCGGATTAGGACTTGTGGCGTAAGGCTCGATGTCGCCATTTTTTCGGTTGGCTACGGTATTTACGCGGTATAGTAAATCGGCATCCTTATGAAATTTGTCATAATTATAGCCGTCCTGGTATAAGAGCAGAATCAGTAATCCTACCGACATGCTTAGGGCCAGTCCGAATACATTGAGTATGGAGAATGTTTTATGTTTCAGCATATTTCTCCAGGCAATTTTGACGTAATTACGTAGCATGTCAGTAAGTGCGGGGGTTGGGTAGTCAGACGATTTTTGTCGATAAAAAAACGGCGTCAAATAATGCAGCACGGCCCAGGCGTACTCGCGTCGGGCGCGGGCCAGGCCCACCTGCTGCACACGCTTCTGGAAGACCTCCTGCAAGTCGCCCTGTAGGTCTTCCAGCAGATGCGGAGCCACGAACCATTCCAGCAGCCGATCAGCCCAGGGGGGTGGAGTTGACGGGTCGGGAGGTGGTGTTTCGTAAGCCATACGGTAGGTGGGTGGACGTGATTATTCCGAGCGTAACGATTTCACCGGGTTCATCAAAGCCGCTTTAATGGCCTGAAAGCTGACGGTCAGCAGCGCAATCCCTACGGCTAATAGAGTAGCCAGGGCGAATACCCACCAATCTATGGAAATCCGGTACGGAAAATCGTTCAGCCAGCTATTCATGGTCCACCAGGCTACAGGTATAGCAATAACAGAAGCCACGAAAACCAGCATAATAAAATTCCTGGAAAGCAGCCCTGTGATTGCCAGTGTGCTCGCTCCTAATACTTTCCGGATGCCGATTTCTTTAACCCGTTGTTCTACGCTGAACGCGGCCAGTCCGAACAATCCCAGGCAGCCCACAACAATGGCAAGCACCGCAAATAGCCAGAGCAGCTCGCTCAGTTTTTCTTCGGTGCTGTACATGTTTCCGTAGGTCTCGTCCATGAACTTATAATCCAGGGAAAAATTGGGAGAGAACCGGTTCCATACGGTATTGATATACGCTATCGTCTCGGGCATATCGGCCTCTCTGACCTTTACAGCCACTTTGAACAGCTCCTGCGGCACCATGTGTATCACGGCCGCCGTAACTTTCTCATGAAGGCTTTTATAGTGAAAATCCTTAACTACCCCAATTATCTTTCCTTTTTTAACCGGATCAGTCGTATCGGCGGGCGTCCATTCATTCCAGTTTATCCGCTTACCCAGCGCTTGCTGCGGAGAACTGAAGCCGAACTCCTTCACGGCCGTTTCGTTGATAATGAAGGCTTCCCGCACATCGGTCGACATGTCTTTCGAAAAGTCCCGGCCTGCAATGAGCTGTAGACCGACTGTTTTCAGGTAGTCATGGTCGCCCACGAACATGCTTACCGAATATTCTTTTCCTGCATTCTGGCCTGGAAGCGTAACGCCATCGCCCGCAAACTGGTCGCCCGGAAGGCCGTACCCCGACGTAACCGCCAGCACATTGGGGGAGCGTTTCAGTTCGTTTTTAAAGGCTTCCAGCCCTTTTCCGGCTACATCACCCTGCGCCTGAAAATAGATCAGTTGTTCTTTGCTGAACCCCAGATCCTTGTTGTTCATATACTGGGTTTGCTGAAATACGATAATGGTCGAAATAATAAGCAGGGAAGAAAGCGCGAACTGCACCACAACCAGCGCCTGCCGGAGCCAGGGGGTACCGTTGCGGGATAGCTGTATGTTTTTCAACACCTTCACCGGCTGAAAACCTGATACGACGATGGCCGGGTAGCTACCCGCCAACGTGCCTACCAACAGGGTTGCCCCGAGCAGTAACAAGCCCAACTGCGGATCGGTGAACGGGTTAAACGCTATGGCTTTGTCGGTGAAACGATTCAAGGCCGGAACGACGATAAACAGGGCAACTACCGCGATGAGCATAGCAATCAGCGATACCAGTATCGTTTCGCCCAGAAATTGGAAAAGGAGGTGTCGGCGTTCGGCGCCAACTACCTTTCGTACGCCGATTTCCCGGGCCCGCCGGAACGAGACGGCTGTAGCCAGGTTGATAAAATTGAAACAGGCAATGACCAGCACAAACAACGCAACGATCATCAGCGCATTGACATAGCTTTCATTACCGCGGATGGCATTGTCGAACGTAAAGTCAGCCGAGCCAAGATGAACATCGTGGAGTCGCTGGAAGAACGGGAGCATGACGGTCTCGCCGGGTTTGATGATATTGGCTTTTATATGCGCCTGGAACTTGTTCTGTAGGCGTTCAATATCGGTTCCCGGTTTTAGTTTTACGTACGTATAGAACTGATTCCAGGTCCACCGTTCCATTCGTTCCTGCGGGATACCCACGCTGGAGAACGACATCAGGTAACGAAAATTCAAGTGAAAATGGTCTGGTAAGGGGGCCAGTACGCCTTTTACAGTATATTCCAGCGTATTGATTTTGATTGTTTTACCAACAGGGTTCTCCTTGCCGAAATACTGTTTTGCCAGTTCGCTGGTAAGAATAATGGAATTTGGCACATCAAGAATACCGGCAACTGTCCCCGCTTCCAGGGGTAAAGCGAATACCTGTAGAAACGACGATTCTGCAAACCAGCCTTTGTCTTCGTAGTTTTTTTGGTTGCCTAACTCCATCAGGAACCGGTCGGGAGCCATCAGGATCCGGGTAGTCGTATCGACTTCAGGGTATTGCTGTTGCAGGTAGGTACCATAAGCCGGTGCCACAACCGCTGCCTTCGTGGTTGTATTGTCTTTGGTCCGTTCGGTGTAAAGGCGGTAGATATTCTCGCTATCGGGAATGGTTTTATCGAATTTCCATTCATCCCAGACAAACAGGCCGATCGCCAGGCAGCCGACCATACCGATCGCCAGCCCGGTAATGTTGATGGACGAGTATACCTTGTTCTTAACGAGATTACGCCAGGCGATTTTAAAATAATTACGTAGCATATCAGTAAAAGCGGGTTTAGGGTAGTCGTCGAATCGTTGAACCGTATGTTTGCGTTTAGAGAAAAACGGCGTCAAATAATGCAGTACGGCCCAGGCGTACTCGCGTCGGGCGCGGCCCAAGCCCACCTGCTGCACACGCTTCTGGAAGACCTCCTGCAAGTCGCCCTGTAGGTCTTCCAGCAGATGCGGGGCTACGACCCATTCCAGCAGCCGATCAGCCCAGGGGGGTGGAGTTGACGGGTCGGGAGGTCCGACGTTTCGGGGAGTTTCGTGAGCCATAGTCTCCGCTGATTAACCAATGAGTTGCAGCTTGCCTTGCGGAATAGCCTGCCACAGTCGCTGGCGCATCTCCTGGATCTCCAGCAAAGCCCGGCTGCCTAAGGCCGTTACGGTGAAAAAGCGCTTACGTCGCCCACCCCGTTCGGCCGTAGCACCGCCCATCTGCGAGGATAGGTACCCTTTTTCTTCCAGTCGGTAGAGCGTAGCGTGTACGGCGCTGATGGTGATGCTGCGGCCGGTCTGCTCCTGTAGCTGCTCCCAGATGATGACTCCGTAGGCATCGTCAGTACAGGCGGCTACTACCAGCAGCACCACTTCTTCAAACTCACCCAGAAAGGTTCGCTTCATGTTGTCCCGTGTCCAGAATGATTAGTTGTAATAATGCAAATCAAATCCGGTGCCAGAATGTGTTATGGCTGTTTTGAGCGTAATCAGACGCATGGGTTATCCAAAAATGCGCGCAACCTGTCCGTTTTTGGACAGGTTGTGCGTAATACCGGACAACGTACTACTCGTTTAACTGGTCTGGTGGTAATGCGGCTTAGCGTATGGACTTACAGGCTGATCTGAACACTCAACCGTTGACAGAACCAGACAGCGAGTGGTCAATGATGGAATGGAATCCTGTGCGTTATGCGTCAGTCGTACATGGCCATATGCCGGAAAATCTTCAGCGCCCCGCCTGGCTCCCGACGCCAGATGCGGATGTCTTTGCCGGTACCTACCCCCGACCAATCCCCGTTTTTAACGACGGCGATGTGACTGGCGTACTCGATAACAAACCGACCTGAATCATCGATCTGGTCGTTACGAATCGCGAGTTTCTCAAAAACAGGGAGTTGCTTTACGTGTTCTTTCAGGAAGGCGTCGATTTCTAAACGTCCGCTGTAGGGGCGATTGTGACTATACAGGAAGCGGGCATCGTCGGTGTAGAACTGCGCCCATAGTCTTTCGTCGTGCTGGCTGATGATTGCCTCCTGAAAGAGATTCAGGGCGGCCAGTTCGAAATGTAGGGGCGTAGATACCGGCACGTGGGCGTCAAGCGCAACATTGATTACCGGCACTTCTGCAAACAGTAGTTCGTCGCGCCATGGAACGGGGTGGTTGTAATTCCACGCTTCCGTGAGGAGCAATAGCTGGCCCGTCGCTGACTGGCTCCAGATTGTCAGGTATTTGCCTTGTAGCTCGTGCTGTTGCCCGGAGCTTTTGTGGACTAGATTCATGGTGAATAGGCTCACTTCAACCACTCGTGTACCTAAGTCAAAAACCTCTACATCCTGCCGACTATAGGCCAGCACCCGGAACCGGGCCAGGAAAGACTGGTAGTACAACCGAGCATTGAATTTACTCTTTACGGTTTTCTGGTATTCGGGCATTAGCCGGACGCTGTCGGCGTAATAATCCTGAATGAACGTACACGTACCGGCCAGCAGGCTGTTGGTGTACGCCGTACGAAACTGATTCAACCGGGCGAGGGTCTGGCCGTCTGCCTTCGTTACGGGCTGAGCAACGCCGTATAGGGTGAGCCCGGTAAAGGTCGCTATCAGCAGCCACTGAAATGGGTTTCGGAACATGGATAGTTAAGTTGGAGGTAGCCGGAGTACGGTCAGTGGCTGGCTTCAAAAACCAGGTGCCGGTTCAGGAACGGCAAAAGGCGGGTGTAAAACCGGCCGTCGGCCGTCCAGGTGCGGTTCCAGGGGTCGCCCCGGTACTCTTCCGCTTCGTGTTCTACGCCCAGGTCTTCGAGTTTGCGGCTGAACGCCCGGTTCGACAGTACATGCGCCTGGTTGGGGTCAAAGCGGCCCCAGTCGAAGGCCAGGCCGCGCAGGGTTCGCAGGTTGGCCGCCGACTCTTCCAGTGTTTCTTCCAGGTGAAAGCCCCGCTTGGTTTTGCGGGCGTTTTCCGGGTGCAGTTTCAGTTCGCCGTTTTGTGGCTCAGTGAAAAAATCGCAGTAGAACGGTGGGCGGTTCAGGTTCGGTAAAAAAGCCTGGCTGATGGTGACGAACAGCCGGGTGGGACCATTGTTGCTCAGGTCCGCGTACGATTTAGCCTGGTGAATGCTTTTCCAGTCAATGGAAAGCGACGCCCAGGGTAAATCACCATTGCCGGTGGCTACCGGATGCAGGGCATACACCGAACCAAACACATCGGGATACTCCATCGCCAGCTTCAACGCACCCCGGCCACCCATAAAGTCGCCCGTTACGGCCCGACTGTCGCGGTGGCGAAGGGTACGGTAGCGACGGTCAATGAACGGCACCAACTCCTGTGTGGTGAAGTCCAGCCAGCGCCCTGATACGAGTGAATTTTCGTAGACGCTGCCGGTGGTTGGGGTACTGTAATCCGCAGCTACAAAAATGAATGCCTGGGCGATACCGTTGGCAAAGCCCCGGTCGAGCAGGGCTGCCAGTTTCCCGTCTTCAAACAGCCTCTCATTATCCCAAAAAATGTTGTGGCAGTAATACACAACCGGATAGGCTTTTCCGGAGGTGGCATAGTCGGGGGGCAGATAAACCTTGATGCGTCGGTTGGTGACGAGGCCGATGTGGTTCTCGCGGAGGATGGCGGATGACAAGGTCTCGGTCACTACAGTTCCCCGTTTTGGCGGGGCAAGGTCAGGGGCGCCTGGTTGAGCGGATAAGCGCGTCGGCGTCAGACCGATCAGCGTAAGTAGTAGGCAGGCATGAAGGTGCATGGGGGGCTGGGGACAACAGTTTGCGTATCTGGCAAATCAATAATCCGCCCGTTTCATTGTAAAAACCGTATGACCACCTGCCGCAATTACTTGATGAAACGCCAGAAACCAGCCCAAAGACAACCTGTCGCAGTCCGGCGGGGCAAAATGCCCCATCGTATTGCAGGACGCGTCATTCGTCAGGTTATGTAGGCCGTTGGTCAATCAGACCGACGTAAGGGTGTAAATTTTGACTACCTTGGAAACAGGTCTGTAGTTCGCCAATCGTATCAGCCAGTCATGCGCATGTCGTTTCGTAGTCAGGCCAGTCGGAACTGGTTTTTTCGGTACAAGCTGTATCACCTGCCATTCTGGTTTGTCTATCACTACCTCTGGTGGGTACTCACCTTTGGCGACCCCTTCAAGGTTATTCAGACCTTAGCCATCCTGCCCTATACGCTCAAATACAGCGTTTACGTCGTTTTTCAGGCTCTGGCGGTTTATGCCAACCTGTACGTTCTGATTCCGCGCTATCTCGAAAAAAGCCGGTTCGGGTTCTACCTGGCGTACTGGCTGCTGACGGTGGTGTGCGCTACGCTCTGCATCGTGGGCGGCTATTACTTCAGCGCCTACGTCAGCCACCGGAGCATTCAGGATTTATACGGTGAATCGGCCCGGTTTTACGTTTTTCTGGGTAATGCGTTACCGTCCACCGTAGCCAGTATGACGCTGGCGATGAGCATTAAGCTAACCAAAAACTGGGTGCAGACCCGGCAGCGGCAGCAATTGCTCGAAAAGGAAAAGCTGGAAACCGAACTAAAGTTTTTAAAGAATCAGTTCAACCCGCATTTTCTGTTCAACACAATCAACTCCATCTTTTTCCTGATCCATAAAAACCCGGATATGGCTTCGGCATCGCTGGCGAAGTTTTCTGAACTGCTACGGTATCAGCTTTACGAATGCAACGATGGGCCGATTCCGCTGAAACGCGAAATTACGTACCTCAAAAACGTGATGGAACTGGAGGAACTCCGCCTGAACGACAACGTAAGGGTGACGTTCGACGTTGAGCTGGCGCTGGCAGAACAGTTGGGTATTGCGCCTTTCATTCTAATGCCCTTTGTTGAAAACGCCTTCAAACATGTCTCCAAACAACGTGATCGTCTGAACTGGATTACCATCAAACTGGCCGTAACCGGCGGACAACTCGACTTTCGGGTAGCCAATAGCACAGACTCAGACGCGGCTCGGGAAGTGGTTCAGTATGGCGGCATTGGTCTGAAAAACGTGCAGCGCCGACTCGATTTGATTTATCCCGATCAGTACAAATTGACTATTCAGCATGACCCCGGCCAGTTTACCGTAACGCTACGGGTTATGCTGGCCGAACTAACGCCATCACCTACATTGCAAGTGGTCTGAACCATGAACCTGAACTGTGTCATCATCGACGATGAGCCGCTGGCCCGCGAGGGGCTGGCCAGCTACGTGCGCGAGATCGATTTTTTGCACCTGACTGCGACCTGCGAGAACCCACTCGAACTGCTTACCCTGCTGGATCGGCAGCCGGTCGCCCTGATTTTTCTGGATATTCAGATGCCCAAGATGAACGGAATCGATTTTTTGAAAGTGGTATCCAACCCACCGTTGGTCATCCTTACCACGGCCTACCCGACTTTCGCACTGGAAGGATTTCAACTGAATGTGCTGGATTACCTGCTTAAACCCATCACGTTCGACCGCTTTGTGAAGTCGGCGAATAAAGCCCGTGATTACCACCGGCTCCTGACCCAATCAGCAACAGCCCCTCTACCGAATACCGAAGCCCAGCCCGATTATTTTTTTATCAAATGCGGTAACAAGTATGAGAAGCTGGTTTACGAGGATATTCTGTTTGTGGAGGGGCTACAAAACTACGTCACCATCGTCACCCGAAAAGCCAGGTACGTAACGCTGCTGAACCTGAAAAGTCTGGAACAAAACCTGACCAGCCCTGCTTTTATTCGGGTGCATAAATCGTACCTGGTTGCCACGCAAAAAATTGATGCCATTGAAGGAAACGAGCTGTTTATTCAATCCTATCGCATCCCGATTAGTCGTAACTACCGCGATCAGGTCCTGAACGAAGTGCTGACGAACCGACTCTGGAAGAAGTGACGGGGAGAGAGTAGGGGAAATAAATACGCTATACGTTTAAAGAGGTGTTTATTCGGCCCTCAAACTCTTCACCGGATTCATCAAAGCCGCTTTGATACTCTGGTAGCTCACCGTCAGGAAAGCAACAAGGACGGCCAGCAAACCCGCCAGCCCGAAAAGCCACCACGACAGTTCCTCATGGTAAGCAAACGTACCCAGCCACTGGCTCAAGGCCCACCACGCCAGCGGTACAGCCAGCACAAGCGCGATCAGGACCAGGAGCAGAAAATCTTTGGAGAGTAATCCAACAATGTTGGTAACGCTGGCACCCAGTACTTTCCGCACCCCAATTTCTTTGGTACGTTGTTCGGCCGTGAAAGCCGCTAAGCCAAACAGTCCCAGGCACGAAATTAGAATTGCCAATATGCCAAAGTAGTTGACCAATGTGTTGACCTGCTGCTCACTCCGGTACAGTTTTTCGTATTCTTCATCCAGAAAGTGGTAATTAAACGGATAGTCTGGAGTAAACTTCTTTGAAATGTTAGTCAGATCAGCCAGGGCCTGCTGCGTTTGTCCCGGACGGGTTTTAACCAGTAAGTATTCGACGTTCAACCCGTTGAAACAAAGAATCAGGGGCTTGATTGGCTCATGAAGCGAATGCAGATGAAAGTCTTTCATCACCCCAACAATCCGGCCTTTGCCCATCCAGAACGTCACCTCCTTGCCGACAGGGTCTTTCATGGCTGGAGCCGATTGGGCCATCATTCTGGCGGTTGCCTCGTTAATGATGTAATTGGACGAATCGGCGGGGCTATCGGCCCGGAAGTCGCGCCCGTCGGCCAGTTTAATGTTCATGGTACGGGTAAAATCACTGCCCACAAACATGGCCCAAACCGACGAAGACTGATTCGGGTCCATTCCTGGCCAGCTCAGATCGCCCGATGAACCTTGTACATTCACCGGCAAAGAGCCCGCCGTGGTCACCGATGCGATGGAAGGCTGCCGTAGTATTTCCTGCCGTAGCGCGTTGAACTTCGTTGGTTCGTTGATCCCTTCAATGGGCCAATACAGCACGTTCTCCCGGTCGAGGCCCAGATGCTTCGTGCGTAGATAATTCATCTGCCGACCAACGGCCAGCATGCCTACAATCAGAAAAATGGACATTGAAAACTGAAACACGACCAGCATGCGCCGAAAGAGGGCCGGACCTGCGCCAAATTGCAGCCGGCCTTTCAGGATCTTGATCGGTTGCAGCGATGACAGAAACAGGGCCGGATAACTACCCGAGAAAAAGCCTGTAATCAGCACTAAGCCGCCGAGTAAAAGCCAAAAGTCAGACTGGTTGAAATCGAGGGTTAACTGCTTGTTGAATAAGGTATTGAATGTAGGCAGTACGGATAAAACCAAAACCAGGGCAAGCGCAGCAGCCAGCAAACTGGTGAGTAGGGATTCGCTCAGAAATTGGCCAATCAGCGACGTACGTAAGGCGCCAACTACTTTCCGGACTCCGACCTCCCGCGCTCGTGTTGCCGAGCGGGCGGTGGCCAGGTTCATAAAATTGATGCAGGCAATCAAGAGAATGAACAGGGCTACGATTGCGAAAACCCGGACGTACTCAATGCGGCCACCGGCTGGTTTACCATTCTCGTACTCGCCGTACAGATGCAGGTCCGTGATGGCTTGCAGCGTTGGCCGACCGGTATCGAAATTTTTGCCGGCCCGACGAGGGTAAATGTCCTTCATAGCGGCTTCAGCCTGGGCCAGCGTTACGTGCGGTTTTAGTCGGACAAACGTCTGGAAGGAGTTATTACCCCATGTTTTCATCCAGTTCTCTTCCTGAACTTTCCAGTTAACAAGCCAGTCGAACTGCAACGAGGAATTGGACGGCAGGTTTTCAATCACGGCGCCAACTACGTAAAATTTGTCATTATTGAGTTGCAGCGTTTTCCCCAAAGCCAGTCCATTGGGAAAGAACGTTTCGGCAACTTTTCGAGTAATGACAATCTGGTTGGTTTGCTTCAGAGCCGCTTTGGGATTGCCGTATACGGCAGGCAGATCAAACACACCGAAAAAATCATCGGTAGCGTAATGACCTTTCTCTTTGGCCGCTTTATCGCCTACCTTGATCAGATATTCCGGGCCGTAGTTGATTTTGGTAACAGCCGCCACCTCGGGTACATCCTGCGCGATGGCCTCCTGCAAAGGACCGGGTGTAACCCAGTTTGTTACGGGGACTTCGCCGGTGTTAGGATCAACAAAATTAACCCGCACGAAGGCTATCTTTTCGGCATCGGGCAGGAAGCGGTTGTAACTGAATGCATCCTTCACCCACAGCCCAATCAGCAGGCTGCAGGCCATGCCCAACGCCAGTCCAAAAACGTTGATGAACGAATAGACCTTATTTTTCGCCAGGTTTCGAGAGGCTACTTTAATGTAGTTGCGGATCATAATGGGACTTAGAAAGTAAGGTTGAGAATAATCGCTTTGGGTACGCTGCTGATGCCTGATTCGTCGCTTCAGAAAGTAAGGCCGACAGAACCTGAGCACCTCCAGCGCGTACAATCGTCGGGCTTTGGCTTCACCTAGTTCGGCGGCCTGCTCCGCAAACTGTTCGTGTAAATCGCCCAGTAGTTCTTCCAGCAGATCGGCTGGCAGCACTCGCTTCAGGAGTCGGTCAGCCCAGCGGGGTGGCCGGCGATCGGGTGGAGTGGGATTTGTGGAATGAAGTGCCATAACTTACGACCAGGAAGGGTTAGGAATAGCGTTCCACAGCTCATTACGGACCTCGCGCATGTCGCTCAGTGTTTGCTTACCCGCGGCCGTTATGGTGAACAGGCGTTTACGTCGGCCACCCCGGGCGGCCGTGGCTCCGCCCAGCTCGGAGCGCACGAAGCCCTTTTCCTCTAAACGATACAGCGCTATATGCACCCCACTCAGGCTAATCGTGCGGCTGGTCCGTTGTTTGAGTTCGGCCGCAATCGTGACGCCATAAGCCTGACCTTCCAGAATAGCCACGGTTAGTAAGACCAATTCTTCAAATTCACCTAAGTAGGGTCTGCCCATAGCGACATTGGTATTTGCTTATAATTTGCTAAACAAATGCCCTGCCAGAATCAAAATCAGCTGATTATGAGTGGTTTGTTGCTGGTAGATATTGTTTTGTGTCCAAAAACGGACAGAAATCGTTCGGAGGTGGACAGCTTTCAGAAGCGGTTGCGAAGCCAGGAAAAATAAAAAGCACCACCTTACTGGTGATGCTTTCCAACTGATACCGTATTGCTTATTCCGTCCGCAAACTCTTGACCGGATTCATCAGGGCGGCTTTGATGCTTTGAAAGCTGACCGTCAATAGCGTGATGAGCAGGGCGCCAGCACCCGAAGCCGCAAAAATCCACCACGATAGCTCCGTCCGGTACTCATACTTCTGTAGCCAGTCAGACATGGCGTAGTAAGCCAGGGGCGTAGCCAGTAGAAAAGCGATAAGAACCAGGAAAACAAAATCTTTCGATAACAGAGCCCATAGGTTCAACACCGATGCGCCCAGCACTTTGCGGATGCCGATTTCTTTGGTGCGCTGCTCAGCCATAAAGGAAGCGAGTCCGAACAAGCCTAAGCAGGAGATTACTATAGCCAGGAAGGCAAAAACGGATGCCAGTTTACCAATGCGTTCTTCAGCGGCAAACTTGGCCCCATACTCCTGGTCGGCAAACTTGTAATCAAAGGGAGCCGTTGGGATGAGCCGTTTGAATACCGCTTCAATTTTGGGCAATGCTTCGGCCGCACTTACCTGTGGATTGAGCTTGATGTTTATCCAATTGTAGTTGTCCTCCAGAAAGAAAACGGTCGGTATGGCTGACTCATAGGGCGATAGAGCCACCATATCATTCACTACACCTAAAATGGTGTACGTCTTGGCTTTTCGCCAGCGCGGATTCCAGGTAACGACTGCTCCCACCGGATTAGTCAGCCCCAACAGTTTGGCGAATGATTCGTTAATGACGAAGCCAGCCGAATCGGACGAGAACGCTCGATTAAAGTCTCTTCCCGCTACAAATTGCCAGCCGACCGTTTGGCCGTACTCCGTTGAAACGGGCAACGTACCACAACCGTTTGGACAGGTTATCTCAGTGCCTTTTCGCCAAAAACCGCCATTCCACATGGTTATACCGGTTGTTGAACTCCTTGATTCGGCCACTTCGAAAACCACGCCGGTGTTTTTCAGTTCGCTTCTGAGTAGCGCATGTTTGCCTTTGAAATCAGCCGTTTTCTGCTCTATCAGCAAAAGCCCTGCTTTGTCGTACCCAATGGGTCGGTTTTTAGCGTACTGAATCTGTCGGTATACGACGAACGTACCGGTAATCAACGTTACCGAGACGGTAAACTGGAGCACAATCAGGAGCTTACGCGGGGTAACTGCCAACCGCCTGCTGTTCAGGGTTCCTTTGAGGACTTTAACCGGCTGGAATGACGACAGGTAGAACGCGGGATAGCTGCCTGCTACAAAGCCGGTCAACAGGATGAAGCCCAACCCGGCCATCCAGAAGTAGGGATTTGTCCAGCGAAAGGTTAACTGCTTGGCTGCGATGTTATTAAACCAGGGCAATGACAGATGTATCAACAAGATTGCAACTAGGAAAGCCACGCTCACGACCAGAAACGATTCGCTGAGGAATTGGCCCACTAACTGCCCCCGTAGCGAACCCACTGCCTTCCTGATACCTACTTCTTTCGCTCGTTTCATGGAACGGGCCGTACTTAGGTTCATAAAGTTGATGCAGGCTAACAGCAATACAAATGCGCCAATTAGGCCAATCAACCACACCATCTGTACCGGCCCCTTATCGTCTTCATAGTAGTTGCCGTACAGGTGCCATCGACTCATTGGAAGCAAGGCTATTTGCGGTTGCCGGGCTACCTGTTCCTGCCTGTCTTCTATATGCCTGATCTTGTTCAATTCAATATCCTTAATAATCGCAGATACCTGGGCAAAGTCCACGTTCGGCTGCATTTGGACATAAATAGATAGAAACCAGTTATTCCATTGCTGTTCTTTTACCCAGGGATTGACCGAAGTCCAAAGCTCGAAGGGGGCGAGAAATTTTATCCCGTTGAACTCCGTATTATGGGGAAAGTCTTCGTACACGCCGGTCACTCTGGCGTCCATGTCCGTGTTGATTTTGACGTGTTTACCCATTGGATCAGCATTTCCGAACAGAGCCTGAGCCGTCGATGCCGACAGTAGAATGGAATGAGGATCTTGCAGCCCTGCCCATGTCCCTTTCAGCATCGTTAACGTAAGCATTTCGGGTGCCCCTGCCTCAATAAACCGGCCTGTCTCCGTTAGCTTTGTCTGGTCAGCCGTCAGGATATGCTCATCGGGGTCATTGGCAATCAGAATGTGCTTAAAAAAGCGTTGGTAGCTGGTTTTCAGCTCTGTTGCCAGCGGATAGGGTAGTGATGTATTTGAATAACGTCTCCCATCTTCCCGAATACCGCGCTCCCTAACCTGCGCAATTCGGCCGTAATTCTGGTGATATTTGTTGAAAGACAACTCGTCGTGAATCCACAGGCCAATCAGCATAGCGACAGCCATGCCCACCGCTAGGCCACCGATGTTAATAGCTGAGAAAGCTTTGCTTTTGGTGAGGTTTCGCCAGGCGATTTTAAGATAGTTGCGCAGCATATCAGTATGGCTTGGATTTGGATATTGGTTGGGTTTGCATCTAATAAATCCGGGGCGCACGTAGGCCAGCACCTCGCGCCAGTACGTTCGCCGGGCCGCCCGCTCACCCAGCCGCTGCACCCGCAGGGCGTAGCGTTCGTGAATGTCGCCCAGCACCTCCTCCCGCAGGTGGGGTGCGATGAGCCGGTTGAGTAGGCGGTTGGGCCATTTAGGGGGCGGAGGTGGTTGGTTCGGGTTCATGGTTTGTGGGGCCGGGGGCGAAGGGCTGAGCCTGGTCACCCCAAGCCCCCGGCCCCACACCCTTAGCCAATTACTCGGACCGTAAGCTTTTGACCGGGTCCAATGTAGCCGCTTTGATGCTTTGATAACTGACCGTTAGCAACGTAATGCCCATTGCCCCTGCGCCCGTTACTGCGAAAATCCACCAGGATATATCGGTTCGGTACTCATATTTCTCGAGCCAGTTGCTCAGGAAATACCAGGCAAGGGGCGTGGCGATACTGAAGGCAATGGTGACCAGAACCACAAAATCTTTCGAGAGTAGGCCCCACAAACTGAAGACTGTAGCGCCCAACACTTTCCGGACGCCAATCTCTTTAGTGCGCTGTTCGGCTACAAACGAGGCCAGCCCAAATATGCCCAGGCAACTGATAAAGACGGCGAGTATAGCGAAGACCGAAGCGAGTTTACCAATCCGTTCTTCAGCGGCAAATTTCAGAGCGTATTGCTGATCGGTGAATTTGTAATCGAACGGACTTCCGGGGTTGAATTTTTGAAATACGGTTTCGATTTTAGCCAGCGATTCGGGCGCGCTCTCCTTTGGATTGAGTTTAATGTTAATAACATTCGCCCAGCCATAGTTCAGCATGAAAACCGTCTGGTAAACCGGTTTGAACGGCGAGCCCATCACCATGTCTTTGACAACGCCCAGCACCCGCATGGGTTTGCCATTCCATTTCACGATCATGCCCACGGGTGATCCGGTTTTCAGGTTCATGTACTTCGCTGCCGTTTCGTTCATGACCAGGGCTGCCGAATCAGTGGAGAAAGCCCGGGAAAAATCGCGGCCTTCCTTAAACTGCCAGCCAACCGTTTTTCCAAAGTCGTGAGTAACGGCAATTGTCCCGAATTGGGCATTAAAATTGGGATCTTTTCCTTCCCAGTCGAATCCGATATTTTGTGAATTCAGGTCCGTTGCGGGCGTCGATGAGGTAGACATGTCCACCACCGCACCGGTTCGTAACAGCTCTTCCCGGAGGGCATTATAATGGTTATGCAACTCAGGCGTGTTCATGGCTACCGTAATCAGTCCATTGCGGTCATAGCCAATCGGACGATTTTTGGCGTACTGAATCTGGCGGAAAACCAGAATCGTTCCAATGATGAGCGTAACCGAAACCGTAAACTGGACAACCACCAATACCTTCCGGGGCACACTGGCGAATCGACCTGCCCTGAACGTACCTTTCAGAACTTTAACCGGCTGAAATGAGGACAGGTAAAACGCGGGGTAACTACCGGCTATAAGGCCTGTAAACAGGCTAAATCCGACTACCGAAACCCAAAACACAGGACTATCCCATAAGATACCTACTTGTTTGTCGGCCACTTCATTGAAGAGGGGGAGCGCAAGGATTACCAGGAGCAGCGACAAGGTTAACGCACACGCAACAACCAGTAGCGATTCACTGAAAAACTGACTAATGAGTTGAGAGCGCACCGACCCCACCGCTTTTCGAATACCCACTTCTTTGGCTCGCTTTTCGCTTCGGGCCGTACTCAGATTCATGAAGTTGATGCAGGCCAGCAGCAACACAAACAGGCCAATAAGACCGAAGAGCCAGACATACTGAATGCGTCCTTCCAGGTTTCCCTGTTTATCCCAGCCGGTGAATAAATGCCAGCGACTCATGGGTTGTAAAAATACCTCCGCTTTGTAAGGAGCCGTTTCCGGAACATGCTTGACCCGTAGCCCTTTGATTTTGGCATTAACAGCATCGAAAGTAGCGTTAGGGGCGATCTGAGCCAGTATTTGCCAGGAGTTATTGTTCCATTCCATATTGTCCTGCGCTCGCTTTACCCATGCCTCCGACGACACATATAAAGCCCAGGGAGCTATAAAGGTCATGTCTCTGAACTCGGTGTTATAAGGCAGGTCTTCGTATACACCCGTTACCATTACGTTCAGTTTGTTGTCGATCATTACGATTTTCCCCAGCGGGTTGTCGTTCCCGAAAAGTGCCTGAGCGACAGACTCCGACAGCATAATAGACGCCGGATCTTTTAAGCCCGCCCGTGTGCCCCGCAGCATCTTCAGGGTAAACATATCCGGGGCTTCCGGACTGAGATAACTTCCCTGTTTGGTGAATTTTTTGTCGCCGTAAGCCAGAATATGCTCCCCATTCCAGGACGCCATGACAACGTAGGTGAAGTCGTCGGCGAAATTGGTACGTAATTCATTGCCTAACGGAAGGGGCATATGGCTCCCTGCACCAAACGCCCCTTCAAATGTGGCGCTTTGCATGACCCTGGCAATGCGGTTATAATTCTGGTGGTATTTGTTGAAGGAGAGTTCGTCGTAAATCCACAACCCAATCAACATGGCCACAGCCATACCTACGGCCAGTCCACCAATGTTAATAGCCGAATAGGCCTTGTTCTTGGCAAGATTACGGAGGGCGATTTTGAGATAGTTTCGTAGCATAGTCGTATTAGTTGGTTGAGGGTGTTTTGGTTGTTCCCGACGAATGAAGCGGGGCCGCACATAGGCCAGCACCTCGCGCCAGTACGTTCGCCGGGCCGCCCGCTCACCCAGCCGTTGCACACGCAGGGCGTAGCGCTCGTGGATGTCGCCCAGCACCTCCTCCCGCAGGTGGGGTGCGATGAGCCGGTTGAGTAGGCGGTCAGGCCATTTGGGGGGCGGAGGTGGTTGGTTCGGGTTCATGGTTTGTGGGGCCGGGGGCGAAGGGCTGAGCCTGGTCACCCCAAGCTCCCGGCCCCACGCCCTTAGCCAATTACTCGGACCGTAAGCTTTTTACCGGATTTACAAGGGCCGCTTTGACAGCCTGAAAACTCACTGTCAGCAGTGCCAGGCCTATGGCTGCCGATCCCGCTGCCACAAACAGCCAGCCGCTCAGCGTTGTACGGTAGGCAAAGCCCTGGAGCCAGCCATCCATGAAATACCAGGCCAGTGGACTGGCGATTAACAAGGCGATCAGGATCAATCCCACGATCTCCTGACAAAGCATAACCACAATGCCCGATACCGTAGCCCCTAATACCTTCCGAATGCCGATCTCCCTAGCCCTTCGTTCCGTCGAGAAAACGGCCAGCCCCAGCAGGCCTAAACAAGAGATTAAAACGGTGATCACCATCGCCATATTGGTCAACCGCTCGGTGCGAAGATCGTCCGCATACAGACTAGCAATGCTATCCTCAAGAAACGAATAGGCAAACGGCTTTTCGGGAAAGACCCGCTTCCATTCATCCTCTATTTTGCCCAGGAGCGTCTGCAATTCCCCAGCGGCCATGCCTTTGGCGGCTATTTTGACCGCAATGACCGTCTCTCGGGTGGGGTTGTGTCGGATGACGATTGGCCAACTCGCCTGATGAAACGAGTTCTCATAAAAATCAGCCACCACGCCAGCGATCGGGTAGACCTCGACGGGGCTGGCGACCAACTCTCGACCAATAGCCTGGTTCACATCGGTAAACCCTAAAGCATGCGCACAAGTCTCACTGATCAGCACCTCTCGGGCACTGTCGCCTGGAAGCAGATTTCGGCCCGCCACCAGCTTCATCTCATAAAAAGGGACGTAATCCTGGTTGCCGAAATGAAAAGATAGATCGATTGGTTTCTCCGTGCTGTTTTTCAGACCACCACCGCCGAATCCACTATGCTTCTGGTCCATCGGTGACTTCCACTGCCTGATCACCTGCTCGACACCGGCCAGTTGTCGGATCTTTTCGGTCAATACCGCTAGCTTACCCGTCTCATCTATAGGGGGTAGCCTCGGCTTAGTCTTGTCCGACCCGATCGCTGCGTGATGCATACTATTGTCAGGCGGACCACCGAGCGTGATAATGGCATCTGTTTTGAAACCCAGATCCGCCTGCAGCACGTACCGTAACTGCGAACCAATGACCAGGGATGCTATGATAAACACCAACGATATGGTAAACTGGAAGATGATGAGACCTCGGCGCAGCGTTCCTTTTCCGCTGCCTGTTGCCGCCGTGATTCCTTTCAGGGTCAGTATAGGCTGATAACTCCCCAGCACCTTAGCGGGATAAAACCCCGCCAGCAGGGTTGTCACCGCCGTCGCCAGCAGTAAAAATAATCCGGTAGCACGATCCACCCGAAAATGAACGCCCCCCGGGATCAAGTCGGCGAACCCATTCATCACCGGTCTTATCATCAGTACGGCAAGACCTACGGCGGCTAGAGTCAATACCAGGGATTCGGTAAAAAATTGCCCGGCGATGCCCGACTGGTTACCGCCCAACACCTTTCGAACCCCGATCTCTCGGGCTCGTTGCATGGCTTGCGCGGTCGACAAATTGACAAAATTGATAACGGCAAGAATAAGGATAAATCCTGCCGCTGCCATGAGTGTGTACAAAACCGGTAAACTGGCCTTTCTGCCTGATCCACCATATTCGGGATGGAAATGGCTACCCAACAGCGGTTTCAACTGAGCGGAGAAGTCGGGTTTTGGGCCGTAATGCCGTTTGGCAAAGGCGATAAATTGAGCATCAATCTGGGCAGGTTTTACCTCCTTTGCCAGTTTGATGATGACCTGGCTGGACCGATTTAACTTATCCCAGCTCTCCAGCGTGAACTCTCTTTTCAAAAAACTGGCTGGGATCGTCGCATAGGAGATCCATTGGCTGAAATTAAAATCACTGTTACCCTGCCAATCGGCGACAACCCCGGTTACGGTGACCATCAGCGAATCCTGGTAATAGAGGGTTCGGCCGATGACCCGGTGTGGGTCGAGATCGCCAAAGTATTTTCTGGCTCGTTCGGCGGTAAGCACAACGGCGTTGGGCTGGGACAGGGAAGTGGCGGCATTTCCGCTTAACCATTGGTAGCGAAAAATGTCGAAGTATTGGGGTTCGACGATAGCGATGCTCCCCTCGTAATTAAAGCGCTTTGATTTTCCATTCTGATCGCCGGGTATCGTCACACTGGCACCATAGGTCTGAAAACCGGCCACAGTCTCGAAGCCTGTCATTTCACGGCGCATGGCGGCCGGCATAGGACCGGGTACGCAATTCCAACGCCCACCAAAAACGACCGCATCTACACAATAAATGCGATCAGCGTCGGCATGAAACGTATCAAAACTGAATTCGTAGCGGGTAATCAGATAAATGCCCAGACAGGTACCAATGCCCAATGCTAAGCCTACTACGTTGATGAACGAATAAACCTTGTTGCGGGCTAGTTTGCGAACGGCAATTTTGACATAATTACGTAGCATGTCGGTATTTGTTGGTTTTGGGTAAGCCCGGTACGCCGGAACGTTCGGTTTTCGTTTGATGAACTGAGGCCGCATGTAAGCCAGCACCTCGCGCCAGTACGTTCGCCGGGCTGCCCGCTCACCCAGCCGCTGCACACGCAGGGCGTAGCGCTCGTGGATGTCGCCCAGCACTTCCTCCCGCAGGTGGGGTGCGATGAGCCGGTTGAGTAGGCGGTCAGGCCATTTGGGGGGCGGAGGTGGTTGGTTCGGGTTCATGGTTTGTGGGGCCGGGGGCGAAGGGCTGAGCCTGGTCACCCCAAGCCCCCGGCCCCACGCCCTTAGCCAATTACTCGGACCGTAAACTCTTGACCGGATTTACAAGGGCGGCTTTTATCGCCTGGTAGCTGACGGTCGCTAAGGCAATGAGTATAGACAAGATCCCTGCTACGGTAAACATCCACCATTCCACATCAATGTGGTAAGCAAACTCTTGTAGCCATTGATGAGTAGCCCACCAGGCCAGCGGAAAGGCGATGCCATTGGCAATCAAGACTAACTTCAAAAAATCTTTGGAAAGTAGAGCGGTAAGGTTCAGGACGCTTGCTCCTAGCACTTTCCGAACACCTATTTCTTTAATGCGTTGTTCGGCGGCATAGGTAGCCAACCCGAAGAGGCCCAGGCAGGCAATGAAAATCGTAGCCAGTGCTACCCAGATCAGCAAGGTTTCCCGGCGCTGGTCTTCGGCGTAGAAACGGGCCAGTTGCTCATCCAGAAAGTGATATTCCAACTGGTGCGTAGGATCAATACTGGTCAAAACGTCGTTCATTTTGGCCAAGGTCGCCGGAATATCCCTGCCTTCGATTCGGGCTGTATAATAATCGATCGGAAAGACCGGATTCTGCTGGTAAGCCAACACCAGCGGGGCAATCTTTTCGCGTAAGGATTGAAAGTGAAAATCCTTTACAATACCGACGACCCTTGCGTTAAAAGGCTGGTTAGCCTCGTTGAGTGGGCTATAGCTTCCCCCCATTCCTCGGGCGGGTATCTCAACTTGCTGCGCCGAAGCCTCCCGGATACCGAGTAGTTTAGCGGCTGTTTCGTTTACGATGACGGATGTCGAATCGCTCATTCCGCTAAAATTTCGACCGTTCAGCAACTGTACTTCAAAGGTCCTGGCGAAGTTCTCGTCGGCTCCAATCAGGTAAGCGATTTTGTGTTCGTCGGTATTTCCCTCGGGCCTGATTTTGACCGTAGAAATTGTCTTCCACTCGCCTGGTACTCGCGAGGTCGCCGATACGTTTTTGACGGTTGGAATCCGGCTAAATTCGGTTTTGATCGTTTCGGCACCACTCCGAATTTTGCCACTGTTGATGTCGATTACCACCAATAGCTCTTTGTTGAAGCCCAGATCCTTGTTGTTGGCAAATCGAACTTGCTGGAAAAGCACGATGGTGGCGATCATCATGACGACCGAAATTGTAAACTGGAACACGACCAATCCTTTCCGCAGTGACAGATCGCCTTTGTTTTGCAGTTTAAGATTCTTCAGCAGCAAGAGGGGACTAAAACGAGACAGTAAGAAGGCGGGATAACTGCCCGATAACAAGGCCGTGATAATCAGGGCGACAAAGGTGTATAGCCAAATTCGATAATCACTAAAAATGCCTAACGAGAGTTCTTTATCGGTGAATTCATTAAAGGCAGGAAGCAGTAGATTGACCAATACCACGGCCAGCAGAAAAGAAATAGCCGTTACCACCAGCGATTCGGTCAGGAACTGATGGATGAGATGGCTCTGAAACGCGCCACTGGCTTTACGAACACCAATTTCCTTCGACCGGTTGGAAGCCCGGGCTGTGGCGAGGTTCATGTAATTAATGCAGGCAATGAGCAAGACAAACAAGGCCACAACCGCAAAGATTTTGATGTAAAGCAAAACCCCCTGGCTCATCGCTTCTACGTTACCGTTTCTGGCGCCATCCTCAATGTTTTCGGAGTATAAGTGCATGTCAGCCAGGGGTTGAAGTGAATACCTCACTGAATGCCCGGCCTCCCGTTTCAGATTGATATTGAGCAGGTTGTTAATCTTCTGAGCCGCGACTTCCGGATTGGCCTGTTGCTTCAATAGGAAAAACGTCAGGAAATTTTGGTCATCCCAATTAGCTATCCATTGAGCAAAGTCGTCGCTGTTGACGATGGTCGCTTCCGAGATGATCGAATTGAAGGTAAAACTTGAATTGCGGGGATGACTTTTCAGGACGGCCGTAATCTTCAGCGGTTTATCGGGCATGAATTCAACGATGACGGTTTTGCCAACAACCTGCGTGGTGTTGAAAAGCCGTTGCGCTAACTCCTCGACGATGACAATCGTATTTGGTTCGTTTAACCCCGACTTGCTGTCGCCGTCAAGGGCTTCAAAATCGAACATCTCCAACAGCCCTGAGCTACCGAAAGCGATTGTTTCCTGAAATGTATTCTTATTGTCCGGGTTTGAGAGATTTGCCCTTCCAACCCGGTTAATCCGGGCCGAGTTTTCGATTTCGGCAATCTGTTTTTTGGATTCTTCGGCCACTTTGTAGCTCGATGCCGCCATCGTCAGATCTTCGGTAGGCGTTTTTTTATGCTGGATAGCCCGGTAAATCCGGTTTGTTCGGCTGTGTTGCTGATCAAACGTTAGTTCATCGAAGAGGTACAATCCGATCAGTAAAAAACAAGTGACACCGAAGGTCAGACCGGCCACGTTGAGGCCCGTGTACAGCTTGTGTCGGCTCAGGGTTCGAAAAGCAATTTTGAAGTGGTTGCGTAGCATGTCGGTATTTGTTGGTTTTGGGTAAGCCCGGTACGCCGAAACGTTCGGCTGGCGTTTGATGAATCGAGGTCGTACATAGGCCAGCACCTCGCGCCAGTAGGTTCGCCGGGTTGCCCGCTCACCCAATCGTTGCACCCGCAGGGCGTAGCGCTCGTGGATGTCGCCCAGCACCTCCTCCCGCAGGTGCGGAGCCACCAGCCAGTTGAGCAGCTTGTCGGGCCAATTAGGCGGTTGCGGGGTCGGTAATGGGTTCATAGCGTAGGGCTTGAGGCCGGGGGCGCAGGGCGTGGTGACCTGGGCTTACCCTAAGCCCCTTGCCCCACGCCCTGCGCCCCAAGCTGGTTAACTCCACTTGAGTATGGTTTGCGGAATGATCCGGTCCCAGAGCCGGTTGCGTACCGAACGAACTTCGCTCAGCACGCGACCACCCAGCGCCGTAACGGTGAACAGCCGTTTGCGTCGACCACCCCGTTCGGGCGTGGCTTCGCCCAGTTCCGAGCGGAGGTAGCCCTTTTGTTCGAGTCGTTGGAGAGCCGCGTGAACCGCCCCGGTGCTGACGGTCTGGCCCGTTTCCCGTTCGAGTTCTTCGGCGATAACCACCGAATACGCCCTGGGCGAGAGTACGGCCACGGCCAGCAAAACGACCTCTTCAAACTCGCCTAAATCACTCCGTCGCATGGGTAGAAAGTAGCGGTTACTATGGGTTGTAGTATTTTATCTATTTCCGTATGTCAAATGCCTTGCCAAAAAGTAAAGTTGCCTTTACTGTGTTGGAAATGGGGGTTTATGGTGTATCATTACGTACTGGCTGTCCAGAAACGGACAGAATTTGTACGAGCGCGGACAAGCCGGATCGATACGCTTTGCAGGAGTATACTGAGCTTACTTTTGCATTAATTCATACGTAAGCTGATGACCGAGATCTTCGACAACATTCGAAAGCTGTACCGGTTCTACGTACCCACTAACGAACTGGCGGAGTACATTGAATTTTTCTCGGAGTCATCTGCTGAGGAAACGTACCGGCATGTGGCCGACAATAGATTTACGGTCAGAATGTTTCCGAGCTGGACACCCACCTGCTACATTAATCTGGGCGAACCGTATCAAATGGTAGTTGGAACCAGTCGGTATCTGGTCCGGAAGGAGATTGACGTATTGCTGCTCCGAAATTCAGTTGTCGAACGCTTCAACCTGCCAACCGACCACATCTTCACGATCAAGTTTTACCCCGGAGGGCTGGAAGCGGTGCTTGGTGTTAATCAGGTTCACCTGGTCGATCAGGTTGTCCGGTTGGAGACGATACTGCCCGCTGAGCTAATCCAGCGCATTAAACGGCTAACTGCGTTTGAAGAACGAATCGAACTGCTTGAGTCATTCTTTTTAAGCCAATACCTGAGCCGGAAACGAGCGGATCATTACCAAACCATCGTGTCCAATACAATTGGTACGTTTGAAGCGAGCGGATTAGTCCTTAACCCTGGCCAACTGGCCGACCGGACATTCGTGACATCTAAAACCATCAACCGCTACTTTCACCGGGTCGTTGGTACGTCACCCAAGCAGTACTTGTCTGCCGTAAGAGTCAGGGCGGCCCTAACTGGCTACGTCGCCAATCGCAACCAATTCTCGCCCGACGACTTCGGCTACTACGACATGAGCCATTTTTATAAAGATGTCGTCAGGTTCACGGGGCAGAAATTGAGTCGGTTAAGGAAGTAGCGCTGGATTTATGACGTAGCGGTTAATAACCCGAAGAAAGGCCTGCTTAAGCCAGTAGCCTTAGAAGCTGTTTGAGTTAGCGAAAAACCATTTGATGGTTCGTCGAATATAGACACAAATGAAATTTCGGGCCGAAACATGTGAATAACCAGCTTATCCCCAGCCGGTTGCCTTCTACTGGTCCGCTCCTTTGAAGTCACCATATACTCCTGAGGGAACGTTTAGACTAAAAAAAGCAAGTTAATCGAGTCAATGACTAGGCTTGATATGTTTATTTGATATGTTTTTGAACAGTCACGTAAAATAGTAAGTTACTAAAACTATTTTAGTGCATAAGACGCAAGTCAATGTCTGGTCCTGATTTGTTCGATACTTAGTATCTTCCTTCGATGAACGGTGATGAAAAAACATCTGATTCAACAAAGAATTTATATGAACAACTTAATATCCAGTTCGCCTTACAGGTATCTGGGCTAGGCGTTTGGGAGCTCGATCCGAAAACGTACCAAGTCCGTTGGGATGACCGCTGCCGGGAGTTATTTGGACTGGTAAAGGATAACGTCCTGCCTTACCAACAGGTCATCCAACATATCCATCCGGAAGATGCAGAGCGCGTCAATCAGGCCCTGCAGCAAGTATTGACTGGCGAGTCTGACGGAATCTATGATCAAACCTACCGTACCATCGGGGCTGACGATGGCCAGTTGCGGTGGGTACGTTTCTACGGCAGAGCTTATTTTGCTCAAACTGGTGATCTGTATCGATTTGCCGGGGTGGCTCAGGATGTCACCCAGCAGGTACTGGACCAGCAACAGGAAGCGGCCACCCGCCAGCAGGCCCAGCGGCAGCAGCGGATCTACGAAGCCATTACGGCCAGTACCCCCGATCTGATATATGTCTTTGATCGTTCGTATCGGTTTACCTATGCCAATCGAGCCCTGCTGGAGATGTGGGGCAAAAGCTGGGAAGACTCGATTGGAAAAAGCTTGCTGGAAATTGGCTACGAGCCCTGGCACGCCCAGATGCACGAACGGGAAATCGACCAGGTGGTGGCTACCAAACAATCTATTCGGGGCGAGGTGTCCTTTATCCATGCCACCTTGGGCAAACGAATTTATGACTACGTATTTGCGCCTGTGCTCAATGAGCAGGGCGAGGTAGAGGCCATAGCCGGCACCACTCGCGATATTACGGACATCAGGCAAGCGCAGGATCGTTTGCAGGAACGGGAAGCCTTCCTGCAGTCTATCATTGACTTAGCCGAGGTAGGCATCTACACGATCGATTTAAGTACGAATCAACTAATCAAGTCGCCACGGGTTGCTGGCTGGTATGGATTACCGGAAGTGACCGATGTTGCAACATCGGTCAGTGTTATTGAGGTCAGCGATCAGGAGCGCGTTTTTCAGACGTATACGGAAGCGCTTGCATCGAATGCCAGTGGGTATTTCAACTTGGAGTATGGGGTTGTCAATGCCCTGAATGGTCAGCGACGTGTGCTACGTACATCTGGCCAAATTGTTTATAATCGGGAAGGTCAACCCGTGCGTGTGAATGGCTCGGTCCATGATATCACCAGCCAACGCTCAATACAACTTACTTTAGAACAGCAGGTTCAACAACGCACGGAAGAATTAGCCGCTGCTAATGAGGAATTGGCGGTTACTAATGAAGAACTGGAAGAAGCGAACGCATTGCTAGTTCGCTCGAACGACAACCTCCAGCAATTTGCCTACGTAGCTTCTCACGACCTGCAGGAGCCACTACGGAAGATTCAACAATTCGGCGATTTACTGAAAGGGCGTCAGAACTCCTTGTCCAGGGATGAGTTGGGGTATATAGAACGGATGCAATCCGCGGCCAGTCGCATGGCTATTCTGATTCGGGACATATTGGACTTCTCCCGCATTGCCACCCAGCGAGGCAGTGATAAGCTGGTGTCGCTAAACGAGGTTGTTGAGCAGGTTCTCACCACCTTAGAGCTGGTCATTGCCGAAACCAACGCCGAAATTAACGTGGACCTCCTACCGTCTGTATTGGGGGATGCTTCTCAACTCACCCAGCTCTTTCAGAACCTGCTGGGCAATGCCCTTAAGTTCCACCGCCCATCGGTTGCTCCGCTCATTCATATTCGTTCTTATACCGTGGAAGGGGGGGCGTTGCCAGCTTCGGTAAAGCCCACGCGAGTGAGCAAGGTCTACTACCAAATTGATGTAGTGGATAACGGAGTTGGTTTTGATGAGAAGTATCTGGACCGCATTTTTCAGGTTTTCCAACGGCTGCATGGCAAAACCCAGTTTGCCGGAACAGGAATTGGCTTAGCGATCTGTGAGCGCGTGGTGGCCAATCATGGCGGAGCCATCACGGCCAGCAGTCAACCGGGACAAGGGGCCACCTTTACCGTTTACCTTCCGGCGTAGCTGAAAGATAACCTTATATCACGGTCACGAACTGGCGAATAAAAAACCTCAATAACGCTCGCCCTGAAAGACGAAAAAACTTCCATGTATGGGCTGATCCAACGCGAGCCATTATTGTAAACAGAGCCCCAAGTTTATCGGCAAAAAGAACCGAAACGCTGTAACCTCATCCCCAATCACGAATTTCCTCCGTTTATCTGCGCCCGCAGGAGCCTGGTTTCACTCCGCTATGGCCTGAATACGTGTTGTTTGACCTGAAAATGTCCGTTTTTTACTAAAAACACTAAAGACTATCGCGTTGCTTTGCCCAAAAACAGCACATGCTTATGAATCATGTTCGGAAGGTCGCCTTAGCTGCCGTTCTCCATTGGGCATCGATTTTATTGGCGCAGGCCCAAATCGGCGTTGTTCGTAAACTCGAGACCTGCCCCTGTCCCGTTAAGATTGACAGCAGCTTTCGGACCCGCTGCGCGTACCTGATCGTGCCGGAGAACCGCAAAAAGAACAATGGAAAAACCATTAAGCTGCCGTTCATTCTGGTTGAAAGTAAAAATCCTCACAAAAAGAAGGACCCGCTGCTGTATACGGCTGGCGGTCCCGGTGGGAGTTCGCTGGGGTGGGCCAGAGGGGCCAGTCAATCCCCACTTATCAATGACCGGGATTGTATTGCGTTCGAGCAGCGTGGGACTCATTTCGCAGTGCCTAACCTATGGAGCAACGAGTTGTCTGATGCCATCAGCGAGTCGTACCGGAAAAATCTGGACAAGGATAGTATGGTGGTGGTGGGCGTAAAGCGTTATAAAAAAGCACTGGAAGCGAAAGGAATTGACCTCGCCGGATACAACACCGACGAAACCGTTTCCGACATACACGATCTGCTGGCCACGCTACGTATCGATTCGGTAAATCTGACCGGCGGCTCCTACAGTGGCGGACTCATGACGGCTGTACTTCAGCGCGATCCGTCACGCATCCGGTCACTCATTCTGGATTCACCTCTGCCTACGTTTGTGCCAATTGATGAAGACGAGCCGGCCAACTTCGCCGAATCGCTAAACGTATTGTTTCGGAACGTAGAACGTGATTCGACGGATACAGCGCGATACGGCCATCTGAAGGCAAAATTCGAGCAGTATTTCACCGCGATTGACGGCAAAAAATTTTCAATGCCCTACATAGCAACAGGTTCGACCGACACGCTACGTATCGAGTACACACGTAGCGACTTGCTGGATATTCTGGTTAATACGCAGATGAAGCACGTGCCCTATGCGATCACCGACATGATCACCGGCAACCACGATCGGTACATTCAGCCCTATCTGGTGCGTAAACTCGAACGGGAAAACGGTCCATCGGGGATGCGTATTTCCGTGTATTGCGCCGATCAGCAGGCCTATCACAGCGAAAAAGTACTTCAGCAACTCTACGATATCTATCCGTACCTGAGAGGGTATCACATCAACGATGTGTATCGAGCCATGTGTGATTGCTGGAACGTACCGCCCATAAAACCAGAAACCAAACAGCCGTTTTATTCAACGAAACCGGCCTTGCTGGCTGATGGTGAACTGGATAATGCCGTGCGTCCGCTGTATATCGACATGATGCACCATTATATGCCCAACAGCCAGCGACTATTGTTCAGAAATAAAGCGCACGGCGTTGGCGGTGCCGACTGGAATCGATTTATGCAACAGTTTCTTAACAATCCCTATCAGAAACTCATCTCGGATAAGCCGGAAATTGTGGTGTGTTGAGTAGCCGGGCAAGGGGCAAAGGGCTCATCCCGTAGTTACTGACTACTAAAAACGACTTTGAGTGCTACCGGTTGCTGGAACGATGTTGCGCTTTATTGAAAGACGGCCACTCCGAAATCTCCATGCTCTAAGTCGAAGGCGTCAAAAAGATGAACAAAACCTTCGGAGAACCTTTGCTGGTTTTAAAAACGTACTCGGCCAAAATCAATACGCTTTTTGATAGCTTGGCTCCCACTATTCAGTACGTAAACTCTTCACCGGGTCCATCAGGGCCGCTTTGATACTCTGGAAGCTGACGGTCACGAAGGCCACTAAAATGGCCAGTGCCGCAGCCAGCGCAAAGACCCACCACGCCATGTCAATCTTGTACGCAAAATCCTGCAGCCACTGACGCATAGCGTACCAGGCCAAAGGGGTAGCAATACCAATGGCGATCACTACTAACCGTAAGAAATCTTTCGTCAGCAGGACAACCACGCTGGCTACGGATGCGCCCAGGACTTTCCGAACGCCAATTTCTTTCGTCCGCTGGTGGGTGGTAAAAGCGGCTAATCCGAACAACCCCAGGCAGGCAATCAGCACGGCTAAACCGGCGAAGACACCAAACAGTTGGCCAATCCGTTGTTCAGACTGGTACATGGTATTGAATCGTTCGTTCAGGAAGGAATAGGCAAAGGGGGTGTCTGTCTGGGCCTTCCACTGCCGTTCAATAGTGGCTAGCAGGCTGGGTAGATCGTCCGTCTGGATGCGTAGGGCAAGTTGCTCATTGTTGCCACCATAGAACATAAGTAGCGGGGCAATACGCTGGTGCATGGATTCGAAATGGAAGTCCTCCACCACGCCAATGACCGTATACGTCCGTTTGCTCCCTTCGGTCCCGTCGCCCAGCGTAGAAAGCTGCTGACCGATGGGCTGTTTGAAGCCATACGCCCGGGCGGCTGCTTCGTTAAGCAGTACCGCTGAACTGTCAGAGGGAAACGACTTCGAAAAGTTGCGGCCCTGCTTGAGACGAATACCTAACGTAGGCAGGTAATCTTCGTTGATGAAATAACTCTTATTTCGGTGCGTACTGATCCGCGCTCCATTCCGGACCTGAATACCATCTACACTATAACTGGAGGCTCCGGCCGGCAAAAAACCGGCCAGCGATACGTTGTCAATGGATGATAATCTGGCCAGCTCGGCCTTAAACGCATTTAGTTTTGAGCCCAGTACGTGCGTATCGTGTAAGACCAGCACCTGCTCTTTGTCGAAACCAACCTTCTTGTTTTGTATGAAACGTAGTTGCTGATTCGCGACGATTGTAGCAATGGTCATACCAATCGATACGACAAACTGAACTGTCACCAACGTATTGCGCAACCAGCCACTCCGCGAGCCAGCCTGTATCCGGCCTCTAAGCACCGTAATGGGCTTGAATGCGGACAGTACAAAGGCGGGATAGCTGCCGGCCAATAGACCGATCACCACGCAGGCCAGTACGGCCCCGGAAAGCATTCGCCCGTTGACAATAGCACCGGAGGTAAACTCTTTGCCGGCCAACGCATTGAAGCTGGGCAAAAGCAGGAAGACGAGCCCCAGCGCTAGTACTAAAGCGAGCAAGGTCAGCAGGACAGATTCGGTCAGGAACTGACTAACTAATTGTTTCTGAACAGAGCCGAGTACTTTGCGGATGCCCACTTCTTTGGAGCGCCCGGCCGATCCGGCAGTAGACAGGTTCATGAAATTGATGCAGGCCAGCAGCAGGATGAACAGCGCAATCGCCGAGAAAATGTACACATATTTGATGTCGCTGTTTGCCTCTAATTCGTCATCTAGATCAGAATGAAGATGAATGGCGGTTATGGGTTGGAAGCCAAAACGGAACCCATTGCCTTTTTGCAGAAACTCAGGCAGTGTAATGCCGAAAAACTCCTGAATCTCCGACGCCATATACTTGCTGACGAACCCCCGGCTGATGGCTTCTACGCGCTGGATGGAATAGCCTTCCCGAAGGCGCAGATAGGTGTAGGCACCGCTGGCCAGCCATTTTGTCCCTGTCTTCACAGAGGGTAAGGAGCCAAACATATTGTAGTGGAAATGCGTATTGGCCGGAACGTCTTCGCAGACGCCGATTACCCGGAAAAGGCCTAACTCGCCCATCGACAGCGTTTTCCCGATGGGGTCTGCCTGACCAAAATATTTCCGGGCGATTGTTTCTGTAATAACCAGTGTGTTGGGCTCAGTGAGTACGCTTGTCCGGTTGCCTTTCAGCATCGGAATGGAAAACATGGAGAAGAAGTTTGAGTCAACGAAGGCTACATTCTCTTCTTTTATGACTTCCTGACCGTGTTTGACCAGAAAAGCACCTTCCTTACGCAGCCGGGTAACGGCCTCCACACCCGGGCAGTCGCGCAGGAGGGCTTGCCCGGCCGGGCCGTTGGCATAGGCCAGCTTGATCTCTTTTTCATCCAATCGCCCATGTAAAGTCATTCGATACAGTCGGTCGGCGTTGGCGTGGTAACTGTCGTAGCTCAGTTCATGCACCACGAAGAGGACAATCAGCAGGCACGTAGCCAGCCCCACGGCCAGGCCGACAATGTTGATGGCGGTAAACGCCTTGTGCCGCCACAGGTTCCGAAAAGCGATGGTCAGATAGTTACGAATCATGGCAGGACTTAGAAAAGAAGGGGATGTATATTGTTCTTTTGCGTTTGATGTAGCCAGGGGCCGTAATAGCTTCACTACGTTGGCTACGTAGCGCCAGTTGGCTCGTCGTGGCCCTACTGTTTGCACCCAGGAATCATACAGTTCCAGCAAATCGCCCTGCACTTCTTCCAGGGTGTCTGGGTGGCCCCACCACGATAGTAGTGTGGTAGCCCAGCGTGGCGGGATCGCAGACCGACGATTCGGTTTCTGAGCGTTTGGCATAGGGCAGGGGGAGGGGCCTGGAGCAAAGAGCCTGGAGTGCTTTTACCCCATGCCCTCTGCCCCAGGCCCTTTGCTTATTACTCAGCAGTACGTATCGATTTGATGGGGTCCGACGTAGCCGCTTTGATGCTCTGGAAGCTGACCGTCAGCAGCGCGATCACGATTGACAGGATAGCGGCACTGACGAACGTCCAGGCGCTGATGTCGATCCGGTACGGATAGTTTTTGAGCCATTCATCAATGGCGTAATAAGCAGCCGGGAATGCCAGGATAAACGAAAGGCTGACCAGTTTCAGGAAATCCGACGACAGCAGTTGCACCAGACTCGGCACGGATGCCCCCAGCACTTTCCGGATACCGATTTCCTTCGTGCGCCGTTCGGCCGAGAGCGTTGCCAGTCCGAACAGGCCGATGCACGAAATAAAGATGGTCAGGATGGCACCGAACAGCATGATCTGCTTCCATTTGGCTTCGGCTTCGTACTTACTACGGTTGTCCTCATCCAGAAATTTGTACGAGTAAGGCGTAATCGGAAATAGCCGTTTGAAGGTTTTGGCTATATGATGCAGGCTGGCGGTTTCAGAACCCGGTTTAATTTTGACGAAGAATCGGCCATAGCTGTTGCCGGGCTTCATGGTGAATAACTGCGGCCCAATCGCTTCGTTCAACGCTGCGTAATGGTAATCTTTCACGACACCCACCACCCGGTATTTTTCGTTGTTGTACCAGAAATCGACCACCTGCCCAAGTGGATTTTTCCAGCCCGCTTTCTTTACGAACGATTCGTTGACCAGTACAGACTGGGTGGAATCGGTCGGTAAGTCAGCCGAGAAGTTACGCCCTCTGCTGATCGGGATTCGGAACAAGGGCAGGTAGGTCGGATCGACAGTCTCATACGTAAAATGCATCTGGGTCTCTCCGTTAATTTTAGCGATCGTACCCCAGTTGCCGCCATTTTTGGGCGCAATGCTTACAATGTTCGGCTGTTTTAGTAGTTCCTCCCGCAGCAGTTTAACTTCATCGCGGGTGAGTCCTGATTTACCAATATCGATTACGTGCCTGTCGTCGTAACCCAGGTTCTTATTCGTGAGATAATCAAATTGCGAGTAGATCGTCAGGGTACCGATAATGAGGAACGATGCAATCGCAAACTGTAAAACGACCAGCGACTTCTGGAGGTAGTTCTTCCCCGACAAGTTGAACCGGCTGTACAGCGTTTGAACGGGACTATAACTGGATAGCACCAGGGCCGGATAAAAGCCCGCCAGCAGGCCCGTAGCCAGGAAAAGCGTAATGTAGCCGGCCACCAACCGTACGTCGAATAAATACGAAAGGGCCAGGGCTTTGTTGGAGAGCTGGTTGAAGGTGGGCAGTACGAGCTGAACCAGAATCAGGGCAAAGACAAACGCAGCGAAACACAGCAAAAACGATTCACCCAGGAACTGGAACGTCAGTTGCGAGCGGCCGCCACCGACTACTTTCCGGATACCAATCTCCTTGGCCCGCTTCAGTGACCGCGCTACGGTCAGGTTCACGAAGTTGATGCAGGCGATAAGCAAAATGAACAGGGCAATACCCGACAGAATGTAGGAGTACATCGGATTACTGCGGTCCACCAACCCATTATCAGGGGGCAGGTCCTTGTTCAGGTGCATGTCCGTGTAGGGCTGGAGCCTATAATCCATTCGGTTCTTCATGCCGTACTGGGCAGCCATCGTTTTGATCGCGTCGCGGGCATCGGCCACATAGATCCGATTCATCTGCTTTTCTACGTTAGCCACATTGGCATTTGGATTGAGCAGGACGAACGTATTGAGAAAGAAGTTGAACCAGTTGTTTTTATCGGTTATTGCCTCCTGCGGTACAATAAGCGGCATGAGCAGATCGAACTTGATTGACGAGTTCTGCGGGCAGTTGGCCGAAACACCGGTTACGGTGTAGGGCTTGAACTGGCTATTGTCCTCGTACGAATCTTTCAGGAGAAGAACCTTGCCCAGAACATCCGTAGTGCCAAATTCCCGTTCCGCAGCCTCTTCAGACAATACGACCGAATTAGGATCTTGCAGCGCCGTTCTGGGATTGCCGCTCAGCAAGGGAAAGCTGAACACCGAGAAAAAGCTGGAGTCCGTCTGAAAACCCTCCTGGCTTTTTACCGCATTGCCGTGTTTCAGGTCGACCCGGTGCCCCTTAAAGCGAACGAACGACTGTATTTCGGGCACACCATCGGTAAATTTAGGTCCCTGAAAATAGCCGGTGTTCGTCGATAGTCGTTCCTGAACGCCCGCCGGGGTAAACTCCTTACTGGTGATCCGGTAGATATTCGGGTTGTTGGCATGGAAGCGGTCGTAGCTGACTTCGTCTTTGGTGTACAGCATGATCAGCATGGCCGCGGCCAAACCTATGCTGAGCCCAATAACGTTGATGAGCGAATACACTTTGTTGTGGGCCAGCGTACGCCAGGCGATGGTGAAATAATTTCGTAGCATATCGGGACTCAATAAGAAAGGGGGAGGATACTCAGGTGCTTGTTTCGATTTGGCCAGGGGCCGTAAAAGCTTTAACACATTCAGTACGTAGCGCCAGTTGGCCCGCCGTTCACCTACGGTCTCCACCCAGTAGGCGTATAGCTCCAGCAGGTCGCCCTGCACTTCCTCACGCGTATCGGGGTGGCCCCACAACGAGAGGAGTCGGGTGGCCCAGCGTGGTCCCGCACCAGCGGACTGGTCGTTACGGGGTGGTTGAGTAGCGTTTGGCATAAGGCTTGGGGCGAAGGGTGTGGGGCGAAGGGCCAGGAAGTTACCCCATGCCCCACGCCCCCGGCCCTTTGCTATTCAGTACGTAGCGACTTTACCGGATTCATCAACGCGGCTTTGATGCTTTGAAAACTGACGGTCAGTAAGGCAATGACGATGGCCATTAGACCCGCCAGAGCAAACATCCACCAGGAAAGATCAATCTTGTAGGCAAAGTCTTGCAGCCACTGGCTCATGGCCCACCACGCAACCGGCGAAGCCAGCAGAATGGCAACCAGAACGGGCTTCAGGAAGTCAGCAGACAGTAACCTCACGATGTTTGGCACGGATGCCCCCAGCACTTTCCGGACACCGATTTCTTTGGTTCGTTGTTCAGCTACGAACGTAGCCAGACCGAACAGGCCCAGACAGGCGACGAAAATGGTCAGTCCGGCAAACAGGCCAAGAATCCGCCCAATCTTTTGTTCCGAGCGGTACGTTGCCGTAAAATTCTCGTCCAGAAACGTGTAATCCAGGGGCGCTTCGACGCCAAACCTGGCCCATTGCTTTTCTACTGAACCCAGCAAACCGGCAATGTCTTTGGTCTTGACCCGCGCAATGACGTAGCCGGAGTTACTACCCAATGTCATGACCAGCGGAGCAATACGTTCGTGCAAAGACCGGAAATGAAAATCCTTGACGATGCCGATTACTTGATACGACGCTTTCCGGCCCTCATTGTCCGGTCGCGTGATGGTATGACCCAGCGCGTTCTTACCCCAGCCAAACGCTTTGGCGGCTGTTTCGTTGAGGATAATGCCGGTCGAATCGGTGCCGAAATCTTTCGAAAAATTACGTCCGGCGACCATCTTCATACCCAGCGTGGCAATGTAATCTTCGTCAACTTCGTACCGGAGTGTCTTCACGAACTGGGACGTATTGTCGTCGGCGTAGACCATGAAGTTGTTGTTATTGGAAGGACCTGCCGGTAAATAGCCAGAAACCGTTGCATTCGCTACCCGGGCATCCTGCAGGAGTTGATTCCGCAGCACTGTCTCGTTTGTGCCCAGCCGCCAGGTCTCCTGCAACACCAGCACCTGGTCTTTGTCATAACCTAACTTGGTCGTCTGAATGTACTGCAACTGCCGGTACACGACGGTCGTGCCGACGATGAGCATAAACGAGATCGAAAACTGCACTACGACCAGGGCACTACGTAAGCTTATGCCGCCTGAGCTTAGCTTCGCCCGGAGGGCCGAGCCACTGCCTTTCAGCACCGTAACGGGCTTGAAGGAAGAGAGAAAGAAAGCCGGATAGCTACCCGCCAGCACACCCACCACCAGCCCAAACAGGAGCAATGCCGGCAGCAGCCACGGAGCGGCCATAAGGTTAAAGGTCAGTTGTTTGCCGGACAGGTCGTTGAAAAGCGGTAGGGCCAGATAAACAATGCCAACGGCCAGAACCAGTGCCAGAAAGGTCAGGAGTACAGATTCGGTCAGGAATTGGTTAACCAACGCACCTTTCAGGGAGCCCAGTGCTTTCCGAATGCCAACTTCCTTACTACGCTTGGAAGCACCGGCCGTCGACAGGTTCATGAAGTTGATACAGGCAATGACCAACATAAACACCGCAATGGCCCCGAAGATGTAGACGTAGCGGATATCGCCCGCCGGTGACAAATCAAAGGCGAAGTCGGCATGCAGGTGAATGTCTGTGAGCGGTTGCAGAAACAGCCCGACGTCATTGCCTTTTTTGCGGAACTCCGCCAGGCTCATGCCAAAGGCCTGCTGTAGCTGTGGCCCCATGTACTTCTCGACTACGTGGGGCAGTTTGGCTTCCAACTGTTTATAATCGTAGCCTTTGGGAAGCACCAGGTACGTAAAGTAGCTGGAAGTCATCCAGGATGGCGATTTGGCGTCGGGTTCACTCGCCATCGACACGAAAAAATTGAAATGAAAGTGTGAATTGGCCGGTACCTCGTCCACAACACCCGTTACTGTACAGGTAGCGTTAGCTGTTTTGATGGTCAATACCTTACCAATAGGGTCTTCATTGCCAAAATACTTTGTTGCCATGGCTTCAGTGATGACCAGGGTGTTGGGTTGTGTCAACGCCGTTTTGGGATCACCTTTCAGGAAGGGGAGGGTAAAGACCTGGAAGAAGTTAGCGTCAACAAAGGCAACGCCGGTTTCTTTGAAGGTTTGATTACCGTACGCGATGATGGGTACGCCACCATCACGCACTCGAGTAGCTTCCAGTACTTCCGGGTATTCTTGTTTCAATGTTTGAGCCGTAGGCGGCATGACGACGGCTTCCTTGATTTTGCCCCCGTTCATGGAGCCCTGAAAATAGACCCGCACAATACGGTCGGCCTTTTCGTTGTAGCGGTCGTAGCTCAGCTCGTCGAGCACGAACAGGCTGATGAGAATGCACGTTGCCAGCCCGATCGACAGCCCGACAATGTTGATAGCCGAAAAAGCCCGGTTGCGGTTGAGGTTTCGCCAGGCAATGGTAACGTAATTGCGGATCATAGCAGGACTCATTGAAAAAGGTTGAGGGTACTCATCGAATCGTCGAACCGTTGATTGTTTTGGTTTGGCAAGCGGTCGTAGTAGTTTCAGGACACTCAGGCTGTAGCGCCAGTCGGCTCGTCGCTTCCCCACCGTCTGCACCCAGTACGTATACAGTTCCAGCAGGTCGCCCTGCACTTCCTCGCGCGTGTCGGGGTGGCCCCACCACGCCAGAAGCTTGGTGGCCCAGCGCGGTCCCGCACCGGCGGACCGGTCGCTACGGGGTGGTTTCGTGGCGTTTGGCATAAGGCTTGGCGCTAAGGGCTTGGGGCGAAGGGCCAGGGAGTTACCCCATGCCCCACGCCCTTAGCCCTACGCTGGTTATCCGGTTATCAGTTGCAATGTCTGCGGAGGCAATGAACGCCACAGTTCTTCCCGCACTTGTTTCACATCTCGTAGCGCCTTTCGACCAGCGGCCGTAACCGTAAAGAACCGTTTGCGCCGACCACCGCGCTCGGCGGTGGCACCTCCCATCTGAGAGGATAAAAAGCCCTTCTCTTCCAGGCGCTGTAGCGTGGTATGAACCGTACTGAAGCCAACGGAACGCCCGGTTTTGCGCTCGATTTCCTGCGTGACGGTGACGCCGTAAGCTTCTTCATCAAGGATGGCTACGGTTAGCATGACCACTTCTTCAAACTCTCCCAGTAAGGCTCGCTTCATGACATTGGCATTTTCTCCGATAATGCCGAACAAATGCGGTGCCAAGTAGATAAAAAGGCTTCTACGCATTGTGGGGGCTATTCTAGTCGATTATGCACGTGCTCAACTTGTCCGCTTTTGGACATCGGACGTACCGAAACGGACAAGCCAACCTGCGCAGGTTGGCTTGTCTTACAAAGGGGAACAATATGGATGGTATAGAATTAGTGCTATTCGGAACGTATCGATTTGACCGGATTCACCAGCGCGGCTTTAAGCACCTGCAAACTGACCACTACGCTCGTGAGTAGTGCCAGCAGGAAACCAACCTGCACGAACGGTTGCCAACTAATCTGGGTATGATAGGCGTAGTCGGCCAGCCAGTCGGAGATAAACCAGTAGGCGAGGGGCCAGGCTACCAAATTGGCGATACCCATTACCCAGACGTATTCCTTCAGAAACAGGGTTACGATGTTGGGCACCGATGCCCCCAGTACTTTGCGAATCCCCACTTCTTTCGTCCGACGAGCTACACTCAGGGAAACCAGACCGATGACGCCCAGCAACACGATCAGTAAAGCCAGACCAGTGGCTACGTAAGCGGCTTTCTCCAGTTGAAGCTCGGTGCGGTACAGCTTTTCGAGGGTTTGATCGATAAAGGCGTAATCGAACGGCGCATCAGGAAAGAGTTCACGCCATTTGCGTTCAATGCCTTCGATGGTCTGTTGTGTATTGCCTGGAGCGAGCCGAAATGAGAAGAAGCGGTAGATCGGCAACGCCTGAATCTGACCAATAGCGATGGGCTGGATCGCCTTGTGCATGGTGCCAACGTGGAAGTTCTGCACCACGCCCCGGACCCGGTACGTACGCGGAAAATTCTGGAAGCGAACGGACTGCCCAATGGCCGCGTCTGTAGTCCTGTATCCTAATGCTTTGACGGCGGCTTCGTTGAGAACAACGCTGGTCGAATCGTAGCCACCCCGTTCATAATGAAAGTACCGGCCACTTTTCAGGGGTATTCCGTATGTTTCGGCGTAGTTTTCGTCGGTGGTCATAATATCAACACTAACGGCCTGGGTTGAATCGCGACCCTGGGGATACAGGTTACCGCTGTTGCCTACGTTGCCGTTCGGAATCTCATAGGAGAGACTCGCCGAACGAATACCAGGCAGCCGGGCAAACTGGTTGCGGGCGGCTTCCATCCGGGCGACGCCTTCTTTCGACCAGTTGCGGGGGAGTGATGATACGGTCAGGACCGCTTCTTTCTTAAAGCCAAGATCGGTATCGAAAAAATAAGCGATTTGCCGGGATACGATAACGGCTCCGACGAATACAAATACGGCAATGGCAAACTGCACCGTAACGAGACTGCGCCGAAACAAAATGCCTTCGCGGGCGGATCTCTCTTTGCCTTTCAACGAATCAACGGACGAATAGGCCGACAGGTAGAGCGCCGGATAACCGCCCGCCAGTCCGCCGACGATCAACACCAGCCCCACCAATAACCAGCTGTACTGCCAGGGTAGATTGATTAGCGTCGGAATACTCTTACCGACGACCTCATTAAACAGAGGCCGGAACACAACGTATAACCCTATTGACAGCACCGTAGCAATGGCCGTCAGCACGAAGGCTTCGGTCAGGAACTGGGCGGTAAGCTGCCGGCGAAGTCCCCCCAGCGCTTTTCGGACACCAATCTCCCGTAGTCGCGACGACGAATTTCCCATCGACATATTGATGAAGTTGACGACCGCCATCAGCAGGATAAATAAGGCAACGGACGCCAGCGTAATGATCATTTTTCTGACCAATCCGTTGTTACTTTGCAGGTAGAAGTCGGTTAGGGGCGTGACGTAAGCCGTCAGGTTTTTCTGCGTTTCGGCGGGGGTGTTCGTTCGGATCAACTGAGCCAGCGGCTTTTCCAGATCCTTTGGGGTTACGCCCGGTTGCAGTTCTACGTAGGAAACGATGTATTGATTAAGCCAGGTCTGCATGCTGGCTTCGCCACCAAAATACCGCACACTGCTTACGGGCATGAAGATTTCGTTCGACTCCGCCAGCAGATGCGATACCGAATTGTCGGGCAGTGGTTGCAATACGCCCGTGACCAAAAACTCCTGCTTCCCCGCGCCAGTCGTTTCGACCGTCAGCGACTGATTCAGTACATCGGTTCTGCCAAAGTAGTTTAAGGCTTTCGCGGCTGTAATCACTATGGAGTTGGGGCCGGCCAAGGCCGTGCGTGGATTCCCCTGCAACAGCTTGAAGCCATACATGGGCAGTAGGGTGGAGTCGCCAATCTGGATGGATTCCCGGAAATGATTGTTGCCTTTGGATACCGTAGCGCTGATGCCGTAAAAACGGTAAAAGTCGGCTACCAGATTGGGATAAGCGGCTTTGAGCGCCGGACCAAGCGGGGCCAGGGTCGTGATATCCATACCCATGTTCTCCTGCTTCCAGCGACTCTGGACGAGGCACTGCCGGTCGGCGTTCCGTAGTTGGCGGTTCACCTGAAACTCACCCCAGACGTAGCTGCCAATCAATAGGGTGAACGTAATGCCGACGGCCAGCCCGACGATGTTGAGGAAGGCGTACAGCTTGCGTCGAAGCAGGTTTCGCCAGGCGATCTTGAGGTAGGATTGAAGCATATTGGCCTGTTTTAAGGTTATATTTAGAAAAACTCGTGCTATGGAAGCAGTCGTTGAGCAGTTGTCGGATTACGAACGCGAGCGCGGAAAACCCATCCCCACCTTAAATCATTCAGTTATTCAAGGCAACCTTATGTTTGCCTTGCAATTGCACTACCGTCAACAGTATAGCCTTCTGCCGGAAATCAATCTGTCAATGCCTGAACGGCCCGATGCGGTACCTGACATCGCGATCTATCCGAAGCTGCAAATTGACTTCCTGCACGATGTTACAGCGATGACAGAAATGCCACTAACGGCGATTGAGATTGTCTCACCTTCTCAGTCCGATGCCGAAATTCTGGCCAAGTTCGAACGCTATTTCAACGCGGGTATCAAGTCATGTTGGTTAGTTATGCCTAGTTTTAAAGCCATTGCTGTCTACACATCTATTGATCAATATGAGTTTTTTAAGTCAGACACGACACTCTCTGACCCCGTGACAGGCATTTCGATACCGTTGGGCGAAGTGTTCGCATAATTACTCACTTCGTAAACTCTTCACTGGATTCGTCAGGGCCGCCCGAATGCTTTGGAAGCTAACCGTGAGCAAGGCAATGCCGATAGTCACGATACCCGCCAGCACAAACATCCACCAGGCGATGTCGATCTTGTAGGCGAAGTCATGCAACCACTGATTCATGACATACCACGCCAGCGGTGACGCCAGCACAAAAGCAATCAGCACCAGTTTCAACGTATCTTTCGACAGCAGGGCGACGATACTTGTCACGCTGGCCCCCAGCACTTTGCGGATACCAATCTCTTTCGTCCGCTGTTCGGCGGTGTAGGTCGACAGGCCAAATAGCCCCAGGCACGACACGAGTACGGTCAGTACGGCAAACCCGTTGAAAAGCGTCATCATGAGCCGGTCCTTGCGGTATTGGGCATCAACCGATTCATCCAGAAACGAGTAGTCAAACGGCACGTTCGGGTAATGGGATTTCCAGGCGGTCTGCACGATCGGTAAGTGTTCCGGTCGCAGTTTCAGCGTCAAATTGGCAGGTGGTAAGGTATTGTAGACTAACACCAATGGCTCGACCGGGTTGTGCAGCGAACGGTAGTTGAAGTTTTTGACCACGCCAACCACCTTTCCCTTGTGCATAAATCCTTCTATATCCTGGCCAACGGCCTGCTGCCAGCCGGCCATTTTAACAAAGGCTTCGTTCACCAGGAAGGCACCCGTTCGGTCAGCTTCGGATGTACTCATTAGGTTGCGTCCGCTGATGAGTTTCATATTCAGCAAGGGCACAAACCGTTCATCAATAAAGAAATAGTTGCTGGTTACTTCCCGTTTTTTGCCGTTCGCGCGGAAGAACGTGGTGCCAACGGGCAGTATGGCGTCGGGTTGTAGACCGGAACCGAGGGTTACGTCGGTGATTTCGCTACGTTGCCGCAGGGTGTTCGCCAGGGCCGGTGCCGATGCTCTCGCCAGTGAGTCGTCGGGTAGCGGAATGGTTAGAACCTGGTCAGTAGAGAAGCCCAACGACAGACGCTGGAGGTAGGTCATCTGACTACGGATAACCACTACGCCGACAATCATGGCGACGGTGAGTGTGAACTGAAATACGGTTATGCTTCGGCGCAGCCATAACCCTTTGCCGAAATGCCCAAACCGTCCGCGTAGTACGTTCGCGGAATCATAGCCGGACAGCACGAAAGCCGGATATAAACCACCCAGGATAGTCGTAGCCACTACAGCCACAGCCGCCATCAGCAGCCCATCTGTCCAGGCTATTGAAAGCCGTATTTGTAATAGGGTGTTAAAATACGGAATAGCGATCAGCAGCAACCCAACCGCCAGGCTAACGGTTAGCAGACTGAGCAGGAACGACTCTGACAAAAACTGTCCGATCAACTGACCTCGCATGGCTCCGTTGGCTTTTCGGATGCCAACCTCTTTGGCGCGGTTCGTCGCCCGGGCAGTGAGCAGATTAATGTAATTCAGGATGGCGATAGCGAACACAAAAGCAGCCAGGAATGCAAACAGATAGCCGTACTGACGGTTGCCCTTGGGCGTATCGGCCATCTTGCCCTGACTAAAATGCACATCGGCCAGCGGCTCCGTTTGAAACCGAACCGCATACCCTTCGGCCCCCATCTGCTTAAATTCCGGCTGAATGTAGGTCTGGCTGAGCAAGGCCAGCTTCTGCTCAAACGCGGGTATGTTCGGCTGGTTCCGGAACAACACAAAGGTGTAGGCGGGGAAGTCTTCACCCAACCAAGACGTAGAGGTCGAAAAATCCTTGTGCAACAGCGCACTGATGCGTAAGTCGGCGTTGGAGGGCAAATCAGCAATGACGCCCGTAATCTGGTATGTCTTCTTGTTGCATTGGAAGAGTTCGCCCAGGGCATTGGTCCGTCCGACGTACTTCTGCGCGAACGACTCAGTAACCACAGCACTGTTCGGTTTGGCTAACGCTTCGAGCGGATCGCCAGCCAGAAAATCGTAGGAAAACACGTTGAAAGCATCCGGGTCGGCATAAAAGACGTCGGGCTGGTTGAACAGCTTGTCAACATACTGAACCGTGGCGGAAAGCGGCTCGAAGCGTACGGCCGCTTCCACTTCGGGGTAATTTCGGGTCAGTACATCAGCCAGCAGAATCGGAGAGGAAGCCACGGACATCGGTGCTTCGGGAGTTTTCAGACTGGTTGTAATCCGGGCAATCCGATCCGCATTGCTGTGATAACCGTCGAACGTAAACTCGTGCTTCACGTACAGAAACATGAGCAAACAAGCAGCTAATCCGATGGCCAGCCCCCCAATGGTTAAAGTGGTGTATAATCGGTTTCGGCGCAGGTTCCGCCAGGCGATAGTGAGGTAGTTGCGAAGCATAAGTGTATGGGTATTGGGCTTGGGGGAGGGTTTGTTGCCCCAAGCCCTGAGCTATTCCGTTCGTAAGCTCTTTACTGGATTCATCAACGCGGCTTTGATACTTTGAAAACTCACAGTCAAAAGGGCTATACCAATCGCCAATCCACCGGCCAGGGCAAACAGCCACCACGATAAATCAATCTTGTAGGCAAACTGCTGTAGCCACTGCTGCATGGCGTACCAGGCCAGGGGCATAGCGATGAGGATGGCGATGCCCACCAGTTTGAGAAAGTCCTGCGAGAGCAATGCAACGATGCCGGTTACGCTGGCCCCGAGTACTTTGCGGATGCCAATCTCCTTCCTACGTTGCTCGGTCGCGTAGGTGGCCAGCCCGAACAGACCCAGGCAGGCGACAAGAACAAGAAGGGCCGAAAACCAGCTCAACAAGGTTTTGATCTTATCTTCCTGATGATACTGCTGTTGAAACGACGAATCCAAGAAGTTGGCTTCGAAGGGATGGTTGGGCACCAGACGGGCCCAGGCCGACCGGACAACCGGAACGTCTGAGGGCTTGAGCCGTACCAACACATTGGGCGGTGTATCCGGCCGGTAATACAGCAGCAACGGCTCAATACGGTTGTGCAGCGAGGCAAAGTGATAATCGTTTACGACACCAATCACCTGTTGGTCGAGCGAATCGCCCGCCGAGGTCTTGACCGTTTGGCCGACGGCCTGATCCAGGCGCCACCCCATCCACTTGACAAAGCTTTCGTTGACGATGACCGCCCGATTTTTATCGCTCGTAACGGCAGGATTGAAGTTTCGGCCGGCTCGCAGCTTAATCCGCAGCAGATTCAGATAGGCTTCGTCAATGCGGGCGAAAAACACCATTTGTTCGGTTTTTTGCCCGTTGTTTTCCCGAATAATGCCTGCTTTGCCATCCAGTGTTATCGGATTCAGCCCCAACGATACGGCCCCAACCCGACTGTTCTGGCTTAACGATGCTTTCAGTACGGTCATCTTCCGGCGGATTGTTTCGTCGGCCGGGACGTTCACGACCAGCACCTGATCTTTGACAAAACCGGGGTCTTTGCTTTGGAGGTACTTGGTTTGTTGACGTACCGTCAGCGTCCCGATAAGCAGAACGACCGAGAGCGTAAACTGACACACGACCAGCGAGCGCCGAACCCATTGGCGGCCTGCTCCATACATTTGCCCTTTTAATACACGTACCGGTTGAGCCGACGACAGCATAAGGGCCGGGTATAAGCCCGTCAGTAGGCCAACCAGACCAACAACGCCTAAACCAATGGCGATGAACGAAACAGGGGGCATGATGAGCGGAATAGCCGTGAGCTGCTCAAACACGGGTCGTATGCTCAGCAGCAACAACGGCGATAGTACCGTACTGATGGAAAGCATCAGGAGTGTTTCGCCCATAAACTGACTCACTAACTGCGGTTTGCCGGCTCCCATCACTTTCCGGATACCTGCTTCCTGCTGACGTTTGATGGCCTGTGCTACGTACAGATTCATGTAGTTGATGCAGGCCACCAGCAGGATAAAGACGGCTACGACGGAAAAAATGGACAGGTACAGGCGATTGCCTTTGGGTGTATCATCATACAGGCCTCCAACGAAATGCAGTTCGGTCAGCGGCTGTACCTGATGCTCCAGCTTAATATCGTAGCCCAGTGCCTTAACGCGGAGGAGTACCTGCGTCCGATCAAATTGATACAGCTTCTGACGAAACTTGTCGGCTTTCGTCTGATCGGCCAGTAATATGTACGTAAAGCAGGACGTATCAAATACGGCTTCGTCGGAAGGCGGGGCGTCCTGCCAGGTGAGCAGGGCGCTGAATGTCAGGTCTGTATTGGTCGGCAGATTTTGCAGTACGCCGGTTACGGTATAAAGCTGGTTGTTTATTTGGAGCGATTGCCCGGTCGGGTCGGCAACGCCAAAATAGGTTTCGGCCAGACGCTTCGTCAGCACGATGCTGTTTGGTCGGTTCAGGGCGGTTCTGGTACCGAAAAGCAGGGGATACGAGAATACATCAAACACGCTGCTGTCAACCTGATACAGGTCGCTCTCGTTGATTAATGCGTTGCCTTTCCGGACCGTAGCGACTGGTACCGACTTGAACCGAACCGTCTGGATGACTTCCGGATACGTCTGTCGCAGGCGCGGGCCGACGTCCTCGCTCGACAGCGCCAGGCCATCGTCCGAACCCGACATTTTGAACCGGGTAATCACGCGAAAGATGGAGTCGGCGCGGTCGTGGAACTGGTCGAAGGTCAGTTCGTGCCAGACGTACAGCGATATCAGCCAGCAGGCGGCCAGGCTAATCGACAACCCGCCGATGTTCAGGGCTGAATACAACCGATTACGGCGCAGGTTCCGCCAAGCGATGATGAGGTAGTTCTGAAACATAATGTCCGTACCCTGATTTGGTGGTCAAGGTACGGACATTGCTAGTAGACAGTCTGTTAAAAAACGTTAAGCCTTGCGTATGGTAAGTATAGCATCACCCCACGTACCGAAGCAACAGGCCAATGATGGCCGCTCCACCGATTACAGTAAGCTCGGGTAGTTTTTTGAACCGGTACAGCAGTCCCACCGTCGTGAGCGCCAGAATGATCGCTGGCCAATCCGTTAGTTGCCGACGAGCCAGCACGACAACTGCCCCGGCGATGGCCCCCACAGCCGCCATGGTAATACCGTCTACAAACGCTTTCACACCCGGATGTTTGCCCCAGCGCTTGAAATAAGGAGCGGGTAAAACAGTCAGTACGTAACAAGGCAGAAACGTGGCTAGAGCCGCTACGCAGGCTCCCGGAAAACCGGCGACCAGGTAGCCGATAAACGCCACCGTAATGACCACAGGACCAGGGGTGATCATGGCCACCGCGACTGCATCCAAGAACTGCTGTTCGGTGAGCCAGCCATACTCTTTGACCACGCCCCCGTACAGAAACGGCACGATGGCCAGCCCACTTCCAAAGACAAACGCACCCGCTTTGGTGAAAAATAAGGCCAGTTGCCACAAGGTCGAGTCGGCAGGAAGCGCCAGCATCTGGCCAAGGAACGGAGCCAGGCTATTGCCCGCGTTGAATCGAATCAGTTGTGGTGGACTTTTAACCAGCCAGTAAACGCCCCCCGACAACAGCACCAGCCACAGTAGCTCGGTTTCCATAATCGCGGTTGCTAAGGCGGAAATTCCAAATAACGTCCAGCCCAGCCAATCGTCGGACTGGACGGTTTTGCGGGTGAGTTTGTACGTCCCCACGGCGATGATGCCGATGACGGCAGCTCCAATGCCGTAAAACAGCGCCTGCATCCAGGGTAACCCCTCAAACTGCACGTACGCCCAACCCAGCGCAAGTACCATCAGAAACGAGGGCAGTACAAAAGCTATGCCCGTCAGCGTAGCGCCCCAGACGCCGTAATGCACGTAGCCCAGGTAGATTGCCAGTTGAGCCGCCAGCGGGCCGGGCGCTAATTGAGCCAGGGCCAGTCCTTCGCGGTAGTCATTCTCGGCAATCCAGCCCCGCTCCGCCACCAGGTCGCGGTGCATGGCACTGACCAGCGCCGGAGGGCCACCAAAACCCAACGTACCTAATCGCAGGAAATACCGAACTAACTCTGTCAGGGAGTAGGAAGCTTGTGTCGCCATTGGTATCGAATGCTCTGATTTAATGTTGCATGGCACCAGTTTTGCCTTTCCCCAATACGTCGAGTGCGGCCCGAAACCCCTTCGCGAGGTCGGTAGCCGGACCCCGACCGTAGTAGTGCAGAAAGACCGTGCGCGGTTGTTCGCCGAGCATGTGGTGGTGTAGCGCCACAACCTCCAGGTTATTTTTCCGCAAGGCCTTTACTACGTCGTTGACCTCCCCTTCCAGCATGGCAATGTCGCCCGCAATGTGAGCGGCTTCCTGCTTACCAGCAAACGAAGCCCAGGAGTTGAGCCCAATAGCGGCCGTCATTTCGGCTCCCATGGCTGTAATCTGTACGTCGTCGCGCCCGACCGTGTACTTGTAGGTAGGACCATTCACTACGCCCTTGTACTTAACCAGCTCGTCCAACGCGGGCAGGTTAAAGAGCTCTTTGCCAGTCGGGGCCGCATTCTGAGAAGCAGGGGTGGCGGTGTTACCCGATTGTGCCGCCGACGTACCGACCGTAGCGGCAGCTTGACCCGGAAACAGTTTCGTATTCCGAATTGCCTGTGCGTATTTTTGGGCCAGTTCGGCTGTATTGCCCATGCCGTGCAGGTGCATGTAGAAGATGCGGGGCTGCTCATAAAAGAAGTGATTGTGAATCGCGCCGACTTCCAGTCCTGCCGCGTGGGTCGCATCGATAAGCGGGTTAACCTCCGCTTCCAGCAGGACCGTATCGCTCATCATCACGGTTTGCTTGCCATCGAGCGTTTTTTTGAAAGCTACCCAACCCCCGAAACCAAATGGAATCGGTACTGACTCCCCTTTTACGGTTACGCTCAGGTCATTTCGGGGCAGGGGTATGGAATAGGTGGCCTGGGCCTCGTTATACGTTCCTTTTTTGCCTAATGCGGTCGCAATAGCCTCCTGCTCCTCTGTTGACAGCGCAGGGGTTTTAAACGGTTGACCTGTTTTGTTGAGGGGGGCACCACAGATCGGAATGGTTGTGGCTACGGCGGCAGTTTGTAGAAAATTTCGACGTTTCATGGCTTGTCAGCGCTTTCCGCAAAGGAAACCGGTTGACCCTGGTCGAAATAGAACGTATTTAACCTTTTGTATCAGTTTTACCTTTTTGCCGCTGCTTCCGATAGTCCGAAGGATTCTGCCCCATTTGTTTCTTAAAAATCCGGGTGAAGTGGCTCTGGTCCGAGAAGCCCGTCAGGTAGGCAATCTCCGTAAGGGTGTAGGTGGTCGTCTCCAGCAGATTAAGTGCCTTCTCAATCCGCAGCTTGCGAATGTAGTCGCCGAATGACAAATCATCAAAATACCGCGCGAACGTTCGGGAGACATAAGCGGGATTGACATCCAGACTTTCGGCTAGTTCAGTCAGGCTCAGCGTCAGATTGGTATCAATCTGGTCCTGAATGGCATCTTTCAGTTCATGCACCCATGCCGGAATTTTGCGTTTACCCGTGGGTTTCATGTACGTATGCAACACCTCCAGCAGCAGCCGTTCCGTGGGGCTTTGCGTGTGTTTCTCCGATTGCAGGTGTTTAGCCCAACTGTAAAGCGCATCGTAAATCACCAGGCCCTGCGCCAGAAGCTGCTGATCGTCCTGGATGTTGTAGGCCAGCCCCGCCGAAATGGCCCACAAACCCGCCGACTGAGCCGCCAGTGCATGGTCGTCGGTATCGGCCCCGCGCACGATGGGCGCGATGACGTGCAGAGCAGGGTCCGTCAGGGCGTGTTTTTGCAGAAAATAATCAAACGTACAGCGGTCTTCGTAGTGGGTGTATTCCACCCCGGGTATATCGAAGGGGATAGCCCCGGTTTCTTCAGCCTGGGTCAACACGTCGGTTTCCGGCACAAACCCGATGGTTGCCAAGGGATCAATAAAGCGTAAAATAAGCCAGGGGCAAGCCAGCCGGTCAATTTTGGGGCGTTCGCGAGTAATCCATTGCATGGTTCAGTACGCCGAAGGGCGTCAGCAAGTTACTCTACAAAGGTATTCACTAACCTATTTTAACACCACCCACTTATTGACCGAGTTAGCGGGCCCTTCAATCCAGATTTTATAGAACGACGAAGGTTTGCCCTTGACCGGTACGCTGAACTGCTGCTGCTTGAGCGGGACTTTGCCGACAAGTTGATACGTATCTTTGCCGCCGGTTTCAAACTGATTGGCCGTGGCCAGCCAGACGTTGACAGTGCCGGTCGGTTCCAGCGCTTTCCACTGAATCTTTAACGTGTCGTCTTCCAGCGTAGCCTGCGGATTGGCCAGCGATACCGGACCTGTCAGGGGTACGCCGTCCACTTCCTGCGCTACGTCTTTTGGGAACTGGATGCGCATAAACCGGGCGATGGTCGGCATCAGGTCAACGATGCCGGGCTCAAGTTGCTGCCCATAAGCGTTCAGGCCCGGTTGGTTGGATACTACCCAGGTAGTACGTTCGCGATCCGACTGCCCACCGTGATTGAGCCCGGTTTTGACGTCGCGGCCGTGGTCGGTGGTGATGATTAGCAGCCAGTCTTCCGGAAATTGTTGCTGACGTTGCTGTAACGCACGACTTAGTTGCCCGATCTGTGCGTCCATCTTCCTGACGGCCTCGTCCATCTGTGGACTATCACCGTATTTATGACCAATGTCGTCGGTGAATTCCAGGTATACCCACGACAGATCGGGAGCCTGTTTGGTCAGGCAGGCAACGGCTTCGTCAATGACCCGGTTGTCGATCCGGTTCATAAACGTGCGTTCCTTGTCGTGGGGAAAATTGACCGTATCCAGCTCGTAGCCGTCGGCGTGGTAGTCCACTTTCAGGTTGCCGGTTTGGGGTAGACCATCACCGACAAGTTTGGTTCGGTTGTCGAGCCAACTGCTGAACACCGCCGTTTTTTTGTTGGGGTACTGGTTCTTAAGCAGTCGAAAAAGGGTGGGGTAGTGGTAGTTGGGCGCTTTAATGTCGTTACCCCAGACATTGTGTTTGTTGACCCAGGTACCCGTCAGCAGGCTATTATAGCCCACCGCCGAGATCGTGGGTGTCTGCGAATACGTCCCCTTCTGTCCGCCAACGTGAGCGCGTTTGTAGAAACCAATGTTGGCCAGACTATCCAGGTGGGGCGTCGGCACCTTCTCAATCACATCGGCCGGAATGCCGTCGACAATGACGAAGACCGCTTTGGGCGTGCGGTTTTGAGCCAATAGAGGTGATTGAAAAAAAAACGCCAGTACGATAATAGCGGATAGATGTTTCACGACACTTGCGTTTGCGAGTAAGAGTAGTTGGCCGTAAACGTAACGCTTCGTTTCTGGAGCTATATTAAGCATTCGTTACGTTGGCGGATACGTAGTAGAGCTTTTGTCCTGCCGCTCCGGCGTACCGGTCAGCAGGATAAAAGCTTATTAGACAGGCTATTTTTACGGATAAAGCAGATACTTCTTCCGCATTTTCTTGTACTCGGACAAACCCGGCTCCCAGCTCTGGCGAATCTCTTTTTCGCTCGCTCCGGCGATGATCTGCTTTTTCAGGTTTTCGGTACCAGCCAGCTTATCAATGTTGCCGATCTCTTTGCTCTGGCTCATGTCGAAGAAGCGGTCTTTGTCGGGGTACGCTTTGTATAGTTCCATCAGCCATTGCAGGTTGAGTTGCCGGGTTTTGCGAAAGAGGCTGGTGTCGTATTTTCGTAAATCCAGACCGTAGCAATCGGTATCCTGATGCAACGGCGCTTCCTTCATGCCTTTGATACTGATCGGGCGAAACGAGAACGAATACTGCCCTTTCAGCGCCGGTGCACCCAGGACGGTAAAAGGAATGTACGTACCGCGTCCCTGGCTGACGATGGTGCCTTCGAACAGGCAGACACTTGGGTAGAGCAGAATGGATTGCTGCGTATTCAGGTTCGGGGAAGGCGCTACCGGCAGGACGTACGGCGTGTCGTGCGTATAATTGGCTACCTTGATGATCTTTAGTTTGCAGGCGTTTTTGGGTAAGCTCCAGCCCTCGCCGTTGATCATCTGCGCAAACTCACCGATCGTCATGCCGTGCGTAATGGGAATCTTGTGCTTGCCGATCCCCGAGTGCAGGTGATCTTCCAGAACGGGGCCATCTACGATAAAGCCGTTTGGATTGGGCCGGTCCAGAATCAACAGTTCTTTGTTGTTCTCGGCGCAGGCTTCCATGATGTCGTTCAACGTATTGATGTACGTGTAGAAGCGGGCACCGACGTCCTGAATGTCGAAGATCAGCAGGTCAATCTTGTCCAACTGCTCCTTCGAGGGTTTGCGGTTTCTGCCGTACAGGGAAATAATGGGAATGCCGGTTTTGGCGTCCACTTCATCGGCGACCTTCGCGCCGTTGCTGGCGTTGCCGCGAAAGCCGTGCTCGGGTCCAAACACCATGACGATGTTCACGCCCAGGCTTTGCAGGCTGTCGACGCTGGATTTGCTGCCGATGATGGAGGTCGGGTTCACGACCATCCCGATACGTTTCCCTTTGAGGTAGGGCAGATAGGCCGACACCTGATCTGCGCCCGTCATGAGCTTCGGAGCGGTTGCGGTTGTGCCGGCGTTTTCGGTGACTACCGGGGCGGGTTGCAGCGGAAACGGACGACTGAGTAATCCGAACAAGCCAAAGAGGAAAAGGACTGAGACGGAAGCGAAAATTTTCATGAACGTAATAAACAGCGGTGATTAGTCGGCAAGTTGCTGAGAAAAGCGGTTGAGTACAAGTAATAAACGCACGATCCCCCGTGCAGAATTGCGAAACCAACGGCTATCTTTGCGCCCCCGTCTCCACTTCCTCCTACCATGACCGCATCAACTTCGCTGGGTGAAACACCCATCCGACCTTTATTTTTCCAATACTACGTACCGGCGCTGATCAGCATTGCATCCACGACCCTGCACCAGCTCATCAACGGCATCATCCTGGGGCAGCAGGTCGGCAAAGAAGGGCTGGGCGCGGTTGGCCTGTACGGCCCGGTCGTGATTGTCTTCGTATCGCTGACGCTGCCGATCATGATTGGCGGAGGCATCCTGATCGGCAAACGCATTGGGGCCGGTGACTATGATAAGGTGCAGCAGGTATTTCGGTTTGCCACAACGCTGGTACTGCTCACGGGCGGTGTGGTGGCCCTGATGGCACCGTTGCTTGCCCGGCCGCTGGCCCAGTTTCTGGCGGGTGCTCAAAACGCGGCCCTGGCAGACAAGGTAGCCGATTATGCTTTCTGGCAGTTGATTAGCTTACCGGTTTTCTTTCTGGGTATGATCTGGGGTAACTTCGTCCGTACGGACAACGCGCCCCGAGTTTCCCGAAACGCGTCCTTAACCGCTGTCGCCATTAACCTCGTCCTGGACCTACTGCTGATTGTTGGCTTGCGGATGGGCGTGGAGGGGGCTTCCATCGCGACGGCCGTAGCCTTTGCTTCGGGCGCGCTCTATCTATTGGTTTACATCTGGAAGGGGAAGAGCCATTTCAGCGTCCGCCCGTTTCAATTTACGCTTCGGTTGGCCGAGTGGAAGGAACTGCTGACACTGGGCATTCCATCGTTCGCGTCCGAACTCGCTTTCTCGGCGGGACTGCTCTTCATCAGTCGGTCCCTTACGACCTACGGACCGGGCGCGGTGGCGGCTTTCGGGCTGGTAAACTATGTCAGTTTTATCTTCATCCGACCGCTCACGGCCGCTATGATTGCGTCCCTGCCGATCATGTCGTTCAACATTGGTGCCGGTCGGCCGGATCGGGTGCTGGCTACGTTTCGCTTTGCGTTTGGGTTCACCTTCGGGCTGGGCGTACTCGTTACAGCTATAGGGCTGTTCATACCTCAACTGCTGATTACGCTCTTCGCCGGTGACGAAACAGGCGAGTTCAGACAGACCGCCAGTGAGGCCATTCGGTTGTATTTTCTGCTGTTTCTGGCGGCCGGACCCAACTACGTCGTGGGCGCTTACTTGCAAAGCATCGGGCGGGCCAACCTGTCCAGCCTGATCAGTGTGTTGAAAGGTGCCGGGCTCGTTACGTTATTTCTGTACGTATTGCCGGGCTATTTCGGGCTGGGGCTGAGCGGCATCTGGCTGTCCCGGTCGCTGGCGGAGCTGAGTGCGTTGCTCTTGGTCGGTCTGTACATGCTGTACCGCCAATCCGAATTTTTCAGCGAGCAGGTGATTCGGCGGAGTTGAGTTAACGCCTTACAACCGCGACCGAATTCCGGTTATGGCTTCTTCGTAAGAGGCACCGATAGGAATAACGTAGGGCCCGATCGTAATCTCCTGGCGGGACAGCCTGGTGATTTTATCGACCGCGATGATAAACGAGCGGTGTACCCGCACAAAACGATCGGGAGGTAGTAATTGTAAAAACTCAGTCAACGTCTGGCGCGTAAGCAGCTTCCGGCTGGGCAAGACCAGCGACAGGTAATTACCGTCGGCTTCCACATACAGCAGGTCGTCGAGCATTACTTTCTCATCTTCGTAGCCCGTCTTCACAAAAATAAAACTGGGTACGTTGCCCACCCGCAGCGTGTGGATGTCCAGCGCTTTGGTACAGGCTTTCAGAAACCGGGCGGGCGAAAACGGCTTCAGCAGGTAATCTACGGCGTCGAGTTCAAAACCCTGCACGGCGTAGTCGGAGTAGGCCGTCGTGAAGATCACCAGTTGCGGCCGGGGCAGGCAGTTGACCACTTCCACGCCCGAGATGTCGGGCATGTTGATGTCCAGAAACAGCAGATCGACGCGGTTGGTCTGCAACCAGGCAATGGCCTCGTACGCATCCGTAAACCGGGCTTTCAGGTCCAGAAACGGCACTTTGGCTGCGTGCAGGCTGATGACATCCAGCGCCTGGGGCTCGTCGTCGATGGCAATAGCGGTTAAGGGCATGCGAAGATCAATTTACTTTCGTCCAGCGTTCACGACCAAACGCCAGCAAGCCCGTAATGGTACCGTCAGTTGCGGTTTCAAACCGGACGGAGCCGCCGTCGTCTTCGGCAAAATACGCAAGATTCGATTCGGGTAGAAGTCTGAACTCGTATTGGTTCCAGAGCTGTTTGACCAGCAGCCCGTTGTTGGCCGTCGCTATTTCCAGAATTAGGTTGGGCCGCTCTCTGAACGTGTAACGACCCGCCAGCTTACCGAGTTGCTTAGACGATACCTGCGCCAGCTTTTTCGTAACGGGCTTAAAGTCAGTCCATCCGTAAGCCGCCGACACGCTACGCATCAATTCCTGGATGATTTCCATGCCCCGGTCGGCGTTGGTCATGATCACTACGCCCTGCCCTTTGTCGGCTGAGGCCCAGAACTGACATTTGTAGCCCGCATTACTGCCACCGTGCGAGAAGGCCAGCGTACCATCTTTCTCCGTTACGGCGGGTCCCAGCCCGTGTCCACCGATCTGTGGCGTCAGCATAGCCTTGGTCATGGCCGCCGACAGGATGTGTGTCGACTCACCTTTAAAAGAGTGTTGGACGTCAATAATGTACCGGGCCAGGTCGGAGGGGGTAGTCCACAGACCGGCGGGTGCCATCTCGGGGTACGTGTGCCAGTTGCCGGGAATGGTGCGGCCATTGCCGTAGTGAGCCACGCTGGCGTTGGCCGTCAGCGATGCGGGTAAAGGCTGTTCGTAGGTGCTACGGGTCATGCCGAACGGACCGAGTACCGTTTTCTGCATGAAGGCCGGAAACGTTTCGCCCGTTACGTCTTCAATGGCCTGCTGCATCACGACGTAACCACCTCCTGAATATTTCACGCGAACGCCGGGCGTTGTGTCCGAGACGACGGCGGGGGAGTTAGCGGGTTTTGCGCCGTTCAGAATCTGCACCAGTGTCGGTACATCCTTGTCTTTAGCGTAGCCGCCGAAGCCGTGTACCGTGAGGCCGGCCGTGTGCGACAGCAGCCCACGAAGCGTTACGGGCTGTTTTTCGGTGAACCAGGAGGGTTGGATTTTCCAGCTTTTCAGGTACTGGTTTATGTCGGCGTCTAGGCTCAACTCCCCTTGTTCAACCAGCTTCAGGGCACCCAGAGCCGCTACGGGTTTGCTGATCGAAGCCGCCTGAAACAGTGTCTGCGTATCGGCCGGGTTCAGGCTGTCGCGACTCAGGTAACCGTACGCTTTGGCCCATTCGAGCTGGCCATTATTAATGACGGCGATGCTCACGGCCGGGATAGCCAATTGACGCATCCGGTCGGTAAGGGTGTACCGAACGGGTGTTTGGTCGGCAATCTGAACGGCGGGCATCAGGCCGGTTTCAACTTGTTTAACCCGCTGCTCTACGTCGAAAGGGCGCTGTTGGCCAAACACAATCGGAATAAGCCAAAGGAGAAGGAGGGGTGTGAGGAGGTATTTCATAATGAGTGACAGATGAATAGCTTGTTATGGATTTTAAATGGTAGGGACATCATTACGCAAACCGATTATTGTAGCATGAGAGCCATTCGACAAACGCACCGGATTCCGCGCGTAGACCTGACCCCCTTTGTGAGTATTGCCATGATTCTGATTACATTTTTCATCTGGATGAAGCAGGTACAGCGCTCCTCCGTTGTGTCGCTCTACATGGCCAATAATGCCAAATTCGAATCTTATCAGCCATTGTCAGCGTGCTTATATCTGCTTGAGCAGGATAAAATTGGCTACCTCACATACGTGGCTGATGATATGGCCAGCTACGTAGAGACAACCTATTCCGCAAACGGTTTACGGGCCAGACTGCTTACAATGGCTTCGGCAAAAGATCCGGTTGTACTGATCAAACCAACAGCACAGTCTACGATCAAAAATCTGGTTGACGTAGTAGATGAGTTAGCTATAAATAAACGAATCAAATTTGAACTGGTGAATCGGTTGGCTAAAGAGGAACAGCAGATGATTCTGGCGTATAAAAACTACATAAAAAGTAGTTCAAGACAACCTATTCCTCTGAACGTCAGACTGTATCGAAGGGGTCAGTACGTTGTTCATTGCCAATATACCAGCGTGAGGGCAACAAAATAATCCTGTTCCGACTGCTGGATGACGAGCTGGTGACGACCGGGGTAAATCAGTTCCAGCCGCTTGCTGACGTTGGCCAGCCCCACACCGGAATTGCCGGCTTCTGGGTCGTGACGATCCGGTCGGTCTTCGGGCGGTTTAAGGTGCCGTGAGTTGTGTACTTTGAAGTACAGTTGCGTATCGTCCAGTGTCAGGGTGATGAAAATCCAGGAGGGTTGCCGCAGACTGATGCCGTGCTTAAAGGCGTTCTCGACAAAGGGTGTCAGTAGCATTGGGGCCAGATAAATCGGCCGTTCTGGCTCCTGAATGGTAACCCGGATGTCGATGTCGTGCCTTTCGTCGATACGTATCCGTTGAATGTCGATGTAGTTGCGCAGGTATTCAATTTCCTTGTCGAGCGGAATGCGGTCACGGTTGTTTTCCTGGAGCATGAACCGCATCATGTCGCCCAGTTTCTGGATACCGTCGGCGGTTTTTTCGCTGTTCTCCTTCAGGGCGGTAGCATACAGGCTGTTGAGCGCGTTGAACAGAAAATGCGGGTTAATCTGTGCCCGCAGGCTCGATAGCTCCGCCGACTGCACCGATACTTTTGTCTCCAGTACGGTTTTTTCCCGGTTCCGTGCCTGTCGCCCAAACGCTATCACCACCGAACCGATCACAACAGCAAGGGACCATTGAATGATCGAGCTACTGGGACGGAAATAAAAGCTCGTGGCCGCCCCCCACAGTACGGTGGTGGTCAGGAGTACCACCAGCAGAAACAATCCAATTCGGTTAAGCAGAATAGGCTCCTCGGAACGGGCGGTTTTTAGAGCCGGTAAGATGTAGCCATACACGTACTGCTGAAGCAGTAAAATCTGTACCCCAATGCTCAATCTGATCAGCGCCATACGCAATTCACCACGCCACAGGGTTGGAGGTAGGTAACCATTCAGGGAGAAGGTGAACGCTAACACCGTTACCCCGCCCAGCAGCAGAAAGCTCACGAGTCGAAAATGGGTTTCTGACTCTGGACCGATGCGCCGGGTTAGGAATTGATAATACTGAAAGGCCAGTTCGTAGGCACTTAGCAGGACGGCAAAACCGATGGCGTCGGCCAATACAGTGCGTTTGCGATACAGCCACTCGACCCGCAGCCCAATGATGTTGTCAGCACCGTCGTACTGGTACCGCACGTGGTGTTTGAGGTAATGGTACACGAACGTACCCATGAGCAGCAGCAGCATTGTTAATCCGATGAGCAGCCAGCCCCGCTGGTCATCAATGCGTTGCTGCAACGTCGGGTACGCCAGGTTGTGGAAGACGTACCAGGCTGCCAGGACCAAAATTGCTCCGGTGATGAGTGGTACGTTGTTGTTCAGGGTATGATCGTAGCGGCCGTCTAAAATTCGCCAGAACGTACCGGCCGGAATGCCGTTGCCGGAAGCTCCCAACCCGATCAGGCCATCCAGCCGACTCACCTCTTCGACCAATCGTCTGACCACATAAATGACGACGAGGCTGACGATAAAAATCAATTCATAGCGACGAAAGGGTGATAAATCCCGCATAGCTTGCTCGTTTTTTGACCAAAGCTAAGCGGGTGAAACCGGCCCGTGGTTGAAATGGGATGAAGACGCCAAAAAATGGGTTGAATGTTGGAGAAGCAAACTCGTGTCGGTCGAGAATGGGACGCAAAAAGGAGGTAACGTTGACTACCTCCCTGTTAGGATGAACTCTTGTGGGAGTTATTCCCGGAAATTGAACGGACGGAAATACACCACATCGTACGTAAGCGTATCCACCCCGTGAAAGGCAATACCCAGAAAACTTTGCAGAAAAACATCCTTGCCGCGTAGGTCTACGTCAATCGTGCCCTGCTTAAAATTGAGTCCTTTCAGCCACACAATCCCTTTCGCCGATACGCCCGGATGCGCTTTGTCGTTCAACGCCTGTATGTTATTGGCTGGTGTCGTAATGAGTCGATTTTCCCGGAGCAGGAGAGGTAGGTTGTAGGTGGTTTGGGCCGCGGCCGTCAGGTAGCTGCTGAAGAACAGGAGTGTAAAAATCAGCACTGGGTTACGTTGCTGGCTATTCGAAAGAAAAGGTTGTCACAAGGTTTTATGAGGAGCTATTCGGGAGCGATTGGTTAAGGGACCGGGGTGATCGTAAGGTTAGCGAAATCACCGCCGGAACCGTTGCCCACCCAAAGGCCCACCCGACCGTTCTGCGTCTGAACAAGTCGCTCGACTTCCAGAGCTGGGGTCGTGTTCTGGTTGACGAAGACCCGCACGCTGGATGCCTTGATCTCTACCCGCGCGTGAAACCAGTCGTTGGGGTCGGGAGGGGAGGTCAGGGCGGCTTCGAACTTGTCCGGAAAGTCGGCGCGGAGCTTCTGCCAGGTGTAGGTAGGGTGGGCCACATACTGTACGGCGTGCACCCGCCGGACGGGATCGGTGCTGCGAAAGTTGAAGGGCCGGAAATAAATCGCTTCGTAGGTTTTGTCGTCCTGCCCATGAAAGGCGATGCCTACGAAGCTCCGCTGTAGTACGTCCTTACCCCGGACATCAAATTCCAGAGTCCCATTGGTTAGTTGAACGTCGGGTATCCAGACCAGTCCTTCGCCGGGTTTTTCGTCTATCCGGATGCCGTTGCGCCGGCCTTCCGTTAGTACTGTTGCCGCGCGGTTGACGGCGGCTTTGGGATTGCCGGCAAGACTTGTCAGATCGGGCGATATGGGCGTGACCGATTGGGCCGAGCTATGGCCGTTCATCAGCAGGCTACACAGCAGATACAGTAGGATTGGCGCGTTATGAATTTGTTTCATTACTTATGAGGTCAATTGCCGTGAATCAATGAACAGGGGAAACCGCCGTAAACGTAGTCGATAGTGTTTAGGGAGCCCAATCAATCGTGTTCAAGTGTTGTACAAGTTGTGTCAAATTGGTAAGTAGCTAATCAACAGCGGTATGGTGGTGAAAATAGATCAGGATAATTTGGCCCGCTGCCGGCAGCAGATCGAGCAGGTTAGCGGCCTGGGTAGCGCCGAAGGATGGACGACCGCCGACTTTGAGCGATTGAGTGAGGCCATTCTGGAGAAGACCGGCGCTTGCCTGAGCGTAACGACACTCAAGCGGGTCTGGGGTAAAGTGCGCTACGATTCCTCGCCCACGACAACGACGCTAAACGTACTGGTGCAGTATCTGGGTTACCCAAACTGGCACGACTTTCAGCACCAGACCGATCGGCCATCTACCGTAGTAAATACGCTTTCGACTCCAATTAGCGATCAGCCTCCCGTCCGTATCGGCTGGCGTCGGCTTCCGGGCCGGGTTGTTCTGTATGTGGTTGGCATTGGCCTGGTTGGCTTGCTAGCGCTGATGCTGGCATCTCATGAACGCGGCCCCCTTTCGCCCCAGGACTTTTCGTTTCGCAGCCGACCTGTCACGCAGGGGATTCCGAACTCGGTGGTGTTCGATTACGACGCGACCGCTTCGCCCACTGATTCGGTGTTCATTCAGCAGTCCTGGGACCCGACCCGGCGTAAACGTGTGTCAAGAACTGGTCATCAGCATACGTCTATCTACTACTATCCGGGCTACTTCCGGGCTAAACTGGTGGTTGGAAAACAGGTTGTTCGGGAGCACGACCTGCTCATCCGCTCGGATGGCTGGCACGTTGCCGTATTGCAGGAGCCGGTGCCTGTCTATTTCAGCCCTAACGAGGTGATCCAGCAAGGAAAACTTAGCCTGCCCCCATCACTTATTGAAGCCAGTCACATCGCCATGCAACCCCAGCCGCCCGTCGTGCGCTATCGCTACATCCAAGAGTTGCCGGGGCTGCGGTCCGACAATTTTATTATGGAAACCCGACTTCGTCATGACTACCGGGCGGGAGCCGCAGCCTGTCAGCAGACACGCCTGATGATCCACGGCAAGAACGAAATGTTTTTCATACCCTTGTCGGCTAAAGGGTGTATCTCCGATCTGTCGCTGGGGTTAGCGGGACATCATGTAGATGGACGTAATACGGACTTATCGGCCTTCGGTGTTGACTTTTCGAATTGGGTAGATCTGCGTTGCGAGGTCGTCAATAAACAAGCGCGCATCTGGGTGAACGGGCGGCTGGCCTATCAGGCAACCATTCCGTCGGCTCCGGTCGATCTGGTTGGTATTACGTATGAATTTGCCGGAACGGGTTCGGTTGATTATTGCCGTTTCAGCCGACCGGATGGCTCGGTGGTGTTTGCTGATGGGTTTGACCGAGCCATCCAGTAAGACAACTGACTTCCAGCCGTAACCTTTCAAGAGCAACCTTATTTATTCACTACGCAAACTCTTGACCGGGTTGATCAGGGCGGCTCTGACGGCCTGGTAACTGACCGTTAGTAATGTAATCAGCAAAGCGCCCGCGCCGGCCAAAGCAAAAATCCACCACGACAGGTCGGTGCGGTACTCGTAGTTCTGCAGCCAGCCCGACAAGACGTAGTAGGCGAGGGGAGCGCCCAGGCAGAACGCAATGAGAACCAGCGCCACAAACTCTTTCGAGAGTAGACGCCAAACGTTGAAAACCGACGCGCCGAGTACTTTCCGAATGCCAATTTCCTTAGTGCGTTGCTCAGCGATGAACGAAGCTAAGCCAAACAGGCCCAGGCAGCTAATCAGAATCGCCAGGACGGCAAAACCACCGGCCAGCCGGCCGATACGTTCTTCGGTACCAAACTTTTGGGCGTACTGGTCGTCCACAAATTTATAGTCGAAAGGCGAATCAGGACTGTAGCTTTTGAAGACCTGCTCTATTGTAGCCAGTGCTTCGTGGGCCGATAGTTGCGGAGCCAAACGGATAGTAAGGGTATTGACATTGCCATAGTCGAGGGCAAAAAAAGACGGACTAACCGGCCTGAACGGATTTTCTTTCACCATGTCTTTGACCACGCCAATGACCCTGTAATCGCGATTAGGCGAACCGCGTCGAACAACTTCGCCAATCGGGTTTTTGAAGCCCATCAGCCTGACTGCCGCTTCGTTCAGGACAATCGAAGCGGTGTCGGTTGAATAAGCCCTGGAAAAATCCCGACCTTCTTTTAGCTGCCAGCCCACCGTTTTGCCATAATCGTGTGTTACGTAATTCGACATGACCAGTGGCTTACTGCCTGTCTTTTTGCCCTTCCACGAAATAGCGGTTGTGCCACCAGACTGTTCGGTTATTGAATTCGACGATTCCGCCATATCAACTATAGCGCCCGTATTGAGCAAATCCTTCCGGAGGGCCGTATAATGCCTATACAACTCAGGTGCATTCATCCCGATTTCGATTAACCCACTGCGGTTATACCCCACCGGGCGGTCTTTGGCGTGCTCAATCTGTCGGAATACAATGATGGTACCAATGATGAGTGTGACCGAAACCGTAAATTGAAAACCAACCAGTACCCGGCGAGGAATGGTAGCTGAACGATTGGCTCGTAGAATACCCTTGAGCACTTTGACGGGCTGGAACGAGGATAAGTACAGCGCCGGATAACTACCCGCAATCAAACCCGTTAGCAGACTGAACCCCAATCCGGCAAACCAAAACCAGGGGTTTGCCCAGAGAATGGTTACCTGCTTCTCGGCCACCTGATTAAAGAAGGGAAGTGTGAGTTGTACGAACAGAATGGCAAGGACAAAAGACAGTAATGCTATCAGCAGCGATTCGCTGAAAAACTGCGAAATTAACTGGCTACGCAGCGAGCCAAGCGCCTTCCGAATCCCGACTTCCTTGGCCCGTTTCTCGCTTCGGGCCGTACTCAGGTTCATGAAATTGATGCAGGCCAGCAGCAACACAATGACGCCGATGCTCCCGAATAACCACACAAACGTGATGAGCCCACCCGTATTGACGCCGTCTTTAAAATCGCCGAACAAATGCCATTTCGCCATCGGGTGCAGGAAAAACTCGGGTTTGTAGCCCGGTGGGTTATCCCGCTTCATGCGAATGTCTTTGATCTTCGCCGATACCTGATCGAAATCGGCCTCGGGCCTGAGCTGGACGAAAATCTGGTACGAATTGGAGTCCCATTCATTCTGGTCGAGTTTCGCATTTTCATCGTTGGCTGCGAAGAATTTCCAGGGAACCAGGAATGTCACGTCGGTAAACGTGCTATTGGCCGGAAAATCTTTGTAAACGCCCGCTACCTTCACCGTCTGTTTATTGTCCAGTTTGATCAGCTTATTAAGTGGATTCCCGGTGCCGAACATCGCATTGGCGAGCGATTGCGACAGCAGAATCGTATTCACGTCGTTGCTTCCGAACCGAGTGCCCGCTACGACGTTCAGCGATAGCATGTCGATAAAATCAGGCTCAACATAATTGCCGGTTTTCAACAGCTTTCGTTCCCCGGCCGCTACAATAACGTTGCGCGTTTTGGATAGACCAACCGCTTCGAAATCAGGGTAGTTGCTTCGTAATTCCTGCGCCAGCGGAATCGGCATCACATCATAAGATGCCTTCTCCACGTCGAACTTTACAAACTGCCAGAGCATTGCCAGTCGATCGTGGTTTTTGAACTGCTTGTTGAACGACAGCTCGTCGTATACCCACAGGCCAATCAACATCGCTACGGCCATGCCTGAAGCCAGCCCAAAAATGTTGATGAAGGAATAGACCCGGTTCTTAGCCAGGTTTCGGAAGGCGACGGTCAGATAGTTGCGGATCATGGTAGTATTTGTTGGTCTGGGATAATCAGTGTGTTGGCGTTTGATAACAAAAGGCCGCATCAGACTTAGTACATCCCGCCAGTAGCGCCAGCGAGCCCGGCGCAACCCCACTTCCTGCGCCCGTTGCTGAAACAGTTCGTCCAGGTCGCCTTCCAGCTCATCGAGCCGGTGGGGGGCGCAGAACCAGCGCAGCAGGCGCTGGGCGAAGCGCGGAGGGGTTGGGGCCGAGCGCATAGGCTACTCGCTACGTAGCGATTTAACCGGATTGACCAAGGCCGCTTTGATGGCCTGGAAGCTGACCGTCAGCAATACAATCAGGATGGCGGACAAGAGCGTTACTGTGAAAACATCAATGCCAATGGTGATGCGGTACGTATAGTCTTCTAACCATCGGTGCATGGCATACCAGCCAATCGGTGCGCCAATGAGGAAGGCCGCAAGGGTTAAATAAATGAACTCCTTGGTTAAGAGCTGTACGATGCTGGCTACGGATGCGCCCAATGTTTTTCGGATGCCTATTTCTTTGGTCCGTTGTTGAGCGGTGTAGGCGGCCAATCCGAATAAGCCCAGGCAAGCAATGAAGATGCTCAACCCGGAGAACAGACTGGTCAGGACTCCAACCCGTTGCTCGTCGGCAAACTTGGCTTTGTACGACTCATCCGCAAACGTGTATTCGAATGGGTAGCCGGGATTATACTTCTTAAAAACCGCTTCGATCACCTCCAGATTTTTGGCGGTAGCGTTAGCCGGATTTAACCGCATACTCGTCCAGCCCAGCGAGACTGACTGGCCGGGGCCTGAAACGATGACCGGATTAATTGGGTCGTAGGGTGAGGCAAAAACGAAGTCCTTAAGAACGCCTACTACCTGCCAATCCTGTTTGAGAAATCGAATGCTCGTTCCCACCGGATTTTTCAGATGCATCGTTTTGACGGCCGTTTCATTTAACATGACCGCATTGGAGTCCGTTGGGAACTGACGAACGTCAAGTGCCCGGCCTGCGGTTAGTTTCGTACCCATGGTTGTCAGAAAATCGGTGTCGGTGCCGAATCGGTCGAACTCAATATCTTTATCGGCTTTGGTACTACCGGGCCATGATACACCCCACTGTCGGGAGTTGATATCGGTCAGTGGACCGAGTGATCGACCAACCGAAACAGCCGCCCCGCTTCGAAGTAAGTCCTGTTGCAATGCTTCGTAATGGGAGGGTAAGTCGCCGTGCAGGTAGGCGAAGAGGAGATTGTTCTGATCGTAGCCACTTTCCCGGTTCTGGGCGTGATGAATCTGCTGTCTGATGACCAGCGTGGCAATGATCAGGACAATGGTAAAGGTGAACTGAGCAACTACCAGTCCTTTCCGGGGTGAGAACACAGCCGCGACTGGCTGGTACGTCCCTTTCATAACCCGTATCGGCTGGAAACTGGCGAGATAAAAAGCGGGGTAGCTTCCTGCCAGTAAACCAGTGAATAGAACAAATCCAGGAGCCGCGAGCCAGAAGCTAACCGAACCGAATGCTAAGGATAACTGCTTGCCCGTAATGGTATTGAACAACGGAATACAAAGGACAATGAGCAGTAAGGCCAGTAGACCGGCAAAGAAGGCCAGCAGCACTGACTCACTGATGAACTGAAAAACCAGCGATCGTTTCTGTGCACCGGCTACTTTCCGGATACCGACTTCTTTCGCCCGTTTTTCACTACGTGCTGTGCTTAGATTGATAAAATTGACAGCGGCAATCAGGAGAATAAAAGCCGCAATGATTCCGAACAACCGAACCGTAACGATCTTGCCATCGACCAGTTGCCCGTTGTCCTGTTTTGAATACAAGTGCCATTTGCTGGCCGGATGGAGAAAAATATGTCGGTGTGATACATCGTCCAGAACGCCTTTAAGGTGTTGAGCCGTAACCCGCTTGATTTTGTTTTCAGCCATCGCCGGGTCTACCTTATCCTTCAGCAGAACGAAGGTGTATTCATTGTTTGAAGACCAATCGTCAGATCCCCAGCCTAACGAAATGAAATAATTGTAGGGAAGCAGATAGGATATACTGCTGAATCGGGAGTTATCGGGTAGGTCGTCCAGAACACCGGTTACTGAAAAACTGTCTTTATGGTCAACCTGAATGATTTTACCCAGTGCCTGGGTTGTACCAAACAGGCTTTCGGCCAGGGACTTGGTGATAACGATACCATTCGGTTCGGAAAGAGAGGCTTGAGCATTGCCGGTTAAGAATGGGAAATCAAATAAGTTCAGAAACGTAGGGTCGGCAAATGCACCATCGATGTTTACGTTTTTGTCGTTAGCCGTCAGGACAAACGTTATGGGCCTATACCGGGACGCATCGTCAATATCGGGGTAGTCTTGTTTTAACGCCGGAGCCAGCGGGCGTGGGGTGGTTTCCCAGGCCTGCGTAGTGCCATTGAACGTATCCCGGTTATAGACCTGAAAAAGCCGATCGGTTTTGCTATAAAACTGGTCGTAGGTTAGTTCGCTTTGTATCCACAGTGCAATGAGCGCGGAAGCGGCCATCCCAACAGACAGACCCGCAATGTTGATAAACGCGTAACTTTTTGCACGTGCCAGGTTTCGGAAGGCGACAGTCAGGTAATTGCGAATCATGGTCGTATGTGTTGGGCTGGGGTAATCAGTGTGTTGTCGTCTAATCACAAAAGGCCGCATCAGGCTCAGCACATCCCGCCAGTAGCGCCACCGCGCCCGATGAACGCCCACCGATTTGATACGGTCCTGAAACAGTTCGTCCAGATCGCCCTCCAGCTCATCGAGCCGGTGTGGAGCGCAGAACCAGCGCAGCAGGCGCTGGGCGAAGCGCGGAGGGGTTGGGGCCGAGCGCATAGGCTATTCGCTACGTAGCGATTTGACCGGATTCACTAAAGCCGCTTTGATGGCCTGGAAGCTGACCGTCAGCAACGTAATGACTAGGGCACCAACACCCGCTATCGCAAAAATCCACCATGATAGGTCGGTGCGGTACTCGTAGTTCTGAAGCCAGTTGTGAAGTGAGTAGTAGGCGATGACCGTAGCGATGCCAAAGGCGATGCTAACCAACACCACAAAATCTTTTGAAAGTAAAGCCCATAAATCAGCTACCGACGCGCCCAGCACTTTGCGCACGCCGATCTCCTTGGTCCGCTGCTCGGCCACGAACGACGCTAACCCGAACAGGCCAAGGCAGGAGATGAAGATGGCTAGACCGGCAAATAGACTGGCAAGGGTGCCGATGCGCTCTTCGCTTCGGAACTTCTGGTCGTACTCTTCGTCGACAAATGTGTAGTTAAAGGGTGCCTCGGGCAGGTGTTCCTTCAATACCTCACCAATAGTAGCCAGAGAGGCTTGGGGACTGCGCTCGGGATTAAGCCGCATGGTCAGGAATTTGCCGGGTGTCTGACCGATAAAAAAGATTGAGGGCTGGGCTGGCTCGTAGGGCGAATCCATTACCATATCCTTAATCACGCCGATCACGTGAAAACGAACGTTGAAGTCATTGCCGGTCCAGGTGATGGTTTTACCCACTACATCCCGCATTCCCATAAACGCCACCGCTGATTCGTTCAGGACCACACCCAGGGAGTCGGAGGCCAGTTTTCGGGAGAAGTCGCGCCCCTGTGAGAACTGCCAGCCGACCGCTTTGCCAAACTCATGCGATATCCCGATCGTCCCAAAGTTGACCTGTAAGGTTGGGTCTTTACCTTCCCAATTAAAACCACCATTAGTCGACCGAACCTCCGTCAGGGGGCTAGCTGACTCGCCGACTTCCAGCACGGCTCCCGACCTAATCAACTCGTTCCGAACTGTCTCCCGTTGCTGTTCGTAGTGAGGGACGTTGAGGAGCAGCGAAATTAGCCCATTCCGGCTGTAGCCAATTGGGCGGTTCTTTGCGTGCTGAATTTGTCGATAAACAACCAGCGTACCAATGATCAGCGTAATCGACACCGTAAACTGCACGACAACCAGTACCCGGCGGGGCGTGACGATGCTGCTCCCCCGGAATTGGCTCGCCGTTATAGTACCTTTCAATACGGCTATGGGTTTGAACGACGACAGATAAAGCGCCGGGTAGCTTCCTGCAATCAGACCTGTTAGCAGGGTGAAGCCCAGCCCCAGCACCCAGAAAAGTGGAGAGACAAGAGGAACGGTCATGTGTTTGTCGGCCACCTGATTAAACAAGGGCACCGCTATATAGACCAGCCCAAGGGCAACGACATACGCAAGGGCAACAACCAGTAATGATTCGCCAAAGAATTGAACAATCAGCTCCTGTGGCCGGGAGCCAATGGCTTTGCGGATGCCCACCTCTTTCGCTCGTTTGACGGAGCGGGCCGTGCTGAGATTCATGAAGTTGATACAGGCCAGCAGCAATACGAAAATGCCGATGATCCCAAACAGCCAGACAAACTGAATACGACCGCCCTCATTCACGCCGTTTTTCCAGTCGGAGTACAAATGCCAGCGAGCCATCGGATAAAGCAGGACCTCGGATTTCAGCGCCGGATTCACCTGGGTGTTATTGGCCAATAAATTCTTGATTTTGGCTGACACATCCGCCATCGTGGCCTGGGGGGCAAGCTCAACGAATACCTCAAACGACGTATTTGTCCAGTCGTCTTTTGCCTCGTTTACCCAAGGCGTTGAAGCCGCGTAGAGAGCCCAGGGCGCAATGAACTGCACATCGTCAAAGCTGTTCCCGGCGGGAATGTCTTCATAAACGCCCGTTACGTTGACCGTCATGGTGTTATCGAGGGTCAGGGTTTTGTGCAGTGGGTTCGCATCACCGAACAATGCCTGCGCCACCGACGCGGATAATAAGATCGATCCCGGCTCTTTCAGTCCATCGCGACTTCCTTTGAGCATGGTCAGCGATAACATCTCGGGGACTCCGGGCGTCATAAATTTGCCGCTTTTTGAAAACACCTGGTTGTTCAGCTTGATCGTGTGCCAACTGGTCCACCAGGCTAGTTCAACGTGTCTGAACGACTCACCGTAGGAATCTTTTAAGCGTTGAGCCAACGGAATCGGCAAGCCCGCCCGGGTATCGGTTTCGCCATTAATCGTTCGATTGCGCATAAGCTGAGCAATTCGGTCGTAATTCTGGAAGGATTTATTAACCGACAGCTCGTCGTAAATCCAAAGGCCAATCAGTATGGCCACCGCCATGCCTACAGCCAGTCCACCAATATTGATGAAGGAATAAGCTTTCTGCTTGACCAGATTGCGAAAGGCGATTTTAAGGTAATTCCGCAGCATGTCCATATGACTTGGGTTTGGATACTCTTGAGGTTGTCGTCTCATAAACTGAGGCCGCATCAGGCTCAGTACATCGCGTAGGTAGCGCCACCGCGCCCGATGAACGCCCACCGATTTGATACGGTCCTGAAACAGTTCGTCCAGATCGCCCTCCAGCTCATCGAGCCGGTGTGGAGCGCAGAACCAGCGCAGCAGGCGCTGGGCGAAGCGCGGAGGGGTTGGGGCCGAGCGCATAGGCTATTCGCTACGTAACGATTTGACCGGATTCACTAGAGCCGCTTTGATGGCCTGGAAGCTGACCGTCAGCAACGTAATGACTAAGGCACTACCACCCGCCAGGGCAAATACCCACCACGACAATTGTGTGCGGTAGGTGTACTGCTGAAGCCAGCCGTTCAGGAAATACCAGGCAATAGGAGAGGCCACCAGAAAGGCAATGAGCACCAGCAACACAAAGTCTTTTGACAACAGGCCCCACAGGTTCAGAACAGTAGCCCCCAGCACTTTCCGGACGCCTATTTCCTTAGTACGTTGTTCGGCCGTAAATGAAGCCAGACCAAACAGGCCCAGGCAGGAGATCAGAATGGCCAGTATGGTAAAGACCAGTGCCAGTTTGCCAATCCGCTGCTCAGCCGCGAACTTGGCCGCAAAGTCCTGGTCGACAAATGAGAACTTGAAGAGGGCCGACGGAACTATCTTCTTAATGACAGCTTCTATCTGGGGCAACGCCTGCTGTGGACTGACCTGCGGGTTGAGCCGAATGTTGAGCCGGGCTGCATCTGAATAGGTTGGGTCCAGGAAATACATACCGCGTTTCACTGGCTCAAACGGCGACTGCATAACCATATCCCTGATGACGCCGATGATCTGAAGCTTTCGTTTGCCGTCATCCATCGTAATAAACTCACCAATCGGTAGTCCGGCCGCTCCGGCGGACCGGCTGCGGTTTTTCAGGTTCAGGTATTTTGCCGCCGTTTCGTTCAGAATAACAGCCGAGGAATCGGAACGGAAGGAGCGGGAAAAGTCACGACCGGCCAGGAATTGCCAGCCTGCCAGGGCACCAAAATCGTGCGAAACATGCGTGATCGAGAAATCCGATTCGGTTTTCGGGTCTTTGTCTTTCCAGTTAAAGCCACTCATGTTATTCCAAACGTTGGTCAGTGGGCTCGACGAAAAAGCGGTACGGACTACCATCCCCGTACGCATCAGTTCGCGTTGAATGGTTTCTTCCCGTCCCTTGTAGTTAGGGTCGTTGGTGGGGATGGACAGTAACCCTTCCCGGTTGTAGCCGACGGGTCGGTTTTGGGCGTGAATGATCTGTTTGTACACCATCGACACTCCGATTATCAGGACCACCGACACCGTAAACTGCACCACCACCAGAATTTTACGGGGGAGCGCAGCCATGTTGCCAAGCCGAAACGAGCCTTTTAAAACCTTGATCGGCTGAAACGACGACAGGTAGAAGGCCGGGTACAGACCCGACAGTAATCCCGTAAGCCCCAGAAAGGCCGCGCTGATAGACCAGAAATAGAGGTTCGACCAGGGGAAGGCGATGGCTTTGTCGGCCAGCTCATTAAACCACGACAGCGAAACCGAAACCAACAACAAAGCTCCAATAAAGGCCAGAAAGACGACCAGGAACGATTCGCTCAAAAACTGATTAATCAATTGGGATCTGAGGGAACCAATTGCTTTACGAATACCCACCTCTTTGGCGCGCTTTTCGGAACGGGCTGTGCTGAGGTTCATGAAGTTGATACAGGCCAGCAGTAGCACAAAACCGCCAACTATGCCAAAAAGCCACACAAACGTCAGCCGGCCGGGCGCGGGTAGGCCATCTTTAAACTCTGAGTACAGATGCCATTGCTGCATAGGGTACAGATAAAGCACCATTTTGTACTTTTTCGCGTCCTCAACCATGTCTTTCGGAACGTTCTTGACGTAGAAATCCGTCAGGGCTGCATTGGCGGTTTCCAGTGAGGTGCGATCAGCCAGTTGGACCAGCACCGAAAACGAGCTGTTATCCCAACTGTTCTCCACATTCTTGACCCACGTGTTAGAGGAGACCCAGAGTGCCCAGGGCGCGAAAAACTCAATATGGCTGAAACTGGTATTCTCGGGTAAATCTTCGTACACCCCAGTTACCGTTACGTCCATGCGGTTGTCGATTTTCAGTGTTCGGGCGATGGGGTCTTCATCGCCAAAAATAGCTTTAGCTGTCGACTGCGATAGAATAACGGAGTGCGGGTCGTTCAGGGCGGTTTGGCTTCCTTTTAGCATCCGGAGCGAGAGCATATCGATGACATCACCCTCGATGAATTTACCCCGGCGTGTTAGTTTTTTCTCGCCCATCGAGACAGCGTAGTCGCCGTCCCAGAATCCGAGCAGAATGTGCTTGAAATTTTGACCGTAGCGGACTTTCAAGGCGGTAGCCAACGGAATCGGGTTGGCCTCGCTACCCCGGATAATACCGGTAGATGGTACTGTGCCGTAATGCCTGACTTCCGCAATGTGTTCGTAATGAGTAAAATGCGTATTGTACGATAGCTCGTCATACACCCACAGGCCAATGAGCATTGCCACCGCCATGCCTATGGCTAACCCACCAATGTTAATGACGGAGTAAGCCCGATTCTTGAGGAGATTGCGGAAGGCAATTTTTACGTAGTTGCGGATCATCGTAATTGTTGTTGATTTGGGGTGATACTTCTCTTCGCGCTTGATAAACTGAGGCTGCATCAGACTCAGTACATCGCGTAGGTAGCGCCACCGCGCCCGATGAACGCCCACCGATTTGATACGGTCCTGAAACAGTTCGTCCAGATCGCCCTCCAGCTCATCGAGCCGGTGGGGGGCGCAGAACCAGCGCAGCAGGCGCTGGGCGAAGCGAGGTGGTCTGCAAAGAGGTGCTTTGCTCATGACCAGGCGGTTCGGGGAATAGCGTCCCACATCTGATTACGCAGTTGCCGAACCTCCTCCAATACCCGTCGTCCGTAGGCCGTTACCGAATACAGCCGCTTCCGGCGACCACCCCGTTCGGGCGAGATACCACCCATCTCCGATTTGACCAGCCCTTTTTCCTGGAGCCGATGCAGGGCTGAGTGTACCGCGCCCAGATTGACCGAGCGCCCCATTTGCTGCTCAATCTCGTTGACGACGGCAGCCCCGTAGGCGTCGCCGTCCCGGATCGCTACGGCCAGTAGCACCACCTCTTCGAACTCGCCTAAGTAAGTCCCCTTCATGATACTGTATTAGTTGTGTAAATGTATAACAAATGCCTTGCCAGGATAAGGAAAAAGGCCACTCCAGTGCTGGAATGGCCTTTTTGGCTGAGAGTTGACACGAGATAGTTGTCCAGAAACGGACAGTTTTTGTACGCTGGTGGACAGGATTGCTCGGCCTTGGCATGGTAAGCGAGCCGTCAGAACCTGGATTCAGGCTGACGGCTCGTTGGGAACATTAAGGGTGATTTTACCGTTGCAGCACATCATCAATGAAGCCGTATTCCCTGGCTTCTTCAGCTTTCATCCAGTAATCGCGGTCGGCGTTACGTTCGAGTTCTTCCGCCGACCGGCCCGTGTGACGGGCCATGATTTCGTACAGCTCATTTCTAAGCTTAACAATTTCGCGGGCGGTGATTTCAATGTCAATCGACTGGCCCTGGGCCCCGCCGTGCGGCTGGTGAATCATAACGCGGGCGTGGGGGAGGGCCGACCGTTTACCAGCCGCTCCGGCGCAGAGCAGTACGGCCCCGAACGACAAGGCGATACCGGTGCAGATCGTTGCTACGTCGGGGCGGACGTACTGCATGGTATCGTAAATGCCTAAACCGGCGTAGACCGACCCTCCCGGACTGTTGATATACATCAGGATGTCTTTCTTCGCATCGGCCGACTCCAGGAACAGCAACTGGGCGATGATGATGTTGGCAATGTTGTCGTCAACGGCCGCACCCATGAACACAATCCGATCGGCCATGAGCCGCGAAAAGACGTCTACTTCGCGGAAATTCATCGGGCGTTCTTCAATGACGGCTCGTGTCATGTTTTCGACCTGGTGCAGATACCGGTCGACCGTCAGGCCGTTCAGATACTGATGATGCACGGCGAACCGGCGGAACTCGTTGCGGCTAAGTTCTGGGTAATACATAAGACAGGAAAACTAGTAGGGATGAGAATTGATTTGTATGAACACTGGTTGGCAAGGGCAATACAAAGCCGGATGGCTTGTATGGAGCCATTGCGCAACGTCAGCCAGGCAGGATTATAAAGGGGTTATCCGAACAATCGGACGTGGATGGTCTCTAACTCGGTGCGGAGCTTTCGACGACCAAATAAGCGTAAGATTTTATAGGCCAGTTTCTGCCCAGCCAGCTTCCGTTGCAGTTCCTGATCCCATAACAAGCGAACCGCTACGTCGAGCTGTTGCTCTTCGGGTAAGGCACCAGCCAGGTACTCCTCCAGCCGTTGGATTTCTTCCAGTTCGGGACGCATGGTCTTTATGATTTTAACTGCTCGATGGACAAGTGACTCACGGCTTTACGTAGCCGTTCCAGGCATTTGAATTTCTGCACCGTGGCCGACCGAACGCTCCGGTACCCGTGCTGGGTGGCAATTTGCTCCAGCCGCTGGCCGAAGTAATAGAAACTGACCAGAATGGATTGGCAGGTTTCGCCCAGTTGTTCAACAAAGGTCATCAGGGCCACCGTTGGCTGATCAGGGTCAACATCAGGTTCTTCGACAAGTTCCTCGGTTTCGGGTAGGGACGCCTGGAGGGATCGCTTCGCCAGCTCCTGCCGCCAGAGGTTTTTGCCAATGCCCATGAGGTACGTACTCACCGACGACGTTAACGTGAGCTGGTCGAAAACGGCTTTTTCATAAAACGTAATCAAGGCTTCCTGAAAAACATCTTTGGCGTCGTCGTCCGTACCGCCGTGCTCCCGGACGTAATGCCGCACCAGCGGGTAGGCTTTTGCATAGATACGCTCCAGAGTACGTTCCCGATCGGTCAGCAGGGCTGTTTTCATCGATACGCGTTGAGTTGAGACCATACGCTTACGCTTTTTACAGGTTAATCAGGAATTGCCGCAACTATCACCCTAAGAAACGAAAAATTTTAATGGAAGGCACAGGGGCAAAGGGAGCTTTTAACCCCTTCGCCCTGTGCCCAAAGCGCACGCTATTTCGCTTTAAGCGAATTTCTTTCGACAAGAACCAGAAATGGATTCTGTAGCTTTCTTTTAAATAAGCTTCGTAATACGAATTCGTCATCAGATCCATCTGGTACAGATAACCCTCCGGCTGACGGGCATTTTTGTGCACGTAACTGCCCGAATACGACGCAATATCGCTGGCTTTGAGCGACGTGTTGGCAAAATTGCGGGCACGTTTGCCGTCGACCCACACACCAAATTTCTTCGGATTTTTCCAGGAATTAAACTCGGCCTCGGAAGGGGTTTTTCGATCCTGAGGAGGGATGAGTACCACCCGTTTCTTCTCGTCGGGCGACAGTTCTGAATACGTCTTCCTCACGATAGGCTTACCACGACGAACGGGAATGGCCACGAATTTATCACCGTAGCGTTGCTCAAAGTCCGAAACGTTAGTAGTACGTGGTGCCTGGCGAGGGGCTGTTACCATAGGGGGCTGGGTTGGCTGAGTGGTCTGAGCTACCGTTGGCGCGCTTAAAAAGGCCACTAGTACGAGCAAGAGGGCAAAGGTTGCCCCACCAGCCAGCCATACCCGGAAAAGAGACGTGTGTTTGGTCATCATCATGAATCGTTGTTTTGTGGTTTGGAACGTCAGGGCACTGGTTAGGGCAACCGAAGCGGGTTGATGCATCCGGCTCAGAATAAGCGTTTGGTAATGACTAATCCGCTGATACGTCTGGTTAACGGCTTCGTCGGCCAGGAATTCGTGATTGAGTTGAATGGCCTTCCTGAACTGCCAGAGCAACGGATTGAACCACCCGATGCACAGCAGCAGTTCAATCAGCAATACGTCGAGGGTGTGCCACTGCCGGGCGTGAGCGAGTTCATGGGTGAGCAATTCGCCATCCATATCGTCCCGGTCGAAAGCCGCTTCGTCGATGAAAATGTACCAGAGAAACGTGTAAGGTACGTTAGGCCCAGTCGCTCGAATCAGTGTGGCTCCCGGTGTTAAACGCTTGGGCTGACGGTGGGCCTGGTGCAACAGAGAGGCACAGTTTCGCACAAATCGCAGCGTCAGAAGGGCAGTCACCATGAAATAGAGAAGCAACCACCAGTAAGCCCAGAGCGTATCAGCCGGCGAAGTGACTACGTCCGGTTCCGGTAGGGAAACGACCGCCGGACGATCTAACAATACCGAGGGCAAATCCGGGCTGATGGCCGCCATCTGATGGTCGGGCCAGAGATTGAAAAGGGTGCCTGGAATAAATGGGATGCCTGCCGACGCCAGCAGGCTCGCTAACAGATAAAAGCGCTTAAACCGGTGTATTGACTCATTTTCGAGCCAGATTTTATAGAGCCCGTACGTGAGCAGCAGGCAAAGGCAGGAGTTGAGGAGATAGGCGGTCATGACTTTTTCTTTTGGATCTGTTGGTCAATGATCTTCTTCAGGGCTTCTAATTCGCCGGCCGATAGATCCGTTTCGGTGGTGAAGAAAGAGGCAAATTGCGCGGCCGAATTGTTAAAGAAAGTCTTGATCAACCCGTTTACGTGACGAGCGAAGTAATCGTTGCGACTGACGAGCGGGTAATACTCCCGTGAACTGCCGTATTCGCGGTACCCGACAAACCCTTTATCGATCATCCGTTTCAGCAACGTAGCAACAGTCGTGGCGGCCGGTTTGGGATCGTCGTAAGCGTCCAGTAAGTCCTTCATAAACGCTTTCTCCTGCGTCCAGAGGTAGTGCATTAAGAGTTCTTCGGAAGCGGATAATTTCATTTTCTACAATGTTAGAAATATTTCTACAAATGTAGAATAAAAGCTGATGAATTCAAGTTTTATTGGTTTTATTTTTCATGACAGAGCCCGGTAGTGCCTCACTTTGAATTCTGGCTTGCTCTGCTATTATAAAAAAAGTCGTCTACGACGGTTATACGCTGACACGTCAGCCCTTATCAACATAAATCAAATTATACAATAACTAGGAAACTATGATTAATGAGCAAACCCTACGTAAATTAGCTCTCTCACTACCGCATGCTCTGGAAAAAGCCCAGTAGCAACGACCTGCTTTTCGGGTCAATGATAAAATCTTCGCTACAATCTGGCCTCTTGAACAACGGATTGTAGTTCGGTTGAGCTTAGTTGAACAAGCTCGGTTAATCAGTCAAGACGCGATTACGTATTCAGCGGTAGCAGGCAAATGGGGGCAGCAAGGCTATACGATAGTCCAATTCGATAATCCAGAGCCAGCCGAATGCTATGAGCTTTTAAAGCAGTCTTGGTGTTCGATGGCTCCGAAGCGATTCATTAACCTATTTAACAGTGAGTAGGGTAAGCTGAGTGATCAGCTTACCCTAAGGCACTTATACAACTAGATTTTATTTGAAGTACAAACTCTAACTCCTTTATAAAATGAAAAATGTTAAGCATCTCATTTCTAAATATTCAGAGGGGTATTTGATAGTCATAACGTTTCTTTGTGGCTATTTACCTCCTCTGACTATTGCCCCTATCTTCTTAGGATTGATTGCCATCCTGGCGTTTCAACTCATTTCCAAAAACAGAATAACAGGAATTATCATTGCCAGTTTGTTTCTTCTTATCAACGTTTTGATGCTGCTGGCCGTTGTCTCTGAATTCAATGAGTTTTTAACGGCCACTCCTAATGCTATACAACTGTTATTAATTGGATTCCTAATTTTTGGATTCAACTTAATAGTGTCTGCGCTTATGATGTCAAAATACTTACCTGAAGGCGAAAGAGTATCAGTTTAATGATTAATAAAACGCTTAAAACATAATATTCTGTAGATAGAACAATTTGCTTGGTCTGAGTTATTTTTTGGGACAGTCGAATGATATAACGTTCGTTACTGAACTCGTCTGGAAAAAAGACAACTTATAAACTGACTGCTTAGTGGTATTCTGACTAGGTTGATCGCACTCGCTAAACGATCATGCAGGAAATGGCAAAGCGATTGACTGTCAAACCGAGATTCTACCCAAAGCCCCGACAACTATAGAAGCTGTCGGGGCTTACCCTTCGCTGCTACATTCCCTGAACCGATTACTCGCTACGTAGGGACTTCACCGGGTTCATCAGGGCGGCTTTGATGCTTTGGTAACTGACGGTTAGCAAAGCAATGATCAGGGCTAACAGGCCAGCGACGGCAAATACCCACCAATCGAGGTCAATCTTGTAGGCAAAGTCCTGCAGCCACAGATTCATTGCCCACCAGGCCAGAGGAGAGGCCACGATGATAGCGATCAACACCAGCTTGAGGAAGTCTTTTGACAACAGCGCCACAACACTGACCACCGTAGCGCCCAGTACTTTGCGAACGCCAATCTCTTTGGTTCGTTGTTCAGTAGTGAAAGTTGTCAGAGCAAACAGCCCCAGGCAGGCAATGAAAATGGCGATGCCGGCGAATAAGCTGACCAGGGTAGAAACGCGTTGTTCGGTCTGGTACTGACGGTTGAAATCTTCGTCCAAAAAGTAATAATCGAAGTCATAACCCGGAAACCGACGTTGCCAGAACTGTTCAATCTGGGCAACTGAAGCGTGTACGTCGCCCGCACCCAAACGAATAGCCAGATAGCGATAGGTATAGGCCGGGGTAATGAACGTAAGGATTGGCGTAATCTTCTGTTGCAGACCGTGCTGATGGAAGTCTTTGATAACGCCCACCACCTGGCCGTTCTCCAGCCCGGGGGTACCTATGCTCTTGCCAACGGCTTCGGCTGGCTTCCAGCCAATGGCCTTACAGGCGGCTTCGTTCAGCAAAACGGCATGACCGGCGTCCGTGGTAAACTGGGTTGAGTAGTCGCGGCCGTTGCGAATGGCCAGACCCAACGTTTTTACGTAGTCGTGATCAACCGGAATGACTTCGAGCGAAAAGGCCTGCTCCCGCGGTCGCCCCTGTGGGTAAACCATCTGGCCGTTCCATCCATCGCGGCCGGGCAGCGCCGATACACCCGTTACGGCCTGCACATTTGGTAAAGATGCTACCTGTTGCTTGATTGACTCGTAATTATTGATAAAATCGAGCCGGGGCAGCTTTCGTAACTCCACTGTCAACACGCGTTCTTTGGTAAAGCCCAGCTCCTGGCTTTGCATGAAGCGCAGTTGACGAACCACTACGATGGTGCCGACGATCAGACTTAGGGAAATGGAGAATTGAAATACTACTAATCCCTGGCGCAGCCATGCCCCTTTGGCTCTGGCGTGTTGTCCTTTCAGGGTCTCAACCGGTCGAAACCTGGCGAGCACGAGGGCCGGGTACCAGCCCGCGAGCAGGCCCGTCAGCAGTAGAAAAACAAAACTCAGCCCGATCGTAACAGGATGAAACAAGGTGGTCAGCGGGATGGCTTTGCCGGTCAGGTTGTTCAGCAAAGGGAGAGCTGCTGCCATGATCAGGATGGCCAGAAAACCGGCTAAGTAAGCCAGCATCAAGGATTCGCCCAGGAACTGCCCAATCAGCGACGAGTAAGCCGCGCCGATGGCCTTTCGAATGCCTACTTCTTTGGCTCGTTGCCCTTGATAGGATGTGGTCAGATTGACGAAGTTGATACCCGCCAGCAAGAGCAGAAACAAGCCGATGAGACCTACTACGTAAAGCTGCTTAGCGCTGCCGTACGACCGGTTGTTAGCCCCGCCCATATCAGGCATTCCAAACGAATGCAGGTAAATCCAGGGAAGAGGTTCCAGCGAATGTGTTACGTAGATGCCGTTGTTGCGGTACTCCTGGCCGTTGTGTTTCATCGGCAAGGCGGCAATTTTCTTTTCTGCTGCCACCGGGTCGGCCCGCTCCGGAAGCAGCACGTAGCAGTACTCATCCCAGGTAAACCATTGTCCGTCTTTTTTGCCTTCCAGGGCGTAGAACGTTGGCAGGGACAACAGCAGGTTGAAGTCGATATGCGATGGTTGTGGGTCTGCCGTAACGCCCGTTATCTTAAACGGTAACGTATCCTGCAACATCAATGTCCTTCCCAGCACAGCCGTAGTTCCGAAGTATTTCCGGGCGGTACTTTCCGTCAGAACGACCGCGTAAGGATCTCGTAACGCCGTTTTAGGGTCGCCTTCAATCAGCGGAAATGAGAAGGTAGTCAGGAAATCGTTGCTGACAAATAACTCCTTGTCGAAGAAATACCGGTTGTTATGCCTGATGGATAAGTTAGCCCGCCGTACCGGAATGACGGCCTCCACATCGGGCACTTCCTGCCGAATAGCTTCCGCCACGGGACGGCCCACCGTATTGGAAGCCATCGTTGCTGCTCCCTTCTCGACGGTGTTGGTCACTACGCGGTAAATGCGATCGCCTTTTTCGTGGAAACGATCGACCCGCCACTCATCAACGATGTACAGGGCAATTAGCCCGCAGGCTGCTAAGCCAACCGACAAGCCCGACAGGTTGGTAAAGGTGTATACCTTGTTTTTGACCAGCGAACGAATCGCGACTTTTACGTAATTCTGTATCATGGTAAAAGTTGATGGATTTGGATACTCACTCTTCTCACGCCTGATCACATACGGCCTGACAAAGCCCAGCACATCGCGCCAGTACCGCCACCGCGCCCGACGTTCGCCAACCCGCTCCACCTGGTAAGCAAACTCCTCGTGCAGGTCACCTTGCAGGGTTTCCAGCAAGTGTGGAGCCACGAACCATTCTAACAAGCGGTCGGCTAAGCGCGGAGGGGTTGGGCGGTCCGGCGATCCGGCGTTGGGCTTGGGGGGCATAGCGTTGGGGTTGGGGCTTAGGGCGCAGAGCCGGGCTTGGTGTTACCCTTCGGCCCACGCCCCCGGCTCCATGCGATTTACTCACTACGTAGGGACTTTACGGGGTTCGTCAGGGCGGCTTTCGCACTTTGCAGGCTGACCGTTAACAAAGCCACCAGCAGGGCCAGCAGACCCCCCAGCGCGAATATCCACCAATCAATAGTAACCTTATACGCGAAGGCTTGCAGCCAGCGGTTCATCGCATACCAGGCAATGGGTGAGGCAATGACGATGGCGATCAGCACCAGTTTCAAAAAGTCTTTGGAAAGCAGCGCTACTACGCTGGCCACCGACGCACCGAGCACTTTACGAATGCCAATTTCTTTTTGACGTTGCTCGGTCGACAGGGCCGCCATGCCTAATAATCCCATGCAGGAAATTAAAATGCTTAGCCCCGAAAACAGCAGCATAAACTGCAATGACTTCTGGTCCTTGCGGTAAAGCTTATCGAATTCTTCATCCATGAAGGAGTAAAAAAGGGGCAGTTTAGGAAACATCGTTTTGAATGAAGTCAAGGTCAGGTTCAGAGCCGTAATGGCTTGTCCTGGCTGACTCTCAATCAGAAAAGAAGTCCTGTTGGGCGAGTTCGCCCGGATCACGACCGGGCCGATCCGCTCATGTACCTTCTGGTAATAGAAATCCTTTACGACGCCAATGACAATCCCATTATTAAAGCGTTTGCCGATTACGGGCTCACTCAGTCCAAATTGTCTGACGGCCGTTTCGTTAAGCACAATGTTGTCTTTGTCCGAAGTAATCGTTTTATCAAACCAGCGCCCTCGTATTAATTTGAACTTCGTAATCTCATTAAGGTCCATATCGGCCCCATAGTCAACGTAAGCTGGTTGAAAGGCGGGATCACGACCATCCCAATCGATACCGCCTGATGTGGTGTATCCATGATTGACGACGGACTCTTCATTCATCCGAACTACGTGTCTGATGGGGGCTTGGGCTACCAAATGCTGTTTCAACGCGATCAGACGTGACTCTAACAGGGAATCGTACGCTAGTCTATCCGCAAAGCTGGAAATGGTAGGGTGTTCGTCGGGCACTTGAATGGTCAGCAGTTGACTCCGGTTATAAGCGTTGTGTTGCTGCTGCATGAACACAACCTGCCGGTACACGACAATTACCCCGATCACCATGACTACAGTGATGCTGAATTGCACCGTAATCAATCCTTTACGAATGGACGTGTTTTTAACCTGAAACAGTCCGGCTCCCCGAAACAGATTGAGGGGATTAATGGAAGAGAGCAGCAAAGCGGGATAGACGCTAATGAGCAGTAACGTAACTACCCATGTTCCAAGCAGCAGTTTCCAAATGTGCCATTCGGTCAGATCAAGGGTAAATTGCTTGTCGGTGAAGGTGTTGAACGCCGGAAGGCAAACGTTGGCCAGCAAGACGGACAGTACAATGGCAATCAGGCTGATCAACACCGATTCGGTCATGATCTGGCTGAACAACTGGCCACGATTAGCGCCAACGATCTTTCGAATGCCGATTTCTTTGGAACGTATCCCGGTTCTGGCAATGGATAAATTTACGTAGTTGACGCAGGCGCTCACCAACAACGCCAGCGCCAGCAGTGTGAAGATATTAACGTTCCGGGCTTCTGTGTGCTCGAAAGCTGTTATGTCGAAGTTTGTCTGAAAATGGAGCGCCTGTAGAGGAAGCAGGGCCGGGGTTAAGTCATCTTCATCTCGGTTGGCTTTGTAAAGAGCGGCAACGGCCTGTGCTGTCCGGGTTGGATCAGCCGAAGGGCGCAGCCTGACGAACGTTTTATGAGTGGCATACAGCCAGGTGTTGGCTTCCTGCAACCGACGGGCTGTATTGAGCCTGGCCGAGAGGGGAATGAGTACGTTGAACTGCAGGCTGGAATTAACCGGATTGTCTTTGACCACCGCTCGAACTACGTAGTCGGTTGAATCGATACGTACATGGTTTCCCGCAACGTCTACTTTACCAAAGAGCTGTTTTGCTTTTGACTGCGTTAGTAGGAGGCTGTACGGGTGGGCCAGAAAAGATTGCCAACTGCCTTGCAGAACGTCGTAATGAAACATCTTAAACCAGTTCTGGTCCACATAGGCGGTGTATTCTTCGACAAAGTAATTGTCGTTTACCTTCAGCGTTACATCATTCTTGAAGGACCTTTGCATGTGCGTTACCAACTCAACCTGGGGTAGCTTTTGAACCATGGAGGCCGCCAGTGGGTAAGGACTATTTTCGCCAATGACGTTCTGCGCAATACCTGACTGGTGCTGGTTCGTTACCAGAAAAATACGGTCGGCGGCTGGGTGATAGCTATCAAACCGCAACTCGTTCTGCACCCACATCATGATCAGCAAGGCCGCCGTTATGGCTACGGATAAGCTACCAATACTGAGCGTACTGTGTAGCTTTTGATTGACGCTATTGCGCCAGGCGATTTTGAAATAATTGCGAATCATGGTCGGGTTTAGAAAAAAGGGACTGGGGTATTCATTCGGTTTACGGGTAATGACATACGGCCTGACAAAGCCCAGCACATCGCGCCAGTAGCGCCACCGCGCCCGGCGTTCACCCACGCGCTCGACCTGGTAAGCAAACTCCTCGTGCAGGTCGCCCTGCAGGGTTTCCAGCAAGTGGGGAGCCACAAACCATTCCAGCAGTCGGTCGGCGAGGTGCGGTGGGCGTGGGGCAGAGGGCTTGGGGTTAGTGCTCATGGCGTTGGGCATAGGGCGAGGAGCTGGGCTTGGTGTTACCCTTCACCCCACGCCCCCGGCCCCATGCGATTTACTCACTACGTAGGGACTTGACTGGATTCATCAGAGCCGCTTTGATGCTTTGGAAGCTGACCGTTAAAAGCGTGATGAGTAATGCACCAGCGCCCGTTGCGGCAAAAATCCACCACGAAATAGTTGAGCGATACGGGTACTGCTGAAGCCAGTCATTCATAAAGTAATAGGCCAATGGGGAAGCGATCAGCAATGATATGAGTACGAGTATGATAAAGTCTTTGGAGAGGAGTTGCCATAGTGTAAAGACCGATGCGCCTAATACTTTCCGGACGCCGATCTCCTTGGTACGTTGCTCGGCCGTGAAGGACGCCAGACCGAACAATCCCAGACAGGAGATGAAGATTGCCAGGATAGCGAAAACGGTCGATAACTGGCCGATACGCTCCTCAGTACGAAATTTCTGGTCGTATTCGTCGCTGGCAAATTTGTAGTCGAACGGACTACCCGGGTTGTATTTGCGAAAAACGGGCTCGATCCGATTCAACGCTTCGCCAGCACTCAGTTGTGGGTTCAGTTTAACGAGGATCAAGTTGGCCCAGTCGTAGTCCAGCAGGAAAACGGTTGGCTTAACCGGCTCAAAGGGCGAACTCATAACCACGTCTTTTACTACGCCGATGATAGAATAAATCTTGCCGTTCCACTGAACATACTCGCTAATCGGGTTTTTAAAACCCATAAATTTTACGGCCTTTTCATTGACGATTATGCCGAGGGAATCGGTCGCAAAATCGCGTGAAAAGTCACGGCCCTGCTTGAACTGCCAACCCACTGTCCGGCCGTAATCATGCGTAACGGCAACCGTTCCAAAATCACCGATCTGATTGTGCGCTTTGCCTTTCCAGTTAAAACTTGCGTCCGTCGCCCACAAATCGGTGGTTGGGCTCGATGTTTCAGCCATGTTTACGGCAGCATCAGTACGCATCAGTTCGTTACGGATTGCGTCATAATGACCGTAAAAATCCGGGGTATTCATTAACACAGTGAGCAGCCCACTTCGGTCGTACCCAACCGGGCGATCTTTGGCGTGTTGAATCTGACGAAAAACGATAATCGTACCAATGATGATTGTGATCGATACCGTGAATTGTACAACAACCAACGCTTTACGGGGAGTAGCCGCCGATCGCCCAACGCGAATGGTTCCTTTCAATACTTTAATTGGCTGGAAAGAAGATAGATAGAAAGCTGGATAACTACCGGCAATAAAACCCGTTAGTAAACTCAGGCCTAAGCAGATACTCCAAAGCACCGGATTAGTCCACGGAATAGCTGTTTTTTTGTCGGCGATCTCGTTAAACCACGGCAGTGAGAGTTGAACAAGCAACAACGACAGCGACAACGCAAGTAGGACCACCAGAAACGACTCGCTAAAAAACTGATTGACAAGCTGACTTCGTAATGAACCAACTGCCTTACGAATACCAACTTCTTTAGCGCGTTTCTCTGAACGAGCAGTACTTAAATTCATGAAGTTGATACAGGCCAGCAGTAGCACGAATACACCGATGGTTCCAAAAAGCCAGACGAATTGAATGCGCCCCCGAAGCAACACACCATTCTCCCAATCCGAATACAGGTGCCAGCGGGACATGGGGTGGAGTATCTCGGTGGGATTGAATCTGGCTTCGTCTTTGGCATGTCGGGCTTTTATCTTACTAATTTTTGCCGAAACGCGCTCAAAATCTGTGTTCGGAGCAATCTCGACAAACAGTTGAAATGAGTTGTTGCCCCAGTTATTCTCTGAACGTTTCACCCAGGGCTGATCGACCAGATATTGTTGCCACGAAAGCAGAAACGTGACCAGCCTGAATTCAGTGTTGTAAGGGAAGTCTTCATAAACGCCTGTCACTTTAACGAACTGCTTATTATTTACTTTGATGATTTTGTTGATCGGATCAGCAGTGCCAAAAAGCGCATTAGCTACCGATTCCGATAGTAGAATAGAAGCCGGGTCGTCCAGCCCATTCTGACTCCCTTTCACCATTTTCAAGGGAAGCATTTGGGTGAACTCGGACTCAACGTAGTTTCCCGTTTTGGTGAACTTATTACCTCCATTAGCGAGAATGTACTCCTGTGTCCAGGACGAGAGTGCCAGATGGGTAAAATCACTGCTATGTTCGTTTTGTAGGGCGGCCCGGAGGGGAATAGCAATAGCATTCGATGTAAAGGTTGTTCCGTTTGCAGTTTGCTGTTCGATTACTCTGGCAATCCGGCTGTAGTTCGCGTAGTAGTTGTCAAACGATAGTTCATCGTAAATCCACAAACCAATCAGCATAGCCACGGCCATACCAGTCGCTAATCCACCAATATTGATTGCAGAATAACCTTTGTGCCTGACCAGATTCCGAAAAGCGACTTTGAGATAATTGCGGAGCATAGTACTGTTGTTTGGCGTTGAATACTCGTTCGGTTGACGCTTGATGACATACGGCCTGACAAAGCCCAGCACATCGCGCCAGTAGCGCCACCGCGCCCGGCGCTCACCTACGCGCTCGACCTGGTACGCAAACTCCTCGTGCAGGTCACCCTGCAGGGTTTCCAGCAAGTGCGGAGCCACGAACCATGCCAGCAGGTGGTCGGCGAGGTGCGGTGGGCGTGGGGCAGAGGGCTTGGGGTTAGTGCTCATGGCGTTGGGCTTAGGGCGCAGAGCCGGGCCTGGTGTTACCCTTCGCCCCACGCCCCCGGCCCCATGCGATTTATTCACTACGTAATGATTTGACGGGATTCATCAACGCGGCTTTGATGGCTTGTGAACTGACCGTCATCAGGGCAATCCCCACTGCCAGTAAACCTGCTACGGCAAACATCCACCATTCGATGTTGATGCGGTAGGTGAAGTTTTGTAGCCATTGGCTCATGGCGTACCAGGCAAGCGGGGTCGCGATAACGATGGCGATTAGCACCAGCTTCAGGAAGTCTTTCGACAAGAGCGCAATAACGTTGGGTACGGATGCGCCGAGCACTTTCCGGATGCCGATTTCCTTGGTACGTTGCTCCGCAGTAAAGGCCGCCAAACCAAACAAACCCAGGCATGAGATGAGGATGGCCAGCAGACCAAAGTAATTTGTGAGCGTATTGACCAGTGTTTCGCTCCGATAGAGTTTTTCGTATGCCTCATCTAAAAAATGGTAGGTAAACGGATAGCTTGGATTAAGCCGGTGAGCCGTCTGCTCGACTACCTGTAGGGCTTCCGCTGTTTTTCCGGGTGCCGTTTTTATCAGGAAGTCATTGGTCCATTTCGGGTAATAGGTAAGCACCAGGGGCCGAATGGGTTCATGCAGTGAGCTGATATGAAAATCGTTCATGATCCCGATAATACGGCCCTTCCCGCGCGAGAACATGATTTCCATGCCAAGTGGATTTTTTAGGTTCATCATTTTAACCGCCGACTCATTTACGATGTAGCTGTTGGTATCGGAAGGGCTGAAATCATGCCCAGCGATGAATTTAATTCCCAGTGTTTTGGCAAAATCAAGGCCTACTTTCATCGTATTGACGGAAGCATTCAGGTTGGGGTCTTTGCCCGCCCAATTCAGGACGTTTGTGCTCCCGATATGAATGGGAAGCTCACCTGTCGAGGTCACCGAACTGATGGTATTCGAGCGCTGCAACTCCTGTCTGAACGTTTCCATCTTTGGGAGCAGCTCTCCTTCTACGGGTATGTAAATGAGGTTCTGACGGTCAAGACCAAGCTGCTTTGTCCGGACGTAGTCCATCTGCCGGCCAATGATCAGCATGCCGACGATTAAAAACAGCGACAGCGAAAACTGAAACACGACCAATGATTTGCGGAATGCAGCGCCGGATGCGACATTAGTGAAAGCGCCCTTCAGGACCCTGACCGGCTGCATGGCGGATAAAAACAAGGCTGGATAGCTCCCCGCCACCAAACTCGTACCGACAACGAGCGTAATCACATACAACCACAGAGTTGGGGATGAGAAATCAAGGGCTAAGGGCTTACCAACAAGTTCATTGATCGTCGGTAAAAGACATAGAGTCAAGCCAATGGCTGCTGAGGCAGACAGCAAACTCAAGAGCGTTGATTCACCAATGAACTGCCCTACCAGCGACAGACGCCCGGCACCTACCACTTTTCGGACACCTATTTCTTTTGCCCGCAGTGATGAACGGGCGGTGGCTAAATTCATGAAGTTGACGCAGGCAATCAGCAGGATAAGCAGAGCGATCAGACTAAAGGATTTTACGTAGCTGATACGTCCGCCAACGGCTTTGCCATTTTCATAATTGCCATACAAATACGTATCGGCAATGGGTTGAAGGACAGGGACCTCCTTTGTGTCGGGCAGATAACGCTTTACTAGCGTACGCATGCTGGCTTCGGCCTGGGCATGAGTCGTATTCGGCTTCAACTTTATGTAGTTGAGAAACGAGCGGCTTTGCCAACCTTTCATCCAGTCTTCTTCGGCTACTTTGAAATTTACCAGCCAGTTAAACTGAATGGAGGAGTTGTGAGGGATATTTTCAATGACGGCGCCGACCCTATAATACTTATCATTATTGAGTTGGAGCGTCTTTCCTACAGCCTCCGTTGTGCCGAAAAGTGTCTCGGCAATACTTCGCGTAATGACGATGGCGTTGGGCGACTGAATCGCGACGCGCGGATTACCCTGCAACACCGGATATTGGAAAATATCGAAGAAGTCTTCCGTTACATAATTGCCCTCTTTTTTGCTGAACCGCTGGCCTGCTTTGAGCAGAAAATCGTTACTCCATACCGTAAACTTGGTTGCCTTGTCTACCTGTGGTACGTCTTTCTTCAGCGCTTCGGCCAGTGAGCCGGGCATGATTTCTCCGGTATTGATACCATCTGTAAGCCGAACAAAATAGATGCGTTCGGCGTCCTTATACCCTTTGTTAAAGCTTAATTCATCATTTACCCATAAGCCAATCAGCAGGCTACAGGTCATGCCGAGCGACAGACCAAAGATGTTAATCAGGCTTAACAGGCGATTATGCTGTAAGCTTCGCCAAGCGATTTTGACGTAATTCTGTAACATAACAGGGCTTACTAGTGAGGGGGTTATATATTCTGAAGGTTTACGTTTGATCACATACGGCCTGACAAAGCCCAGCACATCGCGCCAATACCGCCACCTGGCCCGTTGCTCACCCACGCGTTCGACCTGGTAGACGAACTCCTCGTGCAGGTCGCCCTGCAGGGTTTCCAGCCGGTGTGGAGCTACGAACCATGCCAGCAGTCGGTCGGCGAGTTTCGGGGGCCTAGGGGTCATAAGTTAATGGCGAGTTTGGGGGTAGGGGGCACCTCGTTCCACAACTGCGCCCGCATTGCCTTGATGTCCTGCAACGTCCGGTAGCCGTAGGCCGTTACGGTAAACAGCAGCTTTCGCCGGCCACCGCGCTCGGGCGTGGGATCGCCCATCCGCGATGCCACCATGCCTTTCTCCTGCAACCTATGCAGGGCTGCGTGTACCTGGTTGAGCCGTACTGATCGGTCAGTTTCTTCGTTCAGCTTATGGGTGATTCCCACGCCGTACGCTTCGCCATCCATACCCGCCACCAGCAGCAGCACGATCTCTTCAAACTCGCCTAAGTAGGTTCGTTTCATAGCCTGGAATTAAATCTATTTTTGCTGAGCAAATAGATTGCCAACAAAGAAGAACCGCTTCGTACGTTTCAGAACGGGCGTTTTATTGAAATAGGCCGATGCAAAATGTCCGTTACCGGACACGTAAACGTACGCTTCAGGACAGAACGATTCGCTTGATCAGAGTCCCACGTAGAATTAATAACCAATCGAAGGCTTCAGGAAAATTTTCTATTGTAGTACAAAGCCGGGGAAAAATTATGTATGGCCAATAACCTGCTCCTAGATATTTATTTCTGAGTAAATGGTGACTAACTTGGAAGATTATTACGTTCCCTTTATTCATAAGCATGAAAAACCAATTACTCGTCGCTGGTCTGCTGCTGGGCAGTTCGGTGCTGGCCTATGGGCAGGATGAAAAACTCGACCTGACAACCCTCGACAAAATTCGACAGGAGGGTATGCAGCGATCGCAGGTGATGGAAACGGCGTTTTACCTCACCGATGTCAACGGGCCACGTATTCAGGGGCCGGGCTACGTGAAGGCCGCCAACTACGCCAAAGGAAAACTGGCGGGCTGGGGACTGCAAAATGCTAAGCTGGAAGCCTGGGGCAACTGGGGCAAAGGCTGGGCCGTCGAGCGTTGTTATTTTGCCATGACTGCGCCGTACTATAAGTCGATGATTGCTGTGCCCCGTGCCTGGAGTGGCAGCACCAACAAGCTCCAGACCGCCGATATTCTGTTCATCAGCGAAACTGACACCACCGCGCTGGAAAACTACAAAGGCAAGCTGAAAAATAAAGTCATTCTGATCGACCAGTCGTACAAAGTGACGCCGTCGTTTAAAGCCGATGCCGACCGCTTTACTGACGAAGAACTGCAAAAAATGGCCGGCGAAACAGCCGGATTGCGCGGGCAGCGGATGCAGGGCGACTCGGCTATGCGTCGGCGTATGATGGCCATGCGGGTTGGCAACCTTTTCAACCAAAAGATGCGCAGGATGGCGAAAGCAGAAGGAGCCGTGGGCATTTTGAACAGTACGCAGAACAGTAAAGACGGTACGCTCTTCGTCAGCGGTGACTACGCCAACGCGGCTTTGGGGGCAACACCCGACGATCTGGCGGACCTGTCGATTGCGGTGGAGGATTATCTCATGCTTTGCCGGTTGATGAAAGCGAACGTACCGGTGAAACTGGAACTGGACGTAAAAACTAAGTTCTTCGCCGACGACATCAAAGGCTACAATGTCTTGGCCGATATTCCCGGTACTGACCCGAAGCTGAAGGATGAAGTAATTATGCTGGGGGCTCACCTCGACTCGTGGCATGCCGCCACCGGTGCTACTGACAATGCAGCCGGGAGCGCCGTAATGATGGAGGCCGTACGTATTCTGAAAGCGATTGGTGTCAAGCCGCGCCGTACCATCCGCCTGGCACTGTGGAGTGGCGAAGAGCAGGGGCTACACGGCTCGAAGAACTACGTAGCCAATCACCTGGTTAACACGACGACGAACCAGTTGACCAAGGAAGGGCAGAACGTAGCGGCCTATTTCAACGTCGATAACGGAACGGGTAAGATACGGGGTGTTTACCTGCAGGGCAACGAAGCCGCCGGACCCATTTTTTCGCAGTGGTTGAAGCCATTTAACGATCTGGGTGCTACAACCGTCACGATTCAGAACACAGGCGGCACCGATCACCTGTCGTTCGACCGGTTTGGCATACCGGGTTTCCAGTTCATTCAGGACCGCATCGAATACAACACCCGGACGCACCATACCAACATGGACACCTACGATCACCTGCAGCCCGACGATCTGAAACAGGCCGCAGTTATCGTGGCCAGTTTCGTGTACAACGCGGCTATGCGGGATCAGCGAATTCCGGCTAAACAGCCCGTCACGGCTCAGCAAGCCACCCGGTAAACGATTATGAGGTAACGAATCAGCCGCTTTTAGGGCGGTCGTGGCCAACAGGCCCGACCGCCTTTTCTTTTGGCTGTGTGAACAACAGAACCAAACAGGGGCACCTGCATTGGGCTCGTTGATAAACCTATCCGGCGAGGTGATGGCGTTTTCAGTGAGTAACGACGCATCAAAGCCCGCTTTTGTCGAGTAGCAGAACCTGTTTATCATGACTTTTCGACTCCTTTGGGCGCTTGTAGCTATCTCTTTTTCGACCTCCGCGCAAATCCAGACAGTAAACCAGCAAGCACCGGGCTATCGTGGCATCTGGTACTACATTGGAAAAACAGGAGACGACTATGTCCATAAATACAGCGGTGGCCTGGGCACCTACCCAGCTAACCACTATCCTTTCTCGGTATACGCGTCGGCCGTTAAGAAGACATTCTTTTGCTTCGGTGGAGTAACCGATTCGACATCCCGGCAGTTGTGCCATATGGTTGGCTTTTACGATCACCAGACGGGTCGGGTATCGCGGCCGACGCTGCTGCTCAATAAAGAAACCGACGATGCCCACGATAACCCCATTATTCAACTTGATGATAAAGGGTATGTCTGGATTTTCTCAACGTCGCATGGCACCGAGCGGCCTTCATTCATTCATCGTAGTCGCCAGCCATATGATATCAGTGCGTTTGAGCGGATACCGGCAACACGATTAGACGAAAACGGTCAGCGAGTGCCGTTCGACAACTTCTCCTACGTTCAAAGCTACCACGTACCCGGTCAGGGTTTTCTGAACCTGATGACGCATTACGACCGGGGTGTGCTACCAAACGGAGCCAACAAACCCCGCCGAACGATCAGCTTTATCACCAGTGCCGACGGCGTAAACTGGTCAGCCTGGCAGGACATTGGCGTAATTGAAGAAGGGCATTATCAAACCAGCGGTCAGGCTGGCCGTAGAATTGGTAGTTCATTTAACTATCACCCGAACAGGAAGACGGGAAGCGGACTCGACTACCGGACCAATTTGTATTATATCGAAACGGATGATTTCGGTAAAACCTGGCATACAGCCGATGGCAGGCCGGTGGCTTTACCATTAAAGAATGTGCAGAACAGCGCCCTGGTGAAAGAATACCGGAGTGCAGGACAGAACGTATACATCAGCGATTTGAACTACGATGCCGCTGGCCGCCCGATTATCCTGTACATCACCAGCAAAGGGCCTGAACCCGGCCCAGCGAACGGACCCTATGCATGGCACGTTGCTCACTGGACTGGTAGCGACTGGCTGATTCATGACGTAGCGCAGTCTGACCACAATTACGACATGGGATCGCTGTACGTAGAAAAAGACAGGTGGCGAATCATTGGTCCGGTCGAAACGGGGCCACAGGCGTTTGGAACGGGCGGGAATCTGGTACTGCTCGAAAGCCGGAATGCGGGCAAAACCTGGCAGCGAATTCGCGAACTTACGCCGGGTAGTATCCGAAATCACACGTACCCGCGTCGGCCGGTGAATAGCCAGCCGGGGTTCGTCGCGCTCTGGGCCGACGGCAACGCCCGACTGGCTTCAGCGTCCTATCTGTATTTTTGCGATGACAAAGGGCGGGTGTTTCAACTACCGGCTGAGATGAAAGCCGACATGGAAAAGCCAATTCCCGTTTTTTCGCAACCGGCCAGGTGAATGGGAACACGATAACGTAGAGACGCAAAATATTGCTGGTAGAGACGCAATATTTTGCGTCTCTACGTTATTCACTACGTAAGGACTTTACCGGATTCATCAACGCAGCTTTCACACTCTGGAAGCTGACCGTTAGTAGGGCTATACCCATTGCCAGGACGCCCGCAAGGATGAATACCCACCAGGCTACGTCCACCCGATAGGCGAATTCTTCCAGCCATTTGCCGGTGATCCACCAGGCGATCGGTGAGGCAATAAGGAAGGCGATGAACACCAGTTTGACAAAATCCGCCGATAGAAGGGTAATGATGCTGACGACTGATGCCCCGAGCACCTTCCGAACACCAATTTCTTTCGTCCGCTGCTGAGCCGTAAATGTCGCCAGACCGAACAAACCCATGCATGAAATCAGAATCGCGATGGCCGTGGCCGTATTGACAAGCCGGGCAATTTTTTGATCGCTTTCGTAGAGCCGGGCAATTGAATCGTCGAGGAAGGTGTAAGAAAACTCTTTATCGGGGTAGACCGTCTGCCAGGCGTCCTCAATTGCCGCCAGTGAGGTCCGCACATCGCTTACCTGCTTTCCTTTGGTCGCCAGCTTAACCGCGATGTCCTTCGACATACCAGGCATATATGCAATGAACGTAGGCCGGATCGGGGCATGCAGCGAGTTTTCGTGGAAGTCGGCCACTACGCCTGCGATGGGATAATCCCGGCCGTTGAAGCTGAGCAGTTTGCCGATAGCTTCGGCGGGTTGTTTGAAACCCAGGGCTTTGACGTAGGTTTGGTTGATCACCAGTTCCCGTAGTGTGTCGGTCGGCATCATGTTCCGACCGGCAACGACGCGCAATTGGTACAGCGGAATGTAGTTTTCGTCGCCGATCTTCGCTGATACTTCCGTTTCGATGGCTTTAGCCCCCCGGTACGTCATTTTGGTGAGCATATACCCTTCGCTCATGGGCGCAGACCATTGTTTGGCTACATGGGTTACGCCGGTAAGCTGCCTTAACTGTTGCGCCAGTACGTCGCTTTTATCAACCTGTGGGGTGTTGATCAGAACAACCGCGTCGGTCGAGAACCCCAGGTCTTTATTTCGGATGTAACTGAGCTGACGACCTACCATGATGGTGCCGATGATGAACAGGAGTGACACTGTAAACTGGAAGACAATCAGCCCTTTCCGTAGGTAGCCTTTCTGATTGCCCAGCAGCCCGGTCTGACCTTTCAACGCCTGCGCCGGTCGATACGCCGACAGCACCCACGATGGGTACAGGCCGGAAAGTAAGGCAGTGGTCAACGTGATTGCCAGCAGAAACAGCAGGATGTTTGGCGTAAACACCGAGAAGCTGAGGCCCCTGGGAATGAACGATTCAAAGGCCGAAAGCATCGGCCGGGTCAGCAGCAGAGCAAGCCCTACAGCCAAAATGGTCAGGATCAGCGTTTCGCTCATGAACTGCGCAATCAGACTTTGGCGACTACCGCCCAGAACTTTACGCATCCCCACTTCGCGCGTCCGCTGTACCGACTGGGCCGTTGCCAGATTGATGAAGTTGATAGCAGCAATCAGCAGGATAAACACCGCTACGACCATCATGCCGTAGAGCGATGGAAGGTGGGCTTTCCGCGAATAGTTGTCCTGGTACTGGTGATTAAAATGCACGTCCGACAGCGGTTGCAGACTCGGAACGATCCTAAAATCGCCGGTGCCTTGATTGGGGTTAAACTGTTCCTGTGTGCCTTGCCAAACGTAGCCAGACGGGCGTCTACTTCGGCGGGCGAAGTGCCCTTTGCCAACTTCACGAACGTTTGCGACGAGGACCAGATGTCGTTCCATTCGTCGAGGTTGATTTCGCCTTTCAGAAAACTGGTGCGGATCGTCGCGGCCGAAATAAAGTCCGTGAACGTAAAATCCGTATTGTGGTTCCAGTCTTTAACGATTCCGCTGACCGTAGTGCGGATTGAATCGCGGTAGATGACTTCCCGACCCAGCATGTTGTCGATGGGTACGTTGCCGAAATAGGTACGGGCTTTCTGTTCCGACAGCACCACTTTGAACGGCTCGTTGAGCGACGTTTTGGGATTGCCGGCCAGCCATTCGTACCGGAAGATGTCGAAATACTGCGGGTCAGCGATAACAATTTCCGCCCGATCGGCACCGAAACGGCCTGCCTCAAACCGTCGGGTTTGTTTAGGTCCTTCGGGAATAAGGACATGGGAGTGCAGGTTATGAAAGGCGGCCACCGTTTCCAGGCCAGAAACCTCGCTGCGAATGGCGTTTGGAGCCGCCCTCGGAATAAAACCTACGGGGTGGGCTTCGGCTGATTTGCCCGTGCTGACCTCGCCCACCACCCGGAAAATACGGTCGTTGTCGGGGTGGAACGTATCAAAGCTTAACTCGTAGCTGATAATGACGTAGATGACCAGACAGGCCGTTACGCCCAGCGTCAGCCCTAACGTATTGATAAGGGTACTAACCTTATGCTTAGTCAGGTTCCGGAAAGCGGTTTTGATGTAATTGCGGATCATAGCGGGACTAAGTGAAAAAGTAGATGTAAACTCACCGCGACGGTGGATCGTTGATTTACGCTTAACAGCAAAGGGTTTTAGAAACCCCAGCACCTCCCAGACGTACTGCCGCCGGGCACTGCGTTCGCCGAACAGGACTGCTCGCCGGTAGAAGCGCTCGTGTAAGTCACCCTGCACTTCCTCCAGCAGGTGCGGAGCGCAGAACCATTCCAGCAGGCGGTCGGCGAGTTGGGGCGGTCTGACGGGGCGGGGGCGAGGGGGTTTGGGCATAGGGTCGGGGGCTTAGGGCAAGGAGTTGGGGCGGTTTTACACTTTGCCCATGCCCCCGGCCCTATGCCATTTATTCGCTACGTAAGGACTTGACCGGATTCATCAAAGCCGCTTTGATACTCTGGAAGCTGATGGTCAGCAAGGCGATCAAAATAGCCAGCACACCGGCTGCCACGAATACCCACCACTCGACGCCAATTCTGTATTGAAAATGCTGCATCCACTGGTCCATGACGTACCAGGCCAGGGGGGACGCAATCAGGATGGCAATGAAGACCAGCTTCAGGAAGTCGGTTGAGAGTAGCGTAACCACGTTGGCAATCGACGCGCCTAAGACTTTACGCACCCCAATCTCTTTTGTTCGTTGTTCGGCGGTAAAGGCTGCCAGCCCAAACAGACCTAAACACGAGATGAAGATAGCCAGGAAGGCAAAGTAATTGGCCAGGCTGCCCACCACTGTCTCGCTTTTGTACAGGTTGTTGTATTCTTCATCGGCAAAACGGTAAGCAAACGGAAACTTCGGGTTCATCTGCTTCCATAACGCTTCAATGCTCGCGAGGGCCTGCTGCGTCTGGCCGGGCTGCGTCCGGATCATAAAGTTCTGCGAGCCCGGGTCCGTGCTCAACCGGAGGATCAACGGCGTAATTTGGGTGTGCAGCGACTGGAAATGAAAATCTTCGATTACGCCAATGATTTTACCGGGCTTGCCCCACATGGTCAGCGGTTGGCCGACTGGCGATCCGGCCGGTCCGCCGGTGCGGTTCCGGTTTTCGTAGCCAATGCGCTTAGCGGCTGTCTGGTTGATGAGGTAGTTGGTCGTGTCGGTGCTGAACGCGGGCGAGAAATCACGACCGGTCAGCTTCAGCTTCAACGTCCTGGCAACGTCGTAGCCTACTGAAGTTTGCGCAAACTCAATGAGGACGTTTGGGTCTTTGCCCGGCCAGCTAACGCCCCCCGTGCTGCTACCAATGTTGTGTGGGGCTTCCTGTATGGACGATACCGAGGCTACACCGGGCATCCGCAAGAGTTCGTCGCGGAAGGTTTTGTAGGCGGACTGGGTCGTCAGCTCGCCTTCAACCGGCACGTACAGCAGATTTTCACGGTCGTAGCCGAGGTTTTTCGTCTGTATGAAATTCACTTGCCGATAGACCACAATGGTGCCGACGATGAGCAAGGTCGACAGCACAAACTGGAAGACTACCAAACCCTGCCGGAAGAGCCGGGCACCGGAACCAAACTTCAACGATCCCTTCAGGACCCGAACCGGATTCAGCGACGACAGGAACAGGGCCGGATAGCTACCTGCCAGCAAGCCCGTCACGACCGTTATGCCACCCAGCATCAACCAGAACCGGGCGTCGGTAATCTGTAGGCGGATGTGTTTGCCGGTTAGCGAATTAAATGAAGGCAGGATGAGGTAGATGAAGCCCAGGGCAATCAGCAGCGCCAGTGACGTGAGCAGCAACGCTTCCCCAATAAACTGCCCGACCAGTAAGCTCCGCATAGCACCGACCACTTTCCGAACACCCACTTCCCGTGCCCGCTTAACCGACCGGGCCGTAGCCAGATTCATAAAGTTGATGCAGGCAATCAGTAGCAGAAAAGCTGCTACGATGCCGAACAAACGCACGTATTCAATACGGCCGCCGTCCTGCTGCCCGTTCTTAAAGTTTGAGTATAAGTAAGCGTCGGGAACAGCTTGTAAAAAGAGTTCGGCGTTGAAACTGCGCCCCAGTTCTTTGTTGTACTTTCTCAAAAACGGTTTCAGTTTCGCGTTGAGGGTGGCAACGTCAGCGTCCGGGCGAACCTGAATCCGGGTATGCGGACCATTGTTACCCCAATCCTTCATCCAGGGATTTCGCGTAATGCAGTCCTGCCAGTTGAGCAGGAAGTCGTACTTGTCGGATGTGTTGGTGGGCAGGTTCTCAAATACGGCCGTGACCTGATAGTCCGTTTTGTTGTCGATACGGATGCTCTTGCCGAGTGCTGCCGTTGGGTCACCAAAATAGAATTCGGCTACTTTTCTGGAAATGGCCAGGCTGTTCGGGGTGTTGAGGGCCGTCGTGGGCGTACCGGCCAGCAGCGGTATGCTAAACATCTTAAACCAGTCGGCCCCGGCCCAGTGGCCACTTTCTTTATTGATCTTGTCGCCCACGGTGAATGTCATCCGTGCGTCCCAGCCCGTGTAGCCCGCAGCATGAATAATTTCAGGAAACTGCTGCTTCAGCTCATCGGGTAGCACCCCCGGCGTGAAGCGGCCCGTTTCCACCTTACCGTCGTACATTTGCCGCTGCATGACGTGGTACAACTGAGGTCCGTTGGCATGGTAGTTATCGACGCTTAGCTCGTCCTGAATCCAAAGCAAAATCAATAAACTGCTGACCATGCCCAACGCCAGGCCCAGAATATTAATGGCCGAGAATGTTTTATTGTTGGCTAAATTCCGCCAGGCGATCTTGAGATAATTGCGAATCATAGCTGGGTGTAAAAATAAGGGTGAGGGATACTCACGTTGTTGTCGTTTCAGTGCGAATGGTTTGAAAAACCCCAGTGCCTCCCATGCGTACTGCCGCCTGGCACTACGTTCGCCGAACAGGGCCACTCGCCGGGAGAAGCGCTCGTGCAAGTCGCCCTGTACTTCCTCCAGCAGGTGCGGAGCGCAGAACCATTCCAGTAGCCGGTCAGCCCAGCGGGGTGGAGCAACTCCCCGTTCTCCTTCCTCCCTACTCTTTCTTTCGTTCATATACTAATGGCCGGTAGGGTGTTCGGCAAAATTGAGTTCCATAGCTGCTCCCGTACCGCCCGGATGTCGTGGAGGGTCCGGCTGCCCAATACGGTGACCGTGAACAGGCGTTTTCGCCGACCCCCACGCTCAGCGGTAGCGTCGCCCATTCGTGACGAAAGCATACCTTTTTCTTCCAGTCGATGCAGGGCTGCGTGAACGGCACTGATACTGACCGAGCGACCGGTCTGCTGCTCCAGTTCGTCGGTGATCGCAACACCGTAGGCTCCGTTGCCCAGCACCGCAACGGTTAGTAACACAACTTCTTCAAACTCCCCCAAGTAGGTTCGTCTCATAGCCGAGAGGTTATTTCAACTTTAGTAGAACAAATGCCTTGCCAAAAGCCAGAAACGCCGTTTCTGGCTTATAGTCGGGCTTTTAGCTAACATTCGTCTGTCCGAAAACGTACACGCACTGTCCGATCGTGAACGAACTCGAACATTTTACCGGATTTCATCAAGCCGGTAAGGCACCGCCCCCCGGCCGATCGTTAGCCGGTACGTTCGCGTCTGTTGTTTCGTAGCGATCCTGAACCGGAAGGTGCCTTCTGGCAACTGGCTCACGTCGATGGCTCGTTTGTAGGCCGACAGTGAACTGATGTCCCGGTAGATTGAGTTGTAGGAATTGTCTTCGATGGATATAAGAACTCGCTCCTGCCTGGGATTCAGGAAAATGACGCGAAGTTTCCCCTCGCTGTTGACCAAGGGCTGGGTAACGAATCGGTTTGCTTCCTCCGGGCTGGTCGTCGGTTCGTCGCGCAGGAGGCTGGGACGCAGGAAAGCATTGATCGGAACGCGTTCGTTACTGGCCAGTAGTTCGTGTGTTCTGACGTGTGCTGAAAGAAGCTGATTGTTCACCAGGCGATCCAGCATGGAATCGAATAGGCGAACAGTTCGTTTGTTGAGCTTCACGTACCGGCCGCTGATGGTTTCCTGGTAAATCAGTTGGCGGTCGCGGTCATAGAACCGGATGATTGTACTGCGGCTGGCGTAGTCGGTGTGCAGGCGCCAGTAGCCGTTCGATGAGTCGGCCGGATACGTGTAATGAGCATTGGTTGCCTGGCCGATAGCCGCTGTTTGCATCATGAGCAAAACAGATGCGAGTAGCCAGCGTCTGGCTGCGTTGGAGATGGAATACGTGCGATTCATTAGCTTTATTGTTTTTGGTTTATTGCCTGGGTAATAGCCTGCCGCGCCCAAGGCACTGATGCCGCCGGGCCTGAACGTAATAAACGCGATGGAAGAGAGGTTAGAAAGGTAGACTATGTACGTCCCCGGACGTGTACTCTGTCCTGAAGGGAGGTAATTCGATAGGTGTTACTAACTGCCCAAAAGATGCCGGGTTGAGAACGAAGGTTGCATGTGGGTTGTCCTAAAATCTGTTAAAATTGATAAATAGGTCCGCAGCCCGCTCCGGCAAAACGGTTACCTTCGCAGCAGAATGGAATAAAACTTGCCATTCTCTCTTTGAATTACACGCATGGCCCTTCAGACAATCGTTAAAATTTCCAACGTTACTAACCTGAGCGATGCCCGCTACTGTGCCGGTATGGGCGTTGATATGCTCGGCTTCTCAATGGACGAAGATGCGCCGGAGTACGTTGATCCTAAAAAATTTGAAGAAATCCGTTCGTGGGTAGCTGGTATAAAGATCGTTGGTGAAACCACAACTACGGATACCGAACACATTGAGCGGCTGCTCGATACGTACCAGCCCGACGTATTGCAGGTCGATGAAGCCGCACTCCTGCCTTTCCTGGGCTCGTTCGGTAAGCCACTGATCCTCCGCGTCGATTTGTCGCAGGTAACCCTCGATCAGTTGAAAACCTTATTCCAGACCAGCAGCGCCGGAGCAGATTTCGTGCTGCTTGAAAGTCGTGCTCCGCTGCACATCGATGACGATCTGAAGCAAACGCTCCAGCCGTTAGCCAACCGCTACCCGATCCTGCTCGGAACAGGCATTTCCGCCCAGAATGTCCACCACCTCCTGGCCGAGCTACCTGTTCAGGGAATTGCCCTTAGCGGGGGGGAAGAAGAACGTCCCGGCAATAAGGAGTTCGGCGAACTAATGGACATTCTCGAAGCAATCGAAGAGGAGTAGGGCCAAGGGCGTAGGACATGGGGTAACCTGTTATTACCCTGAGCCCCATGCCCTATGCTCCAAGTCATCACCACTACCTTGTATTACCTACTATCATTGAAAACATACATCCATCAAACCCGGGGTCCATTCTTCTAATTCCGGTTGGGGCAGAACCGTCATCCTGCGACATTTACAACGGTTTTAGACCCTATTAGCCATGAACAATCAATTGGGCGGCACTCCGCTAGAACGCATCCCTGGTGAAGCCATGATCGGGGGCGTCGCGGCCGGGTTGGCCCGCTATTTTGGATGGAACCGGACGGTTGTCCGCCTGATTTTTATTGCCGGTATTTTTCTGCCGCACTTTCCCGCGTTACTTATCTACATTATTTTGTGGATCGCTATGCCGAAGCAACCAATCGGCGCTTCTCTTAACCAGGTAACTGTATATTCAAACCCAGTCTTTTCTATGCAACCGTACAATCCCAACAACCCCACTTCGTCCAACGGCAGCATCGTCGGTGGCATCGTCCTGATCGTTCTCGGTGTTCTGTTCCTGCTCGACCGCTGGTTCGATATTGATTTTGGCGATCTGTGGCCATTTATCCTGATTGCGGTGGGCCTGTGGTTGATCTTCCGCGATCGGATTAAAACACCTTACGATTCCAATAACACCAACAACCCTTTGTAAACAATGTATGATATAGCACTTTCAAAGCTATATCATACATCACACCGCTTAACCTACTTAAGCCATGCAGCGAAGACGAAATAGTGGATTATTCTGGGGCGTCGCGTTAATTACGTTCGGCCTGCTGATCGTTGCGCGTCGTGCCGACTGGATTGATTTCGACTGGCATTCTCTCGCCAACTTCTGGCCGGTGTTGCTCATCCTGGCGGGTATCAATCTGATTCTCGAACGACAGGGTAGTGCCGCGTCGATCGTTACGACGGTTTTACTGGCCGTAGCCGTTCCGTTCACTTTGTTCGGGCTCTTCAGCCGGGACCGGGACGATCATCGCTCCGGATTCCACTGGAATCACGACGATGATGACGACAACGATTCGGGGCGGGATGACGACGACGATAATTCGTCGGTTTCAGAGAGAGGAAAAGTACGTAGTAATACGTTTACGGAGGTGATGGAGCCTGATACCCGCGAAGCCGTATTGAAGCTGGCGGGTGGCGCCGGGCGCTTCACCATCAGTGAACCCACATCGGAACTGATCAAGGCCGATACCCGGCAGACGATTGGTAATTATTCGATGACCGTAGAGCGCGACCCTACAACCCGCATCCCAACCATTGAGCTTAAACCAACCGAAGAAAATCAGAAGATTCGATTGAAGGACGGTGATTTTGAGAACCGCGTGGACGTACATCTGAACGACAAACCTCTCTGGACAATCGATGTTGGTCTGGGGGCTGGCGATGCCGATCTGGATTTGAGTCAATATGCTATCAAAGAGCTAAAAGTAGGTGTCGGGGCCTCGGATCTGGATCTTAAACTAGGGGCAAAAGCCGATCTGATGGATGTGAAGCTTGATGCCGGCGTAGCGTCCGTGACGGTAGAGGTACCCAAAGAAGTGGGTTGCCGCATCAAAAAAGACGGCGCATTGAACGTTAATCAGCTTGACGGCTTCACCGAAACCAGCAACGGAGAATACGTAAGTCCTGGCTACGATACGACTACCAAGAAAATCAACATCCGGTTCGATGGGGGCGTATCGAGCTTTACCGTGAAGCGTTACTAAAATTCCCCGATGTCTGAACACAAAAAATCCCGGCTGCAAGCGCGGCCGGGGTTTTTATTTCCATAGGTTTATGTAAAACGGTTGGTCGATTGTGGGCGTCATTGTCGGGGACTTCCCAATCGGTTCAATAACATCTTGTTAAACTCCCGCTCGCTGCTGTATAATTCGCGCAGTTGCTGGGGGGATATCACTTTCAGAAAACGGCTCATGTACTCATCGTCCAGGTCCGCAATCTTCTGCTTGGTTGCATTAATTTCTTTCAGATCGGCGAGCGCATTTGACTCCGTCAGACCTGGGCGGGTCGGATCACCGCTCAATTGCCGCAGCCGGCGGTTAAGCTCCTGCTTTCTGCCATTATATTCATTGTAGACGGCCCAGAACTGGGGCGCCTGCTCCGTGGTCAGGTTTAATCGGTTGGTGATGTAAGCGATCCGGGCCGATTCGATCCGCTGCCGCCCATCTTGCGCATAAGCAACGCCCGTTGTCAGCATCAACATCAGCAACCAACTGTGCAATACGTGTTTCATTAGTATAGAATAAACTGTTTAACTATGAGTTAACCGGTTCGCTGCCCGACGTTTCGGAATAGCCTTTTTCGTCAAAATAGCGCTGAATATCATCGGGTTTTACGTCGAGGTACTGGATAATTGTCGAATCCGTACTGAACGACGACTGAATATCCTGCTGTTCGGCTAACTCATAGGGGTTGACACCCTGTTCTTCCAGATAGCTGGCAATGGCGGCATCGCTTACACCCTCCAGCGTATCGGCTCCAAGCGATTCCTGCCGTTGCGGCAGCGTTTGCCACACTAGTACGGCAATCAGACTCGCACCGGCCAGCGTAGCTGCCGTTCGCTGCCATGACCAACTGATGCTAAAGCCGGGTTTCTTTCGGGTTACCCGCGCCTGCACCCGCGAAGGCAGCGAATCAAAGTAACCCTCCGGCACGGAAAACGGCTGCTGTCGCAGCGGATGTTCCCGCGCTAATTCCTCAATCCGTATAGGTTTTTTATCGTTCATCATCGTTGTAGCCAGTGACCCGTTCCGGGCTACGTTTTGTTATTGGACAGCCACCAACGGACGTGGTTTAATCGGTAGAATCAGAATTATTTATATAATCTTCAATTTTTTTGACGGCCAGGTGATAGGATGCCTTCAGCGCCCCAACCGACGTACCCGTAATTTCGGCAATTTCTTCGTACTTCATGTCATCGAAGTACTTCATGTTAAATACTAACCGTTGCTTATCGGGTAGTTTCAGCAACGCTTTCTGAAGTTTCAGCTGGACTTCCTCTCCGCTGGGTTCCGTTCCTGACGTAACGTAGTCGGTATTGGATTCCAGTTTCTCCATCAGTTCGCCCTCCACATCGCCGATGGGCAGAAAGAAGCGCCGACGTTTCTTGTTCAGAAAGTTAAGACACTCATTGGTAGCGATGCGGTATATCCACGTATATAACTGACTGTCACCCCGAAACTGTTCCAGGCTGTTCCAAACTTTGATAAATGTCTCCTGCACCAGATCATCGGCGTCGTCGTGGTCAATAACCATCTTTCGGATATGCCAATAAATTTTCTGCTGATACTTGCGCACCAGCAGATTAAAGGCATAGTTCCGGCTCGACGGATCGCGGTATTTTGCTAGGAGTTCTTCGTCAGTCATTCGTGAGTAGTTTGTAGTTAGTGGTTAGTGGTTTGTAGTTAGCTGACGCGTGTTGTTTTCTTGCGTCAGCCAACTACAAACCACTAACTACTAACTACAAACTTATTTTCTTGCCATTACTTTCTTCACCTGCTCAACAATCTTGTCGGCGGTGAGACCATATTTCTTCATGAGCTGATCGGGCGTGCCGCTTTCGCCGAACGTATCGTGAACACCGACGTATTCGAGCGGGGCGGGGTAGTTTCGGGCCAGCACCTGCGCTACGCTGTCGCCCAGACCGCCGTTGATCATGTGTTCTTCGGCCGATACGGCGCAACCCGTTTTCTTTACCGACGCCAGAATGGCTTCTTCATCCAACGGCTTAATCGTGTGAATGTTAATAATATCGGCTTCAATGCCCTGTTCCGACAGCATTTCACCGGCCTTGATAGCTTCCCACACCAGGTGACCCGTGCAGAAGATCGAAACAGCGTCGCCTTCGTTGACGTGCCACGCCTTACCAATCTCGAATTTCTGATCGGCGGGGGTGAAAATAGGAATTACCGGCCGGCCAAAACGCAGGTACACTGGCCCTACGTGATCGGCAATGGCGATGGTCGCGGCTTTGGTCTGGTTATAGTCGCAGGGGTTGATAACCGTCATGTTGGGCAGCATCTTCATCATGCCCAGGTCCTCCAGAATCTGGTGAGTGGCACCGTCTTCGCCGAGTGTCAGGCCCGCGTGGGAGGCACAGATTTTAACGTTCTTGTTCGAATACGCGATGGACTGCCGAATCTGATCGTATACACGTCCGGTCGCGAAGTTGGCAAACGTTGTGGCAAACGGAATTTTGCCGCCAATGGTCAAACCGGCCGATACGCCCATCATGTTAGCCTCGGCAATACCGCACTGGATGAACCGATCCGGAAACTCCTTGATGAACGCTTCCAGTTTAAGCGACCCGGCCAGATCAGCCGTCAGCGCGATAACATTGGGATGTGTCTTGCCCAATTCGGCAATGCCCGCGCCGAAGCCCGAGCGCGTGTCTTTCTTGTCGGTGTATTCGTATTTTTTCATTGGCTGCTCTTAATTCGCTGTAGCGAGGGTTTGATTTTCATGATTGTAGAAACGCAAGATTTTGCGTTTCATCTACATCGTACGTTTCCCTATTAAATCAATAATCCGTGGTTCCCACCGACAGGGGCAGACCGTTCAGCGCCTGCTGAAGCTGGTCAGCATTCGGGGCTGTGCCGTGCCACTTGTAGTTGCCGACCATGTAATCGACGCCGAAGCCCATTTCGGTGTGCATAAGAATCAGCGTCGGTACGTCAGGGTTCTCCTGTGCTTTGCGGAGCGTCCGGATAACTTCGGCCATATCGTTGCCGTTCATTTCCTCAACGAACCAGCCGAAGGCCCGGTATTTGGCACCCAGATCGCGGTTGTCGTTGACGTTATTGGTGGTACCGTCGATCTGCGCATGGTTAAGGTCGATAATGGCCGTCAGGTTGCCGAGTTTCTTGTTCGGCGCAAACTGGGCTGCTTCCCAGATCTGACCTTCCTGCTGTTCGCCGTCGCCCATCAACACATAGACGTGCTTATCGTCGCCGTTGAGTTTTTTGGCATAGGCGGCTCCGGAAGCTACCGATAAGCCCTGGCCCAGGGAACCCGAAGCTATACGCACACCTGGAATATGTTCAGCGGTGGCGGGGTGCCCCTGTAGCCGGCTGTCGAGCTTACGGAACGTGCCCAATTCCTCGAGGGGGAAGTAACCGGCACGAGCCAGCACCGAATACCAGACGGGTGAGATGTGACCATTCGACAGGAAGAAAAGGTCCTCGTCGCGACCGTCCATGTCAAAAATGGGATTGCCATTTTCGTCAGTCTTCCGGCGCATGATGTCAAAATAAAGCGCAACGAAGAAGTCTGTGCAGCCCAGCGAGCCGCCGGGGTGGCCGGAGTTTACGGCTGCAACCATGCGCAGAATATCGCGACGGACGGCGGTGGCAATGCCTTCGAGTTTTTCTAGTTCCATAATTTGGAGGTTAAATAGTAGACGTTAGATATTGGACTATCCGCTAAAGCTAATTTGACTGGCTCGCCGACGTGAGTCCAATATCCATCGTCTGACGGCCAGGGGTTTATTTTAAAATTTGCTCTGTATGTTGTTTGGTATCAACCTTCCCGATAATGTCGGTAATGACTCCGTTCTCATCGAGGACAAATGTCGTTCGGGTTGTTCCCATAAACGTCCGGCCGTACATGGACTTCTCTTGCCAGACACCATACGATTCCACGATCTGTTTATCCGTATCGGCGACTAAAGTAAATGGTAACTGGTATTTACCAATAAATTTTTGGTGCGATTTCTCATCGTCGACACTTACGCCCAGTACTTCGTAGCCCGCAGCCTGCAGGTCGGTGTAATTGTCTCGCAGGTTACAGGCCTGGGCCGTGCAGCCCGGCGTATCATCTTTCGGGTAAAAATACAGCACCACTTTCCGCCCGCGGTAGTCCGACAGCTTAACTGGCTTGCCGTTCTGATCGGTGGCGGTAAAATCGGGGGCCTGATCGCCGATGTGTAGTTTCATACTGGTTTATAGTTTTCGGTTTTCAGTTTTCGGCGGCCGACGATTCGGTTTCAATGACTCCATGGAGAACATGATACCTCTGGACGTACACCGTAAACCGAACATAGGAAACCGGTTATCTCTTCCGCCCGCGTCGTTTGGGTGTCGCTTTCTTTCGCACGGCTGGCCGCGGGGTTTCAATAGTTATGCTGTCGGAACCGATGTTGCCGGCGTTGTCCTTTACCTGAACGAGTACTTCCGAGCCTTCTTCAAAAGGTTCGTCGGGGTTCAGCTTATCCGACCACAGCAGAGCCCGCTTGTAGTCGTACTGCATCAGCACCCATTCGCCATTGACAAGGGCCCTGAACTGGTTGATGCCCGACAGATCGTCGCGAATTTTGGCCGTAATGCCCTTTGGTGTTGCCGACAGAATCTGAACCGTAGGTGGCTTGGTGTCCGTGAATAACTGAAACTGCCCAAGATCGCGCGTTTTAAACTCAATCTTGCCCTTCCGCCAGGTGCCCCCCAGAAATTTACGTCGGCCACCGCTGGTCATGTACGCTTTCGTACGCATGGTGTCGATCGCGATTGGATACGTCGGGGTATACTGTACCATCAGGTAATCGTTCAGCGGTATTGTGTGCTGATTGATTTCCAGGCCACCACCAGGTAACTGACGCATGGCTAAGTGCAGGGTATCAAACAACGTAGCTGGGTTAAAGTCCAACCGGGTCCCTCCCTCAGAAAAACCATCTTTCCGACCCGGTAAAATACGTTTTTTCAAGTTCGTTCGCACAATACCGTTGGCGATCTGCACTGAATCGGGCAGGGTTTTGCGCAGGTCAATCAGATACACAGCCTGATTGCCACGTACGTAGCTGACCGGTATTTCCGTCGTGCTCCGTCCTGTAAATAACCGGGCGGGTGGTGGATTAGTTATCGATACATTGCGAACGGTCAGCTTCAGGACGTTCTCATCGGTAGTGATAGTGGCCGTTGGCGTACTGGTAGCCGCAGCTTCTGACTCGTCCGGTTCATCGGGGGTATAGGTAGCTGGGCGAGCCTGGAAGGAATCCCGGGCCGGGCCGTTCGCCTGAGAAGTATCGGGCAAAACCGTGAACCGTAGTTGTGCCGACTGGTCAAATACGTCATAAAGCGTGACGGTTATTTCGTGCGGCTGGCCGTCCAGCAACGGTAGCCGTCCCCGATACCGGGCGTTGTTGGCCAGTTTATACAGGCTCAGCGCATTGCCGTCGGCGATATAGCCCCGATGATATCGCTGGCCGGTCAACTGCTCGACCTCATAGTTCATGTGCACGTTGATGAACCGCGTCTGCTCGTGCGGAAACGTGTTCATGTTGTAGGCAAACACCTCCCGGTCATCGATCTTGACTTCCAGGCAATTGATACCGTTTCGATACGGCGAGCCACTGGTTTTGTCGTAGGCCAGCACCTCCAGCCCAAGCAGGCCGGACGCCGTTATGGGTTTGTTCAGTACGTAGGAGCCATCAGCCTGACGTACCGGAACCAGGGTCAGGCGCTGGTATTCGCCGTTGATCCGCGACGTGGGCGTCATGGTCTTCAGGGCGATCCGCTCAAAATAAGGCGGTACGTTGTCCTGTAGTTCATTGAAGCCGTACAGCAGCGGATTGATCAGGTTGTCGTTGGCGTCGCGCACTTCAAAATGAAGGTGCGGGCCACCCGATCCGCCCGTATTACCCGACAACGCGATGATATCGCCCTTACGTACCGGAAACTGGTTGGGTTGAAAGCGTAGGTCAATCTCGAACGTCTTTTTCTCGTACTGCTGTTGACGCAGGTACGTACCCAGCGTATCATTCAGAGTTTTAAGGTGCCCATAAACAGTAGTCAGGCCGTTGGGGTGCTTGATAAAGATTACATTACCATAACCGCCGGTAAACACCGCAATCCGCGAAACATACCCATCGGCGGCTGCGTACACGTTCAGTCCTTCGCGGCCCTGCGTACGAATGTCCAAACCCGCGTGGAAGTGATTACCACGCAGATCGCCCAGCCCCCCCGACAGCGAATTCTCGCCCCCCGGCATGATGGGGAACATAAAGTAACCGGGCGCAACCGCACCCAGCGTCAGGTTGCCGGCCGCTCGTTCTGTTGCCGTGCCTGTCTCATTGGGGCGGTTGGCTTGCCCAAATGCCGACCCCGTACTGAGCAGGCCGATAAGTCCGGCTATAAATAGGTATGTTCTCAACTCGTTTTAAAACTTACTCGGTTATTTAACGTCAAATTCGAGCATATTGCGGTCTTCGAGGTAGGCTGTCAGGCGGTCGCCAAGCTGAACCGGTCCGACGCCTTTGGGCGTACCTGTAAATAGGATATCGCCCTGTTGCAGGAGGAAATACCGCGATACGAACGAGATGAGGTAATCTATTTTAAACAGCATCAGGCTCGTGTTGCCTTGCTGGCGGGTTTCGCCGTTGACATCCAGCCGGAAGTTGAGGTTCTGTAGATCGGCGAATTCAGACTTGGGTACAAATGACGAGATGGGGGCTGAGCCATTGAATCCCTTGGCCAGGTCCCAGGGCAGTCCTTTGGCTTTCAGTTTTGATTGCAGATCGCGGGCTGTGAAATCGATACCGATGCCGATTTCGTCGTAGTACTTATGGGCGAACTTTTCGTCGATATGCTTACCCGTTCGGCTGATTTTAACCAGAATTTCTACTTCGTGGTGAACGTCGGTCGAGAAGTCAGGAAAATAAAACGGTTCATTGTTACGTAATATAGCCGTTTCGGGCTTGGTAAAGATGACCGGATCGTCGGGTTGTTCGTTGTTCAGTTCTTTAATGTGTTCGGCGTAATTGCGCCCGACGGCAATAATTTTCATAGGGTAAATTTCAGGTCAATGCCTCCTGGTAACTTGAGGCAACTTAGGTTTCAGGCTGAGGTTTTCAGCACCACCTTGATTGAAAGGCAGACCTGCAAATCTAACGAGTAATGATAACCTGACCACGACCGTTCTGAAATATTTGGAACAAATCGGGCTTCTTGCGGGTCATATAAAGTCAGAATAGACTAGTTGACACAAAACCATTCAAAATATGAAAAGAGGAATGATAGCCATGCTGCTGATCGGGCTGGCTATTGGGTGCCAGAAAGTACCCATTACTGGACGTAATCAACTTAAACTTATTTCAAGCGATGAGTTACTGGCGCTGAGTGCTCAGAACTATCGTGAAGTACTGGATACAAGTCAGGTAATTCGCGGCAATAACCAGGCGGAACTCGTACGTCGGGTCGGAAATCGTCTGAAAGATGCGATGGAGAGCTACCTGAAGGCGAATAACTACGGGAGCCGGATCAATGGGTTTCAGTGGGAGTTCAACCTGATCGAAAGTCCGCAGGTCAATGCCTGGTGTATGCCCGGAGGAAAAGTGGCTGTTTATACGGGAATCTTGCCGTACACTCAGAACGAAGCCGGTATGGCAACCGTTATGGGGCATGAGATTTCGCACGCCCTGGCCGAACACAGTGCCGAACGGCTGAGTGAGTCGCTCATAGCCAGCAACGTTATTCAGGCCGGGCAGGTGTATACAGGTGCCGTAGCTCAGAACAGCCGGAGCCAGGTGAACTCGCTGTTGTTACAGGCCGTTGGGGCTACGTTACCGGTTGCCTACCAGGTTGGCCGGGCCTTACCACATAGCCGCAAGCAGGAATTGGAAGCCGATCGCCTGGGACTGATTTTTATGGCGATGGCGGGATACAATCCGCAGGAAGCCGTTAATTTCTGGAGCCGGATGGCACAGGCTGGCGGTGGTCGGAAGCCCCCTGAGTTTTTGTCGACTCACCCGTCTGATCAGCGTCGGATCAACGACCTGAAAAAACTCATACCAGAAGCCATGAAATATTACAACGGCGGCCGGAGAAGCAGCTAGTAATCAAGGTCTTTTAACTTAAAGAGGCATTCGTGTGACATGGGCGAATGCCTCTTGTGGTTTATAAACCATTTGCTGCGTATAGATCACTACGTACTAATTTTTGGCCGGAAAATTGATGCAAAACCCAATGGGAATCGCATTGATTTTAAACGGTAAGCAGTTTCCGCTCATTTATTAAACGGAATTGCAGATTGGTCTATAATGAGTTATTGATTATTTTTACATAAAAAAGTAACAAATCGAATCCTTTTGGGGGGGATTTCGCCCGCCGTGTGCTGAATTTATCAAGTCAAATTCTGTTCATCCTACCTTGTCTACACATTAACTTTATCAATACGGTAAATAGGTGGTGAGGAACAGAACAAACGGATGTTGTTTCTTTCCAGTCAGTTGATTGAGCGGGCAAGGGCAACTGAAAAGTTAGACCAGTTAAGTGTATAGTCGAAATTTACCAGCGTTTCAGAGTAATCAGTCGCAGTATGAATGAATGGGAACGACCCGGCGGACGAGGTGTATCACAGGTAGTTGCTAAACCTGCTGAACATCTTGCGCTCTATGATCGCTACAGCTCTATGGCCTACGGAATTATCTTACAGATACTTCCTCAGACTGAGCAGGCGCAGGAAGTATTGATCGAGATGTTTTCGTCGCCGGATTTGCAGTGTTACGTGAACTCACCGGGCAATACTGCCGTCGCGATCGTTCGTTTGGCACGGACGAAAGCACTGGAAGCCAAAGCCCGTTTGCAGGGTCCGCTTCCGCAGCCGATAGAGGCTGGAGCTGCTGCAAAAGGAAGTTTACCGGAGGTTGTGTTCGAACTGGCGTTCCGTCAAAGTTGTTCCATTGAAACAATCACGGAAAAACTTCAGTTACCAAAAGCCGATGTGCTGAAGGCAATTCACGATTATTTTGTATCTTTTCGTCAGGCGTAACCGTAAAACCGTAACCACTTTTGAAAACAGAGGAATACATATCGAGTGGCCTACTGGAAGCCTACCTGCTTGGGTTGGTTTCCGACGAGGATAAGCGGGAGGTCGAGCGCACAGTAGCTGCTTATCCGGAAATTGGCCTGTATCTCGACAAGCTGGAAGTTAAACTGGAAAGTCAGTTCTTACAGGGGGCTGTTCCACCGCCACCCGCTTTGCGCGAGTTAGTCGAGTTGAAGGCTACTCAACAGGAAATCAAGCACTACGAGGAGACTGATCAACAACAGCATCGGCCTTCATCAAATCCGACCGCTGACCGGTCAGGTTACGTTGATGTGGAGGTCAGCAATACACACATTCAGGTGCATAAATACTGGCGGGCAGCTTTCATCGCCGTATTCATCCTGTCGAAAGTTTTCCTTGTGTTTGGGCTTTACTATTACTTCAAGGCGCAGTCGCAGGAGCAGGAAATTGAACGATTGACCAAACAGGTTCAGCAAACCGTTCTCCAAACCAATACGCCATAGCTGGCTTCAATGCCAACGAAAAAAGGAACGTAACGTTACGTTCCTTTTTTCGTTGGCATTGAGCTGGTTGAATCGGTCCATCAGGCCAGTATTGAAAGCACATCCGCCCCAGACCTGCTTCAGGTTGGTTCAGAACTGGTAAAATGGAGGGTAGCCCATTCGCTCATGATTGGGAGAGCAACGCCCGGGCGCTGGTCCGCTGCACGTCCGGATAGCGATCAATGTCGACCGGTTCGTTCCGGACGCTAAACATACTTTGCAGGTATTGACTTTGCTGCCAGCCTGGATACATTTCCTGTTCGCTCTCGGGGTGGGGCCGCGCGCTACCGTTATACGCAGTTATGCCCGTTTGGTTGGTTGTGATTTCCGGAGTGTAAAGCAACTACGGATGTTGTCTGGTAAAGCACGGGGAGAAAGGTCGGGAAACAGAAAAGCAAAAAAGCCGCGTCAGCAAGTTCTGTACGCGGCTTTTTTGGTAAAATTTATTTTGCGTTGATCGGCTGTGCCGATAGCAAGCATTGATGGCGTTGGTTACAGGCCCATTTCCTGAACGACATTCCGCACTTTTTCGGCGGCTTCTTTCAGCTCAACGGCTGACTGTACTTTCAGGCCGGATTCGTCGATAATCTTGGCACCTTCGGCTGCGTTGGTGCCCTGTAGGCGCACAATGATCGGAACCGGAATATCGCCGATCGCTTTGTAGGCTTCCACGACGCCCGTAGCTACACGGTCGCAACGCACGATACCGCCGAAAATATTGATCAGGATAGCCTTTACATTCGGGTCTTTCAGGATGATTCGGAAACCAGCTTCTACCGTTTTGGCATTGGCACCACCACCGACGTCGAGGAAGTTGGCCGGCTCACCACCCGACAGCTTGATGATATCCATCGTCGCCATCGCCAGACCAGCACCGTTTACCATGCAGCCCACGTTTCCGTCCAGCTTAACGTAGTTGAGGTCATTGGCCGATGCTTCAACTTCAAGGGGATCTTCCTCCGTGATGTCGCGCAGATTGGCCAGATCCGGGTGACGATACAGGGCGTTGTCGTCGAGGTTCACTTTTGCGTCGACCGCCAGGATTTTGTTATCCGACGTCTTCAAAACCGGATTGATCTCGAACATCGATGCGTCGGTATCAACGTACGCCTTGTAAAGCGCCGTCACGAATTTTACCATCTCCTTGAACGCTTCACCTTCCAGGCCCAGGCCAAACGCAATTTTACGTGCCTGGAATGGCTGAAGTCCAACGGCCGGATCGATCCATTCCTTCACGATCTTCTCGGGTGTGCTGGCGGCTACTTCTTCAATGTCCATACCGCCCTCGGTGCTGGCCATAATTACGTTGCAGGCCTTACTCCGGTCGAGGAGGATACTGATGTACATCTCTTTCGGCTCCGAAGCACCGGGGTAAAATACATCCTGAGCGACGAGCACCTTGTTGACTTTCTTGCCTTCGGGGCCGGTCTGATGGGTTACCAGTACGTTGCCAATGAGGTTTTTGGCAATGTCGCGTACTTCGTCAACCGATTTGGCGACGGTCACGCCCCGCTGCTCCGTACCGCGAATTTTGCCCTTACCACGGCCACCGGCGTGAATCTGTGACTTCACCACGACAAACTTGGAGCCGGACTGCGCCATAATCTGCTTGGCGGCTTCAACGGCTTTCTCGGGCGATTCGGCCACAATGCCTTCCTGAATACGGACGCCGTAGCGTTTGAGGATATCTTTCCCCTGGTACTCGTGTATATTCATGACAACTGCAACAAGGATTGTTGGAAATCGTATTTTTGCGGGGCAAGTTAGCCAAAAAAAGCGTTTTCGGTTTACGGTTTACGGTTTTCTGTTGCGAGCGAGCGACCTAACAGAAAACCGTAAACCATAAACCGAAAACGGTAAACCCAGACAATGTCCCTTCTCCAAACTACTGATATTCGCCGGTCATACGGCAGCTTACCTGTTTTGAAAGGAATTAATCTGGCCATTGAGCCGGGCGAGGTGGTATCTATTGTAGGAGCCTCAGGGGCCGGAAAAACCACGCTGCTGCATATCCTGGGTACATTGGACCGGCCTGATTCGGGGCATTTGACCATTGACGGGGAGAACGTATTCAAGCAGAACGACCGGCAATTGGCCCGTTTCCGCAACGAGCGGATTGGGTTCGTCTTTCAGTTTAATAACCTGCTGCCCGAGTTTTCGGCGCTCGAAAACGTCTGTCTGCCGGGTTTCATTGCCGGCAAGGATGAAAAAGAGGTTCGAAAGCGGGCGCAAACACTGCTTGATACGCTCGGCCTGCACGACCGGCTCAATCACTTGCCCTCTCAGATGTCGGGTGGGGAACAGCAGCGAACGGCCGTAGCACGAGCCCTGATTAACCAGCCGGCCATTGTTTTCGCCGATGAGCCGAGCGGAAACCTCGACTCGCGCAACGCCGAAGACCTGCACCAGTTATTTTTTCGGCTTCGCAACGACCTGGGACAGACGTTCATTATCGTAACGCATAACGAAACATTGGCGGGTATGGCCGATCGTACCCTAACCATTCGTGATGGGTTGATAGAGTAGCTTTCCAGTCTCATACCGTTTTCCGATACCGCCATGAGGCCAGACTGATCAACGCTACGGCCATCAGCAACAGGGCTACGAACTGCGATTGCATGTCGCGGAACGTACTGCCTTTCAGCATCACGTTCCGGCCGACTTCGATGATGTAGCGGAGGGGATTCAGTGTATTGAGGTATTGCGCCCAGGTAGGCATGTTTTCGGTGGAAGAGAACAAGCCGCTGAGCAGAATAAACAACACCAGGCAGAAAAACACGGCGAACATGGCCTGTTGCTGAGTCTCTGAAATGGCCGAGATCAGCAGACCAAGCCCTACGCAAAGCAACAAAAAGAGGAATGCAAAGCCGTACATGAGCGGAACGCTGCCCACAACCGGGATCTGAAAGAGGAAGATACCAACCAGCAACCCCATTGTAAACTGCACAAGTCCAATAATAACGAACGGCGTTAGCTTGCCCAGGATGAATTCGTGCTTCCGGATGGGTGTTACGTTCAACTGTTCCTGCGTACCGATTTCCTTTTCGCGAACGATGTTCAGGGCGGCAATCATCCCCCCAACCAGAATCAGCAGCTCAAACAGAATTCCCGGTACCATGAACGTTTTGTACTCCAGCCGTGGATTGTACCAGTACTGATTTTCGATCTCCAGTCGACCGCCGGTTGCCGGTTGTTGAACGGCGACGGTTTCTGTACGGATTTCGTCGTTGAAGTTTCGGATGATTGTCTGGGCGTATCCCGATGCAATACCCGCTTTGGAGCCGTCGATGGCGTTGACGAGTAACTGGATTGAAGCTCGATTCTCCTTGCCCAGATCACGTTCAAAATGGGGTGGTATCAGCAGAATCAGGTCGGCCCGGCTCGCCAGCAACTCACGGTAAGCAGGTTTGTAGGCCGGTACGTAGCCCTTCAGCCGGAAGTTGTCGATGTGCCGGAATTTACCCACCAGTCGCTGGGCATACGTAGTATGGTCCTGATCAACGACCACGATGTTCAGGTTTTTGACCTCAAAGTTGGCCGCGTAAGCCAACAGAATCAATTGCAGAACGGGAGCCGCCAGCATCATCCGCAACAACACCGCATTGCGGAAGATCTGCTTGAATTCCTTTTCGATAATAAAACGGATACGGGTCATGGTTTTAAAGGGGGAGGAAAGGGAGGAGAGGAGGAAAGGAGAAAAGGGATTGCCTCTTCCCTTCATCCATTCCTCCCTTTCATTCCAATCTTGGTTTGAGGTTGTGCAGACTGATGCCCATCAGCAGGGCAGACATGCTTACTAAGACCAGGGTTTCTTTCCACAAATACCCGAGGCCGACGCCTTTTATCATGATGCCTTTCACGATGTCGATGAAGTAACGGGCGGGGATAATCTGGGAAATGAATTGAAGTGCGCGGGGCATACTTTCGATCGGGAAGATGAAACCGGACAGAAAGATCGTAGGCATTAGCATCAGCAGCAGTGATGCGAACATGGCCACTAGCTGGGTTTCGGCGATGGTCGAAATCAGCAGACCAAGCGAAAGCGACAGAAAAATGAACAGCAGGGTTTCAGCCAGTAACAGCAGTAGACTTCCGTTCAGTGGAATACCGAGCAGAAATATGCCGAGCGCGATGATGATGCAGCCGTTCAGAAACGACAGCAGCAGATACGGGAGCACCTTGCCAAACAGAATCTGAAGCTGGCTCAGGGGCGATACCAGCAATACTTCCATCGTACCGGTTTCTTTTTCACGCGCAATGGTCACCGACGTCATCAGGGCCGATACCAGGAGCAACACCATCGCCATCACGCCCGGCACGAACACAAAGGCTCCTTTCAGGTCGGGGTTGAACACCATCCGTGGCTCCACCGAAATCTGTAGAGGGCTGGCCGCGTTGGGTGGATTTTGTTCATTGTTATAGCTCTGAATAATGCTGGTGGCGTAGTTGGTCAGGCTGATGGCCGTGTTCTGCTCCGACGCATCGGCCAGCAACTGGACCTGTGCCAATCCATCATGTGCGTAGTCGTTGGTAAAATTCGGGGGGAAAACAACGACTAGTTTCACGTGCCCCTGCCGGAACGTAGCTTCGATGTCGCGGTACGAGGTCAGGCTCTGCCGCAGCCGGAAATACCCCGACGACAGCAGTCGATCGATAATTCGCTGACTATGCTGGCCGTGGTCAAAATCCAGTACGGCTATCTGGGCGTTCTTAATCTCGTTGGTCAGCGCAAACCCAAACAGAATGACCATCACCAGCGGCATCCCGAATAAAATAAGTACAGTTCGGCGGTCGCGCTGGATATGGTAAAATTCCTTTCTGACAAATGCGAAAAAGCGGTTCATGTTTTTTAGGGAGGAAAGGAGGAGGGAGGAGAGGAGAAAGGGAAGAAAAGTGAAGGGGGAAATACTCGCATTTCCTTTTCTACTTTCCTTCCTTCTCATTTTGTCGACGTACCCCGGGCCAGAATCTGAAAAACTCCGTCCATAGAATCCGTGCCGAACGATCGTTTGAGACCGCTGGGCGTATCAAGTGCTTTGATTCGACCATCCACCATGATCGATACCCGGTTGCAGTACTCAGCTTCATCCATGTAGTGCGTAGTCACGAAAATGGTCGTGCCCCGGTCGGCGGCTTCGTAGATCATGTCCCAGAACTGCCGCCGGGTTATCGGGTCAACGCCCCCCGTGGGCTCATCCAGAAACACAATCCGGGGGTTGTGTACCAGAGCGACCGAGAACGCCAGCCGTTGTTTCCAGCCCAGGGGCAAAGAGGCTACCAGTTTGTCGGCCACACTGCCCAGGTTCAGTTGCTCGATGATCTGGTCGGATTTGGCTTTCAGATCGGCACGGTTGAGCCCGTAAATACCCCCATAAAACCGGATGTTTTCTCGTACAGTCAAGTCTTCATAAAGCGAAAACTTCTGGCTCATGTAGCCGATTACCTGCTTGATCTGCTCGGTCTGTCGGTACACATCGAAGCCAGCAATCCGGGCATCGCCGGAGGTCGGTTTCAGCAGTCCACAGAGCATCCGGATGGCGGTGGTTTTTCCGGCTCCGTTGGCCCCCAGAAACCCAAAGATTTCACCCTGCGCCACGTCGAACGTAATCTCGTTGGTCGCTACGAAATCGCCGAACTTCTTGGTCAGCTTGTTGGTGATCACTGCCTTATCCATGCTGCATCAGGGCCATAAAACTATCTTCGATACCCGCCTGAATCGGCTTGATGGTTACGTGTTCATGGCGTCGTTCGCGGAGGTACCGATCAATGTCGGCGGGCGTGGTTCCTTCCTCGGTAGTCAGGTGAAGGTATTCGCCAAATGCATAACAGGTCTGCGTGAACGGAGCCTTGCGCAGGTCCTGGATCAACCGGAAGGTTTCGGCCGCTTTCACCGCGTAGAGCGGTTTTCGGAACAGATGTTCTACGCCCGAGGGCGTATCTATCGCCAGAATCTGGCCGGTTTGCATCAACGCAATCCGATCGCAGCGATTGGCTTCGTCCATGTATGGCGTCGACACCAGCATGGTCAACTGCCGCTCTTTCAGGCGCTGAAGCATCTCCCAGAACTCCTTGCGCGATACGGCATCGACGCCCGTCGTGGGCTCGTCCAGAAACAGTACCTCCGGCTTGTGAATCAGGGCGCAGCACAGGGCCAGTTTTTGCTTCATACCTCCGGAAAGCGCACCCGCCCGCCGGTCTTTGAAAGGCTCCAACTGAACATATATCTCTCGGATCAGGTCGTAGTTAGCCTGGATGGAGGTACCAAAGACCGTCGCGAAAAAGGAGAGATTTTCTTCAACAGTCAGGTCAGGATAAAGCGAGAATCGCCCTGGCATATATCCCACCAGCGACCGTAAAGCCCGAAAGTCCTTTACTACATCGCGACCAACCACCGTAGCCCGGCCCTCATCGGGGCGAAGTAACGTAACCAGAATTTTGAACAAGGTTGTCTTTCCGGCTCCGTCGGGACCAATCAATCCAAACAGTTCGCCCGGTTTTACCGACAGCGATACCGTCTGCACCGCTTTGGTACTCCCGTAGGCTTTCGATACGTTATCGATGACTATAGCGTCCATAGTGGATGGGTTTACAGGCATTGGTCGAGACCCGAAACCTAGTTGAACTTAACCTCGCCTGGCATGCCGATTTTCAGAGCCCCGTCATTTTTGACGTTCACCTTCATGGCATACACCAGATTGACCCGTTCATCTTTGGTCTGGATGATTTTCGGCGTGAACTCCGCCTTGCTCGAAATCCATGCGACGGTTCCTTCGTAAGGTTTCAACTGGTCGTTGGGTGCATCGACAAATACCTTGACTTTCTGGCCGGGTTTTACGTTGACCAACTGATCGCCACTGACATAGGCCCGAAGCGTAATGTCGGTCAGAGCCGCGATTTTGTACAGAGGTTTTCCGTAGCTGACGACTTCGCCGGGCTCCGCGTACTTGACCGTAACGGTGCCGCCCACCGGATTGACAACGGTAGCCCTGGCTATCTGATCGTTCAGTTGTTTCACCTGCTCGGCGAGGGGGGCGGTTTCGGCCGTAGTGCCGCTCCGCTGTGTTTGCAGGGCCGATGCCTGCGCAACCCGCTGCTGCCGGATCAGGGCAATCTGCCGCTGCGTTACGTCGATCTGAGCGTTGATGTCGTCAAGTTGCTTCGTGGGGGCGGCTCCCGCAGCGATCAGATTTTTGGTTCGTTCTTTCTCGCGTTGCAGGGTGTTCAGTTGCTCCTGCTGCACGGCAATCTGATCAGCAAAAGCCGAGAGCTGGGCCGACACGTCGGGCGTCCGGCTCCGAACGGCCCGCTGGCTGGCCAGGAGTTGCGCCTTGCGGAGCTGAAGCTGCGTTGTGTCGATTTTGCCGACCGCCTGTCCGGTGCTCAGCGTTTGCCCTTCTTCAACCGAAAAGCGCAGGAGTGTACCCGTCGCTTCGGCGGAGACGGTGGTTTCAACGGCTTCGAAATTTCCGTAGGCATCGGCGGCATCGTCGTCGGACTGGCAGGCCGTTATTATGAGACTTAGTAGCAAAGGAATGAGGACTCGTTTCATAGCTTAATTGCCGATTAAGGTTCGGTATTGGATACGGGCCTGTAGCAGTTGCAGCTCGTGGAGCTTCTGATTTAGCAGGGCCTGGTTTTCGTTGTTCAATTCGGTCGTGTAGTCGCGGGCGGCAATCACACCATTGTCAAGTTGCACGGCCGCAGCCTGTCTGACTCTGGTACGTAGGTCAACAATAGCCGCATCCTGCTCGAGCTGGCTCTGTAGCCGGTCAATTTCGGTTTGCTGCTGTCGTAATTGAAGCGCCAGATTTTTCTCAAACGTCGCCTGCTGTACATCGACCGTTTGCTGGTTGAGCCGAAGCGTTTGCCGCTCGTTCTGGATGGTGTATGCGGCCGATAGGTTCCAGTTCAACCGGAGACCACCGATGAAAAATCCTTTGAACGTATTGTCCAGGAAGTTCAGAGCAGGCCGTCCAAATCCCCCCTGAGCAAACAGGCTGAATCGGGGTCTCAGGCGGTTGTCGGCCAATCGTAGCTGAGCGTCATACAACGATCGCTGCGACTGATACAAGGCCAGTTCCGGGCGGTTCAGGGGCAGACTCCCGACGGGGTGAGCGGGCGGCTCGACCACCAGTTGAGTGCTGTCGGTAATGGGCAGATTTGTCAGGATCTGTAGCCCATCGCGCAGACCACGGCGCGTGGCATTCAGGTCGGCCAGTCGCTGTTCGGCGCGGAGTACCTCGGCCTGCAAGCCATCGACGTTCATCTGGGCCGCCGTACCAAAACGGACACTTGCCCGGAGTTTCTCGATTCGGTTTCGGAGGTCGGTCAGTAACGTCTGCGTAAGCTGCCGGTTCTCGTCGGTGAGCAGCGCGTTGAGAAAATAGGCATTAACCTGATCGTTTAGTCGGTTCAGCTCCACGTCGATCTGTTGCTGGGCAGCGGCCGTGCTGGCACGTTGCACATCGGTCTGGAGTCGGGTCAGGTTGCCGTCGTACACTGGATAAGTGGCGTCCAGCGTCAGTTTATACTGATCCTTGCTCAGCACCGGAATCGCTACGTTAGGCAGTTCAATGGGCAGACGCGTTACGTCCGATTGCCACGAAGCCTGCCCATTGACAGCTACTTGTGGCCACTGACGATTGGTGTTCAGCGTAGCGATGGCCAACGCCTTTGTTTGCTCCAGAATGGCCGTCTGGCGCAGCAACGGATAGTTTGTCCGGGCAGCTTCATAACACTGCCGGAGCGTTATCGTAGGCTGCCCAGCGAGCGGTAGGCCAAGAAGCCAGATGAATCCAGTTAGGTAAGTTTTCATCGTATACAAACGGTTGTTCTAAACAATTGTTTAGTTAAGGGGTAAAAAAATTTAAGTCTGTCTCAGGTAAGCCATAATCATTTCCGGAACGATCTGTTTGCGAGTTTCCATGAACTGCCTGAAGCCGGCATCATCAAGCGCTCCAACATACGATACGATTGGCTTTGCTATAACCGGAAAAATGACACTGCTCATGATCGTAATAATGACCTGTAATGGTTCAACTGTCCGGATAGCCCCTTTTTCTGCTTCTTCCAGTAGTTGTTTTCTAAAGAACGACCCCTCAACGATGCCTTTTACATTCAGTTCTTTAAAGATGGGTACTCCGTCCTGCCGTTGTTCAGCTAATACGAACATGGGCAACAATGGGTTATCCAGAATAAAGTCAGTATACCGATCGATGATCTTCCAGATCTTTACTTCCAGCGGAGTTTGCTCGTTCAACATCATCACCATGCGCCCCAAAAACTCCCGAAACGTATCGAGGTATATACTTTTGAATAACAGCTCTTTACTTCGGAAATAGTAGTTAACCATAGCCAGGTTGACGCCGGCTTCATCGGCAATCTGCCGGATTTTAGCCCCTTCGTATCCCTGCTCCAGAAAGACTTTCCGGGCGGCATTTTTTATTTTCTGTTCCGTATCCTGTGCGTCCTCTGCCATGGTAATGCTAACTCATGCAAAGTACGAACTTTTATTTGAACTAAACAAGTGTTTAATTTAGGGTGTGTAATTTTTTTAGAATAGAACCGTATTAACCTTGCTCAAACCACTTTCGGAAAGCCGGGGCTTTGTCTTTGCTGATGGTGATTTCCAGCGAACTGGGTTGACGAAGCGTGAGCAGCAGTTTTCCACTGTAGTGAGGCTGGTAGCCGGTGATGGCCTCCAGATGGACAAGATACTGGCGATTGGCCCGAAAAAAAGCGGCCGGGTCTACCAGTTCTTCCAGTTCATCAAGCGTAACGTAATCCGTTATAAGCTTCTGGCCAGTTAACGTGTGCAGATAGATGACCTCGTCGCGACAGAAATAGGCTACCTGCTCCTGCGGTACCGACACGATCTGGCGAAGGTAGTGGCCTGTAAACCGACGTTTGTATGATTTGTGGGTAGAATGACCGGTCATATCGGCCAGGAACGCCCGGAATTGCTGCTGGAAATTATCGCCGTCGGGTTGCCACCGGTGAAACTTGGCGAGGGCCGACTGCATGTCGTCGGGGTCGATGGGTTTGAGCAGGTAATCCAGGCTATTGAGTTTAAACGCCCGAATTGCGTACTCGTCGTAGGCCGTCGTAAAAATAATAGGGCAGGAGACCTCCAGCCGCCCAAACACGTCGAAGCTAACCCCGTCCGACAACTGAATATCGGAGATGATGAGGTCGGGCCGCGGGTTATTCTGCAGGTAGTCCGCAACCTGCTCGACGCTGGGAAGGGGCCCGTCAATGGTTGCCTGAGGTTCGAGCTGGCGGACCAGTTTTTCCAGTTGACGGGCTACTACCGGCTCGTCTTCGATCAGCAGAATGGTCATACAGTTGGCGTTGGCTTGGCAGCGTTGACGTCGGATAGGCGGGTCGCATCCATCGTCAACAGCGGAATCTGAACGGAAAACAACTGCTGCTTTTCCGTAATAATAACAGGAACCGGACTCAGATACTGATAGAGCATCTTGAGGTTGTTCAGGCCCTGGCCGTTCGACGTAGCGACCTGACGTTTTCGCTGTACCGGATTCGCTACGGTCAGGCATCCGTTGCCCGCAGTGATACTGATCGTGAGCGGATTCGCTGCGTTGATGGTGTTGTGCTTGATGGCGTTTTCAATCAGGACCTGGAGCGTGACGGGAACAATAGCCTGCTCCAGTGCGTCGTCGGCAATCTGAAATGTAACTTCCAGCGCACCGTCGTAGCGGGTTTTGAGCAGCGATACGTAGTTTTTGATGAACGACAATTCCGTTTCGAGCGGTACCTGTTCTTTTTCTTTATGCTGAAGCACGTACCGAAATACCTTTGACAGTTGTTGCAGAAACTTGCGGGCCAGCGTTGGGTCTTCGTCAATCAGACCATCCAGCGAGGAGAGGCTGTTGAACAGGAAATGTGGGTTGAGCTGGTTTTTTAAGTTTTCGTATTGCGCATTGAGCCGCTGTTTTTGCAGCACGGCTTTCTCTTTTTCCCACTTTTCTTTCTCCAGTAGGTTCTTTTTCCATTTCTCAAAGAAGTAGAAGCCAAAGTAGGCCGTGTTGACGGATACGACGATAAAAACGTTAAGGCCAAACGAAACTACCTTGATGGCATTGGCGAACTGGCTTGGGAAATACTCGCTATAGTAGCGCTCAAAGTAGCTGGTCAGGCTCGTCTGAAGGGCAATGAGTACGATCAGGCAGGTGCCGGTCTGTACGAAGAATCGCCTTAATACACCGGTCTCAAACGGTAATAGGCGGTTCAGATATTCGTTGAACGCGTTGACGCTTTCCCACATGAAAATAACAAAGGCGAAGCTGATAACTGAAATGAACAACCGTTCATCACCATTAAATTGCGGGAAAAAACGTAGTATTAGTACGTAGCGAAACGTACTAATAATCAGCGCGGCAGCGTACACGTACCGACGCGGGGGGCGCAGGAACCTACGAATTCTTGTGTTCAGAGATAATGCTGCCATCGCTCATTTCAATAATACGGTCGGTGCCGGCCGCAAAGTCAGGGTCGTGCGTAACGGCAATGATAGTCTGTCCTTTATCCGCCAGTTCATGGAAAATCTCGAATACGTTTTCGGTATTGGCCTTATCCAGGTTGCCGGTTGGTTCGTCGCCCATGATGATCGTCGGTTCGTTGATCAGCGCCCGGGCGATAGCGACTCGTTGCTGCTGCCCACCCGAGAGCTTGCTGGCGGGTTTGCGGGCGTGTTCGGTCATGCCGATCAGCCGAAGCTTTTCCATCGCCCGCTCTTCTACCTCTTTTTCCGAGTACTTCCCCAATTTCAGTCCCGGCAGCATTACGTTCTGCAGGGTCGTAAACTCCGGCAGCAGGAAGTGAAACTGAAAGACAAAGCCAAGATGTTCATTGCGGAAGTGCGACAGAAAATCCTGATTCCGGCCTTTCAGCGTTACACCCGCCATTTCGATGTCGCCTTCGTAGTCGGTATCCATCGTTGAAAGCAGGTACAGTAACGTCGATTTACCACAGCCCGATTTACCCACGATGGACAGAAATTCGCCTTTCCGTACCTCGAAGGTAATGTCTTTCAGGACCTGAAATTTTTCCGGGTCGTAAAAGTATTTAGTAACATGTTGGGCTTTGAGAACAGTGCTCATTGAGTTAATGATTGACTAGTGATGGATTGACTTGCTGAATGATTCGTTCTACAGGTCAGTCATCTGGAAATTAGCCCCTTAAAATGGATACCGGATCTACCTGCGCGGCTTTCCGCGAGGGGAAATAGCCCGCCAGCACGGTCGTAACGATTCCAAACACAAGACCCATTACGTAGTACGTACTGGAAAAAATGACCGGGAAGGTTCTGATACTCAGAAAATCCCCCGCTTCAAACGGCGTAATTGACAACAGGTAGCTTAGGCCAAAGCCAATCCCCAGCCCAAGCAGCCCCCCCGATAATCCAATGAAAGCGGCCTGTAACAGAAAGATGGCGACAATATCTTTACCGTCGAAGCCTGTGGCTTTCAGAATGGCGATGTCCTTGATTTTGTTGACGACCGTCATGTTCATGATGTTGTAGATGCCAAATCCGGCCACGACGAGCAACGTAATGGACACGACGTAGGTAAGCATATTCCGGATTTGCTCCCCCGCCAAAATAGCCTGATTGGCCGTGGCCCAATCTTCGGTGTAGTAGCCATATTCGGCCCGCAACTTCTTTCCGAACGGAATCGCCCGTAGCGGATCGAACATCTTGAGGTGAATGTCTGTGATGTAGCTGGGGTCTTTCTGTAAAATCTCCTGCACTGTCGACAGGTTGGCGTAGCTCTTAGTATTGTCGACAGTGCCGACGCCAAACCCAAACGTACCAACCACCCGCAGGATGCGCGTGCCGCCCCCCGGTGTCGTGATAGTCACCTTATCGCCGGTGCGGACGTTGAGTTTACGGGCCAGCGTTGAGCCCATAATCAGCCCGTCGGGATTGGTACGTAGCGCGTTGATACTGCCCGACTTGAGCCGCGACGCCAGGTTATAAAGCCGGTTTTCGCGCTCGATATCCACACCGGAGATCGTGCCCGACAGTTGGATGGGTCCGTTGTTGTAGAATACCTGCGTGGCTACCTGGGGGGAAACGCCCAGCACACCGGGTTCTTTTTCTATCCGCTGTGCAATGGCTAGGCCGTTTTTAAGCCGCGCCAGTTCGTCTTTGGGTTTCTGGTGGTACACGACATTGAAGTCACCGGGATTTAACTGTTCAATCAGGCTTGGGCGCTGGGTGTTCACCTCGTTATAAATCCGGACGTGCGGGCTGGCATCCAGCGCCGAATCCTCCAGAAACTGATTGACGCCCTGCATGAACGAGATCATGGTGATGAACATAGCTATGCCGAACGTAACGCCGAGCATGGCCACGAGTGTCTGGCGTTTCTTGGCCAGCAGGTGTGTCTGCGCAATCTGCGCGGCTATTCTGATGTTCATAGTTTATGTGTTAACCGCAAAGACGCAAAGGGAAACGCGGAGGTCGCAAAGAGTTAGTTGGCGTTCTTAGCGAAATACGTTGCGTCTTTGCGGTAAAAACTATTCTGCACTAAGCACTACGGATTTCTCCGTAAGCCCACCTTTCACTTCTACCAGGTCAAAGTTTTCGGCTCCCTTCACGATGCGGATTTTCTGTTTTTTACCGTTCTGATCTATCCATACGCTATCGTTGCCGAATACGTACGACTTTGGAATAGTGAGCACCCGCTGTTTCTGGCTGACGATGATGTTGGCTTCTACCGTCAGACCGTAGTAGGCATCAGGTTTGGCACCCGTGAACTCAGCATCGACTCGAAAGGACTGGTCCGTACGGTTGAGCTTGGGGTATACTTTCGTGACGCGGGCGTTGAAGACCTTATCGGCGTACACATCGGTTTTAATCACGACCGATTGCCCGACGCGAATTTTGCCGAAGTCGCTTTCATCGACCGCCAGTTGTGCGTAAAGCTGACGACCGCTGCCCACCAGAGCCAGTTGGTCGCCCGGCCTGACGACCTCGCCGGGTTCTTTATACACTTCGTACACTTTCCCCTCCACGAGGCTACGAACACGGGTGCTTCGGTCAGCTTCAATCGTTGACACCAGTTGGCTGCGGTTATTGGCTACATCCAGCCGAAGCTGGTCGCGCGTACGGGCCAGGGTGTTAAGCTGCGCCCGAAGGTTGTTCCGCGACAACGTATAGTTCAGTTCGGCCCGCTCCAGCTCGGCCCGCGACGTAGCATTCTGCCGGTACAGGTCCTGAAACCGGGCGTAGTTGAGGGAGTCGTTCGCCAGCCGAACGCGGGCGTTGCGAACCTGCGCTTCCAGTTCGGCCAGTACCGGCGAGTTTGCCTGCAGGTTCGCCTGCGACTGCCGAAGGGCCGTAGCAGCCGCTGCGCGTCGGGCGTCTTCCGTGTTACTTTCCAGGACAAACAGCAGTTGATTTCGCTGGATGGAGTCGCCTTCGTTAATAAGCCGCTGCTCCAGAATGCCGTTGGCGTCAGCCGTAACGGTGTACTCATTGCGGGGGTACACATTCCCCGACGCATAAACCGCTTCCGTCAGGTCCCGGTAGGTTGGGGATACACCCTCATCGTTGCGGTTGCAGGTAACCACCACCGATGCGGTCAGAACCAGCAGGCTGAGAGCCATCCACTTGTTCGGATACATTCGTATGGCGACGGGCAATCCAGGCTGCCCGCTGGTGTACTTATTTTCCATTGCGAATCTGTAAAATCGTTTGGTTAATAAAGACGTTCGAGAGGTTGTTGAGGTAGCGGTTCTGAGCCGTGAGCGATTCGTTGAATACGTTCAGGTATTGGTCATACGCAAACAGCCCCGACCGGTACTTCACCAGCGCAATCTGAACGTTCTGGGCATTAAGCTCGTAGTTCTGCCGGTTGAGGTCCAGCGACTGAACAGCCTGATTGTATGTATTGCGGATATCCTCATTGTCGGTCTGCTGCCGGTTACGTTCGTAATCCAGTTCGGCCTGATCAAGCTTGAGCTGTAATTTGGCTCGTGCTATGTTGCTGTTGCGCAATCCACCGGCATACAGTGGAAAATTGAATTGTAAACCGGCCACTCCGATGGTGAACCAACGCTGGTCAACATTAAGAAAATTGAACTGATCTCGCTGCGCCTGCTGCGAATAACGAATGTAGCCCGACACCGTAGGCCAGCGGGTCAGTCGTTCGCGATTCACCTGTAACTTAGCCAGCTCTACCTGCGCCTGCCGGAGAGTTACCTGCGGTCGTTCGGCCGGAGCCAGGGTGTCGGTTCCGGCCAGGCCGTTAATGGGCCGGTTCGCCAGATTTTCCGTTAACACCAGACTGTCGGTCGGGGCCAGGCCCAGCAGTAGTTTGAGCTGATTCAGATTTCGCACGAACGAAAGCCGATTCTGATACAAGACGTCGGCGGTAGTGAGTTGTACTGACCGAATGCGGTTGTATTCCAGCGGCTCAATCTGTCCTTTATCCAGCCGGGCCTTGGCAATCTGGGTTAAGGTATCGGCGGCCGACAGGTTTTGCTGAGTAATATCAATAGCGGCCCGGGTAAGCAGCGTTGCGTGATAGACCCGGGCCGTCTGCGTCGAGATTTCATCGTGCAAAACCAGGTTTTGACTATCCAGAATTTGCAGATTCTGATTCGTGATGGCAATATCGGCGCGGGCAGGTCGGTTTACGACCGGAACGGTAGCTTCACCCGTAGCCGTCAGAAACCACGGCAAGCCGAAACGCAGCGTCTGAAACTCGCCGGGACGGCCCCCCAGGAACTCGGCCGGGACAAGCTGTACCGGTAAGGCGTAGTTGTAGTCGAGGTTACCGTATAGCCGGACCTGGGGTAGAAGATTCGCCCGGGCCGCCGTCTTTTGTTGCTCCTGGACGACCAGATTCTGACGGGCGTTGACCAGTTCCGGATTGTTACGGCGGGCCAGCGATAAAGCTTCCTGGACATTGGCCACGTAGGTCTGAGCACTCAGATTGGATGATACACCGCACAGAAAAAAGAGAACCAGCCGCTTCATACGTCATTGAGAAAGGGATGGTCAAAGAAAAGTGAGCCGGTTAGTACCCAAAAACATTTTTAGACCAAGCTCCCAAAATCAACTACGAAACCGCCCGCCGACCAACGAATCAACGGCGACAAGGCAATACTGGTTTAGGAAGGTTTCTGGTTATATACCAAAAGGAGGGATTATCAAGAGAGTAGGAGCAATAAAAAACCGCCGGGAAGAGTGGGTTCCATCTGGAACAGCAGAAGACTATAAACCTGTCTAATTATGGATTTGCAGGCCCAAAAACAAAAAAGCCAAGCGAGACACTCTCTTGGCTTTCTGATTTACTCAACGTTATGAAAAACTTTTCTTTTCGACGCAATTATAGAACAAAAGTAGCAAATAAAGGTTCTATTTTCCAAAAAAAATTTTAATATGTCCTTTAAGTATCTATGTGTCAGTCGATTATTGTAGTGATTAACAAACTCCACAATCTAAAAAATGAGTACTTATACGCAGCAATAGTTAGGGAAATTCCTAAGTTATTCTTCTAAATCTGCAATCGTAAATGAGAATGATAAAATTAGACTTGCTTATTTGAGAGCTACGGAAGCGCAAAGATTAAACTTACTATTTAGATGAGAACTCCGACAACAATTGCTACTAAAATTATAGAGCTTGTATTTTTATGATCTATGTTAAAATCTTTAATTTTTGGTATTTTATTCTGCAAAATACGGTTTCTAAGAATTTTATAAGGATAAAACGCCGACTGATAAGAATTTATTAAATAACTTTCGGGCTGTTTCTACTTCATAATCTAAACTATGAGAAAGTTTTTACAAGTCCTCTGTCTTTTGCTCGTGAGTCTATGCGGTCAGGTGGCCCTGGCGCAGGACCGGATCGTGACAGGAACGGTGACGGCTGATGATGGGTCGGCTATTCCTGGTGCTACTGTCGTGCTGAAGGGTACGAAACGCGGAACAAACACAAATGCCGACGGCCAGTTTCGGATTGAAGCGCCGGCCGACGGACGCCTGGTAATCAGTTTTGTGGGGTACGCGACCCAGGAAGTGGCAGTAGGTAACCAGACCAATTTTTCAATCCAGTTGATGTCGGATGCCTCTAATCTGGAAGAGGTGATCGTAACGACGTTCGGTACGGCCAAACGAGCTTCCTTTACCGGTTCAGCGGGTGTTATCTCAGATGAACAGCTCAAGAAGCGACCAATTACAAACTTTGCTCAGGCCCTGGCGGGTTCAGCACCCGGTATCCAGACGACGGCGGGTAGTGGTCAGCCTGGTACAGCTCCAACCATTCGGATACGGGGTTTTGGTTCTATTTCGTCGGGTAACGATCCGCTTTATGTGGTCGACGGCGTGCCCTACACGGCCAGCATCGCTAACCTGAACACGCAGGACATTGAAAGTATAACCGTACTTAAAGATGCAGCTTCCACGGCATTGTACGGGTCTCGGGCTGCCAACGGGGTAGTGGTTGTAACGACCAAGAAAGGGCAGAAAGACCGGAGCAGCATTTCGGTTAACATGACCAAAGGGGTAAATACCCGCGCTCTGCCTGAATATGATCGCGTTGGCCCTGACCAATATTACCCACTGATGTGGGAGCAATACCGCAACAGTGTTGCTTACCGCGCTACCAACCCGGTATCGCTCTCAGCGGCAAACCTCGATGCCACAAACCGTCTTGGCAGCCTGGTCGGTTATAACGTATATGACGTACCGTTCAACCAGTTGGTTAATACCGACGGGCAGATGAACCCTAACGCCAGACTGATCTATTCGCCCGACGATTTAAACTGGGAGAAACCGCTGATGCGGCAGGGCAATCGCGATGAAGTAAACCTAAGCTTTTCGGGTGGTCAGGAAAAATCTGATTACTTCCTGTCGGCCGGTTACCTGAGCGATAAAGGCTTTCTGATACGGTCTGACTATAAACGCTATACAGCCCGGTTGAATGTCAACTCCCAGGTGAAACCGTGGTTCAGAACAGGGGCTAACCTATCAACCACGATTATCCGGTCAAACCAGGCTGACGTACCGGCCGATGGCGGCACTACGTTCGTGAACCCGTTTTTCTTCTCCAGAACAATGGGGCCGATTTTTCCGGTATATGCTTATGATCCAGCTAACCCCGGTCAGTTCTTAACCCTGCCGAACGGTCAACGGCGGTGGGATTATGGTAACCTGACCAGCCTGGGTCTGCCCTCGCGGCCTCAGTACGGTGGGCGGCACGCCATTGCTGAAACGCTCCTGAACCAGAACTATTTCCGGCGGAATACGTTCGGAGCCCGTGGTTTTGCTGAAATCACGTTCCTGAAAGATTTTAAATTCTCGACCAACATCGGTGCTGACCTGACGAATACGAATGTAGTCACTTTTGGTAACCCCGAGATTGGCGACGGCGCACCGGCTGGTCGGGCAACGCACGAATTTGAAAATATTTCCAGCTACAACCTGAACCAACTGCTGAACTACAATAAATCGTTTGGTCCGCATACGATCGATGTTTTACTGGGTCACGAAAATTTCCAGGTTAACGACAACTACCTGACTGGTTCACGGTCGCAGCAGATTCTGGACGGAAACGTCGAATTGATCAACTTCACTACTACGACGAACCTTAACTCGGTGTACAATGTCCGCCGGGTTGAAGGCTTCTTCTCTCGTTTCAACTATGACTACAATCAGAAATACTTCCTTTCTGGTTCGGTTCGTCGCGACGGATCAAGTAAATTCTACAGCGATGTACGATGGGGTAACTTCTACTCCATCAGTGGCGCGTGGCGTCTGGATCAGGAAGCATTTATTCAGGCAATCCCAACCATTAATCTGCTGAAACTGCGGAGTTCATACGGACAAACCGGTAACGACGGTGGTGGTAATACGGCCGATGGGGCTGCCATCAGCTATTATGCCTGGCAACCACTCTATGCGTTGAGCTGGAACAACGCAACAGAGGCAGGTATCCTGCAAAGTAGTTTAGGGAACTCTGCGCTGGTATGGGAGAAAAACAGCCAGTTTGACGTAGCGCTGGAATTTGGTTTGTTCAGAAATCGGGTGTCTGGTACGGTCGAATACTTCAATCGTCAGTCGTCGAATCTGATTTTTGCCGTACCGTTGCCACTTTCGTCTGGGGTTCAGACGGTTACCCGGAACATCGGAACGATGTTTAACCGGGGTATTGAAGTGGAACTGGGGGTTGAGCCGGTTCGTACAAAGGACTTTACCTGGCGTATTGATCTGAACGCGACGAAAATTCAGAACCGGATCACGAAGATGCCGGAAGAAAATCCGGAAATTATCGACGGAACCAAAAAACTTGCTGTCGGTACCTCTATTTATGATTTCTGGCTGCGCGACTACCAAGGGGTTAGGTCGGAAACGGGCGAAGTGCTTTACCGTGCGAATACCTATGTTGCTGCCAATTCATTCATTACCGAAGCCGGTGATACGCTTACAACTAACGTGAATAACGCTCGCTTCAGCTACCATGGAAGTTCGATTCCAAAGCTGACGGGTGGTATCACGAATACGTTCACGTTTAAAGGCATTACGTTATCCGGATTGCTGGTCTATCAGATTGGAGGTAAAGTGTACGACGGTGCCTACGCTGCTCTGATGAGCGCAGGTGGGTATGGTAGCGCTAAGAGCACAGACATTCTGAGACGCTGGCAGAAACCCGGTGATGTTACTGACGTACCCAGAATGGATGCCGGTAGAACGGCTGATTTCGATGCCGCTTCGAGCCGCTGGCTGATCGATGGTAGCTACCTGAACATACGGACCGTAACGCTGTCGTATGGCTTACCAAGCACCTTGGCCCGCAAACTGTTCCTTAACAATGCTCAGGTTTACGTCAGTGGTGAGAACTTCCTGATTCTGTCGCGTCGGAAGGGTATGAACGCCCAGCAAAACTTCGGCGGTACAACCGGCAACGTATTCAGCTCGGCCAAGAGCCTGGTTCTGGGTCTATCACTAACGCTCTAAACTTCAGACAAACCAATGAAAATTAGATTATTAACTATATTGATTGCGCTGGGGGTATTATCAACTTCATGCAGCGAAGAGTACCTGGAGACGTCTCCTACCGGTAGTGTTGATGCCGCTGCGGCCTACGCCACCACCAAAAATGCCGCGGCAGCCATCAATGGTATCTACCGGGCGATGGTCGTACGTTATCTTGGTTCGCAGGGCCATTTTGGTCATCCGGCCATGATGATCATCATGGATGTCATGGGGGAGGACCTGGTATTTAGTAACTCCTCTAATAACTGGCATTTTGGCGAACAGCGTTGGACGAGCCACCGCTCCGAAGTGGGTACCATGTCCGAATTTGGGTATTTACTTTATTACCGGCTCATTGGTAATGCCAACATTGCTGTCGCTAACGTCGATAATGCGGCTGGTACTGATGCTGAACGGAAACAATTGAAAGGTGAGGCACTGGCGCTGCGGGCGTTCTCGTATTTCAACCTGGTACAGCTCTACGGAAAACGTTACGATGGAGCGGCCAAGCCAAACAGTCAGCTTGCAGTTCCGCTCGTCTTAACGCCTACAACTGAAGGTTTGCCTCGGGCCACGGTTGAAGATGTGTACACCCAGATCAACAAAGATCTGACAGAAGCGGCTGGGTTGCTGACTACGTCGCGTTCGTTCAAGTCACACATCAACATCGATGTGGTAAAAGGTTTTCAGGCACGTGTAGCGCTGACCCAGCAGAACTGGGCCGATGCGGCTAAGTACGCGGCTGAGGCCCGTAAGAGCTATACGTTGATGTCTGTGGCTCAGTACCAGGAAGGCTTTGCTGATATTGCAAACCCGGAATGGATGTGGGGCTTTGATCACCTCGAAGATCAGTCAGAATTTTTTGGTGCGTATCACTCGTACATCTCCTGCAATTTCAACTCTACCAACATCCGGGCAACGCCCAAGTTGATCAATAATCTGTTGTATGACCAGATTCCATCAACGGACGTACGGTCGAAAATGTGGGTAAAAGCGCCAACTACGGCTAACTCGGTGGTGCCGCCGGGCGGTATTCGCGCACCGTACATGAACCAGAAGTTCCGGTTGCCGGGTACACCGTCGACCAGTACCATGGGCGATATTCCGTATATGCGGTCGGCAGAAATGTACTTGATCGAAGCCGAAGCGCTGGCTCGTCAGGGTAAGGATGCCGATGCGGCTAAGGTTCTGTTTGATCTAGTCAGCAAGCGTGATCCGTCGTACAAGCAATCGACCAGCACCGGCACCAAGCTCATCGATGAGATCCTGTTCAACCGTCGTATTGAACTGTGGGGTGAAGGGTTCCGGTTCCTTGACCTGAAGCGGATGAATCTACCGCTGAACCGCAACGGTGCCAACCACAACCCGGCTGTAGCCGTCCTGTTCGACGTACCAGCCGGCGACAAGCAGTGGGAGTTCCTGATCCCACGCCGTGAAATTAACGCCAACAAAGCCATCGAGCAGAATCCGTTGTAAGAGGCTAAGGCATTATAAAAATAAGGGGCCTGACCAATCTTGGTCAGGCCCCTTATTTTTATTCCAGTCTCATTTTGGTACAGCAAATTACCCCAAACCTACTCAGAGTTATCAGACTCCTGTTGTATAAAATCTACCGCAATTGGCAAAGACAGAAGAGACCGTTAAATACAAAACAGCCCCAACCGTTCGGCTGGGGCTGTTTTGTAAAGTAGTAAGGCGCAGGATTACATCATGCCGCCCATGCCGCCACCCGGCATACCGCCAGGAGCTGCTTTTTCATCTTCGGGCTCATCGGCAACCACGCACTCAGTTGTGAGCAGCAGGCCGGCGATTGAAGCCGCGTTTTCCAATGCCAGACGAGTTACTTTCTTCGGGTCGATGATACCAGCCGCGAACAGGTCTTCGTAGGTGTCGTTCTTAGCGTTGTAGCCGAAACCACCCTGACCGTCTTTTACTTTGTTCACAACGACTGATCCTTCGCCACCGGCGTTAGCAACGATCGTGCGGAGCGGAGATTCGAGCGCTACGCGGATGATGTTGATACCCGTCGTCTCGTCTTCGTTAATGCCTTTCAGACCGTCCAGTGCTGCTACCGCACGAATCAGGGCTACACCACCACCCGTTACGATACCTTCTTCAACGGCAGCGCGGGTTGCGTGCAGGGCGTCATCAACGCGGTCTTTCTTCTCCTTCATCTCAACCTCCGTAGCGGCACCGATGTACAGGATAGCTACACCACCTGACAGTTTCGCCAGACGCTCCTGAAGCTTCTCACGATCGTAGTCAGAGGTCGTGTTTTCGATCTGAGCTTTGATCTGGTTCACGCGGCCCTGGATGTCCTCTTTCGCGCCAACACCGTTAACGATCGTGGTGTTGTCTTTGTCGATGATGATCTTCTCAGCCTGACCGAGGTAATCGATCGTAGCGTTCTCCAGTTTGAAGCCACGCTCTTCGCTGATCACCTGACCACCCGTCAGGATCGCGATGTCTTCCAGCATAGCCTTCCGACGGTCGCCGAAGCCAGGAGCCTTCACGGCAGCTACTTTCAGGGCACCACGGATTTTGTTAACAACCAGTGTAGCCAGCGCTTCGCCGTCAACGTCTTCAGCGATGATCAGCAGCGGGCGACCCGTTTGAGCAACCTGCTCCAGAACCGGCAGCAGCTCCTTCATCGACGATACTTTCTTCTCAGAGATCAGGATGAACGGACGATCCAGTTCAGCTTCCATTTTCTCCGTGTTGGTCACGAAGTACGGTGACAGGTAGCCACGGTCGAACTGCATACCTTCTACGGTTTTCACTTCCGTTTCGGTACCGCGAGCTTCTTCAACCGTAATCACACCTTCTTTACCAACCTTCTTCATTGCCTCGGCAATCATGTTACCGATTTCTTCGTCGTGGTTGGCCGAGATAGTAGCAACCTGGGCGATTTTGCCGAAGTCGTCACCAACGGTCTGAGATTGTTCAGTCAGGTTCGCGACAACAGCACCAACGGCTTTGTCGATACCGCGCTTCAGGTCCATCGGGTTCGCACCAGCCGCTACGTTCTTAGCGCCGATCGAGTAGATGGCCTGTGCCAGTACAGTAGCCGTAGTCGTACCGTCACCAGCTGAATCGGCTGTTTTTGACGCTACTTCTTTCACCAACTGAGCGCCCATGTTTTCCATGGCGTCTTTCAGTTCGATCTCTTTCGCTACGGTCACACCATCTTTGGTGATAGCGGGAGAACCAAATTTCTTGTCGAGGATTACGTTACGACCTTTAGGTCCGAGGGTAACTTTTACGGCATCTGCCAGCGTATCGACACCTTTCTTAATGCGCTCACGGGCTTCGGTATCAAAGAAAATTCGTTTTGCCATGGTTGTTGAATCAATTAGTTAAGGAACTAAATCGGATCGCTTCGCGAAGCGAACGTTTACCGTTTCAAGTACTGAAACGAAGGTGAATTAGAGAATGGCGAAAATGTCAGATTCGCGCATAATCAGGTACTCTTTGCCATCGACAGTGATTTCCGTACCGGCGTATTTGCCGTACAGCACTGTGTCACCAACTTGTACCGTCAGGGGCTCATCTTTCTTGCCAGGTCCTACAGCGACAACTGTACCGCGCTGGGGTTTTTCTTTAGCCGTGTCAGGGATGATGATCCCGAACGAGGTCTTTTCTTCGGCCGGGGCGGCTTCTACCAGAACCCGGTCTGCCAGCGGTCTCACGTTCACTTTAACGCTTTCCGTTTCTGCTACCATGATAATGAGATGATTAAGGTTAATAAATTGTTTGTGTGCAACATTAAGTGACGCTTTCCGCCTGCCAACTTCTGTGCCAAACCTCCAATCTGCCAAATTTTCAGTGTTTAGCCTGACATCTGGTCAATCGCTGCAACTGCTTGGCGTTTCTAAGGCACTCTTCCAATTCCGGCAAATAGAATTTGGTCAAACCAGAATCTTTTATTAGTTTACTGAAAGAGTACGCTTAATCGAATACGCATTTTTGGCTTATGAAACAGTTACAGCCTGACTGGTTTGCACAAGGCTGGATCGATGCCGAGTATCAGAAATATGTCGTCTTGGCATACCTGCAGGCGGTCCAGCGGAATTTTACTGACAAAAAACTATGTCCGGATTTGCCAGAATTACGCAGTCATTATGACAACGGACTTCGTTTTTCGAGGGGCAAAGGTACGTTAAATGCCGCGTTCCCCAAACGAATCAGCCGAATAACAGGTCGCCCACCCCGAATTGAGTATGAATCCGAGGTAACGGACGATGAGTACATGGCTGAAATGGACGCGATTATGGATTTTGCGCTGCCTCGTTTTCAGGCTACCCTGAACGAAGGCGAACAAATCTGGGCTGATATCGCGACATCATTGACCTTAACGCCCGTTGGGTTGCTGCCGTTACGTCCGGAAGAAGGGTACCTGTTCCTGCACGCAACGAATCAATCCGAAACCCAGGTGTATTATTTCTGCCTGACACTCTATTCTAATCAGGAGCCGGGCGGGCGCATGGTGCAGTTGCGGTTCCTCGAAGTAGTTCGGAAGAGCCTGGTCAATACGTTCGAAAACGTAAAACTAGACCTGATCCGGCGACATCGGTCTCTGCCTAATCCTGCCGCATTTATGTTGGAAAGCCGGCGGCATTATCCCGTGCAGGAGACCCTGCTCCCGATTGCCCGCCAGTTGCTGGCCCGGGCCGTAGCGTAGCCGGTGCCGACTGAACTAAAAAAGCCGACCTTGGGCCGGCTTTTTCGTGTTAATGCCTTTACTTATCGCTGGGGAGTCAGTGCTGAAGTTGAAGCGCCGGGAGTGGCTGCTCCTGGAGCGGCCTGGCTGGGCGCAGCGCCCGGAGCAGGCTGCGTGTTCGGTGCCGCAGCACCCGGAAGTGTCTGCGTCTGTGCGCGGTCAACGTTGACACTGTTGATACCGGCATTTCCTCCTTTATCAATCATGATGTACGACGCGAGCGTCAGTACCATTACACCGATACCAAGCCCCCACGTAATCTGTTCCAGCAGGTCGGTTGTTTTCTTGACGCCCATTAACTGGTTGGAGCCCAGCCCGCCGAATTCACCGGCCAGTCCGCCACCTTTTGAGTTTTGAATCAACACAATCAAAATCAACAGGACAGTCAGAATACAAATCAAAATAACAATTGCCGTTACCATGTACGAAGTTTACAGTTTTCTATTAGTTAGTTTCCAGTTCGATTGAAAAGCGCAAACTACTCGTTTGATGTAACTTGGCTTCCGGTAAGTTCACTGATTTTTGCCGCAAAGTACGCTTTTTTCTGGGGATTTTTCAAGATAAGCTGCTGGTAGATTTCAATGGCTTTGTCAATCTTACCCTGTTTCTGGAGGATAATGGCAAACGCTTCGGTTACCAGCACGCCCTTCGCGACCGTTTGACTACGTTTGGTCAGGTCTTCCTGCGGTTCGTTCGTATCAGTCACTTTGTTACGAATGCGCGGAATCTGCGGCTCGTTCTGAATAAAACTATCAATCAGATCCTGCTGCCGCTGCCGTTCCGGGTCAGCCGAAGACGTAGCGGGTTCAACAGTCGGATCGGCAGTTTGTTGGGCCAGATCGTGCTGTAGATTGGTTTCAACCAGGGTCGGATCGTCAGGGGTAGGTGTAGTAACGGCCGACTCCGGCGACGACTGGTTACCACTGGTCACGTCGAGCGAAGCGGGTTCGGGCAGACGAATGAGCGGCATCTTGGGAAAACCGTTGCTCAGCCCGGCTTTCGACTTGAACAGGGCGTAACTTTCCTGCTGGTAATCCTCCGGAATCGGTACGTGTCGGGCCGACAGTTCGTTCAGCTTCGTCAGTAAATTATCCGACCACTGAAATTCGTTGTCGATCAATTTACGTAATGCGTTTCGGCTAAGCGCATACGCAGCCGCCTGTCGAACGTAGGTGATGGTATGAGCCGTCTGGCCTTTCTGATGCACGGAAGCTGCCTTGGCCGCCAGTGTGTGAAGCGCCTGACAGTAAGGAAACGCTTGCAGACTTTCCTTCATCTGCGCAAAATCGGTAGACGTCAGGTCATCCGGATGGGTGACCCAGTACGAAAAGGTTTCCTTATCAAGTACTTGCATGGAACTGAGAGGACTGTGTCGGTTCGTAAAGCCGAATGTACGAAATTAACAATGTCCGACAATAGAAAAAAGCGGTTTGTCGTGGCTATAAACCACAAATAGGTACAAGTGGCGAGAGTTGGCCGATTACCAGTCGGCGGCCGTTTTGTTGAATATGTCGAGGACAATCTGGTCCAGGATTCGCGGAATCAGCCGGCTTTCGTTCTGGCTCAGGGTCTGGTTTTGCGGAAAATCCTGGTAGAATGAGAACGACTGTTCGAAGTTTTTGCTTTCGTCTTTGTTGTTATAAAAACGAACCAGCACCGTAATCTGCAACCGGTTCACACCGGCCTGGTCCTGCGCCGTGGGCGCTACGGCCAGCAGATCATAGCCCGTAATGCTGCCCTCCAGCACGAGGTCTCCATTGTTAGGCACTACTTTCAGGTTCGTGTACCGCTGATAGTACTCCCGTAGCCGCTCGTTGAACGTAAGCGGCAGGTTGGCTGGTCCCCCGGCTGTGGCCAACGTGAAGTTGTTGATCGTGATGCTTTTAACATCCGGCGACAGGGTCGACCCGGTAAACGAATAAATTCGGCAACTGGTGGTCGACAAACAAAGGAAGGCGACTAACAGGAACGCTTTCAGGGTAAAGTTTCCTACTATCCTGTTGTAGTGGGATAACCAGTTTGCTGCCCGGCCATGATCGGAAAACAGAAAACCGTAAACAGAAAACTTGTTTCTATTCCTCATCAATCTGATACTGTTTGATTTTCCGGTACAGGGTTCGCTCGGAAATGCCGAGTGCCTGCGCGGCATATTTGCGTTTGTTGTTATTCCGCCGGAGGGCCTTTACGATCATTTCTTTTTCCTGCCGTTCGAGCGAGAGCGAATCGTCATCTTCGGTTTCGTGCGTTACGTCTTCGATGGCTACGTCGTTTATATCGCCGTCGACATCATCAAAAATCTGCACGGGCGGATGATACGATTCGGTAGGGGAAGGGGGTGGGCCGTCAGCCCGTTCGGCTCGGGTCAGCGAGGGCAGGTAACGTGGCTCACCGTCGGCTGTTCCAGTCAGTGGACGGCCATCACCGTCGGGAATGGAGTCGAACAACTCCTTGTGGTTATTCAATACCTGCCGACCGTACTGCTCATTACCCAGCATATCGCGCACGAGTCGCTTCAGGTCATTCATATCCCGGCGCATGTCGAACAGCACTTTATACAGTAGTTCGCGCTCCGAAAAATTATCGCCGGTGGCATTACCTGCCTGGGGCGATAGCATCGGCATACGAGTCGTGGTCTGTTGCGGTTGGGGCAGGTATCGTGTCAGTGTTTCGGAACCAATCGGCTGATCCTGATTGGATTCAAGGATTGAAATCTGTTCGGCGATGTTTTTCAACTGCCGGATATTGCCCGGAAACGGGTAACTGAGCAGTATCTGCTTGGCTGCATCAGTCAGTTGAATGGGGTTTATACGGTACCGTTCGGCGAAGTCGGTGGTGAACTTACGGAACAGCAGTTCGATGTCGGTACCCCGTTCGCGCAGGGGCGGCACAAAAATGGGGACCGTATTGAGTCGGTAATATAAGTCTTCACGAAACTTACCGTTCTCAACCGCAGCCAGCAAATTAACGTTCGTGGCGGCCACAACGCGCACGTCGGTTTTCTGAACCTTTGAGGAACCAACGCGAATAAACTCGCCGTTTTCGAGCACCCGAAGCAGCCGGGCCTGCGTACCCATCGGCATCTCACCAATCTCGTCGAGAAAGATGGTGCCGCCGTTGGTGGTTTCAAAATAACCCTTACGCTGGTCAACGGCCCCGGTAAATGAGCCTTTTTCGTGGCCGAACAGTTCGGAATCGATGGTTCCCTCCGGAATAGCTCCGCAGTTAATAGCTATAAACTGACCGTGTTTCCGGGCGCTCAGGCTGTGGATGATCTTGGAAAACGATTCTTTACCGCTCCCGCTTTCGCCCGTAATGAGTACGGTCAGGTCGGTAGCCGACACCTGCATAGCTACATTAATGGCGTAGTTCAGGGCTGGTGCGTTACCAATTATACCGAAGCGTTGTTTTACGCTCTGAATTTCTTGCAGATTCATTATAGTTTGAGGTTTGTAGTTCGTAGTTTGTAGCTAGACTTGAGTAGCAACTACAAACCAAAAACTACGAACTAACCCACCACTTCGCCCAGCAGCGTGGCGGCTGTGCAGTCCGTCACCAGTACGTTGACGTACTGACCTTTCTGCAAATCACCTTTGGGAAAGACCACCATTTTGTTCTGGTCGTTGCGGCCGCACAGGAAGTCGTCGGAGCGTTTGGAGGTTCCTTCAATCAATACCCGCTGCACTTTACCGACATGCCGACGGTTACGTTCGGCTGAGTGCTGCTGCTGCAAGGCGATGATCTCGTTCAGGCGACGTTTTTTAACGTCCTCCGGAATATCGTCGGTGTATTTCTTAGCCGCCAACGTACCGGGCCGCTCCGAATAGGCGAACATGTAGGCATAATCGTACCGGACGTATTCCATCAACGACAGCGTTTCCTGGTGTTCTTCTTCGGTTTCGGTGCAGAAGCCCGAAATCATATCGGTTGAAATACCGCAGTCTTCGCCCAGGATCCGGCGGATGCTGTTGATTTTTTCGATGTACCACGGCCGGTCGTAGGTTCGGTTCATCAGCTTCAAAACCCGGCTGTTGCCGCTTTGAGCGGGCAGGTGGATGTAGTTGCAGATGTTGTCGTACCGGGCCATCGTGTACAGCACCTCGTCAGTAATATCTTTGGGGTGCGAGGTCGAGAAACGAACGCGCAGATCGGGACTGATCAGGGCCACCCGCTCCAGCAACTGCGCGAAATTGACCGATTCGGTGCTGTCTTCGCTGGCCCATTTATAGCTGTCAACGTTCTGGCCCAGCAACGTAACTTCTTTAAAACCATCGGCAAGCAGCGCTTCGGCTTCACGAACGATGCTGTGCGGATCGCGGCTTCGTTCGCGGCCACGCGTGAACGGCACCACGCAGAAGCTGCACATGTTGTCGCAGCCACGCATGATCGAAACAAAGGCGGTTACGCCATTGGAGTTGAGCCGGATCGGCGCGATGTCGGCATAGGTTTCTTCCCGCGACAGGAAAACGTTCACGGCTTTCTGCCCGGATTCGGCTTCCTCGACCAGTTTCGGAATGTCGCGGTAGGCATCGGGGCCGGCCACAATGTCGACAACCTTTTCCTCTTCCAGCAGCTTGGTTTTAAGCCGCTCAGCCATGCAGCCGAGCATACCGACCAGCAGATCGGGCTTCCGGCGCTTGAGCGCGTTGAGGTGCTGGAGCCGGTTGCGAACTTTCTGCTCGGCATTCTCACGGATGGCGCAGGTATTCAGAAAAATCAGGTCCGCTTCTTCGGCCGATGAGGTTGTCGCAAAACCAGCATTGCGCATCACGGCGGCCACAATTTCGCTGTCGGCAAAATTCATCTGGCAACCATAGCTTTCGATATACAGGCGTTTCTTTCCCGTTGCCAGTTCGTCTTCCGACGTCCGGGGCAGATCGATGGCTTCTTTATCCTCTGGTTGGAGTATAGTCAGTGTCTCAGCGACTCGTTCCATGCTTCTCGTTACAGTTTCACGTTTCAGGTTCAAAATGCCGGGTTAGTGCAGTGACTGTGAATCAGCCGTTAAACCAACTGGCTCCCCTGGTTGGAACGTGAAACAAATCAATAATTAGTATCGTGCCCCAAAATTACGAAAAATTAACGAAAATCTGCCAATTTGGCAGAGTTAGGCTGGGTATGAATGAACTTGAATAGGGAGAAACAATCAGATTTTCAGCATATTGTTTAGAACGGATAACCGATACCGAAGTTCAGCACTAAAGGGTTAGGGCCTTTGGTTAGCTGACGTAGTGAGAATTTGGTCAGCATGAAGCGTTCATCAACGAGCCGTCCCCTCTTTTCGTCAAAGTATTGCCGGGCGGGATCCCATACTTTAATGCCGCCATCGAACCGGATCACAAAAAAAGAGAAATCGATGCGGAGGCCAACGCCGGTTCCAACCGCAATCTGTGGGACGAAGGTATTGAACCGAAATTGTTCGCCGAACCGCCGGTTGTTGTTTCGGATTGTCCAGACGTTTCCGGCATCAATGAAGAAAGCGCCGTTGATGTCGGCGAGCAGGCGAAACAGATGACCGCGTAATTCCGCCGACCCTTCGATGAGCATATCGCCGGGCTTTTCAAAAGTGTAAGCGAATTGCTCATCACGGCCATCCCGATTGTCGAAAACAGGTACGCGCTGTGCACCGTCGCGGGCCTGGGGTAATTCGGCGCCCGGACCTAAACGGCGAAGAGGCCAGGCCCGAATGCTGTTGCTACCGCCTGCAAAAAATAACTTCTCGTAAGGGGCCGTTCGGTTAGAACCGTAGCCATATACCAAACCGGTATTGAACCGGAATGCAAGGGTAGTACGCGGCCGAAGCGGGATGTAATGCCGGAAATCGACGTTGAAACGTAGATATTTAAAATACTGTAAACCGGTCGAATCAGTCAGGTTGAAAAATTGACGTAACTGCGACTCCCGGAAAAAATTCAGGGTAGTACCGCCTGACTCAACCACAGCCCTCAGAAAGTTTGCCCGCCGGTTTTGACCGGGTGTGTTTGTGTTGTACGTGTAGGCAAAGCTGATGCTGGAACTGATTGACCGACGGAAACTTTGTTTGATCGTGCTGCCCAGACTGGCCAGCGAATCCAACTGCTTTTCAAAGGCAGGACCAAACTGCGTATTGAAGTTGGCGTTAATCAGGTTGACGTCGGCGATCAGGAAGCTGAATTGTTTAGCTGGGGTCGTCTGCCAGTTATAAGCCATTGTCGACCGGAGAGTTGACCGCCTGTAATCGGGCCGAATCGAATTGGTGAAGCCCAGACTGACCTGCGTGCGCGGATTGTACGGATTAAACTGAAACCGCATCCGCCCAGGAAAGAGGATCTGGGGAAATATGAGTGAACTGGTTACGCCTATCTCCTGCGCAAAATAAACCCTTGAGCGATTGGTTGTAGAGTCAATGGCGAAGCCGGTCTGTGCTTCAAAACCATAACGTACGGATGTTTCAAGCGTTTCAAGGCCACCAAAGAGGTTACGGGCTCTGAATGTCAGGTTGGCGAATGGCCCAGGATAGCCCTGCCCTTGATAAAGAACAAATATGCCTCCTTCAAACGTATATTCGTATTTATCGACGGGAGCGGCTGTAATGAGTGTCCGCAACTGCCGGCGGGTAGAATCCGTAATGTTGAGGTTAATAAACTTGAACTGATTGAGCAGAAAGAGCTGCCGTTGGGTATCGCGGTACTTGGTCTGGCTATAGGGCTGGCCGGGCCGCATAAAAATCTTTGAATCCAGCAGGCGCGACGAGATGTTGCGCCCACCCAGCAGGTACATAATGCCGTTACGTTGAACGGTGTCCAGCCGCACGTTGCTGCCGGGAACACTGGTTTCGTCGCGGGTGATCTGAACCTGGACATCACCAACGTAGTAAACCGGATGGACCGACTGCCCGGGCGGGTTGGCAATCTGCATATACAGGTCCAGGTTTCGCCGGAGTGAATCGTCAGGATTCCGACGGGTGGAATCTACCTCCCAGTTGATGTAAGCCCGGCTGAAAGCGTAATAACCCTGATCGCGCAGCAGACTTTCGAGTCGCGCTTTCTCGGCCGATACATTATCAAGGTCGAAGCGGTCGCTGACGCGCAGTGCCGAATTTTTGAGTGATTGCCGGACGAGCGAATCGACGCGCGGGTCTGGGATTTCGTAGGTAACGCTGCGCAGGAAATACCCCGGCTTCTCGTTTACCAGGTAGTTGACCCGAATCTGCCGTCCACGTAGTGTATCGAGTCGGTACGTGGTTTCGGCGTTGAAAAATCCTTTTCCGACCAGGTACTTTTGCATCTTGCCGGCGTTAGCCTGGGCGTCGCGTTCGTAAAAGTAGCTTGGTGGCTCGCCGAGGTTGCGCATGACCCAGTTACCTTCTTCGGCTTTTCGGCGCAGCCGTTTCAGCCGACGTTCGTACTGTCGGTTCAGCTTCCGCAGGGCGGCCGGCTGGCCGGCCAGTTGCTGACTTTGCTGCTCAAATTCATTAGTTTTGTCCTGGAGGGCTTTCACGGCGGCTGCCTGATCGAACCGGCTCGACCCAAGTTGATAGAACCACAGGGCAGGCGTAATGGGCAAACCGAGCACCCGGCGGTTGGGCTTCTGCGGGATCAGGCTCTCCAGTTCTTCGCGCGGTACGGAACGGTTGCCCCGGACGGTCTGCGACGTAAGCAGGTACTCGTTGCGGCCCCCTTTTGACGTTAAACAACCTGTCATACCAAGGGTTAAAAGCAGGCAGGTTACCCAAATAGCGTATCTATATGTATGATATATGAGGTATGATGTATGGCTACCCGTCAGCCGATCATACATCATATATCGCATAGCATACTTTTTTTTCATGCTGTCTAAAAATCAGATCAAGTACATTCAGTCGCTCCACCAGAAAAAGTACCGTCAGCAACATGGCGCGTTTCTGGTCGAAGGGGCCAAGAGTGTACAGGAAGTTTTGCAGTCCACGTTTCAGATCAATCTGCTGGTTGCTACGGAAGCATTTTACAAAGAAAACGCCCACCTGACAGACCGCCAACGAATACCGGTCGAAATTGCGTCACCGGCCGAACTCGAACGTATCGGTACCCTCGAAAGCAATAACGCAGCACTGGCCGTTGTCAGTGCGATGGAAAACCGACCGTTGCTGGCCGACCCCGGCGAAATGGCCCTAATCCTCGACGATATCCGCGACCCTGGCAACCTCGGTACGATCCTGCGCATCGCCGACTGGTACGGCGTCCGGAAAATCCTGTGTTCCGATACCACCGCCGACGTGTACAACTCAAAGGTAATCTCAGCCAGTAAAGGCTCGTTTACGCGCGTCAACTGGTGGTACGGCGATGTGGGACGTTTCCTGGCTGAGACAACCAGCAAATCGGAATGTTTAATCTACGGGGCTTTTTTAGATGGAGAAAATGTGCATCGACTGTCATTTGGCGGAAAGCGTTCCCTTCCCGGCTACCTTGTTATGGGCAACGAATCGAATGGCATCAGCGCGGCCGTGGGGCAGTACGTCAGCCAGAAAATAACGATTCCGCGCTTTGGGGGCGCGGAATCGCTCAACGTGGGTATCGCTACAGCCGTAATTCTCGACAACTGGCGGAGAAGTATGACTTTACCCCCAACCCCCTGAAGGACGGTCGGCCGTTGCCGGGCTTTGTCCAGTCCGCTCGCCATCATTGTCACGGTTTTTTAGTTACCCCCAACCCCCTGAAGGGGGCTTAGCTCCGCCAAATCAAGATCCGGCAAACAGCAGCGCTGAGCCTCCTTCAGGGGGTTGGGGGTACGGTTTGTAAAAGGGCGCTGATTCTTGCCAAAACACCTTTTATGTCATTAAATATGTCATCATTCGTAAACCGTAAAACCGTGACGCCAAACTCATTTAGTACATGTGTTCTGTTGTCATCATACTCCTTTTGTTCAGTTGATTCATGCACGGCGCCATCCAGTTCAATAATTAGTTTGGCGGCATGACAGTAAAAATCAGCAATAAAGGTATAAAATGGATGCTGAGCTTTAAATCGAAAACCCTCAAGTTGATTTGACCGCAGAAATTGCCATAAATGATGTTCGGCGGGAGTCAAATTTGCACGCAGCATCTTAGCTCGTCTGAAAATTTCAGGCGAAGCTCCGTAGAACATGTCGGTGGGCATTGGGTGGATTTTGCATGGAAAATTACCTGTCCTTAAACCTAGTGAAAGGGCTTAGCTTTGCTCATCCAGCTTCCTGGAATTAGCAGCGCTAAGCCCGGCAGCGGCCGTCCGTCTTCAGGGGTTTGGGGTACTCAATTACATGAACGAACTCATGGCGGCTTCATTCGCCAGGTCCTTGGCGTGGTCCTGGCCGAGGTAACGGTCGATGAAATAGTGCGCTACGTAGAGCACCGGCGTCAGGATAACGGCTGTGAAGGCCTTATAAATGTAGTTGATAATGCCGACGGCCAGTACCTGCGTGAATGACCAGTTGCCGAATACGTAGAAGGCGATAAACAACACGACAAACGAGTCAATCAACTGCGAAATCAGCGTGGAGCCGGTTGCCCGCAGCCATATCTTTCGGCTACCGGTGATCTTCCGCAGGTACTGGAACACAGACGCATCCAGAATCTGACCGATCAGAAAGGCCGTGAGCGACCCAATAATAATGCCGAGCCCCTGCCGGAAAATCATGGCGAAGGCATTGTTAATATTGATGGGTAAACCCGCCGAATCTTTCGCGTTTACGTCCAGCCAGAACTGCGCCGGAGGAAGCGTCGTTACGGCGTAGATAATCAGAAAACTGTAGCCGACGAAACCGGCTGTCAGAAACGAAATGCGCCGAACCCCCGCCTTGCCGAAGTATTCGTTGATGATGTCGGATGTGATGAACACGAACGGCCAGATGACGGCACCGGCCGTGAGGTTAAAATCCAGTATGAAATCGCCGAACAGATGAATCTGAGCCGGTTTTGCGCCTAGTAAGGTCTCGACAGAAAAGATCTTGACGCCGATGATCTCGGCCACCAGCGCGTTGGTCAGAAAGATGGCGCTCAGGAAAATGTACAGATTGGTCCGCTTGTTGGTAAACGTATAAGCCATTGGTTATTTGATGGAATGAACGTGGGAGACGAACGCACAGGCGTCTGAACGGAAATTTACAGCATATCCCCATTTTATCAGCTTCCTGCCCTGAATTTTACACGCCTTTCCGTCGATACACGCCCGCAATAGGGGTTGGTTCGTATTGGGCCGCCAGGGCCGGTGCCCGCTGAAACAGCTTTTCCACTACGTTTTCGTGATCGACAATGTAGTCCGGGGGATCTTTCCGAAAATGGTCAAATACGTTGATGACAGCCTCGTAGTTGTCCAGATTTTTAAGGTCATATTTGGCCAGATCCCAGCTCAGGTACGGGGTGGCCAGTCGGTTTTGCCGGTAAGCGCTCAGGTCTTCGCCGATGATCAGTACCTGCCGGTTCCGGATGTCGGCGGGCAGGGGCGAGGGCTGCACCCGTAAGCTGCTGAGCCGCCCGAGTTCTATGCCCGGAATCAACTGTAAGGCACCCTGATAGAAAACCAGCATCATGAGCCCGAATGCCCCCGTGAAACTGAGTTCGGCAAGCCAGAATTTACGGGCGTTCTCGAAGTAATACACCGTGAAATACGCCATCGGGATCACAAAGCTCAGAAACATCATGGGCGCCAGAAACGGCATGAGCACGATCGTCAGCACGGCCGTCAGGAAGTAGAGCATCATGATCTGCTGCACCCGCTGCTGAAAGTTAACGAAGCTGCGGACCGTATTGAACAGGCTCAGAAAACCCAGTACGCCCAGCCCCAGCGGAATCAGCAGGGATGTGAACAACGCCTGAAAATCGGTCAGCGAATACTGCCGCACCCGAAATACCGACGCCAGCAAGTTTCGGTTAAAATCGTCTAGGCTGTCGTTCAGGTAGTAAAAAAGCACCGTAACGGCAATGGGGAACAGGAATCCAAACAGCGACAGCGAATGCTGCCGGAACGTAGCGCCGGTGTACAACAACAGCGATAGGGCCGCCCACAGAATAAACAGCGCCGAGGGAAGGTAGAACAACGCTGCCAGCCCGATGTAGAAACCAACCTCAAAAACCTCGTCGGTGGCGCCCCGGCGATCCATCTGCTTGATAAGCGTTCCGAATGCCAGCAGCAAAAAACTGGTCGACAGCAGTACCGGCGACAGCGTGAGGCAATCGAACGACAGGTGCAGGAACAGCATGTAGATCAATCCCGGCCAGAAATACCGGTCGGGATACACATCGCGGTTGTTGGTAACGTAATTGAAGTAGGCGATCTGAAAAATGGAAACGGCGGTAGCGGCTGCATGGTAGGCGAGTTGCGATCGGCCGAACAGGGTGTCCAGCCCCCAATAAACCAGTGCCGACAACGGACTGACGCTATCCCAGATGTCGCGGTACAGCAGGTCGCCCTGGCTCATCTGCTCACCAATCAGCAGCCAGTTGAGTTCGGGAATCAGCAAGGGTAGCGGATGCAGCACAAACGGTAGCCGGATCAGCATCAGCAGGGCCAGCAGGCTGAGGTATTGATAAGGAACGTAAGTTCGAAAAAAACGTAGCAAGTTGTTCTGAAGGTCAGTCAGTTGTTCGGCCGATGGCGCAAATCGGCAGCAAATCGCTACCAGGACAAACGTATCGACTAATCTGCGAATTTAAGCTCCTTTTCGGCAGAACGAAAAAACCTGCGGATATTTGCAGAATGGGAATTCGGTCGTCAATTGTTTTTGGCGATACTTACGGAGAGCAAACGGACGGACCGAACAGCAGCAAACTATTCGACGCAACAACTGTTCACCTAAGTACCCAGGTTATAGTAGTATGGAATCGAAACGACAACAAAAAGTAGCACGCCAACTCCAGAAGGATTTGAGCGAGATATTTCAGCGCGACGTACCGCATCTATTCAACGGGGCCTTCATTACGGTCACCAATGTGCGTGTTTCGCCTGATCTGAGCGTGGCTCGGGTGTACCTGAGTTTCCTGGCCACCAAAAACAAAGAGATGCTGCTGGACAGCATCCGGGAAAAAAGCCGGACCATCCGGCAGCTTCTGGGTGAGCGGGTGCGTCACCAGCTCCGGATTGTGCCCGATTTGAGTTTTTACATCGACGATACGGCCGAATACGCCGAAAAAATGGATAAACTCTTCGCCGGACTGGACATTCCACCCGCCCCGGAGGAGGAGGAAGATGATGAATAAAGAGCGAATGAGTGAATGAGCAAATGGTAGCGGAGCTTGTTTCACTCATTCGCTCTTTCACTCTTTAAGCACAATGAATCTCCCCGCCTGGATTGCCCGCCGGTATTTTTTCTCGAAGAAGAAGCGCAGTTTCATCAGTTGGTTGTCCATTTTGTCGATGCTCGGTGTGGGGGTCGGCACGATGGCGCTGGTGGTGGTGCTGTCGGTTTTCAACGGCATGGAAGAGCTAAACCGAACGATCTTCAAAACGTTCGAAGCCGACATGACCATTTCACCCCGCGAGGGTAAGCGCTTCACGGCGTCGCCGACCCTGCTGAATCGGCTCCGGCAAACCCCGGGGGTGGGATTGCTCACGCAGGTGGTGCAGGACAACGCCCTGGCCCGCTACGACGACGGCCAGACCGTAGTGCAGCTCAAGGGCGTGGACGAAAATTACCTGCAACGCCGGCAACTGGATACGGCGCTCGTTGAAGGCAAACTGCTATTACAGGACGAAGGCATCAACTACGCCATCGTGGCGGAGGGCGTTCGGAATGATCTGAGCATCTCGCCCGTCGATATCCTGACCCCCCTCGAATTATGGTATCCCCAAAAGAATCAGACTACGTTCAATATCCTCAACGCCGACGCGTTTAACCGCCAGGCACTGAACGTTTCCGGGGTATTCTTCATCGAACAGCGTTACGACAACTTCGTACTGGCTCCGTTGACGGTGGTGCGTGAACTGCTCGGTTACGCCCCCAATCAGGTGACGGGACTAGAGATTCAACTGCTGCCTGGTACGGACGAAGAGACGGCCAAACAGGCGTTACAGACAGTTGTGGGTGAACAATTACGCGTACAAAGCCGCGATGACCTCAACGTCGACCTCTACCGGGCCATTCGGGTCGAGAAACTGTTCACGGGCGTTACGCTGGCGCTGATCATTCTGGTGGCTTCCATCAATATCTTCTTCTCGCTGTCGATGCTGGTGATCGAAAAGCGGGACGACATCCAAATTCTCTACGCAATGGGCGCTACGTCAGGACTGGTCCGCCGAATCTTTTTAATTGAAGGGGCGATTATTGCCCTCACCGGGGCGTTGGTTGGGCTAGTCCTCGGGATTGTGATCTGCTTGTTGCAGGAACAGTACGGCTTTATCCAGATGGGCACAGTCAGTTCAGTCATTGATGCGTATCCGGTGCGTCTGCAACTCGGTGACCTGCTGATAACGGGGGCTATTGTCGTGCTGGCCACCATCCTGACTTCCTGGTTTCCGGCGCAACGAGCCGCCCGTACCAGTTTAATCTAACGCCTTATGAGCCGGTTGTGGACCTGTTTGTTGACGAGTCTGGGGCTGCTGAATAGCTTCGTAAGCCGGGCGCAGTTGACCACACTGGCCGATACCGGGCGCTCTACGTTTTATCAGACCCGTACCGGTACGTACCACCCCAGTCGGACACGAACAACCGACCTGCTGCATACCGATCTGAACCTTCGTTTCGACTGGGCGCGGCAGTACGTTGAGGGAACCGCTACGCTGCGCTGTACGCCTTATTTCTACCCACAAACTACCGTTGAACTGGATGCCAAAGGGTTCCTGATCCGGAACGTGCTGCTGATCGATACCCTTGACCGGAAGCCAGTCCGGGATTCGTTGCGGTACGAGTATGCCGATGGACAGGTGCTGCGGATTCGCTTACCGAGGGCTTACACACGACGCGATACGTTCGACATCCGCATCGACTACGTAGCCCGGCCCAACGAGTTACCCGCCGGTGGCAGCCAGGCCATTACGTCGGATAAAGGCCTGTACTTTATCAATCCCACCGGCAGTGAGCCCGATAAACCCCGGCAAATCTGGACGCAGGGCGAAACGGAAGCCAACTCAGCCTGGTTTCCGACCATCGACGCGCCAAACGAAAAGATGACCCAGGCCATCAGCCTGACCGTCGAGAATCAGTTTCGTACGCTCTCGAACGGGCGGCTGGTTTCGTCGCAGAGCAACCCCGATGGGACACGTACCGACCTATGGGTACAAGCGCAGCCCCATGCGCCGTATCTGGCGATGGTTGCCGTCGGAAACTTTGCGTACGTGAGTGACCAGCTCCCGCGTACGCCCGACCGAGGCCCCCTGACCGTCGGCTACTACGTTGAACCGGCCTACGAACCGTTCGCCCGCCAGATTTTCGGGCGCACACCGGCCATGATTACCTTCTTCGAAAAGCTGTTCGGTACGCCGTTCGTCTGGGATAAATACAGCCAGATCGCCGTACGGGATTTCGTCAGCGGAGCGATGGAAAACACGACGGCGACGGTGCACCAGGAGGGAGTGCAGATGGATGCCCGCGAGCTGGTTGACGGCAATTCGGATGCTGTCATTGCGCATGAACTGGCCCATCACTGGTTCGGCGATCTCGTTACCTGCGAATCCTGGGCGAATCTGCCGCTGAACGAAGCCTTTGCCACCTACGCCGAGTACCTGTGGTTTGAACACGCCCGCGGCCGGGATGAGGCCGAACTGCACGGCCAGATGGACCTGGCGCAATATCTGTCGGAAGCCGAAACCAAGCAGGAGCCACTGATCCGCTACCGGTACGCCGATCGGGAGGATATGTTCGACGCCCATTCGTACGCGAAAGGTGGGCGGGTGCTGCATTTTCTGCGGAAGATTATCGGCGACGATGCGTTCTTCCGGGCGCTGACCAGCTACCTGAAACGGCATCGTTTCAGCACGGCCGAGGTAGACGACCTGCGTCAGGCGTTCGAAGAAGCTACGGGCCAGGACTTGCACTGGTTTTTTGAGCAGTGGTTTTTGTCGCCGGGCCACGCGGTGCTGGCAGTTGAACCGACGTACGACGCCGGGACCGTCAATCTACGCGTTACGCAGAAACAGGATACTACGTTTACGCCTATCTACCGGCTGCCCGTCCGGGTCGACATCTGGGTGAAAGGCCGGAAAACCAGCTACGATGTCGTGGTCGATCAGGCACAGCAAACGCTGACGTTCCCCGCCGACCAACGCCCCGATCTGGTGCTGTTTGATGCGGACCACCGCCTTGTCGGTACCATTGATCAGCCTAAAAGTCAGCGCGAACTGATTTTTCAGTATTACCACGCTGAACTGTATCAGGATCGGAGCAATGCGATTCTGGCCCAGGATAATACGACACTGGCGACTGATGGCGATGCTCGTGTCATGGTCATTGCCGCGCTGAATGACCCGTTCTGGCAAATCCGACAGATTGCCGTCAGACGATTAGCCAGTTATGTCGGGCCACAAAAAGCCGAGGTGCAGCGGCTGATTCGGGAGCGCCTTCGGAACGATTCGTCGTCGGCAGTGCGGGCTGAGGCAATCCAAACACTGGCGTCGTACAACGATAAAGTGAACCTACCTCTGTTCAAAGCAGCCCTGACCGATTCGTCGTACATGGTGGTTGCCGTGGCGCTGGAGCGGTATCTGGCGGCTAAACCAGCCGATGCCAAAACCGTAGTAGCCAAGCTCGAACACATTCGGCAGGGAGAAGTGCTGTCGGCGGTTGCGGATTATTACGCTGAAGCGGCCGATCCGGGGCGGTTCGATTGGTTCGTGGCAACCTGGCGGAGTCTGAAGCCTGGTGAGCAGTACAATTTCCTGCAGGTGTTTGCCAAATACTTGCTGCGGTCGTCGGGCGACATACAGCGCCGGGCAGTTCCGTTGCTGGAGAAAGCCGCCCGGCAGGATGCATCCTCGTCGGTCCGGTTCGGCGCGTATCAGGCGCTGGGGCTGCTGCTGGACGTACCGGGCGTGGAAGCCATTCGGCAGCGCATTCGGGCGAACGAGCGCGATCCGCAACTGAAAGAGCTGTTCGAAAAGCTGGGAGCCTACTAACCCGGCAGCCTATTCGACTACGGCTCCCTGAGCAACGTGAATTACGTACGCTTTCCCACCTTCCCGTTCGATGGCTTCGGCAACGGCCTCAGGCTGGTCGGGCGCATAGACAAACATACAGCCACCGCCCCCCGAGCCGTTGATCTTTCCACCCATCGCCCCCGCGTTAAGGGCTGCGTCGAGCATCCGGTCAATCTTGGGCGTTGAAATCCGCTGGGCATCGCGCAGGGTTGCCTGATGGGTGGTCAGAAGTTTGCCCAGATGAGTATGGTCGAGTTCGGGGGCCTGCAAAACCGTCAGGGCTTCGCGCAATACATCGCGGTTAGTCAGCGTACCCTTTAGCAGGATATACTCGTCTTTGGTCAAAATGTCTTTGTACTCGGCCGCGTCGGTCAGCGAAGCCGTATGCAGTGAAAACGCGGGATTGACGCCATTGATACGTTTCAGCATGTCGAGCATACCAAACTTGACCCGCCCCAGAATCCCCAGTGTGTCTTTCGGCTCCTGCGAATCGCCCAGCACAAACGTACCGAGGTGCGGCCGTAGCACGGTCAGGTTGATCTGCGGTTGCGATTCCAGGTAAATGACGTTGCCAACGGCGGTGGAGTAATGGTCCATCATACCGCCGGGCTCACCAAACTCCAGCACCTCGGCCACGTAAGCCAGTTCGGCCAGCCGCTCGGGCGACAGCGGTTGTGGGTTGTCGGCCAGTCGGGACAGGGCGTTCAGCCACGTAACGACCAGGGCCGACGAACTCGACGTACCGGAATTGATAGGTATATCACCCTTAACGGTTACGTCGAAGCCACTGGAGAACGTATACCCTTCGCGGAGCAGGATGTTGAGAGCCGCCCGGTAATAGTCGCGGTCCTGCTGGTAGGGCAGGGGCTGACCCGTAAAACCAAACTGTTCGTCAGCCCCGATATCGGGCAGGTGTAGCCGGATAACTGGTTCCTGAATACGTTCGGTAGTGAGGGTAATCCGGCGCGAAATAGCGGCCGCTATGACCGGCAGGCCGAGGTAGTCCAGGTGTTCGCCAAAGAGACAGATACGGCCCGGAGTTGACGCAGTGACCGCCATTTACCAGCTCGTTTTCTTATAACCCACCGTAGCGTAGTACAGAATAAAGCCGAACAGGGGCAGTAGCAGGGCATAGGCCAACTTTGGACTGATCGTATCAGATAGATAGCCATGCAGCAGCGGCAGTACCGCCCCGCCCGCAATGGCCATGATGAGCAGCGCCGAGCCAATCTTGGTGAAACGACCCAGCCGGTTTAGCGCCAAGGGCCAGACGGCCGGCCAGATGGGAGCAATGGCAAACCCGAGCAGGGCAATGCTCAGGATGGACGCGAAGCCGTTGGTTACCAGGGCTACCGTAGTCAAAACCAGCGCCAGGCCGGAGCCAAACTGCAACGCTTTTTGCTGAGAAATGACTTTAGGGATGAGAACGATGCCCAACAGGTAGCCCGCCAGCAGCCCGTACAGCGTGTACGTGGTAAAATACTTGGCTTCGTCGTTGCTGAACCCAATGGCCCGGCCGTAGTTGATGATCGTATCGCCGGCGATAACCTCCGCCCCGACGTAGCAGAACAGGGCCGCTACGCCTAGCACAAGATTCGGGAATTGCCAGACGCTGGTGTGGGCCGTTACACCCGGATCGGCGGTGGTGTCATCCTGCTCCTCCGATACTTCGGGGAGCGTTGAAAAGCGAATCAGAAGGGCCAGCACGATCAGTACCCCCGTCAGGATCAGGTAAGGCGTAACTACTTTTTCCAGACTGGCTGCACCCGCTACGGCGTTGGCACTTCCGAGCAGCAACCCTCCGAAAATAAACTGACTGCTGATGCCCGCCAGCTTATTGGCGATACCCATGAAACTGATGCGCTGGGCCGCACTCTCGCGGGGACCGAGAATGGTAACGTAGGGGTTGGAGGCCGTTTGCAGGACCGTCAGGCCGATACCGATCAGGAACAGGCCAACCAGAAACAGGCCATAGGAAACGGTGTTGGCCGCCGGAACGAAGATCAGTGTGCCGACAGCCATTACCAGTAGCCCCAGCGACATTCCGTTTTTGAAGCCCGTCCGTTTCAGCACCGCCGACGATGGAATAGCCATGAGCGTGTAGGAGATGAAAAACGCAAAGGCGACCAGATTCGACCCGACCGTACTGAGGTTAAATGCCTGCTTGAAGAAAGCAATCAGAACGCTGTTCACCCAGGTGACAAAACCGAACACGAAGAATAACGCGCCGATGATGAGCAGCGGACCAAGGTAGTTTGAGCGGGTTTGAGGAGATGTCGCAGTTGGAGTCATTGATAAGAAACGATTAACGGACGCAAGCGATGGTAAGTGTATATTTTAAAAATTTTTACAAATAACAATGATAAAACGGTTTTCAAGCCAGCGGCCTATCAAAAATTGTCCGTCAGACCAAAAATTCGTGGGTTTGTTTTCCACTTCCCCCGCGTAAAGTCCGGGATTTCGACCGGTTTACTCCCCTGGGCGATACTTTGTTCCGACAGCGGGCTGATGGCGCTCCAGACGGCTGCATCATAGACGTCGATAGGTGGGGGCGTTTTGCTTTTTACCGACTCGATGAATGCCCGAAGCACGAAAAAGTCAATACCCCCGTGGCCGGCGTTATCGGCTGCCTGGGCGTGCCGTTTCCAGAGCGGGTGGTCGTACTTTTCCTGGTACGCAGCAAACGGCTCCCACGTATGTGCTTTCGGACTCACCTTTTCGAAATAGATCATGTCGTTATCGTCCATCCAGATGCCTTCAGTCCCCTGCGCCCTGAATCCAAGCGAATAGGGCCGGGGCGAGTTGGTGTCGTGCATGATAACGATGTTCTCCCCGTTGGCGCACTGGATCATCGTCGTGACGACATCACCCAGTTTAAAATTGACCTTGGCGTTGGGATGGTTGGCCCCGCCCTTGTCCACTACGTACTTATGCAGGCCGCGGCTTTTGGTAGCCATGCTGGTCAGGTGAAGGAACCGGTTGCCCCGGTTGATGTCGAGCCAGTGGGCCACCGGACCGAGACCGTGCGTTGGATAGAGGTCACCGTTGCGATCGACGGAGTGCTGCGTGCGCCAGCGGGCTTCGGCATAACCTTTAGCCCCAAATTCGACCCCGCCCCCGGCGTAGTGCTGTCCGTCGTTGAACTTGATGTCGCGGAGGTCGTGCTGATAACCGCAGTGCGCGTAGGTCATTTCGCCGAACATACCCTGCCGGATCATGTTCAGCACAGCCAGTACGTCGCGCCGGTAGCAGACGTTTTCCAGAATCATGCAGGGTACTTTGGTCTGCTCGTACGTATTGACCAGATCCCAGGATTCTTTCAGCGTAACGGTGGCCGACACCTCAAGTCCGGCGTATTTGCCCGCTTTCATTGTTGCTACGGCCATGGGCGTGTGCCATTCCCAGGGCGTAGCGATCACAACCCCGTCCAGATCGTCGCGCTTGAGCATCTGAAGGAACGCTTCGTCACCTTTTGTATACGCTTCCGGAAGTTTGCGACCCGCCTTCTGAATAAGCGCGTTGGTGCGGGCGATGGCATCCGGATCAACGTCGCAGATAGCCGGGATCACCACATCATCGCGGTAAAGGGCTTGTTGTACGTGACTGCGGCCCCGCGAGCCAACCCCAATGAAACCTAAGCGTACGGGGCCATCGGCCGAACGATGGGTAGTAGCTGCAAATGCCGGGGATGAATTCAGCAGAACGTCGGGCAGGAAGGGGGTGGCGGCTCCGGTCAGGGCGGCTGTGCGAAGAAAGGTACGTCGGGTCGTTGACTTCATAGCGAAATGCTGGAGGACGGGTTGGAAACGTCAAAGAAACAAATTTTTCTAAAAAACCTACTGATCAAACAGCAGGTCTTACCGTTCAAATGGAACACAGCCGTTAGGGAACGAACCCAAGAAAACCGGTGTTTTATAGTAGAAAGGAAGAAACGACGTGTTTAACATTTGTTTGTAAAAGTTGAACAAAACTCGAAAAGCACGGGTTATTCCTTTGTCAATCGCACTCCAAGAAGCGTCTGGCCGACTGGGTAACCGGAACCTGATCTGACTGGCTTAACGGCTTTCCACACGCTTCGCGGTCTGCCTGTGTTGTACACAACCTTTGTAACGACAGGTTGACTGATTTTTACTAGTTAACGAAACTATGGACACTTTGCAGGCGGAGTCACCGCGTGTGAACACAGCCGGTATGGTTGTGCCGCGGGTGGCGGTGTTCCGGAAGGAACATTTCAATGCAGCCCATCGACTGCATAACCCAAACTGGTCGGACGAAAAGAACGAGCGTGTGTATGGTAAATGCAACAATCCTCACTATCACGGGCATAATTATGAACTGATTGTGCAGGTGGTCGGGCCGGTCGACCCCGAAACGGGCTACGTTATCGATATGAAGTATCTCGGTGATCTGATCAAAGAACACGTAACCGAACGCTTCGATCACAAAAATCTCAATCTCGACACCGAGGAATTCGCCGACCTCAATCCTTCGGCCGAAAACATTGCTATCGTTATTTACAACATTCTACGTAACGTGCTAAGCGACAGCTTAGATCTTAAAATCAGACTGTATGAAACTGAACGGAACTTCGTCGAATACCCCGTCAATCCTGACCGAGTCGCTTAACGGTAAGCACCACAATGGCTCATCCGTCGATGCTGTACTGGCAGAGGAGATGGGTGATGCACACGCGGCCGCTTCGCTCGAAACGCCGTTGCGCGACGATGCATTCGATCTGGATGATGACCTGAAAATTGACCTCATTGAAGAGCATTTTCGGGAGATTATGCAGATTATGGGCCTGGACCTGACCGACGATAGCCTCAAAGGAACCCCCCGGCGGGTTGCCAAGATGTATATCAAAGAGGCATTCAGTGGACTGAATCCGGCCAATAAGCCGAGCACCACCTTATTTGATAATAAGTACCAGTATAATCAGATGCTGGTGGAAAAGGACATTACGGTACATACGTACTGCGAACACCACTTCGTACCGATTATCGGCAAAGCTCATGTTGCGTATATCTCAAGCGGTAAGGTGATCGGGCTGTCGAAGCTGAACCGGATCGTGCAGTACTTCTCAAAGCGGCCCCAGGTGCAGGAACGACTGACGATGCAGATCGCCGATGAATTGAAGAAAGCGCTGAATACGGAAGATGTAGCCGTGATTATCGACGCCAAGCATTTGTGCGTGTCGACTCGGGGTGTGAATGATACAGCCAGTTCAACCATTACGTCGGCTTACAGCGGAAAGTTCGAGGACGAAGCGACCCGGCAGGAACTGCTGCGCTACATCAGCGTTTCGACGGCAACAATCTAACCGGTTTGTGGTTCGTAGTTTGTGGTTTGTCGTGTTCACAAGGCTAACCGGCCGATTGCACGACTAACCACAAACAACAAACTACAAACCGTTTTCATGCAAGGCAAACAAATTCTCATCGTTGGCGCCAGTTCGGGTATTGGTCACGCCCTGGCCCAACATCTGCAAACGCAGGGCGCTACGCTCTTCACCGCCGGCCGAAACCAGCCCGAAGGCATCCAGTCGACCCACATGACCTGGGATGTTACGCAACAATCGGCCGCCGACGCGCTTAACCAACTCCCCGATACGCTCCACGGTTTGGTATACGCACCGGGAACGATCAATCTCAAACCATTTCAACGGCTCTCCATCGACGACTACCGCAGGGACCTGGAGATTAATGTCCTGGGTGCCGTAGCCGCCATTCACGCGGCCTATCCCGCCGTTAAGAAGTCAAAAGCGGGAAGTATTGTGCTGTTCAGCACCGTAGCGGCCAAACTGGGCATGGGTTTGCATTCATCCATTTCGGTAGCCAAATCGGCGGTGGAAGGGCTCACGAAATCCTTAGCGGCAGAATTCGCTCCCTACAACATCCGCGTCAATGCCATAGCGCCGTCGCTGACGGATACGCCCCTGGCCGAATCGGCTGGCTTGCTCGGCGATGACAACAAACGTGATGCGGCCAAAAAACGCCACCCGCTGAGCCGCTACGGTACGCCGGAGGATATTGCCGGTATGGCTGCCTACCTGCTGTCGGATCAGGCGGCCTGGGTCACCGGTCAGATCATCGGCGTCGATGGAGGCATGGGAAACTTGAAGTAGGAAGGGTACCTTTGCGGCATGATGCGTTACTTCATTGAACTCTCGTACCGGGGAACCAGCTACCACGGTTGGCAACGGCAGCCAAATGGTATGAGCGTTCAGGAAATGATTGAAAATGCGCTCGCTACCATACTGCGGCAACCTGTTTCCATTGTAGGTAGTGGCCGAACCGATACCGGTGTGCACGCCGGGCAGCAGTTCGCCCATTTCGACCAGGAGGAACCTGTGCGGTTGAGCCCACAACTTGTCCACTCGCTGAACAGCCTGCTCCCCGCCGACATTGCCATTCGGGACATCTTTCCTGTCCGCGCCGACGATCATGCCCGGTACACCGCTTTGTCGCGGTATTATCAGTACCAGATCATTCGGCAAAAAGATCCGTTTCTGGCCGGCCTGGCTTACGTATTCAGGCCCGCGTTAGACGTGGAGCGCATGAACGAAGCGGCTGACCTGCTGCGCAATCATACTGATTTTGAGAGTTTCAGTAAAGTTAAAACGGACGTCAGGACGTTCAATTGCCGTATCGAGTTTGCGTACTGGGAACGTAACCGAAGTGGTACAGCGGCCGATCTCACGTTTCATATCAAGGCCGATCGCTTCCTGAGGGGGATGGTCCGGGCCATCGTCGGTACGTTGCTGATGGTTGGGCAGGGCCGGATGTCGGTGGCCGAATTTGACCGGATCATCCTGGCCCGCGACCGGAAACAGGCCGGTCGGGCGGCTCCGGCCGAAGGGCTTTCGCTGGTCGAAGTGGCGTATCCGGCCGAGGTGTTTTCGAATCGTCAGAACCCGGCTAGCCATGTTCGTGTTACGGTATAGACTAACAGAAGAAATCGCTTGATACTCGGAACCATCATATTAGCCGCCGGTTCATCAACCCGCATGGGGGGGGAGCCTAAGCAATTACTTACATACGAAGGGAAAACGCTCATACGCCGGATTACCGACTCGGCCCTGTCGCTGCAGGCCGGTCCGGTAGCCGTAGTACTGGGCGCTCACCGCGCTCAGATTGCCCCGGAACTGGCCGATCTGCCCGTTACGCTGATCGACAACGGACGATGGGCTACCGGGTTGGCTTCATCGCTGAAAATTGGCCTGGCTGCGCTGTACCTGACGCAGAAGGAACTGGACGCCGTACTGGTTCTGGTCACCGATCAGCCACTGGTGTCGGCTGGTCTGTTGCAACACCTGATCGCAACGTATCAGGAAGAAAACAAAGGTATTGTTGCCTGTCAGTACGGGGGGCACCTGGGGCTTCCTGCCCTTTTTAGCCGGAATTATATTGACGAACTCTTACAGCTCGACGGAGATAAAAGCCCCAGATGGGTTATCCTGCGGCATCGGACCGATTGTGTGGAGGTGCCGTTCGAAGCCGGGGCCGTTGATTTGGATTCGTGGCGTGATGTCGAGTTATTTGCACAGGCTCAGGCCAGTGAAAATCTGTAACCGACTTCATGCAGAAACTCGAAACCTCACGTCAGCTTCAGCAGCGGCTTACTGCCGTACTGGATACGGTAGCGCGTGAATTTACACCGTTGTCGGTGGAGCAGCTCACCCGGAAGCCAGCCCCGGACCGGTGGAGTATTATCGAATGTCTTCAGCATTTGAATCTGGCTGAGCGGTTCTACATCCGGAATATCCAGCACAAGGTGGATGCGCTGGGCCTGATTCAGATTGAGCCAACCGACCAGACCCTCCAGAGCGATGTGGTCGGTCGGTTGCTGCGCTACGTGGTCGATCCGCAGACGAAGCTGAAATTGCCCGCGCCGGGTATCATCCGGCCGCGTCGGGTGCAGGACCTGAATCCGACGGATGTACTGGCTCAGTTTGTAGAACTACAGGCCCTCCTCCACGATTTATTGCACAAAGCCGTTTACCTGGACTGGAATCAGACAAAACTGGCGACCCTGTTTGGTAACTGGCTGAAAATCCGGCTGGGCGACGCACTGCTGATGCTGGTGGCCCATACCGAACGGCACCTCGCACAGGCTATGCGGGTGAAGACAGAAATGGCTACTTTTGCGTAATATACTACCCCCTGTAATGAAAAATTATTTAGAACACGATCCGTGGTGTATTGTCGAAAATGGCTTTCACCGCGACTACAATGAAATTACGGAGTCCGTCATGTCGCTCGGCAACGGCCGAATGGGCCAGCGGGGCAACTTCGAAGAAAAATTTTCGGGAAAAACCCTCCAGGGAAACTACATAGCGGGCGTGTATTACCCCGATAAAACCCGGGTTGGCTGGTGGAAAAACGGCTATCCCGAGTATTTCGCCAAAGTGCTGAATGCGGCCAACTGGATTGGCATCGATATAGATATTGAGTACGAAGCCCTCGATCTGAATACCTGCGAACTTCGGGACTTCCGGCGGGTGCTCAATATGAAGGAGGGCTACCTGGAGCGGTCGTTTGTGGCGGTGCTGAAAAGCGGCAAAATGCTGCAGGTCAACACCAAACGCTTCTGTTCCATTGTCGACGACGAAGCCGGGGCGATCCGTTACGCTATCAAGCCGCTCAATTTTGATGCGAAGATCACGGTTACGCCTTACGTCGACGGCGACATCCGCAACCGCGACGCCAACTACGACGAGAAGTTCTGGGACGAAGTTCGGAAAGAAACCGGCTACGGGGAAGCGTTTATCGAACTGCGCACCCGCAAAACCGGCTTTCACGTCGTAACGGGCATGTGCGTGGAGATTGAGCAGGACGGTAGCCGGATCGATTACCAGTCGCAGCCGATCAAGTACGAAAAATACGTTGCCAACCGCATCACGCTGGACTGCCAGCAGGGCCAGGAAACCGTTATTTACAAGTACGCGGTCAATCTGTCATCGTTGAATTATGACAGCGACCGGATCATGCTCGATGCGCACGAATACATCCGGCGCATCACCCGCAAAGGCTTTGACAAGATGCTGTTTGAGCAGAAACAGGCGTGGGCCGATAAATGGAAAATGAACGACATTGCTATCGATGGCGATGTGGCAGCCCAGCAGGGTATCCGGTTTAATATTTTCCAGTTGAACCAGACCTACACGGGCGAAGACGCACGGCTCAACATCGGCCCTAAAGGCTTCACGGGCGAGAAATACGGCGGCTCTACGTACTGGGATACCGAAGCGTACTGCCTGCCGTTCTACCTGGCTACGGCCGACCAGAAAGTGGCCCGCAACCTGCTGTTGTACCGTTACCGGCAACTGGGCAAAGCGATCGAGAATGCGCAGAAACTGGGCTTTAAGGCCGGGGCTGCCCTGTACCCGATGGTAACGATGAACGGTGAGGAATGCCACAATGAGTGGGAAATCACCTTCGAGGAAATTCACCGCAACGGTGCCATTGCCTACGCTATTTACGACTACGTGCGCTACACCGGCGACGAACAGTATCTGGTAGATTATGGACTGGAGGTGCTCATCGCCATCAGCCGGTTCTGGAGCCAGCGCGTGAACTGGTCGGAGGCAAAGCAACAGTACGTCATGCTGGGCGTGACGGGGCCGAACGAATACGAAAACAACGTCAACAACAACTGGTACACGAACTACATCGCGGCCTGGACGCTTCGCTACACTCTCGAAAGCATCCAGAAGGTGAAACAACTGGACGCGGCAAAATTCAGCGCGCTGGCCGACCGGATTCATTTCCGCGATAAGGAGATGGAGACAGCCGGGCACATCATTGATAACATCTACCTCCCATACGATGAAGAGCGGCAGGTGTACTTGCAGCAGGAGGGTTTCCTGGACAAGGAACTGATGCCGGTTAGTGATATTCCGAAGGGGCAGCGCCCGCTGAACCAGAACTGGTCGTGGGACCGGATTCTGCGCTCCTGCTTCATCAAACAGGCCGACGTGCTACAGGGGCTGTATTTCTTTGAGGATGAATTTGATGTCGATACCCTCCGGCGCAACTTCAATTTCTACGAGCCGATGACCGTCCATGAGTCGTCGCTATCGCCCTGCGTTCACTCCGTACAGGCGTCGAAACTGGGCATGAAGGAAAAAGCCTATGAGATGTACCTCCGCACGGCCCGGCTCGACCTCGACGACTACAACAACGATACGGAAGACGGTTGCCACATCACCTCGATGGCCGGTACGTGGCTGGCTGTAGTGAAAGGATTTGGTGGTATGCGGATCGAGAAGGAAATACCCTCTGAATTACGGAAAGCAACGGAGGAATATTCCCGGCAAAATCCGGATAAAAAGTGGGCAGCTTTCCCTCCATTGAGTGTATATCCACCATCTGATTATCAGCTCCGGCTGAATCCGTACTGCCCCAACAACTGGACATCCCTGTCGTTCAAGATCCGGTTCCGTGGGGCATTGATTCAGGTCGTGACGACGCAGGAGAACGTAACGGTGCAGAATTTCTCGACGGAACCAATCACTCTGCGGGTGCTGGGGCAGTTGCTGACCGTAGCCGCCGAAAGCCAGGAGACCGTAGCGGTTCAGGTTGAGGCTTTGACGGTTGGCTCAGAAACACCCGAGGACTGAGAAAGAGTATAACGTAACAGAGAAGGCCCAACGAAACCAGTTTCGTTGGGCCTTCTCGTTGTAGAAGCCGCGGATTATTGCCGAATCACCTTCACCGTTCGGGTTTGCCGGGGCGTTGTGGCCTGGAGCATGAACAGACCCGTTGGCTGTTGCCGAAGGTCGAACGTCCGCTGTTCGGACAGACCGGCCCGATCAATCAGTTGAGTGCCCAGCAAACGCCCGCGTCCGTCCACTAGCCGGAGTTGTACCGGCTGCCCGGTTGCTCCCGTTATCTCGACCGTTACCGCATCAGTGACGGGATTTCCCAATGTCCGCAGGGTTAAGGCCGTGGGTAGCTCCGTCGCACCCAGCCGCGCCCGGCTGCAGGCGGCTTTGAGGTTCCAGATGTAAGTCACCTCCCGGCCACTCTGGCGGGCCTGGAGGGTGAACGGCTGTACGTCGTTGGCCGTACGGCTTTCCGCATCGACGAATTGGTTCGGATTCGTTGTCCAGTCCGTAATGCCGATGGCACGGTATTCGATCGGGCTGCCGTCGCCCCCGCTGGTGTTGAACCGGATCGCTCCGGTAGCGCAGTTGTAGGTTGGTTCCAGCAGGGTAAGCGGCCCATCGACTGGGGGAGGGGGCGGTGGGGGCGTACCCGTACAGAACGCTGCAAAATCAAACACGTAAGTAGCCGTCTGTCCACTTTGCGTGGCCTGGATCGTAATGGGCTTGGGGTCATTGCGCAGTTCCTGTTCGACCACGCCTGAATTACTCGTTGGCGACGAGCGCATGATACCCGGTGCGCTGAACGTAATGGCTGTACCATCGCCCCCAGTCGTATTGAACGTAATAGCACCCGTCTGGCAATTATACGTCGGCTGCGTCAACTGGAAGCCGGAGGGCGGTGGTGGTGGCGTTACTCGTTCCGAGCGGAGTTTGACCAGTTGCCCGGCCGAACTAAGGAAGACTAATCCGCCGTCGCCGATCCTATCGATCCCACGTAGCGAACCATCGGGCGAACTATCGTACACGCGCGGCCCCGTGACGCTGAAAAGAGAAGCGTTGTTTTGGGGGAGGTCAATCGAGCCAATCACCGTAACCTGAGGATCAATGCCATTTTGTCGGGCACTGTTTCCAACCGCGTAGGCATTGGCTCCATTACGACTGTATTGGGTAATAAACGATTCCGTCGGAACGGTACCGATGATACGGGCCCGGTTGAGGCTACCGTCGGCATTAAGTTCAACCAATGCCGTAGTCGGAGGGGGAACGGCCACCGAGTGCGGAGGCAACCCAAACCCAACCAGCACAAAGCCCGAACCATCGGGGGTGATGGTAGCATCGGTAATGGGAAGCATCTGCGCCACGGAGTTGGCAAACGGACCGTTGTAGTCGCCCGCCGGCGGCAGGCTGTTGAGCAGTTTCTGCCAGCTAACGTTGCCGGCTCCGTCGAGTTTGGCGACCCAGCCCGTATTGCCGATGAGCGTAGTATTGGCTCCGTCGATAATCTGTCCGGTAGTGTTATGATACCCCACGAGCAGGTAGCCACCGTCGGACGCGACGATCACGGCTTCGCCTTTGGTTACCTTATTGTCGGATGATGCGGGGTAGGCTACTTCCTTGCTCCAGGAAAAATTGCCATTTATATCGTATTTCCGAACAGCAACATAGGCATTCAGCGCATACGGGCGCACCGTAAGCAGGATCAGAAAGCCGCCGTCGGGCGTACCAACGACGTCTTCGATGAAGGTATCGCCGGGATACCCAAACAGATCGCTGTCTTCCCACCGCCGGATCGAACCATTAGCGAAGACTTTCGTAGCAACCAGGGCTCCCCGGAGCGACGTACCGCCTACCACCGCTATACCGCCATCGTAGGTCCCCGCCGTATGCGTGATGAACAACACTTCGTAGGGGTAACCTGGTATCCTGCCCCCAATGTAAAATCCACCCTCCAGCGGGCCCATGCGCCAGAGCTGGTTGCCCTCCGGCGAATACTTCACGAGAACACTGCCTGTCCGTGAGGGAGACGTAGGGGTAGAAGAGTCGGTAACTTGCTCCGTAGTCACAACGTTACCATCAGCAGTTGCCGCCAGGGTTGACCCGGGTCGGGTCCACTGCACATCGGGTACTGGCTGGGCGAGGGCGCCGGTACATAGCAACCCCGATAACGCAAGACTCAGTACAATTTGCTGGTTGGCCAGTAAACGTGGTTTTGTCATACAATTTATGGATTAGGAGTGGAAAAAAAGATTACTGCTTCTAGTTTAGTTGGTCCAGCGTTGTACGGGCGGCAGGGGTCGGTCAGGGGTTGGTGATACAGCTGACGAGCCTCAGGATGCGTATATGTATAATTGAGATAACTGTCATGTTTTCAATGTTTTACAATTGTGATTTCATTTAAATTTCTTAATCGTACGGGCCATATAATATTCATCGCGCAACAGAAAATTGAATAGACGAGTTATAAGAGGAATACTCATTCACACGTTATGGCAAAACAAACGGCGGGATTAGACGACAAAATTCACTGGTACAAGGATGCCATTATTTACGAACTCCATATCAAAGCCTTTCGCGACGGCAACGGCGATGGTATCGGCGATTTTCAGGGATTGCTCGAGAAACTGGATTATCTGCAGGAGCTTGGGGTAACGGCCATTTGGGTGCTGCCGTTTTATCCGTCTCCTCTGAAAGACGACGGCTATGATATTGCGGACTATTACAGCATTAACCCGGCTTACGGCACCCTGAAGCAGTTCCGACAGTTTCTGCGCGAAGCACACAACCGGGGTCTGAAGGTGATTACCGAGCTGGTCATCAACCACACCTCCGATCAGCACCCGTGGTTTCAGCGGGCCCGGAAAGCCCCTAAAGGCTCGCCCGAACGCGATTACTACGTCTGGTCCGACGATCCCAATCAGTACAAGGATGTCCGGATTATTTTCCAGGATTTCGAAGCGTCGAACTGGACCTGGGACCCCGTAGCGCAGCAGTACTACTGGCACCGCTTTTTCCATCATCAGCCTGATCTGAACTACGACAATCCGCTGGTGCAGGAGGAGGTGTTCAATATTATCAACTACTGGTGCCGGATGGGAGTCGATGGCTTCCGGCTGGATGCCGTGCCGTATCTGTACGAACGCGAAGGTACCAATGGCGAAAACCTGCCCGAAACCCACGCGTTTCTGAAAAAACTCCGTAAGCACGTTGACGATAACTTCCCCGGAACCGTATTTCTGGCCGAAGCCAACATGTGGCCGGAAGACTCGGCCTCGTACTTTGGCGACGGCGATGAGTGCCACATGAATTACCACTTCCCGGTGATGCCCCGGATGTTCATGGCCTTGCAGCGGGAAGATCGGTATCCGATTACCGATATTTTCGAGCAGACGCCCGCTATTCCGGAAAACTGCCAGTGGGCCATGTTCCTGCGTAACCATGATGAGCTGACTCTTGAGATGGTGACCGACGAGGAACGGGACTACATGTACAGCACTTACGCCCAGAACCCGAAAGCCCGGATTAACCTCGGTATCCGGCACCGGCTGGCTCCGCTGATGAACAACGATCGGCGGAAAATCGAGTTGCTGAACAGTCTGCTGTTTTCGTTGCCGGGTACGCCGGTGCTGTACTACGGCGACGAAATCGGGATGGGTGATAACTTTTACCTCGGCGATCGCGACGGAGTCCGGACGCCCATGCAGTGGTCGCCCGATCGCAACGCCGGGTTCTCGGTAACGAATCCGCAACGGCTTTATCTGCCCGTTATCCTCGATCCGGAGTATCACTACGAAGCCGTGAACGTAGAAACCCAGCGCCGGAACACCTCCTCGCTGTTCTGGTTCACAAAGCGGATGATCAACATGCGGAAGCGCCACCGGGCCTTTGGTCGGGGTGATCTGAACTTTCTGAATGTCGAAAATCCCAAAGTTCTGGCGTTCACCCGTACGTACCAGGACGAAACTCTGCTCATCATCGTCAACCTGTCGAAGTACACCCAGCCGACCGAGATCGATATGAGTGAATTCAAAGGGTACGTACCGGTAGAGGTGTTCAGTAAAAACCGCTTTCCGGTCGTTTCGGAAAGTGGCGCGTATGCCTTTACGCTCAGTCCCTACGCCTACCACTGGTTTGTGCTGGATAAAGTACGGCTCGATGCTGACGAACAGGCTGCGTTGCCGCAACTCGAACTGACCGCCTGGGACAAACTGCTGGAAGCGGATACCCGTACGGAACTGGAAAATTCCATCCTGCCGGATTACCTGCAGAAGGCAAGCTGGTTCATGGGCAAAGGACGATCCATCAACAACGTATCCATTGCCGAGGTGGCCACCTTGCCGCTGGCCGATAGTAGTACCTACCTGCTCTTGCTGGAGGTATCCTACGAACAGGGATTGCCGGAGTTGTATACCTTACCGCTTTCGTTTGAGCAGGGGCCCGTGGCGACTACAGCCAACGAAAGCTGCCCGCAGGCCATCATTGCTCAGGTACAGATCGGCGACCAGGAAGGACTTTTGTGCGACGGACTGTATTTCACGGACCTGCAGCGGATGCTGGTTAATCAACTGGCCACGGAAGAATCGCTCGACGTTACGGGCGGTGAACTCAGCTTTAAGAGTAGCGAGGCCCTGAAAACTTTCGTGCAGGAGCGCGACGATGTTAAGCCCCGAATGGCGTCGGGAGGGCCGGATTATACGCCTATTGGGTACGAAAACTGCTACTACCTGAAGTTTTACCGCAAGGTGAATCGCACGGTGAACCCCGATGTTGAGATTAGCCAGTACCTGTCGGGGCAGGCAGACTTTCCGCACACCCCCGCTTTTGTCGGATCAATCGACTGGCAGACCGAAGCGGGAACAATTACGCTGGGAATGATCGAGGAGATGATTGAAAACCACGGCGACGGGCATACATACATGCTCGAGCGGATGAACAACTACATCGAGCGAATTCTGTCGGTGGAACCCGAAAGTCGCCCCTCATTCCCGCGCAAGGGAACGCTGATCAATCCCGTTGGGTACGATGAACTGCCCGACGACCTGCGAACCCTGCTGGGTGGGTCAACGGCCGAACAAGTACAGCAAATTGGGGTACGAACGGGTGAAATGCACCTGATCCTGGCAGCTAATACGGATAAGGATTTTAAGCCGGAGGATTTCTCTCTCCACTATCAGCGGTCGCTCTACGCCGGTATGCAGGCTACCGTGCGCGAAAGTTTCCAGAGCCAAAGCCGGAATCTGAAAAAGCTGCCAGAGCCGCTCCGTCAGCAGGTGGAAGAACTGATGGGCCGCAAAGAAGACATACTGAACATTCTGAAGCGGATTTACACGCAGAAATTTGAGGCTACCAAAATCCGGATTCACGGGCAGTATCAGTTGAATAAACTGCTGCTGACGGGTAAGGACGTGAAAATTCAGGATTACGGCGGTAATCCTCTACAGCCATTCAGCGAACGCAGGCTGAAACGGACACCGTTGCGGGATGTGGCCGGCATGATCCGGTCAATCTGTTACGCAGCCTACGAAGGCGTACTGAAAACGAATCAGGTGCAGCAGAAAGAGGTCACACCGTTGCTGCCCTACGCGAGTCTGTGGGCGCATTACGTAGCGGGTTTCTTCACCAAAGCGTATTTCGAAACGGTCAAGGACAGCCAGTTTATTCCGGGCAGTAAGGATGAGCAGAAAGTACTGCTCGATACGTTCATGCTCGAACAGGCCCTCGCTGACCTGAAATACGAACTTGATAATCGGCCGGAATGGGCCGTTGTGCCACTGCGGATCATCCGACAGATTATGCAGTAATCGGGTTCATTTCATAACCGGGCACCGGGTGATCTCGTTGAGGTTGCCCGGTGCCTGTTTTTGTCGGGTAGGCGATAATGTCATTCGAGAACAGGGTAGATTTCTTCGGGGAAATCCGCAACTTAGGCATCTGTTTACCGACGTATTCCTAAACGCTAACCAGTTCCCGTATGGCTACCTCGCGCCGACAATTTCTCCATAACTCAACCCGACTGGCTGCTGGAGCCGGTCTGACGGCCCTGCTTCCTGATGACGCTGCGGGTGCTCCCATGTTCCGAACGTATTCGGCCGCCGATACGGTCTCCGTTGTTCTGATTGGTTGCAACAGCATGGGCTGGGCCGATCTGTCGTCTATGCTGAAGCACCCCGGCGTTCGCTGCATCGGGCTCTGCGATGTAGACAGCAACGTCCTGAACCGACGGGCGGCCGACCTCGAAAAACTCAATGCCCGGCTGCCGGTCGGTACCGCAGCCCCGACTAAGGCGACGCTGTACAGCGACTTTCGCAAGGTGCTGGAGAATAAGGATGTCGACGCCGTTATTATCGGCACACCCGACCACTGGCATTGCCTGCCGACCGTTATGGCCTGCCAGGCGGGTAAGGATGTGTACGTAGAAAAACCACTGGCCAACAGCATCGAAGAGTGTAATCTGATGGTAGCAGCGGCTAAAAAACACGGCCGGATCGTGCAGGTAGGGCAGTGGCAGCGCAGTGGTACGCACTGGAAAAACGCGCTCGACTACGTGCGTTCCGGCAAAATAGGTCGGGTGCGGTCGGTGAAGACCTGGGCGTTCATGACGTATGGCAAAACATTTCCGGTTAAGCCCGACGAGCCGGTACCGGCCGGTGTCGACTATGAGATGTGGCTCGGTCCGGCACCCAAACGTCCCTTCAATTCTAACCGCTTCCACGGTAGTTTCCGGTATTTCTGGGACTATGCCGGTGGGTTGATGACCGACTGGGGGGCGCACATGATCGATGTGGCTTTGTGGGGAATGCAGGTGACCGCGCCCCGATCGGTGGTGGCAACGGGCGGAAAATTCGGCTTCCCGGACCACGCCAGCGAAACGCCCGATACCATGCAGGCTGTGTATGATTTTGGCGACTTTTCGGTGCTTTGGGAGCAGTCGCTCGGCACGGGGCGCGGTCCCTACGACCGGGATCATGGCGTGGCCTTTATTGGCAACCTCGGTACGGTGGTGATCGATCGCGGCAAATGGGAAGTGCTGCCCGAAGTAGAGGGCGGCAAGTACCTGACCGAAGCCATGCCTGCCCAGCGGGGCGATGGCCAGGACCTCGACAGGCACACGCTGAACTTTCTGGAATGCATCCGAAGTCGGCAGGCACCCAACTGCCCGGTTGAGGCCGGTCGCAACGTGGCACTCAACGCTCAGTTAGGCAACATTGCGTATCGGACGGGGCGGAAAGTGGTCTGGGACGATGAGAAAGGCACGATTGCCAACGATCCCAAAGCTGACGAGCTGGCGCGGGCACACTATCGTAGCCCCTGGCGGCTCCCTACCGTCTGATCGGTTAATTCGGTAAGGGTAGGTACACGGTAAACGTAGCCCCCTGACCGGGTTCACTGCGGGCTGTAATGTAGCCGCCGTGGTTGTCAACAACGCGTTTGCAGATGGCCAGGCCGATGCCGGTGCCCGTGTATTGACTTCTGCCGTGCAGGCGTTCGAATAACCGGAAAATCCGTTCCTGGTACTTCATATCGAAGCCGATGCCGTTGTCGGCAATATCGAGTGCAACAAATGACCGCGACTGTCCAAAGAGGGGTACGGGTAAGTCGCCGGGGTCAACCTGGCGGGCGTGAATGGCGATTCGGGCTACCTCGCGGGGGATGGTAAACTTCAGCGCGTTGCTCAGCAGGTTCTGAAAGAGCTGCCTGAGCTGCGTTGCGTCGCCGGTCAGCGTTGGGAGTGGATCAACGTGTATCTGAGCCTGGTGTTCAGTAATGGCAGTTTCGAGATCGCCCAGTACTTCGCGGGTCAGTTTGTTCAGATCGACTTGCTGGTAGGGCTGTTGATGCGTGGCCGTTCGGGAGTACATCAGCAGTGCCTTGATAAGGTCCTGCATCCGGGCGGCTGCACCCTGCATCCGCTGAATCAGGGTGCGGCCGTCGTCGCCAACCAGCGGACCGAACTGCTCGCCCAGGAGATCGCCGAATGCCTGAATCTTGCGCAGCGGCTCCTGCAAATCATGGCTGGCTACGTAGGCGAACTGCTGTAAACTTTCGTTGGAGCGTTTCAGATCCGCTACCGATAGCTCGAGTTGCTGCTGGAGGTGTTTGCTCGACGAAATATCGACGAACGAAATCAGAATCCTGCCTTCGCCCAGCGGGGTCACGGCAATATCGTACCAGTTTTGCAGGCCATCAAAGTAGTAAGCCGTTTCAAACCGTTGAATTTCGCCGGTGCGGGCCGTATGAAGATAATACGTCATAACACCCGACCTGGGCAGCGAGGGGAAGGCTTCCAGGAGCGTGCGCCCAATCAACTGGTCGACCGGGCGACCATTCAGCCGGGAGGCCGCCTGATTTGCCAGCGACATGCGCAGATCGTAAATATCGCCATTGTCGTCCCGGACAGGGTCGCAGGCCAGCAGACCGTTCAGCGAGCCATCGACAATCTGTTTGAGGTCCTGGGCCTGCTGCTGCTGGTCGAGCTGGGCCTTTTTGATGGCCGTGATGTCGAGAAACGTAATAATTACGCCGTGATGGTGTTGTACCACGGAGATATCGAACCAGATCGTTCCGTCGGTATTGGACCATTCAAACCGCGCTGGCTCACCTGTTTCGGCTACTGCCCGGTAGCGGTCGAACAGGCCATTCGTCATCTGATGCGGAAACACCTCGGATTGGAGCCGGCCGAGCAGATCCTCCGGTCGTCGGCCGGTAATCTGGCGCATCGTCTGGTTGACCAGGGCAAAGCGGAAATCAATCAGTCGATTGGCTTCGTCCCGAATGGCATCCAGCTTGGTGATGCCCGTCAGCGAGTTGTCCATGACCGTTTGTAGAAGCGACGAGGTTTGTTCGCGGGCCATCTGCGCCTTCTTGACAGGCGAAATGTCCACGAAGTTGACCACGATACCGTCGCTCTGCGGGGCTACCTGAATATCGAACCATCCCCGCACGCCATCGGCGTAATAGGGCAGCTCGAACCGGAGTGGCTGACCGGTTTCAATGGCTTGTTTGTAAAAATCGAACAGGCCGCCAGTTTTGTAGTATGGAAAGTACGTACTGACGCGCTGCCCCCGGAGCGATTCGACCGAGCGACTGGTTAGCTGGGCCAGTGATGCATTAACATCCGCAAAGTAAAAGTCGATGATGGTGCCGGTTTCGTCCCGTACCGGAGTCATCAGGGCGATACTGGTCAGCGAGCCGTTCAGGACGCTTTGCAGGCGGCTGGCTTGCTGCTGCTGGGCCAACTGCGCCTGTTTCTGAAGCGAAATGTCGATGAAGGTAACGACAATGCCGTCTTCGAATTTTACCGCGTTAACATCGTACCAGGCCTGAAGTCCATCAGCCTCGTAGTAGCGCTCCAGGCGCTGATTCACACCGGTTTCTACCGTGATTACATAGGCATCGAAAAAACCGACTTCCCGATTGGCGGTAAAAAGCGTAAGCATACGCTGCCCCACCAATTCATCGGCGGGTTTATTCAGCAGATGACAGGCCGCCCGATTGGCGCTCGTGCAGGTAAAATCAATGATCTGTCCGTCGTCGCTTCGAACAGCCGTAAAGGCCATTATCCCATTAAGCGAGGCATCCAGGATGGCCTGCAGGCGAGTTGTAGAAACCAGTTCCTGATGGTCAGACACAATACTCATCGTGAGTAGTGAATACGTAATTGATGCCCTGATGGATAGAAGTCAAGCCGGTACAAAACAGCAGTGCGTTTCAGGCGGCTCATAAACGAGTAATAAATAGTAAAATAACACCGAGGTTGCTGAACCGTGGGTGGTTTTTTATAAAGCTTATCCACCGGTCTGGTCGTGGTGGTAACCGTCCGTTGGATTAAACGTTTGGTAGGTTCTGCTAGTTATGCCTTGCAGTATAGCTGCTGCTCAACCATCTTGTGGCCGAATTGGTACAGTGCTCATGAACGTTGCTGAAAGTAAAACGCCGGCTGGTCGCCCACCTTCTATCTGGGAGGCCTTTCGGGTTACTATGTTCCGGGCGGTCTGGACGGCTGCTTTTGTCTCAAACATTGGCACCTGGATGCAGAACACCGCTGGGGTCTGGCTCCTGACGACCCTGTCGGGTTCGTCGGTGCTGGTCGCGCTGATGCAAACGGCTACCAGCCTGCCGGTTTTTCTGCTGAGTGTACCCGCCGGAGTTATCGCTGATCTGCTGGACCGGCGTCGGCTGCTGCTCACCACCCAGGTTTTTATGGCTACGGCGGCCTTAACCCTGGCCATCACAACGCTGCTGGGCGTAGCAACGAGCTGGTCGGTGCTGGGGCTGACGTTCCTGCTTGGCGTTGGGGCTGCGTTTAATGCCCCGGCCTGGCAGACCGTCGCGTCGGAGATCGTACCCCGACCGTTGCTGCCCGCTGCGCTGACGCTCAATGGCGTCAGCATCAATGCGGCCCGGGCGGTTGGTCCCGCAATCGGGGGACTGATCATCGCTTACTATTCGCCGGGCTACGTTTTTCTGCTCAACAGCCTGTCATTTGCCGGTACGTGCTGGGTGCTGTACCGCTGGAAACGCCCACCGCTGAAGACCGACCTGCCTGCCGAAAACTTCGTAAGCGCGCTGCGGGCAGGTATCCGCTACGTTCAGTTTTCGCCCTCTATCTACGCCATCATGATCCGGGCGTCGGCGTTTACGTTCGGGGCCAGTGCGTTGTGGGCGCTGCTTTCGCTGGTAATCGCTCAGAAATTCCGGCTTAATTCCGGTACGTACGGCATCATGCTGTCGTGTCTGGGGGGCGGTGCGGTAACGGGGGCGCTGCTGATGGATTACATCCGGCAACTGCTGACTACCAATCGGCGCATCATCCTGGGCATCACAGGCTTTGCGTTGTCTACGTTGGCCCTTGGGTTGCTGCCGTCGGTGACCTTCCTGTATCCCATAATGTTTCTGGCCGGTATCTGCTGGCTGCTGTCCCTGACCAGTTTCAACGTAGCGGTTCAACTAAATCTGCCAAAATGGGTGCAGGCGCGGGTACTGAGCATCTACCTGCTGGTGTTTCAGGGAGGGATGGCGTTCGGTAGTTTATTGTGGGGCAGCGTGGCCAGTCGCTTTGGGCTGGAAACGGCGCTGATTGGAGCCGCCGGCTGGTTGCTGGCCAGTACGCTGCTGGCCTTTCCGTTTCCGCTTCGGCAGGCGGATAAACTGAACCTGGCTCCGGCCGGAACCTGGACCGACCCCGAGAACCATGCCCAGGTCGATGCCGACGACGGCCCGGTGGTCGTTATGATCGAGTATATCGTCGATCCGGCCCGATTGCCCTACTTTCTCAAAGCCGTTGAAAACCTCAAGCAGGTCCGCCTGCGCGATGGTGCTCTGCGCGCGGGCGTTTTTACGGACATTGCGCGACCGGAGCGGCAGGTTGAATTTTTTACGGTTACGTCCTGGGGCGAACACCTGCGCCAGCACCAGCGGTTCACGCAGGAAGATGTCGCGGTCGAACTGGCCGTCCAGCAGTTTCACACGAGTCCTAATCCGCCGGTCGTTACGCATTTCGTAGCCCGCACCGACAAGTTTACGGATATGCCCGTACCCCTGCCGACTACCGGAACAGCCGCTACGCTGGAAGGGCAGTAGCCCGAAGCTTTTTTCAGGAAGCTTTGCTTTCCGGGTAGATTTTTTTGTGGTGAGCGAGTTGTTTCGCGTATTGCTCCGGTGTCAGGATGGTTTTGTATTTCTGTACCAGTTCAGATTCAACTTCAACGGCCAGTACCCGGAGCTTCTGCGCGTTCATACCCGACCGTTTCAGCTTTTTAACCCCTTCGTTAAACTTCACGGTGGCGTCGGTGATGAGCTGACGGGCCTTGGGAAGTTGCTGATCGGTCAGCTTAAGGCGCTGCTTATCGGCCTTCACCACCGAATTTACCACCATGCCGATGGTTGCGCCATTGTTCAGCAGCACAAATTTTTCCTTCTCGACAGGTTTGGCCGACGTAGTCGTTGCGGTCTGGGGAGCCGATGATTTTGCTGCCTGGGCCGGTTTTGCCTGCGGAACCGGTTTGGTTTGCGAAAAGCTAACAGTCGATACAGTAACTACTATGCTGAGAGTAAGGAAAAGCGATTTCATGAAGGCAGCAAATTTAGACGGGCTAATATAAACCATTTCGATTGTTGCCCGAAGCCACCTGCTCGAATTGCGCTGGAGGTCGTATGAAATGCGTTTCAGTATTACAGATCATAGTCTGGCCGGAGACCGATCAGCCGGTAACGCATCAGCCCACCAGCGTTGTGCTTAGTGGGCTGATAGCGAAAGACGTTGCAAGGAAAAAGAAAATGTGGATAGAAGTATGGCGTACTGATTACTTCATTCGTATATGCTGGCTGAGTTGGCTCAGGTAACAGGTTCTGTAAAAAAAGAGTTGGCTGGTGGCTGGCAGGGCTGTGGTGTCAGGTTCGTAACCTGACACCACAGCCCTGCCAGCCACCAGCCCATAAGCCTGAAATCAATACAAAACACAGCCTGCTTCCAATCGGGTAGCGATTACCTCGTCAGAAAACAGGCTGTGAAACAAGCGCCGGATGTTTGTGTGGACGGAATCGGAAAGCTTACTGCTCAGTACGCTTCAAGTCTTTTCCGGTCCGGCTCCTGGATACGACTTCATAGCAACCAGATATATATTCCGTTTGGAATGCAGAAAGTGACACCCAGCTCGTAAAATTTTCGCAAAATAAATTTCCTGGATGGCTGATACGTCATTGGATTTACCCGCGAAACAGGGTGTACGACAGCGTCAGGTCCAGGTTGTGCGACAGCATACGCGGTGTCGGATTGGTCCGGAGCCGGATAAACTGCGGCTCGTAGCTGAGGGCCAGCTTATAACCCCGGGGCAGGAACGTTTTCTTCAGCCATTCGACCCCCAGCGAAACCCGCGGACTGACCGAAAAACCCAGCGTTGGATTGTTAGCCGGGTCGATCACGACGGCGTGGTTGGTATACGTGAGGCCAAGCGGAATACGAACGTTCGGACCGAGACTGGCGAACAGACCGAACCGGTTGGCCGAAAACCCGGCACCCTGCCGACGGGCCGACGGACTCCAGCTAACCCGCGGATACACGGTGACGTACCGTAGCGTGAAGTCTTCAATAAGCCGCTGGTTGTTGCCGTTGCCGAGCAACGTACCGTAGCGTTGCTGCGACCAGGCCACTTCCCCTTCAAACCGCCAGGGCTGCTGCCATTTAAACCGGCTGACCGACAAGCCGAGGTACAGGTTGGCGGCTTCGGTGGGGGAATACAGCAGGGCGTCGACGGGGTCGCCGTTCAGCCGGAACTGCGGCCGACCCACCACGGTCAAACCGGCGACCAGTCCAACGTCCCAGAACGTACGTTCGGAATGCAGGGCTACGTAGGCCGCACCGGCCGCGTCGGCAAAGTAACCCGCCCGGGCGATGGTCTGCGGCCGGGCCTTAATTTCGTTCCAGAATTGCCTCATGGCCCAGATGCGCTTGTCGAACGTCAGGTGCGTAGCGGATTCAACCGAAGCCTTTGGTGCGCGTTTACGACGGGGAGAGGTAGGCGTGAAGTTTCGCCCGGGCACGTCGACGTATAAGGTGTCATAACTATTCTCCAGCGCCTGAAATTGAAACCGGGGATCATTACGGAACAAATACCATAGTCCAAAAAAATCGGCCTCTAGTTCCTGCGCCTGCGGACCGGCCAGCGCCAGTTGGAACAAGGCCCCCTTTTTGCCCTTCGTTTCCTGATTGTAGGCCCGGTCGAGATCAATGAACGACTGACGACCATCGAGATGTCCCAGTACGTGATGACCAATTTCGTGGGCCAGTACGTGTTGGTCAACCCAGGTCATGGGAGCGTCTTTCTTCGTAATTCGGTTCAGATAATCATTGTTGTACGTAATGTAGCGCTCCATCCGCTCACAGATCAGAGCCGTTGGAATGGTACATTTGGTTTCCTTAATCCGAATGGTTTCAGTGAATTTGAGATGAGCGTACCGCTTCATGTCATTCAGCATCTGCTCAACCCGTTTGATGGCTTCGGCTTCGCTCGGCAGGAAGCCACGGCGGTTTGTCGGTAAATCTTCGCACCGGCACTGGGTGGCGAGTTGCGCATCGGCATTGGGCGTCAGCAGGAACAGAAAGCCCCAGGTAATCAGGGCGTAAACAATAGAGGTTGTGGCGTGTCGAGACATTCGCTTAGAAGACGGCGTGGTTGGTTAGGCGGTTGCACGTACAATTTTCGCTGCTCTGCGTTAAAAAGCAACTGTACCGACTGCCATTGCGTCGTATCGCGTGAATTTTTTAAATAAACCGTCAGCGTATCGCGGCAGAAGGTATAGGTTTGAGGTTCCTGCTGGCGACTGTTCTCAAACCAGCGCAGCCAGACCGATCCGCCGTAGTCGTCGTAGCCTTTCGTAGTTTCGTCGAGCAGGAGTCGTACATCACGCTTTTCGGTCCTGACCAGTTCCGGGGTAGCCGGGGGCCACAGCAGCCAGGTGACGACGCCGAGCAGCCCGGCCACGCAGGCGGCCATGGCGTAGGTGTTCCAGCGCCGCGAACCGCCCGACAGGGGTCGTACGGTTGCGTCGGCTTCGGCCGCCTGTACCGCTTCCCACAGAAGCCGGTTTTTGTCCTGCCGGGTCACTTGGGTCAGCATACGGTCCAGCTCAACGTCTTCCTGAAACGTTGGGTCGTCGCGCAGCAGGGCCAGATACTCCTGGTATTCAGCATCGGTCAGCGTGCCCTGGCGGTGTTTTCGGATCAGTTGCTGGCGGTCGGTCATCAGGCAGTGGCTAACTGGTGTTGCGAAGCGCCCCCTCCGCGAGCACAAATTTTTAGTTTATCCAGGCTCCGTTTGTAGATGCCTTCCAACGATTTGACCGACTTTTTCAGACGACTCGCCAGCGTTTGGAAGGGCACCGTGTCGCTGTAGTCATCGTCGTGGTGGGCGTAGATAATATCGCGTTCTTCCTGTGAAAGCGCTGCCATGCATTTACGGAGTTTGGCGTACCGATAATCATCTTCATCAGCGGTATCGTCCATAGCAGGCAGGTCGCCCGGGTCCGCACTACCCACCGCATCGTCTTCGTCGGCAGGTGGTTCAGTATCGCTGATGGGCTGTTTGTAAAAACCAGTGAGCAGCTTCCAGATGGCCCGGCTTTGCTTCACGAAACCAATCAGGTATGTAGTTAACCCGGCATCCAGATAAAACGAGTCAGGATTGGCCCGAAACCCGTTCACTTTCTGCATGAAGTCAAATTGGACCTGGCTCACAATCTCATTTATGCCATTCAGCAATTCCGGTTCCGGGGGCCGTTCTTCGTCAATCACTCGCCGACGTATCCAGCCGCGTACGTTACCCAGGGCTTCGTCGATGAAGGCCGCTTCGTTGGGTCCCCGGAACAAAAATACCCAGAAAGCCGACTGCTCAAAAAAATAGTCTTTAATGACCGGAAAGCAGAGCTCGACCCGTTCTTCCCGCAACCAGAATACAGGTTCTTCTGATTTCTGTCGTTTAAACCAGGCTACAAAAGCCCGGAGGGTGCGCCGGGCCACAATTGGGAGGTCGTCGGGTTGCAGCAGCCGGATGATACGGTGATGGTGGGTGCCCTTCTGGCTGTTTTGCCAGTACGTAAGTCGCTTCTGGATGGCCAGTTGCAGGGATTTGTCGGCCGCGGCAGCCGCTTCCGGCGACAATTTGCTGAGTTGCTGCTTCCAGCGGCAGACCGTGATCAGCTCGTCCAGTACTTTCTCGTAGTGAGAAATGAAATACCGATCGTTTTCGGGCAGCGTTTGAATCAGTCCGCACAGTTCGAAGATAACAATCGCTCGGAGCGGGCCATTGGCCGGGTTGCTCGGCGGCAGTCTACTGTCGAGCAGCGGGTCGAAAATGGCCTTGACCTGTCGGGCGAAGGCAAGCGCTGATGCAGCGTCGGTGAGGGTACGGCCCTGCCTGACCAGCGCCTGAATGTCGGGCTTTCGGCGGGATGACCAGAAATCAAACAGGGCCATGTCTATCTCGGGTGTGGAACGAACGGCCGGGTTAGTCCAGCCACTGGGCCAGTTTTATGCGCCACCAGACTTTCCAGCGGTCAATGGCGTTGACGCTGTACTCGCAGTCGACGCAACTCGTAAATTGATTGTACAGGCGCTCGGCTTTGTCGGGCTGACCGCTTTTCAGGTAGGCCACGGCCAGATGCCACTGCGCGGCTTCCCGAAAATACGGCCGGATGTCGGTGGCAGTCAATACCTGCTCAAAATTTTTGACCGCCAGCGCGTATTGCCCTTCCGTGAGGTGAGCCTGCCCATCAAAAAACTGCCCGAATACCCGTTTCTGAACGGTTGCCGTGGTGTCGTCGGCGAGACTACGCGTGACGCTCAGGTCATTTTCCGAGTCGGGGACCGTAATAGGGCTGAACGACATATAGAGTACGAGCATGGCGGCCAGCGCGACGACACTCCCCAGCGAACGGGTAATCACCCGAAGCTGCTGGGTGCGTCGTCGGTCGCGAACCTGGAGCTGTCTGATTGTATCGATGGCCTGTTGTTCCAGAAAGGCTTCCTTCATCAGGTCGTGGGTGCGTTTTAAAAGGTTGACGTCGGTATCAAACGCCGGATCGGCCTGTCGTTCAGCCTCGACTACGGCGCGTTCGTCGGCGGTCATCTGGCCGTTTAGATAGCGCTCAACCCAGTCGTGTTCGGCTTCTTTGTCGGTTGGTCGTTCCATACACTTGTTAATTTTTTCAGTTCCTGGATACAGCGATATTTTCTGGTTTTGGCGTTATCGGCCGTGCCTAAACCCAACTCAACGGCAATCTGCTCCATCGTCAGGTGGTCGCGGTAGAAGGCCGTGAGCAGTTCGCGGCACCGATCGCCCAACTGGTTGAACACCGCCCAGGAGGATTCCACTTCTTCGGCGTTCAGGTACAGTTGTTCCGGCGTGGGCGTGTCGGGCAGCATGGACTGTTCGCGGTCGTAGCGTTCAAAGCGGGCCGTCCGGTTTTTCCGAAGCTCCAGTTCTCGCAGCCACTTCGTCTGGGCGATGCCGTAGATGTATGTCGTCACCTTCGTATCGCTGCGAAGCTGGTATTTACCATCCCATACATTCTGCAGGAAAATTAGAATGACGTCCTGAAACAGGTCGTTGGCATCGTCTTCGTCGCCGTGCTGCCGGGTCACCAGCCGGGTAATGGGTTTCTGGCACTGATGATAAAGAAACTGCACGATGGCGCGGGTAAGCCGTTCATCCCTGGCCAGTAGGCCATCCACAAGTTCCTGATCGGTAAAGGTTTTGGGCATAGCGGTGGGGCTGCTTTGTCTCTTTATGCGTTACCGATAGCTGAATGTAACAGGCGTAAAAAAAATTTTTAGAGAAAGCGAGGAAAATCAAAATGCCAGCGCGTAAAGCTGCGAATTCGGACAGGCCGGGTTCGTAAAACCTTAAGCTTTATGCGTACTGCATTAAAAAACATCCTGGTAGTTGCCGCTGTGGCGATTACGTTTTCACTGGTCGGTTGCCAGCCTGAGCCAATTGAGCCCAAGTCAACCGGTAAGAAAATTCAACTTCCGTCTGAGTCGGTTCAGTCCGATGACGAAGACCAGCCACCAAAATCAGGTAACAACGGTGGAAATGGCGGTAACTAACGCGTAAGTAATTGATCAAAGCCTCCGAAAGGGGGCTTTTTTATTGTCCGGTAGTCAGATAAATCCTTATCGACGGCTCATCAACCGGCCAAGTCTGTTACGTTGCCAAAACGCCACCCCAATCATTCCAACTAAAGCCACCAGCCAGCCTGCATGACCTGAATGCGATACCGGCATCACGGGCGCATGATTACCCAGCAGGACGTAGTTCGCCCAATAATACGGATGGTCATATTTGGCCCGCAATGGAGACTCAAAAAAATCCAGCCGGGCCCGCTGCAGCGCTTCATCCGTGGATAAACCCTGCGTCAAATACTCGTGCAGGCGGATCGTCAGGAAGGACGTTGTCTCGTCGTTGGCCTTCCAGAGTGTCGAAATAACGGATGGACAACCGGCGAAGGCGAACGCACGCGCCAGCGACAGAACGCCTTCACCGGCTATTACCTTACCCGAGCCCGTTTCGCAGGCACCCAGCACGACCAGGCCTGTTGACGATAAAGAAAGGTTATAAATATCATCGGTGTATAATTTATCCGTTTCGCCGGGAAAGAACGCGATGTGTGAATTGGCTGGATCGGTATCGTCGGTTTTGGCGTGGGTAGCGAAGTAAATCACAGGGCGGTCTAGATTGGTGCGCTGAAAAGTTCGCAGAGTAGCAGCCGGACCGAGCAGGAGTTGTCCGCCAATAGCGCGGGCTTCGGCTTCACTGGACCCCAACGGCTTCAGATTATCCTGGCGATTAACGGCTTCCTCTACGGCTGAGGCCCGGGCGAAGGGGGCCACCATCAGCACCGGTCGGCTGGTCGATGCCTGCCTGGTCGGCTGAAAAAAAGCCTGGGCCGATACGGTGTACGCAATAGCGTACTGTTTGGTCAGGTAGTCATTCGCCTGCCTGCCGGTTTCGAGTACCTCGAACGGCAGAAAATTGAAACTCCAGTCGCGGGCTATGATCAGTCTCGTTTTTCCGTTCAGATACGGCCGCATCGGCTCAATGCAGGTGGCGTATAACTCGGCCGCACTATCCATGCCCTTGTAGCGGGCGAAAATAGGGTCCTGATACAGTTCCTGCTGAAGGGTGGCTAACTGCCTACTGAAGCGGGTGGAGTCAATCGGTTGCCGGATAACGTCTATACGGCTGCGTGTCGCCACGAGCATGAACAGGTTGTTTCTGGTCCGGACATAGGCAACGTAGGCCGTCCGGTTGTCCAGGTGTTGCTGCAGGGTCTGCGCGCTCAGCGTGGTTTGCTGATACTGAAGCTGGTAATAGGCGGGATAATCCTGCCGAAAGGTTTCCAGTAACTGATGCCACGCCAACTGCCGGGCTGTGAGCTCGACACTGGCGGCTGAATCGCCGGCGGGGCGTCGGCGCAGTTTGTTGATCTGCTGTTTTAGCTTCTGTTCGCGTTCAAGCAACGCAGCGGGAATGGTGCGGGGTTTGATGGCATTGAGTCGCAGCGCTTCGCGCAGACTACCTGCCTGGGCCTGTTCAAACAGCCCAACCAGGATGTCGCGCAGGGACTGACTGGGCTGACGTTGGTAGGCTTCGAACGTCAGGTCGATGGCATCCGGTACGAGCGTGGGCTGGCGGGCCGCAAACAGCAGTTGGGCGTGTTCGGTATCGATACCGTGACGAACACGTTCCTGTAGTTGAACACCGTAGCGGTAGGTATCAATGGCCGCAGTCAGATACGCCGGCTGGCGGTTGGTGCGGTACACTTGCTTCAGCAGGGCCGCTTTACGAGAAACGGCCAGTAATAGCATTACCTCATCGGAAACAGCATCGGCAACAGGGTTTTGCCATTGACGTAGCGGGATGGTCGTATCGCGGCAAACGGTTTGGATAGCAGTCTGGTAAGCCTGTAGCGCCCTGGCCGGTTCGTGTCGGGCTTCGTACCAGCGCCCTTGTTCAATTATGACTTTTGCCAGCAGCGGTCCCCGGTTCCCCAGGTGCTTCTGGTGCAATTGAATGGCTTTTGACGAGTAACGAGCTGCTTCGGTCAGTTGGTTTGCCGACCGATGGCAGCTACTGATCATGTACCACAGGTTAATTTGATAGGATAAATAATCGGTTGGTAATTTTCGGGGTAGCCGGCTTAGAACCTGATCGGCCAGAGCAAAATAACGCAGTGCTTCCGGGTAGCGGTGTAGTTTTAATAAAGTCCAGCCAAGTCCCGATAGGTTTCCGCATTTCCGTATGTCATCTACTTTGTAATTAGCATGAGCGGCAAGTCTATGCTGCAAGGCTTTCTCAAAATCTCCCATTTGTTCAAAGCAACCGGCCAAGTTACCTTCAATATAGGTCAGATCACTCTGCATATCATACGTCAAGGCCATCTGCCGGGCTTTGGTCAGGTACGTTAAGCAACGGGCATAGTTTTCGGTCCTTAATAGCCAATGGCCCTGGTTGTTCAGGTGAAAGAGTACGTACAGCGGAATCTGCTGCTCAATGCGTGGATTATGGGCGAGCAAGGCATCGGCCCGGCGAAAATAACTGCGGGCGGAGTCGGGGTAGAATAGCTCAATGTAGTACGTTCCCAGGCTGGAGTAGAGCTTGAACAGGGCGGAGTCGGGCGGAGTAGCCACCGCACGGAGGTGTTGCAGGCCGGTCAGGCAGCGGTCGGCGGCTTTCCGGTTGTGGCCCTTCATGTAGTCCATGCTGCTGAGGTCTACGCAGAGGTTGGCGGCCCGCACGGGATCGGTTCCACGGACAAGTTGATACGCTTTCTCGTAGTAGGTGGTGGCCAGCTCGTAATGGCCTTTGCCGTATTCTGTTTCGGCCCGCTGGCGATACGTATCGGCCAGTTGGGACTGACCCCGGCCAGGTCGTGGCAGCAGCGCCAGCACGAACAGCACAAACAGGAAAGGCGACTTCATAGCGGTGGATGGAAAGCTGAATTTGGCTGAGGGATTGGTGGTGCGGTGGTGTCAGGTGCAGCACCACCAATCCCTCAGTTAATACAACACAAACTTACTCTTTAGACTTAACCGGCTCAGTAGGTCACTGATAATCAATCACCACGTCGTAAGCGCCGGAGTTATCCGTCAAAATATTGTCATTGACGTGAAATGTTACCTCTATATACTGACGACCGTTGGTTTGAAACGTACGTTTAGCGCTCCAGTATTGCCAATCAGGCTCGTTGTCAACTTTATACATTAGGGCCGCGTGGAACATGCTCGGAATGATGCTATATTCGGCCAAAGAGAATTCGAATAAACCTTCTCCAAGTTTTCCTTCGGGGCCACTATTGCCGACCCATTCTCCTACAACCATTGTCCCTGAAGCCTTTATAGCAATTGTCCCCTGTTTGTCTAACTTAATCGTCTTCGTGATCAAATTATTTACCTTGAGCGAGCAGGGCAGGAAGCTGACACTGGTCAGGTCTTTGCAGGAGGTCGTGTATAGCTTGTTGATCGCCAGTGAGTCAGTTTTGGATGACGTAACGGCCTGCCCCACAAACAGGGGCGACATCAGTGAACCCGTTTCACTGGATGAGGTCATGCCCAGAAACACGCCCGCCTGATACGCTACGGCCTTGGTCAGGGCGTTGGGGGTCCAGTCGTAGGCGTTGCTCAGCAGGATGGCATAGGCACCGTTGCTTTCCTGCCGCAAGGCCGACACTGTCAGCGCCGACCCGCGCACCAGCCCGATTGGCACCGATACGGCCTGCGCTTGCACAACCGACGGGTCCGCAAAACGTACGGTCAGTTCCGGGCGGTCGACGAGTTCCAGAAAGCCAACGTTGGCCGACAGGCGTTGCCAAACCCCGAGACCAGCCCGGATGGCTTCGCGTTGCGTATCGTTGTCGAGTCGGTTGTAGGTGTTGGCGATGGCGAACCGAAACGCGCAACCGGTCGACGGTCGGCGGGCTACGGCGTTTTCGGCACCGACGTACACCAGTCGCGAGGCCTCCGGCGGGGCTTCCTGACACTGCACGAACAAGGTGGCCAGGACTAGTACAATAAGCGCAAATCGGGGTAGTGCGGATAGACGAGACACGGCTGTGGAACGAAGCAAAATGGTGGTGGAATGAGTCAGCAATATACTGACCCTGATTTATTTACCCGCCAATTTTTCGTTTTCGGTTGATGTGGCTAAATTAATACTGCTACCCCCAACCCCCTGAAGGGGGCTTAGCGCTGCTAATATCAGGTGTCCGAATCAGGCGGAGCTAAGCCCCCTTCAGGGGGTTGGGGGTAAAGTGACATTACAACGTTACGTAATCAGTATGATATGATTTTCAAGTCGCCAAAAAGCAGTAACAAAAGAAGCCCCCGCTACCGAATTGACTGGTCGCGGGGGCCAATAAATACAAAAACTGAATACTTAGATTGCCTTCGCTTTCATCTGCTTCACAGCGTAGTCCACCGCCCGGGCCGACAGGGCCATGTATGTCAGTGAGGGGTTCTGCGTTGAGGTGGAGGTCATGCAGGCGCCGTCCGTCACGAATACGTTCTTGACGTTGTGCATCTGATTCCACTTGTTAAGCAGCGACGTTTTCGGGTCTTTACCCATCCGGACACCCCCCATCTCATGAATGTCGAGACCCGGATTCCGCTTGTCGTCGCGGGTGCGGATGTTGGTGAAGCCAGCCGCCGTAAACATTTCTGTCATCTGCTCCAGATAGTCCTTCACCATCTTCTCGTCGTTATCGTCGTAGCCCACCGCAATTTTCAACTGCGGGATGCCAAACGGATCTTTCAGCGACGAATCCAACGCGACGTAGTTGGTTTCTTTCGGGATGGTTTCACCCATCATGTGCGAGCCAACGTACCAGCCGCCCAGGGTGGGATTCATCAGATTTTCTTTCAGGCTAGCCCCCAGGCCATCGCTGTTTGTACGTGACATCCGACCGGCTGAGAAACCGGCCGCGTAGCCCCGTAGGAAATCTGTCTCCTGCTTGTGCAGGTTGCGGAAGCGCGGAATGTACGGACTGTTTGGGCGCTTGCCTTCGGTGGTCGAATCGAGGTAACCGTCGTACTGCGCCGAAATACCCGCTCGGTAATTGTGGAACGCTACGTACTTACCCAGCAGGCCGTTGTCGTTACCCAGGCCATTGGGGAAGCGGCTCGACGTTGAGTTCAGCAGAATCAGGTTCGTGTTCAGCGCAGCCGCGTTGACGAAGATGATACGGGCGTAGAATTCCTGCATTTGCTTCGTGTTGGCGTCCACCACCCGAACGCCGGTTGCCTTACCCAGCTTCTCGTCGTAGATGATCGAATGCACGACCGAATCGGGGCGCAGGGTCATCTTACCGGTGCGGGCCGCCCAGGGAATCGTTGACGCATTGCTGCTGAAGTAGCCACCGTAGGGACAGCCGCGTTCGCAGATGGTCCGGTGCTGGCACTGCGCCCGGCCCTGCTCCAGGTGAATGGGCTGCGGCTTCGTGATGTGCGCGGCCCGGCCCATAATTACAGGTCGGTCCTTGTATTTACTGGCCATCTGCTGCTGGAAGTGTTTCTCCACGCAGTTCCACTCGTGCGGGGGCAGAAATTCGCCATCCGGCAGTTGCGGCAGACCGTCCTTGTTGCCTGAGATACCGGCAAACTTCTCAACGTAGCTGTACCAGGGCGCGATGTCCTTATAGCGAATCGGCCAGTCAACCACGAAGCCGTCGCGGGCCGGACCGTCGAAGTCAAAATCGCTCCAGCGCTGGGTTTGCCGCGCCCACATCAGCGACTTACCGCCAACCTGGTAGCCCCGAATCCAGTCGAAGGGTTTTTCCTGCACGTAGGGGTGCTCGGCATCCTTGACGAAAAAGTGTTCTGTGCCTTCGTAAAAGGCGTAGCACTTGCTGATGATGGGGTTGGCGTCGCGTACTTCTTTCCGCAACTGGCCCCGGTGCTCAAACTCCCAGGGGTTGAGCATGGTCGTTGGGTAGTCCGTTACGTGCCGGACATCCCGGCCGCGTTCCAGAACCAGTGTACGTAGTCCTTTGCCGGTCAGTTCTTTAGCCGCCCAGCCTCCGCTGATGCCGGAGCCAATGACGATGGCGTCGTAGGTATTTTCTTTTTTCGCGTCAATTGCAAAATTGGCCATGTCTTCTGGGTTATTTAGCTGGAGTTTGGGAAACCGCTTTCGTAGCCGGAACCGGTACGCAGCCGTGGTAGTAGCCGGGAGCCATGACGTAGTGCGTCAGGTTCGTCATTACGTATTCAGAGGTCATGTAACCGCGGATGGTCAGGCCCTTTACGAAGTTGAAAAACTCCTTCTGCGCCGAATCCGTTGATTGCGACATTGCCTGAAGCAGTTCCGTACGCTGCGTCGCATCGGCGGCTGCGAAGTCTTTGCCGAACTGCTGCTGCGCCATAGAGGCAACGGTTTCCAATCCTTTCTTGAGCTTTTCCTGCGACGGCTGGTCGTAGCAGTCGGCGACGATTTTCTGGATCAGGGTATGCACACCCAGGGCCTTAGCGCCCGGCGTGTCGGTTGCCGGAATAATCGTCTCGACAACCTCGGCGAGGAGGGCATCCTCGGCAACCGTCAGCGAGGGCGTAAACGTCCGGACCGAGGCTTCGGTCCAGTTGGTAGCCCACGTCGGCAGGCTGATTAACCCGCCAATGGCACCGGCCATCGTTTTCAGGGCACTACGTCTTTCCACAGTAATAGAACAACAGGTTGATGACTAAGACTCCGTTAAATCTGTGAATAGGGGGTTGGTTCCAGAAATACCCGAATGATGTTGGACACCGTATTGGCGTATTCGGGCAGTTGCGATACGCGTTTCCAGTCCGGATTATCAACAAACTGCTTCCAGTTGGCATCGCGCTCCTCCATGTTCTTGAACGTCAGCATGTAGGTCAGGCAGGGCATGTGTTCCCCCGCCATCACTTCGCCGAAGAATACCGGATTCAGCCCGGTTTTATTGAAGATAGGCAGCTCATCCACGTTGAACATCTTCACTTTCCGCCGAACGGCATCTTCCGCGAACCCTTCATACGTCCGCAACTCAAAGATACGACTTTCCCGGTTAGGAATCACCATTTTGGGCAGGGCGTCGAAGGCGTTCATGAGGGTGGTCGAGTAGCGGGCGAAGGGCGCTTTGTCGGGTGTCAGGCTGACGTATGCCTGACTGGCCGTAGCAAACGCTTTGTCGTCGGCCAGCTTCGTTGTCAGGTTGGCGTAATCGTCCCACGAAGGATGCGGAATCAGGACGTACAGCCTGGCGGGTTCAGTCTTGCCCATTTCTTTAAAGACACCCACGTTCTTGATGTTCTGCCGGTTCAGGGCGGGTATCAGCGCATCTTTCAGGTAATTTTCAGTAGCCGGGCTGGAGCCACCGCGTAGCTGATAGGTGCGCAGTTCATACACTTCTTTTTTCGGCGCTTTGGGTTCGGCCTGGGCGGTCGTCAGGGCGGAAGCGGCCAGTACGGAGGCCGACACAAATTGTCTACGTTTCATCGTGTTAGAGGGGTTAATTAAGCAAACGGGGCACAATGAGCACAGAGCGTACACGAAGCGGTTAGTTGGTTCACTTCGTGTACGTTCTGTGTTCGCGGTGCCGCCAGGGTTAAATTCAGCACTTACTTAGAGCCAAACTCTGGTTGAAGAGCTTCAATCGCGGCCGCGAGGTAGACAAACGGCGCATTCCAGTTGATGGCAATTTCGTTGGACGCGTACGAGCAGTCGTTGTCCAGAAAGGTTTCGTCCGGCGACGTAGCCGTGTAGCCGGGACACTTGTCCTGTTTGGGTGCGCTACCGTTGGGGCCACCCGAAAGCAGGCCCGGCACCGGCTCGTCAACGCCATCGGCTACCGATGGGCGGTGGTGGGGATGCATCACAGGTTTGTCGCCGAAACCAGTCAGGAACGAGTAGCCGGTGGCGTTGCGGCCCAGCAGGAAATCCAGGTTGGCCAGGGCATAGGCCAGGTATTTCTTGTCATTCGTCAGACGATACGCCTGAATCAGCGCGATGCCCTGATTGGCGGCCACCGAACTGCTGCCCCAGATGTAGTCGCGGGCCGATTTGCCCATCACCGTTCCGTACGGGTTCTGATCAGTGCCCTGAATCAGTTCATCGGCAAACGTAGTCAGGCGTTTCTTCAGGGCGGGTACGTCTTTTTTACCCGTAGCCGTCAGGTTGTCGGCAAAGCGGGCGAGGGTATAGTAGCCAAGTGTGCGCACCTGATTCCAGGAAGGCAGGGGCGTTTTGTCGTCGGGGTACAGGTTAACGGCAGTGTAGTAGGCATCGTCCTTGGTGGTGACGTACAGTTCCGCAGCCGCCCAGATCCATTCGTCACTTACGTTGCGGTCGCCATAGGCACCCGTCGATACGTCGGGGTCAAACTGGCGGTTCATGGCTTCCTGCTCATACAACACAGCCGGGTTCTGTTTTGCCCAGTTCCAGGCTTTCACGGCGGCCGTCAGGCACGAATCGGCCAGTCCCGGTACGGCCCGGTTGTTGCGCCGAAAAACCCGGCTCGCCTGGGCCATCACGGCAGCGAAGTCCAACGTTGCGGCCGTACTTTTCTGCACAACGTAGCGATCTTTAGTCGCTTTGTCGGGCATGATCATCCCGTCGAATTTAGCGTTGGTCAGCTTGTGGTACACCCCACCGTCGGTTGGGTCCTGCATGGTCAGCATCCAGCGCAGGTTCCACAGGGCTTCGTCGAGCAGGTCGGGCAACTGATTGCCGGATTCCGGAATGTCAACTTTCAGTGACGTGGTGTACGCGGGGAAATCTTCGTACACCGACAGCAGCGTACCCATCGTAATGCCTGAGTTGACGATGTAGCGGTTGTAGTCGCCGGCATCGTACCAGCCCTTCGATGAGGCAATGACCGTGTTTTCCGGGCGACCCGGTGATACGGCCGATGCGTGAACCAGCGCCCGCGAATCGGGATGGCCTGCGGGGCGGCTCCACTTGCCGGCGTAGCGGACGGGCAGGTCAACGGATACCCGCTGGTAGTAAAACCCTTTGATCGATCCGGCGGCAACCGCCTGGTGAACATTCGGCCTGATCTCGAACGGATACGAATGGCCCATACCCGGAACGACCACGACGTACGTACCAGGTTTGATGAATTTCGAAAAATTAGCCTGACGATTCACCTTGCCCGACAGCGGATTGGTCTGCGGGTTGGAGAGCGTACCGGTAAATACCACGGTTTTAAGGTCTGGTGTCGCCACCTGGAACGTAGCGCCCGACTCACCGACGACCACGGCGATTTTGGGGGCACTGGGATAAAAACCGACCTGGTTGAGTCGAATGGACTCGGAAACGGATTGGGCCCGGGCTGTCAGGACGCAAAGCAGGACACCGAACGGACTCAGGACCCGGGTGCAAAAATAGAGTATGTTCATTGTTCAGGGTAGTCTCCAGCAAAACGGAGCAAGAACACAATTCTACTGATTTTATCCAAGTGTTTAGTTAATGGACGGCTCTACCGCTTCTGTCCGGCAGTTCGGCTGATGATGCACCGGAAAATTGCAGGAGTTGGCTATAAAACAAAGTTTGTTGGCTTGAGCATGCAGTTCGTTCGCCCGGTCAATCATGGACTCCTCCGCGACCGTCACGGTTGGGCGAAGGGTTACCTCGGAAAAATGCCCACCACCGTCCGGGGTTTCAACCATAGTACCGGTCGCCTGATCGACGTAGTCCGTCACGATGATACCGTTCTGAGCGCAGAGGTGCAGGAACCAGAGCATGTGGCAGGTCGACAGCGAAGAGACCAGTAATTCTTCGGGATTATGCCGGGTAGGGTCGCCCCGAAAGGCCGGATCGGACGAGCCAAGGATGTCGACTTTGTTCGGAACCTGGATGGTGTGACTGCGGTCGTAGGCGGTGTAGGTTTTGGTGCCCTGACCTTTGTTGCCGGTCCATTGAACCGTCAGGGCGTAGTGGTGCTGTCCTTTCATGATGTATGAGGGGTTGCCAAAAGTATTGTTACAGGTAGTTTAGCCTTTTTGTCATCTGGCGGCCCAGTCGTGCTTCAGAATGACAAAAATCAGGATGCCAAAAACAAGAAGACAAAGATAGCCTGATGTGGTCCTTCTATTCAAAAGCTCCTCAGGTGAGTTGATGACCTCTATGATTAAGGAACCGGGCCTTCAAACAGCAGCAGTTCCTCGCTGTCGTTTATTAGCCTGAACCGTTTCTGAAAACGTAATCCTAATTTCTCAATGAGTCTGATTGAGGGCTGGTTCGTCGGGGTGACAATGGCGGCTACGGCTTTCAGGCCAGGCTTGGCGAGTTCATGGGCCAGAACGGCCGATGCTGACTCAAAGCCGTACCCTTTTCCTGCGTGATCGGGCAGGAACGCAAACCCGATATCAGGCTTATCCAGGGTTTCCCGCTGAAGCAAACCACAGAGGCCGATGGGCGTATCGGTATCCTGTAAGGCAACCCGATACAGACCAAAACCATGACGCTCGTAGCTGCTCATTGGACCATGTAGCATGTAGTTACGCGCATCATCGAGCGTTCGTACCCCGCGATCCCCGATGTATGTTAGCCAGGATGGCGTGTTGAGCAACTCAAGAATAAACGGGGCATCCTGAATGGTTAAATGACGAAGACGTAGGCGCTCGGTTACCAGAAGATCCATGCGATGTAAGCCAATACGGCTCCGCCGGCTACTGCCCCGGCGGAGCGAAAAACGTTAATAGGCCGAAGATAACGTACGGTAAGCTTTCGACCGCATAGCCACTAACGTAATGATAAGTCCGATCAGGCCAGTCAGCGTAAACAGCAGGGCCAGACCACGGGCGGTGCCGGTGCCGAACCAGGAGCCGATCCAGTCTACGCCGGCGCCGGTGGTCATGAACGGAATGAAGATGAACTGCGCGATCGGGCCAATCATGAACGCGGTAAGGGGCGAGGCCGCCTGCTCGACGCTCTGGGCGAAACCAAACACCCGGCCCTGGCGCTCAGGAGGAATTACCTTCTGGATGATGGTCTGCTCGGCCGCTTCAACCACGGGAATGAGGCATAAGTAACCAAACATACCCGCTGCAAGCAGGACAATGGACGCCTGAATCGTAAAGAAAACGCAGACGGTCCACATGGCGATGTTGGCCAGAAAGAGCGTCCGTAGCGGGTTTTTACCCAGACCAACCCGGGCAACCACCAACCCGCCGATGATGAATCCGAGACTCAGGACCCCCCACAAAATACCCCAGGTCTGAACCGACGCCAGTGAAAGGCCGTAAGCATCCATGAGCGACATGAACACCCCACCCAGGAAGTTGTTGAAGGTATTGAAAAAGATCAGGCCAAACATGCCGGGAATGAGCTGTATTGCCCGAATCGTACCGCGAACGTCGATACTGTCGTGCTGAGATTCCGTAGTTGGCGCTTCCTGCTTCGGAAACGACAGCCCCCACAGGTGGACAATGACGATGCCGGTTAAAATGATCGCTAGGATTAGGGTCCACGCCATGCCGATAAAGCCAATACCCAGCCCGCTGAAAATGGAGGCTATCAGAAACGAAACGCCGTTTGCGGTACCGACCAGTCCATTCGCCCGGTCGCGTTGTGCCTCAGGTAGTAAAATTGTCACGACGGTGGCCAGCGCAATGGACCGCATGTTGCCGGCGATTGCCCCCAGGAGCGACAGGATAATAAATGCCCAAAGGGCTAAGCTGGCGGGGTCTTTCAGAACGGCCGATGGCGTAAGGACGTAGATGGTTGCAGCTATGAGATACAGCAGCAGCGATCCCAGACTCGATAGGAGCATGGCCTGTTTCTTGGGGTACCGATCGACCAGTGAGCCGAGAAAAAAGCCGGACAGGGCAACGGTCCCCGTATAGACGCCGGCCATAACGGAAGTCGCGACGACGGATTTGGTTTCGAGGTAAACCCAGAACGTAACGGCGAACCAGACAAAGTTATTCGTCAGGGAGGCCGTCAGGGAGTTGATCAGAATGGTGTAGAATAACCGGGGCAATCGGTCGACGGCTGGCGCTGACGGGTTGATTGTTTCCATTGGGGATCATTAGTTGTGTTTACTGCGTTGTTCGTCTCAAAAATACGGCTTATTGACGGGGAACACAGGGGGGATACCGACATTTAAGGGGCTGATCCCGACAACCGATTTCTTCGCTCATGATGGCCCGATGGACCAGATACGCCAAACCCAAGCCCGCCGATGAAGCAGGTGGCCAACTTTGCAGAAGGTAGGTGATGAACGACTGAAATTGGCTAGTTGCCGGCGATCCAGTTTACAATAGCCGGTCCCCAGTAGTACAGCGTAAAGTAATACGTACCCAGGAGCAAAAAGCCGGTTGCGCACAGCAAAACAACGGACGCCGATAGTTTGAGAGCCGGCGAAGCAGTATAGGAACGTGCTCTGGCAAAGGCTTCGGCTACCAGCAGATTAGGGATGTAAAAGAAAAAAGCCATAACCATATCGAACGGGCCGCTGAACGAGCGGGTATGCCCAAGGCCATCGGTAAGGAGCACCCAGAAGCCGTAGTCCATCCGGTATAACCAGGAGCCGATAGCCAGTGCGTACAAACGTAGCGCCCACCGCCTGTGCTTATCCAGGTTTTTGGCTACGGCGTGCCGATACGTTTCTATGGCCGAAATCAACATCAAAATGCCGTAGAGGGAGAAGCCGATGTTCATCACCGAGCCGCCAATGGTGCCTTTAATGGCAATGAACACTAAGCCGCCAACGGCAGCCAGTACCGACGATACAACGTATATACGGCCAATCCAGCGGTGCAGGGCGGGGTAACGAACCCTGACGGAGTTAAGTAGCTGGATGCTGCCAAGAACCAGAATCAGGCCACCCATCGCGAAGTGAAGACCTATGCCGGTCGTGGCCGTAGTTGACCCTGGCTCGTATAGCCTTGGTAGTACGTTGTTCCAGCGATCCATGTTGCCTGCATACAGGGCGGAAGCGTAGAACGCCAGAATATACAAGCCGAAGAGCGCTGCGCTGATCCAGACGGTAGTGACCAGTAAAATACCAGACCAGTGTAGTGTTTTTGCACTCAGTTTAGTCAGTGGCCGGTGGCTTACTGGTTGCGAAACAGCCTCACTCACAACTTTTGTCATGTATACTACGCTTTGCGGATATGTTAGGTGAAAGCTAGCGACTTTTTCAACGAGTGCTCGTACTACCCCTGGTGTTTTTCGTAGACGGTATACCCCGTTTAAAATTCTGCTTTCAGGACATACCCTGGAGATGCACTTAGTAGAGGGCTTTCTCCAGGCAAACGCTTTCTTCGCTGTTAACGTAAGGACCGTATTTGGCAATGGGTTGATAGCCTGCTTTCTGGTACAGCGCAATGGATTCGGGTTGCCGGATGGCGGTTTCCAGGCGGGCGAACTGGTAGTCTGCCTCTTTGGCCCAGGTTTCCAGTTCCGTCAATAGCTGCCGGGCTATGCCTTGCCGACGCCAGGTCGGTCTGACGTACATGCGTTTGATTTCTACGCGATCAGTATCGTCGGTTTCGCGGTAGCAGCCGCAGCCCACCGGCGTTTCTCCGTCAAGAACGAGGACTACATTCGCCCCGGCCAGCGCTTTGTTAAACTGGTCGAACCAGTCCTGTTTGGCACCGTATCGATCGCGTAAATCAGCATCCAGTTCGGCGATTAATTCAAGAAAACGCGGGTCATCGTAGGTCGTACGGATAAGGGAACGCATGGCGGGGTAGGGATAGTCGGCTAGCTGTGGTCGAGCCTGTTTGGTCACGTTCTATTTACTCACAAACTCATCTTTATGACTTTTTATGTACTTGACCCTATATTCGGAAAGGCTTTTTTCTTCGTTCGTTGCGTTGAAATCTTCGTCAATCTCGCGCATCGGATCGTTATTGTTTGCTTTGCCCAGCAGTTGCAACGCGGCCGGGTTGATTATCTCCTGCTCAGCCACCATTTCTGCGTAAATTTCGCTGGCCTGCTGCAGAATATCGTCAAACGGTGTAGCTCCAAGCGTCCGGATGCCGTCTACGGCCAGGGCCGCAAACTGATCGGGTGTGTTGCGGAAAAACTGAAAGAAACCACCGTTGCCGACTTCATTTTCTAAAACCCAGGTTATATAAACAGCCTGCTGACCCTTTGACAGCGTTTTGAGTACGTCGATCTCCCTGGCCAGATCTTTGTTGACCTGTCCCGAAATCGCATCCATCACCAGTCGCTCTATTTCGGTATCGGGGGCCTTGTCGAGCATCGCCCGGGTAATGCCTGCGGGTGTTGTATTGTTAGTGCTACTCGCTGACTGACCCAGGCAAACCTGCGAACAGAACAAGATCAGGTGAAGAAGTAAGGCGTTTTTCATGGACGCGATTTATTGAGCGATTCTACTCGTGTCTTGATGGTATTTGCATGGTCGGGTTGACAACCCGACCCCACACATAGATCCCGATTGACGTGCGGTCAGGTTCGAAATCTGACTACACGCTACACACGTGGATCGAGCTTTCAAACCCGACAGCCCAACAAGGCTACTAATTTACCAAAAATCGACGTCAGTTCAGCCGGTTCGTTTTCCACTTACTGCGGGGCTGTGCCACCTGAACGCCTGTCCCGTTCGTCCTGGGCTTCTGCTGTTGCAGCAGCCAGGCCGCCAACACAGCCGCTAATTCCGATTCGGTGGGGTCGGTTTCAGCAATTAACACATCGGGATTTGGCGTAAAGTACCGGGCCACGAAGCCCGTGTCGAACTGCCCCGACCGGAAAGCCTCGTGTTCCATCACGAACCGGCAGAAGGGCAGCGTTGTCTGAACGCCCGTAATCTGGTACTCGTCAATGGCCCGGATCATTTTCTGGATGGCTTCCTCGCGGCTGTCGCCATACGTAATGAGCTTGGCGATCATCGGGTCGTAGTAAATCGGGATGGTCATGCCCTGCTCGAATCCGTCGTCGACGCGAACGCCGTTGCCCTGCGGCCGGACGTACGTTTCCAGCGTACCAACGTCGGGGAGAAAGTTGTTGGCCGGGTCTTCGGCATACACACGTATCTCCACGGCATGGCCTTTGATGGTCAGGTCTTCCTGCTTGATGTCCAAGGGTTTGCCCTCGGCGATGTAGATCATCTGCTTCACCAGGTCAACACCCGTAATCTGCTCCGTGACGGGGTGCTCTACCTGGAGCCGGGTGTTCATTTCGAGGAAGTAGAAATTGAGCTGATCATCGACGATGAACTCCACCGTTCCGGCTCCGTAGTAGCCACAGGCCCGAGCTACGTCCACGGCGGCCCGGCCCATCGCATCGCGGATTTCGGGTGTCAGAATGGCGGAGGGCGCTTCTTCGACGACCTTCTGGTGACGGCGCTGAATGGAACACTCGCGCTCAAACAGGTGAATGATGTTGCCGTGCTGGTCGCCCAGGACCTGAATCTCGACGTGGCGGGGCGACGTAACGTACTTTTCAATAAACACCGATCCATCGCCAAATGCCGACAGCGCTTCGCTCACGGCACGGTCCATCTGCTCATCAAATTCGGCGTCGTTCTCGACAATCCGCATGCCTTTGCCGCCCCCGCCCGCACTGGCTTTGATCAGCACCGGATAGCCGATTTTAGCCGAGATGATTTTGGCTTCGGCCCGGTCGGTGATGGCGCTGGGCGTACCGGGCACCATCGGGATGTTGTAGTTGGCAACGGCGGCTTTGGCGGCCAGTTTGCTGCCCATGATCTCGATGCTCTCGGGCGAGGGACCAATGAAGATCAGGCCAGCCTCGCGGACTTGCCGGGCAAAGTTGGCGTTTTCGGACAGAAAACCGTAGCCGGGGTGAATGGCGTCGACGCCGAGCCGTTTGCACACGTCAATGATGACGTCGCTTTTCAGGTACGACTCCGAGGAGGGGGCTGGTCCCACGCAAACCGCTTCGTCGGCATAACGAACGTGGAGGGCATTGCGGTCGGCTTCGGAGTAAATAGCAACGGTTTTGATGCCCATTTCGCGGGCGGTACGCATGACACGCAGGGCAATTTCGCCCCGGTTGGCGACGAGGAGTTTGTTGATCTGAGGCATTATTGGATGCAGGATGCTGGACGTTGGACGCTGGATAGTGAACCTGGATGTAAGACTAACTACCACGTAACAGTCCAACAGCCAATGGCCACTATCCAGCGTCTACTGCGTAAACTTAGCAGTTTTGGCTGGCTCACACAATCTGTTTATAGCCTATGTCCTTCGGTACCAATTGGGCAGGGGAAATCACTTGTGGCAATCCATGAACAGGGAGAACGACCAGAGAAACGTGGCCGTAAGAATTAATCGGCTCAGAAACCGTGACCAATACTCAGGCCGAACCAGGGTCCAAATCGGTCGATGGCAGCACTACTTAATTCAATAATGGGGGTAAAACCAGCTCGTAACATCAAGCCTCCATTAGGCTTTTGATACCGATAACTTAGACGAGGAACAGCATACATACCATTTCTTCTTATGAGCTCTGACGCAGTGTTGCTTCTCACGAAACCGCCCAAACCAATGCCAAAATCGCCATGATGATTGCCTCCGCCAACTATAGTGAACAGCTCGCCAACCAGCACCGTAGTCCTGGGGCTTCCGAAATAGGAGGTACCCACCCGAACGCCATAAGCCTGTTTTGGCCTTGTCAATAGTAATCGCTCGTAGTTTACGGAGTAGATGCCACCTGATCCTAATGCTTCGATATAAACGGTATTACGGGCACTGAAAGGGCTTTTGGTGGTGTGCGTTTGCGCAAGCCCGGCTAGCGGTAGGCAGAAACAAAGAATGGCTAGAAAGTTTTTCATAGAAGTTAACCTGGGAATAAGCTGTTGTCTGCGACAAAGTAAGTTCTAGGTAACCAAAAGAAGAACTAATTAACAGTAATTAACGGGATTGCGCTTTACCGTGTTTTGCAAGCGGGTGCTTGCCAACTGCCCAGTGTAATCTATAACAGCAAATGACCCTACTAGTCCGTGAACGAGTTTGTAGCGATAGCTAGTTGCAGTTGCCGGAGCTAAATCACACAATCAACTTATACCCAATACCCCGGATGTTGACGATCTGGACCTGCGGGTCATCTTTGAGGTAGCGCCGGAGCCGCGTAATGAATACGTCGAGGCTTCGGCCGTTGAAGAAACTGTCGTCGCCCCAGAGTTCCTGCAATACCACAGTCCGTTCGAGGACCTGGTTTCGTTGCTCATAAAGCCGCCGGAGCAGTTCGGCTTCGCGGTGGGAAAGGAGCTCCTCGCGGCCGTCGAGGGTCAGTTTCTGTTTGGGCGGATCGAACTGGTAGCGGCCAATCGTCAGCAGGGGCGATGGCGTCGGAGCTGGCTCGGTTGGGCGGGGTAACTGCCGGCGTTTCAGGAGGGCGTTGATGCGCACAATCAGTTCGTCCAGACTGAATGGTTTCTTGAGATAGTCATTGCCGCCCAGTTCGAACCCTTTCACGACGTCGGCGGTTTGCGAACGGGCCGTCAGGAACATAATCGGAATCTCGTCGTCGGTCTGCCGGATGGTTTCAGCCAGCGAAAAGCCGTCCATCGTGGGCATCATCACATCAGCCACCACAATGTCGGGTTTCTGCTCATGAAACAACGCCAGTCCCTCGGCCCCGTCGGTCGCGTATTGGACCGTAAAACCGCGCACTTCGAGGCTGTCCCGAACGATCATACCCAGGGCCAATTCGTCTTCAATCAATAATACGGTTGCCATGCAATTTATGCGGGAGAGGGAGTCCGAAACAGGGGAAATGAAAATTTCCGGACGCGGGCTTGGCCGTCGCCACCCGTTTCGGGAATGAGTAAAACAAATTCGCTGCCAACGCCGGGTTCACTGATAACGTCGATCAGGCCACCGTGCTTTTCAATCACCTGCCGAACGTACGAAAGCCCCAGGCCAAAACCTTTGACCGGGTGCAGATTCCCGGTCGGAACGCGAAAGAACCGGTCGAAAATGGCCTGATGGTACGATTTAGGGATGCCAATGCCATTGTCTTGGACCGACAGCCGCCAGACACGTTCCTGCTTGCCGCTGGTAATCCGAATCGTGACAGATTCTTTCGAGTACTTGATGGCGTTGTCAATCAGGTTGTTGATGGCATTGGTGGTATGAAATCGGTCGATCCGGACGGGCTCCTCGCCGGGTTGGATATCGACCTCAAAATGAACCGGTTTGTCGGCTTTTACCTGGTGGTTGCCGATGATCTGATTCACCAGCTCCGATGGCCTGATCCATTCGGGATTCAGCACCAGTTCTTTCTTCTCCTCAACCGCCAGGTTCAGGACTTTCTCGACCAGATCGGACAGCCGTTGCAGGTTGTCGCGCGAAACGGTCAGGTACGTCTGGGTTTTCTGCGGGTCATTCAGCGCACCAAAATGCTGCAACGCTTCGACGGCCGCCGTGACCGTAGCCAGGGGCGTTTTCAGTTCGTGCGTCATGTTATTGATGAAGTCATTCTTCACGTCCGACAGCTTTTTCTGCCGCAGAATCGTTGACAGCATGAACAGGAAACAACCCGTAGTGAGTGCCAGCAGCAGCACCGAACTACCCAGTAACCAGCCCATCCGGCGCAGCAGGTAAAAGGTCGGCGTGGTGAACGATGCCTGCACGAACAGATTTTTCACGGGATTAATCGGTATAGGCGTGGTGCACAAATCAGTCTTTTCAGAAACGGCCGTCAGGTCTTTGAAAATAAATACGTTATCCCGGGCGCGTTTAGGCCGGATGGTCAGCGTATCGAGCCTGAAGTCGGCGTCAATACCCCGCTGAGTCAGTTCAGAGCGGTACGTTGCCGCAAAGGTACGGAGATCAACCCCGGCGTCTTTGGCCCAATCGAGCAGCAATAAGTTAGAAATTCGTTTTGCCAGCGAGTCAGCCGGTACGTTTGGGGCGTTCCTGGTTGACGGTTGCTTCCTGTACGACACGACGACCCGCCGGGAACTGTCCCGTAGCACCTGAAATCGGGCGGGAAGCGTATCCAGTTCCTGACTGATGAAGACGCGTTCGGATTCGCCCGCTTCTTCAAATCGACGGATAAACAGCTTACTATGAATGCCTTTTGTGGGCGGGGCATGGCCCAGTAACACCCGGGCATCGGTTAACCGCTGCTGCTGAACGGCCTGCCACATGGCATCCTGCACCGTCCGCCGGAATTGCTGTCGGTTGAGCTGGTAGGTTGTAAAAAGCCAGTACCCCTGAAAGGCGTTGATGCCCAGGATACAGATCGTCATCAGCCAGAAGATAGAGCGGATTCTCCGTTTCATTCGTTCGGGGTTTCGTATACAAATCTACATGGCTCCAATTGGCTTTCAATCGATCTTAACACTGTTTAACACTATATAGCAGTACGTTACATTCCATCGCCGGAAGTTTGTATGGTCATTTCAAACCAGACAAATTTCCATGAAAACGCACGCACTTGCCTTGCTTATTCTGTTGGCCCTCACGGGCGCTTTCTCCCGTCCGCTATTGGCGCAGGCCCCAACGTCGGGGCAGATTACCTACGAAGGGGTCCGCAAGATTGATCCGTCGGGTATGCGGATCATGATCAACGGCGAAGAGGTCAAGCCCGGCGATGCCAACTTTCCCGCCGATATTCCCGACACCCGCACGTTCAGCCAGAAGCTCATCTTCGCGGGTAACTTCGCCAAAGAGGATCGCGGGGAGCAAAACGCCGTTATCCGGACGATTGTCGACGGGCCTGGCGGGGGCGGTGCCCCCCGGAGAACCAACATGGGCCGTCCGTTTGACGAACAAACGTTTGTGGACCTCACTGGCCAGAAAACCATTACGTTGCTGACCGTCGGCAAGGAGAAAGAGGCAAAAACGTACCGCGCCGAAGCGCCCATCAAGCGGGTTGGCAACTGGCAACTGACCGACCAGACCAGGAAGATTGCGGGCTATACCTGCCGCAAAGCGACCGTCCCTTACCGCAACGATACGTACACCGTATGGTACACGACCGAACTGCCGTTTACGTACTCACCCATCCGCGAGCTGACACCCGAAACGGGGGTGGTGCTGCTGGTTGAAAGCAACCGGGAGCAGTTCCGGGCTACGAAAGTTTCCGCCACGGCCGTCGATCAAAAAGAGGTTCAGCCCAACGCACAGGCCGAGGCTGTTGCCCCCGAAAAGCTAGCTGATCTGCGGGACAAAGCCATGGCTGATTTCCGTCAGCAGTTGATGATGGGCGAGCGAAATTGATTTACTAGGACATCCTGCCTGACCCACGACTTAGATCGTGGGTCACCCCTCTCATGAACAGTTTTCAACACCATACGAATGCGTACACTTTCCTTCCTTTTTTTCTTGGTCCTCTGCGGAGCCACTTGCCTTTACGCTCAGAAATTGGGCAGCAAGACTCAGATACAGGGCGTTGCCGTGGACTCTGTAACAGGTAAACCCTTACGGACGGCGTCGGTATCGCTGCTGACCGCCCGCGATTCTGCCTACGTAACGGCCACCATCACCGACGGCGACGGCCGGTTTCAGATCCGCAACGTAGCGCCGGGGCAGTACCGCGTTCTGGTAACGTTTGTGGGGTATCGGAACGGCTCGCGTACCGTAACCGTTACGCCCGACAGCCCAACTGTAGACGCCGGTACGTTCCTGATGACCGAGCAGGCCAAAACGCTCGGTGAGGTCGTGGTGACCCAGGAACGACCGCCCATCACGGTGAAGCAGGATACGCTGGAGTTCAATGCCAGCTCCTTCAAAACGCAGCCGAACGCGCAGGTTGAGGAGTTGTTGAAAAAACTACCGGGGGTGGAGGTGAGCCGCGACGGAACCATCCGGGCGCAGGGGCAGACGGTCAATCGGGTGCTGGTGGACGGCAAGCCCTTTTTCGGAAACGACCCTAAAATGGCGACCCGGAACCTCCCCGCCGACATCGTTGATCGGGTGCAGTTGTACGACCAGTCGTCGGACCAGTCGCAGTTTTCGGGCATTGACGACGGCAACCGCGAACGAACCATCAACCTGACCATCAAACGAGACAAACGCAAAGGGTATTTTGGACAAAACTCAGCTGGAGCCGGAACCGACGGTCGTTATCAGGGGCGGTTGAATGTCAACCGCTTCAATAATGGCCGTCAGATCTCCTTGACGGGGCAGGCAAATAACCTCAACCAGCAGGGTTTTACGCTCCAGGACGGACCCGGGGGCGGTGGGCAGGAACCGGTCTTTGTGGGCCGACCCGGCGGGGGCGGAAACCCGTTCGGAAACCAGTCGCCTACCAACATCATCGAGACCAAGGCGGCCGGCATCAATTACAGGGATAAGTGGGGCAAAAATGCGGAAGTAGCGACCAGCTATTTCTTCAATCAGGCCATCACAACCACCGACCAGCAAAGTCGGCGGGAAAGCATACTGCCGGGCCAGTCGCTCCTGACCGATCAAAGCAATTTTTCGCGTAATCGCGTCAACAACCACCGGCTGAACCTGCGTCTCGACTGGAAGCTGGACTCCGAGACGAGCCTGCGCTTCACGCCCAACGTATCGTGGCAGAACAGTGGCTTCGACAGCCGTAGCGTGAGTCGCTCAACACTGCCGGATGGACAACTGCTCAATGAGGGCGATACGCGCTACGGCTCCGCTGGCAACGGACTGAACGTATACAGCAACCTGCTGCTCATGCGCAAGTTCCGGCGGGAAGGACGGACCCTTTCGCTGAACCTGAATACGATCGTGAACAACCAGTTGACCAACGCCCTCAACCAGTCGATCAACACGTTCTACGATTCAACCGGCGGCAATCCGCGTCCCCTCCGGCTCGATCAGCGCAACCGACAGGACAACTACGCCCCTCAGAATGCGCTAACGTTGTCATACACGGAGCCATTGTCCCTGACCCGCAAGCTGGAACTGCGCTACGCCTACGGTACAAACCGCAATCAGGCCGAACGCGACGTAGCGGATTTCAACGAAACGACCGGCCAGTATGATCGCCGGAATCTGAACCTGTCGAATCAGTTTACCAGCAGCTTCAATACGCACCGGCTGGGGGGGACGATCCAAACGCGTCGGCTGCGCTACACCTATGCCCTTGGTTTTGATCTGCAGCAAGCCGAACTCCGGGCCGAAAACCGCTCGGTCGACACCAGCCTGAATCGTCAGTATTTTCACATTCTGCCCAATGCGCTGTTCAATTACACGTTTTCGGGTAACCGCAGCCTGCGGCTTCAGTATCGCACTCGCCTGAATGCGCCCTCCGTAACGCAATTACAGCCGATTGTGGACAATACTAACCCGTTGAACATCCGGCTGGGTAATCCGGCGCTGCAACCGGAGTTCTACAATACCATTACGTTGACTTACAATGGTTCCAGCGGCCTCGGTACCAAAAGCCTGTTCCTGTTTGCGGCTGTGAACCAGAGCGACAACCGCATCGCAACGGCCACTACCGTAAACGCAGCCGGCGCGCAAACGACGCAGCCGGTTAACATCGGCGGCTACTGGGCGGCCAACGGATTTCTGTCGGTTGGCCGAACCATTCAATCCGTTAAACTGAACATTAACCTGAATACCAACGGAAGCTTTTCGCGGGCGCTCAGTCTGATCAATAACCAAACCAACGAGTCGCAGAACATAACGATAGGGCAGGGGGTACGGCTGGAGTCGAACTTCAACGGCAAAGTTGACTACGGCCTCAGTGGGAACGTCAGCTACCAGACTGCTACGTACTCGTTGCTGCCCCGCCAGAACACGGCGTTCTGGTCGCAGTACGTGACGGCCGATCTGAACTGGCAATTACCCTTCAAGTTCATACTCAGAAGCGATCTGACGTACACCGCTACGTCGGGGCGGTCGGCAGGATTCAACCAACGTTACACACTCTGGAATGCTTCGCTGGCCCGACAATTTTTCAAAGGGAAACAGGGAGAAATGCGACTCCAGGTTTTTGATCTGCTGAATCAAAATCGCAGTCTGGTTCGTAATACAGCCGATACGTACGTGGAGGATGTTCAGAGCCGCGTGCTAAGACAGTATTTTCTAGTTAGTTTCGTCTACAATCTGCGGAAGTTTGGCGTTTAACCATTTTCCAAATTTTAGGGTGTATTTTGGTGCTAAAGAACATTTAGGCTATTTTTGCACTTATCGCTTTAAAAACAAGGGTTTAACGCCAAAACATACCGCGGAAAGTGGATTTATTTGAGAAGTTGCGCACCAACCTCGGCTCAATCGGGTCGTATTCAAAGCAGTTACAGGGCCACCATTATTTTGCATTTCCGAAGCTGGAAGGCGAACTCGGCCCGCACATGATGTTTCGGGGTAAGAAGATGCTGAACTGGAGTTTGAATAATTACCTCGGTTTAGCCAATCACCCTGACGTACGGAAAGCCGACGCCGAAGCCACTGAGCGCTGGGGACTGGCTTACCCGATGGGTGCCCGGATGATGTCGGGCAACAGTGACCTGCACGAAAAGCTGGAGCGCCAGTTGGCCGATTTCGTTGGTAAGGAAGATGCTTTCCTGCTCAACTACGGCTATCAGGGGGTTATGTCGGCCATTGAAGCCATCTGCGATCACCGCGACGTTATTGTGTACGACGCCGAATGCCATGCCTGTCTGATCGATGGTATCCGTCTGCACAAAGCAAAGCTGGGTGAGTACTACAAGTTCAACCATAACGACATGGCCAGCCTGGAGAAAAACCTTCAGCGGGCTACGAAGATGGCTACTGAGAAGGGAGGCAGTATCCTCGTGGTTACGGAAGGCGTATTCGGCATGTCAGGTAAAGTCGGGAGTCTTGATCAGATTGTCAAACTCAAAGAAAAATACAATTTCCGGCTGCTGGTCGACGACGCACACGGATTCGGTACGATGGGTGCCACCGGCGCGGGCGTTGGCGAAATGCTGGGCTGCCAGGACGGCATTGACATCTACTTTTCAACCTTCGCCAAGTCGATGGCGGCTATTGGTGCATTCATCGCGGCCGACCACGATGTGATCATGTATCTCAAGTACAACATGCGGTCGCAGACGTACGCCAAGGCGCTGCCCATGCCGTATGTGGTGGGTGCTATGAAGCGGCTCGAACTGATCAAGAAGCATCCTGAGCTGCGCGAGAAATTGTGGGAGAATGTAAACGCGCTGCAGAGTGGTTTGCGGGCCCGGGGTTTCAACATCGGCGATACCACATCGCCCGTAACGCCGGTGCTGTTGCAGAACAACGGTGGTATTCCGGAAGCGACGGCAATGGTGCGTGATCTGCGCGAGAATTTCGGAGTGTTCTGCTCAATTGTCGTGTACCCGGTAGTGCCCAAAGACGTGATCATGCTGCGTATCATTCCGACGGCTGCACATACGCTGGAAGACGTTCAGTACACCCTCGAAACGTTCACGGAAGTGTCGGATCGGCTGCAGCGTGGCTACTATCAGGAACTGGCAGCTTCTGGGGCGGCTGTAGCCCCCGAAACGATCGAAATATCGGCCGAATCAGCCGCTGAATAGCGTTTTTTGCAAAAACTTGCATTTTTCGCCTATTTTTTTGGGCTGCCTATTGCGTTGCGTGTGATAATCATTAAATTTCAGCCGAAAACCGCGTTTTTAGCGGAATTTGGGCATTTTTTCACACTTAAACCCATACGTATCGCTATGGCACGCTTTGATGAAGTAAAGAATCTGGTAATGTCGCTGGAGGCCGATTTCGAAAAGTTCTACGAGAAGAACAACCAGGCCGCAGGTACTCGTGTTCGCAAAGGCATGCAGGATCTGAAAACGCTGGCGCAAACCATCCGCTCGGAAGTTCAGGACAAAAAGAACACCGCCGAGAAAGCGTAATTTATTGGCCACTATGGCCCGGCCTCCCCGGCCAACAAACCTAGCCCCGCCCAAGCGTTCTCTTCGGCGGGGTTTTCTGTGGGTTGTGGTTTTGCGGTTTGTAGTTCTACAGTTTGTGGTTTGTCGTTCGTGAGCCAGACTACAAACTACGAACTCTAAATCTTCTCCTGGTGCATCAGCGTGGCGACGCCCCGCATCACTGTCTTTTTCGTCTGTAGATCGCGGACTTCGCCCCGGATTTCGGCGGTGTGTTTTGCCGGGTTGACAGCCTGCACTGTAAACGTCACTTCATAGTCCGTATCGACAAACATCGGCCGGAGGAATTCTAGGGTTTGTCCTAAATACACGGAGCCAAAACCGGGAAATTCGGTGCCCAGAACTTTGGTAAAAACGCTGGCCCCCAGCATGCCGTGAATAATGGGGCGTTTGAACGGTGTCTGGGCCGCAAAATCCGGGTCGAGGTGAAGCGGGTTGTTATCGCCGGTGATGCGGGCAAACTCAATCACATCGTTCTGCGTGAAACGGAACGTGTACTGGTGAACGGCGTTGAGGCCAAATTCGGGTGTCATACGGAAAGATTTGTCAGTCTGTCGGATTTGAATGGCTGCAAAGCTACCTAGTCCATTCGCTATTTTCACGCTAAAATCTGCTCAAATGAGCGTAGTTTTGTTCCGCGGGCCGGCTAATCCCGGATTACGGCCCATCGTATTATGCTGAAAAATCTGTTTTCGCTCGGTGTGTCGCATGTCCCGCGGGTATTCGGGCTGGATGTCATGCGGGCGGCTGCCATCCTGATTGTGGTGGATGCCCACGCCACCGTAGCGCTGAAGGAATATTACCGGGGCGGTTTCTGGCATTTCCTGCTGCCCGACGGCGTGGAGCTTTTTTTCGTCCTGAGCGGCTTTCTGATTGGCGGTATCCTGATCCGGTCGTATGAGAAAAAAGGGCGTTTCGATCGCGACCTGCTGCTCAATTTCTGGACGCGCCGGTGGTTCCGAACCTTGCCAAACTACTACCTCGTCCTGATCGGGCTGGTGGCGTTCAATCTGCTGCGGGCCTGGCGGAGCGGCCTGCACCATACGCTGCCGCCAAAAGAAACGCTGGCCAAATACTTCGTCTTTCTGCAGAATTTTGCCAGCTACATTCCCGATTTTTTTCCGGAAACCTGGAGCTTAGCCATTGAAGAATGGTCGTATATCACCCTGCCGCTCGTGTTGTGGCTGTTGCACACGCTGATGCCTGCGCACTGGCCCCGGCGTCGGATTGTGCTGTCAACCGTGCTGCTGATCATCCTGAGTACGAACGCCTACCGACTGGTGAATGCCATCCGGATTCCGATTTCAGAAGGGGAACTGGGCTACCGGGGTATTGTGCTGAGCCGACTGGACGCCATTTCGTATGGGGTGCTGGCGGCTTACCTCAAACAGTATTTTCCCGGCTGGTGGAATAGTCCCCACGTACGTCAGCGGACGCTGCTCGTTGGCCTGCTGCTGACGATGCTGACGGCGTTTACGGCCTCCATCTTTATCCTGAAGTATTACGTCGAGGCTGGTATTTACACCCAGTACGTCTTCTACAAACGGACGTTCTACTTCCCGGTGGCCGGCCTGAGCATGGCCCTGTTGCTGCCCTACATGGACGGCTGGCGCACGGCCGATGCATCACGCCCGGCCTTGTGGGCGCGGGCCGTGACGCACATCAGCCTCATTTCGTATTCAATGTACCTGCTCAACCTGACGCCTGTAATGATCAATATCGTGGAGCGTATCCCGACTACCTCCGAGACCGTTGGCTGGGTGAAAGTAGGGTTATTCTGGGGGCTGGTACTGGTGCTGTCGACGCTGTTGTACAAGTTCTTCGAGCGCCCCGTGACCGACCTCCGCGACCGTTTATCGGTGAAAGAGCCCAAGATCACCGAACCCGCCGGCATGAGCAAGCAACTTTAATGGGTTGCCTTACTTCAGGAAGTCAGGCTGCTGAAAGGCCGGGTTGGGATACGTGTAGAAACCTGCCCGGGTCGCAACGCCCAGCTTGCCTTTGTCAATGAAGTTTTCTTTCAGCATCTGAGCGGCTTGCTGCATGTCGGTGTCGCCGGTTGCCTCCGCGTTTTTCAGCGTAATGTTGTACGCCGTCGTTAAGCCTACGACATCATAAATCGCGAAGGGACCGTTGGGCGCTCCGGTAGCGATCATCCAGGTTTTATCGATCGTTTCGGGGTCAGCCACTCCTTTAACGTATAGACGGAGGGCGGCTTCCAGCAGGGGCACCAGCAGCGAGTTGAGGATGTACCCCGGCTGTTCTTTGTGGATGGGGAGCGCCACCATGCCGATGGCTTTGGCAAAGTCAACCACCGTATCGAAAACGGCCGGATCAGTGCCCGGATGGCCCATGATTTCGGCGGTGTTCTGCCGCCAGATGTTGTTGGCGAAGTGCAGGGCCAGGAAGCGGTCGGGGCGGCCGGTCTGCTCCGCAAACTGGCTGGGCAGCAGCGTAGACGAGTTGGTCGCAAAAATCGTTCTGGCCGGTGCCACCTTTCCCAACTGAAGGTAGAAATCGCTTTTGATCTGAACGTTTTCCGGAATAGCTTCAATGGCCAGATCGGCGTCCTGAACGGCCTGGGCCATGTCCGTCGAATAGCGTAACCGCTGAAAGGTCGCGTCGATCGCGTCCTGAGTAGCGCCGAGGTCTCTCTTAAAATGCTCCCCTAACTCCTTAAAACGGTTTCTGGCTTTGTCGAGCAGTTCGTCGTTCAGGTCATAAACGGTTACGCTGAACTCGTGAAAAGCGGTTTGGAAAGCAATCTGGCTGCCGAGCACACCAGAGCCAAATACGGTGACCTGCTTGATGTCCATTATGGTTTACTGTTGATGTTGTTCAGGTTTTAAAGCCGTAGATGGACGGGTTGCTCATTAAATTGTGCCGGTAGATTAGGCAGTGGTCCTAAATGCCTCGCGCCATTTCATCAGTGGTGAAGTCGACAACATCCTCCAGTGAACCCTTTTTGCGGAAAATCTCCCGCTGGCGGCTGGCTCCGGTTCCTCCAGTCAGTACGTCCCGCACCCGCGTGTTGATCTCTTTCCAATCGCCGAACTCTTCCAGGGCCGGTCGTACGTACTCCAGTAGCGCTTTTATAAGCGTTCTGGCGGCCACCGGCCGACCTTTCTGTGTATCGATCAGCTTAGCGTCGAGACCGTACCGGGCCGCCTGCCATTTAGCTGCCTGTAGCACCTCCGGCCGAGCGTGCGTGATTTCCGTATACCGCTCGGCTTCCTGCGCGCAGGTCCTGGCCAGAGCCCGGAGCAGACCTGCTATCATTACAGCTTCGTCGATAGTCAGGCAAACGTCTGTAACGCGATACTCCAGGGTTTCGTAGTGCGACGATGGCCGCATATCCCAATAAATTTTACTGGCTTCGGAGATGCTGCCGGTGGCGATCAGGTCTTCGACCAGTTTGTCGTATTCAGACCGTGAGGCAAAAACGTGCGGAATGCCGGACGTAGGCCAACGCCCCCAGATTTCGGTACGGTAGCTGCTGTATCCCGTATCGTGGCCGATCCAGAACGGGGAGTTGCTGGCCAGGGCCAGGATTGAGGCCAGCCAGGGCCGCGACCGGTTCATCACCTGGATGGCAATTTCGCGGTCGGGAATTCCTACGTGGACGTGGCAGCCGAAAATCAGTTGCTCCCAGACCAACTGCTTATAATCCGCGGCCAGATCCTGGTAGCGTTCTTTTGGGGTTAGTTTTTGGCCCTCCCAATTCGAGAAGGGATGCGTACCGGCCGCGGCAATGCGACAGTCTACTTTTTTAGCCGCCGTAATGATACCGCTGCGTAACCGCTGAAGTTCACCGCGGACATCGGCCAGCGAATGACAGACGGACGTACCAATTTCGATCTGGGACAGATACAGTTCCTGCGTAACCTGATCGCCAACGGTAGCCTGGGCTTTGGACAGTACGGATCGGCCACGCGAACGTAACTCGCGCGTCTCCGGGTGAATAATCTGGTATTCTTCTTCGACGCCGATGGTGAAATCGTCTTTGGATAGGGACACGGGTTGTAGCTGGGTTGGTGTAACCAGGCTGTTTTTAAATGTCACAGCCTTCTAGTGCACAACCATTTGCCGGATAAAGTGTCACTGAAAAACAGTAAAGCCGGTCTGATTCGTCAAACCGGCTTTACCTAAAGTTGATACTATGCTCTAGTTAATCGCTTTGGCCACCTCCAGTTCCTGGGGCTTTTTCGGCGTTGTGGGTTTCTTCGTAAACCGCGCAATGAGCCGGTCAACGACAAGGTACATAGCCGGTACCACCAGCAGCGTCAGCAGCATGGACGAGGTCAGACCGCCGATGATGACCCAGGCCATACCGTTCTTGGTTTCGGCACCGGCACCGCTGGCCAGCGCGATCGGCAACATACCCAGAATCATCGCCAGGGTCGTCATCAGAATTGGGCGCAGACGTTCCTTACCGGCTTCGATCAGCGCGTGAACGACATCGTGGCCTTCCGCTTTCAACTGATTGGCAAAGTCAACGATCAGAATGGCGTTCTTGGCCACCAGACCGAGCAGCATGATCATACCCACGATGGAGAACACCGTCAGGCTTTCCATCGTCAGCGCCAGGGCTAGCAACGCCCCAATCAGCGCAACCGGAATCGAGAACAGAACGACGAACGGATACACCACGCTTTCGTAGAGCGCCACCATGATGAAATACACCAGCAGAATGGCGATGCCCAAAGCCAGGCCTAAGCTACCGAAGGCGTCGGACTGTTGCTGCAACTGGCCCAGGTACTGAATTGAAACGCCTTCGGGCAGTTTTTGCTGAGCCATCTTAGCCTGAATGTCGCTACCGACCGTACCGACCGGACGGCCCACTACCTGGGCGTTGATCGTTACCGACGACAGCCGGTCGATCCGTTCCAGTACGCTCTCGCCGATCTGCTCCTGCACCGTCGCAAACTGCGACAGCTCGAACGTACGGCCCTGGTTATTGACGAACGTCAGGCGGCTGATGTCTTCCGGATTCGTGCGATCAAAGCGGTCCAGGCTGATCAGAATATCGTATTCATTACCGCCCTGCTTGAACTTCGACTGGTCGTTGCCGCGGAAAGCGTTTTGCAGCGCCATACCTACGTCCGTCGCGTTGATACCCAGTTGGGCCATCTTCTCCCGGTCGAGGTTAACCGTTACTTCGGGCTTCGGATCTTTCACCGAATACTTCACGTCCTGCGTGCCCGGTACCGATTTCGTTACGTTCATGACGGTGGCGGCTGCTTCCCGAATGTCCTTCAGGTTAGTGCCTTTCACCGCGATCTGGATCGGAGCCTGCTGGGCACCGACAATCCCCACGGGGCTAACCGTTACTTTCACCCCCGGAATCTGGCCTACTTCCTTCTTCAAGACCTGCCCAAACTCTTCGGTCGAGATGGTCCGCTGTTTTTTGTCCACCAGCTTCACGTTCAGGTCGGCAATGTTGCTGTTTGAGGCCGTCGCCAGGCCGTTGCTGCTGTACCCGACGTTCGTAAAGACGTTGGTTACCTCAGGGTGCTTCATGATGATCTGCTCAGCCCGTTGTGCCAGCGAGTTGGTCTGGTAAATCGAAGCCGTTGGGGCCAGCTCGATGTTTACGTTCATCTCGCCCTGATCACTCTGCGGCATGAACGCGCCACCGATGAAACCAGCCGGAACGAGCGCAATGGAACCCACCAGCAGGGCAATAACGGCCAGGAAAATATACCGCTTGTGGCCGAGCACCCATACCAGAATACGGCCGTAGGCTTCGGTCAGCCGGCTGATCATGTTTTCAAAACCTATGTTCAGGCGACCCCACAGCGACTTCGGATTCAGCACTTCGATTTTGCCGAACCGGGAAGCCAGCAACGGCGTCAGTGTGAACGATACAAGCAAGCTCATCAGCGTTGAGAAAACCACCACCAGCGCAAATTCGCGGAGGATGTTTCCGATCAAACCACCGGTCATGGCCAGCGGCACGAATACCACAACGTCCACCAGCGTAATGGCGAGGGCCGTAAAGCCGATCTCGCTCCGGCCGTCGAGAGCCGCCGTGCGCTTGTCTTTCCCCATTTCGAGGTGTCGGTTGATGTTCTCCAGCACCACAATCGAGTCATCGACCAGGATACCAACGACGAGCGAAAGGGCCATCAGGGTCATCAGATTCAGCGAGAAACCCATCAGGTACATCAGGGCGAACGTCGGGATCATGGACGACGGCAGGGCAACCAGCACGAACATGGCCGACCGGAAGCTGTGCAGGAACAACAGCATGACCACCGATACAATCAGAATGGCCAGCCCCATATCGAACACCACCGCGTCGGCCGAAGCCAGCGTGTATACCGACTGGTCGGCGGCAATGTTGAACTTCAGGTTGATGTTGCTGTACTGCTTCTCAAGCTGCTTGATGCGCTGCTGCGTCTGTTGGCTTACCGATACAGCGTTGGCATCCGACTGCTTCTGGATCTGCAAACCGATGGACGGTTGGGCGTTGATGTGGTTAATGGCCGTCGGTTTAGTCGTTGCGTCGACCACTTCCGCTACGTTCTTGAGCAACACTTCGCTGCCGTTGGCCCGCCGGGCCACGATCAGATTACGCATCCGGTTCGTCGTCTCGACGGAGGCATCGAACCGGATAGAGTATTGAGACTCCCGGGTTTCTAACTGACCCGCCGGGAAACTGGTATTGGCGGCTGCAATGGCCTGCGATACCTGCCCGATGGACAAACCGTAGCCCCGGAGTTTTTCCTGGTTAACGTTAACCTGAATTTCGCGCTCGTTACCACCGATGACGTTTACCTGGCCAACCCCCGATACGTTCGAGAGCTGGGGTTTGATGTTATCATCAATCAGGTCGTACAGTTGCGTTGGCGGCAGATTGGCCGTGACGCCCATCCGCAGCACCGGCAGTTCGTCGGTCGAGAACTTGTTGATAATCGGGCGGTCGGCTTCGTCGGGCAACAGGTTAATAATCTGCTCTACTTTCCGTTGGGCATCCTGTTGCGCCAGGGTTGTATTCACCCCGTTTTTCAGTTGAATGACCACGATGGACGCACCCTCCTGCGAGGTAGACGTCATGCGGTCCAGGCCTTCCAGTGACGACAAGGCGTCTTCAATACGCTTTGTTACGTTGGTTTCAACCTCATCGGCCGAAGCGCCCCGGTAGGTTGTCGCCACGCTGACCACGTTGGCTTCAAACTTCGGCAACAAATTGTATGACAACTGCTGGTAGCTCAATGCACCGAACAGAATCAGTACAGTGAAGACCGTGAGAACCAGCAGCGGCCGTTTGACGGCTATTTCGGATACAGACATGGTTTATAAAGAATGAAAGAGCGAATGAGTGAAAGGGCGGAGTTCAGGCGAGTGTAGAGAGGATTACTGATTGCTCAGGTAATCGTTCACTCGTTCGCTCTTTCACACTATCGCTGTTTATTTTGTGATTTGCACAGGCTTGCCGTCGCTCAGGTTCAACTGACCAGTGGTGACCACCTGATCGCCGGCGGTCAGCCCCTCAAGGACTTCAATGGTGTCGCCAAATTCGCGGCCAACTTTAATCTTCCGCTGCTTCGCTACGTTTCCGTCGATCACGTACACGTAGGGATTCTTGATGCTTTCAACCAAAGCGACCCGCGGAATCTGTAGCGCTTTCTGGTTTGATTTCTGCGAGAAGTCAACGTTGACGAACGTACCGGCTTTCAGGCCGTTGGCGTTGCCCACGGTGATTTCGACCGGGTAGTTGTGCTCGTCGGTACCCTGGGGGGCGATGTACGAAATCTGGCCGGTGAATACCTTGCCCGGAAACACATCGGCCGACAGGCGAACCGACTGGCCTTTGCGCAGTTGATACACGTCGCTTTCGTTTACCAGTACGTTCACTTTCAGGCGATTCACATCCAGCACCGTACCCAGCACCGTACCGGGAGATACGTATTCGCCCGGTTCAATGTCCTTCTTGACAATCTGCCCGCTGATCGGTGCTTTTACGTTGGCATCCTGAATCTGTTTCTTAATCTGCTCGGCCTGATTGACGGCATTTTCATAGTTGTATTTGGTCTCATTGACCTGAATTTCCGTCGTGGCATTGCCGGCCAGCAGCGTGTTATACCGGTTAACGTCCTTCTTCAGTTTTTCGATGTTCAACTGTGTCGCTTCCAGAGCCAGTTCTTTCAGTTTGTTGTCCAACTGAACCAGAACCGCTCCCTGGCGTACCTGCGAGCCCAGATTAAAGCTCACGTTCGTAACCCGACCGGCCGTTGTGGCCGTAATGTTGGCCTCTTTGAAGGGGATCAGATTACCGGTCTTGACCAGCTGCTGACTAACGGTTCCTTCTTCGACGCGGGTGGTGGTTACGGGAATGGCAACGTTCGTGTTGACCGGCTGCTTATTTTTCTCATCAATGGTCTTCTTGTTGGATGCCAGCCGAAAGCCGATGAGCACAGTAACCGCCAACATGGCTGCGACAACGAGAATTGTTGACTTTTTCATGGTGTTCTTCGGTTGTATTCTCAGAGTTGATTGTAAAAGCTTAATAAGGTGCCCTGCGATTGTTCTAAATCCAGCCGGGCCTGATACAGGTTAATCAGCGAATTGATGTAATTCGTCCGGGCCTGCTGGTATGAGTTGTCGGCGTTGATCAGGTCGGTCAGCGACTTGGTACCCTGCCGGTATTGCAGCGTAGTGACGTTGTAGACCTCCTGCGCCAGTTTCACGTTGCGGTCGTCGTTCTGTACGTTGGCCTGCGCCCGCTGAATCTGCGACTGCGCGTTGTTGAACTGAAGCCGGTAAGCGGCTGTGTTCAGGCGCTGCTGTTCTTCCTGCGACAGTAGGGTTAGCTTCTGCTGCTTGATCTGCGCATCCCGCTGTAAGCCGTCGAAAATGGGTACGTTCAGGCGGAGGCCGATGCTACCGAAACCGGCGAAATTACTGAAGGTGCGGTCCAGCGTCTGGGCACCTAAACTAACCGTACCGTAGTTCGCGGTGAAGCTCAACGTAGGCAGATACCCCGCCCGAATCCGTTGAAGCTGTAGCCGCTGCAACGCTAAATTTGTCTCGGCCTGCTGAAACGAAACCAGATTCTGGGCATCGAAAGCCGACTGTTCAACCACTGGTAGCTGGGTGAGCAACGTAGTGTCCGTCAGCACCAGATTCTGGTCGGCCGGGAAGCCCATCTGGTACTTCAATCGGTTCAGCGCCAGATTCAGATCGTTTTCGGCCAGGCTCAACTGCGAACGCGTACTGTTCAGGTTAACCTCCGTCCGGGTGTAATCGACGGGCTGAATCACGCCGTTGTCGCGTTGCAGTTTCAGGATGTTCAACACCTGCTGCGTCCGTTCGAGGTTGTCGCGCAGGAGGGCAATCTGTTGCTGGGCCACAAAGACCTGGTAGTAATTGCTGGCGATGTTGTAAATGATGTCCTCGCGGGTTTGGCGGGTATTCAGGCTGGCCAGTTGCTGATTCGGTTTGTTGGCCTTGATGCCAATCAGCAAAGAGCGGTCATACAGCGTCTGAGATGCCTGCGCCGTCAGGTTGGTCTGGTACTTCTGACCGATCACGAACACCCGTGGCTCCGGGCCAAACACCCCGGCCGGTACGATACTCTGCTGCAGCTTGACGTTGTTGAGCGACGTACCCGTTGCGCTTATCTGCGGCAGATACTGCCCGATTGCCTGACGCGCCTGTTCGTTGGCTGTTTCAACCTGATACTGAGCCAGCCGGACCGTCCCGAAATTCTGTAAGCCGTAGTCAATACAGTCTTTTAGCCGAAAGCTGGCCGGGGTCTGCGCCCAGCCGGATAAGGGCCAAAGAAGTACGGCAAATAAGCCAAGTGCAATTTTACGTTTCATAAATACAACACGTTGACGTATCAACTGTAGATATATCAACGATTTGGTTAAAAAATATATTATCCTTCGAGTAACGTCGTGATTTTTCGCAGTGTTTTCAGAAACGAGGCCAGTTCATCGGCCGAAAGCTGGTCGGTCAGTTGTTTGTCCATCACCTCAGCGGTTTCAATTACTTTTTCAACAACCAGTTTTCCGGCGGGTGTCAGTTGGATCAGGTTCTTCCGGCGGTCGATGTCGTCGGCCACGATCCGGAGATAACCGTCGCGTTCCAACGTGCGAATGGAGCGCTGAATGCCCGATTTATCCTTCTGAAGCAAATTAGCTATCTCCTGTTGAGACAGGAGATAGTCGTCAGAAAAGTAGATGACAAAGAGTATTGGAAACTGTTCGATCTGCAATGTGAAGCCCAGACGAGTCAATTCGCGATTAGACTTCCGGGCCATCAAATGTCCGGCGTGGCTAATCATGAAAATGAACAAACGGCCCAATCGCTCGGAGAACTTTTCCTGTATGTCTGGTCTTTTCTCACTTACCATGGTGCAAATGTATATCCTGTTGATATATCAACCAAATTTGGCAAGGAAAAGTTTGACCTGGCTTGTATAATAAATATGCAATTTACGGGCGCATTTTTACGTATGGGTGATTCCCGATCTGTCTAGCTACTGTGGTCGCTGACAATGACCCAGCGGTTCTTGATTTTTCGCCAGAGCAGCGTAAAATGGCCACCTGCATCCCCGATTTTGGGGCGGGTGAGGTGCCAGCGCCCGATGACATAGGCTACGTTGGGCGCGGGAAAATCCATCTGGAGGATGTCAAACTTCAACGTACCCATCGACGCCCGGTCGGGGTAGCGTTTTTTGTAGTTGGCGAGGGTGGCGTTGTAGCCGTAGGTGATACCTACCTTGCCCACGAACGTCAGGGAGTCCGATTGCCAGTAGCCGTTCATGAAGCGGTCTACCTTACCGGCGTTCCAGTCTTCGGTCTGGCGTTTCAGAATATCGAGGATGTTCCGACGATCGGCAGCAGTCTGTGCAAAGGCCGGAACCAGCATCAGTAATCCTCCCATCAAAAAGACGTAGCGAATGATTTTCATTTTTTATGGCGAACTTTGTTTACAAGAATAAGTCATTTATTGATCAAACTGTTATCGATTCGTCATCTGCTTTTGTCGCAATCCGGCCATGATCGTGGCGACTACATACCTAATGAAGCGTATCCGGGATTTTTACAACGAGTATAAGCCGTACATCTTTTCCGATGGCTGGTACTACGTATTCATTGTCATTTTCATTATTCTGCTTTTTATCTTCTTCTCGTAGTGGCTTCACCTGCTGTTCTGGCAATTATCAATCCGCTGTCGGGCACGGCGTCCCCGGCGGTCAAAACCCGGCTTCATGATTATTTTCTGCGTCAGGCCGAAGCGCTTGACTACGCGCCCGAAGCCGTCATGACCGAGTACCCCGGTCACGCGACCGAGCTGGCGAAGGCGGCCATTCAGCGGGGTGTCACCCGGGTGTTGGCCATCGGTGGCGACGGTACGGTCAACGAAACGGCGCGGGCATTGCGGCAATCCGGTACGGCGCTGGGCATTGTACCGATCGGGTCAGGGAATGGACTGGCCCGGCACCTGAAAATTCCCCTGAATCCAACCCAGGCCATCGACAAAGCCCTGAAAGGCCGACCAGTAGTCATCGACAGCGGCCTTATCAACGAGCACCCATTTTTCTGTACGGCCGGGCTCGGCTTTGAAGCCTACGTAGCGCACCTGTTTGCCCAACAGCCCGTACGGGGGTTGCCAACCTACATCCGGACCGCCTACCAGGCGTTCTGGCGCTATAAGCCGGGACGGTACGTACTGGACGGAGAGGAGAAAGCGCTCTTTTCGCTAACGTTCGCCAATGCGGGGCAGTTTGGAAACGGCGTCTGGGTGGCACCCACCGCCAACATTGCCGACGGCCGACTCGAACAGTGCGAAGTAAGCCCATTTCCCAAACACCTCGCGGGGCTGCTGACGTGGCGCTTGTTTAACCGGAGCATCAACCGATCGGCCTACTGGTCGGGGCGACCCGTAACCACCGCGACGGTGCAGGCCGACGAACCGCTGCTGATCCACGCCGACGGCGAACCGCTGACGGTCCCCACCGGTCGGGTTGAGGTACGAGTACTGCCAGGCAGTTCGCTGGTGTTGTTGTGAAGGGATGGGGATAATGGGTGTAAGGTGTAGGACCGTTTTAAGGTCAGCGCTTTCTGTTTATCAAAATTGTGATTGTCACTACGTAGATTCCAGCAATTGCAAACGGGATGGCAACAAACCGGTGTTGAGGCAATACGTACCAAAGCGCCAGCACAATAATGGTTCTTGCAACGGCGTGAAAAATGCCAATCCAATGGTCAATGATCCAGCTCAGGGGTAGCCACATTAATCCCGTCAGGATTCCTACGGTGAGAGGCAATGACGAGTAATCTACCAAAAAGAATGGAATGGCGATGGAATAAACCAGGAAGGCTTGACCTACGGTGTAGAAGAAAAGGGTATCAAAGGTGTTCCTGGGTTTGCGCTTATCAAGAAAGTTCTCACCAGTGAATTTTGATATAAACATGCCCAGATACACAATACTTCCTGTGGCAATAAAGAGTACCCAGACCTTACCTATAGGCGATAAGAACAAACCCGCAACGCCAACTATAAGCCAGGCCAATAATCCAGCGATTGGTGTAGCCAACAATTTTTGCTCTTTAAACGCCTGCTTTTGCTCCTCAAGAGACCTGACAAGTTGTGTCATAACAAACTTTCAACGAACAGGGCTTGCCGCAGGGCTGGTATTTTATAACTGTCTGCCCGGCAACTGAAGCCAATTAAAAAACTGAAGTTTAAGTTAACAACTAAAAGCTAAATAGAATTCGGTCAAGCCCGATATTCGCTGATAGTAGTACAACTGTCGATTGTTACTACGTCTGCCAGCCTTGCGGCAAACCTTTTGTTGGCTGCAGATTTATTTTGGAAACTTTGGATTATCTTTAATTTTCCTTATTTGTTTTAAATGTCTATCTGAGTGTCCAAAATGAACAACCATTAATGCATGTATACTTCTTCTTTTTTCATCTCCCCATCTGTATGTGTAATGAGCCTTTAAGTCATACGTGGTATTTTTGATAAAATCAATGATATGATTTCTACCGAATAGGAAGAAAGTAAGATTGTCGCTCCCTTTCATAAAACCTAACGGCTCAGCATTCCATTCGGCTTTGTGAGGACTTGGGTCATTCATCCAATTTATATAAGAAGTGTCTGGCAAAGAGATACTATCAAGCTGTGGTTCAGGTGTACTGCTTAGCATGATGTCAGCTTCTTGGGCGAAAATCCTTTCATACAGTCCTAAATGTTCAAGTACTTGTCCAATCGTCCATTTTGTAGAGTCTTCTTTAAAAGCCCATTGTTCTGAAGTTAAGCTTTTTGTCTGATTTATAATTTCGAGTTTCGTTCTTTCAAGGTTATCAATTAAGAATTTACGGTCTGCTTCTGTCCAAATACTTTTTGTCTGGCTATAGCAAGTTGATGTTGCTAATAGTATTAATGATGAAAATAGTAGTTGGTAAAGTTTGGTCATACTGAAATGATTTAAGCAGTAAGTGTCTCTAAAAATTTGCAGCCAACGTGGAAAGCATTTGCGAAGGCATGGCATTTACTTGCTTCACCTTCATTTACTTTCTGTTATTGAATAAAGATATAGCGTTTAAGTTATTGTTCGAAAGCCATGCTTTTGTAAATGCCATGTTAGCGGATCGGCTTTTATTGTTATGCTATGGTATTTCTTTTCACAGCCCTGATACACATAAACGCTGGAAATTCGTTCAGTTCTTTATAATGTCTTGGATCTAACCGTTCAAATTCTATTGTTGGTTTAGGTTCAACTAATTTGTCGATGTAAAAACCATTGTCTGTTAGTGGTGTTATACACTTGTTTAATGGTCTTCTAAAGCTATTGACTTCTATGGGTCGTCCAAAACCTTTCCAGGTGCACCTCACATTTTCGACTTCGAAGTATTTTTTTGATTTAAAGAAATTAAACTCATAAAATGGATGTTCAATAGATATTACTACTATTCCCTTATCTCTTAATACTCTATAAAATTCTTTAATTGTAACAGTCCAATCTTCAATATAGTGCAATGCTAATGCACAAAGCACTATGTCACAGGAATTATCCTCTATCATTTCAAAAGGAGTAGACAAGTCGTGAACAAAAAACTCTATTTGGTTATTGTTTCTCCTATTTGCTAACTCTACCATTTTAGGACTAATATCAAAACCTTTTACAAGTGCCCCTTTACTTACTAAGATTTCAGCATATTTTCCTGGCCCACAAGCTGCATCAAGGATTATTTTGCCGTCAACGTCTGATAGCAACTCAAGTGTGTTTGGTCTGTCATAGTAAGCGTTGTGAGGCTTATGATCAATAAGCTCATTATACTTCTCTGCCATTACTTCATAAGCAGAAATTATGTTTTCTTTTATCGTTTTGTCTATTGTCACGATGTCCGGATTAAGCTGACCGCTAACTCATAAATATACGCACTTTTTGTGCATCTGGGTAAATTTACTAAAAAGCTGATACCGAGTAAGTAGTGTCTAGCATGAACTCATTTTAAGTGTTTGATATACAATTGGTTATGTATATTTAAGTGAATGCATTGTGGTATTACCCGAACAATACAGTATGCGCGTAACAATCAAAGCCTGTCGAGTGGGCTTTTGATGTTTCTGAGGCTCTTATCACTTACGTGCGTGTAGCGCAGGGTTGTTTTCAGGTCACTATGTCTAAGCAACTCCTGAATAAAGCGTATATCAGTACCGGCTTCGAGCAGATGGGTGGCGAAGTTATACAGTAGTCAATGTATGATAATCGGTTTGTTTCGTTTACTCTTTCGTAGACGATGAACAATGTTGCATCCCCTCAGCAACTGCGCCGGGCTGGGTGGGTGATGTCGGGGAGTTCGCTGGTTTTACTATACTTGCGGTATTATGAGCCGCAATCCGCCCAAACGCAACGTTGTTGTTACGCTCGATACGTATCTGAGCATCCTGGCCGTCATTTCGAGCTTCTGCGCCATCGGCATTACGTTCTACCAGGCTTATTTGCAGCGAACGCAGCAATACGCATCTGTGATGCCTGTCCTGGATAGCTACAAAGACAATGGCGGGGATAGTAAGTCGTGGCATTTAACATACATACTAGTCAATAATGGTATAGGGCCGGCGTTTATCCAGAAAGCTGAGATTACGTATAAAGGAAAGGTTTACCCGGATATACGCAGCGTCATTTACGCCGTTGTAAAGGATGGTCTGGCGCAGGGTAAAGCAAAACCGGCGGAGGTTATCAATTTTGCGATTAATCAAAGCACCTTGTATCCCACGCGTATCCTGCCCGTTGGCGAGGAGGTTAAACTTTGCAACCTTGACCATAAGTATGTAGCCCGATGGGTAGATGAAGCCTCGCACCGTAAAGAGATTCGATTTAAGGTTTGGTATAAATCCATCTATGGAGAACAATGGCTGTTTAATTCGGCTCCTGATCGAATCGAACTCACCAACATAAAAGTTGACGATTGAGCTTGTCAGGGCGTGGGTTTGAGTAACCAAACCAAATTCAATCACGCATAATACCGGTGAATGCCCGATATTTGCCTCGCCAAAACTATACCGACGGCGGGCTGCGATGGTCCGGCGTCCCACGTCTGATGTCTCAAAAAGTAGTTCTTGCCTTTAGCGGAGGTCTGGATACCTCCTTCTGCGTCAAATACCTGTCCGAAGATCGGGGCATGGAAGTTCACTCGGTACTGGTCGATACGGGTGGTTTTTCAGACGATGAACTGAAAGCCATTGAAGACCGAGCCTACTCCCTCGGGGTGAAATCCCACGCCACCATCGCCAAAACCGACGACTACTACCAGCAGTGTCTGAAGTACCTGGTGTTCGGTAATGTCCTTAAAAACAATACGTATCCGCTTTGCGTCAGTGCCGAACGGATCTTCCAGGCGCTGGCCGCAGCCGAATACGCCCGGAAAATCGGTGCCAACGCCATTGCGCACGGCAGCACCGGAGCCGGCAACGACCAGGTACGTTTCGATATGGCGTTCCGGATCATCATTCCCGAAGCCGAAATCATTACGCCCATTCGCGACCTGCGGCTGTCTCGCGAGGCCGAGATCGAATACCTCAAAGGCAAGGGCGTCGATCAGGAGTGGCACAAAGCGGCTTACTCGATCAACAAAGGCCTGTGGGGTACGTCGGTGGGCGGCAAGGAAACGCTGACCTCTGACCAGTTCCTGCCCGAATCGGCCTGGCCGACGCAGGTGACGAAAACCGAGCCGGAAACGATCACGCTCACGTTCGAACAGGGTGAGTTGAAAGGCTTGAATGATGAGTCGTTTAATAACCCGGTTGATGCTATCCGGAAACTGACCGAAATCGCCGGACCGTTTGGCGTTGGCCGCGACATTCATGTGGGCGATACGATCATCGGGATCAAAGGACGCGTCGGCTTCGAAGCCCCGGCCCCGCTTGTCATCCTGAAAGCGCATCACACCCTCGAAAAACACGTACTGACGAAGTGGCAACTGTACTGGAAAGAGCAGATGGCCAACTGGTACGGCACCATGCTCCACGAAGGGCAGTTCATCGATCCGGTGATGCGCAACATCGAAACGTTCCTGACCGATACCCAGACGCACGTATCGGGCAAGGTACACGTACTGCTCGCACCGTACCGCTTCCAGGTACTCGGCATTGAATCGCCGTATGATCTGATGTCGTCGGCCTTCGGTAGCTACGGCGAGATGAACAACGCCTGGACCGGCGACGATGTACGGGGCTTCTCGAAGGTGATGTCGAACCAGGTGATGATCTACGAAAAAATTGCTGAACATAACCGTTGATGCCAGCCTGCTTGGCCTGGGGTTGTACCACCGGCAGGCACGAACGGGTGTCGGGCGGGTGAACGAGCAGTTGGTGCATGGGTTGTGGCAGGCACCGGACGTTCGGCTGTCGCTGGCCGCACCCACCCACCTGGCCGAAACGATGCGGTACGCCCGCCAGACCTTCGGAGCCGGTGGACCGACGTTCATCAATCGGGTAGGGGAGCAACGCTGGGCCGGGCTGGAGAATACGCTGCTGTCGCCGTTTGCACCGGAAAGCCTGCCCTCGAAGGTCATTCGGGAAGGGTTTTACCGCACAAAAAAGGCGCTCGGTAGGGATCAGGCCCGTTTCGGAATGGGGCAGGTACCGCGCGGTGGTGTTTATCATTCACCCTTCTATGCCATTCCGGCACCGATCGGGCAGGATAGCGGTATTCGGAAGGTGCAGACGATTCATGACCTGATTCCGGTGTTTCATCCCGAGTGGTTTCCCGACGGCGACGACAGCGTAAAGCGGATGATTGGAACCCTACCCGCCGATGCCTGCGTTGTGACCGTATCGGAAGCGACAAAGCAGGATTTTTGCAACTACACCCACTTTGATCCGGACCGGGTCGTACCTATCCGGCTGGCGGCTTCGAAAGACCTGTTTCACCCGGTCAGCGACGAAGGCCGGCAGCGGGCCGTTCGGCAGCGGTTGGGCGTGGGGGAGGAGCCGTACCTGCTGAGTCTGGCGACGCTCGAACCCCGCAAGAACATCGATCACCTGATTCGGTGCTTCGTTCAATTGGTCGAGAGCGGGGCGTTGTCTGCGGAGGTAAAGCTGGTGCTGGTTGGTACAAAAGGCTGGAAGTTCGACAAGATTCTGGCGGAACTGGCCCGGAATGAGTCGGTGCAGTCGCGGCTGGTGTTCACGGGTTTTGTGCCTGACGAAGACCTCGCTCCGTTGTATGCTGGGGCGCTGGCGTTTGTGTATCCGTCGTTGTACGAGGGCTTCGGTCTGCCACCGCTGGAAGCTATGCAGTGCGGACTGCCGGTCATTACGTCCAACGTGTCGTCGTTGCCCGAAGTGGTGGGCGACGCGGCCATTCAGGTGGCACCGACAGATGCTGATGCGCTCTGCCAGGCCATGCTGGACGTAACCCAATCGGGCGCGTTACGTACCGAACTGGCTGCCAAAGCTGTTCAGCGGGCCGGGTTGTTTTCGTGGGAGAAGTTCGTGCAGGAGCACATTACTTTATATCAAACATTAACTAATTAACCGCAAAGGGCGCAATGGAAGCGCCAAGTTCGCAGTTTTGTTTTGCGCCCTTTGCGTATTCTTAGCGCCTTTGCGGTAAAAAAATGAGAATCAATGCAGGTATCATCGGCGGAGCGGGCTACACAGGTGGCGAACTGCTGCGTATTTTACTCAATCACCCCTTTGCGGACGTAGCGTTCGTGCACAGCAAAAGCCAGGCCGGCAAACCCGTGTACGCCACGCATACCGACCTGCTGGGCGACACCGACCTGACCTTCTCGGGGGAGGAGCCCGCTACGTTGCTGGCGCAGGAGGGGCTCGACGCCATTTTCCTTTGCTCCGGTCACGGTGAATCGGCCAAATTTCTGAGCGAAAACGAAGTGCCGGAAAGCGTCGCCATCATTGACCTCAGCACCGATTTTCGCGACGAGTCCGGGGACTTTGTGTACGGCCTGCCTGAGTTGCAGCGCGACCGAATCAGGGAGTCGGACCGGATTGCGAACCCCGGCTGTTTCGCTACGTCTATCCAGTTAGCGCTCCTGCCCCTGGCCGCTGCCGCCCGACTGACTGATGCCGTGCATGTGAGCGCCGTAACGGGGAGTACAGGTGCGGGTCAGGCCCTGGTACCGACGACGGGCTTTACGTGGCGCAACAACAACATCTCCATCTACAAAGCTTTTACGCACCAGCACCTGACCGAAATCCGGCAGAGCCTCACTACGTTGCAGCCAGACTTTACGGACGCCATCAACTTTGTGCCGTACCGGGGAGATTTTACGCGCGGCATCATGGCCAATGTCTACACACCTTTTAGCGGAACCCGCGAGGAAGCAAAGGAACTGTACCGGGCGTATTACGAAGGCCATCCGTTCACGCACGTGAGCGAGACACCGGTCGATGTGAAGCAGATTGTGAACACCAACAAGTGCTTTTTACATCTGGAGGTTCACGACGGGCAACTGCTCATCACCAGTGTGATCGACAACCTGACCAAAGGCGCTTCAGGGCAGGCGGTGCAGAACATGAACCTCGTCTTTGGCCTACCCGAAGATGCCGGCCTGCGGCTGAAACCCGTGGCGTTTTGAGCGAGGAGCTTTAACCAGATTGTTTTGATCGCAGTCAAACGAGCTGTTTCAATAAGCTAATTATACTGCTGCTGTGGGGTCGGTTGCTTAACCGGTCTGTTGATGAGGTGACCGTAGTGATTCCAAATAACTGTGATCTATAATTTATTGAGGTTTCACAATCGCTACGGTGCTCTGTCATTACTGATCAGGTTGAGAACTGATCTCACTCATAAAGAAATTAGATGGTAACAGGTTCCTGATAAACCTTTAGTAACCTATCTGCCGAAATAACAGGAAGCGCGTACATAATGCCGTTCAAATCGGCGAACTCGACGAGATACTCGTTATTTTCGAAAACGTCAACAATGGTTCCCAAGTTGCCTTTTCTCAGTTTTGCCTCGGGGATGTCTATTAATAAAACAACTACATCCAGCAGATTAAACTCGTTCATAACTAACGATATTATTCATTTACATAACAACTGACCAAACGAGGAAACGATTCCCCAAAGTGAATGATCCAGGCCGAACGAATCGATGCTTGCCGGGCTTTATACGTCAATATAAAATCAACCACGTACAACTCACCCTGTGCATTGGCTCCACTAAACGTAGCGTCTTCTATCAGAACGGCCGTCGATATGGCTTCTTTCAAAATTAAGTAATTGTCAGCAGTGATTCCTAAGGCGGCCTTGAAAACACGGGCTTTATGCTTGTCGGTTATATGCGTTTCGGACAGACAGTAGCCAACTAGTTTTTTGTCGTCTATAAAAGCTTTCTCGGCGAAAGGAAAGAGCATATAGCGAGTGCAATAAAGGGTGGCTTATAAAAAATAGTTTAAATAGGCGGATGTGAATCCATTGTAAGCTGGCAGCATGAGTAGCCAAGATGTGATAATAGCACTTCACAAGACTGTTGATTAAAGCCACAAGCAAGCTGATTTGCTTTAAGGCGGCATAAGGAAGTGAGCAGTCTCAGACGTTAGCTTACATAATTCAACGGTTTACCTACCAATTCCGGGGTTTCACCGTCAACGCTCCCCCGGGCCTTGTTGTAGCAGCTACTTTTACATCGTCAGTCAGACGAACAGTTCGCAACAAAACAACAGCCCGCTATGAAAACCTTCCTCTGCTTTATCCGCCTGGGCTTCCTGCTGGAGCTTGAAAACTAGACGCTGGGCTCATTTGCCTGTTCATCAGGCAACCGGCCCGCGAGTTTTGGTGACAGTACTGGAGAAGCCCAACCGTAGCGGGTGGAACACGTCTGATCGGGTCAGGTGGCATTGAGCTACCTGACCTATTTGAATCGGAAGCTGTTCATGAACTCGTCCTTGTAGTTTTTGCCGAGCGGAACGATGTGCGTCCCAATGGTCATCTCGTGGTCGTTAAACACGTCGACCCGGCTGATGTTGACGGCGTAGGAGCGATGGACACGTACCAGCCGTTTGTGGTTCAGCTTGTCAAGAACGGCCGTCAGCGGCAGGCGCAGGGCGTACTTCCTGGTGGTGGTAACAAACGTCGTGTAAATATCCTCGGCTTCCAGAATCAGGATGTCGCTGAAATGAATCTTCACGTACTGGTAGCCCTGCTTAATAAACACATCGTCGTCGATTTGCAGAATGGTGTCGCGTTCCGGTGCGGCAGTCGGGACTTTGCCGGCGGGTAAGGAGCGCGTACTGAACGTATGCAGCGACATATCGATCGAAATACGCAGGTTGAGCAGATTATACGGCTTGGTCATGTATGCCGCCGGATACGTTTGTTTGGCCCGTTCGAGGGTGTCCGAATCCGACAGGGCGGTCAGGTAGATAACCGGAATCGGCCGGGCGTTAGTGATGCGCCGAACCGTCTCAATGCCGTCAAACTCGCCTTTGATGTTGATGTCGCACAGCAGCAGATCTACCTGGTTACGTTCGAACAGGTCTACTGCTTTGGTGCCATTGTTGGCGATACCGACTACGTTATAGCCCTCGGCTTCCAGGCTGTCGCTGAGGGCCATCGCCAGAATAGCCTCGTCTTCAACGATCAGGATGTTCACTTTTGTGTTCGACTCCATGACGGGATGTACTCTATATGCGCTTGAAATCAGGCCATTGCCAGTTCGCTTTCGGGAATGTGTAACTGAAACCGGGTGCCATTATCACTCTCAATTGTAAACTCGCCACCCGTCTGCTGGCTCAGGCCCTTGATCAGGCGCTTGCCGAACGAGCCGCCCGACCGCTGCCAGTTCGATACGTCGATGCCGGGTCCGTTGTCCTGTACTTCGAGCAGGAGTCCGTCCTGTTTCCGGAGGTTAATGATCAGGACCGGCTTGTCAACCTCGCGGTAAGCGTATTTGAACGCATTGGTCAGCAATTCGTTCAGAATCAGGCCGAGTGGAATAGCCAGATCGATGTTTAGTTCATCGAAATCGCTCTGAAACCGGAACTCAAACGAGCGCTCGCTGAAGCCGTACGCGTGGATCAGACTGGCGGTTAGTTCGCGAATATACTGACGAATATCGATGGCTGAAATCTGATCGGTTTTATATAACTGCTGGTGAATGAGCGACATGACCTCAATGCGTTGCTGCCCCTCCTGAAACGCCCGAATGGCCTGTTCGTCGGTCAACTGGTTCGATTGCAGACTCAGTAGACCCGAAATGATGCTGAGGTTGTTCTTGACGCGATGGTGCAGCTCCTTCATGACCATCTTCAACTGGTCAGACTGCTCCTGAATCCGTATTTTATCTTCGGCCAGTTCGCGGGTTCGTTCGGCTACTTTTTGCTCCAGCCGGATGTTCTGGGCGACCATAAGCTGCTCGGCTTCGTCCTTGTACGTCTTGATCTTGTAGGCAATCGCGATCGAGAACAGGATAGCGTGGGCATCGCTGCTCATCAGGAGCATAGTGTGGTTCAGCCACGAATACGTCAGGATGCCGTAGATGTACAGCGACAGGTACAGGATAGCAAAAATCGGAACGCAGTAGGCAATCAGGAACAGCAGGGCGGGTTTGTCGCCTGTCCGGTAGATCCGGGTGCCGGTGTACAGCATAAAGGCCGCAGCCAGCGGGGTGGTGTTCTGATACAGCACCGCTATGCGGCCAAAGCCTAAAATGGCGGCTGCCAGCAGAATCAGGAAAAAGCCGAACAACAACCGAAACCCGTACCGGATGATGGGGTCAGTCTGGATTCTGATCTTCAGAAAATAATAGGCAAAGGCAAACGACAGCAGCGCCGTTACGATCGGGATGGCGTAGAACAGCCGGTCGTTGAGCCAGAACGGTATGTCGGGGAAAAGTTCGTAGAAATGGCCCGAAAAAATGGCCAGTTGCAGCGAGAATACAAACAAATACCCACCCAGCAGCAGGTAGTCGCGCTCGCGGGTTACGACGTAGATCAGCAACTGATACAGCACAACAGCCAGCAATATGCCAAACAGCAGCCCTTCAATCACATCAGTCGGATGCGACTCCCGAATGAGGGCGTACTGCGGATAGATACTGGCCGGCAGCGATTTCCGGTCGAACCGGTTCATTCGCAGCAGGTACGTCCGTTGCTGACCCGGCCGAAGCGGCAGACGCATAATGTCGCGGCTGGCGGGCATGTATTTTTCGGCCGTCATTGGTTGAAGGCCACCTTTGCCAATGGGAAACACCCGGCCGTTGCTCCATTCGTAGAGGAGCACGGTGGCATAGCCCATAGTCGGCACGACCAGGTACAGCGATTCGTCGGTCTGGTTGCGCACCGTAAACCGGAACCAGTACACATTGTTGGTGTCGACGTCGATGCGGACCTGGTGGTAATCAAACGGCCGGAATGCCGACCAGTGTTTGCCAATCTGGTCGGCATGCACGCTGGAGGTGAGCATGTCGCTGTGGCCCGCTACGGGATACGACCGCCCGGGATCATTGATAACCAACGGCTCAGCCGCCCAGCCGTCAGTCAGCCTGAACAGCAGCAGACTGAAGAGGAAGCACCGGATGGCGAAGGCTGGCCGCCTGCCTGTATTGGATAAGGACATACACTGCATTCAGGATAAAAACGGCAAGGGTTAACAACTGAAGAAAATGCTTGTCGGGGTATTTCAGCCAGACAAACACGCTCATCAGGGTATTGCTGATGAACTGACACCAGGCCGACAAGCCCGAAAACACGCTGCCCTCCGGTCGGCTGAGAATGTGCTGAATGTACAGCGCCGACATCACGACCGTGATCAGGTAGGCCGACGTAGCGCCCATGCTGGTGTCGTAGCCTTCCTGATAGAAGTAGTAAAACACCGGAATCCAGAACAGAAATACGGATAGCTTAATCCAGACAAAATACGGCCGAACGCCGGGGTTAACCAGTTGTTTGCTGCCGTAGCGCAGCAGCAGGGCAAAAATGAAAACATCCATGAAGAACCAGCCGCGCAGGCCCCAGACAAACAACCGGCCCATGTCGGTGAGCAGGACAAAGCCCCACACCAGTTCCCAGGCGAAGTTCGACGCTCCGGCCAGATAGGGCATTTCAACGTAGCGGTAGCGGAGGCCATTCCGGATGATGACGCCGTAGGCAATGTTCCAGAACACGGTGCCGACCAGCACAAGGCCGATCTGAAGGGGTGTGTAGTCGCAAAAGTTGATCCACTGATCGGGTGAGTAGGTACAGGGTGGTTTCATCGGGTTTCGTTCCGTTGGCGAAGGGCTTCGGCCCCTTCGGTGAGGTAGGTTGGGACGTAGAACTGAGCGTGCTTGAAGCCGTTGAACACCGTAGTGGTGTTCTGTAGAAAATCGACAGACATTTTGCCGAGCAGCCACCGCAACACAGGCATGAGCGTTTCGGCCCGCTGTAGTCCCGAACTCAGCAGCTTGATGCGGTTGGCTACCCGGCGCTGGTGCACCAAAGGTACCTGAGCGATGCCAAGCACATCACCAACGTGGTTGCCACAATAGTAGCGGATCAGTACGGGCACCGCCGGTTTGAGGAGCACGCCCACTTTCCGGCCCATATCTTCCGCGAGTGCCGCGGCCAGTTGAACGCCCCAGGGCGAAGGGGCCAGTTGCTGGTCGAAGATCGTGTACCCTAATTGCAGGGCTTCGTCGTAATTGGGGGCCATGAGCCGTTCGTCGAGACCGAGCCAGTGACCCACTACGTTCCAGCAGTGGATGTACGCGTCTTTCTGTTCCCGACTGAGCTTGTAGCCACTCATCTCAAGCCCTTCGAGCACGAGCGCGCTGAACGACAGCAACGTACCGGCCATATCCTCCTGATTGATCGGAGCCCCGTGGTGCTGGTGGTCCCACTGGCGCTGGGTAATCAGCAGGTGCCGGATCGACGCGTGAATCAGCCGGACTTTCTGGGTGGTTAGGATACCCCGGCCACCTGGCGACAGTCCGCCCGGCTCCATGGCGTAAATGACAAACTGAGCCGTTTCCATCAGCCGCCGGACCAGATTCGGCACCCCGTCGCGGGCTGTGAGCAACCCCGTTTCGTAGAGCACCTTCGAGCCGTTGGCGCAGGAATAAGCCATGGGCAACGACCGGAAGTTCAGCAGCATCGCAATCGTAACGGCGTTGGTGGCAAACACCCGCTGGGCCGTGCGGATGGCGTCCGGATTGGCCCAGGCGGGTGGAGGTGCTGTTGCTTCGAGGTACTGGTCCAGTCGTTCGCCAAGGGGACCAGGAAGCAGCCTCCCCCGGATGTCGTAGTTGCGGGTCAGGGTTTGCAGCAGACGGTTAGCCGCCTGGATGTCATGGTCACGTACCAGATCAGCGATCAGGGCATCGGCCACGGCATCCTGCTGCATTCGAAAAGGGGAAAGATCGATGGCAGGAAGCATTGGGTTACAAGGAACGGTTGAGGTAGTCAGTGCGGCTATAAATCTACCAAAAATCGAATTGGAATCGATAAAAAACAGCCGGGGACGATGGTCGCCCCCGACTGGCCCGGCTGTAGCAGCGGGCGTTCATCGTAGTAGTTGGACAAGCGGTTTAGTTTGTTGATTAATCAAGTTTGAACGTAACCGGGAAGTCGATCCAGTGCGTGACAGGTGCGCCCTGCAACTGAGCCGGCATCCAGCGGGGCATCTTCGCGACCGCATCCAGTACTGCCTTGTCGAGCAGTTTCCCGGCCGATTGAATGATACGTACTTTTTCAAACGTGCCGTCGGGTTTTACCCGGAACTGCACGCGGACCGTTCCTTCCAGGCCGAGGCTGCGGGCGGCTTCGGGGTAGTCGACCGTAACGGCCAGGAACGCGTAGAGGGCATTGTGACCCCCCGGAAAACTCGGGGCAACCGTAACAGCCGTGCTGTTTTTAGTCTCATCTGTCGATGATACGGGTTTTTCAAAGCTGACCTGCGCCAGGTTTTGAGCAGAAGCAAACGTTACCAGGGTGCTGAAAGCAGCGATCAGGAGGAAGTTAAACAGTTTCATGATGAACAGAAGGTTTGTTGTTAATTAATTGGTTGACAGGCGTAAAAAGCAAAATGTGGGGAAGCGGAACGGCTGGTTGGCTGGGGTGGAACCGGTGTCGGTAGGTACGTTTCGAACCAGTCGCTAACCATATCCCAAAGGCAACCGGCAAATCGTTTATGGAAAAAATTCAGGTGTCCGACCGACTGGTTCTGCGTAGCGGGTGGGTCGAGCAGTCGTCGGACAATCCGGGCGTTGGACAGTTCGCCGAAGAAGCGGTCCAGTGCCTGGGTCGTACAGATCGGGTCGTCGTACGTGGTCATGGCCATAACCGGGCAGCGAATTCGTTCCGGTGTTGGCTGAATGCCCAGCGTTTTCAGGTAAGCATAGATGTCCGAGTGTTTCCGGCGGTTGTGGATGTCGCGGACCAGGGTGGCGGGCAGGTTTTCCAGCCCCAGGTGCCACCGCCGACCGGGCATATACCCCACCAGCTTCGTTAACGTCGGCATGATGACATGCCAGTTCAGGTAAGTCTGCGTACGGGTCCACCAGTCGGGGCCCCAGTCTTTGTAGTAACCCATCTGCGCACCGATCGTGAACAGGGCGTAGAACCGGTCGTTCTTTTGCGACAGCGCAGCGCAGATGCCGCCCAGCGAGTGACCCAGCAGGCCAATTGGTTTGGTTGGGAACGCCCCTTCGATCCAGCCGACCACATCGTCGAAGTCGTTGGCCAGCGTCCGGAGGCCCGCTTCGAATCGGCGCGTCAGCCGCTCAGGCGCCGACTGTCCAACACCCCGGTAATCGTAGGTCAGTACGGCAAACCCCTGCTTTTCGAGGAACGTAGCGAGATTGAAGTAGAAGTACTGGCCTACCACGCAGGCACCGCTCACCAGGACAACCGCTTTGGGCATGGCAGGCTGGAACAGGTGAGCTGTCAGTGGGTATCCGTCCCGGGTCTGTATGGTAAATTGCACCTTCATGACTTTCAATCGTTTATGTCTTGCTCCGACTTGACGATTCAAAGTTGCAAAGGGGATCAATACCCGTTTTGAGGAGGTAGGTTAAGGACCGGATTCAGTAGGTTAACGGGCGAACTGTGTAGGTGAAAAATTTAACGGTCGTCAGTACCCATACCATTCCCCCCACCATTTCTGCAAACTGCGCCGGATTTCGGCTTCGCGGGCGTTGTGGCCGGGCTCGTAGAGTTTGTGGCCCTTCAGGTCGTCGGGGAGGTAGTTCTGTTGCGAAAAGTTGCCGTCGTAGTCGTGGGCGTACTGGTACTCCTTGCCGTAGCCGATCTGCTTCATCAGCTTCGTGGGGGCGTTGCGCAGATGCAGCGGCACGGGCAGGTGAGCCGTCTGTTCGGCCAGCGCAATGGCCTCGTTGATGGCCACGTAGCTGGCGTTGCTTTTCGGTGATGTAGCCAGATACACCGCCACCTGGCTCAGAATGATCCGGCTCTCGGGCATGCCAATCGCTTTGACTGCCTGAATGGCTTCGGAGGCCATAATCATAGCTGTTGGGTTGGCATTCCCGATGTCTTCCGAGGCCAGAATCAGCATTCGGCGGGCAATGAACACCGGGTCTTCGCCCGCAACGATCATCCGCGCCATCCAGTACAGGGCCGCGTTGGGGTCCGAACCCCGTAGCGATTTGATGAACGCCGAAATAATGTCGTAATGCTGCTCGCCGGATTTGTCGTAGCGGGCAATGTTCTGTTGGGCCACGCTGGTCACGAGGTCGTCGGTGATGACCAGCGGCTCAGCCAGTACGTGGGCCGATGCCACCAGTTCCAGCAGGTTGAGGAGTTTACGTCCGTCGCCCCCGGATAGCCGGAGCAGCGCATCATACGACTCGACGGTGATCTGCTTCGACTGTAAAAATTTGTCCTGCGCAATGGCCCGGTCAACCAGTTGGATGAGTTCATCGCGGCTCAGGGCTTCGAGGATATACACCTGACAGCGGGAAAGCAGGGCACCGTTAACCTCAAACGACGGGTTTTCGGTGGTAGCGCCGATCAGGGTAATCTGCCCCTTTTCGACGGCTCCCAACAGGGCGTCCTGCTGGCTCTTGTTGAACCGGTGAATCTCGTCGATGAACACGACGGGTGGAAACAGCCCGGCTGGGCGGCTCAGGACCTCCCGCACTTCCTTCACACCGGCGTTAATGGCGCTCAGGCTCACGAACGGCCGCTTCACAGCTTCGGCCAGTAGTAGGGCCAGCGTCGTTTTACCAACCCCCGGCGGTCCCCACAGAATCATGGATGGCAAGCGCCCCGCTTCGATAGCCCGACGTAGCGGCCCCGAGGGTCCCAGCAGTTTTCGTTGGCCAATGATGTCGTCGAGTGTGCGGGGGCGAACCCGTTCGGGTAGGGGCGTTGCGTGTACTTCCATACAGCGAAGTTACCCGCTCGGCGGTACGGAATCAACAGAAATATGACTGGTAGCCGCCGAACAGGGTTGATGCGTAAAAGCCGTCTGTACCGATTCAACTGAAAAAGATGGGGTAAGGTATTCGTTAACTTGCCGGTGGTCGCTTTCTTTACCGCTCACATCCGGTTAGGGATGTATTGGGCTCTAAAAGAATGACTATAATTTATCTAACCGATTTGGTCGGTACTGGGGTGTTTGCCATATCGGGTACGTTAGCGGCTCTCAATAAAAAGAAAGATCACGACCTGATCACGCTTTTCTTTTTTGGGTTTATAACGGCTACCGGGGGAGGAACGCTTCGCGACGTCGTCATCGATGCTCACCCGGTTGTCTGGATCAGCGACGCCAACTACCTGATCGTCATTGTCCTCAGCGTTATTGTCGCCATCCTCTGTCGACGGTGGTGGCTGGGTATTCTACAAAGTCCTTTACTGGTTTTCGATACCCTCGGCATTGGCATTTACACCATTTTTGGCCTGAAAAAAGCGCTGATGATGGGCGTCAATACGTGGGCGGCTATCTTACTGGGCGTCGTTTCGGCTCTTTTCGGGGGTGTTATCCGCGATACGTTAGCCAATGACGTTCCCCTCCTTTTTGAGCGGCAACTGTACGTAACCCCCTGCGTGACGGGCGCTCTTGTGTATGTTCTTGCGCTTACTCTACACCTTGATCCGACTATTAATTTTCTGTTGTCTGCCGGAATAATAACTGGCTTTCGCCTGCTGGCGGTTAAGAAAAACTGGTCGCTGCCGCCTATCCGCGTTTAACCCAATGCTGATTACGAAGGGATGCGGCCGAACCACTACATCGATGAGTCAATACTAGCGATATTACAGTGAATGTCTAATTTTGGCTACTGGTAATGTGCCGGATAGAGCAACGGGTATCCACTACGTAACTTACTCGTTAAAAGCATAAAGTACCACCTGTAACTTGCACCGCGTTATGACGTCTTTCCTACGAACGCCCGAATGGAAAGCTGACAATGAGCTGTTCGCTGTGTCCTGGCTACTGTCGGAGCCGCTGCAAAAGCGAATTACCCGGGCAACTACCGGCGTTGGTTTATTTGAAACGGTGCGCTCTCAGGCGGCTGAATCTACCGATGCAGGCCAGGAGTACGGTTCAATTGTTGATTTTCAATACGTGATGATTAATCCCGTGTTGCAAGCGATTGCGCGGGTTACCAGGGAGGACTGCATGAGCCTGCCCTTATCGGCGTTGATTCCCGAAGGCGTTAAAACGACGTTGATCCGTCGAATGGCCGAGGTCGCAGAAACCGGCCTTCCTCAGCATTACAACGATGTGTTCAATCTGGACGGCGTTGTTTCGCAGCACGACCAGGTTTGCCTTAAAGCCGGCGACGGTGTGCTGATGCTGGTCATGGACGTTACGTACGCGCCCTTACTGGACGAGGAATTTCAACGGCGAAGCGAATTGATAGAGGCCATTCTGACGAAAGCGCCTGTTGATGTAGTACGCACACGGCTGATGGCCGTTATTGTGTGAACGACGGCTTTGGTGCAAATTATCATAATTTGTTCCGATTTACATCATAACCCGAGGGGGCGACATCAGCGAACTTTGCCAGGCAAAAGCTTAGGCCGTCGGTTTGACAATGAACGAAACGGATGTATTTATTGACTAATACCATGAACGAGATGACGTCGGAATCCGCTGGGCACGCGCCCGATCCAGTCAGCCGCCTGAACGAGGAGAATCATCTCCTGCGCCAGCAGCTTGCTGATCAGGCTGTTGAACTCGATCAGTTGCGGCAGGCCTTGCAGAACTGCGAAGAAGTGAAATTACAAAGCCAGCAGAACGCTGATGAACGCGCAGAGTTACTGGCCCAGGAGCGTAAGCTAAGCGAACTGAAAACCAATTTCGTGACGCTGGCCTCCCACGAGTTTCGCACACCCATCGGCACCATCCTGATGTCGGCTTCGCTCATCGGACGGTACAATGGCGAGCAGGATGGTCCTAAACGGGAGCGGCACGTGGATCGCATCAAGTCTGCCGTTGCCGATCTGACGGCCCTGCTGAATGAATTTCTGGCCTTAAGTCACATCGAGCAGCGGACGGTGCCGAACAAGCCCGTTTCGTTGGTTTTGCCGACGTTTTGCCAGGAACTCATTGAGGAGATGGAGCCGGTGCTCAAACCCGGGCAGTCCATTCAGTATGAACACACAGCGGGCGATTCGTCCATTGTGATCGATGGGACGATGGTAAAAAACATCCTGATCAATTTATTGGGAAACGCCAGTAAGTACTCAGCCGAAGGAAAAGAGATCGGCCTGACCACCACCGTTCGTAATGGACAGGTGAAGATAGATGTGATTGATGAGGGCATTGGTGTGCCCGATCAGGATAAGGACAAACTGTTTAACAACTTTTTCCGGGCCCGCAACGCCATTCATTTTCAGGGCACGGGGCTGGGCCTCTACGTCGTCAAACGCTACGTCGATCTGCTCGGGGGCACCATCAGCTTTACCAGCCAGCTCGACGTGGGCACTGTCTTTACCGTTAACCTGCCGTTAGCCACCCTGCCCACCGCTGCATGAAAACCATCCTGGTCATCGAGGATACGCCCCAGATGCGGGAAAACATCGTCGAAATCCTAGAACTCGCGCCCTACAGGGTCGTGGAGGCCAGCAATGGCAAAGAAGGCGTTGAACTGGCCCGCAGCGTTCGTCCGGACCTGATTCTATGCGACATCATGATGCCTGACCTGGACGGCTACGGCGTCCTGCACATCCTGAGTAAAGACCCTCAAATGGCTCATACACCGTTTATTTTTCTGACGGCAAAAGCCGAAGCCGCCGATTTTCGCTACGGGATGAATCTGGGGGCGGATGATTACCTGACCAAACCCTTCGACGACATTGCGCTGCTGAACGCGGTTGAGCTACGGCTCAAAAAAAGCGAGCAGGCACGCCCTCCGGCCAACACCTTACCCAATCACCTGGCGCAGCTTATGCAGGCCATTACCAAGGCCGACCCGGCCGGTACGAAGCTGAGCGAATATTACCCCAGGAGCCGATTCAAAAAGAAACAGTTTCTTTATACCGAAGGCGGATTACCTACGTCGCTGTTCTATATTCTGAGCGGTAAGGTGAAACTGTTTAAGACCGACGCGAAAGGAAATGAGTACATTACGTCCATTCATGGCCCCGGCGAATTTGTGGGGTACTTAGGGCTACTGGATGGCGTTGCTCACGTCGAATCTGCTTTGGTTCTTGAAGACGCCGAGATTTGCCCTATTCCGAAAACCGACTTTCTGACCTTGCTTCACGACAACCAGGAAGTAGCAAATCAATTCGTGTATCTGCTGGCGGGCGAAATGTCGGCTCATCGGCAGCGCCTGTTGGACCTGGCTTACCAATCCGTTCGTAAACGGGTCGCTGAGGCCCTGCTTACTTATCAGCGAAAATTTATCGAAGGCAATCCAGACGCCGGCGGTGCGGCCATCAGCTTGTCGCGGGAGAACTGGTCTCAGTTAGTAGGGGCTTCGATGGAGTCTGTCATCCGGACGCTGAGCGATTTTCGCAATGAAGGCCTTATTGACATCAACAACAGCGATATTACGATTCTGAATGCCGAGAAACTGGCCCGGTTGAAGCATTAGCGTAGGCGGTAGGCCATCCATTATGCCAGCAACCGGGCGCTGTTTCGTTACAAACGATGCCAGAAAAGACTCAGGCCGACCGTCAGCACCAGGCCGATCTGTATGGCGGTTAATACATAAATGTAATTGGATTGGCCGCGCGACTCGCTTACCAGTTCCTCGCCCACCGTCAACTGCAAGGTTGATAGCTCAGCCAGGGTTTGGGCTACCTGACCAAAGGCCGTGTATCCCGTTCCGACAAAGAAAATCTGCTGCGCCCTGGGCAGATCGGTCAGATTCTTCGTCAGGTCGCCCTCCAACTCATTGTAAACAGCCAGCCGTTGTTTGAGCCGATTGAATTGATCCGCTTCTTTGGGCGTCAGTTTCGTCTGGCCAAATTCGGTTAGCAACGAGTCGATCTGACGATTGATACGATCGAGCCCCGCGACAACAAGGTCTACATCTGACGTAGTTTTGCCCAGCACATAAGGTTCGAGCAACAACCGTTTCTGGTAGACCTGTGAGGTTAGCTTAGCGATAATCGCCGTCGGAACCAGGCGATCTTTGTAGATAGAGGTCGATGCCTCCTGAATTTGATGAACACTACGTCGGCTCAAAAATATACTGGTCAGGATCAGGCCCAGCAGGCTAACGATCAATAAAGTAAGACGTAGCGGGGAACGGGTAGTATGCGGTCGTTCCATGAAATCAGCAGGATATGGATTATGTGTTCTGTTCATAAGTAAGCGGTTTTAGCACTCATTCGCAAGCACAGTACTGACAAGGTACGTCGGCGGTAGCGGCTGTGTAATACGTCATTTTGATGCATACAACCGGAGCAGCCGACTGACTGTTATTTCTACAGTATGGCGGGTGTGGTCAGGCTTTGGTAAACACCAGCACAGGAACACTACCAATGAAGGTGTATCCGGCGCATTGACTTGGGAAAAGCAGTCGCCTTACAAAACCTGATCGCTGCGTGGTAAACATAATCAGCAGGGAGGGTTGCACCCGTTGGATGATTTGCTCCAGATTCGCTGCCAGATTTTGTTCGACAATGGCGGCTTCAATATACACGCTGATTTTTAGGGCGCTAATCTGGCGAACCGTTGTCTGAAGATCATCCAAATCGAATTCGGGTTTGGCAGGCCCCATCACGTGCACTAAGTCAACCGTAGCGCCCAGCGGTTGGGCAACGTCGACGACCTGTTTTAGCTCAGCCTCCAGGTTCGTCAAGTCGGATGCGTAGAGAAGGTGCTGTATGGGAGCTACCTGATAGCTCGCGGGTACCGCAATCACCGGTACGGTAGACTGGTTGATGAGCGTTGCCGTCGTCGTACCGATCAGCTTCTCGATGGTTCCAGCGCCCCGTGCCCCAATGCAGATGTAATCAAACCGGTGCTTCCTGGCGTAATGCATAATGGTCTCAGTTACCGAGAACGCATTAATGACGACGCAGGAGTAGTCGGCAATCGTCACCGCAAGCTGCTGGCGAACCTCCTCAACAAACTGCTCCAGTTGCCGCTGAATCTCGCCCACCGGTCGCGTTACGTTATGCACGTTCAGAAAGGTTATTGCAACTGGCCATTGCAAAGCCAGTTGTAAGGCAAACCGAACAGCCGCGCTTGAATTATTGGAAATATCTGTTGCTACCAAAATACGTTTCATCGTCGCACAAATTTTAGGAATTACGTAAGAGACGGCTTGCTGATACACTGCTGAGCCCGTGAGCCGGACGGGATCGTAAGCCGTTGATGCTGACTAAGGTAGAAAAGGGTTTACGTAGATTCAATGCAATCGGTCATGCTTTCAACTGATTGTTTTGAGCCGACCGACTTTTCCCTGTCAACCAATACATCCCCTGACTTTTTACGGGCACTGGTCTGGCAATTATCAGTAGTCGATATGACAAATTACCGAGGTTAGGGAGGGGCTTCTCCCGAACTTTGTCGTATCAAAATCGCCCGACACACGCCGAAAATTGATCAGAGAATCAAGTAGGTAAGGCGTTTGGCAAGCTACGTAACGAGTTCCCTTGTGATGTGGCTCTGGGGGTGAGGATGATTTACCAAACAAATCTGAGACAATGAAAACGACCCTTTTTATAATAGCTCTTATTAGTCTGACTGTTTCAACGGCTTTGGCCCAAGACGATCGTAAACTACGTAGCGACGGTACGTACTCCGTTCACAACTATAAACATCCGAACAAAGCGGCCACGGCCCGAAAGTGGTCATCTCAGGTCAGCGTTCCGGTTAGTACTCCCGCTACAGTTGCTGGCCCTGTGGCCAACTACAAACAGTCAGTTCCCGGTCAGGTGCCGGCGGGTGGCGTAACCGTACCGCACACCCCGCTTGAGGACGTAGCGCTGCGGAACTACAAGATCCAGCGAGTGAATCACGGTCGCCCCGCTACCCAAAAAGATACCGGGGTAATGGCCGACAAGCCGCAAACCCAATCCATTACGGAAGGCAACTAAGGACTAGACAAGCGCCCGATGCCGCAATTGGCATCGGGCATTTTTGTACAGAAACAGGCGTTTAAAACAAACGGATCATGTATTCACCTGACATATCGATGGGCATGGGAAGCATTGTCTACGCCCTGTCTAAACTGGACGGTTGCCTTCAACCGGAAGAGATAAAGACAGTTAACCAACTGCTCGCGGGTGAGCCTTACAGTGATTTAGCTCGCTACGCCTTCTTTCTGCGGGAGAACACGGGCGAAACGGTTGAAGAAGCCTACGCTTTTGGCATGCGGAGACTGCGCTTTAATGGTAAGGAATTGAATCAGGCACTCAAGAAACAATTTGTCAATGTATTGATCCGGGTTGCTCAGTCCACAGACGGCATTTCGGCAAAGGAGCAGGCATTCATTCAGCAATTCCGGCGCGAAATCCGACGGCTCTAAGGGCTTTAACGAGGGCCATTCACCTAAAAGCGCTGATACCACGTAATGGTTAAACACTAGACTTATCCCCGTTGCCAGTGCAGGCAGGGACTCAGCCACAGTTTGTGAAGCTGCGTTCACTTCAACAAATTGTAAGGGTATAACGTCAATCAGTAGTTATCCATACCCAGTGGGTTTGAATGAGTTAAGCTGGAACTGTAGCCTCTGATGATGAAGGTCTTTTTTGGGCCGGTTGGCAATTCGTCTAAAAACTTTTGGACAGTATTATCTTCAAAGGTTAGTACATATCGATGTTTTAATGCCAGATCATCAATGATCAAGTGCTCATTTAGTAAGTAAATAGCAGCATTGTCTATGCCTCGAGTGAGGATGTGCTGTTGTCGCTCCCGGTCTAAAATGTATTCATAAAAATAGCGCTCACCCTGAAACACCTTAGCTCGAATGCTGCCATGTGGTTCAAGTTTGATGGCTACCCGACCGCGCATTTGCCTGGGCGGTTCAACTAAGCTGTCCGGAAGACTTTCTGGTGGCGTAGAAGCGGAAAGTTCCTCCGAATCGGACTGGCATTGGCTGAACAATGCCATTGCAAGTAGCCCCATGGACAGGAAGCTAGTCCGAATGATAAACCTGGAGTTCATAACGGTTTCAGTTATATGTAACAATACGTAATAGTAATAAATTAAAACGTAAATTATAGTTTAGTAACGAAAAATTTAGTTAGGAGCTGAGTCTTAAAAAGAAAACCCGACCATGTTAACGGTCGGGTTTTGCGTAAATGGTTAAGAGCTTAGGAATTACAATGACACGTTTTCGGGTGTAACGTAACGCTTAAGGTTACTCATAGCCCCAAAAATCAGGTTGTAAACCGATTGAATGTTTATTTGCATCAGCGCCGATATTTCTTCGTTGCTCATATTCTGAAAATACCGCAGGTGAACGGCTTCGCGCTGCCGACGTGGTAGCTTTTCGAGCGCCTGATGCAGGCAATCGTTCATGAACGAATCTTCTTCGTGGGAAATCAGCATGTGTTCGTGCGAGGGGTCGCTGCCAAGGAGCGTATCGCCCATCCGACGACCATTCGCCACTACGTCGTCCTGGCTAACCAGCTTTTGCTCAGCGGTTAAATGACGAACCAGCTTACGCTTGATGGAAGCCATCAGGTAAAACCGCACGGAGGTTGTCGGGCCGATAGTCTGACGGTGCCGCCATAGTTCTACAAACAGATCGTGGATGCAATCCTTGATCAGGGCTTTGTCCGTCGCAAAATGCGCGCAATAATGATAAAGAACTTGAACGTAGTGCTGGTAAAGTTGAGCGAAGGCGTTTTCGTCGCCACTGCGAAACTGATTCCAGAGGGTTTCATCATCCGGACCGTGTTGAGAACGATTGCGGGGCATATTTGTAGAGGTAAGAGGTTCAGGACAGGTTGGCGTCTGTAAACTTATTGATAAAAAATAGAATTTAAAAATGGATATTGAAATTTTTTTAAAAAATGCGAATTAAGCCAAATAAAGAGGGGTGAAAGTGAATGTTTTGCCATCAAATAAACCTTTATCACTAAGTTTTAGCGTAGGAATTACCAGAAGGGCCATAAACGACAACGTCATAAAGGGAGCTGCCAACGGGCTGCCCAGTTCCTGTTTGGCAAATCGGTCGAGGGTTTCATACTGGGCGGCTACGTCGAAACCGTCGGTGTCAGTCATCAGGCCGGCTACGGGCAGAGAGAGCAACTGGGTTTCGGGTGTGGTAGTCAGGTGGAGGAAAGCGCGTCGGCTCATGCGCTCCTGATCGTGTTCATGCGGAGCCGATCCGGCTACGGCCGCCAGACCGCCCTGGGCGTCAATAATCAGGTTAACGGCCTGGGCGATGCTCTCGTCGTCGCAGCCCACGGCGGTGATGTTGTGCGAATCATGCCCCACGGACGAGGCCAGCGCGCCGTGTTTCAGGCCGAAGTTTTTGATAAAGGCAACCGCTGGTGGGGCATCTGCATACCGATTTACCACGACCAGCTTCAGGATGTCATGCTCAACGTCGGGTACCAGTTGCCCGTTTTTGACGTTCGGAGCCAGGTGCAGTTCGTTCGTAATCAGTTGTCCATCGAGTGCTTCAATCGCCCGGATGAGTCCGGGCTGACCCGAGCCGGGCTGCTCCGGATTGAGTTCGGCCGATACCGCAAAATCGGCCGCCTGTTTGGGCGAGCAGTTGAATTGATTGACGTGCTCACTGCTCAGGCTCTCGATCAGTGACCGTCCGTTAACGGCAACCGCCTGACCATTAATTACAGTCTGTTCGACGTCAAACGTCGTGAGGTTCGTCACAACGATGTAGTCGGCAGGGTCGCCTTCCCGCAACAGCCCGACGGGCAGACGGTAATGCAGCACCGGGTTCAGACAGGCTGCCTGCAGTACGTGCCAGAGGGTGTGGCCGTGTTCAAGCGCCCGCACAACCAGTTGATTGATGTGCCCGGCCACCAGCGTATCAGGGTGCTTATCGTCGGAGCAGAACATGACCTGCTTCGGAAATTCGGCCAGCAAGGGTATCAACGCGTCGAAGTTGCGGGCTGCGCTGCCCTCGCGAATGAGGATGTTCATACCCCGCTGCGCCTTGTCAAGGCCTTCTTCGTAGGTAAAGCATTCGTGGTCGGTGTAAATGCCGGCGTCGATGTAGCGCTGGGCATCATCGCCCCGCAGGCCCGGCGCATGACCATCGACGGGTTTATTGAACGCCCGGGCCAGGGCCAGCTTGGCCATAACTTCGGGATCGTCGTTCAGCACCCCCGGGAAATTCATCATTTCGGCGAGGTAGCCGATTTCCTTCAGGCCAAGCAGGTAGCGTACGTCGCGGACGCTGATGGTGGCCCCGGCCGTTTCGAACGGTGTGGCCGGCACGCAGGAAGGAGCCCCAAATGAAAACTTGAACGGCACGCGTTTCCCTTCCCGAATCATATACTCGACACCCGCTACGCCCAGTACATTGCCGATCTCGTGGGGATCGGACACCGTTGCGACGGTGCCGTGGACAACGGCCAGCCGCGCAAACTGCGGGGGTGTCAGCAGCGAACTTTCAATGTGAACGTGGGCATCGACGAAGCCCGGCAGTACGTAGGGATGACCCGGGCTTTCGGGACCGAGTCGTTCAATCTGGGCAATGCGGCCGTTCTCGACCGTAAGGGTACCGTAAAAGATTGTCTGGTCGAACAGGTTCAGGATATTAGCAGTCAGCATACGTTAGATCCGAATGAAGAGTCTTCGGCGATACATCCACAACAGAATCAGGTAAAATACGCCCAGGGTCGCGGCTCCGGTCAGGAGTGGTTCGTAAGCGGGGCCAAGTAACTGAAACGGACCGTGGCCAAGATGAATATGGAAGGAGTTGATAATGAACTGATCGATGAGATGCACCAGGCAGTAGATGGCAATGGAGTTCATGCCGATAACGGTCAGGAAAAACGCCCAGCGCCGTTTGCGTGCTACGTCGATGATACCATAAAAGAGAGCCAGGAGCCAGAAACACCAGCCCCCACTGAACAGCACCCAGGCCGGAGTCCAGATCCGCTTCACGATCGGGCAGATACCCGTTACGTCCAGCAGCAGGCCCAGCGCCAGCCCAGCGGCTCCGGCGATCAGGAACTGCCGTAGCAAGGACCTAGCCGGCATACCCGCCCGCAGCCACTGACCGGCCTGCAAGCCCAGCAGCATGGTGCCGAGGGTCGGAATGAAACTTAACGTAGCGTACCCGCCACCATTGAACAGAAACGGCTTTTCGCGCGGGAACAGGTTCAGAAACCACTGGTCGAACGCCCAGGCTACATTACTGTTCTTATTGAAATGGGCGGCAATACCGGTATAGTGCTCAGGCCAGTCGGGGGGGACGCCCACGGCCGAATAGTTGAAGTCCGGACCGGGGGCCGGATACAGGACGAACAACAGCCAGTAGCCGACCAGGATACCCGCCAGGGCTATCCATTGTGTGCGGGGGCGGGTAGTGCCGAGCAAAAACAGGAACGGGTAGCCCAGACCGATCTGCGTCAGGGTGTCTTCGAAGGTAAAATAGGTTTGTTCCCGGTGCGTGGAACGCAGAAAAATACCGAGCAGAATTAAAATCAGCGATCGGCGCAGGGCATGGCCGAATTGCATCCGGACCGATTGCCCGCGGTTAAGCCGCGCAGCGAGGGAATAGGGGAGTGCCACACCGACCAGAAATGAAAACGAAGGCTGGATGAGATCGTGAAGCGAACAGCCTGCCCATTCGACGTGGCTTTGGTGGTAAGCCAGTAAACCCCAGAGCACACTATTGGGAAAGGCTTCGTGGAGCCGGTGAAACTGCAGGATTTCGGCCGCCATCAACAGCATAACAAACCCACGGTAGGCATCCATCGACATCAGGCGGTCGCCGGCCAGGCCGCCCGAGTCCCGGGGGGCAGTGACGGTAGCGGGGCGATCCGACAGACCGGTGTTAGAGACAGACATAAGGTTGAAAGGCTGAAGGATGGAATTGAAGCTCAAAGTTGAGATTGGTACAGAAATTAGCAAGGAATCGAGGTAAAGTTTTTTCAAACAGGGGTATATTTCGAGTGTAGAATCCTCTTTACGGTAAAAAACATTGATTAGTATGCCCGCCCGTGTGCTCAAAGTACACCCCGCCGATAACGTTATTGTCGCCCTCCGCGACCTGCCGGCCGGGGAGCAGATTACCTTCGACAGCCAGACGTATACATTACCGCATCCGGTAGGTGCCAAACATAAATTCGTGACGGAAGAGCGGCAGCCCGGCGACCCGATTACTATGTACGGTGTGCTGGTCGGGAAGGCCACGCAGCCCATCCATACCGGCGAACCGATTACCACATTTAACCTCAAACACGATGCCGATCGCTATGGCCTGGACCGGAAACAGGGGTATAGCTGGCAACCGCCCGACGTTTCGCGCTGGCAAGGGCGCACGTTCATGGGCTATCACCGCGCCGACGGTCGCGTCGGCACGCGCAACTACTGGCTTGTCATTCCGCTGGTGTTCTGCGAAAACCGGAACATTTTAATTCTCAAGGATGCGTTTGAACGGGAGCTGGGCTATGCGCAGCCGGAGATTTACCGGGAGCAGGTGCGTGAACTGCTGCATCTGTACCAGGCCGGTGAACTCGACAAGGTAAAAAAGATGCAGCCGTTCGTGGAGCCGTCGCAGTTGCACACGCTCAACTACAACCAGCCGGTAGTAGAACGGCCCTTCGCCAACGTGGACGGGATCAAGTTCATTACGCACGAAATGGGCTGTGGCGGTACGCGTCAGGATTCGGCGGCTTTGTGTTCGCTGCTGGCCGGCTTTATCAATAACCCAAACGTAGCGGGGGCTACGGTGCTGAGCCTGGGCTGTCAGCATTTGCAGGGTAACATGCTCGAAAAGGAAATACGTCGGCAGAACCCGAAGGTCGACAAACCGTTGCTGATCTACGAACAGCAGGCCGGTACCGAGTTTGCGATGTTGTCGCAGGCGGTCAAGGAAACCTTCCTGGGGCTGGTTCAGGTCAACAAACAGGAGCGCCAACCGGCACCACTCAGCCAGCTTACAGTTGGCTTGAAATGTGGCGGGTCCGATGGATTCTCGGGTATTTCGGCTAATCCGGCCATCGGTCATCTGTCCGATCTAATCGTCGGATTGGGCGGCAAAACCGTACTGGCCGAATTCCCGGAGCTGAACGGCGTGGAGCAGGAGTTGATCAACCGCACCCGCGACGAAGCCAAAGCACAGAAATTCATCGACCTGATGCAGACCTATTCGGCCCAGGCTGAGGCTGTCGGGTCGGGATTTGATATGAATCCGTCGCCGGGTAACATCAAGGATGGGCTGATCACCGACGCCATCAAATCGGCCGGTGCGGCCAAGAAAGGTGGTACGGCCCCGGTTGCTGACGTACTTGATTATACGGAACCGGTGCAGACTCCCGGCCTGAATCTGCTCTGTACGCCCGGCAACGACGTAGAAGCGACGACCGGCATGGCCGGCTCGGGCGCCAACGTGATTCTGTTCACGACCGGCCTCGGTACGCCCACGGGCAACCCGGTCTGCCCCGTTGTGAAGATCTCGACCAATACCGCCCTGAAAAACCGGATGCCCGACGTAATTGACTTTGACAGCGGACCTATCATCGACGGGCAGCAAAGTATCGACGAAAACGCCGAGGCCCTGCTGGAGTACGTTATCCAACTGGCATCCGGAGACGTGACCACCAAAGCCGAACAACTTGGCCAGGACGATTTTATCCCCTGGAAGCGGGGGGTGTCTTTATAAAAAAGGAGGAAAGGAGGAAGGGGAGGAAAGGAGAAAGGAAAAGCGGCTCGTAGTCCTTCCTTCCTCTTTCCTCCCTCCTCCTTTCCTCCCTTTTCTCCTTTTTTCTCTATGTTCTCACTACACAACAAAACGGCGCTGATTACGGGCGGAGCCAGCGGTATTGGGCTGGCTATCACACAAACCTTTGCGCAGGCAGGGGCAACAGTTCATATTCTTGAGTTGAACGCCGATCAGGCCCGGCAGGTAGCCGATCAGATTGTTGCCGAGGGCGGAAAGGCGCAGGCCCATGCGGTCGATGTGTCGGATCAGGCCCAGGTGCTCGAAACCGTGAACCGGATCGTTGCCCAGGGGCCGATTCATATTCTGGTCAACAACGCCGGAATTGCGCACATCGGTACGGTCGAAACCACCAGCGAAGCGGATTTTGAACGAATCTTCCGGGTCAACGTCAAGGGCGTTTACAACTGCCTGTACGCCGTCATTCCACAGTTTAAAGCCAACGGGGGCGGGGTGGTGCTTAACATGGCGTCGGTGGCGGCAACCGTAGGGCTGCCCGATCGCTTTGCCTATTCCATGAGCAAGGGAGCCGTGCTGACCATGACCTTGCAGGTGGCCAAAGATTACCTGAAAGACAATATCCGCTGCAACTGCATCTCACCGGCGCGGGTTCATACGCCCTTTGTCGACGGGTTTATTGCCAGGAATTACCCCGGTCAGGAGGCCGAAATGTTCGACAAGCTGTCGAAAACGCAACCGATCGGCCGTATGGCCAAGCCAGCGGAGATTGGAGCACTAGCACTCTACCTCTGTTCCGACGAAGCCGGCTTTATCACCGGCTGCGATTATCCCATCGATGGTGGGTTCACCCGGCTAAACAATTGACATACACGTATGCCCTGACTGGTTATTCCACAATCCAGGGCATACGTTTCCTTTTTCTCCAGGTAAGGCGAAGCACTGTTGGTCCATTTTTGCAAAATCTTATTTTGCAATTTCCGTAAATCGTGGCCGTTTCTTCTTATTTTTGACGGTTTCGCCCCAATTCATCTTCTTACCTATATCTATGAAGAAACGTTTCCTTACGTTGCTTCTGGCAACCGGTCTGTCTTATACGGGCTGGGCACAGACAACGTTCCCGCGTAATGGTGTGTTTGACGAACGACTGGGTCTCTACGCGTTTACCAACGCTACCATCGTCGTTGATCCCCAAACTACCCTCCGTAATGCGACGCTGCTTATCCGCGATGGCCGGGTTGAGGCCGTCGGCGCGAACGTGAACCTGCCCACCGGTACGGTCGTAACCGATCTGAAAGGCAAGTCGATTTATCCGGCTCTGATTGAGCTGGATTCTGACTACGGCATGCCGGAGGTACGGCGCGAACCCCGTAATTTCAGCGCCCCTCCGCAATATGAATCCAACAAGAAAGGCGCGTACTACTGGAACCAGGCCATTCAGCCCGAAAACGACGCCAGTCTGCTGTTCAAAGCCAACGGGGCCAAAGCCGACGAACTGCGCAAGATTGGCTTCGGCGTCGTGCTTACCCACCCCCACGACGGCATTGCCCGGGGATCGGGAGCCTTGGTTACCCTGGCCGACGACCGCGAAAACACGCTCGTGCTGAAACCGAACGTAACGGCCCACTACTCGTTCAGTAAGGGTAGCTCGGGGCAAACGTACCCGAACTCCATGATGGGCTCTGTGGCACTGCTCCGGCAGGCACTCTACGATGCCGACTGGTACAAGCGCGGTGGTAGCCGGGAACAGGCCAACCTGTCGCTGGAAGCTTTCGGGCGGCTGGTGGGGTTGCCGACGTTCTTTGAAGCCGGTGACAAGCTCGGCGTGCTGCGGGCCGATAAAATCGGCGATGAATTTGGCGTGCAGTACATCATCCGGGGCGGTGGCGACGAATACCAGCGCATCGATGAAATCAAGGCAACCGGGGCCGCGCTGGTCATACCGGTTAACTTCCCGCAGGCATTCGACGTAGAAGACCCCTGGGATGCCGACAACGTATCGCTGGCCGAACTGAAACACTGGGAAATGGCCCCGATGAATGCCGCCCGCCTGGCCGGTGCGAACATTCCCTTCGCGCTGACCACCGCCGGTCTGCGGGATAAGAAAGACTTCTGGGCGAATGTCCGCAAGGCGATAGAAAGCGGTCTGTCTGAAGAGAAAGCCCTCGAAGCCCTGACGCTGGCCCCCGCCCGACTGGTTAAAGCCGACGATATGGTGGGAACCCTGCAAAAAGGGCGGGTCGCTAACTTCATCATTACCTCGGGCAATCTGTTCAGCCCCGACGTAGTCATCTACGAAAACTGGATTCGTGGGAAACAGTACGTAATCGGCAACAAAGATGCGGCCGATCTGCGCGGCACCTGGCAGTTGACCATCGGCGATCGGTCTAATCTGAAACTGAACATAACGGGCAAATCGGTCGATAAGCTGGACTACCAGATCATGGCCGATACGACCAAGATAACCCCGAAGGTATCGGTCAGCAACGACCTGATCACGATGCAGGTACCGCTAAATCGCCGAGCTGGAACTACCCGCCTGACCGGATACCGTACCTCTCCGACCACTATCAAAGGCGATGGTGAAGCTCCCGATGGTAAACTCATTAGCTGGTCGGCTACCCGCACGGGTGATGTGCCTGCGTCGACAACGGCTACATCAACTACTGCTACGTCGCCGGTAGCTACGACCGCCAGCGCAACCGTACTGTATCCGTTCGTCGGTATGGGTAATCCGCAGAAACCCAAAGCTCAGACGATGCTGATCAAAAACGCTACGGTCTGGACGAACGAGAAAGACGGCGTGATGCAGGGGGCCGACGTGCTGGTACGTGACGGTAAGATCGCCCAGGTCGGTAAGAACCTGACCGCGCCCACCGGGGCGAACGTGATCGATGGAACGGGTAAGCACCTCACCAACGGCATCATCGACGAGCACTCGCACATCGCGCTGTTTTCGATCAACGAAGGCGGTCAGTCCAGCTCGGCAGAGGTACGTATGGCCGACGTAATCGATTCGGAAGATGTTAACATCTACCGGCAACTGGCCGGGGGCGTTACGTCATCGCAACTGCTGCACGGTTCGGCCAATGCCATCGGGGGGCAGTCGGCGCTCGTAAAACTCAAATGGGGCGAATCGCCGGAGGGGCTGCTGATCAAAGGAGCCGACGGCTTCATCAAGTTTGCGCTCGGGGAAAACGTCAAGCAGGCGAACTACCCCAACCCGAACGTACTGACCCGCTTCCCGCAGTCGCGGATGGGGGTGGAGCAGGTATACATGGATCACTTCACCCGCGCCCGTGAGTACGATAAAGCCTGGGCGGCTTATAATAAGCTGGCGGCCAAAGATAAAGCAAAGGCAACACCACCGCATCGCGACATCGAACTGGATGCCCTGGCCGAAATCCTGAACGCCAAACGCTTCATTACGTGCCACTCCTACGTACAGTCGGAGATCAACATGCTGCTGCACGTAGCCGATTCGCTGGGCTTTAAGGTCAATACGTTCACGCACATTCTGGAAGGCTACAAAGTGGCCGATAAGATGGCGAAACACGGGGCGGGCGGATCATCCTTCGCCGACTGGTGGGCCTACAAAATGGAGGTAAAAGACGCCATTCCGTACAATGCAGCTCTGATGCACCGCCAGGGCATTACGGTATCCATCAACTCCGACGATGCCGAGATGGCCCGCCGACTGAATCAGGAAGCGGCCAAGGCAGTTGAATACGGTGGTATCGGAGAAGAAGATGCCTGGAAAATGGTGACCTTGAATCCGGCCAAACTGCTTCACCTCGACAACCGACTCGGCAGCATCCGGGCTGGTAAAGACGCCGATCTGGTGCTGTGGAATGCCAATCCGCTCGCCATCTACGCCCGGCCGGAAAAGACCATCATCGACGGTACTATCTACTTCGACCTTCAGGAAGAAGACCGCAAGCACGAGGAGCTACAGAAAGAACGGGCCCGACTGATTCAGAAAATGCTGACGGCGAAGGCCGGTGGGGCTCAGACCCAGCGCCCGAATTTCCGGCGGCAGCGGATGTGGCACTGCGAAGACATCGAAGGCGTAATGGCTGAGGGCGAAGAACAGGAACACACTGAAACGCAGAAATAAAAGAGCAGATACGCAGAGAACACAGCGTTTTTCTCTGAACGTCGTGCTTGGCGTTGTTATCGGCGTGCTGTCGGGTTCGCAAACCCGACAGCACGACAGCACCACACCCGACTTCGCAACGAAACCCGACAGTACGGAAACAAATGGCTCCGTGGCCTCTGCGCACGCTCTGCTGCCTCTGCGTTTAAAACCATACTAACATGAAACAGACATTTTTAACCATACTCGCTTTCGCGGCCCTCACTCTGGCGAAAGCGCAAAACCCGGCTCCGGCCAAGCCCCAGGAGCGGGCCATCGCCCTGACCGGCGCGACAATTCACGTCGGCAATGGGCAGGTGATTCAGAACGGAACCATCGTTTTTGACAAAGGGATCATCACGGCGGTGGGCAATGGCGATACGCCAACCGCCGGGGCCGAAGTTATCAGCGTTACCGGGAAACACATTTACCCCGGTCTGATTTCGCCTGCGTCGCTGGTTGGTTTGCAGGAAGTGTCGGCGGTGCGGTCAACGGTCGATTCGCGGGAGATCGGCGTACTGAACCCGAACGTGCGGGCGCTGATCGCCTACAACACCGATTCGGAGGTCATTCCAACCATTCGGAACAACGGCATTCTGCTGACCCAGGCCATGCCGCTGGGCGGTACGGTGTCGGGCTGCTCGTCGATTATGCAGACCGACGGCTGGAACTGGGAAGATGCCGTCCTGAAAAAAGACGACGGTATGTGGCTGAACTGGCCGGGCTATTTCGCACGTAGCTTCAGCATGGAGGACTTCTCGGTATCGCTCCGGAAAAACGAGAACCGGAGCAAGGCCATCGACGCCCTGCAGGCTACGTTTGCCGACGCGAAAGCCTACGCAGCCATTAAAAACCCCGAGCCGATGAACCTGAAGCTGGAGGCTATGCGGGGGCTGTTCACGGGAGCCGCCAACCTCTACATTCGCGCCGATTTTGGAAAGGACATCATCGAAGCGGTCAAATTTGCCAAGTCATTTGGTATTCCGAAGGTGGTGATTGTCGGTGGTGAAGAAGCTCACCGGGCTGTTGACTTCCTGAAAGAAAACAACGTACCAGTGATTCTGAGCGCGCTGCACCGGCTGCCCAATCGCCAGGACGAAGACGTGGACCTGCCGTACCGGATGCCGGGCATTTTGCAGAAAGCGGGCGTACTCGTCGCCCTGAGCTACTCCGACGAGTGGTGGCGCAGCCGGAACCTGGCATTCCTGGCCGGTACGGCCGTAGGCTTCGGCTTGGGAGATCGAGAAGAAGCGCTGAAGATGATTACGTCTAACACAGCCAGAATCCTGGGCATCGATAAGCAGGTCGGTACGCTCGAAAAAGGTAAACACGCAACCTTGTTCGTATCAAAGGGCGATGCCCTCGATATGCGGACCAACGTCGTTGAGCACGCATTCATTCAGGGCCGTCACGTGAATCTGGATGATAAACACAAGCGGTTATACAACATCTACCGCGAGAAATACAACCAGCCGATGCAGGGCAAATAAGAAGTGCTGACTGGAGCTTGTGTTTCTGAAGCGGGCCGACTTTTGATCGGCCCGTTTTTTTTTGAACTTTGCGGCCGGGAAATCTACTTCAACCGTAGATCTATCACCCATCGTAAAATCGGGCTGCTCAACCATGATTCGTATCTTTCAGCAAGACGAAACCGCCGTTCGAAAAATCCGGGATATTGATTCGTTTTCTAACACCGAGCGTACATTGTGGGTGGATCTGCAAAACCCGACATCGGGTGAGATCAAGAGCGTCGAAGAAAAGTTTGACGTCGATTTTCTGAGTCAGCAGGAGCAGGCCGAAATTGAAAGCAGTTCGCGGTACATCGAGGAGGACGATTTTCTGATTGCCAACTCCAACTTCATGATCCCGCACAAGGATGAGGGCTACACCAACGTGCCGGTGAGCTTCATTCTGAAAGACGATACGCTGTTTACGTACCGGAATGCTGACCTGAAATCGTTTGCCGATACGGTGCGAAAGATCAAATCGAAGCGGGCGACGTTCAAAGATGGTGGGCAGATTATGATCGCCATTTTCGAGTCACGGATCGATGCGGATGCCGACCTGGTCGAAGCGGTGTCGCGGGAGGTGAAAGCCATTAATCGCCAGCTCGATCTGGATTCCAACCTGGACCGCGATATGCTGCTGCAAATCAACGAATACCAGGAGCTGACCATGACCATCCGCGAAAACGTAGTGGACAAGCAGCGTGTGATTTCGTCCATGATCCGGTCCGACGGCTGGTTCACCGACGACGAGCAGCAACGGCTGCGTGCTCTCATCAAAGACATCAATTCGCTGATTGAACATACCAATTTCATTTTTGAGCGGCTGGAGTTTCTACAAAATACCTACCTCGGTCTGATTGACCTGGAGCAGAACCGGGTTGTCAAAATCTTCACCGTTGTGTCGCTGATCTTTCTGCCGCCAACGCTCCTGGCGAGTATGTGGGGGATGAACTTCGATTCGATGCCCGAACTGCACTGGTCGCTGGGCTACCCTTCGGCCATTGCCGCTATGATCCTGTCGTCGGTCGGGACGTGGTATATCTTCAAACGCAAGAACTGGCTGTGACACATCTTGTTAGTGAATTGATAAGCGGCTGATTATTAGACCGTATAATAAGCCGTTTTGGTATAATAGCCCATAACCGTTCTACCTTTGAGTGGCAGACTATGTCGTCGGAAGTTGATCGTTCAACTCAGTACTTTGCCTAATTCATACCAAACTCATGGTAACTACGGAAGAGATCGAACACACCCTCGGAGAAGTGTTTCGCCTGGCTAAGCCGACATCCATTTACATTGAACAGCCGGGCCTGGCTCAAGCATCGATTGATGTAGAAGAACTGAACGGCGCCACGTTATTCAATACCCGTATTACTACCGAAAATAGCCGTCTGGCCGTTTTAGCCCGGCGACCTGAGTCGGTTATGATTATGTATTTTCAGCTTGGCGGAGGATGTTCGTTCAATCTGAACTATCAATACAAGGTGCCGGAGCGCCATCATTGCCTTTGCTATTTGCCGGTTCTTCAGTCAGATTTTATGGTTGGAGAACAAAATATGCTCCAGGGGTTGTCAATCCAATTTAATTCGGACGTAGTAGCCGCGCACCTGTTGGATGAAGGGGCGTTGGACGACGATTGGTTACGGTTGCTGGAAGATGGCGAACAACCGTTTTCAACCGTAACCGAAAGTCGGCCGATTAGTGTAAACATACAGGCATCAGTGCATCAGTTATTGAATTGCCCGTACAAGGGTAAATTGGGCCAAACCTACAAAGACGCCCTGATTCGGCTGATGCTTGTTGAGCAGTTAGCAGGGTTTCGTCGGGATCGGCAAGCGATTGCTGTGCTTACGGATACGAAGCTGACTCGTCGTGACATTGATACGTTGCACGCGGTGAAAGCCTACCTGGATCAGCACTATCTCGATGAACTCTCGCTGGAGAAGATTGTCCGGCTCTTTGGGCTCAACACCTTCAAGCTCAAGTACGGCTTCAAAAAGCTGTTTGATACGTCGGTGATGCGCTACATTGATGACCAGAAGATGAGCTACGCCCGGCAGTTGCTGCTGGAGGAGAAGCAGGACGTCTGGACCGTAGCCGATCAGTTGGGCTACAGTCACTATACCAACTTCAGTACGGCTTTCAAGCGCCGGTTTGGCTATTCGCCCGCTCAACTCAAAGGGCAGCCGCTGCTCGTGCATTAACAAAATTAAGGGTTTAGATAGGAGCGAAGTGCCCTGCCGGACGTCCGGCAGGGCACTTCGCTTTTCCGGTAATTCAAGGTATGCAGGAAATACTTTTCGCATACCTGGTAATCCGTTTCGCATATCCGGTACCCGGCCGGGCCGCTGCAATTTTGTCACGCAAACCAAAAACATATTTGATCACCATGAAAAAGGTAAACATGCTCACGCTCGTCTTCAGTGGTATATTGCTGTTGGCCTGCAAACTCTCCAACGACGTAAACCCCGGTACTAACGGAAAAAAACCGCTGTTGGCGGGGTACTCGAACCAGGTTGTTCTGGACTGGAACCAGATGGCTTACGAGGCAATGGGTGGCCCTGCGTACCAGCACAGTTTGCTGGCGTCTCGGATTAACGCAATGGTTCACCTGGCCATGCACGACGCCCTGAACAGCATCGCGCCGGCCTACCAGACGTACGCGTTTTACCGGCAGGATGCCGAGGCTGAACCTATAGCGGCAGCCGCGTCGGCCGCTCATGCGGTGCTGGCTGCTTCGTTCCCCGATAAGAAAGCCAGGCTCGATTCGGCCCTGACCCAATCGCTGGCGAAACTGCCAACCGGCGATCGTTACAACCGGGGGATTGCATTGGGGAAAGAAGCGGCAGCCGCCATTCTGGCCCAGCGCCAGAACGACGGGGCACTACAGGACCCAATCGCACTGATTGAGCCCACAGTTCAGCCAGGGGAGTACCAGGTTGTAACCCCATTCGCCTTTATTTTTGCCCCGTTCTGGAAGCAAATGCAGCCGTTTGGTCTGAAATCCCCCGACCAGTTCCGTGTGGCTCCGCAACCAGCGCTGATCAGCCAGGAATACGCCAGGGATTTCGAGGAGGTGAAAACCGTTGGCGTGAAGGACAGCAAAACGCGCACGGCCGATCAGACTGCGTATGGCAAGTTCTGGTACGAGTTCTCAGAAGCCGGCTGGAACCGGGTTGCCCGCGCGGCCCTGGCCGGTCGCAAGCTGGATTTGCTGGCTACCGCCCGGCTGTTTGCCCTGGTTAACATAGCCATGGCTGATGCGTACACGGCGGGCTGGGAGTCGAAGTTCCACTACAATTTCTGGCGCCCACTGACGGCCATTCAAAAAGCCGACACCGACGGTAATGAAACGACGACCGCCGATGCAAATTGGGAGCCGTTGATGCCGACGCCACCGGTGCAGGACTATCCGTCGACGCACAGTGCCCTTGGTAACGCTGCGGCAACGGTGTTAGTGAACATCCTGGGCGATAAAACCGGCTTTTCGATGAGTTCGCCCACGGCTGATCCGGTTACCCCGACGCGTAGTTTCAAGAGCTTCAGCCAGGCGGCTCAGGAAAACGCTGACTCTCGTGTGCGGGTAGGAATCCACTTCCGGTTCTCCTGCAAGGCGGGTCTGGATATGGGTGGTAAAATCGGGCAGTGGACGATAGACAATTACCTCAAGCCTAAAGCAACCGCCCTCAGGTAAGCCCTTTGCGTACGTATCGACTCATCCGGTACTCATTGCAGTGGCCGGATGAGTTAATGCTTGGTACGTATCGACTTCAGTATGGTATCACATCAGTTTCAGCAGCACCTTCCTCTTTACCAGCTATGCTACTTACAGTACGATTACCGTTAGTCTATGCCTTACTTATACTACTGAGCGCAACGCCAGTGAGACTCTTTGCTCAATCCGACACCGTACGTAGTCCGTTAACTACGTCCGCCCATGTGTTAAATGAGGTGACGGTACGAAGCCGGCGTATGCCTTCGGTTGAATCATTACCCGATGTCTACGGTACCTACCTGATGGCAGGGAAGCGGAGTGAGGTGATTCGGCTATCGGGTCTTGATGCCAATGTGGCTGAGAAAACGGGGCGGCAGGTTTTCGCGCGAGTTCCCGGCGTGTTTGTCTACGATATGGATGGCGTCGGCAACCAGATCAACATTGCCACGCGGGGGCTGGACCCGCACCGCTCCTGGGAATTGAACAGTCGGCAGAACGGCGTTATCACCAACTCCGACCTGTACGGCTATCCGGCCAGCCATTTCTCCCCGCCGTTAGAAAGTATTGATCGGGTCGAACTGGTGCGGGGTACGGCGTCGCTTCAATATGGTTCGCAGTTTGGCGGCATGATCAACTACGTCACGAAAGGAGCCGATACGACCCGAACGATTGGTTACGAGAGCATTAACTCAGTTGGGTCATACGGCCTGCGGAGTATGTACAACGCCCTTGGTGGTCGAATTGGGAAATGGGCGTATTACGTCTACGATTACCGACGACATTCCGATGGGTACCGCCAGAACAGTTGTTCCGACGCCCAGGCCCAGTTTGCCAGTCTGCAATACCAGGCCACGGATCGGCTACGACTTCGGGCTGAACTCGGCCGGTCGACGTACCGCTACCAGATACCGGGTCCGTTGACCGATTCGATGTTTGCAGAAAATCCACGCCAGTCGACACGTAGTCGAAACTACTTCAGTCCCGATATCTGGGTGCCATCGGTGCGGCTGGACTGGCAACTGACGGACCGGACACAAATTGTCTGGACAACATCGGCCGTGCTGGGTACACGCAGCAGCGTTCAGTTCGATGCGTTCGCTACGGTAGCCGATGCCATTGATCCGCAAACGGGTCAATATAAACCAAGGCAGGTAGACATCGACCGCTTCAACAGCTACACGTCTGAACTTAGGCTGCTGCACCGGTACGCCTTTGTGAACCGGGAAGCTACACTGGCAATTGGAGTTCAGGGCATCAACAACGACCTACACCGGCGTCAGTTGGGCCAGGGTACCACCGGCACAGACTACGATTTGAGTCTGGTAGAAGGGACTATCTGGGGCCGGGATCTGCACTTCCGGACGCGCAACGTAGCAGTATTCGCTGAAAACCAGTTTCGGTTAACGTCCCGGCTTACCGTTTCGGCCGGTCTGCGGGCCGAAAACGGAGAAAGCCGGATGAGCGGCCTGATTCGGTACTACGCCCCAATCGACGTGCCGAATACCATCACACACCGGTTCGTGCTGGCGGGCGTTAATGCGCAATACCGGTTAAACGACGCCGTTCGGGTATACGGCGGCTGGTCGCAGGCGTATCGGCCCGTTATCTTCAAAGATATTATTCCGGCTTCGGTCTATGAACGGGTGGCTCCAAATCTGAAGGATGCCACCGGCTTCAACGCGGAGCTTGGCATTGAAGGACACTGGCAGGCGCTTCGGATGCACGTAACGCTGTTCGACCTGCTGTACCGAAACCGGATGGGTAATCTCATCACGACCGACCCGGCCGGTCAGAGTCTGGTACTGCGTACGAACATCGGTGACAGCCGTAATCAGGGCGTTGAGGCACTGGTCGAGGTTGATGTGGTGCATACGCGTCGGTGGGGCGTTCAGGTGTTTTCGACAACGGCTTATATCGACGCCCGCTACGTTAACGCGTCGGTATCGAATGGCCGGGAAAACATGGTCGTCGACGGAAATCGGGTTGAGTCGGTGCCCGTCTGGACAAGTCGCAACGGCCTGGTGGTTCGCTACGGCCGCGCCCGCCTGACCACCTTGTACAGCTACGTTGGCCAGACCTTTTCAGACGCGCTGAATACGCCTATCCCCACGGCTAACGGTGCCAAAGGTCCGGTGCCCGCCTACGGACTGTGGGATGTAAACGTGAGCTGGCGAACCAGTAAGCACGTTCTCATCCGGGGCAGCCTGAACAACCTGCTGAACCGGCAGTATTTCACGAAACGACCGACGTTTTATCCGGGGCCGGGCGTCTGGCCGTCGGACGGACGTAGTGGCGTTGTTGCGGTTGGGTTTACGTTGTGACAACCTGAACATTAACCCCGTACGTAGCGGCAAACGGTTTACCGCTACGTACGGGGTTATAGCTAATCAAGCTACCGAATATAACCGTAGTGTTGTAGCTGCTGTTCCGGCTCAGTCAACTGGATCGTGCGTCCGCCCGATGTGAGAACATACACCGTGTCGCTTATGTCCAGTACGTCGCGGTAATAATGATCGGTCAGTAAAATGCCCTTCTGGTGTTTTACGGTGCTGATCAAAACTTTGAGCGTCTCGACATGCAGGGGCATTACGTTCGAAAACGGCTCATCAAGCAGCACGAAGTCGGTCGGACTGGTCAAAACCAGTACAGTTTCGATCAGCCGCTGCTGACCGCCGGATAGCTGGTCGAACCGGTGCGGAAGCATGTCGGTCAGCTCGGGGAAGAGCTCAGTAGCCGTTGTTACCGATGAGCCGTATAGCCCAAACACCTCGCTGATCAGCAACGTACCGGGAATGAACGATTTCTGCGGAAGAAAGGCGATTGTGTTGGGGCGCTGGTACAGTTTGTCAACGTAATGGCCGTTGATGCGGACCGAGTGGTTCTGAGCTGATCGGGTACCGTAAATGATTTCAAGCAAGGAAGATTTACCGTAGCCATTCCGGCCCAGCAACCCGATTACCTGACCAACATCCACCCGGACATAGATGTTTTGCAGAATCCGGTGCTGACCATATTCCAGCCAGATACTGTCCGCTTCCAGCCGCGCTGTCATAGTAATACGCTCATCAGACAAATCCATAATCCGAAACAAACCAGGTCGATCAGGTAGCTCAGCAAAGCCAGTTGACGTTCAGACCAGCCGAAATGATGATAAAAGAAAAAGCCCTTTCGGTTGGTGGTGCGGAACAGGTACCAGATCAGCAACTGGCTCAGCGTTCGGGTCCAGAGCAGAAACACCAGCGCTTCACTGAAATTCCCGGACCGTAAGGTGGGCATTCCGGCCAATAGCCATAGAGCCAGCGACGTAGCGACGCTATACACCCCAATCTGTTTATAGAGAATCCAGACGACCCGCAGCCGAACCATAGCGCCTATTTTTTGGAAATATAGGCGGTGCGTCCAGACCGAAATCGGACTTAACATACTTTAACAGGCTACGTAAAACTAATCATAATACGGGGCGTGGTTGAGGAACTACGATCCAGAAAATAATGAGCCGTGGTCACAGCTCCCCAGCCTGGATACGCGATACGCCGGCAGGTATGTGATGCCCGTCGCTTTTTTGTTGGGTGAGGGAGGGCCGAACCATCCGAAGGAAATTACCAACAAGGACGATACCGTTGTACAAGCCGGTACGTATCAATTGCTGAATGAAATCGCGGTCGTTGGCTTTTTAGCGTGCGAAAACAGGGGCCTGACTGGTGTCAGTAACAACTGAACAACGGTACGCGTATGTTGCCATGTGACATCTCTGAATCAATAAGGAATTACCTCTCCAGCCGATACACCGGATAGCGGTTGTGGGTTTTCTCGTAATACGTCGAATGGCGGTAGACGAACTCCAGTTGAGCATTAGCATCGTTGGCAAAAGCCGTGTCGGTTGCCCTGCGCTCTTCCAGTTTCTTGCGGAGGGCCGGGTCGTTTTTCAACAGTTCGGCGGCTGTATCCTCAAAGATGTACGCCGAAAAATGCTCTTTCTGCCCCAGAATACTATCAAAGAAATTCCAGGCGAAAAACGAATCGATACCTTGAGGCTCCAGCGTTTCAACAACGTAGCGGTTGGCTGGCTGGTCGGTCGAAACCACATAGTCTCCTTTGTAAAACTGAATGGGCAGCGATTCTTTGCGAACCACTACATTCGAGTGGACGTAGTGGCCCTCGAACGGCCGTTGCGTCGTTTTGGCGTCTTCAATGTAATACGCTTGGACGGTCATCAGCGAATCGGCCGATAAAGGCCTCAACTGTGCGCCGTTCCGTTTCAGCCGGTCGATGATGGCCGTCCAGCCCTGCGGAATCACGTAGGCTTTCGGCTTACGTACCGTTACGTCGGGCACGTAGCTGTTCTGATACGGAATTTGCTTGGTAAAGGGCGCGGATCGGTCGTAATACAGTCGTTTCAGGCTCGATACATCGCTGGGCTTGTACTTCGCTTCGTAGCCGTTGAAGGTAATCAACTTGCTTTTCGTGCGATCCAGCTTGTAAGTGAGCGGAAACTCGGTCTGTTTACTGACAGCCTCATCGGCGTTTTGTTTGTTCCGAATGAGCAGGGTGGCGTCGCGGCTGACGATGCGCAGGGCTTCCTCCATAAACGCGAGCGTACCCCTGACCCGGCTTGGGTAGTCTTTCCACATGTGCAGTTCAACCACGAAACCGATGCAGTTGAACAGGGCCGCATAGCCCGACGAGTAGCGGGGCGAATCGTTGAAGGCCGGGAACCCGCTTTCGGGTGTATCCGAGAAGTTGTTAACGTAGGGTACTGGTTCAAAGCCCTTCGCCGTCAGGGCCTTGTCCAGTTCGGGCTGGAGTGTTTGTGCCATATAACCCGACACGGCCGGATGCAGCTTATCCTTCAGCGTCGCGAAATACGTCATGATGTGCTGGTAGTCCGCTCCGTTGCTGGTGTGGTTGTCGATCAGTACGTGCGGCTTATACGTCTGGAACATCGTCTGCCACGTCCGGGCATCTTCCGTATCGGTCTTGATGAAATCGCGGTTGAGGTCATAATTTCGGGCATTCCCCCGAAATCCGTATTCCAGCGGTCCGTTCTGATTTACCCGCGACACGCCCCGGTTCAGGCATCCACCGATGTTGTACACCGGCACGATCGCCAGCAGTACGTTGCTGGGGAGGGTCTTCCGGTTCAGCATATCCCGTACCCACAGCATGGTGGCATCGATGCCTTCGGGCTCACCGGGATGAATACCGTTGTTGATCAGCAGCGTCACCTTATCGGCTGTCGGCGTGAACTGTCTGTCCGGATCGAGCAGGAAGAGGTGCAGCGGCTTACCGGCATCGGTTGGCCCCACCTCAATCAACGTTGCTTCTTCATACTGGCGGTCAAGCTGTTGGTAGAAGGCGATGATTTCGGCGTACGTAGCGGTCTCTTTGCCCTGAGACAGTTCATAACGAATTTTCTGAGCGGAGGCTGACACGGTAAGCAGGCAGAGAAAGAGCGCGATGGATCGGATCATGGGTTGGTGTTCTCAACGTGCAAAGAAACGCAGAGCGGACGAGTTCATCGACCAATTTATCAACATTTAGACGGCTACTGTCACTACGCAGTTGCCCGGCGTGGCTACAGGGTAACCGGCGAACCGCTCAAACATCTTCATAACCCCATTGTTTATATAAATAACAGACATTCACTCAACAACCTTATTATGACAACGACTACGAACGCCGTTCGGGCGCTGGGCAGCGGCTTGACCGGAGCCATCGTGCTGACCGTGCTGCACGAAACCGTACGCCAGTTTGTGCCTCAGGCCCCCCGAGCCGATAAGCTGGGTGAGCGAGTGCTGATCAAAGGCATTCGGGCCGCCGGCCATTCGGCACCGGCCGAAGACGACCTGTACGTACCGGCCATGATCGGCGACATTGCATCTAATGCCCTCTACTACAGCCTGGTCGGGCTGAACGATGGTAAATCACCCCTGCTGATCGGTACAGCGCTGGGTACAGCGGCCGGACTCGGAGCGGTTATGCTGCCGGGACCGATGGGCCTGGGCGAAAAACCAACCCGGCGCTCAACTGCAACCTCGGCAATGACAGTGGCGTGGTACCTGGTGAGTGGCATAGTGGCCGGGACAACCTACAAGCTGATGAAGATGTTCTGAACAGCGCTGAAGAGGCTATACGCCTAGGTTCAGCAATTACTGTATCCTTTCGCTCAAAGAGTTTACAACCCGATTCCGGCAGAACATACCTTTGTCTCAAACGTTACGAAGCTGCGAATGATGATTCGTAGTCTGAAAACGATTCTTTCGTTTGAACACCCGTATGGTTGAGTTTGCCGGTAGTCGGTTTGGCTGGTGGCTTGTTGCCCTGAGCCTTGTTTTCTTATTCTCGCAGTGTACCGAGTCGTCGCTGTCTTCTTCGGTAGTGACGGACCCCTCGCTTCTTCAGATCAATCTGCTCATTATGCGGCAGAATGGGAACGACGTCAGCCGGTCGGCAACCGTTGAAGCCTACGTCCGTGACCGCGATGGCAAGCCTGTGGCTAATAACAGCATCCAGCTAAAAGTTAATGGCACGGCGCTACGCCTGAACCAGGGCGCTACGAACTATTACGGCGCATTTCCGTACTACGAACTGAAAGATTCATCGATTCGCATTGCAGGCAATCAGGACTACATCGTTACGGTGGTGATGAGTAATGGCCAAACCTTCGAACTGGGCCGCATTCGGACGCAGCCTGACCTGACAGCCGATCATTTCACCATTCCACTGACACACCACCGGAGCCGGCCGCTGACAATCCAGTGGAACAATGTCGAACCCCATAGTTATCTCGTAAACTTGTGGCACCAGTGCCAGGGCGAGGGCTCTACCAGCGAGCTGAAAATTTTTAAGATCAGGGAGAAAAAAGACCCGAGCGGGAACGTCGTGCAGGAAGAGCGGAGCGTTGCGGAGACTGACTACCTGAACCAGCGGCTTGGTTCCGGAAAAGGTAACTTCGTGCTGCCCAAATCGTATCTGGAGGGGAATGATACCGATGTCAATGCGCTGGGGGTAAGCGTGAGTTCGACCGAAACCGTGAAAGCCGACGAGCCCTTTCTGCCCGGCAGTACCATCACCAGCCAGCGGGAGGGGCTGTACCGGATCGACGTGACAAATTAACCGCGTTTCAGTTTTAGCCGATCAATCATCCTGATAGCCCGGTCGATGCGCGTTTGTACGCCCTTGGCCGACGATACGTAGTACATAATCCCGCGTTGCTGCCCCGGTGTCAACTCGTGAAACCGGCGGTTGCCCTCGTCGTCAATCGCAAGTAATTCCTCAAGCTCTTCCGGCATCGCCTGCCCATAGGGACTGTCGTCCCGACGGATTGTGGCTTTCACTGCCTGACCAAGCACCAAACCGGCTTTTTTGCGGATCGGCGGTCCGACACTGATAAAAAACAGGCCATTACCTTTAGGCATCAGGGCGCAATGATACTCGATCGCGTCGTTGATCGAGCAGATCACCCGACTGTAGCCTTTGGTTGTAAACTGACGGGCTACGTCGTCGGGCACATCGATGTAATGAATGCCGCCTTTGATGGTAAACCGCTCAATACGCGTGTCGAAACTGAAGGACTGGTTGGTCTCCATGACCAGGAAGAACGTTTATCGGTTGGTGAAAAATATTTTGCAATTTATCGCCGACAAATAGGGTTGTCCAATAAATAAAGCACATTTGCCTTAAAAGAAGCCGGTTTTGCATGAGCGCTGAACAACCCAATAACCCTTTGCACGGCAAAACGCTGGAAATGATTCTGAACGAACTGGTTGACCGCTACGGGTGGGATGGCCTGAGCTACCACATCCGGATCAACTGCTTTATGAACAACCCCAGCATCAAGTCCAGTCTGACGTTTCTGCGCAAAACGCCCTGGGCCCGTCAGAAAGTGGAAGATTTATATTTGCGCATGAAACAAAGATGAGTTTACTGGTTCAGGTTCTACGCTTCTTAGCGCGGCCGGATTGGACCTGAACCGTTGAACCGAATACCGATATCATGAAATTTGACGAATACAATATCGCCCCCGAGATCAAGCGTAATCTGGAAACGCTGGGCTTTAAACGGCCGACCGACATCCAGTACAAAGCCATTCCGTCTATCCTGAAGGGGGAGGACGTACTGGCCATCGCCCAGACCGGTACGGGGAAAACGGCTGCATTTGCCATTCCGGTCATCAGTATGCTCCACAGCCGGAAAAGCTCCAGCCGGGCCGAGGGCGTGAAGTGTCTGGTGATGGTACCGACCCGCGAACTGGCCATTCAGATCACCGATGTGTTCCGGTCGCTGGGGGAGCACACCCGCACTAAGTCGTTCTCTGTGTTCGGGGGCGTGGAGCAGGACCCGCAGATCATGCGGCTCGAAAAAGGAATCGACATCCTGGTGGCGACACCTGGTCGGCTGTTCGATCTGGTCAGTCAGGGCCATCTGAAACTCGACCGCGTTGAAATCCTGATTCTGGATGAGGCCGACCATATGCTGGATCTGGGGTTTTTAAAAGACATCCAGGATCTGGTGAAGCGCCTGCCCCGCAAGCGGCAAACGTTGTTTTTCTCGGCCACGATCGACGAAACGATCAAAAAGCTGGCGTATTCGCTGGTGCATAACCCTATCCGCATTCAGATTTCGCCGGAGAACCGTGTAGCCCGTAACATTGAGCACTCCGTCGCTTTCGTTGAGATGGACGACAAACGGTTCTTTCTCGAACGGATCGTGAAAGAACACCCCGACAACAAAATCCTGGTGTTCGTGCGGACGAAGGTCCGGGCCGAGCGGGTGGCCAGCGCTCTGCATCGCATGGGGCTTTCGAGTCAGACCATTCACGGCGATAAAGAGCAGGCCAGCCGGGTACAGGTGCTGAACCAGTTTCGGAAAGGTGACGTGAAGGTGCTGATTGCTACGGATGTCAGCGCCCGGGGAATTGATATTCCAAATGTGGACTACGTAGTTAACTATGATCTGCCCGAGCAGCCCGAAAACTACGTCCACCGCGTAGGTCGGACCGGTCGGGGTACGCAGAAAGGAACGGCGGTGTCATTTTGCAGTAGCGAAGAAAAACCACTGCTGGCCGAGATTGAAACGTATCTGAACCAGCCCGTTGCCCGCATCGATATATCCAAAGAAGACTACATGGCCACCCGCGACCTGAGCGACGACGCCCGCGTTGACCTTAAAGCCCTGATGCAGGAGGTCGAGGAGTTTGAGCACAACAAGAAAAAGAAGAAGGGAAAATAGCGGAGACCGGCTGCTATAAATTTCCCTTCTTCAGTTCGCGCACCGCATAGTCAGCCGCCCGGGCTGATAAGGCCATATACGTCAGCGACGGGTTCTGACAGGGCGATGAGGTCATGCAGGCTCCATCAGTGCAGAATACGTTTTTGACAATGTGGTGCTGGTTGAATTTGTTGAACACCGATGTTTTGGGGTCATTACCCATTCGGGCTGTTCCCATTTCATGAATGCTCAATCCCGGATGTGCCTGGCTGTCGAATCCTTCAATGGTCGAAAAGCCGGCTTTTTCCAGCATCAGCACCGCTTGTTCCTGGGCGTCTTTGCGCATCAGGGTCTCGTTCTCCCGGTAATGCACGTCCATTTTCAGCACTGGCTGCCCCCATTTATCCTTGACCTCGTCGGTCAGAGACACCCGGTTGTCGTAGTAGGGGAGGCACTCGCCGAATGCGTCGAGTGTAATCGTCCAGTTACCGAACTGCGTCGCTTTCTGCTTAAAGTCGGCTCCGAATCCTTCCAATCCGTAGGCGTGATCCCAGTTCTGGCGACCGGTATACACCTCGAAACCGTAGCCGCGTTTAAACGGCTGCTGGTCCTGACCAAGATTGCGAAAGCGAGGAATGTATAAGCCGGCCGGGTGCCGACCGTAGTAGACTTTGTCGAGGTCGCGTTCGTAAATGGCGTTGGCACCAACGTGAAAATGGTGGTCCATCAGGTTGTGTCCCAACTGACCACTATCGTCCATGCCGTTCGGAAAGCGGTTCGATCTGGAGTTAAGCAGGATAAACGTAGAGCCGAGCGCCGATGCGTTCAGGAAGATAATTTTTGCCCGGAATTCGTGCCACTGGTTCGTCTGCTCGTCAATTACCCGAACGCCCGTTGCTTTGCCAAGTTTTTCATCGTAGATGATGGAGTTGACGATGGAGTGGGGGCGAACCGTCAGGTTTTTGGTCCGGCGGGCCGCGGGCAACGTAGCGGACTGCGTGCTGAAATACGCACCGTAAGGGCAGCCGCGCATACACATGTTTCGGAACTGGCACTTAGCCCGCCCCAGTTCTGTCTGCTCTTTGGTGGGCGCGGTGATGTGGGCCGCCCGCGCCGAAATCACCTTTCGATCCGCAAACTGCTCATTAACAGACTTACGGAAGTGCTGCTCCAGGCAGTTGTCCGGTAAAGGCGGCTGAAACTGCCCGTCGGGAAGATGTGGTAGTCCGTCGCGGTTACCGGCGATTCCGGCAAACTTTTCGACGTAATCGTACCAGGGGGCAATGTCTTTGTACCGAATCGGCCAGTCGGTTGCAATACCCTCTCTGGCGTTGGCTTCAAAATCCAGATCCGAAAATCGGAACGAATACCGCCCCCACATGAGCGACCGGCCACCAACATGGTAACCCCGAATCCAATCGAAAGGCTTTTCTTCTACGTATGGATTCTCAAGATCGTTAACGAAGTGATGGTGCGTAGCCTCTGTTATGGCAAATCCGGTGCGGTTCTGGACCGGATATTTTTTCAGAAGATCGATGGGCATTCGGGCGTTCCGGTGTGGAAACTCCCAGGGCGCTTTGGTGGCCGTATGGTAATCCGTTACGTGTTCGATCATACGACCTCGTTCAAGCAGCAATACCTTAAGGCCCTTCTCGCTCAGCTCTTTGGCCGACCATCCTCCGCTGATTCCCGATCCTACGACGATGGCATCGTAGTGGTCTGCCAGTGGTTCCTGTTGCCTTGTATGCATATTGTTCGGGTACGTTTCGTCACTAAATGAGGGTCTAATTTACCAGTTTTGTCTGGGTTTTTTCATGTTTTTCGCCTGTTTGCGGGTTGTACTGCGCTCAACGGGTAAAACAAGCTAACGGAGCGGTGACTAACTTCTGATGCCGGTCTGGGTTAATTAACTACATAAACAATACTTTTTTATGAACCGCTTTTGTGCATTGATAACGGGAGGGAGTGATGGAATTGGGCGGGAGTTTGCGCTGGCCTGTGCACGCGAAGGCTACGACATAGCCATTGTCGCACTACCGGACCAGCAATTGGCAGCCACAGTCCGGATTATTGAAGATGCGGCTCCGGTCCGCTGCTACTCGCTGGGGCTGGACCTAACCAAAGCCGGGGCTGTAGAGGAGATTGTGACCTGGGTAAAGCAGGCAAGCCTGGCTGTGCGCATCTTAATCAACAACGCTGGTATCGGTTATACGGGGCGGTTTGAGGCCATGTCGCCCGATCAATTACGGGACGTAATCGCCGTTAACACCTCGCTCAGTAGTGTGTTGTGTCATGCACTGCAACCCGAACTGTTTCAAAACGCACCGTCCTACGTGCTTAATTTGAGCAGTCTGGCCGGAACTATGCCCGTTCCCTACTATGCGGTCTATACGGGTACCAAGCACTTTATTTACAGCTTTTCGTTGGCCTTACGGCAGGAATGGAAAGGCCGCGTGGCCGTTAGCGTCATGTGCCCGGGGCCTGTTCTGACGAATCATCCGCGTCATGAGCGACGCGCCAAGCCGTTTGGATTCTGGCCGCGGCTCATCACCCTAACCGCGAGCGAAGTGGCGCAGATTGGTATTGAGGGAATGCTACAGAACGAGGGATTGATCATTCCTAAACGCGTAAACCGCTGGGTGATTCGACTCATGCGATCGCTGCCGGTTCGGCTTCGGCTTCGGATACTCAACACCTTGTTCAGTAAACTCAAGGATGATCACCGGCACGAGCCCATTCGCAAATCTCTGGTTCAGGATATACCTGTTCAGTCGACGGCCATGCGTCCCGAAGATAACTAAGCTAAAGGTCCAACGCGGGTGATGTGGACCGAATCCTCACAGAAAACGCCATCGGGCGGCCATAAATTAGTAATCTTATTGAACAGGACCTTATCAACTCAGTTTTCCAGCTAATCGGGTGCAGTACCGTTTCGAAAAGTAAACCTATATGTCAGTAAGTTATTGATAGTAACCTGCCGCCTGACCGTCGTGATCATGATAAAAGCATTTGGCAAATTATTGAGCGTTGCTGTTGGCGTAGGTCTCCTGACAACAGCCTGTTCGTCGAACGAATCGACCGAGACGACCAAATCAAGCACACCTATGGATTCGTTGGCAACTGACGTAATCGACTCCCTATCGTCCATAGGCAGTGATTCTGCTTCGCTGCCGCAACCAGTCACGCCGGGCAGTGTAACTCAGTGAGATGAACGTGATGCGGTGCTGTATGAAGCCATAACCTGACGCCTGTATCGACCATCAGTTGAGGTAGGCGGTCGGGGCGGTCGCAATTGCGTTTACTCGACTTGATTAATTCAACTGGTATTGATGATGCGTGTTCAAGGTGTTGTATAACCACCCTATGCCTTCACTTTCAGCTTCGACTTTCCGTTTTGTCGCTTCGGCCCGTAGCATCAGCATAGGGGTTCGGGACAGGCAGGCGAACGACCTCAATTCTTTCATAATCAGCAAATTGTCGGCGCCCATATCCATTAGGATCAAGATCGGCAACAAACCGCTGGTTAGCTCGTTCAGCAATTCGCCATCGAACAGGCAGAACCGGATTTCAGCATTGGGATAGAGTCGCCTTAATGGCTCACCGACCTCAGCTTTCAGTGCCTGTACATAATCGGAAATTACAAGTATAGTATCCATTTCAATAGGGCTAGGGATCACTGTTTTCAGTTTCATTCGTAATCAACCTGAAAGCCGTTACGGAGTAACAAACCGAAAATTGATTGTAAGGGAATGGTCCAATGCGGAATGTCGAAGCCACCGCAAGTCAACGAATGTCAACCAAGACCATGAACAGTGTCTTTGCCCTGCTGAAAAAAAGCTAATGAATACGTTGATATAAACGCAGACGAATCAAGAGTCCGTCGCCATTGTTTCGTCCGCGCCGGTCTGGTCACGGTCGGTACCAGTCAGGTTGGAAGACGTCTGAGCATTGGCTTCCTCCGGGCTCTGATCTACGTTGGTCCCGGCCGGTTCAGCGTCCGAATGCAACAGGCCACCCTCCAGCGCTGTTAAGGCCATATTTCCGACATCTGATTCAGGTTCAGTATCGGGTTTATTCTCCGGTTCTGTTGGGGTTGAGGAGGTTGAGTTCATGATAATGCGTTAAGTGTCGACCGATTGGCGGAGAATGACGGATTGATTCGTCGGAGAATGTAGATAGTCGAGTAGCGGAGGTAATCCGGAAAGCCCAGTGGCAGGCTTTCCGGATGAGGCAAATCAGGCAAACGTATTGCCAAATACTTGTTTGGCTACGTTTTCGAGGTTCGACCACGTATCGCTGGCGGTGCTTTTTGCATCGCTTACCAGATCGCCGGTGCCGTTAAGCGCATCATTCAGTTTCGCTTTCAGCCGGCCGGTGTCGAGCAGATTACTGTTGCCGTACCGTGCGAACAGAACAACCCCCGCGATGGCAACCGCGGCAATACCAATGCCTAAGGCCAGGTTGTTGGCCCGGCGGTCGGCTTCGGGGTCTTTTGGCTCGTTCTTATGCCGCATAATCCCGGTCAGCATTTCGGCTGGGGCCAGGTACGACGATAGCTCGTACGCTTTGTTTTTAATACCTCCCGGTACCACTTTCAGTTCGCCCTTCATCAAAGCCTTGTAGCCGTCTTTAGCGACCATGACCGGATCCTGAACCTCGTCAGTAACGCGGGTATTCTGCGCACCGGCCTTGTTGAAAAAGTCGGTGTCGGTTGCATTAGGCAGCAGAGCCGTAACGGTTACGTTGGTACCCTTCAGCTCATTGGCCAGCGACAGCGTAAAATTATAGACGTAGGCTTTTGTGGCGGCATACACAGCCTGCAGCGGCATGGCCGTCAGCGAAACCAGCGACGCCAGATTCAGGATTTTCCCTTCGTTCCGTTCCACCATGTCCTTAACGAACAGCTTGGTCAGGTGGGTTAGGGTAATGGCGTTGAGGTGAATGAGTGATTTTTCGGCTTCCCAATCGGTTTCGGTCGCGAATTTGCCGTAGGTACTGATGCCCGCGTCGTTGACCAGCACATTGACCGTAATCCCCTTGCCTGTCACTTCGTCGTACACTTCCCGCGCGACATCTTCTTTTGAAAGGTCTTTGCCGATTACGGTAATCTGCTGCGTACCGTAGTTGCTTTTGAATACGTCGGCCAGTCGATCCAGAGTGTCTTCGCTCCGGGCAACCAGCACCAGATTATAGCCATCTTCGGCAAAAAGTTTGGCCAGCTCCTGGCCAATACCGCTCGAAGCCCCCGTGATCAGGGCCGTTTTTCCCTTGTGTGCATTCATAACTGTTGAGTAATTGATGAATCAGTTAAATAACTACGTCATACAGGAGATGTTTAACCGCCTGGACGTTCGGGAACATTCCGGAGCAATCCTGAAGATAAATTTGTTAAGTAAAAAAACGGTATGAAAAGCATGAGAGCCCTTGTTGTTATTGGATGCTGGCTATTGATTGCCAGTTGTTCACCTTATCGAATTGTTCGCAATCAGGCCGATGCCAGCGCGTCGTGGTCGTCGTATCAGACGTTTGCTTTTGTCGATACAAACCGAATCGAAGCTACCCCGCGCGATACGTACCAGGCGGCTATGGAGCAGATCAAGCAAGCCGTTACCGCTGAGTTGAAACGCCGGGGCTACCAGCAGACGAGTGATAACCCCGACCTGTTGGTAAATCTGGGGGCGGTGGTGAAGGAAAAAACCCAGACCCGCCAGACGACGATTTATGAAGCGCCTATTTACGTCGGGCAGCGCCGGTACTCATGGCGGAGTCAGGAAGTGCCCGTTGGTACGTACCAGGAGGGCACTGTGAACCTGCACGTTGTGGATGCACAGAAAAACGCGCTCATCTGGGACGCGGCCGTATCGAGTGTGCTGAATCGAAAGAGCGTAACTCCGCAGCAGATCGGTGAGGCTGTCAGTAAGGTGTTCCAAAAGTTTCCGGGTAAGCAGGTCTAAAAAAAACGGCCGGTGCTCTGAAAGCATCGGCCGTTCTGTAATCTGGAACTAATACTTATGCCAGCGCCTGTTCAACGTCTGCCTTGGCGTTGTGGTAGGCTCCGTTCACCGAGTCGCCTACAGAAGCCGCTACGTTTTTGATCGACCCTAACGCTTTTTTAGCCTTATACCGGTAGCGTAGACGATCGTATGGGCTGGCGTTGCGATACATGGATGCAATGACGATTCCCGCTACGACTACACTGGCAATACCGATGCCCAGTGCCAGCGCCGATGTTTTTTCGTCTTCCTGCTTCTGGGGGGAATCTTTGTCCTCCATCAGTTTCCGAACGTTGGATGTTACGACCTGGTCGGGCAATACGTAGCCACCGGCCACCTGTACTTTGTTCATCAGCCCGTGTACAACCTTGTCCTTACCGGCCATCAGGGCTTCGTAGCCTGTTTTGGCTACGTCGGCCGGATTGGTTGAGCGGGCCTGCTCCTGGGCTTTGGTATTCATGGCTCCCGCTTTGTTGAAGAAGTCGGTATCGGTAGCGCCCGGCATCAGCACCGTCACCGTCACGTTCGTATCTTTCAGCTCATTGCGCAGAGCTTCTGAAAACGAGTAGATGAATGACTTGGTGGCCCCATACACAGCCATGAGCGGATTAGGAAGCACCGAGGCAATAGAGCCCAGCATCAGAATTTTGCCCTCATTACGTTCTACCATCTCTTTGGTAAACAGCTTGGTAAGCTGCACGACCGAGGCAATGTTTAACTGGATGATACCTAGTTCTTTCTGCAAATCCGTTTCGGTAGCAAACTTGCCGTGTTCACCGATGCCCGCGTTGTTGACCAGCACGTTTACGGTCAATCCCTGACGCTTCACCTCATCGTAGACCTGCTGTGGTGATTCGGACTTAGACAGGTCGCTTTCCACAACGGTGATGTTGCTGGTACCGTATTGCTGCCGAAACTGCTCGGCAACTTCCTGGAGTTTGTCTTCCTGGCGGGCTACCAGAATCAAATTGTATCCGTCCTTGGCAAAAAGAGTGGCCAATTCTTTACCAATACCGCTGGTAGCGCCGGTAATCAGGGCCGTTTTTCCAACTTCTGTCGTCATACCTAGTGAGTAATTGGGTTATCTCATACTCAACCGGTGAGCGACCGAGTTGTTTTGGCCACTTAGTTAATAGTTGTCTGGTTGATCAATTGGTTTATTTAACGACAACCCTCATATCGATTTTGCGCAGCGCTGGTTTCGTCAGCGAAGCACTATCGCTACGAACCCGGCCCGTCCCCCGCCCGATGGCGTCGATCCGGATGTAATTGACCCCCGACGATACCAACTGCTGCTTGATTTGATTGACCCGTTTGAACGATAAGGCTTTGTTTGTGACATCACCCCGGGCATCGTTGGCATAGCCGATGAGCTGTATCTGCATGTTTGGGTACGTCTTCAGCAGCGTAGCGAGTTCTGTCACGGCCGTTTCAGAACCGGGGGTCATCGTCAGAGAACCCGGCTGGAACGATACGCCCGACAGCGGGAATACGCGCCCTTTGGGGAGGGCTGCATTACCAAGATAGGGTGTCAATTGCTGGCTCAAGGTCCCGGAGCTGGGGCCGGCCGGAGTGGTCGGCGCTACGGCCGATGCTGCCCTCGGCGGGGTGGTTGTGCGGGCGGCTGAGTCAACCGGTACGGCCAGCGACCGGGCCACCGTATCGGCCTGCACCGTATCACTTGTCACCACGGTCTCGTCGGACAGTTCGTTACCGTTTGAGTAATTCTGGGTATTCTGATAAATATAATACCCACCGGCAATAATTACGGCTGCAATCAGGCCACCCACAGCCCATTTGACGAGTGAACCGTTATCTTCCGATTCACCGACAGGTTCGTAGGTGATGGCCGGGCGAGTGGCTGTCGATGTGGTGCGGGTGGCCGAAACCGGTGCCGCCACCGACGACGCTGGACGGGTTACTGGTTCTATAACCGTTCGTCGGGCGGGTGCGGCAATGCCAGCCACTACCTGCTGAATGCCTACTTTATCCACCAGACGGGGCATCAGATCCTCCGGAACGATGTTCACGAAGGCTTCGCGCTGCTCAAACAAGGATGCGGCCAGCGAATCGGCGTCCAGCTTGCGTTCGCGTACCTGCCTGCCCAATACGTGCAGAACGACTGTCGTGGTCAGACCGAGCAGCGAAATGGCCGATGAGTTTCGGATTCCGGCATAGGTCGAAATCATGCTGCCGATGGAGCTTTTCATGGCCGGCAACAAGTGACTGATCACGTCGTTCCCCTGGGTAATCAGCGAATTGGTACGGGATGGGTCATTGAGCACCTGAACCAGATTATCGGTCAGTGAACCGTCGTAATGCCCTTTTTGTATATGATTATATAATTGATTAACACCAATTTCGGTTGTAGTCCGTTTCATCAGGCCACCGATGATGGTGTACACCAGGGCGTCTACCGCTTTACGAGTCTTTTCGGCCGGTTCGTCGACATATAAGGCTAGTCGCGACAGAACGTCCGAATTCAATACGTCGTTAAATGTGGGAAATAAATTCATAGATGCTATTCTCAGTCAGGCTAACAGGGTCTCTATACGTACAACACGTTCCTAGTCAACGGCTCAGATACCCCTGAGCGATAAAGTTAGGTAAGGTTTATTACAAGTCCCATAGCAGGATACCGTAAAATTATCGTTTTCATCGTTTAGGCAGTCGTTCGACGGCCTCCCGGTATTCAGCTTCGACGTCGCGCAGCCGGCTCTGGCAGAACGTGATCAACTCGGTGGCCAGCCGGATACGGGCGGGCAGTTCATCGAGTGGAACGTCTTCATTTTCAATGTCATCGATCAAGGCCGATAGCTGATCGTAGGCTTCCTGATAAGTCATGTAGGTCAAATTGGTCACTGCATCAGTTGGCTGGGTGTCTGCTGATCATCAACCGGCTGGCTGATAATCACGTCAAGCCGTCCATCGCTCAACTGTAGCTGGGCTTTATCGCCGGGCTGCAGATCGCCCGCTTTCGTGATGATCCGGCCGTTGCGCAGCAGCAGGGCGTACCCGCGTTTCAATACATTGGACGGATCGAGATGCCGAATGGTCACGGCCTTTTCAGTGAGTTCGTTGTGCCGATCGCGGAAATACGTATGCAGCACAAACTTCAACCGCTCCGTATCGCTGTCCAGGCGTTCCTGGGCGTTCTGAAGGGCTTCCCGAACAGCACCCGTCAGCCGGTTGCCCAGGTGAAGGCAGCCTTCTTCGAAACGCCGGTTGTGCTCAATCAGAAACGCAGCCGCTTTGGTGGGCGTTTTCACACTCTGATGACACAACAGGTCGGTAATGCTGACGTTCCGCTCATGCCCAATACCGGCCAGGATGGGGATACCAAAGCCGGCTACGGTCTGCCCTAACTGATACGTATCGAAGGAGCCGAAATCCAGCTGCGAGCCTCCCCCGCGTACCATAACGACGGCGTCGTAGGCAATGCCGCTGTCCTGAATACGTCGTAATTGATCACAAATGGCTTTTTCGGCCCCCTGTCCCTGCACTTGCGTCAGGTATTCATCCACCTGAAAGTTATAGCCAAACGGATTGGTTTGTAGTTCGTGCCGGAAATCGCGCCAGCCGTCCGAGTTTGGCGCCGTAATCAGAGCCAGCCGTTGCAGGACGGTCGGCCGGGGCAGCAACTGATTTGCGGTAATGTACTGCCCGGCTTCCTGCCAGATCAGATCCGGGTGGTCGCGCAACAGGGCATCCAGCACCGCCTGACGCTCCCGCTCCAGATTCCCCAGCGTGTAGGACGGGTCGATTTTCAGAATTTCCAGCCGCAGGCCATACACTGGATTGAAACCGACCGATACCAGCAGCAACAGCTTGATGTTGCGGGCAAAGGCCACTCCCGTAGCGGATTCAAACTCACGAATCGTGTGGTAGTTTCGGCGCCAGATGCAGGCTTCCAGCTTTGCCAGCGTTTCCTGCTGACCAGCCGAACTCGTTTCCCGTTCGACCAGCGTAAGAAAACAGTAGTTCCGGTCGGGGTAGTTTTTGATGTCGCTCGTTTCGGCCAGCACCCATACGGCTTTTCCGCCGAAGTGCTGATCCACTACGGCTTCGAGTGTAAACGCTAAATCGGACAGACGGATGGGGGACATAGGAGAAAAGGGAGGAGAGGAGGAAGGGTTGGAGAGGAGAAAGGAATACCCGGTATTTTGTTTCCCTTCTCCTTTCCTCTTCTCCTCCCTTTCCTCCTTTTTTTACAATCCTTCGAACTGGCGGAGGAAACGAACGTCGTTTTCGGTGTACAGACGGAGGTCGTTGACGACGTACTTAAGTTGCGTAATGCGTTCAACGCCCATCCCGAAGGCAAAGCCCGTGTATTCTTCCGGATCGATGCCGCAGTTAGCCAGCACCTGCGGATCAACCATGCCGGAACCGGCGATCTCGACCCAACCTGAGTGCTTGCAGATGTTACAGCCCGAGCCCCCGCAGATCTGGCAGGAGATGTCAATCTCGGCGCTGGGTTCTGTGAACGGGAAATACGACGGCCGGAACCGGATGCGCGTATCCTTGTTGAACATCTCTTTCACGAAGTGATAGAGCGTATCCTTCAGGTCTTTGAAACCCACATTCCGGTCGATGTACAGACCTTCGACCTGGTGGAACAGGCAGTGCGCCCGGGCCGAAATGGTTTCGTTACGGTATACCCGACCCGGCATGATCGAGCGGATGGGCCGGAAAGTTTCTCCCTTGCTGTGCCGTTCCATCAGCCGGATCTGTACGTTCGACGTATGCGTTCGTAGCAGCACATCGTCGGCCGACTCCTGCTCCGTGCCCGATTTCTTCTCGATGAAGAAGGTATCCTGCATATCGCGGGCGGGGTGGTTGTCGGGGAAGTTAAGCGCCCCGAAGTTGTACCAGTCCGTTTCAATTTCAGGGCCGTCGGCTACGTTGAATCCAATCCGTTCAAAAATCTGGATAATCCGCTGCCGGACGAGGGTCAGCGGGTGTTGCGTACCGGTCAGGTTCGGAACGATCGGCAGGGTCAGATCAACGGGTGGAGTGCTGTCGGCCGCCGACAGCTGTTCGTCAATGGTTTTGGTAAAAGCCTCAAAGCGCTCAAGGGCAAAGTTTTTCAGACCGTTCAGTTCCTGGCCAACCGCCCGCCGGTCTTCCTGGGGCACATGCTTAAGCCCTTCAAATAATTCGGTTATAACGCCTTTGCGTCCGACGAACCGGAGCCTGAACTGCTCTAGCTGGTCTTTTGACGCTACGTTGAATTGTTCTATTTCCTGATAAATTTCTTTGACTTTGTCCAGCATACCGCGCCCGGTTTAATCGCAATTGCTGCAAAGATAACATATCTGGGCGGATCGTTGCCTTTAGGGAACGCCTGAAACCAGGTGCGGTCATTCCTACCCACAACCGCGTAAAAAAATCACCACATTATTTTCACACCCCAGGTTGACCGGTATTAATTAAGCGGCTAAAGAGAGGTGAAAGAAAGGAACTTACGGTCATGTGACGTATAATATTGTACTTTTTGAATAGTAAGGTCTGATTGTTGCAGAGTAAGATGGTGTAGTGCATGACTGAATTAGCGGCATAAGTAGTCATGTGTAAAGCTTAAGTAATTGATTGTCAAACTTAAACTGTCGTCCAACAGACCTCACTCAATTCAGCTATGAAAACATTCGCAAACGATTCAATTTTCGACCCTATGTCCATGCCGTTCCACAAAAGTGTGGAAAAAACTACCGATTCCTCTTGTCTCCAGAAACTGCTGATCCCTTTCTATGACCGTAAACGTACCATTTCGGTGGATGAAATCGTACGGCTGGAAGGTTCAGGTAATTACACCAATTTCTTTCTTAAAGACGGTACTAAAATGCTGGTTTCTCGTACGTTGAAAGAGTACGAAACCTTACTTGATGGACAGGCGTTTGTTCGGGTTCATAAATCGTGCATCGTTAATCTTGGCTTTGTTCGTAAGTTCTACGTTAAAAAAGAAGGTGAGCTTGAACTGACTGATGGGCAGCAGGTAAAAATTTCCCGCCGGCGCGCCCAGATGTTCATGGACCGGATTCGGGAGTTCCAGCCGGTTGCCGTGAGTTAATTGAGAATTGAGGGTTTATTCCCGTAAAATGACTCAGTAGGTAGCCGCTATATCTCACTGCGTAGTTTTACGTAATCAGTTGGGTACTAACACCCGAAGATTTACCAATCAGTACACACTAAAAGCCTGATCAGCAAGTAGTTGGCCCCGAAGCGCGCCACTTGCTGATCAGGCTTCTTTTTTGAGCAAACGGCAGGGTGGGTAGTTTTGTCACATCAATCGAACAACAAAATACCGAACCAAAACTTTTTCAGCATGGAAGCCAACCTTTCTTCTACTATCCAGCCGCTTGCTATAGTGCCTCATTTTCCGGCCTCTTACCAGCGTGGTTCGCATCGCATTGCCTTGCCGTATTTGAATCGTACTATATTCATTGGTGTCGATGACGTGCTGTGTTTACAGGGAGAAGGTAATTACACCTTCCTGTTCACCCGCGACCGGAAGCGGTATCTGGTGTCGAAAACATTGAAGGAGTTTGAAAAAACGCTCGATCCGGGAATGTTCCTGCGAATCCACAAGTCGTACATCGTAAACCTGGCGTATGTACAACGGGGCGTTTTTACGAAAGATCGTCAGGTACGTCTGGCCGATGGCCGGGAGGTTGCCATCTCACGGCGCCGGATGAAGGAGATTTCGCAGCAGTTGAGCCGCTACTGGCAGACACTGTTTAACTAATACAAAGCCGGTCGCTGTCTGGCCGACTTCAGAACGATTATTTTAGTGGGTTAATTGAACGGACAACCGTTGCTGCAACTCCCGGCGGGATGGACAGCAACGGTTTGTTTTTAATTAAAGGAGAAGAGGAGGAAGGGAGGAGAGGAGGAAGGGGTTAAAACTTACGCGAAGTATTCCCTTTCATCCTCTCCTCCCTTCCTCCTTTTTAAAACAACCTATATGCCAGGGTGATCTGCCACGATTTGAACTTCTGGCCAAACTTGGCACCGCTGTCTTCAATCTGGGCGATGTCGGAAAGGTTGCCTTCATAGCGGACGTCGAGACCAAATGAGCCGATGTCCAGACCGCCCCCAACCTGATACCCGTAGTAGGCATTGGCCCAGGCGTCGTTCAGCGTACCATTAGTGTACTGGCGAACGGCTTCACCCAGTCGCTGGTTGTCATCAATCCGGAAGGAAATGATAGGACCGGCAACCACCCGCAACGGGCCACCCTTAATACCCAGCAGAACGGGCACATCAAAGCTGGTTGTTTTGACCGTTACGCGCTCGGAATAAGTCTGTCCGTTGTTATCCGTGCGTATGATATCGAATGAACCGGCCTTCGTCGAATACAGCAGTTCAGGCTGAAGGAACAGGTTGCGGCCAAAGCGCGTATAAATCCCGAACGACGTACCAGTTTTGCTGTCCAGGCTTTCGCGCAGGTTATCCCGGAAAGTCTGGCCATCGACACTCACGTTGGGCGACCCATTGGCGTTGGTACCCGTATTGACAAAACTACCGAAGCTGAGTTTGGATAAATTTACTCCGCCTTTGATTCCAATCTGAAATGAACTCTCCTGCGCGAACGAAACGGCAGGAAGAGCGGCCAGGGCGACGAAAAATAGGACTTTTTTCATTGGTTGGTTGTATATAGTTTACTGAGAACTCGGTTTGTGCAGAGGTTGTTGTAATAACCCGATGTTGTTAACGCCACGTCGGTCATGTCGGTATACCCCGTCAACTTATTTTGATGGAACGGCGTTGTTGTCATCAGTACAAGATGCCGCGCCCTGGCGTTGGTTGCGATTGGATGAGGATCCAGTACGAAGGTTTAACGGCTTGGTAAATTCCGTTACATTTCGTATCTTATACCGTATTGTTTACTCTGAATGGCCAAGCTAAAAACCACCTATTTTTGTCAGAATTGCGGCCACCAGTCGGCCAAATGGCTGGGACGCTGCCCCTCCTGCGGGGAGTGGAATACGTTCGTTGAAGAACTGGTTCAGAAGGATGAACCGGAAAAAGGCGGCTGGCGAAGTCCGTCGTCTGGCCCGGGCGGGCTTAAAACAGCACCCAAGCCCAAAGCCCTTCACGCGATCAATTACGAAGAACAGCCCCGCCTTCATACGACCGATGCCGAACTGAATCGGGTACTCGGTGGCGGTATTGTAGCCGGTTCGCTGGTACTGATCGGCGGTGAACCTGGCATCGGAAAATCGACTCTGTTATTGCAGATTGCGCTGAGTCTCGCCGGGATGCGGGTGCTCTATATATCGGGCGAGGAAAGCGAACAGCAGATCAAGATGCGGGCCGAACGGCTGGATGCGCCGACCTCCGATTGTCACATCATGACCGAAACCTCGACGCAGAGCATTTTTCGCGTAGTCGAGCATTTTGAGCCGGAAGTGCTGATTATCGATTCCATCCAGACCATGCAGTCGTCGCTGGTGGAGTCGGGGGCGGGGAGCGTGTCGCAGGTTCGGGAATGTACGGCCGAATTCATGAAATACGCCAAGGAAAGCGGTACGCCGGTGTTCATGATCGGGCATATCACCAAAGAAGGCTCGCTGGCCGGCCCGAAAGTGCTGGAACACATGGTCGATACGGTACTGACGTTTGAAGGCGACCGCCATACAACCTACCGAATCCTGCGGACTACCAAGAACCGCTTCGGTAGTACGTCCGAACTGGGTATTTACGAAATGCTGGGTTCGGGGCTGCGGCAGGTGACGAACCCGTCGGAAATCCTGATTTCGCAGCGGGATGAAGCCCTGAGTGGCGTGTCCATTGGCTCGATGCTGGAAGGTAATCGGCCGCTGATGATCGAACTTCAGTCGTTGGTTAGTGTGGCTACGTACGGAACCCCCCAGCGGAGCAGTACGGGCTTCGATGCCAAGCGGCTTCAGATGCTGCTGGCCGTTCTGGAAAAGCGGGGCGGTTTTCGGCTCGGGCAGCAGGACGTATTCCTGAACGTAGCCGGTGGCCTGAAAGTCGAAGATCCCGCTATCGATCTGGCCGTTTGTGCGGCTATCGTGTCTAGCTACGAAGATATCGCCATTCCGCCATCGGTGGCGTTCGCGGGCGAAGTCGGGCTGGGGGGCGAAGTGCGGGCTGTCAGCCGCATCGATTCGCGTATTGCCGAAGCCGAAAAATTAGGATTTAAACAGATTTACGTATCGCGCTACAACCTGAAGGGGCTCGAAGCGGGTAACTTTAAGATTCATATCAAACCCGTCTCGAAGCTGGACGAAGTCTTTCAGGGCGTATTGTTGTAATCAATGTAAGCTACGTATGTGCGTTGTTTCCCTGCTGCCGTTGCCCAATGGGTTTGTATTAACTACCAACCGGGATGAACACATCAGCCGCCCCCGGGCCGTTCCCGCTCAGCCGTATATAGTCGGTGAGCGAACCGTAACGTATCCCAAAGATCCGCTTGGGGGCGGAACCTGGGTGGCGGCTTCGGCCGACGTTACTGTTTGTCTGCTCAACGGGGCATTTGAAAAGCACGTTCATCAGCCACCGTATCGACAGAGCCGGGGACTGGTCGTGCTGGATTTTTTTGATTTTGGCAATCCGCTTCAGTTTGCGAATGGCTATAACTTTGACCAGATAGAGCCCTTTACGCTGGTTGTTGTGCAGCGCCGACCGGATAACTTGCTTGTACATGAACTGCGCTGGAACGGCCAGCAAATCTACCTGCGCGACATGCCGGGCGATTTGCCGCATATCTGGTCGTCGGTGACGCTGTATGATGCCAACACGGCCGCCCGGCGTAAAACCTGGTTTGCCGATTTTCTCCGGCAACAACCGCACGTCACCCCGGAGGATGTATTCTATTTCCATCAGACGGCCGGTATCGGCGATCCGGAGCAGGACTACGTAGTAAGGCTGCCCAACGGCGTCCAAACGGTCAGCATTACGCAGGTTGTGCAAACAGGATCGATGCCGACCATGCGCTATCTACCGCTCGTGGCAGACGAGATTCCGCTCAGGACCAGGTCGAATACGAATCAGGCAACGGGCTGATGCTGATCATGTTTGTCCCGATAAAAGCTGTGCAACTTTGTCCTGATCAAAACGGACAACACGTATGCGTATCGCCTTTTTTAACACAAAACCCTACGAACGGCATTGGTTTGAGCAGTACCAGGGGCATCACCAGATCAGTTTTTTTGAGGAGCCACTCACGTCCTTTCACGCGGAACTGGCCAGTGGGCATCAGGCGGTTTGCGCTTTTGTCAACGATAACCTGTCGAAGCTGACGTTGAAGGCGCTCAAAGAGGCCGGGGTCAGCCTTGTGGCCATGCGGTGCGCCGGATTGGATAATGTGGATCTGGAAGCTGCTGACCACTTGGGAATGACGGTTATCAACGTACCGGATTACTCACCTTTTGCCGTAGCTGAGCATGGAGTGGCCCTGCTGCTGGGGCTCATGCGCCATCTGACCGAAGCAAACAAACGCGTTGAGGCTGGTAACTTTAGCATCAACGGGCTGGTCGGGACGGAACTGCACGGAAAAACGGTTGGTGTGGTCGGTACGGGGCATATTGGGCGTGCTTTCTGCCAGATTATGACTGGATTCGGCTGCCGGGTCATCGCCTACGACATTAAACCGACTGCTCAGCTAATGCGGATGGGTGTACAGTACGTTTCGCTGGACGATCTGCTGATGCAGGCCGACGTACTGGCGTTGCATTGCCCGCTGACGGCGGCAACAAAAGGAATGATCGATGCCGAAGCGATTGCCAGAATGAAGCCGACGGCGATGCTGATCAATACAAGCCGGGGCAAAGTCGTGGATACAAACGCTGTACTGGCTGCGCTCAATCAGGATCAGTTAGCCGGGTACGGAGCCGATGTGTACGAACAGGAGGCCAACTGGTTTGGCCGGGATTGGGCACAGGAAGGGGTTGGCGATGAACTGCTGAACCGGCTACGCAGCCACCCCCGTGTTCTGTTAACGGCCCATCAGGGGTTTCTGACCGAAGAGGCCCTGTGCCAGATTGCCCGTAGTCTGCTGAATAAACTGAGTTTCTATGAAGGCAGGCAACTGGAGGGAATCACCCACGCATCGATGTGCTGAAGAATTGACAACATAGTACAGACCAAAAAGCCGACGTTCACGTCGGCTTTTTGGTAGTCAGTGTACAAGCAGTAATAGGTCAAGGCGTTTCAGCGGTAAGCGACGGATGGAGTGAGGTGCGCGGCTTCCGCCCCTTTCTGGTTTTGTTGGCACAGTGTCCACTGACGCGTAGTATCGGTGTCGTGCCAGCCGTAGCCCGTCCAGCGGCTTACCCGCAGGGGTAAACCAAAACACGCGCTGAAATTTTCTTCCAGCTCAGCAACTTCCAGGGTGCCATCGATCAGAAAACAGCAGTACGTGGTTGAGTGCCCCAGCTCATCGAGGGTTTGCTGATCGTTTACCTTTACATCGGTTTCCGGGCTCAACTCAAGCCGCAGATACGGAAACAAGTCATTAAAACGCTGCTGCAAATGCGACAGGCTCATGGATGGGTACACTTCCAGGGTCTTCATAGCCAACATACGGTTTTGTTTCTTCGGAAGCGTCGGTTTTGTCGGAAAGAACACGCATCAAGGTCTGGGTTTGATTCACTATGGCTAACAAAGCAGGCGGCAGAACGGTGTGCTGATCGGCAATCAGGAGGTAATCGTATTTTCGAATGATAAGGTGAAGCTGGAGCGCCAGATCGGGGTCAGCGAGCAACGTTTCTGTCTGTAAATTTCCCGGTTGGTCATTCAGCAGTTCAGCCGTCCATTGCCGGAGCCGTGATTCTGCCTGCTGTTTTGCCGTGCGAACTGCTTCTTTGGTGATCAATTGATTCGAGTCAAGCGTGTACGGATGCACGACCGTAAGCCGTAAGGGCTCTTCAGTTGCTAACCAGTATTCCTGCAGGGCCCGCGTCGGTTCGTCGGTGCAGGTAGTGATGTACAGAGCCGTTTTCATGGGATTGCCGGAATGAAAAGGATATGCCGACAGCCCCGGTTTTTCGGGGCTGTCGGGGTTACGGGATGGGTAGGGGTAATGTTCTGGCAAATAGAAGGTACTTACAGGTAAACCGATTAAGTCACGGCCAGTAGCGGAATGTCGGTCAGGCGCGCTACCCGCTGTGTTTCACCTTCGTTGAACAGCCGCGAAAACCAGCCATGTACCTGCGGGAGCATCATAATCAGATCAGCCTTACTGGTATGTGCAAAGCCGAGCAGTGCCTCGAACACTTCATCACCGGCCTGTATACTCAGCGTATGGGGTACGTCGCGCAGCAGGTGCCGGATGTTGCCGGCCCGTTCTCTGATCGCGGGGGCTTCGGGCTGATCATTGATGCACAGTACATTAACGACACCTCCCAGACGACCTACCAACCGAATGGCCGCATCGAAGGCAACGACATCGGGTGGCGTGTTCAGATCAACACCAAGGACGATATTCTTCACGGGGGCATAGGTTACACCCGGAGGAATCAGCAACAGGGGTACAGTGGTCACCGGAATCATGTCGGTAGCAATGCTGCCGAACAACTGAGCACTCTGAGGAGCTGTTCCGACGGTCGACATGATGAGCAGGTCGGCCTTCATGTTCCGGATGGTTTGTTGAATAGACGGTAAGGTATAGCCTTCTTTCAGCACAGACTGAATGGTCACCGGGCCGCCCGCGTAGGCGTGCAGGTCGGCACCCAGCCGCTTCATGGCTTTTTCGCTTTGCTCCCGCATCAACTGTATGCTCAGCGGAAAGTCGCCGGCCTTAAGCGGATTCTCGGGTGGATAATGATAGGCGTGCAGCAGCACAAGAGTGGCCTGCGAGTCGCGTGCCAGCCGAACGGCGTAGCGGGCGGCATTGTTGGCGTTGGCAGAAAAGTCGGTGGCCAGTACAATCCTTTTCATACGGCTAATGGGTTGGAGCCAGAAAAACCGGCGGCTGACTCGGGCCAACCACCGGCCAGTCGGGGTTATAAAAGATCGAGGAGTATCAGGGTGATGTGAATAAGCAGGCTGAATCCGAAGGCCGGAAAGATGTACTTAACCGGTTGAGCGGCCAGAACGGGAATCAGCACCATCAGAAAACTCAGGTTGCCGACCAGAAACTGCCAGTCGCCCCCGCCGTAGTAGGCCATAACCAGCAAGAGGGCCGGAGAGAGGACGCAACCCTGAATGGTCAGCAGTGTGGCGGCCCAGCCGATGCGGTTGAATTCGGCTTTTTCTGCGAACTTGTTGTATTGGGTAAGCCAGCCGGTTTGGGTAGTGCCAGTGTACGTTGCGGTCGAATGCGTGATCGTTGCCATGTTCTCGTTGTGTTATTTGGATACACAAAACAAGGCATGATGGCCCGCATCAGGCATGAGCTACGTTAGACCTTGGCCTGATTGTGGTCAGTCGATCGACAATACGTAAAGCCCCATCGGTTCATCGGCCGAACGTAATGATCCGCCAATTTTCAGGATGGTGAAGAAGTGATGCGCTTCGTGCAGCAGAAAAAATTCTGCCCAGCCCTCGACTGTCATGGCTCCGTATACCGGATGAATACCCGTTCGGGTCAGTTGTTCTTCGCGCAGAATACTCAGGAAGGCGTTCAGAACGGCTCGTTCCCCCCGCAGTCGTTCCACCAGTGAGAGCAACGAAAGCTGGGTCCATTCGCCAAACCCCGCATCTTCATCGGCTACGTACCGCTCGAAGGTGGGAGTGTCTTCCTGCTGAATCTGCTTGATACGTTCCGAGAAGACCTCCTGATACCGACCAAGATGAGCCAGATTTTCGAAAATTGACCATTTGTCGGGTTGCGGACGGTGGCGAATTTGATCTTCGGTCAGGCCAAACAGCAGGTGATCAAGGGCATCGGGCTGATCGGTCAGCCGGGAAAGTATCGTTGGTTTCATGGGGTAAATATAGAGTCGAAACGGAGGGAGGCCGAACCGCCTGCTCACTAAACGGAAGTTGGCTGTTCACTCACTTTCTGATAACTATTAAATCTGTAGGGAGTTAGGTGTCGTAATTACTATACACAAAACCAATCAATGTTATGAGCTATATTAAAGCAGGTACGGATCGTGCCGGACATCCCGTCAATCTCTACTATCAGGATTGGGGTCAGGGCGACCCGGTGGTGCTGATCCACGGCTGGCCGCTGAGCCACGAAATGTGGGACTACCAGATGAACGAGCTGCCTAAGCACAACCTGCGCTGCATTGCCTACGACCGGCGTGGTTTCGGCAAGTCGTCAAAACCCTGGGCTGGCTACGACTACGATACCCTGGCCGACGATCTGAAAGCCGTTCTGGATGAACTCGATCTCCAGAATGTTACGTTGGTTGGCTTTTCGATGGGTGGGGGCGAAGTGGCCCGGTACATGAGTCGGCATGGTGGCGCCCGGGTTGCGAAAGTAGCCTTCATCAGTGCCGTTACGCCGTATCTGCTCAAGACGAATGATAATCCGGATGGTGTGGACAAGGAGGTTTTTGATGAGATCATCACAAACCTGAACAAAGACCGCGCTGATTTCCTGCAAACGTTTGGCAAGCAGTTCTACGGCGTCAATCTGATCAGCCACCCCGTCAGCCAGGCGCATCTGGAAGGAGATTTTATGCGGGCGTATCTGGCTTCACCAAAGGCAACTATCGACTGCGCTCACGCCTTTGCCGAAACGGATTTTCGCGACGATCTCGCAACGATCAACATACCGGCGCTGATTATCCACGGCGATTCGGACAAAACCGTACCGATTGAAGCATCGGGCGAGCGGACGGCTCAGGCCCTGCCGACGGCGCATTACATCGTCTACGACGGTGCACCCCACGGCTTGTTCTTCACGGAGAAAGACCGATTGACGCGCGATCTGCTGGAGTTTATTCAGCAGCCGATAAGCGTTCGGACATCAAGCCCGACCTACTAATTGCCTGACTAGTTGATAAGCAAAACGCCCCGGCCATTCGACCGGGGCGTTTTGGTTTAGGAGCGACCAGCAAAATCTACTGACGCACAACTTTCACAATTTTCGTTTGCGTCGGGGTGCTCACCTGAAGCAGGTACATACCCGATGAACGACCCAGATGCAACTGATGATGCTCAACCGAGGCTGCCGCTTTCACGGTCGTTTCGCTCTGGGTTTGCCCTTGCAGATTCGTCACCCGCAGGGTTAACGACTGACCCGTTGCGCCCCGAACCTCGAACTCGACGGATTCGTTCGACGTCGGGTTGCCCAGTACGTTCACCGCCAGCGGAGCCGATTCAGGAGCTGCCATCCGGGCGTTCTGACTGTTGCAGGCTGTCAGCCAGTTGTAGGTGAAGCTGGCTTCGGTTGGCGTACCCTGTTGGGTGGCCTTCAGCACAATCGTCGGGTTGTCCGTGTACAGATCCAGTGAGTACGGACCCGGCTGCGTGGTGGGCAGGAACTCGTTGACTACCGAGAAGCTCACCGGCTGACCAGTCAGACCGCTGTACTGCGGAGTGAACGTAACCCGGCGCTGGGTGGCCGACAACGGTGTACAGCTTATCGTCGTTACCCCTGTGATGGCAAACTGACCACCGCCATTGCCCGGATTAACAACCGTCAGCATGAACTGGCTGCTTACTGACAAGCTGCCCGGATCGGTAGCGGTTACCGTTACCGTGTACGGACTACCCGCTGTTGTCGACGGGGTGCCGCTGAGGATACCATTGCTTAACACGAAATTGTCGGGCAGACCACTCAGCGTAAACGTCAGGTTGCCGGGTGTTTCAGCATCGGTAAAGAACGGTGCTACGTTCAGGCTGAAGGGCTGACCTACTGTAGCCGTCTGACTCGGAATACCCGACGTTGTCGGGGCCGTGTTGGTGCTGCCGCCCTGGTTATTGCAGGCCGTCAGCCAGTTATAGGTGAAGCTGGCTTCGGTTGGCGTACCCTGCTGGGTGGCCTTCAGCACAATCGTCGGGTTGTCGGTGTATAATTCCAGTGAGTACGGACCCGGCTGGGTGGTGGGCAGGAACTCGTTGACTACCGAGAAGCTTACCGGCTGACCATTCAGACCGCTGTACTGCGGAGTAAAGACCACCTGGCGACGATTAGCCGTAATGGTAAAGCAGTTAACCGTCGTTACCCCTGTGATAGCGAATGAACCACCACTGATGGGGTTAACTACGTTCAGGGTAAAGCTGGTTTCGACAAACAGATTGCCCGGGTCAGTAGCCCGAACCGACACGGTTGATACACCCGTAGTCGACGGCGTACCCGAAATGGTGCTGCCTGTCAGAGTCAGGCCATCCGGTAGTCCCGTAGCGGCAAAGGTCAGGCTGCCAGGCGTTTCGGCATCGGTAAAGAACGGTGCTACGTTCAGGCTGAACGGCTGACCTACCGTGATCGTCTGACTCGGAATTCCCGTTGTGGTCGGGGCCGTGTTGGTGCTGCCGCCCTGGTTGTTACAAGCCGCCAGCCAGTTGTAGGTAAAGCTGGCTTCGGTTGGCGTACCCTGCTGGGTGGCCTTCAGCACAATCGTCGGGTTGTCCGTGTACAGGTTCAGCGAGTACGGACCCGGCTGGGTGGTGGGCAAAAACTCATTGACCACCGAGAAGCTTACCGGCTGACCGTTCAGACCGCTGTACTGCGGAGAGAAGACAATCTGACGCTGATTTGGCGTAATCGTAAAGCAGTTAACGGTCGTTACACCCGTAATGGCGAACGGACCACTGGAAACAGGAGCCGGGGTGATCGTCAGGGTGAACTGCGTGCTTACTGACAGACTGCCCGGATCCGTAGCGGCTACCGTCACCGAGAAGGGACTGCCCACCGTCGTTGATGGCGTACCCGAGATAACCCCGTTGCTCAGGCTCAGCTCAGCCGGCAGACCACTGGCCGTAAATGTCAGGGCGTTGGGCGTTTCAGCATCGGTGAAGGCCGAAGCTACGTTCAGACTGAAGGGCTGACCCACCGTAGCGGTTTGGTCAGCAATGCCCGTCGTGGTCGGGGCCGTGTTGGCCGGTGGCGCTTCGGTTACCGTCACACTCACTGTACCGGTGATAGTCTGGCTGGTGGGCGTAGTCGCATCGGTCACCGTGACGGTGAAGGTCTGCACCCCGGCCGTCAGACCAGATACGCTGGCTGTGTTGCTCGTCGGGCTCTGGGTGATCGTACCCGGACCGGCAAACGCAAAGCTGTAGGGCGTGGTACCATTCGCGACAGTCGCTGATAACGTAGTTGTACCCGTCGTCAGGATCTGGTCAGGGCTGGCGCTCAGCGTCAGCGCTAACGGCGTAGCCGGCGATACGATATTGAACCGGGCCACCAGCGGATCGTGGTCGCTCAACTGATCCGTAAACTCGGAATTGATGTGTACAACGTCAAACCCATCCAGTTTACTAAACAGACCATTGCTTACCAGGATGTGGTCGATAGCCTGTGCATTCCCCTCGAAGTTGTACGTAAAGCGCTCGTTGACGGGCAACGTTTCAACCAGATTGTTCAGCACCTTCGTCTGTCCCTGCACGTCCCCTTCCAGAATTTGCATGGCGGGGAAGAACTGGAACTCGTTGAAGTCACCAACAACGGCAACGTTGGCGTTTGAGTTTACCGCCAGAAGATTATCAACAAACTGGTTGACGATGGCGGCCTGCGATTCGCGGGCCGACTGACCACCCTGGGTTGGCGGCTGAATCCGCTCGTACAAGGCATCGCTGCCACCCCGCGAGGTAAAGTGGTTACCAATGACGAACACCGTCTGCCCATTGAAAACGAATTCCCCGGCCAATGGCTTCCGGCTGCTGGTAAAAGCACTATTCGTTGGATCAATCAGACCAGGGCTGAACGAAAGCTGCGGTTGACCATTGACGTTGGTTACCGTTGTGCTGGCTGTAGACGTACCACCCGGCCGATCCACAAACGAAACACGATTCGGATTGAACAGGAAGCCAACCCGGATGTTGCCGCCTGGCTCACCACCATTGGTGTCATCCACGGGGTTAATCTGGCGAAACTGGTAGGTAGGACCGCCAGCCGATGCGATCGCATTGATCAGCGTCTGAAATGTTGTACTGGCATCAACGACTGCATCGTTCGTAGCTCCGTTGTTGTCCTGAATCTCTTCCAGACTAATGATGTCCGGTGATTGCAGGTTACTGACGATGGCCGAAGCCAGCGCATTGAAACGAGCCGCACCGTCATTAGGGTCCAGGTTTTCTACGTTAAACGTAGCAACTGTCAACTGATTGGCGCTACCGGTTAAGTTCGTGGCTTCTTTGGTAAGCGCGCTGGACGTAGCAATGCTCAGTGCCGACGTCGTCAGGATTTCGTATTCCCCGAATGCATAGTCAACCACACCGACAATGGTGTTCAGCCGAGTGCCCGAGTTGGCGTTGTCCAACGTATTGGTTGCGGCCAGTACGTCATCAATCTGAATGGACTCCGGGTTAAAATCGCTGTTGTCGCCGAACGCATTGTTGACGTCAGTAGCGTCGTTACCGCTCACCGTGATGCTGCCGCGGCTATTAACGCCGGTAGCACCAGCACCGTTGTCGGCCAGCACCCAGATCTCATTGTTTGTGTTCAGGAGGCCGGTCGTTACGGGGTTGTTGATCTGCACCCGCATACCTTCCAGGCTCTCGTAGAAATCGATGCCATCTTCAGCTGGATCAAACACTGACTGCTCCACATCGCCATTCTGGGGGAAATCGTTGGTGATAACCTTATTCGGAATGGTGCGGATGCCCGGGCCTGAGCTGGCGCTAATCACCGTTGGGGCCGGCAGCGGATTGCCGCTCGATAGTACCGTTACCGTTGGAGAAATGATCTGCGTCGTGCTGAGGTTTTCGGCGTCATTGCCGGGGCGGAATTCGTTCACGGTTCCGCTGACGGTAACTGATTCGCCCACTTGCCGACCAGGTGCCGACGAGGTGAAGACAAAGATACCTTCCGACGTATTGTCGTTGCCGTCCAAATTAGGGTCTTCCATGTAGAAGCCGTTGTTCCGAAGCACTGTTACGATACCCGGCACGCCAATCACTTGCTGGCCGTTTAGTGTCGATACGTGGCCGGCACCCTGAATGTCATGAATACGGATGACGTCATTGTCGGTGATCGTGGCCGTAGCCGACGAAGGAGCACCCAGATCGTAGGGTACGCCATCCACCAGCGTAAGAATCACGGTTTCGCTGGCATCCGATACGTTATCATCCACCGGCGTAATGGTGATGGCCACCGCCGACTGAGCCGCCGGGATCGTTACGGTACCGGTTAGCGTCGGGGTATAGTCCGTTCCATTGGTGGCCGTTCCGCCAACGGTGTACGTTACGTCCAGCGGATTTGTCACATCGCCGGTTCGGCTGACAGTAAACGTAATCTGATCCTGACCGGCTTCGGCACCTGTTGCGTCCGTGGCTGCAATTGAAACAACTGGCGAAGGAGGAGCGTCGTTATCAGTAATCGTTATGTTCTGAAAAGTGGTCGTCCCAAGTGTAATGCCCGACGACGGATTGCTGATCGTCAACGTGGCCGTTTCGGTACCTTCTACGGCGGCATCGTCCACAACGGTGAAGGTCACAGAGCCTGACAAAGCACCATCCGGAATGGTGATGGTCATATTGCTGAGCGTATAATCATCCGCCGTAATGCCAGTACCTGTTACGGCCAGCGAGACTGTCTGATCGCCTGAGACGGCTGAGGATACTGTAGCGGTTACGGTTACCGCAGTCGGATCGGCTTCTGAGGCTGCGTTCGTGCTGACCGAGAGGTTGACGGCAGGAAGGGCAGGGCCAGCCAGTGTAGCTGTGACCGTCAGGTCATCAATCGACAGGCCATGATCTGCTCCCGTGTGATCCGGATCGTACCAGCGAAGCATGACTTCCGAACCATTCGGAATGGATACCTGAATCGTTACGTCTTTGACCGTGCGATTCGCATCAAGATTACCATTGATAGCACCGGCAGAACCGCCCGTAATCGGACTGGTAAAATCCAGACCACTTACGGCTGTATAACCGGTTGGAAGGGCACTGCCTGGGGTAGTTGTGGTAATTGGGCTATCTGAAACCAGGTAAGAGAAGGCGACTGTTTGCGCGGCCGCAGCGCTGTTTCGCCATTGCTCACCCGTATATTGTACACGTAGCGAAGTAATCGTGGTTCCGGTTTCATTTTTTAGCCGATACCCGTACGTAAAATTACCAACAGCTGCATTTCCCGAACCAACCGACCCAAAGGCGCGGTCGGTTTCTGTGCCGGTACCATAGCTATATAAATTACCGGCATTGCTGCTTCCATCATTGGCAATGACGGTGTTTCCAGTTCCGGTTCGTTCCCCATAAATACCCAGCAACGTTGCGTTCTGGTTGAAGGTGGCCGAACCTGAGTTGTTAAGTGAATTGAAATTTTGAGTAGCCGTTAAACTGCCCGGCTGAAAGGAAACCTGCGCCCATGCCGCGCCTACGGGTGCCAGCAAAAGCATCATCAACCAGAGCCACAATCGAATGGTCTGTTGTAGTTGTTTGTTCATAAAGTTTTAGCTTGATTTAACAGGGCAAAGCTACGGTGAATGACCCGGAATTATGTTAATAAATTGTTATGGCACCACCGATTTACGTTCTATCGAGCGAGTGGGCCTTTAAACGCAGGAAGCCCCGACCAACTGGCCGGGGCTTCCTGTATCAGGGGCAAAATCGATTAATTCAGATGCGATAGGTTACCGATCAACTGACGGCGAACGGTGCTCCAGCGACGACGCGACACGGGCAGTACGTCGCCCGTCGTGAGGTGAACCAGGCCACCCGTTTCGGTCCGTTCCAGCCGCTCTACGTACCGGCGGTTAACAACGCAGTTGCGGTGCAACCGGATGAACCATTCTGACGGCAGTTTGGGTGTGTAATATTTTAACGTGCGGGGCATTAACATACGACGGCCATCCATCCAGTTGAGCCAGCTATAGTTGGCTACGGCCTGCATGTATACAAGATCTCCTACGGGAAACGATTGACGACCGGTCTCACGAATGTACAGTTTCAGGGGAGGCCAGTCAATGGGCATGGTGCGGGCAGAGGCCACTGCAGAGGAGAAGTACGTCATGAGTTTTTGGTTTTGGCGTTTTAAAAAAAGTTGGACAAATCAATTACATAACAATGTTACGAGTAGGGGCTAAAAAAGACTTGTTCGTTCGTAACACAGGCTATCAAATTTGTAACATGGGATACTAACGACGGAAAACATGGTGTAAACGGCAGATTTGAGGGTGTAAACGACAGCAAAGCGCCCAGCTTGCTTCTGTAGATTTACAGCCTGCAAACTGGGCGCTTTAGCACTTTTTAAATTCTTCAGGCCGATTTGAGTCGGCTCTGTTCGGCGAATTCAGTTGGAGTAAGCCCGTACTGTTCTTTAAACACGCGGGAGAAGTAAGCAGGTGCTTCAAAGCCGACTTGGTAGGCTACTTCTGAAACGGGAACATTGGTCAGCAACAGTTCTGCCGCCCGGTTTAACCGAACCGCCCGGATCAGTTCATTGGCCGACATACCCGTCAGGGCTTTCAGTTTGCGATGCAGGTGCATCCGGCTCATGCTGACCGACTCGGCCAGGGGCTCAACCCCAAACGTAGAGTCGTCGAGATGGGCTTCGAGCGTCGAATAGATCTTGTTGAGGAAATCATCGTCAACCGACGGTTGGGGAGCCTGGGGTGGAATGTTTCCTTCACGAAGCAACTGCGTTCGGTAGTGCATTCGCAGCCGACGCTGCTGCTCAAGTCGGTTCCGGATTCGCCAGCGAAGCTCCTCGACCGAAAACGGTTTAGCCAGGTAATCGTCGGCCCCGGCCGTAAAGCCTTCGACCCGGCTGTCGGTCGAAGCGCGGGCCGTCAGCAGGATAATGGGGATGTGGCTGGTTAACGGATTTTCCTTCAGGCTCCGGCATACATCATACCCGCTCAGTTCCGGCATCAGCACATCGCTGATGATCAGATCGGGGCTATCGGTCAGGGCCAGTTCAATGCCGGCTTGTCCGTTGCTGGCGCGGGTAATGTGCCAGTCCGTACTGAGCAGGCTGGTGACGTAAGCAGCAATATCGTCGTTGTCTTCCACCAGTAAAATGTGGGCCGGGTCGGGGTTTGACGGAACAGCCGTGGGAGCAACAAGGGGTTGAACCGACAGCCGGACGGGCAGTGGCTGTACGAGTGGTTCGTCAACAACGCTGGTTGACCGGGCCAGCCGGCAGGGAAGCTCTACGGTAAAGGTAGTTCCCTGACCCGGACGGCTTTCCACACTGATGGTTCCCTGCATAGCATCGACCAGCTCTTTTGCAAGAGCGAGGCCGATGCCCGTTCCCGCAGCCGATCGGTTGGCCGTCTGATCCGCCTGATAGAACCGATCAAAAATATGAGGCAGTTTATGCCGGGCAATGCCTACGCCCGTATCGGTTACGGTAAGCCGAATCAAACTATCAGGCGTTTCGTCTTCGGCCGTGCTGGCTCGTTCGGACAGTAGCCGACTGGTAATGCTGACGTCCACGGAGCCGTGCTGACCCGTAAACTTCAAACTGTTGGCAACCAGATTGTTGACTATCTTTTCCAGTTTCTCCGTATCAAACCAGTAAAACCGGTGCATGGTCTGATGCTGCACCCGCAACTGAATCTGCCGGCGATCTGCTTCGTCGGCAAACGAACTGACACATTGCTCCACAAAACCGACTAAATCGCCCTGCGACAATTTGACCGGCAGGCTGCCCGCTTCCAGTTTGGCCAGATCGAGCAATTGATTGATAAGCCGAAGCAGTTGACTGGCGTTCCGGTAAGCCGTCGACAGTCGGCTGTGTTGCTGAGGGGCCGTAATTTCCCGCAACAGTTCTTCCAGTGGTGCCAGAATGAGGGTCAGGGGCGTTCGGAACTCATGGGTGATGTTAGAGAAAAAGCGGGATTTAATCTCATCAAGTGCTTTGAGCTGCAGCGATTCCTGTTCGCGTAATTCCATACGGTGCCGCATCTGCACCCGTTTGACCCGAACGCGAACGAACCAGGCCACAGCTCCCAAAAGCATTAGTGCATAACACACGTAGGCCCACCAGGTGGCCCAGATCGGCGGTTCAATCACGATCCGTATCTGATGGAGGTGCGGACTCCAGATACCCGACGTATTGGAAGTGTTGACCACCAGATTATAGGTGCCCGGCGATAAATTGGTATACGTAGCTGTTGCCTGCGTACCGCTGTACACCCAGTCTTCGTCAAGACCGACCAGCTTGTAGCGATACTGATTTTTAGCGCTGTGGTTGAACTGAAGGGCGGCAAAATCAAACGATAGGAAATTCTGGCGGTAGTCCAGAATCAGCTCCTTGACTTCATTGATGCTTTCGCGGATGGGTGATTCCGGGTCGTTGGCGTTGACGGCCTGGTTGTTGATGCGCAGGGCTGTCAGCGCAACAACGGGCTTGAACCCGTCTTCGCGGACTCGGTGGGGGTTAAAAACCGTGTATCCGTTCACCCCACCGAAAACGACCCGACCGTCGGGAAGCATGACGTCATGAAAACGGTTGAACTCATCGCCGGGGAGTCCATCGTCTGAGGTGTAGCTGCGGACTTCGTACGTATTGATATTGAACCAGCATAGCCCCCGGTTGGTACTCAGCCACAGGTGACCCTGGCCATCTGGCTGGATTGCGTAAATGACATTATTCGGCAGGCCGTTGCGATCAGTAAAGCGCTGAATTTTACCCGTCAGTTTATCCAGCCGACACAAACCGTTGCCGTAGGTGCCGATCCAGAGTGTGTTGTGCTGCGATGGCGGCTGGGCCAGGCACAACAGATCATTGACAGGTAACGAATTCGTTTCGTTAGGAATGCTCGACCAGTGGATCAGGCGATTTGTTGACAGGTCGGCCCGTAGCAGACCGTGCTGCTGAGTAGCCAGGTAGATACGTCCCCCGTCGACTGCCATAGCAACGATCTGATAGGGATGATTGGCCGGTAGCGGCAAGGGAAAGGCCGTAAACCGGTTATGCTCGGTGTTGTACCGGACTACCACCCGCTGGTCGGGGCCAAGCAGCCCCCACATTTCGCCCTGCTGTCCCTTGGCCAGCGCCGTCAGTCGAAACGATCCATCGTTTATCCAGTGCGCCGGAATACCAGTTGGCTGTACAAGAGTGAACTGCCGAGTGACAGGATCGTATCGGTACGGGGGCGTTTTGGCACCGGCTACCCAAAGATTTTTTTTGTTGTCGAACAGATACCGTAGCGAAAACGACCATTCGTTACGAATAACCGCCGGAATAGAGGCCGCGGGCACACCGAACTGCTGGGTCATCCAGTCGACATGAAAATTCATGACATACGGACGGCCATTGAACGGTTGCTTATTCAGGTCGTATTTCACGACGCCATCCCCGGATGTGCCAATCCAGAGGACATTGGAATGATCGACCAGCACCGACAGCGGACTATATTGCCGGAACTTCGGATCAGCTGGCACGATGGTCAGACCGTTCTGGTCACTGAAGGGATGCTGGTTTACGAAGTCCCGCCCCCGGTAATCAGTTGTAAAAACGGGTATCTGGCCGGCCTGGCCGTCCGGCAGTGTTACGCGCCGACGGACTTTCCCCTGGTTGGGATCGAAGATGGCAAACTGATTGGGGAAAGCCAGCATCAGTTCGCCATTGGCGCGCTGGTGCACGTTCCAGACCCTTGGCTGGGGTAGGCCATGCTCGGTGCCATACGCAGTTGACTGCCCGCTGCTCAGATTAAACCGGTGCAGGCCGTCGGTCGTTGCAAGCCATAAATGACCCTGCCGGTCGGGTAGTATGGTCTGGAGCACATGCTGCACCGAATCATTGACTGCGGTCCAATGATGATGCTGAACGGAGCCATCAGGGCTTAGCCGAAAAAAACCGTTCATCTGCGTAGCGACCCATACATTACCCTGCTGGTCAGGCGCAATGCTGACGAGGATATCGCGGCCGATCGCCTGCCGGAAAGCCGTCGAATTGGATACTCGTACGGTTTGTTCCGTGACCGGATTGAAGCAGTCGACGTGGTTATTCTCGGTAAGTACCCAAATTCGTCCACGACTATCTTCTTTGATCTCAAGAATACTGCTGAAGGAAAGCGACCGGATATCTTCCGGGTCGTGTCGGTATATTTTAAACCGCAGTCCATCGTGCCGGCAGAGACCGTCGCGGGTGGCTAACCAGATGAATCCCCGCTGATCCTGTAGCATAGATTTGACGAAGCCCTGGGGAAGCCCATTACGCACGGTTAAATACTCAGGCTGATGAGAGAAGGCCCAGACCTGGGTTACCAATCCCACCAGAACGAGTAGTTGTAGATAAAAGAAGTGCCGTATACGTCGATACATAAACAGAATGTTAATTCTTTTGTATGATCGGTAATTTTACTGGACGCATCCCTCCAAATTGGTAGATGTTCCTGTATTTATCAACTTGACAGCCAGCGTTCTTAGTAAACGGTAAAGTTTTAACCTGAATGCCGCGTCGTTCGTTACTACTACCATGCATCTGATCATATCGACCCCCGTAAAGCAGTCGCTGCCCGTCGTCTGGTCGGGTTTTGACCGTACCTTGTTCGACAAGCTCAGCCCACCTTTCCCACCCGTCCATGTAGTCAGGTTTGACGGATGTCTCAAAGGGGACGTAGTCCATCTGCAACTCGATTTTTTTCTGTTCAAACAGGACTGGATCAGTCTTATTGTCGATCAGCAACAGACTGAGCAGGAAATTTTCTTTGTCGACGAAGGCACCCGTCTGCCGTTTTTTCTGCGTTACTGGCACCATCGTCACCGGCTTGTTCGAATGAAGTCGGCAGATGTAATTGAGCAGACGCTTATCATCGACGACATTACGTTCAGAACCCCCTTTCGGCTGATGGACTACCTGATTTATCCGGTACTATGGCTGCAGTTTGCCTATCGAAAGCCCATCTATCGGAAGATGTTCAACAGGGGGGAACGTACAACAGGGAGCTAAGATACCGCTTAATCAATAGCTTTGCTATAGAAATGTAACCCGCAGTTTCAAAAAAGAATATGAATGAGACTTTTTGGCATATGAGTGTACAAGCCCGGTTTATTTCAGGGCAGGGGCGTTTCGGAACTGACAGGATTCCGTTACTTTTGTCTTTAGGGCCTTTTACCTGACTGCATGAAACTACCAAATTTAACCACGCGCATATTTCTGGGCATGGTGCTCGGAATTCTGATTGGCTACCTTTTTCCGGTTACTGACTCAGGGTTTTCGGGTACTGATCTGAGCATTCTGTCAAAAATCTTTCTGCGGCTGATTAAGATGATCATCGGTCCGCTTGTGTTTGCGACGCTGGTGGTCGGCATAGCCAAACTGGGTGATTTTGGTACCGTCGGGCGAATTGGCCTCAAAACGCTGGCGTATTTTTATTTCGCTACCATTCTATCGCTGATCACTGGCCTGCTGGTGGTCAATATCATGAAACCGGGCGAGGTGATGAGCCTGCCCCTGCCTCCTAAAGGTACCGATACGGGCATTGAGGCCCAGAAACTGACCTTCGAGAATTTTATTACCCATATTTTCCCGACCAGTTTTGCCGAAGCGCTCGCCAACAACGAGATCCTGCAAATAGTGGTGTTTAGTATTTTCTTCGGGGTGGCCGTGGGGGCAATCGGTGAGCAGGGGAAGGTGATGGTGAAAGCCCTCGACGCCCTGTCGCACGTGATGTTCAAGGTGACCGGCTACGTCATGTCATTTGCGCCGTTTGGGGTGCTGGGGGCCATTGCGGCCGTAGTGGCGCAGCAGGGACTCGGCATCCTGGCCGGGTACGCTTACCTGATTCTCTGCTTCTTCGGCGGGTTACTGTTCTTCCTGTTCGTGGTGCTCTGGGTGATTTGCCTGGTGGTGGGTATACCCTACGTAGCGCTGTTGAAGGAAGTCCGGACGGCGATTATTCTGTCGTTCAGTACGGCCAGTTCGGAAGCGTCGTTTCCGCAGACGATCGAAGCGCTACGTCGGTTCGGTTGCTCGGAGCGGATCATCTCGTTCGTGTTGCCACTAGGATACTCGTTTAACCTCGACGGGTCCATGTTGTACATGACCTTCGCGACGGCCTTCATCGCGCAGGCCTACGGGGTGCCGCTGAGCCTGGAGCAGCAGATCACGATGATGCTGACGCTGATGATTACGTCGAAGGGGATCGCGGGCGTACCGCGGGCATCGCTGGTGATCATTGCCGGGACGATGTCGCTGTTCAACCTGCCGATTGAAGGGCTGGCCCTGCTGCTGGGTATCGATCAGGTGCTGGACATGGGCCGCAGCGCAACGAGCGTGGCCGGAAATGCCGTGGCGACCTGTATCATCTCCAAGTGGGAAGGCGAGTTCCGGACGCAGCCGAGCGAGCCGGAGCAGGTGGCGGTGTAGCGCGTTTTACCGTTCACAAACTCACCGTTGACAGCCTGCTCATTATCTGGTAAGTTAGGGCGCTTGACCGTATGTCGTATCGTACTAAACCCTGATTAACATGGCACAGCCCGCCGTTCTGGAGTCTGAACTGGCTCCTTATTTTACCACTAAAGCTCCATTCCAGTTTCCGATTAATTTTCGGGAGGGGTTTGTCAAGTACTGGCCCATTGTGTCGCTGGTACTGCTGCTTATTTCACTGCCGGCAATCCTGGCTTTTCTGGGAATTGGAGCCGCGTTTATGCCTGTTTCGTTTTTGGGTGGCCTTGGCACCGGTTTCTTCTACACCGTCATCATGGTTTTTTCGTTGATCGGCGTTGTACTGCGCGCCCTTGCCCTGCCAGGGTTGTTCAATCGTACGCGTTCCGGCTGGGTGCTGAGCTACTACGCAGAATTAATCAGTATCCTGGGCAGCCTGCTGTCGATCAGCATCATCGGGGTGCTGTTTGGTCTGCTGTTTCTGCTGCTGCTGTTCCAGGTACGTGACTATTACCGTTGAGATACCTTGAACTTCATAAAAAAAGCCACGGCCGTGCGGCCGTGGCTTTTTTATGACCATCCATACCGACAATCAGCATCTTGTCCGTAACTTGTTGTCTGAATCCACTCGAATGGTTTGGTTTGATGCCGTTATCAAGCCTTCCAGTCTAAACCTAAACGAATGAACATTCTCGAAACCCGCCACATTGTCAAACAGTATGCCGAGCACCGCGCCCTGGACGACGTAAGTCTCGTCGTCCCCAAAGGAAGTATCTTCGGTCTGCTCGGCCCGAACGGTGCCGGCAAAACGTCGCTCATTCGCATCATCAACCAGATCACGGCCCCCGATGAAGGCGAAGTTATTCTGCTGGGCGAGCGTCTGAATCCCGACCACATCCGGCACATCGGCTACCTGCCCGAAGAGCGTGGTCTCTACAAAAAAATGAAGGTGGGCGAGCAACTGCTCTACCTGGCGCAGCTCAAGGGGCTGAGCGAAAAAGAGGCTATGGAGAAGCTCAAGATCTGGTTTGTCAAGTTCGACATCAAGACGTGGTGGAACAAGCATATCGAGGACCTCTCCAAAGGGATGCAGCAGAAGGTGCAGTTTGTGGCTACGGTCATGCACGAGCCGGACCTGATTATCCTGGATGAGCCGTTCTCGGGCTTCGATCCGATCAACGCCAACCTGATCAAGGACGAGATTCTGGAGCTACGCGACAAGGGAAGTACCATTATCTTCTCGACGCACCGTATGGAATCCGTAGAAGAACTATGTGACCACATTGCGCTTATCAACCGGTCGCACAAGGTGCTCGACGGACCGAAACGGGCGATCAAAGAGCAGTTCAAAACGCATACCTATCACGTGGAGTACCAGGGCACACTCAGCGATCTGCCGTCGGCGTTCACCGTGCTCAGCACCCGCCCCATTGACGATGGCTTCCTGCGGGCCGACATTCAGATTCCGCCTGATGCGGCTGTCAACGACCTGATCCGTCACCTGATTGATCGCGTGGCTGTCCGCTCGTTCGGCGAGAACATCCCCAGCATGAATGACATTTTTATCAAAGCCGTCGGCGCAACCAATGAGTGAATGCACGATTGATTGAAAGAGCGACAAAGAGGTGCCTGGTCACCCATTCGCTCTGTCACTCATTCGCTCATTCACTCTTTCACTCTTTCACTCATTAAAACCCCATGAACACAATTTTCCTCATTATTAAGCGCGAGTATCTCGTGCGCGTTCGCAAACGGTCGTTTGTGATCATGACGATTCTTGGCCCGCTGTTAATTTTTGCGTTTTACGCCGTGATCGGCTGGGCGGCCATCAGTTCCATCAACCAGAAGAAAGTAGCGGTCATCGATGAGAGCGGGCGCTTTGCCAACCAGTTCAAAGACACAAAAGAGACGACGTATTCCTACCTGAAGCAACCACTGGCTCAGGCCAAGAAACAGTTTGCCAAAAGTGGCTACGATGCGCTGGTTTTCATTCCGACGGACGTAATTGAGCAGCCCAAAACGGTGCAGATTTTTGCCGAGAAAAGCGTGAGTATTGAATTGCAGAACAATATTGAACGCGCCATTTCAAAGGAGATTGAAACCATCAAACTCAACCAGGCCGGCATCACGCGCAAAATTATTGAAGATGCCAAGGTGAATGTCGATGCGCAGACCTTCAGCCTGCGTGAAACCGGCGAACAAAACAGCAGTGCCATTGCTACATCGATCATCGGGTACGTCTGTGCGTTCCTGATTTACATTTCGGTGTTTATTTACGGCACGCAGGTAATGCGGGGGGTGATGGAAGAAAAAACCAACCGGATTGTCGAAGTAATCATCTCATCGGTGAAGCCATTTCAGCTCATGATGGGCAAGATCATCGGTGTGGCGCTGGTCGGTCTGACGCAGTTCATGCTCTGGATCTTACTGACGGTAGGGCTGTTTACGATTGGTGGACAAGTGTTCGGCGACAAGGTAGAGCGCGGGCGGGCGGCTATGCAGACGTCGGCAGCCGCTGGTCAGGGCGCGGCTGTTGCTCCTGATCCTGAGGTCAGGCAGGCGCAACAGGGCGTCATGAACAACGTAGTGCGGGCCATCGAAACCCTGAACATTCCGCTGATTGTGGCCTGCTTCCTGTTCTATTTCCTCGGGGGGTATCTGCTCTATAGCGCCCTGTTTGGTGCCATCGGGGCGGCCGTCGACAACGAGACCGAAACGCAGCAGTTTATGTTTCCGATCACGATTCCCATCATCGGTGCTATCGCCGTGGCTCAGTTTGTGATTCGTGAACCCGATGGTGCACTGGCTTTCTGGACGTCCATGATTCCGTTCACCTCGCCAGTGATAATGATGGTGCGGGTGCCGTTTGGCGTTCCGGGTTGGGAGCTGGCCTTATCGATGTTCCTGCTGGCAATTGGCTTCGCCGGAACCACCTGGCTGGCTGCCCGAATCTACCGCGTCGGCATCCTGATGTACGGCAAAAAAGTAACGTACAAGGAACTGTCGAAGTGGGTGTTTTATAAGGCGTAGTGCCTTGGGCAAGGGGCGTGGGGCGAAGGGCACAGGGTAGAACTGACAACTACCCTGTGCCCTTCGCTCCACGCCCCTTGCATTATATCCCAATATCCACGATCAGCAACTGGGGTAGGACCTGGCCAGTGGTGACGTTGTAAATCGTCCGGACGCCCAGTTCAAACGGTACGCGCAGCCGGAGGGCGTTGAATACAAACGTCAGGTCCAGACCAGTGGTCTGGTACGATCGCTGAACGGTCTCATAGCCACGCAGTCGCCCGTACACATCCCGAACCTCCAGGCGGCTTTGTCCATCGGCCGCATCGAAAAATCCGGCCGCTTTGATACGTTGAATGTACAGCCAGCGCCCCAGCGACCAGTGCACATCCGCCAGCGGTAGCCGGTATTCGGCGCTTCCAACCGTAATCTTGTCGTCGCTGACGTAATCCTGTCCGCGTGGGTAGAAAATACCAGGGCTGAAGCGGTACGTGCCGCGGGCCTGCTGTTGGTAACCTCCCCGCAACCGTACCGAATGATGCTTGCCCAGGCCAGGAAAAAACAGATTGCCCTGCACGCTCCATTGCTCGGCAGTGAGTCGTCCTTCAAACGGGGTGTTACGTAGCGAAACCGAAAGGGTTTGCCCCCAGCGGGGTGCTACGTCGCGTTTGCTCTGACGTAACAGCCGCGAATACGAAAATCCATAAGTCATAGCATTGAGCGACCCAGCCGAACCAACTTCGGATATATACCGGAACGGCAAGTTATAATCACTTACCTGCAGGTAGTTGTAATACGCCGAGAGGTTCATACTCTGAATGTATTTCGAGTTGGTGAGCTGAAGGGGAAGTCGGAAACCGGCCGTTAGCTGATTGTACTGCCAGCGGTCAGAACGCAGGCTGTCGGCGGGAATGACCCGGTCAACGTAAAGCGACGTGCTCCGGTTTCCATGCTGAAAACTTACGTCAATGATGGGGTAGAGACCCTGATAGCTGAAATTAGCAAAGAACGCTCCCACGCGCTCGGCCTGGTTGTAGTTGTACCCGACCGAGAACTGGGTCGTACTCAGCAAATCCTGCGAACTGAGACTCACCGACAGCGCCTGCCCATTGGAACTGAGCAAAGGACCCCAACTGTAAATATTGATGGCATTGGCCAGCCGGCTAAAGCGATTTACAGGATACGGTCTGGCGGTCGCGCTTGAGTCGTTCAACACCTGCCGGGCTTCGGTCACACCGGGTTCCTGCTGCACCAGCGGCCCAAAATAGCGAACCGTCCGGTTGTCGACACTGCGGGCCGGTTGCCAGGCCGCCGGGTCGAGCGGCATATCCATGATGCGGTAGCCAATGGCCGAGAAATCCTCAAACGCCAGCCGGTTGCCACCGGGCGAAACGACCGCATGATAAGCCGCCAGGGGGCGCGACGTAACCTGAAACACAGCCTTCGTCTGCGTATCGACGGCGTAGATGTTGTCGATGCCGGAACGTGGGGAGTTGTAGAGGACGTAGTTGCCCCAGGGCTGCGGATGGCTCAGGTTCTCGTTGGCGCGGGGGAGAAGCTCAGTACGTGCGTTGGTTTCCGTGTCGATAAGCTGAATGGTTTTCTGCCCGTCTTTCAGCGCAACAGCGACTACGGTCCGGTCGTCGCGCCAGCGGGGTTGGATAAACAATTCGTTGCCGGGATTCGGGATCGCTTTCAGAATGGCGCCGGTGGCCGCGTCCAGCACCAGCAGCCGGATCTGATACTCATCCGTATTGTCGACTACAATCAGCTTTTTGGCATCCGGCGACAGGGCGGCTGCCGTGTAGCGCGTGCGGTGGGTCAGGCGCGTAAGCTGGCCGGTAGTCAGATCGAGCAGCCGGATGTTGGAATACACCCGCTGGCCCCAGCGCGGATCATAGCCAAACTCAATCCAGCAGGCTTTGGTGGCAGTAGCCGACAGGATACCGGGATCATTGGGGAACCCTTGCACAAATACTTTTTTCTCCCGCCCGTTTTTGTCCAGAATAACCAGCCGGGGCGTATCGCCAAGGCCGCTTTTTACGCACAATACGGTCGAATCCGTCAGGTATTGCGGATGCTGGTAGTTGGTGAACACCGGCCCTGATTCCGCAGACTGTCGCCCGACCTGCTCGGGTTTTTGAATCGGAAAGCCGTCAGCAGCCGTGATTTTCAAACCTTCCTGCTGTTTCTGCCAGGTTTCGGTCAGGTCGTCCATCGTTTTCTGGTAGAGTTGCTCTACGCGAAGCCCCGTTTCCTGGCGAATGCTGCCCGAGAACGTAAACGGCCAGGGGAAGTGCCGGTAGTTGCGGTTCAGAATCCGGCTCCAGGCGTCCGGACCGTACGTTCGTTTCAGATACGTCGTCAGGAAATAACCCAGTTCGTAATGGTTAGGTACGTTATCGATAAACGAGCCGCAGACGGCTTTCGGATAGTCGAACCGCCGACCGGCCAGCAGATTGGCCCGCAGATTGAGGTTGAAATACGGAATCCGGCCGCGACCACCGGGCGTCAGCAGGGTTTCGGTGCTGACGGCGTCGCCTTCGGCAAACCAGTCGGGAACGGTCAGCAGCGGGAAGTTGAGCCCCACGTTCCCGAACAGGGTGTACAGCAACCGGCCGTATCCCTGGAGAGCTTTGTCGTTCTGAACCACGTGCCGGTATTCGTGAACAGCCAGCAGGTCGAGCCAGTCGAGGGTACCGGCCAGACCGGGATTCTGCGGCTGTACGGCATAAAACTCCGACCGGCGGGGCAGCAAACTCACAAAGCCGTTGCTGACCGTCGTCTGGTTCTGGAGCAGTACCGAAATCCGGCGGGGGCGACGATTCAGTGAAGCGCTGACCGGTTCGTAGAGCCCCTCCAGTCGCTGGGCTGTCCGTTGAGCCACGCTGTCGAACCCATCGGGATAGAGCACGCGGAAATGGGGGGTAGTTACCCGATACCAGCGCAACTGGGTAGGGTTCTGATCAAGCACAGGCAGGGTTTGAGCCGTGGCAGCCAGACAAACGAACAAAGTCAGTACAGTTAGTAATCGGGTTTTCATAGGCAGGTAGCTACCGCGAAAGGTACGGTGAAAGCGAATATATTAGTTATCTTACATAGTCGAACTGCTTTTGTTTTGCACCGATGGATACACCCCCGCGCCTGATTGATCCCACGGGTTTTCGAAAGGCTTATATTCGACAGCCTTTCGATGAAGTAAGTCGGCCGGATTATTTCCAGATCGTTCGGGTTGAGCAGGTGGCTCCCCGGCTGGTTGTGCCCACGCTGCTCCACCGAACCACCTACAACTATCTGGTTTTTCTGACGCAGGGCGAAGGCCGTCAAGTACATAATCTGGATGAAGTAACGATTGATGCGCAGCGACTGCTGCTGGTCCGGGCCGGGACGATTACGGCTATCCAGGCTATTCAGCCGCCCGTGGCTGGTTTTTTCATCGGGTTCGATCCGATGGTGCTGGATCGACTCCTCAGCCCGGTTCAGTTGCAGCAGTGGCTGGCTCTTCCGGCCGTTCTGCCCCTGACCGCCGGGGATGTTGCCTGGTGTTCTGGTCTGTGCCATCTGCTGGCCGACGAACAGGCGCAGGGGGTACTCACTGATGCGGCTTTGCACCTGCTGGCGGGACTGATCATTAAACTACTTCCCAAGGCCACGTTGGCGAGTACGTCGATGAGTCGGGAAGAGCAGCTCGCTACCCAGTTCAAACAACTGGTTTACACGCACTGCATCCTGCGCAAAGACCTGGCTTTTTACGCTGATGCGCTGGCTATTTCAGAAAACTACCTGTTTCGTTGCGTGAAAACCGCGACGGGTAAAGCACCTAAATCTATTCTGCTCGAAACGCTGGTGCTGTATGCCCGGGTACAGCTCCAGAACACGACTACCGACATCGCGACTATTGCCTACAGCCTGAATTTGCAGGACCCCTCGTACTTTGGACGGCTGTTCCGGAAAGTTACTGGGCAGACACCCTCTGACTATCGGCGTGCTATGCAGGATTCGTCCGGATAGTCTCCGGCTTAGTCCTAGCCTGTACGCTTCTGTCTGCTGCACTTTTGTACCCATAACAAGACAGGAGTCATGCGGGCATTTCTTTTTGGGGCAACTGGGCCAACCGGGCAGTTGCTGCTGCAAAAACTGGTTGAGAAAAAGTACGACGTAACGGTCCTGGTTCGTCGGCCGGAAGCCGTTCCGCCAACGGGAGCGCCCGTTACGATTGTGCCCGGGGATGTGATGCGACCAGAAACCTTTTCCAGCCACCTGGCTGGTACGGATGTGGTCATATCGGCTTTAGGAACGGGTAAGAGCCTGGCAAAGACCACTCTTTTTTCGGATGGAGGCCGCATCATGCTGGAAGCTATGCGGCAGACCGGGGTTCAAAAATTGATCGCCATTACGTCGGGTGGGGTGCAGGATGATGATCCCACCATTCTGAAAAGCTGGTTTTACCGCTTCATTGGTCGTTGGCTGCTGCGTAATCTGTACGACGATATGCGCCGATTTGAGCAGCAACTTGATGCCACCACAGACATCAACTGGATCTGTGTCCGACCGACTACGCTGACCAATGGACCGGCTACGGGGCGCTATCGGGTTAGCGTAACGTACTCACCCGAAGGAGGGTCGCAAATTAGCCGCGCTGATGTAGCTGACTTTATCATTCAGCAGATTTCGTCCGATCAATACGTACGGCAAAAGCCCGTACTGGCCTATTAACCAAATCCAATCAACAATCATGACTATCAACTCAACCTTACCGGAAGACCAGACGCAGGCCATTACGGCGCTGCTGGAGCGGTTTGTCGACACATGGAATACTAAAGACCCGACCCTGTTCGGTACCATCTTCACCGACGATGCGGAGTTTATCGATGTAGTAGGGCAGGTAGCTACAAACCGCAGCGAGATCATTGAACAGCACCGGTATCCGTTCGCCGTAGTAAACAAAGAGGCCGTGCTGTCGCTCACCAATCTCTACATTCGGTCGCTGATCGAGGGGCTGGTTATCGTGACGGGGCAGTGGCAGGTCGAGAACAGCTCAACGCCGGCCGGGCAACTGATCCCGATGCGAAACGGTGTTATTCAGATCATTTGCCGACACGTAGGGCCGGATTGGTCTGTTCGACTGGTGCATAATACCGACCTGACGCAGGTGTACCGGGACGTGAAACCAGGCCCCGGCTTCAGCGGACCGCAAACCTGATCAGACAATCAACCACATACTGTTTTATGAACGTGTCAACACACACTCGGTTAACGGCCTGGATAACTATGCTTAGGCTCGCACTGGGGTTTTATATCTATGGGGCTACCGTTCTCGAAGTGTTTGTATATTACCCGAGCTGGCCCTACATCACTGGTGGATGGCGGGCGTTCAAACAATCTGTTGACGAGCTTATCATCCCGCTCTATGTTGTCCCAACTTTTCTGGTTTACATTCCGGCTGTACTGATGTTCTGGTTTAGGTCGGTGGCTATTCCGCGTTGGATGATCTGGGCGTCGTTGATACTACTGCTGATTCCAACGATATCAACACTGCTGATTCAACTTCCTATTCAGTTTAGTCTGGAGGCTGACTTTGACCCAGTTACTTACGAACGACTTCGGTATACTGACTTATGGTACCGGCAACCGGCTGCGTTTGCCGGAGTACTGCTAAACGGCTGGATGCTGTTGCGAATTCTGCCCGATTCCACTGTGCCATACGCTGGTTAACAGACGCATTGCCTCAGTTTCACAAAACCTTAACAGCTTTTCTGGCGCTGGTTTGCCGTACGTAGCGAATTTTGCGACCATGTTAGGGCAGGAGTTGAGCGATGAGACACTGGTCGGCCGGCTTCGGCACGCCGATGAGCAGGCCTTTCGGACCCTGTACGACCGGCATTGGTTCGAGTTGTATGTCGTAGCCTGCCGCAAGCTCCGAGATAGCGAACTGGCACAGGATCTGGTGCAGGAACTGTTTTTGAAACTCTGGCAGAAGCGCGAAGTCCTTCGGGTCGATAATCTGAAAGCATACTTCACTACGTCGCTCCGGAATCTGATTATTGACCATGTCCGGCAACAACTCCAGAGCGATCAGTACGCCGAATACATTCTCCACGCACGGCCTGCCGAATCAAACCAAACGACATCAGCTGTTCAGTATCAGGAGCTTTCCGAGTCGCTTAATCAGGCACTGGCCCAGCTTCCCGACAAAACACGCGAGGTGTTTCTGCTGAATCGTTTCGAGCGGATGAGCAATCGGGAAATTGCCGCCCAACTGGGCCTGTCCGAAAAAACGATTGAATATCACCTGTCCCGCTCCACCTCGTTTCTCCGCACTCAGCTTCAGAACCTTGCCACGCTGTTGGCAGGTCTGGGCTTCTTCTGGACAGGAAAGCCGTAAAAGTAGTCATCAGTGGCTTGTGTTGGATGGGTGGAGCCGGGTTCGGAACCTGACACCACCCATCCACACCTGCGCCAAGTTCAACGATGCGGTTGTACCCTCGTCGCTGAACTTGGCCTGTTCTTCGCCGGAAAGGGCTCGAACGTAGCAGAGGGCGGCTGAATGCACAAAATCCAGCGTTAGCATTGGCGAAACGTAATTGAAATCGCCATGATTCTACTCCATTACCTCACCTCCGCCCAGCGCCTGCTGTTGATGACTACGCTCAGTATACTTACGCTGGCTGGTTGTTCCAGCACGGACGATCCGCAACCTGTTGCCAAGAGCCAGCTACTCAGCCGGAACTGGCAGGTCCAGAGCGCTCAGTACAGCTACAGCAACCTCACCTACACGTACTACCAGAAGGGCGGAACGACCAATGACGCCGATCTGTCGGCGTATCGGTTCAATTTTGAGAACAATGGTTCGTATACCTTCCTCAACGATTCGACGAGCTACGAGGGCAACTGGGAACTGGTCGAACAGGATTCCAAACTCCGCCTGGACGGCCAAAGCGATTTTTCGATCCTAACGCTGTCGGATACCAACTTCGACTTTTCGTTCACCTCCGAAGAAACGGATGCCGATAATAAGGCCATCACGGTCCAGTACACGTATCGGCTCATTCCAGCCAACTAATCCCGTTTTCACGCTTAACATTTATTAACAGGGGGCTAATCCAACCTTGCAGACCCGATTGGACTCACCTTCGAAAACACGTAAACGTTCTCATGATACATTGCTTTTCGACTCGTTCGTTATGGCCCCGACTGGCGGCCGGAATGCTCACCCTTGCCAGTGGCTGGCTCATTGGCTGTAGTGGCTCCGATGAGGTGGCGGTGATGGGCGACTGGCGTCGTCGGTCTGATTTCGAAGGGGTTGCCCGGCAGGCAGCCGCCGGGTTTATCATCAACAACATTGCCTACGTTGGCACCGGTACGAACGCCGATAACGAACGCCTGACCGATTTCTGGGGGTATGATGCGGCCCGCAATACCTGGACGCAGATAGCCGACTATGCCGGAACCCCTCGCTTTGCAGCCGTCGGGTTTGCGGTTGGCAGCAAAGGCTACGTCGGTACCGGTCTCGACAACAACAGCGACCGACTCAAAGACTTTTACGAATACGACCCTGCTACCAATGCGTGGCGAAAGATAGCCGATTATGCAGGGTCAGCCCGCCGGAATGCGGTGGCATTCACGATCGGCAACAAAGGCTACGTCGGAACGGGGTTCGACGGTAATTACCTCAAGGATTTTTACGCCTATGACCCTGCCACTGACCAGTGGCAGCGCGTGGCCAGTTATTCAGGTCCCAAACGACTCGGGGCGGTGGCCTTCGTACTCGACGGACTAGGCTACGTGGTTGGAGGCAACAACAATGGCATAAACCAGAAGGATGTCTGGGCTTATGATCCGGCACAGGATACGTGGGTTGAAAAAGATGAATTTGACGACGAAGAGACGGTAGCCCGCAGCTACGGTGTAGCCTTCGCCATTGGCTCAAAAGGGTACGTACTGCTCGGTGATGGCAACAACACCGTGTGGGAATACGATCCGGCGAGCGATTCGTGGAGCGACGACCGGGGGGCATTCGAAGGCAGTACGCGTTCGTATGCCGTTGGGTTTGCCATCAACGGGAAAGGCTACGTAACAACCGGGAGCGTCGGAACAGGGCGGCTGGATGATCTGTGGGAATTTGATCCTGATAAGGAACGCGACAGCGATGATTAAACCGACGAATCGAATCTGGGGCACCTGGTTGGTACTCGGTCTCTGGGCAGTGCTGCTCAGTGCCTACTGGCTGTTTGGCCGGCATCCGCGCTATGCGTTGCGGGTGTTCCAGACAGAAGCCGGTTGGGTGTACGAGATTCGGCAGGGCGCGAAACCCCTGATCTACCAGCCGGTCGTGCCTGGTCTGTCCGGCCAGCAGCGGTTTACCGATGAAGCGCATGCCCGGCGTGTGGGCGAACGCGTACTCAGCAAACTGCAACAGGGGGAGTTTCCCCCAACGCTACGGCCCGAGGAGGTTCGCTAGTGCTTTTCATCTGCTGGGCGTCAGGTAACGATCGTGGCCGCTCAATGCCACTGCGAAGAAATCGCAGCCTGACGCCCATTTCAACGACTTCTTATTCATGACGCGAATTCATACCTATCTGTCGGTTTCCTTAATCGCTATTATTTTTACTGGCTGTCAGTCGGGTGATCTGACCGTAGGGCAGCAGATTGTAACACCCCGCGAACTCGACGTTCAGCTTGTCGATTCGGTTACGGTGCTTGCGTCGACCGTGCTGGCTGATACGTTCACCACCTCGGCCGACAGTAGTGTGCTGATAGGACGGTGGGCTGACCCACAGGCTGGGCAAACGACGGCGAAGGGTTTTGTTTCCTTAGGGTATGCCACGCATAGCTTACCGGATCAGCAAACGGTTCGCTTTGATTCATTGGTGCTGGTACTGCCGTTGGGTACAGCCTACGGTGATACGTCGCAACTCCTGACGCTTAACGTTCACCAACTTCGGGCCAAACTCGACGACCAGACGTATTCAAACCTGGATGCGGCTGCTTATGAACCGACGCCCCTGCTGACCAAAACGTTTCGCCCATGGCCGAGGTACGGCAGTCGCCAGGTACGAATCCGATTGCCCAACGCCCTAAGCCAGGATTTTTTCGACAAACTGCGCAACCGCGTGATCATCGACGAAGAGACGATGGATGCTTACTGGAAAGGGCTGGCGCTGCTAAGCGATCCGTCGACCAACCTGTTGCTGAAGCTGGGCATATCGTCAGCCGAAGCAGGATTGGTGTTGTACTACCACGATACGGATTTGAATCAGACCCGAAGTACAATCCGTTTCGACCTGACTGGCACTCATTTTAGTCAGGTGGCCGGGGACCGGACCGGTACCCCCCTCAGCAATCTGCGAACGCGGCTGGATGCCGTCAGCAGCCGCCTGACTCAGAACACGGCCTTCATAGCGGCTGGAGCCATGCTTCGTGCCCGGCTTGAGATTCCGGGCCTGACCCAACTCGTGCAGACGCAACAGTACCGGGGCATTAATCGGGCGGATTTGATTCTTGAACCCATTCGGCGCGACCGGCGCGATAACGCAGCGCCCCCGTCGCGGCTTGTGTTGTTCCAGACCAATAGCCTCAACGAAACGCTGAGCATCGTGCCGGATGCGGAAGGGAGCAGCAGTACGGTTGTGGGGTATTATGGCTACGACCCGAACGATCTTGAACAGCAGGCGCAGTACACCTTCAATATAACGTACTACGTGAACGAAATACTAAAAGCCCGTCTACCTAACCGTCCGCTTTTGCTACAGGCCATCACGGAAACCAACAGCCTTCCACTTGAACGGCTGACGTTCGGTGACGCATTTAAGGCAGGCTATCGGCTCCGGTTGCGGCTGTACATGACCCTGGAGAAGCCGTAGCTGTTACGTACCGTCCGAACCAGTACGTAACACCCTATAACCGGCTTTTACGGCCGTATAGAGTGCAGCTCCAACGCACACAAGCCGAACAATGCCCCAGGACATACCCCGCCAGACTAACTGGTTGACCTGCGCCCGGTTGGCCAGCAGGTCGGCCCCGGAGAAAAATACGTTCAGGTTAATTTGCGTAACGATGTACACTGTCATGAATACCGCAACTAATGTGAAAAGCAAGGTAGCCAGCAGCCAGTTACGTAATGACTTATCGTGGTCGCGACTAATCCAGTAAGCCCCAACCGCGGCCACAAACGTCAGGGGGCTTAACGGAATAAAATACCAGACAGGATTGGTAACCTTCGTAAAGGCATTCCAGTGTGTCAGGGCGGTCGCGGGGTCGGACAGGGTATTCGGCGTAAACACGACGGTTTCGTACAGGTTGCCGAAGAACCAATGGGCCAGCCCGAAGATGGTAAACCCCAGAAACCAGTGGAGCCGGCGGACGTTAGACATAATCAGTCCGTATAATACGTGAACTGTAGAAAGTCAGGTACGTGCGAAACAGGTAAACCACCGTAACTACTTCAAAGGCGATCCGCAACAGATTCAGAACAATCCATTGGTTTGCCAGATCGAGTACGTCGGCGTTATCGGGGTTCGGGCCGCCGAAATACAGCCGCAGATTAATCTGAGTGACTACGTATACTGTAAGCAAAACGGCTCCCAGCGATCCGAGAGTAGCCCACGTCAGCCACTTTTGAGCGTTAGGAGGTAACGATTTCTTACCGCGCCACCATGCCACGATCAGCGTTAAGAAGCCAATGGGCGTATTCGGGATGTGGTAAAAAATCGGGTTAGTCACGCTATGGTAATCAAGCCAGCACTGCCGGGCCGCAGCCGGCGATGCGGTCAGGTTTGGCGCATCCACGATGGCTTCGTACACGTTGCCAAACAGCCACATCGCATGACTGACAAGGGCAATCAGCAAAAGACTATTCAGGATGCGCCCGGTGGTCGAGCTGCGTTGTTGGATTGTCGCTTCCATATGCTTGTTGTATCGTGATTGATGGAAGCAAAATTACGCTGGCAGGGTAAGGGAGGGGTAGGAGGATTGCGGTCCCTTACCGGACAAATCAGGCCGAATGCCGGTAGGCGGTCGGCGTCTGGCCGGTTTGCTGACGGAAGAAGCGACCAAAGTATGCCGGATCGTCGAAATGCAGTTTCGCGGCAATTTCGGCTACAGATAGCTGGCTGTTTTTTAGCAACAGTTTCGCTTCCAGGATCAGCAACGTTGCTACATGAAAGCTGGCGGGTCGGGCCGTGGTGCGTTTCACAACGCGGTTGAGGTGATTGGGCGTTACGGCCAGTGCATCGGCATACTGGCTGACACCATGCCAGCTTACGTACTGCTGTTGCACCAAACGCTTGAAGGCGGCCGTCAGCCGGATATCAGCAGGGGAAGAGGTTGACGACTCAGGCTGTCGCTGATGCAACTGGGTCGCCCGGACAATTAATGCCTGGAGGAGTCCCCGGGCGCTGTCAGGTGAGTTGGCCCGGAGGATTTGTTCAGTTAACCCAAGTAAGGTCGTAAACCACGCTGACTGCTCGTTGGTCAGGTTGAGGAATGGTTCGTTACCCGCTTCAAAAAATGGGCAGGTATCCAGCAGGTCGGGAGTGGCCAGATTCGTGACAAAAAACTCGCGGTCGAAATGAAAATAAAATCCGGTCACATCCTCACTAATAAAATCCGTTGCGTTGATGGTGTCCGGAGCCAGCACCAACAGGCTGTTGGGTGTAAGCTGAACATCATACAGACCACACTGCCGATGCAAGGTGCCAGCGGTAAGCAAAAGCCCGTCGTAGAATGTAATACGGTTGGGGGCAATTGGAAACCGGAAGAACTGCCGGACCTGCTCAATCCGGTATACGGCCGCAAACCCCGACGCCATCGTGGACAGTGACCAGTCGGCAGGAATCGGCTGATCACGAACGAGGTAGTCGTTGGCAAAGGCGTCGGGTCGGTAGGTGGGAATCGGATCGGCTGGTTTCATGACATACACTCGGAATTGTTAACAAGGCCTTTCGTTTGTTGTTCGTAGTTTGTGGTTGAAGACAGACAGTAGCAACTACAAACCACAAACTACGAACGTCAAACTAACTAAACGTTATGAATCCAACCCAACTATCGCACGAACTGCGCGAAGAGCAGTCGGCCGACCTCACCAACCGGCGCTGGATTGTCGGCCTTTCCCTACTGGGTGTAGCCGCGGGCCAGATTGTCTCACTGTACCAGACGGGTATCATCAAACACCTGCCTGATCCACCGGTTTCAATCTTCGATTCCGACAAGGTCGATGCCTCTGACTATGCTTATAAACGGCTGCAAACGCCCGACGCGCTGATGATGGTCGTAACCTACGGCCTGACGGCCTGGCTGGCTGGAGCCGGAGGTAAAAATCGAGTTGAAGACCAGCCCTGGCTCCCAATCGCGACGGGCGTAAAGACACTGGTGGACGTCGGTACGGCCGCTCAACTGGCCCGGGAGGAATGGCAGGAAAACAAAGCTTTCTGCGCTTACTGCCAGGCCGCTACGGTAGCGTCGGTGGCATCGGTGGCGCTGGCGGTTCCGGAAATGATCAGGGCGTTCCGGACTATTTTTCGGCGGTAGGTGAGGGGGCGTTTGCTTAGTACGTGAACAAACTGGTTATACAGTAGTTTGAGTCAAATACATACTTCCGGAGGGAGTATGTAGTATGGTAAAACCCAGGTAAACGTACACTATCGATTAAACCAATGCACATCAAATTATCTACCACTTTTCCGTGGCAATCGGGTCTGATCGTTGCCGCCCTGTTTACGTTGTTTGTCTTCGGCATGACAGCTTGCTCAGATGATGACGACAATACGCCGGTTACGGCAAACATCGCCGAACTTGTTGGAACCAACGCCCAGTTCACCCTGCTGAATGCGGCCCTGGCCCGGGCGGGGCTGGATGCCACGTTACGACAGCCGGGTCCCTATACCGTGTTTGCCCCAACAGACGATGCATTCCGGGCGGCCGGTTACGCCAACGCTGCCGCTGTTAATGCTGCGGATCAGAACGCCTTGCGGAACATCCTGCTATATCACGTGATAGGTGGATCAGTACCGGCATCGGCTATCAATACGGGGCAGAATGCCCAGCCAACGTCGCTGAGCGCTAACGGTACGATATACATCAGCAAAGCGGCTTCAACCTCAGGAACCGCAACGGGCGTATCCGTCAATGGAGCCCGGGTGCTGCAGGCCGACGTAGCCGCGTCGAATGGTATCATCCACGTTATTGACAGGGTGCTGCTGCCGCCGACCGGTTCAATCCTGGCGGTCGTTCAGGCCGATACGAGCCTGAGTCTGCTGACGGCTGCTGCCCTCCGGGGGGGCGCGGAAGTAACAACCGCTTTAAACAATCCGGCCATTCCGATAACGGTTTTTGCGCCAACGAACGCAGCGTTCCGGGCCACGTCTTTCTCTACGGTAGCCGCCATCACCGCGGCCCCGGAGGATGTTCTGAGGGGTATCCTGACCTATCACGTAATTCCGGCTGTTCGGGCGTATTCACCCACGCTAACCAACGGGGCCACGATCACTACGTTCCAGACCGGAACGGTTACAGTGGGCGTCAGTTCAACAGCCGTTACAGTTACCGGGCGGGGCAATGGCGGTAACCCGTCGCGGGTGACCACCCCCGACATTAACGCAACCAACGGCGTTATCCATAAGATTGACCGCGTATTGTTGCCGTAACGGCACAAATACAGGTTTATACGTTAAGCTGCTCCAGCCGGGCAGCTTAACGCGTTTTTGGGCGGCTGTGACATCGAAAAGCCGGAATCAAAACACTGCCGGTGCTGTTATGTTTTTGTACTATAGAAGGCAATTTCCGTACTTTGGGCGGGCTGTTTCAACCGTCTGATCAGCCCCTCGCAGTCGTCAACCGAATGACCAGGCCACAGAAAAAACTCTTTTTACTCGACGCGCTGGCGCTTATCTACCGCGCCCATTTCGCATTCAACAAAAACCCGCGCATCACCTCCCGCGGGCTGAATACCAGTTCCATCTTCGGCTTCATGAACTCGCTCATGGAGGTACTGAACAAGGAGAAGCCCACCCACATTGGGGTGGCGTTCGATACGGCCAAAGCAACCTTCCGGCATGAGCAGTTTCCGATGTATAAGGCTACGCGGCAGTCGCAGCCGGAAGACATCAGCATTGCCAAACCCTACATCCGGCAGATTATTGAGGCTATGCAAATTCCTATTCTTCAACTGGATGGGTTCGAAGCCGACGACGTAATCGGGACGCTGGCTAAAAAGGCGGCCCTGGCCGGATTTGAGGTGTACATGATGACTCCTGATAAGGACTACGGTCAACTGGTCGAAGAGCACATTCACATTTATAAGCCCGCGTTTATGGGCAAACCGGCCGAAAAGCTCGGCGTTGCCGAAGTCCTCGACCGCTGGCAGATTGAGCGGATTGAGCAGGTAACGGACATGCTCGGTCTGGTTGGTGATTCGGTCGACAACATCCCGGGCATTCCGGGCATTGGGGAGAAAACGGCGCAGAAACTCATCGCCGACTACGGTTCCGTTGAAAACCTGATTGCCAACGCTGAGCAATTAAAGGGTAAGCTGAAAGAAAACGTCATCAATTACGGCCAGCAGGGAATGTTATCGAAACACCTGGCCACGATCCACCTCGACGTTCCCATTGCGTTTGATGAGGAAGCCCTTCTGCATACCGAATACGACAAACCTCGCCTGGCGGCTCTGCTTGATGAACTGGAGTTCCGGCAGATGAAAACCCGGCTGCTGGGTTCTGATTTTGAGGGGGGGGCACGATCGGAAGGAGCAGCGGCTACAGCACCTGACCGTAGTAAGAGCAGTACGTCTGGACAAATGGGCTTGTTCGATAGCCCGGCCTTCATGCCGATGCCTGCTGAGAGCCGTACGGACGTAACACCGTCGGGGGCCGATGATCTGCCGTTTGATTTTGGTTCGAATGATACGCCTGCAACACCAGCGGCCAAGCCCGCGCCGAAACGCTCCAAGGCAACGCCGGTAAAGGCGCCGACGGCTTCGGCTACATCGGCCACGCCGGATGCGGTGAAGGATACCATCACCACCGACGATGCCGTTGGCAACGAGGTGACCGAAACGGCACAAGCCAATCGGCCAGCCTATCTGGATGTCTATCCCGACGTAGAAATTGACGACGTACAACCGGAGCGACGGAAGACTATCCTGTCCGTTAAGCACGATTACCGGCTCGTCGATACGCCCGAACTGCGCGAGAGCCTGGTTCACTTCATGAGCAAACAGGAGGCCATCTGCTTTGATTCTGAAACGACGGCCCTCGATCCGGTCGAGGCCGATCTGGTTGGGCTGGCGTTCAGCTACCGAACAGGCGAAGCGTTCTACGTCCCCGTTCCCGACGACCCCGCCGAAGCGCAGGCGATTGTAGACGTATTCAAGCCGGTGCTGGAGAACCCGAATATCGGTAAGATTGGGCAGAACCTGAAGTACGACCTGCTGATGCTGAAAAAGTACGGCGTGGAAGTGCAGGGCAAGCTGTTCGATACGATGATCGCTCACTACCTGATCGAACCTGAGCAGCGGCACAACATGGACATTATGGCCATGACGTACCTGAACTATCACCCCGTTGAGATCGAATCGTTGATTGGCAAGAAAGGCAAAGGCCAGTTGAACATGCGCGACGTGGATGTGCAGAAGGTGGTCGAATACGCCGGCGAAGATGCTGATGTTACTCTGCAACTGAAGGAAACGTTTGCCCCCCGGCTGGAGCAGGATAAGCTCGACAAGCTGTTCGATCAGGTAGAAATGCCACTCGTACAGGTGTTGGCCGATCTGGAACTGGAAGGCATTCGCATTGATACCAACGCCCTGGCCGAACTCTCGGCAACGCTGGAAACGGACATGCGGCAGGTACAGCAGGAAATTTTCGAGATTGCGGGCGGGGCCTTCAATATCGGCTCACCGAAGCAACTGGGTGAGATTCTGTTCGATAAGCTCAAGCTGGATAAAAACGCCAAAAAGACCCGTACGGGGCAGTACGCGACCGGCGAAGAAATCCTGTCGAAGCTGGAAGAAGAACACGAGATTGCCCGCAAGATTCTTGATTACCGCGAACTGGTCAAGCTGAAAAATACATACGTGGATGCCTTGCCGCTGCTTATCAGCAAGCGCGACGGCCGGATTCATACCTCGTTTAACCAGGCCGTAGCGTCGACGGGGCGATTAAGTTCGGCAAATCCAAACTTGCAGAACATTCCAATCCGGACACCGCGCGGCCAGGAAATCCGCAAGGCATTTGTGCCCCGCTCCGAGGAATTCCTGATTATGTCGGCCGACTATTCGCAGATTGAACTGCGGATTATGGCGGCTTTCAGCGGGGACCAGACCATGCTCGACGCGTTCAACAACGGCATTGATATTCATACGCAGACGGCCAGCAAGGTTTTCCACGTACCGATCAGCGAGGTAACGAGCGATATGCGCCGGAAAGCCAAGACCATCAACTTCGGTATTATTTACGGCATTTCGTCGTTCGGGCTGGCCCAGCGGCTCAAGATTCCGCGCAAGGAAGCGTCGCAGATTATCGAGGAGTACTTTGTGGAATTTTCGGCCGTGAAAGCCTATATGGACCAGAGCATCGATAAAGCGCGGGGCTGCGGCTACGCCGAAACGATTCTGGGGCGTCGGCGCTACCTCCGCGACATCAATTCGCGGAACATTACCGACCGGATGTTTGCCGAGCGCAACGCCATCAACGCGCCGATTCAGGGCAGCGCGGCCGACATGCTCAAGATCGCGATGATTCGGATTCACGAGTTTCTGCGCAAAGAACGGCTGAAGTCGAAGATGATCCTGACCGTGCACGACGAACTGGTGTTCGACGCCCACCGCGATGAACTGGACATCCTGCGCGAGAACGTGAACCACATTATGAAAACAGCGATTCCGATGGCGGTGCAGATGGAAACCGGCATTGGTGTCGGCGAAAACTGGCTGGTAGCGCACTAACCGTGGTGGGTGATTAAAGCAAAAGATTTGTTGTTTCTGATAGACAATAGCCCGGTTAACCGGGCTATTGTCGTTTTTAAGAAGGAGTCTCATTCTATTATCCCTGCTTCAACTCATGAGACGGACTTACAGCAATCTCAGTCATAGGCTGCTCGGGCAAGACTTAACGTTACACCTACCAATTCAGAATTACCCAGGACAACCGAATTAGTATGGATAGCCCTGATCCGTGGTCTGTGAGGACACAGACCACGGTGGTAAAGATGGCTTAGTCCTGACAGCCCGGCCACGGTGGTTGAAATTCCACGTGCCCCAGTTGCCAGAACAGATAAGCAATGGCGTCCGCGTAGGTCTCGATTCGCTGCTGTTTTGTCACGCCGGGGCCATGCCCGTTCTGGTAATCGACACGTAGCATTACTGGACGCCCGCTTGTCGATGCCGCCTGCAATCGGGCGGTCATTTTGGCCATTATCCACGGGTCCGCGCGCGGGTCGTTTATTCCCGTATGAAGTAATACGGCCGGATAGTCGGTGCTGTCTTTCACGTGGTGATAAGCGCTCATTTGGTGCAGGATTTTGAAACCCTCTTCGGTTTTCACACTGCCGAATTCGGGAATGTTCGGTACGCCGTTGGCCGTGGTTTCGTAGCGGAGCATATCGGTCAGACCCACGGCGATGCCGACGGCCCGGAACAGATCAGGCCGTTCGGTCATGGCCCGGCCGATGAGGATACCACCCGCACTGATGCCCAGCCCACCCAGGTGCCTCGGTGAGGTATATTGCTGCTCGATCAGGTACCCGGCGCAGGCAATGAAATCGATCCAGGTGTTGGGTTTGGTCGCTTTGTAGCCGCCCTGATGCCACTCTTCCCCGTATTCGCCACCACCGCGCACGTGAGCGACGGCGTAGATCCCACCCCGCTCTACCCAGGCCGTTATCATGGGACTATTCCCCGACAGTGACGGTATGCCGTAGGCACCATAGCCATTGAGCCAGGTGGGATTCGTACCGTCGAGCTTGACTCCTTTTTTGTGAATGATTGATAAAGGAATGGCAGTACCATCGGCGCTTTTAACCGTTACCTCCCGGACTTGGGCATTGGTGAGTTCGTCGTATGGCCCCTTCGGTTGCAAACCCAGGTCATTGCTTCGGCGGGTGGTCGGGTTCCAGGCATAATGTCGGGCCGCTTTTGTCCAGGAGGTGATCGAAAACACTAAACCAGGCACTCGTGGATCAGCTTGTACACTGGTCAGCGTCCCGTCAAAAGGCAGCATCACAGTTGACACTTTTTCGCTTTTCCTGAATGGCATACGCCGTATCTGGCCTAATCCACCATTCAGTTGCTGGACGTACAACGCATCTTCGGCGATGTGTAACGCATCTCCCCCAGCCATATAGCTACCCCCAATCACGGCTTCACCCGGTGGCACTATAACCGTGGCTGTTGCCAGATCCGGACCTTTCAAGTTCGTGCGAATAACTTTGTAACGGGGTGTGTTCCTGTGCGTGACAAGGTACAGGTCGTTGCCATAAATCTGCGCGTCGGTTACCTGATCGGTTGCGTCACAGATTTTGCGCCACGGTGACGGGCCGAGTTCACCGGCAGCTACACCGATGTTTGCCAGCGAAGCAACGTAGATCGTCTGTCCACCGCCAACGCCGGTTTCGACCGTCGCCAGCACGTAAACGGAATTGGGGAACGTATGCAGGCGGGGCAGCAATGTTGGGCTGACCTCAATGGCCGGATCAACGCTATGACCGAAAACCACCCGATCCTGGTCGGCCGATGTACCGACCACGTGCCGATAGACTCGCGATTTCTGCTGCAACTCCGCTTTTGGCGCATCCGCCGGGAGTTGTTGCAGACGGGTATAAAAGAAGGATCGGTTATCGGGTAGCCACGCGATTCCCCCGTACCGCGCTCGATCAATGGTTTCGCCGGTTTCTCGACCCGTCGCGACATCGTAGATGCGAATGTACGTGTCGTTCTCGGAGCCGCCGGGTGTCAGACCGACGGCGATCCATTTACCGTCCCACGACGGGCTAAAGTAGCTGATGGATACCGGCTGGGCGTTGTTTGGGGTAAGTTTTCGCGGATCAACGAGTCGAACTTCCGTGCCCTTCAGGCCCCGTCGAACGTACAACGACGCGATGTTTTCGTTGGCGTTCGTTTTCAGATAAACATATTGTTCGCCGGGTAGCCGACGGACGCTGCTGACGCGGGCAGGTGCCGCGTTACTCAGTTCCATGAGTCGCTTTGATATTTCCCGCCGACCAGGAATCTGGTCAAGCACCGAGCGAGTGTGGTCGGCCTGGGCTTTCATCCAACCGAGGAGTTCCGGATTTTTCATGTCCTCCATCCAGCGGTACGGATCCGTAATCTTCGTCCCGAAGTAGTCATCTACGACCGGGCGGACGGGAGCAACGGGTGGTTTGGCGGGGTAGACCCCGGCTACTTGCGGGTAGCCAGTATGAGTTAGCAGGGCAACGATTGCCGCACAGGTAACCGTTGCCCGAATGATTAATGCTGACATGAATGAGTCGTTAAAGGCTGACACACCAGAGATGATGCTGATGATGAGCTTTTTCAAAAATTCCAGGCTTGTATATCCGGTGTGTCATTGCATACGCCCAAATGCACACGTCGGCAGGGATCATATCCGGCAGCTGTTGACGAGTAAACCTTACTGCTGTAGATATTCCAGACCTCGACTCCTCTTGGCGCAATATCGAACGACCACCGACTTTCCCATCGGCATCCACCACCGATTCCAAAAATCGGACATGGCAGAAATCGTTCACCGCTAAAGCGAATGCCGGTAGCAAAGTCGGGTGCCATCGCGGCTACTTTCGTGTACGAATCATTCACGGTTCTGATTCGGGCATACTGTTCATTGGTCATGGCCTTACGGAACCGGTTTTCGTTGATGTAATTGTCAATGAACCATTGGGCACCGTAGTTATCGTTATAGTAATCAACCGAACAACCCCCTGCGGCCGACCGCGCACTGGCGTCAGCCGGTCGATCAGGTGGTGGTAATTCTCCCAGATCTATCGGGGTTGACTGATCTGCTGATTTTGCTTTTGTCAGACGGATCTGAGCTTCGGCCAATCGTTTGATCGTTGCTTCCTGAGGGGCTGGCGCAATGGCCTTGTAGATCTCAACCAGCGATTGGTTTTGCTCACTCAGGCGGTCGAGCTTAGCGCTGATTTGCAGCGAGGCTGCTACCCGGGCATTTTGCTGACCGGGTTTAGGGGCTGCAATCGCTGATTGCCGAATGGCCACTTCGCCGGGCGAAAACTCGTAGAAGCCCACAAAGCTTCCATCTCCATAATCGATTACGGTCAGTGTATCGCCAACGACCCCTGCCACGGCCCTACTGCGAATGTTCTGATCAGAAATTTTACGAACGGTAGCTTCCGGCACAAAATTATCAATGTTGTCTTTGGAGCAGGAAATCGCCATCCCGGCAAATAATAGGGCAAAAATGTAGCCCGCAACAGGTTTTTTGTTGTACTTCATTCGTGATAAAAAGTAAGAAGATAAAAAAAGAGGAAGGTTAGCCGCAACCCGCAACGCCCCGGAGGACGCTGCGGGCTGTAGCCTTGTTTACTGGCATTAGCGCGGTCCCCACGCTCCGTTAAAAGCGTCGATCACGAAATTGCCGGGATCGGGCGATACGGGCGAGTTGTGAATCAATGTGACCACCACACCAATCGAGAAAGCATAGTACGACGTGTTCAGGGAAGCGACGCCGTTGTCGGTTGGGAACCAGAGGTAGCCACCATGCGAAAACAGAGTGCCGTTGGTAACATTTCCCCGGAACCAGCCCAACTGATGGTCTTCCATGAGCTTACGCTGCTGCGCATTGAGGACGGTATCCGTGTACAGCAGTCGACTCACAAACTGGTTCAGTTCGTCCATCGACAGGTGTAATCCCTCACCGCCAACCACCAGCGATGCATCGCCAAAGTCCCAGCCACTAACCTTGCCGGCCGGAAACGGATAAAACAGCGTTGGGTTGGTTGCGTCGGGTTTCCCCGTCACGGTTTTGAGGCCCGCCGGCTTGAATACGTTGGCATTCATGTAATTCATATAAGATTGGGCCAGCGCAGTGCCCCGGTCGGTCACGCCCTGCTCCTTAAACCCGTTCAGGTAAGGAATAATTACGCGAAACAAGGCGAAGTTGTGGTTTTGATACTGATAGGCCTTGTCCGTGCCGATTCCTTCAGCCACTAACCGTTTCACCGATTCGTAATCCATACCCAGCTTGTTCGGGTTGCGGATACCGCTTGTGTGGGTCAGCAACTGTTTGAACGTGATGCTGTTTACGTTCGGGCCACGGTGCCAGTCGGATGGCAGATACGCCCCGATAGGAGTGTCGATGCTCAGCCCTTTTGCCGTGAGCAGTTTAACCACACCAACCGCCGTAAGGGTCTTGCTGACGCTGGCGAGGTTGGTCCGCCGGTACACCGAGAAATCCTGCTGGGGCGGGTTGGTAGCGGTGCGGGCGAGCCCGGCGTCGTAGCGGAATTCAACACCACCCCGGTACGAAATCACAACGCCGTAGCCCACGCATTTGCCGTCCAGCTTCTGCCGGATGCCGCTCAGCAGTTTAGGCAACGAAAGCGCCTGATCACCAATGGCAATCCGCTTGTTGTATAACTCGCCCAGCCGAACCTGAAAATCATCCAGCGTCCAGCCCCAGACAATCCCCCGGCCGTCGTTGGCGGGCATCCAGATGCCGTCGTACCGGCGCTGCCCCCCACCGATGTCGTAACTGTGCTGGTGCGCCAGCCGGTAGCCTTGCCCATATAATTCGCCGAGCTTTTTCTGAAAGTCGGCCAGCGTCCAGCCCCAGACGATGGGCCGGCCGTCGTTGCCGGGCATCCAGATGGCATCGTAGCGACGTTGCCCCGGGCTAATTTCGTAGCTGTACTGATGAACCATGCGGAAGCCTTGTTGCCATAACTCACCGTTACGTTTTTGCAGATCGGCCAACGTCCAGCCCCAGACAACGGGTCGACCATCATTGCCGGGCGTCCAGATGGCGTCGTATCGCCATTGTCCCCCGCCAATATCGTAGGCCTGCTGCTGCGTCAGCCGGAAGCCCTGTTTCCAAAGCTCGTCGTTTTTCTTTTTCAGATCGTCGAGCGTCCAGCCCCAGACAATCGGCCGACCATCGTTGCCGGGCATCCAGATGGCATCGTACCGCCGTTGGCCACCCCCGATGTCGTAGCTGTACTGGTGCGAGAGCCGGAAGCCCTGTTGCCATAATTCGCCGTTTTTCTTCTGTAAGTCAGATAACGTCCACCCATATACGACGGGCCGACCATCGTTGCCGGGTTTCCAGATCCCATCGTACCGGCGCTGCCCCCCACCGATGTCGTAACTTTGTACGTGAAATAGCTTGTCGCCGTTAATGAGCACTTCGGACGCAACCGACAGGCTCGCGTCTTCGTTTACCTTGGTCAAGGCAAGGCCACCAAGGCCCATGTCTTCCAGTAGCCCCTGATCAGGCTTCACTTCTTCAGTAATCATGATGAAAATTGGTTTTGGTTAAAAAAGAGAAAGAGTGTCTCACACACGTGAGGGTAAATAATGGGTCATAAACGCGGGGTTGTTGTGACGAGTTAGAAAGCCGGGCGTTGCGCTCTTCGTGCGGATACGTATAAATGCGGTGGGCCTCTCTGAGCTAAATCGTTACGTCAAAGGTAGCGCGATTGGTCACCGCTGTAAATAGTGCTTTACTACTAAATAGCTGGGCGTTAGTTACGTACGAAGTGCATTGGTCAGAACTCAACCTCAACCGGGTCTGTAATCCGAAGTACGGACTCCTGCCGGAACCGTTGTTTGTATTCGGCGATGATCTCCTTAAGTTTCCGTTGTGCATCGGCTTGGTCGGGGTGGGCCAGTTCCAGCAGGTACGAAGGCTCCCGAACGATAGTCCCGGTTGTATCCCGCCACTGCCCTTCGACTCGCCAGACGGTTAACCCATCCGGGAAGCGGGGCGTAACCACGTCCGTCAGGAACAATCGCCACGATTGCTCGGACACCTGACCACCATCCGGAATGGACCGACCGAAATACAGCCGGTCAAGCACCCACGATGGCGGTTCTGTACGTACCCGACTGGCTGGCAGCAAGCTTCCTTTAGTACAGGAGCTTACGAACAGCAGTGTAACGAGTAGCCGACTGATGATTTGTAGACGCAGGCGAATCATGAGGCAGCTTGGTTTAGAAGGTGCGCTTGGGTGTAAGATTAGACTGTAAGTTGCCGATTGGTCTGGAACGTAGCCACGGCATCCCGAATGTAACGTTCCGTCAGCAGGTTAGGATCGTACTGCGCAAACTCATTCTGCAACCTGGCGACATTCTCCTTGTAGACGGGATTCGAAAAGATTTCGGCGGCCCCCCTGGCAATCTGCTGCGGAGTCGGGCGCTCCGTTTTCAGATTGACGCCCAGCTTGAAGTACCCGATGCGGGCGACGATCTCGTTCTTGCCCTCGTGCTTACCCGCCCCCAGAATCGGTACGCCATAACTGAGCCCGAGCAAAACGCTGCCGTAGCCACCGCTGGAGACGAACAGGTCCGTGTTTGGCAGAGTCGCGTCGTAATCCATAAAATCGGCGATGATGATGTTCGACTGCGAATAGCGGGTTTTCAGGTAAGCGGTGTGCATACCACCCGTGGCTACCAGTAGCAGATACGGTTTATCTTTGAAAGCCTCCAGTGTCGGAATGATCAGCTTGTCAGGCTCTTTGTTGTCCACCGTTCCCTGCGAGATCAGGATCGTTTTTTCGTACTGACCGGCCAGTTTAGCGTACGCAAATGGCTTGTTCGACGTCTTCTTCCGGGGCAGTAGCGGACCGACGAACCGCACGTTCGGGTGCATGTCGCTTCGTGGGTATTCGAAACCGGGTACTCCGCTTTGCAGGAAGAGGGTTGTGCGCCGGATCAGGGTGTCGAAAATGATTTCGTTTATCGGGGCAACGCCGTGGGCACCGATAATCTGGTTGTAATACTTCGTGCTGTCGTTGAAAATTACCTTCGTGATCAGCGTTCGCAACAGACTATCGCGAAGGCGGCCTGCCAGTCCAGGTCTAGGGGTAAGCCCCAGGCTACTTGGGGGTAAGTCGCGCGATGTCTCCATCAACGGACTAATGCCAAAGACGATGGCCGGCTTTTTTAGCTTCTCCTGAATCAGATGAGCGGCCACGAAGCCTGCGTCGGCCAGCAGTACATCAAAATCGAACTCTTCCTGAATCTGCCTGATGTCTTCAAAGCAGGTGTTAACGAGGCCAAGAAAGATATGCCGGATATCAAACTTAATGCGTGCGACGGCACCCCTGAGTTTCAGGCGCTCAGGATACACTTCGTTGAGGTTGTCCTGCGTTACTTCCACTTTTTGCTGTATCGTATACATTGGTATGCCCATGTCCGCTAACTGGTCGCTGTAGTTGCGACCGGTGTACCAGCGCACATCGTGGCCTTGTTCCTTGAGATACATAGCCACGTCGGTCAGCGGGTTAAAGTGTCCATCAGCGGGAATGGTCGCAATCAGGATTTTGTGTTTGGGGGTAGTGTTCATCAGTATCAGGATTAAACTATGGTATGCGTCGGAGCATACCAAGCAATAAAAAGAGGTATAAACAAACCGGTATGATGCTTAGCCAGTCGGGAATAAAACCGCTGGCGACCGATGAAAGACATGATTTCGGCAACGGTTCTGCTTGCTTATACGCTGCCACTAGCGTCAGCAGAGCAAGCGCATGCAGTATCAGCCAGCACTTTGATTTCTTCATGATCGGACTACCAGGTATTGGATAGAAAATGTGACAATGCGCAAAAGCCTGGTTGGGATAGCCGCTGATTACATTAAGCACAAGTACGGTGGGCTTCCCTAACCTATATTCATTTGCAACTTTACTGTCATTAATTCGCGTTATTCATTGGTAAGCGGTAATACGCCAAGGCTCCTTCCGTCTTCCAGAATGTCATGCCCAGCCGTTTCATCACGCCAAACGACGCTGTGTTGGGTACGTCTGCGGCCGCTATAATCTCGGTCATGCCCGCCTGCCGAAAGCCATAGTTAACCACGGCGCGGCTGGCTTCGGTCGCGTAGCCCTGCCCCCAATAATTGGGCAGTAAACCATAGCCTAACTGCAGTTGATCGAACATGATGTAGCCGCAAAAGCCGATGATTGTGCGCTCCTGTTTTTGGTAGATCGCCCACAGTCCACAACTCCCCTCTTCAAACTGACGCTGACTGGCTGCGGTCACGTCGTCAACCCAGTCTATCCCGACAATTTTGTTGTCCATCAGGTAGCGCCGAACCGACGAATCGGTGAAAATAGGGTGTAATTCCTCCCGCATGGTTGGCTCCATGGGCTTGAGAATGAGCCGCTCAGTTTGTATCAACGTGTCCGTTATCATTATTTACTTTTTTGCATCATCATAAACGCCAGCACAGCCTGCGCCGATTCGAGGAAGACACGGAGCCAGTTGGTCTCCATCACCCGCTGGATCAGAGGCAGGTCCTTGCCTTCGTTCAGTTGCAGGTTCATTGGAATCTGGACGAAAGCCGTCGATATCCAATCTATCAGGAGGCAGATCAGCGAGGCCCAGATCAGACCCTTCGGAACACTACTCGGGCGAAAGCGAAGCAGCAGGATGTTCATCACCGTCAGCACAAAAAAGGGAATGACGCTGATTGGTATAATCATATCGCCCAGCAACGCGTGGTAGGCTACGAACTCTCGCTCCCCAACGATGGCCCGCGACGGGTAGATCAGGAAGTAGTCCATCATGGCCGTACCGTAGCTGTAGAAAGTCGTGGCGTAGAAAACGTTGGCCAGCGTTGTGGACGCCGACCGCTGCTCTGTAGTCCTGGTTAGTGTCTCCATAGTTTTCGGAAAGAATCGTATGATCTAAGATTGACTGCTCACTATCATGGCCTCCCGGCTGGTCCGCTGCCCGCTTTTGTAGATAGCCAGGCCGAGCAAAAACCACGTCAGCCCCCAGACAGCGACCAGCATGTAATCTGGTTTTCCGTAGATAGCCGCCAGCGGCAGCATCAGGCCGACCGGAAACCAGCCCACCGCGAACGGCGTGTATTGCCGCCAATCGGTCCAGACGCGAGTTTTCCTGACAGCTAGGCCAACGATCGTCATGCTAATTGCAATCAGCACCAAACCCAGCGGTAGTAGGAACAGCACTGGATTCCTGCCCGCTCCTGAAACGCCGGACTTCATCAGCATGGCCGCCAGAAACGGAAGCGTATACACAACAATAGCCGCCTGCGCAAAACGAACGGGCCATTTTCGGCTGATAGCCCCGACCTCATACAATGCCGGTAGACCTATCAGGTAACACAGCTGCGGAATCATCAGGGTTATTGCTGATCCAACTTCTACCACAACTGGTCTGCGGTCGGGTGGTCCGGTGGATAAGCCGAGACTGATGAATAGTAGCTCGGCAAAAAACCACAGCAAGGCACCAGCCATAAGAAGAATTCCTTTTCTAGTCGTTTGACTCCCCACGTATGGGTCTGATATGGTACGTTCCATCTGTTTACTGTTCATTGATTCGTGACACATAAGCCCGTTTCGCTCTACCTCGATTTCGACTTGATTACGGCCACAAAGGTACCGGGTGACCCGGTATCGGGTAAATAGTCCTTTCGTACTAAATACTGAAAGACAATGGTTTGCCACAAAATATGGTACAAAACTACCATTGGCTGGCCGGGCGGATAAGCGGAGATTTGCACCGAAATTCTTCGATAACCAAAAATAATTCAACAATGAAAGTGAACACAGTAGTTAACTGGACAATTGGCTTAGTCTGCACGGTGTTAGTATCCGCCTGTAACGATGACGAAGATGAACCGGTAGCGCCAATCCCGACGCCGACCATTAACTTCACGCAGGTCAGCGGTAGTGGCGACATTACGGCCAAACTGACCGAGTTTCGGACCTTGCTGGGCGACCCGCTCAACACGACGCTCAACCAGACCGCGGGCCGTCGGGAGATCAACTGGGATGGCGTACCGGCCAACCTGACAAACGTGGATACGTACCCCGGCGACTTCTTCAACAGCACCGACCCGGCCGTGGGAGCCGGACGCAAACGCGGGGCCGTTTTTACTACCCCCGGTACCGGATTCCGCATCAGCGACAACGACTTTACGGATATAGTTGCGGATTACGGCAATCAGTTCAATGCCTTCAGCCCGGCCCGGACGTTCGTAGCCGTGGGTAGTAATCAGACCGATGTAACGTTTCGCCTGCCGGGAACCAACACGCCCGCGACGGTGAAAGGCTTCGGTGCTATCTTCTCCGACGTCGACAATGCCAACTCCACAACCCTCGAATTTTTTGAGGGCGACAAAAGCCTCGGTACGTTCAAAGCGCCCGTCCGCAACGACGTGAACGGCTTCTCGTTCGTAGGCGTCAAGTTTCCGGACAATCGGGTGTCCAAGGTTGTTATCAAGTCGGGGAATGTTCCCCTGTCGAGTCGGTTTGCGGACGGTAGTCAGTACGATCTGGTCATTATGGATGATTTTCTGTACGACGAACCGACTGCATCCAACTAACTCGTGCTGAAGCCTGATGCGGTTGGTATGCTGTCAGATTTGACAGATTGGCGACACGAACGCGCTCGGCTGCGATGAAAAAACGAACTGTAAGGGTATTCCAAACACTTACTACCGGTAAGTACCACCATTTTAAGTTTGCCCGTCTATGCGTATCATTGGGAAAGATTTGACTCAGAGGCATTCCCGACGAACACTGGACGGGCAGACGCAGATGGAAGATAACAAAAAGGAATACCACCGTATTGAAGATGAGATTCAGCAGGCTACGTTCCGGAATGAACTTTCTAAAGCAGGAATTAATCTAATCTACACGGGTACCTGGCTCAAAACGGCCCACAGCGACTTCTTCAAATCGTTCGGTATTACCTGGCCCCAGCATAATCTGCTGCGGATCCTGCGTGGTCAGAAAGGCAATCCTGTCAACGTCAACGCTATAAAAGAGCGAATGATGGATAAGTCCTCGAATGTGTCGCGAATTACCGAAAAACTGCAAAAGAAGAAACTGATCGAATGCCGTCCCTCGCTGGCCGACAAACGTGCCGTTGACGTTGTCATTACGCAGAAGGGCTTGGATCTACTCCTTGCCGTTGAGGCCCGAGTGCACGAAATTAACAACCTGCTCGCCCACCTAGAACCTGGCGAACTGCTCTTGTTGAACATGCTTCTGGATAAGGTACGAAATCCGAAGTAAGGATGTAATCAGTGCTCAATACGCTAAATTTTTTTTGTATTATGTGTGTACGTACTCATATAATGACTGAAAGTTGAAATTGCCGTTTGCTAAAAGGGTGCATGAAAGCTCGAGTTTGTAACATTTACATGCGTTTTTTTTGAGTAAACTTGTGTTAATAAATATGTACGTACACTTACTTTATTTATTGGTTCTAAACCCGCCACTACGTGGCAACTAAACCAATTGTTGTGATGATGAATGAGGAGCAAATCTGCATAAGTGACCCTGCGGAAGTCGTAAGTGTCAGTTTGGTTGAAAAACTCTTTCCGGGTTGGGTAGTGGCGCACTGTCTGCATCACCACAATTATCGTTTTCTGAGCCACAACGGGGCCGCTTTTTTTGGGCTACCGGCTGACGAACTCCACTCGAAGCTGTTTCTGGATTTATTCGCGCTCATCCACCCCGATGATGTCGATGCGTACCGGCGGGTGATCCAAAAAGTGGATGAACTGCTGCTTGGAACGGAGCCGACTGAAATCAATCAGTACCGCTTTGTAATGCACTACCGGCTGCGCCGGGGCGGTACGTACCTGAGCCTGCACGAGGAGCGGCTGTTCTTCGCTAACGGCATCGGGCAGTTCGAAAGTTTTGCCCTGTTTAAAGACGTGTCGGCCGAACGGTTGGTGAATCGAGTTCAGTTGGATTGGTACCGGGTTGATGAACTGGGCTACCGGAAATTGAACAGTTACGTACCGACGTCGGCGGATCAGGGGTTGACCGGCCGGGAGATTGAAATTATTCGACTCATCAAAGAAGGATTGAGCAGCAAGGAGATTGCCGAACGGCTCTGCATCAGTATCAATACCGTGCGAAATCACCGGAGCAATCTGTTCCGCAAAACGCAGGCCCGCAATGTGGTTGATCTGGTTAAAAGTACTGCTTTCCCCGAAATGGCGCTCTGTTGATGCAGAACACTATACTTGTACACTCACTTTGCAGCAGGACTACGGGAAGGTAGTCCTGTTTTTTTGTTACTCTTACGTAAACATTCACTTCCTGTATGCAAAACATCCTGTTCCCAACCGATTTCACCAACGCTACTGAACCCACGCTAAGTTGGGTACGTCTGTTCACCCGTCAGTACAACGCTAAACTAACCGTATTGCACGTTTACCAGCCAGTTGTGCCCGATACAACCCTGCCGACCATCGGTGATCCGGGCATAGGCGCGGCCGCGTCGGACGAACTGCTCCAGATCAGTCAGGATAATCTGTCCAGTCTGGTGCAGCAACTTCAGGCCGATGGGCTCAACGTAGACGCTGAATGGCGGGTAGGCGCGGTTGAGGACGAAATTATTCAGGTGGCCCGCGACGTGAATGCTGATCTGATCATTACGGGGCGCAGCGACGTAACGACGTTTTTCGACCGGCTGGTAGGCAGTGCGGCAACCGATGTGGCCCTTCAGGCACCGTGCCCAGTGCTGGTAGTACCCACAATGGCCCATGAAAACGAGGTGCTACGGCCGGCTAAGGTGAAAACGGTGGTGTATACGACACAGCTCGAATTTGAGGAAACCCGTATCCTGAAACAGGTCGTTGAATTGGTGAAAGCCTTCAACACTACGGTTCGGGTGCTAAAGATTAAAGCCGACAACCAGCCGGATGTTTACGACGATACGTACAACCTGGCTCAGTTTCAGCGCATATTCGGTTCGGAGCAACTTCAGATTGAAACCGCTGAGGCCCGTGGCGTTACGGACGGCCTGCTCGATTACCTGGCACACCACGAGGTTGATATGCTGATCATGACCACCCGGGAGCGGGGCTTTCTGGATGGACTGCTCCAGCCCAGTATTACCGAACGAATGCTGAATCGGACGTCGGTGCCGGTGCTGGTATACCACGACGAAGCCAAGCGATAAGAAACACGTACGCCAGGTCATTTAAAATAGTTTGATGGGTAAAGTGTCAAGTTGGCTCAGCAGGCCATTTAGAAACACATCGAACCTCAAACTTTACACGAAAATCATGCACATTGGATTCATTGGGTTGGGCCAGATGGGCATAGCCATGGCTCAGAATCTGCTCAAAAGTGAACATTCGCTGGCGATTTATAACCGAACCCGCGACAAAGCTGAGCCTTTAATCAAGGCAGGCGCTACCTGGGCCAGTTCACCGGCTGAAGCCGCATATGAGGCTGATGCGGTGTTTACGATGGTGAGCGACGATGCGGCTCTGCAGGAAGTGACGATGGGTGAACTGGGTCTCCTGAACGGACTGTCGGAGGGAGCCGTCCATCTGTCATGCAGTACGATTTCACCCGATACAGCCCGGCAGCTTGCTCAGGAACATCAGCACCGAAACAGCCGGTACGTAGCCTGTCCGGTTTTTGGGAAGCCTGAGGTAGCCCAGGCGGCTAAACTCTGGGTTTGTGTATCCGGAGAAACAGCCGCAAAGGACGACGTCCGGCCATTACTTGACCTGATCGGGCAGGGTATCTATGATTTCGGCGAAGATCCGGGAGCGGCCAACGTGGTGAAACTGAGCGGTAATTTTCTGCTGGGATGTGCCATCGAAGCTATGGCCGAGGCTTTTACGCTCGGGGAAAAGAACAACATCAGCCGGACCAGCCTCTACGAGTTTTTCAGCACTACGCTGTTTGCATCGCCGGTATACAGGAACTACGGTAAACTCATTGCTGATGAGGTGTACCAGCCCGTAGGAGCCCCACCGGCCCTGATCCGGAAAGACATGCGGCTGCTCCTCGACGAAGCGGAGAAGGCGCTGGTACCGATGCCCTTCGCAAACATCGTGTTTCAGCAGCTTACGGCAACCGTAGCCAAAGGTAAAAACAACATCGACTGGGCAGGCTTTGCCGGGCAAGTGTCGGAGAATGCGGGCTTGAAGAAATAGTCATTTGGTTGTCTTTCAGAGGTCATTGATTGTTGTTTGTTGCCATTATTACCGTGAACTAATCATGACAACTGGATGACAATCAATGACCCCTGACGAACGCCGAAACAGTTACTGATAAATCGCCATGGCATCGAAGGTACTGGGTACCGGTTTTGGACTGTTGGGGTTGGAGTTTAATTCATTTTGTGAATAAATAAACCGGTTGGGTAGCTGCGTACCACTGTTGGGTTGAATTTTAACGCCAACGGCTTCTCGGCGCGTCCGGCGCTCTTCGTTCCAGCCGAGATGCTGCCCATAGAAGGAAACGTACCGCTCCTGTAGAATCTCGCGCAGCAGAGCGTTGTCAGCCGATATCCCATCCGGATTTTCCAGGCCCCCGGCAGCAAAATCGGCCGCTACGTAGGGTTCGTATTTAAACGTGCCGGCCACCTGATAGCTGGCGCTCAGATAGCCACCTGCATTCAGGAAACTACGGTATTTGTTCAGGTTTTCCAGCGCCACGGCAAACCCCTTTCCGGAACGTAGGGCCATTTCGGCCAGCGTCAGGATGTTCTCCTGGTACGTCACCATCGGAAAGCGGGCGTCGCGGGCGAAAAACCCGCTGGCAGTAGCGGTGCTGGCCGTATTGGGTTCAATTTTACCGGGCGTATTAACGCCGGCCTCGCGGTAGTAAAACCGAAAGCGGGCGGTTTCGTTAGTTTTAACGTTGCCCCGGTACGTCGCGGTGCTGGCCGGATTGAGCAGCCCCACGTTATAAGCCCCAACGGCGTAGATGTCGCCGGTACGCTGGGCCGTGAGAAACGAGTAGAAGTGGTTCTCGTTGATATTCGTCGTTGTGCCGTGCGGACCATAGAGTGAATTGGCGTAGGCGCTGATGCCGTTCTGAGCGGCCGTGTACGCAGCATCGTATTGCTTGAGGTCCGTGAGAAGCCGGGCTTTCAGCGTATAGGCTACCTGCTTCCACCGCGTAGCTTCCCCGCCGAAATGAATATCTTCGGCCCCCACCGTACCGATGCCCGAATCGAAATCGGCGATGGCTTCGTCCAGCAAAGCAAGTAGCTTAGCATACACATCTTTCTGGCTCTCAAATTTGGGATTGGCAAACTCTTCGATCCGGCCTGCTTCCGAAAAGGGAATATCGCCCCACAGTTCCGTGGCCGTCGCCAGTGAGTTGGCCTGCACGACCTTAATGATGCCGAGCATTTTTCGGTTGCCCAGTTCGGTTGCTTTGGCGATCCCAATCAGCGCGTTGGCGTGAGTACCGCGGAAGACGGTGTTCCAGTCGGTGTCGTATACGCCGGCCGATACGTTGTAGAGAAAATAGTCGCGCCACTGCCGGTCGGCCCCCGTCAGGTAGCCGCTCCAGATCGTGCCCAGCCGACTGGCCATCCCTTCCTGAACCGCCATATTGGCGAGCTGAGTGCCGGTGAGCAGCAGATTGGCCGGCGCATCCGTGGGGTTGTTGGGGTCGGTATTCAGGTTATCGACGATGGATTCGCAGGAACCGAACGTCAGGCTGAGCAGGGCGATATAAAGTGACTTATAGATACGTCTCATGGCTAATGTAAGTGGTTGGTTGTCATCGGGCAATCAGTGCCGACGGACTAATAGTTGATCTTGATGCTGAACACGAGCGATCTGGTATTGGGGCTGTTGAAGTAGTCCTGCCCCCGCGAATTGCTGGCGCCGTTGAGCGCCGTTTCCGGATCAATCCCCACGATTTTCGTCCAGAGAACCGGATTACGCCCCGTTACGGTGAAGTCGATGGACTGCAGCTTCGTTTTCTTCCGGAAGCCGGGCGACCGCAGGCTGTAGCCGAGCGATAGTTCCCGAATCCGGGTCCAGCTTCCATCCCGAATAAACTGCTCCACGAGCGTACTGAAGCCTCCCCCGATGGAGGTATAGTAAGACTCATCCAGTAGCACCGGTCCGGCCCCGAAATCGCCGATGTTGCCGCGCACCGTGCTGCCCGCCGGAACAACCCGGCCCGCATAGTTTTTCAGATCCTGCGCCAGCGTAACGTCGTTGCCCACGTCGCGGTGCGTACCGAAGTGGTAGAGAACACCCTGGGTTCCGGTGTAAAAGTCGCCCCCCTGCGAGGTTTCAAACAGCACATTCAGCGAAACCCCCTTGTAGGTAAGGTTCGTACCGAAACCACCGCGCCAGTCGGGATTCGGGTCGCCAATGACACCAAAGGAAGGCGCAATGCGGGGGAAACCGTTTTCGTTCAGACTTAACGTACCGTCCGCATTCCGGAGGTAGACGCCACCGTACAGCGCCGACATGGCGTAACCGGTTTTGGCTACGGTGCTGGCCGTGCTGCTGAAGCCCCCCAGGGTAATGATGTCAGTACCAGCCAGGTTCGTCACCCGGTTCACGTTCCGGCTCCAGTTGGCAAATACGTTCATGGTAAAGTCGCGCTGCCGGAACAGGTTGTAGTTCAGTTCCAGCTCCATTCCCTTGTTCGTCATGGAGCCGGCGTTGGTGTATTTCTGGGTGTATCCCGTTGAGCCGGCCACGGCTACGTCGAGCAGCAGATCCACAATCTCGTTCTGGTAATACGTAAAACCAGCCGTCAGGCGGTTATTCAGGAAGCGTAAATCCGTGCCCAGCTCCCATTCCGACTTTCGTTCCGGACGCAGGTTCGGATCGCCCTGCCGGTTGCTCCGGACGAAGGCCCCGTTGCCGTAACCCGACCCACTGGCCGGACCGCCCCAGCTCCCGAACGATGCGTTGATGAACGTAGTCGTGTTGCGGTACGCGTCGGGCTGAACCCCTACCACCCCGTACGATGCCCGCAGCTTGCCGAAGGTCAGAATGCGGCTGTTGCTGAGCAGGGGCAACTGCGTGAACTGCCAGGCTACGTCGGCCGATGGGTAATAGAACGTCGACTTCGACGCACTCCCGAACGTAGAACCGGCTTCGCCCGCTACGGAAAGATTCACAAACAACTGCTCGTAAAAACCCAGGTTGAGCGTCGAATACAGCCGGGCCGTTCGCCGGTGCGTTGTCGTCGTGTACGCCTGGTCATTGGCCTGCAGGGAGTTCGAGAAGTTCGGCGGAGCATCGGGAATGATAAACGTGTTCATCGTGCCGCCCAGATTTAGATATTTCCGGTCGTTGACGTTGAAGCCGACGACCAGATTGCCGGTGATATGGGGCGTGATGTTCTTGTTGAAGCGGCCGATGAGGTCCGCGTTGAGTTCCGTTTCTTTCAGGATATTTTCTTCGAAACTGCCCAGCCCGTTGTTGATCGCCGACGACACGGGATAGTTTGTGATGCGCAGGTCGGTGTAACTGTCAATACCGCCCCGGGCCGTCAGGTCGAACCAGTCGACGGGCTTGATCAGAAGTTCCGAACTCAGAATAAACCGATCCACTTCGGTCGAGTTCGTCAGCTCGTTAATCGCCCAGAGGGGGTCGTTATAAACCGGATTGGCGGAGTTGCCGAGGTAACGCCGGAACGTCCGCTGCCGGTTCGGGATCGGGCTGGCCGTGGGGGACGCGTAATAGTCGCCTTTGTAGCCGCGACTGTCAAAATCAGGGGGCGTACGGAGCATGCCGATGTACAACCCGTTGATGCTGTTGCTTCGCTGCACCCGGTTGGACGTTGTGCGGGCGTAGGTAGCGTTGGTGGTAGCCTTCACAATGTCGCTGAACCAGCGCTCCGTATTGAACCGGACGGTGCTCCGGTTGTAGTCGCTCTGGCCGTTCAGGATGCCCTGCTGGCGCAGGTCGCTCAGGCTCAGGTAAAACGTGCCCTTGTCGCCCCCACCGCTCAGACTGAGGTTGTTGTCGATATACGTACCCGTCCGGAATACGGCATCCCGGCGCTCATCGTGGTACGTTTCCCGGGAGTTCTTTTGCAGGATTGGGTAATACGTATTGCCGTTGTACGCTTTGAAAAACTCCCCGTCGGTTTTGACCACGTCGGCCGCTCCCGACCGGTCGGCGATGCGGTCGCCCCAGGTGAACGACCCGTTCGGATCGTACCGGCCGCCCGAACCCTGACCGTACGTTTCGTGCAGGGGATGCAGCCGATTCGGACGATCAAACGAAACCGTCGAGCCGAGGGAGATATTCAGCCGGCCTTCGGCACCCTTCTTCGTCGTAATCACAATCACGCCGTTGGCCGCCCGCGAACCCCACAAGGCGGCTGCCGAAGCGCCTTTCAGGACCTGCATGGACGCGATGTCATCGGGATTAAGATCATTCAGGCGAGATTGCTGGGTGACGCCGGCGGCCTGGTCTCCTAGGGTGGAGTTACTGATCGGAATGCCATCGACGATAACCAACGGCTGCGTGGAGCCCGTAATGGTGTTCTGACCGCGAATCTGGATGTAGGAACCCGCACCGGGGTCGCCGGCCGAGCGGGTAATCTGTACCCCGGCGGCCTTTCCGGCCATGCCGTTGATCAGGCCCGTTTCGCCCGAACGTACGATGTCACGGGCTTCAATTTTAGAGGCCGTAGAGCCTAATCTGTCGGCGCTCTCTTTAAAGCCCAGGGCCGTAACGACCACTTCGGATAGCGCCATCTCGCCTGGTTTCAGAGCGACCGAAATAGTGCTCTGCGTACCGACGGGGACTTCTTCGGTTTTCATCCCGATAAACGAGAACACCAGCGTTCCGTTGAGCCGTTCGGCCGGTACGTTCAGCGAATAAGCCCCTTCGGCATTCGTTACGGTGCCGATTGTGGTTCCTTTAATCGAAACGTTTACGCCGGGTAGGGCGGCACCGTCTTCGGTAGAGGTAATACGGCCTTTGATAACGCGCCCTTGGGCCAGCACCTGGCCGAACGCAACAAAGACCAACAACAGCGGTATCAGTAAACGTGTACTTCTCATCAGATAGGTTATCGACGTAATAGTCCAGATTAATACCAACAGAATCGCATTCGGAAAAGCCAAGCCAATCCCTCCCGGCCTTTTGGGTCGGTTTTACGCACGGTGAAAATGAAAGTTGATGGTAGACGACGAGCATGCCACTGGCTAAACCAAGTCAGTGTATGCGATTGCAAAAGCGCTCCTAATTATTTACCGTGACCATTGACAACCGCTCATTCCCTTCTATAGATGAACGAAAGCAATGGTACCGTAACTAACAACTGAAGGGTTCAGTGAAATACAGCTATCGCGCTGGCGTTACGCCACTCGGATAGTACCAGAATCTGGTTAAACGCTCACTCAATAGTGCGGCCAGTAGCAAGCGTTCGGGTAGTCAAAAACTTGATTAGTCGTAGGTACCTATCTCAAAATTATACGCCTTATTCAGTTTGGCAAGGCGTATTCGAAATAAATTTTGCTTACTGTATAATTATCTATATAAAATTCAATAAAAAAACAGATATGCAAAATATTATTACGTAATATGCAGATTACTTGAAATAAATTTTTTGTTGAATCAGAAGTTATGCTAGAAAAGATACGGTAGTATGTCTATATTTGAATCGCCCTTCTACTAGTCGCCAGGTGTCGCACACCGGGCAGCCAATCCATCCTGTATTCATTATAAAACCAGTTTGTCAGCCGCGCTGCCTGCGTACTGGCTCTGCTGTATGTCTATCTGATCTGAACGATACGCTATGATACGTCTTCTTTGTTTTCTGCTGATGGGGGTAGGGGTGTTTCGGGCGGAATTATCATTGGCCGCGGCCGACTCCCTGGCCGTTACGCTGACGGAAGGAACCAATATGGCCGCGGCCGTATCGCCCGACAAGCGGACCCTGGCCATCGACTTGCAGGGTACGATCTGGCTGGTGCCCGTTGCGGGCGGAGTGGCCCGCCCGATTACCGACGCCCTGGGCGATTGCCGCCAACCGGCCTGGTCGCCGGACGGCAACTGGCTGGTTTTCCATGCCTTCTGGGACGGTACGTACCACATCTGGATGGTGAACCGCCAGGGGACCCAGCGCAAACAGTTAACGACCGGTGTGTATGACGACCGGGAGCCGCACTGGTCGCCCGACGGCAAACGCATCGTGTTTTCGTCCGATCGGAGCGGTAACTACGACATCTGGCAACTGGCCGTCGATAGCGGTCAACTGACGCAGCTAACCAAAAATTCGGCAAATGAGTACAATCCGGCGTTTTCGCCCGATGGCACCCAACTGGTCTATGTCTCCGAGCGGACGGAAGCCCCGGGCCTGTACCGACTGGATGCGCGTGGTACCGAAACCCAGCTGATGAACACCCCGACGCGACTGGCCGCACCGGCCTGGTCGCCCGACGGAACCCGTGTTTTTGTCAATGCGCAGACGAAAGGGCAAAGCGGCCTGATGGCCGTTGCAGCCGACGGTGGAAACGGGACGATGCTGACCCCGGCCGACGAAGACGTATTTCCGTTTCGGGTAAGCTGGCTGTCGGCGGACGAATACGTGTACACAGCAGATGGGAAACTGCTGAAGCGGAAAGTCGGGCAGACGGGCGTTACCGCCATTCCGTTCCAGGCGACGGTGGCGATTGCCCGCCGGAATTACCAGCGCAAACAATACGATTTCACTACTACAAGTCCGCGACCCGTTCGGGGCATCAAAGGGCCGGCAGTCTCGCCCGATGGGCGGCAGATTGCCTTTGCCGCCCTGGGCGACATCTGGCTGCTGACCAAAGGCAACCCGCAGCCCCGCGCGCTGACCAACGATCCCTACCTGGACGCGGAGCCGGTCTGGTCGCCCGACGGCTCGAAACTGGCGTTTGTTTCCGACCGGCAGGGTAATATGGATCTTTGGATACAGGATGTGCAGACGAAGCAGCTTACCCGCGTGGTCGATCTGCCCGATGATGTAAACCTGCCCAGTTGGTCGCCCGATGGGAGTCGGGTTGCGTTCTACCAGGGCGACGCCCGCAATGTATGGGGGCGCGGTACGCTGCACACGGTGGATGTGAAGACGGGCAAAGTCGAAAAATGCCACGAGTCGGTGTTTGTGCCGAGCCAGCCCAGTTGGTCGCCCGATGGCCGGTACATAGCCCTGTCGGCGCTGGATGTGTATTCGTCGCGTTACCGCGAAGGCGTGAGCGAAATTCTGTTGGTATCGCTGGAAGGTAAACCCGACCGGTACGTGTCGCCGGTGCCGGAACGGACCCTGGGCACGCGGGGCAAGAATGGTCCGATCTGGTCGCCCGATGGGCGGATGATGGCGTACATTCTCGACGGTGTCCTGTGGACGGTGCCGGTCGATGCGGAGGGTAACCCCACTGGAGCGCCGAAACAGCTGACCCGGGAACTTGCCGATGTTCCCACCTGGACGGGCGACAGTAAGCACCTGGTTTTTATGGCGACCGATACGCTTAAGCAGGTGTCCGTAGCGGACGGGCGCATCGAAACGATTCCGCTCCGGTTTACCTGGCAGCCCCGCCAACCGGCCGGCCAACTGGTTGTACACGCCGGGCGGCTGTTTGACGGTCGGTCGAAAGCGTATCGCACCAACGTCGACGTACTGATTGAAGGCAACCGGATCAGGGCCATTGAGCCGCATAAACCCGGACGAAGCGGTCGGCTGATTGACGCGTCGGATAAAACCGTTATCCCAGGTCTATTCGAAATGCATACGCACCAGAACGCCATGTGCGGGGAGCCGCAGGGCCGACTGTGGCTGTCGTACGGCATTACGTCCGTGCGGGAGCCAGGGGCTGATCCGTACGATGCGCTGGAGCGCAAAGAAGCCTGGGCCAGCGGCCGACGGTGGGGGCCCCGGCAATTTTTCACGGGTGGCCTGACCGACGGAACGCGGATTTATTACGGGCTGGCCACCAGCATCGGATCGGCGGCTCATCTTGATCTGGAGCTGAACCGGGCCGTTCGGCTGGATTTCGACCTGATCAAAACCTACGTCCGCATGCCTGACGACCGGCAGCAGTACATCACTCAGTTTGCTCATGCGCACGGCCTGCCCGTTTCCTCCCACGAAATCTTTCCGGCCATGCGCTACGAAGTCGATGCCGTTGAGCACATTGGCGGCACGAGCCGACGGGGGTATTCGCCTAAAATTACGGCTATGAACCGGACGTATCAGGACGTGATCGAGCTGCTGGCCAAGTCGCAGATGAATATCACCCCGACGGCCTCGTTGCAGGGCGGATTCTTTGTCCTGGCGAACCGGGATACGAGTTTCTTTTCCAACCGGCAGTTTCGGGCATTCTACCCCGAAACGTACGCAGGAACGCTGCAGGCCGGGGCCGCTCAGTTCGCTAAAATCAATCCGGGCTACCTGACGAATTTTGGCAATCTGCAGCAGGACGTTAAAGCGCTGATCAAGGCCGGAGCACACGTAACCACCGGCACCGACAGTCCGTTTGTGCCGTACGGGATGAGCCTGCACACGGAATTGCAGTCGTTCGTTGATGGTGGCCTGACGCCGTACGAAGCCCTGCGGTCGGCTACGCTCTGGGCGGCCGAAGCCGTGGGTGTCAGTCAGGATTTAGGTTCGCTGGAACCCGGTAAGCTGGCCGACCTGGTGATTGTGGCGGGCGATCCGCTGACCACCATCCGCGACGCCTGGAACGTGGAGATGGTGATCAAGAACGGCGAAACTCATACGATTGATGACCTGCTGAAAAAGCCCTAGAAGATGTGCTCACTTCCTGTCGTCAGGATGACAAAAACAGGATGATAAAGGCTTTATCATCTAATAATATCAGCTTTCAGTTCCAGATCTGATTGGCTTCCGTCAGAATGATTGGCTTTCCGTCGGTAACCACAATCGTGTGTTCGTGCTGCGCTACGTAGCTGCCGTCGTTGGTGACGTAGGTCCAGCCGTCGCCTTTCTCGTACGCCATAGTGGCTCGGGTCGAAATAAAGGTTTCGATGGCCACCACCGAGTTTTTACGGAAGCGGGCGGTATTGGTCCGGTCGTAGTAGCAGGGGATTTCGGTAGGTTCTTCGTGCAGACTCCGTCCCACGCCGTGTCCAACCAGGTTTTTGATCACTTTGTAGCCTGATCGGCGGGCTTCGGTTTCGATGAATCGCCCAAGGTCGGCAATGCGAACGCCCCCGCGAATCTGGTCGAGGGCTTTCCGCAGAATCTTCCTTGATGCGTCCACGAGCGAACCATGCTGATTCAGGTCCTGACCCAGCACAAACGACCCCCCATTGTCGGCCCAAAAGCCCGCTAGTTCAGCCGATACGTCGATGTTAACCAGATCACCCTCCTTGAGCAAGGTCTTGTCCGACGGTATGCCATGCGCAATTTCGTGGTTCAGGCTGATGCAGGTCCAGCCGGGAAAACCATAGGTTAGTCGCGGAGCCGACCGTGCACCATACTGCCGGAGAATCTGACCACCGAACTCATCCAGTTCGCGGGTCGTCATGCCGGGCTGCGCATATTCCCGCATCTGGCGGAGGGTTTCACCGACAGCCTGGCTGACCTGTTGCATGCCGATCAATTCGGCTCGGGTTGTAATGGACATTATCGTTCGTTCATAAAATTACTTCATCACCTCCATTGAGTTGAGTTCCGGGCCGCCCCCCTGGTTTTCGGAGCCGGCAGCAATGTACACCCGGTTGTCGTACACAACGGCCTGCGTACCGTGCCGACCCATTTGCAGCGACGGTAGTTTCTCCCACTTCAGGGTTTTAGTGTTCAAGGCTTCCACCTGGTTGTGGGCTTTCTTTTGCGGACTTTCGCCACCAATCACCAGAATCTTGTTGCCATACGGGATCGACGTACTGCCCGCCCGACGAGTTGGAATGCTGTCGCTTTCGGGAAGAGTCATCCACGTCTTTTTCTTGAAATCGTATACATCGACCGCGCTGACGGTGAGGTTGAGCACCTGCCCAATTTTGGCCGACGATAACCGCCCGCCCGCAATATAAGCTTTATCGCCCTGTACGGCCGCCTGGAAATGGTCGCGTGGGTGGGGCGCATCGGGTAGCCTGGTCCATTTGTTGGTAGCCGGATCATATTCGTCTACCCAGCTCACGTGGCCGTCGTAATGACCGTCGATGATGCCGCAGAACAGGTAAATTTTATTGGTATAGACGGCAACGCCCGCCGAGCCCCGACGCCGGTCGGCGGGAATGTCGGCACCTTTACGCCATTCGTCCTTTTTCGGATTATAGATATAGATGGCTGGAATAGGTGTTTCGTGTGGATAGCCGCCCGTAAAGGCACCCGCTACATACACCTCGCCGTTGTGGGTCACGGCCTGAAAATGGTGCATCTCCAGAGGCTCCATGGCCCGTTTTTCCCAGGTGTTTTTTTTCACGTCATAGGCCTCAACGGCTTTCTGTCCGCGGCCCCCGACCAGAAAAAACTGATCACCCACGCGGGCAAACGCATTCTCGTGGCGCTTGACGGGCAGATTTTCAGGCTGAACGGTTTCCCATTGCTGAGCGAGGGTTGGTTGGCAAAGCGCAAGGGCAATGGCAAATGTAGTAATGGTTTTCATGGCGCGAGGAATTGGAGAAACGAGCCTTAGCTCAATAAAAAACTATGGATCAGAATCAGATGTCCACAAAAGTAGAAAACCTGTTGATTTTAATGACTGTACCAACGAGCCTCCGGATTATTTGTATCAAACTATGGAGTAGTATACTGATAGATGTAGTTTAGGTCGACTCTGACGGTTGCGATTATGGACAGATTACCTACATAACATACCAAACGTAGAGTTAATGCAGGAGTTGTGGCCGAACGGTAAAGCTAACTAACTTTGAGAGTCTTCTGGCTGCAGGTGGGGGAGTTTGCTACGAAATGGAAGTGTCTGGGTCGCTTTGGCAGTAATGTATATTTCTATGATTAAACAACGTATAGGTGATATGCTTAAACGATACTTTTGGGTTGTACTGTCTCATTTGATTATGCTCATCGTTAGCATTAGCTGCCAAAGAAACAACGAAGAGCCTGCACCCAACGATACCGATTATTTCCCTTTACAGGTCGGTGCTTATTGGGTGTATCAGGTAACACATAATCAGTATTCAGAGAATACTGCCATTGCTAATCGGATGTATCAATTACAGGAAAAAATTACCGGTTCATTCAATCAAAATGGTCAGGTTGTTTTCCTGCTTGAAGAGTCAATTCGTCAGAATGAAAAGGCTAGTTGGAAATTAACCGGTATCCGAACAGTCTACAGCAATTTAACCGAAGTGGTTGCTCAGGAAAACAATGTACCCACAGTCAGGCTTGTTTTTCCCATTTCCGTTGCAACCTCCTGGAATAACAATTTGTATAATTCGAAACCGGACACATTACTTCAATATCGTGATATGGGGCGTTCGTTTAGTGCAGGAAAGCGGTTATTTGATAATACGATATCCGTAGTCGGGCCGAATGATTCTACCCTTATCGATCAAAGCAAATACCTACGTGTCTACGCGCGTCATGTTGGTCTGATTTATCGCGAGGATGCGATGTTAACGTTTTGCCAATCCCAGCCCGAATGTATTGGGAAAGGGGTTATCGAGTCAGGTAATGCGTTAAAATGGGAGTTAATCAGCAGTAGCTACCTTCCCTAATATTGCCGGACGATTCGCCCCGTGAATGTCTGCACTCTTCCGTCTTTCCAGGTCAATTGTAATTGATACGGATACACTCCTGGTGCGTTAATTTCCCACAACAATGAACTCTCACCAATAACGATTGGAAACGGGCCCTCAAAAAGAGGTACTCCTAATACATTGAAAATGGTCAGTTTAGATGCTGTGGGTAGATCCTTCGTATTTAAGTCTAGTTGGAATTTTGTATAGGTGACAGCAGGATTAGGGTACGTTTGAAGCTTGATTGACTCCTCGCTGCCAAGTACATGGAGAGTTAACTGATAAGGAGATTGCGTTCGATTACCAACTGCGTCTTTTCCAAAAATGGTTAACTGATACGTTTCTCCCTCCTGAAGTGTGAGTAGAGTAGTTACCTGCAACTGATTTGGTGCCACAGCAATAACCGTAAATGATTGTGGATTTACCTGCTGCGGTACACAAGTAGAACAACTAGTCAGATAAATATCAACGGCCTTGGGGTCCTGCCTGGAAAGCTGATTTTCATCAGTCAAGTAAATGTCGATTCGGGGATTCGCATTGACGATCGATTCGTTTTTCTTAACCGTCCCATTAATAAGCACATTTAACGTAGGACTGACTACGTCAGGCAGCGAATTAATTGGGTAACTATTGCTGGTACCGGCTTGTGCCCAATCAATAGTAAGCGTTGCTGTGTTATTTGTTTCACTTAGCTCTTTAACCTGATCACCACTATCGATTGCTACGTCTATTCGTTGGACGGTAGCATCTTTAGGTACTATGTACACCAGCGTATCGCGATACCGAAAGCTATTGAACCGAATCGTGTGACTACTGGACGTAATTGGTTTTATTTGTTTAATTGTCAGTTCTGCCGACTGATCAGGTACAAATTTTCCCAGGTTAGCTATGGGCACAACAATGCGCAATGAATCCGCATTGTTCAGGGGACTTCCTGAGACCGATGATTGAATGTAAATGCCTTTGGGGGCTATTGTAAAGTCGGGGTCAGGTAATGGATATAACACCAGGGCCGGATCCCCCTGAAGCACCATCTGAAGGAGGACGGCTACCTCATGATCATTTACTCCTTCTCGTTCGAGATTACCGTTAAGCTGTTGTTGTATCTGGCCAAAGGGCATGCCTAGGGTTGAGGCATTATTAAATAGTTCACCATATAGTTTAATCAGATAACGGGTGGTCGACTCTTCATAGCTGTAATATGAATGGGCCAGTACAACCACTGATCCTTTGTCTGGTGCCAGTAGCCAGTCAGTTGATAAAGTAGTAAATCGGGAAAATATTTCGCCAACCCCACATCCATTAAAGATCATGAGCGGATAGCGCTGGTTACGAAATCCATTCTGCGGGGGAGACGCAAAACCGAAATCAACATCGGTTACAGACGGTCCTGCATGGCCAAAGAACGTGAGCAGGCTAACGCCATCGTTAATGATCGGGGCCAGATTGATGGATTCTACCTGATCATAAGGAGCTGTTTTGCCGAACGAACTAACTTGACCACCTAAGAGACCTTTCGTATACAGATCGCTCAGCGAAGTCATGGCTAATCGGAGACTTTCTGCTTCTTCTTTTGATTTGCCTCCGCTGATATGAACGATGTGCTTGCGCCACAGGTCATTTGGAGTGGATAGTTCGAACTGCTTCACTTTTGCCAGATAAGCAAGCACCTGCTCGTTGGTCGTAACGTTTAGCCGGCCGGTCGGGACGGCTGGCGTATTGGCTGGGTAACCTTTTAACCCGGCGGTCAGCAGAATATCGGAGCCAGGATAGCCAATCGTAGGGACAAGGTCGTCGGTAGCTGTTTTAACGTAGTAGGGATAGCTGCTTGCCCGACCAATCAGTAATAAGTTTCTAACGGTCGTGTTGGTGAGCATGTAATTTGCAAACCGACGAAGTGCTAAGGGACTACGTTCTCCATAATTAAACTCATCAAACAGGGAGTCGGCTTCAACAACCAGGGGAGAATGGTTGCCTCCCTGTGCAGATGCCCGGTAAGTGGCATAAGCCATTGCTGACTGTTTGAGAGAAGAGTGTGTAATAATCAGGTAGTTGGTAGTCTTAGCGTACCCATTTCGAAATCGGACCGACTGTATGGCCAGCGGTTTAAGGACCTGATCTGTTAAGAGTATATCCCGATTACGACCGGTTTCAGAGACGACAAGCTGTGTTTGGCCATCCTGAATCTGCGTTTTCAGAAAACGACAATTTGCCCTGTCCGTGATGTCATAGGCCAGGGCACCTAAGGGTGCGTTGGGAATGGCAAGCAAAGCGGATGGCTGCGACGATGCAGGCAAATGAAATAGCTTGCTGCGCTGACCAGCCATGTCGAACGATTGGGGGTAGGTTAATCGGACGTAGGTGATTGAAAACTGATTGGGCCCACCGCCTTTCTCCGGTTTGAAGCGTAAGGTTACCTGCTCGTTCTTGAGCGTCGACGGGTCGATACGGGTTTGAAACGTTTGGCTGATAAAGCCGAAAAAATTCAGAAACGGTAGTGGGGTGTACGTGCTGGCGTCAGCCTGAAGCTGTATGCGGTGAGATAAAAAATCTCGACCGTTGATCATACCATTTATGTCAACAGGCCAGTCGGTTTTAACTCGATTCTGAAATTTAAGCTGAACCACCCCAGTCGAATCCGCAGTTAACAGCTTGCCAGACCAGCCTTCGCCGGGCTCAAAATAACTCTGCTGTAAGGGGGGCTCGATTCCTTTCAGATTGTTGAAGGTGTATTCATCCGTGAAGGCTTCAACAACTTCTTCAACGTGAAACTTCTCCGGAGATAACCCTACCGCTGCGTTATCTAATTCAGCAATACGTTTTCCGGGCTGAGCAGGATGATGAGTTAAGAAATAGGCCGCTACGTTGGAATATAAAGTCTGGTAGGGATGAAGTCGCGTCTTAGGTCGGTATAGCAGCGAATCCTGGCTGCCGTCATTGCTTTCACCATAAAACTCGATGTAGTCCTGAGCACCAAAAGTGCCGTCGTGTTGACCTACCACGCGAATGGCGATTTCTTGGCCACGAAAAAAAAGCTGCCAGTTTACAGGATTTGTAGAAAGTAACGATGCATCTGCTTTCTGAATATCCTGATAGCTAATGCGGTAAATTCCCGGCTGATTAACAGAAAACTTTATATAATTCTGATTGGGCTTAATCCACTCATTACCAAACAGGTTTTGCGCCTGGATCGCAAATGAATGTAAAATAAACCAGACAACAGGGAGTAGTGCTTTTTTCATGCTTTAATGAACCGATCAGGGCTTGTTTATTGCATGAACTGTCTTATAGAAGTAGACACAAATGCGAGTTGAGTCAGACAATTGTACAGATCGCCGGAAAGCGTTAGTTACCTTCAAAGATAAGGAGATTATATGAACTAAATGATCCTCATTAATAAGTAAGCTGAGGTCTCAACTTCGCAAGAATCGGGTGTCGCGATTGGTCAACTTCAGCCACTTTTGTAGTTCTTAACAACGTATACAATGAATAGCCAATCAACAAAGCTTCACGACGAACTACTCATACACTGGCATCAGCACCGGTACGAATTAAATGAGACCGGTTTTTGTCTGCTTCCCACTTTACTTTTGGCTGATGAATGCCGCGCTCTGGCCGATGGATATGACAATCCTGATCGGTATCGAAAAACAATTACCATGAAGCGGCATAACTTCGGTAGTGGGGAATACAAGTATTTTGACTATCCCTTGCCCGTTCTGGTCGATGAAATGCGCCATGCTCTATTCCCGCCCCTGGCCCGAATCGCTAACGACTGGAACGAAAAGCTGAACATCGGGCAACGCTACCCGGATCAACTGGATGAATGGCTGGCGGTTTGCCACCAGGCTGGTCAGACCCACCCAACGCCGTTGATACTAAACTATCGAACCGGCGACTGGAACGCGCTTCACCAGGACATCTATGGTGAACTGTTTTTCCCTTTTCAGGCGGTTGTGTTTTTAACCCAGCCCGGTCGTGATTACGTAGGTGGTGAGTTTGTGATGCTGGAGCAGCGCCCTCGTATGCAGTCGAAGGCCATTGTGCTGCAACCAGAGCAGGGACAGGTACTCATCTTTACAACCCGCTATCGGCCGGCCAAAGGCACCCGTGGCTACTACCGCGTCGGCATGCGGCACGGTGTCAGCGAAATCCGGCAGGGCACCCGCCTGAACCTGGGAATTATCTTTCACGATGCTCAATGATCCGCCATACTGCTCTGGATCGTAGCTTGCTGCATCGACTGCTGCGCCAGAAAAAACTGACGTTGGGTGGCAACCGGAACCTGAGAATCTACGGACGGCTGGACTGCCGGGCTGGTAAGCGAATGAACGTAGAAAACCGCGTCTTTTTCGCGGACGAAGCCGAAGCGCTGGCGAATGGGTATCGCCCCTGCGCAGTGTGTATGCCGGCCGCGTATAGGCGCTGGCTACGTCATCAGTAAGCTTGTCAGGAACGGTCTGGTACGTAGTGAACTAGAGTAACAACTATCGGCTAACAAAACGACCGATTTCTACTATTCTGATACGGCCTTCTTCAAAATCAGCACGCTTCGCTCCAGCTCTTCCTCCGTGCTTGATGCAAAGCCCAGCCGAGTGCCGTTAAGAAGCTGGTCGGGTGGGTTATGCGTCAGGCCACTGGCGATGAACAACCCCTGCTGACCAGCTCGTTGGGCGAGGGCTTCCATGTCGATTGCCGGGTCAAACGTAGCCCAAACGGCCATGCCACCATCGGGTTTGGTGAATTGTAGGACTTCCGGCAACTCATCGGTCAACAGTTCGCAGAACCGGTCCCGGCGGGCTTGATAGGTACGTAGGGCTTTTCGGAAATGTCGCTGCATTTCGCCGGTTTTGAATAGCTGAGCCACGGCAAACTCCAGCATCGGGTCGCCCTGCCGGTCGATGATGCGCCGAAGCCGGGCCAGTTCGTCGATCAGGGCAGAGGGCGCTACGACGTAGCCAATCCGAAACGCCGGAGCCACCGACTTGGTGAGGGAGCCCACATAAACGACCATGCCGCGCTGATCGGCACTGGCCAGCGGGAGAATCGGCCGGCTCAGGTAATGGAAATCGTAGTCGTAATCGTCCTCCAATATCGCAAATCCATATTCGTTGGCCAGTTGAAGCAACCATACCCGCCGGTCGGCCTTTAACGTAACGGTGGTTGGGTAATGGTGGTGCGGGGTGACAAACACCAGTCGGATCGGATGCCCTATTGACCACTGTCTGTCGCAGAGATTGGCCAGAGCGGCTACATCCAGGCCGTGCTGATCAACCGGTACGGTACGAATCGTTGCCCCGGCTTTCTGAACGTTCATAACGGCACCCGCCCAGGTCGTTTCGCCCGTAACCACTACATCGCCCGGACGTAGCAACACCTGACTGGTCAGGTAAAGACCCATGATACTGCCTCTGGTGATAAGTACGTTTTCAGGCGTTGTGTGTAAGCCGCGGGTTTCGTTCAGGTAGAGGGACAACTGTTCGCGCAGTAATAGATGGCCTTTTGTGTCGCCATAACCAAAATGCTGCTGAGGATTACCCCATCGGAAATACGACCGATAGGCCCGGCTCAGGTCGGCTATCGGGGCCAGCCGGATATCCGGAAAGCCGTCGTCCAGACGCAGGCCAGCCTGATTGGTCAATAGGGGGCGGGCCAGGACTGGGTTTGCTGCAAAGGAGTAGCCCGGTGTCTCATTTGGTGGATTTCCTAATGCTGGGGTCTCAAGCACCTGCGGCTGAACCGCCGGAATGTGGGCGGCTACGTACGTACCACTCCCCGGTCGGCTCTCCAGCCAACCCTGTGCCAGCCCTTCGTCGTAGGCAGATACGATGGTTTGTCGATGTACACCAAGCAAGTCCGCCAACTGGCGCGTACCGGGTAGTTTATGGCCGGCCAGGAGGCTTCCGGTTTGTAGCAGCCGACGAAGCTGCTCACTGACCTGCACATACAACGGTACTGACGATGACGGGTCAAGCTGGAGTAAGGTTTTGTAGGGAATCACAACTGGTCTGTTGGCTTTGTAAAAACTGGCTGGTTTGTGTAGTCCAGTAAAGTAAGACATTTGCCGTATTAACGACAATTCAGGATGCAGACTACCCGCACAACATCCAGCCGTTTGGCGAAACGCACGCACTACGACGAAGCGACCATTCACCCGATTTTAGACGAAGCGTTGTTTTGCACCATCAGCTACGCGGTTGATGGACAACCTTTTTCGCTGCCGATGGCTTTTGCCCGGCGTGGGAATAAGCTGTACATTCATGGATCGGTGGGAAGTCATTTTGTCCGCGAGATCCAAAAAGGTAATCCGGTCTGTATTTCGGTCATGCTGGTCGATGGGCTGGTGCTGGCCAAATCGGCGTTCAGTCATTCGGTGAATTACCGGTCGGTGGTCATTTTTTCCAGGGCCGAAATCGTAACGGATGAAGCGGAACGAATGGAGGCCCTGGTTTTGATCACGGACCATCTGATTCCGGGACGCTGGGCTGATCTCCGGCCAACCACGGCCAGCGAGATGCGTAAAACAGTCGTACTGGCATTTGATATAACCGAAGCATCGGCTAAAGTCCGAACGGGCGGTCCCAACGATGAGCCCGAGGATTTGGCATTACCAACCTGGGCGGGCGTAATTCCGATGCAGACCGTGCGACTCGCACCCGAACCGGCCGCAAGCAGTCTGGAGACACCCTTGCCAGATTATTTGTAGTAGTTGTGTGCTACGTGTAAGCGTGTTAGTTTGGTCTGACCAATCAACAGGTGTAGCCCATGCACATCCGAGCGTTTAAACCTATCGATGCGGAGGCCCTGCTGACCGTATTTCGTAAAAATGTACCCCAGGCGTTTGCCGAACAGGAGGTTGATGAGTATTCGGTCTTTCTGCAAACGTATACGGACCCCTACTTCGTCGCGGAAGATATGGGTAAGGTTGTTGGCGCTTGCGGACATTACCTGAAAGAAAACGAAGCCCATATCTGCTGGATTCTGAGTGACCCCGACCGCAAAGGCCTGGGCATCGGCAGCGCATTGATGCGATATAATCTGGATGCCATCCGACAGTTGCCATCGGTGCGTCGGATCGTCTGCCGGACTTCGCAGATAGCGTATCGGTTTTTCGAGAAATTCGGATTTCAACTGCAATACACTACACCGGATTTCTGGGCACCCGGCCTGGATTTATATTATATGACCCGCTCATATATGGAAACCCTGTTTTCGCCCGAAGCGGGTATGGCCCGACTGAAGCAAAGCACGGCTGAGTTTGCTACGGTATTCACCCATGGAACGCTGCTGGTGGAATTTTACAAACCCGACAAAGTAGATAAACAGCAACCCCACGACCGCGATGAGGTGTACGTTGTTATTTCCGGAACCGGTACGTTTAGCTGTGCAGGCGAAACCATGTCGTTCAAGCCCGGCGACCTGCTGTTCGTGCCAGCCGGTACTGAACACCGGTTCGAACAATTCTCCGACGATTTTACGACCTGGGTGCTGTTCTACGGCCCCGTTGGTGGTGAACAGGCAGTAGCCCGATGACCTCCCCGAGGAAGCTGAAGAAGGGCAATTGTAAAATTTCACCCGCCTTGGGCCGGGTAGAATAGTAGAAAACCGGGTTGGTTGATTTATTACAGACGTAGGATTTGCGCAGGCTGTGTAAATCCGAACCGAACATTAACCAATCAAACCTACGTCCATGAAAACCCGCATGTCCCTGCTGGTGGCAGTTTTTCTGCTTACAATCTGCCTGGCTCTGAAACCCAACGAACGCGCCGACGGCTGGGTAAGCATCTTTGACGGTAAAAGCCTCGATGGCTGGAAAGCGGCCGAGAATCCCGGTACGTTCTCCGTGGAGGATGGCGCCATTGTCGTTTTTGGTCCGCGTGCCCACCTGTTCTACGACGGTCCGGTGAATAATCACAATTTTAAAAACTTTGAGTTTAAAGCGAAGGTCATGACCATGCCTGGGTCGAACTCCGGTATGTTCATCCACACGGCGTATCAGGACAAAGGCTGGCCGTCCAAAGGGTACGAAATTCAGGTGAACCAGACTCACACCGACTGGCGCAAGACCGGCAGTGTGTACGCCCTGCAGGATGTAAAAGAAACGTTTGTGAAGGACAACGAGTGGTACACCGAGCACATCATCGTGAACGGCAAGAACGTAACGATCAAGATCAACGACAAGGTGATCAATAATTACACCGAGCCCGACAGCATAAGCAACGGCCGCAGCCCGAAAAAACTTAGCAGCGGTACGGTAGCTCTTCAGGGCCACGACCCCAAGAGCAAGGTGATGTTCAAGGACGTGATGATTAAGGTTTTGCCGGATTAAAAGGAAGGGGAAACAAGGAGGAAGGGAGAAAGGGGAGGAAAGGAGAAAAGGGTACGGTTACAGCCCCTCTTCTCCTTTCCTCCTTTTCTTTTACCTAAACCGCTGAATACTGAAGTCCCGGTCGTTGGCGTTCTGGCCGATACGGGCGTTGAGCGTATAAATCTGGTTGTTAACCGCTACGCTGGTCGTTGCGCCCGTGTACACATCTGTATCGTACTTGACAACTGTTGCCGTTTGCCAGTTGTCAGTGCTGCGTACCTGTGCGACACGATTGCCGCCTGTCACAACGTACAGGTCGCCGTTCAGCAGTGTCAGGCCGTCGCCGGGTAAACTATTGGGCGTAGGACTGGTGTTGTTTACGACCACTTCTGAAATGGCATTGCCGTTCTGCAGATCAACTTTGTACAGCTTGCCCTGGCCGGTGTTGGCAACGATGAGGAAATTGTTGGGGTGGTAGACGATTCCGTTCAGACCAAACGTTGGACTGGCAAACCGAACGTCATCTCTAACCAACACGCTGGCCATACCGTCGGGGGCTACTTTATAAATGACCGGTGAGAACGAATCCGTAACGTAGGCCGTGCCATCCGGAGCGAGGGTTACGTCGTTCGCAAAATTTGGTTCAGCCGCCGGAATCAGCGCATCCAGGTCTGTCCGCCGTTCCAATTGCCGGGTGTTGAGGTTAAAAACCAGCAGTTCGGCCGTCTGGCGAGTAGTCGCCAGCGTGCTCTTTACCGACCGGCCCTGATCGCTGTTACAGACAAACACACGATCGCCGGCGACTTTCATACCAATGCCCGCGATAAATTCCGGGGCCGTAAGCAGATCTTCATACCGGCCGTCGGTGTCGACCGTACCAATTTTCCCAAATGGAATCGAGGTAACCAGAAACTTAGCCAACTGCGACGAGTAGGCGATTCCTTCCGGATACAGGCGTTCGGATACGAAGTTGATGCGCTCCGGAAACGGGGCATTGGGACTGTCGCGGTGATCTTCGCAGGCGGTGGTACCGATGAGGGCAGCCATAAACAGGCTCCAGGAAAGCAGTTGTTTGTTCATATGAGATACGTTTGAATGAAAAAGTGTAGTTAGTACTGCAAATAGCCGTTAATCAGGCTCGTACAAAAAAGAAGTAGCTACATGTATTTTTGTTTGAAGAATCTACGGTATGGATCAATCAACAGACAAGTTTCCATAGCCTATCTGTTGCCAAACCATTTGGAGTTTGACTTGTTACCTTTCTGTAACCCTAAACAGTCGGCTACGTTATGAAACATTTTACGACCGTGACGGAGGCAATGGAGGACCTTCGTACACGCGGCTATACAGAAGATTTTTCACCGGCCCGGGAGTATCTGAAGGTAACCGGATCGGACACCAGATTGCGGAGTGAGGAGTTCAATGTGGATGAGTTTCACCGTTTCGAAGGGACCTCGGACCCCGGCGATGAAATGACGGTGTACGCCATTACGGCCAGCAACGGCCTGAAAGGCATCTTCGTGTCGGCACAGGGAACCTACTCCAACGAAGTATCGTCGGAACTGATGGCTAAGTTCAACGTATCAGACCGGCCGCAGGTGAACATGGAAGGCGCCGTGAAGCCACTCGACCAGTCGTCGCATAATCAATAAACATTTAATTCGTAAATCCAACGAAAAAGCCCGGAATCTTAACCGTTTCCAGGCTTTTTTCGTATATTTGCGGTCTTTACCAAACGAGACCGTTCTTTTTCGTGTTTGATACGCTATGAAGCTATCCGAATTTAAATTTGACTTACCCGAAAGTCTCATTGCCAAATACCCGCTCGAGCGCGGTGAGTCTAGGTTGATGGTGGTTCACCGGAAAACCAAACAAATTGAACACAAGCAGTTTTCGGATATTCTGAGCTACTTTGATGACGGCGACGTCATGGTGATCAACAACACGAAGGTCTTCCCGGCTCGTCTGTATGGCAATAAAGAAAAGACAGGCGCCAAAATCGAAGTTTTTCTGCTGCGTGAACTGAACCGGGAAATGAAGCTGTGGGACGTTCTGGTGGACCCCGCCCGTAAAATCCGCGTCGGTAATAAACTATACTTTGGCGACAGCGACCTCGTGGCTGAAGTTATCGATAACACGACTTCGCGGGGCCGGACCATTCGCTTCCTCTTCGACGGCAACCACGAAGAATTCATGAAAGCCGTTGACGAACTCGGCGAAACGCCACTTCCCCGCGAGATCAAACGGAAAACTGAAGACGCCGACCGCGACCGCTACCAGACGGTTTTTGCTGAACACATTGGGGCGGTGGCTGCTCCAACGGCGGGTATGCACTTCACCCGGGCGATGATGAAGCGGATGGAGATCAAAGGGATTCACTTTGCGCCCGTTACCCTCCACGTTGGGCTTGGTACGTTCCGGCAGGTTGATGTAGAAGACCTGACCAAACATAAAACAGACTCGGAGAACTACCGTATTTCCGACGATTCGGCGCAGATTGTCAACGAAGCCCTCGACGCGGGCAAGCGGGTGTGTGCCATCGGTACTACGTCGCTCAAAGCGGTTGAGTCGTCGGTATCGGCCAACAGCCGCCTGAAGCCGGTAGAAGGCTGGACGGATAAGTTTATTTTTCCTCCTTACGATTTTAAAATCGCCAACTCACTGCTGACAAACTTCCACCTGCCGGAGTCAATTCTGATCATGATGACCAGTGCTTTCGGTGGACACGATTTGATCCGGCACGCCTACGAAGTGGCGATCAAAGAAAAATACCGCTTCTTCAGCTACGGCGATGCCATGCTGATTTTGTAAACGCAGTTGGTTCGTTGAACCGTCAGTCAGTACATTTGAGGGGCCAAGCGGCCCCTTTTTTATGACCTATCCAGTAACCGATTTTTCGGCTGATCCTCTTTATGCCATCATCGTAGCCGGTGGTAGTGGCAGCCGAATGAAATCAGATGTCCCCAAGCAGTTTCTGATATTGAACGGCAAGCCGATTCTGCAACATACCATCGAACGCTTTCTGGCCGCGTCGTCGGCTATGTCAATTGTGCTGGTCCTGCCCGAGCGCGACCGGCAGACCTGGGCCACCCTCTGTGAGGAGTATGGCTTTTATCCGGCCAGCGTTCGGGTCGTGAATGGGGGCGCTACCCGATTTCAGTCGGTGCGCAATGGCCTGTCGGCTATTCTGGCCGACAACGAAACCGGTGGAGGTCTGGTGGCCGTTCATGATGGCGTCCGCCCGTTCGTATCGCCCGAGATCATTCGAAACAGCTTTGTCGTGGCCTCGCAGATGGGCAGTGCCGTAACCTGCGTACCGGCCAAAGATTCCGTCCGGCTGGTCGGCGACGACGGCCAGAGCCAGGCCGTCGACCGTAGCCGCGTCAGGCTGGTGCAAACGCCCCAGACGTTTCGACTCGATCTGTTTCGACAGGCGTTTCAGGTCGACGAACAGCCGTTTTTTACCGACTGCGCCAGCGTCGTTGAGTACGCCGGTTTTGCGGTAACGCTGATCGACGGTGCTTACGAAAATATCAAGATTACTACGCCTGAGGATATGCTCTGGGCCGCTACGTTCGACTCCGCCGGTTAGGAAGCTACTGCGTCAGCCGCAGGGACTGCCAGGTAGCAAGTTGCCACTGCTTGCCTTTTTTCACGTACACATCGGTGTAGCGCAGCCGGGAACTGAGCGTTTCGCCGTTGCTGACGGCCTTGACCTGACAAACCCCGTTCACAATGGCCGTGTTGCCATATAGCCGCACTTTCTGCTCCTGCGGATCAATGGCAGAATAGGCCAGTTTGCCGTCCTTGATTGACTGAATAAAAGACTGTTTATCGTCCACAAGTCCGTTGGAATGGGTGTACACCAGATCGTCGGATAATGTCTGATTCAGTACGGTATAATCCTTGCTGACCAGGGCGTTGAACCGGCGTTTTTCAGTTTCCATCACATCTTTTTCGGCGGGAGACTGGGCATAAGCAATTGGAGCAACGGCGATCAGGCAAAGGGTAATGAATTGTTTCATGGTAGTAGGGTTAATGGTAGACAGGTTTGGAGAGTCATTATACAAAGCACATTACTGAGCAATTCTATCGTCGGACAAACTGGATCGCACAACCACCTCCTTTGGCCAGACGAAGCGTCAACTTTGTTTTGTTGGTAACCGCTTTTTTCTCAATCACGTATGCTGCCGGATTTGTCTGCCAATCGGCATTGGGCGCATCGCGATACAACACCGCGTCGTAGGTACGGCCCGGGTCGAGGAAGTCGAGCGGTAGGGCGAGGTCGCGGCCGTTTTCGTCGGTAATCGCACCAACGTACCAGTTCGGGAGCCCCTTCTCTTTCCTGGCCATCAGGATGTAATCGCCGGGTTCGGCGGCAATCACTTTCGTATCGTCCCAGTCGACCGGGACATCCCGGATGAACTGCAACGCATCCAGGTGTTTTTCATAGTTCTCGGGCAAATCGGCGGCCATCTGTAGCGGGCTATACAACGTAATGTACAAGGCCAGTTGTTTGGCCAGCGTCGTACGAACCCGTTGGGTGCGGGTACTATCGAACTGATTCAGCGCAAAGCGGAATAGCCCCGGCGTAAAATCCATAGGACCACCCAGCAGCCGGGTGAACGGCAGGATGGTGGTGTGTTCGGGCGTAATCCCCAGCGTCGGGGCGTTGTTGAACTCACTACCCCGGGCGGCTTCGCTGGCCAGCCAGTTGGGGTAAGTGCGGTGCAGGCCCGTCGGGTGCGCCGACTCGTGGGAGTCGATCATGATCTTGTACTCGGCGGCTTTCCGGGCCACCCGCTCGTAATGGTTCACCATCCATTGGCCGTCGTGGTGTTCACCCCGCGGAATGATCCGGCCTACATAACCGGTTTTGACGGTGTTGATCCCGTTTTTGTTCATGAACGAAAAAGCCGCATCCATTCGCCGTTCGTAATTGGTTACGGAGCCCGATGTTTCGTGGTGCATGATCAGCCGAACGCCCTTCTGTTGAGCGTAGGCCGTCAGCGAGTCGAGGTTGTAGTCGGGGTAGGGCGTTACGAAGTCGAACACGTCTTCTTTCCAGTTGCCAAACCAGTCTTCCCAGCCCACGTTCCAGCCTTCGACCAGTACGCCGTCGAAACCGTACTTAGCCGCAAAATCGATGTATTGCTTTACGTTTTGGGTGTTGGCACCATGCTTCCCGCCTGCTTTTTCCCAAGTTGCTTTGCCGATGTGCATTTCCCACCACATGCCGACGAACTTCTGGGGCTTGATCCAGGACGGATTATCGATAACGGATGGTTCGTTGAGGTTCAGAATCAGTTTGGACGCGGGCAGGTCGGTGGCTTTATCACTGATGATCAGCGTTCGCCAGGGCGTTTGCGCGGGTGTTTGAAGATAAGCTTTGTTCCCCACGGCATCCGGTGTCAGCTGAGCGGTCAGCGTCAGGGTCGGCTTGTCCAGTTGCAGGTGCATGACCGGATAGTTGCGCAAAGCTGCTTCGTACAGGCTGACGTACAGTCCATCAGTAGTGGTGAACAGCAGTGGGGTCTGAACAGCGTTGGGGCCGATGACTGATTTCAGGGCCGTATCTTTCTCGCGGTCGGCAGCCGCAACGGCGTCGACTTCGCTTAGCTTCGTGGTGTTGTACAGGTATTCATTCGAGTCGTAATCGCCCGGCATCCAGAACGTCCGATGGTCGGCGGCCAGCCTGAACTGAGTCAGCTCGCCGGCTACGACAAAATGAGTGAGCGCAGGTTGTTGCGGAAACTCGTACCGAAAGCCAAGACCGTCGTCGAATACGCGGAACCGGACACGTAGCGTGATGGCCGGGCTGGAGCGATCCTGTAGGGTAAGAGCCAGTTCGTGGTGATGGTCCCGAATCTGGCCGACTTCGCCCCAAACCGGCTGCCAGGTCGTATCGGTGCGTGATGAGTCTATCGTCGTAATGTTGAACCGGGTCAGCGATACCTGAGGCTTGCTCAACACAAACCCCAGCTTCGATGGTTCGATGACGGACTTGCCTTTGTACCGGACCTGATACAGCACTTCGCCCGACGGAGTAGACTGCACCGTAATGACCAGCGCCCGGTTGGGTGAGGTTACCGAAACCGTCGGCTGAGCGAGGGCGGCAACCCCCGTTACGCTGATCAGCAGGAAAATGTACACGTTACGCATAGGAAAAGGTAGGTATAACAAACTGACTGATAAAGCGCGTAACGGTGAGGTCCTACCGACCAGTTGCCTGCATCCGGGTGATGGCCTGATAAACCAGCACTTTGAATTTATCAAACATATCGCCGTAGCTGTTGGGTACCTTCTGGGTGTAGAGCAAGGCTACGATTCCTTCTTTTGGATCAACCCAGTACGTGGTACCAAAATAACCGCCCCAGTCGAACGAGCCTTCAGAGACCGGCAGCCGGGCCGCGCCCCGTTCGGTAGTGATCCCGAACCCCAGCCCGAATTTATTCTGCCCCTGATTCAGGTCGCCAATCTGGTTGGTCGTGATCAGCCGGATGGTGGTTGGACTCAGGAACCGCTTGCCATTGTACTGGCCGCCGTTCAGCAGCATTTGCAGGAAGATAGCGTAATCATAGAGTGTGGATGACAGGCCCGCACCTCCCGAGAAATAGGTTCCGGCCGCTTTGGGATAGTCGGGCGACAGCCGGCCACGGGGCATGACACGCCGGAGAGCTTTGGTCGAATCTTCGGTGTAAAGAACCGTGAGCCGATCCTGCTTCGGGGTAGGCAGATAAAAATACGTGTCTTTCATCCCCAGCGGCTCAAACAGCCGGGCGCGGAGAAACACATCGAGCGACTGCCCCGACAGCACTTCGATCAGATAACCCCCTACGTCGGTGTTGAGGCCGTACATCCAGCGTTCGCCGGGATTAAACAGCAGCGGCAGGGTTGCCAGCCGGTTAATAGCGTCCGACAGCCGTCCCTCCGGCGTGCCAATGCCACTCGGAATGGCGTTTTTGGCGTAAATGGCGTTGGCTTCTTTGGAACCGATGGACGGGTAACCAATACCCGACGTATGCGTAAGCAGTTGCCGAATGGTAATTTCACCCTTGGCCGGAACCGTCGTGAACGACGAGTCTTTCTCGTTGAACTTGTCCAGTACCTTCGGGTTCCTGAACGTCGGAATGTATTTCGACAGCGGGTCGTCGAGCAGAAACTTCCCTTCTTCATACAGCATCATCAGACCGATGCTCGTAATGGCTTTGGTCTGCGAGGCAATCCGGTAGATGGCGTCGCGTTGCAGCGGTGCGTCGCTGTCAAGGTCGTTCTTTCCGTAGGCTTTATGCAGCACAATCTTCCCGTTGCGGGCAATCAGTACGCCAACGCCGGCCTGCCGACCCTGGCTGACATACTCGTTAATAACGGCATCAATGCGCTGCAACCGTTCGGTGCTCATGCCGACGGTTTCCGCCTTGGCGACCTGAAGAATAGGGGAGGGCGTAGGTGCAGGTACCTGCGCCGGGGCCGTTAAACAAAAACCGGCCAGGAGACCGGTTAGAATAAACGTTTTCATGCACGAAATAAGCTGGTTTCAGCCCAAAGCTACCTATTTCTTTGTACAGGTGATGCTGCCATTTTTCGTAAGAAGCTGCGAAACGGCACGGGCCTCCGACTTTGTCGTGATCAGCAGGTTGTTTTCTGTGAACTGACCGTTAGCCGTATAAGCCGCATCGTAGCCAACCGGCGATCCTTTGCTGTCCGTGCCGAAGTAGATGGTTTCGCTCTGTTTGTCGGTGATCGTGAACTTGTTCTCCGTCAACTGGGCCGTCCGGCGCTCCTTAGTGGTTGAATTAAACGTAAAATCAAGGTACAACTCGTCAACCGCCTGACTTTTCGACACGGCAATCGTTACTTTTCCGGCTTCATCGGAGTAGGGCAACGCGTTGTTAAGCAAGGTTTGGGTTGTATATCCTCCGTCATACGTACCGACATATTGATCGCGGGGGTCGATTTCGCCGGAACCGGAGCCTGATTTTTTGCAGGCCGTTGTGCAGAAACCAATGAAACATAACGCCAGAAACAGATTACGTAGCGGGCGAAACGCGTAAGGAGTGGTCATGTTGGTTTGAGTCATCAAATTTGTCTATGAAACGATGGGGATTGGCCTGTAGTATGCCTGCTACCGGAACTGAGGAGCCATGCCTGCACTACGTGTCCGAATGAAGTTTACACAAAATTTGATTTAAACACTATTTTTTGCAGAAATATGTATAAACGTAGCGCTTTCGTAGAACAATTCCCGGTTTAGTACGTAGTTGAGCCCCCTGTACACTACCGATCAGGGTTATACTACTACCGGGCGGCTTTCCCATTGTATAAATCCATAAACCTCGGTCAATCACGAAGGTTATCAAATAGTGCAATTAAACACTAGGATAAGTGGGAAATAGGTTAGACAAAAAAGTAGCCATTGTAACCGGGGGAGCTACCGGCATTGGTGAAGCTATCTGTAAGAAATTTGCCCAGGAGGGCGCACGTGTTGTTGTTGTCGGTTTGCCCGACGATCCTGTCGATCAGGTAGTGAAGGAAATCGAACAGCAGGGTGGGATTGCCGTTGCCTTTAAGGGCGACATCTCGGTCGAAGCCAATGCTAAGGCCTGCGTTGACCTGGCAATTCGGATGTATGACCGGCTCAACATTCTGATCAACAACGCGGGGGTGTTTCCGGAAACGAATTTGCTGCCGGATTTTTCGGAGGAAGCCTTCGACTACCTGCTTCGGAACAACATCAAGTCGACGTTCATGATGACGAAGGCGGCCTTGCCTGAACTACAGAAAACCAGGGGTAACGTTGTGACGGCGGGCTCGGAGGCTGGCCAGATGGGTGAACCCCAGGCTGTGCCCTACGGCGGCACAAAAGGGTTTAATCATGCCTTTGCGAAGGGACTGGCCACCGAGCAGGCGAAGTTCGGCGTACGGAGCAACGTAGTGGCACCCGGCCCGATCGATACCGCCTGGACGCACACCAGCACCGGCCCGATGGATTCGGAAATGGAAAAATCAACGACAGCCGGTACGTTGATGGGGCGCCGGGGAACACCCGAGGAGGTAGCTAATGTGTATCTGTTCGTGGCGTCCGACGAAGCGTCGTACGTAACGGGGGCCATCTACTACGTCGACGGCGGCACAACCATTGCCAAAGGACCGCAGGGCGAAAAAGCCGCTGATTCATTCAAGAAGGAGCCGGAAGGCGAACTGGATCTTCAGCATTCGCTGGAAGGGCACACGTCCGTAAAATCGTAAGGCTGACCAGGAACGGTATTGCCCCACGGCCGGATCGTACAATTCGGCCGTGGGGCGTTTTTATGACGATACCAGTACCGTTTCGGCAACCGGTGTAATCAGGGGGACCGTGACCAGGAAGCAGTCGCTGTTTTCCCGTACCTCGACCGTCGAGTGATCGAGCAGTTTGTATTTCATCAGGATGTTTTGCAGGCCGATGCCATTAGACGCAACGGCGCTTTTCTTTTTCTGAAGATTGTTCTCGACGTGCAGCGCGCCATTTAGGGTGTAAAGTTTAATGATGAGCGGGCGGTTGACCGAGATGACGTTATGCTTGATGGCGTTTTCGAAAAGGATCTGGAGGGTCAGGGGTGGAATCAGGAACGACAGGTACCGCGGCTCCACGTCGGTTTCCATGAAAATGGCGTCGCCGTAGCGGGTTTTGAGCAGGTGGAAGTAGGCGTTTATGAAATTGATTTCTTCTGACAGTGGGCACAAATCGCGGTTGTTCTGCTGGAGTAAATACCGGTACACCGACGACAGTTCGTCCAAAAAGTTCTCTGCCTGGTGGGCATCGGAGGTAATCAGCGACGATAGCGAGTTGAGGTTGTTGAACAGAAAGTGCGGATTAATCTGGGTTTTCAGCGAATCGAGCTGGGTTTGCAGGTTGACTTTTTTTAGCTGCTCGGTTTCTATAAACGACATTTTCCAGCGTCGATACAGATAGATGCCTTCAAAAACGGCGGCAATCTGCACCGTGTTGACCACCGATACGAGTGTGTTGAAAAAATAAGGCTTGAACAGAAAGTAGTCTTCGGTCGGAAACAAGTCAAGCTGGTGATAAATAAACGTTTGCGCGATCCGGATGAGGCTCGAAAACGTAATGAACCAGATCAACTGATACAATACCCGCCGAAGCGTCTGGGCTAATTCAGGATACCGGCGACGTGAATAGATGATGCCCCACCGGTTGCATTCCCATACCAGAACTGATCCCAGCAGAAAAAAGAACGGAACACGCCAGTCGTCCGGGTACGGTACGTTCGTATAACCGTACATGATCCACTGCCCCGTCAGGGCCAGCAGCGGAACTCCGACAATCCGCATCCATTTATCATTCAGTTGCTGCATTGTTCTGTGGGCCTGTCTGGCCGTATCGCCCAGGTTACAGACCGGGGTATACAACGCGTTGCGCCAATTAATTCCTGTAAAAATAAGTAATGTCACCGGTATCCGTCTGCTCTTTACCGATCACATTTCTGTAAAAGGGATATTGTGTTTGGGCAGCCGACCCGCTACGGTAAATCATAGGAAGATAAGCAAGAATTTGTTTTTATTTGACGAAGAAAAGAGCTGACCCAAAGTAGCTAACCCATGGTAGATGAGCTATCTAATTTAACCGGACAATCGAACCGGCACCAGGGAGTCAAACACTTTAAAGCCTGAAACAGTAGTTAGTACGATCTTTAACTTTAATCGAAAAACAGCTATGCGTTGGATTGGAGGACGCGAAAGTGATAACGTTGATGACCGCCGGGGAAGCGGTGGGGGCGGATTAGTCGTCGGGGGCGGCATTGGTACCCTGGTCATTGCACTGGTCGTATACCTGCTCGGGGGCGACCCTACGGCCGTTCTGAACCGGACCGACAACAGCCCGGCTACGTCGCAGTCGCCAACGGGACCTCAACCCGACGATGCAGCGGCCAGCTTTACGCGCAAGGTACTGGCCAGCACTGAGGACGTCTGGAACAAGCTTTTTGCCCAGCAGGGAGCGCAGTATGCCGAACCGACGCTGGTGATGTTCCGGGGCGCTACGGAGTCCGGCTGCGGTACGGCCCAGGAGGCCATGGGGCCGTTCTATTGTCCCGCCGACCGAAAAGTGTACATTGACCTGTCGTTCTACGACGAACTGAGTCAGCGGTTTCAGGCACCCGGCGACTTTGCGATGGCCTATGTGATTGCGCACGAGATTGGGCACCATGTCCAGAAACAACTGGGCGTTATGGATCAGGTGGATGAACTGCGCCAGCGCCTGAGCCGAAGTGAATACAACCGGGTATCGGTGCGGCTGGAACTCCAGGCCGATTTCTTTGCCGGTGTCTGGGCGCATCACGCGCAGGGCCAGAGTGTTGCGCTGTCGCCGGAAGACGTAGAAGAAGCAATTACGGCGGCCAACGCCATCGGCGATGACCGTATCCAGCAGCAGACACAGGGGCGCGTGGTGCCTGATGCGTTTACACACGGTACGTCGGCGCAGCGGGTGTACTGGTTCAAGAAAGGACTCAAAACCGGCGATCTCAGCCAGGGCGATACGTTCAACAGCCGCGAAGATGCGAATTTGCAATAAGTAACCTTTGATAACCGAAAAGCCCGACATCATGCGATGCCGGGCTTTTGCGTCAACACTATGCTCGAACAGATTCAGGAAGCCACCCGCTACATTCAATCCCAGACAACCGTTCAGCCGACGATCGGCATCATTCTCGGAACCGGCCTCGGCGCACTGGCCGGTGAGGTAGTTATCGAAACGACGCTGCCTTACGAAACCATCCCGCATTTCCCACTCTCAACCGTTGAGTTTCATTCCGGTAAACTGCTGTTGGGTACGCTGGCCGGTAAGCCGGTTGTGGTGATGCAGGGGCGTTTTCATTTCTACGAAGGCTACACCATGCAGCAGGTTACGTTTCCAGTACGGGTCATGCATGCGCTGGGCGTACGAACGCTGCTTGTGTCCAATGCAGCCGGGGGAATGAACCCGGCGTTCAAGGTCAGCGATCTGATGGTGATCGACGATCATATTAGCCTGCTGCTGCCCCAGAATCCGCTCACGGGCAAGCACCTCCCGGTTTTCGGCGATCGGTTCCCCGACATGAGCGAACCCTACGACCCAATGCTGATCCGGCAGGCGTTTGATCTGGCGCAGGACCTCGGCATTTCGTTGCAACGGGGCGTGTACGTCAGCGTGACGGGACCGCAGCTTGAAACCAAAGCAGAATACCGGATGCTGCGGCAGTGGGGTGCCGACGCCGTCGGGATGTCGACGGTGCCGGAGGTAATTGTGGCCCACCAGATGGGTATGCGCATCTTCGGCGTGTCGGTCATTACAGATATGTGTATTCCCGAAACGCTCGAAAAAGCGGATATTGCTAAAATCATCGCAGCGGCCGGTGTGGCTGAGCCGAAACTGACCGCCCTGATGAAAAAGCTGGTGGAGACCCTGTAGGTAATGCCTGCTCAGGCAATGGTCCGCACTACGCCACCGTCTACCCGTACCGCAGCACCGTTGGTGGCTGATGCCAGTGGGCTGCTGAGGTACACGACCATGTTGGCCACTTCGTCCGTACTTGCAAACCGCTGCAGGATAGACGTAGGCCGGGCGTGTTGAAAAAACTCCTTCTCGACCTGGGCTTCGTCTTTTTGCTGCTGCCGGGCCAGGCTGCGGATAAACTCACCGACCCCTTCCGAATACGTCGGGCCTGGCAGTACGGCATTGACTGTTACGTCGGTGCCGGTTGTGAGTTCGGCGAGTCCGCGCGAAATGGCCAACTGAGCCGTTTTTGTGGTGCCGTAGTGAATCATCTCCGTGGGAATATGCAGGCCGGATTCGCTGGAAATGAACAGAATCCGACCCCAGTTCCGCTGGAGCATCCGGGGCAGGTAATGCCGCGACAGCCGTACCCCACTCATTACGTTGACGGTAAAGAACCGAAACCAGTCCTCATCGCTGATGTCGACAAAATCTTTGGGCTCAAAAATGCCGACGTTATTGACCAGGATGTCCACCTCTGGCTCCTGCTGAATCAGGCGATCAATGTCGCTCGTTTGTCCAAAATCGACCGCTACCCCGCGAACGTTGGCTTCCGGCTGCTGGTCCTTAAGCTGGTCGATAGCGTCCTGAATCCGTTGTTCGGTGCGCCCGGTGATAATGACTTCGGTTCCCTCGGCCAGTAACTTTTTCGCAATGGAAAAACCGATACCGGCTGTTGAGCCAGTTACTAACGCTGTCTTTTGGCGAAGCTGCAAATCCATTTGTCTGTTGGGTTGTTGGTTGTAGAGTATAGATACCACTCGAGGTAGTAACTCCTGCAAAGGTCGCTCTCCGGCCGATACCATCCAGACAATACACTAGGTTTACTGGAATTGCACTTGCTCTTATGTTAACCCATTTACGAGTCAATCCATGACTATACTGCTGCCTGTAGCATTCTGTACCTTTCGCGCATAAATAAATTCCCAACAGGCAGAACCCCGACCATTTCTGATCGGGGTTTACATTGAATTAGGAGTAAAAATCTGGTTAGTTCACCCGGAGCTTCTGACCGGGCCGGATTTTCGTGCGCGCCGAGATATGGTTTTTTCGGGTCAGGGCGGAAACCGACATACCGTAGCGGCTGGCGATGGAACTGAGCGTTTCACCGGCCCGTACGCGGTGCAGCACCGTCCGCTTAAAACGCGGCTTGGCGCTACTCGCATCTGACGAGCGGCCACCCCGCAGGTAATCCCAGACCGAGCTGGTCAGCAGGAAGTGATCGGAGTTGATGGTGTTGGCCGGAAACGTATAAATGTTGAGCGGACTGAAGGGATTGCCCTCGTACCGTACTTCATAGTGCAGGTGAGGGCCCGAGCTGCGGCCAGTGCTGCCACCCAAGCCCAGTTGGTCACCGGCTTTGACGAGCTGGCCAACCTCCACCGTTTGCTTGGACATGTGTCCGTAGAGCGTCTCCAGCCCGTTGTAGTGCCGAACCAGTACGTAACGACCGTAGCCACCGCCGTCCCAGCCGACTACGCGCACGATACCGTCGAAGCTTGCATAAACCGGATCACCGGTTTCCAGATCAAGATCGGCACCAGTATGCCAGCGGCCCCAGCGAAAACCAAAATTAGACGTAAGTTTCCCTTCGTTCAGGGGAGCCGACCAGTAGCGGTTAGCCGGGGGATCATACAGCCTGATGTCAATTACCTCGTCGAACTCAAGGGGATTGATGTTGTAAGGGTCAATATGGCGGGAATCCCAGACGGCGTAGTAATCGGCAATTTTGACCCATTCGTCGCCAACCAGCACGGAATCAATTACTTCCACAACGCTGGTCTGGCCCTGGTCGATCATGCTGGTGTCTTCGCTGACGACCGGGTTAAGTTCTTTCTTCGGTTCAAACTGGCTGTTGAAGCGCAGTTGCGTAGTTTCCTGTTCAAAAGGGCCATCCGCTTTTTGAGGCTGTTCAATGGCCGGAGCATTGGTGTTTACTTGATTCTTAGGCGTAATGCGCAGATCCTTCTTAAATCGTCCCCGTTCCTGCGCCTGGGTTGTCAGAGCAAAGCTCAGGCACCCGATGGCCAATAGCCAGCGTACAGCCGTTTTTTGCATCATCTCATAAATGGAGATTTACGGTTAAAGGGGCTCGATCGTCTGAAACCGGGCCCTTTTAACCGTAATCCGTTGGTTTTTTAGTTAATGAACAAGTTGCTCCTGCACTTCGAGCGTCACTAAGTAACGCTCAGCATCCAGAGCCGCCATACAGCCGGTACCGGCTGCCGTGACAGCCTGACGATAAATGTTGTCCTGAGCGTCTCCGCAGGCAAAGACGCCGGGAATATTCGTTCGGGTACTGCCTTTTTCGGTCAGGATGTACCCGTGGTCATCCATGTCGAGGTAGTCCCGGAAAATGTCGGTATTCGGTTTATGGCCGATTGCAACGAAAAAGCCCGTTACGTCCAGAATGCTTTCTTCGCCGGTCACGGCATTTTTCACCCGGACGCCCGTAACTTCCTCGTCGCCGAGAATCTCCTGCGTTTCCGTATTGTACAATAGTTCGATGTTGGGAGCGGTTTTAACGCGCTGCTGCATGAACTTTGACGCCCGCATCTCATCGCGCCGAACCAGCATATATACTTTCCGGCAAAGGTTGGCGAGGTAGCTGGCTTCTTCAGCGGCTGTATCGCCCGCGCCAACAATGGCTACGTCCTGACCCCGGAAAAAGAACCCATCACAAACGGCACAAGCCGAAACGCCCCGGCCATTGAGCCGCATTTCCGACGGCAGGCCGAGCCACTTGGCCGACGCACCGGTCGAGATAATGACGGTATCGGCGGTAATTTCGTATGAATCATCCACGATGGCCTTGTGGGGCCGATCGCGGCCGGGCTGTTCCGAAAACTCCACCTTCGTTACCATGCCGTAACGTACATCCGTTCCAAACCGGCGAGCCTGGTTTTCAAGATCCTGCATCATTTGAGGGCCATTCACTCCATTCGGATACCCCGGAAAATTATCAACTTCGGTAGTGATCGTTAACTGGCCACCAGGCTGGGCACCCTGGTATAATACAGGTTTCATGTTAGCACGCGACGCATAGATCGCTGCGGTATAGCCGGCGGGTCCGGAACCAATAATCAGGCACTTAACGTGTTCGGAAGTCATTGCAGAAGGCAATAAGTTGTCTGACAAATGAATAAACCATTCGCTAAAAGCGCTGGCTTAAAGACAACATATGCAAAATTGAAAAAATTCTCCCACGAAAGCAAAGGTTGATAAAGGGGAAAAGGGAGTAAGCGTTGCTCAACCAACCTACCCCCTTACCCCTTATACCCTTTTCCCTCCTTCATAGTACCCGCCACTCGATGCGCCGGTTCAGGCGTCGGTTTTCGTCGCTTGTGTTGGGCGCGACGGGCTTGGTTTTGCCGTAGCCGATGGCTTTGATCCGGCTCGGGTCGATGCCAGCTTTGGTCAGGTATGTTACTACCGACTGCGCCCGTTTCTGCGACAAAGTCAGGTTGGCAGCCGCATCGCCCCGGTCGTCGGTATGTCCCGCAATCTCAATCCGAACAGTTGGGTTGGCCGTCAGGAACGCCGAGAGCCGGTCGAGTTCCGTCCGGGATTTATCGGCCAGATCGTAGCGGCCCGACTCGAAAAACAGGTTGTTCAGCGTTTCTTTGCTGGCTGCACCAACTGGTTCGAGGGGTACGCTCAGGGCCATGCCTTCGCCCGTAGTCTTCTGCGTGAAATCGAACGACAGACTCTTGAACAGGTAACCCGGTACGCTCACGTACAGGGCATACTCCCCACCGCTCGGCAACACGGCCGTGTACTGGCCCGTCTGCTCGTCGGCCTGCACTCGTGAGATTACCTGGTTTGTACCCAGGTCGATCAGTTCGACGGTAGCGGCCAGTGGTTTTTGGGTACGGGCGTCGGCAATGACACCTTTCAGGAAGCTGACAGGTTTGACCCGCTCCCGAAGCGATTCGGGCAGGTCGAATACGTAGAGCCGCGACTTCTGCGAAACGCCATCTTTCTGTTCTTCAAACGAGTAGTAGGCCCGGCGGCCGTTAGCCGATACGAACAGCGACGCCTGGTCCTCAGACGTATTGATGGGGTAGCCCAGGTTCGCTGGAGCCGACCATCCGGAACTGGTGCTGTCGGCGACAAACAGATCGTACCCTCCCATACCGACGTGTCCATCGGATGCGAAGAACAAGCTCCGGCCGTTGGCGTGAATAAACGGCGATGCTTCGTTGAAGGGCGTATTGACCTTATCGCCGATGTTGACCGGATTGCCCCAGGTGCCACTGGCATCGATGTCGCTGCGCCAGATGTCGCGCCGACCATGCCCCCCCGGCCGGTCCGAAACGAAGTACAGCCGCCGACCGTCGGCCGAGAGTGAGGGCTGCGATTCGTAAAACCGGGTGTTGATGGTGGGCCCCAGGTTATCCGGCGCAGACCAGGTAGTGCCGGTTTTGCGCGATACGTACAGATCACAACTGCCAAAGCCTTTGCGTCCCTGACAGGCCGTAAACACAAGGGTACGCCCGTCGGCCGAGAGACTGGCCGTCCCTTCGTTGTCGACGGTGTTAATGTCCGACGATAGTGAGATTGGGGGAGACCAGGTTTCGCCGTTGAAGGACGATACGTACAGATCCTCGTCGCCTTCGGGTTTGAGGGCCGTAAAGACCAGCGTCTGTTCGTCGGCGGTCAGCACCGGAAAGTACTGGGAAGGTGTCGTATTCAGCACCGACGATACAGGTTTTGGGTCAACCGGTTGAGGGTGCTGCACAGCCTCCTGCCCAAACCGGGCACCTTCGATCAGCCGACCGATGCGCTTGCCCTGGACAGACTCATCCGGGAACAGACTTTTGTATTTTTCGAGGTAGGGAAGCGCTTCCTGATAGCGCCCCAACCGTAGCAGAATGTTGCTCAGCGACTGGTAAGCCGCACCCGTCGCGGGGTTGTCGGGCTGAAGCCGGACGGCATCGCGGTAGGATGCAATGGCCGGTTCGAAGCGTTTTGTGAACTCATAAAGCTGGCCGAGCTTGAGGTGCGCATCGAGGAAGTTCGGGTCGCGTTTGATGGCTTCCTGCATAAATGGAATGGCCTCATTCGCCTTCCGCTGCCCGAATAGTTTGATCGACTGATCGTATAATTCCTTTGCTTTCTGATTCTGAGCCGAGGAGGAAAAAAGGAAAGGAGGAAGGAGAAAGGGGAGGAGGGAGAAAAGAAGAATGCTCACCCATTTTCCTCTCGTCCCTTTCCTCCTTCTTCCCTTCTTCACGGTATATCCAGATACTTGTGCGTCTGCAACGAAATTTGCCATTGCGGATTACGTTTTACGTAATCAACGATGCGGGGTAGCATTTCGTTTGAGCGACCCCATTCGGTTTGCAAAAACAATCGACAATCGGACCGAAGATAGGGGACGAACGACTCCGCAAATGCGAAGTCTGACTGGTTGTAAATGATGACTTTCAGCTCGTCGGCCAGCTCGAAAATGGCCGGATTGGGCTTCTTGAATTTTTTGGGCGAAAAGCAGATCCAGTCCCACGAACCCGTTACGGCCTCGCACACGCCGGAGGTTTCAATGTTGGTCTGGAACCCCGCCGATTGCAGGACTGCCGTCAGGTCGGTGAGGTCGTGCATGAGCGGTTCTCCACCGGTGATGACTGCCATGCGCCCCGGGTGCGCCAGGGCTCCGTTCACAATCGTATCAATGGTGAGTTTAGGGTGCGCGTCGGCATCCCACGACTCTTTGACGTCGCACCAGTGGCAGCCGACGTCGCAGCCGCCGAGCCGGATGAAATAAGCTGCCCGACCCGTATGCGCCCCTTCGCCCTGCAGGGTGTAGAAGGCCTCCATCACGGGCAGTACGGTCTGGTCTATTACCTGTTGTTTCTGTTCAGTAGTCATTGGATAAACAAGCGGGTTCTGAAAGAACCTGAAAAACAGCACAAAGATACGATATTGCCGGGTTGCGGGCTGATTTTGATCGTTGAATTAAGTGGAGGCCGTATCAGGTCTTCCCTAATGATTGCGTACCTTTGCGGCAAATTTTACCTTAATGTGCTGCGGCCGTAACTACGCTTTATTTGCTCTTTGTTTTCTTTTGCCGTATATGGTTTGGTCACAGACCAATTCGGTATCTATTCGGCTGCAGGAAATGAATCGCCAGCCCATCGTCGGCGCGACTCTCCGGCTGACTGACCGGGCCGACACGACCCGCCACCTCTACGCCCTTTCTGACACGGCAGGAACGGCCGCTTTTCGGGTTACGCCCGGTAAAAACTACGGCCTGCTGGTGACCTCGGTAGGGTATAAACCCCTTAGAAAACTAATTCAGTCCGGCCAGACCAGCGTGACCTTCACAATGGAGCAGGATAACGTAACGCTGCAGTCGGTATCCGTGGTGGCGGCCAAACCTCTCGTGAAGCAGGAGGACGACAAAACCATCGTTGATCCCGAACCCATTGCCGCTACCAGCACGAGCGCTTACGAGATCATGGAAAAAACGCCCGGTGTTTTTCTTGACCCCGACGGCAACGTGTACCTCAGCAGCACGACACCGGCCACGATTTACATCAATGGGCGGGAGCAGAAAATGAGTGCGGCCGACATTGCGTCTATTCTTAAAAGTTTGCCGCCTAACAGCATCGAGCGCATTGAGATTCTTCGAACGCCCTCGGCCAGGTACGACGCCAGCGGTACCGGAGGAGTTGTCAATATTGTCCTGAAGAAAGGGGTTAAACTCGGTCTGACCGGGTCTGTCAACGCGGGCGTGAATCAGGGTCGATTCGGAAACCAGTTTGCGGGCGTTAACCTCAACAATACCCAGAATGGACGCACGATGTACCTGAACCTGAATTATACCAACCGAAACACTTACGAGCAGGTGCAGAGCAACCGCCGATTTGCGCCAGATACGGCGTTGACCCAGGATGCGTACACGACGTATCCGGCGCAGATTGCCTACGTCGGCTATGGCGTCGGGTTTGAACTCTCGCGGAAGTGGGACCTGAATTTCGACGGGCGGTTTTCGTGGAATCAGGCGAATTCTGAGGCCAGCAATGAAAACAGGATCCGCCAGCTCAGCACCGGCCGGTTGCTGTCGGATAACCTGAACGAAGTTAATAACCGAAACCGGATTCTGTCGTTTAGTCAGGGGGTGACCACACGGTTGAAGCTGGATACGGTCGGTTCCGAACTGACCACCGACGTGTCGTACAATTTCATCGGCACCCGTGGTCTACAGGACTTTTCAACGCGCTACCTCCAGCCCGAACGTCCCGGCACGCTGGGCGACGGCTCATTCACCAACCGGCGGCACCTGCTGGCGGCTCAGGTGGATCTGAAATACAAACTGCCGGCAGCGATTACGCTCGAATCCGGGGTGAAAACAACCGTACAGAATTTCAGTAGCGACGCGGCTTATTTTACTGGAGTGAACGAGACCCGCCAACCGGATCGGAACCGTACTAACCGCTTCGATTACCGCGAGAACATCAACGCAGCGTACGTTCAGGCATCGCGCCTGTTCGGGTCAATTTTGCTCAAAGGGGGCGTTCGGCTGGAAAACACGAACATGAATGGGCAACAGCGCATCCCGGCCGATACGTCGTTTCGAATCAACCGTACCGATCTGTTCCCGTATGTGTATCTGAGTCGGCGGGTCGCTAAAATCGCCGGCTATGAATTGCGGAGTTATCTGGTGTACCGTCGGTCGATTACGCGCCCGGCCTACGATTATCTGAACCCCTTTGCCCGCTACGTCGACCAGTACCTGTACGAAACCGGGAATCCGGCGCTGCGTCCGCAGTTCACCGATAATTACGAAGCCAACATCAGCGTGGAAGAACGGCCCATCTTCGCCCTTGGCCGGAACTACACCCGCGATATTTTCACCAACGTAGTGTACCAGGACCCCGCCAACCGGAGTATTGCCTACCGGACATACGACAACCTGGGCGTAAACCGCGAAACGTACTTCCGGATCCTGGGCGCGATTCCACCCATCAACCGCTACTTTTTTGTGGTGGGAGCGCAATACAACCACAATGAGTACACGGGCGTGTACGAGAACAGTCCACTGAACTTCAGCCGGGGAAGCTGGTCGTTTTTTACGTTCCATTCGTTTAAAATCGACAAACGCTCGACGGCGACGATGAACGGTTTTTTCCGGACCCGGGGTCAGCTTCAATTCTACGAGCTAAGCAACTTCGGGGCGTTGAATCTGAGCGTAAACCGGAAATTCATGGACGACAAGCTGATGGTTACCCTGACGGCCAATGACCTGTTGTTCACGAATTACTACGAGTTTGTGCTGAAACAGGGGAGCGTTACGGCCGACGGCCTGCGCCGGAATGATACGCGTCGATTCGGCTTAACATTGCGCTATAATTTTGGCCTGCGCAAGCGGGAAGAACGGATGAATATGTTCAATGTTGAACCGCCCACGCAGTAGCCTTGTCATCGAACCTTCCGGATCTAGCCCGGGAAGTTGTAGGCAGAAACGTATTCGAGCGGTTTCTCCGCCTTTTGAATGACGTAAACCCGATCAATGGACGTAAGCAATGTCAGAACCGCTATTTTTGCCTATGCTCCAGTCAGTACGTGCCTTTCTGAACTATCCGCTTGCCGAAGACTTTAGCCTGAGGAATACGATTCGCGAATCGCTGCTGGCGAGTTTCTATGTGTTTGGTTTCATTACGCTGATAAACCTGCGACAATTTAACTGGAAGCTGGTAGGCGGGGCGTTCCTGCTGGGAGCAGGCTGTTTCATCGCGTCCCTGGCGGCTAATTGGATCGCCCCCCGATTACTCCCGTCGTGGTATGATGAGGAGCGCTGGACGGTTGGCAAACACATTCCCCATACGCTGTTTGTCCTGCTCTGCATCAGTGCCATGAACCAGTTGCTGCTCACGGCGATGGACTTCGGCAAGCCGCCTTTCTGGCAAATGTACCTGTACGTAACGCTGATCGGTTTCTTCCCCATTACGCTCGGCGTGCTGGCCGCCGAGCGCCGTCGGTTTGCCGGCAACACCACGCAGGCGCTGGCGGTCAATGTCCAACTGGAACGGCTGCAGGAAACCTCACCGGTGCTTCCGGAGCCACAGCAGGCGACTATTACGCTGATGTCTGACAACGGTAAAGAAAAGCTCAGCCTGCATCCCGACCAGCTCGTTTACGTAGAGTCGGTCGGCAACTACGTCGATGTGCATTGGTTAAACGTGAACACCCCGCAGAAGACCGTGTTGCGCAATACGCTGAAGGACGTGGAAGCTGCGTTACGGGATTTTTCCCAGTTTTTTCGCTGTCACCGGGCCTACATCGTGAATCTGAAAGCGGTGAGCCACACCGAGGGCAACGCCCGTGGGTACCAGCTTACACTGACCGGGGCAACGGCCGGGATTCCGGTCTCACGCAGTTACCTGGATGCCTTCGACGCGCGCATGGCAACGCTGTCGTAGCCTTCCCATTCGTCCCTAAAACGTCCCAAATGCCCCATAAACGGGCTTTTTGTCCCTTCCCGTTTGTCACCCATCCCACCCTATTGCAAAGGGGGTAGCCGACAGCCGATGTTTGTCTCAACGATTCGCTGACGCAAACACAATTCGGCTATGATACGCATCTACTCAATCGGTCTTATTCTCCTTACAGCGCTGTTGCTGTTGCCGCTCACGGTCTTTGCCCAGAAGACCCGCGTCCATGGAACAGCGACGTACAACGGTATTCGCCCGCTGGCTAACGTCAATATCTCCCTGGACGGCACCTACGACGGTGCCACCACCGATGACAAAGGTCAGTTCGCGTTTGAAACCGAGGAAAAAGGCCTGTTTACCGTAGTTGCTAAAGTCACCGGCTTTGTCAACGTAACGCAACCAGTCGAACTGAACGGCGCTGCCAGTCTGGCCATCAACCTCGTGTTCACAACGAAAGCCGTTACGCTGAACGACGTAACGGTACGCCCGCGGCTGTTCGATCTGACTGATAAAAACAAGTACACGGTGCTAAGTCCGCTGGACGTCCTGACAACCGCTACGGATGGCAATATTACGTCGGCGCTTAAGACCATGCCGGGGGCTCAGCCCGTTGGTGAGAGTGGCGATTTGTTTGTGCGGGGCGGCACCGGCACCGAAACCAAGGTGTACATTGACGGTTTGCTGGTCAACAACTTCACCTACAGCAGTCCGTCCAACATGGCCGCCCGCAGCCGCTTTGCACCGGGCATGTTCAAAGGAACGTTCTTCTCGACGGGCGGCTACTCCGCCCCATACGGTCAGGCGCTGTCGTCGGCGCTGATCCTCGAAACCGAAGAGTTGCCGGTGAAAAGCAGCGCCGAACTGACCATTTCGCCCATCATGACCGGTGCGAACCTTGAAAAGCTCAGCCGCGACAAAAAGACCGCCTACGGTGGGGGAGTCAGCCACACGACCCTAGGTTTGTATAATATGCTGGCACCGGGTGCGGTTCTATTCACTAAAACGCCCCGCTTTTGGGACGGTAATGGCTTCGTCAGGCGGCAGTTGAACAACGGCGGAATGCTCAAATTTTTCATCAACGGCGGTATCAGCGCTGTGGGTCTCGACCGGCCGAATCTGGACTACGATGGTGTGATCAACAACATTCGGCTAACCAACCGGAATCTGTATACGAACCTGACGTACCGCCAGCACCTGAGCGGTGGCTGGAAGTGGCAGGCCGGGCTTTCGTACGGCCACAACAGCGACCTGACTAGCGTAGCCGCTCGGGTTGACGGCGGCTTCCGGCCGGATTCGCTGGTGCGGCAGGCCGATCAGTCGTCGCTGTGGCAGGCACGCAGCGTATTTTCCAAACTGATTCTGGACCGTACCCGCCTGTACGTCGGCACGGAGTTGCAACGGATCAGTGAGCAGCGGAATAGCAGCCGCTACGTCGATACGTTCCTGGCCCAGTTTGCCGAAACCGAATCGTATCTGACCGACCGGCTGTCGGCGCGGATTGGGCTGAGGCTCGAATATTCGTCGGTGCTGCGGCAAGCCAACGTGGCTCCCCGGCTGGCGCTTGGGTACAGCACCGGAACGAACGGGCTGCTGTCAGTGTCGTACGGCCGGTTTTACCAGAAACCTGAGCGGCAGTTTCTGTGGCAGACTACCGATTTAGGATACGCCAGGGCAGATCATTACATCGCCAGCTACCAGCAACTGGCCAACGACCGGACCTTTCGGGCGGAAGCTTATTACAAACGCTACAACAACCTGATCCGGACAACGCCGACCCCGGAAAACAGCGGCTGGGGCTACGCCCGCGGAGTCGAGGTGTTCTTCCGGGACAAGAAAAGCATCAAGGGAGTCGATTACTGGCTGTCGTATTCGTTTCTGGACACGAAGCGGCAGTTTCTGGATTACCCAACGGCCGTACAGCCCTCGTTTGCCGCCCGGCACACAGCCTCGGCCGTCGTGAAGCGCTTTTTTTCCGGGATTCAAACCAACATTGGCCTGTCCTACACCTACGGCTCAGGTCGCCCGTATGCCAACCCGAACCGTCCGGCCGATTCATTCATGACCGACCGGACCCCTGCTTACCACAACCTCGGCCTGAGCATTGCCCACCTGATGAGCATTCGCAAAGCGCAATCGGTGCTGGTGCTCACGGTCAGCAATGCACTGGGTAACCGGCAGGTATTCGGCTACACCTACTCAGCCCGACATCCGGAGCGCCGGGAAGCCATTGTACCTACCAATAACCCCTTCATATTCGTCGGCATGTTCGTCACCCTCGGTGCCGATCGTCGGCAGGAAATCATCAATAGTCAACTGTAATCAATCACAAATCCAATAACCCAATTTACAACTATGAAAGCGCTTGTTATTACCCTCATCAGCCTTGTTACGTTACCTTATACGACATCGGCTCAAAGCGATAAGTACCAGAAAGCGATGGAAAAGAACCTGGCCCAGTTTGATACGGCACGCACGGCATCCTCACTGATTGGCTTGATGAACAATTTTGACCGGATTGGCGCGGTCGAGAAGTCGCAATGGCTGCCCTATTATTACGCCGGGATGTGCGCCATGAACCTGGCCAACAAGGAGAAAGATAAAAGCCAGATCGACAGTTGGGCCGACAAAGCCGAAGTCTACGCCAGCCGGGCCGACTCGCTCAGCCCGAACAACTCAGAAATATCGTGCCTGAAAGCAACCATTCACTTTGCTCGCATCAACGTCGACTTCATGAGCCGCGGACCCAAATATTCGGCCCTTGGTGCGGAGGCTTTGCAACTGGCATTGAAACAGAACCCGAACAACCCGCGTGCTATGGTTGTGCTGGCGCAGTTGAAACGTAGTGCTCCCGAAGGGTTCGGTGGCGACAAGGCGATGGCCTGCCAGTTAGCGGCCAAAGCAGCCCGGATCTTTGAGCAGACGCCGGCGGGCAACACCATCAACCCGACGTGGGGGCAGAGCAGCGCTCAGGCCCTGCTGAAGAAATGCGAAGAGCCGACCGCGCAGAAGTAACCGAAGGTGCCAGCTCCTGCTTAGAGAGTGGCCTGGAACACTTCTGTATTGGTGGAATGCAGTTGCAACGAAAAAACGTGAGCGATTCCAACGGAATGACAGCCTCAGGAGTCATGCTGTTGGAATCGCTCATGCCATGAAAAACATATTGGTTATTCTGATGGTCACAGTCATGCAGGCGTGCCACCCCAACGACGGAGCGGACTGCCTGCCCTATGTGGGGCGAGTATACGGTACCGGCTGTAGCGCAGTAGCCGTTAAAGTCCTTAACAGAGAGGTCAATTCGAGGATCCCGACAGGTCAGAACTCATTTGAGAATAATGTCATTGAGCTTCTGGGAATACCAGACACTGTACGAGCCGGCCAACCGTTTTATTTTGACTTCAGAGATGTTCAGCCACAGGATGAGGCTCCTCCCTGTCAGGCTATTTTTGCAGCCGCTTCCCGAAAAGTTGTGTTGACTCGGTTTGGTTACACGCGCTGCGACATCCCGTGATTTTCCGCTGCTCAAAACAGGTGATTACGGCAATACACTAAGAAAATGACTAACGCATGAACATGAATTAGCCATTTTCCTTTATCTAAGGCTGTCAATATGATTTCGTCAGCACAGTGTACTAGTATAATGGTTCATTCTTTCTACACAGCTTCCCTAATATAACAATTCTCCAAAGATTCAACACAGCCATGATACCTGTTGCTATCTTTGTGCGTGTCTCCACTAGAGGACAGGATTACGCCGGCACCGGCGGACCGGCTTTGATTATCTACGCAAAGCAACGAAGGAGTTTCCTGTTGACCTTCTCGCACCCGATTGGCTTTATTCAAAGCTAAATTCAACCTCTCCAAATATCCGTTCTGTTTCCAGCGATAGAGCAGGGGCGCCGGAGCGATAGTAACAGACAGCTGGACCTGCAGGAAAGCTTGCAGGGAGATTTCGCCATTGACATCGCACCGGCGAACCGGCCAGTGAGCAAGATGTACAGAATAGCATCAACAACTTCCCTTATCGCCAGTCGACACTTGCGTTGGACTGGCAATAATTAAGTGATAACATGTCCCGGCGGGGAACCGCACGGAGCGTCTACGGTCCGCCGTTGCGACCGTCCGCGGCTGCGGTCAGGGGCTGATACAAGGTCACCATACCTTACTTTGTTTCGCAACATGAAGAAAAGCAGGCGCTTATCTAATTCTAATCCAGCTCTAAATCCCAAACATACTTTTAACTTGAAGGACTACTGGCAAAACGGGAAGCAATCGTTGGTGGATCATCGACAGGGACGAAGGACCCTAGTTGATCAGTAAGAATTACTGCTAGGCTGGTTGCTGCACAGAGCACCAGTAGAAGCACCGGGGAGACCCATGGTGCAGCCAATACTAGGGTAGAGCCTATCGTTAATCGTATACTAATCTTCAGCTTGGTGTTGGGCTTACTTTGCCCATTAGCCCACAGATTAACCAAGGCCAGAAGCCCTGTAATTATATAGCAGCCGCCCACGCCGATTCCAAGTAACCAACTAGTGAGGGCTAAGCCGGGCTTTGGGTAAATAGTTAAGGCCAATCCCACCCCGCTTATTAAAAGAAGTAGGGTCAAGGGCAGATGAAGATAAAGCCATGACCAGAAAGGGCCGGTGCGTTGATGTTCACTGAGGGCCTGCGCAGGCGAATAATATACGTAGTCAAAGTAGGAAGCCCACAGACCCAGTAAGATTATTCCCGCCAGCAATGTCTGGCATACGCTATCCAAACGGAAACCTCTCTGATACAACTCCATGACAATACCAGATGCGACCTGCGCGAGCATCAATGTAGTGAACGTGGCCACCCGACCTGGCAGGTGACGAGCATCAGGGGGGAAGCGTCTTTGCAAACGTAGCCCACCCGCTACTAAGGGAGTGAGTGTCTCCACCGCTAAGGCCAGCCCCCACAAGTAATAACTACCTGGAGCTGGTACCAGACCAGCCCCAACCCAGCAGGCCAATCCCAGACAAATGCCGATCTGCACATGGAAGATAAAAGGCCGGGCAACCGGTACATACTGCCGGGCACGGATGTATTTGAGATAGAGTAGGACGCGTAAGCCGAAGTACGTACAAACGAATATCACCGTGGCCTGGTGGCGAAGTAAGGCAGTTTCTATGGCGGCCGCCATAATTAGTAGTCCCAGCAACTCCACGGCGGTGAATAAAAACTCAATCGGGTCGTTGTCCACGCTGAATCTATTGGCATAAAATGTTAGCCCATGCCATAACCACCATACGGGTACAAGCAGTAATAGTAAGTGTCCTAATGCGTCCAGGCTGGGTTCAGCGAGCAGGCGCCTGACTAAATGCCCGAGTATAACCACGAAGGCTAAGTCGGTTAGTAGTTCAATACGCGCAGGTGTGCGCGGGCCCGGCGGATCGGTAGTTCTCAGACGAGGTACGTTGTCAGGCGAAGGCGGATTCATGGCTAGTTCTTAGCATTTCCCTAAATCCATTCGATGAACGGGATCAACGAATCGCAACGACTTACTGTGTTTTCCGCAGGGCTTTTAGCACCTTGTCGGGCGTAATGGGTAGCGAGGTCAGCCGATGACCAATAGCGTGGAAAATGGCGTTACTGACGGCTGCGCTGGTTCCTACAATCGATACCTCGCCCAGGCCCTTCACGCCCATAGCGTTGATATATCGATCCTCCTCGTCAATGAATGCTACCGTCATTTCGGGGATATCGGCGTGGACGCACACGTGGTAATCCGCCAGGCTGGCGTTGGTATAGCGGGCTAGGTGCGGGTCACGCACGGTGCCCTCCATTAGGGCCGCTCCGATGCCAAAAATACTGCCTCCTATAACCTGGGAACGGGCCGTCATGGAATTCAGAATGCGCCCAGCCGCCACTACACTTACCCAGCGCGTCACATGCACCGTGCCTAGCTCGGTATCTACCTCTACTTCGCAGAAATGCGCACTGAAGGAGTGCATCGAGTGACTGGCTGCGTCATCTTTCTTGGCTTGGGGCGTATTCAGCGTCGCTTCGGGCGACTCGTAGCTGCTGCCGTAATGCCCCGTCGCTACTCCTTCCAAGTCATCCAGACCGATGCGTTGCATCAGGGTGATGAAAGCTTCGCCTTTGGTCGAATCGGCCTTCAATTGAAGCCGGCCTTTCACAGCCTCCACGTCGGCTGGCTTAGCTTTGTAGACGGGCGAATGTTGGTCGGCAATCGCTAGCTTGATAAGTTTTTGCCACACGTCCTGAGCGGCCAGGAAAACGGAAGACGACACCGTGCCAGCTGCCCGGGACCCGCCCGACATGGCTGTGGTGGGCAACGCGCTATCGCCCAGCTCGAAGTACACGTTTTCGGGAGCTATACCCAGGGAGTCGGCCGCTACCTGCGTGATAATGGTATACGTACCCGTGCCCAAGTCAGTGGCAGCGGCCTGCACCAGGGCGTGACCATCGGCATACAGTCGTACGCGGGCGTTGCCTTGGGCGTCGTGTACCGGGTAGGAGCCCGAAGCCATGCCCCAACCAACGAGTTTGTTTCCCTGACGAGTTGCACCGTTTTTGGGGTTGCGCTTGCCCCATCCGAACAATTCCGCGCCACGCTCGTAGCACTGCTTCAAGCTTTTGCTGCTCCAGGGTTTACCCGTACCGGGGTCTTTGTCAGCATGGTTCAACAGTCGAATAGCAATCGGATCAAGCCCCACCTGATACGCTAAATCATCCATGGCGCACTCGATGGCAAACGAGCCAGGAGCTTCGCCGGGGCCGCGCATATAGGTAGAGGTCATGACATTAGCCCGGGCTAGCTTCACCGAGGCATCAAAATTCGGGCAGGCGTAAAGCATGTGCACAATCTTGCTGTTCATTTCAGCGTAGTTGTCCCAAGGCGAGGTCGTTGAAATTTTTTCGTGGAGCAGAGCAAGTAATTTACCCTCCTTAGTCGCACCCAAACGCAGGGTTTGCTGCTGGTCCTCACGATGGCCCATGCTGGTAAACATCTGTGGCCGCGTCAGCACCAGCTTCACCGGTCTGCCAACGGCTTTGGCGACCTGCGCCGTCAGTACCGTGTGAGGCCACATCGTGAGCTTACTGCCAAAGCCTCCGCCAAGGAACTTGGTGACCACCCGAACGTTGTCGGGTGGCAGACCCAGCATGACGTACAGCGCTTTGTGCGTTGAGGCTATGGCCTGCGTGGTGTCATATACCGTCACGCGATCAGCTGCTTCCCAGTGAGCAATGGTAGCCCCCGGCTCCATGGGGTTATGGTGGTTGGTGGCATGCTGGCAGGTAAGCGTCAGTTGCACCGGAGCGTTGGAAAAGGCCGCCTGAGCATCCCCGCGCTTGGCTGGTACCTGAGCAGCCGCGCCCTCAGTTGGAGTGAACAGTTTTGCCTGGGTATCCCGATAGGAAACCACGGGCGTTTCCGCAACAACGGACACCTTTAATAGTGCGGCCGCATGCTGAGCGTGCTCCAGTGTATCGGCCACCACAATGGCTACCGGCTGTCCGGCGTAAAAAATCTGGTCGGAGGTTAGCGGTGTAAAGCTCATCTGCATGGCCAGCGCGATCTTCTTTTTGCCTTCTGATGTGCTAGGCGTCTGCGCCAGTGGGGGTAGATTAAGGTGCGTAAATATGCCCAATACGCCCGGTATCCGTTTGGCTGCACTATCGTCAAAACCCGTGATACGACCCTTCGCTACGTCGCTGGTTTTGATCACGGCATGAGCCAGATCGGGTAGCTGGTTGTGCTCGGCCGAATACACGGCTGCTCCCATCACTTTAGCTCGCCCATCGACTCGGACCAGTGGCTTGCCCACAACGTCCGATGAGGATTGCTGATCAGCAAACGTGGGGTTATTAGTTGGATTCATAAGCCTAAAGGAGTATTGAAACGAAGTAGATTAGGGCAGAATGCACTAGTTCATCTAGGCGTTTGCCACGGTTTCCAGTGCGCGTACCAGCGTGTTTTGAGCTAGTTCTATTTTAAAGGCATTTTCGCTTCGCGGTTTGGCGTTCTGGAGCGCGGCAGAGGCAGCATCTTGAAACGTGGCTCGGTTGGCTGGCGCTCCTGTTAACACTTTTTCGGCGGCTGGGCTGCGCCAAGGCTGAGCACCTACGCCACCCAGGGCTACCCGCGCCGAGCGAATGATACCATTCTGTACATCAAGACCTACGGCCGCCGACGCCAGGGCGTACGCGTAACTGGTCCGCTCGCGCACTTTCAGATAGGTCGAGTGCTGAGCGTGGGTGGCGGTCGGTATGAGTACAGCTACGATCAGTTCGCCCGCTTCCAGTACATTCTCACGATGTGGAGTATCGCCGGGTAGCAGGTAAAACTCGTTGATGGGCACTTGGCGCTGTTTGCCCTTTTGATTCTGCAAAATAAGCACAGCATCGAAGGCCAGCAGTGCCACCGCCAAATCGCCAGGGTAGCTGGTCGTAATGCAACGTTCACTGGTGCCGAGAATCGCCATGTTGTGGTTATCGCCGGTGAGGGCAGGGCAGCCGGAACCGGGCTGGCGCTTATTGCAGGGGAAGGCAGCGTCGCGGAAGTAACCGCAGCGGGTACGTTGTAGTAAGTTACCACCGATGCTGGCCATATTGCGCAGCTGCGCCGAGGCCGCTAGCAATAATGATTGCGACACGGCCGGGAACTCCTGTACAACAAGCGGGTTTTCGCCTACAGTACTCATTCGCTCCATAGTTCCAATGCGAAGCCCGTCCTTGGTTTGCTCAATGCCTTTAAAGGGCAGAGTGTTGATGTCGATCAATAGGGGCGGAGCCGCCAGGTTGGCCTTCATTAAATCGAGCAGCGTCGTAGCGCCAGCCAGATACACTGCCCCTGGCTGATCGTTCATCAAGTCCGCAGCTTCTTTAGCCGTACTAGCCTTGGCATAGTGAAAGTCATTCATGGGTAACTAGCTTGACCGGTGACACGTAAGATAAGTTGTTGATGATACGGAACGGGCAACGTCTCAGAACGATACGATTGAGTTAGGCGTCGTGTATTACTGGCTGGACGCCACTTCTCGTATGGCCGCCAGGATATTGGGGTAAGCGCCACATCGGCAAATATTCCCACTCATCCATTCTCGACATTGATCATCGGACGTAGCGTGGCCTTCCCGTATGCAGGCTACGGCGCTCATAATCTGCCCCGGTGTGCAATACCCGCATTGAAAACCATCGTGCTTGAGGAAAGCCTCCTGCATGGGGTGTAACTGATCGCCCTTAGCCAGCCCTTCGATGGTTGTAATCTGCTTACCCTGCTGCATGATCGCCAGCGTAAGGCAAGAGGTGATGCGCTCACCATCTACGTGGACGGTACAGGCTCCGCACTGACCGTGATCACAGCCTTTTTTGGTCCCCGTTAGGTGCAGATATTCCCGCAACGCATCAAGCAAGGTCGTACGGGGCTCTGCGCGTAGCGAGTAAACTCGGCCATTAATGCGTAAAGACAGCTCAGTAGCGCCCTGCACTAGGGTAGGGCCGGGCGCTGAGGGTTCAGCCTGATTCATGGGTGCCAGCGTCAGTCCAGCCAAGCCAGTGGTTTGTTTGATAAAGGTTCGCCGTGAGCTGCTGCCCGGAGACCATTCAGATGCCATAGCGGTAGGGAAATGGATGAACTAATGGAAAGGTAACCGGAAGCCCGTCGCGCTCCGCGTCCTGGAGCGCGAAGGAGCTTAGGTTTACTTCGCGTTCTTGTTTTCGGTTAGCCACTCGGCCACAGTCCGGGAGAAATCAGCCACATCAATCGGGTGACGGCTGGTGATTAAGTTACCATCAACCACTACTGACTGGTCGAGTACTTGTCCGCCGGCGTTAACGAGGTCGGTATGCACGTTCCAGTAGCCGGTCAGTTTTTTGCCTTTCAAGATGTCGGCCGTGGCTAGTACGACCGGTGCGTGACAAATGGCTGCCACCAGCTTGCCCGACTGGTTGAAGGCCTGAATGAAGGCGATGACATCTTTGTCGTTGCGCAGGTTGTCGGGGTTCCAGGCTCCTCCGGGAATGAAAATAGCGTCGTAGTCAGCTACCTGGATTTCATCAACTCGCCGATCTACCTTAACCCAGCCAACAGGCTGTAAGTACTGGATGGCCATAATATGATCTTGGGCCATTTCTGGCATAGTCAGCCCAAAACGGGCCGGGGCTGGGTTCGCCTTCATCGATACGACATCGACCTGGGCACCCAGGGCGCGGAAATACCATACGGGTCCGAGCAACTCGATCTCTTCGAAACCATCGGCGGCAATGACGGCAATTTTCCGACCAGCCAACTGCTGATCATCGTCGATCGGATCGAAGAAAAACTGTCGTAATCCTTCATTGCCAGGGGCATTAAGCAGATGGGCAACGGGCATAGCGGCCACCGCTGGTGCGCTGCTTAATTGTTGGATTATCTCCAATTCGTGTGTGGTATTCTGTTGAGTAACCATAATGAATTGATTTGGTAATGGGTATTTTTTTTGAATATAAAACACTGGCTCGGCTGGTTTGATAGCGTTTACTGAGGAGTAGTGGGTTTGGCAAAAAAAGCAGGGTACTAGATCTATGTTGAAGGAGCAAATAGCTTTAGCTTATGTAGCCATTGCTCAAAAGGCGGGTTCGTAATGGACGTGTGGAGGAAGTCAAGGATTGGCCCGACCGGCGGAAACTTTAGATGAATCTGAAGTGCCTCGGCATTGCGAAATTTCTCGTAAGTCAGAAATCTTGTATCGAGTCCGTCGAGTTGGGTAAGTTGGTAGGTGACTACACCATCTTCGCCACGAATTGCAGGCATTGCTGCATGGTACCGTTTTTTAAATTCATCTTGCGTGCCTGGCTTAGCATCGACGAATAGCATCACGGTCATCGGGTCGTCGTTGGCATCGGGTAGTCTGCGCCAAGCCTCTTTGGAAAGGGGTTCTAGATCCGTCACCGATATCTTCTCAACGGGATCCGTGAGTCCCTCTTTTGTCAGCTGGTCAAAATTGTCGTCTTGAATGCTGGCTAGCATCGCAGTAAGCGCTTGCTGATTTTTCCAGCGCTCAATCAACCACAGTACGTTGGGATTCTCAATTTCAGCGTAGGCCTCGGCCATTATGTTTCCCTCAGCCTCAAGCGCCTGGGTTACATACGTACTCAGCGTTAGACGAAATTGGTTTTGATAGCTTGGTTTGGTTATGTATTTAGTCAGCTGAGCAGTAAGGCCATCGTTTTTTAGAGGTTGCATTTTGGGATGTGATTTAGGGACGAAAAGAAAACACGTTGATAACAGGCTACTTTTGTTTTGGCTATATGGAGAATTCTAAGCTTACGTATCTCCTTTATAATCCAACGTTCTTACTTGTGAAACCGCTCTATTATCTAGCAATGGAACAATCTTCCCGATCACAATTCGCTGAAAATAATCTGAATTACGGTGCGCATCCAAGGCGGATTCGTCTTTATATCCCTCAATTAAAAACAAGGTATTGGGATCATTATAACTTTGATAGACAGTGTAGAAAAGATTCCCATTCTCTTCTCTACTTTTTTGGACAACTTCGGCTAGCAGCTTGAGTACTTCTTCAAGCTGGCCACTCTTTGTACGCCATTCGGCAACTGTAGTTATTGGGCCTCCGTTCATGCTAACAATGGAATACTTTCTTTAAAAAAATATACTTTTTAGCAACCCTCCTCCACTTTTGGAAGAAGGTTAGCATTCATTTATCACTCACGCTTTAGCTGGTTGTAAAGCATCAACAGAGTCCAGAATAGCGATTACCTTTTCAGCTACTCCCTGAGCAGAAGCCGGATTTTGCCCGGTTACCAGTCGGCCGTCGGTGATGCTATGTGGTTGCCAGGGGTCGACAGCACTATAGCCGGCCCCGCGCTCCTTTAATAAATCTTCCAATTCAAAAGGCACATCATCCTTGGCATAGCCCGCTTCCTCAGCCGCGCTGAAACCCGTTACATGTTTACCTTTCACCAGATACGATCCAT
>NZ_CAIT01000004.1 GCF_000296815.2 Fibrisoma limi BUZ 3
TACCGACGTAACCGAGCAACTGGCCCCTGGACTGGCTGATGCCGGTCTGGTGTGCGCGGCCCTCTGGTCCGACTACGACAACGATGGTTGGCTGGACCTACTGGTCACCGGTGAGTGGATGCCGGTCATGGTGTTTAAGAACCGCATGGGGCGTGGGGTTAAGGGCACGGAACAACCGTCCGATGGTCGAGAACCAGCCTTTGCACTCAGCACTCAACCCTTAGCGCCCGCGGGCTGGTGGAATAGTCTGACCGCTGGTGACTTTGACAACGATGGCGACATGGATTACGTAGCCGGGAACCTGGGCCTGAATACCCGCTACCGGGCGTCGGAAAAGGAACCCGTTTCAGTGTATGCGGCCGATTATGACCAGAACGGGACGCTTGACCCAATTATAACCTGGTTCAATCAGGGTAAAGAGTATTCGGCACACCCCCGCGAAACGCTGACTGATCAGATGCCCGCGTTCCGCAAACAGTTTACTTCCTACGCTGCCTACGGCAAAAAGCCATTTTCCGATATGCTACCAGACGAGCAGCGGTCCAGAGCGCTGGTGCGACGGGCTACGTATTTCGCGTCGGTTTATCTCGAAAACAAGGGTGCGGGTACGTTTCGCGTACGGCCACTGCCGACCGAAGCCCAACTGTCGCCAGTGTTCGGCATGGTCCCGGCCGATGTAAATGAAGATGGAAATCTGGATTTGCTGCTGATCGGCAACGACTACGCAGCCGATGTTCTGTCCGGCTGGAACGATGCAGGGATTGGCCTGTATTTGCAGGGCGACGGCCGGGGCGCTTTTAGGCCCGCCCCCGTTGGTCGTTCCGGGTTCGTGGTGGATAGAGATGCCAAAGCCCTGGCCGAGCTGACGCGACCATCGGGGCAACCGCTTTTCCTGGCTACGCAGAATCAGGACAGTCTGCGCGTGTTTGCACCAAGCCGACCCTTACAGAGCAAAACGATTCGACTGATGCCGACGGATCAGTACGTTCTGGCGACACTGCCGAACGGAAAAAAGCAGAAAATAGAGGGGTATTGGGGCGCATCGTACCTGGCTCAATCGTCGCGAACGGTGCGGTTGCCGGTCGGTACATTAGTCGCGGAGGTTGTCGGCCTGAAGGAGCGTCGAACCGTCAGGCTGATGGAGGAAGTTGCCCATAAATGAACAAAGCCCGGACGGTTGGAGCCATCCGGGCTTTGTTTATGAAAGCGATTTATTTTTCGTGCTTAAACACTTTTACCTGATACACGTAGCTCTGCATCCGCTTGATCTGCTGCTTGCGGGGCAGATGCACCAGGGTATTTTTTCGGTTCAGGTTCAGCGGAATGCCTTTCAGCGAATCGCTCGGAATGCTTTCCAGCGCCTTGAAGAGGTAGTTCGTTTTTACCGCGAAGCTAACACCCTCAGAGGTGGTCTGTTTGGCGCTGATGATACCAATCACATTACCCCGCTCGTCAAGCAGCGGACCGCCCGAGTTACCCGGATTCACGCTGATTGCCACCTGATAGGCAACCGTATCGCCCCGGTAGCCGGTTCCCGAACTCAGGTACCCTTCTCCATACACGATCTCCTCGCGTGGGTAACCCAGGGTGAACACGCGTTCGCCCAGCTCGGAAGACCTTCCGTCGAAGCTATACGGAACAGTTGGTAGTGGCTGAAAAGCGCTATCCTCGCGAAGCTGGAGAATAGCCAGATCATGCTCCTTATCAGAGTGGACCACCCGCGCTTTATACACTTCGCCTTTCTGACTCTGTACGTAAATTGAATCAGCCTCCTGCACAATGTGATTGCTCGTTATAAAATAGCCATCGGCCGTCAGCAGAAAACCCGTACCGGCTACCTGACCCGGGTTTACGCTCAGGGCGCGGCTCCGGCCGGTGATATCGTTCAGAAGTTGCTTCTGGGACGATTTTATGGCCTGAATATCCCGCCGAAGCAGGCTGTACTGCTGTTGTTGCTGGTGGCTTTGCTGGTATTGCCGATACAGAAAAATTGTGCCGAACGTTGTCAGTAAAGCTACCGAAGCTGCCACGGCGAGTGTGGTACGGTAAGTCTGCCAGAACGTTCGGATGCGACCGGGCTGTACCGTTTCATCGCGGTACAATCCAGCTTCCTCACGCATTGATTCCATATTTAGCCCTGCGTGAATCTGTGCGAGCTGCTGCCGGAACCGGATGCGCTCGCCGTACGCCAGCAGCGCACGTTCAATATCCTGGTCGTCGTTCGTTTCCATGACTTTAATGGGTTGCAGTGGTTGGTTACTGGTTTACGGTTTTCAGTGCACTGTTAATGACAGGAAACCCCGACAGTACTGACATCACTGGTGGGATTTGCCAGTTGTCCGCTGAAAACCGTAAACTGACTAACCGTATAGCTACTGTTTGTATTCCGAGAAAAACAACCGCTTCAGTCGCTGAAGACACTTGTATTTCTGCGTTTTGGCATTGTCGGCATTGGTGTACCCGAATTTTTCGGTGATGTCCTGCATGGACAAATGCCGCGTATAAAAATCTTCCAGCAACGTGCGGCAGGGTTCGCCGAGTCGTTCGAGCGAATCCGTCATCAGATCAAACTGACGGTTTCGTTCCTCGTGGTCGGTCAGGTCGTCGTCTACCGCAACGACTGCTTCTGTATCATTAATAAAATGTCGGTTTCGTTGAGCCAGTTGTTTGAGCCACAGCCGCCGACCTACCGAATAGAGGTACGTCTTCAACTGACAGTTTAGCTCCAACGAGCCGTGCGTCACTTTCTCATACAACACGACCAGCACCTCCTGATAGATGTCCTTAGCATCATCCTCGCTACCGCTGTTGCTCGTCACGAAATGCAGAACCATCGGAAAATACCGACGGTAGAGTTGTGTCAGTACGGCATCGGAGCCGCTGGCCAGCCCTATCAGCAACTCGTCGTCGGTCAGCAGTACTCCTCCGCTACTTCTTCTCATTACGTTGCGTCACTACTTAATACGGATACACCTTAAACGTAACCCAAAAAAAGTTAAAAAATAGTGGGTTACCTTTTCGTAAACGGTGTATTAAAGTCGACAATTTACCATTAACAACGCTTAAACACCCCAAAATCATGAAAGCTATTGCAAAATCTGCGTTCTTCTTCATGGCAATGATCGCCCTGGCTACTTCTTGCTCATCTAAGAAGACTGAAACTGAATCAGCCGCTGGTACTGAAAGCACGATGTCTACGGATTCATCTACGATGATGTCTACCGATTCAACGATGGCTACGGACTCAGCGTCAACGATGTCATCTGATAGCGCTCGTTAATTAGTTGAGGCACGACTGCCGGTTAATTACCGACATCGCTATACAACCTACGGAAAACCCCGCTTCAATGTGGGGTTTTTTTGTTGGCTTTATTATAAAGTAACATGCCATTTCGTGGGTTCGTTTCCGTTCATACCACGATTCTCCACTATTGTACAAGATCGTTTGCCTGCCTGTTAAAAAATAACAAACTTTATAGGGTTCGATAAATCTATTCATCAATGGCTGTTATCTCCCTGACTATTAACGGCAAGAAGCGCACGATCAACGCCGATCCGCAAATGCCGCTGCTGTGGGCCGTTCGTGATGTGGTGGGGCTGAAAGGTACGAAGTTCGGTTGCGGCATGGCGCAGTGCGGAGCCTGCACCGTACACCTGAACGGAAAGCCCATCCGCTCGTGCATCACTCCTGTTTCGACCGTTGCCAACAAGAAAATTACGACCATTGAGGGCGTTGGCAGCGAAGCCCGCTTACATCCTGTTCAACAGGCGTGGATCGAAGAGCAGGTCCCGCAGTGTGGCTATTGCCAGTCCGGCCAGATTATGTCGGCCGTGGCGCTGCTGAACACAAACCCAGACCCAACTGATGCCGAGATTGATCAGGCCATGAGTGGTAACATCTGCCGCTGTGGTACCTACAATCGCGTTCGAAAGGCCATCCACCGGGCTTCAGATATGATGAAGGAATCCGCCCTGAAGACTAAATAATCCATGAAACAGCAACCTTCTTTATCCCTGAACCGCCGGGCGTTTCTGAAAACCGGCGGCCTGACCGTATCGTCGCTGGTCATCGGCTTCAATTCGGCGCAGGCTGGTAGCGAACTGGTTAATCTCAGCGAACGAGTGGCTGAGAAGGCGCTGGTGTCGCTGGAAGTCAGTCCGCTGGTCATTCTGGAGAATACCGGAAAGATTATTCTGATGGCGCACAAACCCGAAATCGGACAGGGGACGTTCCAGTCGATGCCCCTGATTGTGGCTGAAGAGTTGGAGGTATCGCTCGACCAGGTAGAGATCCGGCAGGCAATGGCCGATAAAAAATTTGGGAATATGGGCGTCGGGGGTAGCTATAGCGTTCGGAGTGAATGGGCAAACCTTCGTAAAGCCGGAGCAGCCGCCCGCGAGATGCTGACCCAGGCGGCAGCCAAAACCTGGAACGTTCCGGTGGACGAGTGCTACGCCAGAGAAGGTAAGATTTTTCATAAGCCCACCGGTAAAAGTTCCTCCTACGGTGCGCTCACCGAGATCGCCAAAACACTCGACGTACCCAAGGAACCGAAGCTGAAAGACGCCAAGGAGTTCCGGCTCGTTGGGAAGCCAAGCAAACGCCCGGATATTCCGGCCAAAGTGACCGGGCGGGCAAAATTCGGTATTGATGCTGAAGTGCCCGGGATGCTGTATGCCTCCGTTGACCGAGCCCCCGTCATGCAGGCTACCATAAAGTCGTTCGAGGATACGGCGGCTAAAAAGATACCGGGTGTTCAGCACGTGCTGAAGGCTGAGCGGAAGATGAATAAAAACACCTTTCAGGGGGTTGCCGTGCTGGCGGATACTTACTGGGCTGCCCTTCAGGGACGACGGGCGCTGAAGGTTGAATGGGATAACGGCCAGTACGGTGCGTTTAATTCGGCCGATATAACGGCCAGGTTTAAGGAGTTGGCCAAAACGGATGGGCATGTCGATACCAATAAAGGCGATTTCGATACTGCCTTTGCCGGGGCCACCAAAAAACTGGAGGCTGACTATGAACTGCCGTTCGCGGCACATGCACCGATGGAGCCGCAGAACTGCCTGGCTTCCGTAAAAGGCGATACGGTCGAAATCTGGACATCGACCCAGCTACCCGACGATGTGCAGAAGGAAACGGCAAAATACCTCAATATTCCGCCCGAGAACGTAATGGTGCATGTGCTGTTTGTAGGGGGCGGTTTTGGTCGCCGGTTATTTCTGGACCAGGTGATGGAAGCCGTGTACCTGTCGAAGCAGGTGGGCCGGCCGGTGAAAGTGGTCTGGACCCGCGAAGACGACATGGCGGGCGGTCCGTACCGCCCGGCTACGTACAGTCGGCTCCGGGCCGGATTTGATGGCGCTGGTAAGCCGGTCGCATTTCAGCACAAAGTGGTGGCCCCCTCTATCAACGATACGCAGTTTGGCAGTAAAGACCCCGCCAAACGACAGGATGATGGCGCTATGGAGGGCCTGAAGGAAGCCCCCTACGATATTCCGAATCTCCGGTTCAACAACGTTTTCGCCGACGTGCCGGTACCGATGGGCTGGTGGCGGGCCGTCTATTCAGCAACGACCTGCTTTGCGCACGAGAGCTTCGTGGACGAAATGGCCCATGCCGTCGGGCAGGACCCGCTGGCGTTTCGATTAAACCTGATCGGGGAAAATACCCGCATGAAAAACCTGCTGACGTTCCTGCGCGAGCAGAGTGGCTGGGAAAAGCCCTTGCCGGCCGGGTGGGGGAAGGGCGTTGCGTTCTGGCAGTTTTTCGCCGGGCAGGCCGGGCACGTCGTATACGTATCAAAAACCGACAAAGGGGTCAAGATCGAAAAGATCGTCGCGGCCGTTGACTGCGGCACGGCCGTAAATCCGGACAACGTTCGCTCGCAGATCGAGGGAGGAACGGTTATGGGGCTGACGGCGGCTCTGAAAAGTGCGATTACGTTTGAGGAAGGCCGCGCCAAACAAACCAACTTTCACGACTATCAGATGCTGCGTCTGAACGAAACGCCACCCATTGAGGTACACATCCTGCCGAGTTCTGAGTCGCCGATTGGCGTTGGGGAGCCAGGCTTGCCGCCCGCAGCCCCGGCTCTGGCAAACGCCATCTTTGCGGCAACGGGCAAACGCGTTCGTAAGCTGCCGTTCGATATCAACGATCTGGGGTAACCCGATTGTCGTCTGACTGGCTCTGGTTGAACTCTTCAACGTCCTGCCAGGAGTCCAGATCAATGGCCGCCGGCTCAAAACCGACTTCAGCGAGGTCGGTTTTGTTGTTTTTCAGGATGTACCGAGCGCCCTGATCGCCGGTAAGGGCCAGCAGTTTGTCGAAATATGATTGGGTGAACAGAGCCGGTACGCCCACCGAACCCGCATAGCGGCAAGCTACAATCGGCTGGCCGGTTCGTCCGTGCGTGTCAATCAATTCCTGAATCAGCTCAGGCGTAATCAACGGCTGGTCGCAAAGGAGCACAATCACTGCGTCGAGCGCAGGATGCTGTGTCAGCAACGAATCCAGCCCAGCCTTTAGCGACGTAGCCATGCCGTCCGACCAGTGCGGGTTGTCGACGATCGTAACAGGGTAGTTCAGAAGTTCGGGACGTACGTTGTCACGGTTGGCCCCAAGTACCACCGCTACGGGACCATCCGGACAGGCCGTCAGGGCGGTCTGCGTAATACGTTGGATCAGAGTCGAGCCGTTCAGGGCTAGCAATTGCTTGGGTTGGCCTCCAAAACGGGTTGCTGCCCCAGCCGCCAGAATAATGATGCCGATACGCACGCCGTTAGTCAGGATTCGATGGGTGTTGGCTGTTCCACCGGCTGGTGAATAGGCGCGTTCTTGAATTTAAGCGGACGGGCTGAAGTCTGCCGAAAAACAGCCTGCACTTCCGACACAATGGAGAGCGCAATTTCGGGCGGGTTTTCAGCGCCGATGTCGAGGCCAACCGGCGCAAAAATTCGGTCGTAGTCTGATGGCTGCACAACATCGGCAAGTTCATCAAGGAGTGCATCGCCCCGCTTTTTCGGGCCCAGAATACCGATGTACCGAATGTCGGTCTGGAGCAGTTCGCGCAACACCGACCGGTCGAATTTGTAATTGTGCGAAATCAGGACGGCCGCTGAGTATTGATCGATGGTTACTGACTGCCTAACGTTATCGCGCTGAATAGCCAGCAACTGATCGGCCTGGGCAAACCGTTTGGGGTTGAGGTGCGCTACGCAGTCGTCGGCGACGACCACGTGCCAGCCTATCATCTTCGCCTGTGCCACGAGCGGAATGGCGTCATAGCCCGCGCCGAACACCAGCAACTGAATATCCGGTTTGAGCTGTTCGGTAAAGAATTCACCGTTAGGCAGGGGTTTCGACAGTTCGACCTCGCGCCGGTCCTGAAGAATCTGATCAAGTACTTCGAGCGAGTTGTCCGAATCGGCCGGGTTGAGCGGCTCAATCATTACATCCAGTACCCCGTGGCAGCCGAGGCCAATGCCGAAGTTTTCGCCGTCGGGCTGGGTGGTGTCGTAGGTCACGAGCCTGGCCTGACCGGATTGCATCACCTCGCGGGCCTTACGCAGGGCATCGCCCTCCAGACAACCGCCACTGATGGCACCGGTCCAGTGGCCGTCGTCGGTGATGAGCATCCGCGCTCCGGGTCGCCGGTAGCCGGAGCCTTTCAAGCCAATCACCGTAGCCAGCGCGGCCTTACGCTGGGTGAAGTCGACTTTTCGATACGTGTCAATTATATGTTTGAATTCGCTGATCATGCGTGCCGTTCTTCTGATACGTTTGTCGCTGCACTTTCCAATACGGAAATTTACTAAACATAGAACTATCCACAAACGATTCGGGATGAGTGGATATCGTAATGTTAGTATAGAAAACGAGCAGACGCTGGCCATTGGCCGGCCCGGCCGCTTTTGTGTAGCTTAATTAAGGTTTATACTTAAACGCTAGGATTTACATATCAACTACCTGATATTTTTTCATTGTGGCTAATTTATCCTGAAATATTACTAAATTGAATCCCTGCTTTTAAAAAGAGTTGCGCTTCTACGGTCAGAAAGAAGCTATTATACTTAACGTACTGTGAGATTTCTTTTTTCGGCGTTCTGGATTTTATCCGCCAATGTACTGCTGGCCCAGACGGACCCATACGCGTTTATGCGGTTAGGGCGGTCGAGCGGGTTGTCACACCAGCAGGTTAACTGTATTCTGAAGGATAAACAAGGTTTCGTATGGTTCGGTACGTTATCAGGACTTAACCGCTTTGATGGGTATACCTGCAAGGTGTTTCGGCAGAATGTGCAGGACACAACGTCTCTGAACGATAATTACATCGAGACGCTCGTGGAAGACCCGGCCGGGCGGCTCTGGATACGCAACCGGAAAGGCATAACGGTGTATGATCCGGTAACCGAACGCTTTGATCGACGCCCCGACGCTCTTGCCCGTTCGTACGGTTTGCCCGATGGAAACATTACCACCATTCGGCCAGGCAAACGCGGCACGTACTGGTTTCTGCACAACAATCAGGGCGTTTTTGGGTATTCGCCCACCACTCAACGTACTGTGCGCATTGCTCACGCACGCCAGGATACAGCATCGCTTCGTGACCATACCATCACTGATATTGCCGAGGACGGTCTGGGTCATTTGTGGGTGATTCATCAGTCCGGGCTGCTCGAAAAACTGGACAGACGCACGCACCGGGCCGTTTACCGAGCCTTCCTGGTCAGGACGGCTCCGACTGAAACCGCTAACTTTAAGCTGTTTGTTGATGCGGATAACGATGTGTGGGTACACGAAAGCAAGGGGGAAACGGGCGCTTTCTACGTCAATTCGCGGAGCCAGACCGTGTCGCGGCTGCACACCGGAGCGACCCGCGGCCGACTGAACAATAACCTGGTACGTAGTATCATTCAGGACAGTAAAGGACAAATCTGGCTCGGGACGGACCATGGTGGCATCAACGTCCTCAATAAGAACGACTTTTCGGTTCGTTACCTGCTGAATCAGGAGGGTAACGATAGAAGCGTGAGCCAGAATACCATTTATACCCAGTACTGCGATGACGCTGGTATTGTCTGGGTCGGTACCTACAAAAACGGCGTTTGCTACTACCACCCGGATCTCATTCGTTTTTCGGCGTTCCGTCATAGCAACACCACCGCCAGCCGTTTGCCCTACGACGACGTCAATGCGTTTGCGGAGGATGCGCGTGGTAACCTCTGGATTGGTACCAACGGTGGTGGTCTTCTCTATTTTGATAGGCAACAAACTACGTTTACTACGTACCGCAGTAACTCCTCAAGCAACAGTTTAAGCAGCGATGTGATCGTGAGTCTGCTGGTTGACAAACAACAGCAGGTCTGGATCGGGACTTATCTCGGGGGGCTAAATCGACTGGAAAACGGCCGCTTTACTCGTTATCTACACCGCGACGACCAGCCCGGCAGCCTGGCTATCAACAGTGTATGGGAAATTTTTGAAGATGCCCAACGCAACTTCTGGGTCGGTACGCTGGGTGGGGGGCTGGACCGCATGAATCGAGCAACCGGATGGTTTGACCATTACCGGATGCCTAAAACGCCCTATCTGCATTCCGATTACATTTCCGCCATTCAGGAGGACCGATACGGAAACCTCTGGATTGGACACGGGTACGGGGTAGACATCTGGGACCGTCGGAAGCAGAAATGCATACACTACACCGCCAGTGATAACACCCGCCAGGGGCTGAGTCATAACAACGTGACCGCCATACTCGAAGACGGTCGGGGATGGATATGGATTGGTACCATTGAAGGCCTTAATCTGTACGATCGGCGAACGGGTACGTTCCGCTTTTTCAAAAAAGAGAATGGCTTATCCGATAACACAATTCAAAGCCTTGTTGAAGATGACGCCCATAACCTCTGGATCGGCACGCCCAACGGGTTAAGTCATTTATTGATTCAGTCCAAGGGGACTACTAATCACACGTTTACGTTCCGTACTTACGACGAAGCGGATGGTTTGCCAAGCAATCTGTTTAACGATAATGCAGGGATCAAAACGCGCCGTGGCGAACTGGTCTTTGGTGGACCGAATGGCTTCACGGTGTTTGATCCGAAAACGTTAGGCATCAATCGCCAGATCCCCAAAATTGTGCTGACGGACCTCCAGGTGTTCAATCAGTACGTCCGGCCGGGCGAGCGGTATGAAAACGATGTCCTGCTGGACCGCTCCATCACCCAAACCCAGGAACTGACGCTGACCCACCGTCAGAATATGTTCTCGATTGGGTTTGCGGCTCTCAACTATTTTCATCCGGAAAAAAACACGTACCAATACAAGCTGGAAGGCTTCAACGACAACTGGATAACCGCCGATCCGCAGGTGCGCAGGGCTACGTTCACAAACCTGAATCCAGGCACGTACACGTTTTTGGTGCGGGCGGCCAACAACGACGGCGTCTGGAATACCGATGGAGTTCGGCTGCAGATTACCGTACTACCACCGTTCTGGAAAAGCCCCACTGCTTTGATTCTGTATATAGTGCTGATGCTGGGAGCTTTGTGGCTGGCCCGGTGGGTCGTGCTCGAACGGGCCCGTATTACGTTCCAGTTGGAGCAGGAGCGGCAGCAGGCTCAACAATTGCACGAGCTTGATCTGATGAAAATCAAGTTCCTGACCAACGTTAGCCACGAGTTCCGTACGCCGTTAACGCTTATCCTGAGTCCGCTGGACCGGCTCCTGAAACACACCAAAGACCCCGGCCAGTTACGTCAGTTTGAGCTGATTCAACGGAATGCCAGACGGCTCCTCAACCTGGTGAATCAACTTCTTGACTTCCGGCGCATGGAGGTGCAGGAACTGAAACTGAACCTGGCTCAGAACGACGTCATCAAGTTCAGTAAAGAGATCTTTTATTCGTTCTCCGACCTGTCGGAGCGTAAGAACATTCGCTTTTCGTTCCAGGCCAATGTAACGGAGGTGATTATGTACTTCGATCCCGACAAACTGGAGCGGATTCTGTTCAATCTGCTCTCCAACGCCTTTAAGTTTACGCCGGAGAACGGGAAGGTTTCACTACGTATCAACGCAGTTGAACCGGGCGAACAGGATGTATCGGCAGAGCGAATGCTGGAAATTGGCGTCAGCGATACAGGCATTGGGATTCCGGCCGAAAAACACGAACAGATTTTTGAGCGGTTCTTTCAGAACGACATTCCCGGTACGCTGGTCAACCAGGGCAGCGGAATTGGTCTGGCCATTACGAAAGAGTTTGTGCGCCTTCATGGCGGACGCATTACGGTCGATAGTGCTCCCGACCAGGGTAGTACGTTTACGGTACAGCTCCCCATCCGGACGGAGGCCGAGCAACCTGCAACGTACCGACCCGTGCAGGAAGCCATTGAGCCGCGTCTTTCTTCTGGCAACGGTTCCGAAACCGTTTCCAGCAACGGAAGAGCCGAAAAGAAAGCAACCGTACTGCTCGTTGAGGATAACGAAGACTTCCGGTTCTACCTCAAGGACAACCTGCGCGAGCAGTATACCATCCTGGAAGCTGCCAACGGTCGCGACGGGTGGCGCCAGGCGCAGACCCACCTGCCCAACCTGATCGTCAGCGATGTGATGATGCCTGAGATGGACGGTATTACGTTGTGCGGAAAAATCAAGAACGACAAACGCACGGCCCACATTCCGGTGCTGCTGCTCACGGCCCGCAGTGCTGAAGAACAAAAGCTGGAAGGACTGGAGACCGGTGCCAGCGATTACATCACCAAACCGTTCAACTTTGAGATTCTGCAGGCCCGAATCCGCAACCTGATTGCTCACCGCGATCTGCTGGAGCGGGCGCTACGTAAGCCGGCCGACATTAGCCCGAGCGACATAGAGATTACTTCGCTGGACGAAAAACTAATTCAGAGAGCGCTGAGCATTGTGGAGCAGAACATGAGCAACGCCGACTTCTCGGTGGAGGAGCTGAGCCGGGAGATGGGCATGAGTCGCGTTCATCTGTACAAAAAACTACTTGCGCTGACTAACCGCACACCGATCGAGTTTATCCGGACGGTTCGTTTGCAGCGGGCGGCTCAGTTGCTGGAACGGAGTCAGCTAACCGTTGCGGAGGTAGCCTATCAGGTTGGCTTCAATAACCCGAAATATTTTACCAAATACTTCAAGCAGGAATTTAATACGCTACCCTCGGCTTTTGGCAAAGAAAAACCGTCGGATACGCATCAGGAGGCTCATTAAACGGCCCGTGGTTACGCCTGCACCCCGGATTGTTACGATTTAATACCCCTGCGTCTTGATTGGGCCGCGTAGTTTTGTGAGAGCTTTGAGACTATACTATGCCCTCTAACAAAAATCATCGACTGCAGCGAATTTATCTGGTTGTGGAAATGACGCTGTACGTAGCGATTGCAGCAGCCTCTGCTTATTTCGTCATCCAGTAACACCAGTGCTGCTTTATCAAAAAGGCCAATCGATTTCGCCGGGAATCGATTGGCCTTTTGCGTTTCTATCGTCAGGCTCGTATCTAGTCGACAATGGCCTGGTTTGACACCGCGCCAACTGCCTCCGGTGTAGCGCCAGGCTGCGTTTTCGCCCTGCGATCGGCCAGTACGCTGATCCGGTACACAAACCAGATACACATAGCAATTACGGCCGAAACCACGTACCCCAACACATCGTAGTGCTCCAGCGGGCTGGTTTTGCCCGGCTGCGCTACAATCAGGCCGGCCACCACCGCCCCCAGTCCACCGGCAATCTGCTGCAACGACGATGTAATGCTCATGTAAGCGCCCCGGTCTTTCAGGTCCGGGATGCTGGTGTTCAGCGCTGTTGCGGGAATGATCCGGCTCATGATGCCCATGAACATAACCACGTTGATCGCAATAACTGTCCACAGTGGTACGGGCGGCATATTGGTGTAAATGACAACCATGATGATGGCCAGCACCGACCCGGCTGTAAACAGGACGAATTTACTGATCCGGTCGCTGAGTCTTCCGACCACCGGCATGATAATGATGGACGATATACCCGTGCACAGAAAGACGAAGGGCAGTTGCTCCTGCGCAATCTTGACATTGTTGATCAGATACGCACTGCCAAACGGCATCAGCATGAATCCGCCAATCGACAGAAACGCAATCGCCAGGAAACCGGTCTGGTAGGTTTTGTTGGACACCGTATCCCGCAGGTGCGCAAACGCGTTCGTCTCCGATTGCAGGGCAAGGTGCGTGTTCACCGGCTGCATCCGCAGCCAGACAGCCAGGCCAATCAGGAGTGCCAGCAGCACAATCATCAGAAAAGGAGCGTGCCAGCCCCACTGGTTGGCCAGATACAACCCGATAGGAATACCGAGCACCTGGCTGGCCGCAAATCCCATCTGCACCACGCCCATCACGCGCCCTCGCTGATTCAGGGCGAACACGTCTGTGATGATGGCCATTGAAATAGAGCCGATAACGCCCCCAAACAAGCCGGTTATGATGCGGGCAACCAGTAGCATACTATAGCTGTTGGCCAGTGCGCAGAACAGCGTTCCGCCAATGAAACCAATGTAGAAGAAGAGCAGCAGCTTTTTGCGATCGAACCGATCGGCGAAGCCGGCTGCCAGAATCCCCGACGCTCCGGCGCTGAAGGCGTAGGACGATACAACGAGACCAAACTCTTTGGGCGACATGGCCAACGTTTTCATCAGGATGTCGCCCAGGGGCGATAGCACCATGAAGTCCAGAATGACCGTGAACTGCAACAGCGCCAGGATGGCAATCAGAAACTTTTGATACGAGGTAAAAGCGGGGACAGGTTGTTTGGGCGTTTCCATTCGTAGGGTGGTTAGTCTAATTCGGCACAGGCAAAACCCTGACAGGTAATCAGGTCAATTATATCCGCGGGGGTCAGTGTAGCCGATACAATTCGGAGTACACAGTCAACATCCTGCTGATCGAGGCTCCATCGCTCAATCCCACAATGGGTGTTCAATCGGTTCTCAATGGCTAATCGGTCGGCAGCGGTAAGGATGTTGGTCTTAAAAATCAGGATGTGGTCTAAAGGTGTAGTCATACGCAGGCATATTTACTCGTAGTTGTCAGGGAGTCAGTGCTTTAATAACCAGCTTTAGTGCATCTGCCAGATGCTGATCAGAAAGCTCAAACGCATTACCACCCAGACCTTTTTTAGCGCTGTGAAAACGTAGCAGGGTGTACAGGGGTCCATAGGCCACGCTCCAGAATACTTCGGGCGTTACGGGCGTAAGCTCCTTGTTCCGGATGGCCCTGTGGAGAAACTCCGACATAATCTCTTTGAAAGCGACCATACTTTCTTCCAGTACAAACTCGCCGTAGGGCGATAACCGGATCATCTCGTAAAAAGCGACCTCCTGTGGATACTCGAGCCAAAACCGGGCCCGATTCTCCCATTGCTTCGTTAACCCCTCGGCAAAAGGCATCTGGGGCGAAAAATCCCGAAACGTATGGGCAAAAAACGTCTGCCCAACCTCCAGACCAATCTGCCTGATCAGATCATCTTTATCACGGTAGTATATGTACAGCGTTGCTACGGAAATGCTGCAGGCTCTGGCCAACTTGTTGACGCTGAAGCCGTCGAAGCCATCGTTCACGATCAATTCAATGGCCTTCTGCTTGACCAGTTCCTGCTTGTCTGCGTTTCTTGTTCGCATAGCTGTAGTTCGAGCACAAATATAAATCAATTTAATAAGTGAGCGATCACTTATTTATAAAATATGGTGAATAGATGCCCGAATGCTGGAGCTATCCTGACGATACATGCTGCTTTTAGTTGTCGACGTTCACCAGCGGATAAACCATGATCGCGAGATCTGATTGCTGGATAAAGATAAACGGCAGCTTATCGAAAACTACCCCCGAAAATTGGCTAGGCTGAAACCGCTGAATTCAGTCGGGTCTGATTCTAAAGTCGAACAGACAAGCCCATAAACGAAGATAGATCGTAAAAACTGGAAAAGGCCGTTACGCGCACATGATGTCCTTTGAGCTGAAACCGAGTACCAATGATGTTTAAAACTTCGGTCCATACTTAACATTATATACCCTGTTCAGAAACATTTGATCTGATCTATTTTACAAAAGAGGCCCCTTTCTGAAACAAGTCATACCCTTCCCTCGGCACGGCTCTTGGTAATTTTGTCAAATAAAAACTGGCTTTTATCTAATTATTGATGTGTGTCGCAGACTTTGATCCTTTTCAATCTTCAATTAGTACAGCGACTATTCCTATCCCTTACCCTTAACCGAGCTGGGCTTATATGCCAACTCACTAGCCAACGTCTAATTCTGTTTTTTCAACCCAAAACCTTATGTCGATGACACAAGTGTACAGCCGCAGGCAGAGGTACGTTACCTTAGCTGACAGCAGGCTTTTGCGGGCGGGAACGTATGTGGCCCTCGCATTCATGCTTCTTCTCTGGTCGGGAGTCGATAGTCTTGCCCAGACCCGTAAGCGGATAACGGGTATTGTGACGGCTGCGCCCAATAATGAACCGCTGCCGGGCGTCAGCGTTGTGGTCAAAGGATCGTCTATTGGCGCCAACACCGACGCTAAAGGGGCTTATTCCTTAGAGGCTCCGGCCAACGCTACGTTAGTTTTTTCCTTCATTGGGTACGTCAAGCAGGAAGTTGCCACAGGTAACCGGACAACGGTTAATGTGTCGATGCAGGAAGATGTTTCCAATCTGAAGGAAGTCGTGGTAGTTGGATATGGTCAGATCAAACGGGCCGATCTGTCGAGCGCCCAGACCAGCGTTACGTCGGCCGACATCCAGAAAACGGTCAACACTACGTTGGAGCAGGCTCTCCAGGGCCGTTCAGCGAACGTGTACGTAACGCAGAACACCGGTCAGCCGGGCGGTGGTATCTCGGTAAATATTCGTGGGATCAACACCATCAATGGTTCCAACGAACCGCTCTACGTTATCGATGGTGTACAGGTTCAGGGCGCACCGGGTGGTTCCTACGGGGTTACCAGTTCCATCAACCCCCTGGCCGGGCTAAACCCATCCGATATTGAATCGATGGAGATTCTGCAGGGACCTTCGGCCACGGCCATCTACGGCTCGCGGGCAACCAACGGGGTTGTGTTGATTACAACCAAGCGCGGTAAAGCCGGCCAGACTAAGATCAACTATAATTTCCTGTATACGTTGCAGGACACACCGAAGCTGCTGCCTACGCTGAACCTGCGGGAGTACGCCGTGATGGTGAATGAGTACCGTCAGTTGAGCGGTCAGACACCGATCCTGGAGTTTCAGGACCCGTCGCTGCTGGGCGAAGGCACGAACTGGCAGCGCGAACTGTTCCGGCAGGCTCCGTTGCTGAAGCACCAGCTTAGCCTGAGCGGTGGTAACGACAAGACAACGTATTACCTCTCCGGCGAATACTTCAACCAGCAGGGCGTAGCGGTTGGCTCGTCGTTCAATCGGTATTCAGTACGTCTGAACGTGGACAACCAAACCCGTAGCTGGTTAAAAATCAGCAGTAACTTGAACCTGAGCAAGACGGAAGACAGGGTAACGCAAACGAATAACGACCTGATCAACCTGGCCATCGAGCAGTCGCCGAACATTCCGCTCCGGAATCCGGACGGTTCGTGGGGCGGCCCGACCAATCCGCAGTTTGCCGTAAACAACCCGATTGCCATCGCCAGCCTGATCGACAACCGCGTAAACCGAGCCAATATTCTGGGCGGGCTAACGGCCGACATCAACCTGTTCAAAGGGCTGGTATTCCGCAACTCGTTCAACGGCAGCGGGCAGTTCAGCACCAATAATACGTTTACGCCGACCTACCAGTTGGGTACCATTATCAACAATACCGCTTCGGCCAACAAGGGCAGCGGCAACAACTACTACTGGAACCTGAACCAGTTGTTGCAGTACGATACGCAGTTTGGCAAGCACAGCATTAACGCAATTGCCAGCCACGAAGCTCAGGAAAGCACCTATGAGGGGCTTTCGGCCGGTATTCAGGGGTTCGTTACGAATAACATCGCTGAGTTGCCGCTGGGTGACCCCAAAACCGCAACCAACAGCAGCTACAAAGGCTCTTGGGGTATGGAATCGTACCTGGCACGGGTCAATTATACCTACAACGACCGCTACATTGTGCAGGCTGCGTTCCGGGCTGATGGTTCGCCGAGCTTTGCGCCGAGCAAACGCTGGGGGTATTTTCCTTCGGTGTCGGCGGCCTGGCGAATTTCGGAAGAGCCGTTCATGAAGCAGATTCCGCAGATCAACGAACTGAAGCTCCGCTTTGAAACGGGTCTGACCGGCAACCAGGGCAGCACAGGGTATTTCTCGGCCCTGCAACCCGTAGCAACGCAGTGGGGAACCGGGTATCTGGCCCGCAACTACGCGAACCCGGAGTATCAGTGGGAGAGTACAATGACCTACAATCTGGGCTTCAACCTGAACATGTTCAGCAATCGGATCCAGCTCGAAGGCGACTTCTACATTAAGAAGACCGACAACCTGATCATGAACATTCCGCTGCCAACCTACATGGGTACGAGCGGTTCAGGATCAATCGGACCGCCGTTGGTGAACATTGGCGCGCTCGAAAACCGGGGCTATGGTATTACGTTGAACACGGTGAATATTGACCGGGCTGGATTCAAATGGACCAGTAACTTCAACGTATCGGGCTTCAAAAACAACCTGAGTAAACTGTACGCAGAAACCGCTACCCTCGACCGCCCCTACTGGTTCATGGAAAACTTCCTGGCCCGTTCGGTGGTTGGCCAGCCGGCTTTCCAGTTCTTCGGCTACGTGAAGGAAGGTATTTTCAAGTCGGTTGAAGAGATCAATAATTCAGCCATTCCGGCGGGTAATACCGTATCGCCGAACAGCACCTGGGTTGGCGACATCAAGTACAAAGACCTGAACGGCGACAAGATCATTGACGCCCGCGACCAGACGTTCATTGGAAATCCCTGGCCGAAAATGACGTTCGGCTTCACGAACAACCTGTCGTACCGCGACTTCGATCTGACCGTACTGCTCACCAGTTCATACGGTAACCAGATCTACAACTTCGTTCGGTTCCGCAACGAAAACCCCGGACGTACCAACGTCGGTCGGGGTCTGCTGGCGGGCGCAGCCAATTACGCTCGTCTGACCAACGACCCGACCAATCCGACCCTGCTCAACCCTGACGCTGATCGGCCACGGATTACCGGCTCCGACGCCAACGGGAATGCCAACCGCGCTACGCAGGATTACGTAGAAGACGGTTCGTACATCCGCGTGAAAAACATCCAGCTTGGCTATAACCTGCCCAAGTCGCTGGTTAGCCGGCAGAAAGTGGTGCAGGGGGTTCGGGTAACGGCCGGCGTTCAGAATGCCTTTACGTTCACCAAATACACCGGCTACGACCCGGAAGTGGGGGCGTTCGTAGGTAGTGGCTCAAACCCGGCTCAGTCGGTCATTGGCGTCGATTATGGTCGCTATCCGCTGACCCGGATGTACACAGTAAGCGTAGGCGTTGATTTCTAACCCATTGCATACATGAAGACGAATAGAATAACACGATATATCACCCTGGTCGCTTTCGTCGTGACGATGGCGAGTTGTAATAAAGAGTTCCTGGACCGGCTTCCGCTGGATACGCTGGTGGATGCTACGTACTACAAAAATGCCGACCAGGTGTTGATGGGGACGGCTCCCCTGTACAACATTGTCTGGTTTGACTACAACGATAAAGCTTCCTTTGCTCTTGGTGATGCCCGGGGCGGTACGTTGTTCTCAGGCAGTAGCTGGACGTCGCACGTGCGGTTCAATACGTCATCGAGCGAATCCGAAGTGGCCCTGACCTGGCAGTCGTTCTATAACATTGTGGGCCAGTGCAACACCATCATCCGGAACATCAATACGTATGCGGACGCCGGTGTGCCGGACAACATCAAGCGGCACGGTATTGCCGAAGCGCGTTTCATGCGTGGTCTGGCCTATGCCTATCTGGTGCGTAACTATGGCGCGGTGCCTATCATTACGGACAATACCAAGTTGCTGACCGACACGACGCAGGCCCGGAATACGGTCGAGAGCGTGTGGGAATTCGTGATCCGCGACCTTCGCTATGCCGCGCAGAACCTGCCCGCGACGCCCGTACAGCGGGGTCGGCTGACGAAGTGGTCGGCGGAAGGGATGCTGTCGAAAATGTTCCTGACCCGCGCAGGTCTGGGTAAGACGGAAGGCAGCCGCTCGCAGAGCGACCTGGATAGCGCTCGTTACTACGCCGGTGACGTGATCAAAAACAGTGGCGCGTCGCTTATGCCGAACTACGAGGATCTGTTCATGACCAAGAATAATAACAACCCCGAGAGCCTGTTCGCGCTTCAGTGGGTATGGAACGGTCCGCAGTGGGGGACACAGAACACCATGCAGTCGTACCTGGCGTTTAATTCGTCTATCACCGGTTTCAGCGATGGCTGGGGTATTGACCACGGTGCAACGGCCGACATTTTGAAAGCCTACGAGCCTGCCGATTCGATTCGTCGGAAAGCGACGTTCATGTTCCCCGGCGACCATTATAAGTACATCCACCAGTTGGTAGCTGACCCGGCTAATCCCGGCAAGCAGCTTACGCAGGAACTGGTTGTGCCGCTGACCAATACAAACCGCGCTAACGTGAAGAAGTACGTAGTCGGTCTGCCGATGGACAACGACGGTAAGGTGAGCTTCATGCACACCGAAATCAACAGCTACATGCTGCGGCTGGCGGAGGTGTACCTGATCTACGCCGAAGCGATCATGGGTAATGCTGCGTCGACCAGCGACGCCGAAGCGCTGCGCTATTTCAATGCCGTTCGCACCCGGGCCAAACTGGCTCCCAAGACAAGCATTACGTTCGACGACATTTTCAGGGAAAAGCGCATTGAATGTGCCATGGAAGGGGTACAGTGGTATGAGTTTGTGCGGTTGTATTACTTCAACCCGACCAAGGCGAAGGATATGCTGAGCAAAATGGACAAAGGCACCTACACCGTTACGCCGATTGCCAACAGCAGGACGCGGCAATGGAACATTGCGTACGCAGCTACGCCAACGACCTACCCCGTCACTGACGCCAGTTTCTTTGTGCCGTATCCGGACGTAGAACTGACAAAAGCGCCGAACCTGCGCAAGCCACCCGTACCGTTTGACTTCAGCAAGATGTAAGGATACCTGTTACCCCCAACCCCCTTCATGGGGGCTTTTAAGCCGGATGGGTTTAGCCCCTTTCAGGGGGTTGGGGGTGAGTAACAAACCAGAATTCACCCATGAAAACCAATAAATTACGCATACTGCCCCTTCTGGCCATTCTTGGTTGTCTGTCCTGGCTATCGGGCTGCCAGCAGGACGAGGTTAATGCTCCACCGGTCGTTGAACGATTCCGGCTGCTCGACCCAACAAAAAAAGACAGTACGTTCACGGCGGCTGTCCCCGGAACACTGCTGGTTATTCAGGGTAAAAACCTGAATAACGCCGTCAATGTCTATTTCAACGACTTCCCGGCCGCGTTCAACCCGGTGTATAATACGGCGGAGAACCTGATCATCACGATTCCGGCACAAACGCCAACGGCCGTAACGGCGCCGAAAGTGTCGAATAAAGTCAGGATTGTGACCACCCACGGCGAAGGTACGTTTGACTTCACGGTTGTGCAGGCACCCCCGGTTATTGCCAGCATTTCGAACGAAAATGCCAGCCCTGGCGACTCGATCACGATCGTCGGCGCTAACTTCTTTGGGGTCAGCAAAATCGTTTTCCCCGGTAATCTGGAGGTCGATTCGACCAAGTTTAAGCCAAACAAAGAAGGTACGCTCATCAGCGTACGTGTGCCGGCCAACATGACCCAGAGCGGACCGTTGTCCATTGTGGCTACGTTTGGCACGACGACAACGCCCGCACCGATCAACTACGTAACGGGGCCGGGGGTGTTGTGTAACTTCGATGATGTCAACACCTTCGCGGGATGGTCGGGTACGTCCAGTAAAGATGCTACGCTCTTTCCCGGTAACAAAGGCAGTTTCGGCTACCTGTCGGTCAAAGGAATCGTGGGTGGCAACAACGAGTGGTGGACAAGCGGCCGGTCAATCAACGTAAACGAAACGCAGTGGATTGCGCCGGCTAACCTGAAAGCTCCGGTCAGCGACTACGCGCTAAAATTTGAAATCTTCGTTAAAACGCCCTGGAAAACCGGTACGATGCTGATTACCCCCAACCGGGATGCGAAACCGACCAGCTATACGTATCGGTACACGCCCTGGAAAATCGGCACGGCTTCGGTTGACTTCCAGACGACCGGCTGGCAGACCGTAACCATTCCGCTGAGTGAGTTCAGAACCTCCAATGGCACCGGGGATTCTGCCCCTTCGTTGGAAGCGTTGCTGGGGGCTGCCGGTAAAAATCAGTTTCAGATGATGCTGGTAGCCGATACCGACGGAATGGGTGAAGTATCGATTGGGGTCGACAACATCCGGGTTGTGTCGAACAAAGCGGTCAAGTAAGCTTCGATAGCCTGGTAATGATACATTGATTATTCCTGCCTTTACCGATTACTGCTCACGTTCAGCGCAGTAACCAAAAATGCTCCTGGTTTTCGGGAGCATTTTTGGTATCATGGAGATCACCTGTTTCAGACAGTATTCCTACGCACGTGCCTGGGAGATATTCGCGTTTTTGCTTCTTTTCCGAGGCTGATGGTATTGGCCAAACCCGGTGGCTTTCCTTCTTCGACAATTAACCTTCGGAATAGCTGTGATTCAGAACTCAACGAATCGGGTGCGCACTAAAAAAAATTACCGTTCAATAGGGGGATGCGGTTGTTCGGCTGTCTTGTGTGGGGAAGCGTATGTTCATCGACAGAAGTATGATAGATTTGCAGCGGAAATCAGTCTCTCAACCACCCAGTGCAACTATCTGACCAGGAAATACTGTCTGCCATACAGCTTGGCGACGAGCGGATGTTTGAAGCCGTGTTCCGGCAGCATTACAACCCGCTTTGTCAGTATGGCTACTCGTTTCTGAAAGACTGGGACGATACCGAGGAGGTCGTGCAGGCGGTTTTTATGGTCATCTGGGAAAAGCGTGACGCGCTGGAAATCAATACGTCGCTGAAGTCGTATCTCTACCGGGCGGTGCATAATCGCTGTCTGAACCGGATCAAACACCTGGCCGTTCAGGCTGAGCACCGGAACCAGGTCGAGGCTGACGTGACGCACTCGTATGAAGCGCCCGCACAGGTGCTCATGGCTAACGAGCTGTCGGAGCGGCTACACGACGCCATCCAGCTCCTGCCCGAGCAGTGCCGGCTGATCTTTATGATGAGCCGGTTTGAGGAGTTGAAGTACCAGGAAATTGCCGACCGGCTGGGGTTGTCTATCAAAACGGTGGAGAACCAGATTGGTAAGGCGCTCCGTATCCTGCGAACAGAACTGGCCGAATACCTGCCGGTAATTATGTTGTTGGGAATACGGATGTATGAATAGTTAAGGGGTTTGTGGTTCGTAGTTTGTAGTTAATCCGTGCGGAGCAACCACAAACGACAAACCACAAACGACAAACTAACCTAAAAACGATGGCGAACGATTACGCACAGCCTATAGATGACAGCCTGATCGGCAAGTACCTCGCCGGGGAGACCGACCCGGACGAGTCCGAGCGGGTGCGGCTATGGCTGAGCCAGCGTGATCCGTCCGCCGAAGACGATAATCAGAAGGAGTTTGAGCGGTTTGAGCGGATCTGGGAAACGGTCGCCCAACTCAAGCCGCCGTCGGAAGAGCGGAAAGCACCGGTCGATACGGATGCCGCCTGGCAGAAGATGCGGAGCCGGATGCAGACCGGCGGTACGACATCTGCTCCCGCGCCGTCGCCGTTTACGGTTGTTCGGTCCGACGAAAAAGACGTAGCGGGTACGGAGCGAAACGACCCCGTTGTCAAACCGCTGCAATCCAGCCCTCAGCCCGTCCGTTCGCTTTGGAGCCGGTACTGGCAAATCGCAGCCGCGCTCGTGCTGGTGTCAGGTCTGGGCTGGTTCCTGCTCAAAAATCAGCAGGCTGGGCCAGCGCCGGTGCCTCAACTGGCTGTTACTTCGGCCAGTAAGACGGTAGAAAAGATACTACCCGACGGCTCGAAGGTGTGGCTGAACCGGGGCAGTAAGCTGAGTTATCCGCAAACATTCGGCGACGACAGCCGCGACGTAGCGTTGACCGGGGAGGCTTTCTTCGAAGTGAAACCTGATCCGACGAAGCCGTTCCGTATCCGGGCTGGGCAGGCAACGGTACAGGTGCTGGGTACGTCGTTCAGTGTGCGGGCCTACGACAGCAACGTGCGGGTGGCTGTGCGGACGGGTAAGGTGTTGTTCAGCGCGAAGAAGAAAGAAGTAACGCTGGTTAAAGACGAGCAGGCCACGTTCGACAGCCAGGCCGATACGATCCGGAAGTCGCTTAAGGTTGACCCGAATCTGTTCGCCTACCGAACGGGTCGGCTGGCGTTTAAAGGAACGCGCCTGAGCGAGGTAGTGCAGACGATCAATGAGGTCTATCGGGCGGACGTTCGGCTGGCCAACAATCGGTTAACCAACTGCTTATACGCCAATACCGGTTTTGAAAATTACGACACGGTCGAGACGGTCGTGTACGTAGTCGCCGAAACAATGGGGCTGCGCGTTCGACGGGAGGGCGACCGGTTCATCATCGAAGGCGAAGGGTGCCCGCAGTAATTTTTGTGCTGTTGATAGGGGGAAACGCTGCAAGGGCTGTCTTATCAGCAAACGCATTTATTGCTATGTACATTCACCGTTACGTACTGGTGCTCATCGGATGGCTTACGTTCGCCGTTTGTGCCGCGAAGCCGATACCACCCCTTGAGCGTACCGTTACTCTATCAATCAGCAACGAGCGCCTGGACCGGGCGTTGAACATAATCGGTCGCGAGGGGCAGTTGAATTTTTCGTACAGCCCCTCGGTGATCAATGAAAGCAGTCTTGTGTCGCTGCGGGCGTCGAGCATTACGATCCGCGATGCCCTGAACCAGTTGTTTCGCGGGACGGTCACGTATAAATCGCGGGGTAACTACATCATCCTGCTCCGGGCCGAACTCCCCGAAGTCGACGACCGTCCCAAAAACTTCTACCTCGACGGCTATATTCTGGACCAGGCTACCGGCCAAAAGATCGGTCAGGCCAGTATTTTTGAAAAAACCACGCTGGCATCGGCTATCAGCAATCCCTACGGCTATTACCGAATCAAACTGCCCACCGAGCTACCGACGCTGCAACTCCAGGTTCGTAAGCAGAACTACGTGGGCGAAACGGTGCGGGTAACGTCGCGGCAATCGCACACGCTGAATATCCGGCTCGAGCCATCGCCCCTGAGCCAGGCCGTTCAGCCGCTTACTATCCGGCAGTCGGTCGATACGACCCGTCGCATCGCTGTGGCTGTGCAGCAACCTATTCAGCCAATTCTACTGGCCTCGGCTGATACCAGCCAGACGCCCAAAATCACGGCCTGGCAGCGCGGTAAACAGCGCCTGACCGATTGGTTCATGTCGACCAAATCGGAGATTCACGAAGCCAACCTGGTTGGCGATACGCTCTACCGCGATGTACAGATCAGCTTTTTACCGTTTGTAGGTACGAATGGAAAACTGAGTGCGCGGGTGATCAACCGGACATCATTCAACATTCTGGGCGGCTACTCACTCGGTAATACGGGCGTGGAAGTAGGCGGTTTCCTGAACGGCGTTCGGGGCGAAGTAACAGGCGTGCAGGTAGCGGGTTTCGGCAACGTAGTCGGTGAGCGGATGGACGGCGTGCAGGTGGCCGGCTTTGGTAATGCCGTTCGCACGACCGTGCATGGCGTACAGGTCGCTGGGTTTGGCAATGCCATTGGGGACGATATGCGGGGTATTCAGGTGGCCGGGTTCGGCAACGTAACGCTGGGCGGCTTGCCAGATGGCGTTCAGGTAGCGGGTTTCGGCAACGTGACCGCCCGTAATGTACGCGGTGTGCAGGTTGCCGGTTTCGCTAACATCGGTGCGGAGCAGGTCGATGCCGTTCAGATTGCCGGCTTTTTTAACCTGGCCGGACAACAGCAACGGGGTGTGCAGATCGCCGGTTTCGGCAACGTAGCCGCGGCTGAAGCGGCTGGCCTGCAATTGTCGGGCTTCTTCAACGTAGCGGGTAAAGACATTCAGGGCTGGCAGATTGCCGGTTTTTTCAACTCGGCGAAGAGCGTTACCAAAGGCACCCAGATTGGTTTGTTCAATTTCTCGGGCTATTCCAGAAACGTACCGATTGGCCTCCTGAGCTGGGTCCAGAAGAACGGCTACCGTCGGCTGGAAATTTCTACCGATGAGGTGAACCGGGCAAACCTGACCTTTAAAACGGGTAAGGCAGCCCTGTATAACATTTTTACTGCCGGTTCTAACCTGGAGGATTCCGATCGGCCATCCTGGAGCTTTGGGTACGGTCTGGGATCGGCCATTAACCTGCACCGGGGCTGGATGCTGAACTTCGACCTGACGGGTAATTACCGCCTGCCGGCCGGCTGGGCTTTCTTCGACGAGGGCAGCCAACTGTACCGACTGAGCATGGGGATCGAGAAAAAGCTCACCCCGGGCCTTGCCCTGGCAGTTGGACCTACTGTGAACTGGTTTAACAGCCGCAATGAAACGACGAAGCCTGATCGGGTCATCGATGTGCCAATTTTCACGGATCGCTTCGATACGTTCGGCAATTATAACGCCGGCTGGGTGGGCTTCCACGCAGCCCTGCGGATCTGTAGCCGGTAACTTTTTGGCTTCGCGTTTATTCCACCCCAAACCCCAGCAACGGCCGAACCGCTTCAGGGGTTTGGGGCGATGCGTTAAAGCTAATTTAACGTAGAAAAAGAAGTGCCTTTTCATAACGTACCAGATACGTATGCACCTACTGAAAAAATAATTTTCATAGCCATAGGGGGGACCCGCAAAAGAGGTGTCTTAGTGCTGTAATAACCTGAATAACAGCATTATGAAAGTTAACACGTCCCTCTTTGTTCTGGCTTTTTGCCTACTCGTCATCATTGCCAATGGGCAGCCCTTAACCCAAACAATCCGGGGTACCGTAGTCGATCAGATTCTGCAAACGCCCATCCCCGGTGCCACTGTCGTTATCGTCAACTCGGACCCATTGAAAGGAACGTCCACCGGCCCCGACGGCACATTCAGGATCACGGCCGTACCCGTTGGGCGGCAGACGCTGAAGATTTCATTCATGGGTTACAAGGACCTGTTGCTGTCCAACATCGTAGTCGATGCGGGAAAAGAGCTGGTCCTGACCGTTAACCTCGAAGAAGCCGTGCAGCAGGTTGCGGAGGTGACCGTAAAGCCGCAAATCGAGAAAGACAAGCCCCTGAACGAGATGGCGGCCGTCAGCGCCCGAACCTTTTCCGTTGAGGAAACGCAGAAGTTTGCCGCGGCTGTGAACGACCCCGCCCGAATGGCCACGGCCTACGCGGGCGTAGTGGGCGCCGACGACGGCGGCAATACCATTGTGATCCGGGGTAACTCACCAACGGGGCTGCTCTGGCGGATGGAGGGCGTCGAAATTCCGAACCCCAACCATTTTGCCAACCTCGGTACGGCCGGGGGCGGTATCTCCATCCTGAGTGCCCAACTGCTGGCCAACTCCGATTTCATGACGGGGGCTTTCCCGGCCGAATACGGCAACGCGCTGTCGGGTGTGTTCGATCTGCGCTTACGGAAAGGCAACAACGCCAAACGCGAACATACGGTGCAGGTCGGCGTGCTGGGCATCGACGTATCGAGTGAGGGGCCGTTTTCCAAAAAATACAACGGCTCGTACCTGTTCAATTATCGGTATTCGACGCTGGGGCTGCTGTCGAAACTGGGTGTGTCAGTTGGTTCGGCAGTAAACATCTTCCAGGACCTGTCGTTCAACGTGTACCTGCCCGCCGGTAAAGCCGGTACGTTCACGGCCTTCGGCTTCGGTGGATTGAGCACCAGCAACACCGATGCCGTCAAGGATTCGACGAAATGGGTGGGGGAATATGATCGCTACACCGACCGGTTCTTTGCCAATACGGGGGCAGCCGGTATCACGCACACCATCAACTTCGGTCGGAACGCGCTCCTGAAAACGGTGTTTTTGGCATCTGCGTATCGGACGGGGTATCGGAGCGAGTACCTGGACGAACAGTATAGCCCATCGGCCCGCACAAATGAGTCATTTACGGTACAGAAGCGGATTGCATCGAGCACGCTGACGTATCGGTTCTCGCCAAAATGGACTCTACGTACCGGATTGATTGGTACGCAGTTGGTATATGACCTTTCGCGTAAGGATTGGAACACGGATCTTCAGGTGCTCGAAAACCAGATTCAGACTCGTAACTCAACTTACACGGTTCAGAGCTTTGCCCAATTGAACTACCGGATCACGGATCAACTGACTGTCAACGCGGGGTTGCACTACCTGCGCCTGTTGCTGAACAATACCGACGCCATTGAGCCACGGGGTTCCGTTCGCTGGGCGTTCTCGCCGAATAAGTCGATCAGTGTGGGCTATGGGCTACACAGTCAATTGCAGAACATCGGTACGTATTTCGTGACCGACAGCCTTGGAAATAAGCTGAACCAGAACCTGGGCTTCACGCGCTCGCACCACCTCGTTCTGGCCTACGACTGGTCAATTAATGACCACCTGCGCGTGAAAGCCGAAACGTACTACCAATCCCTGTTCAACATTCCCATCTCGGCCGACAAACGTAATTCGTTCGCCCTGGTCAACAGCTTCGACGGCCTGACTACCGAACGGCTGGTCAATAAAGGCATGGGGCGGAACTACGGCCTGGAGCTGACTGTCGAGCAGTTTCTGCACAACAATTTCTACTTTCTCTGGTCATCGTCGCTGTACAACTCGGAATACCGGGGATCAGACGGGATCTGGCGGGATACGCGTTTCAACGGCCGCTACGCCAGCAGTTTCCTGGCCGGTAAAGAGATCAGTACGGGCGATCGGGGGCTGTTCCGGAAGAGTGTGATTGGCCTGAACGTGAAGGTGACGTATTACGGCGGCTACCGCACCACACCGGTTGATCTGGAAGCGTCGCGGCAGAAAGGCGAGACCGTACTGGTTGAGTCGGCGGCTTTTTCGGAGCAGCTACCGGATTATTTCCGGACCGATATTCGCTTAAGCTGGAAGAAAAACCGTGTTTCGTCAACCCGGACGCTCTCGCTGGATGTGCAGAACGTAACGAATCGTCAGAACATTTTCGGGCAGTACTACGACCCACGTGCCGGCCAGCTTAAAACCAGCTACATGACCGGCCTGATTCCGGTATTGAGTTATCGCATAGCGTTTTAACGAATCCAGAGCGAATAAAAACCAATGCGTGGTTACTCGAAGTGATCTGAGTAGCCACGCATTCAGCGTTTTTAGGTCAATCTAACGAATTAGGGAGCTTTTGCCAATTGATTCCAGCAAACCCCGCATGTACCCAATGGCAAACAAGGTACCGATGGTCATATAGCCCGGTCGGGTGTTTTCTTCGCCAGCCATGGTCGGGACGTGGTCGGGGCGGATGGTACCCTGATAACCAATGTCGTAGTACGCTTTCATGGCTTTGTACATATCGATCTGGCCCTCATCGTGGAACGTCTCAGTGAATTTAAATTTACCACCCTGGACGTTGCGAAAATGAACAAAGTTAATGTGCCCGGCCTTTCCCCAGCGACGAATCAGAGCTGGAATGTCCGCGCCCATCAAAGCGAAATTACCCTGGCACATCGTCAGTCCGCTGTATTTGCTGGGAACTATCTTCAGCATCCTGTCGAAGTTTTCCACTGTATTCATGATGCGGGAAATGCCCTGAATGCTATCCACCTGGGGGTCGTCGGGGTGAAGCGACAAGTTCATGCCAATCTTCTCCGCTTCGGGCACCACAGCCTTCAGAAAATAGGTGAGGTTGTTCCACAACGCGTCCTTCGATACTTCGCCGTACTTGGTGAGGGGTTTGTTCTTAATGTCCTCGTAATCGAAAGCGGTCACCAAGGCTCCTCCGCGACCCGGCGCGTCCATTTTTGAGCGAAACCAGCTTATGACGGGCATCCAGTTGTAGCAGATCACGTCTACCTCGCTGTGTTTTTTCAGGTTTTTCATGAACGTGATGAAGTTTGCTATTTCCTCATCACGTTTATCCAGGGCCAGTTTGGTTTGTTCGCCCAGGCTTGGGGGGCCTTCCACTACGGTCCATTTTATGCCCAGCTTGTCCCAGGTTGCTTTCGTTGCCTTAATCGCATCCGCATCCCAGGGATTTAGGTTGGGCAGACGCTGGACACCTGAAACGGCGTGCAGTACCTCCATTTGTTTAGCCAAAGGCACCCGTGGTGAATTCGGGCCCATGGCCAAGGCAAATTTCATCCCAAAATCCTTGGCGGAGCTTTTCGCTTTAGGTGGGGTACTTAACCGGGTCGCTGCGGCAAGCCCATCCGTGGAGGCTACTGTGGCTACTGCGGCTCCCTGTTTAAAAAATGTTCGACGGTTCGTTTTCATGTATAGTCGTAGAAAATAAGGGTTGTGTTAACCATTAGCGCTTATCCCACCAGACTGGTGTGGTGTATAAATCAGGTCCTTGTCGGGCAATGGCCGCTTCGTAATTCTCCTTGTTGAGCGAGGTTTCTGAAATGGGATAGCGCATCCTAACCAGGGGCGCTCCACCCGTGAAGTTGCCGGGATACGTAATGGGGCTGAGCTTGGGATAGCCCGTCCGGCGCCAGTTCGACCAGGCTTCGAAATTGTCCATCCACATAAAATGAGCCAGGTAGAACTGGTTGTGGATTTGCTCCATCTTCCCCTCAAACGTGGACGCGTTGAGGGGCTGGGCGGTCAGGTACTCATTGATGGCACTCTGGGAAATAACCACATTGCCCGGGAACAGCGTCGTTGACTGCATAGAGGCAGTAATGCCTTTTTTGTAGTGGTCCTCAGCAGGCGAAGCGTCCCAGCCACGCAGCGATGCTTCAGCACGCAGGAACGCTACTTCAGCATAACTCTGAAAAACCGTTGGTGCATTGAGGCTGGCAATGGTGCCCGTGTTTGGCTCCGAGTAATCCACCAGCATATCATTGCTCCAGTTGGGGATGACTTGCTTGATCGTATTGGCATCGTAGCCGTTGGGAAGCCCTTTCTGCAATCGGGGGTTGGTTGTTGTGGGCAACTTTTCGTTCTGGATGCTCAGGATGTTGCCCTCCCATAAGGTGGCGTAAAACGGAAGCCGCGGATCGTTGCGGGCCTGTAGCATATCGATCAACGTTTTTGCCAGTTTTACGGGGCCTTTTCCCCGGTTGGATTCAGGAAAGCTTTCGCGCTTGAGTTCAGAAGAATCCCAGTTTTGGGTATTCCCATTGCCAGCCACGTGGTTAAGTTTTGCTATGTCGGCGTTACTGGTCATCACGCCCCCGGCAATTGCTTTTTTAGCCCAGGTTTCGGCGGCTTTGACATCTACTTTGGTGAGCCGCATGGCCAGCCGCAGCATGAGCGAGTTAGCAAAGGTCTTCCATTTGGCTACGTTACCCTGAAAAACTACGTCCGAAACCCCGAAGGAAGGCTTGGCCGGGTCTAACTGGCCAATCGCTTTTTCGAGGCCGCTGAGCATAGCCGGATAAATATCCGACTGCTTATCGTATTTGGGTTTGTAGGTTTTATTGAGGTAGCCCTGCCCGGCTTCGGTGTACGGAACGTCTCCGTAAGCATCTGTAACCCGGTGCAGGGCATAAATCCGCCAGATGTTGGCGATGGCGTTCAGGTTAACCTGATCGGGCTTGTTTTCGGTAGCCGCAAGGACCTCCTGTAATTCTTTGAGGTGAACTGAATAGGCCGTTTCAAAAAAGTCGCCGAATTGCCCGCTTTCTACGTATTTGTCACCGGCCCAGTTCGTACCCAGCGAGGCCATGTACTGCACCACACCGGCAAAATACTTGATGTTGGTGCGGTTGCGGTCGGGCGTGCCCGTACCGGCCGTGCGGATCAGGCTATATGTAAAGAGGTTTCCGACAACCGGTTCCGTGTAAGCATTGGGATTTACGTTCATTTCCTCGAAGCCCTGGTCGCAGCCTATCGACACACAGAGCAGAAGGAGAAGTGTAAGTAAAACGTTTTTAGGGGAGTACTGAATCGTCTTCATATGCGTGATACGGTTAAGACTGGTTTCCTTAGAATCGAACCAACAAGTTCAGCCCAAAGCTGCGCGTACTGGGCAGGCCAAAGTTTTCCAGCCCCTGTCCGTTGCCGTTCGAATAGCTCGATTCCGGATCGATGTTCTGGGCTGCGTTGTAGAGCAGCGCCAGGTTGCGCCCGACGACAGACAGGCTGGCAGATTGAATAGGGGTTTTGGCCAGCAGGCGCTTAGGAACGTTGTAGCTGAGCGTCAGTGAGCGGAGTTTGACGAAGTCGGCACTGGTGACAAACTGGTCGGTCAGGGTAGCCCAGATGGCTGAATAGTACGTTTGGGCCGGCACGTTTGCGCTGTACTCCGTGCCCGTCTGCGTAACGCCCGATACGGGAATGCCGGTCTCCCGCACGCCGTTGGCAACCGTTCGTTTGTCGAGGCCAAACTGGGTACCGTAGGCGTTGGTAGCCGAATAGACCTGAGCCCCAAATTTGCCGTCAATCAGCAGGTTCAGCGAGAAGTTGCCGTAATTGAAGTTGTTGCTGATGCCCATAACCCAGGGTGGAACCCCTAGGCCCAGCGGTTCCAGTGGCCCCTGTACAGGTATGCCGTTGGCGCTGTTATAGACGGTTCTGCCGGTAGGATCTACTCTGGCCCGGTTGCCGGCAATCATGCCGAATGGACGGCCTTCGAAGTGGTAAATACCTCCGTTCTGGGTGCGGGTGGTTGCTCCATCGATAAAAAGTGACGTAATGCCATCCGCAATTTTTACCACCTTATTGTCGTTGTAGGCTGCGTTGTAGCTGACGTCCCACGACCACTTGGGCTTACTGATAAGCGTACTGGTCAGCAGCAGTTCGACCCCCCGGTTGCGTACCTGCCCCACGTTCAGCGCCGTGCGGGCGTAGCCCGAGGAAAGCGGTACAGACGCAAACACGATGTCGTTCGTAGTCGAGCGTTCGTAAAGGGTCAGATCAAGCCCTACCCGGTTGCGAAATGCTTTGAGGTCTACCCCGATTTCGCTGGTCGTCGAGGTGTAGGGGACGAGTTTATTCGGGATAATATTTCCCGTTATGTTCATCAGCGTAGCCCCCAAATGTTGCTGCGCCTGTGGGGTATAAGTCAGGTTCAGTCCATACGGGTTCGGAGCGCCACCCCCCACCTGTGCCCATGACGTACGAATTTTAGCGTAATCGAGCCAGACCGGGTGCGACTCCCAGTGATTGGTCAGGACGTAGCTCAATCCTGCTGACGGATAGAACAGGTTGTTGTTTTCTTTCGACAAGGTTGAAAACCAATCCTGGCGGCCCGTCAGGGTAAGGAACAGCGTGTTGTTGTAATCAATATCGGCCGAGGCAAACAGCGAGTTGATGGCAAACTCCTGAAAGTTGACGGTAAAGGCCTGACCGCTGCCGTTACCGATAAAATACTGGAAGGGCACATTGAACAGACCGCTGCTTAGCGTTCGTCCATCTACTTTGTTATGCATCTGATTGCCACCGACCAGGGCATTAACGTTGAGCTTACCGACTGATTTAGTTACCCCAATGAGGGCTTCCGCGTTCGTTTCCGTAGCCACGCTCAGATCCGTGGTCATGCTGCCCTGGCTGTTGAAGGCAATTCCTGATGGCTCAATGTTGAAGCCATCAAAATTGAGCTGGTCCATGCCCAGTCGTACCCGGCTATACAGCCAGTCGGTGATATTGTAGCGCGCGTTGAAGGAGCCAATAAACCGGCGTCGGGTATCGCCGTTTTGGACTTTATTGACGGCGAAGTAGGGATTGGTCGCGTAGATGTAGTCGCTCCAGATAACTTCCGTACCATTGGGAGTGTAGCCGGGAGCCAGGGTACGAACGTCGATGTTGGTGCCTATCAACTGAGCACCCGCATTCGGGTTTTTCTGAAAATCGGCCAGATACACCCGGTTTTTGTTTTCCTCAAGCGTGTATTGCACGTAGCCCTCAAACAGCAACTTTTTGGCTAAGTTGGCATTGGCACTCAGGTTAAACGTTTTGCGGTTGAGGGTATTATTCGGCACAATGCCCTTGTTGTCCAGGTTAGCCGCCGAAAAGCGAAATCGAACGGTTTCGTTGCCTCCGGTAAAAGCGAGGGTGTTCGAAAAGGTGGTGCCGTTGTCGTAAAAGTTTCGGATGTTGTTTTTCTGCGCGACGTACGGTCGGGTCTGGCCGTCGGGTTGGATTACCGGCGATCCGTCCAGTTTGGCACCCCACGACATGCGGCCAAACGCAATCGCTTCGGCCTGCGAAACGGGTGCTTTTCCCCGCGAGCCGGATCCGTATTCATATTGCCAGTCCAGCAAATCACGCGGGGTTTCTACCGTAAGGGTCGTGTTGTATTCAACCCCGATGCCTTTCTGGGCAGTTCCGGATTTAGTGGTGATGAGGATTACCCCGTTAGCGGCCCGTGCGCCGTAAAGAGCAGCCGCCGTGCCCCCTTTCAGCACGGTAATTGTGGCAATATCGTCGGGGTTGATGCTGGTTAGTCCGTCGCCCCGGTCAATCCCGCCGAACGTACCGGGTGCTCCCTGGTTATTGTTGTTGATCGGTACACCATTGACTACGTATAGCGGCTGGTTATTACCGTTCAGGGAGCCGTTGCCCCGAATCACCACCCGGCTTGAACCACCCGGCCCGGTCGCCAAGCCCGTAGCGTTTACACCGGCAATACGCCCGGCCAAGGCGTTTCCCAGGTTCGTTTCGCGGGCTTTGATCAGGTTTTCACCCCCGATTTCGGTAACCGCATACGACAGAGCGGCCTTGTCGCGGTTAAAACCCAGCGCCGTAACGACTACCTCATTGAGTGACTTGGAATCGGTCACCAGCGCGATGTCGATGACCGACCGGGAGCCGACCGTGACTTCCTGTGAGACGTACCCCAAAAAGCTGAAGACCAGAATGGCTTCGTTGTCCGGGACATCAATGCGGTATTTGCCGGCGGGGTCGGTAGTGGTACCTTTCGTGCTGTTTTTTAGCACAATGCTCACGCCCGGTAAGCCCACTCCTTTCTCGTCGGTGACAGTACCCGTGATTGGCTGATCGGCGGAAATTACCCTTTCGTTTCGGCGGTCTGGCAGCGGAATCTGACTGCTTTCCTCGGCTTTGAGAAGTACGATTTGCTTACCCGATACTTCATACCGGATATGCAGGGGCAGCAGAAGTTCATCCAGTACGGTTTTGAACGTGGCCAGGCGGTTTTCGAGTTTCACCCTGCGCGTTGGCAACACATCTTTCGGGTTATACACGAACCGTACCTGAGTTAATCGCTCCAGGGAGATAAGAGCCGCCTTAAGCGTAGTGGTTTCGGCTTTTACCGAGATGCGTTGTTCCAGGACCTCCTGGGCGTTTACATCAATGGCGTACGTAGTGCTTATGAAAAGCAGGGTCATCAGCAATTGCGTAACCGACAGTTTCATGAGCGCACGAAAGGTCAAAGACTGAGTAGACAGTTTATCCATGAGCAGTCAAGGGTTTTTCTCATGGATGGCAATCTTTATGTTTACATACTGTTCATTTGTAATTTTTTGAGAAAAATTTTAACGTAATCAGTAATAATCTGCTGAGTAGTTACTTGTTTATACATCCATCGCTGTGAATAATAATTTGCCCATCAACGAGTTCGTACGATGAGCGGGTAATCCGGCAGATCAGGTTAAGCTGGTCGAACAGCAATTCGCCTTCCAGGTTAGCCGTCAGAAAGCAGTGTTGCATGGTCTGCCTGTCGTAAATTACTGTCAGGCCGTATACTTTTTGCAGTTGATCGAAGACAGTGGTGATTGGAGCTTCGTCGAACACCAGCTCATCGGGCTGCACTTTTGCCAGCACTACCGGTTGCTGAACAACCGTCTTGATCAACCGTTCTTCGGTTTGGTTATACGCCACGCGCTGATTGGGGGTTAGCACGACACCATTCTGTTCCCGGCCTGGCCGCTGCCGGGCTTTCTGAAAATCTTTCAGTGTATAGACTGATACTTTGCCCGAGCGAACCTCTACATTCGCTTCCCGCTGACCTGGGTACGCGCTGACCAGGAAACTCGTCCCCAGCACCTGCGTTGAAATCTTGTCGGTGTACACCCAGAAAGGCTTACGCGGGTTTTTGGTAATACTAAAGAAAGCCCGCCCACTTAAATACACTTCCCGTAATCTGGACCCGGGCTGCTTCGGATAGCGCAATGAGCTTTTGGGATACAGGCTAACCACGCTGCTGTCTTGCAGTTGGATGCGTTTGACCTGATCGGTTTTGTTCGCGATTTCCGTATAGTCACCGGCCAAAGCAGGGCTGATGTTCCGGATAAAGGCCGTCGATTGGCTCGTAGGTTTGTCCGTTAGACTGGTCAGCCCAACGTAGCCAATCCCCAGTACAAGCAACACAGAAGCGGCTAATTTAAAACCGGTACGTCGCCAAAGCGGAATTACCGGTCGTTGTCGCTGCCCAACAACCTGATTGGTTAGTTGCTCAAGTTCATCCGGCGCGAGTGCGGTATTTTTTTCTTCAAGAGCCAGCAGAAACGCCCGCGCTAACTGGACGGTGTGAGCCGAATCGGGGTTGTCGGTCAGCCAGGTTATCCAGAATGCCTCGCTGGCTGGATCGCGGTCAATTACCCATTTGCGAAACTGTTCGTCCCGCGCCAGTTCGTCGAAGCTGTAGGTATGATAATTCATTATACGTTCACAACGGTTTTTCCAAAAGATGGCAAAATAGCCGGCCAGATACTGTTTGGTAAACCACTACTTTCAGCGCATGATTTCGTACCATGACAAAAGCAGCCAGAAGCCGGTCCAGTATTCCCGAAATGACTTGAAGGCGGATTGTAATAGGTTTGAAACAGACTGAAGATGTACGCCCATAATCTGGGCAATTTCCTCCCGGTCGAGGTTCTGGTAGAACCGCAGGTAGATCACTTCCCGCTGCCGTTTGGGAAGCTGATTAAGAATTTCAGTAACCCGCTGGGTCATTTCGACCAGACTTTCCTGTTCCATGATGAACCACTCAGGGGAAAAGTCAGTCATAGTTAAGTCGGACTCCGAAAGGGCAGGCTCGTCGTCTTTGCTAATGCGCTGCCGGTAGCTTTGGCGAATTACCCGTTTACGAACCGAACTTAGCAAATAAGCCCGTACACTCTCCGGTGTACTGATCTGGTCGCGTCGGTTCCAGATTTCGATAAACACTTCCTGCACACAGTCTTTAATGAAGGCTTCGTCCCGAATGAACTTATACCCATAATTCTGTAGGAAGTTTGCGTACTTTTTAATGAGCTTTCCAAAGGCCAGTTCATTCCCCTGCTTCATCTGTTGCCAAAGCAGCAGATCGGTCTGAGCAACAGCTTGATCCTTGAAGCCCATATTATCTGGTTAAAAGAGAATCCCTTATCATTAAAAGGATTGTAAATCATTTCTTTACTGATTTGGACGCTCCAAAAACTCACCATCTTAATTTGGCTGATATCCGTAAAAAATCCTTCGAAAACTGAGTCGCCAAGCTCTGTGATCCGTTGGCAGATTTGATGGGCTGAACTTATCTAAGGAGAAGCATGGAAATTTAGCAATACAGTCATTCCCGGAAAGATTTGCCGTAGAAACCCAGCCCCGAATGACTAGTGGTTCAAGGGTACGACCAACTGTTTATGGTGGGCCGAACAGCACCGCCATCACCTCCCGGACATTCCGGCTTTTGCGGAGGTCGCGCCAGATGTCGGCCCACTCGTGGAAGTTGAGGTAAATCACGTTGTAGGAGGTCACCGGTTTGGTCAGGCCGTAAACAGGCTCTTCAGTTTCTTCCTGAAACGTACCGAACAGCCGGTCCCAGATAATGAACGTCGTCCCGAAATTCTTGTCGATGTATTGTGGGTTGCGGCCGTGATGCACGCGGTGGTGGGAGGGCGTCACGAATACGTATTCCAGCCAGCGCGGCAGCTTGGGTATCACTTCCGTATGAATCCAGAACTGATACAGCAGATCAAGCTGGTAGCAGGTAAACGTAATGACCGGGTGAATGCCGGAACACCAGACCGGTATAAAGAAAATAATCTTCAGGTACTGCGTCCAGGAATTGCGGAAAGAGGTCGAGAAGTTCAGATGCTCCGACGAATGATGCGTGACGTGCGTAGCCCACCAGACCCGCTGCTTGTGCGCCGTGTAGTGTGCTACGTAATTACAAAGGTCGATGCTCAGGTAGGCCAGTACCCAGACCCACCACGTATTGGGTAGGCGCCAGGGAACCAGTTCGTAGAAAAACCAGCTCATGCCGACCGTCGCGGCTTTCAGAACGCCGTTGATTACCAGGCTGCCCAGGCCGATTCCGAGCGATGCCTTGAAGTCGCGGCTGTCATATGTCCGGCCTTCGTCGTGGCGGGTGAGCCACCATTCCAGGCCAATGCAAAAGACAATAAGAGGGATGGCGTACAACAAAATGGGTTGTACGTCAGCTTGGACTGACTCGAATTTCATGATGAGTAGTGAAAAGGGAATGCTAAAAATTGATTCGTTCGTGAACGGGTTGTCCCTTGTCGGGATCGATGCCGAACATGTCGACGTAATGAATTTTCGGAATTAGTCCCGAGCCGGGCGATACCTGCACGAACACCTTTTGCAGGCAGGCCAGTTGGCCGTTGATGATGGTCATCGCGACGGGTTTTCCCTGGCGATACGCTACGATGACGGGGCGTTTCCGGAAGGCATTCAGGGTGACATCGAACGCGTCGGATGCATTCGGTACGGGGCTGTGTTTGTAGCCATACGCCATGTGCCACTGAACCGAACTCAGGTCTTCGCGCTGACCCCGGTCGGCATACCGAATCCAGTATACCTGAATTGGCTTTCTGGCGTCCAGTTTGCCGTCGGCCGTCAGATTAGCGTCATATACAATGGTGTTGGCATCTTTACTGCGCTGAATGTAGAACAGCCGGTTGGTGGAAGTTGGGGGCGACGGAAACGAGTCGCCCCGGGCGGCCTGCACGGGCAGGATTCCCTGAAGCAGCAGCGCTATAAGCAGGGTAAGAAAGGGGATGGGTGTGCTATTCATTGTATGTGTTGTTTGTAAATGGGATTGATTGGGCACAAGCGTAGCGGCTCCTGCCGAACGGCGGTCCAGGAGTGCGTATTATCCGGTAAATGATGGGGGCTTATGGCCGGTTAGGGCACGCAGCGAGGTGGCACGAACGGCACCTGTCGACGAGATGCGTTCGGGCTTGTTGGGTCAGTGGCAGAACCGACCTGTAGGAATGACTGGACGAAGCAGGATCAGGCTGCGGTTGGTATAACGCCTGATAACCGGGTGGCTGTGTCGGATTGGGTGCCGCCGTTGCTGGTGAAATGGATGAGTGCATGGTTGAAAGCGGTTGTACTACTGTTCATATACAGCCCTAAGACAACCGCTTTTGAACATCCCCCTATCGCTGAGTGAAAAAAATATAAAAAACATACCCCCACCAACGGCCGACCGTCCTGCGGGGGTGAGGGTAGGGGTATTTTAGCTTACTTCAAATACTTCTCGATCGTCTGCCGGATCAACTGACGGCTGGCTGCTGAATTGTAATTTGTCTTTAGCGAAGCCGTTGCCAGTTCGTCCAGCTCGCGGCCGAGCACGTTTCCTTTCACCTGGCCCCGGATTCCGACGGTCGGGCGGTTAGCCAGCACCTCGTCCCAGACAGCGCGGACATCGGCCCAGTAAGCGCGATTTTTCTGCCACCATTCTTTGGCCACCCGGCACTTGGCTTCGTCGGTGCGCTTGTACGTATTCAGTCCTTTCTCAGAAACCAGCAGTTGATCGCCAGCTTCGGATCGGATAATCTTGTCGTTGTCCTGTTCGTGAACGTAGCCGTCGGCCGTAATCTCGTGGTGGTTTGTCCGGCGCAGCACGTTGTAGTCACTACGTTTGGTGTACTCGCGACGGGGCAGGGGCGCATCAGCCGTGTTTTCCCAGAAGTGCCGCCCGTCGGCATGAATCCACGTAGCAGAACCTTCGTAGCGTGGGCTGTCGTCTACTTCAAATACCTTCTGTGTCCACTGACCTTTGGCTTGCGTCGGGGGAAGCGATACACGTTTCCAGGTAGCGTTCTGGTCGAATTTCAACAGGCTGGTGTTCTCGAACAGCCAGTCTTCCCGCCAGTGCTTGATTACCATCGTATCCCCGACGACCAACAGGTGCTGGATGACGATTTTGCCCGGTCGTTCCTCATCGACAAATACCCACTCCGTGCCTTTCGCCCGGTAGCGGTCTTTGAAGGTGTAGGTCTTCTCGGGGGCGAAGGTTTCGGCGTATACAAAGTCGACATCGTGGCAGCCGCACTGGCCTTTAATAGCTGCCAGATCTTGTGCCGGAGGTGACAGTTGGGCTTGACTGAAGTGGCTGTATAAAGTAAGCCAGCCAAGGAGGTTAAGTAAACGCATACAATGAAGTGGTTTATAATGAGATCGTTACAAAACTATGCTTATTTAGACTTTATACAAATAAATAATATTGATTCTTTGGAATGATTCTAAATAGAGCTTAGGTTTGTGGCAGATTCTATACCATTAGCGATGCGTTACGTCTATTTACTGCATTTACTTCTGCTTACATCTCTTTCGAGTTTTGCTATCACTCCGGACGATGATAAACCAAGAGCCACTGTACGAGGTAGTATTCTGACAGCCGACAGCCAACCGGCAGAGTACGTTACGGTTGTTTTAACCGACAGCCGTTCGGGTAAGAAACGTTACGGTATGCTGACGGACCCGCGTGGACAGTTTACCATAAAAGTGCCTGCCGGGATGTATACCCTTACGGCTACGGTAGTTGGCTATGAAAACAAGGCAATAGAGGTGGAGGCTGAGGCCGGGCAAACAATTCAGGTTCCTGCTATCATACTCAACGAAACCGCAAAGCAGTTGCAGGAAGTCGTCGTGTCGACGCAACGGGTAGGGGCTTATACCGAAAAAATTAGCGAAATCGGTACCCGGATGCCCGGTCGGCTGCGGGATGTGCCGCAGTCTATACAGGTAATTGGTCGACAGATTCTACAGGACCGACAGGTGCAGACGGTGGGCGAGGCCGTCAAGAGCATGGTCGGTATCAACGCTTTCTCATCGACGCAGTACAGTGACTACGTATTGCGAGGCTTCCGGTCGACGCCCGGCAACTTTGCGTACAACGGCATTCGGGGCGATTTTTACGCTTTTGATCAGGCGGCTCTCACCTACAATATTGAGCGAATTGAAGCGGTTAAAGGACCGGCATCGGTTCTGTTCAGCGCGGGTAATCCGGGGGGCGTTATCAACCACGTAACGAAGCGGGCACAGGCGGCTCCCCGCTACGAAGTGCAGGCAACCGTCGGAAGTTTCGATCAATATCGCTTCATGGGTGATGCAACCGGCGCGGTCACCAAAAGTCAGAAGCTACTGTATCGCTTGGTCGTTGGCTACGAAAAAACTGGTCAGCTCGACCGCAATCAGACGATTCGAAATGTCTTCCTGGCGCCCCAACTGCAATACAATTTCTCGGACCGTACGTCGCTTAACTACGAATTGAATTACGCCCGCGACCGTCGGACGATGGGCTTTCAGCGAGGTGTTCCGGCCTTGTCGACGGGTGAAGGAAAGTGGCAACTGGACCGCTACCCCCGAAATTTTTCGATGATTGATCCGAATGCGTACAGCCACGTATCGAGTTTGTCGAACCAGTTGATATTTACCCACCGGTTCAACGACCGGGTCAAGCTGACGACCCTGGCCCGGAGCTTCATTAACCCAAAATACGAACAATTTGACGTATCGCCCGGCAATTTCAATATCGGTGCGGTCAATGATTCGATTACGTTTGATCACCGCTACTTCGATCAGATCAATAATCGCCAGTATCAGCTCAGTACGTTCGTGAGCGCCGAGGTGCAAACCGGACCGTTGCGCCATTCGATCATTGTGGGAGCCGATGCCAATAGCTCCGGGCGGACCTATAATTATGCGTCGCTCAGCTCACGTCGGCTGAGTCTGTACAACCTTGATTTTAGCTGGGCTTCCTACCAATGGACGCCCGCCACGATTGCGGCCGCCGAATACCAGAGCCGCGTCGATGAGCAAACAAACCTGTTCGGTGCGTATGTGCAGGATCAGCTCTCGATCGGCGAACGGTGGAAAGTGCTGCTGGGGGGGCGGTTTGAACTGCATCGGTATCGGTCAACTACCGATGATATTGTTGGCGATACAGCCGTAGGGAGCGACAAGCTTCGGGCGTCTCGTTTCATCCCACGTATCGGCGTTGTGTATCAGCCGAATCAAAGAACGTCCCTGTATGGCAGTTACACGGAAGGATTCCAGCCCCAGTACGGTTCCAATCTGGCCGCAGGCGGCCCATTCCCGCCCGAAGGCAGTCGTCAGATTGAAGTAGGTATGAAGAACGACTGGCTCGCCGGTCGCCTGACTACATCCATAGCGGCCTACTACATTAAAAAAACAGATGTCTTGACGCCTGATCCATCTGACCCGGAAGGCATCCGACTATTGCAAACCGATGCGGTCTATAGCAAAGGTATCGAAGTATCGGCGCAGGGAAATTTGAATGATAACATCAGCCTGATTGCCAACTACGCTTACAACGAAGCCCGGACGCCTGGCGATGCGGGTTTTGACTTCAACGCGGCCGGCTGGTTTCCGAATGCGCCAAATCATAACGTTAACCTGTGGGCGACGTACCGTCTGACGCAGGGCGCGTTGGCTGGGTTAAAATTCGGGGCGGGATTCAATCACCTCAGCAAGCGAGCCACGTTTGTGCCGGGCTTCGAAATTCCGGGCTACACAACGGTAGATGCATCGGTGAGCTACGAACGAAAAGGCTTTAACGTCAATCTGGGTTTGTTCAACCTCACCGACGAAACGTATTACTATGGGGTCTACGGGCCAGCGAACCTGTGGCCAGGTAATCCGCGCAGTTTTCGCCTGACAGTAGGTAAGGTATTTTGACACAACTAATTTTTAGCAACAGTAACCATTGTTGTACGGATGAGATTTATACTACTGATTACGTTTATCAGCTTCATCAGCGTAGTGACAGCGCAACCGCCCAAAGGCACGTTACGGGGTATCGTTACCACCGCCGATGGCCAGCCGGCCGCTTTTGTCAACGTGATGCTGAAGGGAAGCAAGATTGGTGTTACCACCGACGAGGATGGCAGCTTCACGCTCCGCAACCTGCCAGAAGGCGCCCAAACGCTGCTGGTCAGTTCAGTAGGTTTCGAACCGGTGGAGCAGGCCGTTACCGTATCATCTGACCCTGAGGCCAAGGTTTCTCTATCGTTGAAATCAACGGCCAAGCAACTTGGCGAGGTGGTTGTAACGGGCCAGAAACGTCGGACATCGTCGGCCACCCGCACGAATCAGGAACTGATCGATATTCCGATGGCGATCCAGGTCGTAGGTCAGGAAGTCATCCAGAAGCAGAATGCCTTCGATATGGCGACCATCGTCCGGAACGTAGCCGGGGTAAACCTGAGTGGCACGTATGGCGGGCAGAATACGTACCAATATTTTAACGCTCGTGGCTTCGATCTGAACAACTGGCAGAACTACCGTCGGAACGGGTTCATGATCTGGAACATGGGCACGCATTTCAACGACAACATCGAAAGCGTTGAGTTTCTGAAAGGTCCAACGGCCATTCTGTACGGCGACGTTGCCCCAGGTGGCGTTATGAATCTGGTGACCAAAAAGCCACTAAATTATAACTACCGCCGGGTTGAAATGAAAGTCGGGCAGTACGGCCTGTTCCGCCCGACCGTCGACGTATCGGGGCCTATCAATCGACAACGGACGCTGCTGTACCGCCTGAACGCTACCTACGAGCGGTCGAATAGCTTTCGTGATTATGTGAAGCATAACGCGGTGATGTTCGCGCCGTCTATACTGTGGAAGATTTCGCCCCGGCTGGATTGGAACGTCGAGTATACGTATAAGAAAACAACTGCTTCCGACGATCCGGGACTGGTATCGCCCGATGGCACATTTGACGGACTGTCGCGCATTCCGTACAATCGCTACCTGAGCGAGCCGGGTGTCAACTACGGCTTCAGCGATCAGGGCGTGTATTCGACTCTGACGTATCAGATCAACAGCCAGTGGCGGGTGCGTAATCTGGCAGGCTACAGCTACACCGTCCGCAACCCGGCCAGCATCAGCACGAGCGGTATCCCCGACCCCGACGGTCGCGTTGATCGCTTCGAATACAACTACCGGCAGTGGTTCGACATCCGGACGGTTTCGCTGGAATTGCTGGGCGAGGTGAACACTGGGTCTGTAAAGCATCATCTGCTGGCGGGCGTTGAATACAACGATTCGTTCTCCCGCTACTCGACCGGGGCAGGTTATAACAAAGTCGATAGTACGTTCAACATCTTTAACCCGCAGTACGGCCGCATCCGGGTTGCCGATGATACGTCGCCTTTCGAAAAATTCCGGTTCTACTATATCCGTCATGGGTTGTACGTGCAGGACCAGCTTAGTTTCCTGAATGACAAAGTACAACTGTTGCTGGGTGTGCGCTTCAACCGCACAGAGCAGGGCAATCGCTACGACAACGAAGCCGAACGGCCCGAAACGGATAAACCAAGCATAGCGACTCCGGTATCTCCTCGTTTTGGCTTGGTTTTCAAGCCCGTGTCGTGGCTATCCGCCTTTGCGTCGTACAGCAAAAGTTACGAAGTGAATGCGCCGGACGTAGCCGCCGAAAATGCTAACCAGTTCACGGCACCTGCCCCGACCATTGGTGAGCAGGTGGAGATTGGCATGAAGGGTAATCTGCTACAGCAGCGCCTGGGCGTAACCCTGACGGCCTTCCAGATTAACAAGAACAACGTATTTGGCTACGTGTATCTGGACCCGATTAACCCCAGCAACCAGGATTTTAAATACAATTTGTACAGCGGAGGGCGTCACCGCAGCCGGGGGGTCGAACTGGACGTAAACGGTAAGGTAACGCCCGAGTTGAACCTGATAGCGTCGGCGTCGTACATCGATGCGGTTGTTGTGTCGGACCCGGCTTATAAAACAGGCAACTGGCTCGGTGCTCAACCGCGCAACAGCTACAGCCTGTGGGCCGACTACCGCTTCGACCGCGTTGTTAAAGGCCTGACACTTGGCTACGGCGTTTTTCACCGGGGCCAATTCTACGGCACCACCGAAAACGTAACGCTTACCCGGAGCTACACCACGATGGATGCATCGGTCGGCTACCGGTTCAAAGGCTTTAATTTCCTGTTGACGGTCAGCAACCTGGCTAATCGGAAGTATTATCTGCAATCATTTAGCCCCACGGCCTGGGAGCCGCAGTGGACACGTCGGGCTGTGTTAAGTGTAGCGTATAAATTCTGAAACGATGAAACTGGCCCGGCGCATCTTCGCACTTCACTCGTGGTCAGGCCTGATCGCAGGGCTGTTCATTCTCGTGTTTTTCCTGACAGGTTCGGTAATCGTTTTCCGTGAGGAACTGAACCTGTGGGAGCATCCGCACCTGCTGCGCGTGGAGCCGAAAAACCAGCGGCTACCGTACCAGACAATCTACGAGCGGGTCCGAGACCAGGTGACGGACACGTACCTGTACTCGTTTCGTAATCTTCCGCGAACGCCGGAGGAAACCATCGAGATGCGGATTTATGAGCCGTCGACTAAGCGCTATGGGTTGCTGTATGTGAACCCGTACAATGGCCAGGTGCTGGGCAAGACGTTTGATAGCCTGTACGACATCCTGCTCACCATTCACTACCAGTTTTACCTCGGCAAGTTTGGCGAGTTTCTGGCGACTCTGTTTGCCCTGGCGCTGATCGGCTCAGTGCTGACCGGTTTGTATGTGTATCGGAAGTCGCTGGTGAAAGTGCTTCTGTTTCAGTTTAGTGGGAGGTGGACCAACTGGCGCACGATTTCATCGAATCTGCACCGGATTCTGGGCGTTTGGGGATTGCTGTTTAATCTGGTCCTGGCGTTGAGCGGCTTCTGGATGTTGAAATACACGCTGGACGTGCAGACCCATTTTAGCAATAAACCATCTGTGGAAGAAACGCAGGCTCCTCCTGCCATCATGGTCAATCTTGACAACCTGGTGCAGCAGACGCAGACGTTGTTCGGTGGGCGCGTCAACAACGTTTCGTTTCCCCGGCAGAAAGACGGAATCATTCAGGTTTATGCAACCTCGCCCAGCCAAAGTTGGCTCTACGGCGATTATAGCAGCTACGCGGAGTTTGATCAGCAGACGGGAGCCGTAAAAACGGTATTCCGCGAGAGCGACCTGAGTAAGCTGGAGCGCTTCGAATACGCGCTGTATACCTTACATTTTGGTCAATACGGCGGCTTGCCCATCAAGATACTGTACGCGTTTCTGAGCCTGTCGGGGGCCGTTCTGACCGTAACGGGTTTCTTACTGTGGTTCCGGCGCATAAGGTTCAGAAAGCAGGTTGCTTTGGTTAGCGCTTCTGAAAAAGGTCGGCTGCGACCGGTTTATTCTGTAAAATCATGATTGTAAACACTCAGCGATATGAACGTCCTTGTTTTTCGGACCAACATCAACTCGGCTCAGCGCGTCCATAAAGCGGCCTGTCGGTTATGCAAACTAAAAGGAATCTGCCGCTGGAGCGTCGATCTGGAAGATTGTGATTGTGTGCTACGTATTGAAGCCGAGAAAGTAGAGGAATCAGACGTAGTTCGGACGATACAGCGAGCCGGATTATTCTGTGAACCATTGGAGTACTAAACGCTACAAAACAGAAAAGCCCACACGAGCGTGTGGGCTTTTCTGTTTTTAATGAATGCTTATTCAAACACGTTACCGTCGTACGTCACTTTCGACAACTGTTTGTCCAGTTCGAAAATCTGGTCGGCCGGAATCTGGTCGAACAGGTCGAGGCAGCGACGGGCAATGTACTCCTCTTCCATCTGTTCTTTCACGTACCAGCGCAGCAACTCCTCCGTAGCAAAGTCGTTCTCCCGGCGGCAAACCGCAATAATTCGGTTGATCGAATCCGTTACTGCTATTTCCTGCTCCAGTGCCCCTTCAAATACGGACCGCAGCGTATCAAATTCCTGCGCAACGGCCGGAACTTCGGGCGAGATCGCCGTGGCACCCTGGTCGCAGAGGTAATGGAAGAGCTTCATGGCATGGCCGCGCTCTTCTTCCGACTGCTTATAGAAAAAACCGGCGCTGTAGTCGAAACCGTTACGGTCGCACCAGCCGGCCATCGCCAGGTACTTCGACGATGAGACCATTTCCATTTGTATCTGTTGGTTCAGCGCCAGTTCGACGCTCTCTTTTACTGGTGTCCGAAGTCTTGCTAAATCTTTCATATACAGACAATTTTTCCGGTGAGGAGAATTCAATGCCAAATAAACAAGAAAAAACCAGTCGGAGTTACGCGACTGGCTCAATAGCGGTAAATTTAGAAAAAGTCTATTTGTAGGTAGCTTATGGCAAGGTGCAGCCGCATTCACGCAGCAGGCTGTTCAACTCCAGCATCATCTGAGCACCGCTCAGCAACTCGCGCAGGTGAATGATTTCACAAAGCGTCAGAACATAACAACGCTCCGAGCGGGGCGGGGTCAGGATTTCAACGTCGTGGGCTGAGTCGGTACTGAGCGCCATTTGCCGCACATCGACGGTCTCGACCATTCGCCGAAACTGCGCAAAGTCGCGGGCCGACAGGGCTGTGTACGTATCCCAGAACTCTAGAATCAGCCGTTGAGTAGCGTCGCATTGGTAGACTACGCCCTTATCAGTGCGGAAGATTTCAATCCAGTCGGTTGAGCGGGTACTTACCGTATACACTTAATTAAATCGAGTTAAATGCGCTTTTGCGAAGCAAAGATACATAAACTTAGAATATTTCTAAACAAGTGTCCATCGTTTCTCCTCACAAAGACACCACATCAAATTGATTTAAGCAGACAGAATGTTTGTTCAAAAGCCGCTCGTTGGCATAAAGAGAAAGCCGATGCTCATCATCGGCTTTATCAGGGATTCTGTTCTGTTAACAGTGCACGATTGATAGCCATTTCGCTAGCTGTTCGACGGAGGCTGCACGGGGCGTTGAGTGGATGACGTATCGTCGTCAAAGAGATCTTCGACACGCTGTTTTTGCTTCCATAGCCGCTTTTCGCGGTCTGAACTAAGCACAACTACGCCATTCTCTAATAGCCGGGGCTGAAGTTCACGCTTCCGCTCTTTCTTTTGGTATTTTTTCCTGCGCGGTCTATCTATAAACGCGGGTTTGTCATTTCGGGTCAGATAAGTCAGCAAACCAGATGCCAACAATAATCCCAGTAAGGCCAGGGCCAGTTTTGTCGCTTCCATAATAATATGTTGAGTAAGGTGAGTATACGCTAATATAACACTTTTTCGGATAAAATCTACTTACTAGCCACCTAATTATCAATAAAACACCTGGATTATTTTGCCGTACAACCGGCTTACTAAAAAGTGAGGTAACGGGCCGCATCAATTACGAAATTGAACCGGAAACCTATATACGCAGAAAGCCGCCCTTCATAGCAAAGAGCGGCTTTCTGCGTATAGGATACGGACTATACGCTTAATTTCTTGACATTGGCGAAACTGGTAGCAATACAATCCAACGGAGGGCGCTTGCAAACGTCCTGCTCTACGAAGAAATGCTCAATACCCGCCGTTTTACGGGCATCCATAATGCGCTGAAAATCAATAGAGCCAGTGCCTACTTCAGCAAACGCCCGCTCCGACGATTTCTCCATGTCTTTAAGGTGAACCAGCGGGAAACGACCCGGATTCTGCTTAAATAAGTCGACCGGGTCTTTGCCGGCAAATACGACCCAGTACAAGTCTAGTTCCATTTTGACCAGTTTGGGGTCGGTGCCCTTGAGCAACAAGTCGTAAGGTACCTGTCCGTCAATCGGCTGAAATTCAAAGTCGTGGTTATGGTAACCAAACTGGATGCCTTTCTTTTTGGTCGCTTCGCCCGATTTATTGAACAGGTCGACGTAGCGTTTATAATCGTCCAGCGTTTTACGTTCGTCGGGAAACAGGAAGGCGCAGTTCATGTATTTCAGACCAACCTCTTTAGCATCGTCGATGGCCTGCTCCCAGCCGTTCGTCAGCGTGCCTGTCGCGTTCGGCATGGCAATACCGGCCAGGTAGTGACCACTTACAGCACTCAGCCCCAGGCTGTTCAGCAGTTGCTTGAATTCTTTTGGGGTTTTGCCAAAGAACTTCCCATCAGCATAACCAAAGGTTTCGACTTCTTTGTAGCCTATTTCGGCCACCTTTTTCAGCGTACCTTCGACATCCTTGCCGAGTTCGTTGCGGAGGGTATATAGCTGAAGCCCAACTTTATCAAGTGATTTGCCGAACGCAACGCGATTGGCCAGGACCGTAGCCGAAACGGCCAGGGCGCTCGTTCTGAGAAACTCTTTGCGCGAAATTCTGTGAGTTAGTGACATGATCTGAACGTATTAACGAAATGGCATAAATGCTTGCCGACGGAAAACGACGGCGGATAAATAACGAATACCACTATGGTTTGCAGCGACGAAAAAGCGAATTTCACCAACAGATTCAACATAGGGTAGTAAATTAAAGCGACAACGGTTAGCTGGGCAAACCTTCTCTGTTCGTAAACTGAACGGTTTACTTTTGCCAGTAGTATAAGATGCAATCGTTTGTCTATTGTATCAAATAGGTACAATGATAATTCGTAAATTTCAAATAACAAATTTTTCTTTACCAGGATTTTAACCTATATCCCATGCAGCGCAGCACTGATATGAACAAGTTTCTTAGCAGCGAGCAGGACTGGTTGCCTAGTCTCTCTGTTGACTGTGTTATCTTCGGTTTTCACGAGAACGAGCTGAAGGTGCTGCTGCTGACATTCCGGCATACGGATCTGCTGGCTTTACCCGGCGGATTGGTTCACCGTCAGGAAGATGTCGATGATGCCGCCAAACGTATCCTGGCCGAACGTACTGGTCTGGCGGATATTTATCTGGAGCAGTTCCATACATTTGGGCAGCTCGGTCGGGGTAGTGATCAGTTTGGCCGTAAAATTGCCAAAGCGAATGGTATTGACCTTCCGCCCGATCATTGGTTCACGCGCCGGTTTGTGTCGGTTGGTTACTACGCGCTGGTGGATTTCTCGCGGGTGATTCCATCGCCCGACGTATTTTCGGAGTCAATCGATTGGTACGACGTGCGGGAGTTGCCTCCGCTGGTACTGGATCACTCGCTGATTGTTCAGAAGGCACTGGACACCCTCCGCCTGATGCTCGATCACCGATTGATCGGTTTCAATCTGCTGCCCGAAATGTTTACGATGGGGGAGTTGCAACGGCTTTATGAAACCATTCTGGGTAAAAAGTTACTGCGCACCAACTTTCAGCGAAAGATGCTGAGCCTGGAAATACTGGAGCGACTGGACAAAAAATGGACCGGTGGTGCGCACAAGGCACCGTATTTATACCGATTTGATACCAAAAAGGGCGAGGAGTACCTCAACAATGGCGATCTTGTCCGGAAAGAATAAATACCTGAAAAGTTGTTTACCTAAATAGGACTGTGTCGGCAGACACTACGGACATGAAAATACTTGTAGTAGAAGATGAACCCAAAACCCTGCAGGCCATTCAGCAGGGATTGGAAGAGAGTCAATATGAAGTAGACATCGCCTACGATGGGTTAATTGCCAAGCGACTGGCATTAAAGAACAACTATGCGGCTATTATCTCCGACGTCATATTGCCGGGCCTGAATGGTTTTGAACTGACGCACGAACTGCGGGCCAGCGGGTTATCGACGCCAATTCTGCTGCTGACAGCCCTTGGCGAAACCGACGACAAAATCACCGGCTTCGATGCGGGCGCGGATCAGTACCTGACCAAGCCCTTCCAGTTTTCGGAGCTACTGGCCCGGTTACGAGCCATGACCCGGCGGGGAACGCAGGTGGCCATGACCGCACAGACCCTGCGGTACGCTGATCTGGAAATGAATCTGGATGCTAAAACGGTTAGCCGCGACGGACAACCCATCGATCTGACGGCCCGTGAGTTTGCCCTGCTCGAATTCCTGATTCGCAACCAGGGAAGGGTTTTGTCGAAAGCCGCTATCGCCGAGCACGTCTGGGACCTGAATTTTGATACCGGTACCAACGTAGTGGAAGTGTATATCAACTACCTGCGCAAAAAAATTGACCGCGATTTCCCGACCAAGCTCATTCACACACAGTTTGGAATGGGATATGTTTTGAAGGAGGAATAATGGAGGAAGGGGAGGAGAGGGAGAAAAGGGAGAGAAATCAGAACCCTTTTTTCCCTCTCCTCCCCTTCCTCCTCTCCTCCCTTTCCTCCCTCCCCTATGACCATCCGTACGCGCTTGACGCTTCGTTTCACGGCCCTGGTTTCGGCCATTGTAGCGCTGACATTCGCCAGCATTTACGGCTTTATCTGGTATTACATTACGTCCGATTTTTACCACCGGCTGGATCGGAAAGCCAATACGTACGGCGAACTTTTTATCCGTCAGCATCTGGAGCCGCAACTGCTGCGCCGGCTGAGTCAGCTTCGTAAGGATCAACTGCCGAACCAGAAGATTACTGTTTATAACGAGCGGAACTTCCCGATTTTTACGACGAACGATCTCATTACGCTCGGCATACCGGCCCACGAACTGAATACGGTGCGACAGCAGAACCGCCGGGATTTCCGCTGGAGAAATTACTATCTGTCCGGTCTGCTTTATAATACGCCCCAAGGGCAGTATGTTGTGCTGGCCAGTGCCGAGAACGTATATGGCGATCAGTTCCTGCGCCGGATGATGTGGGCGTTCGGGGGCGTGTTTCTGGCTATTGCTGCCATTGTAGCCTTTTCGGGCTGGCTCTATGCGGGCGATGCCCTGCAGCCAATGCAGCAGATTGAGCAGCAATTGAGCTATATTTTTCCCCGTACGCTCCATGAACGACTGCCGGTCTCGCCCGAGCAGGACGAGATCAGCCGCCTGTCGGCCACGATCAACCGGCTGCTCGACCGGATCGACGAATCGTTTCGGCTACAGCGGATGTTTGTGGCCAACGTATCGCATGAGTTGAAAAACCCACTTACGCAGATCAGCTCACAACTGGAAGTTGCCCTGCTCAACCGGCGCGAACCGCAGGCCTACGAACGAACCATTCGATCGGTCCTTGACGACGTTGGAGAACTTTCGGCCCTGACGCGTGAACTGCTGCAATTATCGCAGGTGAACCGGGACGACGCGGTTGGTTTGCTGACCGATGCGGTCCGAATTGACGAAATCGCCTGGGACGTTCGTGATGAAGTAAGCGCCATCAATTCGCGCTACCAGGTAACGGTGGATCTGGGTGAGCTGCCCGATGATTTTGATCAGTTAGCCGTACCGGGCAATGCCGCGCTGCTCCGAACGGCGCTGAAAAATCTGACTGAGAACGCCTGTAAGTTTTCATCCGACGGGCGGGCCTGGATACGTGTGCGCTTTGAAGAACAGGTTGTCCGCATCAGCGTCGAAAACGAAGGGCAGCCCATTCCTGCCGACGACCTGCCGTATATATTCGAGCCGTTTTATCGGGGACGACAGACCGCCGAAACCCGCGGCTACGGCGTTGGCCTGTCGCTGGTCGAACGTATTATACGGTTGCATCGGGGGCACTTGACAGCCCGGTCGGCACCTGGCGAGCCTACCGTTTTCACCATCGAATTAATACACTAGTAGATTTCTAAGGACTTTCTAAGGAAATGTTTAGACAATATTAATAAATAGGGGGTATTTTTGACTTATGTCACGGTTTCTTGATAACCCCCTTAAACCGGCCAGGATGGAAGACTTGCTGGACGACAAGCGTTTAGCTTATAGTTCACCGGGGCGTTTGTTGTCGACGAAGGCTACCCCGTCCAATACGCCCCGGACTCCTCCTACCTCCCGCCAGCCGGATTGGTTGTTACTTCTCATGGTTGGTCTGGTTCTGCTTACGCTGCTTATCATCTGGCAGACAGACCTCATTCGCTTTTTTTGACGACCCGCCGTCTCGATAAGCAGTCCTGCTGAGTTCTATTTTCCCGCTTGTAATTATTCCAGTATTATCTAAGTAAAATCTAATAAGCCGTTAAGCAGTTTCTAAGGTTTACCCTGGAAATTTGAGTCATAAACAGAGATGTCAAGTTGTAGCGGATGGGACAGTCTCTGTAGTAGAGTAAATGGATTGCTGTGAATCATGACCAATTTGTCTGATTCGCGCCGTAGCTGATTGAGATGGTTGCTAATAACCCTGTTGGGGCGTTGATCCCGACAGGGTTTTTGTTTTTGTCCAATTTTGAAGTTTTTGCTACTTCTAAGATTTTTCTAATTTTTTTCTAAGCCTGCTCTTAGTATGTAAAGCCACATTGCGATTGTAAAAAAAACAACACGCCAGATTGTTGCACCAACGCTCTTTGTATTGGTTCGGCTCAGGCCTATCTCAGCTATGATTAATAAACAGATTGCGCGTAGTGTACGAAGCTCACGGACCATCGGACTACTCATGCTGATTTTGATCGGCGGAACCCTGGGCTGTACCTCCAACGAAGAAAAATCAGAACAAACGGCAGAAAAACTGGCTGTCCCTGTGGTGCAGCTAACCCGCCAGCCCACAACCCTTCAACGCGAATATGTCAGTTCGCTCGAAGCGGTTCGTAACGTAGAAATTCGCGCCCGGGTGTCGGGCTTTCTGGAAAAAATTCACGTAGACGAAGGCCAGGCGGTCCGGAAAGGGCAACTATTGTTCAACCTGAACGGCGCCGAGTATCAATCCGAAGCCGATCGGGCCCGGGCCTCGCTGAAAAGTGCAGTGGCCAGCGAAAAAACGGCTGCCGTGGAAGTTGACCGGGTCAAACTCCTGGTTGATAAAAAGATCATCTCACCTTCCGAACTCCAACTGGCTAAAGCCAAACTGGAATCGGCACGGGCGCAGATCGACGAAGCTAAATCCGCACTGGCTAAAGCCAACCTGCACCTCGCTCATACGAACATTCGCGCCCCGTTCGACGGTGTTATCAACCGGATTCCGTTCAAAATGGGGAGCCTGATCGAAGAAGGTACCCTGCTGACTACGGTTTCTGATCTCCACGAGGTGTTCGCCTACTTCGACGTATCTGAAAAAGAGTACCTCGAATTCCTCAAGAAGAACCGAAACCTGGTTGGTAAGGGCGGGCAGTCCGTTGAGATGGTGCTGGCCGACGCGTCGGTTTATCCTCAGAAAGGCCGCATCGAAACGATGGAAACCATTTTCGACGAAGAGTCGGGTACCATTTCGCTGCGGGCGCGGTTTCCAAACCCACAGCGGCTGCTGAAACACGGTTCGTCGGGTATTATCCGGCTGGATAACTTCCTGAGTGACGCACTGCTGGTGCCCCAACGCGCCGTTTTCGAAATCCAGGACAAGAACTACGTGTACGTGGTCGATGCGGCCAACCGGGTCAAGTCCAAGAGCTTCATACCCCAGAGCCGGGTGGGTAAATTCTACATCGTTAAGTCAGGACTGCAACCCGGCGAACGTGTTGTATATGAGGGTATCCAGAACGTAAAAGACGGCATGGAGATTATCCCCCGTTCAGCACCAGGCAAGGGTAACCAGGCCGAAGAAGTAGCCCAAAACTAAGATTGCCGTTTACGGTTTTCAGTTTTCCAGCATACGGTTGTTCAGCTTCCGCTGATAACCGTATGCCAAAATCGGAAGCCGTACCCAGTTATAATGCCTTTCGGTAGTGATGCTGTAAACCGAGACCGAGAACTGAATACCGAAAACCAGACACTGTAACCCGACTAGTTCATGTTCGATATATTCATCAAGCGCCCGCTGTTATCGGCCGTTATATCGGTCTTAATCTTACTCCTGGGCGTATTGGCTTTAATAGGCTTACCGATTACCCAGTTTCCGGATATTGTACCGCCTTCGGTAACGGTTACGGCTAAGTACACAGGTGCCAACGCCGAAGTGTGTACGAAAGCCGTTGCTACTCCCCTGGAACGGGCCATCAACGGGGTACCGGGGATGACCTACATGAGTTCGGTGTCGGGCAACGACGGCGTAACGATCATTACCATCAACTTTGAAGTTGGCATGGACCCTGATCTGGCGGCCATGAACGTTCAGAACCGCGTTACGTCGGTGCTGGATGAACTGCCGCCGGAAGTAATCAAGTCCGGGGTGGTGACCGAGAAAGAGGTGAACAGTATGCTGCTGTATATCAACCTGGTTAGTGACGATCCGTCCGTTGACGAGAAGTTCATTTACAATTTTGCCGACATCAACGTATTGCAGGAACTCCGGCGGATTAACGGCGTGGGGTTTGCCCAGATCATGGGCGTACGGGATTATTCTATGCGGGTCTGGCTCAAGCCCGACCGAATGAATGCGTACAACATCTCGGCCGATGAGGTCGTGACGGCCCTCCAGAAACAGAACGTTGAAGCCGCGCCTGGTAAAGCTGGCGAAAGCGCCGACCGCGAACCGCAGGAGTTACAGTACGTACTGCGGTATACGGGTAAATTTATCACCCCCGAACAATACGCCGACGTTGTGTTACGGGCCGATCCGGATGGGTCAATTCTCCGCCTGAAGGACGTAGCTGAGGTGGAATTCGGCTCGGCGGAATACATGATTACGTCGAAGACCGACGGTCGCCCATCGGCGTCGATCATGCTGAAACAGCGGCCTGGCTCCAACGCCAGTGAGGTCATTGCCAACGTAAAAGCCCGTATGGCCGAACTGAAGCAGGAAACCTTCCCGGCGGGCATGACCTACAACTTCGCCTACGACGTGTCGCGCTTTCTGGATGCCTCCATCGATGAGGTGCTGCACACGCTTTTCGAAGCCTTTATCCTGGTATTCTTAGTCGTATTCATCTTCCTGCAGGACTGGCGGTCGACGGTGATCTGTGCGCTGGCCGTGCCGGTAGCGCTGATTGGAGCCTTTGCCTTCATGAGTGCCATTGGCTTCTCGATCAACCTGCTGACCTTGTTTGCGCTGGTGCTGGCAATCGGTATCGTGGTCGACAACGCCATCGTGGTGGTGGAAGCTGTTCACGCCAAGATGGCTGAGGAACATTTAGGGCCCAGGGAGGCAACATTCGCGGCCATGAAGGAGATCAGCGGGGCGCTGGTGGCCATTACGCTCGTCATGTCGGCGGTATTCGTACCGGTGGCATTTCTGTCGGGGCCGGTCGGTATCTTCTACCGGCAGTTCTCGCTGACGCTGGCTATATCGATTGTCATCTCCGGGGTCAACGCCGTGACGCTCACGCCCGCTCTCTGTGCCATCATGCTAAAACCACACGACCCGAATCACGTGTCGACGGGGCTTTTAGGGCGGTTCTTCGCGGCCTTTAACCGCTGGTTCGAGCGCGTAACGGGCCGTTATCAGGCGTTGCTGAAGCGTGTAGTAAGTCGGACCGCCATTACGTTAGGTATGCTGGCTATATTCGCCGGTGGTACGTGGGGCATCAGCTCTATTCTATCAAGCGGCTTCATCCCGACCGAAGACCAGGGCATGATCTATGTGAACCTGACAACGCCGGTGGGCGCTACCGTGCAGCGGACCGAAAATGCAATGGATGAGGTGCAGCGGGTAGCGTCTAAAATGGAAGCCGTCGAGAACGTATCGACGCTGTCTGGATTCAGTCTGTTCACCGACGGAGCGGGTGCTTCGTTTGGGATGGGCATGATCAACCTCAAAGGATGGGATGAGCGGAAACAGTCGGTGGATGAGGTGATTAAGGAGCTGGAGGAGAAAACGAAACATATCCAGGACGCGCAAATTCAGTACCTGCCACCCCCGACCGTACCGGGTTTTGGTAACACCAGTGGATTTGAACTTCGGCTGCTGGACCGCTCCCGCTCCGGCGACCTTCAGAAGGTGAAGGACGTAGCCGACGACTTCATTGCAGCTCTCAACAAGCGGCCGGAAATCAGCAGTGCATTTACCAGCTTCGACCCGAGTTATCCGCAGTATCTCCTGCACGTTGATCAGGATAAAGCTGCGCAGAAAGGCGTATCCATTGAAAATGCCATGAACACGCTGCAAACCCTGATGGGTAGCTTCTACGCAACCAACTTTATCCGCTTTGAGCAGATGTATCGGGTGTACGTCCAGGCGGCTCCCGAGTATCGGACCAAGCCCGAAGACGTACTGGCGCTACGGGTGAAGAACGATAAGGGCGAGATGGTTCCCTACTCAAACTTTGTCCGGCTGGAGCGTGTTTACGGTCCGGAACAGCTCACCCGCTACAACCTGTACACGTCGGCGATGATCAACGGTAGTCCGGCTCCGGGGTATAGTAGTGGCGACGCGTTGCGGGCAATTGAGGAGGTGGCTGAGAAAGAACTGCCGCGCGGTTTCACCTTCGAGTGGTCGGGCATGTCGCGGGAAGAAGTGCTGTCGGGCGATCAGGCAATCTTTATCTTTTTAATCTGTCTGGTTTTCGTGTACCTGCTGCTGGTAGCTCAGTATGAAAGCGTACTGTTGCCACTGTCGGTACTGCTGTCGCTGCCGGCCGGTATCTTCGGCTCGTTCCTGTGCCTGCAACTGGTGGGCCTGCAAAATAACATTTATGCGCAGGTGTCGCTGATCATGCTGATTGGTCTGCTGGGTAAAAATGCCATCCTGATTGTTGAGTTTGCCAACCAGCGTCAGAAGGAGGGATTACCGATTGTGAAAGCGGCTATCGAAGGGGCGGTGACACGTCTGCGTCCGATTCTGATGACGTCCTTTGCCTTCATCATGGGGCTGATTCCGCTTACGATTGCCTCGGGTGCCGGTGCGTTGGGTAACCGCTCGATCGGTACGGCCGCTGCGGGCGGGATGCTCATCGGTACTATATTTGGGTTGGTGCTGGTGCCAGGTTTGTACGTTCTGTTTGCCCGAATTGGTGAGCGGTTTGGTCCAGATCGTACCGCCGGTGATCAACCTACGAAAAAGTCAATGTCCATTAAAACGAATGCTAACGGTGCCGTTCTTCAAGGATCGTAGAGTTATAGTAAGTCTTATGAGTGTCGTTCTGGCGGGTAGCCTGGGTGGGTGCCGAATTATGCACAACCCGGCACCAACGCCAACGATGACCGTGCCCACTTCCTACGCAGGTAGTCAGGACTCGGCCAGTATCGGGGATCGACCGTACCGGGCGCTCTTTGCCGACCCGAACCTGGTTGCGCTGATCGATACGGCTCTGGCCCGTAACCCCGATTTGCGTATTGCGCTCCAGCGTATTGAAGTGGCGCGCGCCAACTTCGGCATCACGCAGGGGGCGCTGCTGCCGCAGGTCGATGCGGTGGTGTCGGCCGGGGTGGACCGCTACGCCCGATACACGCTCAACGGCGTCGGTAACTTTGACACCAACCTGTCGGAAAACATAACCGGCCCCAACGTGATTCCGAATCCGACGCCCGACTATTTCGTAGGTTTCCGGGCGTCGTGGGAACTGGACATCTGGGGTAAGCTGCGTAACCAGCGCCGGGCCGCCTATACCCGCGTGCTGGCGTCGCAGGAAGGCCGTAATCTGATCATAACGAACCTCGCTGCCGACGTCGCCCGGTTTTACTATACCCTGCTTGCTCTGGATGCCGAACTGGAGATTATCCGCGAGAACGAAGCGCTACAGCAGCGGGCCGTGGAGTTGGTTGAAGTCCAGAAGGCGGCCGGTCGTGTTACGGAACTGGCCGTACAGCAGTTTCGGGCGCAGCTTCTCAACACACGTAGTCTGGAAGGACGGGTGCGGCAGGACATTGTTCGGACCGAAAACCAGTTGAATGCTCTGCTGGGGCGGTATCCGCAACCCATCACGCGCGGTGAGTCGCTCGAAAAACAGCAGCTTCCGCCGGTCGTAGCGGCTGGTATTCCGTCGCAATTAGTACGACGTCGGCCCGACATCCGGCAGGCGGAGCGTGAATTGGAGGCCGCCAACGTAGACGTAGCTGTTGCGCAGGCGCAGTTTCTGCCCTCACTCAATCTTACGCCCTACGCTGGTCTGAACGCGTTCCGGGCCAGTGTTCTGGTCAATCCGCAATCGCTGGCCCTGGGTGTGCTGGGTAGCCTGACAGCCCCGGTCTTTAATCGTCGGTATCTGAAAGGTAATCTACGTGCTGCCGAAGCACAAAGCCGCGAAGCGTACTACGGTTACCAGCGCGCCATCCTGACGGGCGTATCCGAGGTGGTAACGAGTCTGAAAGGTCTGGAGAACTTCAGGAATGTAGCCGACCTGCAAACACAGGAGGTGACCGTATTGCGCCAGGCGGCCCGAACCTCCGACGATCTGTTCGGAACCGGTTATGCCACGTACCTGGAAGTAATCACGGCCCAGCGGTCTGTACTGGATGCTGAGCTAAGCCTGATCAATACGAAACAGGCTCAGTTCCTGTCGCTCATCGACCTCTACCGGGCGTTAGGTGGCGGCTGGCAGTAAGATTAAGTGAACCAACGTATCAAGGGGCGCTCCGGGTTTAGGCTTCGGAGCGCTCCAGCATTTCCAGGCAGGCGCGGCTGTTGTGGTAGGGGCACTTCCACATGCTGATTTTGTCGTTGCCCGTGACCTTGTGCTCCGGCGTTACGCCCATAAACCACTCGCCGTTTTTGGTATCGAGCAGGTGCTTTTTGGTGAACTCCCAACTTTGCAGCGACTTGTCAAGAAACTGCTGTTCCTTCGTGAGCTGATAGGCGTTGTAAAAGCCAACCATCGCTTCGGCCATCACCCACCACGACCGTTCGCGGTTCCGGTGCCCGGTCACCGGATCGTACTCGTAGTTCATGCCGCCATCGGAGTCGAGGCCGTCGGCGGCTGCCCGCGCCATTTTGATACCTAAGGTGTTAATCTTCTTTTGAAGTGCTTTATCCTTCAGTACGTCGGCGGCTTCGGGCAGCAGCCACGACGCTTCAATGTCGTGGCCGTAGGAGATGGCTGTTCGACGCACCTGCCAGTCGTCGTTCAGGAACAGCTTCATGCGGTACGTTTTCGGATCGACGATGTGGTTCGTAAATGCGTCGAGCATGCCCCGGATCTGCGTGTCGACGGATTTATCCGGCCAGACGCGGTACAGGTTCGTAAAAGCCTCCAGAATGTGGAGGTGGGTGTTCATCGTCTTCGTTTCCTGATTGTCTTTTTTGCTCAGTACTAACTTATCCGTTGGCGACCAGTCGCGGGCCAGTCCTTCCTGAAAGCCACCCCGTTCAGGGTCGTACGCGTGTTTGACCATCAGCCGAAACAACTCCTGCGCCATAGTTCTGGCCGTTGGGTCGTTTGTCGCGCGGACGTATTCACTCAGTCCATAAAGCGCGAACGACTGTCCGTAAAGCTGCTTGGTCGCGTTGGCCGGCTCACCTTTGGCCGTTACGGACCAGTAGACGCCCCCGTACTGCGGATCGATGAAGTACTGTCTGATGTATTGAAACGCCTGATCAGCCACGGGGCGGTATTCGTCGTGGTGGGTGTGGCGGAGGCCCGCCGAAAACGTCCACAGGATGCGGGCGTTGAGCACGATACCTTTTTCGGCATTGGGGTCGGGCTGGTTCTGATAATTCACGCGGCCATAGAAACCGCCGTTCACCGGATCGGGCGCGTAGCGTTGCCAGTAGGCAAGAATATCCTTGTATTCCTGGTGGAACTGTTGGCGCAGATGCGTAGGAAGTGGCGAGGGCATAGGAACAAAAATCAGGCGTTCAGCGTCAAAAGAGGCTATGGGCCAACTTCTAATCCTGAACGCCTGATTTTTGCGTAGTACGCTTCGGTTTAGCTGCGACTGCCGTTTCGGCTGCTGCTGTGGCCTGAATGACCGTGGCCACCGCGTTCTTCCATCAGCTCAGTTTTTGTTTTATCGTTCACATGATCCTCTTCCGGGCGCTGCACGGTCTTATCGTGGTTGCTGCGCGTTTGCTCCATGTTGGGCTGGTTGCCGGATGTATCCCGGGCATTTACCCGGCGTCGCCGGTCGCTATTCGGTTGCTTATCGTTTGAGCCGGGCTGATCTACCGTTTTATTGTTAGCCATAACGTTGTTGTCTAGTTGTTGAGTAGAATTATAACAGGCCAGAAAAGCGATTGTTTCGGATTTCAGTCGCAAAAAATTGACCCTCTTTCGAACGGAAATTGGAAGGCATGAGGATGTGGGAGTTAGACAAAAGCTAGGCGGAATGCTTTCTTTTCCACTTCTCGTACTTGCCTCTTAGCAAATGGACTGCATTCATACCTCCGCGTTTCTGCCCGAAGAACTCTAAATCTAGGTAAGGCCTGCCTGGTTTGTCATTTGGTTTTGCGACTACCAGAAACGCACAGGTTGCCCGCTGTTCTCCGCAGCGCTTATCTCCGCCGGCTTCTGACCCTGCTTCAAGAGCCCGCATCAGGATCTCATCAATTCGCAGTCGATCGTTCTGCCCGTTAACAACGGCATCCATAATAACTTTCAGCTCATGATCGCTGGCTAGGGTATTACCCTGAACGGAGACCCCTTTGGCGGTTAAAGCCCCATTATATGCCGCTGTAGCTGTGCCTGTGTATGTCATTGGCGTATCCAGATAGCTGGCACTTACGATGGCGTATTGCTGCTTTTCCGGGTCGAATTCCGGCGCTCTCAAAGCCTGGATGATTTCTTCGGGCGACCGGTGATCTAAAATCATCTGCAATCCCTTTTTTCGGGCGTCACTGTTGCTCATCGCCTGAACAACAATAGCTCCCTGGCCCGGGGCAATTTTGGCTATTCCCCGGCAACTATAAGTACATGAGGCTCCTGCAATGCCAATCTCCCCCGTTTTGGGATCTATGATTATAATTGACCAGGTAGCAAATGCGCTGAAATGTATTGAGAGCAGCACAAGCAGGGTAGCAATTCGCTTCATAGACTTGAATTTACGGTTTTATGGAAGATGCGTAAGCAGCGTTTTTGGTTGCTTCTGACCACGTTCGTAAAAGAATGACCTGGAGCCACCGCTCCGTAAGCGCATACTTTCCTTAACCGACCAGCAACCGGAAGCGTTACCTTTGTAGCCATGCACACCAATTTCTACTTCCTTCGGCAATTAGCCCCCGCGCTTGCCCCGCATCTGACCGGACTGAAGTTCATGGAGTGCTTCAGCCAGGACCGGGACGAGGTGGTACTGGTATTTGCGCAGGCGAAGGGAAAGACAAATTATTATAAACCATTCTACATCAAAGCTACGCTGCGCCCTGATTTCTCCGGCCTGTTGTTTCCGGAAGTTGTGCAACGCGCCCGTACCAACAGCATCGATCTGTTCGAGGACGTAACCGGGGGCGAAGAAGGCGCAGGGCGAGTGGTAACGGGTGTCCGGTCGTTTTTAAACGAGCGCTGTCTGGCAATCCAGTTGGAAGATAACTACGCCTTGCTATTCAAATTCTTTGGCAATCGCCCCAACCTGCTGGCGTTTCAGGGCGATACCGTCGTCGAGTTGTTTAACACGAAGCTGGTGGCCGATCAACAGCTAAACATCAATGCCCTTGACCGACCCATCGACCAGTCGTGGGAAGCTTTCGAGCGGGCGGGGTACGACCACCGGAAGCTGTTCCCGACGTTTGGAAAGGTAGTGAACGCCTATTTGAAAGAGGAGGAAAGGGGGAAAGGAGGAAAGGAGGAAGGGTCTGACGGCACGGCTAACCCGGTGGGCGAAGGAGAACAGAAGTGGCGATTAATCCAGCAGGTGCTGGCCCAACTTGAACAGCCGCATTACTACCTTACCAAATTCGAACATCGCCCAACGCTCTCACTGCTGTCTTTTGGGGAGGTTTACCGCGACTTCGACGACCCGATTGAAGCGGCTAACCGGTTTTACATTTCCTACAACGGACTCAATACGTTCGAGCGGGAGAAGGCCGATCTGCTGCGGCTGCTCGAAAAACGCCTGAAACGTGCCGAAGCGCTCATCGATGCCAACATACAGCGGCTTATCGCCCGCGAGGAAGGGGCTACCCACGAAGAGATGGGGCATATTCTGATGGCGAATCTACATGATATCCCCGAAGTGCCAGGAGCCCGGTCGCCGGAACGGGTTGAATTGTACGATTTTTACCGCGATCAGCCGATTACAATCAAACTTAAGACGGATCTGAGTCCGCAAAAAAATGCGGAGAACTACTACCGGAAAGCCAAGAACGAGAAAATTGAAGAGGAGCACCTGAACCAGCAGATAGCGAACCGAGAGGCTGAAATTGAACGTATCAACGCGTATCAGACTGCTCTGGAAACCATCCAGACGCTGAAGGAACTGCGCAAATACATCAAGCAGCACAATCTCCTGAGCGAATCGGCGATCGAGGGACCGGTTCAGCTATTCAAAGAAGTCATATTCGAAAATTTCCGCATCCTGATCGGTCGAAACGCCAAGAATAACGACCTGCTCACGCAAAAATACGCTCATAAAGAGGACTTATGGCTTCACGCCCGCGACGTATCCGGTTCTCACGTAGTCATTAAATACCAGGCGGGCAAAACGTTTCCTAAAAGCGTGATCGAACGAGCCGCCGAACTCGCAGCCTGGTACTCCAAACGGCGGACCGATAGCCTTTGCCCGGTGATTGTTACACCCAAGAAATTTGTCCGCAAGCCCAAAGGCTTAGCCGAAGGGCAGGTGGTAGTCGATAAGGAGGACGTGGTGATGGTAGTGCCGAGGGGGGAGTGATAGAAAGGAGGAGGGAGAAAAGGAGGAAGAGGAGAAAAGGGAGGAGAGGGAGAAAAGGTTTTCCTCCTCCTTTTCTCCCCTTCCTCCTTTTTTCATTGCTCCACCGCTACTTTCATCTGTGCGGTCATGAGCCGGTTCATTTCGCTCCAGGTGTAATCCCAGGAGCTTTCGGCCAGGAACGTATCGATTGCCGACCAATCGCTCGGGTGTTTTTGTTGCAGGGCTAGTTCGATAGCTGCTTCAAAGGCTTCGGCCGAATCGGCAATCTGCACAAAATCCTGGCTGCCATACGTCCGGACCACGTCACGGATCGGGGTCGACACCACCGGCAGTCCCGCCGACAGGTACTCGGGCGTTTTGGTTGGACTGATAAACCGCGTTGACTCATTCAGCGCAAACGGCAGCATCGCTACGTTCCAGTTACTGAAATACGCAGGAAGTTGTTTGTAATCCTTCATGCCCAGGTAATGGACGTTAGGCCCCTTGGGCAGCAAAGCCGGATTGATCTTGACCACCGGACCAATCATAACGAAATGCCAGTCGCGCCGACGCTCGGCTAATTTGGCCAGTAATTCGTAGTCGAATCGTTCGTCAATCACACCGCTGAACCCTATACGCGGGCCAGGCATCGACCGCTGGTCGACCGGGTCGGGCAGGGGACGACGGGCACTTGAGAAGTGCGTAAAATCGATGCTGCTTGGAAACGCAAAGACGTGCGGGTGCCGCCGTTGTTTCGCTTCAAAGAGACTGTAGCCGCCGGTGAACATAATCCCGGCTTTTTCCATCAGGCGTTTTTCCTGATCGAGTAATTCTTTAGGAGCCCCCCAGAACGCCGACAACTCATCCATGCAATCGTACACCGTCAGCCGGGGTTTCAGGTGATCGCTGAAGAGCAGGGCCATTGGGGTGTAATACCAGGCAATGAAGTCGCTAATGCGTTCTTTTTGAAATAATTCGTCGATTAACTGACGTTGATAGCGGATTATATCTGCCGGACTGCTGCCGTGGGGCAGGTGCGGAACGACAACCCGAAGCCGGTCATTTTCGGTGCAGACGGCCAAGCGCAGATCATTACCAAATATAGGTTCCTCAATGAACCAGACCCGATAGTTACGGGTGGCGCGGCTGAGCAGATGCTGCGGACGCTGGTACACGAAGTTCCAGCGGAGATGTGAAAAACAGACTAAATCACGCGTTTCGCCAGTGGTCGAAGATAAGGCTGCATGGACCGTCGGGGCGTAGGACGGTACAGAGCTGATAGATAACGATTGAGTATCCGTCAAGGATGTTGAGTCAGTAACTTTCATAAGAGCGAGCAGAGGATTGAAAAACGTAGCCTGCGCAAGGCTGCACTGGCTGACGCGATGTCCGTAGTAGAACAGAAACGCTCCTCAAATGTTACGGCTAACGCCCATATCCGAGCCAGTGGCCATATACGTCACTGCATGGGCAGCAGCAGGCGAAAGGTTGCCCCGTGGTTAGGCTGGCTGATGGCAGTAATGTGACCGCCGTGAATATCAACCACTTTACGGCAAATGGCCAGGCCCATGCCTGTTCCGGCGAACTGGTTGAAGTTGTGTAAACGCTGAAAAATAGTGAAGATCCGGTCGAGGTATCGTTCGTCGAAACCTATTCCGTTATCGATGACATCAATCAGCGCATACCGGCGGCCTGCCTGTGAAGCATCGGTGGCCGACAGGTACGTCAGGTACTCGTCGGTCGTGGCTACGTGCCCCTGAATATTGATCACCGGTGCCTGGCCCGGCTGGTGAAATTTAAGGCCATTGCTCAGCAGATTCTGAAATAACTGCCGGAGCAGGAGTGCATCGCCCCAGACCGTCGGCAATGTTTCGATGATAATCTCCGCTTTCTTGTCCAGAATCGTCACTTCCAGGTCTTCGGCTACTGACGCAATCAGATGGTTGAGGTCAACCAGCCCGAAGGTGTCAGGCTTGTTCGACACCCGGGCATACGTCAGCAGGTCATGCACCAGTGTTCGCATCCGGCTGGCTGACTTCTGCATACGGCCAATCAGGTCGGCAGCCGAAACACTAAGCTGATCGGCGTACTGGTGCTGAAGCACATCGCCAAAGGCCACAATCTTACGTAACGGCTCCTGTAGATCGTGGCTGGCTACGTAGGCAAATTCTTCCAGATGCTGATTGGACCGGTGCAGGTTCTGAATGGCCATCTCCAGTTGCTGCTGCGCCTGTTTGGCGGCTGTGATGTCCTGTAACGTAGCCACAAACCCATCGTTCAGGCGGGTGAGGGTCACGTCGAGCCATATGGACGCGCCCGGCACAAAGTGTTCAAACCGTACGCTTTCGCCGGTAATCAGCAGGTTATTAAGCCGCTCAAATGAGTCGGGCGTGAGCAGGTGAATCTGACTAAGGCGAGTGTTGATAAACGAATCGGCCGGCAACCCCGACAACACCTCGACCATCCGGTTGACAACCGTAGTACGGAAATCAATCAACGCTCCGGCTGAATCCCGGACGGCCTCAAAAACGGCGATGGCATTGGGCGAACTGTTCAGGATTTCGTTCAGCAGGGCACTCTGGTGCGTCAGCCGATGGGCCGTATCGTGCAGTTCGCTGGTTTCTGAATAAGAAAGCAGCAGGCCGTCCTGGCCAAAGGGAGCTACGGCCTGAGCAACCCAGACATCACGCCCATTTAATGTGTATTTCTGTTCGAGACGCTGGGCGTTGCCCGTTTCGAGTACATTGATGTACGTTCGCCAGATGCCAGACTCGCGGATAGCGGGGAAAAAGTCCGTGACGCAGCGCCCGATGAGTTCTTTTTCTTCGATCTGTTGGCCAATGCTGAACGTATCCCGGAGCGCAACTTTATTGATGAATGAATACCGGAGGTTACAGATTTGGCCCTCCTCGTTGCGTTCGGCTTTGAAACCAACCAGTCCACTAACCGAGTGCTGAAGGAGTTGCTGCCAGAGCGAAGCCTGCTCCTGGGTCATAGAGAGGCCTGATTCGGGGACGAATACAGGGTGTTGCATGAAGGTTACGGTGCGTTCATGAATAGGTACGTATTTCTATAACATGATGGATTGCGAGTTTCGTATAAATATTCTGTAGATACATGAAAATCAATTGAGCAAACGGTGTTCCCTGTACAAAAAAGCCACGCTATTGTACAATAGCGTGGCTGCGTAAGCGTAGCGGTCGGAGGGCTAGTTCCCTGCCGTTAGGTTTTTGCCTTCGTTCAGTTCGAACAAATACCCATCGGGATCGGCGAAATAAATCTGAGTGACACCGTCGAAGCGGGTCTGCTTATGAAACGGGATCTTTTTCGCGGTCAGAAAGGCCTCCGACTTTCCTATGTTCTCAACAAACAGGGCAATATGGCTGCCGTTGCGGTCGTGAACGATCTGTTCGGTCCGGCCCGCCAGTAAGTGAATCTGCTGGCCATTACCGATGTCGAACCAGGCCCGGATCGCTTTCAGGTTCTCCGGAACCGGAATGGATTTCAGGCCCAGTACATCGTGGTAAAACGCCGTGCTTGTTGGTATGTCTTTGACGTGTAACGCCAGGTGATTGTGCCGAATAACCCCCAGATTGTCCTGCCCGAATACCGTTCCGGACAGCAACAGAAACACAAAAAGAAGTTTTTTCATACAGCAGAAAGAATTCACTGGTGCAAAACTACCCGGCTTTGCTGGCTTGTCGGTGTTTTCACGGTGAGGACGTACCGTCCGGCCGGTAATCCCCGCATCCCGATCGCCCGGGTGTGCGACCCGGGCGGCAACATGGCTTCGGTGAGTACGCGTACCGCCTGGCCAGACACATTGGTGAACGTCAGCGTAACGGGCCCGGCCAAGGCGGTTCCGAACGAAACGCTGAGCGTTTCGGCCGAAGGATTCGGGAATACCTGAACGGCCAGATCGGTGGCAGCGGGTAAGGCCGTAATGGTGTTGACGTAGTCTACCGTTTTCAGAATGTAGTTGTCGGGATCGATCGCAACGCCCGTGACTGACCCTCGGCCGGTCAGGTTGAACGTCTGATCGGGCCGGTCGTTCAGAACCGTTAGGGTGGTATCGCCCGCAGCCGATTGCACCCGCACCTGGATTGGCATGGTAAAGAACGTCTGCTGACCCGAAGGATTTCCGTTACGTTGTTCGATCCGCAGCGCCACACCACGGGCTGTACCATTGCCGGTATACGAAACCCGGTATGCCGGATAGCCCTCGCCGAATATCCACTGCTGAAAGAAGTACGCCAGGTTTTGATTCGAAACCTGTTCAGCAACGGCCCGGAAATCGTCGGTCAGGGCGGTGCCATAAGCCAGACCCGGGGTAGCCGCATAGGTACGTAGCGTTCGGAAAAACAGGGTATCGCCGACAATACCCCGCAGCATGTGCAGCACAACGGCCCCCTTCGCGTAGGTTCGGTTGTAGGTAAAGATACTGTCTACATTTTCCAGGGACCGGACATACAGCGACCCTTTCGCCGTACGGGCCAGCCGCATGTAGTAGTTGATCAGCGAGGCTGCATTGGCCCGGCCGTTCCTGGCTTCCCGATATACGTATTCGCTGTACGTTGCGAAACCTTCGTTCAGCCAGATACTGTGCCAGTCGCGACAGGTGACCTTGTCGCCGAACCACTGATGGGCCAGTTCATGGGCGATCACACTTGGATCAAACGTACCCATCGAGCTGATCGTCTGGTGCTCCATACCCCCAACTCCAGCCCCAAACTGCGCGTGTCCATACTTCTCGCGCAGGAACGGGTAGGGGCCGTAGCGTTCGGTAAACACCCGCAGCATATCAGGTGTCTGATCCAGATTAGCCTGGTTGTCGGCCAGGGATTCGGGATACAGATAATGCGTAACGGGTAGGGTTACCCCATTGTAGGTAAACGGTGTGTCATAGCGAACGTAGTTGGTCATCGCCACCGAGATAAGGTAATGGGCGATGGGATAGTGATTCCGCCAGCGGTACGTTCGCGTGCCGTCGGGGTTGTCGGCTGTGCTTTCCAGCGTGCCGTTTGACACGGATACGAAGCGGGCCGGAGCTGTGATGCTGACTGCCGAAGAGTCGGCTTTATCGGCGGGGGTGTCTTTGCAGGGGAACCACTCGGGGGCGCTGAACGGCTCGCTTAAACTCCAGATTTCAGGCTCGCGGCTATGAGTGCCAAACACAAATCCACCGAAGCCGCCGGTACCGGGCCGACCTTGGTAAAACACCGTCACGGCCAGCGCCTGCCCCCTGGCGAGGGGTTGCGGGGGCGTAATGGTTAGTTTGTTTTGTTCGTGCCGGAAGGTGAGCCGCTGGTTACCGGCTTTGACCGAATCGACCCGCAGGCCCGCACCCGGCGTTGTGCCGGAACGCAAATCCAGGGCAAAACTGGAGAGCGCCGGCGTCGTGGATTTCAGGCCAATGGTGACCGCAGCCTGTAAATAAGCGGGGGTATGCGTAAGCCGTAGGTCGAGCCCATAGTACGTTACATCGATGCTTGAATCGCCCGGATACATCACCCGCGCCCGCGGATCTGTGGCCAGTCGGCCAAAGTAGCGGACTTTTCCCTGTTGACAGGCCCGAGCGCCGTCATTGGCTTCATCCTGTGCGGAGGCCAGCAGCGGAAACAGCAGCAGAAGGATGAATAGCCGGTAGTTCATGCCACGTATAACGATGCAGAGTAGGGTTCATTGTACAGACAACGGTTAGCCGATCGGCAGTTGCTTCGGGGCGGCAATCGGTTCTTCTGCCTGGGCTTTCAGGGCTTCCAGTTGTTGCTGCTCCGCTTCGGGAAGCTGAAGCTGCCAGCCCATCGAACTGGCCAACTGGTACATCATGTACTGAATCTGGTTGTTGGCTATTTTAGGCAGATCGCTCTGCATGGCCCGTTCGTTCATGGCCTGCTTCGCTTCGTCCAGGATCCGGGTGTAATCTTCGCCGTGGAAATGGTTGAGAATCCCCGCCTGAATGTCGTAGAAGTTATAGTCTGTATCAATGGAGAGGACCTCCGGTGCCGGAAACGATTCAATAATCAGTTTTTTTTCGCCGTTCTCAGGTTGCCGGAAACGTACCTTCGCGAAGTCAAATCCGACCAGTACTTTGGACTTGGCAATGATCATGGCCTTCTTTGGGTCGTTGAACAAGTATAGAATCTTCTTCTGATCCTGGTAGTTGTAAATCTCAGAGAAATACCCTTCGGCCATCACCACCTTAAATACCTTCTCGATGCGTTCGAGCAGCAAGGTCGATTCCCGCCGAACATCCGTTATCCCCGAGCGCTTCCGGAGGACATTCGACAGCGCAACGCCAGCCCCTCCACCAACGATCAGTAAAAGCACAGTAGTCAGAAAATCCATAGTCCACTTAACCGGTTTTGGGTGGGTTTGTTGTAAGTAGAAACGCAGAGAAAACAGAGGTTAGCAGAGAAACGAGAGTTTACCTCTGCGATCTCTATGCTCCTCTGTTTTCTCTGCGTTTACTAAAAAAGCAGTCTACTTCGCGTAGGCCACGGAGCGCATTTCCCGGATCACGGTCACTTTGATCTGGCCGGGATACTGCATTTCCTTCTCAATTTTTTGCGAGATTTCGAACGACAGTGCACTGGCCCGCTCGTCGGTAACGTGGTCGGCATCGACCATAACCCGCAACTCCCGGCCCGCCTGAATGGCGTAGCATTTCGTCACACCCGGGAAGTTGGTAGCCAGTTCTTCAAGCTCTTTCAGCCGTTTGATGTACGACTCCATCATCTCCCGACGAGCACCCGGCCGCGATCCGGACACGGCGTCGCAAACCTGAACAATGGGAGAAATCATGCTGGTCATCTCAATCTCATCGTGGTGAGCACCGATAGCGTTGACGACTTCGGCATTCTCTTTGTATTTCTTGGCCAGCTCCATGCCCAGAATGGCGTGGGGCAGTTCGGCTTCTTCGGGCCATACTTTACCGATGTCGTGCAGCAGACCAGCGCGTTTGGCCAGCTTGGCATTCAGCCCCAGCTCGGCGGCCATGGTGGCTGACAGTTTCGCTACTTCGCGGGAGTGCTGGAGCAGGTTCTGGCCGTAGCTCGACCGGAAACGCATCCGCCCCACCATCTTGATCAGCTCAGGGTGCAGGCCATGAATGCCGAGATCGATAACGGTACGTTCGCCAATCTCTACAATCTCGTCTTCAATGTTTTTGCGGGTTTTGGCCACCACTTCTTCAATGCGGGCGGGGTGAATACGACCATCCTGCACCAGGCGGTGCAGCGACAGTCGGGCAATCTCGCGCCGAACAGGATCAAAACCGGAAATGATGATAGCTTCGGGGGTATCGTCGACAATAATTTCAACGCCCGTAGCGGCTTCGAGCGCCCGGATGTTGCGGCCTTCCCGGCCAATTACTTTGCCCTTAACGTCGTCGGATTCAATGTTGAAAACAGACACGCAGTTTTCGATGGCGTGTTCGGTTGCTGTCCGCTGAATGGTTTCGATAACGACCTTCTTGGCTTCTTTGGTAGCCGTCAGTTTGGCTTCTTCAATAACGTTCTTGACGTAGGACGACGCCCGCGAATCGGCTTCGGCTTTAAGGGTTTCAACAAGCTGGTCACGCGCCTGCTCGGCCGAGAGGTTGGCAATACGTTCGAGTTGCTCGACCTGCTGTGCCCGCATCTGTTCGGCTTCCTGCCGACGGCGCTCAACTTCTTCTTTTCGTTTGTTGAGAGCGTCCTGCTGCTGCGCCAGCGTGTGTTTCTGCTGATCAAGTTCCGCTTCCCGGCGCTTCTGCTGCTCAGCCTGCTGGTTCAGTTGCTGCTCACGCTGCTTGAGCTTGCTTTCGTTCTGAAGGAGTAGATTCTTTTTCTGATTGGTCGTTTCTTCAAATTCAGCTTTTAACTTCAGGTACTTCTCCTTAGCCTCCAGCATCCGGTCTTTCTTGAGGGTTTCGGCCTGTAGCTCCGCGTTTTTCAGGATATTGGCAGCGCGTTCGTCGGCTTCCTGCTCGCGTTTACTGAAAACTTTATACAGCAGTTTCCTGCCGACGTAAATGCCGATGCCCAGCATGACAACATTGTCAAGGAAGAGCATCAGCCAGCTCGATGTATTCATGGTACTTATATCGTTTGGGTTGAACAAATAACCAGCTCAACCTGCCGCGATACAACGTCCCAAACATAAAACTCACTCAATGACCTAACCAGCGGATGTCAGGCCTGTAAGTGCTTGTTTTTAAGACAATCAACAGTCGTTAACTCAATCAAAAATATATTCGCCTTCCGGCGCTTAAAAACACGGATCACACTTACGAAGTAATCGCGGGCGTTACGACCTGATCCAGTTGAGTAATTTTGTCAAAGACCATTCGTTGTAGGCGCTGTATTTGCTGATCGCTCCGCAGCTTCGTTACCAGGCAATCGAAAGCCAGCATTGCCAGCGCATCCTGCGTGTCGCGGACACCCATGTCACGGTATTTTTTCAGCTCTTCCTGAATCAGTCGGCCGGCATCGCGTACCAGCGTTTCGTTGTCAGGCTCGGCTTTTATCCCGTACTCCCGGTCGGCAATTTTAAGGCGAATAGATAGCTCTTCCATCGCTGCGGTTGGTTCGGCATCGTAGACGGCAGAGCGCCCACACACCGGCCCAATTCTGGTTTATGACAAACTACTCAAATGAGCAATACACCGTTCGATTTCCCGGATATACTCGTCGAGTTGTTGTTTTAGTTCGGTACTCGTATCTGTTGCTGACAGATTGTTGCTTACAATCTTACCAATTTCTTTTGACTTCAGAAAGGGTTTATCGGAATTAGCCTGATTTTTGTGCAAACGCTTCACGAGGTTTTCCTGTTCTTTCAAATCCTCCCGCAAACGTTTGTTTTCTCCTTCCAGAAAGTCTACCCGGCGTTTGGCATCGTCACAAACACCTTTCAACAGCCGAATTTTTCGTTCGAGCTGCTCTAAAACGGCGATGATCTGATGTTCGCTGATCATACTTGAGTGATGAAATGATTGACTGAATCAACGCAGGAACCGCCATTCAATCATTCAATTAATCCGGTCATTCAGTTACTTACGTATTACAGCTCCGAGGTCTTTTTCGAAGGTGCTCATCAGGCGCTGCATCGTTTTGTCGATGGCCGCGTCGGTAAGCGTCTGGGTTGGGTCCTGCAACGTAAAACTAACGGAGTAGGACTTTTTGCCCGCACCCAGGTTTTCCCCTTCATATACATCAAACACATTGACCGTGCGCAGTAGTTTCCGCTCGGTCTGATACGCCAGCCGGCTGATCTGTTCAAACGTAACGGCCTGATCCAGTACCAGCGACAGGTCGCGCCGGACTTCCGGGAAACGTGGTACTTCTTCGTAGCGGGCTTTGGCGCTGTATTGCTTCAGCAAGGCTTCCCAATCGAAATCGGCGTAGAAGACCGGTTGCTTCAGATCGACCAGACGCGTCAGTTTCGGCTGCACCAGCCCCAGACTAACCAGTGGTTTTTTGTTAACCAGGTAGGTCAGGCCGTACTGGAACAATGTAGCATCGGCGGGCTGGGTATCGAATGTCCGGATACGGAACAGATTTAACACGCGCTGCACGGCCGTTGCCAGATCATGGAAGGCGATGGGCTGACCCTTCGTCAGCCAGCTCTCAGCCTGCTGGTTGCCCATCATGGCCAGGCTCAATCGCATTTTTTCGACGTATTTACCCGTACCGTTGTCGCTGTCGGCTTTGTAATACACCTTGCCGAATTCGAATACACTCAGGTCTTTCTGGCGCCGGTTGCTGTTGTACACCAGCGTTTCGAGGGCCGAGAACAGCAGCGTCTGCCGCATAACCGACAGTTCTTCGCTCAGCGGATTGAGAAGCGTTACGTCGGCGCCCGGCAGGATTTGCCGAATGGCATTGTGGTAAGACGGACGGGTAAGCGACAGCGTCAGAATTTCAAAGAAACCATTAGCCGCCAATGCCTGTCCGACCCGGCTTTGCAACTGATTAGGGTCCGTGGCCGGAAATTCCGACAGCGAGTCGGCTCCGAGGTGGGCCGACAGCGGTACGTTGTCCAGGCCGTAGATACGCAGAATCTCTTCGGTTACGTCGGCTTCGCGGGTTACGTCGACGCGGTAAGGGGGGACTACGGCAACGAAGCCTTCGTCGGTCCGGTCTTCCGCCTGGATGTCCAACGCTTCGAGAATGCGGTGAATTTCGTCGCGGTCAATTCGGATACCGATCAGCCGGTCCACGTTGCGGTAGCGCACCACTACACGGAACGGCTCAATGGGCTGCGGATAAATATCCGTGATGTCGGAACTGATCGTACCACCGGCTACGGCCTGAATCAGCAGGGCGGCCCGTTTCAGAGCAAAGACCGGCATGTTGGGGTCTGTCCCCCGCTCGAACCGGAACGACGCATCGGTTTTAAGGCCGTGGTGCTGCGCCGTCTTTCGGACGGAGGTCGGCGAGAAATACGCCGATTCCAGAAAAATGCGGGTAGTTGCTGTGGTTACCCCTGACGTTTGTCCACCGAACACACCCGCGATACACATGGCGGCTTCGGCCGGTTCGGCAGCGCCGTTGCAGATCATCAAATCGGTGGCCGTAAGCTTGCGCTCAACACCATCGAGGGTGACAAACGGCGTGCCTTCGGGCAGGGTTTTGACAATGACCTGACCACCCGTGATCTTATCAGCGTCGAAGGCGTGCAGCGGCTGACCAAGGTCGTGGCAAACGAAATTCGTTACGTCGACTACGTTATTGATCGGATTCAGGCCGATGCTCAGCAGGCGTTGCTTCAGCCAGTCGGGCGATTCGCCAACGCTCAGGCCGCTGATCGTCAGGCCGGTGTAACGCGGGCAGGCTTCCGGAGCTTCTACCCGTACGTCGAGCGTCAGGTCCTGGTTCTGCACCGCAAAGGCATCGACTGACGGCCAGCGCAGGGGGCGGTTCAGGGCTGCTTTCAGGTCGCGGGCCACACCCAGGTGCGAAGCCGCATCAATACGGTTCGGCGTCAGGCCGATGGCGATCTGGTAATCAGCTTCCAGATTGAAGTAGCTGGCTGCAGGCGTACCATTCGGTACATCGGTGTCCAGCACCATGATACCGGCATGGGACGTGCCCAGCCCGATCTCATCCTCGGCGCAGATCATACCTTCCGAAGCTGCTCCCCGAATCTTGGCTTTCTTGATCTGGAACGGTTCGGCAGGCGTGCCTGCGCCGTTTGTTGGGTGGAGGGTAGCTCCGACCAGCGCAACGACCACTTTCTGCCCGGCCGCTACGTTGGGCGCTCCGCAAACGATGTTGAGGGGCTGATCCCCACCTACATCGACCGTCGTGATGCTTAGTTTATCGGCGTCAGGGTGTTTTTCGCACGTCAGCACCTGGCCAATTACAACGCCTGCCAGGCCGCCCGGTATGGCTTCTATTTTTTCTATGCCTTCAACTTCCAGTCCCGTGCCTGTCAGGCGTTTCCCAACTTCTTCGGGCGATTCGGGCAACTCAATGTACTCCTGTAACCACTTATAAGAAACTTCCATACGGCGGCAATTCGAAAATAAGGGCAAAGGTAGGGAAAAGGAGGAAGGGGGGAAAGGGAGGAGAGGAGAAAGGGGTGGAAAGGAGAAAGGGGAGGAAAGGAGGAGGAGAGGAGAAAGGGGAGAAGGGAATAGAGGGAACTAGATGTTGGTAATCCCGTATCCATATTCCTTTCTCCTTTTCTCCCCTTCCTCCTTTCCTCCTTTTTCAATGATACCGCTCTCCGGCTTTTATGGCGATGGGCAGGGTGTTTTCGGCGGGGGGGAGCGGACAGGCAAACGTCGGATTGTAGGCGCAGTATGGATTGTAGGCTGCGTTGAAATCCAGCGTTACACGGTTGTCGGTCACGTCGTCGAGGGCAAGTTCGAGGTAGCGGCCACCGCCGTACGTTTCGTTGCCGGAGGTGGCGTCGCGGAACTGTATTGCGTATGTTTCGCCCTGTTTGACGACCAGCAGTCGGTGTGCTTCGCCGTTGAGGCTAAATACGGCATGAGCAAACTTATCATACACCTCCTCACTGCCGTCGGTCATGCGTATGATGAGCTTCTGCGATTTGTCGGCGAAGGGTTCGAGCCGGGCCGATACCCGGTAGCCAAGGTCTGGCGTAAAATACCTAAGGCCTCTGAAACTGGCTTTGTCTGTAATCGGCGACTGTTCGCTGGTGCGGAAAAACTCATCCTTACGTTTGCGCTCCGCATCAATCTGCTGGCGGTACGTCTCAGGCTCAAGTACTTCGTCGACACCCCCGCCTGAGGTCATATTACCCCCGTCGAAGAAGCTGTAATACAGCACCACTAAGGCCACCAGGAACAGGCCGGTCAAAAAGAATTTATTTTTTAACATAGCATTTAAAACAAAAGCTGGTCTTCAACGAATTATAAAATACAGGCTTGATGTCTATATTTAATGGGTTTTTAATGTGATATGTTGCAATGTGTATTCGGGGAGGTTCTTTGTAGTGACATGTCATCATATTACTTTCCAGGCGTTTCTTGCGTGTTTCTACTTATATTTGATCCCGCTTATAGCGTAGATTAGTCCCACTAAATAAATTCATTGCAACGTTCAATGGCGCAACTGCACGAATTAAAAACCTTTGTTTCGGAAAAGGGAAACCTGACCGTGTTTGAGAATATCATTCCCGGAACCATCCAGCGGGTTTTTTACATCTACGAAGCTGGGCAAAGTCCGCGCGCAGGACATCGCCATCATCGGGCCTGGAATGCGCTGGTCTGTCTGTCGGGTAGCTGCCGGGTTTATTGTCACAACGGGCAGGCTGAAACGACGTATCGGCTGACCAATCCCCGGCAGTGTCTGGTGCTGGAACCGGAAGACTGGCACATCATGGACGAGTTTTCGGAGGACGCTATTCTGCTGGTTGTTTCCAATGAACCTTACGACAAAGACGACTACATCTACGACCCTTACCCGAACAGCCGGGTGCTGGCGGCTTCGGAATGATTCCCTTTCTTGATCTTAAACGAATTAACGAACCGTATCAGGCCCAGATCAGTGCAGCTACCGAACGAGTGATTCAATCGGGCTGGTACATTCTGGGGGAGGAGGTTCAAGCCTTTGAGCTGCAATACGCCCGCTACTGCGGTACTCGCCATTGCATTGGTGTTGCCAACGGGCTGGAAGCGCTGACACTCGTCCTGAAAGCGTGGAATTTCCCGATGGGCAGTGAGGTTATTGTTCCGTCCAATGCGTATATAGCTTCCGTGCTGAGCGTCACGCACGCCGGCCTGACGCCCGTCTGGGTGGAGCCAGATCCACGTACTTATCTGCTCGATCCTGCTCGCATTGAAGCGGCCATTACGCCCCGCACCCGCGCTATTCTGCCCGTTCATCTCTACGGCCGCTGCTGCGACATGAGCCCGATTATGAAACTCGCCCAACGCTACAACCTGAACGTGCTGGAAGATGCGGCTCAGGCCCATGGCGCTACGTATGAAAGTCGATCGGCCGGGAGCCTGGGAGATGCCGCCGGCTGGAGTTTTTACCCGAGTAAGAACTTAGGAGCTATCGGTGATGCAGGGGCCATCACCACCAATGACGACGAGCTGGCTGAACGGCTTCGGGCCTGGCGTAACTACGGGTCGGCACAGCGCTACGTGAACGAGTATGCCGGGCATAACAGTCGGCTCGACGAGTTACAGGCGGCTGTTTTATCCGTAAAATTAGCCAATCTGGCTGCCGACAATGAGCGCCGACGAACATTAGCGCGGCTGTATCTGGCCGAACTTGGGCCGACAGTACTTCTGCCGCCTGCTGATCAGGTCGATTGTGATGCCTGGCATTTGTTCGTAATTCGTGTACCGGGCGATACGGCAGGTAGTTCCCGGCGTGATGCGTTGCGGGTGTATCTGCGTGAACGCGGGATCGGTACGGACGTGCATTATCCCATTCCGCCCCACCATCAGCGGGCGTATGCAGCCCATGCAGCCGTATCGCTGCCTATTTCCGAGCAACTTCATCGGGAGGTGGTTAGCCTGCCGCTTAATCCCAGCCTGACCGACGAAGAGGTGATGCAGGTGATTGACGCGGTAAACCAGTTTGGTCGTTAATTTGTCCGCATGAAACTGAGCGTCGTTATCCCCGTTTACAACAGCGAGCGAACCATTGGGCCGTTGGTGGAGCGCTTACAAACGGCGCTACAAGCCATTTCGTTTGAGGTCGTTCTGGTCAACGACGGCAGTCGCGACGACTCCGAAGCGGCTTGTCTGGCTTTGGAAGATCGATTCGACAACGTGCAGTTTGTCTCACTGCGCCGGAATTTCGGCGAATTCAATGCCGTGCTGTGTGGGCTTAATCAGACCGAAGGGCAGTACGTCGTGATCATCGACGACGATTTTCAGAATCCACCGGAAGCCATCACCACGCTGCTCGAAACGGCCGAGGCAGGTCGGTATGACGTGGTCTACAGCCGCTACGCCGAAAAAAAACACAACTGGTTTCGCAACCTGGGGAGTCGACTAGTCAACACATTGACAACCTATTCGTTAGGAAAGCCTTCCGGCCTGTACCTGTCCAGTTTTAAACTGATCCACCGCGACGTTGTGGCTGAGATCAGAAAATACCAGGGACCGTATCCGTACATCGACGGCCTGATTTTTCGCGTGACCCGCAACGTGGGCAGTGTCGAAGTTCCGCATGACCCGCGTCGCGACGGCCAGTCGAACTACACCCTCAAAAAACTGGTGTCGCTGTTCCTGAACATATTGATCGGCTATTCACTCTGGCCGTTGCGGGTGTTCACGATGTTGGGCGTAGGGCTGTTTGGCCTGGGTTTGCTGCTGGGCTTCGGCCTGCTGGTGGCGTCGGTCGCGACTGCGTACAGCGTTGCGGGCTGGCAGATCGTCATCTGGGCGGTACTGACCCTGGCGGGTTTGCAATGCCTGTTTATCGGGGTGCTGGGCGAGTATGTCGGTAAACTGTTCATGGCCCACAGCGGTCTGCCACCTTATGTGATAAAAAAAGGAGAACGGAGGAAGGGTGTAAGGGAGGACAGGGTGGAGCCGTAAGCTGTTTCCCCTCCTCCGTTCTGCCTTTCCTCCCCTTCTTCCTCTTCTTTTATGTTCGACAAACAGGACGAATACGAAAAAATGTTTCGCCTGGAGCAGCGGCTCTGGTGGTATCGGATTTTGCACGAAAGCGTAGAACAGGCGTTGCACCAACAGTTCGGTGCGCGACGAGATATACAGATTCTCGATGCTGGTTGCGGGACGGGCGGGTTGCTGGATTTTTTGCGCCGGAAGGGATACGATCACTTGCGGGGGATCGACGGATCGGTCGATGCGGTCGCATTCTGTCACGAACGCGGCCTGAACGTAACGCGCGTAAACCTCAATGATCTGGCTGCGTACGACCCTCATCAGCAGGTCGACGCCATTGTCTGCAACGACGTGTTCTGCTACTTCGATGACGCTGCCCTGACCCGACTGTTGACCGAGTTTGCCCGCCGACTGCGACCGGGGGGGCTGCTCATCAGTAACAACAACGCCTTCAACGTATTTCGGGGGCAGCACGATCTGGCCGTCGGTAGTACCCGCCGATTCGTTCGGGCGGATTTTGAGCAATTGCTGCCCAAAGCCAACCTGACCCTCCAATCCGCTACGTACTGGAGTCTGGCGCTGTCGCCCCTGATTCTGGCTATCCGGCAGTGGCAAAATCTGCAACTACGGCTCGGCTGGCGAACGGCCGACGCTCCCGGTTCGGACGTTTATTTTCCTGGGGAGGTTGTCAACGAAGCGCTGTATCGGGTCGTTAAAATCGAGCGCCGGGTGTTACCCCGAACGCCTTTTGGCAGTTCGCTGTTTATAACTGGCGGTAGGCAGTAGGCAGCCGAAAAGAGCGTAGCTCACCCGCCAACCCATTTCACATTTACGGAATTATGTTCACTGGCATTGTAGAAACCACCGGTACTGTTTCGGCGATTGAAGCCGAAGGGACTAACCTTACATTTCGGATCGAATCATCGATGGCTCCTGAGCTGAAAGTTGATCAGAGTGTTAACCACAACGGCGTCTGCCTGACCGTTACGAGTGTTGCGGGCGACAGCTATACGGTAACGGCTGTTGACGAAACCTTGCAGAAAACCAATCTGGGGCGGCTCAAACCCGGCGACCGCGTGAATCTGGAACGCTGCATGCCCGCTACCGGCCGCTTTGATGGCCATATCGTGCAGGGGCACGTCGATCAGACCGGAATCTGCACCAATGTGCAGGATATGAACGGTAGCTGGCTGTTTGATTTTCAGTACGATCCGAATGCGGCCGGAAACGTAACCGTCGAAAAAGGATCGATTTGTATCAATGGCGTCAGTTTAACCGTTTTTAACTCACACGACGACGGCTTCCGGGTGACGATCATCCCGTACACCTACGAGCACACTACGTTTCGGGATCTGAAAGCCGGGGACGTAGTCAATCTGGAGTTCGACATCGTTGGAAAGTATATCAAAAAAATGCTGGCGGGCTATCGGTAAGCAGTCCGATTCCGCTATTTTTACCAATCAGATTAACTGTTTACGGTTTACAGTTCACGGGTTTCCGTCAGAGGTGCCGCCAACAGGAAGGCCGTGAACCGTAAACAGAAAACCGTAAGCCCACGTAATTGAATGACGAAAATCAGCACCCGATCCCCTTTTGACCTGCTGATTCACATTGGCATCATCCTGGCCCTGGTGGGCGTTCTTTTCCTCGGTTTCTTTTTTGTGTACCTGCCGTTCACGACCAATCACGGTCAGACGATCACCGTGCCGGACGTAACGAAAATGAGCCTGAATGAGGTGCAGACGTTTCTGGGAGACCGCAATCTTCGGTATGAGGTGACCACCGACTGTACGTTTGTGGCGGGGGCTGAACCCCTGACAGTGTATGCGCAGTACCCACGGCCGAACACCAAAGTGAAGGAAGGCCGAAAAGTTTACCTGACGCTGATCAAGCGCGTTCCTCCCACGGTCGGGATGCCTGATCTGATCAACCTGACGTATCGTAGCGCCGAATTGAACCTGCGCTCGGCCGGTCTGGTGGTTGGTGAGCGCAAATACGTCCCCGACGTTGCCAAAAACGCGGTGCTGGGACAGTTCTACAACGGCAAGGAAATTGTGGCCGGTACACCCGTTCCGAAAGGTGCTAAAATCGACCTCGAAATTGGCGATGGGCTCGGCAGTACGATATTTGAAGTTCCCAACGTTATAGGTAAGCCGCTGGATGAGGCCGTTACGATCATCGTAGGGTCTGACCTGAAAGTAGGTACCAAAATCTCGGTCGATGATCCCGAAAAAGAAGTAGGAACGGTGGTCCGGCAGAAACCCGAAGCCCGACCCGGCGAACGCATCCGGGTGGGCGAGAAGATTGACTTATGGGTGGTCGGGCCGATAGAACCGGACTGAGCGGAGCGCGACGAGCCTAATCCTTATGAACCTGATTTCTCTGTCTTTGCTGTCATACCGGGGCCCTGCCGGACGCGTGCTGCGGCCGGGTCTCCTCCTGATCGTTGCCTGGCTGCTCCATACCAGCGCCTTTGCCCAACTGGCTTTACCTTTTTTTGAAGACTTCTCAACGGCCCAGGGGCGCCCCGGACTCGACCGGCCCGATCCGGCCCGCTGGCAACCCGGCAGTGGGGTGTACATCAATAACACGCTGGCCATCAACCAGCCAACCGTCAACGTAGCGTCGTTTGACGGGCTTCGTGCCGATGGCCTGCCTTACGTCCGGAACAATCAGTTTGCGCAGGGCTACACCGATACACTGACGTCGTTACCCATCAACCTGGGTGGACTCACCCCGGCTGATTCGGTTTACCTGAGTTTCTACTGGCAGATACGTGGTCTGGGCGAAGCTCCCGATCCTGGCGATTCGCTCACGCTCCAGTTCCGGGATCAGGCCGGTGCCTGGCGAACAGTCTGGTTTGCGGTGGGTGGCGAACCAAACAACAATTTCAACCAGGTTTTTGTGGCTGTTCGCACGGCGAATTACCTGCACGCTGGCTTTCAGTTTCGGTTCCGTTCGTTCGGCCGGGAAAGTGGTCCCTTCGATACGTGGAGCATCGACTATATCTACCTGAATCGGGGCCGTACGGCGGGCGACCGGTTTGTAAAGGACGTAGCCGCCCGGCAGGCTCCCAGCCCGCTGCTGAAGCGGTACACGGCCATGCCATTAACACAGTTTCTGGTTAATCCAGCCGCTGAGCTGGCCGATTCCGTCACAACGGATATCAATAACCTGTTCAACAATTTTAACTTCACAACGTACCGCTTCACGGTACGCGACGAACTGACGGGGCAAGTGCTGCAGGACACGCCCAGCCAGGCTTCCGTGTTGATTCAGGCCCTAAGTTCCCAACTAAAAAGCGCACGGCCTGTCATTACGGGCGGAGGGCTGGCGTCTGCTACCCGGGCCGTGTTACGTTACAAATTCGACGTATTGACCACCGACGATCAGAACCCCTCAATCCCTGGGGTTAATCTGCGCCGGAACGATACCATCTCGGGCGTAACGACACTGGATGATTATTACGCTTACGACGACGGTTCGGCCGAGTTTGGGGTGCAGATAGGTCCCCGCGAACGGTGGGCGGTTCGGTTCGTCGCCAGCAAGCCCGACGTAGTGTCGGGTGTGCGGGTGTGCGTGCTGCCTTTCCGGACCAATCAGACCGGCCAGCCGTTTGTGCTTACCGTCTACAGCAACAGCAACGGGCGACCCGGTACGGCCGTTTATCAGAAGTCATTTGCGACTCAGTATCCGCCGAACCGCAACGGGTTCGTCGACTTACGGTTCGACCGGAGCATCTCCGTACGGGATACATTCTACATTGGCTATCAGCAGATCAGCATCAGCGATACGACGTTCTTCCGGATCGGTTTCGACAAGAACAGTCCGTTTGGTGACCAGATTTTCTACAACGGTGGCAGCAACTGGGATCAGAACCTGAGTTCTCCTGCCCTGAGCCTTCGGGGAGCGTTTATGCTCAGACCCGTGATGGGTGGTCGACCGGATACGGTTGTGACGGCCCTGCCGCAGCCCGAAGCGATTCGGCCGCTGATGGTGTTTCCAAATCCGAGCCGTGGCGAAATCCGCTGGGAGAATGAACGATTGACACGGATTGACGTGCTGGACCTGAGCGGGCGGCTGCTGTACGAGTTTAGCCCGGCGCGTGGTCAGCAAACGGCCGATCTGAGCCATCTGCGGGACGGCTTGTACCTGCTTCGCCTGTTCGACGACCGCCGAACGGTGGTGCAGAAGCTAATAATTCAAAAATAGCCCTGTTAATTCTGCCCGGTAAGTGTTAGACTTGCTGCCGTAGATCCCGGCAAGGTGTTCCCAACGTGAATTTCTCTGGCCGGTTTTTACGTTTGACCATCAATAGCCAGTAAAAACACACGTCATGGATATTACCGTACAGGAGCTGAAAGAGCGGCTCGACAAGGGCGAACAACTGAACATCATCGACGTTCGTGAGCCGAATGAATACGAAGAATATAACATTGGTGCCAAACTGATTCCGCTGGGCGAACTGCCGTACCGTGTCGATGAACTCGACGGGCTGCAGGACGAAGAAGTGATTGTGCATTGCCGGTCAGGTGCCCGTAGTGCCCGCGCCCAGCAATTTCTGGAAGAAAACGGCTTCAATAACGTCCGCAACGTCACCGGTGGCATGCTGGCCTACCAGGCTCTTTAGTCTGAACCGCCGGGCGGGGTCGTCCGGCGGTTCAAATACTCTATTATCCCTTCCCCATCCTCCGCGCTGAACCAGTGAAAGTCGCCCTGGTGGCGGAACCACGTCAACTGGCGCTTGGCGTAACGTCGGGAGTTGCGTTTGAGCAGACGTACCATCTCTTCGTAGTTGTAAGTACCGTCCAGATAAGCAAAGACCTCTTTGTAGCCGACCGTCTGAAGGGCGTTATGAGCGCGGTAGGGCAGGAGTGAGCGAACTTCATCGACCAGACCGGCCGCCAGCATCGCGTCCATTCGCTGGTCGATGCGTTCATAAAGTTCCTCGCGGGGCCGGTCGAGGGCAACCAGCACCGACCGAAACGGCCGCTCGGCCACTTCCTGCCGCCGGAACGACGAATACGGCTGGCCCGTAGCCAGGCATACCTCCAGGGCCCGTACGACCCGCTGTACGTTCTGCATATCGACGGTCTGTGCATAAACCGGGTCGAGGTAGCGTAACTCTGCCTGTAGAACTGATAGTCCCTCCGTTTGTAACCGGGCCATGAGCTGTTCCCGTAAGGCTGTTTCGGTCGAGGGCATTTCGTCCAGCCCGTAGCATACAGCATTGATGTACAGCCCCGTTCCACCCGAAAGAATAACCACGTCTTTGTTCTGAAACAACTGATCGAGCAGCGCCAGGGCTTCCCGTTCGTACTGCCCGGCGCTGACGAGTTCCGTAATTGAATGGGAGTTGATAAAATGATGCCGGACACCATCCATCTCGGCGGGGGTTGGCTTGGCCGTACCGATCGTCAGCTCGCGGTACAGTTGGCGTGAGTCGGCGGAGACCACATCGGTTTGAAGCGTTTTGGCCAACTGCACGCACAGTGACGTTTTTCCAACGGCTGTAGGGCCGGCAATGACAAGCAGTGTCCTGGACAAAGAAGTGAGAAAGCTTAATTTATTAACAAAAGTAACCAATTCAGGCTTTCTCTATTGAACCACGTACCAGAGCCAATTCGTACCCAATATTTCGAGGGTTTAGTAACATGATTGATTCGTAGATAGTTATGAAATTAACGGGCCGGAAAACTGAGTAGTTTTCCGGAAAATATACTTATTTATCGACTTGTTTATATATTTGCCTGATTAATCAAGTGCTTACAAATCAGTAAGTTACCCACCAAAAGGTTAGAATAAGCCTTATCTATGAATGAACCAAGTCAGCGTACACTGAAATCCGACGAAACCACCCAGCTTGTACTTAAGAAGACGTTAGATATTGTATGTGGTAAATGGCGTCTGTACATTATTTTCCAGCTTACCGACCAGGCTTGCCGCTACGGCGAATTGCGTCGGCGAATACCGCAGGTCAGCGAAAAAGTGCTTGTCCAGGAGTTGAAAGAACTGGTTGGATTGGGGGTTATCGAAAAAACAACGTACAACGAAACGCCCCCGCGCGTTGAGTACCGCCTGACGGAGCGGGGGCGTAAAGTACTGCCTATTTTGTTGCAACTTAAAACCGTAGGCGAAACGTTTCTTGAGGTGTAATCCCAGGCCATGGGTAACTATTCTTACCTTCGTAACGTTATTCAAGCGAATAGCGACGAAGGTAAGAATGATCAATTGGTTCAGTTATTTATGGCTTGGAACGGTTTGGCTGCTGGGTTTTAGTACCGGCGAAGCCGAGCGACGGCCTGTTTCTGCGCGTACTGATCGGCCTTCTACAACGACCTATACTACGTCGCTGCGATACAATATTTATACGTTCAACGTTTCTTCGGCCGATAGTGGAGCCGTTCGGGAACTCACGGTGAAAGCTTACCGGGGCGAATTACTGCTAACCAATTTCAAAACCCGTATCGACGGGGCTGTGGTGAACGCCGAGGTTGCGGATCTGGATAACAACCGGTTTCCGGAGTTGTACGTGTATTCGACCAGCAACGGAAGCGGGTCGTTTGGTCGCGTATACGCATGGCAGTTCCTCCTTGAACGAAAAGCCGACATCCGGGTGGTAGACTGGCAGAAACCCGACGAAGGGTATATGGGCCACGATAGCCTCTGGGTTGAACGCAATATCCTCTGCCGCAAGTTTCCACTCTACCAGTCGGGCGATGTGAACGCCGAACCTACCGGGGGCGACAGGATGATGCGCTACCGACTGCAACCGGCCGGAGAAGCGTTCACGCTGGTGGCTGAGGAGTGAGGCCTACGATTTTCCCCAATCTAATCGTTCCGGATGGAACAGCTCTCTGTGAGCTGGGGCAAAAAAGGTAGACAGCTACAAACGCCAACGGCAGCCGCAAGGCTGCCGTTGGTATGTTAAAGACTTTTTATGCGTCTTATGCCAGTTTCACATGGTATTTTATTTACCCCAAACCCCTGAAGGGGCTTAGCTCCGCGATTTCAGACGTCTATCCTAGCAGCGCTAAGCTCCTTCAGGGGTTTGGGGTAATAATTAAAAACTATAGCGGGCTCCCAACTGAATCTGGTAAGGCTCGCCGGACGGGTTCACAATACCGGCTGTGTTAACCCGGTAATTGAACTGTTGCTTAGCCTGGTCAAACGCTGGCAGGGCTGGTGTTGAACCTGAGGCCGGAACGCCCAGCCCGTACAGTGCCTGCGTGCCCAGCGACCGGTTTACACCCCAGTTCCTGTTGAGCAGATTGGCAAAGTTGAATACGTCGGCTGATACCTCGATGTTGTGGTTTTTGTACAGTTTGAACCGCTTGCTGGCCCGAATATCAACTACCCCGTAGAAGCCGTTGATACCCCCATTCCGTTCGGCTATCTTGCCCGAGTAAGCGATGATGTAATCTTTGATGCTCTGGCTGGCATTCGGGTTATCCAGGATGGCCTGCAAACCTGCTTTTACGTTGGCCGGGGTGCTTTCTGCGTTCCGGTCGAAGATGAAGGCCAGGTCGTTTGTGCCCGATACAAAGTCGGCGTTGCTGTTAGCACCCGACAGCAGCGTGTACCGTGTTCCCCCGAGGCCCGAATAGCGTACCCCCAACGTGATGCCGTAGAAGCTCGGCAGCGTACCGAAAATGACTACTTTCCGGCGGAACTGATTGTCGGAGTACGTCATTTTGCTCAGGTTGCGCGGATCATCTTTCACAGGTAGTACCAGCGTAGCCGTATTCGCTACGTTACCGTTGTACGATACGTTGTCGCGGGTGTCGTTCCAGGTGTAGCTGGCGGTAATTTCGCCGTCGCGGAAATACCGGTACGTAGCGTCGGCAACCACCGCAAACTGGTTAACCTTGCCCTCGCTGTTCAGTTCCAGCACCCGGCCGAGGTTCTTGCTGATGCGACCCTGCTGCCAGTCGCCCGCTCCGTTGTTCGGCATTGAGGTCAGCGGTACATACACACCCCGGTTGTCTTCGTTGGCCAGGCGGAAGAACGGCTCAGCCACCATATTCCGATCGACGTACATGTAGTTGTTGCGGCCCAGGGTCATGAAGCCGGCCAGGCTAACCCGCAAATTATCGGTTACGTAACGCGTGTACGACAGGTTAGCCTTGTACATCATCGGCACTTTCGCGTTGGGGCCGGTCATGTTGATGGTCGGCACCTGGAAAGCAGCCAGGGAAGGAATGCTGGCGTAATTTGCCCGGTAGGCTGCGAAATCGGGCGTGGGTACGTTCGCCCCCCGAACGTCGACTGTGGCCAGGTGCTTACCGTCGAACGTCAGGTTGTTGATCAGCGCGTAATTGTTGATGTCGGAGGCAAAAATACCGGCACCGAAGCGGATGATGTCGCGACGCTGTTCGTTCAAATCCCAGGTCAACTGCAAACGCGGTTGAATGATCAACGACTTAAGCGGGTTGTCGGTCCGTAGGTTCAGTTCTTTCAAAACGAGCTCGTTCAGCGGAACCGTTGGGTAGTGGGCGTAGTCGAAGCGCAGGCCCGCGGTCATGTCCAGACCCGGGGCCAGCCTGGTGCTCATCTGGCCATAGGCACCGAGGTTCCAGATGCTGCTCCGTACGCTCCAGTCGGCCAGCAAAGGTACCTCGCGGTAATAGCGGTATGGCTGGAGCCGCTCAAATTTGTCCAGGGCCGAACCTGTGTTGTCAGTCGTATAATGGAAGCGGCCGTTCACTTCGCTGCCGTAGATCGACCATGAATTCGTGTACATCAGGTCAACGCCGAAGGTGTACTGTGCCTTGTCGGTGTTGTAATACAGGTTATTGACCAGTTGCAGTACGTTATTCTTGAAGCCTTCCTGCGCGAAGCGGTGGCCACCCATCTGGATGTTGGTTGTCCGGTTGTTACCGTCCGACAGGGTAGATGCGATGTTTTCAACAATGTTCCGGGGAATGTTTGCTTCCGGTAGCTGATCGCCGGGGCTACTCAACTGATACGTGTACAGGTGCTGGAGCTTCAGTTCGTTCGTTACACGCGGGTTGATCGACGTACGCAGCGTAGCAAGGAGGCTGTTGTCCCAGTTGTAATCATTGCCGTATGACTCGTACATATTGATGGTCGTGTTGTCGGCCAGCCCCAGCTTGTTCCGGTCGTTTGTGTAGTTGTTCCGGATGGTCAGCAGGTTTTTCTGGTTGATCTGCCAGTCAATCCGGGCGAAGGCCGCATCAGAACCACGGTTCTTGTCGAACGTACCGTACTGGGGCGTATTGGCAACGCCGTATTTGCTGCGGGCAATGCTCACGAAACGGTCGAGGGTAGCGCGGGTTACGTTGAAGCGGTTTTCATCGGCCGGCGACTGCACATCCGCGATGATCAGCGGGCGCGAATCCTGCTGGTGATCCCACACCACGAAGAAGTGCAGTTTATCCTTGATGATCGGACCCCCCAGCGAGAAACCGTACTGATTGGTCGAGAACTGGTTGTTACGCTTGTTTCCCCGGATGTCGTATGGGCTCGACAGCCAGTTGGCCCGTGTGTAGTTAAAGGCGCTGCCACTCAGCTTGTTCGTGCCTGCTTTGGTGACGGCGCTGATCAGACCACCACCGGCGCGGCCATACACTACGTCGTACTGGTTCGTGATAACTTTGAATTCCCGAACGGCTTCGATAGAGATCGAATACGGCGCACCGCTTCGGCTGGTGGTTGAACCGGCCGAGGTTGGGTTTTTGGCCGTCATTCCGTCGATGGTGAAGTTCGTTGAAGAACCAAGCTGACCCGACAGGTTGTTGCCCCGGCTCAACGGCGATAGGTCGGTCAGTGACGTAAAGTTCCGGCCGTTGACCGGCAGCGACGCGATTGATTTAGCCGTCACGACCGTAGCTGCGCCCAGGTTTTCAACCTTGTTTTTCAGCCCCGAGGCTACTACGTCCACTACCTGTAGCGTCTGGCCGTCGTCCTGCATGGACAGGTTTACCCGGATGGCATCGCCCAGGTTCAGCAGATACCCCGTCCGCTTCTGTTCGCCGTAACCAACGAAGGTTACCTGTACCGTGTAGGGCCCGCCAAGTGGCAACTCTTTGAACGAATACTCGCCCAGCGCGTTTGTGATCGTTCCGGTCGTGAAGCCGGTCGATTCGTTACGTACCTGGACGGTAGCGCCGGGCAGCGGGTTTTTCTGATTTTCCAGGACGACCCCCGATATAGAGGCCTGGGTGGTTTGTGCCCTAACGTGATGGATCGAAAGGCAGACCGTAAAGAAGAAAAGAATGGCAGAAAGTACTTTTTTTGACATGAAGCAATGGGTAAAATTTCCCAATGCAAAGAGAATAGCCCTATGTTACTTCGTTGTTAATAAATCATTACTTGTTTGTAACCATTGCTAAGCGTTAAACCGATTAATAGGTAAATTCAATGATTATTTTGGACGGCAATGCGCAAGGGGTGAGTCAGGTCTTCATTCATGTCTACTAAGTTCCGTTACGTCAGTAAACGTCGGCCACTGACTCAGGTAGTTTTTCTGCCCGAGTCAGTGGCCGACCGAACGCCTTTCATTAAAACAAGCGATACCCCAGCGAAACGGTAGCAATGCCGAGATAGCCCTTAATATTCTTGTTTTCGTAAACGCCCCCAACCGGCACGGCGTAGCGGGCATCAAGATCAATCCGGTTCAGGAGCGTATATCCCACACCAATTTCTCCGGCAAAGGTGAACGCTTTGACCTTTAGCTGCGCTTCCGTAGGGTTTTGCAGGTTAGGATTTTTCAGATCGGAAGTCGTTTCTGGTACCGTGATGGTAGCGCCCCCGATGGTTGCAGACGTATTGCGCTTCACTTCGGCGCGGGTTGTAAACAGAAGGTTCGGTCCGAGGTAGCCCCGAATCTTGCCATTAGCCCACCACCGACCGAGCAGAATCGGAATGTTGACCGACTGTAGCGTCGACTCCGACGTGATATTGACGGCCGTGGGTGTTTCGGCCGGAATGACCGACGGACGTGGCTGCCGGGCAATGGTAAACGCCAGCGCAGCCGGAACATTCAGGTTTGTTTTCTGCCTGAGCAGGAACGAGTTATAATCGACTTCTACCTGCACGAAAAACCGGTCGTAGTTTTTCCGGGCCCAGATGCCGAACGAATAGCCGGTTCCGATGCCATTGTTGTCGTTATTCAACTGTGGAATCGTTACGGAGGCCGTAGCCGAGGCCGGCACGGTCAGGGCTGGAATTCTCGTGTAACCATGCGTAAAGGTCGCTCCTCCTTTTACCCCAGCCTCAAACGGCTCCTGAGCCAGCACCATCGTTGAGCAGCAAACCAAAGCAAAAATAATGTGTACTTTTTTCATGTGTAAGCAGATTACTGGATGCTCGTCTTCGTGGTTGGATTTAGGTGAGGTCAGGTTCTGAACCTGACCTCACCTAAATCCAACCACGAAGACGTACTTAAAACATATGATTATTAAAAACGAGCCTGACGAGCAGATCAATGGATTAGTACCGTAAAAAGGTCCCAATTGTTATATAATTAAATTCAAATTAAGGCGTAAACAATCGTATGGTTCTTAGGTTGTGATAAGGGCAAATTCGACAATGGCGAGTTTGCGGGATACATGTTTCACAAAACCTCACAAAACCAATGGGTCTCTTATCATTCTTCAAAGGAGTAGGCGAAAAGATCTTCAACAAAGAGCAGGAAGCACCAGCCAATGATCCGGCTAAAGCGGAGCAGGTAGAACCACTGCGGGCCAGCGCTCTGCTCAATCACGTTAAGCAACTGGGCCTGGCGTACAACAAACTGACGATCAAAACCAAAGGCGATGCTGTAACGCTGGAGGGCGAAGTGAAGTCGCAGGAAGACGCTGAAAAAATTGCGCTGGCCGTTGGGAATGTGGAAGGGGTGCACACGGTTGACAACCAACTGCACGTAGTAACGCCGGCTCCTGAAGGGAAGTATTACACGGTGAAGGAGGGCGATACGTTGTCGAAAATCTCCAAGGAAGTGTATGGCGACCCGATGAAATATGGCATCATCTTCGAAGCGAACAAGCCCATGCTTAAAGATCCCGACCTTATTTATCCGAATCAGGTGCTGCGTATTCCGCAGTTGTAGTGGGTCTTGCCATATAGGGCCCGGTGCCTGGGGAAAGGGTGATGATCGACCCGCTGTCCAGGGCGCCGGGCCCTATGCTTGTGTTTCCGAACATTCGCGCTGACGACTCGTTTATTAAGCTAACCAACCAACGCATGAAAGATGGCTGTTCATTTATTATCTTTTTTAAGAGAGCAGTTTACGCCGTCGGTGATTGACCAGCTTAGCGGTGAGCTAAACGAAACGCCAGCTAATATCAAAAAAACTGTCGATGGGGCGCTGCCAACCCTGCTCGGGGGCTTGACCCGGCGGATACAGGCGTCGGGCGGTGCATCCGGCATCATCGACTTCCTGGAAAAGCGCGACTACGGCCGCACGCCACTGGCGGTGGCGCAGGTAACGGATACGCATCAGGAAACCGTCGATACAACCACGCAAGGACAGGACTTTCTGCGGCAGGTATTCGGCTCCAATCTCGATCGGGCCGTTGACGTACTCGGCCAGTATAGCGGTGTCAAACCCCTGTCAGCCCTGACGGTAATGAGCCTGGCCGGAACCGTGCTGATGGGAATTCTGGGTCGGCAGGAACAGGAAAAAGGTCTGACGGCGTCGAACCTAAGCACGCTGCTGCTTGGGCAGGCCGACGAGTTCCGTACCAGTCTGCCAAGAGGGCTGGAAAGCATCGCTACGCTACTCGGTTTCGACAAACTGCATACACCCGCCGGGCCTCAGACAGAGGTGCAGGGGGCGGATAATTTTACGAGCACGGTTATTAATCCCAACATCCCCAAAAGCCCTGAGGGCGACCGTCGGCGCGAAAACGTACGCTGGTTGCGCTGGGCAATGGTAGTGATGGGTGTGCTGGTGGTAGGTCTGATTGTGCAGAAATGCCGGGAGGATCAGGACGGTATCAACGGGGTTTATACCGACACGACGAGGGCCGTAGAACGGGATGCCGTTGAGGATACATCGGCGGCTACGAAGCAGAACATTCGGGGCGCAAACGGACAGGTATCCGATTCGACGGCTCCGGGGGCACTGGGCATCCGCGACGATGATACGAATGCTACCCGCCGTGAAGTCGACCTGCCGGGCGGACGAAGACTGAATCTAATCGAGGGGTCATTCAATGCTCAACTGGCGCAATTTTTAGCCGACCGGCCGACGGATCTGAATCGGACATTCACGTTTGAGAACCTGACCTTCGAGACCAACTCGGCGCGCATATCGGCAGAATCGAGGCCGAACGTGAACGATTTGATTCAAATCATGGAAGCGTATCCAGCGCTGCACATCCGCATTGAAGGGCATACCGATAACACCGGCAACGCAGTGGCTAACAAACAGCTATCGCTCGACCGGGCCAATGCCGTCAAATCGGCCATGACCGCGGCTGGTATTGAATCCAGTCGGATTACGACACAGGGCTTTGGGTCGACCAAACCTAAGGCCGACAATGACACACCCGAGGGCCGTGAGCAAAACCGGCGGATCGACGTAGTCGTTACCAAACTTTAATCAACGTTACTGAATCATGATACGCAACACACGGAGTCGAGTTCGGGCCGGGCTACTGGCTGGTCTGATTACCCTGTCCAGCACAGTATTCTACAACTGTTCGGGCGATAACAAAGAAAAGCAGGCTGAAAATGCAGCGGCTTCAGATACCACGATGGGCGTTATGGGCCGCCAGGGCGATACGACCATGTCGACCATGGAGGGTCCCATACAGGCACCGCCCGACAGTGCTTCGCAAGGCCCAACTGTTCCGGCCGAAGTGAAAGTAACGCCCAAGCAGTAGGCATTTGTGGGCATCCCGAAAAGGCAGGTCACAGAGACCTGCCTTTTTGCTATTTTTGCAGGCTTTACTTCGGGCAACTGTGCCTGCTATCTTCGTTTTTTATGTTTGTTGACGCCATTGAGCGCATTGATCCCTTTACCCGTCCTCTACATTCCATCGTTCGGCTGTATGGCCACAGCGACATCATTCCGGGCAGCGCTACCCTGTTTTTCGTAAACGAAGAAGGTTGCGCCGTTACGTGTAAACACGTAGCCGAACTAATTACCAACGCCGATGCTATTTACCAGAACCACCTGAATTTTCTGGCGGAACGTCGGGCCGTACAGCGGGAGAAAAACATCGCGCATCACCTGAGCCGTCTGGAAGAAAAGTACAAACTACGGCCCGAAACACTCGTACGGGTACGGAACAGTTTCGTCAACTGCGTGGATGTGTTCCGGGAGGTGAGCATTGACATGCATCCGACTCAGGATCTGGCTATTCTGCGTTTCAGAGGGTTTAATCGCACGCTGTACCGCTCCTACGCTACGTTTCTGCGCGACACCAGCCGCGTCAAGGTAGGCCGGAGTCTGTGTCGGCTGGGTTACCCTTTCCCCGATTTTACGAACTTTCGCTTCAACCCAACTACCGACGATATTGAATGGACAACCGAAGGGCGTACGGCTTCGCCCCGTTTTCCCATCGACGGTATCATTACCCGATTGCTGACCGAAAACGGCGAGGTGACGGCCATTGAAATGAGTACACCGGGGTTGCGGGGGCAGAGTGGGGGGCCACTGTTCGATACCAACGGGCTGATTTACGGCATGCAATCGGCTACAAGGCACCTGCACCTGGGCTTCGATATTGAGAACCGCGACGTACTGGTCAATGGCCGCATAACCCGCGTCTCCAACTATCCCTTCCTGAACGTAGGGCAGTGTGTCCACGTAGACGTAATCAAGCAGTTTCTCCGCGAGCGGGGCGTGAAATACTACGAAGGGTAATAGGCAAGCAACTAAAACTGTGGTCAAAAGAGCCAGGGTAAGTTATTACATCAGGCAAGATATGGGCATACATCCTTGACGAACAAGCGGGTTTCCATTACCTTTGCCCGTATGAGAATGGCTCCAATGCTGTAAGACTTCCCTTCCTGTTTGTCGCTCCGACAAACCGCCTTAGTTAAGGCCTGTTATCATATTACCCTTTTGTCAAATCAGTTGTCCGGGTGCAGGGCTTCCTGGCAGTGCTATTTCCTTTATCGGTACGCTACTGTCTGGAAGGCTAGTCGATGCCCGGCGCTGTAAATTCACCTATTCTTTCCCCGTATATCTCATGCCAGCCATACTAGGAGAAAAACAGATTGAACAATTCATCAGGGATGGATTTGTTCGTATTGATCAGGCGTTTTCCAGCCAACTTGCCGAGGAGGCACGAACCATTCTGTGGCAGGATATGGATTGTGATCCCCACGACCCGGCTACCTGGACCAGGCCGGTCATTCGGTTGGGTATGTACACGCAGACGCCCTTCGTCGAGGCCGCCAATACGTCCGTTTTGCACCAGGCCTTTACTCAACTGGTGGGACCGGAGCGGTGGTTACCCCCGAAAGCGATGGGTACGTTTCCGGTTCGTTTTCCATCCAGTGAGGAGCCCGGCGATGAAGGCTGGCACGTAGACGCCAGTTTTCCCGGCGCTGACCCCATGAACTACGTCGAGTGGCGTATCAATGTACGCTCGAAGGGTCGAGCACTGCTAATGCTGTTTCTGTTTTCGGACGTCAGCGACGTTGACGCACCCACGCGGATTCGGGTTGGCTCGCACAGGGACGTAGCGCGTTTGTTGCAGTCGGCCGGTGAGCAGGGCTTTTCGTTTATGGAACTGGCCGAAAGACTGGGTAGCCTGCCCAGCCGTGAAGAAATCCTGGCGACCGGTAAAGCCGGGACGGTGTACTTATGCCATCCCTTTCTGGTACATGCCGCTCAGGGGCATCGGGGTAACGAACCCCGGTTTCTGGCCCAGCCACCTTTATTGCTGAGCGATGAACTACGGCCGGAGGACGTAGCCGCACGTCGTTGGCCTGTTGAGGAGGCAATCTGGTTGGCCCTACGTGAGTAGCGTACCGTGCTGTAAGCGACCGTATGGAAGAGCAACAGGTCCCGAGTTGGTTGTCGGGACCTGTTGCACAATCCTGGTTAAGCAGTTGTCAGCTTACAAGGGAATCACAGGTAACGAGTCGCTTACCGTTTGGCCGCAGCGTGCTTGGACAGCAACTGCAAAGTATGCTCCAGCGATCGGGTGTCGCCCCACTCTTCGTGACCCGGCACCACAATCTTGGCGGTGCCAAACTGAGTTTTTACCCGCCGGATGGAGTTTGCCCATTCAGTCAGATTGGCATCTGCTACGTTTCCCATGCCGAACGCAGCAACGCTTTTGACAAAACAGCCTCCGTGCAGAATCTGCTCATCAGGCAGCCAAACTACGATGTTGTCGCTGGTATGACCTTCGCCGGGAAAATAACAGCGAATCGGTACCTGCCCGACCGTAAATGTGGTATCGTTCGGCAGGATGCCTTCGGGAGCCTCGTAGCCAAGTTTCACTGACTTCTGAGCGGTCAGCGGGGTGCTGATGACACGTACGCCCGCTTTTCGCATCTCGCTGATACCGCCCACGCGGTCTTCGTGTGCATGAGTGACGATGCAGAAACGAACCGGCTGGCGCAGATTATCGGCAACCCATTGCAGCAGTTGGCGGCTATTGTCGGTGTCGTCGTTTGTGTCCCAGCCTGTATCAACCAGTACAATGCCATCGCTTGTTTTGATGATCAGCCCGTTAGACGGAATCGAGTTGTTCTGGTACACCCCGTACGTTGTGTGGACGTACACCCGGTCGTTGAGCGGGGTAACCACGAGCTTCGGCTTTGCCGCAGGCTGAGCCCTGACAGAAACCGTCAGAAAGGCAACGAAAAAAAGGAGTGACAGAGCACGCATGGTTGGGGAGCGGTTTTCTACAACAGACCGAATACAATTGGGTGGATTTTACTGGTCTGTGTCTTACGGTTAATCAAGCCAATAAAGATAGTGGAAGGTAATGACATAGCAATTTACACTTAGCAGGTAGTCTCGCATACAGAATGCTCGCTAAACTGTGTCACAGGTTAAAATCACTAATAAACCATGAGCAGAATAAAACGAACGCTCATTAGCACACTGGCGCTTCTTCCACTTTTTATGGTTGGTTTGGCTTGTAACATGAATAACAGGTTTGTTTTCAATACTATTGGTTTTGAAAACGGCGGTGACAGTACTTCTGATTCGGCCAGTACGGCCAGCAATCGGTTGCGTATCAGGATTGAGGCTCGTACGTTTATGACTGCCGGTTTCGAGCTATTTCAGCAACAGCTCGACCAGTTCATCGCTCAGCTTGCCCGCTTTCTCTACGTAGGGGCCGCTGGTGAGAACGCCCAGGTTGATCCCGATAAAAACGTACAACTGCTTCGCCGGGAAATAATACAAGCCGCAACCCGCCCCGATGCCGGCACCGCCGTGGCCATATCCAACCTGACCGGAGTAGTTCACGTATTCGAGGCCCATACCATAAGCGGGCTGGTCGTCCTTGTCGTTGATCCAGCTCGTCATCTCCGTAAGGCTCTGAGCCGACACAACCTTGCCCTCGTTCAGGCCGCGCAAAAACTTGACGTAGTCAGTCGGTGAGCCAATAATGCCGTCATCGCCCTGCATACTGCCGACGTTGACCCGCTGCATCTGGGTTATATTCTCCAGTTTTCCGTCACCGAAGCGATCGAAGTAGCTGTCAACCAGATTTGGCTGATTCAGATACGTAGCGGAATTATGGTAGAAGGTTTGATGCAATCCTAACGGCTCCAGGATGCTTTGTTGAATCAAACGGGCATGATCGCCATGCACCTGATCGGCGATTAGGGCCAGCAGCAGATAGTTGGTGTTGGAGTAACGCGAGTAGCTACCCGGTTTAAAAAGCAATGGTTTCTTCTCAACGTAGGATAATAACTCCTCACGGGTGAAAGGCTTCAAGGGGTTTTGTAAGAGTGATGCCACGAAACTGGCGTCGTCGGTATAATCGGCAATGCCCGAGGTGTGGTTCAACAGCATCCGGACCGTAATCCTGTCGGCATCTGTGATGTTAGCCCTCACTCCTGGCGATAAATACCGGCTGATCGGAGCGTTAAGCTCAATCGTACCGCCCTCCACCAGTTTAAGTATCGCTGCGGCCGTATAGGTTTTGGCGACGCTTTGTCCGTACTGCAAGTGACAGACCTGCATGGGTGTTTTCGTTTCGATATTGGCGTAGCCCGATGCACCCGCCCAGTAACCTTCCTGCGCGCTGTAGACGGCTACGGCCACTCCGGGAATACCCTCTTTGGTGTAGCGGTCGAGCAGTTGCTGCACCGGCTGCCCTTTCGAATAATTCGTGTTTAATGGCGTAGCTTCCTGACAGGTAGCCGTCGCTACGTTCTGGTCAATAGGGTCACAGGCCAGCGCAAAGGCCAGCAAGGCCCCCAGTAAGAGGAGTGATTTCATGATGGATGTTCGATTAGTAGTTGAAGCGAATACGTGCCCCGGCCTGCAGCAGTTGGTTAGGCACCACGGGAACAGATGGGTTATAACCCGCCAGAGCAAAGAACTGATAGCCGACAAACGGAGATACCAGCGAGTTTTCGTTGTAACCAATGGATAGACCCAGCGGTACCATCAGCAGGCCTTTACCGCTTCGGCCAGTTGTCTGCCACTGACCCTCTTTCAGCGTTAGGGTAGTGTTGGGGTGAACTGTATAGTTCCAGCCTACGCCTGCTTTCAAGTCTGCATAAACCCGCCCGAAGTGAGGTCGGTAACCGGCCTGAGTGAAGATGAATAGTCCGTCACCCGCGTACCGGTTGCGGTAGTAGCCAGCCTGAAACGATTGGATTAGATTCCCCCGCTGGTTGTAGCGGTAGTCGGTGCCCAGCGCCAGACCGACGTTTGAGAATGCAGCTTTTACATCCTGAAACGGCAAGGCCAGCGAATGAAACTGCACGCTCACCATAAGTGGCCAGTTCGTATGCCCCGACTGAATGGGCTCTTTTGATAAGGTTTGCCCATGGCCCACCGACGTACTCAGCGCGGCCAGCCAGCTAAAAATCAATACTGTCTTCTTCATGTTGTTTTCCTGTTTGCCCGCAAAGGAAGAAGACAGCAAGGCCTTAGTGAAGCGCCGACAGCGGTTTTTCGGTGAGTTGTCGTGAAATAACCGCTGAAGTGTCGGTGCTGTCGTCGGGCGAAAACCACTTTTTGAACGCTACGGCTTTGGTGCGGCTAACCGCTACCTGATCCGCCAGGGCCGATCCGGTGTTCAAACGAACGCTGAGCTTGCCGTTTTCGAGTCGGGCAAAGCCGCTGATGCTCTGGCGATGCAGCAGGTACTGCCGGTTGAGTCGGAAGAACGACTGAGCCGGCAGTGCTTCCTCTAACTTATCCAGCGACTGATCGAGCACGTACCGCTTGGCCTGATCCGTAATCAGAATCGTGTACGCATCCTCTACGCAGAAACCAGCCATCTGCTCATACAGCACCAGCAGGCTTTGCCTGCCTGACCGAACAACCAGCCCCGGCTGCGGCTGACTGGCCACTGATAGCGGGGGGGCGTCCGGCTGACTCTCCTCAATTTGCTGTAGTTTGTAGTAGAAATACGCGCCAATATAGATGCCGTTGACGACCAGGATCCAGATGGAGATGATGAAGATGTCGTGGGTGTAGAAACGGCGGGGTACAGGTTTGTCGGTGGCGATGGCGTTAACCAACTCAGTGAGGGCGATGATGATGCCGATGCCAACCCCGACCGTCAGTGTGCATTGCAGCCCTACCCGCTTCCCAAGACTGCGCTCGTAGGGGAAGGGGCCATCCAGGTAGCGAATGATGGCACGAAACACCCACCAGGCCGCGTAGCCTTCTACCGTATCGATCACAAACGTCAGCGGCAGCAGCCAGCCGGGGGGGAAATGCGTGTACGTCAGGTAATACGTAACGACGTTGATACATGGTATGAGTATCAGAAACAGCCGGCGGTCGTGGAAAGCCTTCGTCATAGGTAGTGGCAGAGAACGGTACGGCAAAGTTGGGTGCTTTACGGCTCCGACCGACCAAAAATTGTATGAGAGGCTCTTCCGGACCCGTAATGGTACGTTAATCCGGAGGTCAGGCCGACACGTCATAATTCACACAGCAAACCTGCTGCATTTACCCCGATGCCGTTTATGTAGGCAGGAAGTACGTATTTTATTTCCTGGTTGTTTACGTTTTTTTAGACCGCATGTAGTTTTTGGGCCTTGGCGGCTACTAACTGGTAGGTTGCAGTACAAACCCCTAACGATCTGAACGATGGCCAACCAGTTTGAAAAACCATTTCTTGACGAGGTTAATGCCCACATAGGCATAGCCCATAAGGTTTGCCGGATGTACTGTCAAGATCCTGACGAGCGGGCCGATTTGCTACAAGAGATGCTGTATCAGCTTTGGAAAGCATACCCCGGTTTTGGTGGCCGCTCCAGCTTCACTACCTGGATGTACCGGGTCTGCCTGAATACGGCGCTGACCTGGTTTCGGAAATCTACCCGCAAAAACTGGGAAAGCCTTTCGCTCAGTCACCAGCAGATCCCTGAGCCACCTACTGGCCCCGAAGAAGAGCAACGTCAGGCACTTTTTCAGGCGATCGCCACTTTGTCGCCTTTAAATAAAGCCATTGTGCTCTTGTACCTGGATGAGGTAAGCTACGAGGAGATTGCCAGCATTACCGGCCTGACAAAATCCAATGTAAGCGTACGGTTAGTACGAATCAAAAAAGAGCTGGAATCACAACTGAAAAAACAAGCAAACTCTCCTGACAATGTCAACTCTTGAGCAATTGAAAAAACACTGGGAACAAGCCAACATGGCGCCCTCTGCTGTTGGAGAGGCATCGATCGACGAAGCCTCCCTCCGCAAAATCGTTACGACCAGAGTACGTAAGCATACGAAAGCAAGCTTTAACTACTTCTGGGCTTCCTTTACCCTGCAACTACTGGTCTATGCGTTGTTAAGCCACGTTATGATAAAATACTGGCCACAAACGGAGGTTCGCCTGCTGAGCCTGTTGGGCATCCTGCTATACATTCCTTTTACCATCGTACTGATGAACAAATTTAAGCGGGTCGCCAGGGGGCAGCTTAAGGGAAATCTGCCAGCCTCGGTCCACGACTACCTGTCGGAGCAATACCAGTTGCTGAACAGCTTTTTTAGCTTCAAGAAACGGTACGAGCTGATGCTCATTCCGATCAGCGCGGCCATAGGTGTTATTCTGGTCTTTATGTTGTATGTACCGGGAGGGGTGCAGGCCTATCCGCAAGGTGCGCTTATAACCTACGCCATTACGTTAGTATCCTGCTACGGCGCTATTCGTGCTGAAAACAGGAAAAGCTTTATCCTGCCGCTTCAGCAACTCAAGGCTCTGTTACGCGAGTATCAGGAGTGAAACGGATGGCAAGAGTGTTAAACGTATCGGTAAAAACAGCATGGGGTATCAAGTAATAACTCCTCCCTCTGCACTCCAACGCCACGTGCGATACTTCTGATTAAAACTCAGACCGGACGATCGCTACCGGCAACGTATGTCAGTGGCATTGATACGTAGCTTTCTCAATTGTCAGTCCGTCCCTATGATTGACAGTTCATACTGCCCCCGGCGCAGTTAGTTCCGGTTTAGCTTTGCCGGGGGGAGCAGGTGGTTCAACTTTGTGCCTGTTAGTTGTCCGTCATCAAACCAACAGGTACAATCGGTTATGAAAACCACCACCTTCCTCCAACAGCTTTCTACTGCTAAATTATTTGTATTCAGCCTGCTGGTGTGCCTGACCGCATGCCAGCAGGAAACGGTTCCGGGGCCACAGGGGCCAACGGGCCAGACAGGTGCCCAGGGTCCCAAGGGCGATCCGGGTCAGCAGGGCCCTAAGGGGGATCCGGGTACCGTCAACGCCTGGAGCTACGTGTACAAGGGCCAACGGTTTGGCGTCTGTTGCGACCCGGAGTATAACAGCCTTACGAAAATCTACACAACGTACGGGTATTTGTCGCTAACGCCGGAGAAGTACGCCGAAATCGCAGAGCAGGGCGCGGTGCTAGTATATCTGCGCGACGCGGTTAATAGCTGGACGCTGAATTCGGTGCGCTTCAATATCCTCGGTTCCGTTCCTACCGAGCCCGGCAGCGTGATCGAAACCACGGCGCAACTGCTACCCGATAAGGTTCGACTCGCGGCTAAATTAACGGGTCCGTACAAGTCAAATCAATCGCTGCTGAACTACCGGGCAGACGTTAAAATTATTCTGATCGCACCGACCAACACCGCGGCCATCACCCTGCGGAACGCGCCCGTAGACTGGCAGGATAGCCAGGCCGTCGAAGCGTATTTTCACGCCAACGCCACTCAGCCATGATGTAATGTGAATAATGGATGGCAGACAGCAGACATCCTTCACGCTTTTCGGCGCAGTTTAACAAGAGCGTAGCCAATCAGAGAAAGCCCAGTGAGCGATTCCAGGAGCAAAATAGGGTAAGAGTCGGCTGCCTTACTTACAATACCGGGAATCAGTCTTTCAACGTTACGTCTTCCAACGGAATGCGAAATAGACCGTCGCGGAAGCGGGCTACAGATGGCAGGCTGTTGAGTCGGCGGCCGACTTGATTCAGGTTCTCATCGAGATCAAACGAAAACCGCCCTTCGATGACATTCGACTGGCGATCATACCGCGTGATACGGACCCAGCCATGCCGACGCCCTCCGAATCGGTAGTTCTTTACAACGCCACCGCCGTTAATCAACAGCCAGTAGTTTGTACGCTCATCGTCAACGACCCGCCGTTTGTCGAGTTTGCTCAGCTTGAATTTCCCTTTTCTCAACGGAATGGTATAGAGGTGAAGGCGCTGGGTTGGAACGCAGTCACCGTTGCAGCCTGTGACGATTGGTGACCGATTAGCAGACGTATTGCCTGGATAACCAAGATCGGTTGTTATCTGCAGGTTAAACTGCCTAACCGACGTTGGAGCTTCACTCCGTTTGACTAACCGGAGTGCTTTACCGGTTGCAAACCAGGTAGAGTCACTGAGCATACCGACTACGTTGTGCCGGCTATCTGCCGGGAGGGTGGGTTGTCTCGCACACCCCGTGCAGAGTAGCAAAAGAGCCACGATCGTTCTCATTTTCTCTAACCTATTTTGAATTCCCTGACAAACACAATTGAGGTTTATAACTGAATGTTGAAGTAGCAAGCGATTATTCTCCCCAATGTAGTACAAAAATTACTTTAGCCCGTCCGACGAGAGTATGGAGAGTCACTAGTTCGTTTGCCGGTGTGGGAGGCCAGTCTAAAGTTTGGGCTACTCGACAGAACTACGGTACTTAGGCCGTATCTTTGGGGGGCCAACACTCGTTTTATGTCCCAACCTACAACCAGTACGGTTCAACAGAAAACGCTTACCGCCGATGCGGTTTCGTTACTTAAACGCCTGATCGCTACGCCGTCGTTCAGCCGGGAAGAGGCCCAGACGGCCACTCTGATCAATGACTTCTTTGTTCATCATCAGATTCCGGTTCAACGCCTGAAAAATAACCTATGGGCGTATAACCGCTATTTCGACCCGGCTAAACCGACGCTGCTGCTCAACTCGCATCACGACACGGTGAAGCCTAATAAATCATGGACACTCGACCCTTTTGAGCCCCTGGAGCGTGACGGCAAGCTGTACGGCCTGGGCTCCAACGACGCCGGTGGATGTCTGGTCTCCCTGCTGGCGACTTTCTGCTACTTCTACGACCGGCCCGACATGGCCTACAACATCGTGATGGCCGCTACCGCCGAGGAAGAAATTTCCGGTCGCGATGGATTGGAAATTGTTGCGCCCGAACTGCCGCCAATCAGTTTCGCCATCGTGGGCGAGCCGACCGAAATGCAACTGGCCATAGCCGAAAAGGGCCTGCTGGTGATTGATTGCACTGCCCACGGCCGGAGTGGTCATGCCGCCCGCGATGAAGGCGATAACGCCATCTACCGCGCCATTCGGGACATCAACTGGCTGACAACGTACCAGTTCCCGAAGGTTTCGCCGACGCTGGGGCCGATCAAAATGTCGGTGACGATCATCAATGCCGGTACGCAGCATAACGTCGTGCCGGACGCCTGTACCTTTACCGTCGATGTACGCGTGACAGAGCAGTACACGCTGGAAGACGTAATTGACACGATCCGGAATCATATCGAATCCGAGGTCAAGCCGCGCTCCATCCGGCTGAAGCCGTCGAGCATCCCGGCCGACCACCCGATTGTGCGGGCGGGGCTGGCGTTGGGTCGGCATACCTACGGCTCACCGACCACCTCCGATCAGGCCCTGCTCGACTGCCCGTCGCTTAAGTGTGGACCGGGACACTCAGGCCGGTCGCACTCGGCCGACGAGTTTATCTACCTCCACGAAATCGAAGCGGGAATCGATGGATACATCCGGATGCTGGAACAAGTGCTTTGACAAACGCTGAACGTATCGCTCCTTTAGAAAATCGGGTTACTTTTGCTGAAACTATCTACTTACTGTAACTAAAAGGAAACTATGATCAAGCAATTGTTGAGCGGTTTATTCAGTATTAATCTTCTGGCTGTTACCCTAGTTACCGCGCAACCAACCCCCACACCCCGTCAAATAGCCTGGCAGCAATCAGAAACTACTGCCTTTCTGCACTTTACCGTTAATACGTTCACCGATAAGGAATGGGGTGATGGAACAGAGACACCAGCGCAGTTTAACCCTACTAAACTTGACGCTAAGCAATGGATCAAATCGTTGAAGGAGGCCGGCTTTAAAACCGCTATCATTACGGCCAAACACCACGACGGCTTCTGTTTGTGGCCCTCAGCCTATACCGAACATTCAGTTAAAAGTAGCCCCTGGCGCGACGGTAAGGGCGATGTTGTTCGGGAGGTGGCCGATGCCTGCCGCGAATTTGGGGTGAAATTCGGCTTTTATCTCTCCCCCTGGGACCGACACGATCCGCGCTACGGAACGGCCGAATACAATGAACTTTATAAGAATCAGCTCCGCGAACTGCTGACTAACTACGGCGAAGTGGCCGAAGTGTGGTTCGACGGAGCCAAGGGCGAAAATGCCCGCGATATGGCCTACGATTTTGATGGATACTGGGCGCTGGTGCGCGAACTTCAGCCCAACGCAGTCATGTTTTCCGACGTAGGCCCGGATGTACGATGGGTCGGCAACGAAGCCGGTAACGCGGGCGAAACCTGCTGGTCAACCATCAATACTGACGGCATGGCCCCCGGAAAAGCCGATCCGAAATACCTGAACCAGGGCGATAAATACGGCAAACACTGGATTCCGGCCGAAACCGACGTATCTATCCGTCCGGGCTGGTTCTATCACCCTGCCGAGGATACCAAAGTCCGGTCGGCTCAGGATCTGGTCAACCTGTACTATCAGTCGGTGGGGCGTAACAGTTTGCTTTTGCTGAACGTACCACCCAACCGCGACGGACTGCTGTCGGAGCCGGACGTAGCCAGCCTGCGCGAGTTCCGGAGTATCCTCGACGAAACGTTTAAGACAAACTTTGTTAGCGGAAGCCCCAGCCTGACCGACGATCAGTTGAAAACGTACGTTACGTTGTCGACCAACCAGCCCGTTGAGATTGATCTGGGTCGGGAACAGACGTTCGATCGAATTGCTATCCAGGAAAACATCCTGAACGGTCAGCGGATTGCGAACGGGCAGATCGAGTACTGGACCAATGAAAGCTGGCAGCCCCTGAAGACCTTTACGACCGTGGGGTACAAGCGGTTACTGCGATTCGCCCCTGTGAAAAGCCGGAAAATCCGCCTGACTGTGCTGGACGCTACCGGCCCGGTTCAACTGGCTGAAGCGGGTGTGTACAAAGCCTCCCCGCGCGAATAGCTCGTTAACAAAACCAATACGCCATCAGTTAGCCAACCATCAACTCTTTCAATCAATCGTATTTATGCTGTACCCGCTTACCTTCGAGCCGATCTTCAAAGACAAAATCTGGGGTGGTCAAAAGATTAACACAATTCTGGGAAAAGACTTTTCGCCCCTGCCCAACTGCGGTGAAACCTGGGAGGTTTCGGGGGTAGATGGTAATATTTCGGTGGTAGCCGAGGGAGCGCTGAAAGGAAAGAACCTGAAGGAACTCGTAGGGGAGTACAAAGAGGAACTGGTTGGCAAACACGTGTATGAGCAATTTGGCGATACGTTCCCGCTGCTGGTGAAGTTCATCGACGCCAACGACGACCTGTCTATTCAGGTACACCCGAACGACGAACTGGCGAAAGAGCGGCACAATAGTTTCGGCAAGACCGAGATGTGGTACATTCTCGAAGCCGACGAAGGAGCGAAGCTGAATTCGGGTTTCAACCGGGAGGTGACGAAAGACGAATACGTAAAAGCCGTGGCCGACAATACGTTGACGGACATCCTGAATATGGAGGACGTGCACGCGGGCGACGTGTTTTTCTTACCGGCCGGCCGGGTTCACTACATTGGTAAGGGTATCCTGCTGGCCGAAATTCAGCAGACGTCCGACATTACGTACCGCATCTACGACTTCGACCGTACCGACGATAAAGGCCAGAAGCGCGAACTCCACACGGAACTGGCTGTCGACGCGATCAACTATCAGCACTACGACGACTACAAGACCCGGTACGAGAAGAAACGCAACGAGAGCGTCAATGCCGTCACGAGCGACTACTTCGTCACGAACGTACTGAACTTCGATCAGGAGGTTTTGCACGACTACACGCACGTTGACTCCTTTGTGATTCTGGTCTGCGTAGCCGGTGCACTGACGGTACAAACCGAGGGCGGTTACAACGTACCGCTGACGATGGGGCAGTGTGCGCTGATTCCGGCGTCGATTAACTCGGTGACGCTCGTGCCGGATGGCGACATGACCGTACTGGAATCCTACGTACCGTAGCTTTTTGTAATCCTGAAATATTACCCCAAACCCCTGAAGGGGCTTAGCGCTGCTAATGCCAGAATCTTGAAGTGGCAGCGCTAAGCCCCTTCAGGGGTTTGGGGTACGGGTCTGTCTCTCCGGTTTGGGGTAAACACAGCATCAATACAAATACTGTTATCATCAGGGATTGGACGGACTGCGCTCAAATTCGGTCAGGATGGTAGGAGGGGGCTGGTTGCGTATCCGATCATTGAGGAGCTGCACTGTCTGGAGCTGGACCCGATTGGCGTGGATACGCAACCCATGACCGAATGTAAGGCCCGCCAGCGACCCCCACACCAATGGCGAGTTCAGCGTAGCTGAGCGCCCGTTTGCCCGTTGAATACCGAACAGCATGATGCGAGGCAACAAAAAGCTGATGCTGAGGGTATTGATGAGTCCGGCGATGTATTCGACCCGCCGGTTGTATTGCAGGCCATCTTTTACATCCTGGTTGCCGAGCCGATCGGCCAGTTTTGTCAGTTGCCCGCCCGGATGGAGCTGAATCCCCCGGTACGTATAGCGGTTGCTTAACCCCCGGCGTACAACGCTTATCGTATCAGCCAGCGACAACGGGCGAACCTGGAACCCTCTGTCGAACAGGGGCGCGTAGTAATCGGCCGATTGACCCCGGAGAAACTGATTATGCGACCGTACGGCTTTTTCGTACTGGCGGGCGCGTTGTCCGGTCACGATCAACGAGCCATAGAAAAGCCCGACCCCGCCCAGCATCATCGACAGGTTTGTTTCGGGACGGTGCAGGGGTGTAAACAATCCGCCCATGAAAAGCCCATAACCGGCTGCATTCATACCGACGTTCACGTGTTGAGCCTGCTGCCCCCGCCGAACGTACTTCCGGGTGGCAGGGTTGGTCGATTGGCGGAGGAGGGGCCGCAGTTGCATATCCGACAAGCCACTGGCGTAGTGATAGTCGTAGCTGCGCCGGAACGATAAAAAAGCTTGTTGTTTAGTAAGATGGATGGTATCCGCCAGGGGCAGCGAATCCATCTGCGCCAGTACTCGTTGTTCCGGCCCCACACCCAACAGCATCAACACAAAGAGAGCACGTAGCAGATGCTTCATACGGTAATCGTCTGATGAAGAAAAGTCTAACCAGACGTTAAGATACCAAATACCAGCGATTTTATAACCAGGGCTTTTGGGATTGCTTAGTTGACAAATCGGCTGATCGTTCTACGACGTACAACGAGTCTCTGCTCTGTTGGTATTATCGAAAGGCCGTGTTCAGATGCTGTTTGCCACCAGCTATGCTTTTCCGCAACGAATTCCGCAGGAGCGTAATGCCCGTACCCGGCTTGCGCCAGTTTTCCATCATGTCGCGGTATTTGGGGTTCACCGGCTGGAAGTATGATCCCAGCAGAATATCCTCGTCGCCATCCTGATCGACGTCCCCGGCGTCCATCGTCAGCCAGCGCCCGCGACCGGCATTGGCGAATGTTCGGGGCCGGAAGCTGAGCTTACCTTCATTCTCGAAATAGACAAACCCCTGATTAGGCTGCTGCGTAAAATCCGGGAAATAAGCAATGGCCGCGAGATCAATGTCGCCGTCCTGGTCAAAGTCGCGGGCTATAACCTGACTGGCACCGTGCATCGGATAAAACCAGGCTTGTTTAAAGCGGAACTGACCGTTGTTCAGAAAGATACGGACCCCGTGGTATGCTTTCGGTACGATCGAATAATCAGCGTTGTCGCCGTTGGTGTACACCAGGTCCTCGTCGCCGTCGCGGTCAACATCGGATAGAGTTACGTAGCTGGAGCCATAGATCGGCGGAAACCGAAGCACGGTTTCTTTCCGAAAAAAGCCATTGCGCAGGTTGTAGAACACGGCCACCTGCTCGTCGCCCTGCGTCAGCAACGCTACAATATCGGGCCACTGATCGCCGTCTACGTCGCGGATAATGGTCTGGCGGGCACCCGGTACGGCCTCAATTACGTGCGCTTTATACCCCGACGATAGCTGTTCATGCCAGGTCAGTTGCCCGAGGTAATGCCCAAACTGACAGATCACTACGTCTTCGCGCCCGTCGCGGTTCAGGTCGGCAAAGGCCGCGTGTACGGGCCGCTGCAGGGTCTGGATGCGGGACGTAGCCGGTTGCCGGGGATTCGGCAGGTGAAGCCACTCGCCGGTCTGCTGGTCGTTGGGGTCCATCAGGCCGATGGCGAGCAGGTCGAGGCTACCGTCGCGGTTCGTGCGCAAACCGACAGGCGGACTGCCGACCCGGACCGTATCCAGTCGCTCCAGCCGGTCATTGAATGCATAGAGGTGGCCCGACCGGTCACCAGCCCAGATGCGATGCGACAGCGAGTCATACTGAAGCAGTGTAACCATACCATTGAGCGTGCCGGTTGGGGTCTGCACCAGAAAGAGGGGGAGTTCAGCCTGAACAGGACGGTGGGCGGGCTGGGGGCGGGGCGTATCCGGCGCTTCGGTCTGGTAGTAGGCTACAATCTTTTGCCAGTCGGAGGGGTGAATCACCGGCGTTGTTGGAAAAAGCCCGGAAGCGATCACGCGTTGCTGTTCGGCCGGATCGGCGATCGTCGAATAAAAAGCCATCTGCTCGGTAGAAACCCCAAGCCGTACGGCCATGTTGGGCAAAACCCCCTGCTGCCAGGTTGCCTTATCGAGCAGCGACGGATCGGGAAACTGATGGCAGCTACTGCAATGGGCCTGCGCCAATTGTTGGCCTGTCAACTGAGTAGCTTTGGGCGTGGCCGTTTCGGAGGCCGACGACGACCGACAGGCCATCATTCCGGTCTGTATGAGCAGCGTAGTAATCAGAATAGCAAGAAGACGCAGAGACGACATTTAACAAATGTAACAGTTTTGAGCCGTTAGAGCGAAAAGCGATCACAGCAGCCGCTATCAGACTATCGGTAAACACGAACTAAAACCATGAACATGAGCGATCACCGCTGCCACTGACATAGACTGTAAGGGGCACGATCGAACAGACAAGGCGGATCAAGTCTTGACTAAACGAAAAATAGTGAAGCAGTAACCATGACCAAGTGATAGTCTCAACGTCTATATACTTGAGTAACATTACTGCACTTTAGTTGTATCACTTATCATGCAAACGTATACTATACTGATTCGACCAATCAGCACTACGTCAACCCACAAATGGCAATCATTCGACCAGCTTACGGCTGTCAACCTGGAGGAAGCTACTCAATCAATGGAGCGGAAAAAGCAGTGGGAAAAGTGGCCCCTTGATGAGTATTGTCTTGTGTCCAGCGTTGAGTATAAGACATTGCTCAAACGGGGAGAAATAATCGACTGACAACAGACTAGCTTACATCGGGCGGAGGACTACGCATAATAAATACGCGTGCCGATTTTTGGGAATATGTTGACTTATGGCCTTTTTACATACAGTTTTACATACTACCATTCGTACCTCCGTGAAAAAGTATTTACTGATAATGAGCTGTCTGGTGGCAGTTCCTGCGCTTCTGTTCGCGCAAACCGATGCCGATCAGGCCGTAATTGATTCCATCAACCGTACGTTTACCTACCAGACGGGCGTCATCGCGCTTAAAAACGGCATGGCGAAGCTGACAGTCCCCAAGGGATTCAAGTTTCTGGATGCCGATCAGAGCCGCCGGGTGCTGGTCGATCTATGGGGTAACCCAGCCGATGTATCCTCCTCTACGCAGGGTATGCTGTTTCCGGAGCAGGGCGGACCACTGGCCGAGCAGTCGTGGGCGTTCAACGTCACCTACGACGAGATGGGCTACGTGAAGGATGAAGACGCTGATGAAATTGACTACAACGACCTACTGAAAGACATGCAGGAAGGCACGGAAGAAGAAAGTGCCGACCGCGTAAAAAATGGCTATCAGTCCATTGCACTCGTCGGCTGGGCATCGCCCCCGTTCTACGACAAAGAACATAAGGTGTTGCACTGGGCCAAGGAAATCAAATTCGGCGACAGTGCTACGGTCAATACGCTCAACTACGACGTACGGATTCTGGGTCGCAAAGGCGTTATCAGCCTGAATGCCATCGCCGGTATGAACGAACTGGCGGCTGTGAAGCAGCAGATTCCGGGCGTAATTGGCAGCGTAGCGTTTGAATCCGGAAATAAATACACCGATTTCGATCCGAAGCTGGACGAGGTAGCGGCTGTCGGGATCGGCGGGCTGGTGGCTGGAAAAGTGCTGGCCAAAGTCGGGTTCTTTGCCCTGATTGCCAAGTTCTGGAAGCTGATTCTGATCGGTGTTGCCGGAGGGTTATCGGCTTTGCGTAAGCTGTTGGGTGGTAAAAAAGTAGTGGATGAACCAGCAGGAGAAGTTTCGTAATTGACTGGTTCTGTTACGAAACCGGTCAGAAAGCCGGGTGCTGTCGCAAGAGGATGGCATCCGGCTTTTTGTTTTATGCCGCCTTTGCCCAAACTTGCGTTTGTATAGCCACCAAAACCCACCTGTCGCGGTATGAACTGTTTTGTCGGGGTCGACATCGGAACCACGAATGTCAAAGCCCTCGCCATGTCGGCGGATTTGAGCCGGATTGTTGCCCATGCGTCATCAACCGTTACTACCCTTACTCCCGAACCGGGATATGCTGAACAGGACCCTGATGAAATCTGGCAGGCATTGAGCCGGGTGATGGCGGAAGTAAGCCGCGAAGTGGACGCCGATGGCAGCACCATCACACACGTAGCGTTTAGCTCAGCCATGCACAGTTTACTGGCTATGGATGTTGACGGACAGCCCCTCAGCAAGGCCATTGTCTGGTCCGACAACCGCGCCGAAGCCCAGGCCGACGACCTTCGGAAAGGGCCTGATAAACTCGGTCAGTTCCTCTATCAGCAGACGGGGGTGCCTGTTCATCCCATGTTACCCCTCTGTAAGCTGGCGTGGCTGCGCGAAAACGACCCCAGGTTGCTTCGTCGGTCGGCTCATGTTGGGTCTATCAAGGAGTTTTTGTGGTTTCGGTTGACCGGTACGTTTGAGGTTGACTACTCCATTGCCACGGCCAGTGGCCTGTTCAATGCCACCAGTCGACAATGGAGCGAGGAAGCTATGCAGTTTGCGGGAGTTCGGCCGGACCAGCTATCGGCGCTGGTACCTACTACGCACCGCCGGCCATTGCAATCCAATACCTGGACATCGGCGCTGGGTTTGCCGGTGGGTGTTGAGTTGCTGATTGGGGCCTCGGATGGCTGTCTGGCTAATCTGGGAGCCGGGGCCGTAGCTACTGGTATCACTACGCTGACCATTGGCACCAGCGGAGCCATTCGCCAGACGGTTCGGCAACCGTTGCGCGACCCGCAGGGCCGACTGTTCTGCTACATATTAGACGAAGGCTACTACGTAGTCGGCGGGCCGACCAACAACGGTGGGAATGTACTGGAGTGGCTTTCAGAGCGGTTCATGCGCCAGGAGACCGAGGCTGTACTGACGCAGGCGGAGGAGGTAGCAGCCGGAGCTGATGGGTTGCTCTTTCTGCCGTACCTCCAGGGCGAACGTGCTCCCCTCTGGGATGCCCACGCGCGCGGAGCGTATCTGCACGTCGACTGGCAGCACACGCAGGCCCATTTCGTGCGGGCAGCACTGGAAGGTGTTCTGCTGAATTTGCTGACCATCAATGAGCTGCTGGCTACGAAGATCGGCGCTACGCGGGTTATTCACGCCAACGGAGGCTTTGCCCAGTCGGCCTTCTGGGTGCAGATGCTGGCCGATATGGCGGGGGTTCCCGTGCGGCTCAACGCCAGTAACGAGAGTGGCGCTATCGGGGCCATCCTCCTGACCATGAAAGCCGTCGGATTGGTCAAGTCACTGGACGAAGCCGCCGAGCGGGTCGAATTTGGCGTTACGTTCGAGCCTAACGCATCCCGGCACCGCCTGTACCGGGACGTTCTCCGACGCTTTCAGGAAGCGATCGAAACGGTGGAGTAGCCGCTACCCAAACCACCGCCGACGTATAACGTCGAAGAAAGCCGCGGTAAATGGCCACCAGGGCATGGTCGTGAACAGACGGAGTTCCTCGATCAACCGCGTGTCTTCGTCGAGAAACTTGAAAACGCGACGCGGGTTTTCCACGTAAACCCGCGTAAACACGTCGTCGGCGGGATGGCGGTGTTTCTCCAGCACGTTCAGAAAAACGCTGTCATAGAGTTTGAACCGTTGGTCGAACCAGGCAGGGTTGCGGTTGGGTTTGCCGGTATCCACCAGGTTTTGCACAATGTCGCGCAGGTAACGTTGCGTGCGCTGGAACGTATAGCCCGTCGATGCTTTAGTATGACCGCCCGCCGTACCAATTCGGACGATGTGTTCGGAGGGGTTTTCCTGCGTTGGCTCATCGGTCATGGGAATGACCCCGGTTTCGACCTCGCTGATCTGGTACGTTGTGGTGTCGATCTGCTGATCAAATGGACCGGCCTCCTTAAGCCATTCCTGCCCCCTGATGATACTGCCCGTATCGATATGCTGTTCGATATACCGGCGCAGTACATTTTCGTATTCTTCTTCGGTCAGGAGCTTATCGTTGAACAGCGTAAACTCGACCAGCGCCGTCCGTTCGTCGAATGGCAGGACGTAAACGAATCGGCAATCGCCGTGCTGCTCCACCCGAAAATCCATTATCCGGGGGCGTTCGGGGTCAAAACACGGCTTTTCAGTACGGATCACCCACCCTCGAAAATGTTGCAGCAAGTTGTGATGTTCGGGCTGGTTCATCTTCAGGGCAAACGTACTGTCGAAGACATAATCGGCGATGTAAGGTTCATCGTCGGCGATCACAAACCCACCCTGCGGGGTGTCCTTGATCCGGTTGATGGTTGCCTGCTGAAACTCAATGTTACTGTGTGCATTGAGTTTCTCCCGCATGAAATCATAGAAGTCGATACCGCGCAGCATTTTATACTGGTAGTCGCCCAGATCGAGCGGCCCGGCATAGGTAGTGCCATGAAAATCGACCGTCCGCCATTTACGGAACACAATCGACTCAAACGGTCCGGCATCTCGTTCCCAGAAACACCAGGTGCGGTCGTTGCGATCTTTAGAGTCCCGGTCAAGTATCAGGATCGAGCGATCGCTCAGCGGTGACTGACTCAGGTAATACGCCAGACTTAAACCCGCCATGCCGCCCCCGGCGATGATGAAGTCGTATTTTTTCATGCGGCAAAAGAAAAGTCCGAACGGATCGCCCGGACTTTACTACTAAATAACAGTTACGCCGAATTGTTTGCAACTCTTCTGTTAAATCTACACCAGCACATGTCGTTCGGCATGGTAGCTCGACCGTACCAGCGGTCCGGATTCAACGTATTTCAGGCCGCGTTTCAGGCCTTCTTCGCGGTACATGGCAAACGTATCGGGGTGAATCCACTCGATTACCTCGTGGTGCATTTTGGTCGGTTGCAGGTACTGCCCGAGCGTCAGGATATCCAGGCCGTTTTCAACCAGGTCGTCCATGGCTTTAAACACCTCGTCGTGCGTTTCGCCCAGGCCGAGCATGATTCCCGATTTAGTACGTTGGCCGTATTCCTTGGTCCGGCGAATCTGCTCGAGGCTGCGTTCATATCGGGCCTGCGGCCGCACCCGGCGGTACAGGCGTTCCACAGTTTCCATGTTGTGTGATACGACTTCCTGCCCGGCCGAAATCATCCGGGTGAGGGCTTCCCAGTTCCCTTTGGTATCAGGAATCAGGGTTTCGATGGTTGTCGCTGGCGAAGCTTCTTTCACAGCCCGAACGGTCTGGTACCAGATTTCGGCACCCCGATCTTTCAGTTCGTCGCGGTTAACGGACGTAATCACGGCATGCTTGACCTTCATCAGCACGATGGCTTCGGCTACGCGCCGGGGCTCGTCAGTATCGTATTCATTGGGCCGACCCGTGGCTACGGCGCAGAACGTACAGCTCCGGGTACAGACGTTGCCCAGAATCATAAACGTGGCCGTACCGGCACCCCAGCATTCGCCCATGTTCGGACAGTTGCCGCTCTCGCAGATGGTATGCAGTTTATAGGTATCGACCAGTTTTCGAACTTTGGCGTATTCCGGGCCGATCGGCAGCTTCACACGCAGCCAGTCCGGCCTTTTCTTACGTTGTTGTTCGGAGGGTATTACAGGTAGTTCGATCATGGCTCCACAATCCTTTCCAACAAAATTACTTTTCCGCCCGTAAAGTTCAAGATAAAGGAGGAAAGGAAGGAAAGGGGAGAAAGGGAGGAGGGAGGAAAGGAGAAAGGAATTGGATAGTCCCCTTTCTCCTTTCCTCCCTCCTCCCTTTCTCCTTCAAAATTTATTTCTTTGATCCGAAGTAGAGCGTTACGTAGCCGGATGTGAAGAAGCTCCGGTTGCCCTCCTCCGGATTGGCGGGGTTGTTGCCGGGCATGATGATGATTTTTTGCGGAAAAAGCTCGGCCAGGAAGCCGATCTCGATACCGGTTGTGTTGCTGCGGAATGTGCTGAGTTCGAAGCTGAGGGCAGTTTTTACGTTGATCCCGACCGTTAGTTTCGACTGGCCAATTCCCTGAAACAGCCCCCCGGAGCCAACGGGCGTTGCGCCAATTGTAGCCAGTGTTGAGTAGGGAACGGTGCGGGTCTGGTTGCCTTCCTGAATCTGTACGTAATACGGTTTGATGATGCCCAGCGACGGCCCGGCGGCCACAATGCCGCTTACGGCGATGCCTTCGTCGGGTCCGCGTTCAAACAGCTTCACTTCCCGGCCATACTGTGGCCGCAGCACGAACAGGTAGTTCTGCTTCCCGTCGATGTAGCGTGAACCCGTGATGCCGTTATTTGACTGAAACTCTTTCGGGTGCTTCACATTGACCAGTTCCACGCTAAGGTACCGGTACTGCTTCATGCCGAACAACTGAGTGGGCAACAGTTTAGCCTGCCGGAACGAAAAACCGCCCAGAATACCGGAGTTAGTGTTGGTAGTAACGCCGTAGGTGGTGATGGTCTGATAATTATCTTCTTCTGAGTCGAGGTTCTGTGCCGAAACCCCGCCAGCAACCAGCAGACACCAGCCCAGTGCTACACTCAGTGCTTTGTATATCGTTCGCATTTTTGTAAAAATCGTGAATTAAAAGTACTAAAATTCAATCAATTCCCAACATAAGGCAGTAGCACTATTAGGGTAACCAATTCTTAATTTTTATGTTTGGGTAATTTCAGTCGGTCAGCCAGTTACCACAGTTGATCCTGGTTGCATACGCACGTTGTTGACCGGCTGTTTACCCAAAAACTGAATCTCGAATCCTATGCCAACGATTCACATTGACTATCTGGGCGATCTGCGCACCGAATGTACGCACCTGCAATCGGGTACCAAAATCAATACCGATGCCCCCACCGACAACCAGGGACGCGGGGAAGCGTTTTCGCCCACGGATCTTGTTGCCAACGCACTTGGTACGTGCATCATCACTACCATGGGAATCAACGCCCGTCGCGATGGAATTGACCTGAAGGGTAGTGAGCTGTCGGTCACGAAGGTGATGTCCAGCGATGCCCCCCGGCGCATTGCCCGTATCGAGATCGAACTGACGCTCCGGCCCAACAACAGCGACGGCCCTTTCCTGCCCAACGACGAAACCCGCGCCCGGCTCGAAAAGATTGCGCATACCTGCCCAGTCGCCATCAGCCTGCATCCGGATATTATACAGGACGTAACAATCCGGTGGGAGGTTGCGGAAGCGGTCTGATTCGTGCAGCTTTATTTCGTTGCCCTGTTATCTCCTGCCGACATCCAGCGGGAGGTAACGGCCTTCAAACAAACGGCACTGGAACGGTTCGGCTCCGGCCATGCGCTCCGGTCGCCCCCGCATATTACGCTGATTCCACCGTTTCGCAGCGACCGGACGGACTTCACTGCGTTGCAGACGGCGGCTGACCGGCAGGTGCCGTTCGTAGTATCGCTACGTGACTTCGCCCGCTTTGGCCGACGTGTCATTTTTGTCAACGTTCTACCCAGCGAATTCTTATCGGACTGTCAGCAACAGTTGGCGGAATTTGGCTACCAGACGTACGGTATCGAGCCGGACCGACGGCCTTTTCACCCCCACATGACTGTTGCGTTTCGGGATCTGACCCAGGCCGCCTTTCCCGAAGCCTGGGCCTACTTCTCCGCGCAACAATACGACCGAACGTTCACCGCCGACGCGTTTGCACTGCTTCGCCATACCGGTCAGGGTTGGGAGGTGGCGAACCAGTTTATGTTCACAGGGGTCTGATGCACCCGCCTAAAAACAGGGTTGCGTTTATTTTCCTTGGTTTTGGCTGGCCTGATTCTCGCGCTTTTTGAGCAGATAAACGAACCGGCCTTCGCCACCTTCTTTGTCGGACGCCAACTGCCACGAGACTAACTCCCAACCGTTGCGGGTCATGAAGTTCAGGGCGGCAATAACCGTGGCAAAGTCAATAGGAACGCCGTCGGGACCGCTAATTGTTGGTTGGTTGAAGGGATTGGTGGCAAAGCGGGGCTGGCCGTAGTCGATCCAGATGCGGGTTGTCGACAACCCACCCGCCCGATTCGAACCAATCATCTGGCAGTACGTAATGTCTTTCTCATTAATGTTAACTCCTCCGACCAATACCTGAGCTGATGCCAGCGTGCTGAACAGGCTAATAAACCCTGCAAGTACTATTTTTTTCATAACTGATTGTAAGTTCTGACCCACTGCGACTCATAAACGCTACGTACCTGGAGGGATGTATGTTGCTTAACTGATCTGTTCGCTCAGCCAGCTAAATAACCCCTTTTTTGCCTTCAGCCGTATGGTGTTCCCCGGGTTTGTCGCGTTGAAATTAGTCAGGATTTCGGCTTCGTGCTGTTTGTAAAACTCCGGGTCGAAATTAGCCTGGGGCAGGTGTTCCAGTACGTATTGAATGGTTCGGCGGTCGGTGATCCAGCGGGTCCAGACCTCCTGCCGTTGCCGGATGCCAACCGTATTGACCCCTACGATGACCTGGTCGTCGGCTTTGTAATAAAAGCGCATGGCTTTTCGGCCATCGGCGTGTTCCCAATAAAAGGTCCGGAGGTGGCTATGGTCGCGGAGGTGCGCCGGGGCCAGGCCGTACGTCTGGTACTCAATATTGAAGAACTTGGCCGAGTTGAAAAAAACACCGGGTTGGTAGGTTGTACGGTTGCCCAGTATGGTTTGCGCGACGATTTCGCCCATAATCCGGCCGGTATACCAGATCTGCTCCAGTGGCTTGCGACCGGTGGGCGGAGTGCGGTGCTGCACACAATCACCGATGGCATAGACATCCGGCAGGTTGGTTTCCAGATACTCGTTCACCAGAATGCCCCGGTCGGTTTCCAGTGGGGTATCTTTCAAAAAGTTGATGTTAGGACTAACGCCCACGGCAATGCCTACGAACTGTGCGGGTATCTCTTCGTCGGCCGTTGTCACAATTGCCCGCACACGCCCGCTGCCGTCGTCGAGGAGTTCCTTCAGTTCCGTTCGTATACGCAGGTCTACATGATGTTCCCGAATGTGCCGACTCGCCAACGCCGATTCTTCGTCGGGTAATACGCTGTTCCAGAAGCTCTTCTCCCGCACCAGAAACGTAACGTGAATGCCGCGCGACAGCAGCATTTCGCACAGTTCGATGCCGATCAATCCCCCACCAACGACCACTGCCTGTTTGATACCTTTGGTGCTGGCTTCCATGCGCTCCAAATCCGGAATGCCGTACAACCCCTGAACGCCCGCAAGCGTCTGGCCCGACCATCCGAAAAAATTGGGTTTTGACCCCACCGCCAGAATCAATATATCGTAGCTTATCCCGGCCGCATTGGGTGCCGAAAGTCCCTCTTCTGTAACCGAAGGATTGAGCGTTAGGTGCTTCTGATCAAAATCAATGGATTTGACCTCAGCCCGCACCAGTTCAATCCGATTCTTCTTCCAGAAGCCGTCTTCATACGGTTTGGTATGGTGGTATTCGAGGTGGCCCATGTAGATATACATCAGGGCTGTTCGGGAATAGAAGTGATCGGTTTCGGAAGAAATGACCGTAATTTGGTCATCGCTGTGTTTGCGAATTTCGCGGGCGGCCGTAATGCCTGATATGCCGTTGCCGAGGATAACGATATGGCGCATAGTGGCTAAATGTACGCAATTGTCGGCAGTTTGTATGTCGCCTATCTGACAGATAAACCGACTATTTGTAGCAAGCATTTGAAGCACAAAACGAGCATAATTAAGCTCGCTCTGACGTACCGTCAGTCAGAAGGGGGAGGTTCTATCATCGTTTAATTCCGGTCAGCCGTAACGTCAGACCTAAGGTGGGAACTTTATTCTTGGTCTTACTCGGTCTGACGGTACGTCTGACCGCCGGTATTCGCTATCAGCCAGGATAAGCCGGACCGGCCTAAATCAAAAACGGCCGATTCCCGTAGGAACCGGCCGCTAACGTGGCTTCGTGGTGTGGCAAGATAGATAAAGTTACGGTGATAAAGGCGGCACTACGTCCGCTTCTCTTTCTTCATATAGGTAGAGGCACCCGTACCGCGCCGGGCACCCATCTTGTGCAACTGCTGAGCCTCCTGCTGCGACACGATCTGTAGAGCCGAGTACTCCGTTTTACCCGTGATAAGCGGGAAACCAGCAACACGCTGGGCTGACGAACAACGAACGCAGGTCCTGGTGCTGGGAACAGCCTTTAGACGAGCTTCGGGAATCGGTTGACCGCACTTAATACAATACATAACGTTGCTGAGTAGTACATTGAGATAACAGTCAAATTCAGGAAATAGTGCTATTAAATGACTACTAATTAGCCGTTTTTATTAATTTTATTTAATTTTTTTCTTTCGTTTCGGCGCTCTTTCCGTTGTTTGTTCCACGCCCGGAAATCAGCGGTGAAGCGGTCGAGGAAGAAGGCTGGACCAATGGAATAATATAGACCATTGTAGTTGATCTGACTCGCCGGAATGTCTTTTTTTAGGATGAACCGGTAACCGGACAGGAAGTTCACGCCGAACCAATGGATGGGCCGGAACCCACGGATGGGTGGTAGTTTTACCGAGAACGAGACGCCCAGACCTGCCGGCATAAAATTCCCCTTGGCAATTTCCTGTTCCAGTGCCGGGTTGTCGACGCGTTCGTATTGCGAGTAGCCCCAGCCCAACTCGGTCAGCAGGCTTAGTTCCCACAGCTTTTTGCGGAACAGATACGGCTCATAATAAGCGGTCAGGTAACGTAGCTGACGCCGGACTGACGCCGACGTTTCGGGAATCAGGCCGGGCTTGCTGATCCGCTGGTTGGCGTAATAGACACCAAGCCCAATTTTGTAGGCCGCCGGGAGCAGCATACCTACCCGGGCTCCCCAGACATTTATTGGTACCCACCGGTTAGCTTCGTTGCGGGAGTCGCTGAAAAAGAAGAATCGTTGGTCGGTTTCGGCAATGAGCGTAGCGCGGGTCGGACGTTCAATAATAGCACCGGTCGTATCGGCCGCCGATTTGCCGTTACCCTGCGACAGACCGGTCATCGACTGAGCCAGCAGAAAGAATACCCATAATGCTTCACGTACTTGTTTCATTTTCATAACGCCGTCAGTCATTTTAACTCAAAAGCTATCGAATGGTTAGAATGGCGATTGAGTGTAGACTGGTACTGTCAACTTTTTCGGGCACAATTGGTTAACGGTTGATCACTAATCAGCAAACGACAATGGCGACCAAAATCGAGAAGGATGAGAAGAAGCCCGCTTCCAAAGTGAAGAAAGAAGATGCAAAGCCCAAAGCAAGCAGCCGTTCGAAGAAATCGGATGACAACTATACCGATCCGGAGCTGCGCGAGAAGCTGAAAAATGAAATTATGCAGGGCGACAAAGGTGGTAAATCCGGCCAATGGAGCGCCCGGAAAGCCCAGCTACTCACCCACGAATACGAGAAAGCCGGGGGCGACTACAAGAGCAGGGAGCGTACCGAATCGCAGAAGCATCTGGAGGAATGGACCGATCAGGACTGGCGGACCGAAGACGGCAAACCTGCCGACAAAGGGGATAAAACGGCCCGCTATTTGCCCGCCGAAGCCTGGGAAAAACTAACACCCGCTCAGCGAAAAGCCACCAATGCCAAAAAGCTGAAGGCATCGGCAGATGGAAAGCCCCGCGTAGCCAATACGAAGAAGGCTAAAGAAGCGCGTAAGGAGGCTGAAAAATAAGCATTGGTCCACTACGTTGGTTCCGGCTAGAACCGGACGCCCGCCCGCACGTCAAAACCTTCGGCGGTGTTCAGGATCGCTTTCAGGCCAACACCCAGTATCCACCGATCCTGTAGGGTGTAAAGCAGTTGATACCGCTGAAATACGCGTTCGCTGCGGGACTGGCTGGGCTGGTAGGCGTTGTAGCCGAGATGCGTTGAAAAAACATACCGACCCAGCCATAATTCATAGCCGCCCAGCAACGCCATGCGCCGATGGTCGACGTCGCGGTTTTCGCGCCGGAGTTGTTCACGCGTGTAGCCATCATCAGCGAACTCCAGCCCACCCGTAAACGCACTTAGTCGACTGACGCGGTAGCCAGCCGTGGCCGTAAGGCCCCACAGTGGTTCGGCTTTCTCAGGAAAAAGGGCCGTTTGCGGAACCGTCCGGATGGAGCCAAAGACGAGAACTCGCTTTACAAATCGACGGGATAAGGCCGGACGGGCCCAATGGCGCGCATCGGGGAAAGATGTCTGGTCGGGATGATACGTAACGCCCACCGACACCGTCGGGAAGTTCATACCCCGGTTGGGCTGGCGCGTACCGCCGTTGGAAATGTGGTTGTAGTTGGCCCCGAGTTCGGCATGTACCCGGGGCGTCAGACGAAGATGCGTCTTGAATGACAAGGCCAGCAGCCCGCTGAGCGGGTGGCTGAAGAACGTATTGCGCGGATTCGTTTCAGCGTTGTACACTCGCGTCAGGTAGGCTAGCCCCGCCGTGGCCCGAACAGAAAAATAAAGCGGCTTTCGGTAGTTGATTAACGGCTCGAAGAAGCCACCCAGGCCGATGGTACGTCCCAGTTCGGGGGGATTGTTGAACGCAACGTAGTTGATGTACCCACCAATGCGGGCAAAGCAGTTACAACGCTCATAGGCTTCCTGGGTAATGGCCATACGACTGTATGTCAGCTCAATGCCTACGGGCCGCGATCGAGAAATCTCCTTCAGATCGGCTGCGTGTGGAATGATAAAGCCAGTGTGAGCGCGTACACCGATCTGACGTAACACGGAGTCTGGTTCAGTGAAATCAGCCACTGACCCTAACCAGGTTAGAAGCAATAGCGCTTTCATGGTATGGGCGAAGAGCCTGGGGCTTGGGGCAACTTTTACTCTGAGCCCCTTGCCCCAAGCCCCAGGCGCATTTACGGTTTCAACACCACTTTAATCAGACCTTTCTCTTTCTCGTAGAGCCGCTTGAACCAGTCGGCTCCTTCTTCCAGCGGTACCTCAGCGCTCAGGATCGCTTCAACGTTGATACGACCCGACGAAATGAGCGCCAGAGCCGCTTCGTATTCGCCGTTGATCGCGCAGGACCCCTGCAATCGCAGTTGCCGCGTCACAACCGCTTGGAGCGGTATCTCGACCGACGGGGCCAGATTGCCGACCAGCGTTACGGTCGCTCCTTTCCGAACACAGTCGATGGCGGTTTTAACGGTCGGACCGGCCCCCACCACTTCAAAAGATACGTCGGCCCCGCGGCCGTGCGTGAGCGACTGTACCTGCTTGGCTACGTCCGGCGATTTGCGGTCCGACGCTCCGGCGTTGATTGTGTGGGTGGCTCCGAGTTTCCTGGCCAGTGCGAGCCGGTCGTCGTCTAGGTCAATGGCGATAATTGTTCCGCAACCGGCCAGTTTCAGGGCCTGAATGATGAACAGGCCAATCATACCCGCGCCCACCACGGCTGCCGAATCGTTGACCTGGATGGGCGTCAGGCTGAGGGCGTGCAGGGCCACAGCCACGGGTTCGACCAGCGCGGCCTGCGTAAATGATACGTTGTCGGGAATGGCGTACAGAATGTGGTGAGGAATGGCCACAAACTCCGCGAACGCGCCCTGCCGTTTAAAATCCGGCGTCGAGACGCCTACCACTTCGCGGCCGTCGCTGAGGTTATACATGCCCCGGCGACTGTACCAATCATCGAGGGCGTACACGGTTGAATCGAACGTAACGCGGTCGCCTACCGACCAGCCACGGACGTCGTCGCCCACTTCGGCAATGATACCCGAGGCTTCGTGGCCCATCACGATGGGCGGAATTCGGCGTCCGCTGCTACCGTCCATGCCGTGAACATCGGAGCCGCAGATACCAACTGCCTGCACCCGTACCAGCACCTCGTTGGGCTTGATGGTCGGCTTGGGCAGGTCTTGCACAGAAAGGTGATTGTATTCGGTCAGAACAAGAGCTTTCATGAGTTTATACAGTTGGACCAACGTAGTACAGGCCGCAAGCCACTACGTCGGTTTCTGGTAAATATGGACAAACGCTTCGTTCGGGATCTGCTCGTACTCACCCCGCAGCAGGTGCGGATTGATCTCATAGGTCACTACGTCGTCGGCCGTGTCGGGGACTTCGCCAAACAGGCTGGCGGCCATTGTCGGCGTGTACTTCTTCCTGATCCAGACCAGCCGCTGTTCAGGTAGCTTTCCCCAGGCCGGATTGTCGCCCAGTACCAGTTGGATCTTACCCCAATCGTTAAAGAAATATTCTTGCAACAACGGTATGATTCGGTAACGGAAGGCGTCGCAGAGATCAGCCGTGGTTTCGAGACCCGTCAGGTACGCGTGACCCAATTGGTGGTCGCGGTCGAGCAGATACTCAATTCGGTCGTTTATGGTTTGTAGTAAAACCGGTAGGTCAATACTTTCTACTGTGCTGAGCACAGCCGGATCGGGCACGATTTCGCGGAAGCAGAACCGCCGGCGGAGGGCAATGTCCAGCAGGGCAATCGACCGGTCGGCGGTGTTCATCGTACCGATCACGAACAGATTAGCCGGCACGCCGAACCGCTCCTGCGAGTAGGGCAGCGTCAGCCAGAGTTCATGATCAGCCCCGAGCCGTTTGTTATCTTCTAAAAGTGTGATCAGATCACCGAATACACTCGCTACGTTGGCGCGGTTAACCTCGTCGATCAGCAGATAATGGGGCGGGGCCTGTTGCAGGCGCCGACGTCGGTTGTCGGCCGAGTCGTTGAGGCAGTCGGCCAGCGTGGCGTATCCGGCCTGCTGTACGGCCGTCAGACAGGCCTTGTAAAAGAGACCTTTCCGCACCCGGTAACTAACCTGATTGCCCACCACCTCCGGCCGGATGCCTTCCACAAATTCCTCATAGCTGTACGACGGATGAAACGTAATCAAACTCGCTTTCCCGTCCTGCAAATACGGTTGCAGTGCGAACGTTTTACCCGTACCGGGTGGGCCATACAGAATCAGGTTGCGAGGCTGGTCGGGAGCCGACGGTTGGGGGATGTAATCTGCTTCCGGCTCTTCGGCATGGTGGCCGTTTAACGAGCGGTCGACACCTGAGTGCTTGTCGAGCGTTGGGTCCTGAGCCAGTCGGATCAGGTCACTGAGTCGGGCTTCGTCTTCGGCTGCTTCGTAGATGTCGGAGTTATGCCGGGCCAGGTGCGGACCGCGTTTGTTGCTTTCTACCAGTTCGAGCAGGCAATCTTCCCAGCAGGTGCGCAGGACCGGATGGTAGAGCAAGTGCGCGTTGGACTGCCCAATGATAACCGACAGATAGTCCGACTTTTCGGTTAACGGCTCAAACACCACTTCTTCAAGAGATGCCAGCCGATCCTGGCACGACTTCTTGACCGTCAGCCAGTATTCTACCTCGCCCCGGCGGGGTTTATGAATACGTAGCGCCAGAAAAAAATTGATGTCGGCCGAAATGGTAGCCTTACCCCGCCGGGTCGAAAACGCCAGCCGGGCGTCGCCGTTGGGCAGGTTGACGATGTCGATCAACTCTTTGAGTAACCCAAAGAACCGCCGGATGGCCTCGGGGTGGCCAATCTCGCTAATCCGGTCAAGAAGCAGTTGCTGAGGGTTGTCAAGTACCACTGAATTCGGGATAATTTGTCAATTCGCTAAATTACATTATTCTAACGTCAGAAAGTAGGTAAGCCTATTCATACAGTATACATTTGCTGTGTATAGATCGCAAAAAATGAGACCCTTTTTGTTACCCAACCGTATTCTTGTGTCATTGCTGCTGGTGGCCAGCCTATCCTGTAAGCGCGAGTCGGATCCTGATCCGGTTGTCTGTCGGCTGGTGGGGATGACCGACCAGAACGTTGACCCAAGCGGCAACCTGACCAACGTACTGGAACGTGGCTTCACCTACAACGGACAGGCCCTGGCGGCCCTTTTCGAGCGGTCGGCCCGGCAGGAAGCCAGCTTCCAGACGGTATACGAAAACAATCGTCTGGTACGGGCTACAAACAATCAGGCCACGATCACGTTCGACTTTGCCGGGGCCAACGCACCGGCTACCCGGGCTACCTACGCCAGCGGAGGGCGGACCCAGACGGTCTTCACGATAGAGTACACTACGGCGGGTCGTTTGAGTAAAATCGTGGAAGCACGGCAGGTATTGCCGACCGGTTCGCTGATTAACGAGCGGACATTCACCTTTACCTACGACGCTAATGGAAACCTGATCAATGAGCGCTCCCGGTTTGGCTACGTCGATGGCACGGCCGTGGTGCAGGAAACCGACTATACCTTTGATGCTAATGCTTCACCTTATACGTATATGCCCGAACCCGGCCTGATGACGTTGATGGCGTTAATTCAGAATAATGAAGGATTGCCCGGCCGGTTCTGGCACCAGAAAGCGCCAAGTGGCTTCAGAACGTACGCCATCAACGCAAACGGCACCCGCGGTTCGCTGCGTGAATCCACTACGATCTCTCTGCTCTATGACGCGGACAACAAACTGACGGCTCAGGAGCAGAACTCCCAGACGTACACCCTGAGTGTACCGACGCCCATCAGCCGCAAAAGCCGACAGGCGTTCACCTACCAGTGTCAGTAATAAGGTCTACTAAATAGCGCCAGTTTGCCTTTCAGGCCATTAGCGAAGCCATCCTGTTTGCCGGGGTGGCTTTGCTTGTTTATTGGCTTTCGGCCAGCTACTTACCGTTTGCTCATCGGTTTAGGTTTCATCCGTTAAAATCCGGATTTGATGCTGTCCTGCCTACATTTCAGACCGCTGTCCAGGCCCCCATCCAGTCCACCACCCAATGCCCGGTAGTTTTGAGCCGTAATTCAATCAAACACAACAACTACTGATGAAACAACTCCTTTTTTCACTGGCGGTGCTGGCGACGGCCGCCAGTTGCGAGCCGCCACAGGCTAATGATGATCAGGTTCCGCCCGGTGGCCGAGTCGCGGCCATTGACGTTGGCGGAACACCACCGCCCGCAAAAGCCGGATTGTTCACATTCTGGACCTCCACAACTGGCTGGAAATTCGATCGGATTGACATTCGGCTTAATGCCGACACCGTGGGTACAATCACGACTCCTTTTCTGATCACCTCTCAGCATCCGGTTCCGGAGTGTGGCCTGTCAATTCCTAAAATGCTCGTCGTAGCCAAGCGGCCCGCCGGTCAGTACGTCCTGAAAGCAACCGCCACCAAAGGTGGTCAGGTTGTGAAAAAGTGGAGCGGTACGCTGACTTTCGCGGCAGATGAGTGCCGTCTGTTCAGATTCATTTTGCAATAATCCTCTCAAACCAAAACGTCAATCCATCAATGAAAACGATTGTTATTGCCCTGCTTACCTTATTAACTGCCGTTAGCTGCAGCAACGAACGCGAAGTCATCAAACCCGCTATGGGCAGCTATCAGTTCTACACGAACAAAGCGTCTGATCAGTTCGATCAGATCGAGGTGAGGCTCAATGGGGAATTGGCCGGCTCGCTAACCAAGCCTTATCTGATAGGTCAGCAACCCGACTGCCAAACCGAGATTGCCGGGATGATTCTGCGTGTGGAGCGGCCCGAGGGCAGTTACGCGCTGGAAGCGGTTGCGAAGCTGAGGGGTAAGTCGGTGAGCAAATGGTCTGGTACGGTCACCATTAAAGCTGGCGACTGCGGCCGCAGCCGGCTTAACAGCAATCAATAGGCAGCCACCAGATAAGGTTGTCAGAGCGCCAACACCAATCAGAACAGTAAACAACAAAAGGTATGAAACTCATTCTGTTCACCATCTGCACGCTGTTAAGCCTATGTACTGCGCTCAACCAGACGAGTAGTGCCCGGCCGCACGATCCAACCGGGCCGAAAATCCTGAGCAGGCAGGTTGCCCGTTACCTTACGTATCCCGACGTACTGCAACAGGCCGACCGGGCGGGGGTGGTTGTGATCAGCTTCCGCATTGATACCAGACAACGCATGGCCGACATCCGTGTGCACAGCAAAGACGAATCCCTGAATGCTGAATTAATCCGGCAGTTGCTTGGTAAACCTATGCTCGGCGCTGGTCTTGACACGCAGATCCGGCATATGGTCCGTATCCGCTTTACAATGAAGGATTGATTCCTGACGAAAAGTGCATCTCGATTGGCCGGGCTCTGATGAGCCCGGCTTTTTTGCTGATCGGGTACTGGATACTCAGGAATTCGACCGCTTACTAAGTCATTTGACGCAGAAATCAGGCGTATTCGCCCGTTCGCGGGGTGCCACCCATCGACATAAGGCTATTTCTTGTATCTTGAATCACTGTTGTTTCGAGATTGTATATGCCTGTTCGTCAGCTTGTTCACGCCACCCGTTATGTAGCCGGCCTGCTGGCTGGACTGGTATTTTGCGGCTGGACGACCGATGGGCTGGCGCAGCAGTTTGCCGATCGCAAATACGGTGTGTACGATGGTCTTTCGTACGTCCACGTACGCCAATTGCACCAGGACGCCCTGGGCCGACTGTGGATCGGTACCATTTTCGGACTAAACGTTTATGACGGAACGTTGCCCATTGCCAATCACCGGCGCTACCCGATGCTCCCCGATATGAACGTGTCGGGCATTACGTCTACCGACGACGGGATCGTCTGGGCTAATGCAAACAACCGGCTGTTTCAGATCAACGGCATCGGTACCGCCAGCCTGATCGTGCGCGAACATCATATTGACTATGGTGTCGGCGTGTTTCGGCACCGGATGCGATTTCTGGTCGCCGATCATGAACGTCGGCTCTGGTTTACAGCCGAAAGTAAGCTCGATCATGTAGGCCATCGGCTGTATTGCTGGGTCGGTGGTAAAGCTCAGAATGTAACAGGTCGTTTCTTTGCTAACCCCGAGCAATCATTCCGGGGGGTATTGGCGGACCGGATCAACAAGCGATTGCTGCTGCTGACTGACGACAGGCGTTTGTGGAGCCTGCAAAACAACAGACTTACCGAATTGCATACCGGACCGGCGCTGGATCAGTTGCTGCTTAACCCGGCTGGTCGGGTGTATGGGCTGTCTGGAACAACCCTTTACCGAATTGACGGTCAGTCCCTACAAAAATTGTACACCGTCCCCGTTCCGGCCGATTACCTGTCCATCTGCGCGGTCGGTTTGAACGAGGAAATTGCGTTTCAAAGACAGGTCGACAACCGGAATATCTGCTGGTATGATGGTAAGTCGCTCAGTCATTCGCACCGAAGCAGTTCGCCGATCGACCATCTGCTTTTCGACCGTAATGGCGAACTCTGGGTTGCTTCCTCGAGCGATGGGCTCTATCACCTCCGGTTAAGCGGCTGGCGGTATTTCGACGAATCGGAGGGGTGGGTGAAGGGGACCTGTTCCGTGGGGGAGGATCGTACGGGGGCTATCTGGTTCGGCTCGTGGGGCAATGGCCTGAGTCGGCTTACACCGCATGGCATCACGGTCGACAGTACGTATTTCCGGGGACACCTGATGCGGTATTTCCGGCCGTCTACCCAGCACGATGCCGCTGGAAACATCGTCTTTTCGGCCGGCGATAACGATGGTGTCTTCCGGTTTGATGGCCGTGTGCTGCAACAGTTTCCCGGTACGGACACGACGGACATTATAACCGCTTTTTACGATGACGTACCTCGCAATCGCTACCTATTGGCTGGCTCAGGAGCGTTACTAATCTACAATCGGCGGACGATGAAGCTGACCGACCGAATACCATTGCCGACCGATGAATACAATACAATTGAGCAGGATAAGGCTGGTACGTTCTGGATTGGAGGAGCGTACAAAACGCTGCTGTGGGATGGCCGGGGTCGTAAATTTCGCATCCTGAGGCAGGAAGAAGGGACCCTGCCTGTGCAGACGGTGCGGGAGATCCAGCGCGATAACCACGGCAATCTCTGGCTGGCTACGAACCAGGGACTCTGGCTGTACGACCATAAGCAGTACCGACGCATTGCGGCCGATTACATACAGAAAACAATTACGTACTGCCGCTTTCTGAACAAGTACCTGATCATCGGGACGCTGGAAGGCCTGTTTGTGATGGACCGGCAGCGTTTCTACGAACGGGGAGAGGAATGGGTCATGTATTTCGACCAGGAAAATGGATTCCGCGGAAGCCAGTGTTTCTTTAAAGGCTATTGGCGCGACACAAAGGGGCGTCTCTGGATACCTACGCAAAACTGCGTTATGATGATTCCGGAGACGCAGTTGATAGAACAACTCAAACCCGTTCCGGCCGGCATCTGTTCGTTCCGGGATCTTCGCACCGGCCAGCGCATCGATGTGCAGGCCGATATGCACCTGAATCCAAACCAGAACGATCTGGAAGTCACGCTGCTTGAGCCGGATAACCACAACGCGCTTACCAACAGTACGTATAGCTACCGACTTGAACGACTGGACGGCAAACCCGATCCAACCCTGGCCGAATGGTCGGCGCCCGTCAAGCAGAATATCATCACATTCCGTAACCTGACGGATGGCCGGTATCGGTTGACTGCCAGGGTACTGCGGGCCAATGGCCTCTGGAATACCCGGCCATACGTACAAGCGTTTCAGATTGCTCCGCCCTGGTGGGCAACGTGGTGGTTTCGTACCTGGGTTATTGTCAGCGTAGTGGTCGGGCTGGCGTTCTGGCGAATCCGGCAGGTGCGGACAGTGACCCGTCGGCGGCTCAAAGCGGCCCGTACGCAGCGCCGGCTCGCGCAACTCGAAGCCGAAGCCGCCCATAAACAGAAACAACTTGCCGAAGCCAGTCGCCAGCGTGCGTTGCTGGAACTGAAAGCCATATCGAACCAGATTGACCCGCACTTCGTCTCAAATTTTCTGATGGCGGTACAGTCGGTTGCTTTTGAGAATGATCCTGAAACCATCGTAGAGTATCTGGCCAAGTTTGGCGCTATCTTCCGTAATCAGTTGACGAGCCGTAGCCGGGTCTTTTGGACATTAGGCGAGGAACTGGAGTTTGTCAACAACTACCTGGATCTTGAACGTGTGCGTTTCGGCGAGCGTATTCGGTTTGCCGTACAGGTAGCGCCCGATGTACCAATGCAGACGAGTTTGCCGAAAATGCTCATTCAGGGCTATGTGTCTAATGCCATCAAGCATGGGCTGGAGAATAAACCCGAGGGCGGCACAGTGCAGCTAACGGTCAGGCTCGACCAGGAGCGCCTGTATATCTGTGTAGAAGATGATGGCGTTGGGCTGGACCAGGCCAGGCAGTACCGCCGACGCAGCACGGGTCGGGGACTGAGTATTAACGAAGCCGTTCTGAATCAGTTGAATGAGTACAATACGCTGCGGAGCTGGCAACAAATCACGGATTTAGCTAAAACCAAGGCCGGGGGTGTGGGTGTGCGACAGGAAGCCAGTCTGCCTCTCCATCCCGTTCTCCCACCCGAAGAAGCCAGCGATGATGCACCAGCGACCGAGCCGAAACCTATGTCGGACACTACGTCGGCATTGGCTTGATTAGGATTGCTTAACCCACACAACTATGATTGTACCCGTTGTTAAAGCTGTATTGATTGACGATGAACTGCCTATCCGACGGACCTTGCGAGGGCTGCTGTCGCCTTTGCCCGAAGTGGACGTAGTAGGCGAAGCGGGCAACGTTACTGAAGGTATTGACCTGCTCATTGAGCACAAGCCTGATCTGATTTTTCTTGACATCAAGATGCCGGTCCGGAGCGGTTTCGACCTGCTGGATGAACTATCGGTGCAGCACCAGTCCTACGGGGTTATTTTTGTATCGGGCTACCCCGACGAGGCCCTGACGGCCGTTCAGAAAGCCGCCCCTTACCTGCATTCTGATTTTTTGGTCAAGCCGGTTGATCCACGGCTGTTGAAGGAGAAAGTTCGCCTGTTCTACCATAAATGGCTTGCTGATAAGGAGCATGAAGCCGAGATCGTAGCGCAACTGGAAGAAGCCTTTTCCCAGACCGGCAACTCTGATTTTACCGGTCCCCGGCACCTAATTTTTCACAGTAGTTCCGCGTTTCACCGCATTCCGGTGGCCGACATCATGTACTGCGAAGCGTCGAATCGGCAGATCAGTATTTATTGCAGTCAGGTTGAGCACATCAACGTACCAAATCTTACCCTGGATACGCTCGAAAAACAGCTTCCAAAGCAACTGTTTCTCCGAATTGGCCGTAGCCACATTGTTAATAAGGAAGCGATTAACTACCTCGAAAAAGGAGCCCGAACTCGCTGCCGCCTGCTGTTGAACGGGCGAGTTCGGGAACTGCATATCTATGCCAGCAATGCCGAAAAGATAGAACAAACTACCTGGTCGTGAGTTAGTAGCGGCCGACAGTCTGCCCAGCGAAGTCTTGAATCAGGCCAGGTAGCTACCAATGCTTACTACGTCGGCGAACACACCGGAGGCCGTCACCTCCGCGCCGGCACCGGGACCTTTCACCACCAGTGGCCGATCTTTGTACCGCTCCGTGGTGAAGGACACGATGTTGTCGGCACCGGTCAACTGATAGAACGGATGCTCCGGTCCAACGGACCGTAGTTCAATTATGGCCTTGTTGTCTTCAAACGAGGCAACAAACCGCAGTTTCTTGCCCTCGGCTTCGGCCTCCTGAAGCAGATTTTCGAAGTAGTCGTTATTCCGCTCCAGTTCGTCAAAAAACGCTGGTACGCTGGGAGCATCCAGGCATGATTGAGGCAGCAGGTTTTTGACTGTCACATCGGAGGGCTCCAGCGGGAAACCGGCTTCGCGGGCCAGAATCAGGATCTTACGGGCTACGTCCTGGCCGCTCAGGTCGTCGCGCGGGTCGGGTTCAGTATACCCTTTTTCTTTGGCTTCGCGCACTACGTCCGCAAACGTGGGCCGACTCGCCGGATCGCCGGAACCGAAAGAATTGAAAATGTACGACAGCGTACCCGACAGAATCGCTTCGATTTTAATAAACTGGTCGCCGGCCGTAATCAGCCCCTGCAGGGTGTTGATGATGGGCAGGCCAGCACCAACGTTCGTTTCGTAGAGGAACTTGACGCCCCGGTTCAGCGCCGTTCGTTGCAGTCGCCGGTATTCGCTGTACGGTCCGGAATTGGCTACTTTGTTTGGCGTTACGACCGAGATGTTGGCGTCCAGCAGCGATTCGTAGAACTGCACAATGTCCTTGTCGGAGGTGCAGTCGATGAAGACCGAGTTCGGTAGGTTATAGTCCTGCATTTTCTCCACAAAGGCGGGCAGCGAAGTCGTGACGCCCTCGGTTAGGAGCCGTTCGTGCCAGGCGTCCAGGGCAACGCCCTTCGGATCGAGCAGCATTTTTTTAGTGTTGGCCAGGCCAACGACGCACACCTTCAGCAGCTTTTCGGAGCGCAGGAATTCGTACTGGCTGCAAATCTGTTTCAGCAGCGTTTTGCCGATCAATCCGGTACCAACCAGATACAGATTCAGCACCCGCGCTTCTGACTGGAAGAATACGTTGTGGATGGCGTTGAGGGCCTTCGACAGGTTGTTTTTGTTGATCACCACCGAGATGTTGATCTCCGACGAACCCTGCGCCACCGCTACGATGTTAACCCCGTTCTTCCCGAGCACGGAGAACAGCTTTCCGGCGATACCCGAGCTCTTCCGCATCCCCTCACCGACGGTGGCAATAACCGACAGATCGCGCTCGATGCTGATGTTATCGATGTGTCCATGAGCAATTTCGGTCGCGAATTCCATGTCCAGAATGGCCTTCACGTTCTCGGCTCCACGCGGATCGATGGCAAAACAGATCGAGTGTTCTGACGACGCCTGCGAGATCAGGATGACGCTGATCCGGTGACGGGCCAGCACCCCGAACAGCTTGGCCGATACACCCGCTACCCCGATCATGCCGGAGCCCTGTACGTTTACCAGCGCAATGTCGTCGATGCTCGAAATACCGGTGATGGTGTATTGCCGCCGTTCGGCCGTCCGGCTCACGACGGTACCGTCGTGCGTCGGGTTGAACGTATTGAGCACCCGAATCGGAATGTTGCGGGCAAAGGCCGGCTGTAGGCTCGGCGGGTAGATTACCTTGGCGCCGAAGTGCGACAGTTCCATCGCTTCGGCATACGTAATGGTCGGGATATTGAAGGCGTTGGGTACCTTGCGCGGGTCGGCAGTCATCATGCCGTCTACGTCGGTCCAGATGTCGATGCGGTCGGCGTTGAGGGCCGCACCAAGGATGCTGGCCGTGTAGTCGGAACCGCCCCGGCCGAGGGTGGTGGTTTCACCTTTCTCCGTCGAGCCGATGAAGCCCGTCACGATCTGCAACGCTGTTTCTTTTGCAAAATGAGCCTGCACCAGCTCGTTCGTGAGCGTGTAATCCACCTCCGCGTGGCTGAACTGATCGTCGGTCTTGATGATCTTCCGGGCGTCGCAGAAGGCGACAGAAAGCCCACGACTACGCAGACACTCGGTCACGACGGCCGTCGATAGCCGCTCGCCGAAGCCCATAACCAGGTCCATCGTACGGGGCGTTAACTCGCGGATCAGCGATACGCCCCGCAGCAGGTCTTCGAGTTCGTTGATAACCCCCCGGATGGACGCAAATACCTTGCTTTGTTCCTTGATCGGAATTAGAGCCTTGACTACGTTGAAATGCCGGTCTTCAATGCGCCGGACGAGTTCTGAGTAGTCCTGGTTACCACCCGTAGCCATCCGCCCGATTTCAATAAGCTGGTTCGTTACTCCGCTCATGGCCGACAGCACAACGGCTATAGTATCGCCCTGTTCGCGGTGGGTTTCAATGATCTGGATAACCTGTTTTATGCTCTCGATCGAGCCAACTGAAGTACCGCCGAATTTTAATACGAACATTATAATAATTGCGAATGAGTGAATGAGCGAAAGAGCGAATTACTGCTGCCAAGGGCATACGACACTCAAGCTCATAACTAATCAGGAAGCCGTTGATGAGGGTAACTGGAACCGCAAAGATAACGGAAAGACAGCGGCAAGCCACCGCGTCGGTAGCAGAAATTAAAAAGACATGTTTATCCGGTCGTGCGTGTCTGACCAATTGCCGACATCCGAGTGAGTAGTAAGTCCAAGGAGTAGTCAACGTTTCGGCAACCAGCAGGGGCAGTCTTGATTCAACAGCTAGGGGTACTCACAGAGCCACACAGGTTGAAATAGACTTTTTCATAGTATATGGGATGAGTAGAATATTTGATTCGTTTTGATAACACTGTCGGAGAAGCTCGTTAAATTTTAGAAAATTAGCGATTCGAGTCAGGTAAAAATGGGTAGTAAGTCAATCAGGTTTTGCTTTCTGGCTTGGTACTATAAATAGAAAATCAAGATTCGCTGCGTATAATTGCGTACCATCGGATTCAGGAAGTGGAAGTACATAATCAAGCACTTCCGGCCGATTTATTAAGCGTTCACTATTCACTGTTTAACCATTCCCTTATGTCCATTTTTAGCTGTAAACGCCTGCTCAGCGGGTTCAGGAAAGGGGCGTTGGTCAGTCTGTTCGTACTGATAGCCCACCTGAGTTATGCGCAGACCTCGGTCAGCGGTCGTGTCACCGATGCCGCTACAGGCGACGCCCTGGCCGGTACGACCGTTCAGGTTAAAGGCACCAGCGTGGGGGCGACGACCGACGCCAATGGCCGCTACCAACTTACGCTGCCCAGCGGGGCCAGAACGCTCGTTTTTTCGTTCATCGGCTATCAGCCCAACGAGGTCGAAATTGGTAACCGTACGGTCGTCGATGTCAAACTGACCAACGCCGACAACGCCCTGGGCGAGGTAGTCGTGGTGGGTTATGGGGTGCAGAACCGGCGCGACATCACTACGTCTATCGGCTCTGTAAAAGCGCGGGACATTGCCAATCAGCCCGTGACGAGCTTCGATCAGGCCCTGGTGGCCAAAATCGCGGGGGTGCAGGTGGCACAGACCTCCGGCGCACCGGGCGCAGCCCTGTCGGTACGGGTGCGTGGTACGGGCTCAATCAGTGCCGGTAACGATCCGCTTTACGTAATTGACGGGATTCCGCTCTCGCGGGATACAAAGTTTGCAACCGGCAGCACCAATACCCAGTTTCCGGACAATCCGATCAACGTATTGAGTACAATCAATACCGACGATATTGAGAGCATCGAAGTACTGAAGGATGCGTCGGCGGCTGCTATCTACGGCTCGCGGGGTTCCAACGGGGTGGTGCTGCTGACAACCAAACACGGTAAGGAAGGCCGGACAACGGTGAGCTACGATACGTACGTCGGGTTTCAGCAGGTGACCAAAAAGCTGGATCTTCTCAACGCCTACGAGTACGCTCAACTCAATTACGAAGGCAAAAACAACGCTTACCTCGACCGGAACCCGAACGGGCGACCAACCGACTCCAATGAGATCCGGCAGCGCGGGGTAGGGGCTCCCAGTACGTTGATTCCACCCCAGGTTACCCCGTATCTGTCGGGGCAGCCCGGCCTGACCAATACGGACTGGCAGGACGAGATTTTTCAGACGGCCCCCATTCAGAACCACACGCTCTCGATTGCCGGTGGGAACGCCAACGTGCGGTATTACGTATCAGGCAACTACTTCGACCAGCGCGGGGTGGTGATCAATTCAGGGTATAAACGGTACAGTACCCGCGCCAATGTCGACATAAAAAGCGGGAAGCTATCGGTCGGGTTCAACCTCAACCCCACGTTTGCGCACCATGACCTGATCAAAGCGGAAGGACCTTACCTGGCCGATGGCGTCATTGGTTTGGCAGTGCAGATTGCGCCCATCTGGCCGGTCTACAACCCCGATGGTACGTATAATTTCGACGCCAATGGCTGGGGCTACGGAGCGACATCTATCCTGAATCCGGTAGCGGTGGCTCGCGAAGTGAGCGACAAGCTCGATCACCTGCGCCTGCTGGGAAATGCATACGCGCAGTACGACATCGCCAAAGGCCTTTCGTACCGGCTGAGCGTTGGATCGGATATTAACAACTTCCAGCGTAATTACTACCGGCCATCGATTGTTGAAATCCGCGACCGCAAAGGCCCTTCTGTCCCGACTGGATTCGCCCGGACACAGAATTTCATCAACTGGCTGGTCGAGAATACGTTAAACTACAACCGCACCATTGGGCTGCACAACCTATCGGCTCTGGTCGGCTTTACGGCCCAAAAAGATCGGCGGACATCGGCCGAACTGACGGCTACCAATTTCCCGAACGATCTGGTGCAGACGCTTAACGCCGGGCAGGTAACCGCCGGGGGGACCGATATTCAGGAATGGTCGCTGCTGTCGTATCTCGGTCGGGTTCAGTACGACTATAACGGCAGGTACCTGGTATCGGCGGCTATCCGCGCCGATGGGTCATCGCGTTTTGGGGCCGCCAACCGCTGGGGCTACTTCCCGAGCGTATCGGCCGGCTGGAATGTTTCGCAGGAGTCATTTCTGCGTTCACAAACCTGGCTGAGCGATTTAAAGTTACGGGCCAGCTATGGCCTGACCGGGAATTTTCAGATTCCCAACTATGGCTCGCTCAGCCTGCTCGAATACCGGAACTACATTTTGGGGGCCGATGTCATTACGAGTGGTCTGGCACCGGTGAACTCGGCCAACGACAACCTGAAGTGGGAAAAAACGGCTATGCTGGACATCGGTTTCGACGCCAGTTTCTTCCGCAATCGCCTTAGCCTGACGGTTGATTACTACGACGCCAATACGTCGGACCTGCTCCTGAATGTACCCGTGCCGCGTGCGTCGGGTTTCAGCACGGAGCTACAGAATATCGGTAAGGTAAACAACCGGGGCTTTGAGTTTACCCTGGGTACGCGGCAAACGTTTGGCCAGTTTCAGTGGACTGCCAGCGCTAACCTGGCTACGAACCGCAACCGGGTAGTGGCACTCGGTCCCTCCGGTGATCCGATCATCGTGTCGGGTGGCGTGGCCGGGGCACAGTTCATCACGCAGATTGGTAGCCCCATTGGGCAGTACTACACCATGCTGGTCGATGGTGTATTCCGGAACCAGGCCGAAGTGGATGCGTATCCGCGAACGGCCACGACCAAACCGGGCGACTTCCGGTTTGTCGATGTAAACGGCGATAAGCGCATTGACTTCAGCAGCGACCGTACCGTTACGGGCAGCTATTTTCCCAAATACACGTTTGGCTTCGTTAACAACTTCGCGTACCGGGGTTTCGACCTGGGGGTAACGGTGCAGGGCGTGCAGGGGAATAAGATCATGAACCTGATCCGGCGATATATCTACAACGAAGAAGGCAACGGGAATCAGTTCCGGGGGGCGCTGAACCGCTGGCAGTCGCCGGAGAATCCGGGTGATGGGCAGCATAACCGGGCCAATCGGCTGCAAACAGGCTCCAACGGCGAAATCTCAACCTGGCACATCGAAGATGGTTCGTTTGTTCGGGTACGGACCATTTCGCTGGGCTACGCCCTGCCAACGTCCCTGTTGCAGAAACTACGCATGACGCGGGCCCGAATCTACGCGACGGCTCAGAATCCGTTTACGTTCACCAACTACATCGGTTACAACCCCGAGGTGAGCAGCCGGCCCGACAATGCGCTTTCGGCTGGTGAAGATTACGGCACGTACCCACTTCCACGCACCATGTCCCTCGGCCTTAACGTATCCTTCTGAGTTCCATGAAAAACGCATTCATACTCCTTTGCGGCCTTGGCCTGGTTGCCTGCCAGAACGATTTTCTGGATCTCAAGCCGCAGTCGCAGCCTAACGTTGATAACTTTTACCGGACCGCCAACGACTTCGGTAATGCGGTGAACGGAGCCTACGATGCTCTGCAATCGTCGAACCAGTACGGCGGAGATTTCAATACGCTGATCGAAGCCCGGGGCGACAACGTACTGGACAATGATCCTTCGTCGAATGCTGGTCTGCGCTACAACATTGACCGGTTCATCGAGCCCACCACCAACACCATCCTGCGCGATACCTGGGGGAGTTTATATACGGGCATCAATCGCTGCAACCTGATTCTGGATAAGATCGACGCCGTGGCGATGGACGCCAGGCTCAAAGCCCGCTACAAAGGTGAAGCCCAGTTTATCCGGGCGCTGTCGTATTTCAACCTGGTGCGGTTATGGGGAAGGGTACCCCTCGTCCTGAAGGCCGGTACGACTGCCGATGCCCGGTCGTATGTCCGTAACGACGTGACTGAGGTCTACGCGGCTATTGAAAAAGACCTGACCGATGCTGCGGCCAACCTGCCGGCCAGCTACACCGGTGCCGATATTGGGCGGGCTACATCCGGGGCGGCAAAGGGACTGCTCGGCAAAGTATACATCACCGAAAAGAAATATGCCCAGGCCGTTCCGGTGCTGCGCGAAGTGATCACCAGCGGTACGTACCGGCTGCTGCCCAACGTAGCCGATGTGTTCAACGTAGCGAACAAAAACAACGCGGAGATCGTGTTTGCCGTGAAGTTCAGAAAAGGCGTGGGCGGCTCACTGACCGAAGGCCACGGCCTGTGGTACGGTACCAACATTGGCGACAACATCGAACCGACGCTGCGGGCAGCCTACCCGGCCGGGGACAAACGCCTTCCGTTGACGGTGCAGGTACCGGTACCGAGCAACGTAAACGTAGTACCCCGTAAGTATTACGACGAGTTTTCGGCCACCAATGACGTAGGCAACGATTTTCCGGTACTGCGTTACGCCGACGTACTGCTGCTTTACGCCGAAGCACTGAACGAAGTAGAGTACCAGGCTACCGGCGAGGCTTTCCAGCGGTTAAACGAAGTCCGGACGCGAGCGGGCGTTGCTACGTATACGGCGACCCAACTGGCAACGAAGGACGCGTTTCGGGCGGCTGTGATTAATGAACGGCGGCTGGAACTGGCCCTCGAAAATGATCGATGGTTCGACCTGATTCGTACCGGAACGGCCGTTGACGCGCTCAAGGTGACGAACATTACGGTGCCGACGTACCGGGTCGTGTACCCGATTCCGCAGTCGGAAATTGATACGTACAATAACCCCACAGCTTTTCCGCAGAATCAGGGCTATTAAGCGCCTGACAAGAAGATAGGTACATAAGCGGCCGGGTACGTTAGCAGGAAGAACCTGCTGATTTGCCCGGCCGCTTATGCACAAGGAATTACTGGCCTATTGCTGCTGGCTGGAATCCAGGTAATTAGAAATGAGATTATAAAGTATCACAAGCAGCGGAAGCCCCTGTACGACCAGAGCGGTAATTTTAGACCAGTTGTAGGGCATTAGGTTCAGGCCGGCCATGGCTGCCAGCAGGATGACACCAACGACCAGAAAACCTCCTTCCATACCTCGCCCGGCCGCGTCGTTGCCGGGGCGATTGATATTGAATAGTGTAAAGATGAGCAATAGCCCATACAGACCAACCAGGACCCAGTTGAGGGTAGTTATCGTTTTCATGATGGGATAGGGTTTAGACTACCGTAAAAGCACCGGGCCGTTCTCTTCTATCGGCTTGCTACCCCAGAATTGTTTCAGCGGTAGGGTTTGTTTCTACAAGTTTCTGCGCACCCCGTCCCAGTGCTAAAAACAGGCGACCTGTTCTGACTCCCGTCCATGGTCAGTTCATTACGGTCTGTTTTGGCGCAACACCGTATTGAGCTGGGCGTGACCAGTTATAAGGGAGTGGTTGAGCTGCAGCGGCTATAAGGAATTAGCCGGAGTTTTCTGATGCCCGACTGTTACTTCTAGTTAGTAGTTGAATCGCCCAGCCACAGGCCATGAAAGCCAAGCGGGATGTTGTGGGGTAGCCGCAGTCGGGCTACGGTTTTCAGGTCTTCTGCATCGGCCACGATCAGATCGGTCTTCTGCGAGGGTGCGTGGAAACGGAGGTACAGCAGCCAGGCATCGTCTTCCCGCGTGCTGCCCGGGCGTGGTACGACAATCGGCTCGCTGGGCAGGGTATCAGTCTCGTAGGCGTGGCAGCCCTCGCCGGTTTGTACATTCAGCTTTACGATATGATCCAGCAACGGCATGGAGTGGGTAGCCGGCCGACCGATTGTCCAGGTGTATTGGTACGGTTGGCCTACCCGGTTCGGATGAATTTCGGGAAGCTCGCCCTGGTAGTCAGACAGGACCTCATGCGCGACAGTCTGGGAGTCCAGGTTGATACGGTACCGAACAAAGCGGGCCATGTCAGTGTCGTCGGGAATGTTGCCGACAAGGTATTCCTTCATGCCCGGCGACTCTGGGTAATCGGATAACCGAAGCGCATCAACCACCAGCGTGCCGTTGGTGTCCTGGTAGCCGTTGATGTAGTGAAAGACAAAACCAAAGTGGGTCTTGAGCCGGTATTCCCGGCCATCGGGGGCGACTACGAGAACTGTAGTCTGGCTGGACCGGTCGACGCGCATGGAAGCCGCCGGAGAGGTAATGCCTGCAAACGCCCGCAGCATATCGAAGGCGACCGGGGGCAGAAAAAAGATGCGGTGTCCACTCTGCGTCAGCACGAAATCGTGCGCAAAAATCACCGAGGGCATCTCAACAGTTTTGGTAATACGTGCCCGGCCAGCCGGGTCTACTTCGTACAGAACCAGCCGTTGTTTGGTGCCGGGTACCGTGCCGAAATTATGCATAATGCCCGTGGTCGGGTGAATTTTAGGGTGAGCCGAAAACGGTAGTTCCGGCATAATCTGTCGGTCGAGCCACGAAAAGGAATTGCGCAGAACGCCGTCGTAATCGTAGCGGCCGATGGTATCGAGCGTATCGGGGTCAATATGGTGGGGCAATCCCCCTTCCCACATAGCCAGCATGTTACCGCCGTGCCAGACGACGCTGGTGTTGGCCGTATTCTTGAACCGCATATTCATGATGTTCTTCCACATGCCACCGGGGATGTTGGTGCCGAAGCTCCGGTACAGCATCCGCCCGGCCTTTTCTTCCTCCACAAACTCAGCGGTGCGGACGTAGCGGTTGCGGTAGCGAACGCCCGTTTCGTCGAAGGTGAAGCGGGCAATCATTCCGTCGCCGTCGAAGAGATGGTCGTACATGACTCCCTGGTGCTCGAATCGCCCATTGCCGTTGCGGTACAGCGATCCGACGAGCCCGGCTGGTAGGCTGCCCTCAAGCAGCGGTAGCACTACGTCGGTATACTCTTCGGTAACGCAGCGATTTGCCTGGATGTAATCGCGCAGTGTGGCGTAGTTACGAACTGACATGAACCGGTTCGGTTTGATAAAGCGTATCCGTACAACCCCGCGTTAACCGGTTTGTTTGGCTTCAATCGGGCTTTTTCATCGAGTTTGCTGCTCATATTGAAAGGGTTAGCTTTCTAGCCTGGATGGGCTCGCCCCAGAACAGACTCGCCTGGCGTTCAAAGTTTTCGGCGGAATCAGTCGTGTAAAACGCCAGCTTCCCGCCCTGGCTGCACTGGGCTTCAATCTCGGGGTGGCGGTTCAGGTAATCGGCGAGGCTATCGGCCACAATAGTACCCTGGCTCAGGATGGTGATTGCCGGTGACGTAAAACCCTGAATTTTGGGCAGCAGCAGCGGATAGTGAGTACAGGCCAGTAACAACGTATCCAGCTCCGGATCGCGCTGTTGCACCCGGTCGAGGTGCTGCCGTACGAAATAGTCGGCGCCGGGGCTGAGGTGTTCGCCGTTTTCGACCAGCGGCACCCACATCGGGCAGGCTTCCTGCACAACGGTCAGCTCCGGGAAGAACTTGGCAATCTCGACTACGTACGACTCCGACGTAACAGTACCCGTAGTAGCCAGAATTCCAACGTGGCCCGTTCGGGAGTACTGCCCGATCACTTCGGTGGTGGGTCGGATAACACCCAGTACCCGGCGGTCGGGGGCGATACGCGGCAAATCCAGTTGCTGAATGTTGCGGAGTGCTTTGGCTGAGGCTGTGTTGCAGGCCAGAATCACCAGTCGGCACCCCATAGCAAACAAATGCTGAACGCACTCGAGGGTATAGTGATAGACCGTATCGAAGGAGCGGGTGCCGTAGGGGGTGCGGGCGTTGTCGCCGAGGTAGACATAATCATACTGCGGGAGCTTGCGAACGATCTCTTTCAGGACCGTAAGGCCACCGTAGCCGGAATCAAATACGCCAATGGGCTGGTTCGTAATCATGCTGCAAAACTACCGACTTCGGTGGTTTCTGCGGTTGAGGTAGCAAAGAGCAGATCGTTTACGGCTGAACGGCAATCCCTGTTTCAGCCGTAAACGATGATATACGGGGTTAGTCCCGGTTTACAAACTTGACAAACCGGCTCTCGTTGCCATCCTTGGTTTCTTCCTGGTACAGCATCGCCAGGTTATTCTTGTCGAACTCCTCGAAAAACTCGTCCCAGGAGATAGCTTCCAGCTTGTCTTCACCAGCACCGGCCGGGAAATCAATGCGGATAACGCCTGAGCCGTCGCCGTTTTTTTCGGTGCCTTTTACGCGGGCCGGTTTACCGTCGCGTTCCTCCACATACGTCCGAATCTCGTCGTGGTTGGTCGTCGTTTTTGCGCTTGCCATAGTCGTTGTGGTTAGTTGTTACGGGTTAACTGCATTTGAAAAGACCCGGTTTATTATTTTATTAAAACTATAGATTATATTGTTTTTAGGCGAATCGTTGCAATTCATATAAGAAATTGACCGCTTGTGCCAAATTATTGTGCGTAGGTTGCAACGGCTGCTTACATTACGGAGTCCATACGTTATGAATGCGTAGTGGTGTTAGCTTTGCCTGAGTGCTCATGCGGTGTCAACTCCTTCTGTTTTTACTTCTGCTTGCTGCTAGTCCCATTCTGGGGCAGTCGGTTAGTGCCGATACGTCGTTTGTTGGGTTAGCCGCTACTCAGGCCGTTCGGGTCTATGAGCGGGCTTTTCCGGACAAGCCACACCTGAACAACGGGACAGAATACATCCGATACGACTATCGTATCACGGGCCACCCTTATTTCCTTACCGACAGCACCCTAACCGGCTACATTCAGTACAATGACGTACGCTACCACGACGTAGCGATGCGCCACGATATTGTTCGGGATGAAGTACTGATCGATCAGATCGATAAACTGTTTCGCATCCGGCTGCATAGCGAGCGGGTCGATTCGTTTTCGCTGGGGCCACACCGCTTCATTCGACTGGTGGCCGATAGTCTGAGCAACAACGGCATTCGTACCGGCTTTTACCAGGTGCTCTACGATGGCTCTGTCCGGTTGCTGGCCAAACGCGTTAAGACCATCCACGAGGATATCTCGAGCGGGAAATACAAAGCCAATTTTGAGGAGAACGACCGCTTTTTCGTGCAGACAAACGACGGTACGTATCACGAGATTAAATCGCAGCAATCGTTGTTCGGGCTATTTCCGGATCAGGAAAAAACGCTGCGACGCTACCTGCGTACGAACGGTATAAAATTCCGAAAGCAACGCGAGCTGGCCATCACCGGCGTTGTGAAACAGTATGATGCCTTAGCCCGTTGAGTATGACCTATTTTTACCGGACCACACTTCTTGTATTCACTCTTTTCTGGTTTGTTCGGCCTGGTTTCGGCCAGACCGTTGCTGATAAACCCCTCAACGGCGACTACACCAACCTGCGCTTCGAGCAGTTTGTGAAACGCCTGGAAGTCAGTACGCCCTACCGGTTTTTCTACAACCCGGCCGAGGTCGACAGCCTGGTTGTCAATCTACAGATTGATCGGCAGCCATTGCCGGAGGTACTCAGGCAGCTCTTTACCGGCACGAACTTCGCCTACGCCATCGACAAACAGCAGCGGGTTTACATTACGCTGAACCGCCCCATCCGGACCGAACTGCCCATTGGTTTTTTTGAGCGGGGAATCACAGGCGGTTCGTCGGCCGATTCTATAGCGGCCGCTTCTTACCTGACCGAAACGCGCCGGAAACTGGTAGCCGCCGAAACGAAGATTTACGAAGTAGGGCAGCGAACTAATCCCATTCGGTCGGGTCGGGCCACGGCGGCCGGTCACGTCCGAAACGCTGCGTCGGGTGAGCCCATCATCGGGGCGGCCGTCTACATCGACAATCCCCGTATTGGTACGGTAACCGACCAGTTTGGCTACTATTCCATTACGTTGCCACGCGGGCGGTATGACCTCAGACTCCGCAGTATCGGCCTGAAGGATACCCGGCGTCAGATTATCCTGTACAACGACGGCAAGCTCGACATCGAGATGGAAGACGATGTGATTCCGCTAAAGGAGGTCGTGATTGAAGCCGAGAAGGACGTGAACGTGTCGGGCCTTCAGATGGGGCAGGAGCGCATCAGCATCGCCACCATGAAGCAGGTCCCGACAGCCCTGGGTGAAACCGACCTGCTGCGGGTAGTGCTGACGTTGCCGGGTGTGAAATCCGTAGGTGAAAGCTCAACCGGGCTGAACGTACGCGGGGGCGCAACCGACCAGAATCTGATCCTGTACAACGACGCGACCGTCTATAACTCCGCGCACCTGTTCGGCTTCTTTTCGGCCTTCAACCCCGATGTGATTAAAAGCGTTGAACTCTACAAAAGCGGGATTCCGTCGCGTTATGGTGGGCGGTTATCGTCGGTGCTGGATGTGCTGACCCGCGACGGCAACAAGAAGAAGCTGACCGGCTCGGGGGGGATTGGCCTGCTCACCGGTCGGCTGACGCTGGAAGGCCCAATCATCAAAGAGAAAACCTCGTTCATCGTTAGTGGCCGGTCAACGTATTCCAACTGGCTGCTGCGGCAACTACCCAATGCCGCGTATCAGAATAGTCAGGCATCATTCTACGACCTGAATCTGCACATCACCCACGATTACAATGAGAAAAACAGCCTGTTTCTGACCGGCTACCTGAGCCAGGACCGGTTCCGGTTCGATCGGGATACGGTGTATCGCTACCAGAACCAGAACGCAACGCTGAAATGGAAGCACATCTTTAACAACAAACTTTACAGCGTTTTCACGGGCGGGTATAGTTACTACAAATACAACATCACCAGCGAATTAAATCCGGTAAACGCCTACCAGCTCGGGTTCTCCATCGGCCAGGGTACCGTAAAGGCGGATTTTAATTATTACCCCAACGCCAGGCATACCATCGATTTTGGGGTGAGTTCGACGTACTACAAACTGCAGCCCGGTACGTTCCTGCCGCGCGGAGGGGAGTCGCTGATTACGCCCGATGTGGTGCCTAACGAACAGGGGCTGGAAAGCGCCGTCTACATTGGCGACCGCTATGACATCAGCCAGCGGTTGTCGATCAGCGCCGGCCTCCGGTATTCCCTCTATAACTACCTTGGACCCCGGTCGGTGTTCTACTACGCCCCGGGCCTGCCACGGTCGGTGAGCAACATTGTCGATACGGTCGCCTACAACAACAACGAGGTGATCAATACGTACCACGGGCCGGAATACCGGTTCTCGGCCCGCTACAGCCTGACGTCCGAGGCATCGGTCAAGGTGAGCTTCAACCGGATGCGGCAGTACATTCAGATGCTGTCGAACACGACGGCCATTTCACCAACCGACATCTGGAAACTGAGCGACCCGAACATCAGACCACAGGTGGGCGATCAGTACTCGCTGGGCTTGTACAAGAACTTCAAGAACAACACCATCGAAACATCGGTCGAGGGGTATTACAAGACCATGGAAAACATGCTTGACTACCGGAACGGAGCCACGCTGCTGCTCAATAACCACATTGAAACGGACGTAGTCAATGCCGAAGGGAAAGCGTACGGTGTGGAATTTCTGGTGAAGAAACTAACAGGTAAGCTGAACGGCTGGGTAAGCTATACCTACGCCCGGACGCTGCTGCGGGTGAAGCCGACTCCTTCGAACGAAGGGATCAACCAGGGGAACTGGTACCCCAGCAACTACGACAAGCCGCACGACTTCACGATGATCAGCAACTACAAGATTAACCGGCGGTTCAGCATGTCGCTCAATTTTACCTACAATACGGGGCGACCCATCACCTTGCCGCTGGCCAAATACACGCTCGGCAACTCGCAGCGGGTACTGTACTCGGAGCGCAATCAGTATCGCATCCCGGATTACTACCGGGTCGATTTCTCGATGAACATCGAAGGCAATCATAAGATCAAAAAGCTGGCGCATAGTTCGTGGACCGTCGGGGTCTATAACCTGACCGGTCGGCGGAATCCCTACTCGGTGTATTTCCGCTCGGAAAACGGGGTCATTCGCGGGTATAGGCTGTCGATTTTTGGCCAGCCGATTCCGTCCGTTACGTACAATTTCAGATTCTGATTACGCATGAATACATCCCTGAAAAAAGGACTTGGCTGGTTATTGGTGGTGTTGGTCAGCAGTTGCGTGGACCCGTACCGGCCCCCTGAAATTGCGGCACCCAACACCTATCTGGTGGTAGACGGGTTTCTGGATAGCGGCCCGGGCACAACCACAACCATCCGGCTGTCGCGGACCCAGAACGTTTCGGATACGAAAGCCCCAACGGCCGAAACCCGGGCGCAGGTTACCATTGAAAGCGAACGCAACGAAACCTACCGCCTGAACGAAACCACTACGGGCGTTTATTCCATCACCGGACTGAGTCCGCAAACCAGCCAGAAGTACCGGCTGCGTATCCGCACGTCGCGCGGAAGCGAGTACCTGTCCGAGTATGTGGCGGTGAAGCAAACGCCCGCTATCGAAGACATCGGCTGGCGGGTCGAGAACGATGGGATTCAGCTTTTTCTGGATACGCGCGACCCGCAGAATAACACCCGCTATTACCGCTGGGAGTTTGAGGAGACCTGGCGATTCACGGCCGGTTATCAGTCCTTTTATGAGATCGTAAACAGGGAGGTGCTGCCACGGTTGGTTGATATTTTTCGGTGCTGGGCTACCAATCGCTCGACGAACATCATGCTGGGCTCATCGGCGCGACTAAGTCAGGATGTGATCAATGACTTTCCGCTGACGTTCATCCCCGGCACGTCGGCCAAACTGGGCATTCGGTACAGCATTCTGGTGAGGCAGTACGCCCTGACGCGCGAAGCGTACGAGTACTGGGATCAACTGGCCAAAACTACCCAGAGCCTGGGGTCATTGTTTGATCCGCAGCCGACCCAGGTGACGGGCAACGTTCGGTCGGTGTCAAACCCGAATGAGCCGGTACTGGGGTACTTCGGCGCGGGTTCCGTAGCCACGAAACGTATTTATATCAATCGGAGTGATTTACCTTTCCGGCGGACCATCACGGGCTACGAAAGCTGCGTCGTTGATACACTGACGTTACCAGAGTTGATCGAGCAGAACAAATTCATTATCGATATCAACGACGACGGGCGATACTTCGCTACTTCCGACGGCTGCGTCGATTGCCGCCTGAGGGGCACTAACGTTAAACCGGCATTCTGGGAAGACTGACATCTACTGATGCAGAACCTGACTAACACATCCTTGCTACGTTGCATGAAAGGTAACCAACTCCGTTTTGTTTGCTGTCTGCTGTTGCTCGTTGGGTACGGAGCCGCCGGGCAACCCGCCGAGGGGCTTCAGCCGGTCGTGCAGCGGCTCGATCAGTATCGGAAACAGACGCTTCAGGAGAAAGTGTTTGTCCACGCTGACCGGGCGTTTTACCTCACCGGCGAAATGCTCTGGTTCAAGGTGTACTGCGTGGACGGTACGTTTCACCGGCCGCTGGACGTGAGTAAGGTCGCTTATGTGGAGGTGCTCGACCGGGAGCGTAAGCCAGTCGTGCAGGCTAAAGTAGCGCTGACGGCCGGAAGCGGCAATGGAGCCTTTTTTCTGCCCACGTCGATCAATTCGGGTCATTACCTCCTGCGGGCTTATACCAACTGGATGAAAAATTTCGGTGCTGATTTCTTCTTCGAAAAGCCGATCACCATTGTCAATTCCTTCAAACGATTGGAATTGCCGGTGCTGGCGGCTGCCCCCGACTACGATGTTCAATTGTTTCCGGAGGGAGGTCAGTTGGTACAGGGGCTGAGCAGTAAGGTTGCCTTTCGCGTAACCGATGAGTCCGGCAAAGGCATTGCCTTTCGGGGGGCGCTCGTGAACCAGCAAAACGATACGGTGAGCCGGTTTACTCCGCAACGCTTCGGCATTGGTCATTTCATGGTCACACCCGAGCCGAACACAACGTACCGGGTGGTAATTACGGATGAAAAAGGGCGAGCGGTGGTGCGGCCACTGCCGGCAGTTCAGGCGCAGGGGTACACCATGCGGCTGGAAGAAACCGGGGGTGACCAGCTTAAAGTGACGGTCAGCACGAACGTAGTCGGCCAGGCGCTGGTGTATCTGCTGGGGCATACGCGGCAGGTCGTCAACGTAGCTGAAATGCGACCCATGCAGCAGGAAGCAACATTCCTGATTGACAAAAAGAAGCTGGGCGACGGCATTTCGCACCTGACCGTGTTCAATATGGATCGCAGGCCGGTCTGCGAACGCCTTTATTTTAAGCGCCCCGAACAGTCCCTGAACATCGGGTTGACGCCGGACAAAAGCGAGTATGCATCGCGGACAAAAGTGAGCATCGATGTAACGCTGCCGTCAATGGCTAAAAACGGTGCGGCCGATCTGTCGGTGGCCGTGTACCGGCTCGATTCGCTGCCCGCAGCTTCGTCGGGTAACCTGCTGAGTTATCTATGGCTTACCTCCGATTTGCGTGGGACAATCGAATCGCCCGAATACTACGTACAAGCCGAAAATCCGGACGTTAAGGAGGCTGTCGATAACCTGATGCTGACGCATGGCTGGCGTCGATTTACCTGGGATAACGTGTTGACGAAGCCATCGACTGCGTTTCAGTTTGCACCAGAATACAATGGGCTGGTTGTGCAGGGTATGGTGAAAAACCCCGTATCGGGTGCGCCGGTCAAAGGCATCACAACCTACCTGTCGACCATCGGCAAACCCATTCGGTTCTACGTGGCAGAAAGTGATACGGCCGGCCGGGTTTTATTTGAACTAAAAGACGCGTACGGGCCAAAACAGGTCGTTGTCCGGACCGAACCCGCCGATAGCCTGAACCGCCTGTCGATCATAAACCCGTTCGCGGAGCAATGGTCGGCTACCCGACTGCCCGCATTTGATCTGAGCCAGCAGACGGCCGAATCGGTACTGAATCGGAGCGTCGCCATGCAGGTACAGAACACCTACTGGAGCGACCGCTCGGTACGATACCGCTACCCGGTGGTCGACAGTACGGCTTTTTACGGCAAGACCGACGAATCGTACAAATTGGATGATTATACCCGATTCACGACCATGGAGGACGTATTGCGTGAGTACGTGCTTGGGATTCAGCCCCGGAAGCGGCAGGGCAAGTTTCGGCTGGTCGTCATCAACGCACCGTACCGGGCATTCTTCGACGAACCGTCGCTCGTGCTGATGGACGGGGTTCCGGTGTTCGACATGGACCGGATTATGGCGTTTAGCCCGCTGAAGATCAACCGACTGGATGTTATGACGAAACGGTACTTCATTGGTAGAACGGTGTTCAACGGACTGATCAGTTTCTCTACATACAAAGGCGATCTGGCCGGTTTCGAACTTGACCCCGGTCTGCTGAAAGTCGATTACGATGGACTGCAATTGCAGCGCGAGTTCTATGCACCCCGCTACGATACCCCAAGGCAGTTTGAAAGCCGCCTGCCCGACGCCCGGACCCTTTTGTACTGGTCTCCTGGTTTGGCAATTGATGCATCCGGAAAAGGAAAGATTGAATTTTTTACCTCCGATCAGGAAGGGCGCTACGTGATCGATGTGAATGGCCTGACGAAGCAGGGGCAGGGGGGGAGCCAGCAAACAACATTTACCGTAAAGAATCCGGTCAGGTAGTACCAGTTTCATGCTGGTATTGTGTGTTACCCCCAACCCCCTGGAGGGGGTAACACACAAAAGTAAAGTGCGGCTGTCCACCAGAACCCATTTAAAACCCCCATGCCAGCAGACCACCGTCTACGGCGATGGTCTGGCCGGTCACGTAACCCGACGCAGGCATACACAGAAACGAAACCACGGAAGCCACCTCCTCGGGTTCACCGATGCGCTTCATGGGCGTACGGCTCAGAATGCCCGCCAGCTTGTCGGGGTTGTTCAGCACGGGGCTGGCTAATGGCGTGCGAATGTACCACGGCGCTACGGCATTGACCCGAATGCCATCCGGTGCCCACTCTACAGCCAGATTGCGCGTAAGTTGGTTCATGGCGGCTTTGCTCATGCCGTATAGTGAGCCGCTGCTGGTGTGCGTCAGGCCCGATACCGACGATATGTACACAATCTTACCGTGACCCGACGCTTTCAGCAGTGGATAAGCGGCCTGGCTTAACTCATAGGCCGATCGGAGGTTCGTTGTCAGAACGTGGTCGTATTCTGCGGGGCTGTAGTCGGCAGTGGGTTTACGAATGTTTGTGCCGGTGTTGTTCACCAGAATGTCCAGGTTGCCCCAGGTCGTCTGAACGGCGTCGATGATCTGCGAAGCAACGCCAGGCTGGCTTAGGTCGGCCGATAAACCCGCTACGGAGTAGCCTTGTTGACGATACGTTGCCAGTTGCTCCTGCAGGCGTTCGTTATCGCGGGCGACGATGAATACGGCTGCGCCAAGCTGTAAAAACTGCTGTACGATGGCTTCTCCGATGCCTTTCGTACCGCCCGTTACGAGCGCCCGCTGGCCGTTGAGTTGCCAAGTAGGTAAGGTCATTGATTACGTTTCAAAAGTTTCGGCTGAAAGTTATGCGTTCCGGCCGGTACTTCGACAACGTAGCAATCACCTTTTTGCCTGGTATCCCTGTACTTCCCGCCTTTCTGTCGGTTGCTGCTGGGCGCGATAAGCAGGCCGCCGATCCGGTCAATAGAAGCTTTCAATTTTAAGGATCTGCCGTTCCACATTGGAAGGCACTACCCGACGATTGCGCCAGATGTACAGTGCTGAGCGGAATGCGTCCTTCAGACCCCGGCGCACGTTGTGGTCCCGGCGGCTAATCCGGACGATATGCCAGGTATGGCGCAGGGCGTAGTACAGCGGCCGACGAAGCCAGTAATACCAGATCGTGTCGCGGGTAGTGAGGGCGGTGCGCACGGGCATGTTACGAACACTGGATGCATAATGGCGGGCAACTATGTCTTCTGCATAGGCCAGGCTCCAGCCTTTTGTTCGCATATCGACTGCAAACATTCGCTCTTCGACGGCAATGGCAAAACGAGTGTTGAACCCTCCTATTTCCAGAAAGGCCTGACGACGTACCACCACGGCACAGCAGACGAAGCCCAGAATAGCCGGGCCGGGTAGTGGTTGGGGATCGGTGATCGGGCTGTCGTGCATGGCCTGACAAACCGGTTCCAGACGTTCGCCGTGAATAAACACTTTGGCTGCCAGTACGCCTAGGTGCGGATACTGACGAAAATACTGTACAGCTTTAGTCAGCGCGCCCGGTTCCCAGTACGAATCATCATCGCAGAACGCAACCAATGGCGTCTGGGCAGCTTTTACCCCCTCATTTCGACCCGAACAACCCCGGTTCTCCGGTAGGGCCAGCACCGTAACGGCGGGGAACGTAGTGCGTACCTGCTCAACCGTGTCATCGGTCGACTGGTTGTCGACAACAATGATGGGAGGCTGTTCCGGTAAGGCCAGTAGCTGCTCGAGTGTGCTGAGAAGGCCCTTTGCCCGGTTGCGGGTGACTATCACCACGGTAACATCGGCGTTCATACGGAGCGGTTAGTGGTTAAACCCTAATGAAACCCGGGCCGTCGGCGGGGCGTTTGGACTCGGATTTGTCCAGTGAGGGAATGGTCTGTCGGCTGCTGACTTACCATTTTGTTCGTCGGCAACAAATTCGGCCGAAGGACCAGCAGACGCTGACAAACCAGTGCTAGTCAAAGAGTGAATTGGAATTTTATCGATAGAAAAACTACCTTTGCAACGCGTTTAAGGTTTGCCCGGTAACACGGGCGATTAAAAGGGAACACCGGTGCAAATCCGGGGCTATTCCCGTAGCTGTAAGCTCTTTTTCCAGTCGGCAACACAAAGGCCACTGCCCCTCGGGTGGGAAGGCGTTGTCGGTAGAGCGAGCCAGAAGACCTGCCTCAAACGAATTCATGATCGAGCTTTCGGGAAAAAAGCCGGGGATGAAAGACGTTTGTCTAGCGATTGGCGTGGGCACGCACGTGTCCGTTGACGGGTGAATTTCTCGTCTATCTTTTGTTTCACTTTCCGACAGCTCATTACTTAATCAACCTGATTAATGATGAGCAAAACTACTACGTTGCTGTCGGCCTTCATGGCCACTCTCTGCCTGCCTGCATTGGGGCAGGACAATCCCAATTCATCAGTATCACGCTCCCTTCAGTTAGACGCCGTTACGGTTACGGCCAATAAGGTCGAGCAGAAGCTTTCACAAACCGGCAAGGTCGTCACGGTATTATCCGATTCAGTGCTGCAACGGTACGCTACGCAGTCGGTCAGCGAACTGCTGTCTCGGCAGGCGGGGTTGCAGATCGTCGGTGCCAACGGACCGCTCGGTACCAACCCCGACATCTACCTGCGCGGGGCATCGGCCGGTAATACGTTGATCCTGCTGGATGGGCTGCCTATCTACGACCCTTCGGGATCGGCCAATACCTTCGATCTGAACCTGCTGACGGTTGGGGAGTGCGATCGCATCGAGATTCTGCGCGGGGCTCAGTCGACCACCTATGGATCGGATGCCGTGGCGGGGGTGATCAACATCTTTACCAAACGAGGAACGGGTACCGCTGGCCAGAAGCCGCTGGGCGCTACGGCCTCATTGAACTACGGGACGTATAATACCTTCCGTGGGACGGTTGGCGTAAGTGGCCAGACCAGCAAACTGTCGTATAACGTTCAGTACACGCGCTTGTCGTCGGCCGGCTTTTCGGCTGCTACGGATACCACCGGCACCCGCAACTTCGACAACGATGGCTATCGGCAGAACGCGTTCCTGGGTAACCTGACGCTGCAACTCACCCAAAAGCTGAGCCTGAAACTGCGCGGATTGACAACGGCCTATCAGAGTGATGTAGATGCCGGAGCATTTGCCGATGAGAAAGACTTTACGTTCCGAAATCAGTTCAAGCAACTGGCTACGGGTTTGGAATACCGCCACCAGCGTGGCCAACTGGTGATCAATTACGGCCTGAGCGATACCCGCCGGACGTACCGTAACGATTCGACCGCTATTGAATCCGGTGCGTTTGAGAACTACTCATACCAGGAATACGGTGGCGTGGCTCATTATGCCGAAGTATATCATACACTGAAAGTAAACACCTGGGGCGAGTTACTGACGGGAGCCGATTACCGATTCAGCAACACCGACCAGAGCTACCTGTCCATCAGTGAATATGGGCCGTACCAGTCTCCGCCGATCGGGGCTGATACGGCCCGCATTGGCCAATTGGGGGTTTATGCAACGGGCATCGTGACGCCGTACAAAGGCCTGTCGATTGAACTGGGTGGACGCTACAACCGGAATTCGTTATACGGAAGTGTCTTTACGTATTCGTTCAATCCATCGTACCTGCTGGCCGATCAGATCAAACTGTTCGCGAATCTGTCGTCGGGATTCCGCGCACCAACGCTCTATCAGCTTTTCTCGCCCTACGGCAACAAAGCCCTGAAACCGGAGCGAAGCCATACGGTCGAAGCGGGGGTTCAGTTGTTCACCAAAAGCCGTAATGCCTGGCTGCGGGTCGTGTATTTCGATCGGCAGATTCAGGACGTGCTGTATTTTGAATCGCTGAACGTAGACCCCTACGGTCGCTACATCAATTTTGACCGCCAGCATGATCACGGCTGGGAACTGGAAGCGCAGGGGCAGTTTGACCGATTGCTGTTAACGGCCAACCTGACCTTGCTCGACGGCGCCATCACGACGCAGGTGGCCGGACGCGACACAATGTACAACAACCTGTTCCGCCGACCCAAAGCGCAATTCAACGCCAGCGCCGGGTATCAGATCACGCCCCGAGTGCTGGTCAATGCGACGGTTCGCTCAATTGGCTCCCGAACTGACCGGTTTTTCGGGGGCTCGGCAACCCGTAATGTTACGTTGGCCGGTTACACCACCGTTGATCTGTATGCAGAAGGCAAACTGACGTCTCAGCTTCGGGTGTATGCTGATGTGCGCAATTTGTTTAACGAGAAGTACTTCGACATTTACGGATACAATACCCGTGGCCGCAACGCCATGGTTGGCTTACGATTCACCTGGTAATAGATAGTGACCTCATGAAACAATCCCTCAATCCCCGCTTCGTTGTGCTGCTGCTGTTCATTGGGCTGGCTGCAGCGGTACGTATCGTCAACACGGTCGACGATGTATCGGCCATCTCGACGTTCACGCCCATCGGCGCTATGGCGCTCTTTGGAGGTTCGTATTTTTCGAACCGCTGGAAAGCGTTCGGTCTGCCGTTGCTTACCCTGTGGCTCAGCGATCTGGCAATCAACGTCGTTCTGCTCGACGGTCGGTTTGGTATCATGTACGACGGCTGGTACTGGATTTACGGCATCTTCGCCCTGATTGTGTGGTATGGCAAGGTGCTGTTGCAAAAGGTATCGGTTAAGAACGTACTGGTAGCCGCTTTGGTAGCCTCACTGACCCACTGGCTGCTGGCCGATACGAGTGTCTGGCTGGTTGGCGGAACAGACCTACGCACAAACCTGCCGCTGAGCCGCGATTTTGCGGGCTGGCAGCAGTGCATATTGCAGGGCGTTCCCTATATGCGCAATTTTCTGGCCGGTACGTTGATTTACAGCGCGGTGCTGTTCGGTGGATTTGAGTGGCTGCAAGCACGCTATCCGAAGCTGGCAGTAGCATGATATTAACCGCAAAGACGCCAAGATTACGCAAAGTTCGCTAATATATTCTTTGCGCTCTTTGCGTAATCTTGGCGTCTTTGCGGTGAAACTATGAATTATGAAAGCTTGTTCGTTTTTGCCCGCTGCTACCCAGATGGTCTACGACATGGGCCTGCAGGATTTATTGTACGGCGTTACGTTTGAATGCCCGGAACCAGCCCGCGCCGAAAAAACCATCCTGGTGCGATGCGTGCTGGAAGGGCACGACTACAGCAGCGAAGAAATCGACCGGATTTTTTCGGCCTCCAAAGCCGAAGGGCGCAGCCTATACTACGTGGAAGAAGACGCTCTGCATCAGATTGCACCCGACGTAATCTTCACGCAGGATGTCTGCGAAGTCTGCCAGATCGATACGAAGTGCACACACGCAGTGCTGGACCGATTGCCTAAGCAACCCACCGTAGTACCGCTGACGCCCCAGAGCCTGACCGATGTGTTCGATACGGCCGTGGCCATTGCCTCGGCGCTGGGGCATGAAGAAGCGGCTTACACGTATCTGCAACGGTTGCGCGACCGGATTGACGCGGTGATTGACCGGTTGCGGGCCGAGCGGGCGCTACCCAAACGTGTCATGGTGATGGAGTGGATGGCCCCGATTTATAACTGCGGCCACTGGATTCCGCATCAGATTGCCTATGCGGGCGGTATCGACATGCTCGGCAATCCGTCGGGCGATAGCATCGTCACGTCCTGGGAGAAAGTTCGCCGGTATGACCCGGAGGTGCTGGTGATTGCGCCATGCGGGTTCGCAACCGACCGGACGCTTCAGGAACTGTCGGTGCTGGAGCGGCAATCCGGCTGGCACGAACTGCGGGCCGTACAGAACAAAGCCGTTTATATTGCCGACTATGATTTGTTTACGCAACCCTCGGCGGCTACCTTAGTGGACGGTATTGAACTCCTCGCGGCTTGTTTCCACCCCGATCTGTTCGCCGTTCCTGAAGCCTTACGCCATAAAGTTCATGTCCTGTATGCTCCCTCGACAAGCGTATCTGCATCTGATTACGGGCGGGGCGCGTAGCGGTAAAAGCCGGTATGCGCAGGAACTGACCCGGCAGTGGAGCGAAACGCCTATTTACGTAGCAACGGCCCGGGTCTGGGACGATGAGTTTGCTGAGCGGGTAACGCACCACCGGCATGACCGTGGTCCGGAATGGACCGTTTTTGAAGAGCAGCGGTACGTCAGTCGGTTACCCTTAGCAGATCAGGTGGTGATGATAGACTGCGTAACGCTCTGGCTGACCAATTTCTTTCTCGATACGCAACAGGACGTAGCGCAGTCGTTATATTTGTTCAAACAGGAAATCGATACGTTGCTGACGATGCCCGGTCGGTTCATCATCGTAACGAATGAGCTGGGCATGGGTGTTCATGCCGAAACAGCCGTTGGTCGGGCATTTACCGACTTGCAGGGCTGGGCCAATCAATACGTAGCTGGCCAGGCCGACGCCGTTACCTTAATGATCAGCGGGATACCAGTACCAATCAAAACAGCGATACCATGAACAAAGCCATCATGAACTGGAGCGGGGGCAAGGATTCGGCGCTGGCGCTCTACCACGCCCGGGAGTCGGGACAATGGGACGTAGTAAGTCTGCTGACGACCGTCAACGAGCAGCACAACCGTGTGAGTATGCATGGTGTCCGGGCGGACTTGCTGATGGAGCAGGCCCGGCAACTCCGGCTGCCGCTTCACCAGTTGCTGCTGCCCGGCGACGTATCGATGGAAACCTACAACGCCCGGATGTTCGAAACGTTGCAAGCGTTTCAACAACAGGGTGTCACGCATTCCATCTTCGGCGATATTTTCCTGGAGGATCTCCGGCAGTACCGCGAAACGCAGCTCCAGCAGGTCGGTCTCAGGGGCGTATTCCCGATCTGGCAGCGTAGTTCCACGGATCTGATCCATGAGTTTGTTGATCTGGGTTTCCGGGCGGTATTGGTCTGTGTGAACGAAAAGCAACTGAGTCGCGAGTTCGTTGGCCGCGAACTGGACCTGGATTTATTGAAAGACCTGCCCAAAACGGTTGATCCCTGCGGAGAAAACGGCGAGTACCATACCTTCGTTTACGACGGGCCTCTGTTCGCTCAGCCCATTCCAATCGAGAAAGGAGAGGTAGTGCGCCGAACCTACGCCCCATCCGGTGGCAGCGACTGCCATACCGATCAAACGGATAGTGACTGGGACACGGGTTTCTGGTATCAGGAACTCTGGTTGGCGCCCCAGGAAGTGGCCATTCCGTAGCCACCCAGAGCAGGATAATTCATAAACAGCGATGCGGTAGTTTTGGCATTCATTTGCCTTTCATTACTAAATTTACGAGTTATCGTACAATGCGTTGCCTTACTCGTTTCTGTTTATGACATCCTTCCGAATCCCCTTCTCATCCTCTATGGCCCGGCGGGCGCTGGTCTTTTCAGCGGCCGGATTGCTCGTGGGAGGAGCGCTGATTGGCGCGTATCAGAACCGTAATCTCAACCAGGCGTCGGGAACATATCTGAACCGGCTCTTCGCGCAACTGAGCGACGACGACAAACACGACCCGAAGTACGCCGTTGGTAGCCTCAATATCGCTCCCGGACTGGAAGCTACGCTGTTCGCAGCCGAGCCGATGCTGACCAACCCGACCAACATCGATGTGGATGCCAAAGGTCGCGTTTGGGTCTGTGAAGCGTACAACTACCGCCCGGCCATCAACGGTAACCCAACCCACAAGGAAGGCGACCGGATCGTGATTCTGGAAGACCAGAACGGCGATGGTAAGGCCGACGTGAGCAAGGTGTTCTATCAGGGGCCAGACGTTGAATCGCCCCTGGGAATCTGGGTGCAGGGCAACAAAGTAATTGTGTCGAATAGTCCGAACGTCTACGTCTTCACCGACGAAAACGGCGACGATAAGGCCGACAAAAAGGAGTTACTTTTTACCGGTATCGGTGGCGAGCAGCACGACCACGGCATGCACACCTTCGTGTTCGGGCCCGATGGTAAGTGGTACTTCAACTTCGGTAATTCCGGCGAACAACTCCTCGACAAAGATGGTAAGCCGGTCATTGACAAAGTTACCGGGAAAGCCATCAACAAAGAAAACTTCAAGCAGGGCATGGTGTTCCGCTGCGACCCGGGCGGTAGTAACGTAGAAGTGCTGGGGCATAATTTCCGGAATAACTACGAAGTCGCTGTTGACTCCTACGGCACACTCTGGCAGTCGGACAATGACGACGACGGCAACAAGGGCGTCCGGATCAATTTCGTTATGGAAGGTGGTAACTATGGTTACACCGACGAAATGACCGGAGCGGGCTGGCAGGCGAATCGCACCAATATTGAGCCCGAAATTCCGAAACGCCACTGGCACCTGAACGACCCGGGTGTTGTGCCGAATCTGCTGCAAACCGGTGCCGGTTCACCAACGGGTATCATTGTGTACGAAGGTACGTTGCTGCCGCAGCAGTTTCAGGGACAGATGATTCACTGCGATGCTGGCCCGAACGTAGTCCGGTCGTATCCGGTTACGAAAGACGGTGCTGGTTATAAGGCCAGCATTGTGAACATTCTGGAAGGCGCCCGCGACCAGTGGTTCCGCCCGGCCGACGTGTGCGTAGCGCCGGATGGGTCGCTGATCATCGCCGACTGGTATGATCCGGGGGTGGGAGGTCACCAGGCTGGCGATCAGAACCGGGGTCGGGTGTACCGCGTTGCTCCGCCCAATACGCCTTACAAACAGCCAAAAGTAGACGTTTCGACCACCGAAGGAGCTATTGAAGCCCTGCAAAGCCCGAGCATGGCTATTCGCTACGCCGGTTGGAACAAGCTTCACGAAATGGGTGCGAAAGCGGAAAAGCCGCTGGCGAAATTATACAAAACTGCCGCCGACCCGCGCATGAAAGCCCGTGCGCTGTGGTTGCTGAGCAAGCTGCCCAAAGGTAAATCATACGTTGAAACCGCGCTGAAAGACCCTAATCCGGACCTGCGCATCACGGCCTTACGTGCGGCTCGCCAGCTCAGTAACGACCTGACCATCGCGGCTGTGAAGCAACTGGTCAGCGACCCCGACCCGCAGGTACGTCGTGAGTGCGCCATCGCGTTACGTCGCAGTGCAGCGGCCGAAGCCCCGGGTCTGTGGGCGCAACTGGCCGCCAAACATGACGGTAAAGACCGCTGGTATCTGGAAGCCCTCGGTATCGGGGCCGACGGCCAATGGGACAGTTACTACGCTGCCTGGCTGAAGCAAATGGGTAATGAACGCGACGGCGCCCCGGCCATTGCCAGTGCCGCTGGCCGCGATATTGTCTGGCGGGCCCGTACGAAAGAGTCAGTACCCCTCCTGGCTAAGCTGGCCGCCGATCCGGGCGTTGATCTGAACAACCGGCTGCGGTACTTCCGGGCGTTCGATTTCAATTCCGGCGCCACTGAGAAGTCAACGGCGCTGCTGAACATCATTCAGTCGGGACAGAACACGGACGTAAACAAACTGGCGCTGCGTCACCTCGACCCGGCGTTTGTGCAACAGAATAAGGTAGCCATGACCGCCCTCCAGAACCTGCTGGATCAGGTCTATGGCAAACCGGACTATATGGAACTGGTAGCCCGCTACGAACCTGCTTCCGAAAATGCCCGGCTCCGCCAGTTGGCACTCGACAAGCCAAGCGATAATGTCGGCAGCGCAGCCGCCCGTCAGTTGCTCAAACAGAAAGGCAGTTCGATGGTGTGGGACGTACTAAACGGTACTGATCCGGATGCCGCGGTCAGTATGGTGACCGCGTTACGTCGGGTTGGCAGCAAAGAATCGCTGGACATATTGAAAACCGTAGCGCTGGACGAAAAACGGTCGACGGCCTTGCGTATGGAAGCAAACCGCGCACTCGGAGGCAGTGGCAACGGCGAAGATATGGTGATTGCCCTGTTGAAGTCCGGTGATATTAAAGGCGATTACAAAAAAGCCGCCGTACAGGGTGTCAGCGGTGCCTGGCGTAAGAAAATCCGGCAGGAAGCCGCCAGTTATCTGGACGGTGGTAACAGCGCGGAAGGCAAGAAACTACCTACAATGAACGAACTGCTGGCCATGAACGGCGACGCCAGCCGTGGGGTTACGGTTTTCAAAACCAACTGCTCAACCTGTCATCAGGTCAACGGCGAAGGCATGGATTTCGGACCAAAATTGTCGGAGATTGGCAGTAAACTTCCCAAGGAAGGGCAGTATCTGGCTATCCTGCACCCCGACGCGGGTATTAGTTTTGGCTACGAAGGCTACGAAGTGAAGTTCAAAGACGGCAGCACCATGGCCGGTATCATCGCCAGCAAAACCGAAACTGACCTTCAGATGAAGTTTCCGGGCGGTGTTGTGCAGAACTACAAGATGGCCGATGTGGTCTCGATGAAGAAGATGGATTCGTCCATGATGCCGTCCGGTTTGCAGGAAGCCATGAGCACCCAGCAACTGGTGGATCTGGTGGAATATCTGGCAAGTTTGAAGAAAAAATAATTCTTTTCTTTGTCTGCCAGTCGCATGATCGGCTGGCAGACACAATTGATCCTTTCCTTTTTATGCAACGACGCAACTTTGTAAAATCAACATTTGGTCTAGCCGGAGCGGCAATAACTGGGGGAACCGCAGCCGGCGACTGGCATTCACAACCGGCTTCACTGGCCAAGAACAGTTTCAAACTCAAGTACGCTCCGCACTTCGGCATGTTTGAGAACAGTGCCGGTAAAGACCTGATTGATCAGCTCAAGTTCATGGCTGACATGGGCTTCACCGCGCTGGAAGACAACGGCATGATGGGTCGCGATGCGGCTACGCAGGAAAAGATTGGCAAAGAGCTTGATCGACTCGGCATGACCATGGGTGTGTTCGTAGTCGATAAAGGGGGCAACTCACAGAACACCCTCGCGGCTGGTAAGAAAGAACACATCGACATTTTTCTGAATGGCTGCAAGCGCGCAGTTGAAACGGCTAAGCGCTGTAACGCCAAGTGGATGACGGTCGTACCCGGTGATTTTGAGCGTAATCTGCCGATTGGTATTCAAACCGGCCATGTGATCGACGCGCTACGTCGGGGTGCCGAAATCCTGGAGCCAAATGGTTTAGTGATGGTGCTGGAACCGCTCAGCGATACGCCCAACCTGTTCCTGCGTACCTCCGATCAGACCTACGAAATCTGCCGTGGTGTAAACAGTTCCGCCTGTAAGATTCTGTTTGATATCTACCACATGCAGAAAAACGAAGGGCACATCATTCCGCACATCAATTGGGCCTGGAACGAAATCGGGTATTTCCAGATTGGCGACAACCCCGGTCGGAAGGAGCCAACTACCGGCGAAATCAACTACAAGAAGGTGTTCGAGTACATCCACAAGAAGATGAAGGAAGACAACCGCGATTTTATCTTCGGTATGGAACACGGCAACTCAAAGCCCGGCAAAGATGGCGAGGTAGCGCTGATCAAAGCCTACGTCGAGTCGGATAGTTTTCAGGTCTAATCCATTCGGTACAATTCATAAAAAAAGGCCCGACCAGACGGTCGGGCCGACCAGACGGTCGGGCCTTTTTTTATGAATTGTACAATTACTTCAATACAACTACAGAGTTTTCTTCGTTGGAAACCCCACTTGCTACATACTTATCAGCGTCCTTATCGTTTGTCCACTTCTCACCATCAAGTACAAAACGATACTGGTATTCTGCACCTACAGGGAGTTCGAGTGTCGTTTTGTATGAACCATCTTTTTGCTTCTTGAGGGGGGAGGCACTTACATCCCAGCCATTAAATTCACCAGCCAGCGAAACAGTTTTAGCACCATTCACGGCATCGGCCGGTAATTCAAACGTTACTTTAGCAACCGGTTTACTTTTGAGAAATTGCTTGGCAACAGCCATACGGATCGATTGTTTAGTTCGTGGGACAAAATTATATTACAAAAATTACAAGATCATAATAGTCAGGGTTTTAAGGGCTAAACTTCTTGCTAAAATACTAAGCAATGTATTTTGTTTTATACTGCCATCGAAAAAGTAGACAATTTTTTACTGTACGGCCCCTTCCCTATGTAAGTGGCTGTAAGTGCGGTATTCACGCGTCCAGTTGCGGGCTCCTTCCAGTGCAAAATAACAAAAAATCAGGTACTCAAGGCTGACCAGTTTTACCCCTTTTACGTAGTACATGTAGGCCGAAATCAGGTCAATAATCAACCAGAGGTACCAGCATTCCAGCTTCTTGGGGATCATCAGAAAGGTGGCGATGATGCTCATGGTGGTGGTGAACGAGTCCAGATACGGAAACGCACTCGGCTTGGTAAATAACACCGGGAACCACTCATGCAACCGACTCGCAGACGTACCCAGCAGGACGGTAACCAGCGACCCCGCCGATAGCCAGGTTAGTAGCTCCCGGGTAGTTAGCCGGGAAACGCGAAGTTCGCGCTGCCGGACCACTTCATCGGCCTCCGGATGCGTCCACCGCCACCAGCCGCGCAGGTAGGTGATGACGAAAAACACTTGCAGAAACATATCGGGATACAACTGAATTTGATAGAAGAGGAAGAAAAACAGGACTGCGCTCAGCACGCCCACCGGCCATGTCCAGGTGTTGTTGCGGGCAACCAGCCAGGTAGCCAGCCCGCCGGTGGAGACACCTATCAGTTCCAGGTAACTCATCGAGTAGCCCCAAAGAGTGAAGGCAATCGTATTAATGTCAAAAAAATCGGTCATAGTTGGAAGTAATCAGCGGGGGTTTTTACCTTTAGCCCTGCGAAAGTACAGCCTTACCTTGGTTATGCCATACCGAATAAGGCAGCTTTGTTCACTAACCTAATAACCAGTCTATGCAACGCATTGCCATGTTAGGGGGCGGCTTCATCGGCCGCTTTTATGCCGAATCACTACACGGCCAGCGCAGCCGCGACCGGGTGGTAGCCATCTACGCCCGCCGGGAAGAAACCGCTAAAAAGTTTGCTGACGACTACGGGTGCTCCGTCTGGTCGACTGATATGGAGGAGGTAATTGCTCATCCCGATGTCGATATGGTCTGCATTGCCTTGCCCAACAATCTCCATGAGCCTGCCGTTCAGCTTTGCGCCAAGCATAAAAAGAATGTAGTCTGTACGAAGCCGCTGGGACGTAACGCTGACGAGGCTTTACGCATGGTACAGGTGGTTGAAGAAGCTGGGATCTTTGCAGGATACCTGGAAGACCTATGCTACACGCCGAAGTTTCTGAAGGCGATGGAATCGGTTAAGAATGGTGCACTGGGACGTATTCTGTGGGCAAAGTCGCGCGAAACACACCCGGGCCCGCACTCGAACTGGTTCTGGGACAAGGAGCAGGCCGGTGGCGGTTGTATGCTCGACCTGGGCTGTCACTGCGTTGAGATTGCCCGTAATTTCATTGGTAAGGACGTACGGCCCGTAGAAGTGATGTGCTGGGCGGCTACGCAGGTGAAGCCAATCGATGCCGAGGACCACGCGATCGCCCTTGTGAAGTACGAAAACGGCGCGATCGGCCAGTTTGAAGTGAGCTGGACATTCCGGGGTGGTATGGACCTGCGCGACGAGGTGATGGGTACCGAAGGAACGATCTGGATTAACAACTTCCTGCGCACCGGCTTCGAGATGTTCACGACCGGCAAAGGAGCCGACTACGTAGCGGAAAAAGCGGAATCCAACACGGGCTGGTTATTTCCCGTGGGCGATGAGGTCAACGACCTGGGCTACAACCACATGTTTACGGACATGTTCTTCGCGGCCGAGGAAGGCCGCGAAGCCGCTGAAACCTTCTACGATGGGTACGTCGTCAATGCCATTCTGGATGCGGCTTACAAATCGGCCGAAACCAAACAATGGGAACCGGTGAACCTGCCCGTGTGGCGCGGCAAAGAAGGCCTATCGCAGGAGCAAACCCTGACGGACTACGACGAGCAACACTATCTCATTAAAGAAGAAGTAACCCACGACGGCCGGCATAAGGTGATCCTGAAGGAGAAAGCCAGCGGAAAAATCGTTGAGCGGGATTTGGTGTAATGAAACTGGCGCAGGTACCAACCTTGCGCCAGTTTGTTTTCTACTTGCTTGAAATGACCTGGCTTACTAACAAACGAATTGTCGTCGTAGGCGGCACAACCGGTATTGGCTTATCAGCGGCTCAGTCATTCGTTCGCGAAGGGGCCAGAGTTGTTGTTGTCGGGCGGAACCCGGAAAGCTGTACGGCGGCTGAACGGCAACTTAACGGCGATGGGCTGGCTATGTCGGGCGATGCGGCTGACCCACAAACGGCCAATAAAGCGATCGCGTTGTGCCAAACCATTTTCGGGGGATTCGACGGGTTGTACCACGTAGCAGGTGGCAGTGGTCGACGCATGGGCGACGGACCCCTCCATGACCTGACGCTGGAAGGCTGGAACTTTACCGTCAACCTGAATCTGACCTCACTGATGCTGTCGAACCAGGCGGCTGTTCGGGCGTTTCGGGCGCAGAAAACCGGCGGAACCATTCTTAACATGGGCTCCGTGCTGGGTTCATCGCCTTCGCCGGCCTACTTCGCTACGCATGCCTACGCAGCCATGAAGTCGGCGGTGATTGGCTTTACCAAATCGGTAGCGGCTTACTACGCCCACGACAATATCCGCGTCAACGTACTGGCGCCGGCCTTAGTCGAAACGCCCATGGCCCAACGAGCCGCCAATGACGATACCATTATGGCCTTCACCCGTACCAAACAACCCCTGGATGGCGGGCGCATCGGTCAGCCCAACGACCTCGACGGAGCCGCGGTTTATTTTATGTCCGATCAGTCAAAATTCACCACCGGGCAGGTATTGACCGTCGACGGCGGGTGGAGTGTTTCGGAAGGACAACTATGAACGCGATCGGCATTGACCTTGGTGGTACGTGGATCAAGGGCGTACTGATGGATATCTACACGGGCGAAATCGTCAAGCAGCTTTATCACCCGACCAACGGCGACAATGACCGAAGCGACGCCCATTGGAAACAGGCCGTCGCCGAAACAGTAGCTGATCTGCGGCAACAAAGCCCGGGATCGGTAAAGGCCGTTGGGTTGTCGGCACCGGGTTTGCCCAATGAGTCCAACCAGTACATTGCGTTCATGCCCGGCCGGTTGCAGGGACTGGAAGGCTTCCACTGGGGCCATTTCCTGAACGATCGTGTTTACGTAGTGAACGACGCCCACGCGGCCCTGATGGCCGAAAGTCGCTTCGGGGTAGCCAAAGGGCACAGCAACGTAGTGATGTTAACGCTGGGAACGGGCGTCGGGGGCGGCATACTGATCGATGGAAAGCTGCACCAGGGTTCATTCCAGAAAGCGGGCCATGTAGGCCACATCACGGTCGATTCCGAAAGCGACCGCGACATTACGGGCGTACCGGGTAGTCTGGAAGACGCGATTGGCAATGTTACCATACAGAAGCGGTCGCTGGGCCGGTTCTCCTCAACGTATCAACTGCTCGAAGCCTACAAACGGGGCGATTACTTTGCGCAGTGGCTCTGGCTTACGTCCGTGCGGAAGCTGGCGGTGGGAGTTAGCTCGCTGATTAACTGTTTCTCGCCGGAACTGGTCGTGCTGGGGGGCGGCATCACGCAGGCCGAAGATGACCTGCTGCTGCCTTTAGCCGAATTCATGAGCTTATACGAATGGCGTCCCGGTGGGCAGGCCACGCCCGTCAAGATTGCCCATTTTGGCGATATGGCTGGTGCTATCGGGGCCGCGAGTTTTGCTATTCAGACATCACTATGATTCAACAATACCTTCAAAAATGCCGTGCTATTCTCGATACGGTCGAGCAGCAGCAGGCGCAGGTACAGCAGGCCGCCCGCTGGTTCGCTGATTCCATCCTGGCCGGCCGGATGGTGCACGTCTTCGGCTCCGGCCACAGCCGGATTATGGTCGAGGAGATGTGGCCGCGCTACGGTTCCTTTCCTGGCTTTAACCCCATCGTTGAGCTATCGCTGACGTTCCATAACCTGGTCGTCGGGGCAAACGGCCAGCGGCAGGCCATGTTCCTGGAGAATGTACCGGGCCTGGCCGACCGCATTCTACGTAACTTCGACCTGAGTGCTCAGGATTCCGCGCTGATCATTTCGTCGTCGGGCTGCAACGTCGTACCAATTGAAATGGCTGAACTATTCCAGCGACACAGCGTCAGGGTCGTGGCACTGATTACGAAGGAACACTCCGAAAAAAGCACCAGCAAACGCGCTGATGGCAAAAAACTCGGCGATTTTGCAGATCTGGTTTTAGATACAGGTGCCCCCGTCGGTGACGCGATGGTGACGGTGCCGGGACTGGACACGCCCGTAGCACCGGGTAGCACGGTCGGTGGCGCGGTGCTGGTCAACTGCATCAAAGCCGAGGTTGCCCGTCTGCTGACTGAAGCCGGGCAGCCGCCTAACGTCCTGAGTGCCGGGGCTGTTGTTGGCTCCGAACGGGCCGTGGAACTGTTCGAAGCCGCTTACGATGAGCACGCACACCGGCTGGCTAAGCTCTACGAAAACGTAGGGATTGCTTCCTACGTATCAAAATCAAACGCTCATGAATAAGATCAACGTCATTGACAAATACGGCCTGTTCAACGACCATTGGAATCCGCGTATTATCGGTGAACTCAACGGCCAGCACGTTAAAATTGCCAAGGTGAAGGATGAATTTATCTGGCACAGTCACGAGCAGGAAGACGAACTGTTTCTGGTATGGAAAGGGACGTTAATCATGGATTTTCGGGACAAAACCGTTGAGATAGCCCCCGGCGAAATGCTGATAGTGCCCAAAGGCGTTGAGCATCGGCCACGAACCAATGGCGAAGAGGTCTGGATCATGATGCTGGAGCCGACCACTACTGTTAACACAGGGGCGGTCGACAACGAACGTACCCGGAAGGAACTAGAGAGTATCTGAGTCGTATGATCAATACCCGGCGCCTGACCCTTGTTCCACTGACCCTCCAGCAGCTTCAACTGCACGTTGCGGATAGCCACCGGCTGGAGCAGACGATGGGTTTACTGCCCGGCCATCGGCAGGTGACGGAGCCGTTGCTCAGCATAATCGTTCACTTCACTGTTCCCCGGTTGAAAGACCCTGCCTTTGATCCTATTTTCCATACGATCTGGATTGCCATTGATCGCGAAAAACGACAGATTGTCGCCGATGCCAAGTTCAAAGGTGAGCCCGACGAAACCGGTACGGTCGAGATTGGCTACGGTACCTACCCGGCTTTTCAGCGGCTGGGCTACATGAGCGAAATGGTGAGCGGACTGCTGGCCTGGGCAAAGCAGCAATCTGACATACGGCGTGTGGTGGCCGATACGGACGTGGAGAACGTAGCGTCCCAAAAAGTGCTGGAAAAAAACGGATTTCGCCTGTTCGGACGGGTCGAGCATCTGCTGTGGTGGGAGTTTGTGTTCGATGAGTAGCCGCAGTTGAGCAAAATCAATTCTTATCTAAATTTCAGTGAAGTTTACGTTCATTTTTACCTAATGAAAGATCTGATCGAAGCGTATCTCGCGGCTTACAACCGGATGGACGTAATCGGCATGCTGGACCTGTTACACGACGACGTTGTGTTCGAGAACGTATCGAATACCGATGGCGTTCTGACCATCCACGGCAAAGCCGCTTTCGCTGAACTGGCTCATCGTTCGGTTGAGTTGTTCTCCGAGCGAACGCAGTTGGTACGTTCAATGGTTCTGGGCGACGACGTAGCCGCGGTTGAGGTCGATTACCACGCTACGTTGGCGCATGACCTGTCCGATGCGAAGAAAGCAGGCGATACGCTGGCCATCCGTGGTGTCAGTTTCTTTCGCTTCAAAGACGGTAAAATTTCTCAACTAACCGATTATAGTTAAAAAAGGAGGAGGGAGTAACGGAGAAAGGTTATAAACCAGTTACGTCCTTTCTCCTTCCTCCCTTTCTTCCCCTTTCACCTTTTCCATGCAACCCGTACCTATCAAAACCACCGTTGTCGGCTCGATGCCGTTTCCTGGTTGGCTTGAGTTTTCAAGCCAGAATCTTTCCGCGTTTGGGCCCGCCGACATCAACGAAATGATTGAAGACGCTGTTGTGGCATCCGTGCACGATCAGGTCGCGGCTGGGCTCGATGTCATCACCGACGGCGAACAAACCCGCTTCGATTTCAACCTGTCGTTCTACGGCTACATCAAGGGCATCCAGAACAACGAAACTGAACTTCGTCGATTCGGGCCACCCGCTCACGACCAGCGCGGTAAGCACAACATTGTTGAGCCGCTGACCGCCCCGAGGGGGCTGGGCGTCGTGGAAGAATACCAGCGTCTGAAACGACTGGCACAGGAAGGGCAGGGGCTAAAAGTGTCTATTCCCGGGCCTTATACGCTCAGCGGACGGTTGCTGCCGGGCAATTTTTACAAAGATCGCTGGGAGATAACCGAAGCGCTGCTGCCGTTGGTCAGTAAAGAAATCGCCGATCTGGTGGCGCTGGGCGTTCCCGAAATCTGCGTCGATGAACCGTCGATGAGCTGCTACGCGTACAGGGAGGACACGAAACGCTTTGTCGACATTTTTAACCGGACGGTAGCGCCGGGTGTGGGTAAAACGCGGTTGTCCATGCACCTCTGTTTCGGCAATTACAAAGGCCGCTCGGTCGGCAAGAAGACCATTGCGCCCATGCTCCCCGACTTCCTGGACATGACGGTTGACGAACTTCATTCCGAGATGACCATTCTCAATTTTGCGGAAGTGAACCTGCTGGAAAGATTCGCCGAGAAATTCGACGTAGCGGTGGGGGTCATCGACGTGAAAAGCTACTACATCGAAACACCCGACGACGTAGCCGAACGTATCCGCAAATGCCTGCCTTACGTACCGGCCGACAAACTGGCCGTTGCGCCCGATTGTGGCCTGAGCCAGACCGCCCGCTGGGCCGCGAAGCAAAAGCTGGCCAACATGGTGGCCGGGGCCAGAAAGGTGCGGCAGGAGCTTGGGGTTGTATAGGAGGACCATTCTGAAATTAAGTGATTTAACCCGCTGGTTCTTTAGGCACAGTAAAGGGCAACTATTCTTCTTTACGCAGCTAAGATGCTGTAAGCGGTTTAGCTTGCCTCAGGCATTTCGTTTACAACTTGACGTCAATCACCACATAATTGTACAAATGCGTACTACCGGTTGATGTGCTGATAGATCTGTTGGGTCTATCCACGTCATGGGCAGAATAGGTAGGTGTATATGCTCTGGGTGGTACGTTAAGAATGATGCGTTGAAATAGATAACTGTATGCTCTCCTTTCTTGGATTTGCCACCATTAGTCTTTTCCTGGCGCTTATTATTAGCAAGCGATTGTCGGTCGTTACAGCACTGGTCTTAGTGCCGTTGGTTATGGGGCTTTTGGCCGGATTCAGCCCGAAGGAACTGGGCGAGATGATTCTGGCGGGCATTAAACAGGTAGCCCCCACGGGAATCCTGCTCATGTTCGCGGTCCTCTATTTTGCGACCATGCTTGATGCGGGGCTGTTCGATCCAATCATTGCCGGAATCATCCGGTACGTCAAAGGCGATCCACTCAAGGTAATTGTCGGTACGGCTATTCTGACCATGATCGTCCATCTGGACGGTGACGGTACGGCTACGTTTATGATTGTAATGTCGGCCTTCCTGCCTATCTACAAACAGCTAAAGATCAACCGTCTGGTCTTGTCCGGCATTGTCGCGCTAAGCGTTGGTCCGTTGCATTTGGTTCCCTGGTCGGGCACATCAGCGCGCGCGATTTCGACGCTAAAGACCGACGCTACGCAGTTGTTCAATCCAAATATTCCAGCCATTATTGCCGGCGTCGGCTGGGTACTTTTTGTGGCCTACTGGTTTGGGCAGAAAGAACGAAAACGGCTAGGCATTACCGACCTGACCTATTCGCATCACGAAAATTTAACCGAACAACAGCAGCAGCTACGACGGCCTAAGCTGTTCTGGATCAATGCCCTATTGACAATTGGACTCATTGTTACCCTGATGAAGGGCTGGGTTCCGACGCCTGCCTTATTTGTGGTAGCAGGTGCGGTTGCGCTGTTCATCAATTACCCCAGGCTACCCGATCAGCAAAAGGTACTGCGAAGCCACGGTAACAATATTTTTATGGTGTCGAGTATGATCTTTGCGGCAGGGGTGTTTTCGGGCATCCTGACCGGATCGAAAATGATCGACGCGATGGCAACCTCCCTGGTTTCGCTTATCCCCGAGCAACATGCAGCGTGGTTGCCAACGCTGACAGCGATTACCAGCATGCCCGCCAGTTTGTTGTTTACGCCAGACGCCTATTATTTTGGAGTTGTCCCCATTTTAAGTCAGACCGCTACGCAGTTTGGTATCGATCCGCTCGAAATTGGCCGGGCTGCGTTGCTGGGTCAAATGACCGTTGGTTTTCCGGTCAGTCCCCTTACAGCTTCGACATTCCTGTTGGTTGGCCTGGCCGAAGTTGATCTGGGTGATCATCAGAAATTTATCTTGAAATGGGCCTTCGGAACAACACTGGTGATGACACTGGCCGCGCTGCTCACTGGATCAATTCACCTATAAATGGCGAGGTGCTATGAACAAGAGTATTCGTATTGGCTGCGGAGCCGGTTTTTCCGGCGACCGACTGGAACCGGCGGTTATCCTGACCCAGCAGGGGCAGTTAGACTACCTGGTGCTGGAATGCCTGGCCGAACGAACGATTGCGCTGGCCCAGAAACGGAAGCAGCAAAACCCGGCACTTGGGTACGATCCACTGCTGGAACGTCGTATCGACCGTTTGTTGCCGTCTTTGCTGGCCAACAAGGTTCGTTTGATTACCAACATGGGTGCCGCGAACCCGCTGGCCGCTGCCCAGGTAATCGTCGGCATCGCCAGACGGCTTGCGTTGTCCGTAACTGTAGCTGTTGTAACGGGCGATGACGTAGTTGATCAGTTGACAGGTGATGAGATTTCGCTGGAAATGAGCCAACCTGTACAGGAAGCCGGTCCATTGATTTCTGCAAACGCGTATCTGGGTGCGGACGCTATCCTGCCCGCTTTGGCAACCGGTGCCGACATCATCCTTACCGGGCGCGTGGCTGATCCGTCGCTGTTTGTCGCGCCGATGGTTCACGAGTTTGGCTGGTCGCTGGATGATGCGGATCGTATTGGACAGGCCACGGTCATTGGGCATTTGCTGGAATGTGCGGGCCAGTTGACAGGTGGTTATTTTGCAGACCCCAGCAGAAAAGACATCCCGGACATGGCACATCTGGGCCATCCGTTTGCCGACGTTTCGGCCGATGGAACGGCGGTGTTTAGTAAAGTAGACGGGACAGGTGGATCGTTAAACGTAGCGACGGCCAAAGAGCAGCTTCTGTACGAGGTCATGGACCCAGGCCGGTATTTGACTCCCGACGTAGTAGCCGATTTTACAAAGGTACGTTTGGAGGAAATTGGGCCAAACCAGGTGAAAGCGACGGGTGGACAAGGCCAATCCCGCCCGAGTACGGTAAAAGTGAGTGTTGGGTACAACGCTGGGTTTGTTGGCGAAGGGGAAATTTCTTATGCAGGGTCAAATGCGCTGGGTCGGGCGAAACTGGCCGGAGCGATTATTCAGGAACGATTGCAGGATCGCTTTACGGACCTTCGCATTGATTACATGGGCACTACGTCGGTGCACCGGACTAACTTTGGAGACCATCCGGACCCGTACGAAGTGCGGCTTCGGGTTGCAGGGAAAGCGTCAACCCCTGAGCAGGCGGCTTTAGTGGGCGAAGAGGTCGAAGCGCTTTACACCAATGGGCCAGCGGGTGGTGGTGGTGCCCGAAAATACGTTCATGAAGTGGTCGGTATTGTATCGACACTCCTGGATCGCGATAAAACCAATCCTCAAGTTACGCTCTTTCAGTCATGACCATCAAGCTGTATGACATCGCTCATAGTCGGGCGGGGGACAAAGGCAACACCCTGACGCTATCGCTGATTCCTTACAAACCGGAGGACTACCCGTTATTGTGTGAGAAGGTAACGGCTGATGCTGTTAGCCACCACTTTCGCGATCTGGTACTGGGCGAAATTACGCGGTATGAATTGCCAAACCTGCCTGCTCTACAGTTTGTCTGTCAACAGGCTTTGAGTGGTGGCGTGACTACTTCTCTAACGATCGACACCCACGGTAAAAGTTTGAGTTATGCGCTGCTGGAGATGGTTATCGACAATGATCTCTAGCGAAATAAGCACCAATTAGCATACGCTACTCACAGAGGTGCTTTTGCGTCAAAAGCTCTTTTTCCCGGAGACCCTTTCCGGGCTGATGGTGGATAAGTTGGCAAGAAGATCTCCCCTGTATACATCAGTAAGTTTTATACTTTTTCAGCTTATTAAAGTACTTTATTCTTTACTAAGTTAAGTAACTCCTGATGACAGATATTCTTCAGTTGCTTGTTGACGAGCTTACCGGTTTCCTGGGCATTCACCACTGGATGGAAATGTTTCGCTCCGGTGATTACCAGTCGTTGCTTACCTGGAAGGGGATTCAGGGGGCTCTCTCTCCCCTTATTCCGTTGCTGTTACTGATCGAATTAATTCGGGGTAGCTTATACCGCAACTTTAAGGTGGAAAACTATAAGCTACCCTTTCTGACTTACATCTTCAATCGCTTCGTTTCCCGCTACCTTTCCATCAGTGCAGTCGCTTATTGCATTGCCTTATTTGAAGAACACGCCTTGTTGAAGACTACCCTCACCTGGTACTGGTTTCTCTACGGGTACGTAGTGTGGGAACTAGCTCACTTTGTCTATCATTATTTAGGGCATAAAGTGCGGTTGTTGTGGTGCCTACATGCTACGCACCACGCCCCGGAAGACATGAATCTTTCGGTTACCTATGCTCACTTTTTCCTGGAGGCTCCCTATGCCGATGTCATTCGGACCACCATTTGCCTCTTACTCGGGGTGAACCCTCCGCTTTTGTTTCTCATCATGTTCATTGATGGGACCTGGGGCTCCTTTATCCATGTGGGAGAAAACCTCTTGAAAGACGGACGACTGGGCTTTCTCAACGGCATCCTGCTAACCCCTTCTCACCACCGGGTGCACCATGCGAAGAACCCGCTTTACATGGACACTAACTTTTGTAATTTACTACCTATTTGGGACAAAGCATTCGGTACGTTACAAACCGAAGAAAAAGAGCTCCCCATTGAATATGGCATATCCCGTCAGATCAGGCGCGGGCATTTTGGGGATGCCTATTTTGGAGAGTTTTATGCTTTATTCAACGATATAAGGCGGGCACCGGGCTTGAAAAATAAGCTTCTATACGTAGTTATGCCGCCTGGCTGGAGTCATACAGGCGATCACAAAACAGCGAAAGTGGTTCGTCACAATTATCGTCAACAAGCCACCGGCGAACCCGTGGCTCAAGTAAGCTAAGTTTACATAAGCTGGCCCTTCCAACAGCCAGTGTATGTAGGCCATACGCGGCTGAGAAACTGTATTTTCTGCTTCGGAAGGGGGCTACGTTGCCATACATACGATTGACCAACGCTAAATGCCTTTTTGCTGGCTTCTGATTGACTCATACCTTCCTGATGGGCTCGAAAGGTACGCTATCAGTCAGGTAGTCATCCGGTAAGTTACTCTTCTGATTTCTTGCTGGTTCTCTGTAGCTTAAACGCCCTATTGAAGAATCAAATACGTGAACGCTCCCTTCCGATGATGCAGTAGTCGGACTATGGGTCAGTCACTATTTTCACACTTTAACAGAGCTATCTTATTACCGCTTCGTTTAGTAGGTTTTCGTAAACTATGCTTTATTTAGAAACATAAAACATTACAAAAGGGATATTCTATGTGCAAAAAATACAAATACGTACTGCCGTTTATTGTTTTATCCGGATTACAACTAGGTGGCCTCACCGTTTTTGCACAGGGTCCGGGCCCGGGACAACGGATACCCCTCCCGCCCATACCTATAAAAGGCGATACGACCCATACCCTATCCAGGCACTTCACACCGGCCTCTGCCGCCAAAAAAACACCGGATGCCAAGGGGTTTATTCAACGCTGGCTGGTGCTGGAACCGGTAAAAAAAGACATTGTCAGGAATAACATATTCACGGACAACTACCTCAGAACAACCTTTTCAGCCGACAATTTTTCCCCTGATTACACCGCCGTTCCCCGAAATGGCGAAACGGTAAACGTCGGAAACCAGGACCTGAAGTGGTATGCGCTGGACAGCAAAACCTTCAACGTTAATTTATATCATTTTACCTACGCCCTTAATAAGCCCAAATACGGAATACTTGTCTGGCTTGTCACGGTCATCGATTCCCCCGAAGAAATCAAAAACGTAAGAATGGCCGCTGGCTGTAACTCCGGCAGCATGTGGTGGCTGAATGGTCAGGAAGCCTTGCTGCTTTCCGGCGATAGGGATATGATTGCCGATAATGGTACCTCAGCGCGCTTAACGCTCAAGAAGGGCAGGAACATCATCCGTGGGGCAGTCATAAACGGACCGGGTATGGCTAATTTCTGTGTTCGTTTTATAGATGAAAAAGGATCGCCCGTAAAAAACCTCAGTATTAGCTACGAATAAGTAAATGAGCGAATTAGTGAATGAGTGAATGACCTGGATTACCTCTGCTGGTCACTCAATTCAGTTTACGCTAGTTAAACCACCATTGTACATGAAACGCATGAACATATCCTGCCTGACAACCGTATTCGCTTTACTGATAACCCAAACCGTACTAGCGCAGGTCGGAAGACCCTTTATCCATGATCCCTCAACCGTCACGGAATGCGACGGCAAATATTACACATTCGGCACAGGCGGTGGCGGATTGATTTCCAACGATGGCTGGACATGGTACGGTGGCGGGGTGAGACCGGGTGGGGGCGCAGCTCCTGATGTCATCAAAATTGGGGATCGCTACCTGGTCATCTATGGAGCAACCGGTGGTTCGCCCAGCCACAAAGGAGCGATTCTGACCATGTGGAATAAGACACTGGACCCAAAGTCTCCTGATTTCAAGTACTCTGAACCGGTTGTCGTGGCTACGTCGGATGGCTATGAAGAGAACGACGCCATTGACCCCGGTGTCATGCTAGATCCCACTACCGGACGCCTTTGGCTAACCTACGGCACCTATTTTGGCTACACTCGCCTGATTGAATTGGACCCCAAAACCGGAAAGCTCAAGGCAGGGAATAAACCCGTGGATGTCGCCATCGTATGCGAAGCCAGTACGTTGGTCTACCGCGACGGTTGGTACTACCTGCTTGCCACGCATGGCAGTTGTTGTGATGGGGCCAACTCGACCTACAATGTGGTGGTGGGTCGTTCCAAAAAAATAACCGGCCCTTACCTCGATAATGTAGGCAGAAGCATGCTGGAAGGTGGCGGTAAACTGGTGGTGGCTACCCGTGGCGGGTTAATAGGTCCCGGACATTTCGGGCACATTATGCTTGAGAACGGCGTTGAAAAAATGTCCATCCATTATGAAGCTGATTTAGAGCAGGGTGGCCGTAGCGTGTTGGGCATACTGCCGGTAGTTTGGAAAGATGGATGGCCGGTTGCGGGCGAAAAGTTTAAAGAAGGCACGTATGAAATTGAATCCGTACGAAGAGGATATGCCTTGGAGCTGGCCGTTGATTTTACACGAATGCCTGTTGTACGGGGATTCGGTCAGCCCAACAATGACCCCATAAAGCCCGTTCCGGCTCAGCAACTAGCCGATGTCGTGAAAAACTGGCCGACCGGGAATATTCAGCTACGCATAGGCGACTACATGTCCCGTCCCCACCAACAATGGACGATTACGGATGCGCCTGACAGCACCGGGTATTTAGGTGGCCCCTATTATAAAATTGTCCTGGCCGGAACCGATCGGGCCTTGGCTGCCACGGCCGATGCCGAAGTCATCACCGTACCGGCCTTTACCGGCGCACCCGAACAGTTATGGCGCATCGATCAATTGACGGATGGCACCTACCGAATACTGCCTAAGATCGTACCGAATTCAGGAAAGAAGCTAGCGCTGGTATCCTCCGGAGACAGCACACCGACCCTGGCAGAATTTGATTTTAACAGCGATAATTCCAAATGGAATTTCAGGGCTCACTAAGACGACTATTCATTACACCGTTGATGCTGTGAGGCAAGCTTGAGTGGCATAGCCTAACCCTTGATATTCTGGATAGATAAAATAGCCAATATGACCGGCGTACTTAGTAATCCAATCAGTGTTTCCTAATCGAAGGGTAATTTCACCAACCGGGCTGTCATGTTCAATCAGGATGGTAAAGGTGAGCGCCGGGACCCAGCCTTTATGGGCATCACCGGCTGATTTAACCGGTTTGCCTAACTTTATGGACATTATTCAGCGTTGTATCATTAAGATAATTCCTGCTGTAAGGCATCCGTCAACTGGCACCGTTCGCTTTGTAGCTTCCCTACATTCTGATTCAGTTGCATGCGCGTTACGGCATTGTCGAAGTGCTCGCCATAGGCGGCTCGCAGTTCCTTTCGCTTCATAGCTTCCAGAAAACGCCGGACATCTTCGGTCGTTTCGAGCAGGAGCGGTGGGACTTCCGTGGGTTTGCCGTTGTCGTCCTTGGCAACCATCGTGAAGTACGACGTATTGGTGTGCTTGACCGTTCCCAGCTTCACGTTTTCAGCAATCACTTTAATACCTACAACCAGCGACGTCCGGCCGACGTAATTGACCGACGCCAACAACGACACCAGATCGCCGACATCGACCGGTTGCCGGAAATTGACGCCATCGACGGAGACCGTCACGCAGTATTCACCGGCATGTTTGGAGGCACAGGCATACGCGGCTTTGTCCATCAGGGACAGAAGAATACCACCGTGAATTTTGCCGCCGAAATTGGCGTACGACGGAATCATCAATTCGGTGAGCGTGGTACGGGAGGCACTGACGGGCTTGGCAGATAGTGACATAGGAGAGGGTGGGAGACAAAGAAAAAGCACCGCCATGGAAGCTGACGATGCTTTAATCACAACTAATCAAGGTAAGCTCGTTATACGGCGAAACTTTCACCGCAACCGCAGGTACGGGTGGCGTTGGGGTTCTTGAACTGGAAACCCTTGCCGTTCAACCCGTCCGAAAAGTCGAGTTCTGTACCGGCAAGATACAGCAGACTTTTGCGGTCCACCAAAATTTTAATGCCTTTATCTTCAACGACGTGGTCAGTTGGTTGCTGCGTCGCATCGAACTGAAGGTCGTACATCAGACCAGAGCAACCTCCGCCCTGAACGGCTACGCGGATGGCAAACTCATCGGTCAGTCCGTCCTTCTGGCGAAGTTCAACAATTTTATCTTTAGCGATTTCTGAGACAGTAACCATAGTCGTATTTGAATCCTAACGAACGCGAATCGGCGCTAATCTATTAACTTTCCGCCGAACGGAAAAGTTCTTTTCAACCTATGCTTACCAACGTCGAACACATTGGCATTGCTGTCCGCGACCTGGCCGCATCCAACGAATTATTTACCAAACTGCTCAACGTAGGGCCCTACAAATCCGAAGCTGTCGAGTCGGAGGGTGTGACGACGTCGTTTTTCAAGGTTAGTCAGACCAAGATCGAACTTCTTGAAGCAACCAACCCCGACAGCCCGATTGCGAAGTTTCTGGACAAGAAAGGCGAAGGAATTCACCATATTGCGTTTGAAGTCGACGACATCCGGGCCGAGATGGAGCGCCTGAAAGGGGAGGGGTTTACCGTCCTGAACGAAATCCCCAAACGCGGAGCCGACAACAAGCTCGTCTGCTTCCTGCACCCAAAAGGCACGAACGGGGTGCTGGTGGAGTTGTGTCAGGAAATAAGGGAGTAAGGGGAGAAAAGGAGGAGAGGAGGAGAGGAGGAAAGGAGTAGGAGGGTATAAGTAATAAAAGAGAAGGAATATGCTGAAGCGCGTTTCGATACAAAATTTCAAGAGCCTGAAAGACGTCACGCTCGACCTGCAAAAGGTGAATCTGCTCATCGGGCCTAACAACTCGGGGAAGACGAATTTTTTGAAGGCGCTGGAGTTCTTTGACTTTTCGGTGTTACAAGATTACGTAGCAGCCGAGCGACAGGCAAGTAATGTTCGATTCATGCGTTCAGCCAGTTCAATGTGCCTTGAACTAACGTTTCAACGTGAAGATGAAGAGTTAGTATTCTTGAGAAGATTTAATTTCGAAAATACCGTAGATGTTAAGTCCTCCCAACGAAATTTGAAGAAAGGACTTGAAGTGACTAAAAATGATGAAGGATACCCTGATGTACTTTTTTTGCGTCGCCAGCTTAACTCTTTAAGAATATACCGACCTGATCCTAATAAGCTCACTCAGCCTGGACCAGTAGGGGCCGGTATAGAAACAGTTAACGCTGATGCCTCTAACTTGGTTGGATTTTTAGACCAAATGCTGGGCAAGTATAGGAGAACAGTATTCAGTCGTATTGAAGATGATTTGCATACTTGTATTTCCGAATTCGATGAAATTAAGTTAGAAGACGCAAAGCCTACTGATGAACTTAGAAAACTGGTTGGTGATAAATCTTTTAAGCGTTTTGGGCTAAGTAATAGTAGTCAGGGAGCGACTTATTGGGCCGATGAACTATCCGAAGGAACCCTGTATTTTCTTGCTCTTCTCTGTATTATCCATCAACCCAACCCGCCCAAGCTCCTGCTTCTTGAAGAACCTGAAAAAGGTATTCACCCGCGCCGAATTCGAGAGGTGATGGATTTTATATTTCAGTTGGCCGAGCAGAAAGATATTCAGGTTATTTTGACGACACACAACGAAAATGTGCTGAACGAATTTACGTCAATGCCGGAAGCTGTTTTTGTTTTTGAGAAGGATGAGGAAGGAGTAACTCGCGTTAAGAACTTGTTGAAAGATATTATTGAACCCTCCCACCAACTGAGCCGAGAGACAGGTACGAAAGAAATAGATTTTGCTAGCAACTTAGGTGAAAACTGGATGTATGGTCTGTTAGGCGGTGTTCCTCAAGAGAATATATGAAGCAATCCTTAGAATATACCCTTGTTGCCGAGGGTTTTGCTGAGTACTCGTTTATTCCAGTTTATCTAAAGCGTATAGCAAGTGCAAGAGGATTACAAGTCAAGCGCAGTAGTTTAGATTTATTGAAGAAGCAACCCAGTAAGTCGAAAGTGATTCAGGAAGCTGAAGACTTGTGTTTACGGGCGCTCCGTGACGAGCAGCAAGCGTTTTGTATTGTGGGCGTTGACTTGGATGGCCCCGACCACACTGATGAACAGGAAAAGTATACAATGGAATGTGACAACCTAAAGAAAGCTTTGGGAAGCGCTCACAAACGTTACGAGCAGCAAATTGTAATTTACGTCACCATTCAAGCCATTGAACACTGGTTGTTTTACCAACTACATCAGATAAAATCGATTGACAAACCGGTAAAAGATAGTATTGAAAAGCAGCCGCAAGCCAAATTGAAGAAGCTGTTATACAACGGCCGAGAAGATAGAAGACAAATGGAATCGGTTGCCCGGAGCATTGCTGAGAAAGCAGACTTCGACGAATTAGCCAAACAATCCCGCAGCTTTAACCATTTTCATAAACAGATAACCGCCTTTCTCAACGAGTACAACAAAACGTAGCCATGAAATACTACAATAACATCATAGAAACCATTGGCGATACGCCGTTAGTCAAGCTCAATAAAGTCACGAAGGGGATTCCGGGTACGATCCTGGCTAAGGTTGAATACTTTAACCCTGGTAATTCTGTCAAAGACCGTATCGCCATCCGGATGATTGAGGACGCCGAGAAAGACGGCCGGCTCAAACCGGGTGGCACCATCATCGAAGGCACCAGCGGCAACACCGGCTTTGGTCTGGCCCTGGCGGCAATCGGAAAAGGCTACAAGTGCATCTTCACCATGGCCGACAAGCAGTCGAAGGAGAAGATCGATATTCTAAGGGCCGTGGGCGCGGAGGTGATCGTTTGCCCGACCAACGTAGCGCCAGAAGACCCACGTTCGTACTACTCGGTGGCGAAGCGGCTGAACCAGGAAATTCCCAATTCATTGTACCCGAACCAGTACGATAACCTGTCGAATACGGCCGCACACTACGATACGACTGGCCCCGAAATCTGGCGCGACACCGAAGGGAAGATTACGCACTTCGCGGCTTCGGTTGGGACTGGTGGCACCATCAGTGGTACGGCGAAGTACCTGAAAGAGCAAAACCCGAACATCGTTACGGTAGGACTGGATACCTACGGCTCGGTGTTCAAGAAATACAAGGAAACCGGCATCTTCGATCCCAACGAAATCTACCCGTACCTGACGGAAGGTATTGGTGAAGACATTCTGCCGCAGAACGTCGACTTCGATGTAATTGACCACTTTATCAAAGTCACCGATAAGGACGCGGCTATCATGACCCGTCGACTGTCGCGCGAGGAGGGCTTGTTTGTCGGTTGGTCGTGCGGAACGGCCGTACACGGCGCGCTGGAATACGCCCGCGAACACCTCAAGGAAGACGACGTGATGGTGATCATCCTGCCCGACCACGGCACGCGCTACCTGGCTAAAATCTACAACGATACGTGGATGAAGGATCACGGCTTCCTGGAAGACCGCGCGTTCAAGACCGCCCGCGATATCGTCCATGCCAAGAACGGTCAGGCGAAACTTACTACCATTGAAACGGGTGTTACGGTGAGCCAGGCTATTCAAACCCTGAACCGGAATGGTATTTCGCAGATTCCGGTCACGGATGATTCCGGTCACATCGTCGGCAGCCTGACCGACTCAACGGTGCTCAGCCGATTGATTGAAGACCCGGCCATTAAAGACCAGCCCGTTAGCGAGGTGATGGATAAACCGTTCAAATTCGTGGGGCTGGACAACACCGTCGACGTATTGTCGTCGCTGATCGACCGGGAGAACAAGGCGCTGCTGGTTCGTGATGAGACACAGCAGGTACACATCATTACGCAGGCCGACCTGCTGGCTGCGATGACGAATTGATTGTGAGGGAGGAAAGGAGGAAGGAATTTGCGGTGTTACCATGCTCCTCTCCTCCCTTTCTCCTTTCCTCCTTTCCTCCTCTCCTCCTCCTTATCTCCTATTATCTTCCCCCTCTATCATACTCAGGTAGCTCATATAGCGGGTTTCGGCAATGTCGCCTTCGCCGACGGCATCTTTCACAGCGCAGCCGGGTTCGTTCAGGTGCAGGCAGTTGTGGAAACGGCACTGATTCAGGCGGTCGCGCATTTCGGGGAAATAATGGCTGATTTCCTCTTTTTCCATATCGGCCAGCCCTAATTCCTTAATCCCCGGCGTATCGATGATGTACGTATCCGGAGCCAGCTCGAACATCTCGGCGAAGGTGGTCGTGTGAACACCCTTGTTGGCAAAGGTCGATACTTCGCTGGTACGGAGGTTCAGGTTCGGCGCAATCGCATTCACCAGCGACGACTTTCCAACGCCCGAGTGACCCGACAGCAGCGTAATCTTATGATCGAGCAGTTGCCGGAACGCATCGACGCCCTGGCCTTCCGTAGCCGACGTAGCTAAACATTCGTAGCCGATGCTTTCGTACAGGGTCATAATTTCCTGCTGATACGCCAGTCCCTCGTCGCTCAGGATGTCGGTTTTGTTAAACACCAGCGTCGTGGGGATACGAAACGACTCGGCCGTTACCAGAAAGCGGTCAATGAAGCCCAGTGATGTTCGGGGCAAAGCCAGCGTGACCAGCATGACTGCCTGGTCGATGTTGGCCGCCAGAATATGGCCATGCGCCGTTTTGTGCACCGACTGCCGGATGATGTAGTTTTCCCGCGGTTCAATATCGGTGATAACGGCCGTGTTTTCGGTTTCATCCTCGACCTCAAACTGAACACGGTCGCCCACGGCAATCGGGTTGGTGACCTTCAGGCCTTTGATTTTAAATTTTCCTTTCAGCCGTCCCTGGTAAATATGGCCGTCGGAGTTGCGGACATCGTACCACGAGCCGGTGGAGCGTATAACTAAGCCTTTCTGCATGTTTGGATTAAACGCAGAGAACACAGAGGTTGACGCAGAGAGACAGAGAAAACTTCTGCGCGCTCTGCGCTAGTCTCTGTGTTCTCTGCGTTTAAGAATGTTTTCTACAACCTCCATAACCTTAGCTGTTGCGCCAATGTTCCGCTCGACGTAATAGCGGGCTTTCCACGACGCTGAGTTGTAATACGCCGAATCGTCGTACAGGCGCGTGAAGCAACGGGTCAGCTCGGCTGCGTTGTTGACGGGAAAGGCGGCCTCGTTACGTACCAGGTCAACGGCTTCCTGAAACCGCTTGTAATTAGGGCCAAAAAACACCGGCGATCCGAACGTGGCTGCTTCCAGAATGTTGTGCAGCCCTTTACCAAACGCCCCACCGACGTAGGCAAACTCCCCGTACTGGTACAGCGACGATAACATGCCAATGTTGTCGATCAGCAACACATCGTAGGATTCAAGCGTTGACAGATCAAACGTTGGTGACTGGGCTTCAGAGTAGCGTATGGATTTGTTCTTCAGTTGATTACGCCAGCGTTCGATTTCCTCATCATTGATTTCGTGCGGGGCAATAATCACCTTCAGCGGTTTTCCGAACTGGTTGATAACGGGTATCAATACGTCCATGTCGGCTTGCCAGGCGCTGCCAATCACCCAAAGAGGGTGCGGCATGTCGTTTCCATTCGCCTTGAACGCAGCAGCCAGGGCAATGTCTTTTTTGGCATCCGCAACCTGCTTTACCCGGTCGAAGCGCGTGTCGCCAGCCAGCGTTACCCTGGTTATCCCAATCGATTTCAGCAATTCTACCGACTCTCCGTTCTGAACAAGAACTTGGTCGAAGTAGGTGAGCAGGTTACGGTAAAAACCGCCGTACGGTTTAAAAAATAGCTGCCTGGCGCGGAAAATTGCCGAAAAGGAAATAATTGGTACGTCGGCGGCTTTTAGTTCACGCAGGTAGTTGTACCAGAATTCATACTTGATAAAAAACGCGATACGGGGTTTCACCAGCGCCACAAATTGCCGGGCATTAGCGGGGGTGTCGGTCGGGAGGTAACAGATGTAATCCGCTCCGCTGTAGTTTTTGCGCACCTCGTAACCCGATGGGGAAAAGAACGTTAGCAGAATCCTGTACGTCGGAAATCGTTGTCGAAACGCTTCAATAACCGGGCGTCCCTGTTCAAACTCGCCCAGCGAAGCTGCGTGGAACCACGCAATGGGCGCGGTGTTACCCGCGAGCTTATTTCTCAGTTGGTCGGGCCAGTCTCGCCGGCCTGCCACCATCAGCCGTGCTTTCTCATGAAAGGGAGCCGCCAGCCGAAGCACCGTCTGGTAGGCATGAATCGACGCGTTATACAAGGTAGACAGCAAGTGCACGGGCTTTTGATTACTTTTGCAAAGCTACAAACTCACCCACAATCTGCGAGTATCATGCAAACCTACGACACAGTGACCGAAGCACTCGACGACCTTCGTCGGCAGGGCTTCACCCGTGACTACAATTTGCACACTAACCACCTGAAGTGCCAGCAGGATGGTGTGGAGTTACCTCCCGACCAGTTTGAAATTCTCAATGTATTTCGGTTCGAAGGCATGACTGATCCCGGCGATGAAACCATCATATACGCGCTCGAAGAGAAAAATGGCCAGCGCGGTACCCTCGTAAATGCCTATGGACCCTACTCCGACGACATGTCGGCCGAGATGGTACAGAAGCTACACGTACACAATGGATAATCTGAACTTTTTCTAATCAGAAAGCCTTCTTAAGCAGTATTGTAATAGTATACCAATGAACTGGAATAAACTAACGAGCGAAGAGCAGTTAGACGGCATAAGGCACGAATCGGCGCAGCATCCGGTGCTGATTTTTAAACACAGTACAACATGCTCAATCAGCGCTATGGCGCTCAGCCGTATGGAGCGCAACTGGAACGAACAGGCGGGGATTAAGCCGTATTATCTTGATCTGCAAGCTAACCGTTCGGTTTCTAACAAAATTGCCAATGAATTTGGTGTTGAACACGAATCACCGCAGGTACTGCTGATTCGTAACGGTGAATGTGTTTATGATGCTTCGCACATGGCCATTTCATTCGATGGCCTGCGGCAGGCGGTTTAGTTCTTAAAAGGAGTAAAGCCGGAAGGGAGGGAAGGAGAAAGGAAAACCAGTTGGGTAATTCCTTCTCCTTCCCTCCCTTCCGGCTTTACTCCTTCAGTGTGATCTTAGCGCGGTGGCAGACACCCCCAACAGGTGGATTGAACTTAGAGACACTTACTTCCACAGATTCAACGTCTGCGTACTTCTGGCGTATCTCGTCAATAATGCTGTGAGCAATGTGCTCAAGCAACCGCGCCGGCCGTTGCATAACCGAAGCGGTAATCCGGTATAATTCTTCGTAATTGACCGTAGCGCTCAGGCGGTCACGCCTGGCTGCTTCCGAGAAGTCGGTCGTCACGACGATATCGACCGAGTACTTATTACCAATTTTCTGTTCTTCGTCGTAGAAACCGTGGTAAGCGAAAAATTCGAGACCTTCTAACGTAATTGTTCCCATTCGTACCGTAGCCGGGTCGGCCTTTCGGTAGAAAACCCGTCCGATGATGCGCGGGTTCGCTTCCGCATTACTTAAATCTGGTCAAAAAACGACCCGCCCTTCTTTACCTCCGATTCCTGAGCAACTGGTTCCGGCTTCTCTTCTTCGGCCATGGTCGGCTGGGTTTCGTACACGCCATTTGACGTAGCTTCTATGGGTACGGCTGTCTCGGCCTGCGCCGTTTCTGCCTCGATGTCAGCGTTGACATGATCCCCCGATTCAATTTCTTCCGACTGTTCGATGGCTTCGTCCACCTTTTCCATCAGTGGCTCATCCGTCGGGATGGCCTCCGGTACAAATTCAGTCCGGTCGGTGAGTGGGGGCAATTCCGCTGCCTCGTGGTTTGGTTCCGAGACCTGCGCCACAGGAACGTCGTCGGCTGGTTGACTCTCGTCGTGTTGTTTTATTTCTTCCTCGATTTGCGCGGTTACCTCATCGATTTTGCCTTTCAGGTTGTGTTTGGCAAACTTCTTCTCGAAGCGATCAACACTATCAATGGCGTTGCCGGCCAGCGTCCGAATCTGCACCGACAGATTTTCCTTATATTTTTCGAGGGCCTGAAAATCGTGTTCCAGGGCTTTCAGATCATTCAGAATATTATCTTTCAGGTAGCGGGCCTGATTTTCGGCGTCCTGCACCATCAGGGCGGAACGTTTGCGGGCTTCGGCCAGAATATCGTCAGCTTTCTGACGGGCTTCAGCCAGGTATTGTTCAGCGGCTTTGTTGGCCTGATCGGTAATCTGCGTACTGGTATCTTCGGCGGTCTTGAGCGTGCGGAACAGCGTCATCTCCACCTCTTTCAGCTTGTTCAGTTCCTTTTCGGCTATTTCAAGCTGCATCTTCATCATTTTATGATCGCCGATCACGCGTTCCCATTCCTGGGACAACGAGACCAGAAAGGCGTCTACATCCTCGGGTTTGTATCCGCGCAAACCTTTCTCAAACGTATGCTGCCGTATTTCGATGGGCGTGATTTTCATCGGTGCGCTTAGGTTTTGGGTAATGCTGAATTGTCTGTTAAAAGTGAAGTAACGCCCATTATATGGATTTAGCAAAAATTAGCAAGAAAAATCTACTATTTTGTCCGGTTAAGTGAGTTTTAGGTTACCTGCCAGACCGAAATGGTTCGATCGTCGCTGGCTGATATTAACTCAGATTCGTAGTTTGTCCAGAGCAGTTTATTAACCGATGTGCCGTGTCCGGCATGGCGTGCGCGGTCGACGACCTTCAGGAGCCGGAACGTATCAGCATCCCAGATTTTGATGGATTTGTCCATACTGGCCGTAGCCAGCAGACTACCGTCCGGGCTAAACGTCAGGTGGTTGATCGCGAACATATGCGCTACAATGTCGTGCCGGAGTATGTACTCATTTTCGGCGTCCCACACCTTCAGATGGGCATCCCGTCCGGCCGTCAGCAGGAACCGAAAATCCGGGGAGTAACTGACGGTAAAAACCGAATTGGTGTGGGCCGCAATGACTCGTTTCAGTTCGTACGTTTCCAGATCGTAGATGCGTACGGCATGGTCGCTGTAGCCAACGGCCAGTTCCCGTTCAACAGGATTGAGGGCCAGGCTCCGCGCCGACTTGTCCGACGATTTCAGGTATTTTCGGACAACCACCCGCTCGGTATCCAGTATCACAACCACACCGTCGGAAAGGGCCACGAACGTATCGTTTTTGTAAAACGCGATGTCGAAGATGGCGGCTGTGGTCAGTTTAATCGACGCAACTTCCTGCTTTTGGGCCGGATCAATCAGGTGAAGGCCCTCATAGTTCTGCCCGACCCATAGCAGACCGCTGGGCGTGTGGAAGGCAATGGCGTATACCGAAGCGGGCACCCGCGCAACCAGTTCGCCCTGGTCCGGGCGGTCGAGTTGCCACCGTACCACCAGCCCATCCGCGCCGGAGGAGAAAAACTGCTCCGGCTGTGGGCCTTTATCGAGGGTGTACACACAGTCGCGGTGACCACCAAACGTATCAAGTTTCTGAACGACCAAACGCTAAACAGGCTGTGATTCCGGCCGTAGGTAGCGGGTTACCGACAACCGGACGTCATTACTAATGAACTTACCGCTAATTTTACGGCAAAAGTAAAGAAAATGCCCCTGTCCACGAATTTACCGCTCAACGACGAGTGCATGGCCGTTTTATGGACCATCACCGAAGATGAGCCGATGTTGCGAACAAACCTGACCATCACTACGTCCGAACTGGAAGAACTGGAAACCATCCGGCATCCGGCGCAGCGTGTGGAGTGGCTGGCCTGCCGCGTGGCGATTCGCGATCTGGTCGAAGCGCAGGGCGTACCGTATCAGGGGCTGGTCAAAGATGAATACGGAAAGCCGCATCTGATCAATCTGCCGTGGCACGTATCCCTTTCACATACGACCGGCTGGGGGGCTGCGGTGCTGCATCGGTCGCGGCCGGTAGGGATCGATATTGAGCCGGTGCGGGATCAGTTTACGCGGGTAGTGCCCCGGGTGCTGTCGGAGGCCGAAATCAGTCATGCCGCCGGAGAAGCCGGTCGGCTGGCGGTGTACTGGTGCGCCAAGGAAGCGCTCTACAAGCTGTATGGAAAACGGCAGCTCACGTTTCGCGAACACCTGCACGTAGAACCTTTTGCCGACGGGGCCGATCAACTGATCGGGCACGTCCGGCTTCCCGATCACGAAGCCCAGTTGACCATCCGTTGCTTCAACACCGGGCCGGGCCTGCTGGCTATAGCGTATTAAAAAAAGCCCGAACGATATCGTTCGGGCCAGTCGTTAGCGTTGGGTATAATCCGAAAGCGGCAGTCCGTCGCCTTCATCCTTCACCGCTTCCAGAATTCGCTCTACCTCGCGGACACGCTCCGTATCGCCGTTTTTCTCAAACGCCAGCGTCAGGTTGCGCAGCACACGCCGGACAATATCGGCATTTGTGCAGGGCTGGTAGAACGTATCGAGATGCTTGAGGTTGAGCTGGTCGATGTACTGATCGATGTCCTTTTTTGAAAAAATCAGCCCCCGGTTAAATACGTTGATGTAGAACTGAACCCCGTTGTTGTCTTTGTACGTCAGCACAAACAGGTTCGGCAGGTTCACCCCGAAGATGGGCAGGTTCAGCCGCTTGGCAATCAGCATATAAATAACACAGAGCGCAATGGGATTACCCCGGCGGGTTTCCAGCACCTGGTTAATCATCGAGTTGGCTGGTGAATGAAAATGCTTGGTGTTCGGAGCAAACTTAAGTTTGGTAAAGAAGGCGTTGTTCATGGCCTTGACCTGATCGAGCGGGTGCATATCCGGCTTGATGTCGAGCCACACGTCGTAATACAATTGCTCCAAATCCTGCTGTAACTTTTCCAGCGACAGGTCGGGGTACTGATACGTAGCTACGATCCACAGGCCTTCGAGTAGGTCCATCGCGCCCCCGTTTTTCCAGGTTCGCATCCGTTCCAGTACCGATTCGTACTGCAGGTCATGAATAAGTTCTTCGATTCGTTTCTGGAAGTCAGGATTAAAACTGCTCTCCCACTCAGTCTCCAGCAGGGGGATCATCTGACCGCCCATTTGCCGGATGCGCTGCTCGACGTGCTCCACCACTTCCTTGTCCTCGTCGTCTAAGAGCGAGATGAGCGCTTTTAATTCGTTGTCGTTCATGCGTTTTTATGGATGATCCGGGTGACCCCAGGATAAATACTACTTTTGGAAACCTCCTGAATATACTACTTTTGTCGGGTTTCAAAGCCTGCTACTCAAAAGTAACAACAAAAATTTTATAAAAAACGATTTGAATCCAACAGGCAATCTCCCCAAAATCCTGGTTACCGGTGGTGCGGGTTTCATTGGTTCCCACACGGTCGTTTCGCTGGTAGAGGCCGGTTTTGAGCCGGTTATCGTTGACAACTTCTCCAATTCTGAACGTGGTGTGCTCGATGGTCTGCGGGGTATTCTGGGACGCGACGTTATCGCCTACGAAGCGGATTGCAACGACGCCGGCGCTATGGAAGACATCTTCCAGAAAGAAGCGTTTATCGGTGTTATTCACTTTGCGGCTTTCAAGGCGGTGGGTGAGTCGGTTCAGCAGCCGCTGAAGTACTACCGCAACAACATTGATTCGCTGCTGTTGCTGCTCGAACTGATGCCGAAATACAAGGTGCATAACCTGGTGTTTTCGTCGTCATGCACCGTGTACGGACAACCTGAGCACTTGCCTGTTACGGAAGAAACGCCCCGGTTGCCGGCGCAGTCGCCCTATGGTAACACCAAGGCCATTTGTGAGGACATTATCCGGGACGCCGTGCGGTCGCAAGTACCGGTCAAATCCATTGCACTGCGGTATTTCAACCCAATTGGCGCCCATCCGTCCGGATTGATCGGGGAACTGCCACGGGGGGTACCAGGCAACCTGGTGCCGTTCATTACGCAGACAGCCGCTGGCCTGCGCGACCAGCTCACCGTGTTCGGGAATGACTACGATACGCCCGACGGCACCTGTGTCCGGGATTTTATTCACGTCATGGATCTGGCGGAGGCCCACGTGCAGGCCCTTCGCAAACTCAACGAAACGAACGCCGACGCGTACTATGATGTGTTTAATATCGGAACCGGCCGGGGCGAAACCGTACTGGAGGTGATCAATACGTTTGAGCGTGAAACGGGCGTTTCGGTCAATTATACCATCGGTCCGCGACGGGCGGGCGATGTGGAAAAGATTTACGCCGACGTTACGAAAGCAACGCGCTCACTTGGCTGGGAGGCTAGTCGGTCGCTGGCTGATTCGCTGCGGGATGCGTGGCGCTGGCAGCAGAAATTAGGGCAGGAAGTTTGATGTTTACAGTCAGAAGTTTGACGTCAGTTCACCTCAAGCTTCAAACCATAATACCATGAAAACCATTCTCATCACCGGCGGTGCCGGCTTCATCGGATCGCATGTGGTCCGGCTGTTCGTTACCAAGTATCCTGAATATCGGATCTATAACCTCGATAAACTGACCTACGCCGGTAACCTGGCGAACCTGTCGGACATCGAAGACGCTCCCAACTATACGTTCATCAAAGGGGATATTACCGACGCGAAGTTTCTGGAAGACCTGTTCGCGGAGGTACCCGTCGACGGGGTGATCCACCTGGCGGCCGAATCACACGTTGACCGGTCTATCACCGATCCGATGGCGTTTGTAATGACGAACGTAGTAGGCACGGTGAATCTGCTCAACGCGGCCAAGAATTCGTGGGTAGCAAATGGATTTGACGGCAAGCGGTTCTATCACGTATCAACCGACGAGGTATACGGATCGCTGCACAACCCTGAGGAATTCTTTACGGAAGAAACGCCGTATGATCCGCAGTCGCCGTATTCGGCGTCCAAGGCCGCTTCCGACCACTTCGTACGGGCCTATGGCAATACGTATAAAATGCCAGTGGTACTCTCGAACTGTTCGAATAACTACGGTCCGAACCACTTCCCCGAAAAGTTGATTCCGCTGATGATCCATAACATCCGGAACAATAAGCCCCTGCCGGTTTATGGCAAAGGCGAGAACGTTCGGGACTGGCTCTACGTAGTCGATCACGCCCGGGCTATCGATACGATCTTCCACAACGGCAAACTGGGCGAAACCTACAACATCGGCGGGTTCAACGAGTGGCGGAATATCGACCTGGTCAATCTGCTGTGCTCGATCATGGACCGCAAGCTGGGTCGGCCGGAAGGGACTTCTGCCCAACTGATCACTTACGTAACCGATCGTGCCGGCCACGACCTCCGCTACGCCATCGACGCCCACAAGATCATGAACGAACTCGGCTGGGAACCGTCGCTGCAATTTGAAGAAGGCTTGGAGAAGACCGTCGACTGGTTCCTCAACAACCAGGAATGGCTCGACAACGTAACCTCGGGCAACTATCAGTCTTATTACGAATCCATGTACGCAAACCGATAATTGCAAGGGGCGAAGGGTATAGGGCTGGGGGTGTATCCTATGCCCTATGCCCTTCGCCCCTTGCCCTATGCATTATTATGAAAGGTATCATCCTCGCCGGAGGCTCCGGCACCCGACTTCATCCGCTGACGCTGGCCGTATCGAAGCAGTTAATGCCAGTGTACGATAAGCCGATGATTTATTACCCACTGTCGATTCTGATGTTGGCCGGTATCCGGGACATCCTGATTATCTCAACCCCCCACGATCTGCCGCATTTCGAAAAGCTGCTCGGCGACGGCTCCCGCATTGGTTGCCAGTTCAGCTACGCCGTACAACCCAGCCCGGATGGTCTGGCGCAGGCATTTATCATCGGCGAAGAGTTTGTCGGCAACGATAAGGTAGCGCTGGTGCTGGGCGACAACATCTTCTACGGCTCCGGCCTGTCAAAACTGCTGCAATCCAACAACGACCCGGATGGGGGCGTCGTATTCGCTTATCAGGTACAGGACCCCGAGCGCTACGGCGTTGTTGAGTTTGACGGTGGCTTCAAGGTATTGTCCATTGAAGAGAAACCGGCCAACCCAAAGTCGAACTATGCGGTGCCGGGTTTGTACTTCTACGACAACGAAGTCGTCGACATCGCCAAAAATATTCAGCCATCACCCCGGGGCGAACTGGAGATCACGGACGTAAACCGGGTGTATCTGGAACAAGGCAAGCTAAAAGTTGGGGTACTTGACCGCGGTACGGCCTGGCTCGACACCGGTACGTTCGCGTCGCTGATGCAGGCTGGCCAGTTCGTGCAGGTGATTGAAGAGCGGCAGGGGCTTAAAATCGGCTGTATTGAAGAGATTGCTTACCGTATGAAATTCATAAATGCCGAGCAACTGGAGGCCGTAGCGCGCCCGCTGGTAAAGAGTGGATACGGTCAGTATCTGCTGAATATACTAAAGTAGCTGACTGGTGGAGTTGGTATAATACGGCACCACCTGATTGTGCATATTGGCCCGGAAGTTCTGATTCCGGGCTTTTTTATGGTCTACAGATTCGTGATCGAATCATCGTAAAACAACGATGACTTGCCAATCAGATTGTCGGCAAGCCATTCGCAACCTAACCTATTTATTGAAAAGCAAAATTTAGTAAGAAGTAAAGCTGGGCTTATGTTTAACCGGCTGTGGCTACCAGATTAGTACGGGTCCACAACGGGCGGAGTTGGCTGATAAACTGAACGGCCTGGGAGCACGAAGTCAGGGGTGGCAGAAAACGGCAACGTTCCATCGGGCCGTCTTCCCGCACATGTTGACTCAGGTAACCGGCCACCCGGGTAACGAACGCGGGAATGAGCCGCGCCTGTGCAATGGGCTGACTGCTGTGAGACCGCGGACTTTGTAAGCCATCGGTCAGGATCAGGTGTGGTTTATCCTGCGTTAAGGTCAGGTGTTCGAGCAGTTCGTCGTACGTACTGAAGAAATATAGGACGCAGTCGGGGGCGGTGCGGCTGAAGGCCCGTAGCAGTAAAAGTTGCGTGTCTTCCTCCACGCCGATCACGTAAATTAAATAGGGCTTAGTCATAGTAAGGTTGGGTTTACAGGAATAAGGCATCAATGAACGAGATTCTAACTATTTGTACTGAATAAAGCAACGACCAACCGCCGGTGCAGTTGGTCGCTCGCCCGCTCCATTTTCAATGATGTGCATGTCGAGCGAAAAGCTGCCCTTAACAAAATTGGTAATATCTGCTTAAAATGAAGGATTTTACTGCTTAGAAAAATATTAGAAAGGGAACGGGCTGGATCAGAACTCACTATGTTGTCTCGGTAAATCAAACGAAGATCGGACTTGGCGCAAATAATGGGTGCATTATGGATAGCTTGTGTACTTAGGGTTGCACTAAATTTTCTTACATTTAGTGCAACCCTAAGCTCATTTGTTTAACCCTTCTAACCATATAAGTTATGAAAGCCTGCATCACAGTTTGGTTGTTACTTACGGCTATTGGTACGGGCCTTTCACAACCGGTTGGCGTTGTCGCTATCGAAGATCCACAATTTGATGCCCAGTTTTCAAAACGGAAAATACCCCAAGTCACCGGTAAACTCCTCCACATAAGCCCACAGGAAATAAAGGAAACCACCATCAAATATACGCTCGTTACACTTTTAGGACAGAAAACGAAAACCGCTCACTTAGCAGCGGACGGAAGCTTTCAACTGGAACTGGACTATCCGTTGCCTTACCAGCAGATCTGGGTACATTTCGGCGAACTGTTTTATACCGGTCTCTACGCCAACAAACAGCTCTATGTCGAGTTAGACGTCACCAAACTAAAAGCAGCCGGAAAGGAGCTTGCTTTTAAAGCAGACGGGGTTCGGTACCTAGGCGAAGATGGGCCACTAAACGAGTACATGAATGAGTACATCCTCTTCAAACGGGCCGACCAGCTGGCCCTTTCTTCTCGCATACAGCAGATTCCCCAGTCTAAACACCCAGTGGCCAGCGAAGTGCTTGCTACTTTAACCCCTGTTTTCGATTCGATGAAAACGATTCAGGCTGAGTTTGCCGCTACTCATCCGTCTCCCTACGCCTGGCTACTGGAGAATGAGCGCCTGTCCGAGTTTTATAGCCAGCTTTGTCTTCATCACTGGGGGCATCCGATGGAACCGGCTCTTTTCGATCAGATTAAGGCGCATAAGACCTATCTAGTATCCAATAGCAGTATGTTATTTCGCCTATACCTGTCCACTTATTTCCGCCAGCTTCCCGCCGATCGAGTGACGGTCAGTTGGCAGGACGTTGCTCGTTTGCCTGATCTTACAGAGGAGGAAAAGGCCGTCCTTGATTCCTTACGGAGTACGGAACCGATTTCGCCCGCTCGTGCCCAGTGGGCCAAACAGTTGAGGCCAAGAATGGAAGAGGTGTTCCAGAATCAGAGGGTTGCCCGAGGTATTCATTGGCTGGATAGTCTCTATTCCCCCTCTAGGGCCGACATCATGAAGTTGCAGTTGAACGATAGTAAGGATATTGCCGAACAGAAAGCGGCCCTGGAACAAATCCTGCCCAGTATGTCTACTAATTGGTGTAAGGTAGTAGCCCAAAAAGAATATGATCATGCTGTTGAGCAGCTAGCCTCGGTGAACAGGGCACTGGCCGCTTCGGGAAATTCACCCACCGCAGCCAGTTTCGGCAGCCCTTTACAACAAACTGATTTTGGGGCAACGTTGTATAAGCTCTCCGGAATGAGCGGGGCGGATTTTTTAGCCAAACTCAAGCAGAGTTTCGAAGGCAAGGCCATCGTCCTTGACCGGTGGGCTACCTGGTGCGCGCCCTGCTTACAAGAAATGCCACATAGTAAACAGTTGCAGCAGGACGCCAAAGAGTTGCCAGTAGTCTTTGTATACATTTGCACAGCCCGAGGTTCAGACGAGGACAAGTGGAAGCGAAAAGTAGCTGAGTTAAAACTGCCTGGCATTCATATCTTTATTGATGAAGCTCTGGATGCGAAACTGGGGGAGATGTTCTCTTTCAGGGGTTACCCAGGGTATGCCTTCATCGATCAAAAGGGGGTCTATAAGCCAGGAGCTATCACCAGGATATCAGCGATAAGAGACAGTACTGCCCTGGCAGCACTGCTAGAGTAAGCGGGTGAAGAAAAGATTTCTATTTTACAGCTTAGCCTACTCAATCCTTATTCAGAATAATTCAGTAACCAAACCATTTATTTATTCCCACACAATCCGCCCTCGTGAGATAATGAAAACTGCCCTTAAATGGGGCGTTTTATGACCCTATCTAACTGGTCCAGCATCGAATGATGGTCAAACAAATAGCGATTGAGGGAAACGCCATCAACGACATTGCCTCCTTTTATGAGGAGATCAACCGGGTATTTATGATGGAAGAAAGCTGGACGATCGGCCCAAGCCTTGACGCGTTCAATGATCTACTGTATGGGGGCTATGGTGCCCTACAAGGAGCCCAATGGGTTGAACTTTTCTGGCGTCATATGGACCACAGCCACAAAGCGTTAGGATATCAAACGACCCGAAACTACTATCTGGATAAGCTTAGGCCTGGATCGCCCTATAACAGGAAACTATTTGCCGAAAAGCTGGGCGCTCTCGATAGTGGCCATGGCGAAACGTATTTTGACAGCGTCATGGCTATTCTTGCTGAGCATCCGAGGATTCGGGTGGTTAGTGCGTGAAGATACGGGTGGTAATCACGACTTCAGTTGTTAGATTCCCCAGCGTTGCAGATATAAAACAACAATGACTTGCCAATCAGATTGTTAGCAAGTCATTCGTAACCTAACCTATGAGATGATCGGACCGCCGAAGCGGAAAATCGTTCTGATCTGAACCGTTTAAGTGCTCGATCAAGTACGTTACAAAGGTATAGCTGGGTTGCAAAGTATATGAGCGCAGAAACCCCTTTTTTGGGCATTTGGCGCAAAACAGGCAGAAATCCGCACTTTGGTACGTAGTTCTACGTATTCGATTCACGATATAGCCCGAAAAGGGCATATGGTTCCATAGTCGATTGACAAGCCCGAGAATAAGTGATAGTTTTCAGCGGTTAATTATCACTAGTTCACGTACATATGCCAGTTTTTACTAAAGATGCCGGTCGGTTTCTGGCGTCAGAAGAAGTAGTTCCGCTTAAAGAAGCGTACCAGAAGCGCAAGGCCGAATCTGGTCTTGCCAAGGATAAAGTAGTCCAGTCGGAGTTTTTTGGAATAGATCAGATTCAGCGGTTGCTCAGCCAGCCGGGTTGCGTTGGTTTGCGAATTCACCATGCCAAACGGTGGGAGGATGAAAATGGTCGGCCTACGGCACCGGGGAAAGGCGATCTGAAGCCCCGGGTCCTGCTGACGGCCGTAGATAGTGCCGGTCGGGACCTGCCGCTCAGGTCGGCTAACGGCGGACTGAAGGATAGTATGGGAAGGACGGAGGCTTTGGGGGATGGGCCCGTCTGCCCACGGCATTGCGCCGAAGACGATATACAATGATGTACAATACGGTATGTGGGAAAAGTTTATTGAGCTTAGTAGTAAATACCCGTTAGACACGCTTTCTCACGCTGCCAGTTTATTGCCGGTCTTGATTGGTCTTACCTTTCTGAACCAGTTGAGACCGGCAGCCAGGCTAATGGTACTGCTTGTAGGCTTGTTCTTTCTGAAAGATTCAGTTGCCTTATACCATAGCCTGCGCAGTGAAAGCAATTTGTATTTATATAATCTTCAATCCTTTGTTGAAATTGGCGTGGTAGGGGCCGCATACGCAGTTGTATCGCCTGTTTCGATAAAGAAGGTAATTATAAGTAGTGCGATAGCGTGTTTAGTAGTTAATGTGATCTTTTACAGTAGCCTCGAATTGTCCCCGGGTAATCTGACCGTTGCCCGGCTATTTATGTTAGCTGTCGTGCTGATGTATCTGACCAGAATCACAAATCAGGTCATTGTGCGTAATATCATGACGCACGATTTATTCTGGTTTAGTGCGGGATTGCTGGTTTACATTGCGGGAACGTTCTTTATATTTTTGTTTGGGCATTACTTGTTTGAAGAAACAACGTCTCTTGATACGTTTAATTTATACTGGAACATACAGCAGGTGATTTACATTATTTTTTGTGTCATCTCTGCTGTAGGTTTGTGGATGAGTCGGTTCGAGCGCGTTAAGCCGCTCCCGGCCTTGTAAATGATTAGCTGTTTTAGCCACCGCAAGGGTGGATCGCCTGAGAGACGTATCGTTTGGGTAAGTTCAGAAGAGAATGGTTGATCATCAGTAATTTACAGTTGTGGACGCTTACACAGTTAAATTGTATATCGCCATGGGAACCGCCGTACTGTTGATGATGGTCTTGTTCATCATCATCTTTGTGGCCTATTACCAGCAAAAACAGGTGAAGCAGCAACTGGCGTTTAAAGAACTTCAGGAACAGCATCGGCGCGAACTGATGGCCGCTACCTTTCGGGGCCAGGAAGAAGAGCGCCGTCGGCTGGCGGCTGAGTTGCACGATGGAATCGGCACGATGCTGTCGGTGACCAAAATGAGTTTGAATCAGGTAGAGCGACAATTAGGCGGGGAGGTCCGGGTGGGGTTACAGTTTCAGAAAACTCGCTTTATGCTTGATGAAACCATGACCAACGTTCGGCGGATTAGCCGTGACCTGGTGCCGACTACTCTTGAACGGTTCGGGTTTCTGGCCGCGCTGGAAGAGCTGGCCGAACGGGCTACCGATTCCGACCTGCAGGTGCATCTGGACTGCCCTGAGTCAGTGGCTCAACTGACAGCACCGCTGGAACTGATGCTGTACCGGATTGCGCAGGAACTGCTTAACAATGCCATTCGTCACGCCCGGGCTCACCACATTACGATTCAGTTGTATTGCCAGGCCGACGAAATCCGGTTGTCGGTACTGGACGATGGCGTCGGCTTCGATTTTGATGCCATCATGGAAGATAAACAGCGTGGTTTAGGACTGCGCAACATTGAGAGTCGCCTGAGCGTGGTCAACGGCCACGTGACCTTCGACGTGGCCCCCGGCCGCGGTTCGCAAATTCATGTACAGATTCCGCTCAGCGATCCTAAACCCGTCGCGTTAATGTCCTGACCAACCGCTCTTCAACCTATCCAATGAGTATGCGTAAGATTAAACTGGCGCTTTGCGACGACCATACCCTGTTCCGGGTTGGGATGTCTACGATTCTTGGCCAGATTCACGATTTTGAACTGATCCTGGAGGCTGCCAACGGGCAGGAACTAATTGATAAGCTACCCCGCAAAACCCCCGACGTTGTATTGCTTGATCTCCAGATGCCGGTCATGGACGGTACCGCTACGGCCGACTACCTGCGCGAAAATTATCCGCTGGTCAAGATCGTCGTACTAACCATGCACGACGAAGACCGGATGGTGCTGCACTTGCTCGAAAAGGGGGTGAGCGGCTACCTGCTGAAAGATGCCGAAGCCGGCGAGGTTGAGAAAGCAGTGCGCAAGGTGATGGACGAGGGCGTTTACCTCAACGAGTTTGTCTCGAAAGCCATGCTACGGAAAATGACCAATAAAACGACCGTAGCTAAACCGGCTAACCCGTTTTATAACAGCAAGGTGCTACTGTCGGAGCGCGAAAAAGAAGTACTCCGCCTGATCTGCGAGGGGTTATCAACGAACGAAATCAGCGAGCGGGTCTTCCTGAGTCCACGTACCGTCGAAGGGCACCGCCTGCGTATTCTCGAAAAAACCGGCACCAAAAACACGGCCGGTATGGTTGCCTACGCGTTTAAGAATGGCTTAATTTAAAGGAGGAAAGGGAGGAGGGAGAAAAGGAGAAAGGTAACGGTCACCGCTAAAGCCTTTCCTCCCTTCGCCCTTTCCTCCTTTTTCAAAGACTTCCCGTCTTTCCGCCATCCACCGGGATGTTGATGCCGCTGATCGATGCGGCTGCGGGTGTGCATAGGAATGCTGCGGCCGCGGCCACTTCCTCAGCCGTAGCAAAACGACCAATCGGAATTTCGCTTTCCATCTGGGCCGCTACTTCTTCCTCCGTTTTGCCCGACGATTTTGCCCGCATGGCCAACACCGCATCCAGTCGGGCCGTACGGGTGTAGCTCGGCAGTACGTTGTTGACCGTAATGCCATACTTGCCCAGTTCGAGCGACAGTGTTTTGGCCCATTGGGCCACTGCCCCCCGGATGGTATTGGATACGCCCAGGCCAACAATAGGCTGCTTTACCGACGTACTGATGATGTTGACAATACGGCCGTAGCCTGCCTGCTTCATCGCCGGAACGACGGCCTGCACGAGCGTCTGGTTGTTGAGCAGGTGGTTGTGAAACGTTTGGATAAACTCTTCGGGTTTGGCGTCGATTAACGGGCCACCGGCTGGGCCGCCCGTATTGTTGATTAGAATATGCACATCGGGATATTGCTGTAAATGCTGCGTAATGGCCGTCTGCACAGCCCCCGGTTGGCTGAAGTCAGCAACGAGGTAGCGGTGGGTTTGGCCCTGCCGTGTGTCAAGCTCGTTGAGGGTTGCGCCGAGCGCTTCTTCGTTGCGGGCAATTAGCACTACGTTGGCACCCAGCAGGGCCAGTTCTATCGCCGTTGCCCGGCCGATGCCCTGTGTGCTACCACCTACCAGGGCGGTTTTTCCGGTCAAATCAAGATTCATGTGCTTGTTGGTGTATGATGGTTGACTCGTTCGGAGCCAAACCTTTTGTAAAGGACTGGCGTATGTATGTAAAAACTGTATCACTCATGACCAAGATAGGAAACCTGACGCGGGCCTGTTTGTTGATTGGCCTGCTACTCATACTTTCTCCGGCCCTGACCGGCCCACCTACTGCATGGGCTGATGCCACAAGTAGCGGCCCTGTCGATCACAGCATCTACGATCAACTGCTGAAAAAGTACGTCGATGAGCGCGGGCAAGTTAACTACAAAGGCTTCAGGAAGGACCAGGCCGAGTTTAAAAAATACCTTGATCTGCTCAGCAAAAACCCTCCGGCAGCTTCGTGGAGTAAAAACGAGCAGATGGCTTACTGGATCAATGCGTACAATGCTTTCACAATTCAGTTGATTCTGGACCACTACCCCGTTCAGAGCATCAAGGATATTGGCAGCAAAATCCAGATTCCGTTCGTGACTACCCCCTGGGCTGTTAAGTTTATCCCTATTGGCAAGGAGAAGATTAGCCTCGACAACATTGAGCACGGTACGCTCCGGAAGAAATTTGATGATCCCCGCATTCACTTCGCGCTGGTGTGTGCGTCGAAGTCGTGCCCGCGGTTACGGAACGAAGCGTACACGGCCGATAAGCTCGACACCCAGCTTAATGATCAGGGCCGTGACTTCCTGAATAACCCGGCCAAAAACGCCATTACGCCCAAACAGGCCAGCTTGTCGAAGTATTTCGACTGGTACAAGGGCGACTGGAAAGACAACGGCAAATCCATTGAAGAATGGGTCAATCGGTATTCAAACACGAAGATCAATAGTAATACGAAGATCTCGTTCATGGACTACAACTGGAACCTGAACGAGCAGTAAGGCAGGCTTAATTAGTTCGCTTGGCGATTGTCGTAACCATACCATCGGCCGATAAGCGCCGGATGCAGTCGTTGCCCCCATCGAGTATGTAGATGTTCTGTCGGCTGTCGATGGAAACGGCGCAGCGTTGGGGGAAGTTGAACAGGGCAGCCAATGCCTTTCCATCTTTGTAGCCTTCTTTCGACCGGCCACCCATGTTGACGTTGTTAGGTTGAATCTCGCTGTTACCGGCCAGGGTCGCTACGGTTTGGTTGGCAACCTTGATGATGCGGTTCAGGCGACCATCGGCGAAGATAACGGCCCCAGTACGGTCGATTAGAATGTCCTCGGGTGCCATTAACTCCGCTTTACTAATAGTACCCTGTACGTAGACGGGGTGGAATTCACGCTTGCCGCAAAGCCCCGCTACGGTACTGATGATACCGTTGGAAGCCACTTTTTTAATGCATCGGCCGTCGCCATCACTAATGTACAGGTTGCCCTGGGAGTCAATCCCCATGCCGGCAAGCCATCTGGATTTGAAGGCCGGATTATCGCGGGTGTTGAACAGTGTGGTCACCATACCATTCGTGTCGATTTTGCGGATGAGGTAAAAGTCACCGAGGTTGTCTTTGTTGGTATTGTCCCGTTCGGCTACGTAGATCGTCCCGGTCGCGTCGACCTCCAGGAACTCAATACTGCGGAACTGGGCGGTTGCAACAGGGCCATCCTTGACGGTGGTGGTAAACGGCACCCCGGCAAACAGGGTAACTTTTCCATCGGGCGTCATCTTCCAGATCTTCTCACCATCGGCCATGTAAACGTTGTCGCGGGTGTCGATGGCCATGGCGTTGCAACTCGGATAAGGCGACTTTTTGATGTCTTTGCGGATGTCATCAGTAACGACGGACAAGTTACCGGCTGGGGAGAGCTTGAGAATCCGTCCCCGGTATACATGGATGATCAGGTTATCCTGGCTATCGACCACGAACGCCATGGGTGAGGAGGGCAATTTAGCGATGGGCGGCTGTGCCAGAGCCGTACCGGCTAGTAGCGAGATGACGATTAATGCCTTGATAGTCATGTTGGTTGGTGGGTAAACTGCTAAGGTACAGAGAGGAAGTAAAGATAAGTCGGCGCGTTTAGTAAACGGTGTGGGCAGTAAACATAATCGGGGCTTCGGCGTTGACAATGTATAGTTACTTTACGATTACTGCTTACTACTTATGCCCAAACGAATCCTGTACTGGTTCCGGAACGATTTGCGTCTGCACGATAACGAAGGGTTCGCCCGGGCCGTTGCTGATGCTGATGAAGTCCTGCCTGTTTTTGTGTTCAATCCCCGTTTGTTCGCCGAGGTCCATAACCTTGGCTTCAAGAAAACGGGTATTTACCGGGCCAGCTTCCTGCTCGAAAGCGTGGCCGATCTTCGTCAATCGATACGGGCAAAAGGAGGAGAATTGATTATTCGCATTGGAGAGCCCGCCAACATTCTGGCCGAACTGGCCGAATCTGCCGACGTTGCGGCTGTGTACGCCAGCAAGGAAGTGACACAGGAAGAAACTGATGCGGAGTCGAACCTAAGTAAGCGGCTGAAACCCCTCAACATCGATCTTGACCTGTTCTGGGTGGCGACACTTTACCATGTGCGGGACCTGCCGTTCGAAATTTCGAAGCTGCCGGATATTTTCACCCAGTTTCGTACCCGAATTGAAAAGTACGGAAAAGTACGGCCAACAATTCCTGCTCCCGAACAAATTCGAATCATGTCGGAAGTTGAAGCCGGCGATATACCAACCCTGGCCACCTTTGGCTTTGCGCCCGACGTAGCGCCGGATATTCGGGCCGCCGTGCCGTTTAAAGGGGGCGAAACCGTAGCGCTCGAACGGCTCAACCGCTACGTGTGGGAACGCGAACTCATTCGCACCTACAAGGAAACCCGCAACGGGATGCTGGGCGAAGACTACTCGTCTAAGTTTTCGGCCTGGCTGGCGCTGGGATGCCTGTCGCCCCGGCTGATCTACGAAGAGGTAAAGCGCTACGAGGATGAACGCGTCAAAAATGAATCGACGTACTGGCTTATATTTGAACTGCTCTGGCGGGACTTCTTCCGGTTTGTTGCCCTTCGGTACGGTACCCGGCTGTTTAAACCCAGCGGTATCCGTCATGACTTTAATCGAAAATGGCGACGCGATACCGACGTGTTCATCCGCTGGGCTGAGGGAGAAACTGGTATCCCCTTTGTTGATGCCAATATGCGGGAGATGAACGCGACCGGCTTCATGTCGAACCGTGGGCGGCAAAACGTCGGTAGCTTTCTGGTAAAAGACCTTGGCATCGACTGGACCTGGGGAGCGGCCTACTTTGAAAGCCTGCTGGTCGATTATGACGTTTGCAGCAACTGGGGCAACTGGAACTACGTAGCCGGGGTGGGCAACGATCCCCGCGAAGACAGGTACTTCAACATCTATTCTCAGGCTACCCGCTACGATGAACAGGGCGATTACGTCAAACACTGGCTCCCGGAAATAGCGGGCGTGCCGGCCGATAAGATACATCTGGTGTCGAATCTGACCAGGGCCGAACAGGAGCAATTTGGGGTGGCGTTGGGCGACACGTACCCCTTGCCGATTGTCAATCCAAACAAGTGGCTCAGGCCAGAAAAGAGCCACTGACACCATTTTTTGAAAACAAATCGATAGTTTTATTCAGTTTTGTCCTAGAAAACATGTGTGAAGAGTACCATCCTTCATGCATAACCTATACACTAAAACCATGTCACGAACCTTAATCATTGTCGTTGTTATTGCCGTACTGCTGGGTATGTACGGTTGTAGTTCTTACAATGGCTTAGTCGAGAAAGATACACAGGTTGAAAACGCCTGGGCCAATGTGCAAACACAGTACCAGCGCCGGGCCGACCTGATCCCGAACCTTGTTCGGACGGTACAGGGGGTTGCTAACTTTGAAAAAAGTACGCTCACGGCCGTTCAGGAAGCTCGTTCGCGGGCAACCGGCATCAACCTCTCCGCCGATCAGCTGACGCCCGAAAATCTGCAGCGGTTTCAGCAGGCACAGGATCAGTTAGGCGGGTCGCTGTCGCGGTTGCTGGCGGTAGCCGAAAACTATCCGCAGCTCCGGGCCACGCAGAACTTTTCGGAGTTGCAGGCACAGCTCGAAGGCACCGAAAACCGGATCGCTGTAGCACGTAATGATTTCAACGGCGTTGCGACCAGCTACAACCAGTCGGTGCGATCCTTCCCGAACAACATCTTTGCTGGCCTCTTTGGCTTCGAGCGCAAGGGCTTGTTTGAGGCCAGTCAGGCTGCTCAGCAGGCACCAACGGTTCAGTTTTAATTGCGCGGGGAATTGGGCTTAGCGCTCCGGGTAACGATACCCAGCTCGCTAGGCCCAACGCCCCAAGCCCTTTGCCCCAGCGCCATGCAAGCGAATCCCTTCTCTGCTGAGCAGCAGCAGCGCATCATTGAAGCCATTCGGCAGGCCGAGAAAGCCACATCCGGCGAAATCCGGGTACACATTGAGCCGCAATGCCCAAATCCGGATCCCGTTCAGCGGGCTATCGAGGTCTTTGCGAGGTTAGGTATGCACCAGACCAAAGAGCAGAATGGGGTTCTGTTTTATCTGGCTCATGCCGACCGTAAGTTCGCCGTTATTGGCGATACGGGCATTGACGTAAAAGTCCCGGCCGACTTCTGGGAAAGCACAAAAAATATTCTCCGCAGTCACTTCGCAACAGGTGATTACACTGAAGGGCTTTGCCGGGGTATTGAACGGGCCGGTCAGCAGTTGAAGCAGTTTTTTCCATACGCCAGCGACGACACTAACGAACTCGCCGACGATATTTCGTTTGACTAACACTTCCGTGAACGTACCCATTCTGACAACATATACCGTCCGGACCGTCAGTTTGTGGATGCTGGTATTCCTGCTGGCTTTCACGACTGGGTTGCGGGCACAAAACCTCCCGTCGACGGCCGATTCGGTGATTCCGAACCGACCCAGCCCCCCCCGGCTGGTCAACGACTTCGTGGGCATTTTAAATCCAGGTGACCGGGCGCAACTGGAGCAAAAACTACGGGCTTACAATGACTCTACCTCCACGCAGATCACCATTGTGATCGTTCGGACAACCGAACCCTACCCGATTGGTGATTTTGCGTTTCAGGTTGGCCGCAAATGGGGCGTCGGGCAGCAGGGGAAAAATAACGGCCTCGTGATTGCCTGGGCCACGCAAACCCGCAAAGTCTTTATTGCAACGGGCTATGGGCTTGAAGGAGCCATCCCTGACGCCATTGCCAAGCGTATCATCAGCAACACCATTGTTCCTAATTTCAAGCAGGAGCAGTATTATCAGGGACTGGATCAGGCCACTACCGAAATCATTCGGCGAGCCAGCGGAGAATATGACGCCGAGCCATCGGAGGATGGGGGCGGGGGTGGCTTCATCGTCTTTGTCATCCTGGCCATCATCATCTTCGCCATTATCTGGGGCCGTCGAAATGGCGGTGGAGGCACCCGCTACCGGGGTGGTGGCTGGGGTGGTCCTGTCTTCTTCCCTACGTCTACTTTCTCCGGCTGGGGATCATCCGGCGGGGGCGGCTGGAGTGGTGGGGGCGGAGGTGGCGGCTTCGGTGGTTTTGGGGGCGGTAGCTTCGGGGGTGGTGGTGCCGGTGGCGATTATTAAGCCACCGCTACTGAACGACCCCTTCTACCCGAAACTCGTTCTTGTCGAAGTACGAGAGTTGCTGAAAACCGGAAAGCTGATAATGCTGCACCTGCCACTGGCTGTCGCTGGCCGGGCCACTTTCGAGCAGCAGGCGACGTTCGGAGGTGTAAAGTGGATTACCGGTACGTAGAACAGCCTCAATCCGGCGGGGTTGCTGCGTGGTGGGATCAAGCTGCACCCGTAGCGACCGAACCGTCAGTTTTTCTTCCCCTTTTTTCAGCGTGTATTGATACGTCAGCGAATCGGGCCGGGAAATCTGGTAGCTGTTGCGCAGCGCTGGTTTGTTGATGTCGGCTTGCGAAAACAGCTCCAGCTCACGATTCCAGTTGATGTTGCGGGTAGCCTGTCGGCTGCGCTCTCCTTTAATCTGAGTAGCTTTGTTGACCAATGGTTTATGCTGCGAAAGCAGCGTAATCTGGCGTTGCACAAATCCCGCTACGTCGTAGTATACATTGGGTTGCGTCTGTTGAGCAGGATTGTTGCAGCCGGCCAGAAAAAACAGCGCTGAAAAGGCGAAGAGGATACGATTGGATTGCATGGATGAGGTACTGACTACCCTCCCGAAGGAGGTCATTACTGAACCACCAACACGAATTTCGGTAAATCAGTTTGGTCTATCGAAATCTGAACCAATTTTGCATCAACAATGCTTACTAATTAGCTAACTATCGAACCTCATATGGAATATGACGTTATCGTCATTGGCTCCGGGCCAGGCGGTTACACCGGCGCAATCCGTTGCGCTCAGTTAGGCTTAAAAACAGCCATCATTGAGAAATATCCCACCCTCGGCGGTACGTGTCTGAACGTAGGTTGCATTCCGTCCAAGGCGATGCTCGATTCGTCGGAGCATTTCTACAATGCAGCACACACCTTCGCTGAACATGGTATCCAGCTCGCTGATCTGAAAGTGGACCTTAACCAGATGGTGGTCCGCAAACAGGGCGTGGTTGACCAGACGACGAAGGGCGTGGCGTTCCTGATGAAGAAAAACAAGATCGACGAGATTCACGGCGTTGGGTCGTTCGTTGATCCGCATACCATTAAAATCTCTAAAGCCGACGGTTCTGAGCAGACTATTACGGGGAAGAACATCGTCATTGCGACGGGTTCAAAACCGCTGTCCTTTCCGTCGATGCCCATCGATAAAAAACGCGTCATTACGTCGACAGAGGCCCTAACGCTGGAGCAGGTACCCAAGCACCTGATCATCATTGGCGCGGGTGTGATCGGTGCCGAACTGGGCTCGGTATACGCCCGGCTTGGTGCCAAAGTGTCGTTTGTGGAGTTTGCTGATGCCATGATCCCGACTATGGACCGGACCATGGGTAAAGAACTTCAGAAAGCTATCAAAAAACTGGGGGCTGATTTTTACTTCAACCATAAAGTCACCAGCGTTGAGAATAAAGGCGAGGAGGTCGTTGTCAACATCGACACCCCGAAAGGCCAGCAGATGACGCTGACCGGCGACTACTGCCTGGTATCCGTTGGTCGCCGTCCCTACACGGATGGCCTGAACCTCGAAGCCGCCGGACTTAGCGCTGACTCGCGCGGAAAAATTGACGTGGATAACCACCTGCGCACGAAGGTGCCGCATATTTATGCCCTGGGCGACGTAATCCGGGGAGCTATGCTGGCGCACAAAGCCGAAGAAGAGGGGGTGTTCATTGCCGAAACGATCGTGGGGCAGAAGCCGCACATCAACTACAAACTGATTCCGAACGTAGTCTATACCTGGCCTGAAGTGGCGGCCGTGGGCTACACGGAAGAAGAACTGAAGCAGGAAGGTATTCCCTACAAAACCGGGTCGTTCCCGTTCAAGGCGCTGGGTCGGGCTCGGGCCAGTATGGATATAGACGGTTTGGTAAAAGTGTTGGCGCACAAAGAAACCGACGAATTACTGGGGGTTCACATCATCGGACCGCGTGCGGCCGATATGATTGCCGAAGCCGTAGTGGCGATGGAATTCCGGGCTTCAGCCGAGGACGTATCGCGGATGTCGCACGCGCACCCAACGTACACCGAAGCGTTTAAAGAGGCCTGTCTGGCGGCTACCGACAACCGGTCTATCAACATGTAAAAATAAGCCTCACCGGTACCATATCGGTGGGGCTGTTTGCTACATTGTTGAACGGCTAAAAACTTTTGTCCAGAATTTTCTGAAGTTCCTCAGACGCGTCCGGTAAGGGCGCGTTTCGTTTTATGATCTTACCGGTTCGGTTGATGACCGTTGCCGAGATTTCCTCCTCTGGTCGCAGTTGTTCAATGATGTCCGAAAACTGTCCTTCCGTTGCCAGTACGTGATCGCCGGACAGATTATACCGGGTACTGATTTCAGGCCAGAGGGTTTTCTCGGTGTTAGGCATAGGTACGTACACCAACGCAAAATCGCGGGCGCGGTACTGATTACGTAGTCGTTGGGCGTCGATAGCCGCCTGCCTGCCCGCGTCGGTTGTCGGCGATGTCATCAGCACGTAGATGACTTTTCCCCGATTGGCGTTAAGCACCTGGTTCAGTAACGTGAAGCCATCTGAGCCAGTACTCTGACTAACAAATACACCCGGCGAGATTTCCAGACTCTGTGCTGTTGAGCCGGCTTTGGTTAACTTCCGGATGGCCGTTCGAATGCGCGTGCTATCGTTTATCTGAAGCTGATACAATTCGTTGAGCGACGCGACCAGTTGCGGGTTATTTAGCTTGGGCTGCACGTAGTTATACAGCAAATCGGCGTAGTTAAGCGTCAGGCCAGGCAGGGCTTGTGCCAGCCAGTACGCTGCTACGTATTCCATCGACGTACTGTCAAAATCCTGCCGCCCCCGCTGAAGCAGGGCTTCGTAATTCACCAGCCGGGTAAGCGTATCGGCATTTCGGCGGAGCAACGTATCAAAGAAGCGCAGGTCCGATGCCTTCGCCGAATTTTTGGTTTTGTACTCCTGAAGCCGATCCCGGTCGCTCGCGCTCAGGTTGCGACCATACTGTTCCAGCAGCGTGGCTAGTGCCCGTACCGAAAGGCCGTTGTTACGCCCTGAGACTGGCGAAGATGCCTGCTGTACAACGTAATCCGAGAACCGGTTGGTAGCCGCAGCCCGGGCCGCCGTCAAAAGTGGTTCTCTACGAGGACGGAGCGAGTCCTCCAGTGCTACCGTACTGCCTTCAAAAGCTGCTTTGTCGTACAAAAACGCAACGGCATTGTACCGGTTATTGGCCGTGATCCATTGGGTCAGTAAGGGAAACGGCTTCTCCTGCGCGGCAAATGCACGAAACGGGGCGCTGTACGCATCAAACAGAACGGAGTAGGCCCGACTGTCGCTCATGCCGGTTACCTGCCGGGATAGTTTCTTGGTGTCAGGTTTGTTGGTATAACCCGCTTCAAACGCTTTGTAGCGGGCGTACTGCTGGTTTACCTGGGCATTTGCCCCCCTGAATCGGAAAGGAACGGCGGCCGTGAACAGCGAGTCAGCGTCGAGGGTAATGGTGATAGACCCAGGCGCGGCCAGAAAAGCGGTGGAAATGCGGCCATAGTTGAAGTACAACTCTTCCTGCGGATAGAGCAGCGGAACGGATACCCGGAACGTTCCGTCGGCATTGAGCTGAGCAGGTCGTACGAGTTCGCGGCTGGCCTGTAGAATATTATTGCGGCTGATTAATACCTGCGGGGATTCGCGGTACAGCCGGGCCGTCAGGTGGTCAATGCGCCCCGACACAAGAACCGAATCAGGCTGGGCGACAGAAGGCGTAGTGATTAAAAAGCAGACTGCCGTGAGTAACAGGCACACGCAACAGACTCGAAATGAATTTCTCATGAATTGACAGTATCGGTTCACAAGGTAATAACAAATGAAACCACAAAACTGCCGATTGACAAAGGATTACTGATTGCGGATGCCGTGATATTCGTCTATTTCCTGATAATCCGTTCGGAGTGGATGCCCAACCCAGTCGGTGGGCAGCAGAATTCGGCGGAGGTCAGGGTGCCCCTCGAAGCGGATGCCAACCAGGTCAAATGCTTCGCGTTCGTGCCAGTCGGCCGTTCGCCAGATCGATGTAACGCTCGGTACACTCGGAAGCGGTTCCCCCGCCTGGTTGCGCGGGACAGTCACGTAGAGAGACAGGTTCTGCTCGTACGGGATTGACGTGAGGTTGTAAATTACGTCCATCGTGGCGGTTGCCGGGCCGTTGTCGATGGCTGTAACGCAGGCCAGCAGATCAAAAAATAGCCGGTTATCATCGCGCAGGAATTGACACACGTCAACTAATCGATCAGTCGGAACGACAAGATACGGCTGTGGGTTCTGCGTACTTACCTGAAAAATCTGACCAAACTGGTCTTCGAGTAGGGCCTGTATATCAGTAAAGGTCATGCGTTATTCGAATGGATTGGTATCGGGGTTGCTGCGGGGGGCTAACAAACCCAACAGCCGACTAAAACTAAGCCTATTTAAGCCGTCTTGTTCTCTTCGGCGGGGGTGGGTATCGCTGGTGTTGGCTTGTCACCAGTCAGCGGGTGTTCGGCTCGAATCTTCTCCTGCAATTTTAGAAAACCGTCGATCAGCGCTTCAGGTCGCGGAGGACAGCCGGGTACGTATACATCGACGGGAATGATCTTGTCGACGCCTTTGACCACGTGATAGCCATGCTGCCAGTACGGGCCACCGCAGTTGGCGCAGGAACCCATCGAGATGACGTAGCGCGGCTCCGACATCTGCTCGTACAGCCGCCGAATCCGGTCGGCCATCTTATAGGTTACGGTTCCTGACACAATCATAATGTCCGACTGCCGGGGCGAAGGCCGCGGAAAGATACCGAAGCGCTCAAGGTCGTAGTTAGACGCCATAGCCCCCATCATCTCGATCGCGCAGCAGGCCAGACCGAACGTCAGCGGCCACAGCGACGAGGACCGCGACCAGTTCAGTAACTCCTCGGAGGTGATAAAAAATACACTGGCTTCGCCGGATTTGTTGGATGGATTCATGAGTACTAAAGCTACGTAATGACAAACGTTTCAGGGTTGCGGGTAGTTCAGTTGCTCCTGCTGGTAGCGGTACGTGAAAGGCAGGAGTCGTCGGCGGAGGTTCTCATTCTGGTCGGCCTGATCGCGTTTCAATGGTCGGATAACCCGCCGACCACTCCCGCTGACGGCGTGACCCAGCAACGCACCGGTCGCGGCCCCGCCCCCTATGCCCATCACCAGATTAATACCGTACAGAGTTGGACTACGGAATGGACTTTTCCGGGCCGACCGAACAACTACCAAACCCGTAAGCAAACCGCCAATGATAGCTCCCTGAAGGGTGTACCGGTGATTACTAGCCCGTTTCAGCACAATCTTTCTGACCAGGGCCAGGGGGACGCGACCGCCCGACCGCCATTGCCACGAGCCATTGGGTGCATTATCAATCAGCAGGGCTGTTTCATCAACATCGGCCAGTACGCCCTGCAGGCGGCCACCGTTCGTCATCACCACCCGAACCAGGTATGCGTCTACTTCCGACGACTGCGCCAGCGTTATTGAGCCTGTCAGCAACAAGAACAGTGTCAGGATCGTGGACTTTATCAACGTTGTGGGCGGCTGTACTTGTCGTTGATCCGCTGGTACAGATCCGCTGGTACGTTCGTATCGACTTGAGGAATTTTGGGCTGCGGTTTTACCCAGTCGAGGTAACCTTTGGCCCATACGTACGCCAGACCCAGGCCCAGAATAACCACGAACAAAACGGCTTCTGTCAAAGCGAACCAGCCCCAGGTGCCGTTGGTCTCGTTGATGAGCCTGGCCTGGCCAAACACGGTGGCCCACGGAAACAGAAAAACCAGTTCGACATCGAACAGCACGAAGACCAGCGCTACTACGTAGTACCGGATGTTGAACTGGATATTGGCATTTCCGATTGGCTCCTCGCCCGATTCATACGTACTGTTCTTTTCCGGATTTGGGCGGTGGGGCCGGAGCAGCCGTGCCACAAAGAGCACAACGGCAATGAACGCGAAGGCGGCCAGAATGAACAGCAGAATGATGCCGAAGTCGGAGAGCATGTTCAGGGAAAGTTAGTGCCCGATGAAGGGGGATGTCCCGCCCATCAGTTTTTCTTTTTCTCTTTAGGGTACAGATTATACACAATGCCTACCTGCAGCGTTCGGTTTTTGTAGGTTGCCAGCGGCTCTGGCGATACGTTGTTCAGGCCGTATACATACCGGACATGCAGGCTGAATTTGTCGAGAAAATCCAGGAAATCATAGTGAGCGCCCACGGCGATACCAACATCAGTGCGGTTACCGGGGCCGTTTGTCTGGCCCGCGTTGAGGGCATAGCTAAATTCAGGACCCGCCTGAAGCGTTATACCTTCGGTCGGGATAAAACCCAGCAGCACCGGGACGCTGGCGTACAAATACCGGTTCCGGATGGTTTCGCGCTGGCCAAGCCGTTCGATCTGGAAGCTACCGCCCTTGCTGGAAAGAAGAAGCTCCGGCTGAAGCACAAAACGCTGGAAGCGGTATCGATACATTACGCCCAGATGAGGGTCCAGCGTACGTTTGGGAATGTAAGGACTTATACCCGAAACGGCCAGTTGCGTAAGCGTCGGCCCCGCTTTAAGGCCAAAGTGGCCACCTCGGGGATTATTGCTCTGCGCTCGGGCCAGCAGGGGGGAAACAAGGAAAAAGACAAAAACGAGTAGTCGGTTGCTGCGCATAATTGAATGTCAGGACGGGGATAACCTTCCCATAACGCTTGGTTAGCCGACAAAATTGGTTAAAAAAAGTTAAAGGTGACCGAGTTAATTTAACCGCGGGTCGACCGGGTAGTTGGCAATGGCTTTGTATTCGCCCCCCATGCGCTTCAGTACACCCCGCCAGAACTGATCGGAAGGGGTATCGAACAGGAAATCAGCATCGGTCCGGGTCACGATCCAGGCTTTCTGCTCAAGCTCATCTTCCAGTTGGCCTTCGCTCCAGCCCGAGTAACCGACAAAGAACCGGGCGTCGCGTTCGGTGAGGGTACCTAGATTAACAGCCCGCTTAATTTCATCAAAATCGCCACTCCAGAACAAACCCTCCATAATCCGGATCGAATTATCGATCAGGTCGGGACGGCGGTGAATAAAATGAAGGGTGTTTTGTTGTACTGGTCCGCCCACAAACAGGGGTACATCGGCATAAATATCCTCAATTACGTCGCTCAGATGCAGGTTAGTCTGCTGATTCATGACGAGCCCAAAGGTACCGGCTTCACTGTGTTCGCATACCAGCACAACACTACGCTCAAAATTGGAGTCGCCCAGGAAAGGCTCGGCAACTAACAGATTTCCGTTCGTAACAGGGGGCGTATGGGTGTTCATAAGCGTAGCATTGTTGTCTGCCTAAAAAACCGGCTTTACTAAGCCGATGTTATCGAAAAATGCCGGAAATATGAATTTCCTTCATATAATGTTTCTGAATGGACGAACCTGGTGTCCACACTAAAGACCCGGCCGGATTAATCAGGGTTGGAACACCAGCACCACCTTGCGGCCTGACACTCGTTCGAGCAGTGGCCGCAGCAGGGGAGCGGCATTCTGGCGAGTCTGTTCCAGGATGTTGCTGCGCAGCGCCGATTGCCGAATCTGTCGCTCGGCCTGGCGGTAGGCGTCACTCACCAGTTGCGATTCATCCAGAAACGCAAACCGGGTGTCATATACCCGCGACCGGTCGTGGTTGACCTTCCAGCCACACAGCTCAGGGCGGGGCAGGTGTACGACAACAGAATCGCCTTCGATACGAATATCGTCGGGTTTGATCTTCGTCAGGTCGAGACAACCCGTTGCTTCACCTTCCACGATCAGGACAGCGCTGGAATTAGGCCAGAAGGTTTTATTCTGCTCATGCTCGACGATATCCCGGAAGGTGTACTTGACCAGTTCGAGTCGTCCCAGTGAGGTAATTTCCCGAATAATAACGCTCTGGTTCACCGAATCATTACGCCGAAAGCGGCTCAGGTACTCGCTGGTACGAACCTGCTCCCATACCGCAACCAGACCGGCGACAAGAACCGCCAGCAGAAAGACACGAAGCAGGGCATTGATGAGTCGGGACATTCGTATGCGTCAGGTAACGTTGATATAACGAATTTGAAAGGCTTTTTCATCCAAATCGAGCTTTATTTTTGATAAGCTGCGTATAAAGAAAAGCCCCGGATCAAGGCTGACCCGGGGCTCCTTAAACAACATTATATGGCTTAGTACGTGCGCTTATGCTCTGCATCAGCAGCGGGCTGGCGCTCGAGATCAAACAGGTCGTTCAGAACGTCGATCAAGGTTTCGGCTTCACCGCGTTTGCAGGCTGCCTTCAGTTGCAGCACGGGCAGCTTGATGATCTTCTGCATGATGCCCCGCGTAATTTTATCTATCTTCTCCGACTCTTCGGTGGTCAGGTGCTTCAGATGGCGGGCAATCTCGTCCCGGCGGATTTGCTCCAGGGCGTTTTTGAGCTTGTTGATCGTCGGCGAAACGATCATCTCTTTCGACCAATCCCCGAATTCAATCAGTGACTGGGTAATAATGGCTTCGACCTGCGGAATAGCAGCCAGCCGCTGGTTCAGGGCTTCGTCGGCTCGGTTCCGGATATGGTCGATGTTGTAAACCAGCACGCCCGGAATCTGCTCAACGGCCGCATCAACACTGCGCGGTACCGACAGATCAATGAAATATTTGTACGTCAGTACGTTCAGATCATGCAGCAACGTCGGCGTAATAAGCGGCTCATCGCGCATCACTGACGAGATGATAACATCGGCTTTCCGAATCTCATCGGTCAGGTTGTCGAAGTTTGCCACCCGAAAACCGTATTCGGCCGCCATTGCTTCTGCCTTGGCATAGGTACGGTTGCAAAGCGTAATATTTTTCAGGCTATGATCAGCCAGGTTCTTGCACACATCTGTGCCGATCTCACCCAGACCGATCACCAGTACGTTCGGATTCTGGTGAGTGCCAACCAGTTCCTCAATCAGCTCAACGGCTGCGTACGAAACCGAAGCGGCCCCGCCGCGGAACGATGTTTCCTGGGCGACCCGCTTGTTGGTGAAGAAAATCGTGTGCATCAGCCGGTGCAGAAATGGCCCGGCCATGTCCAGATCTGCCGACCATTGGTAGGACTGCTTCACCTGGTTAGGAATCTGCATATCGCCAACTACCTGCGAGTGCAGTCCGACACATACCTCAAACAAGTGACGCACCGCGTCGTCGTGGGCACTGAACAACTGAAAATAAGGCAGGTACTGGTCGGTATCGGTTAGTCCCTTCTCAATCAGTAACAGCCGGGCAATGTCGGCGTTCAGGTCCTGGTCAAACGCGTAATAAACTTCCGTACGGTTACAGGTGGAAATAACGAGAAGATCGGACAACCCGAAAAAGTCGCGCAGCCGAAGCATTAATCGCTTGGCTTCCTCTTCGTTCAATGCAATTAGCTCCCGCACACGGAGAGGTGCCGTCTTATGGGATAAACTAATTGATTTAAAAGTGTCTAACATACTTTCAACTGACGCTAATTGACCTTTAGCCAGCACAAAATTACTGCACAATCGCTGGACGTGAAACGTTCTGGGCAATCGGTTTGGTTATTTAGAAATTGTATAAATAATCAGGCCGATTTCTTACTTAAATTCTACTATAAACAGAACACAACAGCCGGGCTGTGCGTTCTGAAATGCACCATGAAGTACGTTTTTTCGTTATCAATTGCCTAGTAATTTCGTTATCAACCGTATAGATTGTCCGTTGAAACAGGCAGGTCGCCCGATGAAGTGAATAGCAAAGCCTTATGCTTAAGTCATTTGATATATATAATCAGAACAACGTTCTGAAAATCATCGTTGCGCTGAATCTACTGCTGGTTGGAACGGCGTCATTGCTATACACTAACCGGCTTATTAACCGGCTGGAAGAACGCGAGGAGCGTTACGTCCAACTCTACGCCAAAGCCATATCCTATCTCGTTGATCCGTCTCATAACAACTCGGGCGATATAACGTTTGTAACGAACGAGATTCTGACGGTTAATCATTCGGTGCCGGCTATCTATGTTGATCCAGAAGGTAATATCTCTATCTATCGAAATTTTGAACTTCCAGAGGGTACGCCAGAGCAACAACAGCAATTTCTGCGTAGTAAAAAGGCAGAAATGCGGGAAAGCCATGTACCGATTGTGGTAGAAGTGGGCGGAGGGCGACGTGGTTTAGTCTACTTCAACAATTCAACGTTGTTACGTCAATTACGATATTTTCCATATGCCCTGCTGGTCATTCTCGGGGTGCTGGGCGTATTGGCTTATCTGGCCTTCAGTTCGTCGCGGAGGGCTGAGCAGAACCGCGTCTGGGTGGGACTGGCCAAGGAAACGGCGCACCAGCTCGGTACGCCCATGTCGTCGCTGATGGCCTGGGTGGAGTACATGCGCTCCGATCCGCAGCAGTACGACGAGAGCATTACTGACGAACTAGAAAAGGACGTCCGGCGACTGGAAACCATCACGGCTCGTTTCTCCAGCATTGGCTCAATTCCTACGTTGAAGGAAGAAAACCTGAGCGAGGTTGTGTTTCAGTTTACCGACTACCTGGCCAGACGTATTTCGACCAAGGTTAACATGACCGTGACGAGTCAGTTGCCGGCTGGGCAGATGGTGAAGATTAACAAACTGCTGTTTGAGTGGGTGATTGAAAACATCTGTAAAAATGCCGTTGATGCGATGGGGGGCGTTGGGGCGTTACGGATCAATATGCTGCTGCTGCCGCACCAGGAAATTGGCATCGACATCACCGATACGGGTAAGGGGATTTCAAAAGCGAACCTACAGAAAGTGTTCTCGCCAGGCTACAGTACTAAAAAGCGGGGCTGGGGACTGGGCCTGACGCTGGCCAAGCGGATCGTGGAGGAATATCACAACGGCAAACTCTTTGTCAAACACTCGGAAGTGGGGAAAGGCACTACGTTCCGGATTGTATTGAAGACTGAACAAACAACGAAAGCTGTGCAACCACAGCTTTCAACAGTTGAAAAAACGTGAAATAACGCGCTATTGCTCCAGTAGCGGAACGCTGACGGTATCCGTTTCGATTTCGTTGCTGACGTTGAGCGCCCGGTCACGAATCTGTATTCTGAACCGTACAGGGTATTTTCTGGAAGCCGAGGTATAGAAATAGATTTGTCGGAATTCGAGCGTTCCTTCAATCGGGCCTTTCTGTCCCTCACGGGTCAGTCGGGGAAATACCAGGAAATTGTTTTCAGTTAGCTGGACTTCCTGTTCCTGACCTCTGACCACCTTGAACGTTCGAATCCGGTAATTGCCCCAGTTACCATTTCGTAGATACCGATTCTGCGTGGCGGTATCAAGCGGAATATTATCACCGAGGTCACCATCGCCGTCCTTAAAACCGATGGTGATAATAACCGAGTCACGGGCAGCCTGTCCGATGCCCGTTCCCCCGGGAATGAAAAAAGGCGGAGTCACTTCCTTATACTCAATCTCAGGGGAGTTTGGAAAGTCCGGCTCGTTGAAGCAGGCCGTCAGCGATAAGGCTAACCCTATTATGAAGAGACCCTGGTGAATTTGTCGCCGTTGCATACTGTTGTATCGGTAACGCAATAAAAAGCTGTTTTACAATTGTCTGATTCTCGTTTATTCTCCGCCGAAGTGGCTGCCCAGCGGCAAACGCTTCGAACGCGCATTCTGAACGCTGCCGCAGCCGACTTTGATTCGCTGGCCCTGGCGGTGTTTTACTACCAGGCGGCTCATAATCCGGTCTATGCTACGTATCTGGGTCACCTGCGCGTTCGGCCTGAGCAGGTTTCGAGGCTGTCGCAGATACCGTTCATGCCGATCGGCTTTTTCAAGCGCCACGCCGTGCTGACCGGGATCGAAACGCCACCCGATACGGCCGTCACCTTCGCCAGCAGTGGCACAACCGGCTCGCAGACCAGCCGGCACTACGTGCCTGATGCTGCTTTGTACGATGCCATCAGCACCCGAATCTTTGAGCAAACATACGGTCCGCTCACCGACTTTCACATACTGGCTCTGCTGCCGTCTTACCTTGAACGAAATAACTCGTCGCTGGTGTATATGGTTCAGCAATTTATGGCCAAAACGGGTTCCAGCCAATCGGGATTTTACCTCCATAACGTGGAGGAGTTAACCGAGCGGTTGCACCAACTGCGGACTGCGCCTGATAGACGGAAGGTGCTGCTCATCGGTGTTACGTTTGCCTTGCTCGATTGGGCCGAATCGAATGCCGACGTATCATTGCCTGCTGATTTAATCGAAAAATTGGTGGTGATGGAAACGGGTGGTATGAAAGGACGCCGACAGGAACTCCTCCGCGAGGAAGTGCATCAGATGTTGACCAGTCGGCTGGGCGTTCCGGCTATCCACTCCGAATACGGTATGACTGAACTGTTGTCGCAGGCGTATTCAAAAGGGGAGGGAGTATTCGAACCAAGTGCTACGTTGCGGGTGTTCCTGCGCGACATCAACGATCCATTCCACCTGTTTGCGCCCGGTCAGGCGGTTCGACAAACCCAGACGGGCGGCATCAACGTAATCGATCTGGCTAATTTGGACTCCTGCTCGTTCATCGAAACGCAGGACCTGGGCCAGTACGTTGGCACTGAAGGCGCGTTTCGCGTGATCGGCCGCTTCGACAACTCCGACATCCGGGGATGTAATTTGATGGTGGTATAAAAGGGGGGAGGAAAGGAGGAGAAAAGGGAGGAGAGGAGGAAGGGGCCCTTGAATTCCTTTCCTCCCTTTTCTCCCCTTATTTAAGCATACAACTTCACATCATCGAGGGTGATGATGTCGCCACACATGATTACCAGGCGTTCGACGACGTTGCGTAGCTCGCGGACGTTACCAGTCCAGGGGAGCGATTGCAGGTACGCCATACCAGCGGGGTCAATGTCTTTGGCCGGAGAGCCGTATTCGTTCGCAATGTCCTGCAGGAATTTGTCGGCCAGCAGCGGAATATCGGAGCGACGCTCAGCCAGGGGCGGCACGTGGATCGGAATGACACTCAGGCGGTGGAACAAGTCTTCGCGGAAGTTACCGTTGGCAATCTCCTGACGCAGGTCTTTGTTGGTAGCCGCAATCACCCGAACGTTAACCTTAATTTCCTTGTCGCCCCCGACGCGTGTAATCTTGCTTTCCTGCAACGCCCGCAACACCTTGGCCTGCGCCGACAGGCTCATGTCGCCGATCTCGTCGAGGAACAGTGTACCGCCATCAGCCTGCTCGAATTTGCCCACTCGCCGGGCGTGGGCACCCGTAAAGGCACCTTTTTCGTGACCAAACAGTTCGCTCTCGATTAACTCGCCGGGAATGGCCGCGCAGTTTACTTCGACCAGCGGCATGGTGGCCCGGTTGCCTTTTTCGTGGATCTGCTTGGCAACCATCTCTTTACCGGAGCCATTCGGCCCGGTGATCAGCACCCGGGCTTCGGTAGCCGCTACCCGGTTGATGGTTTCCTTGACCTTTCGGATTGGCTCAGAATCGCCAACGATCTCGTTGAGCTTGTAGATGCGCCGTTTCAGGGTTTTTGTCTCCTGCACCAGTTTCGACCGTTCAATGGCGTTGCGGACCGTAACGAGCAGGCGGTTCAGATCGGGTGGCTTGGTGATAAAATCGAAGGCACCCCGTTTGGTAGCTTCAACGGCATTCTCCACATTACCGAAGGCCGAGATCATCACAAACTGAGTTCCTTTTTCAGCCTGACTGGATTTAAGCAGCAATTCGAGGCCATCCATTTTGGGCATTTTGATGTCGCAGAGCGCAACATCGTAGCTGGATTTAAGAATCATGTCCAGGCCTTCTTCGCCATCTTTAGCTTCGTCGACTTCGTAGCCTTCATATTCTAAAATGTCACGGAGGGCAGCCCGGATACTCTTTTCGTCGTCAACGATTATTAATCTGGCCATAAATACAAATGGTGGCGCGGTTATGAATTCTGAAGATTGCGGTGGAAAGTAAACGGATAGGTTCTGTCAACACAAGCACAATTTAAATTTTTATTCGCAACTTATTAATAAATGAGCCGATGATACAACTGCGCAATAAGAATTCACATACCATAACATTGAGTTGTCGGGCTCCTGGTGAGTAATAGTTGGCTGTTACCCAGACGAGTTAAAATCTAACAAATTTATTTAAAAATTTAAGTCTAAATTGTAATAAAGCAAAGATTTGTGATACTATTTTAAGTGAAAGAGATACATTTAGCAGTATACAATATCCGTAAAAATAACTACAAATTTGGCATAGTCTGAAATCATATAGGCTTGATATTCAGTAGTATTTATAAAATTTCTTATAAACCATCCTGTAAAAGATTTAACAATTTTGATGTGTTTTTACAGTAAAATTTAAGTAGGTTTGGTTTCTGGTAAAAAAAGCAGATAAAATTGCCTTATTTGATTAATTCTTCATGTTCCAAACCCATGATACAACTCTACTTTATTTCAAAACGAGGCTCTATACTACCCCTGTTGCTCTGGGCGGTATTGGGGTTAGCGGTAACGAGCTATGCTCAGGACCGGCGGGTGACCGGACGCGTTGTGTCTGGTTCCGATCAGCAGGCAATTCCGGGTGTTAACATCCTGCTAAAAAACACCCAAACCGGTACGACTACCGATGCCAACGGTAATTTTACCCTGAATGTCCCGGCAAATGCTACCTTAATCTTCAGCGCCATTGGTTTCGTTGGGCAGGAGGTGGAAGTGGGTAACCGTGCCAATCTTACCGTAACCTTACAACAATCTGAACAAGCCCTGAACGAAGTCGTCGTGACGGCTCTGGGTATCAAGAAAGAAGCCAAAACCCTGGGGTATGCCACGGCCACGGTCAACCCCGAACAGATCACCACCAACCGGACGGTGAACTTCGTGAATGCCCTGCAGGGGAAGATCGCGGGGGTAAACATCTCCAGCCTGGGTACAGGAGCCGCTGGTACGAGTAAAATCCGGATTCGGGGGCAATCGTCGTTCTCGGGGCAAAACAACCCGCTCATTGTCGTGAATGGAGTGCCCATCGACAATACCAACTTCGGCCAGAACAACGGTAATACCGGGGGCGATAACTCCATCGGTAACCGCGACCGAAACTACTCGGACGGGGGCGATGGTCTGTCGTCGATCAACCCGGATGATATTGAGCAAATGACCGTTCTGAAGGGCGGTACGGCCGCGGCTCTGTACGGATCACGCGCGAAAGATGGTGCTATCCTGATTACGACGCGGACCAGGGCGGCCGGTCAGGGTATTGGCGTGATCTACAATACGAACTTCACGACCGATCAGCCGCTGGATTTCACCGACTTTCAGTACGAGTACGGCCAGGGGGAATACGGCGTTCGGCCTACCGCGCCCAACCCGACCTCGGGCGTATGGAGCTTTGGGGAGCGATTTGCCGGGCAGACGCAGGTACTCTTCGATGGCGTAACGGTGCCGTATCAGCCCGTTTACGACCGGATTCGTAAATTCTACCGTACCGGTTCAACCTGGACGAACTCCGTAGCGGTTTCGTCGGGTAACGAAAAAGGTGGTTTTAACCTATCGGTGTCCAATACGGATAATAAAGGCATTACCCGTAACAACACCTACAACCGGAAAACGATTAACTTGGGTTTCAGCTACAACCTGTCGCCGAAACTGAACGTAACGGGGTCTATGAACTATTCGAACGAGTACAACAAAAACCCGCCCCAGATCGCTCAGCAGGACAATAGTACGCCCACGGTCGTTTACACGCTGGCGAACTCTATGCCGCTCGATTTGCTGGAAGCCAAGCAGATCAATCCCGCTACGGGCAACGAGTTTGTGTACTCGCGTTTCATGAACCGTACGAACCCGTATTTCGTCCTGAACAACAAGTTTGAGAACATCCGCCGGGACCGCCTGTTCGGTAACCTGACGGCTCGTTATAATTTCACCGACTGGTTGTATCTGCAAGGACGCGTCGGTCAGGACTTCTGGGCGCGTGATCAGGACTACAACTTCCCAACCGGTCAGGCGTCGCTGGCGGCAGCACCGGCCGGGTTTGTCAACGGGGCTTACGTACAGGAGGCTCGCCGGTTCCGGGAGATCAACGCCGACTTCCTGATTGGAGCCAACCGACAGTTCGGTAAATTCGGTGTCAACATCAACGCCGGGGGTAACCAACTCTATCGGCGGAGCGACCTGAACAGTGTGCAGGTGACGGACTTCATCGTGCGCGGGCTGTACGTACCCCAGAACGGTCGGGTAAAAGACCCCACTTTCGGCCTGAGCGAACGGAAAGTAAATTCGCTGTATGCAGCCGCCGAATTTTCGTACAACGACTACCTGTACATCAACGCCACGGCTCGTAACGACTGGTTCTCTACCCTCGCGCCGGGTAACCGTAGCATCCTGTACCCCTCAGTCACGGGTAGCTTTGTGTTCTCGCAGGCGTTCAACACCCTGCCGGCCTGGGTAAACTTTGGTAAGATTCGGGCGGCTTATGCGGAAGTTGGTAGCGATGGCGACGTAGCGCCGTACTCGAACAACCTGTTCTACGGCGTGGCGGCAAACCTGTTCCCGAACCCCGCCGGTCAGGGACAACCCGTTGGTTTTATCACGTCGAATACCGTGCCGAGTGCTACGCTGAAACCGAGCCGTACGGCCGAAGCGGAAGTAGGTCTGGAGTTGAAGCTGTTCAATAACCGGTTCGGTATTGACCTGACGTACTACAACAAGATTACGAGCGACCAGATCGTAGCAGCCCAGTCGTCGGACGCGTCGGGCTATACGAATACGCTGATCAACAGTGGTCAGAGCCGTAACCGGGGCGTTGAATTGTTGCTGAGCTTCGCGCCGGTCCGGACCAAAGACTTCTCCTGGGACGTAACGTTCAACGGTTCCTACAATGAAACCAAACTGTTGAAGCTGCTGACCGATGATGACGGTTCGCCGGCGAAAGACTATAACAAAGACGGCCAGCCGGAACAGATCATCGTTGGTAACGGGGTCTTCATCGGCGATCTGCGGCAGGTGGTAGGTAAGCCGCTGGGTCAGTTGTATAGCTTCGGATACGCCCGTGTACAAAATACCAATCCTCAAGCTCCTTACTATGACGCTTCCGGTAGATTGGTTGGCCAGATCGTGCATGGTAACGACGGCCTGCCTAACCGTACGGCAACGCCGATTTCGTTTGGATCGGCCCTGCCAAAATACGTGGGTGGTATCACCAATAGCTTTAACTACCGTGGTATCGCTTTGTCGTTCCTGATCGATTTCAAGCTGGGTGGTAAGATGCTGTCGGGTACGAACCTCAACCTGTTCCGCCACGGTCTTCAGAAGGAAACGCTGGTTGGGCGGGGCGATCCCGACAACCGAATGGTGGGTGTTGGCGTAAATGAGCGGTTAGAACCCAACGCGGTTCGGGCTACCGTGCAGGACTACTACTCGGTTGGTCGTTCAAAAAGCCTGGGTGAGCAGGTGGTGTATGATGCCGGTTTCTGGAAGCTCCGTCAGGTTACACTTGGCTATGACTTTACCAAGTTCCTGCCCAAATCGCTGTTCATCAAAGGTGTACGGCTGAACGCTGTGGCTAATAACGTAGCGATTCTGAAGAAATGGGTGCCAAATATCGATCCTGAGTCATTCGGCTTCAGTTCCGACAACCTCGTTGGTCTGGAGTCGACCGGCCTGCCGACCACCCGTAGCATTGGTTTCAACCTGAACGTACGATTCTAAATAAACCTGTTGTCCAATAGCCGCAACCTGGTGGTTAAACGAACTATAGTTTATGAAAAAAATATTGTTGTCAATATCGACGATCGCCTTGCTTCTCGGGGCGAGCAGTTGCGAAAAAGGGTTTGATGAGCTCAACATAAACCCGACGGCCGCTACGGCGCTAAATCCTGTTTTTACCTTTAACAACGCGTTGATCAACAGTACGTTCCCTGGCTCAACGCTGGTGTTCGAACATCCGATCGTTCAGCAGATGTTCTCGCCTAACTCGGGGGTACTGGCCGGCGGAAACTTTAACATCGATAACCGCGGGCCCACCGGGCCGAATGCCGGTCTCTGGCAGCGGTACTACCGGGACGTAGTGCGCTACCTGATCGATGTCCAGAATCAGACCAAAGCAGACCCAAACCGGTCGAATTTGTACAACATGACCCGAATCTGGCGGTCATATATTTCAATGGTGCTGACGGATTCGTATGGCGATGTGCCGTATTCGGAGGCCGGTCTCGGCTTTATTGGGGCTAACATTTCGCCCAAATACGATACGCAGGAAAGCATCTACAACGACATCCTGAAGGAACTGACCGAGGCTACGGCCGCCCTGGATGACAAGAAGGCAACCGAAGCCGGTGAGGTGCTCTATGGTGGTAACATCACTAAATGGAAACGCCTGGGATATTCCCTAATGCTGCGGGCCGGTATGCGGCTGGTAAAGGTCAATCCGACCCTGGCCCAGTCGACCGTGCAGAAAGCCGTAGCGGGCGGACTGATGCAGGGCAATGCCGACAACGCCTTTATCAGGAACAACGCCAACTACACCAATCCAGTAGGCGCTACGCTCAACTCGACGGAAGCCGCTAACTACTACCTGACTGGTAACTTTGTCGATTATTTAAAAACGACTAAAGACCCCCGGCTGGGGTCGATTGCGGTACGGTACGTGGGTGCCAAAAGTGGTCCGGAGCAAACCGCTGCGCGCGCCAATCGTGACCCGTCTATTCAGATTGGTATGCCCCTCGGCTTCGACAACGGTACCATTCCGGCGCAGGCCACCAAAGATGGTCTGGCGAGCTTCTACGATTATACGCAGTTGGACCGTACGCGGATGGGTAGCCAGTTTGCACCTACGTTCTTTGTGACGTATGCCCAAACGCAGTTGCTGCTGGCCGAAGCCGCCCAACGTGGCTGGACAACCGGCAATCCAGCTGATTTTTATAATGCTGGTATAACGGCGCACATGCAGCAACTGGGCGAATATGACGCAACGTCGCTCGTACCAGCGGCTGCCATAACAACTTATCTTCAGGCGAATCCGTACGTTGCCGCCAGAGGGTTGGAATTAATCAACACGCAGTACTGGGTAGCGTCGTATCTGAACGGGCCGGAGGTGTTTGCTAACTTCCGCCGGAGTGGGTTCCCGGCCCTGAAGCCAAATCCGTATCCAGGCAAGGAGATCAAAGGTGATTTCATCCGTCGGTTGTCGTACCCAGACCTTGAAATTTCTGTCAACCTGGCCAAGGTAACCGAAGCCATCACGCGCCAGGGACCGGATAACCTCGACACCCGCGTCTGGTGGGATAAACAATAGCCATACGTTTTAATCATGCGCGAGTGAAAAGCAGGTTCATATAATTTGAGCCTGCTTTTTTGCATTTGTGTTACAACGGTTTGGGCTCAGATTGTATCTTGTTACCAAAGAACAGCGGAACTCATTAAAGGGCGTATGGCCAGGAATTGTTTTCGAAGTATGTGGAAGCCAGCCTGCCTCTGGCTGTGGTTACTGGGTGGTGTCTGGCTGATGCAGGGATGTTCCTCGCCGGAGCCGGACCCAGAACCGGATTTTGTGCCTGAACCGACGTATCCGAAGGGCGTCCGTACGAATACCTACGATGCCAGGCTGGCTGTGCATTGGGCGAATATGGCTCTTCGCATTACCGCTGGAACGCCCGGTAACTCGCCAACCTACGCGTCGCGGGAGTTTGGTTATCTGGGGCTGGCCATGTACGAAACAACCGTGTATGGCATCGCCGACCGGCAGTCGCTGGTGGGGCAATTGAAAGGCATCAAGGCGTTCCCAACGCCTAAGACCGATAGCGTCTACAACTGGCCGCTGGCCCTGAATGCGGCTCAGGCGTTTCTGCTCAAAAATCTGTACGAACATACGTCGGCGTTCAACAAAACCAGCATCGATTCGCTCGACATGGCGATGCGCACAGCCTTTGGCGATACGCTTAAAGATAAGGCGGTGGTGGCCCGGTCCATTGCGTTCGGGCAGGCCGTGGGGGCGGCCATCTACGAGTGGTCGAAAACCGACGGTGGACATCAGGGCTATAAAAATCCCTTCCCTGAAAACTATGTGCTGTCCACGACGCCCGGCTCGTGGAGTCCCCCCTTTGATGGGCAGGTGGCGATCCGGCGGGCACTCCATCCGTACTGGGGCCGCAACCGAACCTTCGTCCCCGCGAATAGTAGTCTGGAAATGCCCAAGCCGGCACCGTATTCAACTGATCCCAACTCCGCGTATTACAAGTTGTACAAAGCCGTTTACGACAAAAACCTCCGGCTGACACAGACGGAGAAAGAAATCGCCATGTGGTGGGGCGACGATCCGAGCCAGACCTTTACGCCCCCCGGCCATTCGTACAACCTGGCTACGATTACGGTAAAAACCGCCGGGGCAAACCTGGCTAAAGCCGTTGAAACCTACGCCCGCGTGGGGATGGCCGTAGCCGATGCGTTCATCAACTGCTGGAAGTGTAAGTATACCTACCACAATGAGCGGCCATCTTCGTTCATCCGGGCCAATGTGGATAGAACGTGGTCGCCGTTCTGGCCGGAACCCCCCTTCCCGGCGTTTTCGTCGGGACACGCTACGCAGGCGTCGGCAACGGCAACGGTGCTGACCGACCTTTACGGCGAAAACTTCGGGCTGGTCGACAATTCACACGTTAGCCGGCCAAAGGATTTCGGTCGAAACGTGGAGTACAAAGCCCGTACGTTTGCGTCGTTGTGGGCTACGGCCGAAGAATGTGCCCACTCGCGGTTTCTGGGTGGTATTCACACCCAGCAGGACAATGATACGGGCCTGAAAGAAGGAAAGGTCATCGGCGGGAACATCAACGCCCTGCAATGGAAGAAATAACAAACGCCCGGCTTCATAGCCGGGCGTTTGACGTATCGTTTATTGGTCAGCGTCAGCGGGCTCGCCGTCGCCGACCGGACCTGCTCCCGTATCCGACGTACCGCCGAGTGTATTGCTCTCAATATCGGCGTTGTCGTCTTCATTCGGCAGTGGTTCCATGCCGGCCATCTGTTCCGTGGTCATACCACCATTGAACGTACCTTCACCTTCTACCCGACCGCCACCGCTATCGGGGTCGCCGTCAATCATCCGTCTGTTCATGGGATCTCCTATGGTTTTGTTTATTCTGTAACGGGACGACCGACGCATTGTTCGCGACCCCGAGCCAATGGAATGGGCGCTAAATAGCGGTTGTGGTCGGGTCCTGCTGAGCCTGCCCGGGTTGTTCAGGCTGAGCGCCCCGCCACTCGCGACCGTAGCGCCCTCCGCCACACCGGTTGCGCCACTGCTGCCGGAACTGCTCGCGTTCTTCGGGCGTCATGGTCTGCCAGCGTTCGGCCATTTTCTGCTTCCAGGCATGACCACGGGGGCCATAGCCTCTCCGCCAGCCGGGACCCCCGTAGCCACGGAAGCCACCGAACAGCAGCCTGCTCAGTAGCAACAAGCCAAGAGCCTGCCCAAAGTTTATCGCTGATACACCCAGAATAGCGGGTAACAGCGCATTCCAGAGTGCCATGACGGCCAGACCAGCCAGGCCGACAAAGAGTATGGCGAAGCCGAGAAACCGAAGGCCCCGGCGAATCCAAAATCGTTTCATTGGTTAGTTATTCGTTTGATACGTAACATTCATAATATGAGATGGATAGTAAGCCGACTGACTTGTATTCTCCTTCTCCGGCCGGGGTTCAACCCGGTGCTGTTCATGCCGCCAGTGGTTGTGCTGGCCGCGATAACCGTAGCCACCCCGCCCGAAGCCAAATCCGAATAGCAGTCGGGCCAGGAAGAACAGCCCCAGTGCCTGAACAAAACGCAGCCGCGGCCCATTGAACAGCGATGGCACCAGCCAGTTCCAAAGCCGCATCACCACATACGTAGCGAGTAAAAACACCGCAATACCAAGTGCGGCAAATCCAATTCCTTTTAAGATCCACATGGTTTCCATTGTTTTAAAGAGTGAAAGAGCGAATTAGTAGTGCTTCCCTGAAATTCACATTCGCTTACATGGCCGGTCAAGATTCACTCTTTCGCTCATTCACTCATTGAATAAATCCTCGTACAGGTCGCGTAGTCGTTCGCGGAGGTGCAGCACCGCATATCGTTTCCGCGACAGCAGCGTGTTGACGGGAACGTTCCATTCGGCAGCCATCTCCTTAAAACTCTGTCCTTCCAGTTCGTGCCGGACAAATACGTCGCGCTGGTCGGCGGGTAGTTCGGCGAGGGCCTCGGTGAGCGCTTCGTAAAGCGTTTCGCGAAAGAACTCGCTTTCTGGCCCCGTATCGTCGGCCGCAGCCAGCCACTGACCCAGCACCGGCACCTCGCCGTCATCGTCGGTTGTAAAATCTGACGTATCGAGCGAAACCGTCTGCACCCCGTTGGGCCGGGCTTTTCGGTACCAGTCGCTAATTTTATTCCGGGCCACCGCAAACAGCCACGACGCCACGCGCTCTATGGGTTTGGCGAGCTGATAGGCTTCGGTCAACTCCACGAATACATCCTGCAGTACGTCTTCGGCTTCGTCCGGATCGGGCAACCGCCGACGAATGAACTCGAGCAGCCGCGACCGTTCCCGGCGAACCGTTTCGCTCAAAGCCGCATTCGGTGGTTCCGGAGCGGGTGTTTCGGCCGTGGAGCTGCTGAGTGATAAGTTGATACGTAATGCGTTCACGATTCTGCTTGCTATACAGCAGGGTAGTCGGAAGCAAAAGGAAAATATTGTAGAGAAGGTGTCGATGAGGTAAATAAAAAGGATAAGAGGAAGAAAAAAGGGTAGAGCGGTCAGGGTAAATGACGTATTTTATCATATACGAAAAAGACGTATATTGCAAACCGTTTATGTAGCTGATTATGGTGATCTTCTCGCTGATTACTTACTTTTTAGTCAGTTGATTGCTCCAACTGTTTATGACACTCAACGTTGATCTCACTTCCTGTGAACAGGAGCCTATCCATATTTTGGGGCATGTCCAGTCCCACGGCTATCTGGTTGCCATTAAGCCGGAGACATACTCCATTGTTCATGCCAGCGCCAATGTGGCCGAGCTTGTTGGACAACCCATTAGTGAACTACTCGGGCAGTCGCTCGATGCGCTACTGGCTAAAACGGACCTTCCCGTCAATAACCTGAAGGAACTGCTGAACGTTGGTCGGCGCGGTGGCTCCTGGGATACCATCAACCCGCACCAGGTCAGGATTGGCGGTCGGCTCTTCAACCTGATTATTCACGAACACGACGGGCTGTTGCTGCTTGAGTGGGAACCTACCGGCGATACGTCCAACCTACCGTTCAACCAACGGTTGATTGCCGAAGCCCTGAACGAAGTTCAATCCAGCCGCCAGCTCACCGATCTGCTTCAGAATACCGCCCGGCGGGTTAAAGAGATCATTGGTTTTGACCGGGTCATGGTCTATCGATTCGGAGCCGACTGGCACGGGCAGGTCATTGCCGAAGCGAAGGAGCCGCAGCTCGAGTCGTTTCTGGGGTTGCATTACCCCGCATCCGATATTCCACGGCAGGCCCGCGAGTTGTACAAGATCAATCTCGTACGGCTCATTGCCGATGTCGGCAGTACGCCCTCCCCAATTCTGTCCAGTCCGGAACTGTCAGAGGACCGGCCCCTGGACCTCACACATTCGACCTTGCGGGCCGTTTCGACGGTTCATATCGAGTACCTCAGAAACATGGGCGTTCAGGCCTCGATGAGCATTTCGCTGCTATACCGTGGTGAACTCTGGGGGTTGATGTCGTGCCATCATTATTCGCCACGTTTGGTCGACTACTCGGCCCGGCAGTCGGCCCGGTTTGTTAGTCAGCTATTGTCGGCGGCACTTGAGTTTCGTCGGGATGCCGAAGACCAGCAGCAGCTTCAGCAAAGCCGGGAGTACGGCCAGCAACTGCACGAGCAGTTGATTGCAGACGATGACGTGGTGCGGGCGCTGACCAAGCGAGCGGTAACGGCTCTTGATCTAAATTCGGCCACGGGGCTTGTACTGCTGTTTAACAATCAACAGTATCACTTGGGCAAAACGCCCGACGAAGCGGCTATCCGGGACTTAACTACCTGGTTGAAAACGGCCAACCCCAATACGTTCATGGAGACCAACCAGCTACCGGTACTATATCCGCCCGCCGAAGCGTATGCGGGGGTGGGAGCTGGGTTGCTGGCCATTGAGCTATCGCGGGAGTTAAACGAATACCTGCTCTGGTTCAAGCCCGAACGGATTCAGCAGGTAACCTGGGCCGGTAATCCGGAAAAGCCCGTTTCAGTAAGCGAGAATGGCGAAGTGCGGCTGAGTCCGCGTAAAAGCTTCGCGGCATGGACCGAACTGGTACGTAACACGACCGACCCCTGGACCGAAGTTGAAGTGTCGGCGGCCGTGAAACTGCGGGAAGATATCCTGCAGATTGTGACGCGGCAGGCTAACGAAATCCGGTTACTTAACCAGCGGCTACAGGCCGCTTATGAGGAACTGGATGCCTTCAGCTATACCGTATCGCACGACCTCCGAACTCCCCTGTCGTCGATCCGGTGTTACGCCGAAATTCTGCTGGAGGAATACGGGCAGGACTTCAACCCTGACGCCCGGGCGTTGTTCCAGAAGATCATGGATTCGACCGACAAGATGCGGGCGCTGATTCGGCACATCCTCTATTATTCCCGCATGGGGCGTACGGAGATCAATGCTCAGCCGATCGACATGCGGAAACTGCTCGAAAGCATTCGGGAAGAAGTGCTGATTTCTGAAAAAGACCGGGCGCTGAAAATTGAGCTGGACGATACGCCCTCGTTCAATGCCGACCCGACCATGGTCACGCAGTTGTTCACCAATCTGGTTGCTAACGCAGCTAAGTATACGCGGCCCAGGCCGGAAGGGTTTGTGCGCGTTAGTGGGCAACAGAATGGCGATGAAGTGGTTTATCAGGTTGCCGACAATGGTATCGGTTTCGACATGAAAGAAGCCGGTAAAATGTTTGATCTGTTCAAGCGGCTGGAAAATGCCCGATCTATCAAGGGGTCTGGCGTAGGGCTGGCCATTGTAAAGCGTATCGTTAGCCGTCACAAGGGCAAAATCTGGTACCACAGTGAGCCGAACCGGGGGGCTACCTTCTTTATCTCGTTTCCGATAGATCCGGCTGATTGAGTATGGTTGATATATTGTACGTTGAAGATAACGCGGACGATGCGGATATCTTCAGTCGTTTGTTGCGTAAGTACGAGGAGCCGGTAACCTATTCAATTCTTACGAGTGGCTCTGAAGCTATCGAATTTCTACAACAGGCGAAAACACTTCCCAAACTGGTCCTGTTAGATTTGAACCTGATCGGCCTGAGTGGATTTGATGTATTGGAAACCATCCGCAAGAACCACCATACCCGTCGACTGCCGGTCGTCGTGTTCAGCACGTCGGATAACCCCAGCGATATTCGAATGGCTTATGAATCCGGCGTCAACGCGTATCTGGTGAAACCCGGCACGTATCAGGCTACCGGGCGGCTTATTCAGCGGCTGTGCCAATTCTGGCTGGAGGATAACACGCAAACCAACGAACGATGAAAACGCTACTGGAACGACTGCGCGACGAAACCCGGCTTCAGCACGAGCAAACCGAACAACTGCTGTATACGAGCGAGCTGCGCGGTGGAACACTATCGGCAGAACAGTACGTTCATCTGTTACTCACCCACCTGGCTTTTCACCAGGCGCTGGAGGGTGCCATCAGCGAGTATCCTGATTTTTTTGAGCCGTATGAGCCGCAGAAGCGCCGGAAAACGCCCTGGCTGCTGGCCGATCTGACAACCCTTGGTGTCCCGTTGCCGACCACTACGCCTGTTTTTGCCGGTTGGTCGCCCGAGGACTTACTGGGGGCAGCCTACGTTGGTGAAGGCTCGATGCTCGGTGGAAAAACTGTGTGGCACTATCTCCAGCAAAATCCGGCCTTACAGCCTTTGTTGGTCCAGGCCCGTTTTTACCGGGGGTATGGTGCTGAAACCGGGCCTAACTGGCGGGCGTTTGGCCAATTTGCGATGGAACGGGGGGCTGGGCTGGAAGACCGCGTGGTGGCGGCTGCCGGACGGGCTTTTACAACGTACCAGCAACTGTTTCGGCAACGGCAACCGGAGGCAAACCGCTACGCTTTGTCCTGATAAACCGGTAAAAAGACTTTGAATGTAGAGCCTACGTTGGGTTGGCTGCTTACGTCGATTGCTCCGCCATGACTTTCGGCCACTCGCTGACAGATGGCCAGGCCAATACCGGTTCCGCTAAAGGCAGATGTATCGTGCAGCCGCTGGAAGGGATGAAAAATTCGGTCTTTGTATTTCTCTTCGAACCCCAGGCCATTATCCGTGACACTGATGAGCCAGAAGGATGATGTTGTCTGGTTGTGTAGGGTGGCCGGTAATTCGTTGGCAGCAGCCAGCCGCGCAGCAAACTGAATTACCGGCGACTGGTTAGCTTTTTTAAACTTCAGTGAGTTGGCAATCAGGTTCTGAAATAGTTGCCGTAGCCGCGACGGACTACCCAGTATGGTGGGCAGGTGGGATACCTGCACGGTGGCGTTTTTTTCGGAGACGGCTATTTCCAGGTCACTCAGCACGTCGCGAATTACGTCATTCAGGGCTACCGGCTCAAACGGGTCGCGTTGCGAAGCCAGTTGTGAGTATGCCAGCAAATCCTTGATGAGCATCTGCATCCGTTTGGCTGATCGCTGAATCCGCCGGATCATATCGCGTTCGCCATCCGCCAGATTGTCTTCAAATTGATTCTGAAGAATATCGCCGAAGGTTTGAATCTTTCGCAGCGGCTCCTGTAGGTCATGGCTGGCCACCTGTGCAAACTGACGCAGGTTTTCATTGCTCTGGCGCAGTTCAAATACCATCCGGTGCTGAAGCTCGTTCTGTTCTTTCAGCCGCAGTTCACTCCGCTTTCGGGCGGTGATCTCCATCCCCGTGACGATGCAGCCGTCGTTCAGTTTGGTGATTGACGTATCGTACCAGACCTGCGGTTTAGGGTAATAGATCTCCAGACGAAAGGGCTCCCCGGTTTCAATCACCCGAACGCAGTGATTGAACTGGCCCATCTCACGCGACTGAGGGTAGATGTCCAGGAGAGTGTTTCCAATTGCTTCCTTACCCATGTAGGTTTTCACATCCTGAACGGCCTTCTCGTTCGCAAACCGGATATAAAAATCCTGAATCACTCCGTTTTCATCCCGAATGGCTTCGTAGACGAATATATTTCCCAGCGATGCGTTTAATACGTTGGTGATCCACTGAAGCTGGCCGTCCGGCGCCGGCTGAGGTGTGTCCCGGATCGTAATCAGCACCCCATCGGTAATCGGAGAAATCCGCAGATTGGTCGATGGGAAAAGAGAATCACTCAGCGAATAGTTGACTGTTTGCCCTGTTTCAACAACTTCCTTGCAGTGGTCAGCGATTGGCTGCCAGCGTGCTGTTTTATCAGCATCGCCGGTCAGCATCTGCTCGTTGGCAGCCAGTTGGCAGTCAGCAGGCATCAACTCCTGAAACAGGGCATTGGCATAGACCAATTTGAAGTCGGTGATGAAACCGTTGTGGCGAACGGCCTCGTAGCTGGCGACCCCGTCCGGTAATTGATCGAGAATGGCAGTTGACACTGCAGACAATCTAAATTTAGTGGTTACTAATGACATTACCGCTCTGGGGAAACAGAGCTAAAGTAACGAATATTCAGCAATACATGAGGTACGTCCGTTGGAGTTTATGGTAATCCATCCTGTTTTGTTAGCCACTGGCAACTTACTGTTTCTGAAAGATCACGTCTGCAAAATACTCTTTGCAGTCGGTGAACCAGTTGGTTAACGAAAATCCGGTTTCGTTCGCGAGTTGTTCGAGCTGAGTACGCGTAAACTTGCGCGAGATTTCGGTATGAATGACCTCGCCGTATGCGAACGGTACCGTTATACTCAACGCCCGAATCTGTACCTGCTGTGCTTTCTGGCTGACCAGATAACTGCGGGCTTCCCCCGACTCGGGGTCGTAGGTTTCGTAGTGGTCAAATGCCGACAAGTCGAAGTTGGCGTCCAGTTCACGGTTAATGCGCCGAAGCAGATTCAGGTTGAACGCACGGGTCAGGCCCTGGCGGTCGTTGTAGGCCGCGTGGATAACGGCCGGGTGTTTTTGCAGGTCAACGCCGGTTAGGACCAGGTCGCCCGGTAGCAGCCGACTGCTGATGCTCCGGTAAAAATGGATGGTCTCGCTGGTGGTGAAGTTGCCGATGTTGGAGCCCAGAAACAGTACGACCCGCCGGGTAGGTGCCCGGTGCGGGCGGGTTTCGCCGGACAGGCGTTCGAGAGCCGTAAAGTAGTCGCTGTGCTGCGGTCGTACAGTCATGGAAGGCCACTGTTGGCGGAGGGTACCGACAAGCCCTTCCAGGGCATCTTCCGAAATATCGACCGGAACGTAGCGAAACGCCACCTGGTTTTCCCACAGGTGTTCGAGCAGTAATTTTGTTTTCAGGCCGTCGCCAGCCCCCAGCTCGATCAGGTCCACTTCGTAGCCACCCGCTGCAAACAGCCTCGCCAGATCCGATTTGTGCGTGTCCAGTATTTCATACTCCGACCGGGTCAGATAGTACTCGGGCGCGTGCATGATTTCCTGGAAAATCCGGCTTCCTTCGGCATCGTAAAAAAATCGGGAAGACAGCCGCTTGGGAGTTTTTGCCAGTCCGGTGCGTACTTCCTCTGCAAGGGGCGATGGGCTAAGGGCTTGGGGTGAAGGGCTTAGGGATAAAGAATCAACTCCAAGCCCCTTGCCCTCAGCCCTACGCTCTACGCCCCCAGCCCTTACCCCATCACCATTCGTATTCCCGTGAACTGCCATTGTTTATCAGGTTGAAAGAAATTGCGATAAGTCGGCCGCGCATGGCCGTCGGGTGTGGCAACAGATGCTCCCCGGAGCACCATCTGCCCACTCATAAATTTGCCGTTGTATTCGCCGACTGCCCCGTCGGCGGTGGTGAAGCCGGGGTAAGGCAGATAAGCCGAGTTTGTCCATTCCCAACGCTGGCCCCAGCGAAGCGATTCGTTGTGCACAGCCGCCGTTTCCCATTCAAATTCGGTGGGTAGCCGTTGCCCCCGCCAGCGGGCAAAGGCGTCGGCTTCGTAATAGCTGACGTGGCAAACCGGCGCATCCGGCTCCACTGGGTTCAGCCCGTCGAAGGTATACACGTACCAATCGCCCTCAACGCGGTGCCAGTATAGGGGAGCCTGTACGTGATGGACATTGACCCAGGCCCAGCCGTCAGATAACCAGTACCGGAAATGCTGGTAGCCGCCAGCTTCAATGAATGCCATGTATTCGGCGTTGGTAATCAGCGAACCGGCCAGCGTTGTTTCATTGAGGTACACGTTATGGACGCCCAGTTCATTATCAAAACAGAAACCATTGCCCTGATAGCCAATCGTATACACGCCTTCCTGTACCGTCACAGCTTTACCGGCTGCGGGAGAAGTATCCGACAGGGCCGGCATCTCGATGGCCGGAAACAGGGGATTGTGGCCCAGTATGTATTTAATATCTGTAATCAGCAACTCCTGGTGCTGTTGCTCGTGGTTCAGCCCCAGGTCGAGGAGTGGAATGAGGTTCGAATCGGCCTCTGCCAGGAAACGGCTCATGTGTTCATCGACGTATGCCCGGTAGCGATAGACATCGGCCACGGTCGGTCGGCTGAGATTCCCCCGGTTCGTACGTAACACACGCCGGCCAACGCTTTCGTAATAGCTATTGAAAACGAAGCTAAAATCCTCATGAAAAATTTGATAGCCAGGCAGATGAGGAACGAGTACGAAGGTTTCCCAGAACCATGTCGTATGACCCAGATGCCACTTAGGCGGACTGACATCGGCAATCGGCTGAACTACATAATCTTCTGTTTCGAGGTGGCGGCAGATTAACTCGGTATGCGCTCGGATTTGCTGATAGCGGTCTACTAAAAAAGCCGTAGCCGATGGGTTAAGCACAAGCATAGTAAACAAGAAGTGTGGTGACCTATCAGTAAAACGATCGAAACCGGCATTTGGATTTAAAATATTTGCCTCCATTCATCACATTTATTTTGTAATTGAATGATCCTGTATCCAAATTTGAGATTTGTAGACTAATTTGTTCGATTTGCCGCTGGTTTTGGTGAATTCTTACCAAATTTTCTACTGAATTAGATTTTTACAATATAACCTATTCTATTGATGAAGAGAAGAGATTTCATGCAGTTGTCGGGCATGGGAATTGGCGCGCTGATGGGTGCATCGGTTCCGGTGTTGGGCAACGCCGTTCCGCTGGAGTACCTGCTGGAGCCACGGGCCGATGCCGCTACGAAAAAGAAGCTGGCTGACGTTGCCCTCAACGCGGCCAAGAGCAAAGGAGCTACGTACACCGATGTTCGGATTGGGCGATACCTGCAACAATTTCTGTTCACGCGGGAAAACAAAGTGCAGAACATTGTGAATGCCGAATCGTATGGGGTGGGGATTCGGGTGCTGGCTAACGGAACCTGGGGGTTCTCAGCCACCAGCGACGTAACGCCCGACGGCATTGCCCGGGCCGCCGAAACCGCCGTGGCCATTGCCAAAGCCAACGCCAAGATCCAGAAAGAGCCCGTAACGCTGGCTCCGCAGAAGGGCGTAGGCGAAGTGACCTGGAAGACGCCGATCAAGAAAAATGCCTTCGAAATTCCGGTGCAGGAAAAGATCGACCTGCTGATGAAAGTCAACGGCGAGGCCATGAAAAACGGTGCGGCTTTCGTTACATCCAATCTCTTCTTTGTCAACGAACAAAAGTATTTTGCCTCAACCGACGGTTCATACATCGACCAGGACGTTCATCGCATCTGGCCGACCTTCACCGTTACGGCCGTTGATCGGCAGGCCGGTGGGTTCAAAACCCGCGATGCGCTCAGCTCACCGATGGGCATGGGCTACGAATACCTCGATGGGGTAGCCACGGAAAAGATTCCCGGACCCAATGGTTTAGTGGGCTACCGTAACTCCTACGATATGGTCGAAGATGCGATCCTGGCCGCCAAACAGGCCAAGGAAAAGCTGACCGCCAAATCCGTACAGCCGGGCAAATATGACCTCGTGCTGGACCCTAACCACCTCGGCCTGACCATTCATGAATCGGTGGGTCACCCCACGGAGCTGGACCGCGTGCTGGGCTACGAAGCCAACTACGCCGGTACGTCGTTCGCGACGCTGGACAAGTGGAAAACCAAGAGCTTCAACTACGGCAGCAAACTGGTCAATATCGTTGCCGACAAAACCCAGCCTTACACCCTCGGTACGGTCGGCTACGACGACGAAGGCGTACCGTGCAAAGAATGGGATCTGATTAAGGACGGCGTTCTGGTCAATTACCAGGCTATTCGCGACCAGGCCAGCATCATCGGCGAGAAAGAATCGCACGGCTGCTGCTACGCCGACAACTGGAGTTCGGTGCAGTTCCAGCGGATGCCGAACGTATCGCTGCGTCCCGGTACGGAAAAGCGGAGCGTTGCCGACATGATCAAGGGCGTCGACAAAGGTATCTACATCATCGGTCGCGGTTCGTATTCCATTGATCAGCAGCGGTATAACTTCCAGTTTGGCGGGCAGTTGTTCTATGAAATCAAGAATGGTGAAATTGCCGGGATGCTCGACGACGTAGCGTATCAGGCCAACACCCAGGAATTCTGGAACTCATGCGCTCAGCTCTGCGACAAAGACGACTACCGCACCTTCGGGTCATTCTTCGACGGGAAAGGCCAGCCCTCGCAGGTCAGCGCCGTGTCGCACGGCTGCCCGACTACGCGCTTCAACGGTGTCAATGTGATCAATACGGGACGGAAGATATAGCATAGTTCGTAATTGGTGGTTTGTCGTCTGCGGTCCACAGCCGCCACTCAGCCACGAACTACGAACCAAAAACTACAAATTGACAGATGGCAATCTTAAGCAAAGAAGAAGCTAAAAAGATAATCGATAAAGTACTGTCGTTCTCGAAGGCCGACGAGATGAGCGTTAACCTTGGCGGTGGGCGGACGGGCAACATCCGGTACGCCCGTAACTCGGTGTCGACCAGTGGCGAATCCAACAACCTGTCGCTGGGCATAACGGCCGTTTTCGGCAAGCGCTCCGGTACGGCCACCATCAACGAGTTCGACGATGCATCGCTGGAAAAAACGGTCCGTCGGGCGGAGGAGATCGCGCGGCTGGCCCCCGAAAACCCGGAGTATGTACCGGCGCTGGGGCCGCAGCAGTACGTCGATACCAAAGCGTACGTGGAAAGCACGGCTAAAATTGATCCCGCCTACCGGGCTCAGGCTGCCTTCGACAGCATTGATCTGTGCAACAAGAAGAACCTGACGGCTGCGGGCTATCTCGAAGACAGCGCCGGTTTTTCAGCCATCGGCAACAGCAAAGGCCTGTTCGGCTATAATCCGGCGACCTCCGTTGATTTCTCGATCACGGTCCGGACGGCCGACGGTACGGGTTCCGGCTACGCCATTCGCGATGTGAATGACGTATCGAAACTGAGCACGAAATCCGCCACGGACGTAGCGGTGCAGAAGGCGCTGGCGTCAACGTCGGCCAAGGCGCTGGAACCGGGTAAATACACCGTTATTCTGGAACCGGCCGCGTCGGTTGATCTGCTTCAGAACATGATGCGCAGCATCGACGCCCGCAACGCCGACGAGGGCCGTTCGTTCCTGAGCAAGAAAGGGGGTGGTACCCGCCTGGGCGAAAAGCTCTACGACGAGCGGGTGACGATCTACTCTGACCCAACCAACGCCGATATTCCGGGTTCACCGTACTCCGGCGACGGTCGGCCGCAGGAAAAAATCGTCTGGGTCGATAAGGGCGTCGTGAAAAACATGACGTATTCGCGCTTCTGGGCCGAAAAAAAAGGCGTGAAGGCCGTGCCGTCACCGTCGGGTTTTATCATGGAAGGTGGCACGCAATCGCTGGCTGATCTGATCAAAAGCACCGAGAAAGGGATTCTGGTGACGCGGTTCTGGTATATCCGCTTCGTGGACCCACAGACGCTGTTGTACACCGGCCTGACCCGCGACGGAACGTTCTACATCGAGAACGGCCAGATCAAATTTCCGGTCAAGAATTTTCGTTTCAACGAGAGCCCGGTCATTATGCTCAACAACCTCGAAGCCATGGGACGGCCGGTACGTGTGAGCGGCAACATGGTTCCCCCGCTGAAGATTCGGGACTTTACCTTCACGAGTCTGTCGGACGCTGTTTAGGAATACAACCGCACCACCAGTTCAGGCTGGTGGTGCATTAATTTTTCAACAAACTTCTCACTCTATGAAAGTTATGCTTATTCTGCTGCTATCGACCGTTTTCCTGTCGGCATTCGTGCTGATCGACAATCCGCCGGTTGCAGATAATCCCTTCTTTGAAGAATACGATACGCCGTTTGGCGTACCGGCCTTCGACAAAATTAAGCCCGAGCACTTTGAGCCGGCGTTTGAAGAGGGAATGAAGCGGCATCAGGCCGAGATTACGGCCATTACAAAGCAAACGGCTGCACCTACGTTTGCCAATACCATTGAGGCTATGGAAGCCAGTGGTGAACTGCTGAGTCGGGTCAGTACGGTTTTTTTCAACCTGAACAGCGCCAATACCAGCGACGCTATCCAGAAAATTGCGCAGACGATCGCGCCTAAACTGTCGAAGCACAACGACGACATATCGCTTGATCCGGCTTTGTTCCAACGCGTCAAGGCGGTGTACGACCAGCGGACCAAACTGAAACTGACTGGCGATCAGCAGCGGCTGCTCGAAAAAATGTACAAAAACTTTGTGCGCAGTGGTGCAGCTCTGTCGCCCGAGAAGCAGGAGCGTCTGCGTAAAATCAACGGCGAACTGTCGGTGCTGACCCTGAAGTTTGGTCAGAACGTACTGGCCGAGAATAATGCCTACACACTCGTCATCGACAAACAGGAGGATTTAAGCGGCCTGCCTGCTTCGGTAGTGGCCGCGGCTGCTGAGGAAGCTAAGAAACGAAAGCTGGCGGGCGATAAGTGGGTCTTTACCCTGCAGAACCCGAGCATTATGCCGTTCCTGCAATACGCCGACAACCGGGCGCTGCGGGAGCAGCTATTCAAGGCTTACCTCGAACGAGGCAATCACAACGATGCGCGCGACAACAAGAAAATAATGGCCGACATGGTGGCCTTGCGGGCCGAAAAAGCACGCTTGCTCGGTTACGAAAACCACGCGGCTTATGTGTTAGAAGAAAGCATGGCCAGCACCCCCGCCAAAGCCCGCGAACTCCTGGACCGGCTCTGGACGGCTACCGTGCCCGTAACGAAGCAGGAAGCTGCCGAACTGCAAAGTGTGATGGATCGCGCGGGAAAAAACGAAAAGCTGGCCGGCTGGGACTGGCGGTACTACGCCGAAAAACTGCGCAAAGAGAAATACGCCCTCGATGAGCAGGAATTACGGCCGTATCTGTCGCTGGACAACGTACGGGAGGGAATATTTACCCTCAGCAACCGGCTCTACGGCCTGCGTTTCGAAAAACTGACGAACGTACCGACCTACCACGAAGAAGTCGTGACGTACGAGGTCAAAGAAGCCGACGGACGGCACGTAGGTATTTTGTACATGGATTTCTTTCCCCGGGCCAGCAAACGCGGTGGTGCCTGGATGACCAGCTACCGGCGGCAGGAGGTTAAGAACGGCAAGAAAGTAACGCCGGTGGTTTCGATCGTCTGCAACTTCCCCCGACCCGCTGGCAATGCCCCCGCGCTGCTTAATCTGGAGGAGACCAGTACGTTCTTCCACGAGTTCGGCCACGCTTTGCACGGTCTGCTGTCGAATGTCCGTTACAGCAGCCAATCGGGTACGGCTGTTCCCCGCGACTTCGTCGAGTTGCCGTCGCAGATCATGGAGAACTGGGCCGAGGAGCCTGAAATGCTGAAGCTCTACGCCAAGCATTATCAGACCGGCGAGGTGATTCCCGACGCGCTCATCGAAAAAGTAAAGAAAAGCAGCCTGTTCAATCAGGGTTTTGCAACGACCGAATACCTGGCCGCTTCGTTGCTGGATATGGATTACCACACGCTTGCACCGGGTCAAGCACCGAAGGACGTACTGGCGTTTGAAAAGCAATCGATGGATAAAATTGGCCTGATTGAGCAGATTCCGCCCCGCTACCGGAGTACGTACTTCCAGCATATCTTCTCGGGAGGGTACTCGGCCGGATACTACAGCTACATCTGGTCGGCGGTGCTTGATGCCGATGCGTTCGAGGTGTTCAAGCAGAAAGGGCTTTTCGATCAGAAGTCGGCCTTATCGTTCCGGAAAAATGTGCTGGAGCGGGGCGGCACCGACGAGCCGATGAAGCTGTACCAGAATTTCCGCGGTGCCGAGCCTGACATCCGGCCGTTGCTTCGGCGGAGAGGGCTGGATAAGGCGTTGTAGTTCGTGGTTTGTAGTTCGTAGTTGCGCTGCTCGATCGAACTACGACCACAAACTACAAACCATGCGTGCAACGCCGACACACCGCTTTACATCATTTATCAAACGAATCTCCAACCTAAAACCACAATACAATCCTTGAATCGTCGCGATTTTCTTCAATTAACGGGTATGGGTGCCGGGGCTGTGATGCTTCCCAACCTGTCGGCCTGGGGCCGTCCCGTTGCGCCTGAAGCCTTACTGGAGCCGGGTATAGACGTAGCCGTCAAGAAGCGCCTGGCTGATGCCGCGCTGAATGCGGCAAAATCGAAAGGAGCCTCCTATGCGGATGTGCGGATTGGTCGGTACCTACGGCAGTTTGTCATTACGCGCGAAGACAAAGTGCAGAACATTGTCAATACCGAGTCATTCGGGGTGGGGGTACGGGTTATCGCGGATGGATGCTGGGGCTTTGCGGCCGTGGTTGACGCCAAAAACGAGAACGATACCGCCAAAGCCGCTGAGAACGCCGTGGCCATTGCCAAAGCCAATGCTAAGCTGATGAAGGAGCCGGTAAAACTGGCCCCACAGAAAGGCTTTGGGGAGGTAAGCTGGCAGACGCCAATCAAAAAGAATGCGTTTGAGGTGCCGATCAAAGAAAAGGCCGACCTGCTGCTTGGGGTGAACGCTGCCGCCATGAAAAACGGAGCCAACTACGTAAACTCCGTGCTGTTCATGGTCAACGAGCAGAAGTATTTTGCCTCGACCGACGGCTCGTACATCGACCAGGACGTTCACCGCATCTGGCCGACCTTCACTGTTACAGCCATCGACCCGAAGTCCGGCAAGTTTGAAACCCGCGACTCGCTGAGTGCGCCGGTAGGCATGAGCTACGAGTATCTGCAGGCGAACCCTTCCGACAAGGTGACCGGCATCACGACCCGCTACAACAAGGGGTACGATATGCTGGAGGACGTAGTGGCTGCGGCTAAACAGGCTAAACAGAAGCTAACGGCCAAATCGGTCGAAGCCGGGAAGTACGACCTGATTCTCGACCCTTCGCACCTCTGGCTGACCATTCACGAGTCGGTTGGGCACCCGCTCGAACTGGACCGCGTATTGGGCTACGAAGCCAATTTTGCCGGTACGTCCTTCGCCACGCTGGATAAGTGGCAGTCGAAAAATTTCAACTACGGCAGTAACATCGTAAATCTCTTCGCCGACAAAACGCAGGTGGGTTCGCTGGGCGCCGTTGGCTGGGACGATGAGGGCGTGAAAACTAAAAAATGGGATCTGGTTAAGGACGGTACGTTGGTCAATTACCAGGCCATTCGGGATCAGGTACACATCATCGGCGAAGACGAATCGCAGGGATGTTGCTATGCCGATAACTGGGGATCAGTACAGTTCCAACGGATGGCGAACGTATCGCTGGCGGCCGGTAAGCAACCCCTCTCGGTCGACCAACTGATCAAGGACGTCAAGAAAGGTATCTACATCATCGGCGACGGTTCGTTTTCGATTGACCAGCAGCGCTACAACTTCCAGTTTGGCGGGCAGTTGTTCTACGAGATCAAGGACGGTAAGATTGCCGGGATGCTCAAGGACGTAGCCTATCAGTCGAACACGCAGGAGTTCTGGAACTCCTGCACCCAGATCTGCGATGATCGCGACTATCGGTTAGGCGGCTCGTTTTTCGATGGGAAAGGCCAGCCCGGTCAGGTCAGCGCCGTATCGCACGGCAGCTCCACGGCTCGTTTCAACGGCGTGAATGTGATTAATACCGCAAGGAAGATATAGCATCAGTTTTCAGTTGGTTAATTTTCGGTAGCTTCTGCTTTAATGCCTGATTTAGGCACTGGTAACCTGAAAACTGTGAACTAAATACCATAACCCGTTTATGTCCATCATACTCACTGAGGCAGAAGCAAAGGCGCTGCTGCAAAAAGTCCTGAGCTATTCCAAGGCGGACGAATGCGAGGTGAACCTGCTCGGCGAAGAGCGGGGGAACCTGCGCTACGCCCGTAACGAAGTATCAACGAGTGGTTCGCTCATCAATCAGAACCTGCAGGTGCAGTCGGCGTTTGGTAAAAAAGTCGGCGTGGCGACCATTGATGAATTCGACGATGCTTCGCTAGAAAAGGTAGTGCGTCGGTCGGAAGAACTGGCGCGCCTGGCTCCCGAAAATCCCGAATACGTTGGCATGCTTGGCCCACAGCAATACCTGAAATCAAACGGATTCTTTGAATCAACGGCTAAAGTTGATCCGGCAGCCCGGGCGGAAGCGGTGGCCAAAAGCCTGCAGCTAACCCGGGAGAGCGGCAGTAATGCCAAACTGACGGCGGCCGGCTTTCTGGACGACCGGCGGGGCTACACGGCCATGATGAATTCTAAAGGGCTGTTCGCGTATTACCCCGATACGAACGTCAACTTCTCGCTGACCGTCCGCACTGAAGACGGAAAAGGGTCGGGTTACGTAACGCGGGGTTACAGCGATTTTGCCAAACTGGATACGGCCGACGCTACCAAAGTAGCCATTCAGAAGTGTGTCGGGTCGGTAGGCGCGCGGGCGCTGGAGCCGGGTAAATACACCGTCATTCTGGAGCCAACGGCCGGAGCCGTACTGCTCGAAAACATCTTCTTCAGCATGGACGCCCGGAGCGCCGACGAAGGCCGGTCGTTCCTGAGCAAGCCGGGCGGGAAAACCAAATTAGGTGAAAAGATCGTGGACGAACGCGTAACGATCTATTCCGATCCGACGAACCCCGACTTGCCGGCTTCACCCTGGTCGGGCGATGGTCGGCCGCAGGAAAAGGTGAACTGGATTGATAAAGGCGTCGTTAAAAATCTGGCGTATTCGCGTTTCTGGGCGCAGAAGAAGGGCGTGAAAGCCGTCCCCTTTCCCAACAACGTAATCATGGCCGGGGGAACGCAATCGCTGGACGAGATGATCAAAAGCACCCAGCGGGGTATTCTTGTGACCAAGCTCTGGTACATCCGCTCCGTTGACCCGCAGACGCTGCTCCTGACCGGTCTGACCCGCGACGGAACGTTCTACATCGAGAACGGCCAGATTAAGTACCCGGTCAAGAACTTCCGCTTCAACGAAAGCCCGGTCATCATGCTTAACAACCTCGAAGCGCTGGGTAAGCCGGAGCGGGTGGTGAGCACCGAGTCGGATAATAACTACCTGATTCCGCCGATGAAGATTCGGGAGTTTACGTTCACGAGTCTGTCGGATGCGGTGTAAACAATAAGTCTTTAGTTGACAATCGTTAGTCATTTATGTTAGATAGTATTCCAATCAATCGGTGACTTTTGACTGTCAACTACTGACCGTATTATGAGACCTTTCATTTTCACCCGTATCCAGTATACCTCCGGCGATTGGGACACCGACCAGCGGATGCCGACCAATCTGCTGCACTCGCTGGTGGAGTACACCACGATTCCGGTTGACCAGAAAGAAAAGGTGGTACAACTGAGCAGTAATGAGCTGTTTAAAAGCCCGTTCTGCTACCTGAGCGGGCATAAACTGGTGGAGTTCTCAAGTCAGGAGCGGGACCATTTTCAGCGCTACGTCCAGAACGGCGGCTTTGTGTTCGTAGACGATTGCAACCACGATATCGACGGCCTGTTCGCGAAATCGTTTGAGCAGGAAATGGCCCGAACGTTCGGACCCAAGGCGTTGCAGCGGATTCCGAATAATCACCCGCTGTATACCTGCTTTTTCAAATTTGAAGATGGCCCGCCTACTACGTCGTTTGAACTGAACGGCTGGGGCGACGACCTCGTCCATGATTACCTCAAGGCCATCGTCGTCAACGGGCGGATCGGGGTGCTGTATAGTAACAAAGATTATGGCTGTGAGTGGGATTACGATTTTCGTAACAAGCGCTTTCTGGCCGAAGACAATACCAAGTTTGGCGTCAACATCGTGACCTACGCGTTGACAACCGTATGAATACAAACCTGAAACGCAGAGAGGCAGAGAAAAACGCAGAGGTTGCAGAGTAACTCAATAAACTCTGTGTTCTCTGCGTTTCCCTCTGCTCCTCTGCGTTAAACAAACGTAAACTTGATTTGGAAACACAGGAACTGACGCATTACAAAACACTTGTCGCCAAGCTCCCATCGCTACGCAACGAGATTGGTAAGGTAATCGTCGGTCAGCATGAGGCTGTCAGCGAAATTCTGATCGCCCTGCTGGCCGGTGGGCATTGTCTGCTGGAAGGCGTACCGGGCCTTGCCAAAACCCTTATGGTCAAAACCATGGCCGAGGCCCTGGACATGAGCTTCAAGCGTATTCAGTTTACGCCCGACCTCATGCCCGGCGACATTGTCGGCACCGAAATCCTGGAAGAAGACCACGATACGGGTAAGAAATTTTTTAAATTTAATTACGGACCCATCTTCGCCAACGTAGTCCTGGCCGACGAGATCAACCGGACGCCCCCCAAAACGCAGGCGGCTTTGCTCGAAGCCATGCAGGAATACAAGGTGACGTACGGTGGCTCGGATTACCCGCTACCCCGGCCGTTCCTGATCATTGCTACCCAGAACCCCATCGAGCAGGCCGGTACGTATCCGCTGCCCGAAGCGCAGCTCGACCGCTTCCTGTTGTATATCCGGCTTAACTATCCCTCAGAGCAGGAAGAACTGGACGTACTGAAAAGCACGACCGGCACCAAACGGCCGCAACTGCAAACCGTGCTGACCGATCAGGACATCATCGAACTGCAAAGCCTTACCCGGCAGGTACACATCAGCGACGATCTGATCAGCTACATCAACCGGCTGGTGCGGGCAACCCGACCCGATGGCAGTCCGTCGGCCTTCGTCAGGCAGTGGTGCGACTGGGGGGGCGGGCCGCGGGCAGGGCAGGCACTGGTCCTCTGCGCCAAAGCACGGGCCGTTCTGAACGGACGTTTTTCCGTTGTTCCGGAAGATATCCAGACGTTGGCGTATCCCATTCTACGCCACCGTATCGCTCTGAATTTCCGTGCCGAAGCAGAAGCGGTAACGACCGATCAGGTGGTTCAGGAGTTGTTGAAGACGGTGAAATAGAGAACGTGAAGTGTAGAGGTGACGCCAGTTTTAAGAAACTGACGTCACTCGAAGTAGACGATACTCATACGAATATGGCGCAACTGGCCACGGAATTAATCAAACTCAACAACCTGCAACTGGCCGGGAAACTGGTCAGCGACGAGCTGTTGCTGGGCATTCATTCCAGTAAACGCTCGGGGTCGGGGACGGAGTTTGAACAGTACCGCCACTACCAGCCCGGTGACGATCCCAAACGAATTGACTGGAAGCTGTTCGCCCGGACGGATAAGCACCTGGTACGGGAATCGGCGACGGAGAGTAATCTGCAAATCCGGCTTCTGCTCGATTTGTCGGGTTCGATGAATTACACTGAGCAGGGGGTAACGCGCCTGAACTACGCCAAGATTCTGCTGGCGTCGCTGGCGTACCTCGGTTATCGGCAAAGCGATCAGATGAGTTTGTATGCGCTTCAGCAGGGTGCCTTACAGACACTCGTACCGGCTGGAACGCAGGGATTCCAGAAGATTCTGTACGCCCTCCAAAACGCGCAGGCAGCCGGTCAGTGGCTCAATACCGAGCCGAAGTTTCCCGAATTTTATCAGAAGCAGAAAGAACTACTCGTGCTGGTGTCGGATTTTCTGCAGGTGGGCGATGAGTGGTTGCGCTTGATTCGAAGCATAGCCAGTCCGCGCCGGGAAATCGTCATTTTTCAGGTATTGGGCGATCAGGAACTGGCATTTAACCTGAGTGGGTTTTACCGCTTTCAGGACCTGGAAACGGGCAAAGAAATCGAATTGCAGGCGGAGAACGTCCGTCAGACGTTTCGGGAAACGGCCGTTCAGTACCTGCAAAACCTGGACGAAGCGCTGCGAATACCGCATGTTCAGTTGATTCGCGTCAAGCTCAGTGACCCCATTGCGATGGTGTTGCGGGAGTTTTTAGCCAAAAGAAAAGTCTGATGGAGTTCATACAACCGGGTTTGTTATGGGGGGCGCTGGCCGTTGTGATTCCGATCGCGATTCACATCTGGCATCAGAAAAAAGGGCAGCTTTTGCCCTGGGCGGCTACTCATTGGCTGATCGAGAAAGAGCAGCAGCAACACCGCGGACTCCGGCTTGAAAACCTGCTCCTTCTACTCCTGCGTTGCCTGTTGCTGCTGTTGCTGGCGTTCTTATTGAGCCAGCCGATTCTAAACTGGCTGAATAAGCCCAATACAGTGCAGCGCATCCATCTGGTTCAACCCGACGCGCTTCTGATTAATAACTTTCGGTTTGAACTTGAAGAAGCACTGAAAAAAGGCGAACCCGTTTATTGGATCGATGAAAGAACGCCATCGGCATCGGCGCTTACGTCACCGCCCGCGTCAAACGGCGCTAACGCATTGACGCTGCAGACAGCTATTAACCGCGTTCGTAAAAACGAAGCCGAACTGCACCTGTACGTACTGAATCAACAGCAATGGGCCGATGTACCGGCTATTTATGTGCCGTCCCAGTTCCGGCTTCATGCGGTGGTAGATTCAGCCCGGCGACCGGTGCAGGCTTACCTGGATGGGGGAAGTAAAAAACTCTTTGTAAACGCGGCCAACCAGTTGACCAGCAGCTCTACGTTGCCGACGGAGGGACGGTTTAAGCCAGCCCCGGTACGTACAGGACCATTGGCCGTGCTGGTCGAGTACCGTAATTCCGCTGAACGGCAAACCGTTGTTGCTGCGTTAAAGGCACTGGCCGATGTGTATGGTCTTGAACTGGCCATTGAACTCGAACGTAGTGCCGCCAAACCGTACGATTGGGTGTTAACGGATCAGCTACCTACCCGGTCATCGGCTCAGGCGCTGTACGTTGTTTCGGGTGTGCAGCGGGAACCGGTGTCGACCAACGTAGTGTATACCGGCGAATCGTTGACGCCCCAAACCTCCGAACGGGTAGCCAGTGGGCAGTTGCCGGAGTGGTTGGGTGAGCAATTTGTCCGGCATTTTGGGCTTCAATCGGTACAGCGCCCCCTGAGCCGGCAGCAACTTGCCGGACTATTTGTGCCGTCGTCCCAGAAAAATACGAAGCACCAGGAACAGGTGCAGCAACTGTTAACCGCTCTGTTTATCGTTTTGATAGCAATTGAGCGGTGGATCGCTTTGAGGAAGAACGCATGAACGAGTTACGGAAAGCCATATCGTCGGTCACGAACCAATTGTACCTGAATGCTTGGCTAAAGACATTGCTCCTGGGGGTAACGCTCAGAATCTTGACCCAGACAGTAGGACTGGAAGGACGTGTCATGGCCGCATTAAGCACGGGAGTAGGCATGGTTATTGGTCTCTGGGCTACCAGACCTTTTAGTAATAAAAAACCGCGGGCCATTTCGATTATTCACCGGTCGGTGGGCGATGCAGAATATAGTCTGCCACTGCTCGATAAGGCGGAACTGAATCTGGCCGAACAACTGCAACTGGAGCGGCTGAACGAACGGATTCAGCGGGTGTCGGTGCCGACCGTTATCTTTTCCAGATTAGGCGTGTATGGCCTGTTGCTGGCCGCAGCAGTCGCCATTCATCTGGCATATCCACTGCTTCAGTCTGATCTAACACCCTCGCCAACCAAATCGGTAAATCGGACGGTAATGCCAAACGCTGAAGAGCAGACTATACCAGCGTTTGAATCAGCTACGTTGCGAGTGCAGCCGCCTGCCTACACTCGATTGCCCGAACGGCGCTCGGCGGATTTGAACGTAACGGCCATCAGCGGGTCACAACTGACGTGGCAGGTGCAGTTGTCGAGCAGCCAGGACGTAACGGTGCGACTGTCCAACAGTCGGGGTGAAGAGCGGCCGTTCAAGAAGGCGGGGGAGCAGTTTGCCTATAGTGATCGGCTGGTTAACTCCGGTCTGTACACCATCAAAGCCTACTGGAACGATTCATTGATTTACCAGTCGGATCTGTACCGGCTGGAAGCGCAGCCCGACCTGGCCCCAAAGATCGAACCGGCTTCGAAAGAACTGTATCGGTATCATTACCTAAAAGACCCTAAAACCATCAACGTTTCGGCCAAAATCAGCGACGATTTCCTGGTCAGTCAGGCGTTTATTGTCGCGACGGTAGCGCGGGGCTCGGGTGAGAACGTCAAGTTTCGGGAGGTCAAACTACCCCTCGGACAGGCTAACTTTAAAGAGTCACGCATCACAAAAAGCATTGACCTGAAGGCTCTCAATTTTGCGCCCGGCGATGAGCTTTACTACTACTGGGCCGCGTTCGACAACCGGCAGCCGGAGCCAAATTTCGCCAAATCGGATACGTATTTTATCGTCTACAAAGACACGACGAAGATGGACGAAGCCGAACTGGCGACGATGGCCGTTAACGTCATGCCCGAATACTTCCGGAGTCAGCGGCAGATTATTATTGATACCGAGAAGCTGATCGCCAAACGGAGTAAGATACCGGCCAAGCCCTTCAATAGTACGTCCAATGAGATTGGCTTTGACCAGAAAGTACTGCGGCTGCGTTACGGGCAGTACCTGGGCGAAGAATTTGAAACATCCATTGGTGGTCACGGCGGCCCGGAAGGGGGCGGGGATGGCGATCCGCTGGAGGGATTCATGCACAAACACGATTCGGGCGAGGGCGAACACGAGCATGACCACGATCACGACGATAAACACGAAGCGCACGAAGAGTCACACGATCATGGCCATTCGCACGGGGGAAATCAGAACCCGGCCGAGGAGAAAGACCCGATTGCGGCCATGATGGAACAGTACGTCCACTCCCACGACGACGGCGAAGCAAATACCTACTACGAACAATCAACGCGGAGCCTGCTGAAAATGGCGCTTGAGCAGATGTGGCAGTCGGAGCTGCACCTGCGGCTGTATGAACCTGAAAAGGCGTTGCCGTACGAGAAAAAGGCCCTGGAGTTTTTGAAAGCTGCCCAGCAGAAAGCGCGGACGTTCGTGAAGAAGACCAGCTTCGATCCGCCACCGATCAAAGAGCAGGAAAAACGCCTGACGGGTGAGTTGAAAAACGTGAACCCCCGGTTCAGCCAGCAGCGCACGTACGACCAGCAGCGAGTTGGGCAACTGGCCGCGGAGGTGCTGGGCTATCTGGACCAATCGAACGAACTCAATGCCGCCCAGCGCCAGGCGGTCCAGCAGTTGGGCACGGCCCTCACTGATCGGGTCATGAACAGCGGCCTGCGCAACTGGTCGGTCTTGAGCAGTTTGCAGAAACTGGTGGGCGGGCAGTCGCTCTCTGAGTCAGAAGAAAACCAATTGAAAACGAAGCTGGCTGAATTGACGGGCGTAACCATCCGCACTAACCGTTCGTATTCCAGCGAACGCAAACTGGAGCAGGCCTTCTGGAAGCGCCTGAAATAACGTACATGATCGACGTAACAATCAACTGGTCTGATCCTGCGAACTGGTTCATTCTGCCCGGATTAGTTGCTCTGCTGGGCATGCAGGTCTGGCTGGTAGTAAGAAACCCCCATCTTTCGGCGGGTCGGAAACGGATTCGGCTGGCCTTGAACGGACTGCTGTGGCTGGTGCTGCTCGGGTATGTGGTGCAGCCGGTCTGGCGGGAAAGCGCCCGAACTACCCACGCCCTGATTGTGGGGGAGGAGGTGCCTTCGGCGGTGGGTCGGCGGGTGCAGGACAGCCTGGGCATTCGTCGGCGGTTTACGCCCGGTACGTTCAAGGGGCAGTTCGATTCAGTCACGCTGCTGGGGCAACAGTACCCGCCGGAGTTATTGGGTCGGCTGAGTCGGTCGGCAATACGTTGGCTGCCGTATCAGCAACCCGATCACCTACAGGCCATACGATGGAAAGGGATTGTGCGTCAAGGTGAAATGCAGCGGATAACGGGGCGCCTTGTTTCCTCGCGAAAGCAGGCACTCACAATCCGGTATGGCGGCCGAACGCTGGACAGCCTGGCCTTGCAGGAAGGCACCAATACGTTTACGCTGCAATTCCCGGCGTTTGTCCGAGGGCGAACGGCAGTCACATTGATTCTGGGAGAAACACCAATCGATACGGTCCGTTTCTTTGCCCGGCCAACCGCTCCGCTAACGTACCAGTTTGTGTTGAACAGCCCGGATTTCGAAAGCAGGACGCTGGCCGACTGGCTGGGAAAGCAGGGGCATACCGTCCGCGTGACCAGTACCCTCTCGAAAGACATCAGCAGCAATCTGACTCTTAACGAGGGGGGACGTAAAAACCCTAAACCCGATGTTGTCATTACCGATCCGTCCAATGCCGCTGATCCGCTGGTTCGGCGGGCAGTTGCCGACGGCAAGTCGGTTCTGTTTATTAATACGACGGAACCCGAAGCCGAAACCCGGCGTATCAATCAGGCCCTGGGTAGTAGCTGGCAGGTTCGAAAGACGTCAACGGAGTCAACGGTACCGGTAGGAAATGGGCTGACCGCGTTGCCGTATGCTATCACTACTTCCATCAATCAGTTCCCGGTACCCGGCTACCCGGTGGCGGTGCAGCAGGGAGCGGGCAAGGTGGGCCTGAGTCTGATTAGTGAAACGTATCCCCTTAAACTCAGTGGCGACAGCGTTACGTACGACCGGATCTGGACGGCGATTCTGGCTCTGCTGCAACCTGCCGGCGTCAACAACGTAATCGTCGATGCACCGGCGATTGCGGGCCTGCCGACTGGCGTGCGGCTCAATAACGTACCGACCCGGCCTGCCACGCTGGCCGTCAGCCGCGATACGGCTGTGCTGGCCTACTCTCCCCTCAACGGGCTATCGGCACAGGCTACGTACCGGTTCAATCGGCCGGGCTGGCATACAATTCAGGATTCGTTGGCCGTGTATGCCTACGATCCGCAACGGGTAGGGTCGGTGGCCGGCAACCAGTTACTGAATCAGTACGTTCGGGTGCATGCTGCCTATCAATCGGGCAGGGAAGTAACCGAGGCCGTGATTGACAATTCGGTTCCGAACTGGGTCTGGCTGGTGCTGCTGCTGACTTGTCTGACGGCCCTCTGGCTTGAGCCGAAGCTGGGCTAAGAGGGGCCGGTCAGCGCAGCATCTCCGCGACCAGAATACCCAGGTACGTACCGATAGCGTTGCCGAGCGTGCCGACCAGGACGGCCGGCAGTTGCAGGTCAGCGCGGTTCAGACTCCTGGCCAGGGCCAGCGCCGACGTAGCGCCCCCGATGTTAGCCTGCGACGCAATGCCCAGCACATCCCAATCCTGACGAAACAACGCCCCGAGTCCAAACAGCAGAACGGCGTGTATCAGCACCAGCAGCAAAATCATTCCGAACAGCACCAGGGCCAGTTCACCGTCGCGAAGCAGGGCCGCTACGTCGCAGTACGCCCCAATCACAGCCAGGAAAACATATATACCGAATAGGCCGAGTAATTTGCTTCCGCTCAGGTTGTTGACGACGCGAAACTGTGCCAGAATCAGGGCTATGGTTGTCAGAACCAGAACGAACGGTAGGGTAGGAAACCAGGCTGCAATCTGTTTCGCGAGAAAAATAGCCGCAAATCCCAGTGCCAGCAGCAGGGCCAGGTCAGTGGGGCGGATGGTTTCAGCATCGGAGAACAGCGGTTGAGGAGCCGACCCGTCCTTCAAACCACTTGCGGGGGTTGCCAGTGGGGCCGGATTGACAACAGACGAAGGTAACTGGCGCGGAAACCGGCGCTGTAGCAGGCGGGGCAAGGCCAGCGTAGCCATCATCCAGAGCGTTGTCAGGATGTTGTCGGCGGCCGTGGCAGCAATAAACAGATTCCCGGCTTTCGATACGTTGTAATGGAGCGCGAGGGCGTGAAAGTTGATGCTGCCACCAATGTACGTGCCGGTAAACATACCGGCCAGCGCATAATGCAGTTCGCCTACCGTTTGCGGAGCCGCGAATACCCAAACACTTGTAAACACGCCGATGACCACACCCGCCGAGCCTATCAGGTACATGGTCAGCATGGGTAGGCCCGCCTGCCGAAGGTCTTTCAGGTTGACGCTGAGCAGAAGCAAAAACAGCGCAAACGGAGCCACGTAGCTGAAAATACCGTCGTACACGGGCGTTTCAGTCGTTGGAATAAGGCGCAGGTTTGCTTCAATGGCCGTGAGGACAATGACAAGCAGGGCGGTGCCCAGGTGCCGGAAGAACCGGCGCTGGCATAGCCATTCACAAACAACGACGTTCAGGCAAAGAACGAAGAGGATAAATAGCGAGTCTGTCAAGGAGAAGGCGGATTTGCAGTGGGCAGATGATTGCCACAATCTACTTATTTTCCGCCAACTGCCAATGCATTACGCAGCGGTTTCAATATCGGCCTTGACCAACGAACTGGTTAGGCAGCGTTTTCGTCCAATCTGCTCGGCTACGTAGTATTCCATCTGCCGGATGGTATGCAGCCGGTGCCATTCCTGATCGACGATGCGAATGCCATACCGGATTTCCAGTTGAACTAACAGGTCAATCCGGTCCAGGGAGTCCAAACCCAGATCGAGCGTTAAATCGGCTTCGTTGGTGAGCGCTTCCTGACGAACTCCCATTTCCCGTAACATGCGTCGCACGGGGGCATTCATTGAGTCTGTCATGTCAAAATCGTTTGTCATCGCTCTGTTTACTTAATGGTTTCGTTTGCGTCCGGATACAAAGTGCGTGCGTATTGAGTTGGTAGCTCCGGGCGTCTGTACGTAACTTTATGCAATAAGCAGGCCAGTCGATGCAAGTGGATTAGATAATGGCATTTGGGGAAGCTAATCGATTACTGCAACAAATTGGTTAACAGGATCGTATTGCAGATAAAAAATTACTGATAGGCCTCCTGGTCTTCCTCTGGCCCACACTAGACCTGATTTTCTCAGAAATCATCGGCAATACGTAGCCAGCAGGTGATAAGACGCCGATAAATCAGCCGGTTGTTAGCAAAATCTGGGCCAATAACATAGTTGTTAAATAGAGTATATGAGCCTTTGTGGCAAGCCCGGCCTGGCTCACGTGAGTCAGGCCGGGCTGATTGTAAACGCGGTCGAATGATTCGTTAATTAGTCAGCTTCCATATCGACAAGCGCCGTGGAAGACGGTTCAGTAATCGACGCGGGCGATGTATCAGCCGGATCGGTTGCCGGTTCCTGCTGGTTATCTGCCTGCGCATCCTGGAGCCGTTTAACGAAAACGCCGGCTAAAGCCACCGCCCAGGCAGCGGCCAGAGCGGCCACTTCGTCGTTACGTCCCCGCTGCTTAGCCGCAATACCAACGAAGGCCGTAATAAGCGTAAGCAGGTAATACGGATCGTTCAGGCGTTTTGACACAATGATTCCCAGACCGCCGGTGGCCGACAAAATACCGTACGCCCAGCGCCGGGCGGCAGCGGGCGACACGCGATAACCTGCCTGAAGCAGAAGATTAGCCCCGCTGACGACCGTAGCGGCCGTTAACCAGCCGGTGTAAAGGCTGATCGATTTGCGCAGTGTGTTTTCTGGTTCCGGTACTTCGGTTCGGCCGATTTCCAACTGACGGTGCAGACCCAACGACAGGGGCAGCAATGAAATGGTAGTCAATGCACCGCCCGCCCGGCTGGGCAAATCGGATTTCGAAAAGAAATAGCCGAAAACAAGATTCAGTGCATAGTTGGCCCACAGCCACGGCCGGGCGCTGGCATAGCGAGGATTGTTTTCCTGCGACGGAAGAGCCTGGTGAATCGCCAGACCAATGGTGCCGGTATAGATAACCGGCCAGGCAATGCCAAACGTTGCGTTGGCAGGCGTAGTCAGATTTAAATCCAGTTCCCGTTGTTGTTCATCGGCTATTTCCGTACGGAAGGCCCCCCGGCGCGGCCGACTGAAGAAGTACGTACCAATGATGCTGCCGATCACGAAAGCAGCTGTAGCATAGCGTTCAAGCTGGTTGTTTTTCATTACGACTTTTGATTGTTAAGACGCTATGAAACAACTTCACTCCATAAATTTTGTTCGGTAATGTACTTAATTTAATTATGTAGGATAAGATTGTATTAATAAATGTTGTTTTTAATTAACTCGGTAATTGAGCCATCGCGGTTGTTCAGGAAAATGGGGTTATGAAACGAATGCAGTTTTTGCAGTAATCCGACCAGCACCATCTTCTCGGTTGTAGTCAGATTACCACCCATAAGAATCGCGATTTGTCCCATAAGGGGCCACATTCCCATCAGGAGTTCCTGACCCCTGGGCGTCAATTGCAGTCGTTTACTGCGTTTATCGGTTTCATCGGCATACTGCTCTACCAGCCCATTGGCCAGCAACCGCCGGATGATTTCCGTACCGGTGGTTTTCTCATGGATATTGCGCTCGATGAGGGCGATTTTGGTCAGGGGCTGGTGCTGCCAGAGGGTGGCTAGGTACGTGAAGTCATCAAGCGTAACTAATGGGGTGTTCTCCAGGCCTTTCTTGGCGTATAGCTTGGAGTATCGATTCAGGAACCCGATCATGATGCCGATGTAAACATCGGGCGTCTGGTACGCATCGCGGGTGTAGTCGCTATGTTGAGCGTGCTCAGCGGCCGAGGTAAGCAGGTGTTGGTTCAGCCAGGCGACAAAATTGAACAGCGTCTGCTGGTCGGAGTTGGGCTGGTCACGCTCAAAACTTTCCAGATGGCCGATCAATTCCTGAATGAGCTGGTAATTTTTCATAACGACGGATTAACGTACGGTTCTTCTGGCGAAAGTACGAAACCCTAAAAACATATGCAGGTTATTCGGGCTGACGGCGTATCTGATCCGTACCCAACAACATTTTTCTGTCAATCCCAATTCAATTTCCAACAAAATAACTAAAGTGTTAGTTGTAAAACTAAATGATTAGTCATACCTTTCGTTCACTAAAGTACAGACCGTATGCAACTCCGTGAACTCACTAAGGCTGAGGAAGAAATTATGCGTGTTCTCTGGAAGCTTAAGAAGGGCTTCGTGAAGGACATACTGGCCGAACTGCCGGAGTCGGACCGTACGGACGGACCGGCCAAACCGGCTTACAATACCGTGTCGACGATTGTTCGGATTCTGGAAAAGAAAGGGCTGGTGGGTTATACGGCCTACGGCAAAACGCACGAGTACTACCCGCTGATTACGGAGGAGCAGTACCGGCGTTTCCAGACGGAGCAGTTAATGACCAATTATTTCGACGGGTCGCTGAAGAAACTGGTGTCATTCTTCGTCAGGGAGAAGAACCTGAGCCTGAAGGAAGCCGATGAGATTATTCAACTCCTAAACAAAGAGAAAGAGCAATGAGCGCCCTCGACTATTTCTTCAAGGCCAATCTGTTTCTGCTGCTGTTCTACGGCTGCTACTGGTTGCTGCTACGTCGGCATACGTTCTTCGGTCTCAACCGGGCGTATCTGCTCGGCGCAGTGGCAACGTCGTTGCTGCTGCCGCTGGTTGAATTGCCCAATCAGGCTGCCGAAACGATGCCCGTTCCGGTGGGCGTCATTGTGCTGCCGACGGTTGAAGCGGTGCCGGCGGTTTCCGCAGATAGGCCGGCCGAAACGAATTGGGAAGCGATCGGCCAGTGGGCGTACGTATTGGTGGCTGTTCTGCTGCTCGTGCGGCTGGGAGTCCGTTTATTCGGGTTGGGTCAGCTTATTCGCCGATCGCCACAGGAGCTACAGAACGGCTTTGTACTGGTTCAGCCGATTGACGAGCAGTTGCCTACGTTTTCGTTCTTTCGCTACGTTGTGCTGAACCCGGCCGATGGGCATAACGAACTGATCCTGCGTCACGAACTGGTTCACGTTCGGCAGTGGCATAGCGCCGACATACTCGCGCTGGAAATGCTGAGGGCTGTGTGCTGGCTGTGCCCAGCGCTGTGGTTATACGACCGGGCAATCCGTCAGGTACACGAGTTTCAGGCGGATCAGGCGGCTGCTCAATCGGCAACCTACGCCCGTTTTCTGGTGGCGTACGCGTTTGGGGTTCAGCCTGATTCGCTGGCCAATGGCTTCTTCAATCCGTCACTGCTGCGGCAACGGCTCCAGATGCTGGGTCGGCGGGCAACGAGCCGGTGGGCGATGGGCAAGTATGCCCTCGTGCTGCCGCTGGCGCTTGGGCTGCTGGCCATGACCAGCGTGCCGGAGGAAGTCGCGGCAATTGCGGATGAACCCGCTGATAAGTTCATTACAATTTCTGGCCGGATAACCGCCCCCGATGGTAAACCGTTGCCAGGAGCAACTATTGAGGTAAAAGGAGCTACCCGCGGCACATCCACTGATCTGCAGGGGCGATACGTGTTCTCCCATGTGTTTGGAAAAGATACGCTGGTCGTAGGTTTCGTTGGTTTTAAAAACCAGGAAGTGCCCGTAAACAACCGGACGGTGATCAATGTGCAACTGGCTCCTCAGAAGAAGAAAGTAGGTCAGGGCAGTGGTACAAAGAACCGACTAAATCCAGAAAAGCAGCAGGATAAACGGACAAGCCAGGCGGCACCACCACCGTCAGGTGCTGTAAAACCGCAGTTCACAGCCATACATGACAATAGCCCTAACGCCAGGTACTTACTGGTCAATGATGTGAAGCCGCGTTCGTATAATGCTGTCGATTCAATGTTTACTAAGGGACGATCCAGCATACGCGTCCGGGGCCTTAGGCCATTCGGGGAAAATCCGTTGTACATCGTTGACGGCGTTCGTACTACGGCTGATACGTTGATGACTCTCAATCCAAAAGACATTCAAAACGTTGAGGTGGTCAAATCTGATATGTCGGCTATGTATGGGAAGAAAGCAAAAGATGGAGTCGTCATTATAACCATGAAGAAATCATGAGCGTCCTCGATTATTTTCTCAAAGCCAATCTGTTTCTGCTGCTGTTCTACGGCTGCTACTGGCTGCTGCTACGTCGGCATACGTTCTTCAGCCTGAATCGGGCGTATCTGCTGGCTTCACTGGTCGCTTCGTTGGTTTTGCCGCTGGCTGAACTGCCCAATCAGGCCAGTCAGACACTGCCGGTAAATGTAATGACGCTGCCAGCTATTTCGGTAGGAGCAGGCCCCGAATCGTCGGATTTGTTTTCGCTGCCCATGCTGCTGTGGCTGGTGTACGGCATCGGCGTCGTTTTCATGCTTTTTCAGCTTGGGCGCAATGTCTGGTGGGTATTTCAGCTAATAAACCGCGGCCAGCGGCAAAATGCATTAACGTATATAGGTATACGTTTGCCTGATGATGTGATTAGCTCGTTTTCCTTCGGGCCGTATCTGGTGCTGAATCGCAGCGATGCCCTGGCAGCCGACGAGGCTGTGCTACGTCATGAGGAAGCTCACATTCGACAAATGCATACACTTGACATACTGCTTGTAGAATGTATGCGGGCTCTATTCTGGTTCAATCCGGTGCTGTGGCTGTATAAACGATCGCTGCAACAGGTACACGAATACCTCGCCGACCAGGCCGCCAGCCAGCTCATTAACCCGTCGGATTACGCCCGGACACTGGTAGCCTACTCGCTCAACGTACCGGTGGCCGCGCTGACTACCGCTTTTGTATCAATTAGTAACCTCAAACAACGAATCCATATGTTACAGAAACCTGCAACGCACCGCCGGGCTTTGCTTAGCTACGCGGCCGTACTGATCCCGGCAACTCTCCTCTGGATGTGTATCCAGAAAGACACCGAACTGACCTCTCCGAAGGGAGAAACCATTGAGGTGAATCAATCCGCCCGGCAGGCTGGTGTTGACGGCGAAGTTTACACGGTAGTTGAAAATCACCCGGAGTTTGTGGGCGGGATGGAAGGATTAAGTGAGTACCTCAGTAAGAACTTACGGTATCCGGCCGCGGCCGAACGCGCTAATGTTCAGGGAAAGGTGTTTGTCAATTTCGTCGTCACAAAAGAGGGGAATGTTGCTGATGTTAAGATATTAAAAGGCATCGGCTTCGGGGCGGATGAAGAGGCCGTTCGTGTTATGCAAAAGATGCCGCGCTGGAAGCCCGGCACACAGGACGGGAAGCCGGTAAATGTGCGCTATAACCTACCAATCAATTTCCAGTTAAAAGCTGACACGCCGTCGACGAGTGAAGGGCAAGGTAGCTTGCCAGGAGTGAAACGGTGGATCATTGACGGTAAAGAATATACAAACGAAGAGTTTCAGAAGCTTAAACTGGCACCCAACACAATCAAGCGCATGGATGTTAATAAAGAGGAAGGGGTTATATCAATCACAACAAGAAAATAGGAAGCGAACGCTAATCAGGTAAGAATACAAAAAAGCCCGTCAGGTATCTGGCGGGCTTTTCGCATTATCCGTCTTTACGTTACTCAATTCTATATGCTATAGACGCTCAAAGGGAGGATTGGTCATGTCCGGCTACTACTGATCTTACTGAACGGTTGTTTTGGAGCTTACTACGTCTATAAATCTGCTTTCGCGACTACCCTCTACATAGACAACTATCAGAGAAACCTTTTAAGCGGAAAACAAAAAAATATAAAAATAATAACAAAAGCAGGAGAGTATAGGAAAGTTGCGTACCTGGATGTGATAATATTTGACTCATTATTATCTGTTGCACGCTTACAGTTCATTTACCCGAACCCTTAACCTTAATTCTATGAAAAGCATTTATCAAGTTGTTACCATTTGTCTGGTGGCAGGCTTTTGTACAGGCTTTGTTCATGGACAGCATAGTGACAGGCAACCTGCCTATGCACTTCAGAGTGGGCAACCGGTTGCCAGGAATGCACTCAAGCAACCATTGCTGAATACCGGTGCTGCGCCTGCTGAGATTCCTGTATCTGGAAAAGTAACTGATGAGCAGGGAAACGGACTACCGGGCGTCAGCGTGGTGGTGAAAGGTACAACGCAGGGAACAACAACGGACAGTCAGGGAAGTTTCCGGCTTACGGTGCCTAACACCAACGCAACCCTAGTCTTCAGCTTCGTAGGCTATGGGCGCCAGGAAGCGGTGGTCGGTACGCAGACAACGTTCAACGTCCGACTGATTCCGGATGATCAGACGCTGAATGAAGTGGTGGTTGTCGGTTACGGTAGTCAGGTCAAAAAAGAAGTGACGGGTGCTGTACAGACCGTGAGTGCGCAGGAGATCAAAGACATTCCCGTGTCGCAGGTCGGTCAGAAACTACAGGGCCGCCTGGCGGGGGTCCAGATTAACCAGACCACCGGTCGGCCGGGTGCGGGTATCAACATCCGGGTTCGGGGGCAGGTGTCGGTAACGGCCGGCAGCGATCCGCTGTATGTAATCGATGGCTTTCCGATTACGGGGAACATTGCTCAGTTAAACCCCGACGAGATCGACGACATTTCTATCCTGAAAGATGCAGCTTCGACGTCGCTCTACGGGTCGCGGGCGGCCAACGGCGTAGTGCTGATTACCACCAAAAGAGGGAAAAGCGGAAAGACAAACATCAGCTTTAACGCCTTCGCTGGTACGCAGCACGTTCCGGAACGCGGCCGTATCAAAATGCTGAACGCCCAGGAATTTGCGCAATTTAAGAAGGAGTACTACGAAGATCAGGGTCAGGCGGTGCCGGTTGAGTTCCAAAACCCGGCAAGCTGGGCCGACAAAAACAACGACTGGTATGGTGCCGTTCTGCGGGATGCTCCGATTCAGAGCTATAACCTGACAATATCCAGTAACACCGAGCGCTCCAATACGTCTCTGGTGGCCGGTATCTTCAACCAGGATGGCGTAGTTATCAACAACAAGTATAAGCGCTATTCGCTGCGGATGAACTCCAACTATAACCTGTCGGATAAGATAACGGTTGGTTTCAACGTAGCACCTTCGTATGTATTTGACAATACACCCCGAACCGACGGCGACCGCGGTACGGGTATTCTGTTCAACGCCCTCCATACCTGGCCGGTAATGCCGATCCGGGATGACCAGGGCAATCTGACATTAGTCAACCGCTTCCCCGGCAGCACGGGTAACATTTTCTCATATCCGAACTGGGTACGGGCCGCCAGTGAGCTGACCAACGAGACCAAGAATACCAACCTGCTCGCCAACGCGTACGTACAGTACTCGCCGATTCCGGGGCTGTCGTTGAAGTCGACCATCAACGTCGAATACCTGAACTCGCGGTTCTTCTTCTTCAATCCGTCGACGGCAACCAACCAGATCAACGTCCCCATTCCGACACTGGCCGTTTCGATCCGTCAGAACCGGGAAGACATTTCCTGGCTGAACGAGAACCTGGCTACGTACACCCGGAGCTTTAACGAGGTTCACAACTTCGAGTTACTCGCTGGTTTTACGCAGCAACGGTTTAGTCAGGACATCACTCGAATTCAGGCCGATACCTACGCCGATGATCGGTTACCGACAATTCAGGGCGGTCTGAATATAAACCGCGCGGGTTCTACCAATGCCATAAACCAATGGAGCCTCTTATCATACCTCTCGCGCCTGACGTACAACTACAAGGGCAAATACCTGTTTACGGCGGCTATCCGGACCGATGGTTCGTCACGCTTCGGGGCCAACAACCGCTGGGGTACCTTCCCGTCGGTTTCGGCGGGCTGGGTGCTTTCCGATGAAAATTTCATGAAGACGCTCACCCCGGTTTCGTTTGCCAAAGTGCGGGCCAGCTACGGGATCATTGGTAACAACAACATCGGTAACTACACCCAGTACGCGCTGGTAAACAATACGGTGAACGCAGCGTTTGGCAGCACAGTTGCGCCGGGAGCGGTGGTCACCTCCATTGCTAACCCCAACCTGGGCTGGGAGACCACTAGGCAGCTTGACCTCGGTCTCGACCTGGGTCTACTGAACGACCGCATCAGTTTTGTGTACGACTTCTATACCAAGCGGACCACCAACTTGTTGTATGCCGTACAATTGCCACAGGAGTCGGGCTTCACGAACTTCAACGACAACATTGGTGAGATCAAGTTCTGGGGGCATGAGTTTGCGCTGAATACCCGCAACACCACCGGTAAGCTGAAGTGGAACACCAACGCCAACATCTCGTTCAACCGGAACCAGGTGGTAGCGCTGGCCCCCGGCATCGACCGGGTGTATGGTTTGTTCCACATCACGCAGGTAGGCCAACCCTTTGGGCAGTTTTACGGGCTGGTCAAGGATGGCTTCTACATGAACGCCGAGGACCTGAGAAGTTCGCCGGTTATTCCCGGCCGTTCGGCAGTCGGTACGATCAAGCTGAGAGACGTGAACGGCGACGGCGTAATTACGTTCGGCGGTGATACCGACGACCGGGCCATCATTGGAAACCCGTTCCCGAAGTTCACGTACGGGATTGTGAACGACCTGCGGTACGGCAACTGGGATATGTCCATTACGGGTTCCGGCTCCTACGGCAATCAGTTGTGGGTGCGTCACCTGTACAGTACGGCTAACCTGGATGGCGTATTCAACATGGTTGCCGGCGTAAAAGACCGCTTCCGGGTCGATAGCCGGGGTAACGTGATCACACCGGGCAAGGGTATGTTTGGGGCCACCAACGGCGGTGGTAACTTCACTGGTATCGAGCGCGACTGGCCCAGCTCGCTTTTTGTGGCGGATGCCTCGTTCTTCACCATCCGGAACATCACGCTGGGCTATACCTTCGGCGCTCTGAAGAAATTCTTTAATTCGGCCCGCGTGTACGCTTCGGCGCAGCAGGTCTATGTGTTCACGAAGTACACGGGTGGTCCTAACCCGGAGACCAGCGCCCAGGGCGACGGTCAGGGTGATGGCGGTAACCTGAGCCAGGGGGTCGACCTGTCGAACTACCCGGTTCCGCGTACCTACACCATTGGTGTTAACCTGAATTTCTAATTTCCGGCAATCAGTCTTTCATCCTTACCCGACTATAGAATGAAAACGAAAATTCTTTTAGCAAGTCTGATCGGCCTGTCTGTGACGAGTTGCAACAACGATACGTTTCTCACCGTGGTGCCCCAGACGGCGTTGAGTTCGGCTACCTTCTTCACCAAAGAAGCCGACTTTCAGCAGGCGGTGAACGCTATTTACGTACCGCTGCGGCCGATGTACAACGAAGCGGCCTGGGCGCTGGAGGAGATGCACTCCGACAATACCTACTACGCCCGAAACGTACTGTTCGGGGCGGTGGATAATACCCAGAACCTGGCCGACTTTGCCATATTGAATGCCGGTGGGCTCACCGCCAATACGATTGTGCTGAACATGTACCGCCTGAACTACCAGATCATTGCGCGGGCCAACCAGGTGCTTGCCCTGATTGATAATGTGTCGTTTGGGACCGATCAGAAAAGTACCGATTCGAAGAATAACCTGAAGGGACAGGCCTATTTTCTCCGGGGGTTTGCGTACTTCAAGCTGGCTCAGTTGTTCGGCAAAGCACCCTTGCACCTGACCCCCGTAGCCGACCGCGAAGGCGCGGCCAAGCCCCTGGCACAAGCGGCTGAATTGCAGGGGCAGGTGGAGAAAGATATGCAGGAAGCGATTAAGCTGCTGCCGCTGAAGAAGGATCAGGAAGGGGGACGGGCTACCTCAGGGACCGCCCGAATGCTGCTGGCCAACCTGTACATGGTTCAGAAGAAATGGCCTCAGGCCGAAACCCTTCTCCGGGAGATCGTCACCAGCGGGGAGTACTCGCTGATGGCCGACTACAATGATGCGTTCTCGACTACGACGGGTAACAAGAATAATCGGGAGTCGGTTTTTGAGGTACAGTACATCGAGGGAGCTGCCGGTCTGAACGGTAACCAGATCTACCGGTTTATTCCGACACCGATCACCGCCGACGAATTACGGCCCATTACCGGTACGTCGAATCCGCAGGCCATCTCCGGCGAAAATAACAACGTGCCAACGCCCGATATGATCGCGGCCTACGAACCCGGCGATAAGCGGAAGGATATTTCCATCGGCAGCGTAACGCTGAGCCAGAGCTTACGGGCTAACAAAACCTACCCGTACATCAAGAAGTACGCCCGGCCGCACGCGCAGCACAACAACACGGGGCAGAACTGGCCGGTGTATCGTTACGCTGAGGTGCTGCTGTTCCTGGCCGAAGCCCTGAACGAGCAGGGTAAAACGGTCGAGGCTGTCCCGTTCCTGAATCAGGTGCGCAGCCGGGCCGGGCTGGCGGCTGCTGCGGCTGCTGCGGCTGCTTCGCAAGCCGGCATACGTGAGGCAATCTTTAAAGAAAGGCGCGTTGAACTGGCGTTTGAAAACAAGCGCTGGTATGATCTGGTGCGGACCGGCCGGGTCAATGAAATCATCACCGCCTACGGAGCCCGCATCAAGGCCAACCCGCAGGATTATTACTTCCCAAGCGGTGCTGTGCCCCCACCGAACGCATTCACTAACCTGGAGGTGTATTATCCGTTGCCGGCCGTTGAAGCGGCTCTGACCCCGAATTTCTGATCACTACGGTCCCGTGTACTCGGAGAAATGCCCGGGACCGTACTGTTGACGCGCGAATGTCGCCGGGATTCATTACAGTAATCAGTAGATTAAACCCGGTTGGGATCTCTTAGTAAAGAATGAAACGGCGACGTAGAGCCTCCCAGCAGTTGACGCTTCAGACAACGATATTCTGTAACCCTTTATGAAAAACACCATGTTTTCTACCACTAATAAAACTAAACTCGGGTTAGTGGTCTCTGCCCTTGTGCTGCTCGGGTCGTCCTGGATCAGCATGCAGAGTTCGGAAGTGGCGAAATCCGCGCCCGACAATCCCAGGCTGGATAAACTAAAACTGCTCCCCGGTTTTAAAGCTGAACATCTCTATAGCCCATCTGACAGCAAACAGGGGTCGTGGGTGGCGATGGCGTTTGACGACAAAGGCCGGATGATCACCTCCGATCAGTATGGGTTCCTGTACCGGCTCGAAATGCCGCCGATCGGTTCGGGCGGGTCACCAAAGGTCGAAAAGCTCCGGATCGGTGCCGTGCAGCCCGGCGACACCAGTTCGAAGGTCGGCATGGGCTACGCGCAAGGCCTGTTGTATGCATTCAACAGCCTGTACGTGATGGTGAACAACCGGGAAAATAAAAACTTTGAAAAGAGCAGTGGTCTGTATCGCTTACAGGATACGGATGGCGATGACCAGTTCGACAAAGTGACGCTGCTGAAAGCCCTGAAAGGTGAGGGTGAGCACGGCCCGCACAGTATTGTCTTGTCGCCTGATAAGCAGTCGCTTTATGTTATCTGTGGAAACCATACTGACGTTCCGAAACTGGATGCGTATCGACTGCCCCCCAACTGGCAGGATGATAATCTGTTTCCTAAAATCACCGACCCGCGTGGGCACGCAGCCGACCGCAACGCGCCCGGAGGGTGGATTGCCAATATCGATCCGGAGGGCAAACGCTGGGAACTGGTTAGTGCCGGCTTCCGAAATGCGTTCGACATTGCCTTCAATGAAGTCGGTGACATGTTCACGTATGATTCGGACATGGAGTGGGATTTTGGATTGCCCTGGTACCGGCCCACGCGTATTTGCCACGCAACCAGCGCCAGCGAATTTGGCTGGCGTACGGGCGATGGGAAATGGCTACCGGCCAACCCCGATAACCTGCCTCCCGTCCTGAATATCGGGCAAGGCTCGCCGACCAACCTGCTCTATGGCCAGAATGCACGGTTTCCGCAAAGATACCGTCAGTCGCTGTACGCGTTTGACTGGAGTTTTGGTATTATCTATTCCATTCATTTAAAGCCGAAAGGCGCTTCCTATGAAGCCGAGCGTGAGGAGTTTGTGTCAGGCTCTCCGCTGCCGCTGACGGATGGAGCCATCGGACCGGACGGAGCGCTGTACTTCCTGACGGGGGGGCGTCGGCTGGAATCGGATCTGTATCGGGTGTATTATAACGGTTCCGAGTCGACCGAAGCTGTGGCAAAAGCGCCGACTCCTACCAAAGAACGCCAGCTCAGAGCCCAACTGGAGCAATACCACGGCGAACCGAATCCGGCGGCTCTGGCAGCAGCCTGGCCGAATCTGAACCACCCGGATCGCTTTGTTCGGTACGCAGCCCGGCTGGCCGTGGAGCATCAGCCCGTAAGCCAGTGGCAGGACAAGGCATTGACGGAAACCGATCCGCAGCGGGCAACGCAGGGGATCATTGCACTGGCGCGACATGGAGATGCGGCTATGAAGAGTAAGCTGCTGAACGCGTTGTTGAAAATCAACATGAGTTCGTTGTCCGAAGCGCAGCAGTTTGATCTGGTCCGGGCGTTTGAACTGGTATTTACGCGCATGGGTATGCCCGATCCGGCCGATAAAGAGAAGGTGATTGCTTACCTGAATCCACGCTACCCGGCTAAAACCGCGTTGATGAACCGGGGGCTGAGCCGGGTATTGATTTACCTCGAAGCGCCGGGCGTGGTGTCGAAAACGCTGGCACTGATGGACCTGAAAGACGAACCGGGCAGTCGGGATCTCGGGCTGGAAACCGCTACGGCATCGTCGGATCTGATTTTGCGCAACCCGCAGTACGGTCTGGACATCGCCAAGATGCTGGAGAAGGTACCACCCCTTCAGCAGACGTTCTATGCGGTTATGCTGAGCCGTCAGGAAAGTGGCTGGACGCCCGAACTCCGGAATAAATACTTTACCTGGTTCGCCAACGCTTTCAAATACCAGGGAGGCCGTAGCTACATCGGCTTCATCGACAAAGCCCGCAAACTGGCCCTGGCTCATGTACCTAAAGAGCAGTTAGCCCGGTACGACAAGTTATCGGGTGGGGATTTGTTGACTAAATCCGGAAATGATCTGGCCCTGGATTACACGCCCAAAGGACCGGGCCGCCCCTGGAAGCTCGAGAATGCAGTAGCCGTGGTCGACAGTGGAGCGCGGGCTCGGGATTTTGACCGGGGTAAGAAAATCTACTCGGCCGTGCTGTGCAGCCGCTGCCACACGATGCGGGGCGAAGGCGGAGACATTGGCCCGGATCTGACGCAACTGGGTACGCGCTTCTCGAACAAAGACATGCTGGAGGCCATTATTCATCCCGACAAGGCCGTTTCGGATCAGTATGCCTCTACCATTTTTACGCTGAAAAACGGGCAGTCGGTGCTGGGTCGGCTGGTAGGCGAAGACAAGGTCAATTATTCAATTTCACAGAACCCCTTTGCACCGGATCAGCTTCGGAAGATTTCTAAAAAAGATGTCGTGTCGAAAAAGTACTCAACCGTGTCGATTATGCTGCCGGGGCTGATCAACAGCCTGAACCCCGATGAGCTGAGAGATCTAATGGCATATCTGAAATCGGGAGGTAATCAAAGTCATGAGGTGTATAAGGCACCAGACGGTGGGTCAAAGGGCAGATAAGGCAGTATTGCAGTGCTGCTGTGGTGTCAGGTATACGTACCTGACACCACAGCAGCACTGCAATACACACCAGAATTTGACACCACAGCAACACAAACACTCATCATCTCACGTAGTATGGTTGTAAAAAGACCCTTTATGCTCACCAAAGCAGGATTACTACTAATCATCCTGATAACTAGTTTTGATGTTATCAGCCTGGCTCAGGGCAAAAAAGATAAGGATGGCTTTGTCCGGATATTCGACGGTAAATCGTTGAAGGGGTGGGATGGCGATCCGACGTACTGGCGGGTCGAAAACGGTAATCTGGTCGGGGAGATCACTCCTACAACACTCCTGAAGGCCAACTCATTCATTATCTGGCGGGGTGGGGAGCCCGCAGATTTTGAGTTCAAAGGCGAATTCAACATCACCGAAGCGGGCAATTCCGGCATCAACTACCGCAGCGAACAACTGACCGACGTACCGTTTGCGCTCCGGGGCTACCAGGCCGATATCGACGGCAAAAACCGCTACACCGGCCAGAATTATGAAGAGCGTCGGCGCACTACCTTAGCCTACCGGGGAGAGAAAGCGAAAATCAACGCCTACGATGGTCCGGCTACTCTGGAAGGGGTTAGGGCCAATGTGAAAAGTAATGCGTGGACCGGCCGTGCTGTGACAGGATCGTTGGGTAACTCCGACTCCCTGAAGACTTTAATAAAAAGTGAGGACTGGAATACGTTCCGCCTGATCGTGAAGGGCAATCGCCTGCAGCACTACATCAACGGGGTGCTGATGAGCGAGGTTGTAGACGAAGATACCGTCAACGGCCGGGCCAAAGGGCTGCTGGGCGTTCAGGTACACGTAGGGCCGCCCATGAAAGTGCAGTACCGGAACCTGATGTTGAAGCAATTATAATTTATAGAACGCCTGAGTTCTCTGTAAAGGGAGCTGGCGCTTAAGCTTATTTGAATGTTGGCACAGTACCCCTGGAAAGACAAAGTATCGAACCCGGCTCAACTGGGAGGCATTGAAACGGCCGTGCTGGACAACGGCGCAGGGCGGGGCGTCCGGATTGCCTGGATCAACACCGGTACGGGCCTGCGCTACAAAGTGGTGCTTGACCGGGCTATGGATATTGCCGAAGCATTCTACAACCAGCATAGTCTGGCTTGGCTCAGTCATTCGGGCGTTACGGCCCCTCAACCGTTTACCGAACGGGGTATTAACTGGCTGCGGACGTTTGGTGGAGGCCTGCTGACAACCTGTGGTCTGTCGCACGTGGGTGGTCCCGAACAGGACCAATACGGCGAACGCGGATTACACGGCTACATCAGCAACATCCCGGCGGAAATCGAATCCATCGTTCAGCCGGACCCAGCCAGTGGCCAGTTGGCGTTCAGCATCACAGGTCGCATGCACGAAACGACGGTGTTCGGCCCGAGTCTGGTGTTGAAACGTACCATTTCGGGAACGCTTGGGCAACCCGTCATCCGAATTCACGACGAGGTAACGAACCGGGCCAATACGCCTGCTCCGCATATGCTGCTGTACCACGTCAACTTTGGCTGGCCGCTGGCCGACGAAGGGGCGAAACTTATCTGGCAGGGCGAGTGGCAGGCGCGGCCGGGTGGTATCAACGGCGATATGTTTCGGGAGGGCAACGACTTCCGGACGTGTCCGGCTCCGCTCGATGCGCATAGCGGTACGGGAGAAGCCGTCGCGTTTATTGATCCTACCCCCGATGATAGCGGACAATGCTCGGCCGGCCTGTACAATGAAAAACTTGGCTTTGCGGTGGCTCTGCGGTTTCAGAAAGAGCAGTTGCCGTGGCTTACCAACTGGCAGCACTGGGGCAGGGGCGAGTACGTAACGGGCGTTGAGCCTGGTACCCACCCACCCATCGGACAGGCCAAAGCCCGCGAAGAGCAGTCGCTTATTTTTCTGGAACCGGGCGAACGTAGAAGCTACGATCTGGATATTGACGTACTGCAAAATCAGGCACAGATCAACCAATTTACCAAACAGCAATCAGTAAATCTGTAAACTGTTTGTGGTCTGTAGTTGAGAACGCCTAACTACAAACCACAAACCACAAACACGAGCCCTTAATGGAAACGACGACGAACGTTAGCTTGGCAGAAAAAGCGTTAGAGCAAGGTAAAGGTATTCTACGGCTAGCCCCAACCTGGGTTCCCCGGTCGTTCTGCGTACCCGGCCGACGTATCAAACTGCACCCCGACGATTACTACGTACTCGGTGGCGTGCGCGGTGGCATTGATGAACGCTGGCTGTCGTCGACCACGCCCGCTAAAAATGGTCCGTTAACCGGCGAGAACGAGGGACTGAGTATGGTCGTCTTCAACAACGGAGGCAAAGAAGTTCAGTTCCTACTGAAGGATGCTATTGATGAATTGCAGAGCGCGTTGATTGGCGAACGGCTATGGAATCAATACCAAAGCTGGCCGATGTATTCCAAGTTTTTCGATAACATGGGGCCGCTGCCGCACCATGTGCATCATAATGACGAACAGGCCGCCCTGACCGGCCAGTTGGGCAAACCCGAAGCGTATTATTTTCCTCCTCAACTGAATAACCACGGTGGAGACTACCCGTACACGTTCTTCGGCATCGCACCCGGTACGTCGAAAGAACAAATCCGCGAGTGCCTGATGAATTTCACCAAAGGCGACAACAAAATCACCAACTACTCGTCGGCGTATCGGCTTGAGCCGGGTACGGGCTGGGACGTTCCGCCGGGACTGCTCCACGCACCGGGTAGTATGTGCACGTACGAGCCGCAGAAAGCGTCCGATATTTTTGCCATGTATCAGTCGCTGGTCAACGAGGCCATTGTTCCTGAAGAACTACTCTGGAACGGTACGCCGAAAGATCGCATCGGCGATTATGACCTGCTGATGGACGCCATTGACTGGGAACTGAACACCGACCCGAACATGATGGCGAACCGATACATGGTACCAGTGCCGGTGAAAGATCTGGCCGAGATGGAAGCCGAAGGGTACGTTGAAAAATGGGTTTGCTACAAATCCGACGCGTTCAGCGCTAAAGAGTTGACTGTCCTCCCCGGACAAACGGTAACTATTAAAGACAGTGCTGCCTACGGCCTGATCATGATGCAGGGACACGGTAAAATGGGCGTGTGGGACATTGAAACACCCGCTCTTATCCGCTACGGTCAGTTGACCAACGATGAGTTTTTCGTCAGTGAGCAGGCTGCTATGGAAGGTGTTACGATCACCAACCCGTCGACTACCGACCCCATCGTGATGCTCAAACACTTCGGGCCGGGCAATCCGGACCTAGTTCTATAAAAGTATGTGCCGGGCCGCCGGGCGGTTTGTGGTTGCTGCCGCAAACACAAGGGAGCGGCAGCAACTACAAACGTCAAACCACAAACTACAAATCATGAACCTTAAAACCATAAACCTCCCATGAACGACAACAATTTCCCCAAACTTCACAACGCTACCTGGCCGGGGCTCGTAGGAAAAGGCGAAAATTCGGAGCCGCCTATTTCGTTTGATGACATGCTGAACATGACCGCTGCCGCTGAAGTAGACGGGATAAAATTCGACGGTGTTGATATTGGGCTGATGCCTCCCCACTTCGATGTCGAAACCATGACGGATGATGACATCAAGCGCCTGGCCGATAAGGTTGCCTCGAAGAACCTTAACATCGGCAGTATGGTAGCTCCCATCTGGGGTGGTCCCATTCTGGGCTCAAAGGAAGACCGGGCTACGTTCGTCGAAATGGTTCGCAAATCGTGCGAGATTGGCCAGAAGCTCCGCGAACTGGGTGTTCGGCCGTACGGCGTAATTCGCATCGACTCGGCCAGTTCTCCGCAGGAATGGGAGAAAGACCCGGTAGGTAACTCCAAACTGATCGTCGAAACGTTCCGGCAAGCCTGCGACGTAGCCGCTGACTTTGGCGAGCGTTTAGCCGCCGAGGGCGAAATCTGCTGGGGCGGTATGCATAGCTGGCGGGTGATGGTCGAAACGCTGGAGGCTGTGGACCGTCCGAACATGGGGTTCCAGGCAGATATGGCGCACACCCTGCTGTATCTGATGGGCTATAACCACCCGGAAGACCGAATTTTGCCCGAAAACTTCGACTGGAACGACCGCGCTACGTTTACGGAAGCGCTCAAAACTCTGACGCGGGCCCTGCGTCCGTGGACCATCGATTTTCACGTGGCTCAGAACGACGGCACCGTATTTGGGTCCGGCTCGCACGACAAAACCGGTCGCCACTGCCAGGCTACGGACCCTAACGGCAAGCTCGACATCGTAACGGATGCGGGCCTGTGGCTACGGGATGAAAACGGGGAGTTGACGAAAGCATTCAGGCACATTTGCTGGGATGGCTGCATGTTCCCGAATGCGGTTATGACCAATCAACAGACCTGGAACGACATTCTGGCCACCATGATTAAGGTACGTCAGCAGCACGGCTGGTACGAACCGGAGCAGGTAGCCGTTGGCACTGTGTAGTCTGAAGTGCTTGCTATTGATGTGCTGTCGGGTATGAGTACCCGACAGCACATCAAGCACATTGCAACACGGCATTAAATACTAAAACACTTAACCCCTTACTCTTCCCACATAACATGTCAACCAAGAAAGACTTGCGAATCGGAATTATAGGCACGGGCTTCATGGGCCGGACGCATTCCAACGGCTACAGCCAGGTCAGTCATTTCTTCCCCGAACTGCAATATAAGCCTGTCCTGAAAGCCGTTTGCTCACGGAACCCCGAGAAGGTGCAGGCCTTCGCCGATCAATGGGGCTACGAATCCATTGAAACCGACTGGAAAGCACTGATTGCCCGCGACGATATTGACGCGGTCGACATCTGTACCCCCAACGATTCACACGCCGAAATTGCGATTGCCGCAGCGGAAGCCGGTAAGATGGTGCTGTGCGAGAAGCCGCTGGCCCGCACCGTAGCCGAAGCGCAGCAGATGGTCGATGCCATTGACAAGGCGGGTGTGGCCAATACCGTCTGGTACAACTACCGGCGTTTGCCGGCCGTTACGCTGGCCAAACAGATCATCGATTCTGGTAAGCTGGGCAAGATTTTTCACTACCGGGCTAACTTCCTTCAGGACTGGACCATCAGCGCCGATGTGCCGCAGGGCGGTACCGGTACCTGGCGGATGGACGTTGAAGCGGCCGGTTCGGGCGTAACGGGCGATTTGCTGGCCCATTGCATCGACACGGCCATGTGGCTGAACGGCAGTATCACCGACGTATCGGCCGTAACCGAAACATTCGTGAAAGAACGGATGCACGCGGTGACGGGTAAGGTACAGCCGGTTGGTATCGATGATGCCTGTATCTTCCACTGTCACTTTGAGAACGGTTCGCTGGGCTTGTTCGAGTCGACGCGCTATGCCCGGGGCCACAAAGCGCTCTACACCTTTGAAATCAACGGCGAGCACGCGTCGATCCGCTGGGACCTGCACGACCTGAACCGGCTGGAGTATTTCGACCATCGCGATGAGGGAATTGTGCGCGGCTGGCGGTCCATCCACGTCACGGACGGAGATCAGCCGTATATGAACAAGTGGTGGGTGCCGGGGCTGGGCATTGGCTACGAGCACAGTTTCATTCACCAGGTAGCCGACTTCCTGAAGAGCCTGGAAACGGGCGAACCTTGCTCACCAACCTTCCAGGACGCGCTCGAAACCCAGAAAGTGTGCGAAGCTGTGCTGGAATCGGCCGCTTCGAGAAGCTGGAAAGAAACGGGCATAGGCGCAACAGTCAGTCAGGAAGCGTAAGTGGTTTCTTGATTTTAGTCATGCTGACCGGTACGCCGGAGCGGAAGGAAGCATGACAAAAGTAGCTTCATGTATTTTCGATAACTTGATTACTAACAGGTTAGTGCCAGCCATGTGAATGGCTGGCACTTCTGAATTTTACGCTACTTATGCCATTCGACCGGGACTATGTACTCACCATCCGTGGCTTAACCAAAACGTTCTCAGGCGTCAAGGCGCTTGATAATGTGGAGCTGACCGTGCGCCAGGGCGAGGTTCATGCCCTGATGGGGGAGAATGGTGCGGGCAAATCGACCCTGATGAAAATCCTGATCGGGTTGCTGACCGCCGATTCGGGAGAGATCTTACTGGATGGGCATGAGTTGAAAAATGGAGATGTCAACGAGGCCATGAAGCGTGGCATCGCTATGATTCACCAGGAGATTATGGCGGTACCGGAACTGACCGTGGCGCAAAATATCTTCCTGGGGCGCGAAACAACGGGAAGTTTGTTCGGCTGGCTGAATGACAACCACCTGAACCAGCAGGCTAAGCAACTCCTCGACCAGATGGGCATCAGCATTCGTCCGGATACGCGCATGAAGTACCTGAGCGTGGCTGAGATGCAGATGGTGGAGATTGCCAAGGCCATTTCCAACGATGCCAGGGTGATTATCATGGATGAGCCAACGTCGGCGCTGTCGGATAAAGAAGTCGCTACGTTGTTTGGCATCATCCGGGATCTGAAGCAGAAAGGCGTGGCAATCATTTACATCTCGCACAAAATGGACGAGATATTCACCATCGCCGACACCATCACCGTCCTGCGCGATGGCCAGTACATCGGCACACGTCCAGCCGCTGACCTGGATATTGATCGGTTGATCGCCATGATGGTCGGGCGGGAGCTTGGCAGCCTGTTTCCCGAGTCGAGTATTCGCAAAGGGAACGAAGTACTTTCCGTTCGTCGGATCAGCCGGACAGGCGCATTCTCGGACGTAAGTTTTTCGGTGCACGAAGGCGAGGTGCTGGGCATTGCCGGGCTGATGGGGGCGGGCCGGACCGAGGTTGCCCGCGCCATCTTCGGTCTTGATCGTATTTCCAGCGGTGAAATTCGGATCAAAGGGCAGCCGGTTGTGATCCGGTCACCACAGGATGCCATTCAGTACGGCATTGGCTATGTTAGCGAAGATCGGAAAGGGTGGGGCTTTGTGCCGCGCTTGTCCGTAAAGCAGAACATTACGCTGGCAAGCCTGCCGAATCATACGAAAGGCGGGCTGCTTCAGGAGAAAAGCGAGACTGATGTCGCCACGAAAATGATCGCTGATCTACGCATAAAAACGGCGAGCCCTGACCAGCACGTACTGTATCTGAGCGGTGGTAACCAGCAGAAAGTGGTCATCGGGAAGGTATTGCTGGCGTCGCCGGATGTAATCATTCTCGACGAACCGACTCGTGGTATTGACATCGGCGCTAAAGCCGAAATCTATAAACTCATCAATCAGTTGAAAGCCAGCGGTATCGCTATCATTATGATCTCGTCGGAGTTACCGGAAATACTCGGGCTGAGCGACCGGATACTGGTGTTGACTAAAGGAAAACAAGCTGCAATGCTTTCTAAAGAAGAAGCGACGCAGGAAACCATTATGGCCTACGCCATGCAGTACTAAACCATGAAAAACACGATAGATCCCTACTTAAAACCGGTTCGTGAGTCGTACAGGACCCGCGTCAGTCGTCTTGGCAAAGCCGGAATTTTTGTGGCGTTCATCGTGGTATGTGTTGCGCTTTCGCTGATTACACCCCGATTTCTGACGGTCCCGAACCTGATGATCATCGTCACGCAGGTGTCGATCAACGCACTGCTGGCGTTTGGCGTTACGTTCGTCATCATCACCGGTGGAATCGATCTGTCGTTGGGTTCAATGGTGGCCGTGACGGGCGTCGTTGCGGCCCTGTTCGCCCGGTCGGAGACGTACCCGGTCGTTGTTCCCATCCTGGCCGGATTGCTCAGCGGACTGCTCTTCGGCGCTTTCAACGGCTTCGTAATCACCCGCAGTAAAGTCCCGCCCTTTATTGTTACGTTAGGCACGATGACCATCGGTCGAGGTCTGGCGCTGATTCTGAGTAAAGGTCGCCCGATCTCTAATCTGTCCGACTCGTTCAATTTCATCGGTGGCGGTCAATTATTGGGCGTTCCCATGCCGATTATCATCCTGGTTGTTCTGTTTGCAGTCTGTTCAGTAATCTTGAGAAAGACCGTACTGGGACGCTACATGTACGCCGTGGGTGGCAATGAGCAAGCGGCTAAAGCATCGGGCATTCAGATCAATAACGTCAAAATGGCCGTTTATACCATGAGTGGTCTGCTGGCAGCCCTGGCCGGTATCGTCCTGACGTCCCGTATCACTACGGGTCAACCGAACGCCGGAGCGGGTTTTGAACTTGACGCCATTGCCGCGGCCATCATCGGTGGCACCAGTACGTCGGGCGGCACCGGCACCATGGCGGGTACGTTGATCGGTGCCTTGCTGATTGGCGTTATTAGCAATGGCCTGGATTTGCTCAACGTATCGTCGTATTATCAGCAGGTCGTGATGGGGGTTATCATCATCGGGGCCGTTGTACTGGATAGTGTGAATCAGAAGTAGTCCGGGCCATGTCCGGGCCAAGCTCCAGCTTGGCCTTAGTATAACAGTTTTACATTAACAGGCCAAGCTGGAGCTTGGCCCGGACATGGCCCAAACAGTACCATGAAATCGACATTCCTAACCGTACTCACTACCGTACTTGTACTCACTGGTTGCAACCAATCGGACTCCACCCAAGCCAGTCAGGGCGATGGTGGCAAAAAGCTCGTTGTGGGTGCGACCATGCTCAGTATGCAGAACGAGTTCATTGTCAACGTTAATGATGAGATGGCTAAGCAGGCCGAAGACGCAGGGGTTGAATTGATCACGGTCGATGCCGAACGGTCGGCGTTGAAACAGGTCGAGCAGGTGGAAAGCTTCATTGCGCAGAAGGTCGACGCCATTATTATGAATCCCTGCGAAGTCGAAGCCAGTTCGCCGGCCGTAGCAAAGGCCCTGGCCGCCAAGATTCCGATCATCAACGTAAACTCAGAAACCAGCACAAAACCCTCAGCGTTCGTCGGCTCCGACGATGTAGAATCGGCCCGCATTGCCATGAAGTTTATTGCCGATAAGCTCGGTGGCAAAGGCAACATCGTGATGATGCACGGCTACATGGGTCAGGCCGCCCAGATCAAGCGGGAGCAGGGCGCACGGGAAATCCTGAAGCAGTATCCCGGTTTGAAACTGATTGCCCACCAGACCGCCGAATGGGATCGCGCCAAGGCGATGGATCTGATGGAAAACTGGATTCAGTCCTACGGTTCGGGGGTTAACGCGGTGTTTGCGCACAACGACGAAATGGGCATGGGTGCCGTAAAAGCGCTGACCGATGCCGGGTTGAAAAATAAAGTCATCGTAGTCAGTATCGATGCTATTCCCGATGCCTTACAGGCCGTTCAAAAGGGAACGCTGGACGCTACGGTTTTCCAGAACGCCGAACAGCAGGGATCGAAAGCCATCGAAGCGGCTGTAAAACTAGCTAAGGGTCAGGCGGTTGAGAAAGAAACGCTGATTCCGTTTCAACTGGTCACGAAGGACAATGTGGCTCAGTTCATGAAAAAGCCCGAGTAGTCGCACCGGGTAAATCGATTGGAAATTCTTCTTTTTTACTCAGTTCACCTTTTTACCTTAAACCTGCTTTCATGAAAACCCAACGACGAGATTTTTTACAACAAGCTGCTAGTTTGCTGGCGGTAGGCGGCCTGTCGACCTGGACGGAAACCGTTGCCGCTACGGCGGACAATGCCAATAAACCCTACGTCGTGTTCGTTACCGGCGATCATGAATACAGCAGTGAGGAAACGATGCCGCTGTTTGCCGCTGAACTGGAAAAGAACTACGGCATGCGGACGACAGTGTTGAAGTCAGTGCCCGACTACAACGGCGAAAAAGACATACCCGGCCTCGAAGTCCTGAAAGATGCCGACCTGGCGGTTTTCTTTCTGCGGTGGCGATTACTGCCACAGGAGCAGCTCAATCACATTGACAATTACCTCAAATCCGGTAAGCCGGTAATGGGTTTTCGTACAACTACCCACGCGTTCAACTATCCGGAAGGCGACGAGCGTCGGCGGTGGAATGCCTTCGGGGAGTTTGCGTTCGGGAGCCCTCCGGGCTGGGGCGGGGCGGCCAAGCACACGCACTACGGCCACAACAGCACCACCGACGTAGCGGTCATTACCGAAGCCGTTAAACACCCTATTCTGACGGGCGTTGAACCAAATTTTCACGTAGCCTCCTGGCTGTACCGGGTTAAGCCGGATTATCCGCCTAAAAATGCGGTGCCGCTGCTGATGGGAAAAGCGGTCAATCCTGATAAAGAAGCCATTGAGAATCCCGTGGCCTGGACCTGGCAGAACCAATGGGGCGGCAAGGCGTTTCTGACCACGCTGGGCCATCCCGAAGACTTCCGCCAGGAAGCCGTTCAGCGGTTGGTCGTCAATGCAATCCACTGGGAGCTGGGTCAACCGGTTCCAAAGCGGTGGAAAGGTAAGATGGATATCAACGTACCGTATGGCCACCCCAAAAAATCGTGATGGTATGAAGCGGCTTTCTCTCCGAACAAAAAGCATATACGGCCTGCTCATCGTCTCGGCCATACTGATCGGTTTCAGTGCGTTTCAGTTTTATAGCGCCAAAACGCTCCAGCTAAAGCAGGGCGCGCACATTGTCCTGCTGGGTAATAACCTGGGCTCCCGGATGATGAATTACGATCATTTCGAGACCGAGATGCACCTGCGCTACCCCGACAGTCAACTGTTCATCCGCAACATGTGCGACGGGGGCGATACGCCGGGTTTCCGGCCGCACGCCAGCCGGTTCTCACCCTGGGCGTTTCCGGGGGCCGAAAAATTTCAGACGGAGCTGGCTACTCCGTCCGAAAGTGAAGGGCATTTCGAATCGCCGGATCAGTGGCTTACTCGCCTGAAACCGGATGTCATCATTGCGTTTTTCGGCTACAATGAATCGTTTCAGGGACCGGCCGGGCTGGCGAACTACAAGGCTGAACTTGATGCGTTCGCCAGGCATACACTGAATCAAAAGTATAACGGTACAGCAGCCCCGCAACTCGCGCTTGTTTCGCCGATTGCTTTTGAAGATTTATCGGCCCTGTACGACCTGCCGAACGGCAAGAAAGAAAACGTGAACCTGGCGCTGTACGCCAAGGCCATGAAGGAGGTGGCCGATAAGAATAATCTGCTGTTTGTGGATGCTTTTACCCCTTCGCAGAAGTGGTATCAGGAAAGCCAGGAGCCGCTGACCATCGATGGCTTTCAACTGAACAATGAAGGCTACAAACGGCTGGGCGTTTTGCTGGCCGATCAGGTTTTCGGCAAAGTGCCGGCCAAAGCGGAGGCTAACCGAAAACTGGTGTACGATGCCGTCATTGAGAAAGACTGGATGTGGCATAACGACTTCAAAATCCCGAACGGTGTGCACGTGTACGGTCGTCGCTACAATCCGTTTGGGCCGGATAACTACCCCGCCGAAATCGAGAAAATCCGGCAGATGACCGCAAACCGGGATACGGCTGTGTGGCTGGCGGCTTCGAAAGGACAAAAAATGGACCTGGAAGCCGCTGATGCCAGAACCCGACCGCTGCCGGAGGTTAAAACCAATTTCAATCCTCAAAAGAACGGAAGCCTGACGTATCTCTACGGGCAGGATGCGCTCAGCAAGCTTAAGGTTCCGGAGGGCTACAAAATTGAGCTGTTCGCGTCGGAGCAGGAGTTTCCAAACCTGGCCAAACCGATGCAGATGTCGTTCGACAACAAGGGCCGGCTGTGGGTAGCCTGTATGCCGAGTTATCCGCATTACAAGCCCGGCGACCCGAAGCCCGATGACAAAATCATCATCTTGGAGGATACCAACAACGATGGCAAGGCGGATAAGGAAACGGTATTTGCCGATAAGCTGCACCTGCCGCTGGGCTTCGAAATTGCGCCCGAAGGTGTGTACGTATCGCAGGGCACGAATCTGAAGCTGTTTGTTGATACCAACGGCGACGACCGGGCCGATAAGAGCGAGATTCTGCTCAGCGGCTTCGACGATCACGACACACACCACAACAGCCACGCGTTCACCACCGATCCGTCCGGAGCGATTTACTCGGGCGAAGGGGTGTTCCTGCATACGAACGTAGAGACGCCGTACGGGCCGGTTCGGGCAACCAACGGCGGTTTCTACCGCTACGCGCCCCAGCTCAAAAAACTGGAACGTACCGCGCAGCTTGCCATTCCAAACCCCTGGGGCATTGCCTTCGACGACTGGGGCCAGCCGTTCTTTGCCGAAACGTCCAGTCCGGACTTCCGCTGGATGCTGCCTGGATCGGTGCTGCCGCGCTACGGCGAATCGACGCATAAGTCGAAGCAGCTAATCGAAGACGCGCACCGTGTCCGGCCGACCTCCGGGGTTGAGTTCGTATCGAGCCGCCACTTCCCCGACGAAATTCAGGGCGATTACATGATTAACAATACCATCGGCTTCCTAGGTACCAAGATGCACACCCTGGAAGACGAGGGTACGGGTTACAAAAGCCGTCACCGGATGGATTTGATCGTGAGCGACGACCGCAACTTCCGGCCGGTGGACATGGAGTTTGCGCCGGATGGCTCGCTGTACGTCATCGACTGGCACAACATCCTGATCGGTCACATGCAGCACAACGCCCGCGACCCGCTGCGCGACCACATGCACGGTCGGGTGTACCGGATTACGTACCCGTCGCGGCCGCTGGTGCAGCCTGCCAAAGTTGCCGGAGCCAGCATTGACGAGTTGCTGGACAATCTGAAACTACCCGAATACCGCACCCGCTACCGCACCCGGCGCGAACTGCGCGGCCGGGATGCCAACGAGGTGCTGGCGAAGCTGAATACGTGGGTCGCGAAGCTCGACAAAAACGACCCGCGCTACGAACACCACCTGCTCGAAGGCTTGTGGGTAAGCTGGGGCCTGAACAAAGTGGATCAGAACCTGCTGCGCCAACTGCTGAAAGCGAAGGACTATCGCGCCCGGGCCGCGGCCGTTCAGGTCGTGCGATACACGGGGCACCAGGTGCCTGACCAAGCCAATCTATTGATGCAGGCGGCTCGGGACGACAACAGCCGGGTTCGGTTAATGGCCATCGTAGCAGCTTCGTGGATTGGTCCGGAAAAGGGACTGCCCATTCTGGCCGAAGCAGCGAAAAAGCCCCTCGACGACTGGATGGTTCATGCTCACGAAGCGGCCGTAGTCCATCTGAAAGGCGAACCGGTGAAGAAAGAAAAGGAGATTGCCACTACGTCGAACCTGAAGGGCGAAGAACTGGCCCTGCATACGCTTGGTAAGCAGCTTTTTGCCAAAGAAGGCTACTGCATTACCTGCCACCAGCCCGACGGTAAGGGGCTGGCCGCGTCCGGGTTCCCGCCGTTGTCGGGTACCAAATGGGTGCTGGGCGACGAAGAGCGGCTAATCAAGATTGTTCTGAAAGGACTGATGGGACCGATTGAGGTAAACGGAAAAACCTACCCCGGCCAGGTGCCCATGACGCCCTACGGTGGTCTGATGAATGACCGCGAAGTGGCGGCCGTGCTGACGTACGTACGGAATGCTTTCGGCAACCAGGCCCCGGCTGTTTATCCCGAGAAGGTTAAGAAAGTTCGGGCGACTGTAGAAAGCAAAAAGGATTTTTACACGCCTGAGCAACTACTCAAGGAGCATCCGATGGAAAAGGATGTGTCTTCTCGATAACACGTTAGTTCAATGTGACAAGTTCAAGCTGAACCTTGAACTTGTCACGTAAGATACCAAACACATTCCTATGCCTTCAGCAACTGAATCAACCCAACGTTCACCCATTGGCTTCAACGTATTAGCCTGGTCGGCCTCGATATCGGAGAAGATGCACCCGATCACGGAGCGGCTCAAAACCATAGGCTACGACGGTATCGAGTGCTTCATCGACAACCAGGACGTCAGCGTCTATCGGCAATTTGGGGACCACTTAAATCAGCTTGGCTTACGGAGTACGACCGTGATGGTGATCGGGCCGGACGAAAACCCGGTTAGCGAATCGCCACAGGTCCGCGAAAAGGCGGTTACGTACCTCAAAGGAGCCATCGACCGGGCGCATGCCATGGGCGCTACGGTGATTGCGGGGCCCATGCACTCTGCCTTTGCTACGTTCAGCCGACGGGAGCCACAGGCCGACGAGTACGCCCGCAGCGCCGAAGTACTGCATGCCGCCGGTGAGTACGCCAGACAGGCCAATATCGTGCTGACGCCCGAAGCGCTCAACCGCTTTGAGTGCTATTTGTGCAATACGATGGAGCAACTGGCGCACCTGATCCGGCTGACCGATCACCCAAACGTACGGGCCATGTTTGATACCCACCACGCCAACATGGAAGAAAAGCGCTTCCCGGAAGCGATCCGAACCATTGCGCCGGTACTGGCCCACGTCCACATCAGTGCCAACGATCGCGGTACGCCCGGTGCCGATCACATCCCCTGGGACGAAACGTTCCGGACGCTGGCTGAAGTGAACTACACGGGTTGGATGACGATCGAAGCGTTTACGCGTAATGACGTCGATTTTGCTAATTCGATCGGTGTCTGGCGTGAATACAACGACCCGTGGCATATTGCCGAAAACGGGCTGACATTTATCAAAACGATGCAGGAGAAGTACGCGAAAAAAGAACTGGTCTGAGAAAGCCCGGTTGCCGAATCGTTGGTCTGCATTGCGGATACGTAAAGCCGTGACTACCCCTCTACGCGACGGAAAAACTCATCCCGGTAGGTGTCGCCGATAGGGATCACGGCCTTGCCAATATAAATCCGGTTGCGCTCGATGGACTCAATCCGGTTGAGCGCCACGATATACGATTTATGCACCCGCACAAAGCGACTGACTGGTAGCTTCTCTTCCAGGTGCTTCATGGTCTGCAACGTCAGCAGGCGAGTGGGGTTGGCGGGCTGGCCGGTGTACAGCGAAACGTAATCTTTTAATCCTTCGGCATAGAGAACGTCGGCCAAATCGACGCGCTGGAGCCGGTATTCCGTTTTAACGAAGATAAAGTCGGACGTAGCGGTGTCGGCAACAGCCGTGGCAGCGTCGGTAGGTTGACGAGGTTCCGGGGCGGAAACGGCGCCCGGGCTGGGAAGCAACTTCTGCACCGCCCGGTAGAATCGCTCGAACGAAATCGGTTTCAGCAGGTAATCAACTACGTCGTGTTCATAGCCGTCGAGAGCGTATTCCGAGTAGGCGGTGGTCAGGATGATACGGCAACGGTTACCAACAATTTTAAGAAACTGAATGCCCGTAAGCTCCGGCATCTGAATGTCCAGCAATACTACATCGACCTCACCCGCCTGTACGCGCTGCAAAGCTGCTATGGGGCTGGTGGTGGCCCCAACCAGTTGTAGAAACGGCACTTTGCCAACGTAGTCGCTCAGGATCGTAAGCGCCAGCGGTTCATCATCTACGAGTAAGGTACGGAGCATGGTGACAATGTGAATGGTCGTTGACAATGTCGGGTAACCGGAAAAGAAAGCAGCAGGCAGGATCAGCTACCCAGACTCTCTCAGCGGCCCGGCATAAACTTACTACAAACTTAACACGAGCCGACACGCGTAGGTCTGTTCGTCTTCGTCGACGTGCAGCGTGTACTGGTTGGGATACAGCAAATCCAGGCGTCGGCGAACGTTGGGCAGGCCAATGCCGCCCGTCGCGTCTTTCTGATGGTGGTTTTTTTGTTCAAAATGTCGGCCTGTAACTGCCCCTGCCGAACGCTCAGTTGAATAACGAGAGGCTGATTGGGATCGGTCAGGTCGCCGTGCTTAAACGCGTTTTCTACGAACGAAATGAGCAGCATTGGCTCGATCCGATATAGGTCGGTGCTGCCTTCTACGTCAAACTGTACCTGCGCGTTTGGCACCCGAAGCTTCTCCAGATCAACCAGGTTGCGTAGGTACTGAATTTCCTTCGCCAGCGAAACTTTATGCGATCCCTCCCGGGTGGCCGTAGTATGGCCGTTTGTCGGTAGCGCGGGCCCGGCACTTTCATAGAGCATATAGCGCATCAGTTCCGACAGCTTCAGGATAGCGCCCGGTGCGGCATCTGATTTGGTGTAGGCCAGTGCATAGATGTTGTTGAGCGTATTGAACAGAAAATGCGGGTTGATCTGCGACTTCAGAAAAGCCAGTTCAGCCGTTGTTTTCTCATTGACCAGCGCCCGGCGCTCCTGCTGGTGGACAAACCAATCTTCGATCAACTTGAAGAGTATGCCCAGCCCAACAGCGGTAAAGGCGTAGTACTGATTATCCTGAATATAAAACCATACGGTTAACCCATCAGGATCGTAATTCACTGAATTTATCAGGATAGGTGCCAGTTGCTGCTCAATCAGGTAACGAACCGTAATGAAGAAAAATAGCGCCCCGACTGAGCCGAGAAGAGCCGCCCAATACTGTCGACGGTCTAGGAAACGGTTCAGGATAACGACGTGCTCGAACCAGGCCGTAAGCAGAAAGACTACGTTGAACGAAATGCCAAAAAAGCTGTATTGATACGCAACCTGACTGGGATTGATGAGGTTCAGGGAAATAGGCAACAGCAGGATACCAACATACAGTAGGTTGCGGGTACGGGCACGGTTGGATCGAACGGATTCAGTCATGGCTATTAGTGTAAGGTAATACTGAGGGACGGAATATTCATCGTAGGCTGCAAATATGGGGCGGTACAAACGTCTGACTTGTGGACCGGAAGCCCAACGCCGTTCGACCAACGCCCTTTTTTTGCCGACCAACCGGCAGGGTGCTCTGCGTGGACGTTGGACGATAAAACCAGTGGGTTTGTCGAATTGAGTCGTTGACTGCCAGGGGTCTGCTTCACTTTTGTTGCATCAATCGCACAACAAAAAACGCAACCCCATGAAAACGCTTACCACCTTCGTTCTCTTTCTCGTCGCCTTCTTCGCAAATGCCCAGAATCAACCCCTTGAGGTATTGATGGTGGGTACGTCTCACAGTTATGGCAAGCAGCCCGTTGAGAAATTCGACGTACTCATCGACAAGATAGCTGCGTTCAGACCCGATGCCGTATACGGTGAATTCCTGTCGCCCGAGGATTACGACGCTATCAAGGATTACTGGAATAAGAAAGCCATGGAAAAACGCTTTGCCTACCTCAACAGCCTCAACTATCCGGCACCGGCCAATCCAGATCGGTTCATCCGGCAAACGCTCGAACGGCTGCGCAAACACCCTAACCTTCATCAGGATCGTATGAAACTGGCGCGAGCGCTGTATCTCAAGCACGACGTCGCCAATGCCCGGTACCAACTATACCGACTGGATAAAGCCCGGCCGAACTTCGGACCGGAGGAGGTGGCCGCTTACCAGGCTATCCTCGGTGTGCCGGATTCGTTGTACGGCAACCGTTCCAACGAATACCACAATATTGTCTTTCCGTTAATGGACAAACTCGCGATTGATCAGCTTGGCGCGATGGACAGCCAACGCCACGACCTGACCTGGCAAGCGGCCTGGGACAAGGCGGATGCGCTGTTTCGTACGTGGGAGAAAACGATGGAAGATACCACCTTGGCCGATGCCCGTCGGTATTCGGCGCTCATCACCCGAGCAAAAGCGCTGGGCAAAGCCGAAAAGGAAGCGGGCCTCGCCGGGAAAGAAACGTGGTATGTGAACTCACCCGACGGCGATGAACTCCTGAATATCGTCAATTTCTACGGTGCCCGGCGGTTGTTTGGTACCAAAGGGTTTCCTGAGCAGGAGATTGAGGCCATGCTCGCCCAATGGCAGAACCGCAACGACGACATGGTACGTAATACCGTCGAGCGGGCCCGCAAAGCCGGGGCAAAACGCGTCGTTGTGTTTGCCGGTGCCAACCACCGGAAAATTATGGTCGACGGCTTCCGGGCTACTCCAGGCGTGACCGTTTATGAACTAAATTCTTTGTGAGGGTTCAAAGGCTGGATTGATGTGAGGTAGGGATGGTAAGCAGTCGAATCCATTGTTTACCAGCTTACTATGGTAGCTTTTTTGTCATCCCGAAGAATGAGGGATGACAAAGTTTACAGATTTAAGAAGTTATCCATAACTCACCCCAAACTAGTGAGCGTTTTTCGGTAAGGCTATGTATTCGACCTCACCCCAACCCCTCTCTTTTTGAAGGAGAGGGGCTTTTGAATCTGTGTTTGTAACGAAAGTGCTGCGGGTGATGGAAATTGCCTTACCAGTTATTCTTTGACTACCTTCCGATTCACGACGCCACTCGGTGTCTGAACCTGGAGCAGATACATGCCTTTGCTCAATTGGCCCAGATCGAGCGTTACGGTGCTGGTGCGGCTGCGGGGCGTTGTCTGCACGGCCGTTGAGCCGCTCAGCGTAGTCAGCGTCAGGGTCTGAATGGGGGCGGTCGTTGGTAGTTCCACCGTCAGGGTGCTGCTGGCGGGGTTGGGGTACACCTTCAGTTGGTCGGCCAGGGTCGGTTCCAGCCCCAGAACGGCCAGTACCGTGAACGTGCGGTCAACCGGCGTGGCGGCATTGAACGTCGTGTTGCCGTCCTGCGAGGCCCGGATCGTAACGGTACCCGGACCCATGATCTTCAGTTTCGTGCCGTTAAGCTGGGCCGGACCGCTGCGTACGGTAAACGTAACCGGTAAGCCCGACGAGGCCGTGGCTTTCAGCGTTACGTCGCCCTGATCGGTGTAGCGGTCGGTGATCGCATCGAAGGAAATCGTCTGGTTGGTTTTCGTGACCGCCCGCTGGCCCTGGGTGTACCAGACCGGCCATTTGGCGTCGGTGTAGAGCACGGTGGCGTTGCCAACTATGGTTAGTTTATCAGCGGCCAGATTTATACCCGCTACGTCTTCGCGGCCGTTGGTTTCGGTGTTGAACACCAGCCGGTTGTCCAGGCGCGAGTAGCTTGGGAAACCCAGGGTGTTGTTTTCGTAGATTACCTTCAGGTCGCCTTTGCTGAGGTCGCCCCCGAGGACGTAGTAGGTGTCGTCGTTTTCGTTGAAGTAATCGAACGCGATGATGTCGGGCGAGTTCTTCGAGAACGATGGGTTACCGATGCTTTCGCCCTCGTCCAGGCTCGGAATCAGCTTCTCAATCTGACCATCGGCGAAGTTGTTGGTGCCTTTGTCCCATACGTGGATGAACCCTACATCCCAATAATTGATGGGATCGCCGTCTGCCTTTTTGATCTCATTATACGCGTCGTAGACGACATACTCGCCGGAGAAATCCCATTCAAACGAGTCGGCGTATTGAACATCGCCGGTTTCAACGCCTTCGGTGTAGGTCGGGTTGTAGAGCTTGAACTGCTTCCATTTCTTCAGGTCGTAGCTGTACACCCAGATCGACGCATCTTTCTCCTCGGTCAGCGCTGCGAGCTTCTTGCCGTCTCTCGAAATCGTAACGTTGTCCCAGACTGCCTGATCGGTCAGCTTCTCTTCTTTCGGGGTTCCGGTCAGGTTGACGGCGCGGAGGTAGTTATCCGACGACACGTAGTACGCAAACTGACCATCGTCCGTAACGCTCGGCCGGTGGAGCAGCGACGTTGCCGTTTTCTTGTCAAACTTGGCCGGTGTCACGGCTACGTCCGTCGAGTACAGATTCTGGTTTTCCGTATCGGTGAGCAGGAGCAGGTCGCGGCCGTTGGCCACCGGTACGTCGGGCTGCTTGCCGGGGTCAGGATTCTGCGTGTTCTCCGTAATGCCCACGGCGTCGAAAGCGGCTTTGGCGGCTGCTACTTCCGGACCCGTGGCTCCATACAGATCGCCTGCGGCCTTGATCACGGCCAGGCGCAGATCCAGGAACTGTGACGTCCGGACGAGGTAGTTTGTCAGCGCCCGGTAGTAGACCTTCTCGGCCTTGTCTTTGCCGACGCTGTTGTTCGTCGCGAATAGGTAGAAGGCGTAGTTGCTGATGCCGCTGTTGCTGTGTACCCCGCCATTGTCGTCGGTCGTGTTGTTGTACTGGGCCATCGTTTTCGGCTGGTACCCACGGGTGCCTTTCCCGTTCTGGTTCGGGTCCGACAGGCTCCGCATCGCGCCCGACGGATAGTACTGTGTTTTAACGATGTCTTCGCCCAGCGTCCAGTCGTCGCGGTCGATCATAGCCCCGAAAATGTCGGCAAACGACTCATTGAGGGCACCCGACTGGTTCTTGTATTGCAGGTTGGCCGTGTTCTGAATCACGCCGTGGGTCATTTCGTGACCGGCGGCATCGAGCGCACCGGCCAGCGGTTTGAACGCTACGTTGCCGTTGCCGTACGACATGAATTTTCCGTTCCAGTAGGCATTGTCGACGCCTTTGCCCTTGTCGTCCACGATGTTAATGACCGATACAATCGTGCCGCCGTTGCCGTTGAGCGCGTTACGGTTGAAGGTCGTGCGGTAGTAGTCGTAGGCGATTCCGGCGTTGTAATGAGCCGATACGGCCGTGGCGTTCCAGTTGGTATTATTGGTGGACGTAATCTGATACGTTTTCTCATTGTCGCCGTAGGTTTCGCGGGCATCCAGCGTCCAGATGGCCCCGACCGGACTGCCGGGCATGGTCGACCCTTTGGCGTTGAACATCGGCCGCGAGGCATCGATCAGGTAATAGCCACCGTCGTGCTGATACGTCTGGAAGGTACGCGATACGCCGTTGAGGTCCCGGGCGGTTGCCTTGAATGGCCCATCGAGCGAACACGTGTGGTTGTATTTGTCGAGTACCGCACCCGTCTGGGCATCGATGACGTACTCCCAGCGTTCGAGCAGATTGGGCCGGACGGTCAGTTGATACGCCAGGGCGGCTCCTTTCTCCGATGTGTACACGCACAATTCACCCTCTACCGGTTTCATGTCGAACAGGTTAGCCCCGAACGTCCGGACAATGGCTTCTTTTCCTACGTCGTTGAGCGCCCGGCTCGTCGCGTCGTTCATCGACAGTTTGGGCTTCGTGGATAAGGTAGTCGGTACGGGCTGGTAGCGGCCGTTCAGAACAGTTACCTCGCCATCGGTCAGGTGAGCGACCAGTTCGCCACCCAGTACGGGCAACCCCTTGTGGGTTTGCGTCAGACGCACGTGCGTCTGCCCCAGGTCGTCGACTTCCGAGCGTACTACGTTGAAACTGGCCTCTGGATTGTCGATGTTCAGCAGGGTACGTACCTGACCGAGAAACTGGTACGTTGCCGCCGTCGCGCTGACGCGGGCGTTCCGGTTGGTCCGGCCGGGCGATTTGGCTGACGGTTTGCGCTCAATAAACACCGGCAGCCCCGTGGCCGTATCGCGAACGACACGCAACCGCAGGGGCTGGCTAACCAGTTGCCGCCCGTTGGCCAGCAGCGATTGACCGCCCGTTCGGTTACTGGGCAGGGGCACTACGTCGGCACCCAGTTTTTCGGCCAGACCGGGCGTTGGGGCCGCGGTCTTATACTTGTGCGTAAAGCCTTGGGTGGCTGAACGTGGCTTCGTCAGGCCCGGTTGCTGGGCCAGTACGGCTGATGACAGCAGGAAGGTGAACGGGAGTAGAAATGGTTTCATATGGTTGATGGACAGTATTACAGACGCGACGACGTTGGGATCATCGCCATGAATGAGGTATAAAAGCGTGGATAAGCGCCGGGAACGGTGGTGTCGGGGGCGCCCCAGGTGACTTTGTACGTCTGCCGACCTTTTTTCCAGCCAACGAACGTGTATGTATTGCCGGGGTTATCGAACCGGGTCGACTTGATCTTACAGGTGTTTTCCAGGGCGGTAAATACCCGTTTGGTATTGGCGGCCGTTTGCTGGCCAATGAAGCGGAACCCCGAATCCTGACTGCGCTTACCGAATAGCTTGCCGTTATCGAGCAGGTAATACGTCGTCGATTCGCCGGTGAAGCCCCCGCCCGTGCCGACCATAATCTGCCGACCTGCGTACGTAGCCGGGGTTTTGGCCGCGGCCGTTTTGCGAACCGATACCGGTACGCTGCCGGTTGTTTGCGCACCGGCCGCGGTGGCGAGTAGGGCAATCAGGAACGTGTAGAACAGGCGTTGCATACGGGTCTGGTTGATCAGGGTGGTTGAGGTTGATACGCTGCGGAGATACCGTAACGCTCGTTGACAAAGGTATCAGGGTGGGGTAGTGGGGGCAATACTGCATTTGCATGATTTGTCATTATCAAATCATGAACCGGAGAACCGGCCGCCTAAAGCGTACCGAATTGCCATGAGGCCGGGCGGTTTGGGGTGGTAATCAGGTCGCCTTGTATCGTGAGAGGGAGAATGGTCAGGAGCAGGTTACGACCACTGGCATTTGCCCGAATAGAAAGGAGTACATTTACGAAGTGGTTAGTTAAGAGTTTATAAGTAATTTGCTAGGCACTCTTTCTTACTATAGTACAATCAGGTCACTGGCCAGTAGCGTGTACTTTTCTGATGAGCATTAAAAGACGTTAGGTGAAAAAATCAGAATTACATAAGTATAAACTTGTTTAATCATCAATGTCTAATGCATTACATTTCCTGTAAAGCTAAATCAAGCTGACGGCATAAGATTGACTCCTTTAAATGAGCGGGCAACTGAATCATTAGTTGATAAACATTAGCCCGCCCTAACTCCAGCCGATACCAGCAGAGCAGGTACAAATTCACCCAGGATAAAGGATGACGTTCTCTAAATGTAATTAGCTGTCGCCGACGAACTTCTATTAGATTCATACCCGTTCTGACAAAGCTCATTACTCTACTTGAATCATAAGCAACGCTTTTTTGATGTAAGTACCCCTAATCTCAGACAGTACCAATTAGAGTTTCTTCGTTTTCAATCACCCTGCTTTTCCACTCTTCGGGCGTGAGATTACCCAATGACTCATGGGGTCTTCTTAGATTATATTCCTCTATCCAATCGCTCGTCAATTGCCGGACCTGTTCAAGGTCAAAAAATAGGTAAGCATCCAAAATAGCCTCCCGGTATAGTCGATTGAACCGTTCAACGTACCCATTTTGCATCGGTTTGCCTGGCTGGATGTATTGAATCTCAATCTTCTCGCCCCTACACCAAAGCTCAAAATCACCCGAAGTAAATTCCGGGCCATTGTCGGTTCGAATGGTCTTGGGCTTTCCTCGTTCTTTTATCACCCGTTCCAACGTTCGGATGATCCTTTTGCTGGAAAGTGAGGTGTCGATCTCAATCGCCAGCACCTCCCTCGTACAATCATCGATGACGTTGAACGTCCGGAATTTACGGTTACCTACCATCGTATCACTCATGAAATCCATACTCCAACTGCTGTTAATTGCGGTCTGTTGTTGCAGCGGATGCTTCACTCGAGTTGGCAGCCTACGCTTCCCCTTACGTTTTCTATTCAGCTTGAGCAGTTTATAAATCCTATACACCTTTTTATGATTCCAGGTCTGGCCAGATCTTCGGATATAGGCAAACAGTTTCCGGAACCCATACGAAGGATGGGCAAAAGCCAAATCCTGCAATACCTCAATCACAGCCGTATCATCCTTCCTGGTGTTATAATAGAATTGCGAACGCGGTAAAGACACTAGCTGACAGGCCCTGCTCACGGGAATAGCGTGCTCCTGAACAATCTCCTCGGCTAATTGCCTTTTGGTGGCAGGGCCCAACCTTTTTTTGTGAACAGATCCTTCAGGATTTGATTGTCCATCGCCAGATCAGCGTACATCTTCTTCAAGCGAGCGTTCTCCTCTTCGAGGTCTTTGAGCCGTTTGACATCGGAAGCTTCCATACCACCATACTTGCTCTTCCAATTATAAAAAGTAGCTTCAGAAATGCCATGTTCGCGGCAAATTTCCTTGGTGGGGATGCCATTCTCCTGCTGCTTAAGGATTTTGACAATTTGGGATTCGGTGAATCGGGTCTTTTTCATGGGAATCAGTTTAAAATTAGCATTTTTCTCTAATTCAAAACTGTCCGAATTTTAGGGATACTTACACAATCTCACGAAAGATGACAAGGTTAGAGTCAATCTTAGCTTGAGCTTGCTCGGCAGTTAACTCTCCTGTCAGCACCTGTTTGCGTGGTCCAATAACGAAATCATACAATTGGGATAAGCCTGGTCCAGAAAAACAGCCGACATGAGTAACATGAGGAGATAAAGTAGCTACTTTAGCTGCTACAGGTGCCCCCTCTGAGTGACCAGCCACTATAATTCGTTTCTGGTCAATATTCACTTTGTTGTGAAGGTCATCAAGAACTAGAGCTGCCGCTTCGGCCCTCCAATTCAAACTAGCTCTGTCATTATATGATCTGCCGCACTGTTGGTCAACATACTTAGTTTCCGCAAATTTTCCGTAGTCAAATGTTTGTAACGATTCAACATGGACTGTATCGGTAAAGGGGATGCCTGGCTTACTAATCAATACGACATGGAAGAAATCAGCTAAGCTGTCCGCTTTTATCATGATCGACGATAAGGTGTAGCGAGACTTTTTTGTATCTTCTACAACGGTTCGAAGGGGAATACAACCTGATCCATCAAGCCATAAAAGGACGGGCTTTTTAATCGAAGAATCCTTTGAAAGAATGTGATAGTTTACTTCCCTAAGCTTAGAATGATTGATTAGAAAGTGTTTGTACTGTTTTGTTAGTGGCTGGCCATGAACGGTGCTCACTAGCCTAAGCATGATTAAGAAGAGTGGAAGCTTTATTCTCATAAAAACATTATAGAACTGGTTGTATAATCTCTTACATATTAACTATAACCAAATATATACCAGAAATCAATGAGCCCAAGCTTCTCCTGACCCTATTCTCGTCAAGGAATATCAACTAAAAATGATAAAGGCTACGTTTTGTCAATCTATGCTGGCCAGGTTGCCATATACTGACGCCCGGACACGTAGAGGTACGCATCCAGGCGCTTGTGGAATTGAATAAATCAGTGCTTGAAATAGTGACCCAGGTTGAGGTCGTCAATCAGGCCGGGGTGCGTGGGCTGCCAGCCCAGTTGTTCCCTTGTTTTCTCGCTGGATGCCGGACTATCGAACTGAATAAATCGACTCATCCAGTCGAAGTGACTGACCGCTTCTTCAGGAGATATCGAAACGACGGGCAGGTTGAGGTGCCTGCCGATTAGTTCAGCAATTTCCCGAACGGGTATGCCTTCGTCGCCGATGCTGTTATACCGACTACCAGCAGTTCCTTTTTCCAACACCAACCGGAACAAATGAGCCGCATCAAGCCGGTGTACAGCGGGCCAGCGGTTACTACCATCCCCTGCGTAAGCCGATACGCCTTTTTGCCTGGCCGTGTTTATGATGTACGGTACAAAGCCGTAATCCCCAATGTCGTGAACTGAGGGCGGAAGTCGAATAACCGACGCGTGAACGCCAGCTTCCGCCAGCGACATGGCCGTTGCTTCTGAGGCACGCGGAAATCCGGGAGCGGGGTCGTCTTCAGTTGCGGGAACCCCATCGTTTCGCAAACCCAATATGCCGCCGGTAACAACAAGCGGACGAGTAGAGCCTGCCAGGGCGGAGCCAAGGGTCTCGATAGCCCGTTTATCAGTTTCGGCAGCCGCCAGATAGTTGGCAAAATCGTGAATGAAGGCCGTATGGATAACACCATCTGCCTCCGTGGCACCCTTTTTTAAGCTGTCAAGGTCTTCCAGATTGCCCAATAGGACCTCAGCACCAGCCTCCGTGAGTGATTTAGCTGAGGCTTCTGAACGAGCAAGTCCTACAACCTGATGGCCTGTACGTAGCAGTTCCTGTACAATGGCCGAGCCGATGAAGCCTGTGGCTCCCGTGACGAATACACGCATAGTTGTCAATGAGTTGGTTGTTGATCGGATGCGCACAATCCTGTACCTGCAATCAGGTTGAAGATTACGCGGCACCCTTATTTCATCGGCCAAAATTGATACATAGGCGAGTGGCAAAAGAGGACATTTGTCCCTATTTTAAAGAGCGCTGAAGCTGCGCCTGCCGGATACGGGTGAGGGTTTTGACCGAAACGCCCAAATAAGATGCCACCATGCGTAACGGTACGCGTAGCAGAATGCCAGGATAGGCGTTTATGAAATCGTCGTACTTTTCTTCCGGGGTGGCGCTAATGACTTTATAAAGGCGGTTCTGGCTCGAATACAGGTTCCGTGAGATGAGCTGGTCGGAAAATGCTTTGAGGGCAGGAATCTGATTGAGCAACGTATCAAAACAATCTCTGCTCCACATCAGCACTTCACTAGCCTCAATTGCATCAATGCTGTACGCAGACGGAGTACGATGTGTGTAGCTTTCACCGTCGGTAATCCAGGTAAGCTCCGTCGAAAACTTCAAAATGTGTTCGCTGCCATTGGCTCCGGTACGATACATCCGCAACAAGCCTTTAGGGATGAAGATTTTATGCCGACATGTTTCCCCTGCCTGTAACAGTATTTGTTTTCGATGAACGACCCTTTTAACCGCAGCCGCGCCGATCAGTCTGATCTGGTCATCAGACAAGGCGGTACCCTGCGCTTTCATGTATTCTTCGAAAACCGTAACCATCTCCTGCTGCAAAAACTTAGTTCGGAACCGCTTTTACCAGCACTAAGTTCCATCATATAAGTATCTGGCCTATCATTCGCCTATTTGCTGTTTTGTCGTCCCGACGTCAGGAGGGATCTTCGGGTGAAGCTATGTTTTCTTCCACTTACCGAAGATCCCTCCTGACGTCGGGATGACAAAAATAGTAGCTAATTGAATATAGTATTCGTCAAATAGACGCCTGACTTACGGAGCCGTGGGCTGTCCATACGTTCGCTGATCGAGCGAAACAGATTGGCCAAACGGTTTCTTTTTGATCTTCACAACCAGTAGGTTGTCAAAATCGCCGGACTCAATTTTGGGTAGGGTTGGCTGGGTGCCCAGGCCCTTCGCTACGTCCAGAATTGTGTTGCTGTGGCCTACCACCAGTACGTCTTTGCCCCGGATGCGTTGAAGCCGCTCAACGATCCGCTGTGTCGATTGCGCCGGGTAATTGACGATTGGAACGCCAGTCTGTCTGGCAAGCGGTTCGGCGGTCTGCCGGGTACGTCGGTACGGAGTGGAGAAGATCGAGTCAATGCCGGCGCTACGTAAGGTTTCGGCCAGGGCTGCGGCCCGTTCGTGCCCGACCGTAGTGAGATTGGTCGAGTCGGTTTCGTCTACTTTTTCGGCATGGCGGACAATGTAGACGGTTGTGGTAGCGCAGCCGGAGGCCATCAGATAGATAAGCCCGGCTGTAACGAATTGTACGATGGGGTGTACGCGCATGAGTGGCGGATTTTTAGCAAATTACGGTCAAGTAAAGCTATAAAGCGAATTGTAACTAATCAGACGTGGTTTTCGTTACGATCTAACCAACACCTCTTTCCCATCGTATGCCCTCCATTGAAACGCTGAAACAGTTTCCAGCCTTTGCTGCCGTTCCGTCCGAGCAGCTTCAATGGCTGCTCGACCGCGCCGAAGAACAATCCTATTCCCGTGAGCAGGTTATTACCAAAGCCGGTGAGCCTATTGACCACCTGACGCTGGTGCTCGACGGGCGCATTCGCATCGACGGCGGGCCCAACGGTCAGGCCGACGAAATTGCGGTGTATGAAAGCCACGGCATTCTGGGGCTGCTGCCGTTTTCCCGTATGGTTAAAGCCGTAAGTCGGATAGTGGCTGAGCAACCAGCACACGTACTGCTGCTGCACCGTACGCATCTGCGCGAGATGCCCGCAACCTGCTACGAGTTGACCGAAGCCCTGGTGCATCAGATGACCACACGCGTACGGGATTTTACGAAGCTTGTGCAGCAGAACGAGAAGCTGGCGTCGCTGGGGCGATTGTCGGCGGGACTGGCCCATGAGCTGAATAACCCCGTAGCCGCCGTGGTTCGGTCGGCCGACACGCTTCGGGAACACATGCGGGCCACGCCCGACGCGTTCAAGACCATCATGCACCTGAACCTGACGGATGAGCACGTTGATGCGGTCAACGAAGCACTATTCCGGCGACTGGATCAAAAGCCCCCGACCCTCACGCTGATTGAGCGGAGCAACCTGGAAGACGAGATCACCGACTGGCTCGACGACCACGATGTACCCGACAGCCTGGACCTGGCCGGGCCGCTGGTTGAATACGGCTTTACGACCGATGATCTTGACTGGGTGCTCGACCGCGCCGATGAGAAGAACATCGGTGGAGTAATCAACTGGCTGGTTAACAACCTGATTACCGAGAAACTGGTCATGGATATCAGCGAGGCTTCCAAACGTATCTCGACGCTGGTCGGCTCGATCAAAAACTACACCCACATGGACCGGGGGGCGGGTCGCGAAAGCGTCCGGCTGAGCGAAGGCATCCGCAGTACGCTGACGCTCCTGGATCATAAGCTCAAAGCCAAGCACATCAGCGTTGAGGTGGACGTACCGGACAATCTGCCGATGGTTTGCGGCTACCCGGGCGAGCTGAACCAAGTCTGGACGAACCTGATCGATAACGCCATCGATGCCCTGCCCGATGGCGGTAAGCTGGCGATTACGGGTGAAATTGACCGCGAGTTTGTGCTGACCAAAGTGATCGACAACGGTACGGGTATCCCCGACGACGTAAAGGATAAAATATTTGATCCGTTCTTTACGACAAAAGCGATAGGGCAGGGTACCGGCCTGGGCCTCGACATCGTGAAAGGAATCGTGAAGCACCACAACGGTTCCATTAAAGTTCAGTCGCAGCCCGGCCATACCGAATTCAGCGTCTGCATCCCGATCGAATGATTTAACTAATCCTATGAAGCTACCCATCATCCTTTCCATCGACGATGATCCACAGGTGTTGCAGGCCGTTCAGCAGGACCTGCGCAAACAATACCGGAAACAATACCGTGTCATCTGCACGACGTCGGCGCAGGAGGCCCTTGATTCCCTGACTGAACTGAAAAAGAAGGGTGAAGTGGTCGCCATGTTCCTCTCCGACCAGCGGATGCCTGGGATGGCCGGGGTTGATTTCCTGACGAAAGCAAGGGTTATTTATCCCGAGGCTAAACGGGCGTTGCTGACGGCCTATTCCGACATCGACGCGGCTGTGCGGGCGATCAACGAAGTGCAACTGGACTATTACATCGCCAAGCCCTGGGACCCGCCCGAAGAAAAACTCTATCCCGTACTCGACGATCTGCTCAGCGACTGGCAGTCGAATCATAAACCCGATTTTGAAGGGCTGCGGCTGATTGGCTACCAGTTTTCGCCCCGCTCGCACGAGTTGAAGGATTTTCTGGCCGGCAACCTCTTTCCGTACCAGTGGCTCGACATCGAAACGGACCCCAAAGCGCAGGAGTTGCTTGATCTCCATAGCGTTGAGCGAAAAGATATACCCGCCGTCGTGCTTGAAGATGGCACCATACTCCTCCAGCCGAGCCTGAGTGAACTGGGCGAAAAGCTGGGGTTGAAGCCCAAAGCGATGGAGTCGCTTTACGATCTGGCCATCATCGGGGCAGGACCGGCCGGGCTGGCCGCGGCCGTATACGGCGGCTCCGAAGGACTGAAAACAATCCTGATCGACAAGCGGGCGCCGGGAGGGCAGGCTGGTACCAGCTCCCGAATCGAAAACTACCTGGGTTTTCCATCAGGACTGAGCGGAGCCGATCTGGCACGCCGGGCCATTACGCAGGCGCAACGGTTCGGCGTTGAGTTTCTGGCTCCGCAGGAAGTGGTCGAGATCAGTTCGCAGGGGCAATACAAACACATCCGGATGGCTGATGGCAGTGAGGTGCTGACCCGCGCTATTTTGCTCAGCACAGGCGTGTCGTACCACAAGCTTGAAAACGAAAGCCTGGATAAATTTACCGGTGCGGGGGTTTACTACGGAGCCGCCACCACCGAAGCCTACGCATTCAAAGGGCAGCCGGTGTACATCGTCGGGGGAGGAAACTCGGCTGGGCAAGGGGCTATGTACCTATCCCGAACGGCCTCGGAGGTATTTATCTGTATCCGCCGGTCGAGCCTGAGCGAAACCATGTCGCAATACCTGATCGACCAGATCGAAAAAACGCCGAACATCACGCTTTTGCCCTGTACGGAAGTAGTGGAAGGCCTGGGCAACGAGCGGCTGGAGTGCCTGGTGCTTGAAGACATGAACACCAACGAACGGCGCACGGTGAAAGCGGGCGGTCTGTTCATTTTCATCGGTGCCAAACCCCTGACCGACTGGATCGAAATGGACATCATCAAAGACAACCGGGGCTTCATCGAAACAGGACGAGGTCTGGCCCGCTACGATGACTTCAAAAAATCGTGGAAGCTGAACCGGGAGCCGTACGCACTGGAAACGTGTAGTGCCGGAATCTTTGCCGCTGGCGATGTGCGGGCAGGAGCCATGAACCGCGTAGCCTCAGCCGTGGGCGAAGGGGCTATGGCGGTTAGCTTTGTGCACAAGTATCTGGCTGAGAACTGAGTTCGTGGTTGTTGTAGTTGCTACGCTGTTCTTAACATCCAGGTAGAGCCACGAACCATTAACCATGAACCACGAACGTTACACGTAAAACCAACCCACTTTATGCCTAAACAACAGGTATGCAACCACCTAGCCGAGCTAACCGAAATCAAACCCGCTCATGCCTACGTTTGTGACGAATGTGTGAAAGTAGGCGGGACGTGGGTACACCTGCGTACGTGCCAGACCTGCGGCACCACGCTCTGCTGCGACTCGTCGCCGGCCCGTCATGCCACGCAGCATTTCCACGCGTTGGGCCATCCGGTGGTGGCATCGGCCGAACCGGGCGAGCGCTGGGTGTGGTGTTATGCCGATCAGCAAATGGCGCAGTATTAGCGGCCGACTGGTACCAGATAAACACGAACGCGCCCCGATCAACTGACCAGGGCGCGTTCGTGTTTGTTGCTATGTTGTTTACTGCAGGCTGATCGTACGCTCAACCACAGGGGCCTTCGTTGATACTGTGAACGGATACGTATTCGTGGTCTGGCCGTCGTTCACTTCGACTTTATATTGACCATCCGTAACCTGTTGCAGATTGAATTTAACCCGGTACGTACCTGACTTACGGTTCAGTGACTGGGCAGCCAGTTCGTTTCCTTTGTTGTCAACTACCCGGATTTGCAGCACTTTGGTAGCGGGTTTTTCAACAATTACGTTCAGTACGTCGTAGTTAGCCGTTGGATAGATAGCTACCTGGTATGAAGCTTCCGTTTTCTTAACGACTACATCGTCAATTGAGGGGGCCGTTGTTTTAGCGTCTACAGTATAAGCGGTTGTCAGCGCAAAAGCGACCAGCAGGGATTTGAAGACAGTTTTCATGGCGTGTAAATGGTTTTTGTGTTGTTCTTTGTTGTTTACGATTCAAAGGTATAGCGGTCTGCTAACGTAGCCACTATCATCTTACGCCAATGGTTATAATAGCGGGGTGAACCGTACAAAATTCGGTTTGAATGGTTTTAGGTCTATTATGATCGGTGAAATGAGCCAAATAAGAGGTTTATTGCCAAATAAAGTAGAAGTACGCAATAATTAACTGTCAAACTGCGCAGAACTACGTAAACGTTCTACAAGCCGGTCAAACTGCCTAATTATATGAACGTTTTCGATTAGCGGCTTGCCTCGTTTAATACGGCCGAACAGCAGCGTCTTTCCGCCGTCGGTGAGGGTAGGGGCAAACTCGGCATCGGCCGTGTTAATATCAGGCCCCAGGTTCTGTGGGCGGCTCCACCGGCCATTTTGGTTGAACGAGATTACCAGGTCGCCGTCTCCGTAATCCTGCTGGCTATCGCGCCCGACGTAAATGATAAAGTCCTCGTTCGGCGCAATGCAGGGGTTCCCTTCGTAATCGCCGGTGTTCAACGTAGTGCCAAGGTTTTCCGGTTTCTGGTAAACGCCATTGCGCTGAACGGAGCGCCAGATGTCGGCTTTACCCAGTCCACCCTGCCGTGTAGACGAAAAATATAAGGTACCGTTGGCCGCCACGCTGGCGTAAAAATCCGACGAATCGGAGTTGACCGTAGCGCCCAGGTGATACGGTTCACTCCAGCCTTTGTTTGTCCGGCGAATGGCCCAGATGTCGAAATCGCCGGGTTGATTTCGGCCGGGCTTCGGCCGGTTCGAGTTAAAAATCAACGTACTGCCATCGGGCGAAAAGAAGGGATCAATGTCTTTGTACTGGCCCGAAAAGGGAACCCGGCTTGGTTTCTGCCACTGGCCATTTTGCCGGCTGGTCGTGTAGAGGTGGAGGGTGTCGCGCCCGCCGTATGACTTGACGAAGAAGGCCGTCTGCCCGTCGGGGGCGATGGTAAGGCCAAACACGTCGTTGGTAGAAACTGTGTCCGGCGCGTATAGAGGGGCTTTGTCGATGCGGTTGAAAATCTTGCTGACAACCTGCCAGCGTCCGTCGATCTTCAGCAGGTTGAAGTAATCGATGAACGTGTGCGTCGGTGCGTTGATTTCGAGCTTGGCCTGGGCGGCTGTTCCCGTAATGTCAATGGCCAGAATGCGGGTTGTGCGGTTGGCACGCTGGCCCGCCGACGCCTTTGCCCGGTTCAGGTAATCGGCGATGGGTACATCCCGAAATTGCCCCGTAGTTTTATCCACAAACTTCATCGTTGCCGATGGGTGAAAGGCACGGATCAGCCGGGTTGTATCGCCGTAAGTACCGCCGTCTAGGTAATCAAGTGCGGCCGCTTCGACCTGGGCACGTTCGGTTTGCTGGGCTGTGGCCGGCAGACAGCCAATCAGCAGCAGGAGGGCGGTAGTCAGGTGCTTGTTCATTTGGATGAGTTGTTTTTAGGCCGGCAAGTTTCCGTAACGACGTAGCGATCAGCAAGTAAAGTAGACCCCTGCCCCGGTTTTTTCGGCCGAATGGGCCAATGGCCGTCTGTCGAAAAAATGAGGTCACCCGTCGAAATGCTGGTCGTGGCTCGGTTGATTTCGCTTATCTTCCCGGAATGAAAAAGCCTGTTTTGCCGTGGGTTCAGGTGGGGCTGTGGGTGATGGTGTACCTGCTGCTGCTGGTCTATACGATCCAGAAGGGAAGCGACTGGCAGTATGGGTTCGTGTACACAACCGTTGGGGTGGTGTTTTACGTCGTGACGGTATATCTCCATGCAAATTGGTTGCTGCCGCGTTTCTTCTACCAGGGACACCGTGGGTACTATGCTCTGTTTGCCAGTTTGCTCCTGGTCGGGCTGGTGTTGGTCCGGATGTGGCTGGAATACGAACTGTTGTTCATCCGGTTAAATCAGCACCAGTTCTTCGGCTGGAACGCTGCCCATGCCGCTTTCGATTCGATCACGATTCTGCTGGCGTTCCTGTTCGGGTTTCTGCTGCGGGTAGCCATCAATTACGTTGACCTGCTCCAGCGCGAAGAACGGCTGCGCAGTCAGCAAACCGCCAGCGAACTTGCCCTATTGAAGTCGCAGGTGCAGCCCCATTTTCTATTCAATACGTTGAACAACATTTACGCGCTGGCCGTAGCCCGGTCGGAGCAGACGGCCGAAGTGGTGGCCCGGTTGTCGGACATTATGCGGTATTTTGTTGACGAAGCGCCCAAGGACCGGGTGCCCCTCTCGTCGGAGATGACATTTATTCAGAATTACCTCGAACTGGAGCAGATTCGGCTGCGCTATCCGCTACCGGTGCAGGTTTGTGTTAACGTGGCCAACCCGGCCCCAGCCATCCCGCCCATGCTGTTGATTCCGTTCGTGGAGAATGTCTTCAAACACGGCATCGACAAGACCCGCCCCGACAACGAAGCGGAAATTCGGCTGACGTATCAACAGGAACGGCTGGATTTTCTGGTGCGGAACAAAGTCTTCCAGACGTCGGAAGGGCCGTGGCGCGGGCTGGCTAATCTACAGCGTCGGCTGGAACTGGTGTATCCCGGTCGTTTCGAGATGCAGGTGTTTCAGGAGAAGGAGTATTTTTATGCGTCGTTAGTCATTTCCCGCCCATGAGTCTGACCTGCCTGATCGTTGATGATGAGCCACTGGCCGTGCAGTTGCTGGAGGGGCATATTCGCCTGACGCCCTTCCTGACCCATGCCCACACCTGCTACCACGCCCTCGAAGCGCTCAAATGGCTGGAAACGAATACGGTCGACCTGATTTTTCTGGACATCAACATGCCGTATCTGTCGGGTGTTCAGTTGAAGGCCCTGCTGCCGACGCAACAGCCGGTCATCTTCACAACCGCTTATTCCGACTATGCCGTAGAGAGTTACGAACTCAACGCGGTGGATTACCTGCTGAAGCCCATTACGTTCGACCGCTTCCTGAAAGCCGCCATGAAGGTCCGCAAGGCAGGGGAGCATCCCCAGGTACCGGCCGTACCGTCTGTAACCGAGTCGGACACGTACATTTACATCAAATCCGGTAAGGACTACCTGAACGTAGCTTACGACGACATCCTGTACATCGAAGCTCTGAAAGACTACGTCACCGTGGTCACGCCAACGGCCCGGATCATTGCCTACAAACGCCTGAAGGACCTGGAACAAACGCTGCCCGGCCAGTTCAGTCGGGTACACCTGTCGTACATCGTCAACCACAACAAAATACAGAAAGTGGTGGCCAATCACATCTGGATTGGTACGCAGCAAATCCCGCTCAGCGATACGTACCGGGCCGCGTTCCTGCAACGGATCGAGCGGCAACTGTGGTAGTTGGGGCTATTCTAGAGCCATTCGAGGGATGAAAACGGGCTGGTGATGCAGGCAAATCATGGATGAAGTTATAATTTGCACCGACCTGCATAGCGCCGATCATTCATGACGACAACACGACCCATCAAAGCCCTCTTCCTCGACATAGGGGGCGTATTGCTGACCAATGGCTGGGACCGGGATGCCCGGCGTCGGGCCGCCGACCTGTTCGGTCTTGATCACGACGAACTGAACGAACGCCATCACCTGACGTTCGATACGTACGAAGAAGGCAAGCTGAGCCTGGACGACTACCTGAAACGGATCGTTTTTTACGAAGAACGCTCATTTTCAGAGCTGGAGTTTACCCGCTTCATTATGGAACAGTCGCAGCCGTTCCCCGATATGATTCAACTAATCAGCCAGTTGAAACAACGCCACGGCCTGAAACTGCTGGCAGTCAACAACGAGGGGCGGGAGATCAACGAGTACCGCATCAAACAGTTTGGACTGGATAAATTCATCGACGCGTTTGTGTCGTCCTGCTACGTCCATTTTCGTAAGCCCGACACCGATCTGTTTCGGCTGGCGCTGGATGTAGCGCAGGTCGACCCGCAGCAGGTCGTCTATATTGATGACCGGCGCATGTTCGTGGAGGTGGCCCGGTCGATGGGCATGAACTGCCTGCATCACACCAGCTACGAATCGACGGTGCAGGTCCTGGCTAACCTTGGCCTGGCGCTATAGGCGCAGAAACGGGTAGCGGAGGTATAGGGAAGTGGTGTCAGGTGCAGCACCTGACACCACTTCCCTATACCTCCGCTACCCCACTCCGATTACATTAATTGCCGCATAGGCAGGATGATGCGGAACGTAGCGCCCTGTCCTTCGGCTGATTCAGCCCAGATTTCCCCCTGGTGATTTACTACAATCCGCTGACATAGCGCCAGGCCAATGCCGGTGCCCTCGTAGCGCTGCCGATGATGCAGGCGCTGGAACAAACCAAAGATTTTTGGCGCAAACGCCGGATCGAAACCAATACCATTGTCGGCAACACTAATTTCGCAATGCGGCACCTGCTGATTCAGATGGTCGCGAGCCGCTAACTCATCGGGCGTAAGCTGGCGGGATGAGATGGTAATGGCCGGTGGTACGTCGTCGCGGACGAACTTGAGCGCATTGCTGATCAGGTTGTGGAACAACTGCGTCATCTGCAACGGAATGGCATCGATCGTGCAAAGGGTGTCGTAGGTGACGCGGGCGTTCTTCTGACTCAGCAGCAGGTCAAAGTCCTTTAGCACGGACGTAACCGTTTCGGTCAGGTTTACATCCCTGACAAATCGGACGTTCTGGCTGATGCGGGAAAAATCAAGGATATTTTTGATCAGCACCGACATGCGGTTGGCCGAATCCTGCATTTTGGTCAGGTAGTCGAGGTCTTCTCCACTGACGTTCGATTGCAGGCGCTCAGAAAGCAGGCTGGCGTAGAGCTGAATTTTGCGCAGGGGTTCCTGTAAATCATGCGACGCTACGTAGGCATAGCGTTCCAGTTCCTGATTCGACTGCTGAAGCTGTAGGTTCGATTTTTTTAATTCTTCCGTCCGTAACTGTACCTGATTCTCCAGTTCATACTCCGTCATCCGCTGGGCCGTAATGTCCTGCGAGGTACCCCGTAGCAGATACGGCACATCCTGTTCATTAAACAAAACGCGGGCCTGCGTTCGCAGAATGTGCTCCTGGCCGGTTAGCTGGTTTACAACGGTGTACTCCAGGTCCATCCGACTGCCCGATTCCAGGTGCATGGCCGCCCGAAACTTCTGGTCTACCTGCGCCCGGTCTTTTTCATGAATGCACCTGGAAATGAGCTCAGGCGTAACCGCTTCGGTCGTGCCCAGCCAATCCTTCACCCGGTCAGATGAAGTCATTTCACCTGTCAGCAAGTTGATTGTCCAGGTTGCTAGTTCGGCCAGATCAACGGCTTCGCTAAGACTCTCCTGGGCTTCCTGTAGTTGTTGTTTGGCCAGGACGTGGTGCGTCACATCGACGGCCATGTTCAGAATGGCGTACACATTGCCATCGGCGTCGTGGAGGGGCTTGTAAGTAAACGTAAAGTAGAAGCTTTGCAGTACCCCGTCAATCACCAGATCGGCGCGGTCTTCGGTGGCCTGGTAGGCAACTCCCGTGGTATACACATCGGCCAGCAGTTGGTGAAAAGGCTGACCTTCCAGTTCAGGTAAGGCGTGGCGCAGTTTTTTTCCAATCGCGGATGCGTCTTTGCCCCACAGTTTCAGCATTGCGTCGTTGGCCAGTTGAATGACCATGTCCGGACCGGCATAAACGGCCGTAGCGAAGGGCGCATCCAGCACCAGATGGCGGAACCGCTTTTCGCTTTCTTCCAGTTCTTTTTTGGCTTTTACCTGCGGGGTCACCTCGGTAGCGACAGTCAGTACGCCGTTGATGGAACCGTCGGTATCCCGAACGGGTGCGTACACAAAATTGAAGAAGCAATCGTCCAGTTGCCCGTTGCGGTAGAGTTTGACCGGAGTCTCATAGCCATAATACGGGTTTCCGGATGTGTAAACGCCTTTATAGAGGTCAATAAACCCCTGTTCTTCAATTTCGGGAAGAGCGTCGGCCAGCGGAAGACCAATTATGTCGGCGGTCCGGCCCAAAAGGTTGAGCATGTAGTCGTTGGCCGATTCGAAAACCAGCTTATCGCCCCGGAGCAGCGTAATGGCTACCGGTGCCTGCATGATCATACCCCGGAACCGCTCTTCACTTTCCATTAAGGCCTGTTGGGTCGCCAGTTCCGGGCGCATATCCCGCATCACGGCCCCTATCGCAATGGGCTTACCGCTGTCGGGGTCGTCGATCCGGATCGTATTGTTGAATACCGGAAAAATTTCGCTGGTTTTCAGGTTCCGGACCAGCATCTTGCCCGACCAGCGGCCGAGGTTCATGACCGAGGGCAGAACGTCCTGCTCTACCAGAGAAAAATGCTCGGGTGCGTGAAGTTCGGCGATGGGCGTTTCCTGAACCTGCTGAAACGAGTCGAAGCCCAGCATGTCCATCCCGGCCTTGTTGAGGTAGGAATTTTTGCCGTCCAGTTCCAGAATGGACATAAGTTCAACGCTGTTGTCGACCAGCGTGAGCAGTTTTCGCTGGGCTTCTTCGGCGGCTAGTTCCGGGCGCAGGTCGCGCATGGTGAACCCGCGACCGATGGGTTTACCCGTACGGGGGTCGTCGATCCGGATCCCGCTGGCATGGCAGAGAATCGGTTCGTCCGTCTGGAAATGCCGCAGCACCACCTGTCCCGACCAGTGGCCCTGCTCCAGGACTGTTGGCACCGCTACGTCGCGAATGAAGCTGAAATGGTCCGGTGCGTAAAAATCAGCTACCGTCTTTCCCGCAGTCAGGTCGGCTTCGGCCAGCCCAACGAGTTCGCGTCCGGCCCGGTTAACGTAGGTAACTTGTCCGTCAAGCGTAGCGATCGCCATAAAGTTCTGGCTGTTCTCAACCAGTTTCAGGAGTTTCTGCTGTTCGTCACGCAGCGCTACGTCGGCGGTGATGTCCTTGATGATGGAGAAAAGGCTTTCGGGCTTTCCTGCCTCATCGAAACTGATGGTGGTCTGGCTGTCGGTCCAGATGACGCTGCCATCCTTCCGAATCCATCGTCGCTGGACGTTTATGGTGTTTTCAGTCCCGGGTAGTAAGGTTTGCAACCGACTGTGAAAATCGGGGAGTTCATCGGGGTGGAGGATGACCGTGAACGTGTTGTTGTGAAGTTCCTCGGCCGCATAGCCGGTCATCTGGCAGAACGCCTTGTTAAACTCGATAAACGTACCGTCTGGCTCAGAAATAACAATGCCAACCGACGCATTGTCAAAAGCAGTCTGAAAGCGTTTTTCCGCGTTTCGAAGAGCGGTTTCCCGGCGTCGGTCTTCCGTAATGTCGAGCAGGGTTCCGGCTAATCGGTACGGGCGACCGTTGTCATCAACGTACAGTTTGCCGTGGCATCGAATCCAGCGCAGCCGACCATCGTCGGCACCGACGACGCGAAATTTACGATCAAATCGACCGGTTAAACCAGCCTGCAAAGCCTGTTCTATATTCGAGTCAACACCGGCGCGGTCGTCCGGATGAATGAGCCCCAGCAGTTCGGTCAGGTGAATAAACTCTCCTTTTGAATAGCCGAAGAACGACCGGCTGCGTTCGTCCCATTTGACCAGACTATTCGTCGGGTCGAGGTTCCACGTACCCAACTCTGCCGATTCCAGCGCAATACGCCAGTCTTCGTGTTTTTCCTGCTGCGCCTGTTGCAGTCGGACCCGCTCAGATAAGTCGGTCATCGCTCCAACCATCCGGATGGTTTTGCCGTTGTGGCGAATGGTGAACCCCCGGTCGTATACGTGTGCATAGGTGCCATTAGCCAGCCGGAATCTGTATTCATCCGACCACTCGCTGCCCTGTTCAATAACTTCGTGTATCCGGTTGACCACCCGTTCTTTATCGTCGGGGTGAATCCGGCCGTACCAGAATTCTACGCCCGGTTCGATGGTTTCGGTATGGCTGCCAAACAATTTTTCAAACCCTTCGTTACGCCAGATCTGGTTGGTTTCCAAGTTCCAGTCCCAGAAAATATCATGAGTTGCCCGGGCTATGAGTTCAAACCGTTCATCGGCCGGTGCCGTGTACTCATCAACGGGATTCTGATTGTCAGGCATGCGTGGCTTTTACGTTACAGGTGTCAGGAATACTTACTTCATGGCCTCAAGTTAACGGGCTGAGCTACCGGCGCGTAAACGCACAGCATATAACACATCTAATCCAGGATCAGTTATCGGTTAGACGCCTTTCACAAACAAAATAGCCCACAGCGAAGCACCGTGGACTATCCGGTAGTTCCATTTTGTACTCAATGGATGTTACAAATATATTGAATAAAGTATACGGTGCTTTCCTGGAGGAAAGTCCGGAATCATCCAGGTAGGGTCAGACACTACTTTACTGAATTTGTGGTGCTGCTAAGGAGCGTTTTCAGGAACTGGCTGAGGCTGTTAATGCTCTGTTGGATGGTTGTGATAGGGGAGAGCTGATCAGGGCGGGGGGCGCTGCCGGCCAGCGTATCCGACGCTGAAACAATAGACTGAAGCAGAGGCTGAGCGTCCGTTTGGAGCGTATGCCTGGCAACCACGATGGCCTGATGCTCGGCTTTCTGTTTCTGTTGGGCTTCGGTGAGGGCCAACTGAGTTTTTCGCAGTTCAAACTCCGTACTTACCCACCTCGCCAGCGCTTTCAACGACATTAGCTGATTGTCGGTGAGGGTACGGGGGCGGTGGTCGATGACGCATAGGGAGCCAAGCGCGTGACCATCGGGGTTAACGAGCGGTACACCAGCATAGAACACTACCCGGGGATCGCTAACGGTGAGGGGATTGTCGAAAAAACGATCGTCGGTACGTGCGTCCGGAACAACGAAAATTTCGTCGGGCTTCAGAATCGCATGGGCGCAGAACGAGTATTCGCGGGGTGTTTCGTCGTCGTTTAACCGCCGTTTTGACTTGAACCACTGCCGATCTTCATCCACCAGACTGACCAGCGAAATGGGTGTGCGGCAAATCTCAGAAGCCAGCCGGGTGATGTCATCGTATACTCCCTCAGGTAGGGTATCCAGGATGTTGTACGAATGTAAGGCTTTCAGGCGTTCAGACTCGTCGTCGGGCAGGGGGGCTGATTTCATCAGATGTGTATGGTGATAGAAACAAAGATAGCGACAAATAGGAACGGAATTGCATCACGTCGACCAGAGGGCTATCGCAAGTCGCGGAGGTTGAAGCCGTACAGCACGGCGAAAATGATGCTGAAAAAGACCCCGAACGTATGCAGGAAGGCGTCGCTGCCGGCCAGTATGAACGGTAAAATTAAGCCGGTCGACACACCCAGCAGGTAAATCCAGAAGCCGATCCGGCGGAGTCGAAACATCAGAATTGCGCCAATCAGTGTGAGCAGTGAATACACAAATTGAGCAATGGCCAGCGAACGGATCTCTTCCGGATCGCCGGGCATGGGAGCATCGCCCGATGACCGGTCCTCGAAGTATTCGGTAGGCTGTTGTTTTTGCTGTTCAGGGGTTAGTGTCCGCTTAATGTAGGGAGTTTGCGAAATGGCATCGGTCCGCCAGAACGAAACGGCCGAATCAAAAAGGCCCCAGCCGCAACTCAGAAAGGTTAATACACAAAGAAGGGTCAGAAATTGGGAACGCATGCTATTGGGCGGGTTAAAACCCACTTTATACTGTTAAGGCAGACATCCGTCCGCTATACCTAAAAACCTTATTTTCGCGCGAGAGTTTCCATAATGAAAACTCAATAACCAGCTATTCGTATGAGCCTCCAGGAACTAACCGAACAAATCCGCACCAAAGCTACTCACGCCGACAGCCTGAACGCAACCGCCAAGATCGTAACCGAACAGGGTGTTGTTTATATTGATGCAACCCAATCGCCGGCTGTTGTATCGAACGACGACCAGCCCGCCGATTGTGAACTACACGTCAAAATAGACGATCTGGTACGTATGGGCACCGGCGACTTGAACCCCATGATGGCGTTTATGTCCGGCAAGTTAAAAGTAAAAGGCGACATGGGCGTAGCCATGAAGATGGGCCAGGTGATGGCGTAAATTAAAGAGCGAAAGAGTGAAAGATTGAAAGAGCGATTTGATAAATTCGCTTATTCACTCCGCCATTGCGATGGTGCGCCACAGCGATGGTTTGTTTCACTCTTTCACTCATTCGCTCTTTAAAATGCCTAATCCCTCACGACGTAAATTTTTGCAAAGCAGTGCCCTAACGGCGGCTGCGTTTTATATTGTACCCCGCCACGTATTAGGAAAAGGTTATGTAGCGCCTTCCGACAAGCTGAATATCGCGGCCGTCGGCTGTGGTGGGAAAGCCGATTTTAACATACAACAGGCTTATAACAACGGCTCCGACAACATCGTCGCACTGTGCGATGTTGATGATCGGCAGTCCAAAAAATACCGCGAAAAGTTTCCGTCCGCTCCCTATTTTCAGGACTACCGCGAACTGCTCGACAAAGCGGGTAAGACGTTCGACGCGGTGATCGTTACCACGCCCGACCACATGCACGCACCCATTGCGATGGCGGCCATGCAGCTTGGCAAGCACGTATACGTAGAAAAACCCCTCACTCACGATATTTACGAGGCCCGGATGCTGACCGAGGCCGCCCGCAGGTTTAAGGTGGTGACGCAGATGGGCAACCAGGGCAGTAGTGGCGATGCGACGCGGATCATCGAAACGGCGATTCAGAACAAGACGATCGGGCACGTGCATACGGTCTATTGCTGGACTAACCGCCCCGTATGGCCGCAGGGCGTCAGGTCGCCCAAGGATAAGGGCGAGTCGCAGCCAATTCCGCCCGAAGTGAACTGGCCACTGTGGCTCGGTACGGCCCCGGCGCGGGAATACCACGAAGCGTATATGCCGTTCCGGTGGCGGGGCTACTGGGATTTCGGTACGGGCGCGCTCGGCGACATGGGGTGTCACTTCGTGGACGTACCGTTCCGGGCGCTGAAACTCAAATACCCAACGTCGGTCGAGTGCAGCGTCGGGTCCGTATACGCTGACTTCTTTCAGGAGGCTTTCTTTGATGATGTCTGTCCACCGTCGGCCGCTATTCACCTGACGTTCCCTTCCGAAGACCGGAAGGTGAAAGAGATCAAACTATCGTGGTTCGATGGGGGTATCCGGCCGCAGCTTCCCGAAGGCATCGCCTACGAAGACGTATTTCGTAGTGTCGACGGGGGCGTATTGTTCATCGGTACAAAAGGCATGCTGGCGGGTAACCTGTTCGGGAATGACCCGATTCTGCTACCCCGCGACAAGTTTGAGAACAAGTCCCTGCCCACACCTGAAAAACCGCTCGTGGAGGGCAAAACGGATGGGCATCAGCAGCAATGGGTCAAAGCCTGCAAGCAAGGCTACGGTGCTTACACGTCTTCTTCGTTTGACGAAGCCGGTCCACTGACCGAGACGGTCCTGATGGGCAATCTGGCCACCCGCAGCTACATGGCCCGCGAACCCAGAGCCGACGGACGCGGGTTCACCTTCCCCGGCCGCAAAAAACTGTTCTGGGACGGCGAACACATGCGGATCACCAACTTTGATTTCGCCAACCAGTTCGTGAAGCGGCAGTATAACGGGGGGTATTCTTTATAGGGGGAGAAAAGGAGGAAAGGTTTTCTACTGCATAATCAATACGGCCCGGAGTCAGCTTTGGAACTCAACAACGCTCCAGCGTTCGGGCTGGTGGGTATCGTATAATCCGTGCGGGGTCATGACCATCGCCGGATGGGGCTGTACTTCCTTACCCGATACCGTCAGTTTCTGGAAGCGGCCTAGGAAGAGCCGCCACTGATCGCCGTTTTCAGGCGGCAGTGAACGACCATTGGCCAGCCACGTCAGGCTTTGCCACGGAATGGCAATTTCCAGGCTCCAGCCCCGGTCGATGTCACTGTTGTCGTTTAACGTACCGTCGATCTGAACCGCCGTTTGCAGGCCCGGCATATCGTAGTTCAGGAACGCCCAGCGTGTGCCGCGAGGATGGGTACCGTACCAGAATGAAGAACCGCTCCGGTCGTAGTCACCCCCAAAGGTCATAGCGTGCGGCTGGTGTACGTCGAAAAGTGGTACGTCGAACCGGCTGCCCCGCTGGTAGGCATCGCGCCAGATGAAAAACACTTCGTAGATGGTGTTGAGGGCGTTTACTTCCAGTTCGTAGTAACAGTCGCCACCGTCGATGAAGAGTTCGAGGTCGTTTTCGAGGAAAATGATTGAATCGCGCCTGGTCTGGTGGGCTTCTACGAATGGTTCTTCGGCCGAGAAAGCGACGTAGAGATGGGTGTCGTTCCAGAGAATAGCCGCCCGGGTGTCATACAGGCCTGCCGCACCGGTGACCATATCAACAAAGCGCTGACTCCACGTAGCCGACTGCCAGACTGGCTTAGTGACATCGCCGTTGATGGCTATGGTTTCGTTGACTTTTTGGGCGATGTAAGGCTGTATCATGGCAGGATGTTTAGCCAAACATACGGCAAAACCCGTAAAGTCGATGCTGGTGCCATTCGGCCCGGGCTACTAGAATAGCTTTTGCATATCCTCACCCCAAACCCCTGAAGGGGCTTAGCGCTGCTAATTTCAAGGGTCCATGGTAAGCAGCGCTAAGCCCCTTCAGGGGTTTGGGGTAAAGCGTAGTGCCAAGATGAAACTGTTCAAATTCGTCTGATCGGGTAGGGGTCCCCATTCGTTATTGCCCGCTACTCCATCAAAAAAACACATACCCAGCCTGGCATTGGCGTCGTCAGGCTGGGTACGTATACGGATGACTCGGTTCGATCTAAACCGGAACAGGCGCGGCAAAAACGGCTTTGTGTTGGGCTACCCACTCGCTGATGGACGTCATTCGGACCGGCAGTTTGTCCAGTACCGGCTGCATATCCACCTGGAAGTTTGGGCGCTGGTCGGGGAAGTCCCACATCCGCTGGTATTCGCTGGCGGCAGCGGCTCCGGCCCCCGGCCCGAACAACTGATCCAGGATGCCACCAAAGTCGCGGGGCGGCATGGCGTAGTAGTCGACCGAGCGGCCTAAGCCTTCGGAAAACGCACGGGCCAAGGCCGGTCCGTCCGGGTTCTCCAGACCACTGATCGGCCAGTTGGCACCCGCCAGTTCGGGTCGTTCGAGGGCGGCTACCACCAGCGCACTGACATCGTCGGAGGCAATCCAGCTTATCGGCATATCGCTCGGTGCCGGGTATGCTACCCGATTCTCGTTCGCAACAAAAGGAGCCGTCCAGGGGCCGAGCAGGTTTTCAAGGTATACACTGGGTTGCAACACGATGTAGGGCAAGCCACTGCGTTGCAGGTAGTCCAGAATATCAATACGTACGTCGATCGATGGGTTACCCGTTCGGACGGGTAAAATGAATCCACTCGTATTCCAGGCCAGCAGGTTTACCCCAGCGGCTTTGGCGGCATCAATCGCCTGACGGCCGTAGTTGATCACTTCCGCGGGGTTGGCGAAAAACGGAATCAGCAGCGATACGGCGTCCATGCCTTCGCTGAGTTCGCGCAACCGGTTGGCGTCGGCCATATCGCCTTCTACAACAGTGGCTCCGGCCTGCGCATGATGTGCTGCCTTGTGAGCCGACCGGGTGAGTACGTACGGTTGATGGCTGCGTTCCAGCAGCCGGGTCGGGATAGCACCGGCCTGTGAGCCCGTGGCACCGTACACCAGTACTTTGAGTTTTTTGTTAGTGTCCATGACGGATCGTTTGCTTAAACTACGTCACAAAGGTGGGCTGAGTTGCTATATAAAATATATGGCTATACTTTTGTATAGTACTATACTTCACCATAGCCTCTGATAATCAATATGAAAGAGACGTATTGCACGGCGCACCTTCGCTCCATCTCCGACACGCTGGAGCTTATTGGCGGCAAATGGAAGCTGCTTATTATGACCTTACTGTTCTCGGAAAGCCCCATGCGATTCAGTGAAATTCAACGAGCCCTGGGTACCATTACGCCCCGAATGCTGTCGAAGGAGTTGAAAGAGTTGGAACTGAATGAGTTGATCGAGCGACGCGTGTACCCGACCATGCCCGTATCGGTAGACTACCGCCTGACCGACTACGGCCGTTCGCTGGATAGTGTCATGGTCGCGCTTGGCGATTGGGGAAAGCAACACCGAAAACGGATCATGCACCCAGCAAAGGAAGAAGCCGTACCCGCTTGATACCGTACGGCTGACAAACACGAAGCCGTTCGACAACAGTGAGTTCGTCGAACGGCTTCGTGTTTGTCGGATTAGTACCGATTTTAGTACGTTGCCTGCGGCTATTGTGGGAAGCAACCGGCGCAGACACGCTGTATCAGCGATTCTTTACGTACTCATCCCAGTTGATCTCGGCCTGAGGACGGGCCAGTTGCCGGAAAATAGTACCCCGGTCGAGCGTTACGTCTACGTTCTGGGCGTTGAGCCGGTCATAACGACGGAGGTCGACCCAACGGTGGCCCCAGGGCTCGGCCCAGAGCGAATACCGGCGCTGAAACAGAATTTCGTTGATCAGCGCATCGCGGGTCGTTGCGCCAGTGTAGTTACCAATACCGGCAGCCGTCCGAATCCGGTTGATGGCAGCAACGGCGGCAGCCGTGTTGCCTAACTGCGCATTGGCTTCGGCCAGGATCAGAGCTAGCTCTTCGTTGCGGATAAACTTAACCTCGCTTGTGTTGACCGGAAACCGCCGGTCCTGAAACAGCCCGGCCAGGGACGTACCGTCGGCGGTAACCGCAACGGGCGCGGTTCGCCGGAAGAACTTGGTCCGTACCCGCGCATCGCCGGGGATCGTGTCCCGCAACACCGACGGATGAACGACCATCATGGTGGTTACGTTGGCGTTCAACACAAAAAACAGCGGGTTGAACGAGTCGGGAGGAGCGCCGTAGGTATGGGCCGGTCCCGCATCCAGACTACCCGTGGCGTTGTAGAACGAGTTGTTTACGGCCGAGATTGCCCCCTGCCAGTCCTGCTGGTACACAGCCAGCCGGGCGGCAATAGCGCGGTTCATCTGACGTAGGGCGGCAATTGTCCCGAATCCATTTCCGGTAAAGCCACTCGTCAGGCGCAGGGGGAAATTGCCCGTACCCGCGTTGGAGAGTTCTGTATCGCCTTCGTCGATGATTCGTTTAATCTGCGCCAGCGCTTCGTTAAAGGGAAGAAATGGACCTGGGTTTTGCAGGTCGCTGATGTCGATCCGGATGCCGTTTTCGTACTGCCCCAGCGCCACAATCAGGTACTGATACGCCATCAGGGTCTTGGCAAAACCCGATACGGCGTTCTTTTCCTGCTCCGTAAACGTATTGGTGTTCCGAACGGCGTCAATCGTGGTCAGCGCCTGCCGAATGGCAAAATAGGGGTTCTGATACGTAGGCAGATAGCCGAACATATTGGCCGTTGCCGTGCGCCCGTTTATACCCAGCCAGTCGGTTTGCCAGCGTGGGTCGGAGGCATTCAGGTACCAGAGTTCACGCCCCATCGTACCGTACAGCATCGTTACGGTGAATACGTAGTCGCGGTGGCGCGATTCCAGACCGGTAATCAGGTTTTGTACCTGGGTCCGCGATGCATTCTGGGATACACTGCCCAGCGATGGGTTGTTCGGGTCGTTCGGGGCGTCGAGTTCAAAAAAGCTGCAGGCATTCAGCATGAGCAGCCCCGCGAGCATCGGTATGTATATGAGAAGTTTTTTCATGGGTCAATCTGGCTTGGCTTAGAATTCAACGACGAGATGGCCAAAGAAACGACGCTGTGTGGGGTAGGGAGCAATGTCGACCCCTGAACCAACGGCCTGCACGCCGAACGTAGACGTTTCGGGGTCGTAGCCGAAGTAGTTGGTAAACGTTAACGGATTCTGGCTCGATGCGCCGATACGGATGCGGGAGATGCGGCTGCTGAACCATTTGCCAAAGGATTGTACCGGCAGGTTGTAGTAAACGGCAACCTCGCGGAGCCGGACATACGACGCATCCTGTACCCACCGGTCGGCGCCGTTGTGCGGAGCCAGGCCGCGCTGCCGGCCATTGGGTGTCCCGTCTCCGTTATCGTCATCATCCCAGTCAGGCGTTGTGCCGCCCGAATCCATCAGGAACTGCGTCAGGTTGATGTTATCCCCGCCCTGCTTCCAGTGCCAGAGCATGTTGACATCGATTTTGCCGAACAGGGTAAACTCGTTCAGCCACGACATCTGGAAGTCGGGCTGGCTATTACCCAGGATGAACGCCCCCGTACGGACGTTCTGAGCCAGTGGCGTATCGCTGGCATCACGCGCCGGTCGTGTTCCGACGATGGTTGTTGGCGAGAAACCTTCCTGATACAGGAACGTACCCAGAGTTACGCCGAACGCCCCCGAGTTGTAAGGGGGAATGCCAAGCCGGGTCAGCAGCAGGTTATTACGCCACCACATCAGGCGGGTGTTCCAGCGGAAATTGATAAGCTGCGCCGGTACGACACTCAGTGCCAGTTCAACCCCCCGATTCTGAAGCTGGGCCAGGTTGGTCGGAATGGTGCTGATACCAACGGCTGGCGACAGTTGCAGGTTCTGGATATTGCTCCGCGTCTGCTTGTCGTAATACGTAGCTTCCAGCGAAATGCGGTTGTTAAACAAGCCTAAGTCGAGGCCAAACTCCAGCTCACCAGCCCGCTCGGGTTCAATGGCATTGTTACCCGCAGCCGTGGTGACGACCGATCCCAGCAAACCACCGATGTTTGCCGAGTTCAGCGGGGTGAAGGTCGTACCAAAGGCCGGCACGCCCGCCGTTTCGCCATAGGCAACGCGGGGTTTAATCTGCGAGAAAATAGTGGATAGCCCCGACGACCGGATGAAATTGAAGTTGGCTACGTTGACGGCCAGCGAAGCTTTCGGGAACGCCCAGAAGCGGTTGGCGTCGCCGATAAGCGTCGATTTATCCCAGCGAACGCCCACCGTAGCGATGATTTTATCCTCCCAGTTGGCTTCCTGCTGGGCAAACACCCCTACATCGGTAACTTTCTGGAACCGCTGGTCAAAGATTTCCTGGACCGTTCCCTGCCGAAGGTTGTTCTGCCCACCGGCCAGCCCCCGCGACCGGTTAAGCAGGCGATCCTCGCGGAAATTCAGTCGAACTACACCTACCTGAGAGGTGAGGTTGACGCGATTGACGTTCCAGTTGAACACCAGAGCCGCTTGTAAGTTCGTGTTGACGTTTTCGGTCTTCCCCCAGATTACGTCGCCCGGGTTGCCCTGGGCACGCTGAAATTGTAGATCCTCGGGCAAATAAACCTGCGTTGTGTTCTGCGCAAAATCCAGCCCACCCTGGCCGATCAGTTTGAGCAGCACCCGCTCTGATTTGTACAGATTGGCCGTCAGGTTGAATGACTGGATAAAGCGGTTCACGTTCGAGTTGTTAATGCCCCGATCCGTAACGGCCACCGGGTTCTCCGAGAAATACGGGTTGTCGGGGTAGCGACCGCTGGCGTCCGGAAACAGGCTGAAGTAGTTGGGTACGTAGGCGATGTTGTAGCCGATACTGGCCCCGGAGTTGTTCTGGTTACCGGTAAAGCCCCGGTCGGTGTTGGTGTTGATGTAATTGGAGCCGACCGACAGCGTAATATCCTGGGTCAATTTATGATCAATGTTGGCCCGGATGGAGTACCGTTCGAAGCCTGTACGCCGGATGATGCCCTTCTCGTTCGTGAAGGCTCCTGAAATGTAAAACCGGGTTTTGTCGTTGCCGCCCGACAGACCCAGTCGTGTGTTTGAGAGCGGGGCCGTGTTGCCGTAGAAATACTTTTCGTAGTCGTACGTCTGGCCATTGGACGCCCGGAACCGATCCAGTTCGACAGGCCGCCGGGCTGCGGCAAAGAACGTGTTGATCTTGTCCTCCGACCAACTGTCGACGCCCAGCAGCCGCTGCGCCACGGCGAAGCCATAGTCCTGCGCAAAGGTCAGGCGGGTTTTGCCGGCGGTGCCCCGTTTGGTGGTAATGATGATAACGCCCGCGTTGGCCCGTGTTCCATAAATAGCCGCAGCCGAGGGCCCCTTCAGTACCTCGACCGTTTCGATGTCGTTCGGGTTGAGGTCGGAAATACGGTTCGCTGCATCGTCCTGGGTTTCGACCCCCGACGCGCCCGTTACGCTTCCCCGGCCGTTACGGTTTACGGCGTTGTTGGCATAGACTCCATCAATGATATATAGGGGCTGCGAGGCTCCCACCAGCGACGAAATACCCCGGAGCTGAACGGAAACACCTCCACCCGGCGCTCCGCCATTGGTGTTGATGTTCACCCCGGTCAGTTTACCATAAAGGGCATTGTCAACGGTTTGAATCTGCGTGGTACCGATCAGCTCCTTGGCCGAAACCGTCGATATGGCGTTAGCAAGGTTGGATCGCTTGATGCTGGTTGCCAGCCCCGTTACCACCACTTCTTCCAGATTGGCGACGTCTTCAGTGAGCGTAACATTCAGGGTGTTGCCTGAACCAATGGCTACTTCCTTGGACTGGAAGCCGATCGAGGAAAACACCAGCGTGGCGTTTCGTTGCGAGACATTGAGCGTGTACGTTCCGTCGGCAGTGCTGGTTGTTCCGGTGGAGGTGCCTTTCACCACGATGTTTGCACCCGGAATAGGTGTACCATTTTCTGACCTGATTGTGCCGCTGACTGTCGTTTGTGCAAAAGCGACCGCATGTAACAGGCACATCCCTGACCACAGCACAAACCTGGCCAGTCGGCGATAGGTAGTAGTTTGCATGAATGGATATGTTTAGGTTGATGATAAGTACCCAAAGCGCTAAAAATTGGGCCCATTAAAATAGCATTAAAAATGAGAATAGGAAAATAAAAAATTAGAATATTAATACTATAGAGTAACTAAAAAAGCGACGACCCCAATAAGAGACCATCGCTTTTTTATAAATACGTTACTAAAGTGTAATCACTGGCTCAGCCAGCGCGGCTTCACCGTTTCTTCTTTCGGGAATCGAACGGTTTTTTATACGACGACTTCTTAGCGTCTGGCTTCTTGGGCACTCCTACCAGCTTTTCGGCCAGATCCGGGCGGTTGAGTTTGTTCAGCCGGTTGCGAATCCAGTCCTTGAACTCGGGCTTGTACCAGAAGAAGTAGCGGTTCTGCGCCTGTTTTTCCTCACGGGTTTTGGCCGTTTTGACTGGTTTCAGCGTATACGGGTGAACACCCGAGTAGTAGATGACCTCGGCCACCGTCATCGGCGTGGGCGTGAAATCCTGCACCTGTTCGAGCTGAAAACCCATGTCTTTGGTCTCGGCCGCCAGATTCGCCATGTCCTGTTCCTCGCAACCGGGGTGCGACGAAATGAAGTACGGAATCAGCGGCTGCTTCAGGTTGTGCTTATCCTGAATCTTGTCGTACTTTTTCTTGAACAGCTTAAAGTATTTGAACGACGGCTTCCGCATAATGCGCAACGTATCGTCCGATGTATGCTCTGGAGCTACCTTCAACCGACCCGATACGTGGCGCGTAACGAGCTGCTCCATGTACTCATCGTGGTTGCCGTCTTCGTTGTTCTTGTTGAAATCATCGACCAGCAGGTCGTAGCGAACACCTGAGCCAACAAACGCCTTCTTGATATTGGGGTTGGCGTCCACCTTGCGGTAGAGTTCCGTCAGGGGCTTGTGCGACGTATCGAGGTTTGAACAGATCACCGGGTGAATACAACTCGGGCTCTGACAACGGGCGCAGATCGACTCATCTTTGCCCTTCATCTTGTACATGTTCGCCGACGGGCCGCCCAGGTCGGAAATGTACCCTTTGAACTCTGGATGCTTCGTGATTTCGTCGACTTCCTTCAGCACCGACTTCTCAGACCGCGAGGCAATGAACTTACCCTGGTGCGCCGAGATGGTACAGAAGCTACAGCCGCCGAAACAACCCCGGTGCATGTTGACCGAGAACTTGATCATTTCGTAGGCCGGAATCGGGCCCCGCTTTTTGTATTTTGGGTGCGGCAGACGCGTATACGGCAGATCGAACGACTTGTCGATCTCAGTCTCGTCCATCGTCTTGAACGGCGGATTGATTACCAGAACCTGGTCACCCACCCGCTGCGTAATCCGGTTGGCCTGCCACTTATTCGACTCCACCTCCACGATCTTGAAGTTGGCCGCGTACCTGATCTTATCTTCCAAGCAAACTTCGTGGCTGGCTAGCTCAACGTTTTCCCAGTTATTGTAATCGCGCAGGGGGCCGGTTTTGGTATCGTGCAGAAATGCCACCTGGTTGATGGTCCGCATCGACGTAAAGGGTACGCCTTTCTGCACCAGTTTCAGAATCTCGCGCAGGGGTTGTTCACCCATACCGTACACGAGCATATCGGCCCCCGAATCGACCAGGATCGACGGCATGAGCCTGTCCTGCCAGTAATCGTAGTGCGTAACCCGGCGCAGCGACGCTTCGATGCCGCCGAGCAGTACCGGTACGTCGGGATATAATTCCTTTAAGATTTTTGAATACACGATGGTCGCGTAGTCGGGGCGGAAACCCGCTTCGCCACCAGGCGTATAGGAATCGTTGGAGCGCAGGCGCTTGTTGGCCGTGTAGTGGTTGACCATCGAGTCCATGCACCCGGCCGTAACGCCGAAGAAGTATTTCGGGCGACCGAATTTCCTGAAATCCCGCAGGTCGTCTTTCCAGTTGGGCTGGGCGATGATCGCTACGCGAAAGCCTTCACTCTCCATGATCCGACCAATCACAGCCGTGCCAAACGCCGGGTGATCGACGTAGGCATCGCCCGACACCAGCACGATATCCACTTCGTCCCAGCCTCTCTTCTCTACTTCCTGTTTCGTCAGCGGTAACCAGTCTGTTATTGGTCTTTCAATCATGAGTACGTGAAAAAGTCTACCTGAGAAACACCGAAATTACAAAATAATTCCATTCACACCGGGCCAAATTGTCGCTTTTGGATCTCGTGTATGCGGTTTATTTGCTTGAAAGCGAATTGATTAACTTCGTTATTTCAGGAGGTTGGTAATCTACTATTAAAGTAGGGTGATTGGTTCTGTTGTCGTAGCATTGACACTTATGCCTGCGTGCGGCACTCGTTGTCTTTATCCAACTCAGTAACCAGATCGACCATTGTATCAATGACCATTTCCATACGGTCGTGGCCAACAATGGCGTCGAAGTGGTTACGGGCCTCCTGCATACACTCCCGCAACGCGATGAATAGCTTTTTTCCGCGCTCGTTGAGAAAGATCACACTAGAACGGGAATCGGTCGGATGTTTCTGCGTATAAATGTACCCTTCAGCTTCCAGCAGACTGACAATTTTACTCATCATCTGCTTCGTCACGCAGGCACGTTTGGCTAACTCATTATTTGTAATACCATTTTCGTTGATGTTGGCCAGAAACATCAGGTAGCTCATCTTGAAATCGGTATAGCCCATCGCGTGCAACCGGGGTTCAATGAAGTTGTCCATGAACCGCTTCAGGCGCCAGATCAGACGACCCAAGGCACGGCCCCGGATGAGCTTAAACTCTTCAAAGTCAAACGCTGTATTGTCTTTTTCGACGATCATATTGGCAAAATAAAATAAATCACATGAATTCTCGAACAATGTCTGTACAAATATAGTCAACTTCCTTGACTATAAAGTCAACTCAGTTTACTTTTGCCCTCGGATAGTCAAACAAGTTGACTAAATTATTTGTTCTAAACGCGCATTCAATCAGTAAGTACATATACGTTCATGGCAACCGAAGAAACCAACTCATTCCGTAAGAACATGCCCCGCATCATTATCGCCATTGTGCTGTTGGCGGGTGCTTTCTACGGATTTCAGTCGTATCGCTACAACCAGAAGTTTGAAACGACAGACAACGCTCAGATTGAAGGTAACTCAGCTCCCGTACTGGCGCGGGTGGCGGGCTACGTGCAGCAAGTAAATGTGGCCGACTACGCAACGGTTAAGAAAGGACAGGTCCTCGCAACCATCGATCCGCAGGAGTACGATGTGGCCCTGCAACAGGCTGAGGCCGATTATCAGTCAACGCTGGCCGATTTGCAGACGGCCCGGGCCGAACTGGCCAACGCTCAGGCAAATTTGCGAAACGTACAGGCTGGCCTGAAAGTGGCGCAGACAAATGCCGACGTGCAGGCGATCCGTCGCGATAAAGCCCGCAATGATCTGAACCGCGACCAGAACCTATACAAAGAGCAGTCGCTGACACAAAAGCAACTGGAAGATTCCCGGAACAACGCGCACGTGCAGGCCAGTCAGTATCAGGCAACGGTCGAGCAGGTGGCGCAGGCCCGTACGACCCAGGGGGTAGCACAGGCGGCTATTCAGCGCGCGCAGGCGAACATCCAGAAAGTAGAAGCGCTTCTGAAAGTGAAGCAGGCCGCCATCGAAAACGCGAAACTGCGCGTCGGTTACGCCCAGATTACGGCTCCTATCGAGGGAAAGATCGGACGGAAAAACGTAGTGGTAGGCCAGTACGTACAGCCCGGCCAGAACCTGATGACCATCGTCGCCGATTCGACGTTCTGGGTGGTGGCTAACTTTAAGGAAACCCAGCTTGAAAAAATGAAAATCGGCCAGCCGGTCAACATCAAGCTCGACGCTTATCCCAATCTTGACATCAAGGGGAAGGTTGTGTCACTGTCGGAAGCGACGGGCGCCCGGTTTGCCCTGCTGCCCCCCGATAACGCGTCGGGGAACTTCGTGAAAATCACGCAGCGGGTGCCGGTCAAAATCGAAATCCAGAATCCGCAAAACTACAAGGAACAACTGCGGGCGGGGCTTAGCACAGAAGTCGCTGTTCAGGTAGGTAATTAAGATTAAAAGGAGGAAGGGGAGAAAAGGGAGGAGAGGAGGAAAGGGAGCTGAACGGTTCCATTCTCCCTCCGCCTTTCCTCCCTCTCCGGCCTTTTCTCCCCTCTAAATCATGGCACAAAGTGGATTTCGGCGGTGGATCGTCGTCATAACGGCTGTTTCGGCGGCCATTATGGAACTGATTGATACGTCGATCGTGAACGTCGGCCTGACCGACATTGCCGGTAACCTCGGCGCTACCATCGAAGACGTTTCGTGGGTCGTTACGTCGTATGGCATCGCGAACGTAATCGTGATTCCGATGACGAGCTTTTTGCAGGGTTACTTCGGTCGTAAGAACTACTACATCGGCTCAATTATTCTGTTTACGCTGGCCTCCTACGGCTGTGGCGTAGCCCCGGACCTCTGGACGCTCGTGGCGTTCCGCTTCCTGCAAGGGGTAGGCGGTGGAGCCCTGCTGTCAACCTCACAGGGAATCATGTTCGATGCCTTTCCGCCCCAGCAGCGGGCGCTGGCGTCGGCGCTGTTTGGTCTGGGTATCGTGCTGGGTCCAACGTTCGGACCGACGCTGGGCGGCTACATCATCGATAATTACCATTGGAGCTGGATGTTCTACATCAACATTCCGGTGGGGATTCTGGCGGTCTTTCTGAGCCTGAATTTCATCGAGAAGAAAGAAGACGAGTATGACATTGACCGCAGTAAGATCAACATCGACTGGACCGGAATTCTGCTGCTGACCGTAGGCGTGGGTAGTTTGCAGTACGTACTGGAGCGTGGTGAAGCCGACGACTGGTTCGAGGATAACATCATCCTGTACCTGACGGTGGCCGCGGCTATTGCCATACCTTTCTTCATCTGGTACGAACTCCGTGGTACCAAAACGCCGGTGCTGAACCTGCGGGTGCTAAAAAACCGTAATCTGGCGCTAGGGGCTTTTCTGGTCTTTGTGGTCGGATACGGTCTGTTCACGTCCGTACTGCTGTATCCGCTGTTTGTGCAGCGGGTGATCGGCTACACGGCTACTAAAACAGGCCAACTGCTCATTCCGGGCGGAGCCATCGCGGCCGTTTGCTTTCCGCTGGTAGGCCGGCTGCTGGCCAAGGGGGTGTCGCCCCGCTACATCGTGATGGCGGGCTACGTGCTCTTTGCTGTTTTCTGCTTCATGATGTCGGGCTACAACGCCGAAACAACCGACGGCTATTTTACGGAGGCACTGCTGATCCGTGGGGTTGGTCTGGCCTTTCTGAACGTACCGCTCATCAACTCGTCCGTTTCGACGCTGAAGCCGTTTGAGTTGCCGACCGGTATCGCGTTCACAAACATGACGCGGCAGCTCGGTGGGGCGTTTGGGGTGGCGATTACCAACACCTACATCGCCCAGCGGTCGGCGTATCACCGCGTCGATCTGGTATCGAACATCAACCCGGATAACCCGCTGGCAACCGAACGGATCAACAGCATCGCGCAAGGACTGATTGCGAAAGGTATCAACTCACTCGACGCCATATCTGGGGCTTACCGTAACCTCGAACTGGCGGTTCAGAAACAGACGCTGCTGCTGGCGTACCTCGATACGTTCCGGCTGGCGGGAGTGTTCTTCATCGTGTCGTTTCCGCTGCTGTTCCTGTTGCAGAACAAAAAAATGGATGCTGCCACGGCTAAAGCAGCCGCTGAAGCAGCGCACTAAAACTGGTTTTCTACTCGTGACAAACTCAATGAAATCAATTTTAATAGTCGTCGCTGCCCTGGCCGGTAGTGTTGCTCAGGCTCAGACACAACCGGTGCCGCTGCCCGACGAACTGCGGACGCTGATCCAGCAGGCCAACGCTAACTACCCGGTGCTGAAACAACAGGACCAGCTTATCCGGGCCGGTGAGCTACGGATCGACATCGCCCGAACGGCGCTACGTCCATCGGTTAACCTGAACGGCAATTACACGTACATCACACCGGTACCACAGGTTACGTTTCCAATTAACGGCCAGGAGGCTACCCTGAAGCTGGCCCCGAACAACAACATCAACGGCAACGTCGGTATCGGGCAGACGATCTACGATTTTGGTCGGACGGAGGCTGCGGTTCGGCAGGCGACCGACAACGTACAGGTGCTGCGCCGGACGTATGAACTGACCCAGCAGACGTTGGGATACCAGGTGGCCGCGGCTTACTACGGTGTCGGGTTTTTACAGAAGAGTCTGGCCGTGCAGGATTCGGTGATCAAAACAGCAGGGGCTAATGTGCGGTTGTTGGCCACACGACTGCAAAACGGCGACGCTCTCGAATACGACGTATTGACGCAGGCGGTACGGGTGAAAGTGGCTACGAACCGCCGAATCGAAATCCAGAACCAACTGGAACGCCAACTGGCCCTGCTGACGTACCTGACGGGTATTCCAAATCCAAACGTTAGCGAGGCCGTCAACCAGTTCAACGCTGGGCTAGCTGCCGCCGGCGTACCGGCCGCCGGTACGCCGGTTCAGCCGCTCGATCTCAGCGGAGATGTACAGGGCATATTGGCCGGCAACAAGGACGTACAGCTTGCTCAGGACCGTTTGCGGGCGGCCGAGACCGATATTCTGGTGAACAAACGGGCCGGACAGCCGAGTATCGCGTTCAGTGGGACGGCGGGATTTAAGAACGGGTACCCACTGGAAGTGGAGAAGCCCCGGGCCAATATGGCGGCCGGGATCAATATTGTGGTGCCGCTTTATGCCGGCAATCGGTACAACTTGCAGAATCAGGCGGCTCACCTTAACCTGAATGCCAGTCGCTACGCCCTCGAAACGGCCAACGCTCAGCTACGGCAGAGCATCGCGCAGTTGAACGCCGACATCCGGAGCAACCAGACCCGCCTGCAAAATCTTGAAACGCAGGTGCTCCAGGCCCGAAAGGCGCTGGATATCGCCAATGCCCGGCTGCGCAATGGGGTGATTACAAACGTGGAATTGCAGAGTGCGGAAACGGGGCTGGAAGAAGCAGAACTTGGCCAATTGAATTTTCAATACCAGTTGCTGCTCAACCGGCTTGAGTTGAAGCGGTTGCTTGGGGAGAGCCTGCAGTAGCGTTGTTAAAAAATCTAAAATTGATGGCGTCGCTACATACCAAACCCCGCCCGGTGGGAGTTAGTAGTAACGAAAGTACATCACCCATCAACCTTATAAACGGCAAATTATGAAAGAGCGCGTTATCCAGCTACTCAAGAATTTTGGGGTTCAGGAATCGGCCCTGGCCGAACAGAACGGCCACCCGCTGCATTTTAACCGGGATCTGGGCTTCGATAGCCTCGACAGCGTGGATCTGATTATGCAACTGGAACAGGAGTTCGGTATCCGCATTCCCGACGAAGATTATCCGAAACTAACCACGCTGCAAGGCGTATACGAGTACCTGCAAAACGAACAGCAGGTGGCTGAGGTCGTTTAACGATGTCAGTCAGATACCATTGAAAAGCCAGGCTTTCGGGCCTGGCTTTTCGTTTTATAGTTCCATGCTGACCAGCGAGTTGCCACGTAGCACCGGAATTACGTCGTAGAGGTCGTGTTGCAGGCAATAGGTGATATCGCGCTGAATACCCAGCCGCTGCAACCGCCGGATGTGCGACGAATTGGCGAGGTAGCTGAGCAGGTTGTCTTTGCCCTGCTGGTACAGTCGCCAGGCCATCAGGGCGCTGTCTTCGGCGGTCATGAAGTGGCTTTTCAGCCGGTCAACCAGGGCGCCCGCAAACAACGTATCTTCCAGATTGACTTTACCCTTCCAGCCCGCGCATAGCACCAGCACATCGTACGGCTCCGAACGGAGATACCGCGCAATGGCTTCCAGATTCAGGAAGGAACCGACCAACACTTTCACGGCCGCCCGTGAACGGGTGATGGCATACGTGCCGTTGGTAGTAGTCATGGCCACTTTTTCGCCCCGAATCATTTCCTGCATGTACGTAAATGGCGAATTATCCAGTTCAAAACCATCTACCTTGCGGGCATTACGTTCGGCTGCGGCCAGGTAGCCGCGTTCCTGCCAGAGCTGGCATTCGTCGATGGTGGCAACGGGGATGATACTGTCCACGCCATAGGCAAAGGCCGTCACCATACAGGATGTCGCCCGGAATACGTCGGCAACGATCACAATGGTGTTATCCATTGCGTGCAGATGCAACAGTTCCGGTGTCAAACAAACGTCGATTTGTTTCATAGTTGTCAGAACTGGGATTTAAGGGATTGACCTGATTGGCAGGATTTTGCTTTGGTTAAGCGCAGGACGCTTCACAAAGTCGTGTTAATCGGCTCAATCCCTTAAATCCCGGTTCAGCTTATTTTTTTACGAAAGGAAGCTTAACGATCTGCGCTTTCAGGAGTCGATCGCGCACGTTTACAAAAATCTCGGTGCCGGGTTTGCCAAAGGCCGTTGATACGTAGCCGAGGCCGATCCCTTTTCCCAGCGTGGGCGACTGCGTACCGGACGTTACTTCGCCAATGGCGTTGCCGTCGGCATCAGTGAGGGCGTAGTGACTGCGCGGAATGCCCCGGTCAATCATCTCAAAGCCGACCAGTTTCCGGCTGACGCCCTGTTCTTTCTGTTGTTTGAACTGGTCTGCCCCGATGAAGTCATGGGTAAATTTGGTAACCCAGCCCAGTCCGGCTTCAATGGGAGAAGTTTCGTCGGTGATGTCGTTACCGTATAGGTTGAACCCCATCTCGAGTCGTAATGTATCGCGGGCACCGAGTCCGATGGGTTTGATGCCGTAAGGTTTTCCGGCTTCCATAATCGCGTGCCAGACCCCTTCGGCCTGCTCATTGGCGACGTAGATTTCAAAGCCGCCCGCACCCGTATAACCCGTGGCCGACACGATGACGTTGGCCGCTCCGGCAAAATCCGTTTTCTCGAAGGTATAGTAACCCATCGAGTCCAGTTTGGCCGGGGTCAGGGATTCGAGCGCTTTGGCCGCCAGCGGCCCCTGCACGGCAAACAGGCACATACCGTCGGAGATATTGACCATGTCAACGTTGTCGGTATTGTGCTGGCTGATCCAGTTCCAGTCTTTGTCAATGTTCGACGCGTTGACAACGAGCATGTACTCGACCGCACTGATCCGGTACACGAGCAGGTCGTCGACAATGCCGCCCTGGTCATTGGGGAGGTAGCTATACTGCACCTTACCGTCGTAGAGCGTAGACGCATCGTTGGCCGATACGCGCTGGATCAGGTCCAGCGCCCCCTCACCTTTGAGGATGAATTCGCCCATGTGCGATACGTCGAAAATGCCGACCGCATTACGGACGGTGTTATGTTCGTCGAGATCGGAGGTATAGCGAACGGGCATTTCGAAACCCGCGAACGGCACGATCTTCGCGCCTGACTGCTGATGAACGTGATGGAGAGGAACTTGCTTCAGGGACATTTAATCGGGGATTATCCGACAAATTTATCGAAAAATGGGGATAAACCGGTTAATAACCCGAACAGATCCAATCTGAGGCAGCTAACCGCGCTTTCGAGCAACAATATAAGAAAGACCAAGCTGAGGATGAGCGTAATAGCCTATGTACCGACGACTGGAGAAACCATCAGAAAGCGTACGTACGTTATACTGAAAACCGTAGCTCAATTCTGCGCGGAGGGTAGGAGAGAGCCCAATGCTTAATCCCGGCATAAACAGCGCCGACCGCTGGAGCCCTGGCTCCCGCCTGGCAATACCCGGTGAATTCAAGGTTCGGCGTTCAAATTGATAAGTTAGCTCAACGAAGGGGGATACGCGGGTGCGGGTAATTTGCCAATGCACCATCGGTCCGGCACTGAAGGTTTGGTAACCAGCTTTACCTAACCACTCACGGGTGTACAGACCGGCTACCCCGAGGAGCAATTTGTTGGCTACGAAATAGCCTGCATTGAGTTGCGTATTGATCCGATTTCGGAACAAAATGCCGCGCAAATAGCCGCCACGGGCAGTAAATTGCCAGTTGCCCCGATCAAACGATTGACTAAAGGCAGGGCGAATGGGTTCCTGTTGGCCACTTGATTGAGCGTTGACGCAACAAGGTAATAAAAGGCAGAGGTACAGGACGTTTTTCATAAGGGGTGAAGGTTGACTCCTCTAAAACGTCCATTTGTTGATGGATGATATGTAACTTTATGTTAAGTTTTTTAACGCAGCGTTACAGACTGACATTGAAGTGAGGACCGTAAGATCATCACTGAGAAACCGGCTGGGCAACGGTCCGCTTTTTGAATGAAAACCGGTAGCCAACGCCTAGACCCGCCATACCGCTGATACCACCATTGACCAGATCAGCGTACCCAATTCGGCTGTGCAGGGATATGTTTGGTTTGATCAGGTATTCGTATTCAACCGTCAGGTGGTAGCCAAAATCATTCGTCTGTTGGCGCTCGCGTTGCACCGACGTCGTCGCAAGGCTACCATCCGGCAACCGGACCAGGTAATACCCCGTCAGTACGTCATCATCGCGGTACCAGAGTGATGGGCCGGCTCCTGCCCGCAAGGCATGGCGATTGCTCGGTAGAAAGTCGTAGAGAAACGTAAGGTCGCCGGTTAAGCGGGTCCGCTGATCCTGGCCTAGCGGTACGTCGGTAAACGTCTGCTGATCTGTTGAATACGTCAGATAGCCAAGGCTGGCGGCTATTACAAACCGATCGTTGAGAAAATGGCGAGCGGCCTGAACGCTAAACCGTAAGCCTGCATCCTCAGGATTGGATAGCGTCATGTAGTCCACCGTAGCCCGCACCGAGTTTTTGTGCAGCGGAAACTGGGCATATGATAGCGAGGCATTCAGGAATAGCAGAATCAGTAAAGTTTTTCTCATAGCGAATCATACATAGTCACTTACTGGCTGGTGCGTCGACCGGTCTCGATGACCATGCCAATCGCCGTACAAGTTGCCGTAAAGTAAGTGATCAGCAGCCAAACAAATAGCTTAAGCCATTGCTTCGTCCGGAAACTTAGTGTAAGGTAAAATTGATGGGCAGGGCATACCGTACCCGTACGCGCCGGCCGCGTTGAAAACCCGGTTCCCACCTGGGCGATTTGTTTACTACCCGAAGCGCTTCTTCATCGGCGCCAAAGCCGAGCCCCTGCAAAACGTGTACGTCGGACAGGGTGCCATCGGTATTAACAACAAAACTAACCAGAACGCGCCCCTGTGCCCGGGCTTTCTGGGCTTCGGCAGGGTAGCGTAGATTCTGAGCCAGGAATTGGCCCAACGCCTGCATGCCACCTGGAAATTGAGGCTGTTTCTCCAGGGTTGTGTACCGTAGCGTATCGGAACCGGCTACTATCGATTTACCACCCTGGCAAATTCCTTTATCGTAAGTTTCTTCGTAAAAAAAGGAGCCATCTTTGTAGCGGCCCGTCCAGACGCCCTGCTTCAGGCCGTCGACTATTTGTCCTTTTTCAACAAACAGCGTTTGCTGGGCCGTATCCTTTTCAGAGCGCTGGGGTTCAGATAGGACAGCCAGCCCATTGCCCTCCTGGACGAGATGTTCACCGGTGTTGCTCCACAGACCCATGATTTTGCCGGGTGCATGACCGTCTTTTGCTTTCGGCAACGGGCTGACCAGGACCTGCCGCAGTTGCCCATTAGGATACCAGGATGTAGTGACGATCTGCGTGTCGTATTCTTCCCGTTTTTGTTGCAGGACGCCGGAGGAGTCAAATGTGAATGAAGTGCCAACGGGCCTCCCTTTTTCGTACGATTGCTGGCTGCGGATTATTCCGGCTTCGTCAATCTCAAAAACGATTCCTTCCCACCGGCCAGGGGTAGACTGATACCCAAGCATGTACCTCCGTTTGTCGGCCCGGTTGAGCGGTTTAACGTCTTTCTGGACCAACTGTAGCCGGTTGTATTCCTGCCAGGACTTGCCTTTACGTTCGAATACGACGACGTCGGCGGTGGGCAACCCGGCCGAATCCATCGGGCTTACCTGCTTGTAGCGGGCTTGCTCAGTGCTGTCGGGTAACTCCCTGAAGTCCTTATCGTAGTAGCTGACGGTTGCACCATTAACGTAGAGAAACGGCTGGTTGGGCTTGAACAGAATCGGGAATGTCACCTCCTGCGACACCTGTTTGTCGGCTTTTCGGGCGGGCGACCAGTTTTTATATAGCGAAAACACACGTATAGCTTCGCGGTCGCAATCGGGCCGCAGTGACTTAATAACCTTTACATCGGTGGGAGAACCATCGGCCTGAATAACGGCACCGATAATTACACGGCCATTGATGTTCTGCGACCGGGCAGATATTGGTTTGCGAAGGTTAGCCTGAACGAAAGCGTCGAGGTATTGTGTACCGCCCTGGGGCTCGGCTGGTTTGTCAACTTCAAAGGGCTTAAAAGCTTGTTTTTGAGCAAATAAAGGTAGACTAACGAAAAGGAATAAGAAAAAAATAAGGGGTCTCATGAGCAGTTTGTGATGTAGATAGCCGCAAATTAACTAAATATAGTAACATAGTAGAATACGTAAAAAAGCTTAATTATTCGGTAATGTAGCCAGCGACGAACCCAGTGCCAGCCGCTCCACGTCGGCCGCTACCAACTGTTCCATCTCGCTTTCCGATGCCCCATCCACTACGATTTTGACGCCTACTGATGAGGGTACTAATTGCCGGAACGCCAGCGCGCCGTCGAGGGAGAAACGGCTGGTCTGATCGGCGTCAGTCCGGTTCTTGATGAAATCGGCTCCGGCGTCGGCTGCCAGTTTTATCATGTTGACCAATTGGTCCCGATTGAGGAGCGACGACTCCAGGATGACCGTGAACAGCTTCTCCTCGGCATGAGCCAGCGCGATCAGTTTGACCAGTTCGATTTTCAACCAGACAAACGTTGGGGAGAACAGTGCCGAGGTGTTCAGTACCGCTTCGATTTCGCTGGCCCCGTCTTTCAGTGCCCATTCGACTTCGGTTTGTTTGGCTTCCGTGCGCTGGTAACCGTAGGGATAACCGACGACCGTACTCAGCACCGCCGGATGCGAATCGCCCAGTTCGCGCCGGAATTTTTTGACCCAGAAAGGTGCAACCGTTAGTCCGGCCAGGCCAAGCTGTGTGACTTCGTCCAAAGCTTCGTACTGCTCGTTGATCGTTACGCCCGGATGCAGCAGCGTCCGCTCGATGTAAGGGAACAGGTGGTTCAAGGAGATAGGATTGATCGTGTATGGATAAGACCAGCAGGGCAGCCGCGTTGTTTGCGCTGATACGCTATACTACAACAAAAGCCCCTGTTTTGGGGCTTTTGCTCTCGGAAGAACGAAGGTAAACCGCAATACGACTAGTCAGTCTGGCGGACGTTTCCCCGGATTTCACCATTCGGAAACTGCGCCGAATGCAGATTGACGTACGTACGGCGAGCATACATCTCATCCTGTTGCGCCTGGCTGAGCGCAACTGTACCAGAGATAGGCGAGGCCAGTGAGCCTTGGAACGGAATAGAAACCGGTCCGTTGTTGCCCTCAGCCGTGGTAGCCGTTACGGAATGGATGTGACCCATAGTCGGCGTAAAGCCCTGGTAGGCTACGGTGTAGCTCAGTACCCGCGTTACCCGGTTGTAGTTGGCCGTGTAGGTGCCGGTGGCGGTCGAACTGGTTGGAGGTACCTCCTGGCCGCCGTTCAACGTGGCGCCAAACGTATCGTTCGGATCGTCGGGCGTTGAATCGTCGTCGTCATTGCAGGAGACCATCAGGATTGGGGCGGCCATCAGTGCCATGGCCATGAGCCACTTTTTGGTGTTCATAACGTAGTGATATTTAGTTGGACAAAGCAGTAAGCATACGAAAGGATGTTCGCATCCTTCTTCATATGTACTCCTTCCAACGGGTAGTTCAGAACTTTTGTTGAGTTGCTGCGGACATTTCTATCAAACAGCCTGCTGCTAACAACTAAAAAAAAGCACATTGTAAACGAAAAAAGCGGGCTCTCCGTAGAAGAAACCCGCTTTTACTGCTGTCTGAAAAAAATTAGTTGAAGTACTTGAGCTTGACGACTTCTTTTGGCTCCAGGAACCGCCACTTACCCCGTGGCAGGTCTTTCTTGGTCAGCCCGGCGTAGGTAGTACGGTCAAGCTTGGCCACCTCATACCCGAAGTGTTCGAAGATCCGGCGCACAATCCGGTTCCGGCCGCTGTGTAGTTCAATGCCGATTACCTGGGCGTCGGGCGTTACGATGCTGAGGGCATCTGGTTTGATGAAACCATCTTCCAGTTCGACCCCCTGCTGAATAGCCTCGAAGTGTTCTTCCGTGATGGGCTTGTCGAGTTCAGCCTGGTAAATTTTCCGGATGTTGTTCGACGGGTGCGTCAGCTTATCAGCCAGTTCACCGTCGTTGGTCATCAGCAATAGACCCGTAGTGTTACGGTCCAGCCGACCGACCGGATACAGCCGGAAATTACCCGCATCGGCGATAAGTTCCATAACGGTCTTACGCTCTTCCGGGTCGTCGGTTGTTGTGATATAGTCTTTCGGTTTGTTCAACAGAACGTAGACCAGCTTTTCCGGATTCAGCACCTTCGTACCAAACTTGACGATGTCGCCCTGTTTCACCTTGTAGCCCATCTCGGTCACGACGTTGCCGTTCACCGAAATGTCGCCCCGGGCAATGAGTTCGTCGGCTTCCCGGCGTGAACAGATACCCGCGTTGGCAATGTAGCGGTTCAGGCGCGTCAGGCCTGGCTCGCTGGTGCGATTAGTGTTGGCCTCTTTGTCTAATTTAACGCGTTGCTTAGCCGGCAAACCGTCGCGGATGGCTTCGAAGTTATAATCCGGCGAACGGTCGTAACGACCCGTACGGCGTTCCCGCGACTCGCTGCGTTGCTCATTCGTGTACCGATTTTCGGCATCCGACGAATGTGAACGGTCGGTACGGTCGTCACGCCGTCTGGTTTCCCGACGATCAGTATCCCGATCAAAGCGCGGTTTCTCGGGGCGATCGTTTCGCTCAAACCGTGGCCGATCGGTACGGTCGGCGTCCCGACGGTCGGCGTCCCGACGGTCATTGCTTCGGCGGTCATCATCGCGCCGATCAAAACGAGGCCGGTCACTACGGTCCTCCCGATCCCGGTTTCCAAACCGGCGTTCACCACCTTCATCCCGGCGCTCGAAGCGGGGTCGGTCGTTACGATCGCCATCCCGGCGGCCGGCGTCCCGGCGATCGGCGTCGCGATTGAACCGGGGCCGATCAGTACGGTCGGTGTCCCGACGGTCGTCGCTCCGGCGATCGTTGCGCTCCGAATACCGGCGCTCGCTGCCAAAGCGGTTGTCGTCCCCTTCTTCGCGGTTATCGTTACGTCGTTCGTTGAATCGGCGGTTATCGCCGAATCGATCCGGGCGTTCAGTGCGGTTATCGAAACGTGGCCGCTCAGTACGGTCGTTGTCGCGTCGATTATCAGTAAAGCGGGGCTTATCACTACGGCTGTCCCGGTCAAAGCGGGGGCGGTCACTACGGTCATTATTCTGACGGTCGGGTCGATTGTTGAACCGGCGCTCACCTGATTCATCGCGTCGGTCAGAACGTGGGCGCTCATCACGGTCGCGATTGAAGCGCGGGCGCTCCGAACGGTCGGTTCCCCGACGGTCGGCGTTCCGACGGTCGGCGTCCCGACGATCGTTGTCGCGGTAGCCGCCCCGGCGGTCATTGTCCCGGTCGCGGTTAAAGCGCGGCTCATCGTCACGATTGCGTGAGCCCGTGCTTCGGTTAAAACGTGGTTGGCGGTCATCATCCCGACGATCCGACGAACGATCAAACGGTCGTTGTGGCTCGCCATCCCGGCGGCCGTTGTTCCGGTCGTTCTGTTCAAAATCCTGATTCATGGAAAAATACAGTAATCACTACTGTTGTGAAAAAGTACTGGTGCTGATTGTCAGCGGTTTGAGTTGTGCCTTCAAGTAAAGGGCTGCAAAGTTACGCCTTTTGTTGATAACTAACTGCGAAGCCTTTTACCCACAACGTTTTTTATCAAAAAAACAATCCGGATACGCAAGAAGTAAACACAAATACGTTTACAGAAAGGCAATGTCATGATTGTTCAATCACCTTGCCGACTGTCTGCTCCGGCAGGCATCCGACCTGTTTTTCGTATCCTGACACAAACCTTCATCATCGACCGACACATGGCCGGCTCTACACTGACACCGCTTTATACACCTACCCCGCGCAGCCGCGAACAGTCGCTGCTCAAACGATACATGGACTGGCTCTTCATTAAAAAAGGGCTCTATTTCCGCGATTACGATGACCTGTGGGACTGGTCCGTTACGGACCTGGAAGATTTCTGGGAGAGTATCTGGCAATTCTTCGACGTGCAGGGGCACACGCCTTATAACCAGGTTATTGTGAAGCCAGGTAGCCGGTCGTCGGCTGCGGGGATGATCGGAACGCAGTGGTTTACGGGGGCCACCCTGAATTATGCCGAACACATTTTTCGCCATAAAACTACCCAGCGACCGGCCTTACTTTTTGCTTCCGAACAGCAACCCCGGCTCATGACTATGTCGTGGGCGGAACTGGAGCGGCAGGTAGCGGCCGTTGCTGCTTACCTTACTCAACAGGGGGTCGGTATTGGCGACCGGGTCGTGTCGGTGCTGCCCAACTGCCCCGAAGCCGTGGTGGCGTTTCTGGCGACCAACGCCGTGGGGGCGGTCTGGTCGAGCTGCTCGCCGGATTTCGGAACGGCCAGCATCGTCGACCGATTTCAGCAGATAGAACCGAAACTGCTTTTTGCCGTCGATGGCTACACGTACAACGGCAAACCCATCGATAAGACCAACGCCATGCGCGAACTGCGGGTGAGCCTGCCGACGCTGCAACGGGTTGTGTGGATACCGTATCTGAACCGAAGTAGCCCCTACGCGGCCGAAAAGCTGGAACGATCGACGCTGTGGACCGACGTACTGGATACTGTGGCACCCGAGGGCCTTCAGTTTGAGCCGGTGCCGTTCGATCATCCGATCTGGATTCTCTATTCATCGGGGACGACGGGTAAACCCAAAGCCATTACGCATAGCGTGGGCGGGTGTCTGCTGGAACACCTCAAGGCGCTGGGGCTGCACCAGGACGTACGGGCGGGTGAGACGTATTTCTGGTATTCGACCACCGGCTGGATGATGTGGAACTACGCCCTCGGCTCCATGCTGTTGGGTACAACGCTGGTGTTGTACGATGGAGCCGCCGGTTATCCCGATCTGAGCGTGCTCTGGAATCTGGCCGAGCAGGCCCGGATCAATCATTTCGGCGGGGGGGCTGCCTTCTACCTGGCCTGCCTTCGGGCGGGTGTGCGGCCGAATCTGATGAACCGGTTTCCGCAACTGCGTACCATCGGCTCTACAGGTTCCCCCCTGCCACCCGAAGGGTTCCAGTGGATATACGAAGCCGTGAAGTCCGACGTATGGCTGATTTCGCTCAGTGGCGGTACCGATGTATGCAGTGGATTTGTGGGTGGAAATCCATTGCTGCCGGTGTATGCCGGTGAGATTCAATGCCGGATGCTGGGCTGTAAAGTAGAAGCTCTGGATGAATCGGCGCGGCCGGTGCGGGGCGAACTGGGCGAGATGGTAATCATGGAACCGATGCCTTCCATGCCTATCTATTTCTGGAACGACCCCGGCAACAAGCGCTATTTCAGCAGCTATTTTGAACAGTACCCCGGGATCTGGCGGCATGGCGACTACATCCGGATCACCGAACGTAGTGGGGTCATCATCTACGGCCGCTCCGATGCTACGCTCAATCGCGACGGCGTTCGGATCGGTACGAGTGAAATCTACAGCGCCGTCGAAAGTCTGCCCGAAATCGCCGACAGCCTGGTGGTAGGGCTCGAGCAGCCGGGTGGCCGGTATTTTCTGCCGCTGTTCGTGGTGCTCCGGAATGGGTATTCGCTGACGGATGAACTGGTTAGCCGGATCAAACAACAACTACGTTCGCAGTTCAGTCCGCGACATGTACCGGATGCTGTGTATGCCATTCCCGAAGTGCCGTACACGATCAGCGGTAAGAAACTCGAAACGCCCGTCAAGAAAATTTTATCAGGTGTTGACCCATCGCTGGCGGCCAGTAAAGACACGCTTCGTAACCCAACAGCGCTGGATGCCTTCGTTCATTTTACCATCGATAGCGAGTCCTGTCGTTAACTTTTGGAGGTGCGCATAATTTTTTATCCCAATTAGGACTTTCTCCTAAACATTTAGCTATATTCCAAACGTTTAGAGATACATACGACAGTTATCAGGAAGAGAAACGAATGGAGGAGAACGAACACTTTGGTGAGGAGCCAACCGGACGCAACGACGCCCGGCAGAAAAGCAGCGGACAGCGGATTCAGAACGACAAAGCAACGGTTCGTTTGCCGATGCTGATGGGAATTACGCTCGCGGGCGGGATGTTGATTGGCGCGACGTTTTTTGGAGGAGCGAAAAGCCTGAATAACATTGGACGTGGGTACACCAAGTACCGGGAGATATTACAACTGATTGAAAATAACTACGTGGATACCGTTAATACCGACGAACTCGTGGATTTTTCAATCAATAAAATGCTGGAAAAACTTGATCCACACACCGCTTACATGAATCCGCAGGAAGCCGTTGCGGCCCGTTCGCAACTGGAGGGCGGCTTCGATGGTATCGGGGTTGAGTTCAATATTTACAAAGACACGGTGTATGTAGTAACGCCCCTGGCGGGTGGCCCGTCGGAAACGGCCGGTATCCAGAGCGGGGATAAAATCATTCGGGTAAACGAAACGGACCTGACCGGCAGCAAAGTGGATAATGCCAAGGTGTTCCAGACGCTGCGCGGTAAACGGGGTACAGAGGTGAAACTGACGATTGTGCGTAAAGGCGACGCTGAACCAAAAGTGTATACTGTTACCCGCGACCGAATTCCAACGTACTCGGTCGATGCGGCCTACATGGTTGATAACAAGACAGGTTACATCAAAGTCAACCGCTTCTCCGAAACGACCTACGACGAGTTCAAAACGGCGTTGTCATCGCTAAAACAGCAAGGGATGAGCCAGTTGATGCTCGACCTGCGCAACAACCCCGGGGGCTATATGGACCGGGCAACGAGCATTGCCGATGAGTTTATCTCGGGCAACAAACTGCTGGTGTATACCGACGGGAAGGACAACCGCTACGACCGACAGACCTACGCTCGTATTGCCGGACAGTTTGAGGAGGGAGCCCTGGTGGTCCTGATCGATGAGGGTAGTGCATCGGCGTCGGAGATTGTAGCGGGTGCGTTACAGGACCACGATCGCGCCCTGATTGCCGGTCGCCGGTCGTTCGGAAAAGGGCTGGTGCAGATGCCGGTCCAGTTGTCCGACGGCTCAGAACTGCGGCTGACGATTTCACGGTACTTCACGCCGAGCGGCCGCAGTATCCAGAAGCCGTACGTACCGGGTCAGGCCGGCGACTACGAACACGAACTGGAGCAGCGCTCGAAACGCGGTGAGTACTTCATTGCCGACAGCATTAAGAACGATCCGTCGAAGAAGTTCAAAACCGACGCCGGACGGGTTGTGTACGGTGGCGGTGGCATTACGCCGGACTACTTCATCCCGCGGGATTCAAGCTGGCAGACGAACTACCTCGTGCAGCTATATGGCAAGAACATCATCCGCGAGTTTGCGATGGAATACGCCAATGATAACCGGAAGAAACTGGAGAAGATGCCGTTTGCCGAGTTCAATAAAACGGTGATCATCAACGACGAGCAGATGAACCGACTGGTGAAGGATGCAACGGCGCAGGGAGTGAAGTTCAACGAGAAAGAATATATCCGCTCGAAGAACTACATCCGGACGCAGGTGAAAGCCCTCATCGCACGGTATGTGTACCAGAAGAACAATAAAGGCGGACAGAACAACGAGTTCTTCCAGGTGCTTGGCGATTCGGACGATACGTACCAGAAAGCGCTGAAGCTCTTCGACCGGGCCAACAAGCTGGAACAGGGAACGTACACGTACAATACGCCGGAGAGGAAGTGATTTTTTGAGGAGTAAAGGAGGAAGGGGAGGAAAGGAGTAGAAGACGCCGGATAGCGATCCCTTTCTCCTTTCCTCTCCTTCCTCCTTTACTCCCTTTTCTTAAATTGATACGCTACGCCGAGGAACGACTGCAAAACTCCGACTTTGAAATTCTTCTGGGCGTAAGGAGCGATCTCGAAGGCTACCCGAAGGTTTGGTACGGATAAAATTGGCTTCACCCGCACTCCGACGTGCAACGCATACCCTTCCAGTACGTCCCGGTTATCGATGCCGTTCAGGGCGTTGAACCGTACGCTCAGGCCGGTGTAATAGTTGACTTGCTCGCGCCGAGCTACATTAATCATCGGCGCGAGGGTGGTGCTCAACGAACCAAAAAACGTATTGGTTTGCACGCGGGCGTCGAGCCAGAAAGCCCGGTCGGCATTGGTGCTGACACTGATGAGGGAATTGAACGGATAATAGGCCACCGATGCCTGGCCGAAACTAAGCTGACTGCCCAGACCGAACAGCAGCGCGAAGATAGATGAGCGGATTGTCATGCCGTAAAGATAGTAGCTCAGCGCAACACCATCAGACTCCCACGATAGAGATTCTGATCATCGCCGAGCCGAATCTGGTACGCATAAGCGCCCGCTTCGACCGGAACGCCCCTGAACCGTCCGTCCCACGGCTGCGCATACCCCACCGACTGAAAGACAACACTGCCCCAGCGGTTGTAGACCGTTACCTCACAATTCGGATACGTACCGATGCCCGGCAAGTCCCACGTATCATTCAGGCCGTCGCCGTTGGGCGTAAAAGCGGTCGGGATAGAAACCTGCCCGAATACCCGAACCGGTACGCTGGCCGTGGCCGTACAGCCGGCAGGGTCCGTTACGCGGATGGTATAGGTCTGCGACTGCTGGGGGCTGGCCTCCGGCTGCAACAACTCTATATCGTTCAGGCCATCGGGTGGCGACCACTGAACCCGAACCTGGTTGTTGCTGGCGCTGACCGCTAACGTGACTTTACTGCCTGCCAGGATGGAATAACCGCCCGGTACGTTCAGTTGAATCGGCTGACCGACATTGGCAATCCGTTGTTGGGTAATTTTACAGCCGCTGGTATCCGTAAACGTATATTGTATAGCGTGACGCCCGGCCCCAGCCGCGTTCGGGCGAAACGAGGTGCCCGAAATGCCGGGCCCCTGAAACTGACCACCCGCCGGGCTGGCTTTCAGGGCGACGGCCGGCGAACTGGGATCGCACATCGACGGAATGGAATCGAACACCACCGTTGTCGATGATTGATTTACCTGAACCGGCTTGGACATAGTGTCGCGGATGCAGGTGCCCGTCGAGCTTTTGATTACGGTGTATAACCCCGTTTCCCGAACGTTCAGGGTTGCTGAAGTAGCGCCGGGAATATTTGCGCCGTTTCGCTGCCACTGGTACGCCCAGGTTGCGCTGGTCGGCACGCTTAGCCGCAGCGAGTCGTTGGGGCAGAGGCTGACCGTCTGCACGGGTGCATTGTTACGGGTAATGATCGGCGGTTCGAGCGTTGACTTCGAACAATCGACTACGAGCAGGTAAAACTCCCGCCGGGCCAGCCCGATCACCTGTCCATTACGTCGTTCGGTCACCTCCACCGCAAACGCAAACAGGCCCGTTCGGTTCGCTGATAGGTTCAGGATGCCCGTAGTAGCGTCAATTTGCAGCGGTACAGCACCTGGAATTACGTTATTATCGCCAAAGCCGGTCTGCCATCGGATTGTTGGGTACGACGTTCGGGGCGTACGATCGCCTGTGGTGGTTGTCTGGGTCGTGTAGCCCGACCATGGGGTGACCAGTCGGTACGAAAGCTGGTCGCCGTCGGGATCGCTGGCGTTAAAGGCAAGTTGAAATGGCTGGCTGAGGCAGGCATACGTACCGGGCGCCGTCGAAAACTCGGGACTGGAGTTAACGATATCCTGCCCGTTGCTGCGCATGGCGGGAAATTGCAGGTAAAGGACAATGCCGGCCTGCCCTGCGTTGGCAATATTGATGAGGTCAGAGTTTCGGCAGCACCGCTCCCAGACCAGATAATAGCCATCTGGATCGTTATAGAGGTTTACGTCGAACTGGTAAGTTGCTTCATACGTCACCTCCACATTCTGAAGTTTATTGGCTTTGGCACAGGCCGGGTTTTGATAGATCAGCGGCTGGTTCCTGGTCTGTCGGAGGCTGATCTGTTCCATGTACGTATTTGTCCGGCGACTGAATACGTAGACAATGAGCGAGCTTTCGTTAGTCGTACGGGTAGGATCGTTCGGGTCTTCGTTCCAGTGCTGTTTCATGAAGACGCGGAACTGGCCGGGTTTGCCCAGATACGTCATGCCTAGTTCGCCACCAATAAGGTGGTTGGCGCGTAGCGATAAAGAAGTTAATGTAAGCCAGGACAGAAATAGTAAGCGTAAAGTCTTTGGCATAACGTGCTGAGATAGAAACCGTAGCTAAAAATACGGTGATAAACAGAAAAAGCCCGACATATTAATCGGGCTTCTCTTAAACGGTCGAAAACAGTCGGATTAGCGCATCATTTTGTTGAGCTTACCGGATGCCTGCATCGTATTCATTTTCTTCATCATCTTCCGCATTTCATCGAACTGTTTCAGCAGGTTGTTCACTTGCTGAATGTCCGTACCACTACCGGCGGCAATGCGTTTCTTGCGGCTACCGTCGATGAGTTCGGGGCGTTCGCGCTCCTTCGGCGTCATCGAACTGATGATGGCTTCAATGGGTTTGAACGAGTCGTTGTCGATGTCAAGGTCCTTAATCATCTTGCCCATGCCGGGAATCATGCCGAGCAGGTCCTTAACATTCCCCATCTTCTTGATCTGCTGCAATTGCGACAGGAAGTCGTTGAAGTCGAACTGGTTCTTGCGCATCTTGGCGTTGATGCGCTTGGCTTCGTCTTCGTCGAATGCCTGCTGTGCCCGCTCTACCAGCGAAATTACGTCGCCCATGCCGAGAATCCGGCTGGCCATCCGGTCGGGGTAGAACACGTCGAGGGCTTCCATCTTCTCGCCCGTGCTGATGAACTTGATCGGCTTGTTGACGACCGTTTTGATCGACAGCGCGGCCCCACCCCGGGCGTCGCCATCGAGTTTGGTCAGCACTACGCCGTCGAAATTCAGCCGGTCGTTGAAGGTTTTGGCCGTGTTGACAGCGTCCTGGCCGGTCATCGAATCGACCACGAACAACGTCTCGGTCGGGCTGATGGCCCGCTTCACGTTCTCGATTTCCTGCATCATCGCTTCGTCGACAGCCAGACGGCCGGCGGTATCAACGATGACAACTTTCTTGCCGGTCTTACGGGCCTGTGCAATACCGTTCTGGGCAATCTGAACGGCGTTTTTGTTCTCCGGCTCGGCATACACCTCTACGCCAACCTGCTCGCCCAGTACTTTCAACTGGTCGATAGCGGCCGGGCGGTAAATGTCGGCTGCGACGAGCAGTACGTTACGCCCCTGCTTTTTAAGGTAGCTGGCCAGTTTGCCCGAAAAGGTGGTCTTACCCGATCCCTGCAAACCAGCGATCAGCACTACAGCCGGCTCACCTTTGATATTGATGCTTTGGGCTTCGCCACCCATCAGGTCGGTCAGCTCTTCCTGCACGATCTTGACGAACAGTTGGCCAGGCTCTACGGAGATAAGAACCTTGCGGTCGAGGGCTTTGTCGCGAATACGATCGGTGATGTCCTTCGCGACTTTGTAGTTCACGTCGGCATCGGTGAGCGCACGACGCACCTCCTTAACCGTTGCCGCTACGTTGATTTCGGTAATGCGGCCCTGCCCTTTGAGGGTCTTGAAGGCCTTATTTAATTTATCCTGAAGATTCTCGAACATAATCGCTTACAAAACAGTGGCGCAAAGATAACAGTTTCCGGCGGGCAACAGTTGCCGTGCGTTGTGAAAGGCGGTTAGTTTCAGTATATTTGAAAAGAGACGAAGAGTTATCATGGAAGTCGAGGTAAAAAAAATATCGGTAGCGGAGTTTCAGGAGATGGAGTTCGACGAGAACGATTCGCACTTGTACGAACTTATCAATGGAGAACTTGTGAAACGGAAGGCACCCACCCCGCAACATCAGCGCTTGTCAATCAAATTGTCTGTGTCTATTCATACGCACGTAGAGCAGCATAAACTTGGACAAGTATATTATGCGCCAATCGACGTGTTTCTCGATGACCACAACTCTCCCCAGCCGGATCTGGTATTCGTAGCCGCCGATCAGCTATCAATTATCACTAAGAATGGCATCGAGGGCGTACCAGCGCTGGTCGTTGAAATTATCTCTCCTACGTCAATTATTCGGGACCGGGTGACGAAGAAAGAACTGTACGAACGCTCGGGTGTGCAGGAATACTGGCTGGTTGACCCGCAAAATCAGGAGATCGAAATCTACACGCTTCAGGATGGACAATACGTGCTGCTTAGCGCAGCTTCGTCGCTGGAAGGAGAACTTAAATCAGCCGTTTTACCTGGCCTGTCAATTGATACTAAAACGTTATTCAGTTAGCTGGGTCAATGCGCAGAGCGACCCCATATCAGAATAGTATTCGGTAAAAAATTAGGTAAACAATATCATGGAATAATCATACTGACGTTATTATAGTAAGAGCCGATGGTTAGCAGCGATCGGATATGGATAGTTTACTATAAACAATGTACGTATGAGACAATCCGTGTTGAAGCAGGTGGCAGGAGGAATAGCGATTGGCTTGTTACTCAGTTACCAGCCTGATGTATCCATTGCTGGTTCAATGAACTCTGAAAAGGCTCCTACAGCAAAAACGGAAACCAGCGCTCCGGTTCAGGCAAATCCGAAACCCGAACCCGCTAACGTTCGTAAACCCAACGCAACGGGGGAAGAAAAACCGATTGCCCGATACTGGAGACGTATCATGGAGGCTGTTCGGGAAGTGCAGCAGGCTCAATCGACAACTGAAGTCAAATAAGTTGTTCAGGGTTTCAGGTTCAACCAAACCATACGTTGAACCTGAAACTCTGAACTTGAACCAAGTAAACCTACCTCCCTTTCGATTCCTTACTGGTCTTTTCCAGCTCCGCCCGCTGGTCGTCGCGGAGGGTCGGATACTTGATACCTAACTGTTCCAGATACGTTTTATACTTCGTTGGGTCGTAGTAATACTTCTGTAGTTCCGGCTTGAATTTCGTCATGATTTCGCGGTTCAGATAAACGGCCGGAAACTCCTTGGGCGAAATCAGCGGAGTGTATTTCTGCTCTTTGGTCTGCTCGTCGTTGTAATACGTCCACGCATCCTTAACCAGTTCGGGCTTCATCAGCAGGTCCAGCAGGGTCATGGCTTCGGCTTTTGCTCCGGCTACAATTCCCTTGTGGGCAATGGGCGTAGCCATCGAAATGGCGTTGCTCCAGTGGTGACCGGGCAGGTCCGGAATATTCGACGGGTAGCGCAGCACGACCGTCGGCAGCGACCAGGCAATGTCGGCAATATCGTCGGAGCCGCCCGTCAGCGGAATGAGCGTCTGACCGCCCATCATCACCGTAGGGGCCGTAGACGCGGGCAGGCCGATACTGTCCAGCTTTATGGCCAGACCTTCTATCTTACGGGCTTCCAGTTCCTTCTGAGTAGCTTTGGCCAGCATCTGATCCTCGGCCGACCAGGTGGGCAATCCAACTTTCCGGATGTTCTGGTACATAGCTTCGGCGATGGGTTTGTTGAAATGCCCCGGCCAGGCTGATCCCAGCACCTCATACGTAACCTTGGTGTCGGTCATCATGGCAGCTCCTTCGGCAATCTTGACGCCGGTATCGAATAGCTTCTTGATCTTCGGGTAGCTGCGTTCGCGGAAATAATACCAGACTGATGCCTTCGACGGAACTACGTTCGGCTGATCGCCCCCGTCCGAGATGACGTAGTGCGACCGCTGGGTCAGTTCGAGGTGCTCGCGCCGGAAGTTCCAGCCAACGTTCATTAGTTCAACCGCGTCGAGGGCGCTGCGACCGCGCCAGGGGGCACCGGCCGCATGAGCCGCTGAGCCTTCGAACGTAAATTTGACCGATACCAGACCGTTGTTGCCCGCGTCGCCGTACGATACGTTGAGGTTGTTGCCCACGTGAGTGAAAATGCAGGCATCCACATTTTTGAAGTACCCGTCGCGGACGTAGAAAGCCTTGGCCCCAACGAGTTCTTCGGCTACGCCCGGCCAGAGCATGAGTGTGCCGGACAGCTTTTCGCGCTCCATGAGCTGCTTCACCGCCAGTGCTGCAACGATGTTCAGCGCTTGTCCGGAGTTGTGGCCTTCGCCGTGGCCGGGTGCGCCATCAACCAGCGGGTCTTTGTAGGCCACGCCTGGTTTCTGGTTTGCTTTTGGAATGCAGTCCACATCGGAGCCGATGGCAATAACGGGTTTGCCTGATCCCCAGGTAGCGATCCAGGCGGTAGGCATTCCCGATATATTTTTCTGAATGGTGAAGCCTTCTTTTTCAAGGAGGGTCGTCAGGTACCTGAACGATTCTTCTTCCTGAAAACCCAGCTCCGAGAAACTGAAGAGCATGTCGTTGATCTGCTGCGCCTGGTCTTTGCGGGCTTCAACGGCGTTGATCGCTTCCTGCTTCAGCTTATCAATCCGGCTCTGGGCAGCCGTAGGTTTTCCTGCCTTTCTGGCTTGCCCAAAGAGGACGGCGGGCATCAGCAGCAGACAAACGAGATAGATTTTTCTCATGATCAATGTTTGTTAGGTTAGATGGACTGGTTAATATACAAAAAAACACCGGGTTAGGGCTCGGTGCTGCTGTAAAATAGCCTCTTTGGCTGGCCCAGGAAAACCATACGTTTCGGTAAAGTACGCACGGAAGGCCGCTCAGGCGGTTGCCAGGAAAGGGATACGGCAAACTGAGCGAGGAGGAGATGTGGGTAAGCCGGTCAGCGACAAACAGTGGTAACGTCTTAACGTTGACCAACGTTTATCGCTGACTAAACGGCCCCCATTCAGAGAGGGGTTGTGGATGGTGTGGATAGAGTAATCAGTACTGCGGCTTCGGCTTACAGCGAGTCATGCATATCTGCCGATAACCATCATTTAGTGTTGGATAGTACGTAATTTAAGGCTGCTTCGACAAGGTGGCTGGGCGTCTGGTTTGATGTCAACAAAAGTAGGTGCCTTAATAAACCCTGTCAACTGCGAAAAATCGCAGGTTATCAATCTTTTTGTAACTTGTGCGTGCAGAAATCTATCCGCATGTCTACACCCGGAGAATACTCGAAATCAATGATTACGACTGTTCCGGCCGACCTGAACAGTGAAGAAGCTCAATACTTCAGGCAAACACTGAAGCGGTTTCCCAATGAAGCCATCTATATCTACTCGTTCCAGCAGAATCGTATGCTGTATGCTGATGGGTGGGAGGAAATCCTGGGTTATCGTGACGATGAAATCAACATGCTGACGATCGTCAGCATCACTTCGGCTAAGTACGCGCGCTTTTCCAATGAGTTGAACGACAAGGCGCTTCGGTTTATCCTGGGTAAATCGCAGGAGTTAGAGAAGTACAGCTTTACGATTGAACTACAAAAAATGCACAAAAACGGAACCCCCGTGCCTATTATCGTCAAGGTGGGGGTGTTCCGTTCCGAAAATGGCCGGGTAACCGAGATTATTGGTCGTAATGAAGTGAACTACAGCATCAACCTGGGCAGTGTGATGCGGTACGCAGCCTTTGGTCCGGAAAAGTCCGAGTTTGAAGAGGAGCTTAACAAAGAGCTGTTTCACCACTTTGCGATCTCTCAAAAAGAAAAAGAAGCGCTGGCGATGGTGGCCAGTGGCTACTCGTTCAAGGAGATTGCGCATCATTTCAAGGTATCGCAGTCGGCTATTGAAAAGCGTATTCTGCCCTTGTACCGGCGATTTGAGGTAAAAAGCCTGACACACCTGGTAACGTTTGCCTACGAAAATCACATTTTGCCCTGAGAAGCAGCCGGTGACGTTTTAAGCGGAAGACTTACCGAATGAATATCATCTTCGTCGACGCCAATCAGCCGGAGCATATCGGCCCACTTCTGATTGATCAGTTCCTGTTGATCATCCTGGCCCAGTATCCAGATCACGTCCTTTTCGGCAAGTGTTTTCCGGTTGTTGGGATTTGCGTCCAGCAGGCGCAAAAACTGACTGGGCGTAATCAGATCGTCAATCAGGCCGCCGGGGTTGATATCGTCAATAACTAACACCGAAGCCTGACGCCAGGTCCATAGATTTCGTTGGTGGTGCAGCGATCTGGAATTTCGCTCCGAAAACATGCTATACAGTTTCATGCCCGTAGTGTAAAAGCAGGTTTCATGCGCAATGGACCGCTCGGTGGCAATACCTACGCCAAGGCTTGTTTTGCCGTTGCCCCGGCCCCCAAAAATCAACAGGTGTTTATGGCTTCTTTTGGCGTTCAGGAACGACAATACGGTTTGCCGGTCTGCCTCGCTGATCGAAAAAGTCCACTGGCTCAGGCGGCACTGAAACGGATACTGAGCGGCCTGCAGATACATTTTAGTGATGTACCAGTAGCGGCATGGGAGTAGTAAGATCAGAAACAGCAGCAGATATACTTTTGAGGATGAGGGCGTTTCATATAGGTACGCTGAGTAAGCCCCCAGCCAGAAGAAACCGATATCCGTAATCGTATCATACGTAATGTTGCGCCAGTCCGGCTGAAAAACGTATTTGTGTCGGCTGGGTACGAACAGGTGTTTTGCCCGCGATACCCGCTTGGAAAGCAGGGGCCCCAGAAAATTATAGATTTCAAACCCAAACCAGAAAACAGCGATACCCAGGGCGGCCCAAATAGCTGGCGCTTCGAGATTGGTGAACTTTTGTAGAAGGGCCTGAATAAGCAGGGTAGGAATAAACCCTAACGTAAAATGCCCTAATTGGTTGGCGAGCCAGGAATACGTAAACGTAACCCCACGGTGTGAATCTTTGCCGATGAGGTCGGCTTCTAACTGGCGCAAGACATCGCGCCCGGTAATGATCTTACCCATGTCTGTTTGGTGTGGTTGCCTGAAAAATCGCCGACTAAGCTAAGCAATTCCACCGTGTATGTGTGCAGCCGACGCCAAGTTTTGTTGGCCTACTGCCTGGCAATCAATAATAAAGCCGCTTCGGGTGCCCGATGGCTTATCCGAAACGGCTCTCTGACATGTAACAAATCCATTTGCATAACCCCAACCCGTGGAGGAGCTTAGCGCTGCTAAATTGAAAACCCAACTTCAGCAGCGCTAAGCCCGTACAGGGGGTTGGGGTAAAGACAAAAACTATTTGATGCAGGATTATCCATTACTCCGTCCGGTTGAACCGTGCGGATCAGTACTGGGGCGACTTCCCGCTCCTGGACTGGTTTCGTTACGTTTTCCCCTGCCCAGCGTCCGGTACAACATCACACCTGCCGCGATAAAAGCAAGGACAAGAAATAGCATGATCAATGACACACCCATAGCTCTGTTGGTTTAATTGCTGAAATGCTTACCCATAAAATCTTTAATATTGATAGATTTTGTGGTTTATTGTTTCATCTCATCAACGCATGAAACGTAGCCTGGTTTTCCCCGAGTCCTGGGAATTAGCCAATGGGTACCGTATTGTTAGGTGTTAGGCTGAGTGCAGCAATGATTTATCGGCAACAGGTAAGTAAATCTCAAACGTAGCCCCCTGACCAGGTTGCGCAATTGCTTTAATAACCCCACCGTGGTTGGCCACCACTTTCTGGCAAACCGCCAGGCCAATGCCCGTTCCGGCGTACTGGCTTTTGCCGTGGAGTCGCTGAAAGACCTGAAAAATGCGTTCCGCATACCGGTTATCAAAGCCGATGCCGTTGTCGGTTACCTGAACGTACTGGTACTCTGCCGCTGGTCGCACTGGTACAATGAAGGCAGGCAGGTCGGTCGCAGCAATCCGGGTAGCTCGCACGTGTATGTAAGGAGGAGTATCTGGCCGTCTGAATTTGAGGGCGTTGCTGAGCAGATTCTGTAATAACTGCCGTAACTGCGACTCATCGCCTTCCACAACCGGCAGTTCGCCTACGTCGATGGTGGCGCCTGTATCCTGAATGGCCAGTTCCAGGTCATCAATAACATCGGTTAAAACGTCGGTCAGCGAAACCTGTTCCCGCCTGGCCGTCTGGGTTGACAACCGCGAATACATCAGAAGATCCCGAACCAGGCTCGACATCCGATTGGCCGAAGCCTGCATACGCTGGATCATATCAAGCCCTTCCTGGTTCAGATTCAAACCATGGCCGTTCAGCAGAATGTCGCCAAACGCCTGAATTTTGCGGAGCGGCTCCTGGAGGTCATGCGAGGCAACGTAGGCAAATTCACTCAGGCTCGCGTTTGATTTCTGAAGCTGCTGGTTGGCTTCGTTGAGTGCGCTGGTCCGTTCCGTTACCCGCTGTTCCAGTTCTTCGGCACTTCGGCGCAGGGCTTCCTGGCTTTGCTTTACTTCCGAAATATCGAAGACAATGCCGGTAAACCGAATGAGCTGGCCCTGTTCGTTGCGCATCGTTTTGCCTTTGGCGTGCACCCAGCGCTGGTAACCCTCCATGCTGACGGTTCTGAATATAAGGTCGTGTTGACCATCGCCAGCCGGATTCAGCGCCTGGCCGTTTGCCCGGCTAACCCGCTCGCGGTCGTCGGGATGAACCCGGCCCATCAGTACGTCAGCAGTAACGGAAATACCAGGCGGCAGGCCAAACAACGCCTTGCAGGTATCGGACCACTGCACCCGACCCGTAACCAGGTCATAATCCCAGGTGCCGAGCGAGGCCGCGTCGATGGCCAGTTTCAATTGCTCTTCGCTCTCCAGGTATCGAAGTTCGGCCAGCTTTCGATCGGTGATATCGACCAGAACGCCCAGCAGTAAGTCAGGCAATTGAGGGCTGTGGCCGGCAAATTGCGCCCGTACGATTACCCAGCGAATGTCGCCGTTGGCCAACACGATCCGGTATTCGGTATCAAGCCCCGTGCGGGTATCGACTGCGGCCCGGAACTGCGCCTGTACGCGCTCGCGGTCGTCGGGATGGATAGCGCTTATGAACTCATCGAGTGACAGACCGGCCGTTGCCCGCTGTTCGCCAATGCTGAACAGGTCGGCCAGGTTTTCGTCGGCATAAATCTGATTGGTGGGCAGTTCCCACAACCACGTCGCTACCCGCCCGGCCGAGAGCGCTGTTTGCAGGAGAATCTGCGTACGCTGCAGGACGGCCTCCGTTTCCTTACGCAGGGTTACGTCCTTAACGGCCAGCATCAGATGCGGCCTGCCTCTGTACGTAAATGTCTGCCCCTTCACGGCGACCTGAATTGGTCTGCCCGACTTGTGCTGGTGAGTGCTTTCGGTGGCGAAGGGCGTGTCGTTCGATGGATTGGTGGTAATAGTCCGGAATGAGGACCGATCGTCCGGGTGGATCAGATCAGTACTGCCGAGTTGCAGGAAGTCTTCATGCGTATAACCATACAGTCGGCAGGCAACCGGATTGGCTTCCGTAAGCCGGCCCTCATGATCGACGATCAGGATGGCATCACTGGTTGCCAGAAATATACGTTTGTACTGTTCCTCCTGTTCGCGCTGCTGTTGAAATTTCCGTCGCCGTTCGATTTCGTCCATGATCAGCGTAGCGAAGCGGACGAGTAATTGCCTGTCCGACTCGGTGAACGCACGCGGCTGTTTGTCGATGACGCAGGCGGTACCAATCGTGTACCCATCGTGGGTGATCAAAGGGGCCCCAGCGTAGAACTGCAAACCAAAGTCGCCGGTAACCAATGGGTTGGCCAGCAGGCAGGGCTCGCGCAGGGCATCTTCAAATACTGTCGGTTCCGTATCCAGCACCGCCAGCGAACATAGACTGACGCCCCGATCAGTCCGGTCAACCTCCGGCATGCCGACGTTGGCCTTAAAAACCACCTCCTGTTCATCAACGAGCGAAATCAGAGCGATCGGGGTCCCGAATACCTGGGCCATGATCTGCGCTATGTTGTTGAAAGTTGCTTCGGGCAGACTATCGATCAGGTCGTAATGGTGGAGTGCCCGCAGCCGACCTGCTTCATTCTCCGGGATGATCGCTTTACCAAAAGTGTTCAGCATACTATAATACATCCTCTGTAGAATGTATTGAAATATTTGCGAATATACAAAGTAATAAATACTCGCCAATGTTTTACAAGTCTGTTCGTCATCACGACCAGGTAGTAGTGATTAAGTAATGATAACTAATTTGCAGACAGGCTGTTCGGCTATTGTAGTGCATATGCCATTATTTTGATTATACCGCACCTGCTGGCTGGTAGCCATTTTGCTCTCGTAATAGAAACGGGTAGGTTGTAGTGTTCGTGCCGCGTCTGGCTTTATTTTCTAACGGTACTAACATCCGGTATGACCAGGGGCGGGTTGTTTTCGATAACGAAGAGGTGTATACGCCGGGACCGATTCGAAAGCTATTTCCAGATTCGGATTGCATGGGAATAGGAGTTGACAGTAAAATTCAGTACCCTGTAATGCCTTTATTACTACTTTTGCGTCCTGATTCTGTGTCTGTTTTTCCGCTTATAAAACCAATCGCATGGAGAAAATTAAAGTGGCGAATCCCGTCGTCGAACTGGATGGCGACGAGATGACCCGTATCATCTGGAAGTTCATTAAAGACAAACTCATCCTTCCCTACATCGACGTTGACATCAAATACTACGACCTGGGCATCGAATACCGCGATGAAACCAACGACCAGGTAACGATTGATGCCGCCAACGCGATCAGACAATACGGTGTCGGTATCAAATGCGCCACCATCACTCCCGACGAAGCCCGCGTCAAAGAATTTAATCTGAAGCAAATGTGGAAGTCGCCGAACGGTACCATCCGGAACATTCTGGACGGTACGGTGTTCCGCGAGCCGATTGTGATGCAGAACGTACCGCGTCTGGTTACGAACTGGTCGGCACCGATCATTGTCGGTCGTCACGCCTTCGGTGACCAGTACCGCGCGACGGATTTCGTGGTACCAGGTAAAGGTAAACTGACCATGAAGTTCGAAGGCGAAGACGGTACGGTACAGGAGTTTGAGGTGTACCAGTTCAAGGGAGCCGGCGTCGCGATGGGTATGTATAATGTCGATGAGTCGATCCGGGGCTTTGCGCGTTCGTGTTTCAACGTAGCAATGCAAAAAGGCTGGCCGTTGTACCTGTCGACCAAAAACACCATCCTGAAGAAATACGACGGCCGTTTCAAGGACATCTTCCAGGAAATTTACGAAACTGAGTTTAAAGACAAAGGCGTTCACTACGAACACCGCCTGATCGACGACATGGTGGCCTCCGCCCTGAAATGGGAAGGTAACTTCGTGTGGGCGTGTAAGAACTACGACGGCGACGTACAGTCGGATACCGTAGCGCAGGGCTTTGGCTCGCTGGGGCTGATGACGTCGGTACTGCTGACGCCAGACGGTCAGACGATGGAGGCCGAAGCCGCCCACGGTACCGTAACGCGTCACTACCGCGAACACCAGAAAGGCAACAAAACCTCGACCAACCCGATTGCATCGATCTACGCCTGGACGCGTGGTCTGGCGTTCCGGGGCCAACTGGACGGCAACCAGCCGCTGATCGATTTCTGCCACGCGCTGGAGCAGGTTTGCGTCGAAACCGTCGAAAGCGGTAAAATGACCAAAGACCTGTCTATTTCAGTGTATCCGGATGTGAAAAACCTCGTACCGGGCGAACATTACCTCTACACGGAGGACTTCCTCGAAGCACTGGATGCTAATCTGAAAGCAAAGCTGGGATAAAAAGTAAAATTCGATTTCGTCTGAAACATCCAGCCCTGTAAGGTTTTGAAACCTTACAGGGCTTTTTTATTACGTAGCGCGACAAAATCACCTTGAGCTATATCAACCAGCTTAGCGCTTGCCAAGATTCATCCCGGCGATGGCCCATGCCAGATTTTGGCAAACCAATCAATGACTCGGTGGCGATTACCAAACGGTAGACACAATCCCGCCAAATTCCGCAACATATCTGCCTCTTTCAAACACATGATAGTTGGTTCACAACGCCCGTAACCTCCCGGACGTACTTGTTATAGAATCCTGAACATGTGTGCACCATGATTCAAGGACAAAACACATTACAAACCTACTTTCACCTACTATGAAAACCTTCTTGTGGTCTGGCCTTATCCTGGCAATCGGTCTTTGTGTGAGCTGTGTAAAAGACCATATTGCATCCCCGATGTCGCTGGAGGAATATACCGCCTTACTCAATCAATTAGTAGCCATTGATACCTCCCACACAGCGTCATACGCAACTGCTCGAGAGTCTATCTTAGCTCAAGCGGAAGGATATCGCAAGCAGTGGGAAGAATTAAGGGCAGTTACTGCTCCAGTGGAAGTGACTGAATCTCATAATGCTTTTGTTAACGCGCTGGAAGAGCAATACAAAACTAGTTTGGATGCAGGTCAGAATACTCCTGCTAGTTTGGCAGCGACGGAAGAAAACGTTAATGAATATGCTCACTATCATGCCGATGTAGGCTACGCACGGGATGATCAGGCCAAAGCAGGCTGTCAACTACAGGCAAAGCTGAAGGAATACAACCTTACTTTTAATGCTGCTGGTGTATGTAGTGCCGCTAACAACCCTAGAGTGCAGGGTAAAACGGCAGGTAGCCAACAAAATCCGGTTAATGACGTGTATATGTTACACGACATTATCAAAGAATCCGACGGAAGTAGTATACGACCCAATGTCGACGGTTTTGAATATGATACGATTTACGCGAAAGCGGATCAATCGCTCACCATTCAGTTCGACAATCGAAATCCGGCTCCCTTCGTCTTTAGCTTTTCGGTTTACAAGGGGAACGACGAGCGGGTGAAAGGAAGTGATTTTGTTGCTGGAACACCTGCTTACGCGGGGGTACGAGTCCATACGCTGACTACGACCTTGTCGGCGGGAACCTATACGTACGTCGATAATGTGCATCCCATCGCGATGCGTGGAACGCTGATTGTTGTGCCCTAGGAGCCGATTCAAGTCATGGTTCGAACGGGACAGACTGGGCAGATTGTTCTGCTCGAACCATGACGAAGTTAACTTACTTGTGCCGGTAATTCATACAGAATCGGGCTTTACTGCGTTCAGATGAAAAAAGAACTTTGATGCCCGGGTCGATGAATTCAACTCAGGTGATAAACCGTCAGTTTGTAGCCCGGAGGTGCTAACATGTCGATTAAAATGAGAGTACTACCTACACCCATCAGTGTTCTTCACCTAACTGGCTGGTTGGCTTACTTATTCCTTCCGCTCCTGTTTTTTCTGATTGTACCGGTAAAGCCATCGGCTTTAGGCTATGTTTTACTGGCTAAAGTAGGAGTCGACCTGTTGCTGATGATGGTCTTCTATCTCAATTACTATTATTTAACGCCACGACTCCTTTTACGCGAGCAGAGAATCAGGTTTGTCGTCGCGATGTTCCTGGTGTTTCTGGTCGTCCACGGTATAAATGCCTTATTTACTATTCACTATTTATCAAATAAATTATTGTCCTTACCATCAACTAGTTTACCAGGTTCAGCAAAAAATGAACAGGTTTTTTACATGCAGCCAGTTGGCGTCACCGAAACGCTTCCCAATCTATTGGGCATCTCTCTGTCTTTTTCGTTGGTAGTTCTGCTGAGTTCGCTGCTTGTTCTCTTCAAGGAACGGACCCGGATCAAGGAAGAACAGCAACAGGCGGTGCTGGAAAAAGTACAGGCTGAGTTAGCGATGCTGAAGCTCCAAATAAGCCCTCATTTTCTTTTCAATACCCTCAATAATATCAGTTGGCTCGCCCGAAAGCGGTCGGATAAAACCGAGTCGGCCGTGATCCAGCTTTCTCAACTGCTGCGGTACATCATTTATAAACCGGAGCACGAACTCGTATCACTCCGGGAAGAAATTCAGCACCTGGAACATTACATCCACCTGCAGCAGATGCGCCTGGCTCACAATACGACCGTTCAGTTCACCTGCCAGGGGCCGGTATCCGTTCAGATGATTAAACCGCTCTTGTTGATACCGTTTGTCGAAAACGCCTTTAAACATGGTGTCCATAGTTATCTGCCAAGCCGGATTGAGATTGGCATCAGCGTTGAACCAGACCGGTTGCTTTTTTACACCCGGAATCCAATCTTTACCCCCGAGTCGACAAACGGCCAAACGGATGGGATTGGCGTCAACAACACGCGCCGTCGGCTCAATTTGTCTTATCCGGGCCTGCATACCCTGCGTATTGATAAGGATGGCCAGCGGTTTTGTGTGTCCCTTGAAATCTGCTTTACCTCATGAGCGTTCTTCGCTGTATTGCCATCGATGATGAGCCATTCGCCCTGGAAATTATTGCCGACAATATCAGCCAGGTGCCTTTTCTTCATCTGGTGGGCACGTTTTCCAATCCCTACGATGCGCTGGATGTATTGAGTAGCGGGCAGGTAGACATTCTGTTTCTGGACATTCAAATGCCCATGCTGACGGGGGTACAGTTTTTGCGCAGCTTCCCTCAGCAAACTCCCGTCATTCTAACCACTGCTTACGAGCAATACGCTCTGGAATGATTTGATCTGAACGTGATCGATTATCTACTCAAGCCGGTTCCTTTCGACCGTTTTCTACGGGCGGTCAACAAAGCGCGGGAGTGGCGCAGTGTCCGTACAGCAATGGATGCGTCGGACAATCGCATAACGTCATCGGCCTTCTTTACAGTGTTTTCTGACTACAAACAGGTTCGCATCTACTTCGATGATGTGCTCTACATTGAGGGATTGAAAGATTACGCCAAAATTTTCATTGTTTCCAGTCAGTATCCAATTGTCACCCGAAGTAATTTGAAAACGCTGTTTGCCCGGCTACCGGTCGGGCAGTTTTGCCGCGTCCATCAGTCTTTTATTGTAGCCATTAAACGAATTACGGCGCATCAGAAAGCTCGTCTATTCATTGGTACACAAGAGATTCCGGTGGGTGGGCGGTTTGCCAAAGAGTTCGAACGGGTCATGAATAATTCATACTGACGTTCTGCCATCAAAAGGCTTGGTTTGCATGAAAGCCTGTGGGCTATACTTACGCTAGCAAAATTCTCACGGCCCGACAAGAATAAAACAGTTTGTGGCTAACTTACCGGCCATTCCAAGTTAACTCCCTCGTATGAAAAAATTGTTTGTATCGCTGGTGGTACTGATGCTGCTGTCAGCTAGTTCCTACGCCCAAAGTACTGCAAAACCCATGACCGGAAAAGTCCTCCAACACATCGTTCTGTTTAAGTTCAAGCCGGAAACCACACCCGAAAAAGTGAACGAGATCGTCGCGGCTTTCGAAGCCCTGCCGTCGAAAATCAAAGAGATCAAGAGCTTTCAGTGGGGAACGAACAATAGCCCCGAAAATCTCAACAAAGGTCTGACCCACGCCTTTATCCTGACATTCGACAACGAGAAGGATCGGGATGCGTATTTGCCTCACCCGGCTCACAAAGAGTTTGGTAAGGTTGTTGGCCCCTGGCTCGCCGACGTAACCGTAGTTGATTTTACCAACAAAGCGAAATAACCCAATCTATCATCCTGAGCCGGAAAAACGTAGTCATATTGGCTGGCTCAGGATGACAATACGCCATTCAAAAAGTCTGCGCTCTTCATCCGCAGTGACGATTCGCGCACGACAAGCTGAGTCGGCATGACCGTAGTTTCGGGCGTAATCGGGCCGTCGGTGGCTTCTAATTGCCGGAGCAGCAACCGTACCGTTTCCATACCCATCTCCTGAATCGGCTGGCTGATGCTCGTCAGCGAGGGCGAAAACAGCGAGGATAACGGCTCGTTGTTAAAGCTGACTACGGCCACATCGTCGGGAATCCGCACACCTTTTTGTTTCATCGCATACATAGCCGGGTACGCAATCCGGTCGCTGACCGTCAGCAGACCATCCGGTGGTTGCGGTAGGCTCATGAGCGCCAGCGTCTGCATCAGTGTGTTCTCCTGCGTATAGTCGCAGTGAAATACGTACTGGTCGCCCATGTACAGGCCGTGTTTAGTCAGCGCATCGCGGTAGCCCGCCAGCCGTTGGTTACTGAGTACCAACTGAGGAGGTCCGGCCAGAAAGGCAATCCGTCGGCAGCCGTTCTCAATCAGGTGCTCGGTTGCCTTAAAAGCCGCTTCGCGATTGTCGACCATCACTTTTGACGCAGCCATGTTGTCGGCATAGCGGTCAAAAAGTACCAGCGGGACGTTTTTTTGAATCAGTCGTTCGACGTGAGCGCAGTTGCTCGTATCCCGCGACAGGGATAAAATAAAACCTTCTACCTGACTACGCAGCAGGTTCTGGATCTGCATGGTTTCCCGCAAATACGATTCGTTCGATTGGCAGACCAATACGCTGTAGCCCGCCTGAATGGCGGCATCTTCGATGCTGTTGAGCATCGCCGAGAAAAAATAATAACTCAGGTTAGGGACAATGACACCGATAGTTTTAGTACGGCTCTTGGCCAGGTTCTTCGCCAGTTGGTTGGGCTGGTAGTCCCATTCTTCGGCCAGCCGCATCACAGCGCTACGCGTATCAGGGTGAATTTCGGGCATACCCCGTAGCGCCCGCGAGACCGTTGAGATGGATATATTCAGGGCCTTAGCAATATCCTTGATGGTAACGGGTGCGCTCTTCATACGTAGTAATCAATATGAAATTTTCGAGTTTTTCTTCCCAAAAGAAGATGAATGTATACTATTTTAATTCTAAGGCTTTACGAGTGCTCTTGCAAAAATAGTGTAATGTTTTCAGAGTTAAATTCTTTTTGCAAACGCTTGCGGTAACGTTTGCAGTGAAAAATATACTTTTTACTTCGTTAAGGCTCTTGACATGCTTGGCTTTCTCGTATAATTTCCTCTAAAAGTTAAGTTTTGTGGCATCCTGGTACGCTTAATCAAGGAACTCATCACTATCTTATCTTTTCATTAAGAGTTGTATTTTTTTTATAAATAACGATTTTTCGTCTGTCAGAACACTACTCAATCCATGCTCCTCCAACAAACCATTATGCCTGTTCGCCACACGGTGGGCCAGAATGAAATTCAGCGGTTTACGACCCGCGAACTTCGGGACAATTTTTTGATCGATACCGTGTTTGAGCCGGATACCGTTCAGGTTGTTTACACACACTACGACCGGGTTATTGTCGGGGGGGCGTTGCCGGTCTATGAACCCCTTCCGCTACCGACCTACGATAACCTGAAGACACCTTATTTTCTGGATCGGCGCGAGCTGGGCGTTATTAACGTTGGCGGGCCGGGTTCGGTAACGGTCGATGGTGAGCGCTTCGATCTGACCAAGCTGGATTGTCTGTATGTAGGGCAAGGCTGCCGGGATGTGCAGTTTGACAGCCTTTCGTCTGATACGCCGGCCCGTTTTTTTCTGTTGTCGGCTCCCGCCCATGCCGCCTACCCAACCACCAAGCTGGCAAAGGAGGAGGCTAACCCGACTCGTCTGGGCTCGTCATTAACGGCTAATGAACGTACCATTTACAAGTACATTCACCGCGATGGTCTGCAAAGCTGCCAGTTGGTGATGGGGCTGACGGTGCTGGAGCCCGGCAGTGTCTGGAACACCATGCCGGCGCACGTGCACGACCGGCGCATGGAAGTGTATTGCTATTTCGATTTGCCTGCCGATCACCGGGTGTTTCATCTGATGGGGCAGCCGCAGGAAACGCGTCACCTCGTAGTGGCGAACGAACAGGCCGTAGTATCGCCCCCGTGGTCGATTCACTCAGGTTGCGGTACCACCAACTACTCGTTTATCTGGGGGATGGCCGGCGAAAACATGGATTTCGCCGATATGGATCATTCGCCGATTGCTGACCTTCTCTAATCCGATTAGCTTACTACTAACCAGACCTATGAAATACTCAGTTGTTTTCGCGCTTGTGCTGCTGGTCAGCCGTTCACTGGCACAAAGCCCGATCGACGTTAAGAAAGAGTTTGCTTTTGCAGCCCAGCAATACGAACGGATGCTGGCTTCGCACCCCGACACGACTAAATTTCCGCAATCGACCAACCCCGATGGCAGTCCCCGCGACATGAAATCGTCGTGGTGGTGCAGCGGTTTCTTCGGCGGTTCGCTCTGGTACATCTACGAGCAGACGAAGGACTCGAAGTGGAAAGACGCGGCCCACAAATGGTCGATGGCCGTAGCGAAGGAGCAATACAACACCGGCACCCACGATCTGGGCTTTATGCTGTACTGCCCCTTAGGCAACGGCTACCGGCTGACCAAAAACGAAGCGTACCCGCCCATCATGCTGACGGGTGCGAAGTCCCTGTCGACCCGGTTCGATCCTAAAGTGGGGCTGATCAAGTCGTGGAATAAGTTCAAAGACTACAATTACCCGGTCATCATCGACAACATGATGAACCTGGAGTTCCTGTTCTGGGCGTCGAAAAAATCAGGGGATAAGCGGTTCCGGGAGATTTGTATTACCCACGCCGACAATACACTGAAGAACCATTTTCGGCCCGACGGCAGCAGCTACCACGTTATCTGCTACAATCCGGACGGTAGCGTAGCCGCTAAAATGACGCACCAAGGAGCCGCCGATGAATCCGCCTGGGCGCGGGGGCAGGCCTGGGGCTTGTACGGCTATACGGTTATGTACCGCGAAACGAAGGATAAGAAGTATCTGCAGCAGGCTCAGAAGATCGCTGATTTTTACCTGAACCACCCGAACCTGCCCGCCGACAAAGTGCCGTACTGGGACTTCAACGCGCCCGGCGTAGATTCGCCGAATACATCGAACGAAGAGCGCGATGCATCGGCCGCGGCCATCGCTGCGTCGGGGCTGCTGGAACTGAGTACGTACACGGGAGCCGCTGGTAAGACGTACTACCAGGCCGCCGTTCAGATGCTGCAAAGCCTGGCCAGTCCGGCTTATAAGGCAAAACTGGGGGAGAATAACAACTTCATTCTGAAACACTGCGTAGGGCACAAGCCAGGCAAGAGCGAGGTGGATGTACCGCTGGTGTATGCTGATTACTACTATCTGGAAGCCTTGTTACGTTACGAAGCCCTCCGCCAGAAGATGGGTTCTCGGTCCTGACCGTATTGAATTTCCAAGCTATTCGTAAACCCTAATCTTTTCACCTATGCGAAACGTGTATCAGGTGCTGAGAGCCAATGTCGCCTGGCTCCTGTTGTTACTACTTTGGCTAAATTTCCCGGCGTATGCCCGAATTGCTGATGTGCCTGTCTCGGGTAAAATTACCGACGAGAAAGGTGAGCCGCTACCCGGTGTGAGTGTCGTTGTTAAAGGAACCACGCGCGGAGCCACAACTGACGGCAACGGTCAGTACAAACTCAATGTACCCAACGGACAATCCGTATTGATTATCAGTTTTGTCGGCTATCTCAAGCAGGAAGTCGAGGTGGGTGGCCGCTCGGTCATCGACGTTCAGTTGCAGACCGACGACAAATCGCTGGAGGAAGTGGTGGTTATTGGTTACGGAACCCAGAAAAAGGTCAATCTGACGGGAGCCGTATCGACGGTTGATTCAAAATCGCTTCAGTATCGTCCGTCCACGAACCTGGCCAATGCGTTGCAGGGCGTAACGCCGGGCCTGACCATCACCCGCACGAGTGGTCAGCCAGGAAATGAAAGCATCCGGTTGCAGATTCGGGGCGTTACGTCGGCGAACGGTAACGTTGATCCACTGGTGGTACTCGATGGGGTGAACGTACCGATCTCGACCATGACGACGCTCAACCCGAACGATATTGAAAGTATCAGCGTACTGAAAGATGCCGCAGCCGCGGCTATCTACGGGGCGCAGGCTGCTGGTGGCGTTGTGCTGATTACGACCAAAAAGGGTAAATCGGGTAAAGTGACGTTTGATTACCTCGCGCAGTATGGTACCGACTGGGCCATCAACGTACCGGGCCGGATGAGCCTGCTCGACGAAGCACTGTTCTCGAACCTGGCCCGGAAAAATTCAGGCAGTGGACCCGAATACACGGATGAGGATCTACAGCGAATCCGCGATGGTATTCCATACGTTGTGAACCCAGCGGATACCGGTACGTATCTGTACTACAATCAGCAGCCGCTGACGGACCAACTGCTCAAAAAATACACGGTTATGAAAACGCATAACCTGACCATGCGGGGCGGTACGGATAAACTTAATTTCCTGTTTTCCGGCGGTTATTACGAAAAGCAGGGGCTGTTCAAAGTAGGACCCGACAAGCTCAAACGCTACAACCTGCGGCTGAACGTAGGGGCGCAGTTAACCCAGCACCTGTCGCTTGATACACGACTATCGTATATGCTGGAACAGACCCGCCGATCGTCCATTGATGCGAATGGAAGCGGTCTGATGTATCAGGTATACCGGCTGCGTACCCGAACCCCGTTCTTTACGCCAGAGGGCCGCTACAACGGGGCTGGATCTGCCGCAACCGCCTATGGCCTGCTCGAATCCGGCGGGTACAACAACTACGACAGGAATCAATTCGACGGTGTGTTTACGCTACAGGCGGCCAACTTTGTGAAAGGGCTGACCTTACGCGCCGTGGCCGGGATGCAGCACCGACCCGCCTATCGCGAAATATTTAACCGGACGGTGCCGCTCTGGGGCAGATCCCGGATTCTGAGTTATGCCAACAACCCGAACTCGTTTACGGTCCGTAATGAACTGGTTCGGAACACGAACCTCCAGTTCCTGGCTAATTACGATTTCAAAGTGGGCGACAGGCATAACTTTGGCTTGTTTGCCGGTTATCAGTGGGAAGACTTCCGCGACGAGTTTGTACAGAGTGGAGCTACTAACCTGGTCAGCAACGACCTGCCGACGCTGAACCTGGGCGATGACCGTACCAAGAGCAGCAGCGAGGGCGTTGGTACGCGGGCGTTCCAGTCCGTGTTTGGCCGGTTCAATTACAACTACGCCGACAAATACCTGTTTGAGGCAACCCTTCGCCAGGACGAAAGCTCGAAACTGGCACGCGACGGACGAATTAAATTGTTCCCGTCGGCGTCGGTTGGCTGGAATATGCAGCGCGAAGAATGGTTTGGCCGTGCCTTACCATTCATCACCGAATTCAAGCTACGTGGTTCATGGGGACGGCTTGGTGGTGCTCTCGGCGATAACATTGGGAACTACGATTACCTGAGCCAGTTAAGCCGCAGTGCGAACCTGGTACTAGGCGACTCCCGTACGTCCTACATTTATCAGGGCTATATCCCTTCCACCAATTTGTCGTGGGAAACAATCGAGACTACGAACGGCGGTCTGGATCTGGGCTTCTTCCAGAATCGGCTGCAGTTCACGGGCGACTACTACGTGAAGTACAACCGGAACATGCTGACCCCGCAGCAGTTACCCGCCACAATCGGCATCGCGACGCCCCTGAAAAACAACGGTGAGCTGAAATCGTGGGGTTGGGAGGCTGAGGTCCGTTTCCGCGACCGCATCGGTAAGGATTTCAACTATTCGTTTGCGGTGAACCTGTCGGACAACCAAAACCGGTTATTGAATTACTCGAACCGGAATGTGATTGGGGCCGGTACGAACGGCATCATCGAAGGCTACCCGCTCAACACCATCTGGGGCTACCAAACCGCCGGCTATTTCCGGACAGAGGACGAAGTGAAGGCCTGGGCGTTTCAGGATAACCGCACCGGAGTTGGTGACGTAAAGTATATTGATCAGAATGGTGACAACCGGCTTTCAGTGGGGAAAGGTACGGTAGCCGACCATGGCGATCTGATCTTGCTGGGGACGACGCAGCCCCGCTACCAGTTCGGCGTTACGCTGGGGGCACAGTGGAAAGGTTTCGACCTGACCGTTTTCCTGCAAGGAGTAGGCAAGCGTAATTACCGCCCTACAACGGAATCCATTGCTCCGTTGCTCGTAACGTGGAAACAGGCGCTGGCCATCCATGCCGATTACTGGACGCCCGAGAATCCAGATGCCCTGTATCCCCGTCCGTACGTGGGCGCTACACACAACTACGTAGCTTCCGACAAATGGGTACTCGACGCCAGCTACATGCGCCTGAAAAACCTGCAGTTTGGGTATACGCTGCCCACAACGCTCACGCAGAAGGTCAAGGTGCAGCAGGCTCGCCTGTTCTTCTCGGGTCAGGACCTGTTCACGATTTCCGGACTGGGGCCGTTCCAGGGTTACTACGATCCTGAAATGCGTGATAACGTAGAAAACGATTATCCGTTCTTCGCTACGGCGTCGCTGGGTCTGAACATCTCATTCTAAACCGGTTAGCCAAACTTGAACGAACTTATGAAATCAATTCTGAAACATACAACGCTCGCTTTGGCATTGCTGGCTGCGCTGCCTTCCTGCGAGGTGGATCGTCTGCCCGAAACGTCGATCAGTGACCAAACCTTCTGGCAATCGGAAAACGACCTAAAGTCCGCGGCTAATTACCTGTACACATTTTTGCCCGGCTGGTCTGGAGATGATGTTTGGTCCGACGATGCGTTCGGGCTGGCTTCGAATGGCATCAGTGACGGGTCGCGTCTGGCACCAGCAACAGATGGGAATTACAACAATAACTACGCACTTATCCGGGCAGCAAACAATATTTTGGAGAAGGCTCCCCGTGCACTGGCGGCTACGTCGCAAACCATTGTTGATCGCTATTCAGCCGAGGCCCGATTTTTCCGGGCATGGGGTTATTTCAATCTGGTGCAGCGTTACGGCGATGTCCCGCTGATTCTGAAAACCCTTGATGATAGTTCACCTGAGCTACAGGCACCCGCCAGTCCGCGGACGCAGGTAGTCGACCAGATTTATCAGGACCTTGACTTTGCGGCATCTAAACTGCCTACGCCAACGGCGCTCGGAACCGCCGATTTTGGTCGTATTTCCAATACGGCAGCGCTGGCATTCAAGGCGCGGGTAGCTCTGTTTGAAGGAACGCGGGCGAAGTTTCACAGCTACGGCGAGCCTAACAAACACCTGAAGATTGCCGCCGATGCGGCCAAAGCCGTGATCGATAGTAAACAGCACGACTTGTTTACGGGCGCTTACTTCGATCTGTTCCAGATGGCGGGCGAAGGGCGGCAGAACCGCGAGAACATCCTTGTTCGCCAGTACGGTGTATCACAAACCGACCGGGTTGCTACCCATGCGTATTACCGGGGTACGTTAGAGAACGGCAACATGAACCCGACGAAGAGCCTGGCCGATTCGTACCTGATGAAAGACGGCTTACCCATCACGAAGTCGCCTTTATACAAAGCGCCGGTGCAGTCGATTGATGTGTTTAAAGACCGCGATACACGTATGGGCGATACGTTTATGAAGCGTGGTGACCCGATGATGACGACCAAACCCATCTTCGACATCGCGAATCTGGTGTTCAACAAAACGGGTTTCATGTTCCGGAAAACGGCTAACATCGACGACTGGAACACCCAGGCATCGACCATTGATCGGCCTGTTCTGCGCTATGCTGAAGTGCTGCTCATTTTTGCGGAAGCTACGTACGAACTGAACGGTTCCATCAGTGATGCTGACCTGGACCTGACCATCAACCGACTGCGGCAGCGGGGTGGTGTGGCCAAGCTGACCAACGCGTTCGCTACGGCCAACGGCCTGACTATGCGCGATGAACTGCGTCGCGAGCGCCGGGTGGAACTGGCACAGGAAGGGTTCCGGTACTGGGATCTGATCCGCTGGAAAACGGCCGAAATTGAATTGCCGAAGCCGGTACTGGGTAACTTCTATTTCAAAAGTGAGTTTACCGGCGCTACGGTGAATCTGACACCTGACAACTACATTATGGTGCAGGCGGCCAGTTTCCGCAAATTTGACCCGAATAAGGACTACCTCTGGCCATTGCCAATCAACGAAATCGCACTGAACCAGTCGCTGAAACAGAATCCGGGCTGGTAGCACTGAAACGAGGAACTGAGGGAGTTACGTCCCCGGTTCCTCGCCTTCCGACGTGTACCCTGCCGGGCAGGGCAGCTCTTGTTTTGCCTGAAAAATCGCTGATCGAAACGTTCCTGGCTTCAGTTGAGGTTAGTAAATCCAGGCAACTTACTAAAAATCAGGACGATATACTCACCAGTGCTGACCGGTAATTTGATCTGACTTTGCATCTGTCGATATCCTAAACCAATACCAATTGATGATACGATTACAACCCACACAAGCTGGTTTGGGACTCCTGTTGCTGTTAGCGGCCGGAATTCCAGACGTTGGGGCACAGACGCGCTTAGTAGCGTATCAGCTACCCACATTACCGAATTCGGCTGCCCGCAAGCCGGCCACGACGCCCCCGCCCGTATCAGGAGCAATCCGTCCGGAGTGGCTGGCTAATCGGCCGACTGGTCCTGCTGCCTCGGCTCGTCAGGTTAGCCGCATTCCTGTCGATCTGGTAGCGCCAACCGACATCACAATTTCCGGTAAAGTAACAGATGCCGATACGAAGCAGGGGTTGCCCGGTGTTAGCGTAGTTGTGAAAGGGTCTACGCGGGGTACCAACACGGATGCCGATGGCCGGTACTCAATTTCTGTACCCTCCGAGGATGCCGTGCTGGTCTTTTCATTCGTGGGTTATTTGGCCCAGGAAGTACCGGTGGGCAACCGCAAAGCGGTGGACGTAACGCTCCGAACGGATACAAAAGCGCTGAACGAAGTGGTGGTAGTCGGCTACGGTACGCAGAAAAAAGAAAACCTGACGGGGGCCGTAGCGGCCGTAACCATCGATGAAAAGATATCGAGCCGATCGCTGGTCAACGTGTCGTCGGCTCTTTCGGGGCTGGTGCCGGGGCTAGCCGTTCAGCAGTCGACGGGTATGGCGGGCCGTAGTGGTGCATCGCTGGTAATCCGGGGCCTGGGCACGGTCAATAACGCCGGTCCGCTGATCGTGGTCGATGGGATGCCTGACGTGGATATCAACCGCATTGACATGAACGACGTCGAAAGCATCTCGGTTCTGAAGGATGCGGCTTCGGCCTCCGTCTACGGGTCGCGGGCGGCCAACGGCGTTGTGCTGATTACGACCAAAAACGGATCGAAATCCAAGAAAGCGCAGATTAACTACACCGGCACCTACGCGATGTCGCAGCCGACAAATTTCTACAACTACTTCGACGACTACGCCCGGGCGCTGACAATGCACCTGCGGGCGTCGGCGGCTGGGGCGTCGTCAACCACGTTCCGGTACGGTACGGTAGAAGAGTGGCTGGCGAAGAGCATGGTCGATCCCATTAAATACCCCAGCACCAACTGGTGGGATGTGATCCTGCGCGATAACGGACGTATTCAGACGCATAACTTATCGGCGTCCGGCAGCACCGACAAAGCCAATTTCTACGTATCGGCCGGTATGCTCGACGAACTGGGCGTTCTGGTTAATCATGATTACAAGCGCTACAACATGCGCTTTAACATGGATTATAAAATTCGGGATGCCCTGAAAGTAGGTGTCCGGATGGACGGTCAGTGGTCGAAACAGCAGTACGCGAACCAGGAGGGCTTGATTACCTACACGGGTACGGCCGGTTACGACATTCGGTATGCGGTGGCGGGGATCTTACCGAAGGAACCCGAAACCGGGCGTTACGGGGGTATCATGGCTTATGGGGAAGACGCGTTCGCCAGGAATATGCTGACCATCATGGAGGTCAACCACAACCTGCGCGATCGGCAGGAACTGAACGGCAACTTCTACGCCGAATGGGAGCCAATTGCCGGGCTGAAAGTGCGGGGCGATTATGGCTTACGCTACTACAACCAGTTTACGAAAAGCTATTCTGATCCGACGGACGAGTGGAATTTTCAGACCAATCAGGTTGCACGAAACATCATAGCCCCCAGCGCGGGTATTGCCAATGCAACGGCGCAGGGATATAAAACGCTGTTGCAGGGGCGGATTAACTACAACAAGACCCTCTTCGGGAATCACCAGTTGAGCCTGCTGGGAGCCTACACGGAGGAGTACTGGTTTGCCCGCAATCTATCGGCCAGCCGTCAGGATCGGATTCACCCGAACCTGAGCGAAATCGACGCAGCGTTAACCACTACGCAGAGTGCCTCGGGCGATTCGGAATCCGAAGGTTTGCGGTCTGTGATTGGCCGAATCAACTACGTCATTAACGATAAGTATCTGTTTGAAGCCAACGCCCGCTACGATGGTTCCAGTAAGTTCCTGCCTGGGTTTCAGTACGGCTTCTTTCCGTCGGCTTCGGCGGGCTGGCGCTTTTCCGACGAGCCGTTTCTGGCTGGGCTGCGCTCCTGGCTGACCTCGGGTAAGCTGCGCGCTTCTATCGGTCAGTTGGGGAACAACTCCGGCGTTGGGCGCTACGAACAACGCGATATCCTGGCCCTGACGAATTACATTCTCAACGGGAAAATCGTCAAAGGCTTCAGCAGCAACAAGATCATCAACGAGGATTTCTCCTGGGAGGAAACCAACGTAACCAACGTTGGTCTGGATCTGGCTTTCTTCGGGGGGCGGCTGAACGCGGAGATCGATTTGTACCAGAAGATGACCAACGGCATGATCCGGCCCTCGTCGCTGTCTACGTTCCTGACCGGGTACAGTGCGCCACGGGTCAACATCGGTCGGCTGCGCAACCGGGGTCTGGAAATGAACCTGACGTACCGGGCTAAAATTCGGGATGCCAACGTGGGGGCTAACCTGAACATGGCCTTCAACCAGAACCGGCTCCTGGAGTGGAATGAGTTTCTGGGCAAAGGATTTACGTATCTGAACATGCCGTACCATTTTGTGTACACCCGCATCTCAAACGGAATCGCTCAGTCGTGGGAGGACATCGCTAATGCGCCTTACCACGGTCAATACTTCTCTCCGGGCGACATCCTGTACGAAGACCTGAACGGCGACGGCCAGATCAACGATGAAGACCGGAAGGCAATGCCGCAGTTTAACCGGGATCAGCCGGTCGGTACGTACGGCCTGAACCTGTTCGGCAACTGGCGGGGCTTCGATCTCAGCATCCTGTTCCAGGGCGCAACCGGTCGCCGGGACTTCTGGCTGGAACCGTTCAACAACGTGAATATACCGGGTGCCCGCAACGCATTTCAGGATTTTCACTGGTACGACACCTGGAGTCTCGACAACCGGACGGCGTCGTTGCCACGGCTGATTACCGGCTCTGGCGGAGCCAACCAGAACGAATCAACATTCTGGCTGGACAGCTTCAGCTACCTGCGGCTCAAGAACGTACAGTTTGGGTATAACATCCCGGATAAGTACACCAGCCGCTTCGGGGTTAGTCGGGTGCGCCTGTATTTCACGTCGGAGAACCTGCTGACCTTCACGCGCTACCGGGGCGTCGATCCCGAAAAAAGCACCAGCGTAGCCGGGGCTGATAACAACGACGACCCTTTCCCGCTGCTGAAATCGTATTCATTTGGCCTTAACCTCAGCTTGTAATAACCATGATTCGTACTTCATTCCTTCTACGTGGCGGCCTGTTGCTGAGCCTGTCGCTGCTGCTCACCTGTTGCACCGAAGATTTGCTCGATCAGATTCCGGCCTCAGACCTGTCGTCGGAGCTGTTCTGGAAAACGACGGATGATGCCATTTATGCCGTCAATGGTGTTTATCAGGCCAACCGGACCACGTTTGACCGGGACTATTATTTCGACGGAGCCGGTGAGTTTGTCAATACCCGCGGTACGAGCAATAACCAGGGGAGTTATAACCCGAGTGGTATCGGGTCGAGCGGTAATTTCGGATTTCTCTGGGGCGACTGTTACCGGACAATCAATCGAGCGAACGATGTGCTGGGGAACATCTCGACGTTGCAGACGTCGGTCAGTAGTCCGACCGATCAGGCGCTGTTAACCCGGCTCGTTGCCGAAACCCGGTTTATGCGGGCGATCAACTATTTCCGGCTCATTGACCTCTGGGGCGACGTACCGTATTTCACCAAAAAGCTGAACGGAAATGCGGAAGCTTATTCCCTGAGCCGTACCCCGCGGGCCGTGGTTAAAGATTCAATACTGGCCGATTTGGCGTATGCCGCTTCCGTTTTACCGGAACGCTACTCGGGCGATAACCTGGGGCGGGTGACGCAACTGGCTGCACTGGGCTTCCGCGGAAAAGTGAATTTATACTGGGCGTGCTGGATGAAGAATGAAGGAAAAGCCAGCGAAGCCCAGGCGCATTACACGGCTGCTGCGGCCGACTTCAAGAAAATCATCGATAAGAATATTTCGTTGTTCCGCGGGGGAGAACCCGGACCGGCCGACAACCCGAACTACTGGCACCTGTTCCAGTATTTCAACGAGTACGATCCCGAAATCATCTTTTCCGTACAGTTTGGTGGGCCGCTGCTCGGACAAGGCGAAGAGCTGATGCGGGACTTCGGAACCCGCAACACGGGCAACGCGCAGTGCTGGGTGGCGCCCACAATCCGGCTGGCCAACCGATACCAGCTTATCTCAACCGGCGATTTTGCTCCGGCACTGATTGCGTCGCGGAATACGACCCAGGTCAACAGTGCAACCAACCCGAAATCGTACGTAGGGCGCGATTACCGGATGCGGGCTACGATGCTCTGGGACGAGCAGAAAATGCTCCGGCTTTCGACCGATGGGCTGAACGTACAGGACAGCATTCCGTTCCGGTTTGGTAGTCGCGACGGCGTGACGTACATCAACTACGACGGGGCACCCTCGGGCTATATTTTTCGGAAATGGGTGCGGCAAACGGGGGGCATCGGACGTAGTGATGGGCCGCAGGACATCTATCTGATGCGGTTGCCTGATGTGTGGCTGATGTATGCCGAGGCCGTTAATGAGCTGAACGGGCCTAACGAAGAGCTGTTTACGCTGCTGGACCGCATTCGGCGCCGGGGAAATCTGCCGCCTTTGAGCCGGGGTAAGTTCAGCGCTAAAGAAGAGTTTTTTAAAGCCATTGAACAGGAACGTATTATTGAACTGGTGGGCGAAGGCCATCGCTTCTTCGACATCCGGCGCTGGAAAAAGCTAGAAGAAATCTGGCCCGCGCCGAACGGGCAGGTGCTGACCGATTCGCAGGGAACCCGAATTCGGGATGAGTTTGTGAACGCGCCCGAACGCAACTACCAGCGCTATTACATTTTCCAGATTCCGCCCGGCGAGATTGAAGTCAATCCGAAGATCATCCAAAACGAACCCTGGCTTTGAGCCGTAATGCAACGTACTGACATGAAAAGACGATTCATCTATACCTTATTGCTGGCAGTGTCGAGCGTATGCCTCTTCGGCTCGTGCGAAAAAACGCCGGTCGACGCCGACGGATTACTCATCACGCAGCGGTCGCAGTGCTTCATGACCTTCTTCGATGCGCTGGGCTCTGACCATCGAACGGTGCTGGTGTCCGGTTCTACGCAGATCGATACCACCGCACTGACCGTGAAAGCCGTGGCCCGGTTTGGAACGAATCTCAAACGGATCAAGCCGTATTCCAGCGTAGTAACCGACGCCATTGTCGAGCCCAATATGGGTATCTGGACCGATTTTTCGACACCCCAGCAGTACACGGTGGTGTCGGGCAACCGGAAAGTACGCAAAACGTACACGATCACGATAACGCTTCAGCAGTAACCCTTTACCAAGCCATGACCATGAAAGCGAATAGAAGTTACCTGTTGTTGCTGGCGATTGTCGCGGTTGGCTTAGCGTCCTGCGAGCCAAAGGAAGTCGAAAACGAAGGACCGCTGCGGAACGATCTGCTCAAAAAAACAACCAGCCCGGCCGTTATCGGCGACCGTATTGAGTTTGTCTACGCCCTGGGAACGCTGGAAGGTACGTTGAAAACCGCCCGAGCGGAGGCATCCATTCCGGGCGCGGTCGGCACGGGTTTCAGCCGGTATTCCTGGTTCACGAACCGGAGTAACGGACAGGACGTACCAGTCTTGACAGCCAGCGATACAATTACCAACGGAGCCGTGTCAACGGCCTCAATCCTCGACGGCGATAACAACAAAGCGCTGTCTCTGCGCTATTACTACGCCGTTCCGGAAGAGGCCCGGGGGAAAACGGTCTCCTTCCGGTTCAGCGGTACCTCCTCCACGGGCCAGGAGGTAACCATAAATTCCCCCGCTTATACGGTAAGCCGGATGGATATGAAGCGGCAGATTACGTTGAAAGATGCGGAAAAGTGCTACGTGTCCCTGGCCGACATGACGGCATACACGAAAGAGGAAGTTGAACAGAAAGGGCTGTCGGGTAAGATTGATTTCGTGTATGTGTACCGGGCCACGCTCGGTGCCAACAAGTATGCGTTCGGCCACGCGATGGTTTCGCTGGCCAACGGTACGTATCTGAGCGATCTGAACCTGCCGGCATCGTGGACAAAGACGCCTACGCTTTTAGATAAGCGGGTAGATGTCAAGGACGCTCAACTGCGCGGGGGCGGCTTCGACGTGTACATCGATGATACTGATCTCGAACGGACTACGTTCACCAACTCGGCTGACTTTGCCTATAATCTGGCTGCCGATCAGGGCGCTTTTGTGCGGTCGGGCGATGGTACGTACGTTGCGTATGTGTTTGTCAACAGCGTCAATAATACGGCGAAGACAATGACAGTCAGCATCAAACGGCTGCAAGTGAAGTAACCCAATGCCACCTGGGATGATGGTACGTATGTTGTCATCCCAGGTCTAAACCCAACTTAGATCATGCAGACAGTGTGGCAACGACTGGCCGTCTGGACTGGTACGCTCGTTATGGTATCCCTGTTGCAGACTTTTGCTCAATCGGGGCAGGCACCCGCTACGTTTCTGCTGGATGGAACCGTCCTGAAGGCAAATAAGGAAAAAATTCAGCGGGGGGATCAGGCGTTGGTAGCCGCCCGGCAATCGCTGCTGGCCACCGCTGACCAGATTCTGACAAAACCGACCCACTCCGTCGTTGAAAAGAGCAAAACCCCGCCCAGTGGTGATAAGCACGACTACATGAGCGTGGGGCCGTACTGGTGGCCGGACCCGACCAAGCCCAACGGATTGCCGTACATTCGAAAAGATGGCCAGATCAATCCCGAGCGGATGGCGATTCAGGATAACGCGTATCTGAACGAACTGTGCAGCCAGGTGCAGACGCTGGCCGTTGCGTATTATTTCTCCGACGACGAAAAATATGCCCGGCGGGCGGCCGACCTGCTGCGGAACTGGTTTCTCGACCCCAAAACCCGCATGAATCCGAACCTGAACTACGGTCAGGCGATTCCCGGTATTACGGAAGGGCGGGGGATTGGCCTGATCGATACGCGGGGATTGGCCGAGGTGGCGGATGCAGTCCAGTTGCTGAAAGCATCAAAAGCCTGGCCGCAGCGCGATCAGGTGGCTTTACAAGGGTGGTACCGGCAGTTTCTGGACTGGATGCTGACGAGTCCAATCGGCAAGGACGAAGAAGACGAGCATAACAACCACGGCACCTATTATGATTTTCAGACCATTGCCTTCGCCTTGTTTCTCGGTGATAAAGACCAGGCCCGGCAGATGATCGAAAAAAAGACGTACGCTCGTATTCAGAGCCAGTTGAAAGCCGATGGTAGCCAGCCGCACGAACTGGCCCGAACACTTTCCTGGAATTACTCGGTGATGAACTTGAAAGGCTTTTTTGGGCTAGCCGCACTGGCCGAAAACGTGGGGATTGATCTCTGGAATTACGAAACCCCAGACGGTAAAAGCATCAAAAAAGCGTATTTGTGGTTGCTGCCGTACGCCGAAAATCAGAAGCCGTGGGAGCATAAGCAGATTAAAGAGCTACACCTCGACGAATTCAGGCCGGTCATGGCCGTGGCTGAAACCAAGTACGGCCGCCTGGCAGATACGGAGAGTAAGCCCAGCGTTAACGATCCTTTCTTTGCGCTCACTCGCTCGCTGTTCTAAATCCGTCCTGGCGTTTTATCGTTAGCAACCGAAATCCTAACCCACTCAATGAGATACCTATTTGTCGTTGTCGTAATTAGCCTGCTGGGGTGGCCGGTCTGTGCTCAGCAGCCGGATCTGCTGAGCGGAAAGTTCTCGCCGGAGAAACTAAAAACCGTGCTGATTCCGCAGGCGCAGTGGACACCTTTTCCCAAACGGGACGATCGGGCGGGCTGGGCGAAGGCCGACGCGGCTATGATGAACGCGTACTTGAAGAAAGCCGAATCGTACCTGAATTACGAGTGGCCATACATCCCAGCTACCAAATCGCTGCTGATTGAACGTACCGGCGACCGGGATCAGTACCAGGCCGTGAGCTTTCAGAAGCGGGAGGTGCTCGGTACGCTGCTGCTGGCCGAAATCTATGAGAACAAGGGTCGGTTTGTTGATCCGATCATTGATGGCGTATGGTCCATCTGCGAAGAGTCGTTCTGGGGCGTACCGGCTCACCTGCCCAAATCGAAGGCATACGCCGGTCTGATGGACGTTTCGCAGCCGTTCGTCGACCTGTTCGCGGCCGAAACCGCTACGTATCTGGCCTGGGTTGACTACTACCTCGGGGATAAGCTCGACGCCGTTTCGCCCCAGATCCGGAAACGGATTTATACCGAAACCAACAACCGGATTTTTCAGCCGCTGATGACCAAACCCCACGGCTGGATGACCAAAACGGCCAACGGCCGCGCGCCCAACAACTGGAATCCGTGGATCTGCTCGAACTGGCTGAATGCGGTTCTGTTGCTGGAAAAAGACGATGACAAGCGGGCCGCCAACGTAGCCAGGCTGCTGGACGTACTGGACGAATTCCTGAATCCCTATCCACAGGATGGGGGCTGCGACGAAGGCCCGAGCTACTGGGGGGCTGCGGCTGCTTCGTTGTACGACAATATTGCAATGCTCAACCTGGCCAGCAACGACGCTTTTGCGTACGTATACGCCGACGAGAAATTTAGGAACATGGGCCGGTTTATTTACCGCGCACAGATCAGCGACCGGTATTTTCTGAATTTCGCCGATGCCGATCCGCAGCCCGGCATGGCCGCTACGATGATTTACCGCTACGGTAAAGCCATTAACGACCCCGACATGATGCGGTTTGGCGCGTATTACCGGAAGCCGGAGGATGGCACCATCGGGAAGTTTCATTACTTCCGTAATTTCTACGCCCTGTTCATGCAGGATGAGTTTCAGAAAGCCGCACAGGGGCTACCGCTGCCCAAAGACGTCTGGTTGCCTGACCTGCAGGTGTTCGTTGCCCGCGACCAGGCCGGTACGACCGACGGCTTCTACGTAGCGGCCAAAGGGGGGCATAACGACGAGAGTCATAACCACAACGATGTGGGCAACTACGTGGTCTATTACAACGGGCAGCCATTGCTGATCGATGTTGGTCGGGGAACGTATACGGCCAAGACGTTCAGCGGCAAGCGGTACGAAATCTGGTACAATTGTTCGGACTACCATAACCTGCCGACCATCAACGGCAAAACGCAGCCGCCCGGCCCTCAGTTTAAAGCCGCCCAGGTAGCGCATAAAGCAGGAGGAGCGTTTACGCAGTTTGACGTCGATATCGCTCAGGCGTATCCTAAAGATGCCGGGGTTACGCATTGGCAGCGTAGCGTCCGGCTGAACCGGGGCAAAAATGTGCAGGTTACGGATGTCATCAGCCTGGAAAAAGCCGACGCCCTGACCCAGCACCTGATGACGTGCTACCCCGCTGAAGTGCAAAAACCGGGGAAACTCCTGATTCATTATCAACCGGCAGGTACTCCGGCCAAGGATTTTGTGGTGACCTACAATCCGGCTCAGTTGCAGGCATCTGTTGAGAAGGTAAAGCTGGAAACGCCGGAAGACAAGGGCATTATTACCAAATGGGGGGATACGATCTACCGGATCAATCTGAAAGCTGTGTCACCGAAAAAGTCGGATAAACTTATGCTTTCGGTTGCTGCGGAGTAATCTCCCGGGCCACGGATGGGCTCAGTTACCCGACAATCAGATTATTGACAACGCTACGTTTCAGGCAACAAGTGGGAACGTACGTTGCTGTCTTACGAAATCGTCTTTCATAGGTTTAAAGTGGGCATCAGTGCTTCCGGTGTAGGGGCACTGATCTTTGTTTTAAAGCTATTCAGTACGCTTGAGGGCGGTGATGTCAGGTGCTGAATCTGACATCACCGCCCTCAAACACGTATTCGGATGTTAGAGATTTTTTTCGATGAAGTTCGTCATCATCTGATAGAGGTGCAGCCGGGTATTGCCCCCCGAAATACCATGATTACGGTTCGGGTAGTAAAACGACTGGAACTGCTTACCCGACCGGATCAGGGCGTCTTCGAACATGACCGAGTTCTGGAAATGCACGTTGTCGTCGCCGGTTCCGTGAATGAGCAGGTACGGACCGCGCAGCTTGGCCGCGTGCGTTAGGGGTGAATTTTCGTCGTAACCCAGTGGATTTTCCTGGGGGCGTTTAAGGTAGCGTTCGGTATAGATGGTATCGTAGAAACGCCAGGTCGTAACGGGCGCCACCGAAATCCCCATTTTGAATGTATCAGCTCCTAACGTCATGCACAGCGCCGTCATGTAGCCCCCGTAGCTCCAGCCCCAGATACCCACGCGGTTGGGGTCGACGTACGGCCACGTCTTGAGCGTCTGTGCCACCGCGATCTGATCCTGCGTCTCGAGCTTGCCAAGCTGCGCGTAGGTCTGCGTCCGGAAGGTCGTTCCCCGCGCACCTGTGCCGCGATTGTCAACCGATACAATCACGTAGCCTTTATCGGCCAGCACCTGATACCAGAAAAAGTCGCGGGTATCCCAATCGTTTTCGACGGTTTGTGAACCGGGGCCGCCGTACACAAACATGAGTACCGGGTATTTTTTGGTGCTGTCGAACGAGAGAGGCCGTATCTCAAAACCATTCAGCGGGGTACCGTCGGCGGCTTTGGTAGTGAAGAACCGTTTGGGCGAGATGGCATACTGACGCAGCCGGCCGGTTAGCCCGCTATTGGTTTCCAGTACGCGCAGTTGCTCGGCCGTTGGGGCTTTGCGCAACGTAACGACGGTGGGCGTAGTGGTTGAGGTGTAATACTCCAGATAATACGTAAAATCCGGGTTGAACTTGATGGAATACGTGCCCGGCTGTTTGGTCAGTCGGGTTTTGTTGCGTCCGTCCAGTCCGATGCGATACAACTGCCGTTCGAGCGGAGAATCCTCCGTCGACAGGTAATAAACGGCCTGATTCTTCTCGTCAACGCCGAGGATGTTAATGGCTTCAAACTCGCCGGAGGTAATCGGGCGAATCAGCTTACCGCTCATGTCGTGCAGATACAGATGCTTGAAGCCACTCCGTTCGCTGCTCCAGACGAAGGCTTTGCCATCGCGCAGGTAGGTCAGGTCGTCCGTGAATTCCAGGTCAACGTAGGTCGGGCTGGTCTCCGTCAGAATGGTGGTAGACTGACCCGTAGCGGCATTGATGTGGAGCAGATCGAGCCGGTTCTGGAGCCGGTTCAGTCGCCGGACCGACAACAGATTAGGATTCTGGGTCCATTGAATTCGTGGCAGGTAGATGTCGGTATCCGTACTCAGGCCGGTTTGGGCCTGAACCTTTTTGCCGGTTTGGCCTTTTCCGGCTACGTCTGCAATCCAGACCGTCACGGTCGAATTTGCTTCCCCGGCTTTGGGGTATTTGAACCGGTAGTCAATAGGGTAGAGGTTACCCCAGAGCTGCATGTTGTATTCCGGCACGCGGCTCTCGTCGAACCGTATCCAGGCAATACGGCGGCTGTCGGGCGACCACTCGAAGGCCCGCGACATCGTAAATTCTTCTTCGTACACCCAGTCGGCCGCGCCGTTGATGATGGCGTTCTGTTTACCGTCGGTCGTGAGCTGGGTTTCCTGCTTCGTGGCCAGATCGACCACAAACAGATTATTGTCGCGCACGAACGCCACCAGTTTGCCATCGGGCGAGAACGTTGCGTACAACTGCTTGCCTCCCTTACTCAGCAGGGTTAGTTGCCCCGATTGCAGGTCATACACGTAGAACTGGGCGCGGCTCGACCGGCGGTAGATGGGTTCATCGTCGGTCGTGATGAGGAGTTTACGTTCGTCGGCACTGAGTTGGTAACCCTCCAGGTTGATGTGTTGGCTGCCACCTGCCACGACAGCCGTACGCTGGTCAAACAACGTATCGACCGACTGGCCGGTGGTGATGTTGAATTTAACGATACGGCCGTCGTTCTGAGTGGTATAAAATCCACCGGTTTTCATCCAGTTGACACCTTCGACGGTACGTTGGGTAAATACACCGGCATTGCGACCCCAGACGTCGTCGAGCGTGACGGCCCGCTGCATCTGTGCCGTTGCCAGGGTGTGGGTCAGAAAAAGGAGCGCAAGGAGCGAACCTATGTATTTCATATAAAAATGGGTTAACTGTAAACAGAAAATCCAACCCTGCGATGGAGTTGGATTCTCAAAAATAGCAAAATAGCATTTACGATGGTTCGCCCAGCAGCCCTTTGCGCTTCAGCAGGGCATCGGTGAATTTCAGGTCGTTTTCGCTGTTGAAGATGGTATAAGGCAGGTACAGAAACTGGGCCTTTGACAGCCCACGCGTCACGGTCTTGGCGATCCAGTTGGCTTTTACGTTCTGCAGCGCCTGTTCGTTATTCAGGAAAAAAATGTAGGCTTCTTTGTCCTTAATTACGCTGCCGATCTGGTCCCATTTCAGCATACCACCTTCGCGGGCGTTGATGCGCATGAGAATCTGCCGACTGTCAATTTCATACACGTATTTCTGAAACAGGGCTTTGCTCTGTTCCATCTGCGTGATGCCTGTAATCTGCACCGCCCAGAACAATACATACAGAATGGTCAGAAGCACAATGACAATGTAGATCCAGATGTTGGGATAGACTCCCGTAACGTTCAGGACAACGTTCAGAATAATCAGTCCCAGAGGAACAAATGCCCATTTCCAGTTATCTTTTAACCACTGACGCAGGGCTATGTTAATGTACGTTTTTTGATCTAACGCGTATTTCTTGGTTTTAACAATCATGGTACCTCATAATGAAGGCACAAAGATAGGAGTTTGTTAGGAAAGGAGGAAAGGAGGGAGGGGGAGGAAAGGAGGAAGGGGAGGAGAGGGATGAAGGTTAGGTCGTTCTCCTTTTCTCCTTCCCTCTCTACGCTTCCTTACGGAAATGAAGGGCGTTGATGACGTACTGTCGGCCGGCGGTTTGCCGCATCAGTACGTAAACCGTAAACGTCCGGCCTTCCGTTGCGTAGGTGCCGGTGTTGTATAACAGCCGGTCCGATGCACCCCGGTACACAAACTGGAAGTTATGGGGCGGATACTTTCGGAAAAAACTGCGCAGAATCAACTCTGCGTGCGGAGCCGCCAGGGACGTAAACTCCACTTTCTCCGAATCAATAATTAACTCAATGGTGCTGGCAAAATGCGCTGAGAGCTGGCCGGCGTTGCCGCTGCGAAGCGAAGTACGTATGGTCTCGCTGAGTTGCGAACCGGGCGATGAGCTGGCCGGGGGCGTCGTCCATAATGTGGAGAAGAGTAAAATAGCGATCAGGGCTTTCATGATGATGGTTGTAATCTCGGTATGCCCTGACAATTGGCTAAAACTATGCCAAAGCTACCCTATCGCTGAAAGCCTTCATGCTGATAGAGTCTGGCCACGTACTGGCGCTCTGGTGACTTTTTCCCATCTTTGCAGGGCTAACCATCGTTACAGCCGGTATGACGACCGCTCAACCCACGCTCATCCTGAACGCCGAACAGATTCAGCAGAAAATCCGGCGGATTGCGTTTCAGATTTACGAAAACAATTTCGAGGAACCGGCAATCATTCTGGCGGGCATAACGGGCGAAGGTTATGCGCTGGCTGAGTCACTGGCACAGGAATTGCGTCAGATTGCACCCTTCCGGCTTAATCTGGTGCGACTTACCCTCGACAAGTCGCAGGCTGCTCAGCCGTCTGTTCAGGTGGATGGGGCTGACGCCGACTTTACCGATAAGGTCGTGATTGTGGTGGATGATGTGCTCTACACCGGCCGGACGCTGGTTTTCAGCTTACAACCCTTTCTGAGCGTACCGGTTCGCAAGCTACAGGTGGCCGTACTGATCGACCGTAATCACCCGCGCTATCCCGTTGCCGCTGACTACAAAGGGTATGAACTCAGCACTACCCTTACGGAACACGTTGACGTGATGCTGAGCGATCCAGGCCGGATTGGCGTTTACCTGCAATAAGAAATAAAAGAGCGGGGACATGGACCGAATTGAATCTCGGTCCATGTCCCCGCTATAGTACTACGCCTTCGTGCTGCGAATCAGGCTAACCCCGGCGAAGAAAAAGATGCCGCCCAGCACCAGGAAAACAAAGGATGCCTGCGCGACGCCCCCTTTTGAAAAATCAATACCCGCGTAAATCAGACCAATTAGACCGATCACTGTCAGGATAATACCGAAGATGCTTTTCGTATTCATACGTTGAGCTGATTATTTTGGTGAATGATAGCGTATATCTCCTCAGTAACAAATACGGAGCGCTACCTTCCCAAAAATCTTGTGAACGTACAACCAGCGTTACTCCAGGAGCACCATGACGTCTTCCTTGGTCAGGGATTTGACAAAGTTTTCTTCGGTGGCGATGAGGTTACTGGCCAGTTTCTGCTTAGACCGCTGCAAGGCCAGAATTTTCTCCTCAACCGTGTTCTTGGTGATAAACTTGTAGGTAAATACTGTCTTCTTCTGACCAATGCGGTGCGCCCGGTCAACGGCCTGGGCTTCAATGGCGGGATTCCACCACGGGTCCAGAATGAATACGTAGTCGGCGGCCGTCAGGTTATGGCCAAGCCCACCGGCTTTCAGTGAGATTAGGAAAAGCTTCACCGAGTCGTCGGTCTGGAACAATTCCACCTGCGACTGTCGGTCCTGCGTCGAGCCATCCAGATAGGCGTATTTGATGTTCTTCTCCTTCAAATATTGACGAACTACGCTCAGGTGTTTAATGAACTGGCTGAATACCAATACCTTGTGGTGGTCGGTCATGGCGCTTTCCAGACGCATCAGTACGTCCTCCAGCTTGCCCGAGTCGCCTTCGTAGGTATCGTCGATCATGCGGGGGTGGTTCGCAATCTGCCGGAGTTTCGTCAGGCCCTGCAGCACAATCATCTGCGATTTAGCCATGCCGTCTTCCTCGATGCGTTCCAGAATCAGGTTCCGATAGTACGACTTCGCTTCTTCGTACTGCTTCTCCTGTTCGGGCGTCATTTCCGAATACAGAATGCTCTCTACTTTCTCGGGCAGATCCGTGGCTACCTGCGCTTTGTTCCGACGGAGCATAAACGGTTTGATCAGCCCGTAGAGCCGCCCTGTTTTCTGCTCGTCGTGCCGTTTCTCAATCGGTACCTGAAACTCATTGCGGAAAAACGACTGGCTGCCCAGCAGCCCCGGATTGATGAACGTCATCTGCGTCCAGAGGTCCATAGTACTGTTTTCCAGCGGAGTACCGGTCAGTATCAGCCGGTTGGCCGAATTGAGCTGCATGACCGCTTTTGTAATATGCGACGAAGGATTCTTGATAGCCTGCGACTCGTCCAGAATCACGTAGTTGAAGCGGTAATCCTTAATCAGTTCAATGTCGATCCGGACGATACCATACGACGTGAGAATCAGGTCGTAGTCGTCGAACTGCGCCGTGTTCTTATCGCGGTATGTGCCGGTGTACACCATTACCCGCAGATCGGGCGTAAACTTGCGGGCCTCCAGTTCCCAGTTGTACAGCAGCGAGGTAGGCATAACCAGCAGCGTCGGTTCCGTAATGCCGAGTTCTTTCTGGCCCTGTAGCATGGCCAGCGTCATCACGGTCTTACCCAGACCCATGTCGTCGGCGAGACAACCGCCAAACCGATACTGCCGCAGAAAATTCATCCAGTCGTAGCCGGCATGCTGATAAGGACGGAGCGTACCGTTAAACTGTTTCGGCAACGGGAAGCTTTCAATTTCCTCAAAGTCGCGCAGCCGTTCGAGCTTGCGGGTCATCACGGCCGTTGCCAGGCTGTCGCGTTCGAGTTCCTGCACCAGCGCCAGGTGGTGTTTGCGCAGCACGAGCTGGTCGGTACCGTCAGGTTGTTCCAGAAAACCGAACAGTTCTGAATACTTCGTGAACCAGGCTTCCGGAATGACAGCAATCTCGCCGTTCGGGAGCGTAAATTCGCGCTTTTTACTCAGAATCAGGTTACGTAGCTTAATGAACGGGATTTCAAATTCGCCGAACCGGACATTAGCGTAGATATCGAACCAGTCGCGGCCCTCCTGAATCGATACGTCGATGGACGAGTAACCCAGAAAATAGCGTTTGGTGTCCTGGGCGCTCTGCTGTAGCACAAACCCGGCCTGTTCGAGCTGGGCGCTGTGCTCCGAAAGCCACGAGAAGGCCTCTGACTTAGGCAGGGCAAGCCGACCGTGCCGAATGTCGAGGTTGTGTTCGCGTAGCCAGTTTAGTTTCTGCCGTTCAAGTCGCTGATCCCGGCGAATCTTATGAAAGATGTAATCGTCGCCGTTTTTCTCCAGACTTACGTTGGCCGAAGCCGCAAAGCTGTCGAACCGGAACGTAAAGGAACCGTAGCGAAACGCCAGATCGAACGCGATACGTTGACCAGCATCATCGTCGGGGTCGGCACTATCCGCAAAAAGCGATGCCGCCACCGGTCGGCTCGAAGCCACCTGTTCCGAAACAGTCAGAACAGGCACCGGCTCCACGGTTTCCGTTTTTATTTCGAACCCTTTGGGATATACGTCGTATGATGCGATCAGTGGGGCTACAAATCGCTCATAGTACTGATGCTCAATATTTTTCGGGATAACAATGTGGTTCTTGTTAAAGAACGGTCGAAGTTTTTTCCCGTCTACATTCTTGCTAAAATGATAGAGCCGATTGTTCACCATCATGTAGGCCGGCTCATCGCAGATCATCAGCGCATCCTTAAACTGAAACTCGACCCGCTCCGTTTCCCGCGTGGCGTTCTGGCCGTTGATCACCTCGCCGATCTCGGCGACCGGATAGCGAATAATAGGAAAGTAATGGGTAGAATCGTCGTTCCGGACGAAATGAAAATGTACGCGGGCGGGTTCCGGCATCCACTCAATGCGTGACCATGCCGGATTTCCGTCGTTGCCCATCACGTAAAAGGGCTTGCCGGGCAGCAGGGCCATGACCTGCGCCTTCAGGTTTTCCAGATAACCCGCAATGGCTTCCTGCACCAGCTTGTCGCCTTTCTGCGGGTCGTATAGTTTAAGGAAGAAGTCGACGGCCGGCAACCGCCGGGTATTGAATTTCTTAACGATGGTATCCTGCTGAATACTTTCGATCAGCCGAACAAGTTCGAAATCCCGCTCATCGAGCTTTTCGGCAAACTCGCCGACGTTCTGTGTTGAGAGGGTCTGGTTAAGCAGCGTCAGTTCCCCCCGGTTGTTAAGCTGAACGACAAAGGCTTCAATCAGAAAGCCTAAAAATTCATGCTCCAACAGCGAATAAACGATCTGAAACGGATCAGATGGTGAAACTTTCATGACACTGTATATGATCGGCCAGCGCTAACGAGGAAGGCGAGCAACTGGTATGACGAGACTAACAACTAAACCCCTGAATCGGCCTGGCTAAAATCAGTTGATAAGTCATGTAAATGATTTATTGTCAACAGTTTATCAGGCAGAATCAGAACATAACGATCTCAAATATACGAACTGGGACAAAAAACCCAACTCTACATTTCAGCCAAAATAAACAAAGACGGATTGGATCGCGAATAACCTTATTAAACGGCAAGGCTGGCCTGTAAAATCAATCAGCGCGTAGGTAGGCGCTTGCCGAATCATTGATAGGATGATCGATTGAAAGATAACTTTGGCATAGTATTAGATGATCGGTCGTTCAAGTAAAAAAGCAGTTGGCTGACCCGAAGTTGGTGTTGATAACCTCGAACTGATAGAGCGAATAAGGACTGGCTCGGCAACTAACAGATTAAAAAACGACTAATTTTTACTGGAGTAAATCGTAGCACGAACGTATGATTTGTTTGTCGTATTAATGAATTAACTAGTAATAATATGTAGGTTTTTGTTATGCATTATGTCTACTAAGTGGTTAATAATAAGTACATTATCTAAGAGTTTGTTGCATTATTATAGATTAGGTAGGGTTGTTTATTTTCGCTACCGATCCATTCGTTATTCTCCTGTTTGCCCATCGATTATACCCCTGTCTTTCGGGCGATAACCCCTCTTCAATTCGGTAAGCTGGCACTCTCTTTGATAGTTTCTGGACAGCTACATAAAGGATAGGCGGGATTAGCTCCTAATCGGCTCCGTTTGACTGTCACTTCGTAGGCAATCTTAAAACGTTACTCTATCTGCGTATGGTAAAGAACATTTACCCTCTTGTATATAGTCTGCACAGTATTTTCCGCCAGGAAGGCTTTAATAGGCTATATCGGAACCTTGTTCCCTTGCTTCTTCTGCTACTGCTGGGAGGTAACGCAGTCGCCCAGATATCAGGGACGGTATATCGGGATTTCAACGCAAACGGAACCCGGGAATACAGTCCCACGTCGCTCACCGGCGAAGTTGGCGTTGGTGGCGTGACCGTCACCGTTTACGCGGGCGGGGCGGTGGTCGGAACAGCGACTACCAGCTCCGTGGTTGCCACGCAGGGGCAGTTTAGCATTGTACCCTCAGCGGTCGGTCCCTACCGCATTCAGTTTACCAACCTGCCATCCGGCTATTTTGCGGGGCCAAGAGGATCGCAGAGCGGTACAACCGTTCAGTTTGCCAATACGTCGCCCGCAACGGTCAATCTGGGTATCAACTACCCAACCGATTATTGCCAGACGGAGCCGAACTTTTATGTGCCCTGCTACGTAAACGGTAACCCGACCAGTACGACCGGCAACGCCGGAGCACAACCCGTTCTTGTCACGTTGCCTTACAGCACCACGAGTACCGGAACAACCACGGCCGAAGTTGGTATTGCTGTCAATAGTCAGATTGGAACTGTGTACGGCGTTGCCTATCAGCGCGCGTCCAGAAATATTTTTTCGTCGGCTTTCGTGAAGCGGCATTCCGGTCTCGGGCCAAGTGGCGCGGGTGCTATTTACATCACTAAGCCTGGTTCCGGAACGACGTACACATCGTCTTTATTCGCTACGATTCCGAATGTCGGTACGGTAGCAACCAATACGGCCCGGGGTTTAACGGGTACTATCACCGATCAGAACCGGGATGTATCGGTATTTGATCAGGTTGGAAAAACGGGTCTTGGCGACCTGGAGATTTCGGATGACGGTTCGCAGTTGTACGTCCTTAACCTGAACGACCGGCAACTGTACCGGGTGCCTATCACTAACGCAAACAGCGCCAATCCCACGGCCGGAACGCCCGTGGCGTTTACCGTTCCTTCACCATCACAGACAACGGGGAGTGTGTTCCGGCCATTTGCGCTCAAGTACTACCGGGACCGGGTGTATGTCGGGGGCGTCACAACGAACGAAGGTGTAACGGCCACCCGAACTTTTTCTGCTGCGGGAAGCTCGGTTTCTTCGCCTAACCTGATCACCCGCGATACGGTCGGTATGAAGGCTGTCGTGTACGAATTCAACCCGGCTACCAACGCATTTACGCAGGTTTTGTCATTTCCGCTGACGTACAAGCGAGGAGCCGTTAACAACGATAAAGTTGGTGTTGACCGCTCGGAGTACTGGCTTCCCTGGACCAACATTCAGCCCGGTTATGATCAGAACAACCCGTCGAATGCTAACCCGATACCGAACCGGTTTTCGCGGGCCGATCTGGCTAACTGTAGCTATCCGCAACCCTGGTTTTCGGGTATTGAATTCGACATTGATGGTTCGATGATTGTCAGCATTCGGGACCGTCTGGGCGATCAATACGGTAACCTGAACTTAGGGTTAAATCCGAACAGTACTCAGTTGTTCCGGCCCATTTCGCCGGGCGACCTTCTCCGGGCCGGTCAGTGCTCACCGGGGCAGTGGACGATCGAGAACAATGCCCGTATTTGTAACGGAACCCCAACGGCCGGAGCCAACAACGGACAAGGACCGGGCAATGGCGAATATTATTTCAGCGATGCTGTATCGGTGGGCGAAACCGTCAATAACGTGTTTCGCCCGTACCACCTTGAGATGAGTGTGGGCGGACTGGCCGTATTGCCGGGACGGGATGAGGTAGCCGCGACCGTCATGGACCCTACCACGAATATTGATGCGGGGGGGATTCGGCGTTTTCGGAACTCAAACGGAACCGGTAGCCCGTCGACCAGCGTGCAGATCTACGAAAGTTCGAACGTAGCGACTTTCGGTAAGGCTAACGGCCTGGGCGATCTCGAGATTGGCTGTAATTATCAGCCGATCGAGATCGGTAACCGTATCTTCAACGACGGATCGGTACAAACGGCCAATGGTGTTCAGGACAATGGCCAGGGAGCGTCGAATTTCGCCAATATTACCGTTCAACTGTATCAAGGCGGTACGCTCGTCGGCACCACTACGTCCAATGCTAATGGCGAATATTATTTCACTAACCTGCTGCCTAATACAGCGTACGAAATACGGGTGCCGCTGAGTCAGACCGCTCTGGCTGGCTACACGCCAACAACCGCCAATGCCGGGTCGGATGATAATATCGACAGTGACGGCGTTACCGTGGGCAACAACGTTGTTATTTCTTTGACAACCGGCGACTATGGCGAGAACAACCACTCCTACGATTTCGGGTTTGCCACCTGCCCCACCATCACGAATGCCTCCGCGTCACAAACCGTATGCTCGGGCACGCCTGTCAGCTCACTGAGCGTAACGACGACGGCTACCGGGACGGATGCCATCCGCTTTGTCTATTTTACCAGTCCACAAAGCGGGACGGCAGCCTATTCGGGCGGCACGAGCCTGGGAACAGCTACACCTTCCGGTGGCACAGCGTCGATCAGCAACGTTGCTTTTCCGGCTAACACCGGTACGACGCCAGTTACGTATTATGTATATGCCATCCTGAACCCGACACCCGGGGCGGTAGATTGCCGACCGCAGGACGATATTCTGATAACAGTCCGGCCATTGCCAGCTGGTAGTGCCACAGCTACCGCTATAACCTGTGCCGCCCCGGCTACCGTGACGGGCACGTCGTCGCTGACCGGTTCAACATTTAGCTGGACCGGCCCGGGCGGCTTTACCTCAACCGCAGCCAGCTTTACGACGAATACGCCAGGTACGTATACACTGGTTGTGTCGGCCAGTGGCTGTACTGATCCGACACCCGCTACGGTGGTGGTCAACCAGAACACTACGCCCCCGCAGAACGTAACAGCGACTAATAACGGCCCGCTGACCTGTACCAATCTGTCTGCGACGGTATCAGCTACAAGTTCAACGACCGGAATCACTTACCGCTGGGTCGGTCCGAGTGGCTTTACCTCGACGGCCCAGAGCTTTACGACCAGTATTTCCGGTACGTACTCGGTGACGCTAACAGGCCCGAACGGTTGTACGGCCACGACATCGACAATCGTATCCAGCAATACCACCGCGCCTTCGGTAACGGCTTCCGTAAGCAATACGCTGACCTGCGCCCAACCCACGGCGACGGTTTCGGCCAGTAGCACTACCGGTGGAGTGACCTACCGCTGGGCGGGTCCGGGCGGCTTCACGTCGACTGCGGCCAGTTTCACCACGGCAACGGCCGGCACCTATTCAGTAACGGCAACGAATCCGGTCAATGGCTGCTCGGCTATTACGTCAGTGGTCGTTAGCCAGAACACGACACTACCGGCCAATGTCGGTGCTTCCAACACGGGCCCGCTGACCTGTACGCTGACGACGGCGACGGTATCGGCCAGCAGCACCACGGGCGGAGTTACTTACCGCTGGGCGGGACCGGGCGGCTTTACCTCAACGGCCCAGAGCTTTACCACGGCAACAGCCGGTACCTATTCGGTCACCGTTACGGCTCCGAACGGCTGTACGGTGGTTACCAGCACGAGCGTCCAGCAGGACCTTACCGCGCCGACCATCACGGCAAGCAACACGGGTCCGCTGACCTGTACGCTGAATACGGTGACGGTTAGTGCTACCTCCGACGTAGCGGCTACCTACCGCTGGGCAGGACCGGGTGGCTTTACCTCAACGGCCCAGAGCTTCACCACGGCAACAGCCGGCACCTACTCGGTGACGGTGACCTCGGCCAATGGTTGTACGGCCGTGACAAATACAAACGTTCAGCAGGACCGTACCGCTCCGACCATCACGGCGAGCAACACCGGTCCGCTGACCTGTACGCTGACGACGGTGACGGTCAGTGCTACCTCCGACGTAGCGGCTACCTATCGCTGGGCAGGACCGGGTGGCTTTACCTCAACGGCCCAGAGCTTCACCACGGCAACAGCCGGCACCTACTCGGTGACGGTGACCTCGGCCAACGGTTGTACGGCCGTGACAAGTACGTCGGTAGGACAGGATGTGGCGGCTCCAACGGTAACGGCTACTAACACAGGCCCATTGACCTGTACGCTGACTTCGGTTAACGTTTCGGCGTCAGCCAGTGAAGCAGTGACGTACCGGTGGACCGGCCCCAACAACTTCAGTGCTACTACACAAAGCTTTACTACGTCTGTACCGGGTACGTATACCGTAGTCGTAACAGCAGCGAATGGCTGCACGGCTACGGCAACGTCAACAATTAATCAGAACACAACCCCGCCGGCTGGCGTAGTCGCATCGAACAATGGCCCACTGACCTGTAATCTGGCGGCTGTAGGAGTCAGCGTCACCAGCAGTGGGGGCGTGGCATACCGCTGGGTCGGCCCGAGTGGCTTCACGACCACATCGCAGAGCTTTACGACTTCCGTAGCTGGTACCTATTCAGTCACCGTTACGGCAGCCAACGGCTGTACGGCGACGGCCAGTACGAGTGTGACTCAGGATGTAGTTCCACCGGCCAACGTAGCCGCCACGAACAACGGCCCCATCACCTGCGCCCAAACCACGGCGACGGTATCAGCCAGCAGCACCACCGGTGGGGTAACCTACCGCTGGGTAGGTCCGGGTGGCTTCACCTCGATTTCGCAAAGTTTCGTAACGACCGTAGCGGGCACCTACTCGGTGACGCTGACGGCTCCCAACGGCTGTACCGCTACGGCCAGCACCACCGTTGGGCAGAACATCACCCCTCCGGCTGGGGTGGCCGCCACCAACAACGGCCCCATCACCTGTGCTCAACCTACAGCAACGGTATCGGCCAGCAGCACCACGGGTGGGGTAACCTACCGCTGGGCGGGTCCAAACAGCTTCAGCTCGACGGCTCAGAGTTTTGCCACCAGTGTAGCGGGTGTGTACTCGGTGACGGTGACCAACCCGGCCAACGGCTGTACGACCACGGTAACGACCACGGTCACTCAGGACGTAACAACTCCGGCTGGGGTGGCCGCTACCAACAATGGCCCCATCACCTGTGCCCAACCCACGGCAACGGTATCAGCCAGCAGCACCACGGGTGGGGTAACCTACCGCTGGGCAGGACCGGGTGGCTTCACCTCAACGGCTCAGAGCTTCACCACCAGCGTAGCCGGTGTGTACTCGGTGACAGTAACTTCGGCCAACGGCTGCACAGCTACGGCTAACACTACGGTCGGTCAGGATATTGTTCCCCCGGCTGATGTTACAGTTTCCAATACGGGTCCGCTGACCTGCACATTGACGGCAGTAAACGTATCGGCCAGCAGTTCAACGCCTGGCGTCACTTACCGCTGGGCAGGTCCGGGTGGCTTCACCTCGATTTCGCAAAGTTTCGTAACGACCGTAGCGGGCACCTACTCGGTGACGCTGACGGCTCCCAACGGCTGTACCGCTACGGCCAGCACCACCGTTGGTCAGAACATCACCCCTCCGGCTGGGGTGGCCGCTACCAACAACGGCCCCATCACCTGCGCTCAACCTACAGCAACGGTATCGGCCAGCAGCACCACGGGTGGGGTAACCTACCGCTGGGCGGGTCCAAACAGCTTCAGCTCGACGGCTCAGAGCTTTGCCACCAGCGTAGCGGGTGTGTACTCGGTAACGGTGACCAACCCGGCCAACGGCTGTACGACCACGGTAACGACCACGGTGACTCAGGATGTAACAACTCCGGCTGGGGTAGTCGCTACGAACAACGGTCCGCTGAGCTGTACGCTGACAGCGGTGACCGTCTCAGCCAGCAGCACCACGGGTGGGGTAACCTACCGCTGGGCAGGACCGGGTGGCTTCACCTCAACGGCTCAGAGCTTCACCACCAGCGTAGCCGGTGTGTACTCGGTGACAGTAACTTCGGCCAACGGTTGTGTGGCTACAGCCAACACCACGGTTGGTCAGGATGTGGCTCCGCCAACGGTGATCGCGTCGAACACGGGTCCGCTGACCTGTGCACTGACCACCCGTACGGTATCAGCAACCGCCAACGAAGCGATGACCTATGCGTGGAGCGGTCCGGGTGGTTTCACCTCAACGGCGGCCAGCTTCACGACGAGTGTGGCGGGTACGTACTCGGTGACGGTGACCTCGGCTAATGGCTGTACGGCCACGGCCAGCACTACCCTCCAGCAGGATGTGGTTCCTCCGACCGTAACAGCAGCTAATAACGGCCCGATCACCTGCGCCCTGACAGCGGCCACAGTGAATGCTACGGCCAACGAAGCAGTGACATATGCCTGGAGTGGCCCAGGTGGTTTCACCTCAACGGCGGCCAGCTTCACGACGAGTGTAGCGGGTACGTACTCGGTGACGGTGACTTCGGCCAACGGCTGTACGGCCACGGCCAGCACTACCCTCCAGCAGAATGTGGTGGCTCCAACCGTAGCGGCTTCGAACAATGGCCCGCTGACCTGTCTGATCACCAGTGCTACGGTTTCGGCGGTTGCTAACGAAGCGGTGACCTACCGCTGGGTCGGCCCAGGTGGTTTCACCTCAACGGCTCAGAGCTTTACAGCATCGGTAGCAGGCACCTACTCGGTGACGGTAACCTCAGCCAACGGCTGTACGGCTACGGCCAGCACCACACTCGGTCAGAATATCACTCCACCAGCAGGTGTAGTTGCCTCTAATAATGGTCCGCTGAACTGTGCTCAGCCGACAGCCACGGTGAGTGTCACCTCGACCACGCTGGGTGTTACCTATAGCTGGAGCGGTCCGGGCGGTTTTACTTCAACGGCGCAGACCTTTACGACTTCCGTCGCGGGTGTATATTCAGTGACAGCCACCAATCCAGTTAACGGCTGTACAACGGTTACTTCGACGAACGTAGTGCAAAACAACACGCCGGTTGCGAACGTAGCGGTTTCCAACACGGGGCCGCTGACCTGTACGCTGACGACGGTAACCGTTTCGGCCAGCAGTTCAACGCCGGGCGTTACGTATGCATGGACTGGCCCAGGTGGTTTCACCTCAACGGCCCAGAGCTTTACGACCAGCACACCGGGTACGTATTCGGTGACGGTATCCGGACCAAATGGTTGCTCGCCGGTTACGGTCAGTACAACGGTAGGTCAGAATATTACTCCGCCGGCTAACGTATCGGCAACCAATACCGGCCCGCTGAGCTGCACATTGGGTTCGGTGACGGTATCGGCCAGCAGTACGACTCCAGGTGTCACGTATGCGTGGAGCGGTCCGGGTGGCTTTACCTCATCGGCTCAGAGCTTCATTACGGCATCGGCCGGTGTCTTCTCCGTGACGGTGACTTCGGCGAACGGCTGTACGGCTACGGCCAGCACCACCGTCGGTCAGGATAATACGGGTATTCAGAATGTAACGATCAGCAACACCGGTCCGCTGAACTGCACCCAGACATCCGCAACGGTTTCGGTCAACACAACAACGGCAAGCGTAACGTATAGCTGGGTAGGACCGGGTGGTTTCACCTCAACGGCTCAGAGCTTCACCACCAGCGTAGCCGGTACGTATTCAGTGACGCTGACGAGTACGGTTAATGGCTGTACGGCCGTAGCGGCTACCACTGTGGAGCAGAACATTGCGCCCCCAGCGGCTGTAGTGGCCAGCAATACGGGTCCGTTGACCTGTACGCTGACGACCGCTACGGTGAGTGTGACAACAACGACACCGGGCGTTACGTATAGCTGGGTGGGTCCGGGCGGTTTCACCTCAACGGCCCAGAGCTTTACGACCAGCACACCGGGTCTGTACTCGGTGACGCTGACGGCCCCCAACGGCTGTACAGCTACGGCCAGCACCACCGTTAGCCAGAACATCACCCCACCAGCGGGCGTAACGGCAACCAATACAGGTCCTTTGTCATGTACGCTGCTGAATGCAACAGTATCAGCCAGCAGTACGACCCCGGGTGTCATCTATGTCTGGGCGGGGCCGGGTGGCTTTGTCTCCACAAGTCAAAACTTCGTCACCAGTGTGCCGGGTGCGTACACGGTTACCGTGACGAATCCAGCGAATGGGTGCTCAACCACGGCTGTAACGACCGTTGGTCAGGATATTACCCCGCCGGCCAACGTAACAGCTACGAACAATGGCCCGCTGAGCTGTACGCTGACAGCGGTGACCGTCTCAGCCAGCAGCACCACGGGTGGGGTAACCTACCGCTGGGCAGGACCGGGTGGCTTCACCTCAACGGCTCAGAGCTTCACCACCAGCGTAGCCGGTGTGTACTCGGTGACGGTAACTTCGGCTAATGGTTGTGTGGCTACAGCCAACACCACGGTTGGTCAGGATGTGGCTCCGCCAACGGTGATCGCGTCGAACACGGGTCCGCTGACCTGTGCGCTGACCACCCGTACGGTATCGGCAACCGCCAACGAAGCGGTGACGTATGCCTGGAGCGGCCCAGGTGGCTTCACTTCAACTTCGGCCAGCTTCACGACGAGTGTGGCGGGTACGTACTCAGTGACGGTGACCTCGGCCAACGGCTGTACGGCCACGGCCAGCACCACCCTCCAGCAGGATGTGGCTCCGCCAACGGTGATCGCGTCGAACACGGGTCCGCTGACCTGTGCACTGACCACCCGTACGGTATCGGCAACCGCCAACGAAGCGGTGACGTATGCGTGGAGCGGCCCAGGTGGCTTCACCTCAACGGCGGCCAGCTTCACGACGAGTGTAGCGGGTACGTACTCTGTAACGGTGACCTCGGCCAACGGCTGTACGGCCACGGCCAGCACTACCCTCCAGCAGGACGTAACAACCCCAACCGTAGCGGCTTCCAACAATGGTCCAATCACCTGTGCGCAGACGACTGCCGCTGTAAGTGCTACGGCCAGTGAAGCGGTGACGTATGCGTGGAGCGGTCCGGGCGGGTTTACCTCAACGGCCCAGAGCTTTACGACCAGCACACCGGGCACCTACACTGTCGTAGTGACAGCAGCTAACGGTTGTACGGCCGCTACTTCGACGACTATTTTCAACAATACCGCGACTCCCGACGTAACGGCGACGGTGAGCAACACAATAACGATCAACCAGCCTACGGCGACGCTTACGGCCAGCAGCACCACACCAGGTGTTACTTATCAGTGGAACACGGGTGAGACTACGGCCACTATCTCGGTGAGTGCAGCCGGAACCTACTCGGTGACGGTTACTGCTCCCAACGGCTGTACGGCGGCTACAACCACGACGGTGGTCAGCGACACAGCCGCGCCGAGCGTAACGGCATCGGTGAGCAACACGCTGACCTGTGCTCAACCCACGGCGACCATCTCAACGACGGCTACACCGGGTGTTACCTACCGCTGGAATACAGGTGCAACCGCGGCTTCGATTGTCGTGAGTGAAGCCGGTACCTACTCGGTGACCGTCACGGCTCCGAATGGGGCAACTGCGGCTACGACTACGACGGTGGTCAGTGACACGACCGCGCCGAGCGTGACGGCATCGGTAAGCAACACGCTGACCTGTGCTCAGCCCACGGCGACCATCTCGACCACGGCCAGCCCGGGCGTAACGTATCAATGGAGCACGGGCGAGACCACGGCGACAATCTCGGTAAGCGCAGCGGGTGCTTACACGGTAACCGTAACGGCTCCGAACGGCTGTACGGCAGCTACGACTACGACGGTAGTGAGCGATACGGCAACGCCGGATGTGACCATTGCGGCAAGCAACACCCTTACCTGCGCTCAGCCCACGGCGACGCTGACGGCCAGCAGCACCACGCCAGGTGTTACTTATCAGTGGAACACGGGTGAGACTATGGCCACTATCTCGGTGAGTGCAGCCGGAACCTACTCGGTGACGGTCACTGCTCCCAACGGCTGTACGGCGGCTACAACCACGACGGTGGTCAGCGACACAGCCGCGCCGAGCGTAACGGCATCGGTGAGCAACACGCTGACCTGTGCTCAACCCACGGCGACCATCTCAACGACGGCTACACCGGGTGTTACCTACCGCTGGAATACAGGTGAAGTAGCACCTTCCATCCTGGTTGGATCGGCGGGCGTCTACTCGGTAACGGTAACCTCGGCCAACGGCTGTACGGCGACCGCGACCACGACGGTAGTGAGCGATACGGCTGCGCCAACCCTGACTGTCGGGGTAAGCAACACGCTGACCTGCGCCCAGCCAACGGCGACCATCTCGACCACGGCCAGCCCCGGCTCAACGTATCTGTGGAGTACGGGTGCCAACACGCCGAGCATTCTGGTCAGTGTAGCCGGTACGTATTCGGTAACGGCTACCACACCCAACGGTTGCGTGGCAACGGCCATCGGTGTAGTTGAGCAGAACTTCCTGCCACCAACTAATGTGACGTCTTCGAACACCGGCCCGCTGACCTGTACGCTAACGACGGTAACGGTCTCGGCCAGCAGTTCGGCTCCGGGTATTACCTATAGCTGGAGCGGTCCGGGCGGCTTTACGGCCAATACACAGAGCTTTACAACGTCAGTAGCCGGTACATACTCAGTGACCTTAACGGGTATCAATGGCTGTACGGCGGTGACCAGCACAACGGTGCAGCAGGATGTAGTCGCGCCAAATGTGACAGCTACGAACTCAGGGCCGCTAACCTGTACGCTGACGACGGCTGCGGTAAGTGCCACGGCTAACGAAGCGGTGACGTATGCGTGGAGCGGTCCGGGGGGTATTACTTCAACGGCCCAGAGCTTTACGACCAGCACCCCAGGTACCTACACCGTAGTCGTAACAGCGGCTAACGGTTGTACGGCCACCACCACGACCACTATTCAGATCAATCAGGCGGCTCCGACCGTAACGGCTACCAACAGCGGTCCGCTGACCTGTACACTGACGACGGCTGCGGTAAGTGCCACGGCTAACGAAGCGGTGACGTATGCGTGGAGCGGTCCGGGGGGCATTACCTCAACGGCTCAGAGCTTTACGACCAGCACGCCGGGTACTTACACCGTCGTCGTAACCTCGGCTAACGGCTGTACAGCCACCACCACGACGACTATTCAAATTGATCAGGCGGCTCCGACCGTAACGGCCACTAACACGGGCCCGCTGACTTGTACGCTGACCACAGTTAGCGTGTCGGCTTCGGCTAGCGAAGCGGTAACGTACGCCTGGAGCGGTCCGGGGGGTATTACTTCAACGGCTCAGAGCTTTACGACCAGCACCCCGGGTACCTACACCGTCGTCGTAACCTCGGCTAACGGCTGTACGGCCACCACGACGACCATCATCACCAGCAACACGATCGCACCGGCACTAGTCGCTACGGGTGGGGTGATCAGTTGTGAGGGAACCTCGTTGCAGATTACGGCCAGCGCCACACCTACGAACGTAACGTATGCGTGGAGCGGTCCGGGCGGGTATACCAGCACGGAACAGAATCCGACGGTAACTGCTATCGGAACCTATACGCTGACGGTAACCTCGGCCAACGGCTGTACGGCCACGGATACGGCCATTGTCTCGAAACAACCGTGTGCCAGCCTGGGTGACCTGGTCTTTGAGGATACCAACGCCAACGGCCAGCAGGATGCCGGTGAGCCGGGTATTGCAGGTGTTACGGTTACTCTTTTACAGAACAACTTAGTGGTCAATACGACCACGACGAATGCCAGTGGCGTCTACAGCTTCACGGGCCTGACGCCTGGCTTGCCTTACGTAGTGCAGTTTGGCGCACCAACCGGATACACGGCTACGGTCGCAAACGTAGGCCCGGATGCCACTGATTCGGACGCTGATCCGAATACAGGGCAGACCATCAGCTACATTCTGGCAGCCGGTGAAAACAACCTGACGGTCGATGCGGGCTTCTACCGGCCGGCCTCTCTGGGAGATCGCGTCTTTGCCGACGCAAACCGCAACGGTATTCAGGACGGCGGAGAAACCGGTATCCCGGGGGTAACGGTTACGTTGGTGAACAACGGCACAGCCGTGGCCAGCGTAGTGACGGACGCGAATGGCGTCTACAGCTTCACGGGTCTGACACCGGGTGTATCGTACCAGGTGCAGTTTACGGCCCCGGCCAACTTCACGGCGTCACCGGCCAATCAGGGTGGCGACGATGCGACCGACAGCGATGCCATCAACGGGGTAACCCAGAGCGTAACGCTGGCGTCGGGTGAGAACAACACCACGCTGGATGCAGGCTTCTACCTGCTGCCGGCCAGTCTGGGTGACCTGGTCTTCGAGGATATCAACGCAAATGGCGTTCAGGATGCCGGTGAACCGGGTATTGCGGGTGTAACGGTCAACCTGTTGCAGAATGGAACGGTGGTTGCCACAACCACGACCAATGCCAGCGGGGTATACAGCTTCACCGGTCTGCTGCCGAACGTAGCGTACGTTGTGAGCTTCACCGCCCCAGCCGGCTTTACCGCTACCCTGGCCGACCAGGGGGGGGACGACGCGGCTGATTCCGATGTCAATCCGCTGACCGGACAAACCGGCAGCTACACACTGGCAGCGGGCGAAAGCAATTCGACGGTCGATGCGGGCTTCTACCGGCCGGCCTCTCTGGGGGATCGCGTCTTTGCCGACGCTAACCGCAACGGTATTCAGGACGGCGGAGAAACCGGTATCCCGGGGGTAACGGTGAGCCTGCTTCGGGATAATACCGTGGTGGCTATCATTACGACGGATGCAAATGGTGTATACAGCTTCACGGGTCTGACCCCGGGCGTATCGTACCAGGTGCGCTTCACAACACCAGCCGGCTACACGGCAACGCTGGGTAACCAGGGTGGCGACGATGCGACCGACAGCGATGCCATCAATGGGGTAACCCAGAGCGTAACGCTGGCATCGGGTGAGAACAACACCACGCTGGATGCAGGCTTCTATCTGCTGCCGGCCAGCCTGGGTAACTTCGCCTTCGAGGATATTAATGTCAACGGTATTCAGGATCCGGGCGAACCGGGTGTGCCGGGCGTAACCGTCAGTCTGCTCCAGAACGGCGTGGTGGTGCAGGTTACGTCAACGAATGCAAACGGAGAGTATAGCTTCACGAATCTCCTGCCAGGAGTAGCCTACCAGGTGCAGTTTGCGCCCATGCCGATGTTCACAATCACGGCCGATAATGAGGGTGGGGACGATGCGCTTGATTCGGATGCTAACCCGCTGGACGGCGAAACCGGGGTGTACATCCTGGAGTCGGGTGAGAACAACACAACCGTTGATGTGGGGCTGTACCGCCAGGCTGCCTTGGGTGACCGGGTGTTTGCCGACGTGAACCGCAACGGTGTGCAGGATGCCGGTGAGCCGGGTATTGCAGGCGTAACCGTTACGCTGATCAGCAACGGCTTGTCGCTGACGACCACAACGACGGATTCGAGCGGGGTGTACAGCTTCACAGCCCTGACCCCGGGTGTACCGTACTCAGTGAGCTTCACGGCTCCGGCCAACTATACGGCTACGCTGGCTAATCAGGGAGGTGACGATGCTGCCGACAGTGACCCGATCAACGGGGTAACGCAGAGCATCACCCTGGCATCGGGCGAGACCAACAACACCCTCGATGCTGGTTTCTACCTGCTCCGCTTCGATCTGGCCCTGTCAAAAGATATAGTCTCCGCGCCGAGTCCATTGTTGCCGGGAGGGGTCATAACCTACCAGATTATAGTCACCAACCAGGGAGAACTGACCGCGACTAATACAGAAGTAACCGACTTTATACCCGACGGAACAGCGTTCAATGCGGCTGCCAGCCCTGGCTTCACGCAATCGGGCAGCAATGCCGTGGCGACTATCGCCAGTCTGGCACCGGGTGAGTCGGCTACGCTGACGATCGGCCTGACGCTGACGGCTACGACGGGTGGCATTATCACCAACCGGGCCGAGATCACCGCCGATAGTGGCGACGATGTAGACTCAACACCGGGCAATGCCGGTACGGTACCTAACGAGGATGATACCGATACGGCTCTGTTGCAGCCGCAGCAGTTCGCGGCCCTGGGTGACTTCGTCTTCGAAGACCTCAACGCGAACGGCCAGCAGGATGCCGGTGAGCCGGGTATTGCGGGTGTGACGGTGCAACTGCTGCAAAACGGAGTAGTGGTGAACACCACAACGACCAATGCCAGTGGGGTGTACAGCTTCACGGGCCTGACGCCGGGCCTACCGTATCAGGTGCAGTTCACGGCCCCGGCCGGCTATACGGCTACTCTGGCCAACCAGGGTGGTAACGGTGCGACAGACTCAGATGCAGATCCGCTGACGGGTCGCACGGCTACTTTCACCCTGGCTTCAGGCGAGGTTGATCTGTCGGTCGATGCGGGCTTCTACCGCCCGGCTTCCCTGGGTAATCTGGTCTTCAACGACCTCAACCAGAACGGGCAGCAGGATGCGGGCGAAACAGGAATACCAAACGTAACGGTGCAGTTGCTCAATACTAACGGCAACGTACTGCTGACTACGACGACGGATGCCAATGGTGTCTACAGCTTCACGAGCCTGACGCCGGGTATAATCTACGTCGTAGCGTTCACGCAGCCTGACGCCTTCACGTCGACAACGGCCAATACCGGCAACGATGCGACCGACAGCGATGCCAACGAAGTGACCGGCCGGACTGGGCCGTACGTACTGGCCTCCGGTGAGAACAACACGACGGTCGATGCAGGCTTCTACTGCATCACGCCAGTGATCGCGGCCAGCGCTCCGCCGGTGTGTTCGGGCGAAACCCTGGTGCTGACGGGTACTACATCGTCGACGGGCGTTTCCTACGCCTGGACGGGTCCGAACAGCTTCACGGCCAGCGGGGCAGTGGTCACTATTCCGAATGCGATGACGGCTAACAGCGGTTCGTATACGCTGACCGTCACCAACCTGATCACCGGTTGCAGCAGCAGTATCGGAGTTGACGCGGTAGTGAATCCGGCACCGGAGAGCGTCACGCTGGCGGCCCGGGAGGCTACCTGCGACGGGTCTACGTCACGTTCCGATGGCCAGGTGGTACTCGGAAACTTCGGCCCGAACGACCGCTTCGACGTATCGACCGGTACGACCTACAACGGCGCTACGAGCTACAATGACGCCCTGCCGATTCCGGCCAATGGGGTTATCCTGAGCAACATCAGCCGGACCGGTACGCCACAGACGTATATCGTCCGGGTGTTCACTCAGGCCGGGTGCTTCATACAACGGTCCGTTGTGCTTCAGAACACCCAGTGTGAGTGCCCACCGGCGAAGTGCGTACCGTTCGTGATTCAAAAGATAAAAAGCCGCACGGCTGGAAGATAGTGCACATAGAGAGAATGTGTCGAATAAAAACCCTGGCGATAGCATTTCGCCAGGGTTTTTTGTTTTCGGATACCGATTAACTTTTAGTAGTCGTTAGGTGTTAATCCATTGAAGTGATTGACTGATTTGGAAGCATTGACCAGTTACTTTATTTTCACCCGTTTGTTGAACGTACAGCGTCAGTCTTTGCACTGGCCCGTCGACCGGAACATGACTTATTGGGAAAACACAGCCTTCTCGGACGTTTTCTGCATCGATTTAATGAATTACCATTACCCTGCATGATCCTGATTGTTGATGACAGACGGGAAAATATCCTGCCTCTGAAAAAAATACTTGAGCTGCATCGATTTGTGGTCGACACGGCCGAATCGGGAGAAGAAGCACTACGGAAAGTTCTGACTACGTCCTACTCCGTTATTATTCTCGACGTGCAGATGCCGGATATGGATGGGTTTGAGGTCGCGAATGCCATTGCCGGGTTTAGTAAGGCCCGGTTCACGTCCATCATTTTTCTGTCGGCGGTCAATACCGAAAAGAAGTTTATCACCAAAGGCTATACCTCGGGCGGGGTCGATTACCTGACCAAACCGGTCGACGCCGATATTCTGGTTCTGAAAGTCAAGACGCTGCATAAGCTATACGAACAGCAGCAGGAACTCCGGGCGGCTCAGGATTCGCTACGGAAAGAGGTGGAGGTGCGAAAACAGGCACAGGAGGTCCTTACCGAACGTATGCAGGAGCTTCAGGGCGTGCTGGCGTCGTTGCCTCAGGTCGCCTTCACGGTGGCTTCGAATGGGCAATTGGAATACGTCAACGAGTACTGGTTTCGCTACGCACCCTCATCGTCGACGTTTCCGGCTGTGTACGCCGACGATAACGTCTGGGATGAATGGAAGCGGTCGTTGACCGACGGTGGTGAATTTACGCGGGAAGTCCGGCTGAAGGATCTGAATACGGGCGACTACCGGTACCACCTGCTGCGTATCATTCCGATCCGGCAGCAGGGCAACCTCACCCGCTGGATCGGTACGTTCACGGACATTCACCCGCAAAAGCAGGCTGCCGAATTGCTGGAGCGCGAAGTAGAAGTCAGGACAAACGAACTCCGGGTGAAAAACGCCGAGCTGGAGCGGACAAACCACGAGTTGCAGCAGTTTACGTGGGTAGTATCGCACGACCTGAAGGAACCGCTGCGGAAGATTCAATTGCTCAACGACACCATCAAGGAAAAATACCTCAAAGATAATCCGGAGGCAACGCCGTATCTGGATCGGACCATCCGGTCGTCGGCGCGGATGGCGACGCTCATCAATGATCTCCTGTCGTACACGCAGCTATCGGCCCCCGAAGCGTTTCACCCGACCGACCTGAACAGCCTGCTAACGGATCTGCTCCAGGATTTTGAGGATGTAACCGCGAAAAAAGGCGCTATTGTAGACGTAGGGCCTATTCCGGTGCTGGACGTGATTCCGACGCGTATTCGGCAGGTTTTTCAGAACCTGATCAGCAACGCTCTTAAGTTTGCGAAAGAGAACGTACCGCCCGTTATCACGATTCGGGCCGAACGTATCGATACAAAGGACATTAATGGCTGCCCGGTCCCGGATGGTGCCTATTGCCGGATTGTGGTGCAGGACAACGGCATCGGTTTTGACGAGAAGTTTCTGGATCGGATCTTCGTCATTTTTCAGCGGCTCCACAACCGGACTAATTACGAAGGTACTGGCATTGGCCTGGCTATTGCCCGCAAAAACATTGAAAAGCACCACGGCATCATTTCAGCGCGGAGCCGTGTGAACGAAGGAGCCAGTTTCATTCTTGTGTTGCCGGTCAAACAAGCTGCCAACGAGTCGGTTTCTGAAACGCGGTAAGCTGCATTTATCTCTTTTTTTATGCCACCAAACGCTACGTCGAACTCAATTATCCGGCAACTTCAGGTTGTCTTCTCGCTCTCCACAATCTTGCTGCTGCTCAGTCTGGTAGCTTCGTTTGTAAGCATCCAGCGCCTGATCAGTAATTCTGAACTGGTCAACCACACCAACGAGGTGCTGATCGAGTCGGAAAATATCATCTCATACATGAAGGATGCGGAAACGGGGCAGCGGGGCTATCTGGTCACCCTCGATCCGGTTTTTCTGCAACCGTATGACGGCAGTTACGAAAAAGTGGTAGCCAGTTTCAATCGGCTCGGCGTACTCATGGCCGATAATGCTGTCCAGCAGAAAAATTTGGCGCAGTTGAAAGCCCTCTTCGAGGCCAAATTTGATCAGATGCAGAAGGTCATTGACCTGACCAGGGCCGGGGCCATTACGGGCCGGGATACAGCCCGGCGATATCGGGAAATGGTACGCGGTAAACAGGTGATGGATGATTTACGGTCGGTAGTCAATCAGATCAAGGCGCAGGAAAACCGATTGCTACAGGTCCGGACGGATCAGCAGCAGGTGTACATTACGTATACGCCTATTCTGCTTGTCATCACAGCCCTCATCTCCATGCTGATAACGGGCTTTGCCTACGTTCGTATCAAGCGGGATATGGATGTCCGGCTGGCTGAACAGCAGAAAACCGAAGAACAATACGTCGAAACCAACCGGCGGATCGGCATCATGGAGGGGATTACCCGTAAAATAGCCGATGGCGACTATGCCGTCCGGAGTACCGATACGGAAGACGATGAGCTGGGTCGGATTGCAACCGCCCTGAACAAAATGGCGGCCTCGCTCGAACGGACTTTTACGGACCTGAAGAGCCGAAACTGGCTGCAAACGGGTGCCGTGGCCGTCAGTGATGCCATTCGGGGCGAAAAGGACCCGAAAAAGCTGGCCAGCCGGGTGCTGGCTGCGTTGGCGGAGTACATGGAAGCGCCACTGGCTACCATGTACATCATTGACAATGACCGCAACTACCGATTGGCGGGTAGTTACGCAGTGCAGAAAGTGCCGCCTGTCGTCAGCATCGGAGAGGGGCTGGTTGGGCAGGTCATTGAACGTAAGAAAACCGTAGTCGTGCAGGACGTACCTGCCGACTATAGAAAGGTGAGTTCGTCGCTGGGTGAGGCCACTCCGGTGTCGCTCATCATCAGTCCGCTGGTCTACGACGGTGTCACCATCGGAGCCATTGAGCTGGGAATGCTTCGGGCGCCTACCTCGCTGGATGTCGAATTTGTGGAAGCCAACCGCGAGACTATGTCCATTGGGGTGAATGCCGCGCTGGACTATGGCAAAATGCAGCATCTGCTCGAAGAAACCCAGGCGCAGGCTGAAGAACTACAGGTGCAGCACAGCGAACTGGAAAACCTGAATACGGAACTGGAGATGCAGGCCCAGCGGTTGCAGGCGTCCGAAGAAGAACTTCGTGTGCAGCAGGAAGAACTGCAACAGACCAACGCCGAACTGGAAGAGCGGGGCCTGCTGCTGGAGGAAAAAAACGACGAGATTCAGAAGAAGGCAGACGAACTGGAACTGGCCACCCGCTACAAGTCCGAGTTCCTGGCCAATATGTCGCACGAATTACGGACACCCCTCAATTCGATTCTGCTGCTGAGCCGGCTGCTGGCCGAAAACATGGACGAGAACCTGACCAGCGAACAGGTAGAGTACGCCCGTGTCATCCAGTCGTCGGGGAACGGGCTGCTGGGTCTGATCGACGAGATCCTGGATCTGTCGAAGATTGAAGCCGGGCAGATGAAACTCGAATACGAGCGTATACCGGTCAGCGACATTGCCGACGAGATGCAGGCGTTGTTTGGCATCATGGCCCAGGAAAAAGGCTTACAGTTTGGGATTACAGTTGCGCCGGATGTACCGGCCGTTATCGAAGTTGATAAGATGCGGCTGGGGCAGATTCTAAAAAATCTGTTGTCCAACGCCCTCAAATTTACCGCGAAAGGAAGTGTTACGCTGGCCATCAAACCGGAGAATCGGTCGGCGAACCGGCTCTGCTTCATCGTGAAAGATACCGGCATTGGCATACCGCCCGAGAAGCAGCCGCTTATCTTTGAAGCGTTCCAGCAGGCCGACGGATCAACCAAACGGAAATACGGTGGAACGGGCCTTGGACTGTCCATCAGCCGCGAGCTGGCCAAGCTGCTGGGGGGCGAAATCACCCTGAACAGCCGGGTCGACGCAGGTAGTGAGTTTACGTTGATTATCCCGATAGTTGCCGTACCTGGCGCGGCTGCTCCGTCAGCTCCTGCGCCGGCTGAGGTTGTAACGCACCACGTGCAGAAACCACCGGTGCACGAACAGCCGTCGCCGAATGATACGCCGGTGGCCGAGACGAAGAAATACATCAGCCCAACCATTCCGGAGCCCGTTCCCGACGACCGGCAGACGATCACCGAGCAGGACAAGATTATTCTGATCGTTGAGGATGATACAAACTTTGCTAAATCGCTGCTTGAGTTTGCCCGCAAGAAAGGATACAAGGGGGTTGTGGCCGTACGGGGCGATGAGGGGTTGCGGCTGGCGGCTGCCTACCGACCCATCGGCATCCTGCTGGATATTCAGTTGCCCATCATGAGCGGTTGGGAAGTTATGGACGCCCTGAAGGCTAATCCGCAGACCCGACCTATTCCGGTGCATATCATGTCGTCGCACAAACTTAAAAATGAGAGTTTGCTGAAGGGCGCCATCGATTTCGTGGATAAGCCCGTCGCGTTCGAGCAGATGCAGGAGGTTTTCGGCAAGATCGAATACGTCCTGAATCGGGATACCAAAAAGGTGCTGATTATTGAAGATAACCCAAAACACGCCAAAGCGCTGGCCTATTTTCTGGAATCCTTCAATATCAATTCTGAACTGCGGAGCGATATTTCGGAGGGAATTACGGCCCTGAAACGGCGGGAGGTTGACTGCGTTATTCTGGACATGGGTATCCCGGATAACAAAGCGTACGATGCCCTTGAGGAAGCCCGGAAAAATCCAGAACTGGAAAACCTGCCAATCATCATCTTTACGGGCAAAAGTCTGTCGCTCTCGGAAGAGCTGAGGATCAAGAAATACGCCGACTCGATCATCGTCAAAACGGCCCATTCGTACCAGCGCATGCTCGACGAAGTGTCGCTGTTCCTGCATCTGGTGGAGGAGAACAAGTCGGCGGCCAACACTAACGGAACGACGAAAAAGCTGGGTGCGCTGACGCAGGTACTGAGCGGAAAAACCGTGCTGGTAGCCGACGATGACGTACGGAACATCTTCTCGATGTCGAAAGCGCTTGAGCAGTATAACATGACCGTTGTTGCTGCGCTGGATGGCAAAGAAGCCCTGCAGCGGCTGGAAGAAAATCCGACTGTCGATGTGGTGCTGCTGGATATGATGATGCCGCAGATGGACGGCTACGAAACGGCCCGCAAAATCCGCGAGCAGTATCGATTCAGGAACTTGCCGGTCATTGCCGTGACGGCGAAAGCCATGACCGGCGACCGGGAAAAATGCATCCAGGCCGGTGCGTCGGATTACATTACCAAACCCGTCGATATTGACCAGCTTATATCCCTCTTGCGCGTCTGGCTGTACGAACGGTGAGATGGTTTGTCGTTTACGGTGCCTGGTGGAATTTGCAACCTGTTCAAACAGAGAAAGCCGTAAACGTAAAACCACAAACCGTAAACCTTAAGACTATGGAGAAAAAACGAGTATTGATTATTGACGACGACGTGCGGAACATCTTTGCCCTGACGGCCACGCTGAAGGCAAAGGGGTACGAGTGTCGGTCGTGCCAGAGTGCCCCCGAAGCGTTGGATCTCCTGAGTGCCGACGCGGTTGTCGACGCGGTCCTGATCGACATGATGATGCCGGACATGGATGGGTACGAGGCCATACCACGTATTAAGAATATACCTGGCCGGAGCAATATGCCCATCATCGCGGTGACGGCGCAGGCAATGGTCGGCGACCGGGAGAAATGCCTGCGGGCCGGGGCTACCGACTACATTGCCAAACCCATCGACGTCGATCGGCTCCTGGCGCTGCTATCGCGTATCTGAGTGTTATTATGATTGAGGAAGAAGAAGTTACGCTCTTATTGAGTGATCTGCTGGAGCTTTATGGCTATGATTTTACCCAGTATGCCCGCGCGTCGATCAAGCGTCGGGTCAACCGGTTATTGACGCTGGACAAGTTTCCGAGTTTTGCCGAATTGCGGTACCGGGTCCGTAATGACGCCGATTACCTGAAACGATTTGTGGAGGAACTGACGGTCAACGTCACCGAAATGTTCCGCGATCCGTCGTTTTACCGGGCACTCCGGAAGGAGGTGCTGCCCGCGTTAACCGCCAAGCCCTTCATCCGGGTATGGCACGCAGGCTGTTCAACGGGGGAGGAGGTATTTTCGATGGCCATTCTGCTCAAAGAAGCCAATCTGCTGCATAAGTCGCTGCTCTACGCCACCGACCTGAATCCTGAGGTGCTGGAGGTAGCGCGCAAAGGTATTTTTGCACTTGCTCCGATGCGGCAGTACTCCGAAAATTACGTACTGTCGGGGGGGACAGCCGACTTTTCCAGCTATTATACCGCGCAGTACGACTACGTCAAATTCAACGAGGAACTGACCCGGAAGATGGTTTTTTCGACCCACAACCTGGTGTCCGACCGGTCGTTCAACGAGTTTGACCTGATCCTGTGCCGCAACGTACTGATCTATTTCGACAAAACCCTGCAGGATCGCGTACTGACCTTGTTCGACGAGAGTCTGGGTATGCTCAGCTTTCTTGGGCTGGGGTCGAAGGAGACGCTGCGTTTCTCGAGCATCCGACAGAAATACAAACAGGTAGGCAGCGAAAAGATATGGCGGAAAATCGAGTAGTCAGCAACAGCGCCATGGTTGTCATTGGGGGCTCAACCGGCAGCATCGACGTATTGCTGAATCTACTCCCGGCATTGCGGTCACCTCTACCGTTTGCACTGGTGATCGTGCTCCACCGGAAAAGCACCTCCGATACGTCGCTGGCCGATCTGTTTGCGCTGAAAACCAGCCTGCCGCTTCATGATGTGGAAGATAAGGACGTTATCTTGCCGGGACACATTTACCTGGCTCCGGCCGATTACCATTTGCTGATTGAGCACGACGGTACGTTCTCGCTCGATGACTCTGAGAAAATCAACTACAGCCGTCCCTCCATCGACGTCACGTTCGAGTCGGCTGCTGACGTATATGGCCCCGCTCTAACCGGAATCCTGCTATCGGGGGCCAACGCCGACGGAACGGCCGGCCTGAAAGCTATTCAACAAGCCGGCGGCCTTACCATCGTCCAGCGGCCTGACACGGCCCAGGTCGCCTACATGCCCCAGCAGGCCATCTTAAACACCCGACCGGATTACGTACTGGATGTGGTAGGGATGGTAAGGTTGTTGGAGAGGTAAGTTATGCTACAATAACTGCTACTAAATTCGTGAAGTAAAGCGGAACGTTGAGTTCAGGACTCTTTCTCCAGGCAACACCGACGAGTTGATGTTCTCCCGTTTTTTACGTGGAACCCACACCCGTGCGGAGTTTAATGCCTAAGTGATTCATTACAAAAACTGTCTGTAATGAATCACTTAAGCCTGAATAACCGTATACGCTACGTTTAACTTACCATACTACGGTTTCTCACTATCTGCTGGTTACTATTCAATAGCCTGTAAGTAGTGTTAAGCGCCTAACTGCCTGCAGAAACTGGCATGGTCCCAGTCGATATCCAGGTGGGTGATACGGTCAGCAGTGTCGAAGCGGAAAACAAAGATGTGATCGCTGTTAAAGCGAAGTCCCTGGTTAGCAATGCCCATAAAATCCTGAGCTTGTGTCCCGAAGATGGCAACGCTGGCCCTGATGGTATCGCCGTCGGTGACTAAACTATCAACAGTGTTGTCTACGTCCGGGAAGCAGTCCATGATAAGCTGCCAGACGCCCTGGCCAAATTCCCAGAACGAACCTTTACCATCTTCGCCCATCGGCATAAAATGAACGGTAGCATCCGGAGCTGCTAATTGGATCATACGGGCCGTATCCATGTCCTGGTAGGCCGAAAAGAATGCCAGACAAGCGCCCTTGCGGGTTTGCTCAGTGAGCGAGATTTTGCGTATAGTTTCCATTGGTTGAAGGGAAGATTATTTTTTCAAAGCGGTTTCTGTGGGGTAGTTGGGATGTTGCTTGATCTTGCGAATCTGCCGTAGGTGCCGGTCGACGTGCCCCCACTGATAGATGTACACCTGGTGTAGGTTGCGGGGCGATTGGGTGGCTGTTAACTCAAACTGCGCCCGCATGTCGGCCTGCGTCGTATCGGCAAACGTAATGGCCTGATCCCGTAGCGTCCGAAAGAACGTCAGGTTGTTTTTGCCCTGGATAAAGCCGGTTGGTCGTGAATAAGCCTGGGATTGGTGCAGCTTGCTCTCCATAATAAAATCTAGGTAATAACTGTCGGGCTTGCTGGTGGCAATAAGGTCAGGACGGGCGGTATTGCGGACACCCATACCGATTTCGCGAGCCCAGATGATTTCAAACAACGCGAGGTGTTCAACGACCTCGGCAATGCTCCAGCGGTCGGGCGACTCGTGGAAGTGCCACTGCGCATCGGTCAGGTGTTCGGTTTCCCGCGTCAGTTCATCGCGGGTACGTTTGAGGTTATCAACTGTGTAGCGTCGGTCGGCCTCGGTCCAAAGCTTCTGGGCGTAGCTGGTCGTGATTGCCAGCGACAGCATAGTCAGCAGAATTAAGCGTTGCTTCATCGTTTGTCTTAAAAAAGAGGTGATTCCTGACGACAAAACTACTGGAGCCCCCGAACGGACTATTGTACAAATGCGACATTCGCTCAGGACAGGTACTGGGCCAGTTCTTGGTTATCCTTGATGTAGAGCGTTGGGCGTTTGCCTAAAAACTGCGTGAACTCGCGGATAAAATGCGATTGATCGTAGTAACCACACTGATAGATCAGGTCGTGCCAGTCAGTCACCTGCCAACGTTGGTTGGCGAGTTGAGCGCAGAGATGACCTACTCGGCGAATGCGGGCAAAATACTTGGGACTTACTCCTACTTTGTGCAAAAACTGCCGTTCAAACTGCCGTCGGCAAACGTACAGTTCGTCCATTAACTCGCCGACGTTGATAATACCTTTGCGCTCGATGATTAGATTCGCTACGTAATCCGTCCGGTCGAAGGAGTTCCCTTTTTTCTTAAACTGCTGATGTAAGAATTGGTCAAGTAGTTGAATTCGCTCGGTTAAATTCCCTGCCTGTATAATCTGCTCGTGCAGGGATTGGCATCTATTGCCTAATACATCGATCAGATTGATGCGCTCGTCGGTAAACTCGTACATGGGTAAACCAAACAGCGACGCCAGACCCGACGGCTTGAAGACGACGCCTATCATACCGATTTTTCCACTCAGCTCAAGTGCATAGCTGTGCGTGGCTTGTCCCGTTAAAAACGCGGGCGGAACCAGTAGTTCGTTGTGTTTGTCGTTGTAAAGGCGATAAACATCGCCGTAGTTAAACACCATCGACGCATAACCACTTGGGGGCGACTCAATGCGAAGAGGGGCGATCTGCATGTCGCGTCTTTCCCATACGAAGTAACATTCCACGTAGGGGGACAAAGGGATAGATGGAGCGATCTTGCGGTAGTACATGAGAAGCCTCAGCCCTTACGCTGCTGATTTGCCTCAATGTTAGCGAGGTAAATCACAGCCGATCCTCCTTTTTTATTCATCGGTTGCGAATTGAAAAAATAGTGAACTTAATCTGACCTTGACCTCTTCCACACAAAGCAGTTGTAGCATCATTGGTGCGATTGCTCCGCTCTACCCAACCGGGTCGCCAGAGCGATGACAACCCATTGAGTGTCGGTTCATCCTCTGTATGGTTATAGTTTTTCGACTATAAAGATGACATGAGTCTCCACTTTCTCAATTAGCCAACACGCTCTTAGTGTAACTAAACACCAAGATCACGGCTGAGATTGGAGGGATTACAGGAATCTGTTTAACGCATACACATCAAGTTGTAAACTTCGCTCGAGCCATAAAGCAACCCCATCTTCTCCAATTAAACATCGATACACCTTCGGCACTTTAATTACCAGTCAGTGTACTGGCTATTGCAACAGTACAGTCATATTGATATCTCTCTAACAAGCAAATGCCTTATGTAAAACCATGCATAAGGCATTTGCTTGTCTTATGACCATAAGCATCCTTTTGCTCAAGGTTGCTGGCTTATTTCGATTTGGACTTCTTTTTCGTTTTCTGCTCCCGAAGTTCCCGGTCCAGTTTTTCGCTGTCCTTGATCATCTGCGCCGGGTTGTCCATCTCCGAATTGGCTTCTACGGCTTTCCAGTTAAACTTCTCGTCCAGAGGGGTCAGGGCCTTCTGCGGGTCGAACAGCCGCGCATCTACGGGTTTGGCATTGTAGGGCGTGAAATCCGGCTTATTCGTGAACAGGTCCGACAGGTCGGAAGCACCGGCGTCGTACTGGTTTAGGTACGGCGTGTTCAGCGTGTGCCAGAACGTCTTGAAAATACTGCCGAAGCTGTAGTGTGCCGATCCGACATATCCCCGTTTGACATAGGGTGAAATGACCAGCAGCACGCTCCGGTGCGCATCCACGTGGTCGACACCCCCCTGCGAATCGTCTTCGGTGATGACGATCGCCATGTTTTTCCAGTACTTCGTACGCGACAGGTATTCGACCACCCGGCCGATAGCCAGGTCATTATCGGCCATGTAGCTGTGCAGGTAGGGGTAGCCGTCTTCCGGCCGCTCGCCTGCTCCGTGGTCGTTGGGAATGCGGAGCGTCATGACAGCGGGCAATTCCTTACCCGACTTGACCCAGCGCATGTCAGCCTCTTTGATGAACTGGTCGACCCGGAACTGATCGGGGATGGCGGTGTTGTAGACCGGGAACATCCGCGACGAGTTTTCCCACAGCGAACCGGGCAGCGGAAAGTTAGCCAGGTATTTAACACCCAGCGGCTTGAAGTCGCGGTCGTTCAGCCGGGCGTTCAGGCCCAGGCCCAGGCCGAAGTTAAAATACGTGATCCTGTGGCGGTCGAAGTGATCCCAGATGGAACCGTGTTCGTTGTAATCTTCGGGATAAATCGCGCTTGATGAACCCGTTATGGCCAGGTTACCGGGAGCTTTGGAGTTAGCGCGCATGCTCCGGTTATTGCCGTAACTGGCCGACGTACTGGTTTCGACCCACTGGTTCGGATACGTACCCACCAGCCAGCGGTGCCCATCGGCGGAGTGGTCGGCATCGACGTAAAAATTATCGGCCACGGCAAACTGACGGGCCAGGGCCAGGTGATTGGGCATCACAGACACCCCCGAAAGCGCGGGCGTACTGGCATTGCGGGACGCGATACTCACGTTTTCACCAAAACGTGCAATCGTCGGGTCCCCGTTGGCCGTCGTCAACTGACCAAATACCTCGTCGTACGTCCGGTTCTCTTTCGAGATAAACACCCAGTACTTGATCGGCGACGTTTTTTCGCCGGGGCGGCCCGGAATGGGATTATTGGTCCGCTGACCGGCACTGGCGGGTTGAAACGTAAAGTTGTTGGTAATGACCTGCTGCGTGTAGCGTGCCAGGTCGGCATCCGCCGGAATCGGCAGAATCGATACGGTACCTTTCATCAGTTTTCCGATGTTGCTGCCTTCGGGACCGGGGGTAAACGTACGGCCACCGTTCGGGCCGCTGCCGTAGCCTTTGGCGTTGCTCACAATCAGTTGATTGTCGCGGGTGACGGCCAGCTTGGCCGGAAACCAGCCAACCGGCAGATGCCCCAGCACCCGGCGCGTCGGTACGTCGATGATACCCACGGCGTTGATACCGGCTTCGGCTACGTACAGGCGTTTCTGATCGGGCGAGAGCGCCAGCCCGAACGGGATGATCCCCCGCAGATTACCCAAGCGCGGTTCGGGATTCAGAAAGATGTTGTTTAGCATCGCGTGCGTCCGGGCGTCGATCACCGATACGCAGTCGTTATTGCCGTTGCTGACAAACACGTAGTCGGCCGTAGCGACCAGTGAGTTGGGGCTGGCCCCACCCACGGCGGGAATGTCTTCCAGCTTCTGACCAACCAGAATGCCCGTTTTCGTTTTGGCAATAACCTGTGGCGTCGCCCCGCCTACATCGACCGTCCAGACCGAGAAGGACTCGGGTACATTGGGATCACCCAGGCCCGGCACCCGAACCGAATCGGTTTTTATCCCCTCGCGGGCTTCGCGGCTGTTGACGCCAAAGGGCGGAAACGTCAGGGCCGTACCCGCCATATTCTTAGGGTCCAGACTTTCGACGGGTTTGTAAACGAACATACCGACGTTGGCAACGTAGACCCGTTTTTCGTCGGGCGAGAGGGTTACGCCAAACGGATACCGGCCAACGGGAACGCTGAACCGCACCTGCTTCGACGGTACGTCGATGACCACAAGCCGGAAGCCAATCTGGTCAACGGCGTAAATCGTCCGGCCGTCGCGGGTCAGGACCAGATCCCCAATGTAGCCGTGGGTATAGTCGGCGGAGTCGGTTTTGGCCGAGCAGTCGATGAAGCCGCGCGATTCGCCCGTGGCCAGATCAAATTGGTAAACGCGGTTTTCCTGGCCACCGGCTACGTAGATGGTCTGGCCTGCCGAGCCACCGCCGTTGTCCGGCGAAATGGCCAGCCCCATGAATACCGAAGCCAGCACCCCCTTGTCGGAATTGGCACCGGGCGGAATCTGCTGCACTGCCGGCACCGCTTCCCGGATTTTCCGGATAATGCTGATTGAGAGCGGGCTGGTACCAGAATTGGCCGTCACGACCGTATTGCCGTCGGGGCTCAGCACCAGACCGTAGGGGTGCGGTGCTACGGTGACCTGCCGACCCATCGGCGTGATATACCGGCCATTGGGCAGAATAGTCGTGCCGTTGCGGTCAATGCGCGTGGGTTGTTTACCCGCCGGTGCCGAGATGAGCCATTGATTGGTTTGCTGCGACAGCCCCAGCAATGGCAGCAGGCAGAGGACCGCTACCGTAAATTTTCTGATCGAGAACGTGTGCATCATGTAGTCAGGAAATAGGGTTGGTTCTAAGTAGCCGTGTTCCCTGAGCGGACGAAAACCTAATCGCCACCCAGGGAACAACGGTCAGTAGCCAGTAGGCCGGTGCGGATTTAGTTGCCCATCCACCACAGCCGGGTATTGATATCGTCGGGGCCCTGCACCTTCACGGCCTCCGTGTAGTTCGTCCGGTTGGTCACCTGCTGGTTGGTCGGGTACCGGAACCGGACTGGAATCCGGTTGGAGTTGTTGTTCACGAACGACGGCTGGAGCCGCGGAAAACCGGTGCGCTTCCACTCGTGCCAGCCTTGCAGGTCGTTGAAATACAGGGCGATCCATTTTTGCGTCGCAATCTGCTCCAGCGCCCTGTCGGCCGTTAACGCAACGGTTGGCTGCGCCAGGTACTGGGGCGTGACGCTGATGTTCGTTCCCGACATCTGGCGGTAGTAGTCAACCGACGCCTGGATACCGGCCGTGTAATACGTCGAGGCATTGCCCGTGATCCAGCCCCGCTGAGCGGCTTCGGCCAGGATAAACTGCACCTCGGCGGCCGTCATAATTAGGCCCTGCGCCGGTACGGCTACCTGCAAGCCCCGGTAATACGACGACCCCAGCGCCGACACCGTCCGGTCGATGCTACTCCCCAGGTTCTGATCGGTTTCGCCGTTGCGGACGCCCGTGTACACCAGCGGACCGCGCCCGGCCGTGAACGCATCCTGCGACGCGGCCGTCGGCTGGGCAAATACGGCCAGTCGCGGGTCCTGCAGGGCATTCAACTGATCGGCCAGGGTCTTGCTCAACCGGCGGTCGAAGAAGAAACCGGACCGCTGGCCTGTGAGCGGGTACAGGTTCGGCGCTTCTACGTAACGCAGTACGGCGTTGTCGGCATTGGTCAGAATCAAGGGGTTGGCCGCAGGGTCAGCGAGGATCTCGCGGATAGCCGCCGACGGATCGACCCGCTTCGACTGGCGCACCAATACCCGCAGCCGCAGCGAATTGGCCAGCCGTTTCCAGCGGGTGATGTCGCCGTTGTACAGAATATCGCTCCGGACCATACCGCCCGTTGCCGACAGCAGCCGGTTGGCCTCGACGAGATCGGCCAGGATGCCGCGGTAGATCACCTCCTGACGGTCGTAGGCCGGGGCATAGATCGGATTTTCTTCCTTGCCTTTCAGCGCGTCGGTGTAGGGCAGATCCCCGTAGGCGTCGGTCATACGGGCGTAAATCAGCGACTTCATCACCAGCGCGATGCCCTTGTAGTTGTTCAACTGCCGTTCTTCAGCGATTTTGTAGAGGTTGTTCACGTCGCGAAGCACGGTGTAGCCGTTGCCCCACGTATCGAACGAACCCCAGATGTAGCGGTCGGTATTCGGTTCGCGGATTTCGGTCGCGTACTGTGCCACTACGTTGCCCGTTGAGAAGGCTTCGTTGACCATCTGGTTCACGGTACCCCGGATGACGGTCACCATCAGCAGTTCAGGATTAACCACCTCGGGGTTATTGGGGTTGGCGTTAACCTCCTCAAACTTGTTGTCGCAGGACGTTGTGAAGACGCCCAGAACGGCCAGTACAGCGATAAAAAAGTAGGTGCGTTTCATGATCGTCAGTAAGGTTTACAGCCGGAAGTTGATGTTGAAGCCAAGGCTGCGCGCCGACGGCAGCGACATATCCTCGATGCCAGGCAGCAGGGTGTCCCCGCTGATACCGGTAGTGTCGGGATCGATGTGCGGCACTTTTGTCCACAGGAACAGGTTGCGACCTACCAGCAGTACGTTTACATCGCGGAACGGCAGACGGGTCAGCCAGCGATTCGGCACCTGGTAGCCAAACTTCAGCTCCCGCAGTTTCAGGAACGTCGCGTCAAACGTGGCCTGCTCGGGGTTGAAGAAACCTGAGCCCCAATAGCGCTCGGCCGTTACGTTGACATCGTTCGGCCGGAATGTACCGTCCGGGTTGCGGATTACACCCGGTCCTACGTAGCCATTGTCACGGCCCGGTAGTGACTCTACCAACTGCCCGGCTTCGTTGCCGCGAACGTACATGTACGAATAGATGCTGCCGCCCTTGCGCATATCCAGCAGGCCGCCCAGCGTGAAGCCTTTGAATGTAAAGGTGTTGTACAGACCGCCCGTCCAGTCCGGATTGTAGTTGCCAACTTTAATCAGTTCGTTGGTGAACAGCGGCAACCCATCGGCGTGGATGATGTTACCCTGCGGATCGCGCAGGAAGCCCCGGCCATACATGTCGCCCATCCGGCCGCCGACCCGGGCCTGCACCGACACGTAGCGGCTCGGCAGCGAATACGTATCCAGGCCATCGACGAGTTCCACCACCCGGGCGCGGTTGGTCGCCCAGTTCAGGGCCACATCCCAGCGGAATCCGTTGCTCAGTTTCACCGGCGTTGCGTTCAGCACCACTTCCAGCCCCCGGCTGCGGATTTCGCCCGCGTTCAGGAAGCGGGACGTGTACCCACTAGTCTGATCGAGCGGAATGTTGATGATCTGGTTGCGGCTGACCGTATTGTAGTACGTCACGTCCAGACCAAGGCGGTTGTTAAAGAAGCGGATGTCGGTACCAATTTCGTAGGTATCGACCGACTCGGGCTTCAGGTCCGCGTTGTTGATCACCGACGATTCCGATACAGCCTGGTTGCTCTGCCATGGCGTGTTGTAGTTGTACACGTTCCGCAGGCGATATGGGTCGGTGTCGTTACCTACCCGGGCCCAGCCTACCCGCAGCTTCGCAAACGACAGCGTCTGGGTTCGCAGCCGATCAAACAGATCAGTCAGCACCACGCTGGTGGCCACCGACGGGTAGAAGTACGAATTGTTACTGGCGGGCAGCGTACTCGACCAGTCGTTGCGGGCCGTCAGATCCAGGAACAGTGCGTTTTTGTAGCTGACCTGCCCGAAGCTGTACAGGCTGTTGATACGGTACCGCGAATCACTCTGGATGTTCACCAGCGGTACCTGCGAGTTACCCAGGTTGTACACGCCCGGCACACTCAACGCATTAGCCCGAGTGCTTAGTTCGTCCCGACGCTGGCGCATCTGGTTCCCGCCCACCGACACCTTGAACTGCCAGTCGCTGGACAGGGTCTTGTCGTAGGTAAGGAGGAAGTCGGAGTTGCGCTCTTCGAAATAATCGCGGTCCTGGCTGTACATACCCAGCGGGAAGGCGTTGCTGCCGAACGTCCGGCGACGGTCGGCGCGTTCGTTGCTCATGTCCATACCCGTCCGCACCAGTAGGCTCAGTTCAGGCGTAAACTGATACGTAGCGGTGATATTCCCTGTCAGGCGGTTGCGTAAGAGGCCGTTCAGGTTCTCGTACATGGTGTAGTACGGGTTGTCGTTGAACTGGTAGTTGTACGTAAACGGCTGCGTTCCTTCCAGTCCTTTCACCCAGTAATCCCGCATTTTGTCGGTGCGTACCTGCCGGCCTTCCCAGATCCAGGTGTACACGATCGACTCGTTACCGTAGCTAAGCACCGGCCGGTTGTTGCTGATCGTGTAGAAGTAATTGACCCCGGTGCTGATGTGCAGCTTGTTGGTCAGCGCGTACTTACCGGTGATTGAGGCCGTGTGGCGCTGCTGATCGGTGTTCGGCACGATACCGGTCTGGTTCAGGTTGGTGTACGACAGGCGGAAATTACCGTTGTCGTTGCCGGCGGTCAGAGCGATGTTGTTGGTCAGCGTCCGGCCTACTTCGTAAAACTCCTTTACATTGTCGGGATACGGCACCCAGGGCACCATTTCACCCGTTTTCGGTGGCCATTCGGTATTGACCGGCACGGCGATCATACGACCGTCGAGTTTAGGGCCCCAGCTACGGCCACCGTCGCCGATGTTGTACTGACCACCCCGCCCCTGGCCGTATTCGTTCTGGTAGTCAGGCAGCCGCAGCACCGACTCAAAACTGGTCGTTGAGTTCACCGATACACCGACGCCTTTCTTGTTTTTGCCCGACTTGGTTGTGATCAGGATAACGCCGTTGGCTGCCCGTGACCCGTAAAGTGCGGCTGCATTGGGGCCTTTGAGGACCGAAATCGTCTCCACATCGTCGGGGTTGATTTCGGCGGCTCCGTTGCCGTAGTCGATGTTCTGCCGTTGCGACGACGCGCTGACGCTGTTGTTAATGGGGATACCATCCACCACGAACAGCGGCTGGTTGTCGCCGGCCAGTGACGTTTCCCCCCGGATCACAATCCGCGACGAGCCGCCAATGGAGTTGGAGCCGCCGGTTACGTTCACACCCGCTACTTTACCCGCCAATGAGTTGATGAGGTTCGTTTCGCGGGCCTGCGTCAGGTTGTCGCCTTTCACTTCCTGTACGGCGTAGCCCAGCGCCCGTTTCTCCCGCGTAACGCCCAGGGCCGTCACGACGACTTCTTCGAGCTGGCCCGCGTCGGCGACCATCCGAACCTCGATTACGTTCTGGTTGCGAATGCGGACCGTCTGTCGCTGGTAGCCAATGTATGAAAACAGCAGCGTAGAAGCCGAATCGGGTACGTTCAGCGAAAAGTCACCCGTTGCCGACGACAGCGTACCGATCCGGGTACCTTCGACGACGACGTTCACCCCTGGCATCCCTTCGCCCTGCTCATTAAGGACTCTCCCCCGAATGGGCCGCTCGGCCAACCGGGCAAACACCGCGGTTGACAGGAGCAGAAAGCTGACACACACCATGAAGCAGCGGCCGACTGCTGACCAACAGCGCGACCGGATCGGGCATGGCGATGCCATACCTGATGTTGTTTCACAAAAAGACAGCATAGGTGATTAATTAGGTATGTTGAGTGGGTTGACTGATTGCCAGTATCAGTAGCCTTTGATGTATTCGTCGGCAATCATCCCTGGGTACAGGATTCCGTCGGGTACTTTGAAATCGATGCCCAGCGTGTAGGCCACCAGGGGTGCTACGTCTTCCATGCCGAGCGTCGGCACGACCATTTTCTTACGCAGGCCCGGACCGAAGGCTACGAAACCGGCGTTCAGGCTGGGCCGGTCGGGCAGCATCCCGTGCGAACCGCCCGGCGTTGACTGCACCAGATCGGGGTGGTTGTAGCGCGAGGTACATACTACGCCCTCCACGGTCTGGATAGCCAGGGCGGCATTGGGATCGGCACCATACTTGTCCAGTTCGGCGCGCTCCACAATACGGTACAGTTTGCGGATGGGCGCCGGTTGCTCTTCAATCAGCTTCCGGACGCGGGCTAGGGTAGCTTTATCGTTCGGGTCTTTCAGGATCAGGAACTGGTCCTTGAAGCAGGCTTTCCAGTTGCCCCGATCCGGCTTGTTTTCGAGCAGACCTTCCTTGATCAGCAGGGAGTTCCAGGCCAGTTGGGTGTGGCGATCTTCAAAGCCGTGGTCACCCGCGATGATGAACACCGTGTTTTCATAAATCCCGGCTTTTTTGGCAGCCTCCACCAGTTGACTTACGCACACATCGGCGTGGGCCACCGCTTTGTACACCTTATCGCCTTCCTTACCCTGTTCGTGCTGCACGTGGTCGGTCGTCACGAAATGGACCGTAATCAGGTTGGGTTTATGCTTCTGAATCAGGTAAGCGGCTACGTTGGCGGCCCGCATATCCGACGCGTACGAATCGAAATCGGTTGACGTCTGACTACGATCTGCAACCGGCGTTTTCCCAGTTACGTTCTCCTCAATTTCCTTCAGAAACTCGTCGGGAGCGCTGCTGTCCGGCGTGCGGTACGAACGGTAGTACCAGTTTACCGGAGCGCCCACCGACACCGGCCAGTTGATGGCCGCGCACGTGCCACCGGATTTTTTAACGGCATCCCACAGGGTCGGCACCTTGATCTGGCTGCTGTTCGAAAAACTGCCCGCACTCCATCCTTTTGCATCAAATGGCTGGTTGTGGTAGATGCCATGCCGCATGGGCAGCGCCCCGGTGATCATGGTGATGTGATCCGGCAGAGTTACCGACGGCAGCACCGGGCGCATACCCCGCGCCTGGATGCCTTCTTTAGCTAACTGCTGAATGGTGTAGGCCGGCCATTTGCTGTCGGTGTAGAAATCGGGGCGCATGCCATCGATGGAAATCAGGATGACGTGCTTGGCAGTCGGTTTCGGCTGGGCAAAACCCGGCTGAGCTACTACGGCCATCAGCAGCAGAAGTAGAAATGCAGTCAGTTTCTTCATGAGTTGGGGAATAAAGTGGTTAGCGAAAAAGCTGGATTTATTGATTCTGGGTTAACAAACGGGGATTGGCATCAATAGCTGGTTGCGGGATGGGAAACAACCGACGCTTCGGGTCTTTGTCGGTTTTCGACGCCCGCGTGTCTTCGTACTTACCGAACCGGATCATGTCGGTCCGCCGAACCATTTCCCAGTAGAGTTCGTATCCGCGCTCGTTGAACAGCGCATCCAGCGTCAGTTCGTTAGCGGCCAGCAGTTTGGGGTGTTTGCGGGCTCTCCGCACAGCGTTGACGTCTTCGAGGGCAGCGGCTACGTCTCCCTTGCGGAGTTTGGCTTCGGCCCGCATCAGGTAGATGTCCGCCAGACGAATCAGGGGCTGGTCAACCCGCGAGTAGTTCCGGCCGTTGGTAGCCCGGGGGTCCACTTCGTATTTGGATACCCGCACTCCGTTGGAGTGCCCGCTGTTCCGGTCAAAATCAACGGCCACGGAAAAGTCAACTGCTTCGCCGGTCCGGGCCCGGTTGAACAGTTTTTCGATGACCAGTTCGCCGTTGGCCGTCCGTTTGAATCCGTTTCCGGCGCTGTTGAGCACAATGCCGTACTGCTGCCCCTGCAACAGGCCCCGGTTCAGTCCCCAGCGGCTTTCGGGCACCGACGTAACGGAGCCGTCCTGCGGAATCACTTCCTTGTAGAAGCGCGGATCGTTGCGGTTGTTCTGCCAGGTGTTCCAGAACTCGGGCGTGATGGAGCCGCCATCTGTACCCACCGACTGCGGATTGATCAGGCTGAAGTGGTGATTGCGGGCCAGGGCAAACCAGGTGAACCGGCCGCCGTTGTTGGCGTCGTCGCGCTGGTCAAGCACGAAAATATGTTCCGGATGGTTGTGGTTGTCGAGGTTGAAAATCCGGAAATAATCGGTGGTTTCGAGGGCGTACTGGTTTGAGCTGATGATGCGGTCGCAGAACTCAATCGTCCTGTTCATATCATCGGCCGGGAACGTGAACGTCGAGGCCGTACGATTTAGGTACACCGCCTTGTTCAAATAGATTTTGGCCTTCAGCGCCCAGACAGCCCCCTTTGTGAAGCGACCGGCCCCCACCTGGCTTTTGGTTTGGAGCGTGTTCTCGACCGCGTCCAGTTCGCGAAGCAGGAAGTCGATAGCCTCCTGCCCCCGGAATACCTGCGACTCGCCCGTACCGGCGCTGATCGAAGCCGGATCGCGGTACAGACACAGGCCAAAGGCATCGAACAGAACGTAGTTGTAGAACGCGCCCATGGCCCGTGCTTCGGCTCCGTAAAGGGTTGCGTTCGGGTCGTTCAGCGTCTTCAGGGTGCTTTCGGCGATACCCGCCCGGGCAATGCCTTGCGTCAACTGGTTCCAGACGTTGGCAAGGCTCGTGTGGTTGCTGCTCCAGGTATGCTGGTGCATTTCGATCAGTACCCCACCGTTGTACCAGTCGGTACCACCCCGGAACGGCACGATGGCCTCGTCCGTAGATACTTCCTGGAGCAGAAAATAATCTTCGTGGCCGTTGAACAAACCGTTCATGCGGGCGTAGACCGGAGCCAGAATGCCACCGGCTGCGCCGGGTCCCTGCAACAGGTTCGTATTCAGAGCTTCGTCCAGCACTTCTTCTTTCAGGTCGGTGCACCCGAACGTCAGTCCGAGCAACATCACAAACAGTATCTTTTTCATGGGTTGAGACTGAGTAGATTAGAATGAGACATTTATACCAAGCAGGTAAGTGCGGGCTCGTGGATAGTTGGTGATATCAATACCGTAGGCAATGATCCCATCGGTATTGGCCGGCACGTTAACTTCGGGGTCGAAGCCTGTGTAGTTGGTGAAGGTCAGCAGGTTCTGGCCCGTGGCGAACACCGACAGGTTTTTCAGCCAGTTAATCTTCGCCGTGTTGAAGTTGTACCGCAGGGTGGCGTTATTCAGCCGCATGAAATTGCCGCTCTCCAGGAAGCGGGTCGAGGCCGTGGCGGAGTTGGTATTGCTTTCGTTGGCCGTCACATACGCCTGTGCAATGTTTTGGCCGGATGCCAACTGGGGCAGATTGAAGTAGGCATTGGCCGTGTTGTTATAGATTTTGTTGCCCGACACCCCGTTGAAATTGACCGACAGATCAAAGCCTTTGTAGCCGACGTTACCGTTGAAGTTATAGGTAAAGTTCGGAATGGGCGAACCAGCCACAATCCGGTCGGCGGCACTGATGGTTCCGTCGCCGTTGACATCGCGGAAGGCGTTCAGACCGTTTTCATTCAAGCCGGTGAACTCCTGCAGGTAGAACGAAGCGATGGGATACCCGTTCAGGTTACCGCTCACCGTTACGCCCGACAGGCCCGGACCGCTGATGGAACCGGTACGCAGGAACGAGAAGGGCGCATTCTGCACTTCATTCCGGAGGAAGGTCGCGTTACCGCCCAGTTGCCAGTACACTTTGCTGTTGCGGGGCGATGCGTAGTTCAGGCCCAGTTCCAGCCCTTCGTTGATCACGTTCATGTCCACGTTCTGCCACCGGCTGCCGGTCGGCGATACGGGATCGGACACGGTGATGTTCAGCAGCATATCGCTGGTGTTCTTGTAGAAGTAATCGACTGTACCGGACAGCGCACCACCGAACAGGCCGAAGTCCAGCCCGATGTTGGTCTGCGTCGTTACCTCCCACTTGATGTCCGGATTAGCCGTCCGCGAGTACGTGTAGCCGGGCGTAATACCGGATTCAGTCAGCGGGTAGCCCTGGCCGTTACCGGTACCCGACGTCAGCAGTGGCAGGGTGATCTTGCCGGGAATTTCCTGGTTACCGGTCTGGCCCCAGCCCGCCCGCAGCTTCAGATCACTGACAAAATTTAAACCCGACAGAAACGCTTCATTCTTGAGCTTCCAGGCGCCCGATACTGACGGGAACAGACCGTAGCGGTTGTTGGCTCCGAACTTCGACGATCCATCGGCCCGCACCGTGGCCGTCAGCAAGTATTTGTCGGCAAAGGCGTAGTTGACCCGGCCGTAGAATGATTGCAATTCGTTAATACTGGCACTACCCAGGATAGGATTCTGGCTGATGCTCAGGCTGGTACCGATGCCTGGATTGTAGATGGCGTCGATTTCGCTGGTCGAGAAGTTGTTGATGCTCGACGAGTTGGTCCGCTGGAAGAAGCGCTGGTACGAATGACCGGCCAGCACATCAAACGTATTGTTCCCGACTGAAAAGGCGTATTTCAGGTAATTTTCAATCAGGTTGCTGGACGACTCGTTTTTGGCGAACACCGCCCGGCCTTCCGGGAAATCCAGCTTTGGCAGACCGCTCCGCTTCACCTGCGTTTCGCCGTTGCCGACGCTCCGGTCGATCGCGAAATTGATCCGGTATTCCAGGCCTTTGATGAGCTTCAGTCGCCCTTCAATGTTACCCAGAACCCGGTCGGTGCGGGCGTAGCTGTCGAACAGCTCCAGATCGGCCAGCGGGTTACGACCTTGCGGGAACACAAACAGTGATCCATCGGGGTTGCGCACCGGGTACGTCGGGTTGGCCCCCAGCGCATCCGGAATTAGACTGCCCGAGTTGGCTCCGGCGAAGTCGTTGCGCGGAGCGGCCCGGTTGTTTGTATGCCCCGCCGTAAAGTTGACACTCACCCCCAGCCGATCATCCAGCAGCTTCTGCGTAAAATTGATCCGCCCGGTGTAGCGCTTCAGTTCATTCGTTTTAATAATTCCCTCCTGGTTCAGCAGCGACAGCGATACGTAGTACGTTGAGTTTTCGGAGCCACCGTTCAGCGCCAGGTTATGGTTCTGCGTGAAAGCCGTGCGGAGAATCTGATCCTGCCAGTCGGTACTGATGTTGCGGTTGTAAATATTAGCGGGTCGGTTGTTGGCATCCTGAAACCGGATAAACTCCTCGGCCGTGAGTAGGTCAATCTTATTGGCCACCGTCGATGCGCCGAAGTAATTGGAGTAGCTCAGGCCCGATTTTTTGGCCGATCCTTTTTTTGTCGTAATAATAACGACACCGTTGGCGCCCCGGCTTCCGTAAATCGCCGTTGCCGACGCGTCTTTCAGTACGTCTACAGACTCAATATCAGCCGGGTTGATGAAGTTGAGCGGGTTCAGCGGGGCGCTGGAGCCGAAGCCTACGTTAGCCGACCCGGTACTCACCACCGAATTGTCGAGCGGTACGCCATCCACCACGAACAGCGGAGTATTACCACTACGGATTGAACCTGGCCCCCGCACAATGATCGTCTGGTTAGCGCCCGGCTCGCCAGTGTTACCGGTTATATTCACCCCCGACAGCTTACCCTGAATCAGTTGCTCCGGCGAAGTGATGACGCCCCGGTTGAAGTCTTTTTCGCCAACCGACCCGATGGCCCCCGTCACGTCGGCCCGCTGCTGAGTACCGTAGCCAACCACTACCACTTCGTTGAGGGAGCGCGTATCGGTCTGCATCGTCACGGACAGAACCGTACGTGTTCCCACCGTCACTTCCTGCGTAACGTAGCCGATCGAGCTGAACACCAGCACGGCGTTCTGATTTGGTACGTCGAGCCGGAACTGCCCGTTGCCATCGGTCGTCGTACCGGTGTTGGTCGATCCTTTCAGGACCACGTTGACACCCGGCAGCCCTTGCCCGGCGTCATCGATAACCCTGCCGCTAATTCCCACAACCGTGCCTGCAAACAAAGCGTGCATAGCCATTCCCTGCAGCACAAAGACAACCATCATTAGTCTTACCAGGTGCATTCGAAATTTTCGTAGTTGTAAGCTCATTTTTCAGCCGTTTTACGTGTAATGTTCTTAGTAATCATATGATTGCGCTGATGAACGCTTCCGGCAACAGTCATGCTGACCGGTCAAGGAGGGGGCTTTCAGGAATTGATCTGATCAATTCGGTGGCAAGATTATCGCGGCTATGTTAGGGTTATATTTGAAATCGTTTAGGGTTCTGGTTCCCCGTTTTAAGTTTCGGTTAAGGAATATTGGCCAGCGAAACAGGTAAATAATGTAAGTCGGGTAGACAGGCGATCCGGATGGCTGAGGGAATTTTTAGAAGAATATACGTACCCGAATGGACTCTTGTGCCAGTCGGCCTCACTAACTAAAACCTAATACAGGTCTAATCAAATCGACACGTTTGTGCCGGAATATTAAGGTCTGACCAGCAAGGTTATACCACGCCTACGCGTGAGATGCGTGATGTTGCTGGTAGAGATTAAAGCCAGCAGATAGGTGTAAATGTGTGCTGAGTCTATGGAAAGCGTGTCAGCGCCGGTTCAGACGCGCTTAGGGTAAACTGTTAATCCGAAACGGCGGCATGGTATGCCCCTGGCGCCGACAGACTCGCCAGCGATTTAATACTAACATAAACTCAGTATTCAGGCGACTCACTAATTTAGTCGTTACAGAATGCTAACAATCCAGATCACTTCTTGTGTAGTCCAAGCCTTTTCAGTGGCAACTCAATGATAGTTTCGGCTATTAACTGGACATACGAATGAAATTTTCAACAATTGTCGTCATCGACGACGAGGAAGATATTCTAGACCTGATCCGGTACAATCTCGAAAGAGAGCGAGCTACCGTCCATACCTTTCTGTCGGGGAGGGAAGCCCTGCAGAACATGTACGCTATCCGGCCCGATCTGGTGGTGTGTGACTGGATGATGAACGACATTGACGGGCTGGATCTCTGCCGGCTGATGAAACGGGACAACAGTCTGTCGCACATCCCCTTTGTGATGCTGACCGCCCGGGCCGACGAAATCGATGCCGTAACGGCCCTCGAATTGGGGGCCGATGAATACCTCATCAAACCCATTCGAATTCGCGAACTGATTACCCGCATAAAAAAAATTCTCATCCGCACACAACCAGTCCCTTTGCTGCTGGCCGAGCCGGAACCGATAGAAGTAACTCCGGACGACAAGGTTCTTTCGTTCAAAAAGCTCACCATGAACATTGAGCAGCACCGGGTTCTAATTGATACGGAAGCAATCGACCTGACCTACACGGAGTTTAAACTGCTGCAACTCCTGATCAGCAAACCCGGCCGGGTGTACACCCGCAACCAGATCATGGAGAAGGTCAACGGCATGGACTATTTCGCCACGGAACGCTCCATCGACGTGCAGGTGGCAGGGCTTCGAAAGAAACTCGGACCGTATAAAGACTACCTTGAAACGGTACGGGGCGTGGGCTATCGGATGCAGGAATGAAAATACTACTGTAATTGAATGCTATCTGTTTCCTAACCAAATCTGAATATAGCCCAGCTACTTTTGTCTGCTCACTGATCGAAACAGCCGTTTATGGAGCAGAACCAACGTACGGACTACATTCTTTGCGAATGCCCGCTCGACAACCTGACCAGGTTTGTCAATGACTTATCTGATCGCTATCAACCCAGTCTCCTGAAAGCTCCCCGCCTTTGTCTGACCATGATCCAGGCGGAAGATTCAGTCGAATACCAGCCTTTTTACCTGGGCGAAGCACTCACCACGACCTGCGAGGTAGCCATCAATGGTAAGGTTGGCTATGGCATCTGTCTCGGCGACGAACCGGAGCGGGCGTATTGCCTGGCCGTTATGGATGCGGTCATGGCGCTGAACGACGCCCAGGCCCCCGCCATTGACGCTTTTCTGGTCGAACAGGAACGGCTGATTCAGCGTCGGGACGAAGACGAGTTCAGCCATATAATGCAGACTAAAGTAGATTTCAAACTGATGGAGCAGTCCTGAGGGCTTCTCTGTCTTTTCAGATATGATACGGGAAACTTCTTACGACGAGGTCTTCGACGCGCAGACGCATTTCAGGCTTATTATGGACAGCATGGCGCGGCCGGGCAAACTCAACGTACTCAATGGGGTAGCCATTCAGCCACCCGATTCCCTCAACCGGGCGTCGGCGCTGATCGGTCTGGGGCTGCTTAACGCCGACGTGTCTTTTTTTGTCGCCCGGAACGCGACGGCCATTACCACCTACTTTACGGTGAATACGGCCTCGCGACCAGCCCCGGCCGCCGAGGCCGACTTTCTGTTCCTGCACGGAAACGACAGTCCGCAGCACCTCGACGCGGCTAAACCCGGCACACTCACTTACCCTGATACGAATGCGTTTGTGATCATCGACGTAGCCAGTATCAGCCTGCATCCCGATCAAACGACCGAACCCCGGCTCCAACTGACCCTGTCGGGACCGGGCGTAAACGGGCAGCAAACCGTGTTCGTTGCTGGCCTGAACGAAGCCCTGCTGACAACACTGCGCGACAAAAATGCAGAATATCCGCTGGGTATTGATACGATCCTGACCGATCAGAACGACCAAATTTTGTGCATTCCACGATCTAATCGGTTTGTGGTGGGTGGTTTGTAGTTAGTGGGTGGTTTGTGGTTCGTGGTGAGTGGTTTGTAGTTGTCGGACGGCTATGCTTATTGGCCAGCGAAACACTACGAACTACAAACCACTCACCACAAACTACACCACCCCCTACAAACCACCCACCACGAACCGCAAACCAAAAACGACCATGGGTTACGTTGCCGTCAAGGGAGGGACCGAAGCCATTGCCAACTCGATTGATCTTGTTGAGTTTTACCGGATAAAAGACGAAACGCCCCCCATCCACATCAAACAGTTGCAGGCGCAGTTCCGGCTGGCTATTGACAAGATCATGGGCGAAGGCTCCTTCTACGCGCCTGAATACGGAGCCCTGGCCCTCAAGCAGGTGGAAGGGGATGTGTTCGAAGCTGCGTTTATCATGCGGGCGTTCCGGGCAACGCTGCCCCGCATGTATTACTCAGCGGTAATTGACACCCGAAACATGTTCGTTCAACGGCGGATTTCGTCGTCGTTTCGGGATATTCCCGGCGGACAGGTACTCGGCCCAACCTACGATTATACCCAACGTATCATCGACACCCGCCTGGCCGACGAAAGTTACGAGCAGGTGCAGGCGTTTCTGGAGCAGTTCAAAGCCCGAATCAGCGAAACCGACCGGAAAGCCGTCACAACGTTCGGCAAAGTCATCGACATGCTTCGCGCCCAGGGGTTGCTCAAAGGCGTCGGCAACCGGGACGACGAATCGGAGGAAGGTCGCCGACTGGTCGACATCACCCGCGAGGCCATTAAGTTTCCGGCCCCCCGCTCCGCCCGGCTCCAGATGCTGGCACGGGCCGAAACGGGCGGCATCATGGCCCTCGGCTACAGCAGCATGCGGGGCTACGGCGGGGTTCACCCAACCGTGGGCGAACTTCGGGTCGGACTGGTTGAGGTGAACGTTGCTGACCCATCAGGCCGCAGCCGCTACATTGGCCGCATCCGGGTGACCGAAGCCGAGATGATTACCAAAGCTAAAACCGGCAAAAAGTCGGAACGTAGTGCGGGCTCGGTACCGTACTACGCCATCGGCTACGGCCTGTGCTTCGGCCAGAACGAAACCAAGGCGATCTGCATGGGGATTCTGGACCGGGCCATGCGAAACGGCACGAAAGACGCCCCGGCCAATGACCAGGAGTTCGTGCTGTACCATACCGACGGTATTGAGGCTATGGGTTTCACAAACCACCTCAAGCTGCCCCACTACGTTACGTTCCAGTCGGGACTGAACAACGTGCGCCGGGCCGTTGCCAAAAGCAAAAAGAAAACGGAGGCCAAACCCACGTCACCGACGTCAACCCCGGCCAACGGCGCATCCGGGCCATCGGCCGGGGATGCCGAGCGTATGCCAACCGAAGTCCTGACCGAACTATGATCCCGACGTTCAAAAAATTCGATACGCAGTTCAATTTCGCCTTCATTGATGAGAATACAAAGCGCGAAATCCGGCGGAAACTCCTGAAAGCCATCTGCATACCGGGCTACCAGGTGCCGTATTCGTCGCCCGAAATGCCCATTGCGCGGGGTTGGGGAACGGGCGGCCTGCACGTCACGCTGTCGGTGATCGGCAAAGACGACCGCTTCAAAATTATCGATCAGGGCAGCGACGCCAGTGTGAACGCCTGTAACCTGCGCGATTTTGTACACCGGGTCACCCACTGCCGCGTCACCTTCGATACGCACGAAGCTACGTTGATTCAGACCCGCCACCGGATACCGGAAGAGCAGTTGAACGACGGCCAGATTCTGGTGTTTCAGGTACCCCAGCCCGAGCCGCTGCGGGCTGTGGAGCGCTACGAAACCAAAACCCGCGAGATGCACGGCGAAGCCGATTACGCCCGGATGTGGGTGTCGCTCTACGAAGCCTTTGTTCGCTACGGCGATATCATGCAGGGAGCGGGCTACCCGGTGATGGTCAACGGGCGGCACATCATGTCGCCTTCGCCCATTCCCCGCTGGGACGTTCCGAACCTGAACCAGAGCGACTGTTTGTACCTGTTCGGCGCGGGCCGGGAGAAACGACTCTACGCCGTGCCCCCCCACACGGACGTTGTTCCCCTTGAGTTTGAGGACGTCAAGTTTCGGATTGAGCAGTTTTCCGGCATTCGCTGCTCGATGTCGGGCACGGGGGGCGCATTTATGGACGAACTCTACAACGACCTCGGCGACTTCCGGCACGTGATCAACGACAGCGACTTCCTCGACAAGCTGGTCGAACGCAAAACCCGCCCGCAGCAGTGGTCGAACAAGTATTTGCAGGAGGTGCTGGATGAGATGAACGCTAATACTGACCCGCAACCATGACCAACCTATCCGATAACTGGCTGCTCAAAGTAGAGGGGCTGACCAAGATTTACGGCGAACCCAACGAAAACTCCGTTCGGCTGACGGGCCCGCTGTTCGGCTCCAACATCTGCCCCGAAACGGACAGCATCGTGGCCTGCGCCGACATTAACCTGGAGTTGTTTCCGGGCGAAGTGCTGGGGGTCGTCGGCGAAAGTGGCTCGGGCAAAAGTACGGTAGTGCGCCTGCTGTACTTTGATCTGGAAAGCACGGCGGGCGTGGCTTACTTCAACCAGTACGGCAACGGCGCCATCAACATCCTGAACGAGTCCAGCCAGAAAAAGCGCTTCATCCGCAACCACCTGATGGGCATGGTGTACCAGAACCCGAAAGACGGCCTGAACTTCCGGTTTTCGTCGGGGGGCAACATCGCGGAGAAGCTGCTGATGGCCGGCAATTTCAACGTCGGCCGTATCCGCGAACGCGCCACCGAACTGCTGGAACAAACCGAAGTACCCGTCCGGCGTCTGGACGACAGCCCGGCCAGTTTCAGCGGGGGTATGCAGCAGCGGGTGCAGATTTCCAAGGCCATCGCCAACAACCCACCGCTGCTCTTTCTGGACGAAGTCACGACCGGACTCGACGTATCGGTACAGGCCAAAGTGCTCGATATGATTCGCACGCTCCAGCAGGAACTGGGTATCGCCATGATTGTGGTATCGCACGACCTGAGCGTCATCCGGATGCTCACCGACCGGACCATCGTGATGAAAAACGGGCGTATTGTCGAGCAGGGCCTGACCGATCAGATTCTCCAGGACCCCCAGCATCCGTATACGCAATTACTGGTCAGCTCGCTCTTGTAAACTTGTTTGTGGTTTTCGGTTCTCGGTTTTCCCTTGATAAAGCCCCTGAGCCGCTCAGAGGACTTAACCACAAACTACAAACCGTAAACCACAAACCGTAAACCTGTAAACCAAACCCCTGCCCCATGCCCCCCATCCTCGACGTCCGGCACTACACCAAGCGATTTGACATGCACGTATTGAATGGCAAACGCATCAACGCGCTCACCAACGTTTCGTTCAGTCTGGAGCCGGGCGAAATCGTGGGGCTGGTCGGGAAATCTGGCTCCGGGAAGTCCACCCTGATGAAAAGCATCTACCGGACGTATCTGGCCACCAGCGGGGCGATTTACTACCAGTCGCTGCGCTACGGGCCGATCGATCTGGTACGGGCCACCGACCACCAGATCATTGCCCTGCGACGCGACGAAATCACCTACTGCTCGCAGTTTCTGAGTGTAATCCCCCGGGTATCCGCTGCCGATGTGGTCGCCGAAGGCTTGTTCCGCCGGGGTGCTGGGCGGACTGAAGCTTGGCACCAGTCGCGCGACTACCTTGACCGGCTGGGGCTTCCTCAGGAGCTCTGGGATGCGTACCCATCGACTTTCAGCGGGGGGGAACAGCAGCGCATCAACGTAGCCCGCGCTATCATTGCCCGCCCACGGCTGCTGCTGATCGACGAGCCGACGGCCTCGCTGGATCAGCGGACGAAAGATGTGGTGATCGACATGATCATAGCTCTGAAAGCAGAAGGGACGTCGGTGCTGTGTATTTCGCATGATCTTTACACCCTCGACCGGCTGGCCGATCGACGGATCGAACTTAAAGATGGTCACATTGTAGCTACCACCTCACCTGTGAGTTAACCCTAAACTACGTTTTCAGTCCATGCTTCTCTACAACGCCAGTATCGTCACCCCCAAAGGACTAATCCGAAACGGCTATGTACACCTGTCAGGGGGAAAAATCATGACCATTGGTAAGGGCAGTCTCGACTACCTTTCGGTTAAAGATGCCATCGATGCACAGGGCAAATGGTTGTTGCCGGGACTTATTGATCTGCATACCGATGCCATTGACGCCGAGATTTCGCCCCGTCGGAGCGCCGACTTCCCGATCGACGTAGCGTTTCGCGAACTCGAACGGCGCATGAGCGGCTGCGGCATCACAACGGTCTACCATTCCCTGCATTTAGGGTATACCGCAGCCGAACTCAATGCCCAGAGCAAATACAGCCGGCGGGAGATTTTTGACCGGGTGTACGCCCTTACCCGGCAGCGAACCCTGATTAACAACAAAATACACCTGCGCTTTGAGCTAACGGGTATCGACGCGTTTGAAACTGCCTGTGACCTAATCGAAAAAGGCTGTATCGATCTGCTTTCGGTTATGGATCACACACCGGGGCAGGGGCAGGTCAGCGTTGATAGTTTCATCCGGATGGCCGTTCGGCAGGGGATGTCGGAGGCTGAGGCCCGGCAGGACCTGGCCGAAAAACAGGCCGCCCCAATCCTGCCCACGAACCAACTTGACATTCTGCTTGATTTAGCCCGCAGCCGCTCAGTAGTTGTGGCATCGCATGATGACGACACGGCTCAGAAGGTGGATGACATGTACGCAGCCGGAATCCGTATCTGTGAATTTCCGGTATCGATGGAAGCGGCCCAACGCGGCAAGGAACTGGGTATGTACGTTATCGGCGGCTCATCGAACGTGCTGCGGGGGGGCTCTCTGTCGGGCAACCTCGGCGTTGAAGAAGCCATCCGGGCGGGGGTTATCGATAGTCTCTGTTCGGATTATTACCCCCCTTCGTTGCTTCATGCGGTGTTCCGGCTGGCGGCCAATGGCATGGCACTCACCGAAGCGGTTAAACTCGCAACCCTGCACCCGGCGCAGGCCGTCGGCATCGATTCGATGACGGGTTCCATCGAAACGGGCAAGCAGGCTGATTTGATTCTGGTGGACGTATCCGAAAGCACGCCCATTGTTACCCATACGTTTGTGAACGGCCACCTGGTCGCGCAGGCGAATCTGCAACCTCAACCCGAACCCGCATGGCAAGCCTAGACACGTCGGCGGTCGCCGAACTGACGTACCACGAATACCAGCAACGGCAACTCCGGGAAGTTACTGAAGATCAGCTTCGGTACCGGGCCGGGCAGCTCCGGAAAGCCGACCATTTTGCGTATGTAGGCGGCCAATGGCACCACCTTCCCTACGAAGGTTACGCCGTCGTTTCGATGGTGGATACCAATCCGGGCAACGACGATGTGAGCCCCCGATTGCGTGCGATGCAGGGGCAGATAGCGACCGGCTTCGACCGACCCGATGCGTTTTTCCCGCTGCCCGCCGACAGTTTCCACCAGACTGTCGCCAATACCCTGTCCGCCGAGCGGTACCATGCTCACGTAGTAGCCGCCGGACTGACCAACGAATACCCGGCACTGGTGAGCGGGGCGTTTGCCCAACTGCCGCAGGCCACCGAGGCCACCCCGATCCGGATGCGTCTGGTCGGGGTGAGTCTGTTTTCCAGCGCGGTGGGGATACTGGGAACATTCGATGAGGAGCGTGACTTCGACCGGATTCTCCGGTTTCGGGAGCAGTTCTACGCCGACGAACCCCTCCGCGCCCTGACCGTTCGGCGCACCCGGCCGTTTATCGGGCACATTACGCTGGCTTATTTCGGCTCTTTGCTTTCCGAAGCCGAAAAAAAACGGTTAATCAGCACCTGTGCGACGATCAATGACGCCCTGAACCGCGAACCCCTGTTTTTTACCGTATCGACAACCGAATTACGCAGCTACCAGCATCTGGCTCATTTCGAGACCAGGCCTGGCTACCCCGTGTATTCATTTATCAAGTCCTGACGTATGCTCCTAGCCATCGACCGTTTTCCCGAAGACCCCGAACCGGCGGGTGGAAAACTCCTGAGCGAAGAACCGACCATCCATCCAACCTGCCGGATTCATAAGAGCCAGGTGGGTAGCTGGACAGCCCTCGGGCCTCATACCACGCTTTCCGAAGCAACGTTCGGCGATTACAGCTACACGGCCGGTCATGTGTCTATTATCTACGCCGACATCGGTAAGTTCTGCTCTATCGCCAACAGTTGCCGCATCAACCCCGGCAACCACCCGCAGTGGCGCGTAACGCAGCACCACAGCACGTATCGCCGGATTCAGTACGGTTTCGACACCGTCAACGACGAAGCATTTTTCGACTGGCGCCGGGAGCACCGCTGCACCATTGGCCACGACGTCTGGATTGGTCACGGGGCCATCATCATGCCGGGGGTTCGGATCGGGACGGGGGCAGTTATCGGCAGCGGGGCTGTAGTCACCAAAGACGTCGGGCCGTACGAGGTGGCGGTCGGCGTTGCGGCAGCGGTTATTAAAAAACGATTTCCGGACGATGTCATCGAGAAACTCCTGGCTATTGCCTGGTGGGACTGGGACCGCCCGACCCTCGAAGCGCGCTTCAAGGATTTGTTGGACGTGCCCTCATTTCTGGAAAAGTATAGCCAATGACGTCGCCCACCAATTAACATATCCGGCGACGTTGCCCGAATAGGGGACACATGACCCATTGTTAACGATTTCATCACAGCATCCTAACTTTTTAAACAAATGCCCCGGCTATTTTTAACAATCGGTAAGCGTAACCTCTTACTTCCTACTGCAATGAAAACAGGGTGGTCAACCCTACTGGTTTTTGTGCTGGCCGGAGGATTGCTGGCCGGTTGCGGCCGTTCAGAAGACCAGTCTGACAGTAATCCGGAGAAGCTCCGGTTTGGGCTGTTGGTTGCGCAGGAAACCGAGCAGACATATGAGCGGCTGGACGTCCTGACGAAATACTTCGCCAAACAACTAGGGCGGGAGGTGGAGTTTTTGCAGATAACAACGCCCTCGGCCATGATTGAGGCTATGCGGGCCCGAAAGATTGAGGTCGCGGGGGGCACCGGCGCGTTTACGTATCTGGTTGCTTCGAAGGTGATCGGGGCCGAAGCCATTGCCACTACCACGGCTGCCGACGGGAACGTACGTTACTACAAAAGTTGCCTGATCACGAGCCCTAACTCGGGCTTACGATCCATTGATGACGTCATAAAAAATGCCGGTAATATTACGCTATCCTGGGCGTACCCTACATCTACATCGGGTCACCTGGTTCCTCGCTACTACCTACAGAAACGTGGCATAAAACCACAGGATTTTAAGGAAGTATTTACGTCCACCGATCACACCGCTACCCTGTTCTCGGTCGCGTCTGGCAAGGTCGACGTAGCTGCGATCATGTACGCTACCCTTGATCGATTCATGAAGACCGGTAAGGTAAAGCCCGGTGCTGTTCGGGTTATCTGGGAATCGGAGCCGATTGCACCGGGTCCGATATTTGTCCGGAAGGATCTGGACCCGGCTTTGAAAAAACAGATCCAGCTAGCCTACACGAACGTAGCGAAAGCTGACCCCGACGCTATGGAGGCCTTACAGTCACAGTTTACCTATAGCATGAGCTATATTCCCGTTACGGATTCACTATACCAGTCACTGCGACAGATGGCCAATCAGATTGAAGGACTTACTCTGAAAGAAGAATGATAACTTTACGTATATCCATACGGCCAAGAAGCTACGTCGAGCTATGAAATTACTGCTGATCTCTAACTTTAGCGACATCCCCAACGAGCACTACGTCCTAAATCTGCTGTTCTGCGAGGGACTGCGCTATTTCCATCTGCGCAAACGCGATTATACGATCCACCAGATGGCCAACTACATTGAACAGATCGCCGAGCCGTTTCGCCAGTATGTTGTCCTGCATTCCCACTTCGAGTTGATCAATGAATATGGCTTAAAGGGCGCTCATTTTACCAAAAAGTTCGGCTATGACGATTACCTGCTCAGCCGAAAGCTTCCCTCAGACTCTCCTTTGGCATTTGAACACCTCAGCTTTTCGTTGCACTCGATTCCAGAGATCAAGCGGATGCCTGTTTTTTACGACTACCTGTTCCTGAGTCCGGTTTTCGATAGTATTTCCAATCAGGGATATAACAGTAAGTTCAGGACGCAGGAGCTAAAAAGCTTCCTGACACAGAAAACCAACCGACCGGAGGTAATCGCCCTCGGGGGAATTACGGATGAAGTCGTCACCAGTGTGTTCGATACCGGATTTGACGGGATGGCGTTGCTCGGCTACATCTGGACAACATTCGAACGAACCCAAGACATTGTTCAGGCGGTTAAACGATTTAAAACCATTAAAAATCTGATTCGCACCCGAGAAGAGGCTACGGCGCTTTCGTTAGCGGCTTCGAGAGAATAGTCCGACGACGGTTTTGCCCGCTAATCGAACCCTAACAAATGGCTTAATAGGGGCTAATACGATGCGATTACTTTCGTTGCAGATTTTTAGCCCGCATGATAGAGGTTCGACAGATCACGAAATCGACGAAAGAGGGGGTGCCTATCCTGAAGGGTATCAGCTTCACCATAACCAAAGGCGAATTTGTCGGCATACTGGGTCCGAGTGGCGCCGGTAAGACGCTGACCATGCGATGCCTCAACGGACTCACCCGACCCACCAGCGGTGAAGTCCTGTTTACCGACCACCAGAATAACCTCGTCAATCTGACGCATGCTAAAGGCCGTGAGCTTCGAAAGGCACGTCGGCAGATCGGGGTGATTTTCCAGGGGTTCAACCTGGTGAAACGTCTGTCAGCGATTGATAATGTCATGATCGGTCAGCTCGGACGTATTAACCTGTTGCGCAGCCTGTTCTATGGCTTTACTGACGACGAGGCCATGCGTGCGCTGGCCGTGCTTGAGCACCTTAAAATAGCCCACCTGGCTCAGCGCCCGGTCGGATCGCTGAGCGGGGGCGAACAGCAGCGGGTAGCCATTGCCCGCGCCATCTACCAGCAGCCGTCTGTGATGTTGGCTGACGAACCCATTGCGAACCTAGATCCGACTAACGCCCGAAAAATCATGCAGATTCTCAAGCCGCTGGCTGAGCAGATGCCAATTATCGGGGTTTTTCATCAGCCTGATCTGGTTATGGAGTTCTGCACTCGGATTATTGCGCTTAAAGATGGTGTGGTGGTTCGCGACGGCGATAATAAGATGACACGCAGTGAACTGATTGATCTCTACGGGGCTGAACTTTCAGAAATTGAAGCGTCTCAACGAATTCTACAGCCTGTCTGATGAAACAGAACGTATCCTGGACATACAGCAGCTACCGGCGTAAGCAGACGTTACGTAACTGGACGGTGATGCTGGCTACCTTTTTCTGTGCCTACTGGGCTGGTATTTCCTGCAAGGTCGACTTGGACGCTCTAAGAGCTGGGATTCCTAAAGGCATAGAATTTATCAGCTATTTGTTTCCACCCGACTGGACCGCCTTTGCCGACATGGCCATGCCGGCCCTAGAAACTATCTTACTCGCTTTTCTGGCAACTGTCCTGGGCGCGTTTCTGTCGCTTTTTTTTGGATTGGCTGCTTCGTCGAATATTGCTCCCCGGTGGCTGCGCAACCTGAGCCGTTTTCTGCTGGCTACGGAGCGATCCCTACCTGAAATTGTGATTCTCCTGTTGCTGATTTCTGCCCTGGGGCTGGGACCTTTTCCCGGCGTTATTGCGATGGCGTTCGGATGTATCGGCATGCTGGGTCGGTTGTTCAGCGATGCTATTGAAGAGATAAATCCGGCTACACTGGAGTCCATCGAATCGGTGGGGGCTCGCAAATTGCAGGTAATCGCCTATGGTGTGCTGCCCCAGGTGCTGCCCTCTCTGTTGAGCAACACCATCTTCCGGTTTGAAGTCAACATCCGGCTTTCGGTGCTGCTGGGGGCCGTAGGGGCTGGTGGCATTGGGTTTCAATTGTACTATTCGTTTCAGACACTGCAATACCAGCGGGCTACTACGGCCATTCTCATCACGCTGTTGCTTGTATTCCTCTCTGAACGTCTGTCGAACTCCATTCGGAAAAAGCTATCCCAGGAGGCTAAACTCTGATTAACCCTGTAATGCTTGCGGTTCAACTTGTCAGCTAACCTCTTTCGCTCTATGAACGTATCGCTCGATAAGCAGTATCTGCCTTCCGAACGCTACAAACGCCATGCTGCATATCTGTCGGTGCTGGCTTTAGTGATCATCGGCCTGTGTACGTATTTTAAATTTGAGCCGCTGCTGTTTATCACCGATTTTCACTACATGGCCGACCTGGTGGTCGAAATGACCCCGCCTAATTTTGAGGTCTTGTGGCGCAAAGAAAAAATCTTCATTTCCATCCTGCAAACCTTATCTATGGCGTTTCTGGGTACGCTGGTTGGTAGTACGGTAGCGATGGGACTGGCATTCCTGGCGGCCCGCAATACAACTCCTCACCCAACGGTAGGTGTCATTGTCCGGACGCTCCTGGCCATCGAACGGGTCATTCCAAGCCTGGTCATACTGCTTTTATTCCTAATTGCCGTGGGGCTCGGCCCCTTTGCGGGGATGCTGTCGCTGGCCGTAGGTACCGTCGGGATGTTCGGTAAATTGTTTGCCAATGCCATCGAAGGGGCTGAGAAAGAACCCATCGACGCCGTGTACTCCGTCGGAGCCAGTAAGCTGCAGGTCATCCGGTATGCGGTGATGCCTCAAGTGCTGCCCTCGTTTATTGCCAACCTGTTCTACGCCTTCGACATCAACCTGCGGGCGGCCATTGGGCTAGGGGTTTTCGGGGGCGCGGGCGTCGGTTACGAAATCAGTATGGCCATGCGGCTCGTGCGCTATCGGGATGCGCTGGCCCTGATCTGCTTTACAATTCTGCTTGTTTTTGTGGTGGAAAAGCTGTCGGACTGGCTTCGGAGCCGTGCGTTGGGGCAGGACCTGCTCAAATAGCAACACGCCCTGAAAATCTCATGCACCCCTAATCTGTCCCTAACAAACGGACTTCACCTTTGGCTGTCTTTTCCGAACGTTTGCTCTTGCCCAACTGTATGAACCACCATATCCTGACCAACGCCCACATCATTACCTCGTCCGACGATTTTACCGGCTCCGTTGTCATTGAAAACGGTCTGATTACCGACATCGTCAGGGGAAAAACCTACGCCGAGGGCGATAACCTGCAGGGTATGTGGCTGGCACCGGGCTGTATAGACATTCACTCCGATTACCTCGAACGCGAAATCCACCCACGGCCGGGTGCTGACTTTCCGATTCCGATGGCGTTCCATTTTATGGATCAGCGTGCGGCAGCCTGCGGACTGACCACCGTTCTGAGCGCAGTCAGTTTTTCAGACAATGATGGACTAAACCGCTCGTTCAGCCAGGCTATTGGCCAGTCGCGGGAGATTGATGAGCTGCGGAAAGGGGCGCTGGTTCGGCATTTTGTGCACGCCCGGCTGAACCCGAATACGGATACGGTGCTGGACTACCTCGACCAGATGAAGTCGATTGAAAGTCTGAAATTAGTGGTGTACAACGACGCTATCCCCGGCCAGCGGCAGTTTACGTTTGAGGACCTGGTAGTCAAACGCATGAAAGTCTGGAACACGAACGACGCCGAAACCCGGCAGCGGTTGCACCAGCAGATTGACGAACTGAGCCGTATTAACCACCGCGACGCCATCCAGGCTGCTTTCGAAGGGGTTTGTCCGCTGGGTAGCCACGACGATACGACCGTAGCCCATGTTGAAGAAGCCCGGCATTTTGGCGCTACGTTATCAGAAATGCCGACGACGCTGATCGCGGCTCGCAAAGCTAAAGAACTCGGCATGCTCGTATGTATGGGAGCCCCAAACTACGTTCGGGGGGGATCGCACTGCGGTAATCTGTCATGTGTGAGCGCCATGCAAGAGGATCTGGTCGATATGATTTGCTCAGACTATCACTTCCCGACCATGCTCACGGCGGTGTTAATGATGATGCACGATGGCATGTCGCCTAGCCAGGCTATCAACTTAGTATCGCTCAATCCTGCTAAGGCTATAGGATTGGATAAAATTGTTGGCAGTATTGACGTAGGCAAAGAAGCTGATTTGATAGCTTTTTATAGCAAAGGCACGTACGCTGATGTAAAGAAGGTATGGGTACGAGGGGTTGCAAAGTTTCAGGTTGCAGCCCAGGAAGTTACCAATTCGATGGGTGTCAATGTGGCGCTTTCATAGTCACAAGGGGATCGATACTTTTTTTTCTCTTTAGCCTTAACGAAAGGTCGATACACCCGGACTTCAATTCTCGATCAGCCTCCGATCCCCCTCTTTGGACTTGGGAGGGCTGACGGTATGGGAAATCGACGATGAGGTTCCTCACAATTATCTACTGCCCTCGATTGTCCTCGCGTTACGTTCTGTGCCCGAACTGACTGCAACCGAACGAGCTATCTGGCACCGTGTTAAATCACGTGTGATGCCTCTTTATGAAGTTACAGGATCCTGTGATAGTTCAAATGCGGAATACGCGGCCGCCTGTAGTCTAACTATTTAGTAACTCAATAAATCTGGCTCCTGTTTCAGCTAAAGGTTGGTCATTATTGAGCAGTACCAAATTAGGATGCATAACCGGCGCCATGAGTTGTGAGCGTTCAATGCGAGCGTTGATTTCGCTGGTAGTTTCGCGGCCCCGATCGATCAACCTCTGTCGTAGTACCTCTGGACTTACGTCAATCAACACTACCCGCATCGCTGGAAACCGTTGGCTGGCTGTTGGCAAATATTCCCGTGAGCCATTAACTACTACATTGGCTCCCATTTTAAGCCACGAAAGAATTTCAATACCGATGCCATAGAAGTTCTGATGGCTTTGCCAGTCGAGTGCGAAAAAGCCCAATTCCCGACGTTTCAAAAACTCGGTCTGACTCAGTTCAATGTGGTTTTCGCCCCCAGCTGACATAGGTCGTGTTATGTACCGATGCGCGAACACCACGGGCAGTTTGCCGTTGATTTGCTGACGAGCGTAATTCATTAATGTGTCCTTCCCCGCCCCTGAAGGCCCAATTACGTAAAATAGCTTTCCGTCTGCCATAAACTGGTAGTGAAAAAATGAGTGTTTTCAAGCTTTGCTCGAATACCAAAAGGTGTTGACACCCTGATGGTATACATCTTAGTACTTCTTACAAAATGACGTAAATCATCAATGGCTGGCCATCGCGGGTGTTCGTCCGTCACCACGTTCTGATTTTCGGAGCCCGAACGTACAGCTGACAATCCATTGATCTCTGATACGTTCAATGTATGAGTTAGTAAAGTCAGCTCAATTCGGCTTGAATCATTACCCCGAAATGATCACTCGGGTAGATACCCGCTTCATCGGGCGTGTCAAGAACGATACGGGCGTCTGTAACATGTGGATGCGAAGAGTGATTGTATGACAGCGAGAAAATAAAATCAATGCTTTTACCCTCTGCTGACGGCTCGCCAGACTGATTAACAACTGTATAACAAGGCTGTTTACCATTTCCAACCTGGTAGAGATTATGCACTGAAACAGTCGGATGAGCCAATAAATATTGAATTTCATCCGAATGCAGGTCAGCATTAAAGTCGCCACATAAAAAAATAGGTATGTCTTTCTCATACAAATCGACCTGCGCCAATATCGCCTGCAGTTGTGCTTTGCGAAGGGTCGAACCGTTGTACAGGTGTGTCAAGTGCGTATTGATGACCAATACGGTTGTACCGTCGCAATCGAGCTGGCAAAAAAGGGCAGTTCGTTCACCATCCCTCTCGTTCATTGGCAGTTTAATTGTATCGGTATTAACAATTGGATACTGAGATAACAGGCCCAATCCTGAACAACTCTCCATTATCAACCCCTCAAACAGGCGAGGTTTACAGCGGGTGGAACTACCATGGTAATACATTCCCAGATGGTCGGCCAGGTCTCTTCCAGTATCAGCTCCCGCGGCCTGAAATACCTCCTGGCAAGCGACTACATCAGGCTTCAAAGCTTGCAGTTGATGTTTTAGTAACTTGAGTCGAGCCCAGTACGTACCGTCGCCTTTCCAGGTATTAATGGTGATTAGTTTAAGAGAAGATCCCATAACGCGCTCGAGCGATAACAGATTTTCGTGTGAGTTCAAGGGAAACTCCGATGCAAATCTACCGCAATCTTAAACAGTCAATTATTAAGAATTTATGTATTTGATGTGCCGATAAAACGCGCAATGCAACTCAAAGGCGCACTGGGGCTTTCGTTGCGAATTCTAAAATTTTATCCTTTATATCGAGTAAGTATGAGCAAAATATAGCGAAGGCAATTCAACCGGCCCGCAACAAAAATTTTTACGGGCCGGCTAAACGTTTATGCATGTGCGAACAAGAACTTACCTTAATGCTTTCCCCGGTTTGCCGAGAATGTTACCGTACCCACGGATCAACGACATTAACCCTGTCAGGACTTATAGTAATGTTAGTAGTTGGTTAGGCTGACTTAATCGCTTACAGCAAATGTAACCTCTTGTGCTTACAAGGAGTGGGAACCCCTATCTTTTACAATAGATTGCTAATCTCAAGTTCAGGCACCACCTGCCTGCCGTTCTGGTTTGCCCCAGCAATTTGGCATAGGGTAAAATTACTCACTTATATGGGGCGAGAGCCAGATATTGTAATACTTGTAACACAAAAAAGCCTCAAATCGTGAGATTTGAGGCTTTGTGCTCCCGAAGCTGGGCTCGAACCAGCGACCCTCTGATTAACAGTCGTATGTAATTTTATTCTTGTTATTTATTGTCGTTTGCCTGTATTTGTTAAAGTATTGAAAAACAGAACCTAACAGGCGGTAAGGCTTTGCCATTGTTTATAGTTGTTGCGTGTTATTATGTAAGTTTGTGTATCAAACTGTGTTCACGCAAAAAAATATTAACGTATGCCCACAGGTAAATCAGAGGTTAAGCCCACTGCTGCGGTCGTCTTAGACACCCGGCGCCAAAAAGTCAATGGTACATTTCCCATTCGGCTACGAATAACGTACCAGCGAGAGCGTAAGTACTATTCCATCAGGTTGGACGATTTAACTTCTGAGGAATGGTATAAGCTGAGGAAAGCAGAACGTCTTAAAGACAAACGTTTGGTGGCTATGCGTGATGAAATTGCGGAGTACGAAAAGTTGGCCAAGGACATTATCAAAGAGATACCACGATTTTCGTTTGAACGTTTTGAAGAACGATATTTTGCCGACCATTCCATTGACGCTAAGTCGCGAGCCGATGACGTTTACATGGCTTTCACGGATGAGATTGCAAAGTTGCGAGGTCAAGGTCGTGTGTCAACCGCTAGTACATACGAAACAGCGCTTAATTCGCTTAAAAATTATAGGTCACGTTTACGGTTCACCGACCTAACCCCCAAACTTCTTGAAGAATACGAAAACCGTTTGGTACATGAGGGAAGATCAATCACAACAGTCGGAATATACTTGCGTAATCTACGGACGCTGGTAAATCAGGCTAAGGCGAAAGGGGTAATCACTGCTGCCGAGTACCCTTTCGGAAAGGGGAGGTATGAGATACCCGCTGCCAGAAACGTTAAGAAGGCCTTGACATTGTCAGAGATTGAGCGAATTTATAATTCGCCTACAGTGCCGGAGTCACCCGCTGATCGTGCCAAGGATTTGTGGTTTTTTTCTTATCTGTGTAACGGCATTAATGTGAAGGATATATGCCGCCTGAGGTGGGCCAATGTGGATCAGGACCGAATCACGTTCGTCAGAGCTAAAACGGCACGTACCAGAAAAAGCAATCAGAAGCCGATATCAATTATTGTGACCAAGGAGGTTCGTGCAATAATAGAAAAATGGGCTGACAAGGACCATTCATCTAACGGTTATGTATTCCCATTCCTGCCAGCTAATGTCACCCCTCAACGGGAGCGAGAACTTGTACAGTACTTAACCAGATCCATCAATAAATATGTCAAACGGATTGCCGTTGAACTTGGGATAGACAAACCGGTTACGACTTATACCGCTCGCCATTCCTACAGTACCGTACTAAAGCGTTCAGGGGCACCGATTGAATTTATAAGTGAAAGTCTTGGTCACAGCGATCTTCGGACGACAGAAAATTATTTGGACAGTTTTGAAGACGATACCAAACGACAATATATAAAGAGTCTGTTGAATTTCAATTATTCGACAGATTAGTTACACGTCTTGCGTTATATGAATGAAACAGCAAAACGAACGTGTAACTGTTGTATAAGCAGATGATTATGTAAAAATGAGAAGGATTTTGTTCGGTTTTTAGTCAAATCATTTTGTAGAGGTTGGTTTTTGCGGAATTAAATTTTGTACAAAATACATTGATTCGTTGTTTTATTACGGTTAATCTATCAATTTTGTGACTGTTAAAGTTCCTTGAAATATTGGGTCATGAGGAATTATTCCTTTGATGAACTCTTTGAGCGTTTGCACCGTATCGAACGGAAGTTGGACGCCATTGAGTCAAAGGCCAACGGTATGGGGCACGCCAAACCCACGCCGGAGCCAGCGGATCTGATCGATATTCATGTCGCATCAGTTATAATTGGTAAAGCGGTGTCTACCATTTATAGTATGGTAAACCGCAACGAGATTCCCTACATGAAGCGAGGTAACAGGTTGTATTTTTCTCGCGAAGAATTACGGAATTGGATTAGGGACACACGGAACAGAACTGTGGACGAGTGTAAAGAGGAGGTAAGGAGCGATCTACGAAACAGGAGCAGGGTGTAAGATGACAAATCATTTAATCGAACTTCATTTTGACAGTTCGCCGTTGGGTGGTGTCACGCTTGATGGGTTGCTTGCCGAGTTTGACCGGCTCGACCAGCTACTTAGTAAAGAACAGGAAAATTTTGGAGCCTTAATCGTTCGTTCAGGTAACGAATGGCTGGAACGCTCAAAAAGTAAACCTGTTCCTAAGAAGTTGTTCGACTGCTTATGGTTTGAGGGTGAAATATGCATATTGTTTGCCAGCTCAAACCAAGGCAAATCGATCCTGGCTGTTCAAATTGCTGATGCTATCAGCAAGGGAAGGCCCATACCTGGTTTCCGATTGGAAGCTGACACTCAGCCTGTGCTTTATGCTGACTTTGAAATGTCGGAGAAGCAGTTCGAAATTCGTTATGGTGACGGAGAGGGTAATTTTTACAGGTGGTCGAATGACTTCATGCGGGCTGAACTTAATCCCGAAGCTGATCTGCCGAAAGGTTATACAAACTTCGAAGATTACGTGATTGACTGCATTGAACAGTTTATTGTACAAACCCGTACGAGAATACTTGTCATTGACAATCTCACCTATCTGGCAACGAACACAGAAACGGCCAAAGAAGCCGCACCGTTAATGAAAAAACTGAAGCAGTTAAAAACCAAGTATGATTTATCGCTGCTGGTGCTGGCCCACACGCCTAAACGTGATTCGTCGAAACCATTAACGCAGAATGATTTGCAAGGCAGTTCACGGCTTATACAATTTTGTGATAGCTGTATTGCGATTGGTTCCAGTGTCCAAGGGAGCGACGTGAAGTATCTGAAACAACTGAAAGCTCGAAATACTGCTTATGAGTATGATGAGGACAACGTTGTAATCTGTCAGATTAAGAAAACGGACGGTTTTCTACATTTCGAACGGATTGGTAACGGTAAGGAACGCGACCATTTAAGGACGGCTTTTGAGGAAAAGAATGTTCAACGTACCGAAGTAATGAGCTTAGCTGCTCAAGGCATGACACAACGTGATATAGCCTTGACTATCGGTAGGTCAGCGTCTTTCGTTAACCGGTTGCTGAAAGCCCAAAGTACCTAATCCGCTGTGTTCAGTTTCAAGTGTTTCATTCGTTTCATTCACGAAACAAGCGAAACATATGAAACATATCAGTCTCGTATTCGTACCATCCATGGTGATCAGGGCGGTACACCCTGGCTCGGTTCAAACGAGCGAACCTATGTACGACCCTATTATTGAACTGTGAAGTGGCGTGCTAAGCAGTCAATGTTTATCTGACGACCGGGAGCTTGTAGCTCTCTACTTCGTTGTTAGAAGCGAAGATTATTGATTTTCTTCTAACATTGGCTGGTGTGCTCATGATGGATACACCAGCCAATTCTTTTTATTAATACACATGTACGTAACAGGCATTTGATTAAACAAACAACCGCCAATACAATACTATGGCATACAATGAAATTGACGAGTCAGCCGAAAATATTACCATGATGCCCCGCTGGCTGTCCAAACCGCCAAGTTTAATTGACCCTGAGGTGGTAAAGCGTTCATTGGTCGATTATAAAAACAACAACCTGTTTCATTACCTGAGTCAGACGTTTAACGTACAGGTGGCTACAAATCTCGCTCAAGCCTATGTGGTCGGAACAACTGATCATTGGCCAGGAGCGAATACGCTATGGCGTAAAAACCAAAACGGTCACGTTCAATTTGGTGAATTGGTCTTGTTTGACTCTGCAACAGGAAGACGACGAAAAGAGCTCGAACATACACCTATTCAGGTGCATTCTCATTTAAAACTCGCCAGTTTTAATGCCGTTCCATGTTTCTTCGGGGAGCATCTGCTTAAAAATCGCCCCACTAACATTGTTGCTGTCGTTGAACGAGAGGAAACTGCTATGATAGCTTCAATCTTTAAGCCGGATTGGGTCTGGATAGCTGTGGGTGACACAAACATGTTTGAACGGTATAATTTGCAGGTATTATCTAACCGTAAGGTTGTCGTATTTTCGACATTATCCGATCATGATCATAAAAGAAAGTTTTGGGAAAAACTGCATATGTCGCTTTCACTGATATCGGGTTGTCAAGTCACTGTTTCCACTTACCTGCAAGACAAGTCCACAAACGAACGACGGGTTGCTGAATTTGACATTGCTGATGTGCTTGTACGATACCGCGACAAGGGAACCGGTATTATACCCGACGACTTAAATGAGGACGCTGTATTGGGGTAGGATGCATAAACTGTTGGGGAGCCGCGTTAGTGCCTGGTAGGACAGGTCTAAGCAGATTGACCAAAGCACCAATAGCCCCGGTCAAATTGATGATACGCTGTATGTCAAATCTTAGCGGTTAAGGGCCGAACCTCAGTATCGTCGTCAACGCTTCGGGTTGAACCTGTTCCTCCTTCCGCTAGGGCACCTGCCGTTAGGTTAAGAACCAGTTCTTCGGTTTTTGAGGACGGATTCGTCACTCGAAGGGCGGACGGTTGGTTGAGTTAACGTAAATCCATCGGCAGGGAGTGGGCAATGCAAAACTACTCAAATCTAACTCGGTCGTTTCTCCTGATTGAACCGCCCATAGGGTCTTCTCCAATGGCTGTTCCTCGGCGGATTTGCCTTTGCTCTTTTTTGCCATACGTTGGTTTAAGGTTCGAGGGTAAACAAACAGTAATCTCACAAAAACCTATTCTCACGGTAACGCTCACCCCCGTGCAAGTATACTATATACCGGTGATGTGGTTGATTAACGACCACAGTTTTTTTAATGAAACATGTACGCGTGAGAATGCGGTAACCACTTATACGGTGTTTTTTCGAGTTATGTGTCCCGCACAAAAATGGGGCGATACAAAGATCAAAGCAAATGGCTATAAATGGCATCGACGCCCGTCATCGAATGGGCAAATTCTTTCAGAGGAGCGATGGTGCAAAACGGGCATGCGAAAAATTTTGCGAAAATTTTTACGGGAATCGTCACGGTTCGTGGCAGTGCGAGCCTGAACCTACCCCCGTGCTCTCCCCCCGTACGTTGGCGCATTGCTCCTACCCCCGGTGTGTCTATTGGGCATGACTCAGCAACAAGTATAAATAACCTTGCTGGTACATTTCAAATAAGGCTTTGATGCGTCTTTTGCACCAGATACTGAAATATCATTCACTTGGATACGTGGACATGCTGTACGGTAAACGTGACCCAATCACAGTCAAACAAATAAACATGTTTTGATTGCCCTGTCAGATCGGTGTGTTACTTTATATAAACGTCCATCACTCCTGATGCAGACAAAGTATTGGTATAACGGAACTCATTAAGACCAGGCCCAATGCCGTTAATCAACCCGATATCGATACGCCATGCTACGGACCTACAATCAATCCTCGAATGGGGGTGACACACTTATTTCTGGTACTGGGGCCTGTAGTGTACCCGATGTACGTATGTCATACAGGGTGATCATGCAACACTGTTCACGTTCATCAGAAAAGTAAGCCCGGAATGCTGAGTTCCGGGCTTATATCCTTAACCACTGACCGCGTAGATGACCTCATGAGCCTCCCATGGAACGGGTATCTCCAGTTTTGTGAGTAGTTGGCTGATCACCGGCTCCGGTACCACGTATTTACGGTTGCGGTTCTGCTCCATGAGTTGGGTGTAAGGTACTTCTACATATACCAGCCGCACTTTGGCCCGGTAGGTCACAAATAAGTCAATCAACTGCTGGCGTATCGTGCGGGTAACGTTGGTCGCGTTCCAGACAAAAGGCTGCTGGCGACGCAGATACTGGCGAGCCAGCTCTTTGGCCTGTTGCACCACCCGCCCTGTACCGCTGCGATCCTGAGCATTTATGCCAGCCTTTCGACGAAGGGCGTCCAGACTTACCACCGGCCAGTCCGCATAATGACGCCCGGCGTAGTAATCCTTTCCGGACCCCGGTAATCCGCACAGCAGGGCCACTTGTGTCTGGGTGGCATCGAAGGCAGCATAATCCGGACTGCGTTCAGGCTGGTTGAAGTAAGCGTAGCGGGTAAACGGGTCCGGAAACGGATAAGGTCGTCCCCAACAACCCTGCTCCTGAGCGTAGTCGGCAAACAAGTCGACACGATAAGCCAACTCTGCCTGATCGGCACATACCCGGCCTAAAACATCAGCCCGAGCCAGCATCGTCAACTCGGATGTATCCAACAGCTGACTGACCCCGAGCATTCGTTGATGCGGATCAGCCTTGTCCCACAACCACAAGGGCAGTCCATGATGCCGTACCAGTTGGGCCACCGCTTCGCGTAGCAAAAACGGAGTAGGGTGGTCTATGTAAAGTAACGAGCGTGCGGTACGTTCTCCACGCTTGGCGTGACCTCGTGAGGTGATACGCCCATCGGGTTCCCGAACAGTCGTTGATCGCTTTTCCACATCGTGTAGCAAGGCTGCCGCCCAGACAACAGCCTGCCGCTGGCGAGGTAACGACTGATAAGCCTGCTGGCTGGTTAGGGCTTCGAGAACCATCTGGGTATGAGCGGCTACGTCGCCCTCGGCATGGTAGAGCGCATCCTGGGGTACTCCTCGCATGGCTCGTACCCAGTCAAACTGATCTTCAAGTGCTGACCAGTCGGTTTGGGTGGATAGTTGCCAACTCATACCGTTCTCCTTTCTGCCCGTAAGGGGGCACGTTGCCAATGGCGGGTCCAGTGTTCGTCTGTCTGTACATGTCCGGACCGTACGTACTTGAAGACATTATTGGCAAATTGGGCGACGGGAAAGCCATCAGCATTGCGGGATACGATTCCCTCCCGGCTACAAGGAAAACCGGTCAAAGCGTCCACTGAGCCAAACACGCTGGGTTGACCCGCCAGTGCTTTTACCTGCCCTTGCACCTGGTCCGCTGTAAAAGGCTGATTGCACAACGCCAGTTGCGGCACGGTGTCAAAGTCCAGCAGCCGGGTGTAAAAAACCACTTCCTCCCAGGACAGCCAACGGTCGGCATCTCGAATTGCAAACACGAAGAAGTGGCTGTCGAGTTGTGAATAACGAATTGAATGGATGGCGTACAGATTCTCGCCAAATACTTCCAGTTCACCCAGTTCGTGGCGAATTCGCTGCCAACGTTCCCGAAGCCAGGCCGTCCATGGTGAACTGGAAGGAGCCGCGTGCGAACGGGCGAAGACACCATATCGACTCAGGCAGTTGTTTTCCCCGTCGAGTTTTTCGGTATGAACCAGCGTATTGATGCCAGCGAGGTGATGGGCAAAGTGGTGATTGATTCGGTCGTCTTAAGCAGTACCCGGTGAAAAAGGATAGTGGTACGTCCGACCGTACTTTTGGGATATAGCCATGGTATTATTGTTTGCATGAAGACAATGAAGCAGCAGGCAACCGGCCTAAAGCAGGTGCGGCTGACAAAAGCATCAATCAGTCAAACATTACATGGCTCAACGCAGACAGAATATGACCCTTTATGGGATTGCAAAGATACAACACTTAATTGCATCTGTGGAATGACTAATGACAGAACGAGACGGCATTTGTGTATAAAACGTACCAAACTACTGCTCCTCGTGGTTACATGTCGTAACGTGAAACGTCAATTTCTGCCCATACACGCTACTCAGGGGGTTAACCGCTAAACGTTTACGAGTTAAACTGCTGGGGTGGCGCTTTGATGATGTCGCCAGTTAGCTCATTTGCAGGAAGTTGGTGCTGAATGATACCTGAGCTTGCTGTTTTTTCAGGAGCAAATGCATACCAGATTGCATTATGGACATGGTTTGGCAATGACGCTTAAGCAAGCTGTATTGTGACGTCAGATTATGACTCTAGGGGCGGCAATGGAAAGTCAAACAGATCACCGACCGGTACTTCCAGTGCTCGAGCCAAGACAAATACGGTACTGATGGTGGTGTTGATCTCACCCCGTTCAATGCGGCCAATCTGTCGGATGTCGATCTGACAACGGTCGGCCAGTTCTTCCTGTGAGAAGCCTTTCTGTAACCGCTTTTGCCGAATGCTGATCCCAAACCGTTTGATGGCTTCTTTGTCCCGTGTGCCTATCACAGGGCAAAGAATTGCAATTGGATAAAAAAACGTTAGGGCATGTATGTCCTATTGCGTGTAAGGTCGCTTATATTTACGTATGCTTTATGCGTAAAGCCGAAAGCACACAACCGGATTGATTTTTCTATATATGAACTGATCAATCTCTACAAGGAAAGGCATACAAGAAACACAACGAACGTCAATGAAAAATCACACCAATTTTGATTACAGTCAGTTCAGATTTGAAATCAGGCAGAGGATTCGTGTTGGGAGTACTGAATCCATGTCCCTTCAGGCGATGCTGGCCCCCATCGTCGCTGATATTTATGACCGGCTGAGTGACCCGGACGAATCGCTGGAAACAAAAGAAGACGGCGATACTAAATCCGCTGAGCCAACTTCTGTGGGCTCAAGCAGTAAGCCCGAACTGACCCAAAATACACCTGTTTTCGATCAAAAAACCGATAAGGTGGTTCCTCAACAACGCCGGGAATTCCCTGAAGAGATTAAGCAACACATCCAATTTCTTTTTAGGAGCCTCAGTACGTATAATAACATAATGCATCAGGTGGCCGAGTATGGGGTTGGCTTATCAGATGTTATGTCCTTGACTGACTGGATTTTACCCAGAATTGCCAACTGGCTGAAGCACCCTCTTAAGCCGGTGTATTCGTTTTTGTGGGTTGCCAGGATGCCCTTCGTACCAGAGGTGGCCGGTCATTCCAACGATTATTTTATGTATGTCGTGCTTAGTCTGGATATGCAGGGGCGGCAGGATATGGTCGGATTGTACTTCAGTAAACGAAGCGAAGATTTGTGGCCCAAATTAACCCAGGACCTACAGGCGCGTGGGGTTAAGGACATCCTCATCACCTGTAGTAACGAACCAGCCGGGCACGAAGAGGCTCTCAGAAAGGCGTACCCCCAAACGCATATTTTGAGCAGCCTAATGCTGCAACTGCGATATAGTCTGTATGCTGTGCGCAGTTGGGATAAAAAGGCGGTGGCTGCCGATTTAAGCGAGTTGTATTCGGTAACGAAGGTAAAGCAGGCCAATCAGCTATGGCATTCGTTCAAAGCCGAGTGGGAGGACCGTTACCCAGCCTTGGTGGAAAGTTGGGAACGGGATTGGTCACGGTTAATGGCACCGCTTTCATACCCTGCTGTTATATGGGAGCGCGTAAATCGGTTTGCGGCACTTCAAAGCCTGCAGAGAAATATGATGGAATTCTTTGAGCATGACGCTCCGTACCCTAAGTTAACAGAAGTGTGCAAAGCAGTGTACTTGTCTTATCGTCGGGTTGCTTCAAAAGAGGTGTCCTCCTATGGAAGGCAAATATCGGGGAAAAAGCCTGCGGGTTACTACACATATGGTCCGGGCTTCTCGACACAGGTGGACAACTGGGCTGCGTTGTCGGAGGAGCTTATCAGGCTTTTCGGCGATCGGGCAAAAGTCCCTGACGATACGGTTATCAAACCGGTACACGAATTCAAAATCACGACATGATTAATGGGTTAACCACAGTACAGTCTCCACCGTACATCATGAGCGCTTTTATACTTATTCCTGATTGAGAAGCCCGATAACTCAATCCCCGTGCCACGATTGGTGTCTTTGGCCAATCAACACGATATATACATGAAATGATTCTGAGAGGTAAGCTGCGTCTGGGGCCTTTCAATACCATACGTGCGCTTGTGGTTCGTTTTGCTGTTTGTTACGAGGGCGAGCTTTTTGACGCAATGTGTATGGTATTGGCACCCCGGACGCAAATGCCTTTGCCGATGTCATATATGAGCTTAGCACGCACCACTGAAAGCCGGTCGAAGCCAATTGCAACCGGAAAATAAAACATCTTCTGTTGGTGAGGTGGATTTCATACTTTCCGTATACAAACCACCGATAACGAATACCCGTGCACATCGCGTACCTGGACGAGTGGGGAAACAAAGGCCTCGATTTCACCAAAAAAGACGTATCCACCCATTTTATCGTCTGCGCGCTGACGCTCCCCAGGGAGAAACTGCCCGAGGCCGAAGAGCATATTGAAGCCGTACGGAAACGCTTCTTCCAGACCGGCCCCATTAAATCATCCGGCGTTGGAAAGAGCGACACTCGCCGTCGGCAGATTCTTACCGAGTTGATGAAAGCACCGTTTCAACTGTTTGCCCTGGTAGTGGACAAGCGACGGCTATGGTCGGAAGGCTTCACGTATGCTGGATCATTTTACAAATACCTGCACGGTTTGGCCGATAAGGAGTTGTACCGGCTCTTTCAGGATTTGGAACTGGTTGCTGACCAGCACGGCAGTGATACGTTCATGGAAGGTTTTATCCGGTACGTACAGGCCCGGCAAATCCCCCCCACCATCTTCAACCAGTCTTCATTTACGTTCGTCAACGACAAGACGAACGTCCTTATACAGGCGGCTGACTTCGTCGCCGGTACCCTGGCCAGGTGCTACGATGAAATGGTAATGTCTGACCAGCGCCAGGCGTTTACCGAAATTATACGCCCCAAACTGTTGATGCTGAAGTATTGGCCCGAGGTTTTTCCTGAGTTGACTGTAACACCAAACGTTGATGATACCCGATACAACGCTGAATTGGCGCAACTCAGCATTAACCTGGCCAATGATCACCTTAATAAGCGAACCGGACGAGCACCACAGCAGATTGACCAGATAACGTGCCTGCATTACCTGATATTTTACTTTCGTTACGTCGATCCGATGCGATACGTATCAAGCCGTGAATTGATGCGTCATATCAGCGAACGACGAGGGAAAGTGGTAACCTTGCATTACTTCCAGACACGTGTAATTGCCCCATTACGGGACGCGGGTGTGCTGATCGCCAGCAGTTCGAAAGGGTACAAGCTCCCTGCTTGTGAGCAGGACCTGTACGACTACATCAACCATAGCAACACCATCATTCAACCGCTGCTATCCCGCATCCGTAAGTGCCGGGACCAGATCCGACTCGCCACTCACGGAGCCGTTGACGTGTTGGACAAGGAAGAGTACGGCTCTCTGAAAAAGATCTTGGAGGACCAATAGGATGCACGAGGCACATGGAGAAAAACACTTGCTCATTTTAATGATGAAACCTGACCCATTAGTGCCCGTTATTCTCGTCATGTCGATCTGTCTTACCGCGTACGGAATATGTGTGGGGCAGCTTTACCAACCCCAAATTTTGCAAAACGACATCTTTATGGAGGACACATTTTTGCGAAACGCCAATTTTCGTAATGCCACGTTTTTGCAAGGCGCCATTTTCCCTAATGCCACGTTTTTGCAAGACGCCAGCTTCGATATAGCCACATTTTCGCAAAACGCTGATTTCAGTCAGGCCACATTTTCGCAACACGCCAATTTCAGTCAGGCCACATTTTCGCAACACGCCAATTTCAGTGGGGCCACGTTTTTGCAAAACGCCGATTTCCGTTATGCCAAATTTTCGCGAAACGCTTCTTTCTATGGGACCACATTTTTGCGAAACGCTGATTTCAGTGGAACCACATTATTTTCGCAAAATGTCTATTTCGATGATGCTCAGTTGCCAGATACACTACGATTCGAGTCTGTTAATATGGGTAACGAAGTATCTGCTATATACCTGAGCGTTGCCTCGGTTGATTCTCTCAGGAAACGAACCGCTGAAAGTACACGAAAATGTGTCATTTTTCTTTGGCATACCGACGTCAGCAAATTAGTCCTTAACCACGACAAGTTTGCGCTTGGATATGATGAAGACGTCAATTGGGAAGACCGGATAAGCACGTATCAACAGACTATTAAAAGTTGCCGCGACCGAGGATTAGAAGCCAGCGCACAAGGTTTCGATATTGATATGCAAAAAATGAAGTTGGAATACTCATGGGGATTTCTGGCCCCAGCAATCATCTGGTTTCAGGAATACTGGTGGAACTTCGGGTACGACCGCAGCCGAATCTTACAAAACACGTTTTACGCTTTTGTGGCATCGTTCCTGTTATTCCTGTTGGGTTTCCAACGATTTATGAACGCATACTTCCCATCGGACCAGCTCGGACTTACCGCATCCAAGGCGCGTGTTTTGTGTTATTACCGATCACCACGAGAACATTGGCCAAACCGGTTTAAGATCGTTTTGTTTTATACCGCGCTGGTGTTCTTCAGTTGGAAGATGGACCACTCGAAAGTAAATTATCGGCAGTACCCGTGGACGTCGCTCGCCGTGTATCTGGTTTTCACCATTGGTTTGATTCACCTTGCGTACCTGGCCGCTTTCGTCATCGCCCGATAATTCGGTTGGCAATTACCGATGATATAAACTCTCAAAATAATTGCTTTCATAGAACCTACCCCATTTGAGAAAGCGATTCGTATTTTACCACCATGAATTGAAAGTGTTCTCAGTCGTCTACGTTATGGGAGATACAAACCGGTTCAGCCTTATCTTCCCGGTCAAACACTACATCCCCACGAACGTAGGGATCATCAGCGCGGCAACTTTGATATGGGCCGGGTGTACGGTTCATCCCCACGAGCGTAGGGGTCATTATTGCTCCGGCGTTGGCGTGTTGTCAATGCCCGGTTCATCCCCACGAGCGTAGGGGCCATTAACCAATCCCTTACTTTCTTTCATTGCCAAACGGTTCATCCCCACGAGCGTAGGGGTCATCAGATCCACTGCTCCAGAATGATGTTGCCATCCGGTTCATCCCCACGAGCGTAGGGGTCATGTCTCGCTGGAACGTGATATGGCCGATAAGTACGGTTCATCCCCACGAGCGTAGGGGTCATCCTGAACGACCCCATCCTAGCGTAATGGCCATCGGTTCATCCCCACGAGCGTAGGGGTCATGCACTCCCGTAGCTCGGGGATTTCAAAAATGACGGTTCATCCCCACGAGCGTAGGGGTCATTCATTGGCCCGTTTTTCGCGCTCTTTCGCTGCCGGTTCATCCCCACGAGCGTAGGGGTCATCACTGGCCCTCTTCTTTCGGGGTAGGTGGGGTCGGTTCATCCCCACGAGCGTAGGGGTCATATCGTGAATGCGAATGTAAAGTGCCATAGTTGCGGTTCATCCCCACGAGCGTAGGGGTCATATAGGTGTTTCAATCAGATCAACCCGCCCGCCCGGTTCATCCCCACGAGCGTGGGGGTCATGCCGTGCGTTTGCACATCTTTCTCGGCCCTCTCGGTTCATCCCCACGAGCGTGGGGGTCATGTCGGAGCTTAACGAAGAGCCGTTCTCTGCCGCGGTTCATCCCCACGAGCGTGGGGGTCATATGTAGCGATAAACGATAATTTAATAGAAGAACGGTTCATCCCCACGAGCGTGGGGGTCATCAAAATGCCCTGATAAGAATAAGTAGATATATCGGTTCATCCCCACGAGCGTGGGGGTCATCACGATAGGATTGTCCTGAAATTTGCGAATATCGGTTCATCCCCACGAGCGTGGGGGTCATCTTAACCCAGTTCTCAACCAGCTTTTTCGAGTCGGTTCATCCCCACGAGCGTGGGGGTCATATCCGAACAGTCGGGCTTTTCAAACGGATTGTCGGTTCATCCCCACGAGCGTGGGGGTCATGTACAAGGGTGCAAAGCGCCGATCTTGTCTGTCGGTTCATCCCCACGAGCGTGGGGGTCATTAAATAAAGCCTTTTTCGGACGTACGTATTTGCGGTTCATCCCCACGAGCGTGGGGGTCATACCGAACCACGTACAGATTTCTTCCCGGCCGACGGTTCATCCCCACGAGCGTGGGGGTCATAACCTCGCTCGGCTGTAGGTGTTTGATCACCTCGGTTCATCCCCACGAGCGTGGGGGTCATGAGTTGTGAGGTCTGATTGGTCTGTACCTTTGCGGTTCATCCCCACGAGCGTGGGGGTCATTGTGAATTGAGAGGATTGTTTCCCTGTCGCTCCGGTTCATCCCCACGAGCGTGGGGGTCATCCTGCAGGTCAGGCCGCACGTTATCGACGCGGCGGTTCATCCCCACGAGCGTGGGGGTCATGCGAGCCCAAAACGTTCGACCGTATGGGTACCCGGTTCATCCCCACGAGCGTGGGGGTCATGGTGGTCTGTTTGGCGATGGGGTGCCGCGTGACGGTTCATCCCCACGAGCGTGGGGGTCATTCATTAATAAAGCCAGATAATGCCGTTTCAATCGGTTCATCCCCACGAGCGTGGGGGTCATTGCTTGTCCAGCTCCTGGTTGGTCTGCTCCACCGGTTCATCCCCACGAGCGTGGGGGTCATATGCCCTTTAGATCGACACAGTTTTCCTAACCCGGTTCATCCCCACGAGCGTGGGGGTCATACGGCGATCGCACTCCACTGCTCCAGTACACCCGGTTCATCCCCACGAGCGTGGGGGTCATTGATTCTGAAGGGCATTGTAGCGGACTGTCACCGGTTCATCCCCACGAGCGTGGGGGTCATTGATTCTGAAGGGCATTGTAGCGGACTGTCACCGGTTCATCCCCACGAGCGTGGGGGTCATAACTTCACGACCGACAGGGCGTTGCGTTCGATCGGTTCATCCCCACGAGCGTGGGGGTCATCACCCGGGCGTTTGATTAAGCCGTCAGAGCGTCGGTTCATCCCCACGAGCGTGGGGGTCATGCAAACGCAGGTTTGCCGCTATCTTTTGTTGTCGGTTCATCCCCACGAGCGTGGGGGTCATCCGGGTAAAGCGGGTCTGCAACTCGCTGTAGTCGGTTCATCCCCACGAGCGTGGGGGTCATATGGGGTACAGGTCGGTCATGGTGTACAGGGCCGGTTCATCCCCACGAGCGTGGGGGTCATACTGGAAATTTACGCCGAAATGGGCAATTTGTATGTCAAAGAACATTTATGTCTATCACGTTATCGGATTGACACAACAAAGCCACGACCTTGTAAAAGGCGCGGCTTTGTCAACACTGTATCGGTATTTATTGAGGTTTCGCCAGTGACAGCATACCAAAACCAAAGGCCTTAGAGGGGCCAATACCTGATTGCAAAGCGCTGGTTAGCAGTGCAGGGTCGGTCACTTGTAATAACCCATCGTAACGAACGCCGTAGATGGGTATCGCGTTTTTGGTAGCCCTACCCCGGTCCATTCCCAACCAAAAAGCCTCTGTGGTGGCGTAAAGAACATGAAACCCATTTTGCTCCCCCTTACGGACCAACCACCCACGAGCTGGTGTTATCTCATCCTCCTCTGCGTAGTCTGGTAAGGCAATGCGCCGACCTTGACGCCGATCAGGTCGTTTTTCCTTCTTCGTCGGGTTGGCCAATAAGCGGAAAGCTAAGGTCTGGCCAACCGAAAAGGTAGGAACCAACAATTTTGTTTCTGGCTTGTGCATCAGGTAAGCTTCCGGCAACTCGTTCCAATTCGGGGCCGTTGCCGACTGCACCAGTACCGCCGGAAGAGCGGTTGCATGAGATAGCGGCTCAATACGAAACAGTACCTGATGTTGCGCCCGGTAATCTTGACCGGAATCTGTTGTGTAGGCATGCGCCAGCGTTCGGTGTAGTTCGTAAGGCGAACTTAGATCACGCTGAACCTCCCGACAGCGTGGATTGAGAATTAGTTTAGACAAATGCATCGTGCGTTGTGGCATAAATGGATACTTCGCGTGGGGCGAATCGGCGATCTTCAAATGAGAGGGGAACGTCTGTCCGTTGCGCTTTCCGAGTCATGGCTAACCTCGCTTCTGCTAAGAGAGTGTCGTCTAGTGTTCCGTCTATGACTAGGCGAAGTGTACGTGTATTTTCCTCAAGAGGCTCAACCGGTTGGTCGGTACGGCGCACGTACAATTGACGGGTCAGCAACGGATCACGGGCAGAAAGCAGGGCTTCGCCCAGCGGCAGATCAACTATGCCAGGCATGGATGCGCCAAACGGGTTCGTCGTTGCACTGGAAGCGACGTCAATCGTGTAGCGCACGGGCAGAGCAGGCATGAACGCTTTACGACCCAGGCTAAGGGGCCAATACGGAGCAGCCAATGCTTCATCCAACGCTTGCAGCAGAGCACGGTCATCGCTTTCCAGGCCAACCAAGAAATAAGCATCGCTCAGGTAATAACGCTCAGACAGCACCGTGTTCTGCAAATCACCATCGGCGGTGGGTTTGCCGGGGCGCAGTTTCGCTTTGGCGCGCAGTACGTTCTGAGCCGTATGGTAGTCTCGCCGGACGGTTCCCTCCCGCACAACCCGCACACCAAACCGTAAATTGGCTAAGTCATTTAAGGTTCGCGTTTGTCCGCCGACGACGTGCGTTGTGGCGGCCCGGTCCCAACCCAGTGCGGCACAGAGTAAACCGATTACTCCGCTCTTGGAAGGTTCAGTGAGCGTTTCACGAATGGAAAATCGGCTGCTTACTCCCCACGACTGCATTGGCCCTGCCAGGCGCATGATGAGTGTATGACTCATGGAGAAGCGGGTTTAGGTATTGATGGTTTGCTTGAGGTTAGTCAACAGCGCATGTACATCTTCCTGAACTACAACCCCGGCTCTGCTGAGTTGTTCGGCTTTGTCGGCACCATCGAGCAGCACACAAACGGCCTTTCCGTTGAGTCCATACACCTTCTTTAATTTGTCGTAGTGTTGGCTTAGTGCTTCAATAGCGCCGTCGGTCAAACTCCGCTCACGCTGGGGTGATACCGGTTTTTCGAAGGCATTAGCAAGGGATACAGGTTGCCCCTTTTCACGGACCACAATTAGGATGAACGCCGGTAGTGAATGAGCCGCAAAAGTATTCTGTTTGCCGGAAGGGCGAGCTTGGATAAAGGCCTCGGCAAAGGCCATAACGCCTTCACGAGCTGCGGCAGCGTCACCACCGAGGTTACGTGTCAATTGATCCCAGTCCACGCAGGCAAAGCGGTAGAAGCACGACGACGCAAAACCAACAGTGCCAATCATACCCGCGCCAGCGTTATCTTCGGGTTGCAGGTCGTCAACCGCCGTGAAGTAGTCGAATTCCATGTTCATCCGGTTCACCGAGATGGCGTGGCTGACCTGACAAGCCGCATCAATGTTTTCGGCAGGATTATCAGCCAGCATTCGCCCGAAAAGGGCTACGTCAACCGAGCGGACGTGTTTGGGGTACGTCTTCTTGTACTGATCAGCCAACGTAGCAAAAGTCTTAGCCGCTTCGTCAATTTCTTTCTGTTTCGCGTCTCTTTCCTTCTTCTGGAGGGTGGCAGATTCGGCTCGAAGCGTGGCTAACGTTTCCGCAACAGCCCCGGTATTATCATCGGCCTCTTGCAGTAACGTAGCAGCCCGCTGCAACTCTTCGGTGCCAATGTAGAGCAGATAATCAGTCATGCCTTTGTCGTTCACGCCGTACAAAGCCTCGAAGAACTCTTCGGCCATCGCTTTAGCGCGTGTCTCAGACTGGCCCTGTTGCACGAGCAGTTTAGCGACTTCGATGGGTGCGCGTTTGGTGCGCAGCCCCAGCCGGTCGTTCATTTGCTCGCGGAACGTATCCGACTGACGAACCGAGCGTTTTAGACACTGCGAGGAAATGCGCTGCCGTCGGTAACCACCGAAGTCGCAGTCTTTGGGGGCACCACTGTCGTCACGGTTGAGGTTGGAAGGGGGAAAATTCTGTAAAATGTGGAATTCGATCGTTTTCATTGACATAAGGGGTTATGATTAAGAATTTGTTTCAAAAACGGTTTCTGACTTGTCGGTTTCGGCAACGGCGGCTTGCCAGTAATCGCGTGCCCAGACACGTCCGGTTTCCTCGCTGTGCCACTTGATAAGGTCCTGAAGCAGCCGGGCGAAGTCAATGGGAATCTTGTCACCTGTGGCGATGCGCTGGATCATCCCCCGTAATGGCACGGCCAAATCATCCCGGTAGGTGTCGAGCAGAGCCGATACGCGCAGGTCCAGACTGTCCTGACCCACGCTGAGACTGTTTCTTAGCCGACGTAGTGAAGCCCCCAGCGACCGTCGTTTGTCGTTCTTACCAAAGCGTGGCAGTTCAAGCTGCCCATCTCGGCCCCAGAACTTGGTGGCATACAGGGCAAAAAGCGTGGCGGTGAGCCGGTGTGCGTCATAAACCCAATCGTCGTCGGGGGTTGGGCGGCTTGAATAAGGCAGGTAATCGCCAAGTATTCGAATATCGCGTAGGTCACTGAGCGGATTCATGGCGGCTCGGCGTAACTCGGCTAGATTAGCCCGAACGTCGGTGCGTGAGCCGTCCCGCTTTCTGCCGGTCTCCAAAAAGGCAATGAAGTCGCGGGCTTGCTCGTCAGTTAGCTGGTTCATACTGCTTCGGTTGTTTTAGTGTTTAAGGGTTCGTTTTTGGGATAGAGCGTTCCGTATCGGAGCACCATGTCGGCATCAGCCAGCGCTTGGTACGTACGGGCGTCCTGCGCTAGTGACCGGAGCGCATCGTTGAGTGCCGTGTAAGCCGCTTTCCAGATAAATTTTTGCCAGTCGGCCCGCACATTCGACAGTTCTTCGATGGGTGACGTAGCAATGCGGGTCAGGTATCCATCAAACCGGCTGCCGAGTAGAAGCCAGTAGCGGCTGTCGGTATCGAGCATCTGCACGAAGGCGTCCCGGTCGGCGCGTTCAACATCACCCAACCGAACACCCCAGGGCTTGTTGAGCCGGGCACGGGTAGCAAACGCACGAGTCGCTTCCCGCAACCGGTCGGCCCGTTTTTTAGCGTCGTCCGCCGGATTCTTTTCGTCGTTCAGCAGTTCCATCAGTGCCTGCCAGCGGGTTTCGTTGGCAATGATCTCAGGATAAATGGTAACCCGTTCGTGGCGCCATAATTCCACCTTGGCCTGATCGTTAACCAAGCCAAAGACGTCCACGGCGTAGGCTGCTTGTGAGTCGATACCGTACTGCCGCATCGTCCTCTTCGAAAGCCAGTTCAGCGTGCGGGGGGCGTGACCGTCCGTACCTGTCTGCTTCATCATGTAGATGGCGCTGTCCTGCCAAAGTGCCCGGCCCAAACCGAAACGTAAGGGAAACTCACCGTCTTTGTTGCTGCGATAGGCCAGGTATGGGTCATGGAAAAGCAGCTTTTCAATTTTACTGCCCTGATTATACCGCACTCCGATGACCTGCCGGTCACTATTCAGCACAAGCTGCAACCGACGGCTTTGAAACGTGAACAGGTCGCGCAGGTTGCTTACGTCGCGCTTTTGAGCAACGGGTGGTTTCTCCGATTCCCACGTGGCCGAATTAGGCGCATCTTCGCCCCACACCTCAGTCGTTGGCGGCAGGTTGAGCAGCAACGCCCGAAACAGCGAGGGGGATTCGTTAACCGCTCCACGCAGCCAAAAGAACGCTCCACCAACCAAGGGGGCGTGACAAAGATTGAACGGCTGGGCTACGCCCCCACCCAGCGCGGCAGCTTGTGTACAAACCAACGCACGGGCGGCTTCAGCCAGGTCAACTGGTTTGTTAACAGCATCTAAGTCATGGCTGAACAATACGGCGTTGTTACCGCTGGCCGCTGCGTGTTGCAGCCGCGACATGGGTGAAACCTCTTTCGCATCGGTCTTCGGGTCTCCGTAGAAGGGACGCGTAGGCGATAGCAAATCGAAGTGGTCAGTGTGCCGATCAAGGTAAGCCGCATACCGATCCACGTCGAATTGTCCCTTTTTCCAGGTAGCCGCCCATTCCCGCGGCTCAATCAACTCGGGAAACGCCGAAGCCACCACCGCCACAAGCAACCGGTTTAAAGCAATCGTTTCGAGTGGGTTGTCGGTCGCTAATTCGCTAATATCGTGTGCCTTTACTATGGCATCGCGTAGGCCCACCATCGAAGGGGGCGAGTCCCCGCACCACCGTACCGGTAGCCAGGGTTCATCAAGCAGGTTGAAGGGAATCATTGCTGTAAACGAATGTGTAGCCGAATATTGACCAGCTCGGTCATTTTATGGATGGCGGTTTGTAGATTCGGATTTTGAGCCGTCAAAGCTTTTTCAATGGCCGCTCTTTCACATGGCGTCAGTACAATAGGCAGGAAGTTGTCTTCGCAGGACGTCCAAAAACATTTTATTCGCCTTTCCGTACGGCTTTTTATATCGAAACCGCTATCTTTTAAGTGTTTAATAACCTTTTGCGTAGAGCGTTTCGTAACGCAAAGCTTATCGGACAATTCGTCCAGTGTACATTGCTTCTCTTTCAGAAGCGCAAGAGCACGTAACCCTTTTAATTGTGTTTGGTTCATGATGTGATTTATATAATTACTCTGCTTTGAAATCGTTGAGACAAAGCAAAAACGCTTTCCGGAAAGTACCAAACGTAACCGCGAACAAAACAGGGCGCATGACATAAATTCTTTTTCTTGTACTTTGCGATATTCCACTCAAGTGGGAATGAACCGCAGAGCAATTACATGATAACTGCTCGTTATTTGCATTCCTCACATCAGTGGGGATGGATACGTGAAATAGAAGGCCGATTATCGGCCTTCTATTGCTAATCCTAGGCGATCATCTAACCGAAGCGTTGCGTTACCAACGGTGGCCACGTTTCCGGTTAGCTCGATCAAGTGAAAGCGTTGTAGTACGCGGTTATGCTCCTGTTGCTTTTTCCATTCTTCGTTTTTCTGTTGCCAGAGCGCAGCCACCACATCCGGCTGACTAATGCGAATAGATGCGCCAAAGACTGTACGAAGCGTCTCTGGGTCCAGAAATCGGGGTCTATCACGGTACAGCACCGTTGGTCCACCTGCCTCTACACTCCAACCTTGGTCCGTACGGTGTAATAATAGCACCTCGGCGTTAATGCCATCCGGGTTACGGGTTAGCGCCTGAAGGTGTTCGGGAAGTTGGCTTTTTTGGCCTTCGTCTTCTTCGGCCAGTTCAGGTTTCTCGAACGTAAAGAGATCCTCAAAGCGCTCCGGCTGGGGTACGAGCCGTTTGCGGGCATCAGCCGCCTGACGGTTGTCTTTAACATCCCATTTATCCAGCGACTTAGTGTAGGTGGTCTGCGCCTGGTCGTTCAGGTCATCCGGTGGTAGATTCAGGTGGCCATACACTGCTTCGATCAGGCTCCGGTAACCTGGCAATCTAGCATCGCCTAATGGCAATGCCCAGCCGCCAACCCGCCGAAGCAGCGCGTACGTTTTCCAGAGCAGTACTTCCCCGTAGATTTTTCCACCACCCGAAATCTCACCTACCTCGGGCAATTCACCTGACTGCGCTTTGGGACAGGCTATGTAGAACACTGGTTCCTCAAAGCCAGCCGGTCGGTCTTTACGCTTATGTCGGTGAAGTCGTCCGGCCCGTTGCAGCAGTAAATCGACTGGGGCCAGGTCGGTGATCATGGCGTCGGCATCCAGATCTAAGCTTTGTTCAATCACCTGCGTACCGACGAGCAGGCCGGGCCGGGTTGGACGGTCCTTACCGAAGCGAGCCAGGGCTTCTTTCTCGCGTTTTTGCCGCCATGCCTGAGGCATTCGGGCGTGGAGCAACATTCGGTCTTCTTGGGGCAACAGGTTATCATCGTCCAGGGCTTCAAACACCTGCTGTGCCCGCGCAACTTTATTGCATATCACAATCACCGTTGCGCCTTCTTGGAGCAGCGTTCTAACCCGTTCGACAAGAGTTTCTACTTCAGCACCGCACCAACGAAACATGAGCCGCTGCCCCCGGTCAGGAGCGGCATTAAACGGGTGTACCTGCATCTGCCCATCGGTCGCGTGCCAAACCACCGGGTAAGCGACCGTAGCCGGATCTGCTACAGTTGCCAAAGCAACACCCCACGCACGCAGCATCTGTTCACGGGCACTGCCGGGTAGGGTGGCCGACAAGATCACGACGTTCACGTCTAGGGCCCGCAACCACTGCAGTAATTGCCCAAACAGTGTATTCATGTAGGTGTCGTAGGCGTGGACTTCATCGAAAATGACCGTCTTACCACAAAGTGCAAACAGCCGTAGGAAAAAGTGCTTGGCGTACAGAACCCCTAGAAACACCTGGTCTACTGTCCCAACGCCGTAGGGTACCAGCAAGGCCCGTTTCTTGGGCATAAACCAGGACAACAGCCGCCCTTTACTTGACTCGTCAGGCTTGGTGGACTTCTCGTCTTCGTCGGCAATGGATGCGGTTGCCTGGTCAATTGTCAACAGCGACAGCGCCTCATCGTGTAACAGATCATTACCGTGTACGAGCCGTAGGGCCGTCGTTTCGCCCTCGTGCGCCGGAGATAAGCCCTTGTCCAGGTCGCCCTTGATGAACTGGCGTAATCGTGGAAACAACCCGTCAGAGGTTGACTGAGACGGCATAGCCACGTACAGTCCCCCACCCAGCCGGGCCGCGCCATAGAAAGCCGCTTCGGTTTTACCCTCACCCGTCGGTGCTTCGGCAATCAGCAGGTTTGGGGAGTCGGTGCTAAGGGGCAGATCGCGGATGATGGCTTGCAATGGACGCGGCTCATAGTGAAAATGCTCTTCGAAAGTCAACGCCCGCAGATTAGGCCGCTGGTTTAGGCCCGCCTGTTGGTAAGCTCGCTCTGCCCCGGCGCGGCTATTGGGCACATAATTCGCCAAACTGGCACCGGCCAGAATACTGGTATCATAGCACCGCTGCATTGACCCCAGCCAGTCGGCCAGCGTTGCCCATCCTGCAAATGCCATTAACCAGTCAGGCCAGGCATCGTTAGGTCCGCCAATGCTCTCGAATCGACTCAAGTCGGGCCAGTCGGCTCCCCAGGCGGTGAAGACGGCTTCGGCCAGATCAAGTTGTGCCCGTTTCCACTCTTCATTACCTAATACAGCATTTGGTTTTTCGTCCTCGGCTACCTCTTCCCAGCAATCGCTGTGGCATAATTTACCGTGGTGAATACCTACGCAGGCTGCTGTAGCGTCAAGCAGCGTGTCGAAAGGCAGGTCCTTAGCCCGCAGCCATCGCCAGACAATCGCAATGGACGCATGACCGTGGTGGAGTCGGTTAGGACGTTCGTGAAATATAAGTCCAGCGTCAGTTAATTTCTGCTGCGATGGGGCGTGCATCCCTTGAAAATTGGGAATGCCCTTGCCCAGGTCGTGCAGGCCAATCCAGATGCTGAGAAAACGACCAGCCTCGTCAATGGTCATGCCAAGGGCATCGGCCATTTTTTGTTTTAGCGATGCGGGTAGAAAATTGTCCCAAAGTACCTGGGCCGCACTACCCACATCAATCAGGTGTGCCCAAAGTGGATGTGTCCAATCGTCGGGCAGGTCCGCAATTTTTTCACGGTTGGTTTTGGCCCAAAACAGCCGCCATGTTTCCATGTTTCTAAGGGGTGTTGGTGATTACGGTGGAAAGCTACGCGAGAGGGATAGCCTGAGTAGACATTAAATGTCCGTTTATCAGGCCCCATACCGTTCCAGCAGTACCTGGGCTTCCTGATACAGGCGATCACGCAAACTGACCGGTTCCAGTACGGTGATCCCCACACCCCAGCTTTGACAGAACGAACGCATCTCTTCGAAACCTTCCAGTTCGTATGAGACGATTAGTCGTCCGTCAGGTTGCTCATTTTCAACTTGTTGTGTAGGGTGATAGAGCCTGCGCCGGAAATAAGCGGCCTTGTTGGGCTCAACCAATAAGCGTAACTCGTAACATTCTCCCGTCGAGATAGCCCCTAATGATCCTCGAAAGAAATCTTCTGGTACGAAGTCAGCCGGTATCTCAAAAAAGGCGTCTTCCGTAGTTTCGTCGCAGGGTGTTACTTGACTAATACTCGCTACGGCAAAGGTGATAGGCTTGGCGCGGGTATGGCAGTAGGCAACGAGCATCCAGGCCCGGTTCCGCAGGGCAAAAAAATAGGGATCGACCTTCCTGCTCTTCGATAAACGACCTTTGCTGGCGGTGAAATAGTCAATTTTGACCGATCGGCGTTCGTCCATTGCCGTCTCGAGTTGTCGAAAGCAGTCCAGCGCAATTTGGTCAGCGGAGTTGTCATCAAAGTGCCACTCATTCATGGGTTCTTCCAGGTCGAAGAGATAAGTCGCTGGTCGGGCACGATCGAGCAACTTGTCGAAGGCACTTTGTAAGGCTTGCGCATGAGGAGTACCACTAAGCATGGAACGACTTGCTTTGGCCGCAATGGCTAAGGCGCGTAGTTCAGCCGAATCGAATTGTAGGTCAGGTACCATCACCTGTTGACGGTCAGCCGGCAATGAGAACACTTTGTGTCGGCCATTACGATGTTCTTGAACAGGAAGCCCTTCGCGCTGTAATTGTCGAATTAATCGCGACGCCTGTTTGTCTCCTAAGCCCGTAAGGTGTTGAATCTGCTGGTAGGTGAGTTGCGCTCCGGCGTTCAGGCGCTGACGGAGTACTTCCGCCGAATTAAGTCTTGGCATTATGGTCGTGGATAAGGCTTGAAAGTAACAATATGTGTTCAAAATATACAATTTGATTTTTTAACTGGACATTTTGTGTCCGGCCTAACATTCAACTGCGCATAGCTTTCGGCAAAAACATTTGAAAAAGTCATGAAGCACAAACACGCTATGCGCGATCTGCCCAAGATCCGCGATTCGCTGTCTTTTCTGTATTTCGAATACGGTCATCTTGAACAGTCAAAGCTGGGTGTCGAGTTTGTCAACAAGCAGGGACGTGTTCCATTACCGGTTGCCAGTTTATCAGCCTTAATGCTTGGACCTGGCACAACGGTCACGCACGGTGCTGTACGCACGCTAGTGGAAGCAGGTTGCTCTTTAATCTGGTGTGGGGAAGCAGGAGTTCGTTGTTACGCCCAAGGAATAGGCGAAACGCACAAGGCATATCGGTTGATGCAGCAGGCGGAATTGTCAGCGTCGCCCGATTTGCGAATGCAGGTGATCGAACGGCTTTATCGGGCACGCTTTCCGGAGCCCTTGCCGACAGGATTACGATTGGAGCAAATTCGAGGGCGAGAGGGAATTCGGGTTCGGGAAGCATACGCGAGTGCTGCCCGTCGGTTCGGCGTTGAATGGAACGGTCGGAACTACAACCGCACATCCTGGAATGATACTGATCCAATTAACCGGGCTTTATCGGCGGCCAATGCGTGTTTGCACGGCTTAGTACATGCCGCCTTATTGTCATCCGGTTACTCACCAGCATTGGGTTTTATTCACCAGGGCAAGCAGTTATCTTTTGTGTATGACATTGCGGACCTTTATAAGATGCAGTTAACCGTACCCGTGGCTTTCTCGGTGGTAGCCGAGGGTTTATCTCAGCCTGAGACGCACGTACGAAAGCGTTGCCGTGATGCCTTTACCAACATGCGCTTATTACAGCGCATCGTCCCCGACGTTGATCGGCTGTTACGCTTGGACATTGAACCAGAAAATCCGGATGGTTTTGATCCGGACGAAGATCCTGCGTTACCAACACCTTGGTGGAGTAATCCAAAACAAGACCAACCATGACTGTATTCATCTTGGAAAGGGTATCCCCGTCGCTACGTGGCGATCTAAGTCGATGGCTCGTTGAAGTACAGGCCGGTGTGTTTGTAGGCCGAATCAATGAAGTGGTACGCGACGCATTGTGGGAGCGGGCGACGGACCGGGCGGATGACGGTACTGTCACCATGTTATGGCGTATGAACAATGAGCAAGGGTTCGACCTAAGAACCTGGCAGCCTAAGCAATACATACCCATCAACATAGAAGGTATATGGTTAACGATGCGACCTTTGACACATAAAAGTTAGATTGTCCATAAAATCGGCCTTATTTTGCCATTGGTCAGTGTGTTCCCTACGTACGTGGGGATGAACCGGACAGTTTGTAGGTACAAATAAGCCTTTTGAGGTGTTCCCTACGTACGTGGGGATGAACCGACGGCGGTAAATTCTTTAAGGTTCTTAACTCCGTGTTCCCTACGTACGTGGGGATGAACCGCCTGGGTGCGACCCGTCCCATGGCGAAAAGAAGTGTTCCCTACGTACGTGGGGATGAACCGATACCGTCGTTGCCCGCTGGATTCGTAAGGTTGTGTTCCCTACGTACGTGGGGATGAACCGGACAAAGGGGGAGCGGCAGAGGTCGCTAAAAAGTGTTCCCTACGTACGTGGGGATGAACCGACCGTGGCCAGATTGATCGTTGCCAGCTCAACGTGTTCCCTACGTACGTGGGGATGAACCGTCGTTGTCATCCCGGCGGAAAACGCCCTCTTTGTGTTCCCTACGTACGTGGGGATGAACCGTGAACTGAACAAGGTCACCGCCTACCACAGTCGTGTTCCCTACGTACGTGGGGATGAACCGAATGAACGGACGGTGCTGAATGCCCTGGGCGAGTGTTCCCTACGTACGTGGGGATGAACCGGCAGTTGAAAAGGACGTACTTTATGCAGAGAGGTGTTCCCTACGTACGTGGGGATGAACCGATGGCGGCTATGCCAAAATTGACTCCTCAGTAGTGTTCCCTACGTACGTGGGGATGAACCGGTTGTGGTTTTCATGGGGAGGGAGGGGTTAAAGTGTTCCCTACGTACGTGGGGATGAACCGCCCTCTGGGATCAGAAAGGCCAGCGCGTCCGGGTGTTCCCTACGTACGTGGGGATGAACCGACATTTGCCACCCGCTACTGCCTGAACTGGGGGTGTTCCCTACGTACGTGGGGATGAACCGACCTCGATACCAAGGAAGGGATTGTCACGGGCGTGTTCCCTACGTACGTGGGGATGAACCGATTGACGATGTGCTCAGGGAGTTGAACCTAAAGTGTTCCCTACGTACGTGGGGATGAACCGTGATTAGATTCAGTAAAACAATAAGGGAAAAGGTGTTCCCTACGTACGTGGGGATGAACCGTTGTTCGCGCCACCAGTTTGTCGCCAGTGGTGGTGTTCCCTACGTACGTGGGGATGAACCGGAGAAAGTGCCAAAGGCCGTTAAACCCGAAAAGTGTTCCCTACGTACGTGGGGATGAACCGGACCTGCTGCAGGGAACGGCCGACGCCCTGGCGTGTTCCCTACGTACGTGGGGATGAACCGACCGGGGTATGTTCTTGAATCATGCTCTGATCGTGTTCCCTACGTACGTGGGGATGAACCGCATTAGGAATATAACTTACTACAACTAAACTAGTGTTCCCTACGTACGTGGGGATGAACCGCGGGATTGGGCAGGGAGCCTGACCGTTGACAGGTGTTCCCTACGTACGTGGGGATGAACCGGCCGCTGATAGTCTGGGTGCGCTCAATTCGCTGTGTTCCCTACGTACGTGGGGATGAACCGGTCGGTAGCTGTAGCCGAGTAGTTGCCGGTGATGTGTTCCCTACGTACGTGGGGATGAACCGACACGCTTATTTTCAAGACGCCGGGCTTTGGTGTGTTCCCTACGTACGTGGGGATGAACCGAATGGACGGAGTTCGTAAAAGCTGAAAGAGCGGTGTTCCCTACGTACGTGGGGATGAACCGGATCTGGCCACGGTCGACTTGCAGGGCATCGAGTGTTCCCTACGTACGTGGGGATGAACCGTTGGGATTAGTCAATGCTCAACTGACGAGAGAGTGTTCCCTACGTACGTGGGGATGAACCGACGTTCGGCTGATCCCTAATTCGGATGCTATAGTGTTCCCTACGTACGTGGGGATGAACCGGTTTAGGCGAAAAGCTGGGATTTAAGCGCGTCGTGTTCCCTACGTACGTGGGGATGAACCGGTGGAACCCCTGCAAATCACGTACAAAACGGAGTGTTCCCTACGTACGTGGGGATGAACCGTAAAACAACATTATCAAAATGGCGATTGCATAGTGTTCCCTACGTACGTGGGGATGAACCGGTCGCAGTATTTATTCGTACTGATTACCAAGCGTGTTCCCTACGTACGTGGGGATGAACCGTCAGATAAGCGCGTGCTGATTACCGAGAAGGAGTGTTCCCTACGTACGTGGGGATGAACCTACATTTTCGGGCTGAACGATGCGAGCCGCGCAGTGTTCCCTACGTACGTGGGGATGAACCGCTGATCCTGCCCGAGGTGAAAGTGACGCCAAAGTGTTCCCTACGTACGTGGGGATGAACCGAAATCGACGCCGAAAAACGGGCGCTGGATGAAGTGTTCCCTACGTACGTGGGGATGAACCGTTAGCCGACGCAACTACGGTTGTACTTCAATTGTGTTCCCTACGTACGTGAGGATGAACCGTTTGGCCTGATTCTTTTTCGTATCGCCTAACAGTGTTCCCTACGTACGTGGGGATGAACCGGCCAGCGTGTCCGGGGCAAGCACCGCGATATAGTGTTCCCTACGTACGTGGGGATGAACCGTTGTCGGCAGCCACCTGTCGGCGTTTCGGCCGGTGTTCCCTACGTACGTGGGGATGAACCGCCCGCCGTAGCAGGTCTGCTCTGAAAGGTCGTGTGTTCCCTACGTACGTGGGGATGAACCGGATACGCTGCGCTCGCCCCGCTACCGGATGGGGTGTTCCCTACGTACGTGGGGATGAACCGGATGCCGCTGCATCAAGTGTAAACCCGCACCGGTGTTCCCTACGTACGTGGGGATGAACCGGAACAACTCGCACGTACAGGGGAAGCGAAATCGTGTTCCCTACGTACGTGGGGATGAACCGATAGCGTCGTTGTGGTCGTCGTTGGTTCAAAAGTGTTCCCTACGTACGTGGGGATGAACCGGCGGCTGTCCGTGGCGCACTCAACGACCTGATGTGTTCCCTACGTACGTGGGGATGAACCGGCGCACCCTGAGTTTTGGGAGGCAGTCACGCGGTGTTCCCTACGTACGTGGGGATGAACCGTGATCCGGGCCTGTACGACCACAGACAACAAAGTGTTCCCTACGTACGTGGGGATGAACCGTTTGACGATTTATCCGTGTTTGGCTAATGAGCGTGTTCCCTACGTACGTGGGGATGAACTATCCGTGGATGCACTGACATGGGTCAGGTAGTTGTGTTCCCTACGTACGTGGAGATGGCAATTAATTTGTGGTATTTGTATAATTTGTTCTTGCATAAGCGGTAAGAATCAGCGCTGTTCATTGTAAACATAAGCGAACACTTGTGTATCAAGTTGTGTTCACGTAAAGCAAATGAGCCACTTAGTACTTGTACTAAGTGGCTCATTTTCAAAGCTCCCGAAGCTGGGCTCGAACCAGCGACCCTCTGATTAACAGTCAGATGCTCTAACCGACTGAGCTATTCGGGATCGTTATCGAAAACGTGGTGCAAAAGTAGTGTAGATAGCGATAGCACGCAAGCTCCAACCGCAAAAAATCTGCAAAATTTGCAAGCTGATGCCCTTACCGCCCCGGATAGCCACCCCGTGGCGTATCAAACGCGTCGGGCCGATTGTTCGGTACGTTCTGGAGAATCAGCTCTTTAACCCGCCGGGCATCACCCCGCGTAAAGTTTTTGATGACAATCTCCGGGCGAGCCCGGGGAATCACCCGGATGGTCGAGAAAAACAGACCGTTGTCGATTTCAACGCCTGATATATCCGAGTAGAAGACAAAATTGTCGGTACCACCGATGAGCTTGCGAACCCGGAACGTAACGCCCTTGTCGTTGAACTCAATAATGTCGCGGTTGAGCGGATCTTTGAAACTGCTGGATGCGAATCGTTCGTTTGCCATGGTTTGCTGTAGTTCGTAGGTTGTGGTTGGTAGTTTGTCGTTGATCAACGCATGTGTGGTTCCTCCCGCGTCAGTTAACGATCAACTACGAATCTCAAGCTACAAACCTATTTCTATTTCTTCGGAATGTAAATCACTTTTTTGGTCTCAAAAAACGGCTCCTCGAAGTAGTCCGACAAGTCGTAAATTCGGTACTTGTCAGGTACTTCGCTTAACTCTTCAGTCAGGTCGCCACCTTTGAGGTACAAAACTCCATTGGGCAATTCATTGTTGCCCTGCTTGTGAATTTTGTAGCGTACCCAGCCCAGAAACGGCTTCAGCCGCGTTACAGCCCGGCTTACCACAAAATCATAGGTGCTGTTCAGGTGTTCTACGCGCGCCTGTTCGGCTTTTACGTTCTGCAAACCTAATGCACTGGCTACCTCCGTTACAACCTTTGTTTTTTTTCCGATGCTGTCTACCAGGTGAAAGTCGACCATCGGGAACAGAATGGCCAGCGGAATCCCCGGAAAACCCCCTCCGGTTCCGACGTCCAGCACCTCGGTTCCGGGTGTAAACTGAATCACCCTGGCAATCCCCAGCGAATGCAGTATGTGCTTTTCGTACAATTGATCGATGTCCTGCCGCGAGATGACATTGATCTGGGCGTTCCAGTGATGATACAATTCGTTCAAAGCCGCAAAGCGCTCCTGTTGCTCGGCGGTCAATTTGGGAAAGTATTTATAAATTAAATCGACGTTCATGCGATCGCGTTATGGTTTTCGGTGCGGCTGGCCTTCAGCGCCAGTATATCTTCCGACGGCGGTTAATATACGTATTCAGCCCCATCACAATGTAGTACACTGCCAGCGTTACGTCCATCAACGGCATCATGACCCAATGAACGGTGTGCGCCAGCCGGTAGCTGATCCGCCCGACAATGCCCCAGAAAGCCACCAGCCGTAGGACAAATAAGCCTCCAACTACTTCGAGTAAGAGCCGATCAACGTCGGTGAAAGGTCGACCGACCTGCCAGACTGCCAGCAAGGTCAGCCCTACGGTTAGACCGAGCCACCACATCAATACGTGCGAGCCGGTTAACAACCCCAATCGAAGCTTGTGCCCAGGTTTGTAATGCTTGCCCACATGCAAATGCCGACGTTTCTGCATCCGCCAGTCAGCCCAGCTTTCCTTGGGCTTCGACCAGGTGAACGTATCCGGATCGAGACTGACAGCGGTGTTGCGACTGGTCGCTACTTCGTTAATGAACAGGTCGTCGTCGCCCCCCAGCACGCTCATGTGTGAGTAAAAACCCCGGTTATCGAAAAAGAGTTGCCGCCGGTACATCAGGTTCCGGCCCACGCCCATGTAGGGTCGTCCGGCCAGTGCCAGCGATACATATTGTACGGCCGTGAACAGCGTTTCAATCCGAATCAGCCAGTTTAACAGACCCGGTTGGTACTCGTAAGGCGAGAAGCCAAGGACAATGTCGGTACCAGGTTTGTTCAAGGCTCCAACCATACCCGCCAGCCAATCGGTACCAGCCGGGCGACAATCGGCATCCGTGAGCAGTACGACGGGGTGAAGCGCCTTCTTCAACGCAATCGTAACGGCGTACTTTTTTGGGGTAACGTGGTCGTAGTCCTTGTCGATCCGGATAAACCGCACCCGAGACAGGTGACTGATCTCGTTCTCGAGGAAGTGCTGAGTCCCGTCGGTGGAGCGGTCGTCCATGACCAGCACGTCAAACGCAGGATAGACCTGACCATCCAGCAGCGGCAGTAGCTCGGTTAGGTTATGAAGTTCGTTGCGGGCGCATACCACCAGCGTAACTCCTGGACCGGAATCATCAGCGGGTTGATCAGGCTGGCGGTAAAAGGCCGTTCGGACAAAAACGAAAAGAACAAAAATGAGCTGAATACTGATGGCTATTCCCCACAGTATCAGAAGGACAGTAAGCACAAGGTAAATGTGGTTCGCTAATTAATTCAGTTTAAGGCGGTAAAGATAGGAGGAAAGGAGGAAGGGGAGGAGAGGTGAAAGGGGAAGAAAGGGAAAAAAGACAGGCCTGGCACCCCTTGCTCCTTTTCTCCCTCCTCCCTTTCCTCCATCTTTTCCCCTATTTTTGTAAAATGACATTCTCAATTTCAGCCCAGGATCAGCAGTCGAAGGCCCGCACGGGTACGTTGACGACCGATCATGGGCCTATACATACACCTATTTTTATGCCCGTTGGAACGGCCGGAACAGTCAAGGCGGTCCATCAGCGGGAACTGGAAACCGACGTTCAGGCCGAAATCATTCTCGGCAACACATACCATCTCTACCTCCGGCCGGGGCTCGACGTACTGAGTCAGGCAGGTGGTTTGCACAAGTTTAATGGGTGGAGCCACCCGATCCTGACCGACAGTGGCGGGTATCAGGTTTATTCGCTGTCCAATACCCGGAAGATCAAGGAGGAAGGCGTTACGTTTAAATCACACATCGACGGGTCGACGCACCGATTTACGCCCGAGGGCGTCATGGACATTCAACGGACCATCGGGGCCGACATCATCATGGCCTTTGATGAGTGTACGCCCTATCCCTGCGAGTATGGCTACGCCCGGCAGTCGATGGAGATGACCCACCGCTGGCTGGATCGCTGCATCGGTCGATTCGATGCAACCGAAGGGTATTATGGCTACCAGCAAACCCTTTTCCCCATCGTTCAGGGGAGTACGTATCCTGATCTTCGTCGGCAGTCGGCGGAGTTCATTGCGTCGAAGGAGCGCGAAGGCAACGCCATTGGTGGACTTGCCGTGGGCGAACCAGCGGAAGAAATGTACAAAACAATCGAGCTGGTCAACGAAATACTGCCCGTCGATAAGCCCCGTTACCTCATGGGCGTCGGCACGCCGGCCAATATTCTGGAAGCCATTGCGCTGGGGGTGGATATGTTCGACTGCGTGATGCCGACCCGTAACGCCCGGCACGGGATTCTGTTCACAACGGAGGGCATCATGAACCTCAAGAACGAAAAATGGAGCCGTGACTTTAGCCCAATTGATGCCGGTCTGGGCGGCTATGCCAGTACGTTCTACACGAAAGCGTACCTGCGTCACCTCTTCAAAGCCGAAGAAATTCTGGCTGCGCAGATCGCCAGTCTGCACAATCTGACCTTTTATTTGTGGCTGGTACGGCAGGCGCGGGTGCACATTGATGCCGGTGACTACGTGACCTGGAAGAATGAAATGGTTGAGCGATTAATGCGCCGGTTATAACATTTTTAAGTTGGCCGGATCGTTGCATTCAAAAGGATTCGGGCCGGACCAGTAAACAATGACCGGACGAGTTGGTTTGTAAACTTGATCGAGAGCCCCTGTTTGCCCCACGGTGCTGTTCGGAAAGGCTTGTTTCGGCCGGGGCAGACGGTACGTGCCGGTCAGGTCGCTTTATCCATCCGTTGTCTATAGTCTATAACAAAACCCTGAACGCGATGAGGAAACTGCTTCTACTGCTAACGTTTTGTTGCCTGCTGGGGCTCCTACCCAAAGCCGCTCAGGCTCAGTATAATCCGAAAGCCACTTACGACGGTCCCGCCCGGTTGAACACCTGGTCGGTGTCGGCCCATGGCGGCTGGTCGCAGTTCTATGGCGATTTGCGGGAGTACGATTTCTTTCCCGTAGGCGCTGATAATTTCGACAGCGTCAATGAGCGGAATTCGTTTTTTGGCGGGTTGGCCCTGGGCAAGCAACTGTCGCACCTGTTTGGCGTACAACTCGGCGTGAATGCGGGCAACCTGCGCGGCATGAAGCGCCGGATTTATTACTCCTATTTCCGGTCCAACTTCGTGCAGACGGATCTGACGGGCAGCGTCAATCTCAAAAGCCTGCTGTTCGGAGTCAACAAAATGAAGCACTGGAAAGTGGATGCGTACACGGGCGTGGGCGTTATTTTCTATAATTCCAAAGCGTTTGAGTTGACCACAGGGCGGCTGCGTCGGCAAACCGGCGACGTTAGTGATCTGGTCGTTCCGATGGGGCTGGCGGTTCATTACGAAATCAGCCCGCGCTTCGATGTGGGGATCGATATCCGTGTAAACCACGTGAACTCCGAGCGGCTGGATGCCACCATTGGGGGCGATGCCTCCAGTGTGTTCGATCTGGTTGGCAACCGGGGGAGCCTGAGCGAAACGTTCGTGCGCCAGGGCAATTCAGCGAAAGATAAGTGGGGCTACGGCGGTATCGTGCTGACGTATAAGCTGGGTCGCCGGGCGATTCGGGTGCAGAAGGTGAACGATAAATTCGACTACGATACCACAGCGGGAACGTATCACCTCCGCTGGACCGACCCTAAATCACTCATCAAGCCACCAGTTATCCTGACACTGGCGCAGATTGATTCAGTGGCCAAAGCCAACCGACCACCCGATATTGATCCTAAATTGCTGACCGACACCGACAATGACGGCGTATCGGACTATTTCGACAAAGAACCTAATTCGCCGGAGGGTAGCGTCGTGTCCGGCTCCGGCGAAGTCATTGACTTCGACAAATACGTCAGTGCAGCCCTGCCTGGTATCGCCTGCGCGGAGATATTCGCCAACATTGAGTTTGATACCGATAAGAGCATCGTAAAGCCAGCGTTTAAGGAGGTATTGAACAAGGTGGTCGAACTGATGAACAAGACGCAGTGCCGGCTGCAACTGGCAGGACATGCTGACCGGCGGGCGTCGGATAAATACAACCTGTCCCTGTCGCGTCGGCGGGTGGAGGCCGTTCGGACGTACCTGATTGAAGCAGGACTGAATGACCCCAGCCGGATTCTGGTCGACTACTTTGGTGCGTATAAACCCATTGCCGATCCGAGTAAAACAGGCTTACAGAAAAACCGTCGGGTCGAAATGAAGTTGATACCTTAGTCACTTACTATATAGACTTTGAGTAAAAACCCTCATCGGTAATACGATGAGGGTTTTGTCATTTTTTAATCTACCTAATGTGTTGTTTTTGGTTACAAAGGCATACATTTGCGCGCTGCTCTATCGCTGGAACAGTCACCGTAACTTTGTAAAAATACTTAGTGAAAACATTTTTACCGCTTGGCCGGCTTATCCTGTCGTGTCTACTGGTACCGCTTTCCCTATCCTGGGCGCAGAAGGTAGATAATCTGACCGATGAGCAGATCCAACAGTTTGTGCAGCAGGCCCAGGCTAGTGGTCTGTCGGAAGCGCAGGTTGAGCAGTTGGCGCAGACGCGCGGATTTACATCGGCCGATATCAGCAAAATGCGGCAACGGATTGGGCAGGTCAAAACTGAGCCGTCCAAACCTGCTGAAAGTAACGTGGTTCGGGAGCAGCCATCAACCCCCGCACCACCGCCGGTGTCAGCGGCCTCGGCCGTATTTGGAGCTTCTCTCTTCACCAATGCCAACCTTTCCTTTGAACCGAATCTACGGATTCCAACGCCACGTAACTACCAGGTTGGCCCTGAAGATGAACTTATTGTCGATGTGTACGGCAATGCCCAGCAGACCTACCGCCCGAAAGTCAGCCCCGAAGGGAGTATTCGCATTGAAAACCTAAGCCCGATTTACGTCAACGGCCTGACCATCGAACAGGCCGAGCAGCGCATCATAAGCCGGCTTCGGACCTTGTATGCCGGTCTGAACACCGCGACAAGCGGTATCTTCGCGCAGGTGACGCTGGGGAGTGTGCGGAGCATCAAGGTAACTCTGCTGGGGCAGGTCGTGCGGCCGGGAACGTACACGCTGTCGTCGCTGGCTACGGTGTTTAATGCCCTTTACGCAGCCGGTGGCCCGGCCGCGGATCGTGGCTCATTTCGCAACATTCGGGTGTACCGCAACAACCGGCTCGTCCGCACGCTCGATGTCTACGACTTTCTCCTGCGCGCTGACCAGAAAGATAACATCCGACTGCTCGATCAGGACATCATTTTCGTCGATCACTACGGTACCCGTGTCGAGTTGACGGGCGAGGTAAAACAGACTGGTCTGTACGAAGTTCGGCAGAGCGAAACGCTGCTGCACGTACTGGCGTTTGCTGGGAGCTTCACCGACAAAGCCTATACGGCATCAATTACGTTGCGACGGAATACGCCCACAGAACAGCAATTAATTACTATTATACCGGCTGAGTTTGGTCAGTTTTTACCAAAGTCGGGCGATCGATACACGGTTGGGGCCGTGTTGGAGCGAGTGGCGAACAAAGTATCCATCATGGGTGCTGTCTTTCGGCCGGGCGATTATGCGCTGGAGAAAAACACAACGCTGAAGCACCTGATTAAAACCGCCGAAGGGTTGCGCGAAGATGCTTTTCTCAACCGGGCTACCATTCGCCGGCTCCGTGAGAACCTGGACCCGGAAGTCATCTCGGTTGATCTGGGGCGGTTGCTGCGGGGCGAAACCGCCGACGTACCGTTACAGCCTGAAGATGTCGTACAGATTACAGCCGTGGGCGACCTGCGTACCAAACGTACCGTCAGCATTCAGGGAGCGGTCAATCGAGGTGGTTCGTTTGATTACGTAGACAGCATGACCGTCGCGAACTTGGTCGTGCTGGCTGGTGGCTTTTCGGAAGGGGCAATTTCGTCGCGGATGGAAATTGCCCGACGTATTAACGGCGATACAACGGGTATCCCCACGAACCAGAATGTCCAGCTCATTGCGTTTTCTATCGACCAGCATCTGAGCCTGGCCCCTAACGATGCCCGGTTGACTCTGCAACCCTTTGATCAGGTGTTTGTCCGCCTGTCGTCCCGCTACGAAGCACAGAAAGGAGCCGCCATCGCTGGTGAAGTCGTATATCCGGGTACGTACGCTATCCGTGATCGAAACGAACGTATTTCCGATCTGATTACGCGGTCGGGCGGGCTTAAAGCGGGGGCATATTTACCGGCTACGCGCTTTTCACGGAAAGGCGAACTGGTTTCGCTCGATCTGAAGCGCATTTTGACCAACCCCGACGACGTGAGTAATCTGTTGCTGGAAGACGGCGATGTACTGACCGTGCCGCGGCAGACCGAACTTGTTCGCATTCGGGGGGAGGTTGTTAATCCAGCCACGGTGGAATACGATCCAGCCAAGTCGTTTCGGGAGTACGTCAATGAGGCCGGTGGCTTTACGGCAAAAGCTTCAAAACGAAAGGTTTATGTAGTCGGAGCCAACGGAAAAGTCAGGCCGACGCGTTCGTGGCTCGGCATTCGGAACTATCCGGCGCCGGAAGCGGGTATGGAACTGGTTGTACCCGCCCGGCCGCCTAAAGATCAGACTAAGTTATCAGCCAGCGAACGCCTGGCGGTACTGACGGTCATTGCCACCGCATCGACAGTAATTTTAACCGCTATCCGCGTTATTACGAACCGATGATGGAGCCGATCATGAACGCATCGCACGCTGGCCGACAAACCGGCTTTACCTTGTCGGCCGGTGAAGTGATCCGGATACTGTTGCAGAACCGGGTGCGGGTATTGCTCGTTGCCCTGCTGTTTGGGCTGGCAGGAGTTGGTGTGGCCCTGATGGCTACACCGGAGTTTGTGTCGGAGGCTAAAATCATGCCTGAGATGAACAGCAGCTCCAACGACGTGTTCAAGCGGTTGGCATCCGTGGCGGGGTTTGCCGGGATCGATATGGCCGAAACGGAAGGTGTTGATGCCGTACGCCCTGACCTATACCCAAACGTATTGCAGAGTACTCCCTTCATTCTGTACCTGCTCGATCGACCCGTACGTACCCGAACCGGGCAGCAACAAACAGTGGCCAGTTTTTTAGATAGCCACAAAAGCTGGTCCGTTGGAAAGTTTCTTGCCCGAAACGAAGAATCACAGCGTTTGGTGAAAAACACCCCCGGTCAGCCGGTGGAACTGACCCGGCAGCAGCAGGATCTGGCGGAGGAGGTGCAGAAGCGGGTGTCGGCTAAGCTGGATACGCGGTCGGGAATTATTACTATTTCGGCAAAGATGCCCGATGCGAATGTAGCTGCCGGGGTTGCTCAACTGGCGATGGACTACCTGACGCAGTATGTAACGAGCTACCGGACCGAAAAAGCCCGGCAGGATCTGCAATTTTACGCCGATCGACTGAGCGAAGCCCGCCGACGGTACCAGAATGCGCAGAAGGGCGTTTTTGAATACAACGATCAGCATCGTTACATGGTGGTACAGGCCGCTACAATGGACAAACAGCGTCGGGAAGCTGAACTGTCCATTGCGCAGACAGTTTATACCGAACTGGCCCGGCAGTATGAGCAGGCTAAACTTAAAGTGCAGGAACGTACGCCGGTATTCAAGGTGCTCGAACCAGCCAGAGTACCACTGATTCGGGTATCGCCCAAACGAACGGTGATGCTGCTGTTGTATACCCTGGTTGGCCTTGCCGTCGGCAGTTTGCTCGTGCTGGTAATAAAGCTGAACCTTGTGGAACGCCTAAAACTATTGATGGCGTCCTGAGCTACGCTGTCTGGCATGATTGCGATTATTTATTGACTTAACACTACGTATACTCACTTGAATCCCACCATGTACGAAGAATTGCTTCAGAAACAGAAACGGATTGCCGTTGTTGGCCTTGGCTACGTCGGGTTGCCGATCGCGCTGGAATTTGCCCGGCATTTCCGCGTCATCGGTTTTGACATCAACGCCGACCGAATCGCCATGATGAAACAGGGCGAAGACCCGTCCCGCGAACTGGAGTCAGCCATGTTTTGCGATAAAGACATTCTGTTTACGTCCGATCCGGATGATCTGAAGCAGGCAAATTTTTTTGTAGTAGCCGTACCGACACCCGTGGATGACTACAAGGTACCCAATCTGAAACCATTGCAGCGGGCATCGGAAATGATTGGGAAGGCGCTCAAACCCGGCGATTACGTTGTCTATGAATCGACAGTCTATCCCGGCTGCACGGAAGATGATTGCCTGCCGTTTCTGGAGGAACAGTCCGAGCTGACGCTCGGTCGGGATTTCAAGATCGGCTACTCGCCGGAGCGCATCAGTCCGGGGGATAAAAAACGAACATTGACCACGATCAAAAAGGTAGTCTCGGGGAGCGATGCCGAGGCTCTGGAGCAGATCGCGGCTGTCTACGGCAGCATCATTAAAGCCGGTGTCTACAAAGCGCCGAGCATCAAGGTAGCCGAAGCGGCCAAGGTCATTGAGAATACCCAACGTGACCTGAACATCTCGCTGATGAACGAACTGGCGATCATCTTCGACAAGATGGGCATTGATACGCAGGAGGTGATCAAGGCCGCCGGTACGAAGTGGAATTTTTTAAAGTTTACCCCCGGGCTGGTCGGGGGACACTGCATCGGAATTGACCCGTATTACCTGCTCTACAAAGCCCGTCAACTGGGCTACGATCCGCAGGTGATCAACAGCGGCCGACGTATCAACGACGGTATGCCAGCCTACATCGCCACGAAGCTGCTGCAGATGCTGCTGAAAAAGGATAAGAATCCCCGGCAGACCAAAGTGCTGGTTATGGGGCTGACTTTCAAGGAGAATATTGCCGACATCCGCAATTCGAAGGTCGCCGAACTGGTGCGCGAGCTTATGAAATACTCCATCAACGTACACCTGGTTGACCCACACGCGTCGCCTAATGAAGTGGCGCACGAATACAACCTGACGCTGATGGACGGCCCATCGAACAAATACGATGCGGTGATTGCCGCGGTTTGCCATGACGAGTACAAGGCGCTGGATATTAGCTACTTTAAGGAGTTGATGAACGGCCAGCCTATTTTGCTGGATTTGAAAGGAATGTATGCGGTACGTGAGGACGATGGGGTAGAATACTGGCGCCTGTAACCCTTAACCGACTCGCTGCTTGATACACCGTATACTTCGTGCGATGGCCGCCAACGCAGTTGGACAGGCTACTACATTGCTTATTCAGTTGATCAGTGTACCCCTGCTGCTTCATTATTGGGGAGCCGCCTACTATGGCGAATGGCTGTTGCTGTTCACTGTACCGTCGTACCTGACGTTGAGCGATGTTGGTCTAGTTGCTGCGGTGTCCAATGAATTGGCCGTCAGTGCCGCCCAGCAAGCGTACCGACGAACCATTGTACTGCTGAGCAGTGGTCTGGTGGCGGTGGGTTACCTGAGCTTACTGTCCACAACCGGTCTTTATACCCTGCTGTCGGCGGTACCGTATCAGCAATGGCTGCGTATCCGGCTCATTACGGAGGAAGAGAGTGCCTGGACGTTGATTGCGCTGATGTTATACGTTGTTTTGTGTCTTCAGCAGGAACTCCTGAGCGGTGTGTACCGGGCAGAAGGGCGTTATGCTACCGGACGGTTGTGGATTACCGCAACCCGGCTGGTAGAATTCCTGATAATGGCGCTGCTTGTGTTGCTGGGAGGAGAGGCACATCGAGTGGCTATAGCCTACGCCCTGGTGCGCGGGGTTAGTTTACTAGGCATGTCGGTCGACTGTCGCCGACGGTTTTCGTGGGTTAAGCAGATTCATCCGCGCTATGTAGAATGGCCGGTAATCCGGGAACTGGTGTCGCCCTCCGTGTCGTTTCTGGTGTTTGCGCTGGCGAATGCCGCAGTACTACAGGGGAGTATACTGCTGATCGGCGCTCTGCTGACACCAGTTCATGTAGTGGTGTACAATACCCTCCGGACGCTCAATAACGCCATTCGGCAACTTGTCGGGGTGGTTACGTTCTCCATCTGGCCCGAGTTCACACTGGCAATTTCGCAGGGGTATACGCACACGGCAATCGACCTCCACCGAAGGGCCTGCCAGCTTACCCTCTGGCTGGCGGTTGGAGCCATTGCCGGACTGGAACTGATGGGCGGCCCTATCCTGCACTACTGGACGCAAGGTGCCGTGCAGGCCGAACAACCCCTTTTTACGTTCATGCTGCTGGCTACGTTGCTCTACACCTGCTGGAACACCAGCGCTACGACACTCATCGCCGTTAACCGGCACCAGTCCATCGCGCTGTCGTTTCTGATCGGTAGTCTCGGCGCGTTAGGGTTGGGCGCAGTACTGATGCCCCACTGGGGGTTGGTTGGACTTGCTGCGGGCTTTGTGGTGGCGGATGCCATTCTGGTCTGGGTAGTGCTTCGGCAAAGTCTGCGGCTGCTGGAAGGGGAGCGAATGAAGGAGCTATTCCAAAGCATAATAACCGATTTTGGCTGGATAAGGCAGGTAAAACAACTACACCGACCCACGAACAGCGTAGCAAAGGAGATGGAGCCATGACAACGAAGCAGGCAGCAACTACCCGGTGCGTAACGGCTCATGCCGGTGCCCGCGATTACTACCAGCTCAGTCTGGCCCTGTACGAAGCGGGCTTGCTGGAGCGGTTGGTTACTGAAGCATATGCACCCGACTGGCTGTATGCGGTGGCACCGAGGCAGGCCCAGAAACGATATTGTCAGGGTTTGCCTACATCGGCGGTCAAGCTTTCGAGAGGTGCTTTGTACCGCACGGTTCGTTCCCGGTTGCTCAATTCGTCCGATACCTTTGCCATCGATCATTGCCTGAGCCGAACGGCCTATGAGGTTGCCAGACGAACGGATAGTAACCTGTTTCTATACAGCTATTACGGTCACGAAGCATTCTGGCGGGCGATTGCGGACCGTAGCCAGCGTCACCGTATTCTGTTTCAACTGCATCCTCACCCAATGGCCATTCGGCACCTGCTGGCTGGGGAAATAGAGCGGCTGCCCTTCGCGGCTCAGTCCATACGCGATGAGGAGGAGTTCCAACTGCCACCTGATCAACTACACGCTCTGGCCGAGGAACCGCTGCTGGCCACGTTGTGCGTAACGGCCAGCCAGTTTACACGGACATCGTTGATTGAGAATGGAGTCGCGGCCGATCGAATCCGGGTGGTGCCTTATGGAGTTGACACGAGGGCATTTCCCGCCCGGACCACTTCGCCCAAAGCCCGGCCGTTTCGGGTCGTGTTTGTGGGTCGGATGAACCAGCGAAAGGGCCTGGCCGATCTGCTACAGGCAGTCAGACTGTTAAACAGCCGACACATAGAAGTGGTCATTTGCGGACGGGGCTACGTTGACTATACCCTTCTCGCAGAGTATCGGGATGTAGCCATCAACGTTCAATATGCCATCTCGACAACCCGGCTGGTTCAGGAGTTACACCAAAGCCACGTGTTTGTGCTGCCGTCGCTGGCCGAGGGCTTTGGGCATGTCATTCTGGAGGCCATGGCCGCTGGTTTGCCGGTGATTACAACGGCTAATACCTGCGGCCCCGACGTACTGACCGAAGGCGAACACGGGTATCTGGTACCCATCCGCAGTCCCGAAGCCATTGCCGCCCAACTGGAAGAAGCCATTCGGAACCCGAACGACTGGTTTGCTATGGGGCAACTGGCGGCCCAACAGGCACGGTCGTTTACGTGGGAGCGTTTTCGGCGTGGCGTTACGGAGGTATATCTACACGCTACGGCTTCTCAACCAAACCCCGCCTTATGAAGCCTAAACTCAGTTTTTATACCAACATCCCGACGCCGTACCAGGAAGACTTTTTTTCGGCGCTGGCAGCCTACGTCGAGCTGACGGTAGTGTACTACGCCACCACGGAGCGTGGCCGACAGTGGGTCGTCGATCAGCAATCCCGGCCTTACGCCATTCACTGGCTACGGGATAGCCGCCTGGCCTGCTTTCTGCAACGTTGGCTGAAAGATTATCATTTCAGTTGGCGCATTTTTCGAACCGTTCTGAACGACCCGGCCGACTACGTCATTGTGGGTGGTGGGTACTGGATACCGAATGCTGTAGTGGCGATGTTGCTGGCTCGCTGGCGGGGCAGGAAAGTCGCTTTTTTCGGCGAACGCCTGGCCGGGAGACCGTCCGGCTGGCGAGCTATTATCAAGCGGCTCTTGCTTTGGCCGCTACGTTACGCCTGCGTTCGGGTATTTGCCATTGGTCAGGAAGCCGCCGATACCTACACCACGTTTGGCGTGGACCTGCCCAAAACAGTTGTGCCTTACTCCGTTGCCATCGAGCCGTTTATTCAGGAAGGCCAACGACCGGTTGCCAGCGATGGACTGGTTAGGCTGCTGTCGTCGGGGGCGTTGATTCCCCGGAAAGGTATGGATACGTTGATCCGGGCGGTTCGGGCGCTGAACGAGCCGCACTATGCTACGCTTCGCTTGCAGATCGTGGGGGAGGGCCCTGGGCGACCGGCGCTGGAGCAACTCATTGGCGACGACCCGCGAATTGAACTGCTGGGATTTGCTGATACCAATACGTTGCCTACGCTCTTTCAGCAGGCAGATGCGTTCGTGTTTGCGTCGCGCTACGATGGCTGGGGCGTAGTGATCAACGAAGCCATTGCTGCGGGCTTACCCATTATCAGCAGCGATGCCGTGGGAGCCACCCGCGAATGGGTTCGGCATGGGCTGAACGGCTTCGTCTGCCCACCCGACGACGTAGCCGCCTTTCGGACTGCCATAGGTCGGATAGCCGACGAACCAGCGCTACGGGACGAACTGGCTCGCTACAACCGGGCCTTTCGGGAGCAGACCAGTTCGGCACATTACGCCCGGCTCATGTTTCAGGTCATTCAACAGGATATGAGCTTATGATCTGGATCTATACGCTGCTCAATGCGCTGATTCTCATTGTCGGTATTCGATACGTGCGACACCAGGGAGCGCGGTACGTGATTCCGTTCGCTGTTTGCCTGGGGTTGCTGGTCGTCTACTGCTTACTAACGCCTTTTTACTATTACCTCAATGGCCGTGAAACCGTAACGGGCGATCTGGGCATGTTCCGATTTGTGGGAAAAAACATCCGGGCGTATTTTGAACCGGGTATGCTGGCCTACCTGATCGCGAACGGCTGTTTTGTGCTGGGGTTTGTTAGCCGGGGGCTACCCGAATCAAGTAATAATTCATCATTGGCTACGGATACGCTGGCTTCCCTGCGCCGGTTCGTCGTTGGGTTATACGGGTTGTTCATGGTCATCGTACTGGCCGATGTCGTCATCAGCGGGGTCAATCCGCTGGCGGTGCTGCTTGGTAGCTCCGACCAAAATCTGTTTGCGTCGCAGAGCGCCAGCAATACGTACTATTTCCGTGCCTTCGCCGACTCCATCATCACGACAATTGTTCTGTATGCTTACCTGCGGGGCAGCTTCCCGAAGCTGATCGTGCTGCTCGTGCCGGCGTTTGTGCTGTTTGCCCTGCTTGGATTTCGCTACCGCTTAATTCTGACCATTCTGGGGTTGGTGCTGGTGTACATGCTACAGGGCGATTTGACCCTGCATCTGAAGCGATGGACGATGGTTGGCCTGCTGATTTTTTATTTCATCTCGACGATTACGCACAATCGGTGGTACTTCATCAGCGGCCAGTACGACGACATGACCATCGACCCGACCCAATACGATTACTCGATGTTTTTTGAACAAACCCGGGGTTCGCTGGCCGACTTCAACATGCTTCGGTATTACGACGAAAATCCGGAAACGCCCCACGATTATGGTCTGTCGATGTTTGGGTACGTACTGGTTCGCGTGGTGCCCCGGCAATTGTTTCCGGGGGGTGAGAAGCCGTATCCATCGCCCTACCTCGACGTACTGGACCGGTCGCTGGAGCTACCCCGCGAGTGGCTGCGGATTGGTGAGGCTACCCTGCATTACGGGGCTTTCTACGCCGGTTTCGGTTGGCTGGGCTTCTGGCTATTGCCGTTTGTGATGGGGCTCTGGATTAACCAGTTCGTCCGGCGAAATCCGGCCGCTACGCCCCTGGGATTTAGTAAACAGATTGTGTTTTCGCTGGCCTTGTTCCAGCTCATTACCCGCGGCTATTTTCCGCAATTTGTTGATCACTACGTATACCTGTTCATTCCGCTGTGGCTGATTGGCCGCCGGATGCGGCAGGCTGCCGTTCCCACCGTACTATCCGTTCATCATGAAGCTGTTTATTAACGCCGTCAATTTGTCGTCGGCGGGAGGGCTAAACGTGGCCCTGAACTTCCTGAAAGGCATTTCAACGCTCAAACCGGACGACCTCCAGGTATATGTAGCGGCTCCGCGTCAATGCGGTTACGAAGCCCTGGCGACCGATGCCATACACCTGTACGTTCTGCCCAAAGGTTCAGGCTACTGGGTATCGCGCCTGTACATCGACTACCATTGGGTGCCGTCGCTGATTGACCGCATCCAGCCCGATGTCGTGTTCACGATGGGCAACTTTGCTACGCCCGTGGCTCATCGACAAGCCGTATTGCTGCACTATCCGCATCCGGCTTACCCCGATGAGGTCGAAATCTGGAAGCGGCTGGACCTGTTTGGGAAGCTGAATGTATGGATGCGGAACCGAGTGTTCAGCCGGCGAATCCGGTACACAGATGTACTGCTGGTACAAACGGAGACCATCCGGCAGCGCATCCGGCGGGTATATCCTGATCTGCCCACTATCTCGCTGATGCCGAATGCGTACACTACGTTGCGCAGTCAGACTACATACTCACTTCCGTTCGTGAAGCAGCCGGGCGTTCGCTACCTGATGTGTTTGTCGCGTTATTACCCACATAAGAATATGGAGATTTTGGTGGACGTAGCCCAATTGATTCGCGATCGAAACATGCCGTATCGGCTGCTGCTGACCATCGAATCGACCCAGCACCGCAAGGCTCGCCGGCTGCTGAAGCGGATTGAACGGCTGAAACTGAGCGATGTGCTGATGAACATTGGGCATGTGCCGGCTACGGGCATTGCCTCCCTGCATCAGCAGGTAGATGGGCTGGTGCTGCCGACCCTGCTCGAATCATTTACGGCTACCTATGTCGATGCCATGCACTTTGGGCTACCGATTTTTACTTCCCGTCGGGATTTTTCGGAGGAGATATGCGGAGACTGCGCCTATTATTTTGATCCGCTGTCGGCCGAGGATGTTCTGAATACCATTCATGCCGGGTTCAGCAATCCGTTCCGGATGCAGCGAAACATCGACCGGGGGCAGCAACGGTCGATGCAACTGCCCGACTGGCCGACGGTGGTGCAGATGGGATTAGAATCGCTCCGGGCGCTCTGTTCTGAATCGCAATCTATCCTGAGCCGCCCATGAACGCCGTTGATTTTCATTCGGACATTGCCGAGGCCTTTGATGAGCGTTACCGGCAGTCGCCGGGGTTTCAGGAGCGGTTTCGGGTCTGGACGAAGTTGTTTGGCCGCTACGTCAAATCGACCGATAGGGTGCTGGATTTGGGCTGTGGGTCAGGGATTTTCAGCAGTTACCTCGCCGATCGGGGCTGTACGGTCACGGGTATCGACGGATCGGCGGAAATGATCAGCCTGTGCCGACAGAAGACGTTGACTGCCAACGTACGCTACGTAGTGGAGCCGTTGCCGCTGGTATCGCCGGGCGATTACCCCGTGCAGGACGTTATCATTGCGTCCAGCCTGCTGGAATACATCGAGGACATGACGGCCATGATCACACAGGCCCACGAACTGCTTCGGCCGACGGGCCTGCTGATCGTTTCCATGCCCAACGAACGGAGTCTGTACCGTCGACTGGAGCGGGTGCTGTTCGCACTGACGGGGCGACCGCGCTATTTTGCCCACATCCGGAATCTGTCGAGCGAGTTAAAATTCAATCTGTTACTGCGAAAAATGGGCTTCGATCATATTGAAACGGCTTATTTCTCCAGTTACGATCCCGTGTCCCGCTTTGTAAAATTCGTTCTGCCGCGCCCGTACGCCAATAACTTGTTCGTGGGCGTGTACCAGAAGCGATAAGTTCTGTTACCCACCGTATCTATGAAAATTCTGAATATTGTAGGGGCCCGGCCTAACTTCATGAAAGTAGCGCCCCTGCACCGAGCGTTCGGGCGACAACCGGGCTTTCAGTCCCTGATTGTACATACGGGACAGCACTACGACGCCCGCATGAGCGACGTCTTTTTTGGGCAGCTCGAGTTGCCTGCACCTGATTATTACCTCGGCATCGGGGGCGGGACGCAAACCCGGCAGACGGCCGACATCATGCTTCGGTTCGAGGAGATCATGACCGCCGAACGGCCTGATCTGGTGCTGGTTGTCGGCGACGTTACGTCGACCGTCGCGTGTGCGCTGGTGGCCGTACGACTCGGTGTACCGGTTGCCCATGTCGAAGCCGGGCTGCGCTCCGGCGACCGCCGAATGCCGGAGGAGATCAACCGCATAATGACCGATCATTTGGCTGACTTGCTGTTCGTGACGGAGCAGGCCGGACTTGATAATCTTCGGCGTGAAGGTATAGACGACGCCAGGGTTCGTTTTGTCGGGAACGTCATGATCGACTCGCTGCTGCATTACCAGATAAAAGCCAATGAGTTGAATACCGTTGGCGCACTGGGTCTGACGCCGGGGCAGTACGTTATTATGACGATGCATCGACCGGCGAATGTAGACCACGAAGCGGGTCTGCGAAACATCGTCCGGATTGCCGAAGATACGGCCCGCCGTAAAACGGTCGTGTTTCCCATCCATCCACGCACCCAGGCAAATCTGGTCCGTTTTGGGTTGATGGATCGGCTGGATAGCCTGGCTAACATCCATCTTCTGGAGCCGCAGGGGTATCTGGAGTTTCTGAACCTGATGGAACACGCAGCCATCGTGATTACTGATTCGGGTGGCATTCAGGAGGAAACGACTTTTCTGCAAGTGCCCTGCCTGACTTTCCGCGACAGTACCGAACGCCCGGTGACGGTCGAGTTGGGAACGAATCAGCTACTGGCCGATCTGAATCCTGCGACGGTACAGCAACACGTAGCGGACATTCTGTCGGGACGTTCGAAGCCCGGTGTCATTCCTCCATTGTGGGATGGGAAGGCTGCCGAACGAATTGCCGATGTGCTAAGCCTAAGCAGGAAGTCGTTTGACACTGTTCTCGCCGGGGCCGCATGAAACAACTGGTACAGAATCTTAAAACCGGCGAAACCGTTCTGGAAGACGTACCGGCCCCGCAGGTTCGAAGGGGGCAGGTGCTGATCCGTACCCGCCGGAGCCTGGTGTCGCTCGGTACCGAACGCATGCTCGTTGAGTTCGGGAAAGCGAGCCTGATTGCCAAGGCGCGGCAGCAGCCCGACAAGGTAAAACAGGTGCTCGACAAAATTCGGACCGATGGACTCGTACCGACATTGGAAGCCGTATTCCGAAAGCTCGATCAGCCGCTACCACTCGGTTACTGCAACGTAGGGGAGGTGATTGCGGTGGGGGAGGGCGTACTGGACATACGACCGGGCGACCGGGTAGCCTCCAATGGACCACATGCCGAAGTCGTTTGCGTACCCCGACATCTGGTTGCTCAGATTCCCGACGGGGTGAGCGACGACGAAGCCGCCTTTACAGTCATCGGTGCCATTGGGCTACAGGGCATTCGGCTCCTGAATCCTACGTTGGGTGAAACGGTGGTTGTGATCGGCCTGGGGCTAATCGGTCTGTTAACGGCCGATTTGCTGCGGCTTAACGGCTGCCGTGTCATCGGCGTCGACCTTGACGAGACTAAAGTGCAACTGGCTCGCGATAAAGGTATACAGACCGTTCAGGTGACCGATGGAACGGACGTAGTCAGCTACGTTATGGCGCAGACGAACGGCATTGGGGCCGACGGCGTTCTGCTGACAGCGTCCACGGGCAACGATGAACTGATCTCGCAGGCGGCCCGGATGAGCCGAAAACGGGGACGGCTGGTGCTGGTGGGCGTTGTGGGGCTAACCCTGAACCGGGCGGAGTTCTACGAAAAGGAACTGACGTTTCAGGTGTCGTGCTCCTACGGGCCGGGTCGCTACGATGACGTCTATGAACAGCAGGGGCACGATTATCCGCTGCCGTTTGTCCGCTGGACTGAGAACCGTAATTTCCAGACCATTCTACAATTGCTGTCGACGGGGCAACTGGACGTAAAGCCGCTAATCACGGACGTTGTGCCGCTGACCGATTACCGGCAGATTTACGACCGGATTGGCCGGTCGCGTTCCATTGCATCGCTGCTTCGTTATCCCGAATCGATCGAGCTACGTACTACGGTCTCTCTGCCCGAACACCGATACGTCGGGCTCGGGGCTGGGCAGAAAACGCCGGTAATAGGGATCATTGGGGCGGGTAACTTCACGGGGGCCACCTTGCTTCCCGCGCTGCAACCTACGGGGGCGGCCCTTCGCATTATTGCCAGTGCCGGTGGGCTCAATGGGACGTTGCTGGCAAAAAAGTTTGCGATTGCCGAAAGCACCACCGACTACCAGCAGGTTATTCGCCATCCCGAAGTCGATATTGTCGTCATCACAACCCGGCACAACAGCCACGCCCGCATGACAAGCGAAGCTCTTCGGGCCGGAAAGCACGTGTTCGTCGAAAAACCGCTGGTCATTTTTGACGAGGAACTGCCCGATGTTGTGGCGGCCCAGCAGGAAAGCGGCCGGACAGTGCTGGTAGGATTCAATCGTCGGTTTGCCCCACACGTGCAGCGTATGAAAGCGATGCTCGGTGGCATACGGTCGGCCGATGTGCCGATGAACGTAGTTGCTACCATGAATGCAGGGTTCATCCCGGCCAGTGCCTGGGTACACGACCGCGCCGTGGGCGGGGGGCGACTGCTGGGTGAAGCCTGTCATTTCGTTGACCTCATTACGTTTCTGACCGGCAGCCGGGTTGCGGCCGTTTGTATGAATGCGATGGGGAGCCGACCGTCTGAAACGGTTGATTCGGCCTCGTTGCTGCTACGGTACGAGAACGGGTCAACGGGCGTGGTCAATTACTTTGCCAACGGAAGTAAAGCCTACGCCAAAGAACGGGTTGAGGTGTACGCGCAGGAGCGAACGCTGATACTCGACAATTTCCGGAGCCTGAAAGGGTATGGATTCAGGCGTTTCTCCGGGCTGAAAACCCGCCAGAATAAAGGCCATAAAGAGCAGTTCCGGCGGTTGGTCGAGCAGGTACGAACGGGTGGCGAACCCCTGATACCATTTGCTGACATCGTTAACACGACACAAGCGACCCTGGCTGCCTTACGGAGTCTGCGCGAGGGCCGGTGGGTGGCTGTTGAGGAAATAAGCGTATCTCGATCCGAAACCCAACTGGCCGTATGATACGCCGATGCGCATTACTCTGGCGGACGGTACGACATTTACGGGTACAGCAGGTTATCTACCAGGTCTGGAACCGGCTACGGCCAGCGTCCGTAGTACGGTTGCCGGCAATGGTACCGGCTGCCTACTGGCTTCGCGTACCTACTGCCGATAAACCTGTTTCCCGTAAAGGACAGGCGTTCTCGTTCCTGAACCAGACGGTTGTCTGGGATGATCCCGGTCAGATTGACTGGAATTATGCGGCTAATGGCAAACTCTGGACGTATAATCTGACGTACTTCGACTGCCTGAACCAGCCAGACGTACCGCCGGGTATCGGGCTGGCGATGATCCGCAGCTTTATTAACCAGACCGATCGGATCACCGATGGGTTAGAGCCGTATCCCACCTCCCTGCGCATCATGAACTGGGTTCAGTTTCTATCGCGGCACCAGATTCAGGACGAGCTTGTTCAGTCCCATCTTTACGCGCAGGTATCGTTGCTACGGGGGCGGCTGGAATACCATCTGGCCGGTAATCATCTGCTCGAAAACGGCTTTGCGTTGCTGATCGCTGCGTTGTTTTTCCAGAAGCGAATCTGGTTCCAGACCGCAGCCACACTCGTACGGCAGGAGCTAACAGCGCAGGTTCTAACCGACGGTGGGCACGACGAACGGAGCCCTATGTACCACCAGATCCTGCTCGATCGGTTACTGGACGTGTGTCTGGCCGTTGGGGCCGACCCCTGGCATGGCGATCCGACCTTTGCTGTATTCCTGAATCAGAAGGCTGCGTTGATGCTAGGCTGGCTGGAGGCTGTTACCTTCTCAGACGGTAGCGTGCCGATGGTCAATGATGCTGCTGAGGGAATTGCCCCTTCTACCGCGCAACTTCGGCGAAAAGCAGAACTGACTGGCGTTTCGACTGCCTCTGTAAAGCTGGGCGAAAGCGGATACCGATTGATCCGCCAGGGTCGACACGAACTCTTTGTCGATGTCGGCGCTGTCGGACCCGATCATCAGCCGGGTCATGCCCATGCCGATACCTTCTCGTTCATTCTGTACGTTGATGGGTTGCCCGTGCTGGTTGATCCCGGTACGTCGACCTACCAGCTTGGTGATCAGCGGCAATGGGAACGTAGCACACGGGCACACAACACCGTTACCCCGCAACTTGCCTCGGATGAATCGCCCAATTCATCCGAAGTCTGGAGTGGGTTTCGGGTCGGTCGGCGGGCGCGGGTTACTTTGCTTGATGATACCGACACCAGCCTGATAGCCCGGCACAACGGTTACCGTCGACTGGGCCTGACCCATCAGCGAAGCTGGCAGATGCCAATTCACGATCAGTTTGTCATTTCTGATCAATTAACCGGTTACGGGACAAAAACCGGTGTGGCTCGCTTCTACATCCACCCTCGCTGGGCAGTCGATGTGCAGGTCAGGGGCGTTAAGATCGGCCCCATACAAATCACATTTCAGGGTGAGGCCGTTGGCGAAGTAACAACCCGGCCCTATGCCATGGCTGCGGGTTTCAATCGCCTTCAGCCGGCCCGCTGCCTGGTTGTTCTGTTTACCGGCTCTTTGCAAACCACCGTAACCATCACACCATGACGATTCTGTACCTAACCTTTTACTTTGAGCCGGATCTGTGTGCCGGGTCATTCCGGAATACGGCGCTGGTTGCCGAACTGGCTAATCAACTCAGTCCTGACGATTCCATCCACGTCGTTACGACCCAACCGAATCGGTACCAGTCGTTCAGCGCCAAGGCTCCCGATCATGAACGGCGCGGAAACATAACAATTGATCGCATCACGGTACCAACCCATGCCAGCGGTCTCGCTGATCAGATTCGTTCGTTCCTGACCTATTACCGGCAAGCCCAGCGACTGACTCGTGGCCGGTCATACGATCTGGTGTTTGCCTCGTCGTCGCGGTTGTTTACGGCCTTTCTGGGCGCTGGTCTGGCCCGAAAACGACGCGCTCCGCTGTTTCTGGACATCCGGGATCTGTTCCGGGAGACAATTCTGGAAATGCTCAGGAATCCGCTGCTGCGGGCCATGCTGAGTCCTGTATTGTGGGGTGTGGAACGCTATACGTTCGGGTATGCTACCCACATCAATCTGGTATCCGAAGGGTTTCTCCCGTATTTTAAGCGCTTTGGGCAGGCGACGTACAGTTTTTATACCAATGGCATTGATGACGAATTTATAAACTGGTTGCCAACCGACCGAACCCCTACAGGTGTTCGAATGGTGCTGTATGCCGGTAACATCGGCGAAGGACAGGGGCTGCATAAAGTCATCCCTCAGGCCGCCCGGGCTCTTGGCGATGGATATCGCTTTATCGTTATTGGCGACGGTGGCGCTAAAAGCAAACTGGAAGCCGCCATTGAGCAGGAGGGTGTTTCCAACGTAGAACTTCGTCGGCCGATTAGTCGTGCCGTGCTTATTGCCGAGTATCAGGCGGCCGACTACCTGTTCGTACACCTGAATGATCTGGTTGCGTTTGAGCGCGTACTGCCGTCGAAGCTGTTCGAATACGGCGCTACTGACAAACCCATCATAGCGGGCGTGGCTGGTTACGCAGCTCGGTTCATACGGGAACATATACCCAATAGTATGTTATTCTCGCCCGGTGATACGGTAACAATGGTGCGATTATTGCGCGAAAATTCGTACAAAAGTCAATTAAGGACAGAATTTACGGCGCAGTTTGGTCGCAGGACTATTATGCAGCAAATGGCTCGGCAAATCCTGACGAAACTTCACACGAAAACCTTATCACCAACCGCTGTATGAACGTCCTGCTAACTGGGGCATCGGGCTTCCTGGGAAGCCACATTTACCGTGGGCTGAGTGTTGACCACCTGGTTACGACCGTAGGGAGGCAACAAGTGGGACATCGGCATATTTCTTGCGATCTGGCAGCCGAAGTGCCCAAGCTGCCACAGCAACAGTTTGACTACGTCGTTCATGCGGCCGGGAAAGCCCATTCGGTTCCCCGCAACCGGCAGGAACTGGCCGAGTACGAGCAGGTGAATGTTCAGGGCACGGCCCGATTGCTGGCCGCTCTTGAACGCCTGCCATCGCTGCCAGAGGCCATTGTGCACATCAGTACCGTGCTGGTCTACGGCCGTGATGAAGGGTACTGGCTTACGGAAGAAACGGCTTTACGGGACAACGGTGTGTATGGGCTCAGTAAGATCAAGGCCGAAACTCTGGTCCAGGCGTGGGGGCAACGTACTGGAGTTCGGAGCGCCATCCTGCGCCTGCCGCTGGTACTGGCCGAAGAACCTTCCGGCAACATGGCTGCGCTGATGACTGCCATCCGGCGCGGCTACTACGTCCGGCTGGGCGATGGGGCCGCCCGGCGGAGCATGGTCCGGGCCGACGACATTGCGACTATCATACCACGGGCGGCAGCCATCGGTGGTATTTTTAACCTGACGGATGGGTGCCATCCCAGCGTTCGGGAGCTCGATGAGATGATTGCTCAGTACGTTGGCCGAAAAAGAGTCATGGCTGTTCCGGTTGGACTGGCCAAAGCAGTAGCCCGCGCCGGCGATGGCGTCAATGCCTTAATTGGGCGAAAGTTTCCGCTCGATTCCATCGCTTTACGTAAATTGACGAGTTCGCTGACCTTTTCGGATCAGGCGGCCCGCCAACGGCTGAACTGGAATCCCCGACCTGTACTAGACTTGTTCGTATGACATTTACCTTCTACCTGTTCATCACAACTGTGCTGTTTGGTACCGAGCTGCTTTACCTCCAGGTAGCCGAGCGGTTCCGGATTGTCGATAAGCCCAACGAGCGTAGTTCGCACACCGCCCTCACGATCCGCGGTGGAGGGATTTTGTTCTGGATTGCCGCATTGGGCGCTTTTGTGTACAGCCAGTTTGCGTTTCCGTACTTCTTCCTGGGGCTCACGCTGGCAGCCGTCGTCAGTTTCCTGGACGATCTGTATACGTTACCCAATCGCTACCGAATTGGCGTGCAGTTTGTTGCGGTAGCGTTACTGCTGCGCGAAACGAACGTATGGCCGATTGAACCCTGGGTTTGGGTAATCGTACTGGTCGTGGGTGTCGGTACGCTGAACGCGTATAATTTCATGGACGGGATCAATGGCATTACGGCGTTTTACAGCCTCGTTACGGTCGGGACGCTGTGGTTCTGGCAGATTCAGCAGCCTGTTCTGGTGGCTGATTCACTTTTTGCGTTCGTGCTGGCTTCGGTGCTGGTGTTTACCTATTTTAACGCCCGGCGAAAGGCTGTTTGCTTTGCGGGCGATGTCGGCAGCGTGTCAATTGCCGTGATTATCCTGTACATGCTGAACCAGTTTATCATCTACTACCAAACGTACCTGCCCATTCTGCTCCTAGCGGTCTACGGCGTTGACAGCGTGCTCACGATCCTCCACCGGCTGTATCTCGGGCAGAACATCTTTCAGGCCCACCGGCTACATCTGTTTCAACTGCTGGTTCACCGACTGCAATGGCCTCATTTGCGGGTATCGGCTTTATATGCCTTGCTGCAACTTTCTATTAACGCGATGGTACTGGCCGCCATCGACTGGTCAACGACGGCTCAGATAGGATTAGTGGGGTCGATTTTGCTGACATTATCCGTGGGGTATTGCCTGTTTAAGTTGCGGCTGATGGGTACTGCGCTGGTTGCGTAGCAGGAAGTAGCCATACACCCACAACGACACTACCGTAATGCCGTGAATCCATTCGGTACCCGGTACGGCAAGTGGCGCGTTGAGGACAATCAGCATATCAACGATTGGGATTATAGAACCTGCCAGGGCTACCACCGCGAGCGGTTTCCGCCAGTTTGCCGCCGTGAAAACAATGAAGAGCAATCCCGAGAACACATCCCGGACACCCTTGATGTAGTGAAACGCATCGGTCGGCTGGTCGAAAATTAGGCCGTAGCCACGTTCGGCAACTTCAGGGGCGAGCAGGAATCGGCCGCCGATAAACACAAGTCCGGCCCCGAACAGGTAGCCTACTACTTTGGTCCAGCTAGAAAGTTGGTTCGTTTGCATCGTCGTTTGTGAGTTAGTTTGACGAAGCAAAGGTCTTCAGCACCGCTTACCGGTGCATTCACCCAGGTGAAGATCAGTTAATACGATTTGCCGGCCCGGGCCGCCCGAATCCGGCTAAGCGACTGGGGTTTGATACCGACATACGACGCTATTACGTACTGCGGAATGCGCTCCTGCAATGTTGGAAAGGAGCGAATAAAGGTTTCGTAGCGTTCTTCGGCCGTTTCCTGGTAGAATGACGTCAATTTCTGAAGGATGCCGACAAATAGTTGCTCAGCCACCAGCCGCCCGAATTTCTGACCTTCACCGATGGAATTATACAACCGTTGCAGGTTGTTGTAGTTGATAACCAGCAGCGCGGTCGGTTCGATGGCCTGAATAAAACGCGTAGAGGGTGTCTGCGTCAGGAAACTTTCGTAGTTGCTCACAAACGTTTGCTCGGGTGAGAAGTCGTAGGTGTGTTCGGCACCATCGTCGAGGATGTAGTAGCGGAGCAGGCCCTGCGTAACGAAGCCGGCATACCGGCAAACGTCGCCAGCCTGGAGGAAATAGCCATCGGTCGGCAAAATCATCGGCTCAAACAACGACGATACTACAGCTTCTTCTTCTGTCGTGAGAGCGATGATCCGGCGAATCGCCTGCAACAGAGTTGAGTAATCGGTAGTCATAATTCTACGTATGCGTTACGAATTCCACGATTCACACACAGGCGGGACCCTTCGGCTGCAACGCCACGAGCCCCATATTGATCGGTTTTTCTTTCGGGATCGGACCGTACGCCAGGAACGGTTGCTGACCATTGCCTGGAACGCCGGGCCGGACGCACCTGTCGTCATTGATGGCGTTGAGTACCTGTTTCCAGCGCAGTCCATTTTGCCCCTGATGGTCAACCAGTCATTCCAGATTGATCAGTCATCCAACGTAATAGCGTGGCAGTTTGATCGGGAGTTTTATTGTATTGTTGACCACGACAAAGAAGTGTCGTGCATTGGGTTTCTGTTCTATGGTGTCAAGGACGTTATGTTTTTGCGCCTGGATACGGTCGAAGAGCGAAAGTTTGAGGCACTCCTGGCCGTATTTGAAGACGAATTTTCGACGAAAGATACAATTCAGGGCGAGATGCTGCGGATGCTCGTGAAGCGCCTGATCATTAAGCTGACCCGGTTGGCCAGGGAGCAGTACCTGGAGCCGGATGTCAGTGAGAAAGATTTTGATATTGTCCGGCGTTTTAACCTGCTGGTCGAAAATAACTACCGGTACCTGCACGCCGTGAGCGACTACGCCGATCTGCTGAATAAGTCGCCCAAAACCCTGTCGAACCTGTTTGCCCTCTATCGCTTCCCAAATCCATTGCAGGTTATCCACAACCGTATTGCTCTCGAAGCCAAACGGCTGCTGATGTACACGGATAAATCGACGAAAGAAATTGCCTACGAACTTGGCTTCGAGGAGGTGGCCCATTTCAGCCGATTTTTCAAGAAACAGAGCGGGGCGGCTCCTACGGAGTTCAAGGAGCAGCTCAAAGCGACGCTGATCGGGAAGAATTGATAACAAGCCGGGAATTGCCGTCATTTCTTACGGGCGATCGCGGCTGCAACTTTGCCATGTCAATCAACCAATTAAACAACCACGACAATGGCACAGTACACGATCCCCACAAAAGAAACCGCGAAGCCGGAAAGCGCAGCTATGTTCGCTAACCTGGAGAAGGCGCTCGGATTTACTCCTAATCTCTATGCGTACATTGGGCATTCACCCGCTACGTTGGCCAATTACCTGAGTTTCCAGCAAGGACAGGCCAAGGGCGCGTTCCGGGCTAAAGAACGCGAAGCTATCTTTTTGGCCGTCAGTGAGGTAAACGGTTGCCGGTATTGCCAGTCCGCCCATACGGCCCTGGGCAAGATGAACGGCTTCTCCGACGACGAAATTCTGCAACTACGCGCCGGAACCCATCCCGACGAAAAACTGAACGTACTGACGAACCTGGCCGGTGAGATCCAACGGACGCATGGGCACCCATCGCCGGCGCTGCTCGACCATTTCTTCGCGCTGGGCTATGATCAGGCGGCCCTGGTCGATCTCATTTCGCTGGTGGCCGATAAAGTGTTGGCGAACTACCTCCACAACATCACCCAGATTGCCATTGACTTCCCGGTAGCGCCTGAACTGCAGGCCGTTGAGGCTTAACGTATTCAATGCCTACCATCGGACGGTATAATGCCGTCCGATGGTAGGAGTAAACAACCTTCCAACGAACGTAAAATCACCACAACGATGAATACCACAACTCCCACCACACAGACTGGTGTACCGGATTATTTTACGAAATACGAACATCTGCACCTAAGCCGCACCACCGACGGCATTCTGGAAATCCGGTTTACAACCAACGGAGGGCCAATTGTCTTCACGGGTAAAGATCATACGGAATTTGTCGAAGCGTTCTTCCAGATCAGCCGAGACCGGGCCAACAAAGTAGTCATTCTGACCGGCACCGGCGACGAGTGGTTTGCGCAAATCGATGGGCCGAGCCTTGGGGATATCACTAACCCGCGCGAATGGTATAACACCTGGTGGGAAGGACAGAAAGTGTTGCAGAACTTGGTGGATATCAACGTACCCGTTATTGCTGCCATCAACGGCCCGGCCACGGTTCACTCCGAATACGCACTGACGGCCGACGTGCTGCTTGCTTCCGAAAACGCCTATTTCCAGGACTTTCCGCATTTGACGTTTGGTATCGTTCCCGGCGATGGCGTGCAGACCGTCTGGGCAAAAGCGTTAGGCGATTACCGCGCTAAGTATTTTCTCTACACCCAGCAAAAACTGTCGGCTCAGGAAGCCCGGCAGCTTGGATTAGTGGCCGAAGTACTTCCCGACAGCGCTGCCTTGATGAACCGGGCGTATGAAATTGCTCGTCAGTTGCTGACCATTCCGGACCTGACCCGGCGCTTCATGCGGTCGGTATTCACGCAGAACCTGAAACGTGATTTTCTGGAGCAGGTTGGCTATGGCATGGCCCTCGAAGGGATTTCGGCCACCGATCTGAAGATTGCCGCTGAAGAAGCAAGCCGGAATAAATAACACCAAAAATTGCCGGCTGAACGGGTATTCTAACCAGCCTGGGACCGACGTAGTTACTAAATCAGTATATTGTTTCGTCAGAAACCCTGCCGGTCAATACCATGAAGCGACGCATCGTACACAAGCACCCCTTAGCCATCCGCTGGTTTCACTGGATCAACTTTCCCGTACTGGGCATCATGATCTGGAGCGGCCTGCTGATCTACTGGGCCTACGACCCCTACAAGATTCAGCTTGGCGACTGGACACTCGTATCGTTCTTCCCCGACGGGTTCTATAAGGCCCTGAAGCTGTCGCGTCGGCTGGCCGAGGGGATGGCGTGGCATTTCGTGTTCATGTGGATTTTTCTGCTGAATGGTCTGCTCTACGTCGGCTACACGTTCATTTCGGGTGAATGGCGGCATCTGGTTCCCAATCGAAATTCGTTTCGGGAGGCCGTTCACGTGACGCTGTATGACCTGGGGTTACGCAAAGATCAACCGCCGTTTATCAAGTACAACGGAGCGCAGAAGATCGCCTATTTCTCCATCATGCTGATGGGTGTAGGCTCAATACTGACCGGGTACGCGATTTATAAACCCACGCAGTTTTACTGGCTGACGGCCCTCATGGGTGGCTATAAAACAGCCCGGCTTATTCATTTTGCGCTCACGGTGGGCTACGTCCTGTTCTTCGTCATTCATATCGGGCAGGTGATCCGGGCGGGCTGGCAGAACTTTCAGTCGATGGTTACGGGATTTGAAGTGCTTAAGCCGAGTGAGCCTGATCGACCGGCCCTGACCGACGTTACACCCGAGCCCGGTCCATCGGACGACCCTGAGCCTACCGAACCCCGTCCCGACAGTACTCCCTTTCAACCCGCCCTTTCATGAAAACGACAAATGAGCCTGATTTGCCCGAGAGCGATCTGCCGGAGTCAGTGATCCGTCGCCGTACCCTGAAAGCGTTTGGCTGGTTTGCCCTGGCCTCGGTCGTACCGGTAGGCGTGTACTCCTGGATTCAGAACAGCCCGAACCTGGCCGGAATCCGCAAGCCGCTCCGGAAAATGCTCGATGTAAACGAGGACATTGCCAGTACGTATTTCAGCAACAACCACCTGGTCAGGACGTATCCGGTCGAAGCCGCGGCCCGTGTTCCCCGCGTAAACGGTTTCGACGGGCTACGGACGCCTTTGCCGGACGACTGGAAACTCCAGATTGACCGACAAGGCAGTGACGGAGAACCACAGGAACCACTGCTGCTGACAATGGACGATGTAAAGGCGCTGCCCCGGCAGGAACTGGTTTATGACTTCAAATGCGTGGAAGGCTGGAGCCAGATTCAGCACTGGAGTGGGGTCAGGTTCTCGGATTTCATGGAACGCTACCAACTCGGTACCCGAAGCGGCAAAGCGCCCAGCCCGGACAATACCGACGATCTGTACAAATTCGTTGGTATGGAAACGCCCGATAAAGGCTACTACGTCGGTATCGACATGGAGAGCGCCATGCATCCGCAAACACTGCTGGCCTACGAATTGAACGGCGAGCCAATTAACAACCAGCATGGCGCACCCGTCCGGTTGCTGATTCCGCATAAATACGGCGTTAAGAACCTGAAACGCATCGGCCGGATTTTTTTCAGCGATACGCGCCCCCGCGATTTCTGGGCCGAGCGCGGCTATGATTATTATCTGGGATTGTAGCAGGTGTGAGGCTGAGGGGTAGGGGCAAAGGTGAATCTGACGTTGTACCCTATGCCCCTTGCCCCACGCTCATCGCTGGTGCTTTGTAGCCTTTCTCGACGACACCACGCACGATATTGTGGAACCACGACAATGGAATCAGTCGGCGCACCGTGAGCAGAGCGCCGGTCTGGCTGTTGCCCGTTACGTAACGCAGCCGGAAGCTGCGGTCGTTGGCGGCTTTGAAAATGGTTTTGGCTACTACCTCTGGACCCGGCGCGTTCTCGCCCTCTTTCTGGGTGTTGGCGAGCGTAACCCGAACGTACTCGTCGTAGGCAGTCAGTCCGTCTTTTTTCAGGACATCCTGCGAGCGATCATAGAAGTCAGTTTTAATTGCCCCCGGCTCTACGTTTTTGACCCGGATGTTGAACGGGCGCAGTTCAAACGACAGGGCTTCAGCAAATCCCTCAACCGCCCATTTCGTGCCGTGGTAGATGCTGTAGCTCGGGAAGGTAATCAGGCCACCCATCGACGTTACGTTGATGATGGTACCGTCGCGTTTCTCGCGGAAATAGGGCAGAATCTCCCGGATTACGTTCATGACGCCGAAGACGTTTGTATCAAACTGACGCTGAACCTGCTCCGGTGTAGCGGCCTCAAACGCTCCGACCGCGCCGTAGCCGGCGTTGTTGACAATAGCATCGATGCCACCAAAAGCCGCCCGGGCATCGGCAATGGCCTGACGAATGCTGTCGGCATCCATTACGTCCAGGCGGAACAGCTTGACGTTGGGCAGTTTCGTCAGTTCGGTTTCTTTAGCCGGTGTTCGCATGGTGGCGGCTACGTTCCAGCCGTTTTCGGCGAAGTAGCGGGCGGTGGCCTTGCCAATGCCCGACGAGGTTCCGGTAATCAGTACGGTTTTCATGCGTTTACTCCCTGTAAGATGAGTTTGGTTAACAATCGTGTTTCGTGTTCGACCTCAGAGTAATCAATCGCGTGTGTGGGGCCAAATCCGGCGTCGCGAACGGCTTTGTGCTTCAGCGCATCGGCTACGTTCAGCAGCAGACTGGCCAATTGGCGGGCGTCTTCGCTGGGCGGAATGGCCTTGCGCATCAGCGTTTCGAGGAAATCCAGTTCCTGCTGGAGTACACTGGTGTAGAGCTGTTCAAACTGAGGTTCCAGTGTCTGGAGATTTTCGATAGACAGACTGTGCAGATTAAGCACCTGCTTGTAGTAGCGCAGCCGTTCGGTCAGATACGTACTGATTTGTTCGGCTGGGTCGTCGATCGTCGCGACCTTGGTCATCAGGTCGGTCATAAAAGCCGCGCTTTCCTGCAGCACGACATCGATGAACAGTTCCTCTTTGTTTTTATAGTAATAGTAGAGCGATGCTTTGTTAAGCCGGATCACTTTACCAATGTCATCGAGCGTTGTTTTATCATAGCCGTAGCGGGCAAAGCAGTCGGCGGCTGCCTGGCGAATTGCCCGGCGTTTTTGGTCGGTTTTTGTCTCTTCTGTTTTCGTCTCCATCGTTTCAACTTCACATTGGCGAAACAAAGATATTTTATTTTTCAAACAATTTAACAAAAAGTTTGAAAAATAATTTTTGTGTTTGTTAAGTGGTTGTTTTGATGTAGAAACGATTGACAGGCAACTGCTTATCTTATTTTCTTGTTACATCTACAATCTGCCAAAACTAAACGCAGCATGAAATACATAATCATTGGCGGTATACTTCTGGTCGGAGTTGCCTCCTGGACGCTGGTACGAAACCCGGAAAAAGACGTAAAGGTGGCTACCCAGCCGGTTGTGGTGCTGGAGTTGTTTACATCGCAGGGGTGCTCAAGTTGCCCACCCGCCGACCGGGCTTTGCAGGAGATTACGCAGCGGGCCGCCAGTGCCGGACAGGCGGTTTATGGGTTGTCGTTTCACGTCGATTACTGGAACCGGCTGGGGTGGCAGGACCCCTTCAGCACGAAACAATACACCGACCGGCAGCGGCAGTACGACCGGCTGCTGAAAACGCAGACCTATACGCCCCAACTGGTCATCAATGGCCGACACGATGTGGTTGGCGGGCAGCGCGGCCGTATTGACCAGCTCATCCGGTCGGTGCAGGAACAGCCAGCGTCCCAGTTCATCCCGGTTGACGGAAGTTTGACGCGGCAGGCTAACCAACTCACTGTAAGGTATCAGTTACCGGCTGGTCCATACCGCCTGAACGCTGCGTTAATACAGAAGGAAGCCCGAACGAATGTGCAGCGGGGCGAAAATGGCGGCCGAACGCTGGTCAATACCAACGTTGTCCGGCAGTTCCGCACCCTCGATCAGCCCGGTCAATCGGGGAGTGTTACGATGCCAATGCCGGATGGTTTGAAACCGGACGACGTAACGGTGGTGCTGTACGCCCAGCGAACCGATAACAGTCAGGTCGTGGGTGCAAAGCGGTTGTAGCCGTCTGGTTATGTTGCTTCGGCCATCGGTTAGCCAACTTAAGCGAACTACCGTTTGCATTTGCTATAGATCGTGGTGCCGGATTCTTAAATGCGACCAGTTAGGGTTCTGAACCCTAACTGGTCAGGTTCGGAACCTGACCGCACAAGTGCATAGATGCGGATACCAACATGGTTCATTAATTTCCACTTGGCAAGACTTGATTCACTTAATCGCCTTTACAAACTCACTTCCTGCCGTCCTCCCTTCAGCGCCAGCGATTTGCCATTCCAGCGCAACGTACCGGTCAGGTTGGCGGGTAACGTAACAGTACCGGTCAGGCCACCTGATGGTGTTTTAGTAAACTGTACCGTAATGTCACCAGCCGGGTGCGGCACTTTTCCCTCCACGCCGGGCAGGTTACCGAGGTAAGGCGTAATGCGTACCGAACGGAAACCGGGCTCGGCCGGATTAATCCCGCATACCGTCGAAAGAAATTCGTAGAGGGGCGAGGCACTCCACGCGTGGCAGTCCGAACGCGTAGGCTCGGGGTTTTCGGCAAAGGTGGTCAGGCCGATCGCCAGCATGTCGCGCCAGGGTTTCAACTGAGCCAGATACTGATCGCCCATACCCGTTTTCTTCAGCGCTTGGAATAGGTAATATTTGAAGTAGAACGTAGCCTGCGTTAAGGACGTATCCGCCATGACTTTCTGCAATACGGCCTTCTGTTGCGCTACCGGTACGGCATCGGTTAAAACGGCCCAGATGCTGCCATGCTGGCTGAAGCTGTTCTTGGCGGGCGTATCGGCCATCAGGCCCCGCGTCGCATCCCAGCAGGTGGCCATAGCCGCTTTGTTGATGCGCCGGGCCAGTTCGCGGTAATGCTCGGCGCGTTCGTTCTGTCCGTAGTGGGCCAGGAGATCGGCCGCCCGGAAGTACGTGTAGGCCTGTTGCAGCGACAGAATGCTGGAACCACCTTTCCGCGCTCCAGCCGGAACGCCCCCGGCTGCTTCGTCTTTTGCGTTCTGCCACTTGGCCCAGTCCACAAAATTCCACCATTCGAGCGGACCGTTCAGGCCGGTTTTGTCCAGCCGCTGTTCATGCCAGTTCAGCACCTGCAAGATTCCCGGTAAATACGATTGGACAAACGCATCGTCCTGCCGGTGCAGCCAGTAGTCGTGGATCATGCAGACCCAATACAGCGAAAACGGCGGAATCACCTGGAAATCGGCGCTGGGGTAGCGGCTTTGCGTCAGCCCGTCGTTAAACCGGCTATGGTCATAATCCATAATTGCCTTGCGCATCAGCCGGTCGTCGCCGGTTACGTACAGCGAGATCATGGCCTGGATACGTGTATCGCCGGTGTATTGCAGTTGCTCATAATAAGGGCAGTCGTAATACGTCTCGCCCGCGCAGAGCCGGGCCGTCCGCCAGCCAACGTTCCAGATTTGCCGCAGGGACGAGTCGGCGGTTGCGCCCGAACCGGCCATGAATGTCGCTTTTTGCTGGAACGGATAGCCGGTAAACTGGCCAACCAGATCCTCCAGCACCAGCGGGTCTTGGGCAGTCTGGACGGTCAGTTGCAGGTAGCGGTACGTCCGGAACCAGAGCGGCCGGAACGTCCGTTTGGCGTTGCCGTCGGATACAAACTGATCCTCAAAGCCGATGAGCTTTCTACCCTCAACTTCATTTCGATTGCCTTTCTGCCCTTTATCATTGACCAGCGCTTCGGCGTAGGCCATCGTCACTACGGCGCTCTTGCCTCCGCTGACGGTTAGTTCCGGGTACGCGTTCGTCAGATGTCCCTGATCGAGGAGGAACGTAGCTTTTGTGTTCGCCTGTACGGTCACGGGGCCCTTTCCGGCCAGAAAATTGGCATTCATCTGGCCATTCTCCGCGCGCCGGACAGCCGTGAGCCGCAGCGTACTTTCTTCCATCATCGGAATGGTTCGCGGCACCAGGTTCCAGTTGCCATCCGTACCGAGGCCGCGCGGTTTGGCGGGGTAGCCAATGGGACGGGCATTGGGCCAGTTTTTATCGTCAAAATTGGGCTGTTCCCAACCCCAGGGGTACTGAACGCCATCAACACGGTCGCCGGCCCCAACCACGATGTAGGTGCGTAGCTTGGCGTTGTCATTGACAACGGGCGAGTAGGCCGGGTTCTGGAAAACTTTCCAGGTTGCGTCGGTATTGGCCACTTTCTCGGTTTCACCGTCGCCCTGAAGCACGAAGCCCAGTTGGTAGCTCATCTGTGCAAACGGAGCCGATTCGCCAAGATACCAGACCTGGGCGGCCAGTACGTTACGGCCGACCTGTAGATAAGGAGCCAGGTCGAGGGTTTCATAATTCCAGTTCTGCGTATCGCTGCGGGCGGGTCCGAGCGCCACCGAGCGCCCGTTGACAAACAGCCGGTAGCGGTTGTCGGCCGATACGTGCACGACGAAGTGGGCTGGTTTTTGTTTCAGGTCGATGGCTTTGCGGAAGTGGTACACCCCGTACTGCCGGGCGGGCGTTGTCGGATGCATCAGCCACCGGGCCGTCCAATAGGCGTTCTGCCAGCGCGACGTAGCCGAAACACTCGTGGGCGTCGTTTGGGAGAAGGCGTTCAGGGAAAGGAAACAGGCAAGAATAAAAAGCCGGGCATTCATCAAAAGCAGAGCATTAACGTACTGCCGCGAATATAACGACAATCCGGCGCTGATGTAGGATGTAGTGTCCTGCTCAGCCTCATCAAGTCCACTTTTGTATACTTTTCTTTGAGATGTTTATAAATGTAGCTCGATTTTTGATATGAGTTCACAGTAGTGAAGTGTAGCTACCTGTCAACTACTATGGCCAAATTTATACTTTTATCCTGTATCATTTTTTCATTAATCGCTTTCAACTCTCAAGCCCAGGTTGGTATTGGGATATTAAATCCAAAAGCATTTCTGCATGTAGCAGAGGGTAAAAACGTATTATTCGGTGATACGGCTTCTGGTCAAAAAAGATTCTTCTGGAGAGGAGATAAAGGGGCTTTGCAAGTTGGCACGGGTTATACCAGCCATGTTGACTGGATGGGTAAAAACTCATTCTCAGCCGGAAATGGCTGTCTGGGATTTGGTGAAAGTTCAATTGCTCTAGGGTGGGCTGCTTATGCCTATGACGATCAGTCCGTTGCGATTGGTCGTAGTGTATCGGCAAGTGGCATAGGCTCTGTTGCAATAGGAGGAAACGTGAATACCAGACACTCAGGTAGTATAGCTATCGGGGACGGAGCCCCTTTTACATCCGAAACAGGAGGTGAGAACCAGTTTGTAGCACGGTTTCTGGGAGGATACACCTTAACGACAGGGATAAACAATGGTTATGGTGTAGGAGCTATATTAGGTCCCGGCCAAAGTGCATGGGAGACTCTGTCGGATTCAACTAGTAAAGAGAGGTTTCTACTCGCCGACGGGGCTGCTATTTTGAAGAAGATAGCCCGTATGCGTCTGGGAAGCTGGAACTATATAGGTCAGGATGCTAAGCAGTTTCGGCATTATGGGCCAATGGCGCAGGATTTCTTTGCAGCCTTTGGACAAGATAATATTGGAATTATTGGTAACGATAAGACGATCAACCAGGCAGATTTTGATGGTATCAACCTGATTGCGATAAAAGCGTTGATTGAGCAGAACGAACAACTTAAATCAGAGAATCAAGCTTTGCGGTCTGAGTTAGCTTTATTGCGGTCGGATATTGAGCAAATAAAGAAGGCGTTGTATCGTAACGGCTTAACAGCGGCTAGCAAATGAAAATTTTCGTGGCTTTGTTAGTCGTTGTGAGCAGTGGTCTGAGCCAGACAACCTGGGCGCAACTAATGAATCGGGATACATTAGTTGTTAAGGCGAACACAGCGATCGCGGTCAAACAGGATCTGATAAATCAGGGTAACCTGTTAGTAGAAGGAACGCTTCACTTGGAGGGTAGCTTAATCAATCAACGTGTTATCGCTGCCGACAAAGGACGCCTGAAATTGGCGGGAGAACTACTACAGATCATTTTTCAAGAAGATTATAGAACTAAGCTGGCCGTCAGTCATTTGATCATTAAAGCCAAAGAAGTTCGCTTGTCTCATCCTTTGCTCGTTCTTGATACAGTACGGTTTGAAAAAGGCATTATAGACGCCCAAAGCTCATTAAATCAGTTAATTATTTCACAATCTGGTGTGGCAATAGGTGCATCAGACAGCTCGCACGTAGTAGGCGTAATAGAAAAATTAGGAAATACAGAATTTATCTTCCCACTTGGAAGCGGAACCAGCTATCGACCGGTTCTTCTTACGCCCAGTAATGGGCAGCAAACTGATTGCTATGTCGTGGAATATAGTTCGGATGTAAGATTCCCTCTTGAACGCGAACCATGCCTTCAACAAGTTGCGGAACGAGGATACTGGCGGATCTTAACCAACAATGAGTCAACACCTTTCCAGATTGGTCTACCGGTAGCTCGCTTCGAAGAATTAGGCTTGCCAACTGTTAACCCTTCAGCAGTACGAGTTGCTCAGGTTGACAGCCATAACAAATGGGAAGCATTAACGTGTAATCGGGCTATCCTTACCCCATCTGGATTTGTCAAATCCGCCGATCTCATAAGACTCGTCAATCGTAATACAGGGATGTTTACCCTGGCCGTAGTCGCCGAATGTGTAGGCCCGAAATATGCGCCATTACGGATCAGCCGATTACGCTAACTCGTCACCACAAACGTATAACCGGCCGCTACGTTACTGCCTTTGTTCGCTACGTTCATCAACAGTCTGGGGTTAAATAGCCCATCCCGGCGGTTGCCCGGCTCATCCGGAAAATAAAGCTGGGTAGTCAGCACGGGTTTGTTGGGGGCCTGCACTTTAACGTGAAAATGGCGCGTTCGGCCGGGATACAGCCCCGGTACGATGGTCTCTAACTGAAAATTGCCGTTTTTATCGGTGTACTGGTGACCCCGCAGCCGGAAGCCACGGTTGTCGTAGTCGCCCTCGTTGTCGGCATGCCACCAGTCCAGCAGCGCATGGGCAACGGGTCGGCAGTCGGTCGTCAGCACCCGGCCGGTCAGCACGAGTCTGGTACCGCCCATGCCCTGCTCCAGCAGACTATTACGTTCCGGAGAATTAGGTTTGAAGTAAGGCCCTTCGGTTTCCGATGGCGTCGGTTCGTCGTGGTCGTCGCAGGGGGGCGTAGCGGGCAGCGTCAGGAACTTCGCGCGGAAGCTGGCCGAAAACAGGCCCGTGAGCGGCAGAGTGGCCAGTAGGGAGACAAACCGGCGCCGTGTCGTTTCCATGTCGAAAGGAAGGGGTTGGTTATCAATTAAAGTTAACAATTTATTTACCTGATAACGGGTGGACAGGTAAAAAACGGCGATGGTATGCCAGAACGGGAGCCGCGGTTATTGTCTGGTGAATCGTCTGTCTGGTTAAATTGGTCATAGGTTGAACATTTAGTCAAAACAACCTATTGACAATCAAAAGTTTTTGTACCTTTTGTCTCCTTTCAACCTCTATCTGCATGGAATCTACTCAATCTGAAACATCAGGCAGTCCCTCCATACCTGCTCAGTCGCCCCGACGCTCTGCTTTATTAGTAGGTAGTATGCCCTTTGCCGATGAGGAAACGTGCATGCGTCGGGCGCTCGATGTGCTTGGACCAGCGCTGTTTTGTTTGCCCGATGGTGAGATTGGCGAGAAGACCCCGGCCTTTCCGAAAGGGAATCGCATCGCCTGGGTGGTATATGCCATCGAAAAACTGACTGAGGATAAAACCAGTTGGCAGGTCATCAAACAGCCGGTGCGTAGTCCTGAGGACGGCATGGCCGATAGCTACGAAAATTTCCAGAAACTAAAACCACTGCATTCGCCGGCCGATATGCCGCAGCATGTGCAGCTAGGGTACGATCTGTTCTTTGCGAAGAGTTATCCTGTTTTTGTGCGGTTGCGCGAGACGTATGGCTTACCGCAGTTGAAATTTCAACTGGGCGTACCAACGGGGTTCGCGATGGGATTTGCCTTCGCCAGCCCGATCACCTGGCTTCGCTATACGTACGCGTTCAACACCGTAATCGCCCGTGAGGTCAATGCGGCCCTGGCTATGGCCGGTCACGACGTTATTGTGCAACTGGAAGTACCGCCGGAACTTTACGCAGCTTACAAACTACCCACTCCCCTGATTGGGCTGGCGCTTCGGCCTATCAAGGATCTTCTGAACAAGATTACACCCGGTGCCCGTGTCGGCATCCACCTGTGTCTGGGCGATTTTCATAATGAGGCCCTGGTGCATCCCAAAACGCTGGGGAAAATGGTAGCCTTCTCAAATCGGCTGGTAGAGGAGTGGCCAACGCAGCATACTCTCGAGTACGTACATTATCCGTTTGCCGAGGGAATCGTTCCCCCGCCGACAGAAGCCAGTCACTACGTTCCGCTGAAGGATATTGCCCTGCCTCGATCGGCCCGTTTTATTGCCGGGTTTGTTCACGAAAAGCGGAGCCTGGCCGAAAATAAACACATTCTGGAGAGTATCGAATCCGCCCGTGGGCAAGCTGTCGATGTCGCGAGTTCGTGTGGTTTAGGGCGTCGTACGCCCGAAACGGCCGACCAGCTACTGGAACTGACCGCGCGGTTGACCAATGCCTGATACGCCCACAGTTCAATCACTGGCCACTCACTTTTCAATTAATATTACAACCAGAACCCAACCCAACTACCATGTTTGCGCGCGTCGTTCAAGTGCCCCTCCAGCCCGGCTCATCAACCGAAGCTGCCAATTATTTCAAAGAGTCGGTGGGGCCGGCCCTGAAACAGCAGGCCGGATTTATAAACAGCCGGTTCCTGACGAATTCGGAGACTAACAAATGTCTCATGGTGACGCTCTGGGAGTCTGCCGACCACCGGCAGGGAGCCGAGTCAAATGGTTTCCTGCAAGGTGTATTGCAGGAGATGAAACAGTACTTTGCCGGCGCTCCGACGATTGACTACTACGACGTTGATGTTCAGGTGGTGAACTAATCAGAAATTCATCTAAACGTAAAATCCCTGCCAGAGTCCATCCGGCAGGGATTTTGTCTATTCTTTGGCTTACTGACGACCGCGGCCACCACCCGACGGCGCACTTTGCCGACCTCCGCCATTGTCGTTGCCGCCGTTACCAGCGTCACCACCATCACCTCCTTTTACGTCATCGTTGTTAACCGATCGGTTCCGGCGCTTGGGGGAGTCGAAACTCATCTTACCGAAGCGATAGCTGATGTTCAGGCGAACGCCGGCGTTATAGAAGCTCGTTACGCTGCTCTGCGACAGGATGGGCGAGCTTACCTCCGAGCGTACTGTGAACGGGTGGTTCAGGAAGTTTTCGGCGGCCAGACCGATGCTACCCCGCTTTTCGGCAAAGTCTTTCTTGATGCCGAGGTTGTAGAAGGCAAACGTACCCTGGTAGCCCTGTAATTGTACCTGGCGACCACGCATACCACCCCCGGCCTGGATCGCCCAGCCGTTGGGTAAGGTAACCGTCGAGAACAACCGGCCGGCCAGTACCCAACCCGAATTGCTGGCGTTGTAAATCGGATTCGGGTTGTTGTTGGTCAGCGTTACGTGGTAGGCATCTACACTTCCGTTAAGCTGCCAGCGTGAGAACAGGCTGACGTTGGCAAACAGGTTCATACCATACGTATTCTGCAAGCCTACGTTCTGGTACGACGTCCGGATGACGCGCTGCAGCACCGGGTTGGTAGGGTCGCCCAGGCTTTGCGTTATCGTATCGCGGATGCTCGTGATCTCGTTGTTGGTTCGGCGGGCAAACACCGATGCGTTGAGGTAAACACCTTTTACGTTACCGCTGGCACTGAACTCCAGGTTGTCGGTCAGCTCGGGCGACAGGTACGGATTACCAACCGAGATGTTTGTCGGGTTAGCCGCGTTCACGTTCGGGTTCAGGAACTGAATGCCAGGCCGCTGTAACCGGCGATTATAAGCCAGTTTGATCGTTTTGCCGCCTTTCAGCGATTTCGAAATGTTGAGGCTGGGCACCAGGTTGCCATAGTTGGGCAATGTCGGATTTTCGCCGGATTCGTTGCTGAATCGCGCATCAAGGAAGGTGTACTCATAGCGGGCACCAGCCTTGATTGTGTATTTATTCTTTGTCGTGAGCGTATATGACAGATACGTGGCCGCGATGTTCTGATTGTAATTCAGCGTGTTGGCCGGTCGGGTTACGTCCAGTAAGAACGGGGCGCTGGGGCCATCGGCGTAGTAATACTGGTAGTCACTGTTCACCTCCCGCAGAATGCCCTTACCGCCGAACTCCAGCAACTGGTTCTTGCCCATTGGGGTCTGGTAGTCAATTTGCAGCGTCGATTCCTGATTGTAGCTGACGTTGTTGTTGCGCTGGCGGGCCGTGATCGTTTCAAAATCGACATTGCTGAGCAGATCGGCCGTAAAGTTGTTCGTGCGGTTGTTGCGGCTGAACAGCCCCAGAACGCTCAATTCCTGCTGTGGCTGATAGGTACGAATGTAGGCTACGTTGGCATCGATCGTACCGGACAGATCTTTCGTATCAACGTTCCGGCTGTTCAGGCGCGGGAAAAAGTCGGTTGGGCCGAGGGTCTGCGTTAAGAGATTATTCTGCGAGCTCAGGCCATTGCGGGCTCCGTAGCGGATGCTGGCTGTTAGCGATGTATTCTTGTCGATGTCGTAATCCCATCCGAGCTGATAGTTACCAAACATCCGTTGAGTCAGCGTATTAGCACTTTGCGTGACGATGGTGTTGCCCTGTGTACCGATGGTGGTCTGCACGTTGTTGAACGACCCCCGAACGTTGTATTCAGCCCGGCCGAAACCGCTGAGGCTAAAGCCCATCTTGCCGGTCCGGTAGTTGCCGTTCAGGCCGAGGTTGCTGCCCCGGTTGCCACCGCCCGCGTCGACGTTGAGGGTAGCGCCCTGAAGTGTATTCTTTTTCGTTACGATGTTGATGATCCCCGCCGAGCCCTCCGCATCGTAGCGGGCTGAGGGCGACGTAATTACTTCGACAGTCTTGATCTGATCGGCCGGGATCTGCTTCAGAGCGTCGGCTACGCTGCTGGCTACCACCGTCGACGGTTTGCCGTTGATCAGCACCCGGACGTTGCTGCTGCCCCGGAGCGACAGGTTACCATCCAGATCGACCGACAGCATCGGTACCTTCCGCATGATGTCGGTGGCGTCGCCCCCGCGGGCCGTGATGTCCTTGTCGGCGTTGAAAACCAGCCGGTCTACTTTTTCTTCGACCAGCGCGGCCTGACCCACTACGTTTACTTCGGTCAGCGTCCGGACGTCCGGTGCCAGCCGAATCGTACCAACGTTCAGGTCGTCGCCCCGCTGGATGGTGATTGTCTTGCCAGTCAGCGCTTTATATCCTATAAATGAGTATTGAAGCTGGTACTGACCCGGCGCAACTTTGCCCATCGTGAACCGACCTTTATCATCGGCCGTGGTGCCGTCGACGGGTTTGCCGGTCTGCGGATTGAGCAGGGCAACGGTCGCATACTGTACGGGTTGGTTGGTCGTTGAGTCGATCAGCGTACCGGTGATTTTGCTGTTGCCGCGGGGCTCGTCGGTCGACAGCGCCGGACCGGGTGTGCCAATGGTATTGCGATCAGGGCGCGTAGCTCTCGTACTGTCGGGTCGGCCTGCCGGGAACTGCTGAGCAAGGGCTGGGGCCGACAGACTGAACAGGAGGAGTGGGATGAACAACTTATTCATGGTGTATCGGTATTGCGATGCGTTAGAAACCGTCTGACTCCTTTGCCACACGGTTGACGAATCAAAACAACAGCGGCCCAACGAGTCTGAAAAATGCAATAGACGGACCCTGAGCAAATACCGATGGATGTATGACTTTAACCGATTAGTTGCGTTTAGGGGGAAATAACGCCATTGAAGGGCATTAATCGGCATAAACCGGCAAACAGTCGGGAGAATTGGGCAACTGGTCGGTTTGGCCGGTTTGTTTGTACAGGCAGTGGTAGGTTTGTATCATCAATACGTTTACGTTTGCTCCAAACAGGTAAGCGTGTTTCATATTTAGGTATAGCATACAGACAGCCTGGCTCACTTGAAGTCAGGCTGTTTCGTTCCACGCAGGTCCATTCCATCGGCTGAAATACCTGAACAGTCGGGGGGGCGGGGCTATCGGTCGATTGGCAGCGGTAACTTTCGTGTTTTTGCGTAAACTTGTATAAACCATTCTTGACCAAACTAATGCCAGGCTATTCAGTACGTCGCAACGTCACCTTTCTTATGCACCTGCTGATGTGGGGCGTATTTGGCTTTGCGTTTTTTGTTTTTCAGCCGCTCAATGCCAGCGTCAACTTCCCAACTGGGTTCTGGATAAGACAGGGGATTTTTTTTACGACGCTGGTAGGAGCTTTTTACCTGAACGTGCAGGTACTGGTACCTCGTTTGCTGTTTCGCGACCGCACGGCCACCTTCATTGCTGCGGCCGTTGGCGTAGTGGCGGCTGTGATACTGATTTTCTGGGCGGTCGATGCGTGGCTTAATCTGACCGAGTTGATGTATAAAGCCTATCATCCGGACAAACCGATTAAAAGACCATTGCCGCAGTTTCGCTGGTTCCAGCCTACTTTAATGACAACGCTGCTGGTGATGGGGGTCAGTACCAGTATTGCTACCGTACTGAAGTGGCAGGCCGACGCCCAGCTTCGGCAGGCGCTCGAACAGGCCAAAACAGCATCAGAACTGTCGTTTCTGAAAGCGCAGATCAACCCGCATTTCTTCTTCAATACGCTCAATAATATCTATGCCCTGACGCTGGTCGATGTTGAAGCCGCCCGTGATGCCCTGCACCGGCTCTCGCGCATGATGCGCTACGTGCTCTACGAAACCCAGGCCGGTTCGACCATGCTGAGCAAGGAGATTGCCTTTGTACAGGATTACATGCAGTTGATGCAGTTACGCCTGACCGACAAGGTAGCCGTTACGTTCGAGCAACCCAAGCCCCTCCACGACGTACCCATTGCGCCCATGCTTCTGCTTCCTTTTGTCGAAAACGCGTTCAAGCACGGAGTCAGCTCGGTGTATGATAGCCGGATTCATATCGGTATTCATCAGCACGGCAACGAATTAAGCATGGAAGTCCGCAATACGGTTTTCCCCGAAAAAATGCCTTCGCTGGAAGCCGGTAGCGGGATTGGCCTGACCAACACCCGTCGACGCCTGGACCTGCTATATCCGGACAAATACGTGCTGGCGGTAGAAGAAAAAACGCCGGAGAACGAATACGCTGTTCACCTGAAGCTGTTTCTGGATGGTCAGGCGGTTCCTGTAGAGCAGGTGATCGCCACCTCGAACGTACCGGTTTAAGTACCCCTTTCCGTTATCTTTACCGTTGGCGGCCTTAGCTGCCGACATCTTCTATGACGTTATCCTGCATTGCCGTTGACGACGAGCCGCTGGCACTGGGGCTGGTGAGCGCATTCATTGAAAAGACGCCATTTTTAAACCTGGTAGGGCGCTATTCGAGTGCGGTAGAAGCCCTGCGGGGGCTGCACGAACAAGCCATCGACCTGGTATTTCTGGACATTCAGATGCCGGACCTCACGGGTATCGAACTGGCCCGGGTGCTTGAACCCGGGCCGAACGGCCGCGCTCCCCGGGTGATTTTCACCACCGCCTACAACCAGTTTGCCCTGGACGGCTACAAGGTTGATGCGCTGGATTACCTGCTCAAGCCGTTCAATTATGAAGAGTTTTTGCGGGCGGCTAATAAAGCGAAAGCGTACGTAGAACTGCTCCAGCGCGCTGGTTCGTCGCGGTTCGAAGGTCCACTCGATCGGTCTGGCCCGGAATTGAGCCCCATGCGGCCGGTTGGCTCATTCGAGTCAACGGATCAGCCCGCGGTCCCGGCTCCGACAGGCTCCCACCAGCAGGAAGACTATCTGTTCCTGAAGGTTGAATACCAACTGGTACGGGTCGCATTTGATGATATTCTGTATATCGAGGGGCTGAAAGACTACGTGAAAGTTCACCTCCGCTTCGACCCGCATCAGAACAAAACGCCCAAGCCACTACTGTCACTAACGAGCCTGAAAGCCCTGGAAGAAAAACTGCCCGCCCGGCGATTCATGCGGGTCCACCGGTCGTTTATCGTTTCGCTGGACAAGATCGAAGCCGTCACGCGCAACACCATCCAGATTGGTACCGTAACAATTCCGGTCAGTGATCAATACAAAGACGCTTTTGCACAGTTCTTAAGTAAATGGACCTGATGCATCATGCGCAACACACGATGGGTATTGGCACATAGCTGGCTCTGGATGGCGGGCCTTTTTCTGATCGGCACGAATGCTTTGGCACAAAGTCAAATCGAGAAAACCGTAAAAGCCGGTAAATGGCAGAAACGGATTTTAGTCGTGTACACTCCGTCAGACCAGTCGGCCGACTACAAACAACAGAAAGAAATCCTGGCCAGCGAAACGTCCGGGCTGAACGACCGCGATATGCTCATTATCGACGCGCTGGAAAACCAACTCTCCATCGCCGATAAGACGTACCTGCGCGACGACCTGAACGTAAAATCCAGCAATTTTGCGGTAGTGCTGATCGGAAAGGATGGCGGTGTTAAGATCCGGCAGACGAAGCCCTTACCAACCAAGTCGCTATTTGCTACCATCGACGGTATGTCGATGCGGCAGCAGGAAATGCGGGAAAAGAAGCGAAAGCAATAGAAAGGGGCGCTCAGTGCTGAGCGCCCCCTGTATTCAGATACGTTGGATAAGCTCGTTGACCTTATGTACTTCCCGGCCCATAATATGGTCGATAATGGCCTGGGCGTGTTCACGGCCGTTTTCAATGAACACTTTTTCGGTGTAAATGCCGGCCATCACTGTCCCGCAGACATACAGTCCCGGTACGTTGGTTTCGAAGGTCGTTTTGTCGTAAATCGGTACGTGCGTTTCCGGATTCAGTTCAACCCCACAGCGACGAAGCAGATCGGAGTCGGGTACGTAGCCGGTCAGGATAAACACAAAATCGGCGGGTAATACATCTTCCTCGCCGGTCTGCACATTAGTAATCCGAACGCTGTCTGGGGTGATCGCCGTTACGCACGAATCGAAGCGGGTTTTGATCTTACCTTCCTTCACCCGGTTCTTTACATCCGGAATCAGCCAGTACTTTACCGTTTGCCGGAAATCTTCGCGCCGGTGAACAACCGTTACGTCCACGTCGTGGCGATACAATTCCAATGCGGCTTCAACGGCCGAATTCGACGCACCGACAATAACGACTTTGGTAAACGAGTATTTAAATGGTTCGTCATAGTAGTGCGATACGTTCGGCAGGTCCTCGCCCGGGATGCCGAGCCAGCGCGGCTTGTCGAAATAGCCCGTTGCCAGAATTACCTTACGCCCCTGGTATTCCTCACCGGATGTTGTACTCACGGTAAAAACGTCGCCATGTTCATGGTGGCTGTGCTTCTGTACCCGCTCGACTTCCTGAAAAACTTTGGTGTTGAGTTTGTAATAAGCGGCCACCTTGCGGTAGTACTGCAACGCTTCGTTCCGATTGGCCTTTACGCCTGAAATCGGAAACGGAATGCCGCCAATTTCAATGTTTTCGGCCGTCGAAAAAAAGCGCATCATCCGTGGGTAGCGCCGGATGGACTCCGTAATGCTGCCCTTCTCCAGAATTACGTGACTCAGGCCTGATTTGGTCGCTTCAATCCCCGCGGCCAGTCCGCAAGGACCTCCACCTACAATAACGACGTCGTATGGTTGTATTCCGTTGTGCATAAAGTAAGGCGGGTGGAAACCCGCTCAGTAATAGCATTCATGGGTGTAAACACCGCCTTAGTTCACTAACATACAAATTTATGGGAAAGGTTTACGTGGGTTGGCCTTTTTCCAGACTCCGCGAAATCCTTTTCGGCAGCCGGGCGTTTATCCCTATATTTACTAAAACGACCGCTCAGCACCCTCCGTGGATACGTCACTACGCACCTTATTTTCCCACCTTGAAGACGAAGAAGTCACCTTTTTCGCCGATCTGATTCTGCCCATTCCGGTCCCTCGGCTCTTCACGTACCGGGTGCCGCGTGGCATGGCCGAGATCCTCAAGATCGGCGCTCGGGTGATCGTACCGTTCGGGAAAAACAACGGCCGCGTGCTGACGGCCGTAGTGGCACGGCTGCACAACTCCCCACCGACAGGCTATCAGGCCCGCTACATCAGCGAAGTTCTCGACGAGTACCCACTCGTGACGAGCTACCAGTTGGAGCTGTTTCGCTGGATGTCTGAGTATTATATGTGTTGCATCGGCGACGTCATGAACGTAGCGCTGCCGTCGGGCCTGAAAATTTCGAGCCAGTCGAAAGTGCAGTTTAACCCCGACTTCGACTACCCCGAACTGCTCACGCCGGTTGAGGAAATGCTGTTGACCGAGTTGAAAAAACACCCGGCCTTGTCGTACGAAGAACTGGGGCGGTTAGTAGGAGAGGGGGGCAACGTACCGGCCGTTATCAAATCGCTGGTCGGCAAAAAAGCGGTGATTGTCTTCGAGGAAGTGAAGGAAAAATACGTTCCGAAGATGGTCCGCAAGATTCGTCTGCACCGCAATTACGAAGAGAAAGAGCAGTTGCTGGTGCTCCTGCAACGGCTGGAGAAACTGCCGAAGCAGCAGGAGGTGGTGATGCGGTACCTCCGTCACGTACCCGTTCAGATCACCCCGTCGCTCAACCAGAAAGGGCTGGATAAGAGCATTCTCAACCAGGACGATGAACTGTCGCAGTCGTCGCTGACGACCCTGATCAAAAATCAGGTGTTCGAAACGTTTGAGGTAATCCAGCCCCGCTTTGCCGACAACCTGGTTCCTCAGGCCGAAATCCGGCTGACCGACGCGCAGCGGCAGGCAGCGCAGGACATCATGGCGCAGTTTGAGCGGCAGAACATCGTGCTGTTTCATGGCATAACGGGCAGCGGCAAAACCGAGATCTATATTGATCTGATTCAGCAGGCGCTGGCCGGTGGTACGCAGGTCCTGTACCTCCTGCCGGAAATTGCCCTGACGACCCAGATCGTAGTGCGGTTGCAGCGGGTGTTCGGCGACAAAATGGGTATCTATCACTCTAAGTTCTCTGACAACGAACGCGTGGAAGTCTGGAAGGGCGTTGTATCAGGGCAGTACCAGTTTGTGGTGGGCGTACGGTCGGCGGTGTTTTTGCCGTTCGATAACCTGGGGTTGATCATCGTGGACGAAGAACACGAGACCTCGTATAAGCAGCATGACCCGGCCCCACGCTACCACGCCCGCGACGTAGCGATGATGCTGGCGCACTGGCAGCAGGCTAAAGTGCTGCTGGGTTCGGCTACGCCCTCGCTGGAATCGTACTACCAGGCCCAGCAGGGACGCTACGGATTGGTCGAACTGTTTCAGCGGTTTGGCGATGCCACCCTGCCTGATATTATGCTGGTGAATACGCAGCAGGAAAAAAAGCAGAAGACGATGAAAAACGAGTTTTCGTCGGCGCTGCTGGATGAACTGGAAACGAATCTGGAGCGCAAAGAACAGAGCATTCTGTTCCAGAATCGTCGGGGGTATTCGCCCTATATGCAATGCGAGGATTGCGACTGGACGGCCGAGTGCCCGAATTGCGCCGTAAGTCTGACGTATCACCAGCGCGACGCCGAACTCCGCTGCCACTACTGCGGGCACAAGGAAGCCGTGCCACGCGTCTGCCCGGTCTGCGGCTCAACCAAAGTACGTACCATCGGCTACGGTACTGAAAAGCTGGAAGACCAGTTACAGATCATTTTCCCACAGGCCCGAATCCTGCGGATGGATCTGGATACGACACGGGCCAAGAACGCGTACCAGCAGATCATCCAAGAGTTTGAAGGCGGGCAGGTCGATATGCTCGTCGGGACGCAAATGATCACCAAAGGGCTGGATTTCGACAATGTGAGCCTGGTCGGTATCTTCGACGCCGACCGGCTGATTCACTTCCCTGATTTCCGGGCTACGGAGCGGGCGTTTCAGATGCTCACGCAGGTTAGTGGTCGGGCGGGTCGGCGGGCAGGCCGGAAAGGGAAGGTATTGATCCAGACGACCAATCCGCAGCAGACCATCCTGCAGAAAATCATCGAAAACGATTACAGAGGACTATACGAAGAGGAAATCCAGGAGCGGCAGAATTTCAACTACCCGCCTTTTTCACGACTTATCAAATTAACCATACGGCACACCGACAAAGCCATCAGTTTGCAGGCGGCAGAACGGCTGGCTGCTGAACTGACCGACGCCCTGGGCGAGAGTCGGGTGCTCGGGCCGGAGGAACCGCTGGTAGAGCGTATCCGAAATCAGTTTCTGTTTGATATTCTGATCAAGATCGAGCGCGAGAAGATGAACGTGAAGGCTGTGAAAGCCTACATCCAGGACCGTATCAACGACATCCTGACGGACAAAGGCCTTCGGCAGGTCTCGATAGTAGCCGATGTTGATTGTTTATAATGCCAAACCTGTTGAGCTATGTTAACTACAGTAACTGGAACGTATGAAAATGGGCAAATCCATCTGGACGAAGAATTGCCAATTAAATCAGGAAAAGCAAAAATTATAGTAACTGTAGTAGAGGAACTGGTAGAGGAGATTACAAAGCCAAAACGTGAGTTAGGCCGTTTGAAGGGTATGTTTGCTCATCCATACTGGTCGTCCAAAGAATTTAATGACCCGATTGACGACTTAAAAGACTACATGTGATGAATATTTTGCTGGACACACAGGCCTTAATCTGGTCGCTCGATAGCCAGGAAAGGTTGACAGGTAAGGCTTTGCAAAGTATTCAGGATGCTGAAATTGTTTATGTAAGCCCCATCAACTTTTTTGAAATAGCGATAAAATCGACAATTGGTAAGAGCCCCACTATCAAGCAATCATTACGTGATATTATTGAGGGCTCTGTCCAATCTGGTTTCGTTTGGTTACCCTTAATGGCTTCACATATTGAAGCTTACACAATGATTCCATTCTATGATCAGCATCGTGATCCATTTGATCGATTGATTTTAGCTATTGCTTTTGCAGAACAATTGAATATTGTTTCTTCAGATCACAATTTTTCGTTATATCAACCTCTGGTTAACATCATATGGTAGCAGGCTTATAACCTGTCAATAACGCCTTCGCAAAAATTTTACGCACATTTTTCCGGTAGCCGGTTATTTTTGCACCGGCTTCTGGCCGCTTTTGCCTCATTTGTTCCTTACTCATGTCCAAAAAAACCAAGATTGTGGCCACCGTTGGCCCAGCTTCCGAATCCAAAGAACAACTACTGGCACTGGCCAAAGCGGGAGTGAATGTTTTTCGGCTCAATTTCTCCCACGGTACGCACGAAGACCACCTTGCCCGCTTGCAGCGCATTCGCGAAATAAACGAAGAGTATGGCCTCAACCTCTGCGTTCTGCAGGATTTGCAGGGGCCCAAGATCCGCATTGGTAACGTTGAGAATAAGGATGGCGTCCTGATTCTTCCTGGCAACAAACTCATCTTTACCAACGACGAAGTGGTTGGCACGGCCGAGCGCGTCAGTACACCGTATAAGGATATGTACCGCGATGTGCAACCCGGCGAACGCGTACTGATGGACGATGGCAAGCTGGAGGTGAAAGTACTGAGCGTCGACGGTACGGATGTTATTACTGAAGTCGTGTACGGTGGACCGCTTAAATCCAAAAAAGGCGTGAACCTGCCCAATACGAAAGTCTCCATGCCGTCTGTTACGGAAAAAGACTGGGCTGACCTTGACTTCGGGCTGGAAAATAACGCCGAATGGATTGCTTTGTCGTTTGTACGGCAGGCTTCCGAAATCCTGGAGATCAAGGAATACATCCGGTCGAAAGGTAAAAGCAGCCGCGTTATTGCCAAAATTGAGAAGCCGGAAGCCATTGAAAATATCGATGAAATCATCGCGGCTACCGATGGCCTGATGGTAGCCCGGGGTGACCTGGGGGTTGAACTGCCCGCCGAAGAGGTGCCGATGATTCAGAAGATGCTGGTCGAGAAATGCAACAAGGCTGCCAAGCCCGTCATCGTAGCGACGCAGATGCTCGAAAGCATGATCGATGCCCCTCGTCCGACCCGCGCCGAAATTAACGACATTGCCAATTCCGTACTCGACGGGGCTGATGCCGTCATGCTGAGCGCCGAAACCGCGTCAGGAAAGTATCCGATTCTGGCCGTAGAAAGCATGGCCAATACGATCCGGCAGGTTGAGAAGAGCAGCGAAAAAATCTATTTCCGCTACCACGCGCATGTCAACGAGGAGCCGACGGAGAATGTTATCAACGACAACGTAGTGATGAGTGCCTGCCGGCTGGCTCGTGATACGAAGGCAAAGGCCATCATCGGCATCACTAATTCCGGATACACGGCCGTGCGGTTGTCGCACCACCGCCCCAAAGCTGATCTGTTCGTGTTTTCCAACGACCAGCAGTTGCGCAACACCCTTGGGTTGTACTGGGGCGTTCAGGTGATTGCGCACGAACCGAGCGCAGACCTGACCATCGACCAGACCGTCGATGATATCAAGAAAACGCTGGTTGAAAAAGGGAAGCTGCAGTCGGGTGATATCTTTATCAACACCCTAAGTATGCCGCTGGCGCAGTCGCGCCGAACCAATACGGTAAAATTGAGTGTGGTGGACTAACGAAAAGGTCTGACACACGTCTAACCCGAAAACAGGGGCGTACAGAGACCTGAACGTGCCTGATTAGCCGGTCAGACGTTCCGTCAGACCTTGTTGCCAATAGTCGTTAAAAAGTCAAAAAAGCCGCGAAGCCAATGGCCCATCGCGGCTTTTCTACTATTCACTGAAAATGGAGACCTTTCTTTGTTATACCGGGAATCGACCGTGGTCTGATCCGATACAACAAAAGTTATGCGTTAGATTCCTCCTGCGTTTCCGCTGAATCGGTTGTTTCGGGGGCCGTTTCAGCTTCAGGAGCCGGAGCGGCTTCCTGCGTTTCAAACACCTCGGGGGCGTACTGACGCAGGATACCGTACCAGGTAATCAGTTTCCGAATATCACTGGCCCGAACCCGCTCGCGATCATACTCCGGAACCACCGACTCCATGAAATCGGCCAGTTCGTCGTTAGAGCCTTTCGCGTTGACCGTCAGGTTCTCACCATATTTTTCGTTGATCGCCGTCAGTACATTGGCCAGAGGAATTGACTGGTCGGGCGTATCGACGTAGATCGAAATATCATTCAGAACCGAGACTCGGGCAGTTGGCCCCATCATAGTCTTGGCTTTTTTGTCGTCCAGCGACTCAACAATCACACCGGTGCGGCTGGGTTTCAGAATACGAAACAGGCCACTCTGGCCGGCGATGTTGGCGATTTGTTTTAATGCTTCCATGCTTACTCGATAAAATGGTAACGCCCGCTTAAGCAGACGTATTGCCTTTGCTTTTAATTAAACCGCGAATTTAGCGGGTGTTATCTAATTTGACCTGAACTCTTTGTTCAATGAATGGATCAAAGCCAGCACCTCTTCACGCCCGGCAGCAGTTATGGCCGACGTGACAATGATTTGAGGAGCCTCTTCCCAGGTTTCGAGCAGCGTAGCCCGATACTGTTCAAGCGTAGCCTGTAGTTTGGTGGCGCTTAGTTTCTCTGATTTGGTCATCACAATCACAAACGGGATGCCCTGTTCGCCCAGATTAGTCATAAAATCCAGATCAATCTTCTGGGGGGCAATGCGCGAATCGACCAGCACGAACGTGCAGAGCAGATTGGAGCGGGTGGTAAGGTAGCCATTGATCAGTGCTGCAAACTTGTCGCGTTCGGTCTTGCTTACCTGTGCATAACCGTAGCCCGGTAAATCAACCAGATACCACTCGTTGTCAATCAGAAAATGGTTGATTAGTTGTGTTTTGCCGGGCTTGCCCGATATTTTAGCCAGCGACGTCCGGCTGGTCAGCATGTTGATCAATGACGACTTGCCTACGTTCGAGCGACCGATGAATGCGTATTCGGGGCGGTCGGGAGCCGGGCATTTGGCCGGATCGGAATTGCTGATAACAAACTGAGCTTGCTTGACAGGCATACAATTCAATGGTAAATGTGCACAAAGTTCGGAAAGATTGACAACATAGGCACAGCAACCGACGTTTAAACGCTAACAAACCCGGCCGCCGTCCTTCGTGGTTTGCGGCATTGTGCGGTGTGGAGCGGGACGGCTGGGTTTGGGATTATCAATCTTGTGCTGTAATTTGGTGGTCAACAAAGCGGTCGTGAAACGAAAGCGATGGGACGCTGCGTTATAGGAAACGAAACTAATTAGTTGCGTATGAAAAAAGTGTTTTGGATGCTGATGATGCTGACTGTTACGCTGGGTGCGGCAGTGGCTGGAGATGATAAAACGCCCAAGGGCAGCGAACCTGGTATTCAGTTTACAGAATCGTCCTGGAAAGAGGTACTCAAGCGTGCCAAAGCCGAGAAGAAAGTCATTTTCCTGGACGCGTATGCGAGTTGGTGCGGTCCCTGCAAGCTGTTGCAGAAAAAGGTATTTACGCAGAAAGAAGTAGGCGATTATTTCAACGGCAAGTTCATCAACGTAAAGATGGACATGGAAAAAGGCGAAGGCCCGGCGCTGTCGCAGGTATATCCGCTGGAAGCGTATCCTACGCTGCTGTTCATTGATGGTAACGGACGCGTACTTAAGAAAGTTATTGGTTATCAGTCACCGGAGAATCTGCTTTCAATCGGAAAGAGTGTGAAAGCATCCATCTGATCAACCGCCCATACATGTTAATCCGGCCCCGGTTCGCCTTGAACCGGGGCTTTTTTGTGGGGGCGACCCGACTTTGTCCAGCAAGGCCGTGTCGAAAAATCCTTTGGGAAGTACACGGCTGATCGGTAATCGTTGCCTATGGTTTACGGCTAAAGACGTAATTTGCCGAAAAACAGACCGTATGCATTTTCAAACCCTCGATACTGGCCTTTTCAAATTAGACGGGGGCGCTATGTTCGGCGTCGTGCCTAAGCCTCTCTGGAACAAACTCAATCCGGCCGATGAGCAGAACCGCTGTACCTGGGCGATGCGCTGCCTGCTCTTCGAACCGGACAACAGCACGGCTAACCGACGCCTGCTGTTGGTTGATACGGGAATTGGGGATAAACAGGACGCTAAATTTTTCGGGCATTATGCTCCCGACCGTACACACTCGTTAGTAGGGTCTATTCAGGCGGCCGGTTATTCCGAATCCGATGTAACGGATGTGTTACTGACCCACCTACACTTTGATCATGTTGGAGGGGCTGTTAAGCGCGACGGCGACCGGCTGGTTCCGGCATTTCCGAACGCTACGTACTGGACCCACTCCGCGCACTGGGACTGGGCCATACAGCCCAACCCCCGCGAAAAAGCGTCCTTTCTGGCCGAAAATATTCTTCCACTACAGCAAAGCGGTCAACTGAAGTTTCTGAACCAACAGTTATTTCCTTTCGAAACGATTGCCTTGGTGTACGTCGATGGCCACACCGAAAAAATGACCCTGCCCATCTTTCATGTGAATGGCCGGCTGGTAGCCTACGTCGCCGATCTGATTCCGTCGTCGGCGCATGTGCCGCTGCCTTACGTAATGAGCTACGACGTCCGGCCATTGCTGACTATGGATGAAAAGGCGCAACTGCTGAAACGTGCGGCTGATGACGACTGGATTCTGGTGTTTGAACATGATCCGGTAGTCGAAGCGGCCACGGTTGAACATACTGATAAGGGTGTGCGTATTAAGGAAAAGGGCCGACTGGCCGACTTTCTGTGAGATCGTAAACCGAACCCTTCCTGTCAGCGTTGTAGTAATGAGTTCAATGTTTCGCGGTCGCGGTGTTGCCGTAGTCTCACCGGCAGATGTTAAACTGGCTATATTAATACGTACTTGACTTGTCATGAAAATAGGTTTGGTTTTATCCGGGGGCGGAGCGCGGGGATTTGCACACCTGGGTGTTATGAAGGCGCTCCGGGAAATGGGCATTACCTTCGACCGGATCGCGGGAACCAGCGCCGGAGCCATCACCGGTGCGCTGATCGCTCAGGGATATACTCCCGACGAAGCCCTGAAATTAATTGAATCGTCGTCATTTATGCGGCACCTGCGACCGGCCTGGAACCGAATGGGCCTGCTGCGCATCGACGGTATTGCGGAATTATACCGGAAATACATTCCACACGATTCGTTTGAAGGGTTGAGCATTCCGCTGCACGTTCTGGCCGTTGATATCAATGATGGTGAAGCTGTGGTGTTTGAGCAGGGAGAACTAATTCGACCCGTGCTCGCTTCGTGCTGCCTGCCGGGCGTATTCGAGCCGCTCTATATCAACAAACACCAGTACGTTGATGGAGGAGTACTTAATAATCTGCCCGTGGAACTGATTGAAAATAAGGTCGATTTCGTGATCGGTTCACATTGCAACGTCTTGGGGCCGAGGAAGCCCCTCACCTCCATGCGAGGAGTTATTGAGCGAAGCCTGGTACTGGCCGTGCAGAATAAAACTAAAGAGCGCTTTTCAAAATGCAATGTATTGATTGAGCCGGCAGAAATGGCACAGTACAGCGTAACAGATGTTAAAAAAGCCCGGGATATGTTCCGGTTCGGTTATCTGCACACACGCTCGATGGCAAATGAGTTAGAAAAAGCGCTGACCAACCCTTCATTGTCGGCTACATAATATAAAATTCAGATAAGCATGAAAAAGCCAGGTTGATAGCCTGGCTTTTTTGTTTTCAGCACAGGCGGAACATTTTTGTACTATCACCAGAATAAATTTTAAGTATAAATAACTAACACCCAATCTAAGTGACACAAAATAAAATTTTATTTATTAGTAATAGTTTGAAATATTATAATGAGATTAAGCTTAAAGGTAAATTATTTGTAAAGTGTCGGCCAATTATTAGATTTGCTGAAGTAACACGTTTTCTTGACCTAACTTAAACTGTACATGAGTAGAATTCTACTGGTGAGCTTACTTGTAGTATGCTCATCCTGGGCCACGGCATGGGCTCAGGAGCGGAAGATCACGGGCAAAGTCACGTCTGCCGATGATGGTGCACCGATCCCAGGTGTATCGGTCGTTCTGAAAGGAACAACGAAGGGTACAAACAGCGACGCCGAAGGTAATTATTCAATTGCCGTGCCTGATAAAGGAGGCAAACTGGTATTTAGCTTCGTCGGTTCAGCAACGCAGGAAGTCGAAGTTGGCAACCGCTCATCCATCGACGTCCGGCTCGAAAATGATTCCAAGCAATTAACGGAGGTTGTGGTAACGGCTGTCGGTATTCAGCGGGATAAAAAAGCCCTTGCCTATGCCGTATCGAACGTTAAAGGCGACTTATTACAGCAACGCTCAGAGCCGGACCCGCTGCGGGCACTGGCCGGTAAGGTACCGGGTGTAAATATTACGGCCGGGAACGGAGCTCCGGGTGCCGGTACACGGATCACCATCCGGGGAAATAACTCGTTCACGGGTAATAACCAGCCGCTGTTCGTTGTCGATGGTATTCCCTTCGATAACTCGGTTAACTCCACACAGGGGTATAACCAGAACACAGTGACGACCAACCGGGCCTATGACATCGATCCCAACAACATCGAGAATATGACCGTGCTGAAAGGCGCGGCTGCTTCAGCGCTCTACGGTTCGCGGGCTGCTAATGGGGTAATTGTCATCACCACCAAGTCGGGTAGCAAATCGGCCCGCAAAGGGTTAGAAGTCAATTTCAATTCTTCCTATTCGATCGAAAACGTATCCTCAATCCCTGACTATCAGAACACCTATACGCAAGGGTCTAACCAGACGTATAACGGGGGTTTTATTGGTAACTGGGGAACCGTTTTTCCAGCCGAAGTGGATCGGGTTAATGCGGCCTTAGGGTTTGATCGGTATTCTAAAGTAGTTGATCCCGACTACCCAGCCGGTACGATTCCCCACCCACTCGTCGATGCGACCGTTCCCTACGGGGCGGCTCGTTACCAGACGGCTTTCCCGGAACTGTTGCAACCGAATGGCCGGGGTATTGCCGTACCGCTGGTACCGCACGACATCATAGGCGGGTTTTTCCGGACGGGTAAAGTATTGGAAAACGGTATTCAGATCACCTCAACCGGGGATAAGACGTCGCTGAATGCATCCGTCTCGCGGACAAAAAACGAAGGTATTATTCCTAACTCATTTACGGAACGTACTACCCTGAGCTTTGGCGGAAACGCTACGTTGTCGAACAAGCTTAACGTAGCCGGTAGTGTGGCCTATACGAACACCAATCAGCAAAGTCCACAGTCGGGGGCGGGTTATTACGCTGACTATGGCGGGTTGGCGTCGGCAGGCTCTATTTATGGACGCTTGTTTTACCTGCCCCGTAACTATGACCTCAATAACTATCCGTTCGAAAACCCCGTCGACGGGTCAAACGTATTCTACCGAGCCCTGGATAACCCGCTCTGGACGGCCAAATATAACCTGTACAACTCCGCCGTCAACCGGATTTACGGGAATATGACCCTGAGCTACGACGTGACTCCCTGGTTGAATCTGACCGCCCGTGGTGGACTCAACACGTATTCGGAAACCCGCAAGAACGTGATTCGTCCCGGTGGTACGTTCGTGCCATTAGGCTCTGTATCCCGCCAGGATCTGACCAAAACGGAGGTTGACTTTACGTTTCTGGCGACGGCACAGCATGATTTTTCGGAAAAGTTTAATGCGAAACTGCTGCTTGGCTTTAACCCCAACGAACGTACCTACACCGAATCGTCCGTTACCGGATCGCCGGTTATCGACCCGAATGTGCTGACGATTGGCGGGACGCTGAACCAGAACGCGGCTGATTACAGGTACACACGCCGTTTGTACGGCATCTTTGGTGAGTTGACGCTGGGCTACAACAACTTCGCCTTCCTGACGGCGTCAGTGCGGAATGACCACTCGTCTACGTTGCCGGCCGGTAACAACAGTTACTACTACCCGGCCGTAGCAGGTTCGTTCGTGTTCACGGAGGTGCTGAATCTGCCGAAAAACATCCTGAACTTTGGTAAGCTGCGGGCCAACTACGCCATGGTTGGTAAGGATGCTGACCCGTATCAGGTGTTCACGGCTTACAACCTCGGTCGTACGTTTTACAATGGAACGGCCATTTCGACTGCCAGCCTTCCCAGCCAGTTGAATAACATCAACCTCAAACCTGAATTTACCTCGGAGGTTGAGTTAGGCGCTGAGCTGCAGTTCTTAAATAACCGGATTGGGGTTGATGTTGCGCACTTCGACCGGATTTCGACCGACCTGATTGTTACCCGCGAGTTGCCACGGACCACGGGTTTTGCTACCGAAATCACCAACGCCGGTAAAATCTCGAACAAAGGTTGGGAGGTTGGCCTGACGCTCGTTCCGATTCGGGCCGCAAACGGACTTACCTGGAGTTCGTTCGTAGCCTATACCCGCATCCGCTCACGAGTTGAGGATGCTGGCCCGGGCGGAGAAATTTTTATCGGTGGCACGGGCCTGTCGTCGCTGGGAACTATCTTCCGCAACGGCCTGCCGTATGGCCAGATCATTGGGTCGAGGAATGCGCGGGATGAAAACGGAAATCTCCTCATCAACCCGAACACTGGTTTGCCGATCCGGGCGGCTAGTTCAGGAATCATCGGTGACCCAAACACAAAATATACACTGGGCTGGACCAACACCGTATCGTTTAAAAACTTCAACCTGTCGGTGCTGGTGGATTACAAAGCCGGTGGAAGCCTGTTCTCAAGTACGGCGGCTTCGTTGCTGCTGCGGGGGCAGTTGAAAAACTCGGAAGATCGCGAAGGAATGCGGGTAATCCCTGGCGTATTGGGCGATCCGGCCACGTACAAGCCACTGATTGGCGAAGATGGGAAGCCAATCAAAAACACCATCGCCATGACGGCTTTCCAGTACCACTTTACGGATGGATACGGGGCTTACGGAGCGGATGAGGTGAATATTTATGACGCCAGTGTGGTGCGGCTGCGTGAGGTATCGCTGGGGTACAGCGTTCCCAAGGCTTTCCTGCAACGGTACGCGAAAGTGTTCGGTAGTCTGCGCCTGTCAGTATCGGGTCGTAACCTGTGGTTCTATGCACCCAATATGCTGGAAGGGCTGAATTTTGACCCAGAGGTATTGTCAAACTTCGCCGATTCAAACATTCAGGGTTTTGATCTGGGGGCTTCGCCTTCGACACGTCGTTTCGGGGTCAACCTCAATGCTTCCTTCTAATTACGATCAAAAATGGCGGCCCGCTGTCGTTTTTGCTTCTTACCTAACTGTTAACAACCGAATTAAGATGGTTAATCTGACTATAATCAGGACACTGGTACTGGCTGGGCTTGTCAGCGTAGTCAGTTCGTGTAACCTGACCGAACTGGATATAAATACTGATCCCAACCGACCAGCAACGGGTTCGCTGGGGCTGCTGTTACCGGTAGCCGAGAATGCAGCCGTCAACGCGTTCGGCGCTGTTAATAGCAACGCCATGGGCTTCGCCGGTCTTTGGAATTCTGCCGATGCGTATAATCTGAGTAATACCAGCTACCAGGGAACCTGGAATGGCGCGTTTCAAAGCTTGCAAAGCATTGAAGAGTTGTTGCGAGCCACTGAAGATGGCAAAAATCCCCGTTACCGGGGCATTGCCCTGGTGCTCAAAGCCTATTCGATGGGTAACTACGTGGATATGTTCGGGGATATGCCGTATTCGGAAGCCTGGAAAGGTAACGCAGCAGAACCCAACAAGTCGCCTAAGTTTGACAAAGATTCGGATATCTACGAAGACCTGCTCAAACTGTGCGATCAGGCAGTTACCGAATTAGCTAAAGCCCAGCCCGTGGCCGTAATCAACGACTATATGGGAGCCGGCAACGCAACGACCTGGACACGGATTGCCAAAACCGTTAAGCTGCGCCTGCTGCTGAATTCGCGCAAAGGTCGCACCAACGGCAATGCTGAGCTCAAGGCGGCTTTTGATGCAGGTGGGTTTATCACAACCCCGGCGCAGAACTGGACATATCTGTATTCAACGCAGATATCCCCGGCCGATAACCGGCATCCCTGGTATTTCACTTATGCCGGGCAGGGTGATCCTACATACATCAACCACCAGTTGATGGGCGAAATGATCCTGAACAAGGACCCGCGTCTGCCTTTTTACTTTTATCGGCAAACAGCCCGGGTACTCGATCAGAACAACCCAACCGACCGGGGTACCACGCCTTTTGGTGGGTCGTATCTGCCCCTACGGGCGTCGTTCCTGGATGAATATAAACGGGCGTTTAGCATCACAGGTGATGTCCCGGCCGCTGATCTGGCCTACATCGCCGGGTATTTTGGCCGCGACCGGGCCGACGTATCAGGTGCGGCTGCCGATGGTCCGTTACGGACTACCCCGGGTACGTATCCAGCCGGTGGAGTTTATTCTGATCGGAGTACGCCAGCCGTAGCGCTGACCGGGCAAGCCTCGCTGAACTACGGCGGCAACGGGCAGTGGCCACTGATTAACAGTTGGAACACCAAGTATTACCAGATTGAAGCGATCCTGGATGGAACCGGCGTAACCGGCGATGCGAAGGCGCTGTTTGAGGCTGCCATGCGCGAACAGATTGCGGTGGTGGTGGCGCAGGGACTCAAATCAGATCCCAGTAAGGCAAAAGCCCCGGCTACGGCCGATGTTGATGCGTACGTAAAAGCATGGCTGGGCCTATACGATGCGGCAACGACTAATCAGGCTAAACTGAACGTAGTGGCCAAGCAAATCTGGTTCTGCTCGTGGGGACAGGGTATGGAAATCTGGAACCTTCAACGGCGGACGGGTTATCCGATTCAGAGCCAGTTCAAGCAGTTCTCCATTGGTGTACAGGCTCCAATTTCGAGGCCGCCCCGTCAGTATGCGCTGCGGTTGCCGTATCCTCAGCAGGAAGGTGCGCTGAACCCGAATGCAGCCAAGTACATCACCGACGTTATTTTTGACCGGGACCCAATTTTCTGGGATAAAGTAAAAGTGAAGTGGGAGTTTTAAATGAATTACAGGTAGCTCAACCAAAGCTAACCGTAGGCGTGGTTGAGTTGCCGGAAAACGGATAATAACAATGAAAAAATATTTAATATATTCATTATCAGCCGTAATTGCGCTTTTGGTAGGTTGCCGAGATGAGGCCCTCAACCCCAATAAGCCCTGGGAGCCGGGGGTTCACGCATTAACTGTTTTTGCGGACATACCCGAGGGTAAATTAGGGACGAGTGACAAAGCCAACTTTGCAGCCAACGGTCGAAATTTCCCATTAACCGGTCAGGACAATGCAAAGCTGGATCTGAAGATTCGTTGGGTATCGCTCGATAACAAGCTGACTGTTACCAAGATCGTTATTAAAGCAGATATGATCGAGTCGTACACCGACCCGGATGGTAACCCTAAAACGGTGTCGCTGGGCAGCGGAGGGAAAATTGTAAAAACGATTGAGTCGCCCGCAGCTAACCGGCAATGGAACACGTTCAGCATCACCCCCAATGAAATCTACAATCTGTACAAAGATGCAACCGTGAAGTACGACAAGGTAAACGCGGTAAAAGTCTTCGAAAACCCTGCTCGTCCTCGCCCGGCCGGTGCCCGGTTGCAGGGACCACAGGTTGTTGGCGGTAGGACAGTTGCTAATGCCGATGCCTTTGTTGTGACGTGGGAGCTTACCACCTCCGACGGCCTAGTATTTAGAGTGTGGAACGAAGAAAGTATCTGCCTCGATCCTACGCCGGTGTCTCAGGCCAATTCAAATTGCCGCCTGAATTTTACAGTCAGATAACCGTGCCTGTAATTTGTACTGGAGCAGCAATGGGCTTACCCCATTGCTGCTTTTTTCATCACTAGAGACTATGTACTACGGGCGAACTGGTTTTTGGCTACTGCTTTGGTTGTTTATGAGCCATGTTATTGTAGCTCAGTCGCCTACCTACGTCCAGCACGTTAAACCAATTATTACACGACACTGTGGAACCCCCTGTCATCATTCCGGGGGCGTCGGGCCGTTCAGCTTGCTGACGTACGAGGACGTAGCCAAGCGTGGAAAGTTCATTGCCAAAGTGACACAGGCCCGGTACATGCCACCATTTCCGGCCGATCGGGAGTTTCAGCACTACGCCAACGAACGAGGATTGTCGGATGCCGAAATTGACCTGATTCAGCAGTGGGTACAGGCCGGAATGCCGGAGGGTACACCGAGGGAGATGACCGGTCTGCACCGAAGGTCTGACCAGTCATCTCCCTCGGCAATTGGTGTATCCGGTGCAGACCAGCAACGAAAGCCTGATCTGGTGCTGCGTATGAAACCGTATGCTATCAAAGGCGACGGCCGCGAAGATTTCCGGTATTTTCACGTACCGATGGGCCTAAGGCAGGACGTTTGGGTAGAAGCCATCGAATTTGTACCGCAGAATCGCAAACGGCTGCACCACAGTCGACTGATGGTTGATTCGACGGGGACTATGGCAGGGATCGACGGCCTGGCGGAAGATGATCCCCGGCTGCGGGACTTCCAGCGGACGCCTTTAGCCGATGCATTCCTCTACGGCTGGGTACCCGGCAACGACCGCGTTACGTTTCCGGTAGGGGCCGCCAAGCGCATTCCGGCGGGCAGCGACCTAATCCTGAATCTCCACTATGCTCCGTCGCCGAAACCCGAAACCGATCAGTCGGAGGTTCGGCTGTATTTTGCCCGAAAGCCGGTGGAACGGGAAGTTCGGACGCTGACACTAACGGAGAATGATATAACTAATCAGCCATTTGTGCTGCCGGCCAATACCCGCCCGACGTTTTACATGAACTATGGCCCGATCAGCGACACGATTCGGTTGTTATCAGTGATGCCGCATATGCATTGGCTGGGCCAGACGATCAAGGCGTTTGCCATTACGCCCGCCGGCGATGCTATTCAATTAATAAAAATTGACAATTGGGATTTTAACTGGCAGTTATCCTACTTTTTTCGCGAGCCACTTGTGTTGCCTAAAGGCTCGACCATCATCGCCGAGGCTTCATACGACAATACCGACCAGAATCCGCTTAATCCCAACCGCCCGGTTCGACAGGTAGGCTACGGCTGGAACTCCACCGACGAAATGATGAATCTGGTCTTCTACTACGTGAAATAGCGAATCACGCTCTATTCAATCAGACACCCCACCGCATCCGTCCGCGGAACAGCAACAGGTTGCCCGGCCAGCAGCGCATCCAGCGCATCACGGAGAAAATGTTGAGTAGGGGAGGGCCGATGCTTCCCGAGCGATACGTACCAGTCGTCAATGGCGCCCTGGTAGCTTACTGTTCCATCTGCAGCCATCAGAACAACTTCAGGTGTAACGTGAGCCCGAAAATAGCGTGCGAGCCTGGCACCTGGATCGGCCTGCCCCGCAAACGGAAGCTGATATAGTTTATGAAATTGCCGGATGGTTTGAGGTAGGTCTGTCCGAAGCGGATAAACACCCACAAAGCGCACGTCCGATTTCCTGAAGCGCCGATATAGGTCGGCAAGCCGTGGGGTGTACTGCTGGCAGACCGGACATTCGGTATTCAGAAAGATGTAAACCGTAGGCTGCGGTTTAGGCTCTTTACCTGCCCTATCGTATTGTGGACTCTGCACGAATAGAGCGAGTAGGAAATGACTAAGTACAAATAATGCGTTCATTGCGCTGAGGTGAATAGCCATCATTTAACAAAAAAAGCAAGGCGATCAGTCCTGCTATTTTATTATTTAACGAGTTTGCTGCAAAAAAATACTATCAAATATTGGTTGCCTGCAACGTTCCATTTTTATCTGTGTCATTAATTGAATTGTTGAAAATATTGTTCGGAATCTCTCTTGTGTTAACAGATTTTTAATATTTAATTTTGCAGTTTACTTATCTCACAATACCACTTTATGAGAAAAATTATATTGCTTCTGCTTTTAATGGTGGGGGTTCTGCACCTCCCGGCAGTTGCACAAGATCGTCGGGTGACCGGGAAAGTCACATCGGCGGAAGATGGCAACGTGCTGCCTGGTGTTTCTGTACAAATCAAAGGAACAACACGGGGTACGCAGACGGATGCCGAAGGTAACTACTCAATCTCTGTACCCAGCACTGCAACAACACTCGTGTTCAGTTTTGTGGGAACCACGGCGCAGGAAGTTGTTATTGGAAACCGCAGCCAGATTAACGTAGCGCTCACCAACGATTCGCGCGCGTTAAGCGAGGTGGTGGTTGTAGGTTACGGTACGCAGCAGCGCCGTGACCTGACCGGTTCACAGGCCAGTATCAGCGGGAAAGACATTGCTAACCTGCCCGTCCAAACGTTCGAAACGGCGCTACAGGGCCGCACGCCAGGTGTGCAGATCACGCAGGGCAGCGGTAAGCTGGGAACAGCACTTCAGATCCGTGTTCGGGGAGCCGCGTCGATTTCGGCCGGTAACGAGCCGCTGTACGTACTGGATGGTATTCCCATTACGTCGCAGGACCTGAACACGACGGACAATGAGCAGTTTAGCCCGTTGGCCGACATTGATCCGAACGACATTGAATCCATCGAAATCCTGAAAGATGCGTCGGCATCGGCGATCTACGGCTCCCGGGCCAGCAACGGCGTTGTGCTGATCACCACCAAGCGCGGTAAAGCCGGTCGGACCAACGTGCAGGTCGGCTACTACACCGGCATCAGCAACCCGACCCGGGTGCGTGAATTCCTGAATGGTCCGCAGTATCTGGAGTTGTTTAAGGAATCATTGACCAACGCTGGTATCGATCCGAACGACCCGAACGACGGTTTCCCGGGCTATGGTCTTGATCCGAATTCAACGGTTAATAGCGACTGGTCCGGTGCCGCTTTCCGTCAGGGAACGATAAATCAGGCAAACTTTGCCATTAACGGTGGTAGCGAGAAAACCCGGTTCAACCTGTCGGGGGCCACTAACAAGCAGATTGGCTTCATCATCGGCAACAACTTCCAGCGGAACAACGTCCGCCTGAACCTCGACCATACGGTTAGTGATAAGTTCAGTCTGGGGGCCAGCATTGCGTTTGCTCGTACCAACAACAAGAAAGTGCCGGGTGATAATGCGTTCTCGAACCCAATTCAGTTGAACGCCCTGCCGCCGATCCAGCCGATCTACGATCCGAACGATCCGACCGGCTACAACCGGCAGACGTTGTACTACAACAACCTGGTTGAGCTGAACAACGCGTCGAACTACGCACGTACGTACCGCACATTCGGTAACCTCTTCGGTCAGTATCAACTGCTGCCGGGGCTGACGTTCCGGAGCGAATACGGTTTCGACGTATTAAACCTGCAGGAAGAAATTTTCCAGGGCCGCGTAACGGAAGATGGTGCCCCGACCGGCTACGGCTATCAGGCACAGACCCGTTCAAATAACTGGACCGCCAACAACACGTTCAGCTACCTGCGGACGTTCGGTGGGGTGCACAGCATCGACGCTCTGGCGGGTATTACGTACCAAGAGCAGAATGTACAGACCGTATCGGCAACAGCCCGCAACTTCCCGAACGACAAATTTCAGGAACTGGCCAGTGCCAGTCAGAAAACCGATGCCAGCTCAACCGAAACCGGCTTTAGCCTGGTGTCATACCTGGCGCGGGTGAACTACAAGTTCCGCGATCGGTACCTGATTGGTTTGTCGGGCCGTATCGACGGTTCGTCCCGCTTCGGTCTGAACAATCGCTACGGTTTCTTCCCGGCTATTTCGGCGGGCTGGATTCTGAGCGACGAGCCGTTCATCAAGAACACGGTTCCATCGCTTAGCCTCCTGAAACTGCGGGCCAGCTACGGCGTGACGGGTAACTCCGAAATCGCCAACTTCGCGTCTCGCGGTCTGTACGGTACCATCAACTACGCCGATCAGGTTGGTATTCGTCCGTCGCAGGTGGCAAACGCTGACCTGCGCTGGGAGCAGTCGACGCAGTTGGACATTGGTCTGGAGTTTGGTTTCCTCAACAACCGCATCAACGGACAGATCGACTTCTATAATAAGGTAACGAACGACCTGTTGCTGAACCAGCCGCAGCCAGCTATTAACGGGTTCACCACCATTGCCCGGAATATTGGTAGCCTGCGGAACCGCGGGGTAGAATTCAGCATTACGTCGCAGAACCTGACGAAAGCGCTCCGGTGGTCGACCAACTTCAACATCTCGTTCAACCGCAACCTGGTGACGAAGCTGAACGTATCGCCGATCCGGGCCAACTCGCGGTTCCTGAGCTACGTAACGGAAGGCCAGCCGCTGGGTATTTTCTACGGCAAGAAGTACGTAGGCGTCGATCCGCAGACAGGTGATGCGCTGTACCAGGGTGCAGACGGAAATCCGACTGCCGACTATGCAGCAGCACCGGAGATGTTTGTGGGCAACCCAAACCCTGATTTCACGGGCGGTCTGACCAACAACTTCTCGTTCAAAGGATTCGACCTGAGCTTCCTGCTGCAAGGGGTTTACGGCAACGACATCTACAACACGGCGGCTATCTATCAGTCGGTGAACGGTGACTATTTCGACAACCAGACCGTCGATCAGTTGAACCGCTGGCAGAAACCTGGTGATATTACCAACGTACCGAGAGCTGTTTTTGGGGGTGGTAATGGCACGGGCGTATCGTCGCGTTGGGTGCAGGATGGTTCGTTCCTGCGCGTGAAAACCGTATCGTTTGGCTACAATCTGCCGAGTGCGCTGCTGCGGAAAATCTCCGTACAGTCGGCGCGGGTGTACGTATCGGCGTTGAACCTGTTCACATTCACCAACTACACCGGCTACGATCCGGAGGTGAACACGCAGTACGCGAACGGCAGCAACCAGACAGCCAACATCGCCCTGGGCCACGACTTCTACACGCCACCTCAGGCCCGGACGTTCACGGTTGGTATCAATTTAGGTTTCTAAGCAAAACAGTCATGGCGCCGGGCAGCTAACCCGGTGTCTATACGGATATATAGAGTATGAAAAAAATAATTGTATCGCTGGGTCTGGCGCTGGCCTTGGTTGCCTGCGATGACCGGCTGAATATTGAACCCCGGCAATCGGTTGATGCAGCGACGGCGCTTTCGTCGGCTCAGGACATCGAGAGTGCCATTATCGGTGCGTATGGTGTATTGCCCGGCGTGCAGGGCGGTGGACTGGCCGATGCCGAATTGTACGGAACCAACCTGAACCTCCTGGCCGAGCTGCTGGCGTCAGACGACTACGTAGCGTGGCGCGGTACGTTCCAGGGCTACCGGGAGGTGGCAAACCGGCAGATGCTGGCTACCAACTCCGAAGCGCAACGGACGTGGGTGACGGCCTATCAGGTGATCAACGTAGCCAACAACATCCTCGGATCACTGGACAAAATTCAGAACGCCGACCAGAAAGCGGAGTTTGAAGGCGAAGCCCGTTTCCTGCGGGGGATCATGTATTTCGAACTGGTACGGCTGTATGCCCTGCCGTGGGGCACTCGCGCTGATAACAGCCAGCCGGGCGTACCCCTGGTGCTGCGTCCTACACTGACGCAGGAACAGGCGGCCGAAACCAGAGCCCGCAATACGGTAGCGGAAGTTTATACGCAGGTACTGGACGATCTGACCAAGGCATCGACGCTGCTGCCTACCGATAATGGCGTACGGGCCGATAAGTATTCGGCGCTGGGTTTCCTGAGCCGGGTGTATCTGCAACAGGCCGATTATGCCAAGGCACTCAATGCCGCCAACCAGATTCTGCAATCGAACCAGTTCCGGCTTAACCCCGGTGTGGCGGATGTGTTTCGGAATAAGAACACGGCCGAAAGCGTTTTCGAGATTCAGGAGAATACGCAGAACAACCCCGGAACCACCAACGATGGCCTGACTACGTTCTACGCCAGCATTCCGGCGGATGGCGCTGCTGTAGGCCGGGGCGATGTGCAGGTGCTGAACAGCTTTGTCGAGTCGTATGCCCCCACCGATAGCCGTCGTGAAGATTTGTTTTACATCGGCGTGAAAGGTGCCGGTACTCGCTACTATTCGGGCAAGTGGACTGATTTCGGTGGTAACGTGCCTGTCATCCGGGTTGCCGAAATCCTGCTGACACGGGCCGAGTGCAACCTGCGGCTTAATTCGGCGGTAGGCGCAACGCCCGCCGAAGACCTGAACGCCGTTCGGACACGGGCTGGGCTGGCCCCCATTGCCAACCCCACGCTCACGGACGTACTGCAGGAGCGCCGGTTAGAACTGGCCTTCGAAGGCTTGCGTATCCACGACATCAAGCGGCTGCGGCAGAATGCGGGTACCCTGCCCTGGAACTCGCCCAAACTGGTATTGCCGATTCCAAAGAGTGAGATTGACGCTAACTCAGCCCTTGTTCAAAACGAAGGCTATTAATACTAGTTTCACATTGCTTTTACCCCAAACCCCTGAAGGGGCTTATCACTGCTCAGCCAGAATACGTGAAATCAGCAGCGCTAAGCCCCTTCAGGGGTTTGGGGTGTCATGATACAAAAGGCTATTCTGAAGTCGTGTATGTAATTGTATCAAATCAGGCTATACCGAGCAGGTGTAGCCTGATTTGTTTTTAAGAGGTGGAGTCCTGCGGTCAGGGTGGTGTCAGGTTCTGAACCTGACACCACCCTGACCGCAGGACTCCACGTATCATCCACTTATGCTAGTTACTAGGCTTGCTGAAAAATGAAAAGCAGCGTATATAATTTGCCGTAAGACAACGGGCGTGCCGAAAGACTTGTCAGTATGCTATACGGGTTGTGTTACCCGAAATTTTATTTTACATTATAATTCGTTAGCAATTGTATGGTTGGTTTTAATTGAAGCAAAACAAATTTGATAATTTTCACGTAATTGTTGTTTTAACAAAATTTTAACCACAACTTTTGCTGCCTATTTTCTCATAACATAATTTCAACGACCGCTCTATGAAGAGATTTTTATTGTTTGTGGTATGGTTGGGAGCATTCGCCCTGCCTGCCCTGGCGCAGGAGCGCCGGGTAGCCGGGAAAGTAACCTCAGCGGAAGACGGAAACCCACTGCCAGGCGTTTCTGTCGTTGTGAAAGGAACAACCCGTGGTACTCAGACCGACTCAGAAGGTAATTATTCTTTAACCGTACCGGCGAATGTGGGGACACTCGTCTTCAGTTTCGTTGGCACCACCTCGCAGGAAATCCCTGTTGGTAATCAATCCACAATTAACGTGCGGTTAGGGGCCGACACGCGCTCGATCAATGAAGTGGTCGTTGTCGGCTACGGTAGTGAATCGAAGCGGAACCTGACAGGTAACATTGCTAAAGTATCCGGCCGGGAAATCGAGAATCTGCCCGTTACCAGCGTTGAGCAGGCCATTCAGGGCCGGGCCGCCGGTGTGCAGATCACCTCCCTGAACGGTAAAGTTGGCCAGGGGCTGCAAATCCGGGTGCGGGGCTCATCGTCCGTATCGGCCAGCAACCAGCCGTTGTTCGTGGTCGATGGAATTCCCATTACAACCGGTGCGCCGGGGGACCCGAATGCAACAGCAGCGCTGACAAACCCCATTGCCGACATCAACTTCAACGACATTGAGTCCATTGATATCCTGAAAGATGCGTCGGCGTCAGCCATTTACGGATCGCGGGCTAGTAATGGCGTGGTGCTGATTACGACCAAGAAAGGACGGCAGGGTAAAACGCAGTTTGAACTGAATGCCTACGGTGGTTTCAGCAACCCGACCCGCAGGCGTGAGTTTCTGAATACGCAGGAATACGTTCAGTTTTTTGAAGAAGCGCGGGCCAACTCGGTAGCGCTCGGTCTGACCAACATTACCCAGGCGCAGCTTCAGAACTTCTTCACGTCAAATGCGGCCGGCGACCGGGCTAACTGGGAGCAGGGACGTATCAATACGAACTGGCAGGATCAGGCGTATCAGGATGCCCCCATTCAGCAGTATGACCTGAGCGCCCGTGGTGGCGACGCCAAAACGCGCTTCTACGTATCGGGGTCGTATCTCGATCAGAGCGGTATTCTGATCAGTAACCGTTTCCGCCGGTTAAGCGGTCGGGTTAACCTCGACCACTCCGCCACTGACAAGCTGACGCTGGGTGTTAATCTGAACGTAGCTCGCACGGTCAACAACCAGTTGGCTAACGACAACTCGTTTACGACGCCGATGCAGATTGTCGCGTTGCCGCCCATCTCACCGGTTATTGATCCAACAACTAATCGGCTCAACGACCAGACCTACTACTACAATTCCCTGCTCGACCGGGATTTCGCATCGTACGTAACTACGTCGTATCGGGTAATAGGGAATGTGTTTGCCGAGTATCGCATTCTGCCCGGCCTGTCGTTCCGGTCGGAGTGGGGATCTGACATCCTGACTAAGAACGAAGAGCAATACTACGGTCGCGAAACGCTGCTGGGTAATCCAAACGGCGTTGGGATCAACAACTTTGCGCAAATCGTAAACTACACGACCAACAACTTCTTTACGTTTGGGCGGACGTTTGCTGAGCGGCACGATGTCGATGCTACGGTCGGTATGTCGTACCAGGAATCGAGCACCAATTTTACACAGGTGCAGGGTAGGGATTTTCCAAGTAACGCCTATAAGCAGATCATCGCTGCGGCCCGCATCACGGCCGGTTTGTCGACCGAAACCTCCTTTAGTTTCCTATCCTATTTCGCCCGTCTGAACTATCGCTTTAATAACCGTTACCTGCTGGGATTGGTAGGCCGGGTAGATGGTTCGTCGCGGTTTGGTGCCAACAATCGTTACGGTATCTTCCCGTCAGCATCAGTAGGCTGGATTCTGACGGAAGAGTCGTTTATGAAGAACATTCCGGCTATCAGTAATCTGAAGCTGCGGGCCAGCTATGGTCTGACGGGGAACGCTGAGATTGGGAACTTCGGCTCGCGGGCGCTGTACGACGGAACGGCCAGTTACGGCGGGATTCCAGGGCAGGCTCCCTCGCAGATTGCTAACCCGGATTTGAGCTGGGAAAAAACGCTTCAGACGGACATCGGTCTTGAATTCGGCCTGCTCGATAACCGCATTACCGGCGAAATCGACTATTACACGAAGAATACCCGTGATCTGCTGCTGAACGTGAATGTACCGGGAACAACCGGTTTTGCTACCCAGCTACGGAACGTCGGTCAGCTGGAAAACAAAGGATTTGAATTTGTCATTAACACGCAGAACGTTCGGGGCGCTTTCCAATGGAGCACCAACCTGAATATTGCCCGCAACACCAACAAGATCACGAACCTCGACGGGCAGATCATTCAGGGCGGCTACATCAACCAGGCGCAGGAAGGAAGCCCGATCGGGGTGTTCTTTGGCCGTGAATATGCCGGGGTAGACCCGCAGAACGGTGACGCCCTTTACTACCGCAATACCACCAACGCAGACGGTAGCCTGGATCGGAGCACCACCAACAATCCGAACCAGGCCGAGCGCGTAGTGATCGGCAATCCGAATCCTTCCTTTATCGGTGGGGTAACCAATACCTTGTCGTACAAAGGGTTGGAGCTTAGCTTCCTGTTCCAGGGACAGTTCGGCAACCAGATCTACAACGCAGCCGGTCAGTACATGTCGGCCAACGGTAACTTCTTCGACAACCAGACCCGCGATCAACTGCGTCGCTGGCAGCGCCCGGGCGATATCACCGACGTACCGCAGGCCCGGTTAGTGGGCGGTAATGGAACGGTCGAGTCGTCACGTTACCTCCAGGATGGAGATTATGTTCGGTTGAAAACGGCTACGCTGGGGTATACCTTGCCTAAAACGCTGACAAACCGGGCGAAACTCAGCCGGGTTCGCGTCTACGTAACGGGCCAGAATCTGCTGACCTTTACCAACTACACTGGCTGGGACCCTGAAGTGAACACCGATGCAGCGGCTGGCAACATCGGGTTGGGTAACGACTTCTACTCGGCTCCGCAACCCCGGACCATTACGGCGGGTATCAACATCGGTTTTTAATGGTAATCTGAACAACTCATTGCTCTTAATTCGGTATGAATCATATAAAACTGTCAATCGTTGGGTCGGTGCTGGCCGTGGGCCTGTTGCTGACCGGATGCGATAACAAACTGGATATTAATCCGATCAACTCGGTTGATGCACAGCAGGCGTTGCAGACGGCCCAGGATCTGGATGCCTTACTGGTCGGTGCCTATGATGCGCTCGGGAATGGAAATCTGTACGGCGGTAACCTGCTACGGGATGCTGAACTTTTGGGCGATAACGGCGAGACTACCTGGAACGGAACGTTTCTGGAACCAGCCGAAATTGCCCGCAAAGCCATACTGACCACAAACGGACAGGTTAGAGATACCTGGTTGGCTGCCTATTACACGATCAATATCTGTAATACGGTGCTGGCTAATCTGAATCTCGCAGAAGCTAGTGAACGGGGACGCATTGAAGGGGAGGCCAAGTTTATCCGGGGGACGATGTACTTTGAACTGGTGCGCTTCTATGCCCGGCCCTGGGGCGACGGTGATGCGAACACCAGCCCGGGTGTCCCCCTCGTGCTGACGCCTACGACGGTGCTTAACCAAAGCAACCAGGTACCGCGTAACTCGGTAGCGGAAGTGTATGCCCAGGTAATCAAAGACCTGACCGAAGCCGAAACCCGGCTACCGGCCACCAACGGCTTCTTTTCTACCAAAGGAGCAGCCGCCGGCATGCTGGCCCGCGTGTATTTGCAGCAGGGCAGTTTCGGTCCGGCCGCCAGTGCCGCCGATCGGGTCATTGCGTCGAACCGCTATCAGTTGGTGCCCATTGAAGAAGTATTCGACCTGCGCTTGTTCATCAATGGGTTCAATACAGACGAAACCGTGTTTGCAGTGCAGGTAACCGATCAGGACGGGGTCAATAACCTGAATCTGTATTACGCTATCCGGGACTACGGCGGTCGGGGTGACATCTACATTCAGGAGCGCCACCTGAACCTGTACGAGCAGGCCGATCAGCGCGGTGGCCTGTTCTATGAAGATGATGGTGGTTTGCTCCGTACGGCTAAGTTTGTCAATCAATATGGCAACGTACAGGTACTGCGGCTGGCCGAAATGTACCTGATCCGGGCCGAGGCTAATTTCCGGAACAACACGTCGGTGGGGGCTGCCCCGCTCGATGATGTAAACCTGATCCGGGCGAGGGCCGGGCTGGCGCCACTGACGCCCGCACAGCTTACGCTGAACGCAATTCTGCGGGAACGCCGGCTGGAACTGGCCTTCGAAGGCACGCTGATTCACGACATCAAGCGGACCCGGCAGAACATCGGTACCATCCGGTTCAATGATCCACGGCTCATTTATCCAATTCCGCAGCGGGAAATCGATGCCAACCGGGCCTTGGTGCAGAATGCGGGGTATTGATTCTTAGGCGTATACATGAAGCGAGGGCACACCCGACCGGGGTGCCCTCGCTTCGTTTTAAAACTTACCACTTCTTGAACACGAAGAAAACCGCCAGCACCAGAAAGACAAAACCAACGATGTAGTTCCACTTTATCTCTTCTTTCAGATACAGCACAGCAAAGGCCGCAAACACAATCAGCGTTACAACTTCCTGAATCGTTTTGAGCTGAAATGCGTTAAATTCAAAAGAACCGATACGATTGGCCGGCACCGCAATGCAGTATTCAAAAAAGGCGATGCCCCAGCTTATCAGGATCACTTTCCAGAGCGGTTCGTTATGGTATTTCAGATGCCAGTACCAGGCAGTTGTCATGAAAAGGTTAGAAACGATCAGTAGTAGTATCGTACGCATAAAAAATTGAAAAGCAGAGAAATTAAACCCTAAACTACCCGGCGTAATCAAACGTTTAGTAAAGGTAAGCGCTCTGTAAACAACGATCATGAACTGCCGACACATTATCCTCTTTTTGCTGCTGCTCAGTCCGTTTGGTCTACGGGCTCAGGCGCAGTACACGACTGAAAATCCCCGCGTTGATGACGTTAACGACCGCGACGTAACCATCCGGCGCGTCGAGCTGACGGATCAATACACGATCATTTACATGACGTTTCGCTCGAAACGGTCGTCGGGGCAGATGTTTAAAATTCCGTTACCGAACGGACGTGGCTACTCGCTTCCTTCGGGTAATACCATCAGCTTCGTACCGACCGCAAGGCTCTACGTGAACGATGGCGAAAAGTCGTTTAAGTTCGTCAGAGCGGAGAACATACCCACCGAAAAACGGCGGGACGTATCGCCGGGCGAGCAGGTTGATTTTGTGGCTTATTTCGAGCGAATCACCCCTGGTTACGAGGTATTCGACCTCTTCGAGTGTAGTGATCAGAACCGAAACGGCGAGATCTGTTTTAACTTCTGGGGGGTTCATATCACCAATCCGGCGAAGAAACCAAATGCCAGACGAGCCCCGACTACGCCACCCAAACAGGAGCCGAAGCCCCGTGAGACACCCCGGGCAACGCCAACCGTACCGACGCCGGAGCCCGAAAAACCTAAGCCCAATACGCCCGTGGCCGTGGCTATCAACGGTACCGTGCGCGACGTTAAAACCAAAAAACCGTTGAAAGCGACTATTACGTACCAGTTGCTGTCGGGGGCTGAAACGAACGGAGACGAACCCGCCGATTCAGTACGTAGTGATGCCTCTACCGGAAAATACAGCGCCCCCGGCCAGACCGTTGCGGTGTATGCCGTTATGGCCTCGGCAAAGGGTTATTTTAGCCAGAGCGACACCCTGGCGACCAGTCGTTCGGACGTAACCCGGAATTTTGACCTGGTTCCGATCGAGACCGGCGCAAAAATCACGTTGAAGAATATCTACTTCAACGTGTCCAGGTTTGATCTGAAGCCGGAATCATTCCCGGAACTGGATCGGCTGGTTGGAATTATGCAGGAAAATCCGACGCTGACGATCCGGCTCGAAGGACACACCGACATTGTCGGTAGCTTTGATGCCAATGTCGAACTCTCGCGCAACCGGGTCAACGAGGTAAAGCGATACCTAGTCTCCAAAGGTATTGACTCCGACCGTATCGATACGGTTGGCTACGGTCCGTCGCGCCCGATCAATTCCAATAAGAGCCTGAAAGAACGGCCCGAGAACCGCCGGGTCGAACTGGTGATCACGAAGGTCTAAAAACCCTGGATGCGGGTTTTCGGTTTACAGTTTTCTGTTTGCGCTTGGGGCGGATAGCCAGTATCACCAGCCGTGAACAGAAAACTGTAAACCGAAAACTGAATGAAGCCTGATTTTGATCTTACAACCGTTCTGAACCTCATCGACAAGGCCATTCAGCCGTACCCGAAGGCCGCCATGTTCGAGCTGGCAGAGCGGGGCTACAACAGCCTGTTTGAGCAACTGATTTCGTGCATCGTTTCCATCCGGACGCTGGATGAAACCACCATTCCGGTGTCGGAACGATTGTTTGCGGTTGCCCGTACGCCCGACGAGTTGCTGGCTCTCGACATTCCGACCTTAACGGAATTGTTGTACGGTACGACCTACCCCGATCAGAAAGCGTACACCATGCGGGGGATTGCCGAACGTACTGTTTTAGAATTTGGCGGTACACTCCCCGCTGATTTTGAATTGCTTACTTCCTTTAAAGGCGTAGGGCCAAAGTGCGCGAATCTGGCATTGGGCGTAGCGGCCGGTCAGGCGGCCATCAGTGTGGACGTACACGTGCATCGGGTGGTTAATCGCTGGGGCTATGTTCTGACCCGGCAACCCGAACAAACGTTGAAAGTGTTGGAGACTAAGGTACCGCAGGGGCAATGGATTGATATCAACCGGCTGCTCATGCCGTTTGGGAAGCACATATGCACCGGAACGCTACCCCACTGTTCGACCTGCCCCGTTTTGCAATGGTGTGAGCAGGTTGGTGTGACAAAACATCGATAAATAGACGTAGCTCGTTACAGTTCAGCGTAGAAGTCCTGCCAATTCATACTGTTCAGATAGGGTTCCAGCGAATTCAGCTCTGTAAACGTGCAGATACAGGTAAGCGTTTGCTGCGCTTCATCGAAACACATTTCAGCGAAGAAGTCGTTGAACTGATACAACTGCCGAAATCGGCCTGCTTCAGAGTAAGACGATAATTGCGTTCCCCATAAAATTAGAGCGCCAATCTTAATGGCAAAGGGGAGCTGATCGTATGCCTGTCGTTCAATTTTCATAGCGTATTCTTGAGTAAAAAGAGGAAGCACTGTTGGCTTTTTCTAATGTTGACGTAAACAAGGGCAATTTTGTTTGTTTCTACTTATATAATTAAATAGACTTATTATAAATTTACTGGGTGGTGTATAAAGAAAAAGCCACCGACAGGCAACGGCCTATCGATGGCTTTGGGAGTAGCTCCGACGGGAATCGAACCCATATCAAACGTTTAGGAAACGTCTATTCTATCCATTGAACTACGGAGCCAAATAAAAGGCGGTTGTGAAACCGCCTTCCTATCCGCAAAATTGCTTAAAATTCGTCAACCTGCCAAACCGTCGCCGTATTCCGCCGATTCAGAAAGTGGTACGTTAACCCAGTTCGGATAAATCGTAAAGTGCTTCTCTTTCACGAGATTATAAATCAAGTCCCGCAGTTCGTCGATATTTTCCCGGTTTTGGGCCGATATGAACACAACGTGCTCGGCTTTCTGGGTCAGGTACGTCTTCTTGAGGTATTGCAGCGCCGTTTGTTTACGGACGGCCACCGGAACCTCGCCTTCCTGTTCCTGCACCAGTTCATAAGCCGAATCCTCCTTCGGCTCAAACTGGTCAATTTTGTTGAACACCAGAATTGTTGGTTTGTCGGCCGCACCGATATCACTCAGCGTTGAGCTAACTACCTCAATGTGTTCCTCAAACGACGGGTGCGATACGTCGACTACGTGCAGCAGGATGTCGGCTTCGCGTACCTCGTCCAGCGTCGATTTAAACGACTCGATCAGCGTTGTCGGCAGTTTTCGGATAAATCCAACCGTGTCCGTCAGCAGAAACGGAATATTACCCAGCACTACCTTCCGCACGGTGGAATCGACCGTAGCGAAGAGTTTGTTTTCGGCAAAGACCTCGGCTTTAGCCAGTGTCCGCATCAGCGTTGACTTACCGACGTTGGTATACCCAACGAGGGCTACCCGAGCCAGTCGGTCGCGTTCTTTCCGGCGGGTCTGGCTTTGCTTATCAATCTTCTCTAGCTTCTCCTTCAGGAATGCAATCCGGTCTTTTACAATCCGGCGGTCAGTCTCCAGTTCGGATTCCCCTGGACCACGCATCCCTACACCCCCTTTCTGGCGGCTTAAGTGCGTCCACATGCGGGTCAGCCGTGGGTAGAGGTACTGGTACTGGGCCAGTTCGACCTGTACGCGTGCCTGCGCCGTTTGCGCCCGCATCGAGAAAATGTTCAGAATTAACAAACTCCGGTCAAGTACCTTAATCTCCTTAAACTCACCTTCGAGGTTACGCACCTGGGCAGGTGTCAGGTCATCGTCGAAGATAATCGTATCAACCGGGTTATCGGTAATGTAGGTTTGAATCTCTTCTAACTTACCCTTACCTACGAAGGTACGCGTATCAGGCCGTTCAAGTTTCTGAACGAACGTTTTAACGGTTCGGATTCCCGACGTCTCGGCCAGAAACGCCAGTTCATCTAAATACTCTTTCGTCTGGTCGGCGGTTTGCTTCTGTGTTACCAGCGCGACTAAGACTGCGGTTTCAGGGTTTTTATGGGTGTCGATCATGTACTAATTTCGGATTAAAGGTGCTGATCCAACCAAGGGTCAGATCAGTACCGTATAAATAATAACGGGGCAATTTGGCTAAAAGTTTCGGTCTGAATCAGCCGTTTTGAGCGGTCTGAGCTATAATTTGCCTAGACCTGAACCACCTTCCACCGACCCCGACGGAACACAATGATGGCAATAATTGCCAGCAGCGATTCGCTAATGGCCACGGACCAGAATACGCCCGGCGGACCCCAGTTCACGAACGTTGCCAACGTATACGCTAAAGGAATCTCAATCACCCAGAAGCATAGAATGTTTATGAGTGTTGGTGTACGGGTATCGCCGGCTCCATTGAGCGCCTGGCTGATGACCATGCCGTACGCAAAGAACACGTACCCTAAGCAGAACACCCGTAGGCATTCAACCGCTACGTTCACCACCCGTGGGTCGCGTTCAAACAGGCCCACAATCTCGGTTGCCCCGATAAAGAACGTAATCCCAACCACAACCAGAAAGATCATGTTGCACAGGGCCGCTCGCCAGGCCGAAGTTTCGGCGCGTTCGGGCTGGCCTGCCCCAAGGTTCTGGCCGACCAACGTGGCGGCTGCGTTGGCCATGCCCCACGACGGCAGAATGGTGAAAATCATGATCCGGATAGCAATCGTATAGCCAGCCACTACGTCGCTGCCGAACGTCGACAAAATCCTGGTCAGGAAAATCCAACTGGCTGATCCCACCAGAAATTGCCCCGTGCCACCAGCCGCAATGCTCAGCAAATTCCGGACGATATCGCTGTTGAACGACAGGTCGGACCGGCGAACGTTGACGGAACCGCTACGTCTGGTCAGGGCGTACAACTGATAGAGCACCCCCGCCGTCCGGCCGGTGGTTGTTGCCATGGCAGAGCCCATAACGCCCATCGCCGGTATCGGGCCAAATCCGAAAATAAACACTGGGCACAGGATAATATTAAACCCGTTGGCAATCCACAGCGACCGCATGGCGATGGAAGCCTCACCCGCACCACGCAGACAACCACTGAGTGTATAGAGCAGGACGATGGCTGGTGCACTGGCAAAGATCATCCGTGTAAAACCCGAGCCATTCGCAATCAGGCGCTCATCGCCACCCATCAGGCGGAGGATGTCTTCGGCAAACACAAAACCCGGAATGCCCATCACCAGCGCAACAGCCAGTGAAACGAGAATGACCTGCCCGATTGTTGTGCCGGCTTCGCGTTGGTTTTCTTCGCCCACGCGACGGGCTACCAGGGCCGTTGCCGCTGTACTCAGGCCGATAGCGATGGCATACACCAGTGTCAGCACGGACTCCGTCAGACCCACCGTTGCGACGGCTTCGGTACCAATTTTAGCCACGAAAAACACGTCTACTACCGCGAACAGCGACTCCATGACCATTTCCAGAATCATGGGAACGGACAGGAGAAAGATAGCCCGGTTAATACTGCCGGATGTGAAGTTAGATTCTGAACCGCGCAAAGCGGCCAGGAATAACCGAATAAATCTGGTCATTGATACAATGAATTAAGCCGCAGCCTGGTTGGCCGACAACAGCATGTGGATAACGAAAAATGAGAATAGCTGCCCGAGCGGACAGTAAATCTGGAAGAAGAGAAGACCTACGTAGGGTCTTAAGCGAGGAACTTCATGGGCTTTTGGGAACCGCGGGCGCGGTTGCTTTTGCGCTGCAAACCTACAAAAAAGATCTACAAACTTGCAAGGGGTCTTGAGCAAACGGTTGGTTTCAGGCAGTTAGCGAAACCATACGTAGTCGATTCCGTTGCTTAATAAACGCCCGTTGGATGGAGCTACGTGAGTTTATTGCCTTTCTGGATCAATGTTTTGCAACTGACCGATACGCTGCTTCTGAACAGGGTGGAATTTATTGGCCAGCAAAAGAAAAAGCGGACGATTTGTTCATAAAGCGCATTGGGCTTGCGTTGGAACCCTGGCCAGGTATATATGAATGGATCGTTGAAAAACATCTGGACGTACTTTGGCTACACCGCCCCTGGAAGCTGGAAATTGAGCGTGTGTCGCACAACGTATCTGTACTTTACCATCATCTGCCCTTCGATGAGACACTGACGATGGGATACAACCTGCGTTTGGCGCAAACGCTAAAAATGAGCAACCCTGAGGAGATCGGCTACAAGCAAACCGTAGATTTGCCCCGACGGGCTATCGGTATGCTTGGCCAGACGCCTATGGCCGACGTAATAGACTGGAGTCAGATGGTTGAGGGAGTTTTTGGCGGCTATGATCAGGTTCACCAGGGAAGTCAACCAGGCATCGGCCGTATTGCCATTGTGGGCGCAATGAACGAAGCTCTCATCCGGGAAGCCGCCGACCGCGGGGCAGGCTTATACCTGACTGGTGAGTACCGAAAATCAGCACAAACGGCGGTTGAGGAAACAGGAATATCCGTAATTGCCGTTGGGCATCGGCGTAGTGAGGAATGGGGCCTACGGGCGCTGGCGGATCTATTGCGGGAGCAGCGGGAAGGGGTAGTTGTATATTGCCCTAACATAATGAGCTGATATACGGCAGGAGTGATTTGTCTTTTTCCCTAAAAACGTCTTTCTTATCCTATCAATCTTTCGTTGATCGTGTGTTTTTCAAAATTTTCAACAAACTTGCCCCTTTGTACGCCTGAATCTTAACCCGATACCGGGTTACTTGCCAAACTATGAAAGAATACATCCGTCCAATTCGTCGTTTGTTAGTCGCTAACCGGGGCGAGATTGCTATCCGTATCATGCGGGCCGCCACCGAGCTTGGCATTACCACCGTCGCTGTCTATACCTACGAGGACCGCTATTCGCTCCACCGCTACAAGGCTGATGAAGCCTACCAGATTGGCCGCGATGATGAGCCGCTGAAACCCTACCTCGACGTTGAGGGAATCATTCTGTTGGCTAAACGGCATAAGGTTGACGCTATTCACCCCGGCTATGGGTTTTTGTCCGAGAACGTGAAGCTGGCGCGTCGTTGCCGCGAAGAAGACATCATCTTTGTCGGGCCGTCGCCGGAAGCGATGGAGGCCCTTGGCGATAAAGTACGAGCCAAGAATCTGGCAACCCGCGCGAACGTACCGATGATTCCGGATTCCCGGCAGGATTTGTCGGATTTCAACTTAGCGCAGTCGGAAGCGGATCGGATCGGCTTTCCGGTGATGGTAAAAGCCGCAGCCGGTGGGGGAGGACGTGGTATGCGCGTCGTCAGGAATGCGGATGATTTTGAGAAAGCCTACAACGAGGCCCGTAACGAAGCCCGCAACGCGTTTGGCGATGATACAATCTTCCTCGAAAAATTTATCGAGGAACCGAAGCACATTGAAGTACAGTTGCTGGGCGACAACTACGGCAACATCGTTCACCTCTACGAGCGCGACTGCTCGGTGCAACGGCGTTTTCAGAAAGTTGTTGAAGTAGCCCCCTCGTTCGGGTTGCGGCAGGAAACCAAGAACAAACTATACGACTATGCCCTGCAAATCGGGCGGGCGGCCAACTATTCAAATGCCGGTACGGTAGAGTTCCTGGTCGATAAGCAGGAGAATATCTACTTTATTGAAGTTAACCCACGTATTCAGGTAGAGCATACCATTACTGAAGAAGTGACCGGTATCGACATCGTGCGGACGCAGATCCTGATTGCAATGGGCTATAAGCTGTCGGACAACGGCATTTATATCAACCATCAGGATGAGATTCCGCTCAACGGCTTTGCTATTCAGTGCCGAATCACAACCGAAGACCCCGCCAACGGCTTCAAACCCGATTTTGGTACGATCATCGCCTACCGGAATGCGGCTGGTTTCGGTATCCGGCTGGACGAAGGCAGTAGCTACCCCGGCGTAAAAATTTCCCCGTATTTCGATTCGATGATCGTAAAAGTGTCGGCACGGGGCCGCACCCTCAAGGGCGCTACGCAACGTCTGACGCGGGCGCTGGTCGAGTTTCGGATTCGGGGCGTCAAGACGAACATTCCGTTTCTGCTGAACGTAATTAGTCACCCGATTTTCCAGCGGGGCGAAGCGCGGGTGTCGTTCATCGAAAGCCATCCCGAGCTGTTCAATCTGCGGAAGCCGCGTGACCGTTCGACCCGGGCGTTGAACTACCTCGCCGATGTCATCGTGAATGGGAATCCAGAGGTAAAAAAGAAGGATACGACCAAGGTGTTCCGGACACCGATTGTTCCGCCGTTCGACGTATACGGCAGCTACCCCAAAGGCAATCGCGACCGTCTGAAAGAACTGGGACGGGATGGATTTGTGCAGTGGGTGAAAGACCAGAAATGCGTGTTGTATACGGATACTACGTTCCGGGACGGTCACCAGTCACTGCTGGCTACGCGCGTTCGGACCCAGGACATGCTGAAGGTAGCCGAAGGGTTCGCCAAAAACCATCCCGAACTGTTCTCGATGGAAGTGTGGGGGGGCGCTACCTTCGACGTAGCTATGCGGTTCCTCTACGAATCGCCCTGGAAGCGGCTCGAAGCCTTACGGGAGGCCATGCCGAACATGCTGTTGCAGATGCTGTTCCGGGGGTCAAACGCGGTTGGGTACTCGGCTTACCCGGATAACCTGATCGAAAAGTTTGTCGAGAAATCGTGGGAAACGGGCGTTGATGTGTTCCGGATTTTCGACTCGCTGAACTGGATTGACGCCATGAAAGTGAGCATTCGGGCCGTTCGCGAACGGACAGATGCCCTTTGCGAGGGGACCATCTGCTACACCGGCGATATGCTCAATCCGGCCGAGCATAAAAAATACTCATTGCAGTATTACCTGGATCTGGCCCGGCAGCTTGAAGATGAAGGTGCACACCTGCTGGCGATCAAAGACATGGCCGGTCTGCTGAAGCCCCTGGCAGCCGAGGTGCTGGTACGTGAGTTGAAGCAGGCGGTTGATATTCCGATTCACCTGCATACCCACGATACGGCGGGTATTCAGGCCGCTTCTTATCTGAAAGCCATTGATGCCGGGGTTGATATTGTGGATTGCGCCCTCGGTGCGCTCTCCGGTCTGACTTCCCAGCCGAACTTCAATTCAGTCGTGGCCATGATGGAGGACCACGAGCGCCGGTGTGAGATGAATCTGGCGTCACTCAATGCGTATTCAAATTATTGGGAAGATGTCCGCGAATACTACTATCCCTTTGAGTCGGGGATGAAGGCCGGTAGCGCGGAAGTCTATGATAACGAGATTCCGGGTGGGCAGTATTCCAACCTGAAACCTCAGGCGGTTGCGTTGGGGCTGGGCGATAAATTCGAGCTGCTCAAACGAAACTACGTAGTAGCGAACGAGTTATTCGGAGACATCGTCAAGGTAACGCCCTCGTCGAAGGTCGTGGGTGATATGGCCATTTTCATGACGGCCAATAACCTGACGGCGCAGGACGTACTGGAACGGGGCGAATCGCTGTCGTTCCCCGAGTCGGTAAAAGAACTCATGAAAGGAGTGCTGGGCCAGCCGTACGGCGGTTTCCCGAAGCAAATTCAGGAGGTCGTGCTACGTGGTGAAGAACCCATCACCGGGCGGCCGAACGAACACCTCAAGCCAATTGATTTCGACCAGGATTTTGAGGCTTTCCAACAGAAGTACCCGCTGAACGATGGTTTCCTTGATTACCTGTCGTATCAGATGTATCCTAAAGTCTACGACGAATATTACAAGGCGGTGGTGCAATACGGCGATGTGAGCATCATCCCGACGCCCGCGTTCCTCTACGGCTTGAAGGAAAACGAGGAAATCCTGATTAACATCGACGAGGGCAAGAACATTCTGGTGCGGCTGCTGTTCAAATCAGAGCCGGATGAACTGGGTATGCGCACCATTACGTTCGAGCTCAACGGCCAGAGCCGTCAGGTGCAGGTACGTGATAAAGCGCTGAAAGTCGAAAAACAACAGAACCAGAAGGTCGGCAAAGACGGCGACGTTGGCGCTCCGTTGCAGGGCCGCCTGACCCGTATCATGGTGAAGGAAGGCGACGCGGTCAAGAAAAACCAACCCCTGTTTGTGATCGAAGCCATGAAGATGGAAAGTATCGTGGCTTCGCCCAGAGCCGGTACGGTGTCAAAAATTGTGCTGAGCGAAGGAACCGTCGTTGAGCAGGACGACTGGGTGGTTGAAGTGGCGTAAATCAGACCAAGCAATAAGGCCCCGGCTAACTACGCCGGGGCTTTTTCATTTATGTACGTCCCTGAAACGAAGCATCTCGCCCAGGCGTTGCTCTTTCTCGTTATCAAAGCCGCAGCTCGACGTAAACTCTTTTGGGTTTTCGTACGTACCGAATAACATGTCCCACCATACAATGTCGCCGTAGTTATTCGTGTGCTTTTCGTACTCATGGTGAATTCGGTGCATTTCAGGCCGTTGAAAAATGTAGCCAACCCACTGGGGTGTTTTTACGTTCGTATGATAAAAGAATTCGCCTAATGCGGTGCAGAGCGTGTAAATGCCACCGGCTTCGGGTGTTAAGCCCAGCAAGGTGTAAACCAGCAGGCTGCCAATGATGGAATTAACCGTCATTTCGAGGGGATGCTTGTAGAACGACGTGATAACTTCAAGTCGCTGAGGGCTATGGTGGATCTGGTGAAAGTGCGTCCACAGGAAATCGACAGTGTGCCGCCAGCGGTGCCACCAGTAAAAAATAAACGTGGCAATAATGTAAGCGATAATGCCACCCCCTACATCACCTACGAATGCTGATAGATGAAAAACGGAGTAAGCTGAGAGCCACTTTTCCCAGGTATAGCCGGCGACGATCACCACAATTAACTGGACGAAATTGATAGCTAACACGCGGATGGTCCAGGTAGGGACTTGCGGGAGCCTCCAGCCGGGGATGAGTCGTTCCAGCACAAAACAAAAGGCGAATACGGCGAAAATAATGGGTAACATACCAGTTGATTGGTTTAGTGAACAACCAAAACTATCGTTACGCATCCGACCAAGCATTGACGGATATCAATTTCGACCGTTACCCCTTCTGGCGCCAATGTTTCGGGCGAGATCCCCAGGTGCGAGGCAATGTATTTAAGCGGTACGCGCTGGAAGATGGCCGGAAAGTCTGCCAGCAATTGAACGTACCGTTCGTGCGCCGTCATCATGCGTAGGTTCTGCGTCCGTAGTTCGCTCAGAACGTAGTATTTCTCGGTTAGCTGCCGCCCCACCGCGTTGAATTCCAGAAACTGACGGTAAAGCTGTTGAAGCTGATCAAAAGTAATCGACCAGACTACACTGTCTTCGAGCAGTTCAATGTATTCCCGGGCGGGCTGCCGGGTATAAAAACTAATGATGGAAATAATGAAATCGTTTTCCCGCATAAACCACGACGTAACCTCACGGCCGTCGGAACGAGGCCCTTCTGCGCCAGCCAGTTCTTTAAGATAATAGCCCCGCACAACGCCTTTTTCGATAAAATAGATCCGGTCGGAAATCTGACCGGGCTGAAGGAGCCAATGGCGCCGGGGCAATTCGTCACGTCGAAGCAAATGCCGTAGGGCCTGCTCCAGTTCCTCGGTAATCGGTGCCAGTTGACGTACTTGAGTAAGTAAGATTTCCATACACGTAGTGTTAGTCGTTACTGGTTCAAATTCAAGGTTTTTAGTTGGATAAATCGGTTAAATTTCTCTATTTGAATCATACTTTAACCAATGTCTTATGGAAAATCAGCCGTCTTCTGTTCCACCTCCAATGTCTGGTTCGACTCCACTGAGTGATTCGGATGCACGCATGTGGGCTATGTTAACTCACCTGAGCGCTCTGCCTGGTTCTTTTTTCGTGATTGGTGCGGTTGTAGCTCCGATTGTTATCTGGCAGATCCAAAAAGACAAATCAGCCTATGTTGATTATCACGGTAAGGAGGCCGTTAATTTTCAAATCACCATGGCAATAGCTTTTGCGGTATCGTTCCTGCTGATGTTTGTTCTGGTAGGTATCTTTCTAATCTGGGTGGTTGGTATAGTGTGGCTTGTTCTGACGATCATAGCCGCCGTCAAAGCCAACAACGGCGAGTATTACCGCTATCCGCTGACGATTCGGTTCATCCGCTGAACAGAAACCCCCAACACAGTAACTCGGGTTTGCTGTTACGTCGGTATGACCGCCGGCTGAGTAACTAGTGAGGTTCAATATGAACCAGTACGTCGGTCACCTGGGGCATGCGTTGGCGAATTGCGTCCTTGACTTCATGCGCAATGGTATGTCCCTCCCGGACAGTTAATTGAGCCGGGACCAGTACGTGCAGATCGACAAAGTAATAGCTTCCCATCTTTCGAACCAGGCATTTGTCAATGCCCGTAACTCCTGCAACGGTCAGCGCGATGTCCCGCACCTGATCAGCCAGCGTTGAGGGCGGGGCTTCGTCCATAATTTCTGCTAAGGCCGGACGGAAGATGGCGTAGGCGTTGTAGATGATAAACGCTGAGGCAAAAAGAGCCGCGTAGTCGTCGGCACTCTCATACCCTTCGCCCCCAATGATGGCAATGCTGATACCGATAAAAGCGGCAATGGACGTAAATGCGTCACTTCGCTGATGAACAGCGTCGGCCTGTACGGTCGTGCTGCCAATAGCCTGTCCAATCCGGCGCTGATAGCGGAACAGCAACTCCTTCACCACAACTACGAGCGCCAGAATGCCCAGTGTAAACGGCTTCGGATTTTCGTGGGGTTGAATAACGTTCTCAATACTCTGGTAGCCGATCAGCACTGCTGCTGCGGTAAGGCAGAAGGATAGAAACAAGGCCGTGAGCGGTTCGGCTTTACCATGTCCGTAGGGATGGCGCTCGTCGGGATTGCGTGAAGCCACCTTAAGGCCCCAGTAAGCCACCAGCGACGTTACTATATCGGCCGTCGACTCAACCGCGTCGGCAATGAGCGCATACGAATTGCCGACGATACCTCCAACGCCTTTAACGACAGCCAGTCCTATATTGATGGCGATGCCCCGACTAATGGACTGAATGCCCTGTTCAGCTGATGTCTGCTGATTACTTGTCATAGCACAAAGGTACGACCGGCACGGGAAGACTCAGTCCAGTTGGATACATACTGGTTCAAGGTTTCAGGTCGTGCCCAACGTTAAATAGACTTGACTCTTTTAACTGTTCAGAACGGGGTTAGTTCAGATTCACGCCCAATGAAACGCCCAGCCAGGGTTTCTGGCGGTAGATCCAGAAGCGATTATTGCGGTCGGCCAGATTCTCGAAACCAAGCGCCAGCCCGACCGTCACGGTTTTGTATCCAACCAGCCCTAGCACGCCGTAGTTGATACCCAGTCCTTCATACTCACCCGTGAACCGCCCCGCCGTACTGAACTCGTTGACCGTGACCGGATCGATGCTGATGAACGTCCCGAACCCAAAGCCAAACGACTCGATGTTGGAACGGCGATCCTGCCGGAAGTAGATGTTCTGATACCGCCCGACGTCGTAACGAATACCGGCGTACACCCCCAGATTAGCGCTGGTAGTGAGTTCGCCCGGCTGTCCGGCCTGCCCAAACCGGTATTTGAACGGTGCCGTAAACAGATCCACATCAAATGAGGTCAACTGGTACCGGAACCAGGGGCTTTTTTCTTCAATGTGCTTCAGCTTCGGGTTATAGTGATAGAAAAAAGTGGTCAGCGAATCCGATCGGTCCAGTGTGGCCGGATTCTGGTCCGGGCGTGGTAGGGTTTCAGCCAAAAAATCAGCGTACAGGGTATCTTCCCGTTCGTACAAAGCGGCCTGTGCCCCCCGGGCAATCAACTGCTTGGCCCGTACGTTGCCTCGTCGGTCCAGAGCATACAACTGCTGTCGCGGTTTTATCTGATAGATTTTGTTGAGCGTTATGAGGTCGGAAGTAGTATGAAAACGTGAGCAGGATACGAACAGACTGCCAAACGCGAACAGACAACCCAGACGGAAAAGGCTGGTCATGGCAAAACTGGATGGTCGAAGTTAGCCGGAAAGATAAGGCTTTCCGACCAACCAGCATCGGTTGCTTCGACAGAGCAGTAGATTCTAACGCTACTGGCTAAAACCAGGGTCGTCGGGTCTTGAACGAACGGCGCAGGCCGCTGATCAGCAGAAATGCCCCCAGCAGCCCGAATATGACAGCCAGGAGGGTAACTTTCGTTAGCGCAAAAATGACCGCTATCAGAATAACAATAACTGAAGCCTTGAGCTTCCAGCTAATGCGCTGCCACCAGTTCAGTTCTTTGCGAAGGGGCATGCCCAGTTTTTCGCGAATACGGTTGCCCAGACGCATTTTTGGCTTAGGCTTCGGACGAGGCTGCTTATCGAGCGTCGACGGTGTTGCCAGCATGGATTGAGCCCGGTGCATATGCCGTTGCACGCGGGTGGTGGTCGGTTCAGAGCGGTTGGTCGGGGTGGGTAAACTGGCCAGCGCGGGACCGCTGAGGACAATCGGCAGGCTGTCGGGGAGGGCAACGACGGCCGAATCTGCTTCTGGCTGGGCTTGCGATGAAGTAGGGGCTACCGGTCGAGCTGAGGTAAAATGTTCGCGTTGACTGGGTTGGAAGTAGGCGTATGGACGGTGGCAGGACGTACTAAAAAGACTAAGCGCAAGCAGTAAATAAGCAGCGGAGTTTCTCATCAGGTTGTAGTAGACGAACAAAAATAGACGGGCCGAAGAACCGACAGTAGAACGAATGAGAAAAGCCGGTTCATATTTTTCGTCCTAAAATAATATCATAAAAACGGCTTTTTGCCCTCTGGACTGGGGTAAATCAGGTAAAAGAGTAGGTACGAAAAGCTGGTTTGCTTTAGATATAAACCGACGTATCCATGAATCGACTTCCCTACAGCCTGGCTATTCTACTGTTTGTTGCTCAAATGGCCTGGGGCCAGGAGCCACAGGCTAACTACGATGAAAGTAAGGTAGGTACGTTTACGCTGCCCGATCCTCTGTTAATGAAAAACGGGCAGCGCGTTACCACGCGCGACGGTTGGGAAAAGCGACGGGCCGAACTGTTGGCGTTGTTTGCCGAGCATGTCTACGGTAAAACCCCAACTCAATCCGTACGGCTTCGCTTTCAGACGTTGCAGACGGACAACAACGCGCTCAACGGTCGGGCCATCCGTAAACAGGTTGCCATATTCTTTACTGATTACCCGAAGTTGCCGCCAATCGAGGTACTGCTCTACGTACCAAAAGCTGCCCGACAACCGGTACCGGTCTTTCTCGGCCTGAACTTTTGCGGCAACCACTGCGTCTCGACGGAGGGCGATCTGCCGCTGTCGACCCGCTGGATGAGCACGGCTGTTGGTGGAGAAATAGTCAATAGGCAAAACGGGGAGCCGAGGGCGACCGAAAAGGCTCGCGGGTTCCAGGCCCGACGCTGGCCGATTGATACAATTCTGGCGCATGGTTATGCAGTGGCAACAGCCTACTATGGTGATATTGAACCCGATCATCCGAAAGGCTGGCAATCGGGTATTCGGTCAGTACTGGGCGACACAGCCCGTGCCGACAATTGGGGAGCCATTGGCGCCTGGGCGTGGGGCATGAGCCGAATACTCGATTACCTGCAAACTGATCCGGCCATCGATGCACAGCGGGTGATTGGTATCGGACACTCACGTATTGGTAAGGCTGCCTTATGGGCCGGGGCGCAGGATCGGCGTTTTGCGGCTGTCATCTCAAACGAATCCGGTGAAGGTGGAGCTGCGCTGGCTCGTCGGTGGTACGGCGAAACAGTAGAACGAATCAACAACAGCTTTCCGCACTGGTTCTGCGGGCGCTACAAAACGTACGGCAAGCAGGTGGCCAATCTGCCGGTTGACCAGCACGAGTTACTGACGCTGATTGCTCCCCGACCGCTCTACGTAGCCAGCGCCGAAGGTGATCAGTGGTCCGATCCGAAAGGTGAGTTTCTGGGGGCCGACCTGACGGAGCCGGTGTATAAACTGTACGGCAAAACGGGCATTGGTGGCGCGGAATTTCCGGGGGTGAACCAACCTGTCGGACAGACCGTTCGCTACCATAACCGAACTGGCAAGCATGACGTAACAGACTACGATTGGCAACAGTATATCCGCTTTGCCGATGATCTGGTGCGTCGGGATCCTCGTTAAAACTGAGTATGAACTAACCGAAAAGCGGCCCAGCCAATCCTGACTGGGCCGCTTCGTTGATACGGAATCAACTACGGAATGCGAGAGCCTTTAGGGTCGGGTGTACCATCGGGATCGTTGGTGACAAATCCTTTGGCATAGATAGTACCACCGTTGGCCAGCAGGATACCTGACAGGTGGGCGGTAGCTGCGGTGGTTCCCTGCGTAATGGTCAGATAACCGCCACCTTTATAGGTCGACTTAACGTTTACGGCCGGAGCGGAAAAATCAATAGGTGGGTTACCAACGCAGGAAATGGTGGCAAAAACGCCCTTGTTATCGTGCCCCGAAGCCGTGTAGAAATTAGGGCCGTTGGCGCGGGCCGGCGAAATCTGATTGGCATTCGTTACGCCGGAGCCGACATTTGTGTTTCCTGCCGAAGCCGCCACGAAGATTCCTTTGGCCGCCAAACTAATTACAGCCTGATCAACGGCGTCGGATGCCGCAACACCCAGGCTGATGTTCGCTACGTCGCCCGGCTTACCGTTGGCTGCCACGAAGTTGATCCCGGCAATAAAGTCTGAGTTCACTACTTTCGTTGGGGCTGCGCAGACTTTGACTGGCACAACCGTAGCGCCGGCGGCTACCCCCACTACCCCGGTTGTGTTGTTAATGGCTGCAATAATGCCGGCTACCAGCGTACCATGACCGTCGAAATCCTTAACCGAGCGGTGAGCACCAAATTTAAAGACCGAGTACCCCTTCGTTGAATCTACTTTGAGGTCAGGGTGAGTTAGTTCGATGCCTGAATCAATAACATAGGCAACGTTGGAGCCGGTATAGTTGACCGAGCCACCTACGTAGGTGATGCCCCAGGGTGTTTCCTGGCCGGCCGCCACTCTGGCCGACTGCGTTGTTGAAGCTAACTGGTCGGCTCCGCTGTTCGAAATCTTATCGGGTTCAACATAAGCGACCAGTGGATTTTTACGCAAAATGGCTACTTCTGCGGGCGACAAACGGGCAGCAAAGCCCGGAAATGCGGAGCCGTATACCTGTAACAGATCCTCGGGGGTGGTTTTCAGCCGTTGTAATAGTTGTTCGGCAACCTGCTGCATTCGGGATTGCTGACGAACGTAGGATTCCAGAGCCGATAGCGACAGTGCCTCTTTTTTTAGTACAACAATGTATTGATCCGAAACAGTCGACGCTGCTGAAACGGCCTGTACCGCATCTGTATTGACGGCTACAGAGCTGTCGACGGTGATCTCGGCAGGAGAACAACCCGTTAGCCAGATCAGGCCCGCTCCGACTAATAGACTACCTAGGTTGAATGATTGATTCATAGACATGTGAGATGATTTTCTTACAAGCAAAAGAATCAGCTTGATACGTCATTAATAAGTAAATATGCTTAGTGGTAGTGTTGCGTTAAAAGGTTATTAAAAGGCGGACTGGTATTAGTTTTTATATTTTTCTCAGCTTAAATAAAAAGCCCTGGTTGGTTAGAAAGCCGCAGTGTGTCGTAGATGGCTACGTTGATTTTTCCATATTTGCATCGTAGACGTAACATTTCTTTCATTATCTGGCTGCTATGGTAGAATCAAGGGGAAAGGCATCACTGCCCGATGATCCGGCACCGTTTCAGGTTGAGCATTCTGAATACGTTCACCGGTTGCCGTGGTTCACGGTGCGGAAAGATGCCGTGCGGATGGCCAAAGGCGGCTATATTCCCGATTATTTTATTCTCGAATATCCGGATTAACTGAACGTAGTGGCCGTTACGAACGACGGGCAACTGGTTCTGATCCGCCAATACCGGCATGGCATTGGTGGGGTTCATTACGAACTCTGTGCCGGGGTAATTGATCCTGGTGAGGAGCCTCTTCAGGCCGCTCAGCGGGAACTGCTCGAAGAAACAGGTTTTGGTGGAGGGCAGTGGCAATTATACCTAACGTTATCGGCCAATCCGGGAACGCACACAAACCGAACGTTCTGTTTCCTGGCAACAGGTGTTGAGCGGCTTCAGGACCAGCAATTGGAAATCACCGAAGAGATTTCAGTGCATGTTCTATCGCCGGAGCAGGTGCTGGATATTATCGACGCGGGCGGCATAATGCAGGCGTTGCACGTAGCGCCACTATTGAAATACTGCCTGACCCAGGTTTAAACCAGATTTACAGGATTGTTTTTAGGGCTATCTTTGCGGTTCGCTACATCAACATACAAAATCTGTAAATCTGTCTAGCTGATAAATCTTGATTCAGAAGTGATTATTCCCCTGGCTCATCGGGCCGATCAAACGCAGGAATACTATTTTTCCGTTAAATTAGCCGAAGTCCGTCGCCTGCAGGCGGCCGGCCACGATGTCATCAACATCGCCATTGGTAACCCCGATATGATGCCGTCCGACAATACGCTTGATGCGTTAACCACGTCGGCGCGGCAATCTGGAGCGCATGGGTATCAACCGTACAAAGGTACGCCGGGATTTCGTCAGGCCATTGCCCGGTTCTACGCGCATACGTATGGCGTTACCCTTGATCCGGATACTGAAATTCTGCCGCTGATTGGCTCGAAAGAAGGAATTACGCACATCTCGCTGACGTTCCTGAATGATGGCGATGGGGTGCTGGTGCCGGAACTGGGCTACCCGGCCTACCGGGCCGTCAGTCAGATGCTCGGCGCAACGGTACGTGAATACTCGTTGCTCGAACACGGTGGCTGGCAACCGGATTGGGAAGCAATGGCTGCGCTGGTTACCGAAGCCCCCGCCGACCGACCCGTGAAGATTATCTGGCTCAACTACCCTCATATGCCGACAGGCGCTCCAGCCACCCGCGACCTGTTCGAGCGGGCTGTGCAATTTGCCCACGACCACCGGGTACTGCTTTGCCACGATAATCCGTACAGCCTGATTCTGAACAAAAAGCCGCCGATCAGTCTGCTGGCTATCGACGGTGCCAGCGAGGTAGCCATTGAGCTGAATTCCATGAGTAAGTCGCACAACATGGCCGGATGGCGCGTTGGCTGGATGGCTGCGGCTAAACCATACGTCGATGCCGTGCTGGCTATCAAGAGCAACGTTGATTCCGGGCAGTTCAAACCCATCATGGACGCTGCGGCTGAAGCCCTGGGCAACTCCGATGAGTGGCACCGCCTGCGCAACGAGGTGTATCAGGGACGCCTGGATGCCGTACACGCCTTCCTGAATGCACTGGGTTGTACCTACTCAACGGATCAGGAGGGACTGTTTATCTGGGCGAAGCTACCCGACTCGGTTCGCTCTGCCGAAGCCCTGGTTGATGATCTGCTGTATAATAAGCACATATTTATAGCACCGGGCTTTATTTTCGGACCCAAAGGCGAGCGCTACATCCGAATGTCGTTGTGCATGCCCAGGGAGCGTATTGAGGAGGCTTTAAATCGTTTACGGAAATGATTATCAGTATAATCGGCATTGGCTTGCTGGGCGGCTCGTTCGCTCTGGCCGTGCGTGAAAAATACCCCAGAGCGCAGTTCATTGGCGTAGACGCTTCACCGGTGCATGGTCAACTCGCCATTGCGAAGGGCATTGTCGACGAGATTCGGACGTTCGATGAAGCCGTCGCCGTCAGTGATCTGATCGTGCTGGCTATTCCTGTGAACGCAATCGCCGATTTGTTACCCTCGCTGCTGGACCGCGTACCCGACAAAGCTACGGTTCTTGATTTGGGGTCGACCAAAGGGTTGATCTGCCAGGCGGTTGAAGGTCATCCTAAACGGGCGCAGTTTGTGGCGGCTCATCCCATGGCTGGCACCGAAAACTCTGGTCCGGGGGCTGCATTCCGGGAGTTGTTGCCCGGCAAGAACCTGATCATCTGCGACCGCGACAAAAGCCGTTCGGATAGTCTTAAGCTGGCCGAAGCACTGTTCCGCGACATTGGTATGAAGATTTTTTACATGACTCCCCAGGAGCATGACCTGCATCTGGCTTATGTCTCCCACCTGAGCCACATCAGTGCGTTTGCGCTGGGTTTGACCGTATTGGAAAAGGAAAAAGACGAGCAGGCTATTTTTGACATGGCCAGCACGGGCTTTAGCTCTACCGTTCGGCTGGCCAAAAGCTCCCCCCAGATGTGGGCACCCATTTTTGACCAGAACCGCACGAACGTATCGCAGGCACTGGCCGACTACATTGAGTTTCTGCAACAGTTCAAGCAGGTGATCGATCAACAGGACGTAACGACTTCGCTGGAGTTTATGCAGCGGGCAAACGTGATCCGGCGCGTACTGGAGGGGATTGAAAAACGGTAGCTTTTTCGATGGCCCGCAGATATGTCACATCATAAATCTCGGCAAACTGGCGGTCGGTAAGCGATTTAGGTAACGCTCCCATAGCTGCAAATAAGAACGGTTTCAACCAGCCGGGGGCATTAACGGCCTGGCCAATTTGCCGGGATACCTGAACAATCCGGTCGGCCTTCGGTTTGCGTAGTGCCTGAAACTGCCGGAAAGCTTCGTCGGGTGCCTGATACCGGTACAGACAGGCCGCTACGGCCCAGGCGTCTTCAATGGCCTGACAGGCACCCTGGCCCAGATTGGGTGTTGTGGCATGAGCCGCATCGCCCAGTAACGTAACGCGTCCCGTCGACCAAGTCGGAAGCGTCGGTAAATCGTACAGGTCGGCCCGGTGAATACGGTTCTCCTCAAACTGTTCCAAAACTGCTTTTACGGGTGGCGCGAACGATTGGCTTAGGGAAAGCAGCGTTGGCAGGGAGTTTGGAGCAAGTTGCCCGGCTGGTGATGCGGCCGTTACGTACACATACAGTTGGTCAGCTCCTAACGGCACAAGTCCAACCCGCAAACCAGCGGGTAAACCCCAGTATTCGTATGAGGTAGTCTGGGTTTCGGTTGGTAGGGGGAGATCTACCAAACCACGCCAGCAGGTCTGGCCGGAGTAGCGAAGCGGTTGGTCGCCAAACAACTGTTGCCGTACAACCGAACGAATACCGTCTGCACCGATTACAAAATCGCCTTCGGCTGTGCTGCCGTCGGCAAACGTAACGCGTACACGCTCGCCGTTATCGTATAGATCTACCAGGCGTTTGCCGGTATGAACCCGATCGGCAGGCAACGAATTTAGTAAAATGGTTTGCAACAGACCACGCTGGATGGCTACCATACCAAACCCATACCGTCGGCTTAGTGCCCCTACATCGACGGTTTGAATAGCTGCACCGTCGGGCCGGGTAATAAATCCTTTTTGCAAAGCCCAGCCTGTTCGCTGAATTGATTCGGCCAGCCCCAGCCAAGCCAGCACCTGCATGGCATTAGCCGCCATGATCAGACCAGCGCCAACTTCCCTGATTTCCGGTGCCTGTTCATACACATGAGCGTCGATGCCCCGTTGCTGTAGCGCGATGGCTGTGGTTAAACCGCCAATGCCCCCGCCAATGATGATGCCTTGCATGTTTGTTCCAGTTAGTATAATTTTAGAACAAATGTACTAGAAGTGTTTTCGGTTAGAACACCTGTTCTAAAAATTTAATGACCACGAAGGAGCGAATTGTTGAAAAGGCCCTACTGCTGTTTAATGAACAAGGGGCGGATAATGTGACCGTACGAACCATTGCGGGCCATTTAGGCATGAGTCACGGCAATCTGTGCTACCATTTTGCCAGCACCGATGTTTTGATCGAACGGTTGTATGATCAGTTGGTTGACCGGCTGAGCATTGGCATCGATGCTGTATCAACCATGCCTGCATTAACCATGGGTTTGCTGCGGGAGCTAAGTAAGCAAAGTTTCCACCTGTTGTATGACTATCGCTTTCTGTTGCGGGATTTTGCGGGTATTATGCGCCGGATTCCGGCATTGGCGGAGCGTCATCAGGCACTGGTTCGTCGGCGGAAAGAGGTGTTTCGGATGTTAGTGGCGCAGATGAGGGCTAACGGCTGGTACCGAGCGGAGCCGTACGCGGGCTACGACGAGCATTTTCTGGAGCAGTTGTTTATCATCGGTGACTTCTGGCTGTCCAGTGCTGAAGTCCTGTACGAAGGACCTGAGTCAGAAAAAATAAATCATTACGTTGCCGTGTTCGAGGCTGCCCTGGTACCCATGTTAACTCCGGCCGGCATGGCCGCCTGGGGCAGGGACCAATAACGGATCAGGGTTCTTTCAGCAGAAAATTGACGCCGATGGTTGTCTGGGTTAACGACGTAGGCTTATCCGCCGACCGCCGGCTGACGTTGATTTCGTGCTGCGCTTCAATTGACCACCGTTTGCCCAGCCGGTACTGCGCCCCAACGCCCGCATTGACCATGCCCGACCGGTTGACCTGTTCAACACGTAGCACCCCACCGGTTGGCGTGGCTTCGATCGTGTACGTCCGGTTACGGCTCTGGCCGTAGAAATAGCCGCCCTGTCCGAATACTGTAACCTTGTTTGTCCGCAGCACGTAGTACCGGGTCGTGAGGCCTATGCCCGTATAGCTGGATTGGCGGCCATTGGTTTCGTGGCGGCCTTCGACGTTGACTGACCAGCCATTCTTTAGAAAATACTGGGCTTTAGGGGCAACCCGGCCATACGTACCTACGGAACTGCCTGTTCCACCTCCAAGGCCTACATTGACGCTGAATGTTCCCTGGCCCAGCAGGTCATTCGGCTTGCTTCCCGACGGGTCCTGCGCAAAAGCTACCCACGGAAGCATCACGAAGAGAAGTGATATATATCTTTTCATAAAACAGTTTCCCAAGTTATACAGTAGATAGTAGGACAGCTAAAATAGTTGCAACGACTTAACATTTATTAACAATTAACTTATCGTTTATGCAGCCAACGACCGCTCACCCCGCTACTCAGTCCGGCACGTTCACCATTGGCGGAGACATTACCGTTAATCGATTAGGATACGGTGCCATGCGCATCACAGGGGAGGGAATCTGGGGGCCTCCTAAAGATCATGACGAAGCGATTCGGGTGTTGAAACGGACACTCGACCTGGGCATCAACTTCATTGATACGGCCGATAGTTATGGACCTCACGTATCGGAAGAGTTGATAGCAGAAGCATTACATCCGTATCCGGATGGCCTGCTCATTGCCACAAAAGGCGGTTTGCTACGTACCGGACCGAACCAATGGCCTGTTGATGGGAGCCGTAAACATTTGGAAGAAGCCCTCAACGGGAGCCTGAAACGTCTGAAAGTTGACCACATCGACCTGTATCAGCTACACCGCTTCGACGATAAAGTGCCGGCTGAAGAGTTTCTTGGCTTTTTGCAGGAAGCCCAGCAGCAGGGTAAAATTCGCCACATTGGCTTATCGGAGGTAGACGTTGCTCAGATCAAACAGGCGGAAGAATACTTCGAAGTTGTGACGGTGCAGAATATGTACAGCTTCGGCCAGCAGAAGTGGAACGAAACACTGAAGTATTGCGAAGAAAACAGCATTGGTTTCATTCCCTGGTATCCGCTGGGTGGTGGCAACCTGGAAGCCGAGCAAGCCATTCACCGCGTAGCCGAACGGCACGGAGCGACGGAGTACCAGATCGCTATTGCATGGTTGCTGGCTGCGTCGCTGGTAATACTGCCGATTCCGGGTACGTCGTCGGTGAAACACCTGGAAGAAAACACCGCGGCCGCCGAGATTAAACTGACCGAGGAGGATCTGAAGGATTTGCCTTTGCCGAAGTAACTGTCTGGGCCGGGCTGCTACGGTAGGCCGCAGCAGCCCGGCCCACAAGCTTTAGAAAAGACGTTTGAGAATGGTAGCGGGGTGGGTATTCATAAGCGTCATCGGTCTGGTTCTGCTGTTTGTCGGCTTTGTCTGGTGGCATAGCCCGGGCAAAACACCGCCTATCATTAGCAATGACGGTAAACCGCTACCCAACAGTATTGCCACGCTGGAAGCGGTTGAGATAAACGGCAGTACGCAATGGCTCCTGATACGGGGCCATGACCAAACGAAGCCGGTGCTGCTGTTTCTGCACGGCGGCCCTGGCCTCCCCGAAATATCGCTGCTGTCGGGGCATGAACTGGAAAAGGAGTTTGTGGTGGTCAACTGGGAGCAGCGCGGGTCGGGAAAGTCGTACGGGGCCGGTAAATCTGACAGGTCGTTTACGGTTGATACGTTCGTTGACGATGCTGCCGACGTGAGCCGCTGGCTGAGTCGCCAGTTCAACCAGCCGAAAATCTATTTGCTGGCTCATTCGTGGGGTACGTTCCTGGGCGTACTGACGGTGAAAAAATACCCGGAGCTGTTTCGAGCTTTTTTTAGTATCAGCCAGATTGCCCGCCAGTTGGAAGCCGAGCAGATTTCGTACGATTGGGTGCTACAACAGGCGCGTAAACGCTACGCAAACCGGGTGGTCAGGCGGCTCGAAAAGCAGGGCCGTCCGCCGTATCCGCCGGAGGCATGGCTGGCCTACCTGACCTGGCAGCGCGAAGTGGTGGCCCGGTATCGCGGAGGGATGTACCGGGCAAACTTTTTTCCGTTTTTTATCCGGAGCATTCTGCTGTGCCGGGAGTATACGCTGGCCGACAAGGTCCGCTACGCTCTGGGGGCGCAGAAATCGGTTCGTCTGCTTTGGCCTCAGGTGGTGGCGACTGATCTGTTTGAAACAGCCCCTGTGTTACACGTGCCTTATTACCTGTTTCAGGGTGTTCATGATTACCAGACCCCCTATCCAATTGCCCGGCGCTATTTTGATCAGCTACAGGCACCCCGCAAGCAATTGTTTACCTTCCTGGAGTCGGCACACAGTCCCATCTTTGAAGAGCCTGACTTATTTCGACAAGGATTCAACGAAGCGATGCAACGAGAGCTGACCACTGCTGCCGCCGATGACTAGAATCCTGAACAATACGTGGAAGAACCGGTTCTACCACCGAACAAATCTTTTCCTGTTATGACGCCACAGAATCAGGATACCCAGCAATTAATGACAGTCACCCTGCAAGGACTACAGGGCGATGTAACGACACTGGCTCCGCAAGCCAACGATTTAATTGAGCAATGGAATAAGGTACTTGGCGAAGGATACGATACCCGCGATGACGTAGCGGATGAGCTATACCAGCTTAAACGGGTACTGGCCGAGGGGAGAATTGCGCAGATTGCCAGTTCGCTGCATACACTCTGTAAACTAACCCGACGAGCCGCCGACACGGCCGATGAAGATACGGCTGCTCAGCTTCGTCAACTGGCCGATACATTGGATGATGCCTCCGCGCGGATTGCGCAGTCGAGGTGAGCGGAAAAAAAGGAGGAATCAGGAAAGGGAGGAGAGGAGAAAGGAAACTACCAATCTGCCTTTTCTCCCCTTCCTGCTCTACAATTACGCCGGCTGCAGGGATTTGATGCGATCATAAGCAGACTGAAGCTCAGTCAGTTGCTTTTGCAGATCCTCCTTGATGTAGGCCGGAATGTGATCTTTTTCGATAGCGTCCTTGTACGCTTCGATGGCGGCATTCTCGCCAAATTCGACTGAACCCAGAATGGCTGAACGGTCTTTGCCCGTAATAGCGGCCTTAATGTCGATCCAGGCGCGGTGAATTTTGCTGGTCAGGTCCGTAGACGTAGCATCCGTTACACCTGTGCCGTCGATGCGGACAATATGATCGGCCAACTGGCTGCGGAAGTTCTGACTCTGGATTACGTAGTGCCGGAACAGATCGTCCAGTTGCGGGTCTTCGTTGTCTTCTACCGCTTTTTCATAGCCCTGAATGCGGTCGTTGTTGATCTTGACCAGTTCGTTGAGGTCGTCGACAATCTCCTGATTCTTAATCATGATAATTGATAGTTTGTGAACCATTACATGAACCCCGGCCTTTGGTAAATGTTTTGCAAAAGGCGGGGATTTGAGTTTGCGACATATTTCTATGCGTTAACTCATTCATCAGCTCACGATATGGGCGGGGGCGGCAGCGTCGTCCGGCACCCGGCGCTCGAGCGACTTCTTCGCACCCAGATATAACGATAATCCCCACGGCACTGCCGTGGGGATTATCGTAAAGGAAAGTTTTTTCTAGTAACCTTATTTTACCATGGCCTTTAACTGCTCAATGTTCTGCTGCGCTTTGGTTACGAGTTGCTGCGCAAATGACTTCAGAGCGCTGTTGTTGCCGTACTGGAGGTAGGTATTGGCCATGTCAATGGCATCCTGCCGGTGTTCCTGATACAGTATGGCGAAGTTCTTATCAAAGTTATCGCTTAGCTTGTCCTCGGCACCTCCTTGCTGCATTTTCAGCGCCATTGCTTCCGTGTTGCGGCTTTGCTGTTGCACAAAAGCCTGGTTAGGCCGGTTAGGTTTGATCTGCCGGATCAGGCCGTCGATGGCAGCCATATCGGCCTGAGCAGTCGTCAGCATGGTTTTCGCGGCCTGCTTCAACGAGTCGTTTTTGCCATTTTGTATCTCCTGATTCAGCAGGTCAATAGCGCCCTGTGTGTGGACTTTGGCCCGAAACGCATAATCGAAGTCCGGATCACCCGTCGTTTGCAGTTTCTTGATTTTATCCATCATCTGCCGCATCGGTTGCAGCAGCGGAGTTTTGGCCGGATCATCGGTAGACACTTTCGCTCCAGCCCTGGCCGCCCGGGTAGCGAGGGTTGTTGATTGAGCACAGGCATTCAGCAAACCTGCCGTAAGCAACAAAGCTACGCCAACTATGTGGAAGGAGGTATTTTTAATGAGTTTCATAAAACAAACTAAGTTTTGTGATACATCTATGAGATGGTGTAAAGCTAAAAAGGTTTAACGAGCCGTCTACGAAGTAACGTACGCTATTTCCAGAATTGCTGTCAATCAGCCCGACGCCCTGACTCGGATTAGGCCCATATCCTACTATTTGCTCAACTATTTAGAAGCGACAATGTTGCCTCGTGCAGCGGTGCTGGGTCGGTTCCGTGGTACATCATAACCAACGTAAACCAAGTTTGCGTACCTGACCTGCGTCGATGCCATTGTGATCGAACGTTCTACCAACAACATCTACGTATGTGATGCCAAAACAAATGCCATTCGGATTGTGTCGCCGAATGGGGCTAGCCGGGTACTGGCGCAGAATGGTGATACCAATGGGACAGAGGGACGATTGGACGAACCGGACGAACCGTTACTCCGGAACGATCGACTGTATATTGCCAGCTACAACGTAACGATGATGGGACGATCAATGTCAAATCTGATGCTCCGCATACCGTGTCGGTTCTGGAACCGAAGTAGTGGTCACCAACGCAAAAGCCGCCCAGGTGAGCGGCTTTTGCGTTAGGTATGATTCGTCGATTACAACCGAATAATTTCGGCTCCGATGGCATTCAGGCGGGTATCAATATTCTGATAACCCCGGTCAATCTGCTCAATGTTGTCGATGATGCTGTTGCCCTTAGCCGATAGAGCCGCAATCAACAGCGCAACCCCCGCCCGGATGTCAGGTGAGGCCATGCGGATGCCTTTGAGCGGCATCTGCCGGTTCAGGCCGACCACCGTGGCGCGGTGCGGGTCGCAGAGGATGATCTGCGCGCCCATTTCGATCAGCTTATCCACGAAGAACAATCGGCTTTCGAACATTTTCTGGTGGATCAGCACCGTACCGCTGGCCTGCACGGCCGTAACGAGCACGATACTCAGCAGATCAGGCGTAAAACCAGGCCAGGGGGCATCAGCTACGGTCATCATGCCGCCGTCGAGGAACGTATCGATCTGATAGCGTTCCTGCGCCGGTATGAAAATGTCGTCGCCCCGGAATTCCATCTGGATTCCCAGTCGCTTAAACGTATCCGGAATAATGCCCAGTTGAGGTATCTGGCAGTTTTTGATCGTAATCTCCGACTGCGTCATCGCAGCCATACCGATAAACGAGCCGATTTCGATCATATCGGGCAGCATGGTGTGTTCCGTGCCGTGCAGTTCCGATACACCCTCAATGGTGAGCAGGTTGGAACCAACACCGGAAATCTTAGCCCCCATGCTGTTCAGCATTTTGCTTAACTGCTGGAGATACGGCTCGCAGGCGGCATTATAGATGGTGGTCGTACCCTCGGCCATCACGGCGGCCATCAGGACGTTGGCCGTACCGGTCACTGACGCTTCGTCCAGCAGCATGTACACACCTTTGAGGTGATCGCCTTCGACGCGGTAAAAATCACCGTCGTAGTGGAAGGTAGCGCCCAGCTTCTCAAAACCGAGGAAGTGGGTATCCAGCCGACGGCGCCCGATTTTATCGCCACCGGGCCGGGGAATCCGCCCTTTCTTAAAGCGAGCCAGCATAGGCCCCAGCAACATAACCGACCCACGCAGGGCAGCGGCTTTGCGCTGGTACGTCTCACTTTCGAGGTAATCCAGATTAACATCACTGGCCACGAAGCGGTACGACGATTCACCAATTTTTGTAACCCATACGCCCAGATCGCCCAGCAAATCGATCAACTGGTTGACGTCGCGGATATTCGGAATGTTATGAATAGTGACGGGCTCTTTCGTGAGCAACACGGCGCAGAGGATTTGAAGAGCCTCGTTTTTAGCGCCCTGCGGAATCAATTCTCCCTTGAGCCTACGCCCACCCGTAATTTTAAATGAAGCCATTAAAGAATTAGTTTTCAGTTAATCGGTTTACTGTTTTCCGGTATGGCTTGACGTACTTTGAACCAACAACCCGAGCGCCCGATACGTCGGCGCGAGGGTGGAAAACTGAAAACCGGAAACGGTTTCTACCGCCGACGGCCATTACGGTCGTTGTTTCGGTTCGGTCCTCCGCTGTTCGGACGATACGGCCCACCATCGCGACGACCCCGCTGGTTGGCATTGGGGTTATTACGTTGGTTGTTGCGCGAATTGTTATTCTGGTTGTTGCCGTAATTACCGGAGAAACGCGACTGACCACCACCGCGCTGCCCTTGTCCGCCTTCATTGCGGTAATTGTTGCCGCCCATCCGCTGGGGCTGGTCGCCGGTACGTTCGCGGGGCGTACCTTCCACAAAGCCGTTCGTCCGGATTTCCTGTATTTCGTCCGCCAGCTTCCCGTTCGACAGTTCCAGCAGACTCTGAAAAATAGTCTCGTCTTCGACGGATTCCTTGTTCCAGGCGGCATAGAACGTTTTCATCAGCCGCGCGAGGTAGGAAACAAACGCCCGTTTCTCGTCGGCATCTTCAATGGAAATCGCTTTGGCTACCAGCAGTTCAACGTTCCGTCCAAAGTGTTTGAACTTCAATTGATGCATATTGTAAGGCACCTGCTGCGGCTTTTTGCCCAGGACTTCGGGCGATGGGGGCGGGTAGGGGCTGTCAACGTCCAGCGTAAAACCGGACATGATGTACAGGTCGTCCCACAGTTTGTTGTAGTAGTCCTGCCCATCTTTCATGTTCGGATGGATTTGCCGCATTAATTCAACCAGGATGTGCGCGTAGCGGGTGCGCTTTTCCCGGTCCTCAATGTTGACCATGTTGTCAACTAACTTCTGGATACTACTGCCGTATTCTTTCAAGGGCTGTATCGGATTCGTGTTCAAGAAAACAAAAGTAAGAACAATATACTGAAAACTGGTTTAACATACCCATAAACGTCATCAGGAACCCCGGGTGCGTGAACCGACGTTACGTCACCATGAAAAAGTTTATCCAAACCTATCGTCCGGAGATTGCTGATACCTTGCGCCTGAGCATTCCCATCGTGATTGCCCAGCTTGGTGTTGTTCTGATGGGCGTTACGGATAATTTATTTGTAGGGCGGTTGCTGGGGGCTGTACCCCTGGGAGCGGCCGGACTGGCTACGTCATTGTCGTTTCTTGTATCCTGCATTGGCGTGGGCGGATTGGCGGTAGTGGCAACACTCGTGTCGCAGGCCCATGGACGCAACGATAGTACGGCCATTGGCCGGCTATTCCGGGCGGGGCTGTGGGTAGCCGGGTTGCTGAGTGTCGTGTTGGGCGGAATCTCCGTCGTTGTAGCGTATAATTTTGACCGGATGGGGCAATCGGCCGAGGTAGCAAAGCTGGCGGGCGATTTCATGCTTTTGCTCACTGTTTCCATATTACCCCTGCTGGTTTTTGTGGCGGCTCGCCAGCTTTGCGATGGGCTACGCTACCCACGGGTGGCAATGGCCATTACGCTCTCAGCGCTGGTGTTGAACGCTGTATTTAACTACATACTTATTGAAGGTATTGGGCCATTTCCGGCTATGGGCCTGATGGGTTCGGCGATGGCTACGTTACTCTCCCGCGGGTTCATGGCCACGGCGATGCTACTTTATGTCTACCGCGCTGACCTGTTTGGCGAATACGTCCGGAAAGTGGTAGACACTCGTCCGTTAACCGATGAGATCTGGACAATTCTGCGGCTGGGTATTCCCGGCGGCCTGACGTTTTTCTTTGAGGTAGCTACATTTTCTCTCGCCGTTGTTATGGTCGGCTGGCTGGGTGAAGCGCAACTGGCGGCCCATCAGATTGCGATCAATATGGCATCGACTACTTACATGATGGCTACCGGCATTTCGTCGGCGGCAGCCATCCGGGTAGGTGCGGCCGTCGGGCGAGGTAGCCAGGAAGGGGTTCGCCGGGCGGGTATTGCTGCGTTTGTGTTATCGGCGGGGTTCATGAGCCTTTGCGCCCTGCTGTTCCTGACGGCCAACGATTGGCTGGTGAGTCTCTACATTCGCGATAATGCAACGGTGGCTGCTTTTGCTGCTTCACTGGTCATTATGGCTGGCTTTTTCCAGTTGTCAGACGGTATTCAGGTGGTAGGCGTAGGGTCGCTTCGGGGCTTGTCGGATGTGAATGTACCTACGGTTATTACGTTGTTTTCCTACTGGGGTGTTGCGTTGCCGATGAGTTATGTGTTTGCGTTTCCTCTTGGTTTAAATGTAGTCGGCGTTTGGGTTGGATTGCTGGCGGGGCTAACCATCGCGGCTGTGCTGTTAACAATGCGGTTCTTCCGGCGGGTACGGCACATTAACCCTACAAACGTTTCGGATGCTCAGCTCGCTCACAGTGCCTATTGATTCCTTGCTGCGTACTGGATTTCCGTTTTTTAGGTTTTACCCCAAATCTTTGCAGGGTTACCCCAAACCCCTGAAGGGGCTTAGCTCCGCCATTTCAGGCATCTATCTCAGCAGCGCTAAGCCCCTTCAGGGGTTTGGGGTAAAACGTAATAGCTATCAACCGAAGCACAAAAAGCCTTACCGCATCTTTTCTAAAAGCTCATCGCGCGTAGGCTTATCGGCAGTCAGGTCATAACCAATGCCTTCACGATCGAGATAGTCCATAAACGAGGTGTAATCGTCTTTGGGAACGGAGAAAACGTACCAATTGTCGAATGGTTCGCTGAATACTTCGGTTTCCGTCAGGGCCGCTTCCTTTTGTAGTGCCTGAAAATGGATGGTTTCAAGCGTATTCTGTTTTATCAAAAAATACCACATATCGTTGCTGATTGTACAGCCCTCAACGAAAAACCCCACGTAACGGTTTGTCACGTGGGGTTTTTCGTTGAGGGCTGTACGTTGATTACTTATTCACCGCAATGATATAATCGGCCAGAATCCGACCTGCTTCGTTCAGATACAGGTCTTTTTTCTTCTTGGGCGCGTTGGGCGACGGTGTGCCGGTTTCATCGATCGGGGCCGTCATCTGGCTTACCTTATTGGCGGCCGCCCGCTTGCGTTCAGCTTCTTCACGTTCTTTCCGACGCTTGGCTTCCTGAAGCGAGACCACCGTATTTTCTTTCGCCTTCTTGAAGTCGGCCAGGTCCTGAGCCAGTTGCTTCAGTTCCGGATCTGACTTCAAACGCTGCTCAAACCGGTCGCGCAGACGAGAAAGAACTTTATCGTCCAGGCCACGGCTAACTTCGTAGCGAGTAGAGCTGATCTGGTCCCATGGCAGTGCGCTGGGCTGAGAGCTTTCGCCATACTCCTCGGCCGTGAAGCCCGAAGGTAGCTCAATGTCCGGCGTTACGCCCTTGTGCTGCGTGCTGCTGCCATTGATGCGGTAGAACTTCTGAATGGTCATTTTTACCTGACCAGCTTTCTCCGGCTCTTTCGGCAACCACTGATTCAAATCGATCAGGGTTTGCACGGTACCTTTACCGAATGTCTGTCCCCCAACGATGATACCCCGCTTGTAGTCCTGAATGGCAGCGGCAAAAATTTCGGATGCAGACGCACTGAAACGGTTGACGAGCACGGCCAGCGGACCATCGTACGTAACAGACGGGTCCGGATCGGTATAAACCTCCGTCTCACCCGTTGATTCACGAACCTGAACAACAGGGCCTTTCGGAATGAACAGACCCGTCAGGTTGATGGCTTCGGTGAGCGAGCCACCGCCGTTATCGCGCAGGTCAATCACGATGCCGTCCACTTTTTCAGCTTTCAGTTCTTCGACAAACTTCTTCACATCACTCGTCGTGCTGCTGAAGTTTTCTTCGCGTTTGCGCGCGCCTTCAAAGTCGCGGTAGAACATCGGGATGTTGATAACCCCAATCTTGAACGGCTTACCATTGTCGGTGATGTCGATCACTTCCTTTTTGGCACGCTGCTCTTCAAGCTTGATTTTCTCCCGCACCAGTCGGATTTCTTTCGGCGGAGCACCGGCGATGGCGTTTGGCGAAATCACCTGAAGCCGTACTACGGTTCCTTTAGGCCCTTTGATGAGTTTGACAACCTCATCGACCTGCCAGTTCATGACATTGACCATCTGGCCGTTATCGCCCTGAGCTACCCCCGCAATCTTATCGTCCTTGTTCAGCAGCTTGCTCTTGAAAGCAGGGCCGCCGGGCAGCACCTCCGTAATCCGGATGTAGTCACCATCTTCGCGGAGCAGGGCACCAATGCCTTCCAGCGACTGGCTCATCTCCTGGTTAAACCGGTCGGCGCTGGTTGGCGACAGGTAGTTGGTATGTGGATCGAGCGCTTCGGCGAACGAGTTCATGTACATCTGAAATACCTCCGGGCTCTTGATCCGGTTGATCGCCCGATCGAGGTTCTTGTACCGATCCGTCATCGTAGCCGCTACGGCGCTGTCCTTCCGGTTGCCGAGCTTTAGTTCCAGCGCCTGATTCTTCAGAATCTTGCGCCACAGATCGTTCTGCTCCTCAATGGTCTTAGGCCAGCTTGCTTTGTCGCGGTCGGTGTTGAACGTCTCGTCAGCCGTGAAATCGAAGGGTTTCTTCAATTGATCCTTCACAAACTCACTACGCTCCTGATACCGTTTGCGGAACACGTTGTAGAGTTCGTAAGCCGCCGTCAGGTCGCCGTTCACGAGGGCGTCGTCAATCTGATAGCGGTATTTTTCGAATGCAGCTACATCGCTGGCGAGCAGATACGTTTTGTTATTGTCTACCTCCTTAAGGTAGTTATCCCAGACAACCGACGACAGGGAGTCGTTCAGCCTCACCTTTCGATAGTGGTAGGTAGTCAGCAGCTTAGCAACGAGTTGCTCTACTTTTTCCTGTGAGACCGACGGCTTAAGGTCCTCAGTCGGTGCGGTCACCTCCCGGCCGGGCAGCAGCTTCAGTGGTGCGCTGCTCGACGGCGAATCCGGCTGAAAGCTCAGCATCAGCACGGGGACTAAGGTTACGAGATACTTCTTCATGCACGTAACGCGGTTTGAAAAATGAGGCCGCCTGATCACACGCCGAACGGATGTTTAACTAAAAATCAGTTCGGTATTATGGCCGTAACGGCAAACGTAAGTTAGCAATTATTGCTTTACAATGTCGAGCAATTCGACATCAAATATTAAGGTAGACCCCGGTTTGATATCCGGGCCCGCTCCACGATCGCCATAAGCCAGTTCAGCCGGAATAAATACCTTCCACTTGGAACCAACCGGCATCAGCTGAAGCACTTCCGTCCACCCTTTAATTACTTCGCCCACACCAAATTCAGCGGGCTGGCCACGTTCGACCGAACTATCGAACACCTTCCCGTCAATCAGGCGGCCGGTGTAATGTACCTTAACCCGATCAGAGGCCGTTGGTTTAGCACCTGTGCCTTCTTTTTCAACCAGGTACTGCAAACCACTGGCTGTAGTCTGTACGCCCGGCTTGGCTTTATTTTCGGCCAGAAACGCATCGCCTATCTTCTTGTTTTCGGCAGACACTTTCTGCGTTTCAGCCATCCGCTGAGCCGACTGTTTCTGGGCATACGCGTTCAGCACCTGACCGGCTTGTTCTTGGGTAAGTTGCGTTTTGCCGCCCTTCAGGGCATCCTCAATACCGCGCACCAGCGCTGTGTTATTCAGGTCGGATATACCTTGCTGCTGCAAATTCTGCGCCATATACAGGCCGATGCTGTAGCTGAGCGAATCCTGCGAGGATGCGAGTGTTGTACCGGTTGCCGACCGAGTGGTAGGGGTTGGTTTTGCCGTTGACGAAGGTTTTGTTGTAGCTGGCTTTTTGGCGGCTGGTTTAGTTTGAGCAGCTGCGGAGCCACTGATAAAAACGGCCGATACCATACCGGCCAGCATCCACTGGTTGAACTTCATGCGAAACAATTACAGGTTGTATGAACGTAGAAATCGTTACTGATAAAACGTGAAAGAATAACGGAAAAGTTTGGCAAAACCTATTTTCTGTAAAATTTCATCACTGAATCGTATCGTTCGTTGCCAATATGTCAGCAGAGCAACGAAAAATACGTACCTGGTAAAAGTAGCAAAAAAGAATGGTTAAGGCCAATTCGCCCGGACCAAACCAGGATGAATTTGGACGAACGGTTTCAGCAGTCATTCAACGGTTTAGGTCCGGGGTTGCGTCATATTGGAAAAGTCTAACATTCAGCCGATACTTTACGGGCTCAACGTGTTTTTATCAAATTTTACTCGTATCTTTGCGGCCGAATTCTTATTAGTTAACTAAAGCATCCATCTAATTCATATGACATCCGTAAGACCCGACGAGGTATCGGCTATTCTCCGCGCCCAACTGGCCGGGGCCCAAACTGAAGCCGAACTCGAAGAAGTCGGTACGGTGCTGCAAATCGGCGACGGCGTAGCGCGTATCTACGGCTTGTCGAAAGTGCAGGCCGGCGAACTACTGGCGTTCCAGAACGGACTTCAGGCGCTCGCGCTGAACCTCGAAGAAGACAACGTGGGAGCCGTGTTGCTGGGCGACTATTCTGAAGTAAAAGAAGGCGATACGGTGAAACGCACTAACCAGATTGCTTACGTCCGGGTGGGCGAAGGTATCCTGGGGCGTGTTGTCAATACGCTGGGTGAGCCAGTCGACGGCATGGGCCCGGTTCAGGGCGAACTTTTCGAGATGCCGCTCGAACGGAAAGCGCCGGGCGTAATTTACCGTCAGCCAGTTAACGAGCCGCTGCAGACCGGTATCAAGGCTATCGACGCCATGATTCCTATTGGTCGGGGGCAGCGTGAATTGATCATCGGTGACCGCCAGACGGGTAAAACTGCCGTGGCTATCGACACGATCATCAACCAGAAAGAGTTTTTCGACAAAGGCGAGCCGGTTTTCTGTATCTACGTAGCCTGCGGCCAGAAAGCGTCAACCATCAAGCAGGTGGAAGCTACGCTGCGCAAGGCCGGTGCCATGGAGTACACGGTGATTGTAGCCGCTGCCGCTTCTGACCCATCACCGATGCAGTTCTACGCGCCGTTTACCGGTGCCGCCATTGGTGAATATTTCCGCGATACGGGCCGTCCTGCTCTTGTGATCTATGATGACCTCTCGAAGCAGGCCGTATCTTACCGCGAAGTATCGCTGCTGCTGCGTCGCCCGCCGGGCCGTGAGGCTTACCCCGGTGACGTATTCTACCTGCACAGCCGTCTGCTGGAGCGGGCCGCCAAGATTACGGCCAACGACGATATCGCCCGCCAGATGAACGACCTGCCGCCTTCGCTGGCAGGTAAAGTAAAAGGTGGTGGTTCGCTGACAGCACTGCCGATCATCGAAACGCAGGCTGGTGACGTATCGGCTTACATCCCGACCAACGTGATCTCGATCACCGACGGCCAGATCTTCCTTGAATCAAACCTGTTTAACTCGGGTATTCGTCCGGCCATCAACGTGGGTATCTCGGTATCACGGGTAGGTGGTAACGCTCAGATTAAATCGATGAAGAAAGTGGCGGGTACACTGAAACTTGACCAGGCCCAGTTCCGCGAGCTGGAAGCCTTTGCTAAGTTCGGTTCAGACCTTGATGCCGCTACGAAACTGACGATCGAGCGTGGACGCCGGAACCAGGAAATGCTGAAGCAGCCCCAGTACTCACCCGTACCGGTTGAACAGCAGGTGGCTATTATCTACGCATCAACAAACGGTCTGCTGGACAAAGTGCCGGTAAACCGGGTGAAAGAATTTGAAAGCCAGTTTGCCGCCGTTCTGAGTGCGCAGTATCCGAATGCGCTGGCGACGCTTCGCGCCGGTAAACTCGACGATGAGACGACCGCGACGTTGAAGAAAGTGGCTGCTGATCTCTCGGCGAGCTACGCATAAATGTGTTTGTCGGTTTTTGGTGTACGGTTTTCGTTAATAAACGAGGCCGTACGCCGAAGACTGAATACCGCAAACTCACTGAAAAATGGCAAGTTTAAAAGAAGTACGCAGTCGTATTGCCTCCATTAACTCGACGCAACAGATTACCAAAGCCATGAAAATGGTGGCGGCCGCTAAGCTGCGTCGGGCGCAGGATGGTATTACGCAGATGCGGCCGTACGCGCAGAAGTTAAGCCAGATGCTGAGCACCGTGTCGGCCGGTGCTGAATTGGCTGCCGATAGTCCGTATAAGCAGGCAAGGCCCATTGACCGGGTACTGCTGATCGTTGTTACGTCTGACCGGGGGTTGTGCGGAGCCTTCAATACCAACGCAATTAAGGCAGCCATAAGCCTGCTCAACGACCGCTACGCAGCCCAGGCCCGGGCCGGTAACGTTGAAATCATGGCGCTCGGTAAGAAAGGTGCCGAAGCGTTTATCCGGCGCGGCTTCCGGGTCAACACCAAACACACGAATATCTTCGGCTCGTTGAATTTTGCCACGGTACGCCAGGCTGCCGAAGAAGCTATGGACGGTTTTGTATCGGGTCGTTACGATGTGGTCGATATTGTCTTCAACGAGTTCAAGAACGTAGCGACGCAGATTATTCGTACCGAACAGATGCTGCCCATCGTGGCGGCTGAAGCACCAGCCGGAGCAACTTCGGCGGTTAACTACCTGTTCGAGCCGTCAGAAGAGGAAATCATCAGCGAACTGATTCCGAAGACACTGAAGATTCAGTTGTATAAAGCAGCTCTGGAATCGAATGCTTCTTTCTATGGTGCTCAAATGACCGCTATGGATAAGGCTACCGAGAACGCCGGGGAATTGTTAAAAGAACTTAAATTGGTGTACAACCGGACGCGTCAGGCCGCCATTACGAAGGAAATCCTCGAAATTGTGGGTGGTGCAGAAGCCCTCGCAGCTGACTAAGACGTGTTAAGTGTCTAATAAACAGACAAGTTTTTATATACATTAAGTGTAAACACCCCCAATGGTTAACATATCATTGGGGGTGTTTTCTTGTTTTATAAACGATTGATAACTAGTGTGTTAAGTGTGCTTCGGGGCGGGGTTATATATGAACAGTACCGAACTTAACAGTTGCATTTTTAGTTATTTAGATATACTATACGATTGAGCATTTTTCTAACGTTAAATAGTCGGTTAGACAACCTACTAACGATTCAACTAATATGAGATTCAAAGGCATAATCGCAAGTCTGATGGTGGCCGGTACGCTGGCTTCCTGCGCGCCGGCTATAACGGTTAAGTACGATTACGATCCGAAAGTGAATGTTCGTCAATTTACGACCTACCGTATTGAAGCCGACCGTCAACGTAATGCTGACCCGATTGTGGGCAGTAACCTGAACCAGCGCCGGATTGCCGAAGCACTGGAGCAGTCGCTTAAAGCCCGTGGCTATAAGCCTGTTGAGCAGGGTGAAGCTGATTTGATTGTTCGTTTCTTCGCCGATTCGAAAGATCGTCAGCAGATCCAGTCGAATAACGCATTCGGTCCGTACTCATGGTGGTATGGCGGTTACAACAACAACGTATACTCTCGTCAGTACGAAGAGAACCGGGTGGTTGTTAACGTAGTCGATGCCCGTACGAATGATATTGTATGGCAGGGCTGGGCAACTGGCCAACTGAATTCACGGAAGCGTGAGCGTGACCGCGATCAGGCGTTCCGTGAAACGGTGACGAGCATCATGAAGAACTTCCCGGAAAGCGCCGGGCAGGACTACGGTGCCTCCCGCTAAACAGTGAACAGAAGTACACATGCGGACGCCTACGATTCAGCCGAGTCGTAGGCGTTTCTTTTAGTTAACCGTTTTCGTTACTTTGTGTAGGTGAAAAGATACCATGGCTACAGAGAACCAGAGCACTGTCCGTACGTTACTTGTCGCAGTTGTAGTACTGCTGGCAGGAATAGCGGCTTTGCTGTGGGTAGCGTATAACCGACACCAGAGGCTGGTTGATGAAGCGCAGGATCTTCGGCGCAATCTGCATCAGAAAAGCAGCCAGATTAAGCAGTTGGAAAACCGGCTTCAGAATTGTGATACGGTCCAGACGGTCGTTGATTCATCGTGGGGCGCCCAGCCGACTACCACAACGGGAGTCGCCAGGCGATACTACTGATTGGCTGATCTGACATCAGGGAGCAATCGTCCTGGCAATCCAGCCCGCCAGTCCTTCTTCACTCCGGACGAGCAGATATTGACCATACGTTGCCAGAACCTCCAGCGTAGTACCAGTGGGCAACGTATCAATCACCCCGGCCGTCGGGGCGGCCGCATCCAGTAAATTGCTGATGCTGGGAAGCGTGTATTGCCGAAGCGGCCGCGTAGCCGATTCGGCTGTATTGCTGTTAAGGTAGCCCGTCAACCCATCGGGAAGTTCGACCCGCAGCCAGGTGGCTGTTCCGCCAAGGATCGTGAAGGCGGTTGTCCGAGTCAATTCCCGCAAAATGGGTGCATCGCTGCCCGGCGACGATCGCATCGGGGAGCGAGTAGTCGAAATGCGCATTGAATCGCCTAATCGGGAAGCCGCCAGCAGTGACTGTTTGGCCGGTCCCCGACCCAATCGGACAAAGGGCAGTGGATCAACTGCGCCTTCGCTAAACTGATAAATACCAAAATGCAGATGAGGAGCGGTGGTGCGGGCGTTACCCGTATTCCCAACAAATCCGAGCGTATCGCCGATGCTGACGCGCTGCCCATCGGTTACGTTGAAGCGGTCGAGATGCGCATAGTATAGCCGCAGGTTTCGGTCATTGTCCGACAGAAAAACGACGTTACCGCCCAGGTTGTTTGTACCAACGCCCGTTACAACCCCATTGGCCGCAGCGACGGCGGGCGTGCCACGCGGAGCAAAAATGTCAATGCCTTCGTGTCGCCGACGCCCGCCGTCGCGGGGAGCGCCGAAATAACTGCTGATGCGTCGACTGTCCAGCCCCTGCACCGGAAAGCTCAGAGCCGGTTCACGGGTGATGGAAATGGTGTAACGACCACTACGTAACAGCTCCGGCTGAACCCGAATCAGATGAGTCTGCGTCCGGTGGACTTCCCAAACCAGATTGTTGGTATCGGCTTTCGACGAGGCCAGGCGGTCGGGTGTCCGGCCGCCGAGTTCGAATACGTCGATAAAGACCTTGGCATCACGTTGCCCCTGCGTTTCTACCTGGACAATAAACCGATCACCGCGCGTACCGTCGATTCGGTACCCAACTGCAAATGGTTTGCTGGCTGAGAAATAGCCACTTTCCCGGTACGGTGTAGTTATCTTAAGTGAATCGCGGAGCGCTTTTTCGCTTGCCTGTAGCCAATCAATACCTAAGGCTGTCTGGTCCAGTTTAGCTTCCTTCAGCGAATGGGCGTATTGCTCATGGGGCGACGAAGAGCGAAAGAGATTTGTAGCCGGTCCCAGGCCTGTGCAGGCGCTCAGGTAGCTGAGGAGCAGCCCACAGAAAACCAGTTGATGCCAGTATGTTTTACGCATAGAAATTCTATGAATTTAACGGACTTTGGCTGCCAATATTTTAGTGCAGCGTCAGTCAGCGTGATCACTCAAGCAGCAGGTTGACGAAAAGAAAAGGAATACCTGATTGGAACGCCAGATCGATGTTTTTAACAAAAACAAAGCCGTATGGTTCTGAACGACAACTGAACGCTATTGTATGATACCAGAATGGCTTAAGGCTGGGCTGTGGGGCCTGCTGTCTGGTGGGGCTCTGCTGATTGGCGCTTCATTCGGTTATTTCGTGAACGTTCCACAACGGTTTATTGCAACCGTGATGGCATTCGGTAGCGGTGTGCTCTTCTCAGCATTATCGTTTGAACTGGTTGATGAAGCGTACCAAACCGGTGGAATTGATGCTACGGCACTGGGCTTTCTCGGTGGGGCAGGGGTATATACAATCGTGAACTACTGGCTGTCCAGACAGGGGGCGAAACACCGCAAACGGTCTGGTCAGCAACAAACGTCTGAACAGGATCAGGCGGGCAGTGGACTTGCTATCGCGATTGGGGCCCTGCTCGATGGTATCCCGGAGTCTATTGTGATTGGCTTGAGCCTGATTGGTGGCAAGGGGGTGAGTGTGGTGGCTGTGGCGGCCGTATTTCTATCGAATATCCCAGAGGGTTTATCCAGCGCGGCCGGGATGAAAAAAGCTAATCGGTCGATGAAATACGTGCTGGGGATCTGGGGTGGCATTGCCATCGCGTCGGGGGTTGCTGCACTGGTCGGCTATACCGTATTTCAGCACTACTCCAACGATGTGATTGCGGCTACCAGCGCCGTTGCGGCCGGGGCTATTCTGGCCATGCTCGTGGATACAATGATACCGGAAGCCTTTGAAGAAGCCCATGAGTTTGCCGGATTTATTACGGTAGTCGGGTTTCTGCTGGCCTTCATGTTGTCAAAGATGGGCGGTTGATGCTCATCCAAACGAACATTACGTGGTTTGTAAAGTTATCTCTGCAAAATCTATCAACGTTATGGAAAGTAGAGCAAAGATTGTAGGACATCCGGCGCATCCGATCCTGATTGTGTTTCCGCTGGGATTGCTGGCAACGGCGGTCATATTTGACATTGTGTATCTGCTGAACGATAACCCAATGATGGCGACGGTATCGTACTGGATGATCGTAGCCGGATTGATTGGCGGGCTGGTGGCGGCTGTTCCCGGCTGGAAAGACTGGTTCAATATCCCATCCGGTACGCGGGCGAAACAGGTTGGTCTGGTACATGGTCTTGGGAACATGCTGGTGTTGTTGCTGTTTGCGGTAAGCTGGCTGTTCCGACAGGACGAAGCAGCGTTTGAGCCGTCGACTCCGGCGTTGGCGCTGTCATTTCTTGGCTTTGCCATTGCAGGCTTTACCGGTTGGCTGGGTGGTGAAATGGTGGATCGGCTCGGGGTAGGCGTTGATAATGGCGCGCACCTGAACGCTCCCAATTCCTTATCGGGGCGTCCTGCATCGGATATTGATGCGGGGTATCGAACCGGCCGAATTAAGGATACTCACGGCCGCGAACGGTTTGCGTAAGTAAGAATGTCAATAGTACATAGTATGAAAAAGGGGGTCGGCTTCCAGAAGCCGCCCCCCTTTTTAGGCTAGTAATTGCTATTCTATCGCCCGCTGGCCGCGACGAGTCAGTAAGTAAACCGGTACGCCTAAGCCTGCAATGAGGAGCCCCATGCCGGTATTGAACGTTTTGGTGTACAGCAGGATCCCGCAGATGGTTAGGCCCGCGATGATGTACAAGGCCGGAACGAGCGGATAACCAACTGCCCGGTAAGGCCGCTCGGTATCAGGTTCTTTCCGCCGGAGTACAAACAGACCAATGATCGTGACAATGTAAAAGCACAACGAAGCAAACGTGCAGTAGTCAAGCAAATCACCGTAGCGACCCGACAGGCACAGGATTGAGGCCCAGATGCACTGGAGCCAGAGCGCCTTGCCCGGTACGGCGTTTTTGTTCAGGTGCGAAGCCTGTTCCAGAAACAGCCCGTCTTTCGCCATCGCGTAATATAGCCGGGCACCCGCCAGGATCAGGCCATTGTTACAGCCAAAGGTCGAAATCATGATCAGCACTGCCATGATGCTGACCGCTACGTTGCCGAAAATAACGGACGATGCAGCCGTGGCCACCCGGTCGGCTTCGGCAAACTGAATCCCTCGACCAATAACGTCGGTGGCCGTCGGTGAACCCGTCAGCGGAAGCAGCGATAGGTAGGATACGTTAGCGAGCAGGTAAATTGTTGTTACGAGCAGCGTACCGAAAAAGAGAGCCAGTGGAATGTTCCGGCGCGGATTTTTGATTTCGCCCGCGATGAACGTTACGTTATTCCATGCGTCGGCCGAAAACAGTGAGCCAACCATCGACGTACCGAAGGCCAGCAGCAGGGCAATGCCGGTCAGCGGCAGCACCGACGCAATCGTGCCGTCGGGGTTGAGCAGGGTCTGGTTCGCATTCCAGGCATCAGTCAGGTTGGCCGATAAAACTCCGCTGCTGATCCCAAGCCCAATGCCTACAACGATCAGGCCCAGCAGGGCGATCAGCTTGGCCGACGTAAATACGTTCTGAATCAGTTTGCCACTTTGTACGCCCTGGCTGTTCAGCCACGTGAGCAGAACCAGACTGGCGATGGCAAACAAAGACCCCGCCGAAATATCGACGGGGCCGAGGGAAAACAGTACGTTGGCTGGGCTCAGGGCTGGGACGAAAACAGCCGTGTATTTTGTGAAGGCTACTGCTACGGCCGCGATGGTACCCGTCTGAATGACCATGAAGACCGTCCAGCCGTAGACAAAACCGAGCAGGGGACCGAATGCCCGCTGAATGTATACGTACTGCCCTCCAGCCTTAGGCATCATACCGGCCAGTTCGCCGTAGCTGAGCGCGGCCGCAACGGTCAGTACGCCGGTCAGCACCCACAGCAGCAACAGCCAGCCCGACGAGCCGAGGTTGCGGGCCATGTCGGCCGATACGATAAAAACGCCGGAGCCAATCATCGAACCGGACACGATCAGGGTCGAGTCCATCAGCCCCAGCGAGCGTTTGAAGTCTGTTTTCTCTTCGACGGCAGGTTGCACGGAAGTACGCAGATTTAGGTGAATATCTAAGCAATAAGCAGAGCGTACTTTAGAAAAACAAATTCGGGGTTACGTTTAAAAGCGAACAACAATACTGGCACCCGATTGTCCTAAGGTAGAATACGGGCGAAGCTCCCAGGATACCTTCTGTTTCAGGGCCCGGTTATAATACTGTACTGCCCGCAGGAAAGAGTCTGCCCGTCCGGCGGGGGCTGAGACATAAGCAATAAGGCCAACCAGGGTTGAGATCGCACCACCAATGATCAGGCCCCGGCCGTTGGGTCGGTTGACTTCTGTTGGTGAGGACGACAAAAAGCCCGGGGCAGGAATCGTTTTACCGGGAGTTGTGATCTGAACAGCCGGTATCTCATTAGGACCAATTGTCGTTTTGTAGCCCTGGTAGGGCCCTGAAGTCATGCAAGTATAAGTTATTGTCCCATCGCTATTGCCAGTGCCTATCCAGGCGTTGCAGGCATTTATGGACGACGTAGTTGTTGGCGGGAGTGTGATGGTGCCTGGCGAAGGGGCTGGGCTCCAGGCATTTCGCTGCCGGGTTAATTCCTGGTTGTAAAGATTGGCCTGCACAAAACCAATACTCATGCTAATGATGCCCGACCAGAAAAAAATAGCGCCAACCGTCCGACCTGTTTGTTGCCCCTCCACAATTCTCGTAAAATTCTCGTGTTCGCGCTGAACGTCTGGATCATTCAACGCCAGCATGCGGGGCCACAGCTCGCGTTCGGGGTCTTCAACATCAATGCCATCGTATGTATAAATGCGTTGTAAGGTGGTGCTTACATGCCGACGGTTTCCATATGTAAATGGATATTCCCGGAACTCAATGGGTTTGAGGGTATCACCATAAGGCTTCGGTAAGACGCTGCCCGAATTGACCGTTTTGGTCTGAGCCCATACGCATAGAGGTGAAACGGCTAGAAGTAAAAGTAAGGTTTTCATGAGCGTTGATTCTGAAAGCAATGTATCAAAAAGTACTATATATCAATATATCCTGTTTAAAGAAATGAGTAGCCAAAATGTCGATTTGCGTGTTATACATGAGAAACTTGTCCATCATGGCGCAACGCTCCTTCTCGACTGCTACGTCAGTTAGTGATCTGGTCAGTAAAAAATCAACCAACAACACCGTTTACGACGCCGACCGAGATATATGGTGGGATCCCGATGAGCTGTTTTTCATGCTGAAGACGTCCGTCAATCCGGCGCGGTTTAGCTATTTCAACCGTATTCTGGCTGCTCAGGATAGCGTTGTTCGGGGAGCCGCTCTGCTGGATGTGGGCTGTGGGGGCGGGATTCTGGCCGAGGAGTTTGCCGAATTGGGAATGAACGTAACAGGGATCGATCCGTCGGCATCAGCCATTGCTACGGCTCGTCGTCATGCTCAACAACAAGGCTTATCGATTGATTACTACGTTGGCGCGGGTGAAAAGCTGCCGTTTGCCGATGCGTCCTTCGATTATGTCAGTTGCTGCGATGTGCTGGAACACGTAGAGGACGTCAACCAGGTACTGAGTGAGATCAGTCGCGTACTACGGCCGGGTGGCTTGTTTTTCTATGATACCGTAAACCGGACGTGGCTGAGCTGGCTGTTTTTGATCAAAATTGCCCAGGACTTGAAACGCTGGGCGTTCATGAAGCCTGATCAGCACCTGTATGAGTTGTTCATCAAACCGGCCGAACTCAACCGGCACCTGAATGCCGTTGGCCTGACGAACCAGGACGTACGCGGTATGGTCGCCGACTACAATCCACTGCTGACCCTGCATTACCTACGCAAACGCGCCACTGGCCGCTGGACCTTCCGGCACCTCGGCGAACGCATGAAAATGCGCGAGGGCAAGGATACGAGTTTGTGTTATATGGGATGGGGGAGGAAAAAATGAAGAAAGGGAGGAAAGGGATGAGGGGGAGGAAAGGGAGGAGGGGATGAAATTACCGTTTCTTCTCCCTTTCTTCCCCTTTCTCCCTTTCCTGCTTATTTTACCTCAATTTCATCCACGGCCAACTGAGCGGGTTTGCCGGGGTTGCGGAGTCCGGCAGGGACGCGCCCGACGTTCAGAGCCGTAATGCGGACGTAGCGGGCCGACGTAGGCGCAAACTCAAAAGGGAGCCGGATAATGCCCCGCTTACCGCCTTCGGCTGCGTTGCTCTTGAACGTACCGACCGGTCGGTACGTCTGCCCGTCGTCAGAAACAGCTATATCAATCTGTTTAGGCAGGCAGAGGTTGCGGGCCGTGTACTTGACAAATCCCACCGAAACCGACTGGACCGGCTGCGACTGGCCAAGATCGACGACGGCACTGAAATTACCCGAGAACGACACCACATCCATCAGTTCGTACCCGCCCATGCTGCCCAGGACGCCGTCGGTCAGGTTGTTTCGATCGGGACGGCCTTTGGTGGCCGGAGCCAGCAGCGTGTACGGTTTACCAGTGGCTTTCGAGATAAGGTATTCCTTTTGCATAATTCGGCCCATAGGTACCTTCATCGTGGTGCTATCGGTGAAGGCTACGGCCCGGATGGTAGTCGTTTTGTTGAGGGCGATCGGAGCCGTGTACTGGGGTGATTCACCGGAAGGGACGGAACCGTCGGTGGTGTAGCGGATTGCAGGAACCTGTACGCCGGTCGACAGCGAAACAGAAAGCTGACCGGTTGATGTTACGGTGGTTTTAGCGGTTACGTTGTACAGACTGCGGGCGTAGTTGGCGCCAACGGCATCCAGGCGCTTAAAATGCGTTGCGAGCCGTCGGGTAAAATCGGTATAATCCTTTTGTGCCAGGGGTGTCCACACGACCTCAGCCAGCGCAGCCGCCCGGGGCCAGACCATGTATTCGACATAGGCCGAATCCTGTATGTATTCAGTCCAGACGTTACCCTGAGCCCCCAGGATGTGCTTTGCTTGCTCAGCGTTCAGTTCGGTGGGCGTCGGGTTGTACGAATACACCAGCGACAGGGGAACAAGGCCGCCGAAAGCCGTTGGCTCCTGACCCGGATCGGCCTGATAGTGGTCGAAGTAGCAGAAGGTGCCGGGCGTCATCACAACGTCGTGGCGCTGGCGGGCGGCTTCAATACCCCCTCTGGTTCCCCGCCAGCTCATCACGGCGGCATTGGGCGACAGTCCGCCTTCCAGGATTTCGTCCCAGCCGATGATTTTTCGGCCTTTCGACGTAACAAACTTGTCGATGCGCGTGATGAACCAGCTTTGCAACTGATTTTCGTTCTTTAGTTTTTCGCGCTTAATCAACTGCTGAGCATACGCGCTTTTCCGCCAAGTTGACTTGGGACATTCATCACCCCCAATATGAATGTATGGGCCGGGAAACAGCGCCATTACCTCCGTCAGTACGTCCTGAAGGACCGTAAATGTTTTTTCATAGGGGCAGAACACATCCTCGAAAACACCCCACTTGGTAGCCACCTGATACGGCCCCGCAGAGCACCCCAGTTCAGGGTAAGCCGCCAGAGCCGCCAGCGAATGGCCCGGCATTTCAATTTCCGGAATCACGTTGATGTGTCGGGCGGCTGCGTATTGAACGACTTCCCGCACTTCGTCCTGGGTGTAGAAGCCGCCGTAGGGTTGACCATCGAATACCTGCGGATCGTACTCGTCGTAGTGGCCGACAATGGTCTCGCGACGCTGCGACCCGATCTGGGTCAGCTTAGGATACTTCTTGATTTCAATACGCCAGCCCTGATCGTCGGTCAGGTGCCAGTGAAACGTATTGAATTTATGCAACGCCATCAGGTCGAGGTACTTCTTGATGAAGCTGACCGGAAAGAAATGCCGGCAAACGTCGAGGTGCATACCGCGATACACGTAGCGGGGCTGATCTTCGATGCGGCAGGCCGGAATGAGCAGAGGGCCTGTGGCTGAGGGCGTGGGGGCAGGCGTTATACCGCTCGATTGCCCCATGCCCCCGGCCCCACGCCCCAATGCTGATGGTGGGAGTAACTGATAAAGCGTCTGGACGGCGTAGAAAAAGCCTTTCGCTTGACGGGCTTCAATGCTGACGACCTGATCCGTAATGTCGAGCCGGTAGGCTTCGTCGCCCAGGGTTACGTCGGTGGAGGGGATAAACTGAATCAGATTTCCGGGTAGCGCCATCTTGTTGACGTTCCGCACCGTAATGCCTAAGCCACTCGACTGATTAAGCTGGCGAGCGAAGTTGTCGGCAATGGTTTTCAGTTCCGCCTGCGCAAACGGCACCATGATCGTGGTCGTATTACTGACAGTAAACTGACCCGGGCGGGGCTGAAGCTGCGCCGGGCGCGGAATAATCGTGTACTGATTTTCAGATTGGCTAAACCCTGAGCAGGCACTCAGTAAGAACAGAAACAGCAAATACGTGCAGCGCATAGAAAGACACTAAGCAAGTTCACGTCAAAAGTACGGTATTTCCGTCGAGCCAGACGTTTGGACCCGATGCACCTATAACAAGAAGAGGTAAGCTATCGTTAGCTTACCTCTATTCATACTACATAAAAACCTATGTGACTCACCTGATTTTACCCCCAACTCACTGGAGAAGGTTGGGGTAAAAAGATGGGTGATTTACTCCCGCAGGTTCTTCAGATACGCGATGCTCTTCGGTACCTGTTCGCCTTCTTTGTTGCTTTCGTCCTCAATGAAATAGTGCTTGATACCAACCTTCTTGGCCGTTTTCAGAACGGCGGGCATGTTGATCTGGCCGTCGCCCAGCACGACGTCGTTTTCCGGAGGGGTACCACCCGTAAAATCGCCTTTAATACCTTTCTTGAGGTCTTTCAGGTGCATTAGTTTCCAGCGGCTGCCGTACTTATTCAGCAGCGCAACCGGATCGGCACCCCCGTGGGTGGTCCACAGGATATCCATCTCAAACGACACGTAATCGGGGTTGGTGTTCTGTACCATGTAGTCGAACAGCGTCCCGTTTTTATAGGGCTGAAACTCAAACCCGTGGGTGTGGTAGCAGAAGGTCAGGCCGTTTTCTTTCAGCACCTTGCCAACCCGGTTAAAATCCTCGACGGCTTTCTGCGCATTTTCGAGCGTGAAGTTGCCCTTCTGATGAGGAATCCAGGCCACCATCACGTAGGAGGCACCGAGTTCTTTGGCCCGATTCACGGCGTCCATCGGGTCTTTGACAATCTGCTCGTAACTGGCTCCGGTAGCCGGGATTTTGATGTTACGCTCGGCAAGCAGTTTTTTAAAGGTCTCAGCAGACATACCTTTCGGCACACCCCCTTCCATCTCGGTAATGCCCAATTTATGAATGGTGTCCAGCGTAGCTACTACGTCTTTAGGGAACCAGTTCCGGTAGGTGTAGGCCTGAACGCCGATTGGAAACGTGTACACCGGCTTCCCCGATTGGGCCGAAGCCGTGATATGGCCCGCACTAAACAGGGCCGCCAGGCAGAGAGAATAAGTCAGCCTACGCATCAGTAGCAGTTTGGTAAGGTTTAGTTGTGTTCGTTTATAAGGGATAAGAAAGTTGACCCAAACTACTACTCTTTTGATTAGTGTAAATCAGCTTAAACGCAGCATAAAGTAAAGTTCTGTACGTAACGTCCAGGCTATGCGGCCCGTAAACCTCAACCGTGCGTTACATGGGATACTACGTCCATCTGAACGTATCCGTGAGATGGCAAAAGATCAATGAGTGTCGCGCTACTTTGGGTGTAGCGTTAAAACTTTCTGACTATGTACACACCGGCGATAACCAGCAGAACACCCGCCACGCGTTGCCAATTAATACGATGAATGGGCGCGTTAAGTAATTCAAACTGGTCAATCAACAGGGCCGCGATTACCTGGCCCAGTAACACCATCAGCGTTACGTTGCCAATGCCGAGCCTGGGCGCGCAAATGACAATCAGCAGAATGTAAGTGCCACCCAGAATGCCGCCCAGGTAACTCCACCAGGGGGCGTTGGTAAACTGACTGCTGCCCGGTAATGTCTGCTGACTGACCAGATTGTATAGCGTTAAACCGACAGCGGCCACCACAAATACGGTCAAAGCCGAGTAGTAAGGACTTTGCAAACTTTTACCTAACTGCGTATTCATGGCACTCTGAAACGGAATCATAGCGCCGGCCAGTACTGCCAGAAGGATAAATAGAAATTGCGGATTCATTTTCATACGGTTCGTAGGATCGGTGGTCAATCAATGGCGATGGGTTTTTCGAAGGTTATACGATAGCCCGACAGTCAACAGCCGATCGTTGGGCAGAACCTTGATAATGACGACGTTTTCATGTGTGTAGGTGTATAACGCGGTAAGGTTAAGCCCTCGCCAGACTGGGACGTCAACGCCCACATCGAATTGCCACCGGTAATTGTTTGCGTCCGAAAAGGCGGGTTGCCAGAAGGCGTCGTAGTACAGGCGCAGGTGGTTGTCGAGCAGATAATGCCAGCCACCCAGCCAGGTAGTCGCTCGCCCTACCGCGATAGAGCGCGAACCGTTGTAGCGTTCGCTCGAAAAAGTTGAGGCCGTAAACCGCGTGTCTTCATACACTCCACCAGCCGACAGTTTTAATACATTCAGACGGCTACGCCAAAGCTGTATGGTAAGCCCTGCTCCGGCAAAGTAGCGAAAGTCGATCTGCCGCCGATAGTTCGTACTTATGTAGGCAATGGCAAACGGATACAGGCGCTGATACGGTCGGAAATACAAATAATTTCGACTGAACAGGTCATTGTCTGCCTTGACCGAGTAAAACTCCTGATACAAACTGGAGTTTTGCGACTTAAACACCCAGTTACGTCCGGGGGATGCGGTAAAATCCAGCCGGCCCCTAAAGTTCAATACGTCCACGTTACCGGTCTGGTAATTGCCGGTCAGGGCAGTACGTAGCTGGAATAGTGTTGTGTCGCTTTCATTCAACTGGGCCTTCGCCATCCGCCCCCACAGGCAGAATAAAGTTAGGTAGAGCCAGGGCTTCATGGCTTACTTGGCAATCAGGTCTGCCAGCTTAGCGGGATGGCTAAAAAACGGACTGTGCGACGAATCCAGTGTGTATATGGCCGACACGGGTGTTTTGCTGACCATCTGTTGCTGGAGATAATAGCTGACAGCATTATCCTGCGTGGTGTGGACATATACCTTCTTCACTCGGCCAAACCTGTCGGCGGTCAGATTGACGGGCGTTGCTAAAGGAGCCAGTGCATCAGCCTTGTGGTTCCGGATGAGTCTCTGAACAATAGGCTCATCGCAGTCGGCCGCAAAACACTCTTTAATACCCTCAGGGGCAATGTAAGCTGGCGAGTAATGCTCTGGATCATCCTGCCGCCAGTATTTTCCGATATGGCTGTCTTTGTCCTGTTGACTCAGGCCGTATAAGCTTTCGCCATTCTGCGGCAGATAAGCGGCTACGTACATGAGTTTGTTTAGCTGAGTCGGAATAGCTTCGGCCACTTGCGAGATAACCATACCGGCCATACTATGACCCACCAGAATAACATCGTCTTTGTTCCCAATGGCGTTTTTAACCGCATCAACGTAGTTCTGCAACTGAATTTGTTCGTACGGTGTGTTGTCGGGGCCATGGCCGGGAAGGTTCACCGCCGTTACGTCATAGCCTTTGTTTGTCAGAAGCGGAACGACCTGATCCCAGGCCGAGGCATCCATCCACGCGCCGTGGACAAGCACGATTGGCTGACTCATGTTTCGTTGTGTTTGACGTTTAGTTTGTAGTGAATACGGGGCTTAGCGTTGCAGGACTTTCAGCGCTATGTTACGGCCTAGTTTAGAGCCGAAGGCCAGCGTTGTCCAGACAAACGCCAATTGCTCCACCAGCGGAATCCTGGTATCATCCCCCAGATCGTAGCATTCGGAGCATCCTAGTTCAAGAGCCAGCAATCGGGTAGCTTCTTTCGCTTCGTGACTATTACCGGCCATGAACATGTCAATCCCTTCGCCCTGATAGGAAGGGTTGAGCAGGTTTTCGTAGCCGGTCGAATTAAAGCACTTGATCACATCGGGACATCCGGTAATTGCTTTCAGAGCGGCTACGGCGTTCGGAAAATCAGACGTACCCAACGAACCGTTGGTGGTTTCAATGATGTATTTACCGCTCACCTGACCCAACTGATTGGCGACGTCAATGACCGCCTTCGCCGGTACGCTGACTACGATCAGATCAGCGGCTTGAGCAGCTTCCGGTATGGTGTGTGCCGTAATGGTTTCATACTGCGCCAGCAAAGCGTCTGATGTAAACGCTGCGGGGTCTTTCACCCCGAAAAAGATACGGTGTCCGGATTTTGCCCAGCCCTGTGCTAAAGCTCCACCAATGTTTCCAGCACCAATGATCGCTATGTTCATAACCTGTAAGTGAAAACCTGACCTGCTTTGATTTTCTTCCGATTTATTCAGCTTACTCCCCCAAGGCCTCGATGATGGCTCTGGCGGTTTCTGCCCCCGAGAAGTTTTGCTGTCCAGTGATAAGGTTACCGTCGCGGATGGCGAAGCCTCGCCATAGACCGGCCTGTACGTAGTTGGCGCCTATTTTTTTCAGTTCGTCCTCAATACGCCAGGGCATCACGTGTTTGTCGCGCGAGAGCAGACCGTATTCCCAGACGGCATTGTCGGCGAAATCTTCTTCTACGTTAGCGAAGCCGGTTACCGTCTTGCCTTTTGCCAGATACTCACCGTTGGAAAGCCTGGCGTAGCGCAGGATTGCCGTGCCGTGGCAGAGCGCCGACGTTACTTTACCCGCTTCGTAGAACTCGACAAACTTCTTATGCAACTCGGTCGCATTGTCAAACGTGAACATAGGCGCTTGTCCGCCCGCAATGACAATTGCGTCAAACGCATCGACCGTTAGTTCAGAAACCGGTTTTGTGTTGTCGATCAGTGCCCGAAGCTTCTCGGTGTGAATAAATCCCTGCGAAATGAGGTCCGTTGACGAATAGCCGCTGGGATCGTTGGGGTCACTCATGGCATCAGGTTCGCACTGGCCGCCATTGGGGCTGAATACCTCTACTTCGTAGCCTTTTTCGGCAAATTCGTAGTAAGGATGGGTCAGTTCGCTCCACCAGAAGCCGACGGGCCAGCCGGTGGTTGTTGAAACGGCTGGATTTGAGATAACAAGGGCAACGCGCTTCGGGCGTTTCGGGCTGACTACATTAGGGTCTTTTAAGCTCATGATTGCCAAGCGTTAGAGTTGAAAAGAGATTAGCTCATCGGCTTGCGCAAAACTATAGCGAGCATATACTTTTGTAAATATATATACTACGAAGTGTGCTACTCTCTAAAAGGAGAGCGTTTGATAATCAATTGGTTAAATCATGCCTGATTTCATTTATAACGGAAAGCTCTACTATAATCCCGTTGAGCTGGCGATGGACCACATCGGAGGGACCTGGAAAATGCCAATTCTCTGGCGGCTGAACAAGCAAGTAATGCGGTACAGTGAGTTGAAAAAATACCTGCCGCACATTAGCCATAAGATGCTGACGACCCAGCTTCGTGAACTGGAGAAACACGGCTTTGTCAGTCGAAAAGTATATCCGGTGGTTCCCCCTCACGTGGAATACAGCATCACCGACAAAGGTCGTCGGGTCATTCCTATCATTGAGGTAATCCGGGCGTTTGGCCGCGAGTTGATGGAAGAAGTGGGAGTCAAAGAAAAGCCGTAGCGATGCCCAGACGTAAACGTCCTTAAGTAGGCAAGGGTAAGTACAGAATGCGTTTAGCTTAGGTGTAAATGAAACAAAACAGGCGAATGGCGGTAGATACGTACATCGGACCTGCAAAATTTTAACAAATCAAGCTGCTTAGGTTCCGAACCGATCGCGTTTAAACGCGGCAGTCATGTCCTGATTAGCCTTTGGCCGCAACACGGCAGCCGAGGGTATTATCGTTGATTATTAAATGATGAAGTTTTTTCTGACTTTCCTGTGGCTGAGCCTAGGGTTCAGCTCGTTTGCCCAGTCATCTAACAATGCATCCGAAACCCATCACTACGCCATCGAAGTGGCCGGCATCCGGGTTGGTACCATGACCGCCGTTCGACAACCCCAGCCAGACAACCGCACCACGTACACGCTGATTAGCGACGTGAAGGTTAGTTTGCTGGTTTACACCGTGAAAATTTACTATAAAGTCGTCAATCAATTTCAGGGCGACAAGCTGATGCTATCAACGGTTGAAGCGAAAACCAATCGCGGTAATTACGCGTCGAGAACCGAATGGAAAGGGGATCATTACGACATTGTGGCGAATCAGTACAAGTACGATCACAAGGCTACCGAACGGACACCTATTGATTTTACTATCTCCTCGTTGTATTTTGCCGAGCCCTTACAGCGAAGTAAGGTGTATGCCGAGTACTTTGGCGATTATTTTACGTTCTCCCGAACGTCCCGCGGAACCTACCGCGCCGTGCTGAACGATCGGGAAGATGAGTATGTGTATGAGCAGGGGAGATTGGTGAAAATAATCAAACACAATGCGGTAAAGAATTATGTGATGCGGCTGCTGGATTAGCACAGCGGAGACACGACACGGAGGGGGCCGCCGAATACCGGGCACGTTCTGAACGGGCTTAGGATACGTAACCATCGCAGCCCACCGTTGTATGACGAAGCTGATTCTGATAGCCGCAGCCGGTTTCAGCTGTGGCAGTTTTGCCGTAACTTCCGTAAACGCAAAGTCGCCGACCTACGCTACGGCCCTTCCGCTTACTACCATAGCGCCAACCCTTTTTGCGCTGCACAAACCCATCGAAGAGAAGCCGGTCGTCCGGTTCTGTGGGGAAAGTCTACCCGCCAACCAGCCCGATATTACGGCCCGTTGGGCTCGTACGTTGAGCCGACAGGCTGCCAGGGCGGGTAGCCTGGCCGCCCTGAAACGACGCGCATCGGTCGTGTTTCCGATCATCGAGCCGATCATTTCGCGCTACGACATCCCTAATGATTTCAAATACCTGCCCCTGCTCGAAAGCGCTCTGACCACCCGCGCCGTGTCGCGCCAGGGAGCGGCCGGTTTCTGGCAATTGATGCCGCAGACGGCCCAGTCGATGGGACTGAGCGTGGCGCGTCGGCGCGACGAACGATTTAACTTGTTGAAGGCGACCCATGCAGCCTGCCGCTACCTGAAGCAATTGTATCAGCAACTGGGTTCGTGGATGCTGGTGGCGGCTGCCTACAACGCCGGCCCGAACTACGTTCAGCAGGTACGGCGGCAGCATCCCGATCAACATCCGCTGGCGTTGCCGCTCAAAGGCGTTACTAAAGCATATCTGTACCAGGCCGTAGCGGTTAAAGAACTGCTGACCCGCCCCGAAGCGTACCGCGATTACCTGAGCAGTCGGCATCTGGCCGCGCTGAGCGATTCGCTGGGTGAGGCCATAACCACCGACGAACGCAGTACCATTCTGGCCTCGCTCGACATGAGTGCGTGGACTCCGACCGATTCGGTGGAGACCGAATGGGGTATTGCCATACCGGATAGTACGTCGGGGGTTGAGTTACTGACCGAAGCGGATGAAACCGACGAAGCTGCTACAACGACTGATTCGGTAGTTGTTGCGCCGGTGGCGGACGTTGCCAAAGCGCCCTCCGTTCCGCGGCTGACGACGCGTAGTTTAAGTGAGGGTGCTATTACGGAAGGGCAGTTGTGCGTGTTTCAGGTCGTGCAGCCCGTTACGCTCAATGGCTATACGTTTGCCGTCGGCGATATGATCTACGCTCACGTCGAACTGCTGGACGCGACCACGGGCAAAGCATTCCTGCGGACGGACAAAACCGTAACGGCCGATACGCAGGAAAGCCGTCCGCTGAAGCTAATCGCGGCCGACCAGCCCCGGCAGCCGGGCGTACCGATTCCTTCGCGGCTGGAAAACTGGCGGCTGGAGTGGGAGCAGTTGTAAAAGGATTACAGTAAGTGCGTCAGTTGGCTATTTCTCAAAGGCCACGTAGTTAATCTTGACCGGCTCAGGAATCCAGCCAGTCTTTCATTTGACGACTCGCCGGTCGTCGACATTTAGTTTTCGTACACGATGGACAACCCCAGAAACTGATAGAAGGGGATGTTCCGGAACTGGCCATGGGGATTCAAGCCCGTGTAGGCTCTGAGATAGGCGCCCAAACGGGGTATGTTCGCGGAATTAGACGAAAACTTCCAGCCCATGTATCCGTTAAAACAAAGCCTTCGTTGCTCGTTGTTCTGGATCTCGTTCAGCAGGCTGGGGTCCGATACGGTACTACTGTTCAGGTAGAAGGGATAGCCAAACTGCACTCGATTGCGTACCTCCAGTGAGAGGATAAACCAGGCGTTTCGACTAGCCAGCCATCCCCGCACTTGCTGGTACTGATACTGCGCATACTGTTCAGCCCAGCGCCTGGAAGGAACCACTTTGGTCGTGTCTCCCTCAACGGACCGGATACTGTACCACCCTTTTGACGGATTCAGTAAGGCCCGTACCCCGATTTTGAACGCATGATTATTTTCTGCTCGGCCATTTGGATCATTCAGGGTCAGGGCTGCTTCGGCAACCTCGTAGGAGATATTAACCCGGGTAATGGGCAGTGCGCTGCTCACGCGGTTTATGACAAGCTCATCGCCCAGATGAGTGCTCTCGTGGAAAAAGGGAATCAGCTTTAGAGCTACATTTTTTAGATGACGCCGATTGAGCTCTCTGAGCACGTTTAGTTCCACAAGGGCAAACCGGTAATCGGTGTTAAGGATCGGGGCCGTAATCTGCTCGGTAAAGTCAAACCAGATGTTGGTCGAAACCGGTATGGAAATAGCCAGTCGCGTTTGTTGCCGTCGCCGGTTTAACCAGGTTGCGGAATAAATAGGTACCTCGACAGCCAGGTCGGTTTCGTTGTAAAACACATACAAGGCCTTCCGATTGGTGTTAATGTTGTACTCTCTCAGATTCAGACCGGCTCCTGCCTGAAGTTTAGTGAAAGGCGAATAGATGTCGGCGAGGAAATATTTTCCAAAGGAGCGTTGACTAAAAAAGCTTTTTTGGCTTACTGAGCTATCGTTTTGAGCAAACGTAGGAAGCGAGTAAAACAGGCTTACCAGGCAAAGTAGATAAGTCCGTATGAGCCATTGTCTTTGCATACCGTTGAATTTATTGGTTAACTCCCGCTCTGCAAACACTGTTCAACAGCCTAAGTTTGTCGAAGGAGAGATAGTGAATTTGATTGCTTACTATGCATAACCCACGTTAGACTATTGGCCAGTTTGGCAAAAACGGCTGAACACTTAATACACAGTCTGCAACAGATCCTCCACCTCGGCCAGCATGCGCTCGGTAGTTGCGTCTTTTTCCAGCACGACGCGGTGGCGTTCGCGATCCAGGGGAGCCCATTCGGCGGGGTCGGCGGAGGTGAAGACAACGACGCTCGGCGCGTGGCAGGCTGCGGCCAGGTGCGATACACCGGTGTCGTTGCTGATGAGCACGGCGGCTCCGTCCAGAATGGCCGCCAGCGAACCAAGATCCGTCTGGCCGGCAATACTCACCGATGGGTGACGCATCAGCGCCTGAACCCGCTGGATGATGGGTTCTTCGGCGGTCGTGCCGGTCAACACAATGGTGTATCCCTGTTCGGCCAGAGCGTCGGCTACGTCGGCGAAGCGATTCTCCGGCCATCTTCGGCCCGAAATACCGCCCGCATGAATGCAGACGTAGGAGGGGGAATGTCGTATTTCGTTTTCTGTTTTCGGTTGTATGCCCGCTGTCGTCAGGATAGCCTGGGCCCTGGCACGGTCGTGTTCTTGAATTGGGAATTCCAGCTCATAGCCCTGCGCCGGAATGCCGACATACTCCATTAGCCGCACGTGGCGTTTGACCTCATGCTCTTTTTCCGGGTAGGGCATGAATAACTCCGGATGGGGTAGAAACCGTTCGGGGTGATTTGTCGGGTGATAACCTACCACCGCTTTAGCGCCAAATAACGTCAGCATCGCGTTCACCAACGTACCGTTACCCTGCATCTGAAACACCATGTCCCACTGCCGGGCCTGCATTTCCTGCAGGAAGGCCACCGATTTTACTATGTCAAGCGGTTGCTCAGGCAATCCCGGCCAGCCGGGAAACGTAATAAATTCGTCGAAGATGTGGTTATAGCGCTCAACAAACTCCTGCGCCCAGGGTAAGGCAATGAGGGCGATGTGGGCGTCGGGGTAGGCCCTGCGAATCGCCCGGAACGCCGGTACGGCACAAAGCAGATCGCCAAGCTTGATGGCGCGTAAAACGGCAATACGTTGGGGGGAAGCGGGTAGGGCGTTGTGGAATTGCATGGCGGGGCGTCGGATTGGTCGATACTACGCGTGGCTCGGAAGCACGAACGATCTGGTTAAACGTTCGTGCTTCCGGATGACAAAAGTGAAACCTACCAATACAGTACTCGATACTTGAAAGCGCCGTATAGCCGCCAGTATACCGACAGGAACGGCGTTGGTACGGCCGTCAGGATAGCGTGTTTGATGTCGATCCACCGCCAGTGTCCCTCGGGGAGTCGTCGGATGGTCAAATCAGCCGTAGACAGGAGCCAGACCGAAAGACCGGCCGAGGCAACGAATCCGCTGAATGGCAGGGTTAACAGGCCGATCACACCACCCACAACGGTCAGGTAGTACTGAAACACCAGCCCCCGGTACGCCGGAATCCGTTCGCGGAACAGGTCCGGGTGACGTTTGTAGAGCAGGGCATCATACCGGTTTTTCCGCTCGTCGCGCAGGGGAGCGTACCAGGGCGCTTCGCGCAGGGGATGAACAATCACCGCTTCAGGGCACTTTGTAACAGGAATGCCTAACTCCAGAAATTTGAATTGCAAATCGCTGTCTTCGCGCCAGGCAATGTCGAACGCTTCTTCAAACCCACCGACCCGCTGCAAGGCAATCCGGGAACAGAAACAGTTGGCTGTTACAAACTCCGCCGTTTCGAGCAGGGCCGTAGTACGGTCGTGGTGCGTAGCCTGATTGGGCAGCGGCATACGTACCGAGCCGGTAACGACCTGCGCGCCCCGCCGAAAACACACCAGCGCGGCCGACAACCAATCGGGCTGCGGCACACAATCGTCGTCGGTAAAGGCCACGACCCGGCCCCGGGCGGCCCGCCAGCCCCGGTTGCGGGCGGCAGCCGGACCCCGCCGTTCGGGCTGGCCCAGATAGCGAATCTCCAGCGGGCCACCCTGCCGGGCTACCCGTTTCGTGAACTGCCAGACGGCCTCAGCCGTTTCGTGCGAGTTACCGTCGTCAACTACAATAATCTCAAACTGGTCGCGGGGCAGCGTCTGCTGACTCAGGGCTTCCAGACATTTCATTAAAAGGGCCGGTCGCTGATACGTCGGAATCACGACCGAGAACTCCGGTGTCATGGTATTGTGTAGTTAACTGTATTAAGTTTCATGTTCCAGGTGTCAAGTTTTCGTTCGGCTGACAGAGTACCTGTTGGAACTTAGAACCTGAAACCGGGAGCTTTAACTTTCTTCAACTAAAAAGGGGCTGGAACTCCTTCGAGACGGCTTCGCTCTGGCGCGACCAGCTACTGCCGGTTTTCTCCAGCATGAACGAGCCGATCACCAGCGCATCCAGGGGCGATGTCCAGAACGATTCCACCGCATCGCGCGGGGTGCAGACCACCGGTTCGCCCTGCGTATTGAACGAGGTGTTGATCAGCACCGGTACGCCCGTTTTCTCCCGAAACGCCTTCAGCAGCCCGTAGTACGACGGGTTTTGCCCCGCGTTAACGGTCTGGATTCGGGCCGTTCCGTCGGTATGCGTTACGGCCGGAATCTCGTGTTTGCGATCGTCGCGGACGTCGTTCACAAACAGCATGAACGGCGACTTGCGGGCGTTGACGAAATACGTATCGGCGTACTCCTCCATCACCACCGGCGCAACAGGTCGAAAATCCTCACGATCTTTCAGGTCGTTCAGTTTTGCCTGCATCTCGGCCGGGAACGGGGGCGCCAGTATTGACCGAGCGCCCAGCGCTCGTGGACCAAACTCCATGCCCTGCTGGAACCAGCCGATGATATGCCCGTCGGCAAGATACTCAGCGACTTCTTCCGCTACGTTGTCCAGTTTTTTATACGGTAGCTTCGACCATTGTAAAAACCGTTCTATTTCGTCATCGGCAAATTTGGGGCCAAGATAGGCGTGTTCCATCTCGTAGCTCCGTTCGTCCGTCCGGCGTTGCTGCGCGTCAATCCACATGGCCGCACCGAGGGCCGTACCAGCATCGCCCGCGGCTGGCTGCACCCAGATGTTTTTGAACGGTCCGCGATCGCGTAGTCGGGCGTTCATCACGCAGTTGAGTGCCACACCACCCGCCATGCACAACGTATCGACACCAGTTTTTTCGTGCAGCCACGTAATGAGTTGCAACACCGTTTCTTCCAGTACGGTCTGCACCGAATGCGCAATGTCGAAGTGGATGGCTTCCAGCGGACCACCCTTGTCGCGGGCGGGGCCGAATGTTTCGACCAGCTTCAACGGCGCAATGGTGTACTGCCCATCATTGCTTATTCGAATGAGACTACGGAAATAATCGACATACTTCGGTTTTCCGAACGATGCCAGCGCCATGACCTTGTATTCGTCCGATGAGTGGAGGAAGCCGAGGTAGCTCGTCATCTGTTCGTACAGGAGGCCCAGCGAATGGGGCAGGGCTACTTCACCCAGCAACTCCAGTTCGTTGCCGTTGCCCATCCAGTAGCTGGTCGAAACCTGCTCCCCGCGTCCGTCGAGCACGAGTACGGCCGCTTTTGTGTGCGGACTAGGCAGAAAGGCGCTGGCTGCGTGGGCCAGGTGGTGGTTGACAAACTGCCACTGCCCGAGGTTGTCGAGCGTAGCGCCTTTGAAGCGTTTCGACAGGTGCAGCGGTACGCCGTCGACCAGGTGTCCCGGTGCGTTCAGAATCGCCGACAGAAACATACCGGCGTAGGGATTCTCCCAAGCCAGCCCACCGTTGGGGTTGAGCGAAGTCTGGGTGCCCTCCGGCCGCAGGGGAATCTCTACGGTTAGTTTCTCCTGATGATCGCCCAGCAGCGGATACGGGTCGAACGAGTAGGCGATGTGGTCGACTTCGCTGAGGGTGATACCGGCGGTTTTCAGGCAGAAGTCAATGGCGTTGTAGGGTAACTCCCAGGTCGAAAACGGAACAGGCCGCTTGCCGTGCTTGATGTGCGTGAAGCGTTCTTCTTCGGCGGCTGCCAGCACCACACCGTCTTTAACAAGGGCTGCGGCCGGGTCGTGAAAGGCCGCATTGATACCAAGCGTGATCATGCGTTGAGTAGTCGGTTTGCGTAGGAAACTAATTTAGATAATACGTTGACAGGCTGCGGAGCCAGTTCCCGCACGGCCCGAACAATGGCCTCGGGCGAAGCGACGGGCTCGGCTGGCTCGGGAAATTGCTGCAACAGCACATTTTTAGAGCGCAGGGCTTCGGGTACGTCGAAATACAGCACCCGGCCCGGTACCTGCCAGGGCGTATGCTGCGGATTGGTTTTGGCATACAGCACCACCACCGGCGTACCGATGGCAGCCGCCAGATGAACAGGCCCCGTGTTGTTGGCAATCAATACCGGCGCTTCGGCAATCAGAGCCGCGAGTGTCGCCAGGTCCATCATACCGGCCAGATTGAATGCATCGGGGCCGATCTGCTGACAGATACCGTCAACGTAAGCCCATTCCGATGCGCTGCCAGTCAGGATGATCTGATAATCGTGGATATCGGCCAGGCGATTCGCGGCTTTGACGTAGCAGTCGGCAGGATAGCGCCGTTTTTCTTCGCTAACGCCCGGATGCAGGATAAGCCACGGCCGGTTTGGACTCACACCTGTTTCTTTCAGCAGGTCAATGGCCTTTTCATGAGCTTCCGCCGGAATTTGCAGCGACAGGTGGGTATCATTGGTGTAGCAGCCAATGGCAGCCACCAGATCAAGTTGCCGGTTTACTTCATGTCGGGTTGCGACCAGTACCTCTGGGTCCGGAATCCAGTCGGTGATCAGGCGATACGGGTTTTCGCGGCAGTAGCCGAGCACACGCGGAATACCGGCTAGGTAGCACAGCATAGCGGCCGGCAGCGGATTCTGGCTCTGCACCGTGAACAGAATAGCCGCATCGAACCGCTGTTGCCGGAGTTCTTCGGCCATCGTTACTACGTTGGCTGGGTCGTGGTCAGTTTGTTCCGAGCGCACCCAGGGTACATCAACCGTAATTACATCATCAATTTCAGGAATCATCCCGGCTACGGCCGCTCCTACGGGCGAGGTGAGCAGGGTCAGGTGGCAGTTAGGATAGGTTTCCTTCAACGCCCGAAAAGCGGGCGTTGTCATCAGTACGTCGCCAAAGTTGTCCGGCCGTACGCAAAGGATACGTAACGGCTTGCCGCTAAGTAAGTTGCCCCAGTAAGTTTCGTTCATAACGTTGCGTCAGTTTCGAGTATACCAGCGTTGAGTTGATCGCCTGGTTGGTTAACTCCGAAAACGGTAGCTAAGATTTGTATAGGTAGCCTACGGCCGGCTTATCAATTACACGGCTATTGGGTGGTCCGGCCGAAAGAATCAGATCGGAGGCTTCGGCCAGATCGCGAACCGTAGCCAGTGGTTCTCGATGAGGCCCTGGCTTCCATTCGGTTTCGTTACCCCGGTCGACCAGGATAGACCGGCATCCGGCGCGGTTACCGGCTTCGACATCGTTCAGAATATCGCCGATCATCCATGACTCGCCCAGATCAATGTCATGTTCCCGGGCGGCCTGTAACAACATGCCCGGTTCGGGTTTGCGTAGTCCGCAACGAATGGCATACGGCGTTACGGTGCCGTCCGGATGATTGGGGCAATAATACCAGGCGGCCAGCCGAACGTTGAAGGGAGCCAGAAGCTCGTTCAACTTCGCAAATACGGCAGGCAGGGCGTCTTCCGTAAAATAGCCCCGGGCAACCCCGGCCTGGTTCGACACGACTACAAATTGATACCCTGCCTGCTGTAGTTTTTGCAGGGCAGGTCCGGCTTCCGGATAAAGCGAAATTAAGGCCGGATCAACGTTGTAGGGAATATCGGGAATAATGGTGCCATCCTTGTCGAGAAAAACGGTCCGCTGCATAATCGCCCGAGTTCAGTTTTCAGAGGTTAATACCCGGGATGAATCCGGTTCAATGGATGACGGGTCGATAACCCGCCGTTTCAGTCGAGCCGGTACCAACTGCCCCGTCAGGATCAGTTCGTACAGATTGGCCGTTTGCTGGGCAACCTGAAGCCAGGTGTAAGAGTCCTGTACGTGCCGGATTGCTTCCTCACTCAGTAAGTCGCGGAGTTTTTTGCTGTAAAGCAAAGCCGCCAGCTTGGCTGCCAGTGCGGCTGGGTCGTTTGGCGGTACCAGAAAACCGGTTTCGCCGTCGAGTACGGTTTGCTTGATGCCACCTACGGCCGAACCCACAACGGGCGTACCACAGGCCATTGCTTCAAGGGGGGTGATACCAAACGGTTCATAGAGGGGCGTGGTCACGAACGCATCGGCGGCACTGTAATAATAGCGTAAGGTTTCGCGCTGCCGTCTACCCGTAAACGTCACCTGATCCGTTACGCCTTCTTCGGTGGCAATTCGTTGCAGGCGGCCAATTTCGGGAGTTAGTTGCGGATCGGGTAGATCCGATTCACCCCCCACAATCAGCAGCCGGGGTATCATGCCGTACGACCGGCGCAGGCAGCCCATCGCCCGCACTACGTTATCGACCCCTTTACGCGGCACCATCCGGCCCAGTTGCAGAATGATAGGTTCGTTAGGGTCCAGTCCCAGTACCATCCGGGCCAGGGGTTTTTCAATCGGATAAAATTCGTTGGGGTTGTATCCGTTCGGAATGGTAAAGATTTTAACCGGATCAGCTACGTACAGATTGATCAGATCGTCGCGATCCTGCGGGCAGAGAGCAATCAGTGCATCAGCTTCGCGGATAACGCGCTGCTCAACCGTGAATCGCTCGGCCGGAAACCGGTCGCAGTCGCCCTGAATCTGCTTGCGTACCTCGCCCAGAGCGTGGAACGTAACGGCAAAGGGAATGTGCAACGCTCGCTTGATGTTGGCCGCAACCAGCCCGGACATGAAGAAGTGGGCGTGAATCAGGCGATACGGGTCCCCTTCCTGTTTAAAGAACCGGACGGTGTTTTCGGTAAACTCGTCCATGTAGCATAACAGCTCCTCCTTAGGTACAAAGCCAACCGGTCCCGCTTTGATGTGAACAACCCGAATACCTGGTTTCCAGTCTACCGTTTCGGGAAGGGCGTTGTTGTCCCACCGGGTAAAAATGTCAATCTGGTAGCCCAGTTTCGACAAATGCTGGGCCAGTTCGGCAACGGCGATGTTTTGCCCGCCAGCATCAACCCCGCCGATCAGTGCCAGCGGTGAGGCATGTTCACTGATTAATGCAAGTTTCCATTCCATTGAGTAGTTCTTCAGCAATGAGTGCGTAAGAGTAAAGTAGTCTTCTAACTTTATATAGTAAGAAAGGTTGTTAAAATGCAGCATGAAGAACTGTTTATGTTCAAAATTTGAGGTTACGGACCAGAGGTTTTTTCATCGGAATCAGCCAGTAGATAAAACCCTGATAATGCGTAGTTTTGCGTCGTAAACAGGCTTTTTTGCTGTAATAGCCTTACATTCATTTGTTGAATATAACACTCATTATGACACGGATAGCGTTGATTACCGGAGCGTCGTCGGGCATTGGTCTAGCCACCGCCGAAGCCTTTGCTGATTTGGGATATAGCCTGATCTTATGCGGTCGGCGGCAGGAACGGCTCGATGAATTGACTCAGAATCTTCGGCAGCGGACCAGCGAAAACTCAGCCGATGAGGAAACGCCCTCGTTTACTACGCTCAACTTCGATGTCCGCGACCGGAACGCAGTCGAGTCGGCGATTGGTAGCCTGCCCGACGAGTGGAAAGCCATCGATATTCTGATCAATAACGCCGGTAATGCCTACGGGTTCGCACCCATTCAGGACGGCGACCCGGACGACTGGGACCTGATGATCGATGGTAACGTGCAGGGGTTGCTCTACGTATCAAAAGCAGTCATTCCGGGCATGGTTGAGCGTAAGCGCGGCCACATTGTTAACCTGAGTTCCATTGCTGGTAAGCAGACCTACGCCAACGGAGCCGTGTACTGTGCGAGCAAGGCTGCCGTCGAAGCCCTGAGCGAAGGAATGCGCCTGGACCTGACCCAGCACGGTATCAAGGTAACGAACATTGCACCGGGAGCGGTTGAAACCGAGTTTTCGATGGTGCGTTTCAAAGGCGATGCCGACCGGGCCGCGAAGGTGTACGAAGGGTTTACGCCCCTTACGGCCGAAGACATTGCCGACACAATCGTGTATGCCGTAACGGCCCCGGCCCACGTCACCATTGCTGACTTAACCATTCTGGCGAGTGCCCAGGCGGCCGCCACAACGATTCACAGGAAGTGATAGTAGCCGCAGATTACACGGATTTACGCAAATTTTATTTAATTGTAAGTGTAAATCCGTGTAATCTGCGGTTATGTTCGATCGTCTGAAAACCAGCCTGGAACGATTTCTTCCGCTTACCCGCGAGGAGTTCGTACACTTTGCCGCGCTGCTGACACCCCGTAAGCTGGCTAAGCACGAACATTTCCTGCGGGCTGGCGAGGTATGTACCCAGATTGCCTTTATCAATCAGGGATGCTTGCGGTATTACTACCTCAACGACGGCGACGAGTTCAACGGCCAGTTTTTCTTCGAAGGGTCGTGGATAGGAGAGTACCAGAGTTTCCTGACCGGGCAACCGTCCATTCAGTATTTTGATGCACTCGAAGACTCTGAACTGTTGGTGATGCAGCACAGCGACCTGCAAAAGATCTACACCGACCTGCCCAAATTTGAACGCTTTGGGCGGGTTTTGGCCGAGAACGTCGTGATCGGCTCGCAGCGTCGAACGGCTTCTCTATTGTTCGACACACCCGAAGAGCGTTACCTCAAACTCATCAGAGAGCGGCCCAAAGTTGTGGAGCGTATTCCGCTGCACCACATCGCGTCGTACCTTGGCATTAAGCCCGAAAGTCTTTCCCGTATTCGCAAGCGGCTTGCCGAAAACCGCTGACTTCGCTTCAGCGAGTTGGGGTGTAGATCAAGCGGCCCAGGCTTGGAAACTGACCCCTTTGCAATGGCAGGCTGCGTTCCGGTAAGCGCCAACTAACCTTAATATTCCCGTAACAGGGGTCTTCAATCCCTTTTGCAACTTTATCCTGAAATCAAACGGTTATGGGTGAAGAAGCGAAAGGGATTGATTTTTTGAGCCTTGGGCTGCAGGTGGTCGCTGGTCTGGCGCTGTTTCTGTACGCCGTGACGCTGATGGGCGACACTCTGAAAGAGCTCGCCGGCGACAGGATGAGGACATTCCTGGCCCGGTTTACCAGCAATCCGTTCAGTGGTATCCTTACTGGCACCGTGGCCACTACGTTGCTGGATTCTTCGTCGGTCGTCATCATCATGGTGCTGACGATGGTGAACGCCAGCCTGATCAGCAGCATCGAGTCTTTCGGGGTCATCATGGGAGCCAACATCGGAACCACCATTTCCAGCCAGATCATAGCCTTCAACATCGCTGAGTATTCACCGATACTGCTGGTGTTTGGCTTGCTGCTGAGTACCATCGGCGAGAACGAAACCCGACACAAAATAGGCAAAGTTGTTTTTGGGGCCGGTCTTATCTTCTTCGGTCTCTGGACGATGGACAAGGCCGTAGAGCCGTTGCACAACTACCCACCGTTTTTTGAGTGGATGAAAAAGCTGGACAGCCCTATTGAGGGAGCGCTGATCGGTGGTTTGTTGACCTTAATCATCCAATCCTCGTCGGCCACGGTTGGTATTGCTATAGTCCTGGCTTCTCAGCAGTTAATCTCATTGCAGGCCGGGATAGCGATCATGCTGGGTGCCGAGATCGGAACGTGTTCGGATACGCTGCTGGCCGTAATCGGCCGTTCAAAGGAAGCCGTTCGGGCTGGGTTGTTCCACCTCTTGTTCAACATCGCATCGGTCATTATCGGCCTGCTACTGATTCACCAACTGGTTGCGACCGTCGAATGGCTCAGTGGCGATGCACCCCTCGGGCGTAAAATCGCCAATGCCCACGTGCTGTTCAACGTACTGGGCGTAGTGCTGTTTGCTTGGTTCATTCCGTACTTCCACCGGTCGCTGAACGCGCTGGTTCGGTGAAGATGAGTCCTTGCACCTTTGTATTGAGTAAGTAGTCAATAGCAGTTATTACTGGTCATTTGTTCTGAACCGTCGGGCGATCAAGCTATGAATAGACCGCGCATTATAACGAATGGCTACATAACGGTAATACATCATTTCTCATGGCCGGTTACCAAATGTTCTCTAAAATTGGGTGAGGGTCGATCCCCCCGATAGGTTCTGCGTTATTTTTGGCGTACCCCGATAACGAATCCGGCTTCCGCCAGATGCCGTTATGTTCAGCTCCTGGCTGACGTTGAGTTCAGCGGTACTACCACCCGAAGCATCGATGGTGCAGGTAGCCGCGGGCAGATTGACCAGACGCAGCGTACCACCCCCACTTAGTGCCGATACTGAAACGGTTTTCGCCGTACCTGACAGTTCAATTTCGGAGCCACCACTGCTGTTGATGGACAGTACGTTGGCAGTCAGCAGGAGGTTTACAAATCCACCACCATTTACGGTAAGGGCCAGATTGGTCGGCTGGAAATTATCGGTACTGGTCACCCGCGCTCCGCCCGAGGTGGTCAGATTCGTCAGCGCTTTCATGGTTACCATAGCCCGTTTCTCCGTTAGGCGGCTGCTTTCGAGCCGGTCGTCGATCCGGATGCGCAACACACCGTTGACAACTTCTGTCAGAATATACGGCTGGTAGCCTTCGCGGGCTTCAATCGTTACGCCTTCGGTAGTTCCTTTTACGATGGTTGCCTGAATGCCATTTTCAATCGATAAGCCACTGAAACCCGAAACCGTACGGCTGGTAGTCGTCAGGTTGCCCGGCTCTGGCGAAACATTATCGTCATTAGTGCAGGCCGAAACTATGAGCAACAGGAGGGCAAAGCCCGTAAGAGCTGAAAATCGAATAAAGTTTTTCATAACACGTAGTCGGTTGATTGTGAATATGCGGACTCCGTTAAAATCCGTACCCTATCCCAATGCCACCCCAGGGCTGAAACCGGCCACCTAACGGAGCAAAGGGAAACCCACCGTTGTTAGTGAGGGTTTTCATACCATAGAAGGGTGTGAAACCAGCCTTTAGCATCAACCCACCGTCTGACCGTTGGTAGCGGTAGCCGGCGATGCCCGTCAGGTTCGGGAAAACGTCCGTTTTTCGGTTAAATTCAGTCAGGTTGCCTGATCCGTACACCAGATTGATACCACCCCCAATCTCCGCGTGATGGGGCGACGAACCGAAATTAATTAAGTAGCTGACGGTGAGCGGCACCGTAATGATCGTCTGCTTTTTGCGCGAACCTTTTTCCACTACCTGCAACCAGGAAACGCCCAATCGAACGGCAACCGAACGATTCAGATTACGCTCGTAATTCAGACTATAACCCAGACCATTGCCGCCCGCTTCGGCGAAGATGGTCTGACGCGGATACGGATTTACCTGGGCGGGTACCGGGCTACTGACAAGCAGGACTAAACCGAAGAGATAACGAAACATGGATTATAGTGCGTTTTTAATGAGTTGAAAGAGCGTATATCCCGAAACCTCGTCCTGATAGCGCGATGTGCTATTATACCAGACTACCCCCGCTGGTGAGGTGCCGGTGTTGTTACGCAGCACAACGGCCAGATTCCTGCTGCGGTCAACAATCAGGAAGTGGCCTCCCGCGCCATCGGCCCAGAACGTTTGCGAGGCTTTGTTGGTCCACCACAGGTAGGCATAACCATCGTAGAATGGTTGCTCGGCTGCACTCAGGTCATTATCGACCCCCTGCATCGACACGGGCCGGGTACTTTCGTCTACCCACTTTTTCGGTACGATCTGCTGGCCGTTGTACACCCCGCCCTGGAGCATGAGCGAGCCTAACCGCGCCAAGTCTTCGGCCGAGATATAGACCCGCGTCTGTGGATACTCAGTATAATTGCCGTATTCATACTTGACGTTATCCGGGCAGAAATCCCGCATGCCGGTCGGCACTGCCAGCCATTCGTAAATCAGCTCCCCTATTTTCTTTCCGGTCACGCGTTCCAAATAGATGGGTAGTGTATTGAAATCCCAGTTGTTATAGTAAAAATGTTCACCTGGCTTATACTGTCCTCGCTTAGGTCGGCGCCGTTTCATACTCGACGACTCACCAAGGGCCGGGATGTATATCCCTGAGCGAGCCTGGAGCAGGTTGCGGAGGGTGGCCTGTTTCTCGGTAGTCGTCAGTGGATTTTTGCTGTCGTCGATGCCCAACTGCGCCAGTGTAGCGTCTAAGTTGACAATGCCTTTACTTTCGGCAATGCCGTAGAGCATACTAAAGATGCTTTTTCGGGCTGATGCGCAGTTCATGGGCAACCGGGTTTCGCCGTGCTGAAACAGCGCATTTTGACCGCGAACAACGACAAGCGCGTCGAAGTCTGTTTTGTTGAATTCGTTGACGAGTTGCGTTTGGGACTCGGTGGAAAGCCCTGCAACAGTCGATAATGCCTGGGTGTTGGGGTTGCACGATTGATTCGGATCGACATAATTGTCAACCTCGATACAGGCTGAGCAACAAACCAGGAGCAGTCCAGCAAGCGATACCTGTTTTAAAGTCTTCATTGCGTAAATGCGAATTACATTCCTTTGTTCAGTAGCTGACAGCCGACCGAAAAGGCACGCAAAATTGGCTGGCTGCCTTATACCGCACCAGTCGTACTTGGCCTGAAAACAGGTATTGTAGAGGATTTTGGACGTATGTGTAGAATGCTGGACGACCGATGTTATAATTTCAGACGTTGGTTGTCCTTGTACTGAGAAGGGGTTAGGCCGGTAACTTTTTTGAAAACGGCCTGAAAGGTCGATTTGGCATTGAAGCCGGCCTCACGCCCTAAACTTTCCAGCGTATAATGCTGAAATGCCGGTTCCGTGAGTAGCCGCTTGACCTCATCAACACGGTACTCATTTAACAAATCATTAAAACTTTTTTTTGCCTCCTGATTGATGATTCGCGATAGATAGTTTGGTGTCAAGTCTAATCGCCCGGCCAGATCACTAAGCTTAAGCGACGGATTTTTATAGAGATGCTCGTCAGTCAGCAGCCGCTGAAACTCCTGATAAATACGCTGTTGGGCCGGGGGCGAAAGTTGAGGAGCCAGATTGGTTGTGTTCTGAGCGGTATCTGAAGCTATACGGGAGTCGATCATCAGGCTGTTAAGACTTACCCAGAACAGCGCCACCGTTACGGCCAATCCCTGCGGATAATAAAGCCATTGCCCAGGCCAATCGAACAAAAAACTGTAGATCAGAGGAAACGTGACCAACGCAAAAATGAGAACGAATATTCCGAACAGTGTCCAAATCCAGCGAATTCGGTAGCCGGACTGTCCGGCTGGTAGGTGAGCCAGTTGCCGACGATAACGTTCCGCTAATTGTCGGATGACGACCATAGTAGCAATGGCAAAAGGGATGCTGCCGATATTGACCGCTTTCTTGATTGTCAGGGCAAAACGAATCAGGTCTTTGTCGAGAGAAGATAAATAGAGGGCCGCCCCAAAGGGCATCAGATGTCCCAGCAATTCGATGATAGCCGCCCATTTCAGGGCTGTTGTCAGGCGGGCAAAGTCTTTTTCGGCATTGGTAAAATGTTTGACGTATGTAAGCAGAAAAAAAATAGGCATTAGCACCGAATTCAGAGGCAGTAACAGAACCAGGCGCAAAGACAGAATTTGAGGGTAGTCCAGGGTACCAGAACCCTGCCAGCCCAGCAACCATAGAAATACGTTACTGGGCGCGAACGTCAGCAGCAATAGAGCCATCCACCGATCCCAGGGAAGACAGGGTCGCTTGACTAAATGAACCAATCCAAGCACTATTCCCTGAATACCGCCGATTAGAATGACTAACCTGATGAAGTCAACAAGCATAGCTCAGGTAGTGACCGACCAATCTGCAAAATATACATTTCGCTTGTAAGATACGGGGTATGTCGGTAAACTGTAGCCGGAACGTAGTATTACTTATCCGTTGATTCTGCCAATTTTATTCTAATGTTTGTGCCGTTGGTGACTATAGTAACCGAGTCAGCACCTCCGGCTCCACCCGATGGCCGCCCTCGTAGGCCGTCAGCTTCAACCCCGGTATGTCGTTCTGAATTCGGCGGAGGTACCCTTCTACATCGTCCAGTTCAGCGATATACTCATCCTGCCGCCCGTAGACGTAGTGTGTTTCAACCGAAGCAAGCTGAGCCGGATCAATCAATTCCCGTACGCCATTCGGAAAAAAGCCCGCCCACAGAATCAGGCGGTGGACCTGAATAGTCCCGGCATTCAGCCAGCGACAGGCCGTGGCGGCTCCCTGCGAAAAACCCAGCACCGTAAGGTGCAGGTCGGCCAGGGTTACATCGGTCAGCAAGTGGTCGTAGAGCGAATTGAGGTAGTTGACGTAATCGTCAATTTCGTGTTGCCGGTCCTCGCGGGTCATCCACGACGCCCCCACGCGCTCATAGCGACCGTTCAGGTAGGATCGCGACAAGCCCTCCGGCACAACAATCAGCGTCTGACCATCGTCCAGCCCCGTAAATTTCCGGCTGAAAAAGCTGGCTAACTGCCCGAAACCGTGCAGGCAGAACCAGATGCGTCTGGTGTCGGCGTTCAGTTCGCCAAGCGTGTAGTAGCGGGCCGTCCGCTGAACGGTGAGGTGATGTTCGGTAGCCATGCGCTAGCGTTGAAAACGCGATTGTTGCCGGTCATTTTTCCGTTGTTCGTAATGCGCTTTGTCGGCGATGTAGCAAAGCCGCTCTATTTCGGCGTGAACAACCTCGTTCGCATCGACCCATTGCAGTCGGAACGTCCGTTCAGTCTGGCCGTTGGCTGCTACGTTCTGCCGGATGCTGTCAAGGTCATCGTCCGTCAGCAGGTAGCGCGTATAAAGCGTCTGGCGGGCTGGTTTGCGGAATCGAATGCTGCCCGCTTTGTCCCAGACGACGTACTTATTGCCCAAAATCCGGAGCAGCATCAGCATGTAAAACGGATCGGACGCTGAGAACATACTGCCGCCGAAGATCGTGCCGACGTAGTTGTACGTCCATATGCTCCGGCGTAGGCGCAGATGAACTTCCTGTGAGTCGCCCGACCAGAACAGGATTTTCCCGCCCGTTCCGAAAAACATAGGGTACCAATTCATCAGCGTTCGGAACCGCCAGGATTTGAACGATTCAGTACGGGTGGTTTGCCGAAAAGATGGCTTCATGATTCGTTGATTGAGTCCTCTGCTATTCTTTAGGAAGCTTCGTTAACAGTTTGTCCGAGAGCAGGCTTAAGCCATCGACAGCATCCGTTCCCAGCTCCTCCCGGACGCGTTGGTTGAGACCCTTCCAGATTTTGTGGCAGCGCTTGGCCAGGGCTGTCCCCTCGTCAGTCAGGAACAGACCATTGCGGACGTTGTCGGTAATCCAGCCGTTGCGCTGCATTAGTTGAATATCCCGGCTCACGGCCGATTTTTCGATCTGCAATTGCTTCGACAACGTAGCCTGCCGCACACCGGGCTGCGGAAAAATGTACATCAGCAGACTAGCCTGGGCAAACGTAACGCCCTCAGCCGTGAAAGCGTCGTTGTACAGACCCGTAACCACCCGGGCCAACATGCGTAACCGACCGGCAATGCAGTAGTTCTGGCTTTCCATAGCACAAAAATAATCAATGAAGTTGTATATGCAACTATTATTCCTCACTTTAGCCGCATCATTCACCTTCTGAGAAAACGTATGAACCTTACCGAACAGAAAACAGCGCTGACCAATGCCCTGCAGGCCATTACTGACTTGCTGGAAACCTTCTCGACCGACGACCTGCACCGACCCCAAGGCACCAAGTGGACGATCGCTCAGGAGATGGATCACCTGCGGAAATCGACGCAGGGAACGGCTTTTCTGCTAAGTCCGGCCAGCCGCCCGAAGTGGTATCCGTATACGGGAGAGTCGCGGTCGTACGACACCATTGTGATGCAGTATCAGTCGTCATTATCGGCCAATACGCTGGTTAATAACGTAGCTACGCGCCCAGCCGACGAAGTTGCTGACCTGACGATAGACCAGCAAACCGAAGCCTGGCAAACGGCCGTTCAGCAGCTATCGGCCAGTGCTGGGCAATTAACCGAAGCGGATTTGGATGCATTTACGGTCTGGAAACACCCGCTGCTGGGACCGCTGACGGTGCGGGAGATGATCTACTTCACCACGCATCATACCGAACACCACCACGCCAGTCTGGTCCGGAAACAGAGCGCGATCGCTACGGTGTAGTGCTTTCGCCGGCCAATACTGCCCGAATTGGGACGACTATTGTGGTTGTCCCAATTTTTTTTAAACGCAACCGCAAGTTTTTTGTCCAACCGGCATTTATCTACGTAGCGATTCAATTTTTCGCCGTTTGGACGTACCGCAACTCATCAGGGAGCTACAGCAGGGGAATCAGGCCGCCTTTCGAACGCTGGTCGAGACCTACCAGAGCCGCGTTTATAACACGGTGCTGGCTATTGTACAGCACCCTGAGGAAGCCGAAGACGTAGCGCAGGAGGTGTTCGTACAGGTGTACGAGTCCATTGGCCGGTTTGGGGGCGATATGAAACTAACAGCCTGGATTTACCGCATTGCGACCACCAAGGCGCTGGAAGCGTACCGGAAACGCCATGCCCGAAAACGGTTTGGTGGCACGCCGTTTTCGTTTCTGACCAGTCTGTTCGGGTCCGACGAGGACGACGGCCCCAACGACCGGCTGCACCCAGCCGACTTCGAGCATCCGGGCGTAAAGCTGGAGCAGCAGGAGCGGGCCAAAGTTTTGTTTGGGGCTATCAGCCAACTGCCTGAGCAGCAAAAGGTGGCGTTTACGCTGCACCACCTTGAAGGGTTGAGCTACCAGGAAATTACGGAGGTGATGCAAGCCTCGCTGTCGTCGGTGGAGTCGCTGCTGCACCGGGCGAAGCAGAACCTTCGAAAACGGCTGGCGGGGTATTACAAGGATGACCAATGGACTTAAACGAATACGCTGATGGAGCCCAATGAGCGAATGAACAACAAGATAGACGAAACGCTGCGGTCGCTCGATGGCCTGGAGCGGGCCAATCCCGGGCCGTTTTTTTACACCCGGGTGCAGGCACGTCTGGATAGGCATCGGGAGGGCCGAACTGCCAAAAGCTGGACGTTTCGACCGGCCTGGGTAGCAGCTTCGCTGGGACTGGTGCTGGCGCTGAACGTGTCGGCGGTGCTGATGTACCAGCGCCAGCTTACGACGCATGAACAGCAGCAGGCTACCGAAACCGTAGCCGACGAGTGGGGGATTGACCCCCTGAGTTTAGATTGGTAATGAACATGAATGATAAGCGAAAATTTTACTGGCTCTGGGCGGCTATTGGTCTGCTATTGTTGCTGAACCTCGGTACGATTGGCTGGATACTGACGCGTGGCCGACAGGTTCGCGCTGTTCGCCAGAATACGGAAATGGTAATGATCCGGCGGTTGGGCCTGACGCCCGACCAGCGTCGGCAATACCAACAGGCGCGTCGGCAGTTCAGGACTACGGTTCAGCCGCACGAAGACAGCCTGCGGGCGATGCGTCGAGAATTGCTCGGACTGCTCGATCAACCTACTGTATCTGACGAAGCCATCGATCAACTGGTCAGCCGCATGGAGCGCCAGAGTGGGCAAATAACCCGGCTACGGTTCCGGCACTGGCGACAGATCCGGGCGCTGTGTACGCCCGACCAGCAGGAGCGCTTCGACCGGCTGATCGGGCGGCTAACGCAGGCCATGCAGCGTCAGCGGCCCGGCAATCAACCCGACCGGTTGCGGAGTCCATTTTAAAAAAAAGGTCGGTCACCGCAAGTTTTCAGAAACAACTGCATTCTTAGTCTTGTGGACCCGCGACGGGTACAGCAAACGCTTTTCCAACTAAATAAACCATAAAACCAAACAACAATCAGTTCCATGAAACGCAATCTGTTTTTAGCCCTTTTCGTAGCCACGTTCACGTTCGTACAGGCTTGCGCACAAACAACACCGTCGGATGAACCCACCATGTCGCGTCGGGAATACGGCCGGGCGGCTGCGGCTATGAACCCCGAACAACTCGCCGACCGTCAGACTAAGCGCATGACCAAGCAGTTCTCACTGTCGTCGGATCAACAAACGGCCGTAGCCGAGATCAACCTCAAGTACGCCAAGCAAATGCAGACATTACTCAAAGAGGCCGAACAGAACCAGGCTAAAAGAAAAGAAATTCGAAGCCTGACGGCCAGCAAAGACGAAGAACTCAAGAAGGTGTTCAGCGCTGATCAGTACAAACAGTATGTCGAGTTGAAGGATACGCAGCGCGACCGTATGAAGCAGGCTCGTAGCCGACGGGCTAATTCTAAATGAGTTTAATTACGGCCTGAACACTGACCACGGCCAACCATAGGACCGTGGTCAGTGAACATACTCAACCGAAAAAGCCATGAAACCGATACGATTGATTCTCGCATTCGCGTTAGGTAGTTGTCTGTTAGCTGGTTACGATGCCGAAGCGCAAACTGTTGTTATTCGTCGTCGGCCGGTATATCGACCGCCCGTCGTAGTGGTACCGCCCCGCCCGCGGGTAGTCGTTGTCTCCCCCGCGCCGGTAGTGGTCGTGCCGCGTCCGCGTCGGGTGTATGTAGCTCCTCCAGCACCAGTCATTGTTCGTCGGACTTTCCGCCCGTATGGTCGGGTGGTGTGGTGATCCGCCAAGCTAAAACCAACCTAGTATGAACACAACCTCGAGGCAGCAGCAGGTTCAGCACGTGTACTGGCGGGCTGGCTTCGGCACAACGCCGGCGGTTATCCAGCGCGAAAGCCGCAAACCCATCCGCAAAGTGGTCCGTGATCTGCTTAACGAAAGCGACGCTTTTAAGCCCCTGATCGTCACAGCGCAGGAACAACTCGTGACCCGGCAGGCGCTGCGGGGTATGTTTCGCGATGGAATGCTGGACCGGGATAAACTCAAGCAGCAGCTCAAAGAAAACAATGAGCGCATCCGGGACCTGAACGTACTGTGGCTCGAACGCATGGCTTCGGGCGAAGGCGCTGTTCGGGAAAAACTGGCGTTTTTCTGGCACGGGCATTTTGCCTGCCGGGTGCGAAACCCGGTAACGGTTCAGCAGTACGTAAATACACTGCGACAACATGCACTGGGTACATTCGGCGACCTGCTCATGGCCGTATCAAAAGAGCCGGCCATGCTTCAGTTTCTGAACAATCAGCAGAATCGCAAAAACGCCCCGAATGAGAATTTCGCCCGTGAGGTGATGGAACTGTTCACGCTCGGCCGTGGTCACTACACCGAGCATGACATCAAAGAAGCCGCCCGGGCCTTTACGGGCTGGGGCTTTAACGTGCAGGGGAATTTCGTGTTCCGGCCCAATCAGCACGACGATGGCCCTAAAACCATATTCGGGCAAACGGGTACCTTCGCGGGCGAGGACGTAATCCGGCTGTTGCTCGAACGGAAGGAAACGGCGCAGTTCATTACGGGGAAGCTGTACCGATTTCTGGTGGATGAGCAACCGGAAGCCGACCCGACAGCCCCGCAACGTATCAACGCGCTGGCCGACCGGTTCTACCGCAGCGGCTATAATATCGCCGATCTGGTTGAGACCATTCTGACCGCCGACTGGTTTTACGAAGCCAAGTACATGGGCAACCGGATTAAATCGCCGGTGGAGCTGATCGCTGGTATGCAGCATTCGCTCGGCGTGGAAATGGCGCAGAAGCAACCGTTGGTCTATTTTCAGCGCGTATTGGGGCAAGTGCTGCTGTATCCACCCAACGTAGCGGGCTGGGCCGGTGGCCGGAGCTGGATTGATAGTTCGAGCCTGTTGTTCCGCATGAAGCTGCCCGACATTTTGCTGGGGGCCGATCAGGTGGCGATCCGGCCGAAAGAAGATGGTGATGTAAACACTGAAGTCCTCGACCGGCGCGTCCGAAAACCCCAGAACGTTACGGTCGACTGGGCTACGTTCGAGAAAGCGTTTGAGCGGGTCAGTGATGACAAACTGCCCGACGAACTGGCGGCTTATCTACTTCAGCAGCCCCTGCAGTCCGCTCAGCGCACGATCGTGCTGAAACAGTTAAAGCCCGGTGCAACACGCAGTGAGCAAATCCTGCGACTGACTATCCGGCTGATGGCATTACCGGAATACCAACTGTGCTAAACGAACCGGCCTGAGCCAACCAAAACCATGAATCGGAGAGATTTTATCAAGCAATCGGCCCTGACTACGGCAGGTACCATGCTCATTCCGCACTTCCTGAAGGCGTATGAGCTGGACCGGCTGGGCGCGGCTTCTGCAACTGGCAAAACACTGGTGATCGTACAGCTTTCCGGCGGCAACGACGGTTTGAACACGGTCATTCCCTTCCGGAACGATATTTACTACCGCGAGCGACCTACGCTGTCCATTGCCAAAGAGAAGGTGTTGTCGCTCAACGACGAGATTGGCTTCCACCCGGCGCTCGAACCGCTCAAGGCGCTCTACGACGATGGGCTGGTAACGATCGTGAACAACGTTGGCTACCCAAACCCCGACCGGTCGCACTTCCGGTCGATGGACATCTGGCAAACGGCCAGCAGCGCCAGCGACTACCTGTCGACAGGCTGGATTGGCCGATTCCTCGACGCCAACTGCGCCGGAAAGGATTGCCTTCCGTACCGGGCTATTGAGGTAGACGATACGCTCAGCCTGGCCCTGAAGGGTAACCAGGTGAATGGCCTGGCCATGCTCGATCCGCAGAAGCTCTACAACCAGACCCGTAGCGGCATGGTAGGGCAACTGGCCAAAACCCAGCACGAGCATCATGACCATGATAACGTCAGCTATCTGTATAAGACTCTGGCCGAAACCGTATCGTCGTCGGCCTACGTGTATGATAAGGCGAATATCCACCGTACCAAGGGCACGTATCCGGCCAGCGAACTGGGTAACCGTCTGAAAACGGTATCGGAACTGATCCAATCGGGGGTGAATACCAGCGTCTACTACATTTCGATTTCCGGTTTTGATACGCACGTGGGGCAACTGGGCCAGCAGGAGCGCTTACTGCGCCAGTATGCCGAAGCTGTCCACGCGTTTATGAGCGACATGAAAGCCACGAACCGCCAGAACGACGTCCTGCTGATGACCTTCTCTGAGTTTGGTCGGCGGGTGAAACAGAACGCCAGCAACGGTACTGACCACGGTACGGCCAACAACGTATTTCTAATTGGCGGACCGCAGCGCATTCCATCGGGGCGGGTGTTCAACGAAGCGCCCAACCTGACCGATCTGGACGAAGGTGACCTGAAATACACCGTCGATTTCCGGAGCATTTACGCCACCCTGCTGCGCGACTGGCTCAAGGCCGACGACAAAGCCATTCTCGGTCAGTCGTTCAAGCCCTTAGAACTGGTGTAAATCCAGTTCGGAGTTATACTAATACGCTCGAACGTTGTCAATCTGACAACGTTCGAGCGTATTAGCCGGGCTATCTGTCAAGTACAAAAACGCCAGTTATATTAGGGAGGTGTTGGCGAACTATTGCCGCTTCGTCTAGCCGATAAGGCTTTTTATTTTGATAACCAGGGTCCGAACCTATTTTTTCTATTGACTGCCTTTACATACGTATCAGTCGTTTTCATTGATCTTATTACCAGGAGCTGATTTTTATAGACTTGAAATTCCATTGATACCCATTCTTGTTGGTTAAGTTATCTAATCTATAATGCTTTGGGACTCGTTATAGTCCGCTGACTTCCTTTTCATTCACTCCTAGTAATTCAAGCAGGCAGTAATCGGCTGTTGGCCTGTTTATACGTAATAAGCTATTCGTAATTGATACACACAGCAATAAATCTACGTGTAGTATCGGCCGTAGTATGTGTCCTGGTTTTAGCAAGATAACAGTAAAGCTCAGCTTGCCTCATCCAAAAAAATAAAATTTTATTGGTTTTGACATAGTTTTTTAAAAATGTGTATGTTTGACACATAAATAGTGTGTTATCTACACAATTGTGCATTGGGAAGGTTTATGACGGGGTATCAACACAGTAGCCGAATACTGGTAGCGTTGGATTGTATCATCTTCGGCTTTGACGGAGAAGCGCTGAAGTTGCTGTTAATCAAGCGGAATTTTGACCCCGAATTCGGCAAGTGGTCGCTGATGGGTGGTTTCTTAAATGCAGACGAAGACCTGCACGATGCCGCCACCCGTATTCTGTTTACGTTGACCGGCCTGCAGAATAATTACCTGGAACAACTTCAGACGTTCGGCGCTGTAAAGCGGGACCCGGTTGAGCGAACCATCTCCGTTGTTTATTACTCGTTGGTAAATATCGATGATCAGGATCCGCTCGCTCTCAAGACACACAATGCGTCCTGGATCGATCTGAGCAACAAGCCCAGGCTCATTTTCGACCATGATCAGATGGTAGAAGCCGCCCTGCGGCAGTTGCGCTACAAAGCGGCCCTGTACCCGATCGGCTTTGAACTGCTGCCGGAGAAGTTCACCGTCCCCCAATTGCAGAAGCTGTACGAGGCCATTTATAACGTGAAGCTCGACCGGCGAAATTTTAGCCGCAAGATCATGGCTACTGAACTGTTGATGGGCACCGGCGAAAAAGATCTGACCTCGGTGACTAAGAAAGGCCAACTGTTTAAACTCAATAAGGAAAAATACCAGGACTACCTGAATGGGTATCAATCGTTTTTGCCCGAATTCACGGAGTTGTCTTTGTCATAAATAGCCTGATTATAAACACCTCCTCCAGTCGGCAGTGGGTGGGCTATGCAAGTTAACTATTTGTTTATCATTGGTTAGTAAGGCAGTAAACAGGTGAGACTATGTTTCACCTGTTTCTCTCAACAGATAGCAAAAACGTACTCAGTCATGCATAATCAATATGTCATCGGGGTTGACTTCGGCACCGATTCCGTGCGGGCTCTCCTGGTCGATACCCAAACAGGAGAAGTAGCCGGCACGCACGTGCACGAATACACCCGCTGGAAACAGGGGTTGTACTGCAATCCGGCTACCTCGCAGTTCCGGCAGCACCCGCTCGACTACCTCGAAGGTCTTGAAGCGAGTATCAAGGGCGCTTTAGCTAATGCACCGTCCGACGTCAGGCAACAGGTAGTCGGGATTTCTATCGATACAACGGGTTCAACACCCGGTCCGGTCGATGAAACTGGTCTTCCTCTGGCGCTACGTCCCGATTTTGCCGAGAATCCGAACGGCATGTTCATTCTCTGGAAAGACCACACGGCCAATGCAGAAGCGGAGGAGATTAACCACTTAGCGCATCATTGGGATACAGATTACACCAAATACGTTGGCGGTATTTATTCGTCGGAGTGGTTCTGGGCCAAGATCCTGCGAACCTTGCGGGTCGATGAAGCGGTTCGTCAGCATGCTTTTTCGTGGATTGAACACTGCGACTGGATGTCGGCGGTACTGACGGGCAATACCAACCCGCTGACGCTCCGGCGGTCACGCTGCGCAGCCGGTCACAAAGCGCTTTGGCACAGTGAATTCAATGGCTTGCCATCGGACGAATTCCTGACCCGGCTCGATCCGTTGCTGGGCGGTCTACGTGATCGGCTCTTTACAGATACCCACACATCCGATCAGGTTATGGGTACTCTCGCGGCCGAGTGGGCGGAGAAGTTAGGGCTTACGACCGATGTGGTAATTGGTATCGGTGCTTTTGACGCGCACATGGGCGCGATTGGTGCCGAAATTGAGCCGTATGCCTTTGTGCGGATCATCGGTACGTCCACCTGCGACATTCTGATGGCTCCGAACGACGAGATCGGTCACCGGCTCATCCGGGGCATCTGTGGGCAGGTAGATGGTTCCGTAGCGCCTGGCATGCTCGGTCTGGAAGCGGGGCAATCGGCTTTCGGGGATGTTTATGCGTGGTTCGCCCGGCTCATTACGGGTCCGGTGCGCGATCTGCTGGGCGATGAAGCCGCCAATACGTTAGCAAGTCAATTGATTCCGCACCTGGCCCAGCAAGCGGCTCAACTGCCCGTCACGGAAAATGATCTCATTGCACTCGACTGGATCAACGGCCGCCGGACACCCGATGCCAACCATACCCTCAAGGCGGCCATTGCTGGTTTGAACCTCGGTACAGATGCCGTTAAGGTATTCAAGGCGTTGGTAGAAGCTACTGCCTTTGGGTCGCGGAGCATCGTCGAGCGGTTTATTCAGGAAGGGGTTCCCATCCGCAAGGTGATCGCCATTGGCGGGGTGGCTAAAAAGTCGCCGTTTGTGATGCAGACCCTCGCCGACGTACTCAACAAACCAATTCAGGTTGCACAGGCGGATCAGGCCTGCGCCCTGGGGGCGGCCATGTGCGCTGCCGTAGCGGCCGGGGTTCATCCATCGCTGGAAGCCGCTCAACAGGCTATGGGTTCAGGTTTCGACGCCGAGTATACCCCTCAGCCCAGTAAAGTGGCGGTGTACGAAACGCTGTATCAAAAATACCTCAAGCTGGGCAGTTTCGTAGAGGCTCTGCCCACGCGGGCACAGGTCCTACCCGAAGTCGTTTAGAAAGGCATACCAACTACTAATCAATAGCAAGTTTCATCATTCATTTTTGACGGAATGCTCGACCTGAAGCAATTTGAAATCTGGTTTATTACGGGAAGTCAGCATCTGTACGGAGAAGAAACCCTTCGGCAGGTTGACGCCCATTCACAGCTTATCGCGGAGTTTTTAGACAAAGCGGCTCCCATGCCGGTACGGGTGGTATTTAAGCCGGTCGTGAAAACTCCGGACGAGATTTACGCTATCTGCCAGGAGGCCAACGTAGCGCCGAGCTGTGTCGGTATTGTCGCGTGGATGCACACGTTCTCACCCGCCAAGATGTGGATTCGGGGACTGACGATCCTGAAAAAGCCACTGCTGCACTTGCATACGCAATTCAACCGTGACATTCCGTGGGGCGATATCGACATGGACTTTATGAACCTGAACCAGTCGGCGCACGGCGACCGTGAGTTTGGTTTCATGATGTCACGGATGCGGCTTAACCGCAAAGTGGTGGTGGGGTTCTGGCAGGAAGACGCCGTAGTGCAGAAGATTGCCGCCTGGGTGCGGGTGGCCGTCGGAGCGTACGAACTCAAAACCCTGAAGGTTGTCCGTTTCGGCGACAACATGCGCCAGGTGGCCGTAACCGAGGGCGACAAAGTAGCCGCTGAAATGACCTTCGGGATGTCGGTGAATACGCACGGTATTGGTGATCTGGTGGCCGTAATTAACCAGATTTCCGACGCCGAGGTAGACCGACTCGCCCAGGAATACGCCGATACGTATACGCTCATGGAATCCCTGCAGAAAGGTGGAGACCGGCACAGTTCGCTGCGCGATGCGGCCCGGATTGAACTGGGTATGCGGGCGTTTTTGCAGGACGGCGGCTTTGGCGCGTTCAGTGATACGTTCGAGGATCTGCACGGCATGAAACAGTTACCCGGCATCGCTTCCCAACGCCTGATGGCCGACGGTTACGGATTTGCGGGCGAAGGCGACTGGAAAACGGCCGCGATGGTACGGGTGCTGAAAGTGATGGCGGCCGGACTGACGGGCGGTAACTCCTTCATGGAAGATTATACGTACCACTTTGATCCGGCGAATCCCCTCGTACTGGGTTCGCACATGCTGGAGATCTGCCCAAGTATTGCGGCCGGTACTCCATCCTGTGAGATTCATCCGCTGGGGATTGGGGGTAAGGAAGACCCCGTTCGTCTGGTATTCAACGCTCCGGCGGGTCCGGCCATTAACGTGTCGCTGATCGACATGGGTAATCGTTTTCGACTGCTGGTCAACGAAGTAGAAGCGGTGGAAGTCACTGAAGCGCTACCGAAGTTGCCTGTTGCCCGGGCGCTCTGGAAACCCATGCCCGACATGGCCACCGGTTGTGCAGCCTGGATACTGGCCGGTGGTGCTCACCACACCGTATACAGCCAGAACCTGACAACTGAGCACATCGAAGATTTCGCCGACATATTCGGTGTAGAACTGGTCGTCATCGACCGTAACACCAATCTCCGTCAATTGAAAAACGAACTGCGCTGGAGCGAAGCAGCTTTTAAATAAAGAGTGAAAGAGCGAATGAGTGAATGAGCGAAATGCTGAATCACTCATTCGCTCTCTCGCTTTTTCGCTCTTTACCCATGAACAAATACATCCTAACTCTACTCCTTTCCCCACTCAGCCTGAGCGCGTTGGCGCAAAACCGGGTGACGGTCAATGCCGATCAGGGGAAGACGGTCATCAGCCGTCACATCTACGGCCACTTTGCCGAACACCTGGGCCGGTGCATCTACGACGGTTTTTACGTTGGCGAAGGCAATACAAAGATTCCCAACAAAAACGGCGTTCGCCTGGACGTAGTCGAGGCTCTGAAAAAGATGAAGATTCCGAACCTGCGCTGGCCGGGTGGGTGCTTTGCCGACACGTACCACTGGAAAGATGGTATTGGACCGAAAGCCAAGCGACCGAAGATCGTCAACACCTGGTGGGGGGGCGTTACGGAAGACAACAGCTTCGGTACACACGATTTTCTGAACATGTGCGAACTGCTCGGCACGGAGCCTTACCTGGCCGGAAACGTCGGCAGTGGGACAGTACAGGACCTGAGCGATTGGGTGCAGTATGTCAATTTTCCCAGCAACAGCCCGATGTCGAATCTCCGGCAACAGAACGGACGCCAGGTTCCCTGGAATGTGCGCTACTGGGGTGTTGGGAACGAAGCCTGGGGTTGCGGAGGGAACATGACGGCCGACTACTACGCCAACATCTACCGCCAGTACGCTACGTTCATGGAACCCAAGGTCGGCAACGAAAAAATCTTCCGGATTGCGTCGGGGGCCAGTTCGGATGACTTCAACTGGACCGAAACGCTCATGAAAAATATTCCTGGCAAGATGGTCGAAGGGGTGGCCCTGCACCATTATTCCACATTCGGCTGGGGTCCGAACGAGAAAGGTTCAGCCACTGAATTTACCGAAACCGACTACGCTCACACCATGAACGAAGCCTTGAAAATGGACACGTTCGTGCAGAAGCACTCGGACATCATGGACAAGTACGACCCGCAGAAGAAGATCGCCCTGGTGGTCGATGAGTGGGGGGCGTGGTACGAAGTCGAGCCGAAAACGAACCCAGGTTTTCTGTATCAGCAGAACACCATGCGCGACGCGATTCTGGCCGGGGCTACGCTCAACATCTTCCACAAACACGCCGAGCGGGTCCGGATGGCGAATCTGGCCCAGGCCATTAATGTGCTTCAGGCCGTAATTCTGACCAAGGGCGACAAGATGCTGCTGACGCCTACGTACCACGTGCTGGAAATGTACAATGTGCATCAGGACGCAACGATGCTGCCGATTGATATAAAAACGGAAGAGTATAAAGTGGGGGACTATAAGATGCCGGCCGTATCGGTATCCGCGTCGCGGGATAAGGCGGGCAAAACGCACATCTCGCTGGTCAACATTGACGCTGGTAAACAGCAGGAGATTACGGTTACTCTGAAGGGACTCAAGGCATCCGGCGTAGCAGGGCGCATACTTACCTCCGCCAAGGTGCAGGACCATAATACGTTCGAAAACCCGACGAAGGTAAAGCCCGTCGCCTTTACCGGGGCTAAACTTACCGGCGACAATCTCACCGTTACGTTGCCGCCGGTATCGGTGGTGGTGCTGGAACTATAAAGAGCGTTTATAAAGAGTGAAAGAGCGAATGAGTGAAAGAGTGAATGGCTGACGCAAACTTTTCGCTCTGCATCAGATAGCTCGGTTTCGCTCTTTCACTCATTCGCTCCGCTTCGGCGATGGTCCGCCATTGCGGTCCGATTTCACTCATTAAACTATGTACAAGACACTTCAAGAAGAATGTTACGAGGCCAATATGCAGCTACCGAAGCTGGGACTGGTCCTGTTTACGTTTGGAAACGTCAGCGCTGTCGATCGTGAGCGCGCCGTATTCGCCATCAAGCCGAGTGGGGTGCCCTACGAAGCTTTACGACCCGAGGATATCGTGATCTGTGACTACGACGCCCGGGTTGTTGCTGGTACCATGCGCCCTTCGTCGGATACGAAAACCCACGCGTTGCTTTATAAAACCTGGGACGATATCGGGGGCATCACCCATACGCACAGTACCTACGCCGTTGCCTGGGCACAGGCGGGAATAGATATACCGATCTTCGGAACAACCCACGCCGACCACACGCACCAGGACATTCCCTGTGCGCCGGTGCTGACCGATGAAATGATTCAGGGCGATTACGAGTACGAAACAGGCAATCAGATTTTCGGTGTCTTCGGGCAGAAAGGATTGTCGCACCAGGAAATGGAAATGGTCCTGTTGCAGAACCACGGGCCGTTTACGTGGGGTAAAACCGCCGAAAAGTCGGTCTACAATGCGGCTGTGCTTGAGGAAGTTGCCCGCATGGCGTACCTGACGCTGCAAATCAATCCCGACACGCCCCGCATCAAAGACACGCTCCGGATGAAGCATTATGAGCGCAAGCACGGCAAAAACGCGTACTACGGACAGGGCTGTTAAACTACCCACTTATCTAATTCCTTACCCCTTATGACGCTTGGACTTGAAACCATCGACTACGTAATTTTTTTCATCTATTTCGTCATTGTAGCTTCCTACGGCTACTGGGTGTATCATCATAAAGGCAGACAGAATGCCGATAGCAAAGACTTCTTCCTTGCCGAAGGATCACTGACCTGGTGGGCCATCGGCGCGTCCATAATTGCGTCAAATATCTCGGCTGAGCAGTTCATCGGCATGTCGGGGCAGGCATTTCAATTGGGGCTGGCCATTTCGGTTTACGAGCTGGTCGGGGGGCTGTCGCTGGTGGTCATCGCGATCTATTTTCTGCCGATGTACATCCGCAACAAGATTTACACCATGCCGCAGTTCCTGGAAATGCGCTACGATAAGCGGCTGGCAACGATTATGGCGGTGTTCTGGCTGTTTCTGTATATCCTCGTCAACCTTACGTCGATCATCTACCTCGGTGCGCTGAGTCTGGAGAAAATGACGGGATTTGCCTTCATGCCCTGCGCTATTTTCCTGACGGTGTTTGCCGTGTTCATTACGCTGGGCGGCATGAAGGTCATCGGCTATACAGACGTGATTCAGGTTGTGTGTCTGGTCGTCGGCGGACTTGCTACGACGTATCTGGCCTTGAGTCTGCTGTCGGATAAGGTTGGTACGGGGGCAGGGGTGTTCGAGGGATTGAGCCTGATCAAGCAGAAAGCCGACCACCATATGCACATGATTTTTGAGCGGGGTGAATACTTCGTGCACGACGGCCGGGGCGGAAAAATCGACGCTTACAATCAGTTGCCGGGACTGATGATGTTCATCATCGGCGGGCAATGGATCGTGAACTTCAACTACTTCGGCTGTAATCAGTACATGATCCAGCGCGCACTTGGCGCTGATCTGCCCACGGCCCGGAACGGCGTTCTGTTCGCGGCTTTTCTGAAGCTGATGATGCCGTTTATTGTTGTATTGCCCGGCCTGGCAGCTTACGTACTGTTTCAGGAAAACGCCGATGCCGCCATCGTGCAGGGTATTACCGACAATAATATAGTCAAACCCGACAATGCGTATCCGGTGCTACTGAACATCCTGCCGACTGGCCTGAAGGGGCTTTCCTTTGCGGCCCTGACGGCGGCCATCGTGGCCTCGCTGGCCGGAAAGGCAAACAGCATCTCGACGATTTACATGCTGGACATTCACAAAAAATTCGTTAACCCCAACATCAGCGAGAAGCAGACCGTCTGGCTGGGTCGCGTAGCGATTGTTGTTTCATTTGCCATTGCTCTGGTAATCAGTCCTTTTCTGCAAAACTTCGGGCAGGGCTTCGAATACATTCAGGAGTACACCGGTTTTATCTCACCGGGCATTCTGTGCATTTTCCTGCTGGGTATGTTCTGGAAACGCGCTACGGCCAACGGAGCGCTGGCGGCTGCGGTGCTGAGCATCCCGTTATCGACTCTGTTGAAGTACCAGGTTCCGGATATGCCGTTCCTGAACCGTATGGGTACGGTCTTCTGGATTTGCGTCGTCGTGCACGTAGCCATTAGTCTGATTGAATCACGCGGACAGCGTAATCCTAAAGCGTTTGCCGTAGATCGGCACTGGTTCCAGACCAATCCCTCGTTCCGGGTGGGCGCTGCGGCCGTATGTGCGTTGCTGGCCCTTGTCTACGTAATTTTCTGGTAACGAATCCGAGCCGCCGGCGTGAGTACTCAGTAAACTTTTAATCTGTCATAGCACTAGTAAATATGAGAATCCTACCGCTTGTTTTAGTCGCCCTGATGGCCTTATCTGGCTGTAATTCGAATAATATGAACGAACAGAAAGCTGGAATTGACAAGACTTCCTTTGGGAAGCTAACCGACGGCCGGGAGGCAGAGTTGTACACGTTGCGTAATGCCGCCGGTATGGAAGCGAAGATCACCAATTATGGGGGCATCATCGTATCGATGACAGCGCCGGATAAAGACGGTACGTTCGCCGATGTTACCCTCGGTATGGACTCGCTGGCTGGCTACGAAAAAGGCGTACCTTACTTCGGGGCGCTGATTGGCCGCTATGGGAACCGTATCGCCAAGGGGAAATTCACGCTGAATGGCCAGGAGTATACGCTGGCTACCAACAACATGGGGAACCATCTGCATGGCGGACTGAAAGGATTTGATAAGGTGCTGTGGTCGGCAACGCCCGTAGATGGCGAAGAGCCGGCGTTGAAACTGGCCTATACGGCGAAGGATGGCGAAGAAGGCTACCCCGGCAACCTCAACGTAGAGGTGACCTATACCCTGCAGAAAGATAATGCCCTACGGATCGACTATAAAGCGACAACCGACAAGCCAACCGTGGTGAACCTGACCAACCATTCGTATTTCAACCTGGCGGGTCAGGGCGACATCCTCAGTCACGAAGTTACCCTCAACGCCGACCGCTTTCTGCCGGTAAACGAAACCCTGATTCCGACGGGCGAGTTGAAGCCGGTGGCCGGTACGCCCTTCGACTTCACGAAGTCAACGGCCATTGGCAAGCGGATCAACGATTCGTCGGATGTGCAGATCAAGTATGGGTTGGGTTATGACCACGCCTGGGTGCTGTCGGACAGCTCAAAAACAAGCAAACTGGCTGCTACGGTATATGAACCCACAACCGGCCGCGTTATGGAGGTGTACACGACCGAGCCGGCCATTCAGTTCTATACGGGTAACTTCCTCGATGGGACGCTGACGGGCAAAGGGGGCGTGGTGTATCAGAAACGTACGGGTCTATGTCTGGAAACGGAACACTATCCCGACTCACCCAATCAGTCTAGCTTCCCGACGACCACGCTACAGCCTGGCGAAACGTATCAGACGACCACAATTTACAAATTTTCAGCCCGCAAGTAAGCCGATCTGAAACCTGGAATGATGGATTTCAACCCATAGGGCACCGGTTCTACCCTAGATAGTGCCAGGAAGTTGTAACAGCTTGTCAATCGAGTGGCTGTTTTGGTTAATTTTTAAATTGTACAATTAAATTTATTTGTATAATTTTTTCAATCAACTTAATCAGGCTACATGGATTCCCGAAACAAAGACCAAGCCTTATGGCAATCATTTCGTGAGGGAGAAAAACAGGCATTGGGGCAACTGCTTGAACGCTATTATCGCGTGCTGAAGCACTATGGGTTGAAATTTATGGTAGACGAGGCCGTAGTAGAGGATTGTATTCAGGATCTTTTTCTACAACTCTGGCAAAACCGCGAACAGATCAACGATACCGATTCGGTTAAGCATTATTTATTAAAAGCTTTACGGCATCATGTACTTCAGTATTTACGGTTACAGAAACGCATGACCTATGAAGAGCCGGATTGGGATAGTTCGCTGCCGGAGGAGCCAGATTCCGAAGCCTTAATGATACAACAGGAGTCATTTGAGCAACTGAAAAAAATCATAGGAGCGCAGTTGGCCAGCCTGCCGAACCGGGAGCGGGAAGCGCTGTATTTGCGCTTCTATGAAAATTTGTCTATTCCTGAAATAGCGGAGGTTATGAATGTGAACCGTCAATCAGTGTCCAACTTTCTGCAAAAAGCGCTGGCTAAGCTTCGTAATCAGTGGCTTTCACCCATCCTCTTAACGTTTTGCATTATTTTATAAAAAAATTTCCTTTAAGTAGGGTATAGCGGAGCCAAATATTCATACTATCATTGAAAATAGCCGAAAAGTTCAATGGACTTCCCTCCTGAAACCCTTTCGAGCGTCGAGGATTTCTTAGCAAATGATGCGTTTCGAAAATGGATGCTGGAAAGGCGTCCGGAAGATCAGTTGGACTGGCAGCGATGGCTGGCGCAGCATCCGGAAAAGAAACCCCTTTATGAACAAGCCGTTGCTACCTTTCTGGTAGTGCAGGGCAAACGCATAAAGATTTCGGACCGGGAGGTCAAGCGCCGAACGGAGATCATGCTGAATCAACTGCCGGACGCAGCTCCTGTTGTTAAGCCGTTGATCAACTGGCGATGGGGCGGATGGGCAGCCGCAGCAGCCGTAGCTGGTTTGGTTGTCTGGTGGCAGGTAAGTGGCCTTCCACCCAATCCATTGACGGATACGCGTAAAGCCGACGCTCAACAGAATGAGGGCTGGAAGGTAGTCAGGAATACAACGGGGCAGGCGTTGATCGTGCTCCTGCCGGATAAGTCATCAGTACTTTTATCGACAGATAGTCAATTACGTTTTCACAAACAGATGCAGCAGGCGGTACGGGAGGTTTTTCTGGAAGGGGAAGGGTTTTTTGAGGTGATGAAAGATTCGACCAAACCATTTGTAGTGTATACGCCAACGTTAACCACGAAGGTGCTTGGAACGAGCTTTCAGGTTCGGTCATTCATGAAAGAAGCGATTGCCTATGTGAAAGTAAAAACGGGTCAGGTTACCGTTGTATCAACAGCAACCCCTGACAAGATTGTGTCCCTGAAGGGAAATGAAGAAGTTAATCTTGAAACCGCTAATAAGCAATTTGTTAAGCAAAAAATTCTCACGGTAACGAATACAGCCCCAATTCTGAAACAACAGTTTACGTTTGAATACACGCCTGTTCCCGAAGTATTTGCCCGGCTTGAAGAAAATTACCACGTATCTATTCGCTATGACCGGAACAGGCTCAGTAACTGCACCTTCACCGGTCAGCTCAACGACATCCCCTTTCTCGAGAAAATACGCCTTATCTGTATGGCTACTGAATCCACTTACGAGTTCGTGGATAACCAAATTACCATACAGGGCCTTGGATGTAACTGATTGTTAAACACTTAATCATACAAATGCCAATGCTGTAGAATCTATCCGTACTCGTGCGATGCGATAGTATTCTGGTACTACCGCCTATTTTTCACAAATGTGTAAAAATGACACATTTTATTGTATGTCATTACGTTTAAAACCCCCAACCCATGCAAAACCGGTTAACTAACCGCAACATCTGGATCAGGATTATGAAGCATTCAGGCCTGCAACTTTTGCTTGCGTTTACCCTCGTCAACATTAGCCTTGCCTTTGATGGCAAGTCGCAGGAACTCCTGAATCGACGCATTACCCTTGTGGCTCAGAATCAGGACGTCGAGTCGGTCATTAAACGACTCGAAGAGCAAGCCAAGGTGCAATTTTTATTCAGCAGAGAGATTATCCAATCCAAAAGAAAGGTCAGCTATCAGGCAAAAAACGAACAGCTTCATCTGGTACTGGATCACATACTGACTCCGCTCAACCTGAGCTACGAGGTTGTTGGCCAGCAGATTGTAATCAAACGGAATGCCGCACAATCAAGCAATATCCCGCAGGAGAATACCTTGCTCGAAACCTCGCAAGATGCAGCCCTGCAGGATGTTCAGATTTCCGGACGGGTCACGGATGAGAAAGGCGAAGGACTACCCGGGGTCAACATTCAGATAAAATCGACGACGCGCGGAACGATTACGGATGCGGATGGTAATTACAGACTTTCGGTTCAGAACACCGGCGCTGTGCTTGTTTTCTCGTTGGTCGGGTACGTAGCCCAGGAAGTGACGGTCGGTTCGCAGAAAGTGGTCAATATCAGTCTAGCACCGGATGACAAAACCCTGGACGAAGTCGTGGTTGTTGGCTACGGTACACAGCGGAAACGGGATGTTACGGGTTCGGTAGTGTCAGTGAACGAAGCTACGCTGAAAGAAGTACCGGCTCCCAACCTGGTCAACCAGCTCAAAGGCCGCGCGGCTGGGGTAACCATCGTTAGTAACGGCTCTACACCCGGTTCGCAAGGGCAGATTCGTATTCGGGGTAACCGGACGCTGACCACCGGTAACGGCGATGGACTTGATGGTCCGCTGGTAGTTGTGGATGGTATTCCGTACGGGGGGCTGAACGACATCAACCCGGATGACATTGCCAACCTTGAAATCCTGAAAGATGCATCCGCTACGGCTATCTATGGGTCGCGAGGTGCTGGCGGGGTTATTTTAGTCACTACTAAACGGGGTAAAGTTGGCAAACCAGTATTCACCTACGATGGCTATCACGGGCTCACTAACATCATGGGCAAATACAATGTCATGAATGGCACTGAGTATGCCCAGTTCAAACAAGATGCAGCCAAATACAACCGTACGGCACCCGGAACCACGGCTTATCCGCTCACAATCAAGGAGCAGGAAGCACTGGCCGCTGGTGTTTCTACCAACTGGCAGGACCTGATTTACAGACAAGGTTTTAATACGAACCATCAGTTGGGCCTGCAAGGGGGTACTGAAAACACGCAGTATTCGATGGGAATGGGCTATTTCAACGAAACCGGTATTATCCCCAGCCAGAAGTTCGAGCGGTACACGATACGCGCTACCATCGATCAGCGGCTTGGAAAGAACATCAAGATTGGCCTGAATACGCTGAACACGCTTACTTACACAAACACGCCGGGCGGTGGTGGCATACCAGGTGGTTTGGTACGGTTAACCCCACTGGCTGCTCCCTACAATGCCGACGGTAGTGTGAACCTGTTTCCTTTAGAAGGCTCAATCGATGCTGCTAGCGTAAGCCCGCTCACCATTATCACGAAGAAAGATTCATATCTGGGCCGTACCCGGTCGATACGTACCTTTAACAGCTTATACGCTGAGGTAAACATTTTACCGGGTCTGCGCTATCGGTTCAATGCCGGTCTGAACTTCAGTCAGTCGAATTACAACGGCTACGGTGGCCCGCTCACGTACTTCAACAACGCCACGGTTCAATCGTCGTCAAACGCTGAGATCAGCAATACCGAATTTTGGGACATTAACCTCCAGCACCTGTTGTATTACGACAAAACTTTTGGAAAGCATAAATTAGGCTTTACTGGACTGTATGAAGTTACGCAAAACCATTCGCTGGGCAGCCGATTCACGATAACCGGGGTTCCAGCCGATTACATTAAAACGTCTAACTTCTCGCTGGCTTCCGGAACACCGGTCGCCAACTCGGACTTTGGCAACTCCTTTACCGAAACGGGACTGCTGTCGTACATGGGCCGCGTCAATTACAGCTACAATGATCGCTACCTGTTAACCCTGACCCTGCGTCGGGATGGTTCTTCAACCCTGTCGCCCGGCAACCAGTACTTCAATTATCCGGCCATTGGCGCAGGGTGGAACATCATTGAGGAAGGTTTCATGAAGGGTATACCGGTTATTTCAAACCTGAAACTACGCGGAGGCTGGGGTATATCGGGCAACCGGAACGTAGGGGCCTATGCCACACTGGGCGCGCTGTCGGCAGGTTACTATAATTTCGGTCTGGGCACGGCCGGTCAGCAATTGGCCTATACGGTGACCAGCCTGCCAGCAACGAATCTGGGCTGGCAGTCAACCTCGCAGGTGGATATTGGCGTTGACTTCGGTTTCCTGAACAATCGAATTACGGGTACGGTAGACTGGTATCTTCAAAAAACCAAGGACATTCTGCTGTCTGTGCCGCTGCCCCCCAGCAATGGCGCTGGCTCAACGCTGAGAAACCTGGGAAGAACAGAAGGCCGGGGTCTGGAAACATCGCTGACGTTTGATATTTTCAGAAAGCCGGGCGGATTCAACTGGAGCGCCGACCTGATTTATTTCTTCAACCGGGAAAAGATCACCCAGCTCACCACACCGACCGAGCTCTCGAACGTAGGAGCCGGCTGGTTTGTTGGCCAACCTCTTTCGGTCATCTACGACTACAAAAAGATCGGTATCTGGCAAACTGCTGACCAGGAGAACGGTACGTTGCAGAGACAAACCGCGCCCGTGCAGTTTCCAGGACAAATCAGAGTTGAGGACGTTAATGGCGACAATAAGATTGATCCGGCCGACCGGCAGATTCTGGGTAACTTTCAGCCCAAGTTTGAAGCGGGCATCACTAACCGCTTCACGTACAAAGGTTTCGATGCGTCGATTGTCACCTTTGCCCGAATGGGAATGAAAGTAGTTGTGCCTTACCTGACGGGTAACTCCACTGGTTCAGGCGGGTTTGCCTTCTTCAACCAAGGCCGGGTAAACCAGGTAAAAACCGACTACTGGACCGAAACCAACCCAACCAATGCGTTCCCTGCACCTGATGCGGGTGGTGCTGTTCAGTGGTTCGGCTCAACGCTGGGCTATTATGACGGGTCGTTCGTGAAAATAAGAAGTATCAACGTGGGCTATACCTTCAGCAGTCAGCTCATCAAAAAGATTGGTGTCAGTTCGGCCCGGCTTTACTTCAACGCCACCAACCCGCTTATCCTGTATTCGCCTTTAGTACGTGATAATCTGGCTGTTGACCCAGAAGGTAACAGCTATGCGTCTGGTTCGGCAACGCTCAATGCTCAGGGAGCAGACCGGGCAACGCCGGAGCGCCAGATCGCGGTGAACCTGAACAACCCGCCGGTTCGGCAATTCACGTTAGGCGTTAATCTTAAATTCTAATCTTTGACACTTCTATGAAAGCTATAAACGTTTGGACCCTGATTGGCCTTACGGCTTTACTGAATACAGGGTGCGAAAAAATACTGGAAGAGAATCCACAATCGCAAATTGTCCCTTCTTACTTCAATAGTCCGGCTGGTGTACTGGGCGGTATTGCCGGTGTCTATAACGACATTCGGGGCCAGTGGGGTACCGAAGGATTTACCGTGGAGATGCAGGCCGGCACTGATGATTTCCTGCAGGGTGCCAGCTCAGGCGGTGGACCCGCTTACACCTACAACGGCCTTAACGGCAGTAACTTTGGTTCGGCATGGGGCGTGGCCTTCCAGGATATCAATACGTTGAACGGTGTACTCCAGTACGGTCAGACCATTGATTTGCCGGAGGCTACCCGAAAGCAGTACCTGGCACAGGCTAAGTTTCTGCGCGGATTCTGGTATTTCTATCTGGTGCAGACCTGGGGCGATGTGCCGCTGAGTACTACCTTTATCACGGTTCCCTCACAGGCGGCTGCCCGTCAGCCAGCGGCCCAGGTGTACGAGCAGATTATTAAAGACCTGACCGAAGCGGCTGCTGATTTACCCAACCAGCCAACGGCACCTTTTCTGGGCAAAGCCGCAACGAAGCCTGTCGCGCAATTGCTATTGGCGAAGGCGTACCTAACCCGCGGCTGGCTGAATAACACCCAGGCCGATTTCACGCAGGCCGCTACTATCTGTGCCGATATTATTGCCAACAAGGCAGCCTATGGTCTTGATCTGTGGCAGGATTATGGTGATGCCTTCGTACCGGCCAACGATTATGGCAAAGAAACCATGTTTGTAAGCGACCACGTCAACGATCCCAAGTTTGGCTATTATACTGTAGGCGGTGGTGCCAGCGGTGGGGCGGCACAGAACCTGACCCCCTGGTTCACTAACTGGAACTATCCCAACAACAGCGGTGTCAACTCGTTCGTCAATGCGGCTGGAACGCTGGTAAACAGTGGCACGTCCGGTATGATTCGCGACTCTCAATACGGACGGCCCTACGTTCGTATGCGGCCTAACACGGACAAATTAAAAACAGGGCCTAATGTGGGCAAGAGTTACTTCCTGGATCAGGCATTTGTCAAACGGGACGTTGACTCACGATTCGCCAATTCGTTTATTACTGTGTACATTTCCAACACGTCGATTTCTAACCAGGCTAATGCTGCCAACAACCGCCGGGGTATCGGCTACACTACGGTAGTTGGCGCCGACACGGCTGTCTGGTTACCAGATTACGAAGTGGCCGGGGCTCCGCAGTTTGTCGGCACCAGACCATTCAAAGGGATTGTGGTGCCGCCGAGCTTATGGAATAATGGCATCTTCCCGGCCCTGAAGAAGTTCATGGACCCCAGCCGGGGTGCAAACTTTAACGACCCGTCGACCCGTCCTGTGGTACTGTACCGCTTCTCTGACGTTTACCTGACAGGCGCTGAAGCGTACCACAAAGCGGGTAACAACCAGCGGGCTGCCGAGTTGATCAACGTCGTACGGCAGCGGGCCGCGTTCCGTAAGACCAATACCGCTGCGCAAAATGCCGCAGCTGCAACAGCCATGACGATTTCTGCCAGCGATGTAACGGTAGATTTCATCCTGGATGAACGGAGCCGCGAATTCTTTGGCGAATGGCAGCGGTGGCATGATCTGGTGCGGACCCGCTCGCTGGTTCGTCGCGTGAAAGCCTGGAACCCGGAGGCCGCGAATTATATACAGGATTTTCATATGCTGAGACCGATTCCGCAGAACCAGATTGACCGCACGGTGGAGGGGCCTAAGTTTCCGCAGAATCCGGGCTATTAATTCCATACATTGTTGACTGATAGGATGCAGGAGGACTAAAATCCTCTTGCATCCTTTTAATGCAAAATAGAAGTTGTACAAACCCGGCTGTAAATAGCCGGGCGTGCGCTTTAGAAAGCAGCAAGATTATGAGAACATTGGTGTGTACCGAACCGGGAAAACTTGCCTATTCAACAGAGGAAAAGCCCTCGTTGAGTAAAGACCGGGCGATCATCAAGATTAAACGCATTGGCATCTGCGGAACGGATTTGCACGCCTTTGAGGGTACACAGCCCTTTTTCAGCTACCCACGCATTCTGGGTCACGAGCTATCAGGTGAACTGATCGACGCGGATGGAGCCTCTGATTTTAAACCCGGGGAAGCCGTATCGTTTATCCCTTATTTCAACTGCGGCACCTGCATTGCCTGCCGGAGGGGTAAACCAAACTGTTGTACCCACATGCAGGTCTGCGGAGTGCACATAAATGGAGGCATGGCCGAATACCTGTCGGTGCCCTCAACCGCTTTGTTGCACGGCGAGGGACTAAGTTTCGACGAACTGGCCCTGGTTGAACCGCTGGCCATTGGTGCGCACGGTGTTCGACGGGCGGGGGTAGAAGTGGGGGAGTTTGTACTAGTGGTAGGCGCTGGACCTATCGGCTTAGGAACTATGGAGTTTGCGCGGATTGCCGGTGGGAAGGTCATTGCGCTGGATGTGAACGACCGGCGGCTTCAGTTCTGTAAGGACAAGCTACAGGTTGCACATACCGTCAATGCGCTGGACCCTAACGCGTTTGAACAGATACGGGACATCACCAACGGCGATATGCCCACGGTGGTTATTGATGCGACGGGAAGCCTGAAAGCGATCAACGACGCGTTCAAGTACATGGCGCACGGAGCCCGTTACGTCTTAATTGGCTTGCAGAAAGGGGATATCTCGTTTAGTCACCCGGAGTTTCACAAACGGGAAGGCACCCTGATGAGCAGCCGTAATGCGACCCGGCAGGACTTCGAGCACGTGCTGGCATCCATGCGAACGGGCGACGTCGACCCCAAAACGTACATCACCCACCGGGTATCGTTCGACAACGTTGCCGATGAATTTGAATCCTGGCTTAATCCGGCTACGGGCGTAATTAAAGCAATGGTGGAGATGCCATAAATTAAAGACACCATCTTCAGCATCCGTCCGAAAAAGTACGCGACCTATGAACTACTATTCGTATCTGTTTTTAGTACTCTTAACAACAACCGTTGGCTTTTCGCAAAACAAGCCGGCGTTCAAACTTTGGTATAACCAACCCGCCGGACAAACCTGGGAAAATGCCCTGCCCATCGGAAACGGTCGGCTGGGCGCTATGGTCTACGGCAACGTAGCCCGGGAAACGATTCAACTCAACGAACACACTGTCTGGAGTGGTGGCCCCAACCGTAACGACAACCCGGATGCGTTAGCCGCTTTACCTGAGATCCGAACATTGATCTTTGACGGGAAGCAGAAAGAAGCCGAGAAACTGGCCAACAAAGCAATCATCACCAAGAAAGCGCACGGGCAAATGTTTCAGCCCGTGGGTAATCTGCACCTGACCTTCAACGGTCACGATAACTACACGAATTATTACCGTGATCTGGATATTGAGCGGGCTATAGCCAAAACGACCTACACCGTAGACGGAGTGGCCTACACCCGCGAAGTCTTCACGTCGTTTCCCGATCAGGTGATTGTCGTACACCTTACGGCCAGCAAGCCAGGACGTATTGACTTTACTGCTTCGTACTCAACACAACAAAAAGCCGATCGCAAAACAACTCCGGCCAAAGACCTGACCATAGCCGGTACTACGTCGGACCATGAAGGGGTGAAAGGAATGGTACGGTTCAAAGGTATTACCCGCATCAAGACCGAGAAAGGGACGCTCGCATCGACGGATACCACACTCACCGTCAAAGGGGCCAATGCCGCAACGATTTACATTTCCATTGCTACGAATTTCAATTCGTATAAAGACGTCAGCGGGGATGAAAACGCCCGGGCGGAATCGTATCTGAACAAAGCGTACCCCAAATCATACGCGGCCATGCTGACTCCGCATGTCGCTGCGTATCAAAACTATTTCAACCGGGTTCGGTTAGACCTTGGCTCAACGCCCACCGAAGCCGCGAAGCTCCCCACCGACGAGCGGCTGAAAAATTTTCGAACCGCAACCGACCCGGAGTTTGCGACCCTCTACTACCAGTATGGGCGCTACCTGCTGATTTCGTCTTCCCAGCCGGGGGGGCAGCCCGCCAACCTACAGGGAATCTGGAATCATAGAATGCGACCGCCGTGGGACAGTAAGTACACCATCAACATCAACGCCCAGATGAATTACTGGCCCGCCGAAAAAACGAACCTGGCGGAGCTGCACGAGCCGTTCCTGCGGATGGTGAACGAGTTGTCGGAAGCGGGGCAGGAAACGGCCCGGGTCATGTACGGAGCCCGAGGTTGGATGGCGCACCACAATACAGACATCTGGCGGACAACCGGCGCTATTGACGGAGCTACCTGGGGTATGTGGATTGCGGGTGGCGGCTGGACGGCCCAACACCTCTGGGAGCACTACCTATACAATGGCGACAAGGCGTATCTGGCCTCGGTTTATCCGATTCTCAAAGGAGCTGCCCAGTTCTACGTAGATTATCTGATCGAACATCCCAAATACCACTGGCTGGTCGTCAATCCCGGTACTTCGCCTGAAAATGCGCCTAAAGCGCACGGTGGTTCATCACTGGACGCGGGCACGACGATGGATAATCAGATTGCGTTCGACGTATTCAGCACAGCGATCCGGGCGGCCGAGATTCTGAAAACCGATGTCGCCTTTGTGGATACGCTGAAGCAAAAGCGCAGTCAGCTTCCTCCCATGCATGTTGGTCAGCACGGTCAGTTGCAGGAGTGGCTGGAGGACATCGACGACCCGAATGACAAGCACCGGCACATTTCGCACCTGTACGGCCTGTTTCCCTCCAATCAGATTTCCCCGTACCGTACGCCAGATCTGTACAGTGCGGCCCAAACGTCGCTCATCCATCGGGGCGACGTATCGACGGGGTGGAGTATGGGCTGGAAAGTTAACTGGTGGGCGCGTTTGCAGGACGGTAACCACGCCTATACGTTGATTCAGAATCAGCTTACGCCCCTGGGCGTCAATAAAGAAGGGGGCGGTACGTACAATAATCTGTTTGATGCGCACCCACCCTTTCAGATCGATGGCAACTTCGGTTGCACATCGGGCATCACGGAAATGCTGTTGCAAAGCGCTGACGGAGCCATTCACATCCTGCCTGCCCTGCCCGACGTGTGGCCAACCGGCAGCGTGACCGGGCTGCGGGCGCGTGGAGGTTTCGAGGTAGTGGACATGCAGTGGAAAGCTGGTAAACTGACGAAGCTAACGGTCAAATCAAATCTGGGTGGTAACCTACGTTTGCGGGTACGGAATGCGCTGAAAACTAGCGGAGGAGGGGCGCTCACGACCGCGTCGGGACAAAATGCAAACCCATTTTACTACGTCGAAGATACGCCGACGCCAGTCGTATCTGCCCAAGCCGGTAAGCCAGCGTTGACCCTGAAAGAAACTGTGGTCTACGACATGCCTACGCAAGCGGGTAAGGTCTACACGCTGGTAGCTCAATAACCAAACTACTGACTTAATAACCTGAAATTGTTTTCTATGAAGAAGTGCCTGTTTCTTATTGCGTTTACGGCAATATCCTGCGTGATAAACTGTGTCAGTTTTGCGCAGACAACGCTGATTAACCCCATCCTGACTGGCTTTTATCCAGACCCGAGCATTGTGCGAGTGGGGGCTGATTATTATTCAGTACATTCTACGTTTTCCTATTTCCCGGGCTTGCCGATCATGCACAGTCGTGACCTGAAAAACTGGAAGCAGATCGGCAATGTAATCAACCGGCCCTCGCAGATGGATTTCATGGGCGAACGTATGACGCGCGGGCTATTTGCCCCGGCCATCAGTTATTACAAAGGGACTTACTACGTAACCTGTACGGATATTGACCATGATGGAAATTTTGTTGTAACGTCCAAAAATCCGGCGGGACCCTACAGCAATCCGGTGAAAATTCCGCAGGTACGCGGGATTGACCCGTCAATCTATTTTGATGAGGAAACCGACAAAGCCTACATTATTTATAATAGCGATGCCCCCGACCGCAAACCGCTGTATTCGGGCCACCGCACTATTCGGATGTACGAGTTCGACTATAAGAATTTGAAAGTGGTGGGTGAAGAAAAACAGCTGGTGAACGGGGGCGTAGATCTCTCGAAGAAGCCGGTTTGGATTGAAGGACCGCATATTCTGAAGCGCAATGGCTGGTATTACCTTTACGCGGCCGAGGGCGGCACATCGGTTAATCACTCGGAGGTAGTGTTGCGGAGCAAGGATGTATGGGGGCCATACGTTCCCTTTGAAGGCAACCCCATTCTAACGCAGCGGGACCTCCCCGCCGACCGCAAAGACCCCATTACCTCGGCTGGACACGCTCAGTTTATCGAAGGTCCCGATGGCAACTGGTATTCGATTTTTCTGGCGGTACGTCCCTACGAAGGCGATTATTATAATACAGGTCGCGAAATGTTTATTGCTCCGCTGACGTGGGTAAACGATTGGCCGATGATCGAACACGGCGAGAAAGCCATTGCCTACCAATACAAAACCAACATCAAAGAAGTTAAACAGAAAGGGGCTTTACCGCAAAATGGCAACTTCGGATATACGATGACCTTCGACAAAGGGCTTGATCTGTCGATGCTTTTTTTGAGAACGGTGGATAGCAGTTCGTTTAAAACATCAAAGGCCAATGGATTGACGCTGACACTTAAACCAGAAACGATTTCTGAAATGGGAAACCCTTCGTTTGTGGGTAAGCGTCAGCAACACCTTTACAGCACCGCCGAAACTGAAGTGATGTTTTCGCCAAAAGCCGACAATGAAAAAGCGGGGTTGGTGATTCTTCAGGACGAACGCCATTTTTACTTCGTGGCCAAATCGAAAACCGATGGCAAAGACGTGGTTCAATTGTTCAAGAGCAAAGACAAAACCCTGGAAATGGTGACTGAAGTGCCTTTACCTTCATCCGTTGCCAAAGTGAATTTTAAAATACAGTCGGAAGGAGCCTTGTACAGCTTCTATTACTCGACCGATGGGAAAAAATGGAACTTGTTAAAAGACCAGGTTGACGGCAAGTTTTTGAGTACCAAAGCGGCCAATAGCTTCATTGGCTGCGTGTATGGCCTGTATGCTACCTCATCTGGCGAAAAGTCCGAGAATGCTGCTTCATTCAAGTACCTGAAATACAAAGGCGACGACCCGATGTATAAGTAATTGATAAGCCATTGAAAACGAAAGTATTACATATCACTCTCCTAGTTCTGCTCAGCCTGTCGGCAGGGGCGCAGATGCAGCCGTTTACCTTGCAGGAGGTGAGGCTGACGAGTGGACCGTTCAAGCAGGCGCAGGACGTTGACCTGAAGTATATCCTGGCGCTGAACCCGGATAAACTACTGGCTCCATACCTGATCGATGCCGGTTTGCCGTTGAAAGCGCAACGCTACGGTAACTGGGAAAGTGTAGGGCTGGATGGGCACATCGGCGGGCATTACCTGTCGGCGTTGGCCATGATGTATGCCTCAACGGGCGAACCCGAACTTAAAAAGCGGCTCGACTACATGATAGGCGAACTAGCCCGATGTCAGGCCAAAAATGGGAACGGATACGTCGGGGGTATTCCGCAGGGTAAGGTGTTCTGGGATCGGATTCACAAAGGCGATATTGACGGCAGCAGCTTTGGGCTGAACAATACCTGGGTGCCGCTGTACAACATTCATAAACTGTTTGCGGGGCTGCGCGATGCCTATGCATACGCCGGAAATGGGCAGGCTAAGCAGGTGCTGATTGGCCTCGGTGACTGGTTTGTTGAATTGATCAAACCCCTGTCGGATGAGCAGATTCAGCAGGTGCTACGTACCGAACACGGTGGTATCAACGAAACGTTTGCTGATTTGTACATCCTGACCAACGACAAGAAATACCTCGAAACGGCACAGCGTCTTTCCCATCGGGCCTTGTTGTATCCGTTGCTGGAACAACAGGACAAACTTACCGGACTGCACGCCAACACGCAGATTCCGAAGGTGATCGGTTTTGAGAAAATTGCTACGTTGACGGGTAAGACCGACTGGTCAGAAGCTGCTATGTACTTCTGGCGGAACGTATCACAGACGCGTAGTGTGGCCTTTGGCGGGAACAGCGTTCGCGAGCATTTCAACCCCACAACTGACTTTAGTCAAGTATTGCGGTCGAATCAGGGACCGGAAACCTGCAATTCGTTTAACATGCTCCGGTTGAGCAAAGCCCTGTTTCTGGATAAGAACGACGTAAGCTACCTCGACTTCTACGAGCGAACCCTGTACAACCACATCCTGTCGAGTCAGCATCCCGAAAAGGGCGGGTTCGTCTATTTTACGCCCATACGCCCCAATCACTACCGGGTGTATTCGCAGTCCGAAACCAGCATGTGGTGCTGCGTGGGGTCAGGGCTGGAGAATCACACTAAATACGGTGAGCTGATTTACAGTCATTCGACTAATGACCTGTTCGTTAACCTGTTCATCCCATCAACGTTAAACTGGAAAGAAAAAGGGGTTCGGCTGAACCAGCGCACCAATTTTCCGTATGAAAATGGAACGGAACTAGTTGTACAGCAGGCAAAACCACAGGTATTTTCGGTGCAAATCCGTTATCCGAAATGGGCTGAAAACCTGGAGGTGTTGGTCAATGGGAAGCAGCAGGCTGTAAATGGGAAACCTTCGGAATACGTAGCTATTTCCCGAAAGTGGAAAGCAGGTGACATCATAACGGTGCGTTTTAAAACGTCTACCCGGCTGGAGCAGTTGCCGGATGGCTCAAACTGGGCCGCGTTTGTGCATGGTCCCATTGTGCTGGCCGCTAAAACGTCAACGGCAGATCTGAAAGGACTTTTTGCCGACGATAGCCGGATGGGGCATGAGACAAAAGGAAAGCTGTACCCGCTGACTAGTGCGTATGCGCTTGTCGGTGATTCGGCGACGTATCTCTCGCGGCTGAAACCCGTTGACAGACTGCGTTTCCAACTGGACACGCTGACATTGCAGCCCTTCTATGAAGTTCACGATGCCCGCTATCAGATGTACTTCCAGACGTTTACCCAGGCCGCCTTCGACGAACAGCAGGCCCGACTGAAACAGCAGGAGGCCGAGACTTTGGCGTTGGAAGCCATTACCATCGATAAGGTTAATTGTGGTGAACAACAACCCGAAGTGGATCACGCGTACAAGGGCGAAAAGAGCGAATCCGGCTATGACGACGAGCGGTTCTGGCGACGTACCCGCTCGTATATATCGTACCAGTTGCAGAACAAAGGACTGGCAGGTAAATCCATTTCTATCACGGCTTTAGATGATATAAAGCCAGAAAACGTAGACTTCCTGCTTGATGACGTTCCTGCCCAGGCTATAACCACTGAGGGGAAAACGATTCAACTGAAAGCGAATGACAAAGAGGTGGTCACCTTGAGGATAGTGGCCCGAAACGGAAAACAAACTCCTCGCATCAACCAAATCAGACTCTTAACCCGTTAACGACTTTTTGAAATGCCTAGAAACTTTCCTATTACCCTTAAATGTGTCGCTTTGACACTATTCGTTTTTGGTAGTGTTTTCACCACCTTGGCCCAATCCAATTTTACCAGCAAAACCATTGGGATCGGTGTGGTGGTGGCCGACCTCAACCGCTCGCTTGACTTTTATGTAAATGGTATCGGTATGGTGAAAACCGGCAGCTTTACCATCAACGAAGAATTTTCGAAACGCTCGGGTCTGGCAAACGGGACGTCTGCGGCCGTAACGATTCTGAAGCTGGAAAACAGCCCCGAGGCCACGGATTGGAAGCTGATGAGCTTCAACACGAAAGCGTCGCATCCAAAGCCCAAGGTCATTCAGGACGATACGGGCATGCAGTACATCACGATCAACGTGAAAGCCCTGAAACCGATTGTTGAGCGACTCAAGCAGATGAATGTGCCGTTTTTAGGCAGCACGCCAACGCCCCTGAACGACAAAGCCCACTTTGTTCTGGTGCAGGACCCCGACGGAACGTTCATTGAACTGATCGGCCCGCTGGAATAATACAGCGAAACCACTGCTCGAAACCTTTAGTCCATGAAAACCCTGTTTTCTCGTTCTGGTCTGTTGCTGCTTGCGCTCGTATTGGGGACGCTTTCAGTTAACGCCCAGACTGCCCGTAACCCAATCATTTTCGCCGATGTGCCGGATATGGCCATGATTCGGGTGGGCAATACCTACTACATGAGCAGTACGACCATGCACATGAGTCCGGGCTTACCAATCATGAAGTCAAAAGATCTGGTAAACTGGCAGATGGTGGGTTATGCCTATGATACACTGGCGAGCGTCGACGCCCTGAATCTAACCAACGGCAAAAGCACCTACGGACGCGGTTCGTGGGCCAGTAGCCTGCGGTATCATAACGGTCTGTACTACGTAACGACCTTTGCTCAGACGACCGGTAAGACCTACATCTATACCACGAAGAATATTGAAAAAGGCCCTTGGAAAGAAGTGTCTTTCAAGCCTTCGTACCACGACCACAGCTTGTTTTTTGATGACGATGGCCGGACGTACCTGATTTACGGGGCGGGTAAGCTCAGACTTGTCGAACTCACAGCTGATGCGTCGGGCGTAAAGCCCGGTACTACCGAGCAGGTTCTGATTGAGAACGCCAGCACACCGTCGGGCACCGGTGGGGGCTTACCCGCCGAAGGGTCGCAATTGTTCAAAGTGAACGGCAAGTATTACCTGTTCAACATTACCTGGCCGAAAGGGGGGATGCGTACGGTGGTCATTCACCGAGCTGATCAGCTAACCGGCCCCTGGGAGGGTCGCGTGGCTTTACAGGATTTAGGCGTAGCGCAGGGCGGCCTGATTGATACGCCCGATGGCCGCTGGTTTGCCTATCTGTTTCGGGACTTTGGCGGAGTTGGCCGCATTCCGTATATGGTACCCGTCAAGTGGGAAGACGGCTGGCCCGTGCTGGGCGAAAACGGCAAAGTGCCTGAAACGCTTGGCCTCCCCACCAGCAAAGGGCTAATTCCGGGCATCGTTGCATCGGATGAATTTACCCGAAAGAAAGGCGAACCTGCTTTGCCGCTGGTGTGGCAGTGGAACCACAACCCGGATAACCGTCTGTGGTCGGTGTCTGCACGGAAAGGCTACCTGCGGCTGAAAACTGGCCGTACCGACACCTCGTTCGTCATGGCTCGCAACACGCTCACCCAGCGTACCATTGGCCCTGAAAGTACGGGCGCTACGTTACTTGATGCCTCGAATCTGAAAGATGGCGATTTTGCTGGTTTAAGCCTGTTGCAGAAGAACTACGGCTTGGTGGGTGTGAAGGTCGAAAATGGCAGCCGGTTTATCGTCATGGTCAGCGCGGCTACGGGAAAGCCGATAGAGGTGCAACGGGTGCCATTAAACCAGAAGACCGTCTACCTAAAAGCCGAATGCAATTTCAGAGATCGCAAAGACACAGCCCATTTCTTTTACAGCCTCGACGGTAAAGCCTGGACCGCGATTGGCGAACCGCTGAAGATGCCCTACACCATTCCACACTTTATGGGCTATCGGTTCGGACTATTCAATTACGCTACCGAACAAACGGGTGGCTTTGCCGACTTCGATTATTTCCGGATAGACGATAAAATCACTAAAAAATAACGCTTGATTACTCAAGTACTAGAATGAAGTCTATAGTTTGTCTTTTATTATTGACCGTGTTTGGGGCTTACGCGCAAACGAATAACTCGGTTGTGAGCAGCCCGGACGGAAAGCTGGTGGTCACCGTTTCGTTGGAAAATGGCAAGCCAGCTTATACCGTTTCACTCAACGGAAAACCATTTCTGAATAAATCCCCACTGGGGTTAAAAACCAACGTCGGCGACTTTAGCGAGGGACTGGAAGCGGGGAAACCAACCCGTATGACTAAAATTGACCAGACCTACGAATTGCCCAACATTAAACAAAGTAAGGTACATTACGTAGCAAACGAAGGCGTCATCTCGTTCAATAAAGCCAATGCGGCCGCTATCGACGTAACCTTCCGGGTAAGCAATCATGATGTGGCGTTCCGGTATACCGTGTATCCCCAGAAAAACGCCTTGTCTTGTGTGGTCAATGCCGAACAAACGGGGTTTGTCTTACCAGCCGGTACCACCACGTTTCTCTCGGCACAGAGTAAAGCGATGGTGGGTTTTGCCCGCACTATGCCCAGCTACGAGATTCCGTATACGGTCGATGATACGCTGGGCGAAAACGGACGGAACAACGGCTATACCTTTCCTTGTCTATTTAAAGTGAATACCAACGGCTGGGTGCTGATTTCCGAAACAGGGGTCGACAGTCGCTATTGCGGAAGCCGACTGATGGGCCATCCGGACGGATTGTACACCATTGGATTCCCGATGCCGGACGAAAACAACGGCAACGGGACATCTGCCCCCGGTATTCCCCTGCCGGGCCAAACGCCATGGCGTACGATTACGGTCGGTGAAACCCTGGCCCCGATTGTCGAGACGACAGTCCCGTTTGATGTCGTGGAACCGCGGTATGAAGCGTCCCAAAAATACGAGTATACAAAAGGTTCGTGGAGCTGGATTATCGGCATGGACAGACGAACGGTTTATGATGAACAAGTAAGATACATCGACTTCAGCGCGGCCATGGGGTACAAAACTATCTTGATAGATGCGCTGTGGGATACCCAGATCGGACGCGACAAGATAGCCGAATTAGCCAAATACGGGGCTAGTAAAGGGGTTAGTCTGTACTTGTGGTACAACTCTAATGGCTACTGGAACGACGCCCCGCAAGGGCCGCGCGGCATTATGGACAATACAATTGCCCGCCGGAAGGAAATGGCCTGGATGAAACAGATCGGCGTGAAAGGCATCAAGGTTGACTTTTTTGGCGGGGATAAGCAGGAAACCATGAAGCTGTACGAAGACATTTTGTACGATGCCAACGACTATGGCATCTTGTGTGTCTTCCACGGTTCGACACTCCCCCGCGGCTGGGAGCGCATGTACCCCAACTACGCAGCCAGTGAAGCGGTCTTGGCGAGCGAAAATCTAGCCTTTTCCCAACGAAGCTGTGATTATGAAGCGTTTAACGCCACCCTGCACCCGTTTATCCGCAACACGGTAGGCAGCATGGATTTTGGCGGTAGTGCCCTGAATAAATTTTACAATGCCAATAATACCCCAAACCGAGGTTCGAAACGGGTTACGTCGGATGTGTACGCATTGGCAACGGCGGTCCTGTTTCAGAGTGGAGTTCAGCATTTTGCCCTTGCGCCCAATAACCTCACCGACGCTCCAGGCTGGGCGATTGACTTTATGAAAACCGTGCCGACGACCTGGGACGAAGTACAGTACATTGATGGTTACCCGGGCCGGTACGTGGTGCTGGCTCGCCGTCAGGGTGCGAAATGGTATGTAGCCGGAATCAACGCCCAGAAAGAACCTCTTAAACTAAAGATCAAACTCCCAATGCTTGCCGCCGGAGCTGCCTATCAGCAATACAGCGACGACGCGCAATTAACGGGCAAAGTAACCACCGCAAAACTTCCAAAGAGTCAGGAAGTGGAGTGGACTATTCCGACCAACGGGGCTGCGCTGATCGTGAATTGAGGTGTACGTTGCGATGCGCTAGCCTGTTTTCCTAAACCCGATGAAGTAGCTACTAAACCTTTATGATGATGAAAGCGCTGGTTATCGTTTTTCTGCTTACCCATCTGTTGTTGACGGGTAACGGTGCCTTTGCTCAGGATCGTAACTTTCATATTTACCTCTGCTTTGGGCAGTCGAATATGGAAGGTAACGCCAAAATCGAACCGCAGGATACCGTCAATATAAATCCACGTTTTCAGGTGATGGAAGCCGTTGACTGCCCGAGCCTAAATCGGAAAATGGGTCAGTGGTATACTGCTGTTCCGCCGTTGTGCCGGTGCCGCACGGGCCTTACCCCCGCCGATTATTTTGGTCGAGAACTGGTAGCGAACCTGCCCGAAAAAGTTCGGATTGGCGTCATCAATGTGTCCGTGGGGGGCTGTAAAATCGAGTTGTTCGACAAGGATAATTATCAATCGTACACCGCCAATGTACCGGGCTGGATGAAGAATTTCATCAGCGAATATGGCGGCAATCCATACGCCCGACTGGTTGAGATGGCCAAGCTGGCACAGAAAGATGGAGTCATAAAGGGTATTCTGCTGCATCAGGGCGAATCGAATACGGGCGATACGCTATGGACGAAAAAGGTCAAGGTGGTCTACGATAACCTGATGCACGACCTGGAATTGAAACCCAAAAAAGTGCCCCTGCTGGCGGGTGAGACCGTTAATGCCGATCAGGAAGGCCGATGCGCGAGTATGAATACGATCATTGCCACGCTGCCGCAAACCATCAAAAACGCACATGTGATTTCGTCGGCGGGCTGCACCGATTCGGCCGACAACCTGCACTTCAATGCCGCCGGGTACAGGGAGCTGGGCAAACGATATGCGACTCAGATGCTGTCGTTGCTGGGGTATAAACCGGTTGCTGTTAACTAACGCGAGTTATGGATGATGCACTAGGCTAACATAGTCCTTTTTGTCATTCTTCGGGATGACAAAGACTCTGAATTGCCATAAACCCTGACAACATGAAACCATTCATTCTAGGAAAGTTAGGTCAAAAGATAATACCCACAGCTGCGCTGACTGGCTGGCTAATGGCTACTTCCTTAAGAGTAAACGCCCAGGAAATCATTCCACTCTATTCGGGTGCGGTGCCTAACTCAAAAGTGTCGGATATGCAGGAGTCAGGTGCGGATAAAGGTGTCCTGAAAGGAATCACCAAACCAACGCTGGAATATTTCAAACCCGCGCCCGACAAAGCGACCGGCACGGCGGTCGTCATAATTCCCGGTGGAGGATATGGCGTAGTGGTGTATCAGGGCGAGGGTGTCAATACCGCCAAAGCACTGGCTGAAAAAGGCGTGGCGGCTTTCGTATTGAAGTACCGACTTCCCAGTGACGCTATCATGACCGATAAGAAAATTGGCCCGTTGCAAGATGCTCAGCAAGCGATCAAACTGGTTCGGGAGAATGCCGCCAAATGGGGAGTTGATGCCAGCAAAGTCGGTATCATGGGTTTTTCGGCGGGTGGGCACCTGGCGTCAACGGCCGCTACGCATTTTGAAAAAGCGTATATTGATAACGGTAGCAACACAAGCCTGCGACCCGATTTTCAGATACTCATCTATCCAGTCATCAGTATGCAGGACAGCCTGACTCACGGTGGTTCGCACGATAATCTGTTGGGCAAAAATCCGTCACGGCAGGACATCGACCTGTTCTCCAACGAACTACAGGTACGTGCCAACACGCCACCTACCTATTTGACCCACGCAGCCGACGACAAACTGGTGGATGTAGATAACAGCATCATTTATTTCGAAAGACTGAGACGCCAGAAAGTACCTGTAGAAATGCACATCTACCCGAAGGGTGATCACGGTTTCATCTTCCGACACCCCGGCTGGATGGACCCCTTGTTTGCCTGGATGAAAGCGAATAGCTGGGTTAAAAACTAAGTAGCCATTTCTATAAAGCTTCCTAAACCATGAATCGTGTAGCCCTACTTTGTTTTCTTCTGCTTTGTGGCCGGATAGTTTCTGGGCAGCCATCGCCGGTTTCGATTCAGGTCAATGCCGCAAAGCCGGTTGGCGAGATGAAGCCATTCTGGGCGTTTTTCGGGTATGATGAACCTAACTATACTACCCGTAAAGACGGACAGAAGCTGCTTACCGAACTTCAGCAACTAAGCCCCGTGCCAGTGTACGTTCGGGCGCACAACCTGCTGACCTCTAAAGGCAATAGCCCCGGCCCAGACCTTAAGTGGGGCTTTACCGATGCCTACCGGGAAGACGCTACCGGCAAGCCAATTTATACCTGGACGGTCGTTGACAGCATCGTAGATACGTATGTGAGACGGGGTATGAAGCCCCTGATGGAAATTGGGTTTATGCCGAAAGACCTGTCATCGAAACCCGAACCGTATGAACATACCTGGAGCAAGGGCGGTAACATCTGGACGGGCTGGACCTACCCACCGAAAGACTACGACAAATGGCGGGAACTGGTCTATCAGTGGGCCAAGCACTCCATCGACCGCTACGGCAAACAGGAAGTAACGAGCTGGCTCTGGGAGGTCTGGAATGAACCGGACATCGGCTACTGGTCAGGTACGTTCGACGAGTATTGCAAGATGTACGATTATGCCGCCGACGGCCTGAAACGGGCTTGTCCCGAATGTACCATCGGCGGGCCGCATACCACTAGCCCCCGCAGTGAGAAAGCGTATAGTTACCTCACCCGATTTATTGAACATTGTCTTCGCGGACAGAACTACGCTACCGGAAAAACGGGTACGCCCCTGCAATACATTGGCTTCCACGCCAAAGGCAATCCTGAGTTTGTCGACGGTCATATCCGCATGAATATGGGTGTGCAGTTGAAAGATATTCAACGGGCGTTTGAAGCGGTTAATTCGTTTCCGGAACTGAAAAACATTCCCATCATCATCGGTGAGTGCGACCCCGAAGGATGCGCAGCCTGTGCCGTCACCCGCGACCCGAAATACGGCTACCGAAACGGTACGATGTATTCCAGCTACACGGCTTCGTCGTTCGCCCGCATATACGAACTGATGGACCAGTACAACGTAAACCTGCGCGGGGCCGTGAGCTGGTCGTTCGAATTTGAGGATCAGCCGTGGTTTGCGGGTTTCCGCGACCTGGCCACGCATGGGGTCGACAAGCCAGTGCTGAACATTTTCCGCATGTTCGGTAAGATGGGTGGGCAGCGCGTTGCCGTACAGACCAATCGGGGGCTAACTGCCGCCAACATCATCGCCAACGGCGTTCGGGCAGCAAACGACGTCAACGCCATCGCCAGTAAAAACGGAAATACAATTGGCGTGATGGTCTGGAATTACCATGATGACGATGTGACGGGCCCGGCAACACCGGTTCAGCTAACCATCAGCGGTCTCGACAAAAACAAGGTGCAGGTGCGCCATTACCGTGTGGATGACAAGCACAGCAACTCGTTCGAGACCTGGAAGGCAATGGGTAGTCCGCAGCAGGTGTCGACCGACCAATACAAAACACTGGAAAAAGCGGGACAACTACAGGAACTGGCCCCACCAGCAACCAAAACGGTCGCCAACGGAACAACAACGTTCACCTTCGACCTGCCCCGGCAGGGTGTGTCTTTTCTGCAACTGACTTTATAACGCCTACGTCCCGTTCATTATGCTTAAATCGGTCTTCATTTCGCTAGCGCTTTACCTGCTGAACGGTCTTGCCGGATTGGCGCAGACAACGCCCCCGCAGCCGGTTGGTCCGCTTCCCAGCGAAAATCAACTGCGTTGGCAAAAAATGGAGTACTATGCTTTTATCCATTTTTCGATCAATACCTATACGGATATGGCCTGGGGGCTGGGTAACGAAGATCCAAAGCTATTCAACCCGACGAACCTGGATTGCCGACAATGGGCGCGGATTTGTAAAGAGGCCGGGATGAAAGGCATCATTTTCACCGCCAAACATCATAGTGGATTTTGCCTCTGGCCCTCGAAATACACGGAATACTCTGTCAAAAACGTACCCTGGCGCAATGGGAAAGCGGATATCGTTCGCGAACTGGCCGATGCCTGCAAGGAATATGGGCTGAAATTCGGTGTATATCTGTCGCCCTGGGACCGTAACCATGCTGACTATGGCAAACCTGAATACATTACGTATTTCCGCAACCAGCTGACCGAGCTATTAACCAACTACGGTGATATTTTTGAAGTCTGGTTCGATGGAGCCAATGGCGGGTCAGGCTATTATGGTGGGGCCAACGAAACCCGGAAAATCGACGCCAAGACGTATTATGACTGGCCAACTACGTATAAACTCGTTCGTAAGCTACAACCTAAGATCGTTATCTGGAACGATGGGGGTGATCGGGCCGACCTGCGTTGGGTGGGTACTGAAGCCGGGTACGTGGGCGAAACCAATTGGAGTTTACTGAATGCCACCGGCGATGTGCCCGAGGAGCAATTGCGGCACGGTGTAGAAAATGGCAATGCCTGGGTGCCGGGTGAAGTTAACACGTCGATCCGTCCCGAATGGTTTTACCACGAGCGCGAAGACCGGAAAGTGAAGACCCTGTCCCAACTGATGGATACGTATTATAACTCCATCGGCCGGAATGCGACGTTGCTCCTCAATTTTCCGATCATGCCGAACGGGCTGATTCACGAAAAAGATGAAAAAGCTGCACTGAGCTTTGCCAAAGCCGTTAACGACGCCTTTGCCTTAAATCTGGCTAAAAATAGCCGCGCTACAGCCTCGCAGGTACGCGGAAAAAGTTCGATGTACGATGCCAGCAAAGCCATTGACAACGATACAGAAAGCTATTGGGCAACGGACGATGCCGTCAGAAATGCATCGTTGACGATCCAATTTTCAAAACCCACAGCTTTTAATCGGTTTCTGGTACAGGAGCCCATTCGATTAGGGCAGCGGGTTAAGTCGTTTACTGTCGAAGCTTTGGTCGATGGCAACTGGAAAGAAATTGCCAGGGAAACCACCATTGGGTACAAACGTATTCTACGCTTTCCGACCGTCGAAGCTACGCAACTGCGACTGACCATTCTGGATGCCAAAGGCTGCCCGTTGATTTCGAATCTGGAAGTGTATAAAGCCCCACTGATTCTGACATCCCCCGTCATCACCCGGAATCAGGCAGGCGACGTTCTCATCAAATCCGGCGACACCGAATCGGAATTGTACTACACGCTCGACGGCAGCACGCCGACCGCGCGTTCGAACAAGTACGTAGATCCGGTGAAAACCAGCTCGGGAAAAGTTGAGATAAAGGCCATTGCCTACAATCCGTTCACGAAACAGAGCAGTGTTGTCAGCGAAGAAAAATTTGACATTGCCCATACGGCCTGGAGAATCCTGAATACGGAAGCCAGGTCGGCGTATCAGCTTTTGGATGGTAATCCCGGCACCTCCTGGCAGCAGCCCAAAAGCCAGCAGATGCCTGCTGATCTCGTTATTGATCTGGGTAAAGAAGAAACGCTGACCGGTTTCCGGTATCTGCCTGCGCAGAACTGGTGGGAAGAGGCCAGCATCATTACCCACTATCAGTTTGACGTGTCAACCGATAACAAAGCCTGGACGCGAGTCAGTGAGGGTGAATTTTCCAACATCAAAAACAGCCCGTTCTGGCAAACTAAACCGTTTGAGCCAACTAAAGCCCGATACATTAAACTGCGTGCCCTGAAAAACACGCAGGAAGGTTCGGCTTCGGGCTATGCTGAAGTAGACGTTGTTACGCAGTGAGTGCAACCCGTTTTTGTCATCCCGACGCAGGAGGGATCTTCTGTAGCCAGAGGTTTTTTCAGCCTCGCCCGAAGACCCCTCCTGCGTCGGGATGACAAAAAAACGAGCAATTCTAAACCTTTAACCAATGATGAACAGACCCTTACCCCTTCGCTTCTGGCTTGTTAGCCTGCTGCTTTGTCTGAGCAGGCTAGGCCTGGCCCAACCGCCCGGCGGGCCAACGGTGGTATCACCACAGGTCAACGCTGACAACACGGTCACGTTTCGGTATCTGGCCCCGGCGGCCAAAGACGTAAAGCTGAACGCCCAGTTTGAGAAGTCGCCCGTCGCTATGACCAAAGATGCACAGGGCATCTGGAGCATTACGACGGGACCGGTGAAGCCCGATATGTATCCATATAGCTTTCAGGTCGATGGAATTTCGGTGGCCGACCCTAAAAACTCGGCCATCTTCCCAAACGAAGGTTTTCAGAACAGCCTGGTCGAAATAACGGGTAATACGCCCCTCGTGCATACTATCCAGAACGTACCGCATGGCACCGTATCGTACCGATTCTACACATCGCCCGAGCTGGGACAGCGGCCCGTGGTGGTGTACACCCCGCCCGACTACGAAACGGATGCTAAAACAACCTACCCGGTGCTTTACCTCCTGCACGGTACTACGGATTTGGAAGAAACCTGGACCAAAGTGGGGCGGGCAAACATCATTCTGGATAACCTGATTGCGCAGGGAAAAGCCAAGCCGATGATCATTGTCATGCCCTACGGACGGGCGTATCCGGTCATCAGTAAATCGTCGGGGAGCCTTCGCAATTGGGATAACCTACAGGAGTTCAAGAAGGATTTCCTGGGGAATCTGATGCCGTTTGTTGAGAAGAATTATCGGGTAAAGAAAGACAAAGACAGCCGGGCCATTGCCGGGTTTTCAGGGGGTGGTGGCGAAACGCTCTATCTGGGGCTGAACAATCCCGAACTGTTTAGCTGGGTTTGTGGCTTTGCACCGGGTATGCTCAAAGAGGAATTTGACCGCAACAACGCCACTGCGTTTGCCAACCCCGCTCAGACCAACCAGCGACTGAAGCTATTCTGGATTGGCGTTGGGAAAGAGGATATGCTCTATCCGGTCATCAACGATTATCTGAAGGTGCTCGATGAGAAGAAGCTCAAACACGAAACGCTGATTTCGGACGGTGGACATACCTGGATGAACTGCAAGCTCTACCTGTCGACCATCGCCCAAAAGCTGTTCCGATAAACCACTACCTATTCCTAAACCTGTTCAATACCATGATTACAAAAACACGTACACGTCTATTGTTGCTCTGGGCGATACTGTTCGTGCCTGGACTGGCCCTGGCGCAGCCGCCACGTGGGCCGCTGGTAGTGTCGCCCCAGGTGAACGCCGACAAAACCATCACGTTCCGGTATCTGGCTCCGCAGGCTAAGTCGGTGGAACTGAGTGCGCAGTTTGAGAAAGGACCTGTGCCCATGACCAAAGATGCGCAGGGCATCTGGAGCGCAACGGTCGGCCCCGTCAAGCCTGATATTTATCCGTACAACTTTCGGGTGGATGGTGTCTCGGTCATGGACCCGGCCAACGTAGCGTTCTTCCCGAACGAACGCTTCAAAGCCAGTCTGGTCGATGTGCCCGGCGATACGCCCCTCATTCACGCCATGCGCGACGTACCCCACGGTTCCATCAACTACGAGTATTACCCATCAATGGAAGGAACAACGGGATCGCTGGTCGTTTACACCCCACCGGGTTACGACCAGGCGCTGTCAAAAAAGTACCCCGTTTATTACCTCATCAGTGGCACGACCGATACGGAGGAAACCTTTTTCAAAGTTGGCAAAACCAACCTGATTCTGGATAACCTGATCGCCGAAGGCAAAGCCAAACCGATGATCATTGTCATGCCCTACGGCAACATTGCCGCACGGATAGCCGAGCAAAAAGGCGGTTCCAAACCCGCCGACCCGACCGTGCGCGACGGGGCCGATGCCGTAAAACGGGCTAACGACTTCACGACCGATCTGGTGAGCAACGTCATTCCTTACGTTGAGAAAAGCTACCGAGCAATCCCTAACCGCGACAACCGAGCTATCGGAGGTTTCTCGCGCGGGGGTGGGCAAACCCTGCGAACAGCCTTCAACAACATGGACAAGTTTGCGTGGGTGTGCGCGTACAGTTCATACCTGTCGCCCCAGGAGATGGATGGCAATTTCAGTCAGATTGTGGCCAAGCCCGATCAAACCAACAAGCAGCTAAAACTGCTGTGGGTGAGCGTGGGAAGCGATGATTTTTTGTATAAAGGAACGGTGGAGTTTATGGACTACCTTAAGGCTAAGAACGTGAACTTCAAAAGCCTGATTACCGACGGAGGCCACACCTGGATGAACGTGAAAACGTACGTTGCCGCCACTACGCCACTTCTGTTTCAATCCCAAACCCCACGCCCATGAACCGACTTGTCTATCTCCTGTCTATCCTGACCGTAGCGTCGTTATCGGCTCGGGCGCAGCAACGGCCACCGGCCATTAGCTCGCCCGACGTACACCCCGATCATAGCATCACGTTCCGCTATTTTTCCCGCAATGCGAAAAAAGTAACGCTCAGTGGCGAGTTCCTGAAAGCCCCCGTGCCTCTGACCAAAGACACGTCTGGAATATGGAGTGTGACCGTGCCACCCGTCAAGCCCGACATCTACCCGTACAGCTTCACAGTCGATAGTGTGCAGTTAGCTGACCCCAGCAACACCTACATCTTCGCCAATGAACGCTTCAAGCGCAGTATCGTCGACGTACCCGGCGATCAGCCGCTGGTGCATTCGTTGCAGAACGTACCGCACGGCAAAGTCAGCTATAGGTATTACAAGTCGGGTACGCTGGGTACCACGCGCCAGTTGCTGGTCTACACCCCGCCCGGCTTTAACCCGAACGGTAAGACCAGATACCCGGTGCTGTACCTGATTCACGGCGGCTCCGACACGGAAGAAACCTGGACGAAGGTCGGTCGGGCCAACCTGATTGCCGACAACCTGATTGCACAGGGCAAGGCCAAACCGATGTTGATTGTGATGCCCTATGGGAACGTCCGTCCGGCCCCCATGCCTGATTTCACGAAGGATATGGTGAACGACATTGTGCCGTTTATCGAAGCCAACTACCCCGTCATAAAAGAAAGCAAAGGTCGCGCCGTCGCTGGCTTCTCGGTCGGTGGCGGACAAACGCTGAACATCGGCCTGACCAACCCGTCCACATTCGCCTATGTCTGTTCGTATGCGCCCTACACGGCTACGGAGGAGTTTAAAAAGAACTTTACCGACTGGTCGCCCAATGCTGACCAGATGAACAAACAATTGAAACTCTTCACCATCAGCGTCGGTACAGAGGACTTTCTGTACGAGCCCGTGAAGCAAAACATCGCCATGTTTCAGGACAAGAAACTGGCCGTGAAAAGCTACATCGTGCCCGGCGGTCATACCTGGATGAATTGCAAACAATACCTGGCAACGACATTGCAGGAGTTGTTCAAATGATTGCGTTTTTGTCATCCCGACGTTAGGAGGGATCTTCTGTAGCCAGAGGGTGTACAAGCCTCACCCGAAGATCCCTCCTGACGTCGGGATGACAAACTCGTCGGCAGGACAAAGACTATACCTCTGAACTACAAAAAAGAGCATCGTATCAACTATTTCTAAACCAATAATTAACATGACAGCCAAACCAATTGCTGCCTTATTCGCAGCCACACTGATTAGTACAACCTGCTTTTCGCAGGCCAGCCAACCGGCCATCGCCGAGGATTTTAAACCCTCTACGCTAAACCAGCCGGGGCAGGAGTACCCGCAGGTCAATTCGCAGGGGTATGCCCGCTTTCGGATAAAGGCACCCCTGGCCGATAGTGTCCGGGTAAGCCTGGGACTAGGTGGACGAGGAGGAACCATTCTCACCAAAGGGGAAGACGGCTTCTGGACCGGCACGACGGCGGGTCCGATGGATGAAGGATTCCATTACTATAACGTGACAATCGACGGCGGGAAGTTTAATGACCCCGGTGCCAAGAACTATTACGGCTCTGTTCGGTGGGAGAGTGGCATTGAGATTCCGGCTCACGATCAGGACTTCTATGCATTAAAAGACGTGCCCCATGGTAACGTCCAGCAGATACTTTTTCCGTCAAAGAGCACCGGTACACCGCGTCGGGCGTTTGTGTACACGCCACCGGGCTACGAGAAGGATAAGTCAAAAAAATACCCGGTGCTGTACCTGCAACACGGCTGGGGTGAGGACGAAACGGCCTGGAGTAATCAGGGGCACGCTAACCTGATTATGGACAATCTAATCGCCGAAAGTAAAAGCAAGCCTTTTCTCATTGTGATGACCTACGGCATGACCAACGAAGTAAAGTTTGGTAAAATCCGGGAGTTCAAGATTGAGCCTTTCCAGACGGTACTGGTCGACGAGCTGATTCCGTACGTGGATGCTAATTTCCGTACGCTGACGAACCGGGATAACCGGGCGATGGCGGGGCTATCGATGGGCGGTATGGAAACCAAAATGATTACCCTGAACAAACCTGATGTGTTTGGCTACTACGGTCTGCTCAGCGGTGGCGTCTACGCCCCCGAAGACCTCAATGGGAAAACCAAACCGAAGCTTGTATTCATTAGCTGCGGCAGCAAAGAACGGCCCGATGGCGTAACCAAAGCGGCTACCGACCTAAAAGCCGCTGGTTACAACGCCGTTTCGTATGTCTCCGATAAGACTGCGCACGAATTCCTGACCTGGCGTCGTAGCCTGCACGAGATGGCCCCGCTGCTGTTTAAGTAATAACGCTTTTTTGTCATAGCAACGGCCACCCGATCCAAAGAACGGAAAAGACATTTTTTGTCATCCCGGGGCACGACCGGGTCGCCGGGATGACAAAGAGTACTCCTTAAAAACCTCAAATGCAATACTCAACCGGTATTATGGTACGATCAATACGAGCTAAGCGAATCGGCGGGATCAGTTTGTGGCTGATACTGGCCGTGTTATGTAGCGGACAGGGAGTCGTTTTCGGGCAGAGCAAAACGGCAATTAAGCCTAAATACCGCAACCTGTTTCGGGAGGCAGGCTATAGTCAGGCCGACACCGACGCGAAAGTGGCGAAAGCGTATCACGACATATTTGAAGGGCCGAATAAGGTCTACTTCGAAGTAGGTGATACGATGGCCTACGTGTCGGACGTGAAAAATAAAGACGCCCGTACCGAAGGACTGTCGTACGGGATGATGATCGCCGTTCAGCTCGACAAAAAAGACGTATTCGACCGAATCTGGCGCTGGTCCAAGAAGTACCTCCAACATCAGAGCGGCCCCCGCGAAGCCTACTTTGCCTGGAGTATCAACCCGCAGACGATGAAGAAAAACGCGGAGGGGTCAGCCTCCGACGGCGAGTTGTACTACATCACGAGCCTGTTGTTTGCTGCTAATAAGTGGGGGAATAATACCGGCATCAACTATTATGGTGAGGCCCGCCGAATCCTCGACGCCATGTGGAAAAAGGACGGCACCGGTAACATTTACAATCTCATCAATACCGACGCCAGGCAGATCTCGTTCGTACCGGAAGGCGGCATGTATAACTGGACTGACCCGTCTTACCACCTGCCAGCCTTCTATGAAGTATGGGCGTTGTACGCCAAAGATGGTCATGAAGCTTTTTACAAGGAGTGCGCCGATACGTCGCGGGTGTTTCTGCACCGGGCCTGCCACCCCGTAACGGGCCTGAACGCCGACTACACCGAGTTCAGCGGCAAGCCACACGACACCCGTTGGTCGCCCTCGGCTTTTCGCTACGATTCATGGCGAGTGCCTATGAACATTGCAATGGATTATACCTGGTACGGCAAAGACAAAGTCTGGCAGGAAGATTACGCCAAACGCTTTCAGGGCTTCCTTCGCTCGAAAGGCCTGGATACCTACGAAGATCAGTTTAATCTCGACGGTTCTCGTCCAGACTTTATACTGCAGGCCGGGCCAGTGAAAAAACTACGGCACTCAATAGGCCTGGTGTCAACATCTGCCACGCTCTCGCTCATCAACAAAGAGAAGAACAGTCTTGATTTTGTGCATGCCTTATGGAACGCCAAACTGGAGCCTTTCGAGGATGGCTATTTCGATCCGTATTACGATGGGCTGCTGTACCTGTTCAGCCTGATGCACCTGAGCGGGAAGTATCAGATTATCACTCCGCAATCCCGTTAATAAACCCTATGCTGACCTTTTCATGAAAACGATCATCGCTTTAGTTGCCTGGGCTGCGTTGCTCACCGCTACCGTTCGGGCTCAGGATGCGGGCGTACCGGCATCCACCAACATTCCGGGCCAGAAATACCCGCAGATTCTGCCCGACAACCGCGTCGTGTTTCGCGTGAAAGCCCCGGAAGCACAAAAAGTGCAGATGGACCTGGGCCGGAAATACGACATGGTGAAAGATACGAGCGGTTTCTGGACCGTCACGACCGACCCCATCGTGGAAGGTTTTCACTATTACTCCCTCATAATCGACGGCGTTCCTCTTTGCGACCCGTCGAGCCAGACGTTTTACGGCATGGGCCGGATGGCGAGTGGCATCGACATTCCGGACAAAGACATGGACTACTACCAGCCCAAAAATGTGCCGCATGGTCAGGTTCGCTCCGTTAGTTACTACTCCGACATGACCAAAGCCTGGCGACGCGCGAATGTCTACACCCCACCCGGTTACGACGAAAGCCCAAAAAAGCGTTATCCGGTGCTGTACCTGCAACACGGCTCGGGCGAGGACGAAACCGGCTGGCCAACGCAGGGTAAGATGAATTTTATTCTCGACAACCTGATCGCCGAAGGCAAGGCAACGCCCATGATTGTGGTGATGGAGCGCGGCTACGCTACCGACCCGACCAAACCCGTCAGCACAACGGTCAGCGGACCCGCCAGCATGAACAGCAATGTCTTCCCCGACGTACTGGTGAGAGAGGTGATTCCAATGATTGATAAGTCGTTCCGAACGCTGACGGATCGAGACAATCGGGCTATGGCTGGGCTATCGATGGGCGGCTTTCAAACCTTCCAGACCACGATGACCAACCTCGACAAGTTTGCTTACATCGGTGGTTTCAGCGGGGCAGGACGGTTGCAGCCGGGCGCTGACATCCAGCAGCTTTACAACGGGGCCTGGGCCGATGCCGACGCTTTCAACAAGAAAGTGAAAGTAGTCTACGTAAGCATCGGTACCAAAGAGCCGGAGCGGATGTATGCCGGCGTGAAAGGCTTCCACGAAGCGCTCGACAAAGCGGGCATCAAACACGTGTATTACGAGTCGCCGGGTACGTCGCACGAGTGGCAAACCTGGCGCCGGTCGCTCCGGCAGTATGCGGGCCTGATCTTTAAAAAATAACCGGCGTTTTTGTCGTCCCTACCGGGATTCGTAGGCAAAGATTTATCATCCCGACGTTAGGAGGGATCTTCAGGTGAGGCTGAAAATATCTCCGATCAAAGAAGATCCCTCCTGATGTCGGGATGGCAAAATAGGACCGGCCCTATCGTCGGAATGACAAAAAACATCATAAGCCAACGGATACTTACAAACACACTATATACAAATGAAAGGACTCTTTCTACTAGCAGCCATCATGGGCGTTTTCTGCTGTGACGGCTTCGCTCAACCCACGGACAAAGAAGCGCCCAAAGGCTTCGATCAGCTCCGTTCGGGCATTGCTACAGGCAAGCTTGATTCGATCAGTTACCCATCGAAAACGGTAGGGACTACCCGTAAAGTGTTGGTGTACACGCCACCGGGCTACTCCAAAAAGACAAAATACCCGGTGCTGTATCTGCTGCACGGCATCGGGGGCGATGAAAAAGAATGGCTGAAAGGCGGTAGTCCCCAAGTGATTCTGGACAATTTGTATGCCGACAAGAAGCTGGAGCCTATGATCGTGGTGATGCCTAACGGCCGGGCCATGAAAGACGACCGCGCCATAGGCAACGTCTTCGATCGGGAGAAAGTAGAGGCTTTCGCTAAGTTCGAGAAAGACCTGCTCAACGACCTGATTCCGTTTGTTGAGAAAAAGTATTCGACCCTGACCGACCGCGAACACCGGGCCATTGCCGGGCTGTCGATGGGCGGGGGACAATCACTAAATTTCGGACTGGGCAATCTGGATAAATTCGCGTGGGTGGGCGGTTTCTCGTCGGCACCGAACACGAAACGGCCCGAAGAACTGGTCCCCAATGCCGACGAAGCGAAGAAGAAGCTGAAACTTCTGTGGATCTCGTGTGGTGACGCCGACGGCCTGATCACCTTCAGCAAGCGTACGCACGACTACCTATACCAGAACAACGTACCGCACATCTATTACGTGGAGCCGGGTGGACATGATTTCAAGGTCTGGAAAAACGGGCTGTATATGTTTTCGCAGTTCCTGTTCAAGCCGGTTGACAACGCATCGCTGACCAAATACACCGTCCTGGGTTCACCGGCAACTACCAACATCCGTTCGGCCAAATACCCGCAGGTTCTGCCCGACAATCGGGTTGTGTTTCGCGTAAAAGCGCCACAGGCGCAGAACGTGCAGATTGACCTGGGCAAGAAGTACAACATGGTGAAGGATACGGCCGGTTTCTGGACCGTTACGACCGATTCAATCAGCCGCGGGTTCCATTACTACTCGCTTTTGATCGATGGCGTCCCTCTTGTCGATCCCGCCAGCGAAACGTTCTACGGCATGGGCCGGATGGCCAGCGGCATTGAGATTCCGGACAAAGACGAGGGCTTTTATGCGCTGAAAGACGTACCCCACGGCGACATTCGTATCAAACGGTACCTGTCAAAAGCCTCGAATACCTGGCGGGAGATGTACGTCTACACCCCACCGGGCTACGATAAATCAACGGAGAAATACCCCGTGCTGTATTTGCTGCACGGTGGGGGTGAAGATCAGCGTGGCTGGGCTACGCAGGGCCGTACTGACCTGATTCTGGACAACCTGATTGCCGAAAAGAAGGCAAAGCCAATGGTAATTGTCATGCTCGACGGCAACATGAACATGCCCGGTGGGCTGGCGGGTTTCAACGAAAACGTACTGCGCGCCTTCGAAAACGAGTTGAAGCAAGGAGCCATTCCCTTCGTCGAAAGCAACTTCAGAGTCGAAACCGACGCGAAAAACCGGGCGCTGGCGGGCCTGTCGATGGGCGGCTTACAAACGCTCTACGCGGGTATCAAGAACACGAATATGTTTTCGTCGCTGGGGGTGTTCAGTTCGGGATGGTTTGCCAATAACCCCAAACTCACCGACCCGCAGTACGCCTTCATGAAAGACAATGCCAGCACCATCAACAGCAACCTGAAAAACTTCTGGATTTCGATGGGCGGCAAAGAAGACATTGCCTACCAGAACTGTCAGGTGATGATGAAGAAGTTCGACGATATGGGCGTCAAGTACACCTATAGCGAGTATGCGGGCGGCCATACCTGGCCGGTCTGGCGGCACGATTTATTTCAGTTTTCTCAATTACTTTTCAAATAAGTTGTAAACCAAAACCCCAATTTTCACCATGAAAACGTTGTTTTTTTCTTTACTTCTATCAATTGTCAGCCTTGTAGCATTTGCTCAAAATCCAATTGATGGCAACTGGAAAGGCAGCCGTGAAACGCCGAACGGTACTTTCGAAGTAAACTATACCTTCAAGGTAGAAGGCAACAAATTAACAGGAACATGGAAAACTCAATTTGGCGAGTCTCCCATACAAGAAGGGACTGTTGATGGCAAAAAGATTTCGTACAGTATCACATTTAACGATCGTAAAATGAGTTATACTGGCGAATTAGTGTCTGATAAAGAATTAGTTGTTAAAAGTGAGCGTGGTGAGATGAAGCTCGCTAAGCAGTAGGAAATTTTTACCGTTTAACTGAGCAAAAAAGGCTCAGTTAAACGGTGTTTTTAGGAAGCACATAGTTCCTATTTAAGGATTCTGCTCAAAAGATAGTTATCTCCATGATTTCAAAAAGAAACTTCGTGGCTGTAAGTACGGCCATTTTCATGATAGGAACCGTCCCTGGATTTTCTCAATCTATTCCATCATTAAAAGACGCGTTTACACGAGATTTCGGGATTGGTACATGCCTGAACAACGCCCAGATTGAAGAACGAGACCCACAAATGACCGAGTTCATCGCGCGTCAGTTCAACATGGCTACACCGGAAAACGTCATGAAGTCAGGGCCGATCCACCCGAAATGGGATACCTATAATTTCGAGATGGCGGATAAGCTGGTGGCGTTCGGGAAAAAGCACAACATCAAAATCAACGGCCATACGTTGGTCTGGCATAGCCAGTTACCACCGTTTATCAGGGGAATAAAGAGTTCGGATTCGATTCGCACGTTCTTTAATGAGCACATCAAAACCGTTGCCGGGCGCTATAAAGGCAAGGTATTTTCGTGGGATGTCGTCAACGAAGCCCTCAACGAAGATGGTACGATGCGTAAGTCGGTGTTTCTGCAACACCTCGGCGACAATTTCGTAACCGAAGCCTTCCGGCTTGCGCAGGAAGCAGACCCTAAAGCCGAACTGTATTACAACGATTACAACAACGAACAACCGGCCAAGCGGGCGGGCTGCATCACGCTCATTAAGAAAATACAGGACGCTAAGGTGCGGATTGATGGCGTAGGTATTCAGGGGCACTGGCACGTGGGCAAAGTACCCCTGAAGGACATCGAAGAAAGTATCCTTCAGTACGCAGCTCTGGGGTTGAAGGTCATGTTTACGGAACTGGACATTGAAGTGCTGCCCCGTAATTTCCAGGGTGCCGATGTGAACCAGCGTATGGTCAACAATGAACAGTCGAATCCATACGCGAACGGTTTGCCGGACTCCGTGCAGCAGCAACTGGCGGCCGACTACGAAGCCTTGTTCAAACTATTGCTCAAGCACAAGGACAAAGTCACCCGCGTGACGTTCTGGGGCGTCAACGACGGTGATAGCTGGCTGAACAACTGGCCGATCCGGGGTCGGACCAGTTACCCACTGCTGTTCGACCGCAACAACCAGCCTAAACCAGCATTTTATAAGGTGTTGGCACTAAAAAACAGGTGATTCACAGTAAACGTGTAAAATCTCACTCTTGGGTAACATATAAAATGGTACGCCAAATCAGCGGAGATGCTAGAATAAGCCAGTTGTGATGTGCGTACCTGACAGAACGTAGCAATTTATTGTACGAAAAATCTGACCCAAGTAGTCACAGTATTGACCTGAATATCTGCCACAGGGTATCCTTTCTGTCTCATAATGAAACTTAATACCCAAAGTTGTGCTGTTGAGGGATAAAGTGTGTTTGAACGAACTGCAAAGACAGCGATTCGCTTGTAAATGAGTGCATAGCGAGAAGCTTTACAGATTAAGTTTTTCAGAAATCCTGTTAACTAAGCGCTTAACAGAACAGCCTGGTTCAGCGAAGCTAACCAGGCTGTTCTGTTAAATGTACAAAAATGGACTTCTACCCATGCTCTTAGTTCAGGACAAAAATCTATTCGTCGTCTTCCCCCTGGTCGACGTGTCCATGAATAAATCCGCCGGGTAGCTCTTCCTGATCTTCCAGGGGGGTATCCCCAGGTTCGTGCGGTCCTTCCTGACGGAGAACAGACTCTCGATCGTTAGCACTGTTTCCTCCTTGATCTGCCTCGCCCCCAGGCGAATACCATCTAACAGTCTTCATATCCAATTCGGTTTGTTCGTATTGTCCCTCAGAAAACGGTTGAAACGAGATGAAGTTTTTTTTTATAGGATTTGGTCAGTAGACGTAGTTGTAAGATATGCCTAGACTGAAGGTACGTTTCTGGTCATACTCACTTGTCACCAACAGGTATATTGCTACCCGCTAGTCTACTTATTGATGTATTGACTTTCTGCCCGGGGCGCCTGAAAACGATTCCGCAGAATCTACGCCACCCTGCTGCGCGACTGGCTCAAGGCCGACGATAAAGCCATCCTCGGCCAGTCCTTCAAACCGTTGGAACTGGTGTAGTTTTGGTTGCCAAAAAACACTGTTACGTATTACCCCAAACCCCTGAAGGGGCTTAGCGCTACTTTATCAGGTTTTACCCTAGCAGAGCTAAGCCCCTTCAGAAGTTTGGGGTAAAGCAGGTTGAAAGAAATATCAAGCCGCCGTTTGCGGGGTTGACGTAGTCCCGACGGCGACCTCTTTCGGCGGGCGCTGACTCCAGTACGTGGCAAGCAGCGAGCCTGTTGTGTTCATAATCGGTCCGAATAAGGCAGGGGCCAGTCCAACCGTAGCGACTTTACCCAACTGCACGGCTATACCCGACGCCAGGCCGCCGTTTTGCAGACCAACCTCAATAGCTACGGTCCGGCAGCTTTGCTCGTCCATGCCAAAGACACGGGCGCTCCAGTAGCCCAAGAAGAAACCCGTCAGGTTATGAATGAGTACGCAAAGGGCCAGGGTCCAGCCGACGGTCAGCAGGCTGTCGCGGCCGGCCGCGGTGATAATGGCTACGATCAGGACAATACCAGCCATCGACACCAGTGGCATAACCCGGTTAATGAACACGGCCGATTTGTGGAAAATACGATTCAGAATTAAACCGACAATTACCGGAAGAATAACGATCTGCATGATTTCGAGCATCATTTTCCAGAACGAAATCTCGATGAACTGCCCGGCAAGTAGCTTCATCAGGGCGGGCATGACAAACGGGGCCAGTAACGTCGATATAGTCGTGACGGTGATGGAGAGTGGTACGTTGGCTTTCGCAATGAAGCACATGACGTTTGAGGCCAGACCGCTGGGTGAGCAGCCGATCAGCACGACCCCGGCCGCAATTTCGGGCGGAAAACTGAATGAATTAGCCAGGGTATAGCCCAGCAGCGGCATAATAATGAAGTGACACGTAACGCCTACGAATACCGCCCGCGGTTGTTTGATAACCCCCTCAAAATCTTTAATGGCCATCGTCGTACCCATACCAAGCATGATAATCTGCAACAGCGGCACGATTAACCGTTTCAGTTGAAAGTCACCAACTTGAGTGAATAGGTTCGGAAAAGCCAGCGCCGTGGCCACGGCGGCAATAATCAGCGCTGTGTAGATCAGGTTGCGGTATGAGGATTTGGCGTTCGTTTCTGATTTCATAAGGGTTTCGGTTTTCGGAAAAAGTGAAGCTACGTTAAAATTTACCTAAATCCCATAGAAGAAAAGCTCCCCCCGATATCCGGAGAGAGCTTCGTTGAACCAGTGTGTACAGAAGGTAACCGATAGACAACCACTGCCCCGGAAAACCGGACACGACAGTCGGGGCTTTCCGGGCAGTTTTATTTCTTTTTCGAATGACCCGCGCTGATCTCATTGGCGAACCGATCCTTTTAACGGTCAACGCATCAGGTGTCAGCTTAAGGTGCTTAAAACGCCTTCTTTCAGCGAGTAAGTTGAGGTACGGATGTGATCGATGCGATACGTTTTCAATACGTAATCGATGAGACAAACGGCCACAACTATCATATCGACCCGCAACTCAATCATACCCGGTAGAGCCATACGTTCGTCGTGGTTGCGAGTCAGTAACAGTTCGTAGGAACGATAGAATTCAGCCACCGGAAGCTCAAACGCTGTCTGCGACGGGTCGGGAAAATGGCCCTGATCGTGCATGCACCACATGTCAACCAACGTATCAAATGAACCCGACGACCCAACGAGCATGGTCGGCTGGTACTGGTGAACCGCATTGACCAGCGGCAGCAGTTGTTCCTGAAAGAAGCTGGTCAGGCGCTGTACCTGGGTAGGCGGAATCGGGTCGGAGCGTTCCGGCGCACCGGGCATGAAGCGTTCGAGGAGCCGCTGCCCGCCTATCTCGAAACTTTGCTTCCAGAAGATCCGGTGCTGGTTTCCCAGAATGAACTCGACGCTGCCCCCGCCGATGTCCATGATGAGGGCCGTATGATCGTCGAGTGACCCAGCCGCCCGAACGCCCCGGTATATGTAGTCGGCTTCCTGATCACCGGAAATGACCTGAATCCGGATGCCGGTTGTGTGCTGGACTCGATCAATGAACTCGCTCTGATTACGAGCAACCCGGATGGCGCTTGTACCAATAGCAACGACCTGTTCGGGAGCCACACCGTACTGGTCCAGTACTTCGCGGAAATAGCGCAGTACGGTCAGAGCCCGTTCGACGCCTTCTTCCGTAATCATTCCCTGATTGATGCCGGCTTTGCCGATTTTAGCCGGACGACTTTCCCGAAAGAGCGTCTGGTACAAACCATCCGGTCGGCGGTCAACGATGAGTAGGTGAAAGGTATTGGTTCCTAAGTCGATAATAGCTTGCTTCATGTCCGCAAATCTACTATCTTTGCCGTCCGCTATTAGCAAAAATCAATATCCGGATATGCTTATCATAAACGTTAAAGACAACGAGTCCATTGACAAGGCGCTGAAACGCTTCAAGAAGAAATTCGAGAAGACGGGCGTTTTGCGGGAGTTGCGGTCGCGGACGGCTTTCGAAAAACCGTCGGTAAAGCGTCGCACTCAGGTTATTAAGGCTGCCTACAAAGAAAAAATGTACGGCAACCACACCGAGCAATAGATCGGTGACGCGCGTAGGGTTGGTACTTGGCTGTTGATGTGCGCAGTCAACATAGAGTAGCTAACCATAAAAACATCGAAGCAGCAGGCAGGAATGTCGGCTGCTTTTTTGTTGCCCAGCATTAGGATTTATGTGACAAGGGTTACTTTTCACAATAATGATCCCCCTCTTTAATCGGCTCAGCGTTGTTCAAGCCGGATTTTAAAAATAACGGAGCTTGCCCCATGAAGGGATTGGGGTGATAGATAAAACGTGAATGCCGGGATTGGTATAGAAACATTGACCTGTTAGCTTTGGTAAGAAATTAAGTTAAGTCAGCTACAGCTTATGAATCCGATAGGGCCAACCTTTGCTTCAGACTTCCTCCAGCACATTCGGTACGAGAAGCGCCTGAGCCATCATACCCTGACGGCCTATGCCAACGATCTGGAGCAGTTCGGTACGTTTCTGGCTGCGGAGTGTAACCTGGAACAGCCTGATAAAGCCGATTTCCGGCACATTCGGTCGTGGGTGGTTAGTCTGGTAGAGAACGGTCTCGATAAAACGTCGGTAAATCGAAAAATAGCGACCCTGCGAAGCTATTACGGATTTCTGCTGCGCCGGAAACTGATTACCGTCGATCCGATGGTGAAAATCCAGGCGCTGAAGACAAGTAAGAAACTGCCGGTCTATGTTGAAGAAAAACCAATGGCGACGCTGCTCGACGACATTGACTTTCCGGACACATTTGAAGGCATACGCGACAAACTGGTTCTGGAGCTACTTTACAGCACCGGCATCCGGCTGAGTGAACTTACCGGCCTGAAAACGGCGGATGTTAACCTCTACGAAAAAACCATCACCGTGCTGGGTAAGCGAAACAAACACCGGATCGTTCCCCTGACGCAGCCGCTGTTTGACCTGGTGCAGCAGTATACCCGGCTGAAACAGGAAACATTTGGCGAACAGGCTGATGACGTACACCTGATCGTGAGCGACAAAGGGATTCAGGCTTATCCGGTGCTGATTCAGCGAATTGTGAAACGCCACCTGAACGTAGTCACGACGCTCGAAAAGAAAAGCCCGCACGTATTGCGTCATACGTTCGCGACGCATCTGCTGAACCGGGGGGCGGATCTGAACGCTATTAAGGATTTGCTGGGGCATACCAGTCTGGCCGCGACGCAGGTCTACACGCACACCAGCCTTGAGCAGTTAAAGAAAACCTACGACCAGGCACACCCAAAGGCCAAGAAGTAACCCTACCGTGCTACATTTGCCCTTATGAATATCCTGACCATGAGCCAGACGCTGTTCTACATATTGGAGCAGCAACCTGATGCCGAAAAAGCGACTATCTATCTTCGTCAGCAGGCCGACGTATTCCAGCAAAATCCGCAGACGGCTACGTTCTACCGCGTGTTTGTGTCCATTCCCCGATTCACCGGTAAGCAGGTACTTGAGGTGTCGCCTGATATGGCGTTCGCGCTGGAACGAATCCGACCCCATTTCACCGTAACCGGCTGGACGCGTGATCGGCTGGCGCGGGTCTGGTGGCTGTTGCAACTACCCGCCGACGATGAGACTGCTTACGTTAAAACCATTACTGAACTATTCAAGACGGCTGAGCTAAACGAACTTGTTGCGTTGTATTCGGCCCTGCCTGTACTGGAATACCCGGAAGCCTGGCGGTTTCAGGGAACGGAGGGGATTCGTAACAATATAGCTGATGTTCAGTCGGCCATCATGCTCCACAATCCCTATCCAATGGAGTACTTCGACGAAGCCGCCTGGAACCAGCTCGTCTTAAAGGCGTTTTTCACCGACAAGGACATAACGCAGATCATTGGGCTGCACGAACGCAAAAACGCCCGACTGGCTCAGACGCTGGCGGACTATGCCGCCGAACGCCGGGCTGCCGGGCGTAGCTTACCTGCCAATATTGATTTGCTGATGAATTAATTAATTAGTTGTTCGTTGTTTGAAGTTGAATTAACTACAAACAACGAACAGAAATTAATACCACCGGTACGTAATACCCGCCGAGATCAGCAGCGAAGGGCTGCTGTTGGGCAGTTCGGCGTAATTAAAGAATACGTGCTGGTACTGCGCCTGAATTTCAGCACCAAGGCCTTGTTCACGTCTGCCGTAAAATTTCAAACCAATGGCCGGGGCTACAGCACCTTTGAACCGGGAGTACTGATCAGATAACACACCGTAAAAGTTCGTGTAATCGACGAAAGCGCCACCGCCGGCCAGTTGTACGTAAGGCCGTATAGCTGCTGCGTTATCGGAGAAATAGTAGGAAGCCGTTACCATCGCCGGAATCGTCGTCAGCGTACGGGTTTGCACGGCCGAAATGGTTTCTCCGCTTGAAAACTGATACGTACCACGCGGCAACCGGTTCTGGTTGTACTGGTAGCCTGTTTTCAAACCCAGCGAGAAGCGCTGTGGGAAGAGCCATTCGCCCTGCAGTACGAAGTTGGTCGGCGAAATCTTATCGATGTACGTTTGCTGACCACCCAGCGGAGCCGCAACGGCGTAGTGCGCTGAGATGCCGAACGTAACGTATTCCTGATACGGCGACGGAAAGGCCGTGTATTCGTCATTAGACTGGTTTTGTGCCCATGCGCTTGTTGCCAGCACTGACAACAGAGCCACTAGTGATCCTATACCTTTCATAATCATTAAGGAGCTGCCTGTAAATAAGGTGATTGTTCAAATACGGCATTAACGGCCCGATCGACGGACTCTTCGTTGAAGATGCCATTGCCACGAATGTCGGCCTGATAGATTACCCGCAGTTGATTCTGGTCAGAACCATTGTTGCCGCCGTTGGTTGGCCGGTTTCTGAGGTCAACGATCTGTAGTTCCCAATACTGTTCGCTAACCTGATAGAATTGATAGTAGCTCGGATAATAGGGGTAATACCCACCAAAGCCAGGCCCTAAACCACCATAATAGCCGGCCCCGTACCAATAATCAAGGTAGTAGGGCGAATACGGAACCGAAGTTACGCCCGTGTATCGGTTGTTGACCCGGATGGCAGCCACGCCCATGTCGGCGGTCTGCCCCTGTGCCACGCGCTGGAACCCACGACTGGTTAAAGCAGCCGCAACCTGGTTGATAAACCGGGCTTCGACCGTAGTGAGCGAACCCTGATACGTATTGTTGGATTCAACCAGTACGGAATCTGGTAGGCTAAACGTACGGTACTGAGCAAAGTTGACATTCCGGTCGTAGTTGGTGATGTACACCTGGCTGTCTTCCGGACTTAGATCGTCGACTGCATTATCGCGACAGGCCGTCAGGCCACCGCCAATAGCGAACAACAGGGCCATCCAAATGCCCAATTGGTTTTTTTTGAACGTCTTACTTGTTTTCATCTTCAATGTCAATTACCACTTATCTATCTAGTTAACTAATAGACTTGTTAAGTGGTTATGAAAAGAAACTAAAAAATGAGATAGTTGTCGCATAAATAGAGACGGCTATTTTGTTGAACTTTGCGTGTTAGAACCGGACGTACTGAACGCCCTTAGCAATACAATTATTTATGAGTTTCTTGGACTCCATCCGTGGCATGACGTTCTTCGACATGCACGTACACATGACGTCACGTACGACTGACGATTATCAGGCTATGGCCGACGCAGGGGTAGTGGCATTGATCGAGCCGGCTTTCTGGCTGGGTCAACCCCGCACCGGCGTTGACTCGTTTCGGGACTATTTTGCCAGCCTCGTGGGGTGGGAGCGGTTCCGGGCGTCGCAGTTTGGTATTCGTCACTACTGTACCATCGGCCTGAACTCAAAAGAAGCCAATCAGGAAGCCCTGGCCGAGCAGGTTATGGAAATTCTGCCGCTTTTCATCTATAAGGAAGGCGTTGTGGGAGTGGGCGAGATTGGTTTCGACGACCAGACGGCTGCGGAAGAAAAGTATTACCGGGCGCAACTGGAACTGGCCAAAGAAGCCGGTTTGCCGGTGCAGATCCATACGCCCCACCGTGACAAAAAACAGGGAACCAGCCGGAGTATGGATATTGCCATTGAGCATGGTATTGACCCCGGTATGGTGATTGTTGACCACAATAACGAAGAAACGGTACGCGAGGTGCTGGACCGAGGCTTCTGGGCAGGATTCACGATCTATCCGTTTACCAAAATGGGCAACGAACGGATGGTCGAGATCGTGAAACAATACGGTCCCGAACGGATTATGGTCAACTCGGCCGCCGACTGGGGGATCAGCGATCCGCTGGCTGTACCAAAAACGGCGGCTCTCATGAAAGAGCGCGGTATCTCCGACGAAGCGATCCGGCTCGTAACGTTTACAAACGCCGTTACAGCGTTTGCGCAGAGTGGCCAGCTAAGCCTCGCCGAACTGGAGCAGCCGATGGACATCGATCAGAGCCAACGCTACAACGGTAGTTCCGTACTGCGCGGTGGTCAGGCTCCGCGGGTAGATAAAAGTTCAACAATTATCAAATGAGTGAAATCGGCGTGCCGATTTCACTCTGTCGCTCTTTATGCTTCTTGCTCTTTTGCGTCTGACACGTCCGGCAAATTTGGTAACGGCAATTGCTGATGTGCTGGCGGGCATGGCCATTGCCGGGTATTTTGTGTTATTTAAAGCACCACCAGCGCCGGTTGGCTGGTTGTGTCTGGCAACGGTTGGCCTGTACGGAGGGGGCGTAGTTTTCAACGACGTCTTCGACGCTGAACTGGATGCGATTGAACGGCCGGAACGCCCTATTCCAAGCGGAATCGTCAGTCGGCAGGCGGCTGCAACGTTGGGCACCGTTCTCTTTGCCATTGGGATTGCCGCTTCATTTGCCGTTAACGTAACGGCCGGCGCTCTGGCTGTTGCTATTACGGTAGCCTCGCTCGTTTATGATCGTTTTGGCAAACACCATGCGTTTTTTGGACCGATCAACATGGGGCTATGCCGAGGGTTGAATCTGCTCTTGGGGGTTAGCATTTTACCGGATCAGGTTTTACCCTGGGCCTGGGTTGGGCTGATACCCATAGCGTATATAGGGGCTATCACGATGATCAGTCGGGGGGAAGTACACGGCGGAAAGGCGGGAACCATGCGGCTGGCAGGACTGCTCTACGCTATTGTGATCGCGTGCATTGCGGCCATTGCGCAGCGTCGGCAGCAATTAGGAACGGCGCTGCCGTTTCTGTTTATCTTTGGCTACTACATTTTCCCTCCCCTTTGGCGGGCTACCCGCGAGCCAATTGGCCGTAACATCGGTCTGGCCGTAAAAGCAGGCGTTATCTCCCTGATCGCCATGAATGCAGCCTGGGTAGCTGCGTTCGCGTCGTTCCCGCTTGCCTTCCTGGTGTTCTGCCTGTTGCCCCTGTCGCGGCTACTGGCAAAACTGTTTGCTGTAACATAAGAAAAGCGGGCTTCCACCCGCTTTTCCTGATTACTCATATGTCGGCAGGTTTCTACCCGCTTTCCTTTAGGCGTTTGCTGGATCGCAGAACTCTTCCAGCGCCATTTCGAGGTGCTGGGCGATCATCTGGGCCGAACGGCCTTCGATGTGGTGCCGCTCAATAAAGTGCACCAGTTCTCCGTCCTTGAAAATACCAATCGACGGCGACGACGGCGGATACGGCAGCAGGAACTCCCGCATCTTGGCCGTAGCTTCCAGATCCGCACCGGCGAAAACCGTTACCAGTTTGTCGGGCTTTACCTGGCTGTTGGCCAAAGCGGCTTTTACGCCCGGGCGAGCCGCACCGGCCGCGCAACCACAGACAGAGTTCACCACCACCAGCATCGTGCCTTTGGTGTTATCCATCGTTTCTACCACTTCTTCCGGTGTGGTCAATTCCTGGAACCCAACGCTCGTCAGGTCTTCCCGCATCGGGACAAGCAAATGAGGAGGATACATAATTAGTTTACAGTTTGTAGTTAGTAACAATCCGCCGTAGCGGTTTACAGGTAAATATTACATGAAGCCAAGTTCAAGTTTCGCTACTTCCGACATCATTTCGGTCGTGTAGGGCGGGTCGAAGGTTAGTTCAACGCTCACGTCGTTAACACCGTCAATCTCCCGAACCTTCTGCTCAATCTCACCCGGAATGGATCCGGCGGAGGGGCAGGAGGGCGACGTCAGCGTCATCAGGATGTAGACGTTATTGACCGGAAATATTTTGATGTCGTAGATCAGGCCCAGTTCGTATACGTCGACCGGTATTTCGGGGTCGTACACGCCCTTGAGCGCCATCACAACCTGTTCTTTCAGTTCTGCGTCTGTCATGGTTGGGAAACGTTATGCATTTGATTTCAGATCAGCCTGCACGGTCGAAAAATCCTTCATCTGCTTCAGCATCGACGCCAGACCACCGGCCCGGCGTGAGGTAACCAGGTTACTCAACCCGATGCGCTCAATAAAATACAGGTCGGCGTTGGCTACGTCTTCCGGTTTTTCGCCGTCGAGCACCCGGATCAGCAAGCTGACCAGCCCTTTACTGATCTGGGCAGTTGGTTCACTGTCAGCCTCGAAGTGCACGTTATCGCCGGTCATTTCGCTGTGCAGCCACACTTTCGACTGACACCCCCGGATCAGATTGTCGTCGGTGCGGTATTGCTCCGGCATCGGCGGCAGTTTCTTTCCGAGATCGATGATGTATTGCGTCTTGTCGAGCGGATCATCGAACAAATCAAATTCTTCGATGATATCGTCCTGCTTTTCGTTTATAGTCATGTTTATATTCTTCCTAATGGACTGGCTTGATGTCTTACGCCTACCACTGTAATCGTGTTGTGGAGGTAGATATACAACAAACGATAATTCCCAACTAACAATTCTCTGAAATGGCTTAGCTGCTTTTCGGGAACAATACGGCCCATTTCGGGAAAGGACTCTAACAATTTAAGCTTTCGTACGAGTTCATCTGACCAAGCATCAACAGGCGGACGGAGAACGTGAAAGATAACGTATTATGTCACGAACGTCTTCTTTGGCTTCGTCTGTCCAGATTATCTCTGTGCCTGAATCCATTCCTTCATCTCTCGTATAACATCCTCGTTTTTGTGGCCTTTGTTCTGACCCATCTCTTCCATCGCACGTTCATAGCGATCGAGAATGATGAGTCTTTCAACGGCTTCATCGAGTGTTATTTCACCAGGTATGGCCTGAAAAGATTCAACAATCTTGGCAGTACTAAGCATGTCTGAAAACTGGTTTAGGTACTACGACATCATCTTCTTCACCCGGTGCAGACCCTGTACCAGGCGGTCGATTTCGTCTTTGGTGTTATAAACCGCAAACGATGCCCGCGTAGTTCCGGCAATGTTGAACCGGCGCATCAGCGGCTGGGTGCAGTGGTGACCCGTCCGGACGGCGATGCCCAATTGATCCAGAATGACACCAATGTCCTGGTGGTGAATGCCATCCATGACAAATGACACGACGCTAATCTTGTTTTTCGCCTGACCAATAATTCGTAGCCCCTCAATCTCGCTCAACTGTGCGGTGGCGTATTGAAGCAGGTCATGCTCGTGGGCGGCAATGTTCTCCTTACCCAGCGTGGCCATGTATTCCAGCGCCGTCTTAACGGCCACTACGTCGGCGATGTTCGGTGTCCCGGCTTCAAACTTATACGGAATCTCGTTATACGTCGTCTTCTCGAACGTCACTTCCTTAATCATCTCACCACCGCCACGATAGGGAGGCATGTCGTCCAGCAGCGCTTTCTTACCGTATAGAACCCCCATGCCGGTCGGGCCGTAGAGCTTATGGGCCGAGAAAACGTAGAAGTCGGTGTCCAGCGCCTGCACGTCAATGTCGACGTGCGAAGTCGCCTGGGCGCCGTCAATCAGGACCACCGCCCCCACGGCGTGGGCCATGTCGATGATGGTCTTAACCGGATTGATCGTTCCCAGAGCATTCGATACGTGCACCACCGACACAAATTTGGTCCGGGGGGTTAACAACTTCTCATATTCCTCCAGAATCAGTTCGCCGTTATCATCGACCGGGATCACCTTTAAGATGCAACCACGCTCCTCGCAGAGCATCTGCCAGGGCACGATGTTGGAATGGTGCTCCATGGTGGTGATGATAATCTCGTCGCCTTCGTTGAGAAACCGGCGGCCATATGTCTGCGCTACGAGGTTGATACCATCTGTAGTACCGTACGTAAAGATAATCTCTTCCCAATGCCTGGCGTTCACAAACTGCTGAATGGCCCGGCGCGATGCTTCAAAAGCGGCCGTTGCCTTCTCGGCGAGGTAGTGAATGCCGCGGTGGATATTCGCATTATAGCCTTCGTAATACCGAGTCAGGGCGTCGATTACCGGCAAAGGTTTCTGGTTTGTAGCCGCGTTGTCGAAGTACACCAGGGGCTTGCCATTGACTAATTGGTCAAGCACCGGAAAATCACGGCGTATTTGCTCTATATCGAGTGTATGATCTACCGCAGTTTGCATAAGAACGTAGAGAGGTTGTATAAAATACAACAAAACCGGCGGGGGAAAGGTGCAGATTACAGGCTGATAAAGGCTGTGCTGATTTGCACAGCCTTTATCAGACGTCACATAGCCAGCTTCTGCTGAACTACGCCTTCGAGGTACTCGCGGATGGGGTCAATTTTAATCTGGCTTAGTACGTCTTCGGCGAAGGCATACATGAGCAGCGTTTTAGCTTCGTCTTTCGGGATACCCCGCGACCGCATGTAGAACAGCGCTTCTTCGTCGAGCTTACCCGTCGTTGTGCCGTGTGAACACTTCACGTCGTCGGCAAAGATTTCGAGCTGTGGCTTCGTGTTCATCGACGCATTCGGCGACAGCACTACGTTCTTGCACGACTGGTAGGCATTGGTCTTCTGCGCATCCGGCCGAACGAAGATTTTACCGTTGAAAACGCCCGTACCGCTGTCGTCGAGGATACCCTTGTAGAGTTCATTGCTGTAGGAGTTTGGCATGGCGTGGTCAACCAGGGTGTGGTTGTCGACGTGCTGCCGTCCGTTTGGCATGTACAGGCCGTACATGAAGGCTTCGCAGTGCTGACCGTTCAGAACAATGTTCAGGTTGTTACGAACAAAATTACCGTTCAGCGTTACCGTTGCTGAGTAAAAATGGCTATTGTCGGCCTGATAAACCTGCGTCGTGCCAATGTGGTAGGCCGCTTCGCTTTCGTTCTGCACCTTGTAGTATTGAGCGCGGGCGTCCTGCTCAACCACAATCTCCGTAACCGCATTGCTGAAGCTCGACCGGTCGCCGAGCGTACGATATGACTCGGCCAGCGTTACCTCGGCATTGCGGCCGACGATGATCAGGTTGCGGGGCTGTGAGGCAATGTTTTTCTCGCGGGCGTCGGTGATAAAGCGCAGGATAATGGGCTGTTCAACCGTTTTGCCGTTTGGTACTCGCACCACTACACCATCGTTGGCCAGAGCCGTATTCAGGGCCGTAAAGGCGTTGTCCTGGTAGTCGGCGTAGCGGGCGAAGTGTTTGTCTATCAACTCCGGTTCGGCTTTCAGGGCTTCGGCGAAGCTGGTAATCTGTACCTGTTCGGCCGGGCTTACGATCCGCGACAGGTCAGGTTTGTACTGGCCGTTCACGAAGTAAAGAATGTTGCCTTCCAGGTTAGGAATCTGAAGATCGTCCATGTCAGCTTCCGAAATAGAGGAGGCACCGTCAATGTCGAACGCCTGTTTGATCAGGCTATTGACGTTCGAGTACTTCCATTCTTCGTGCTTGATGGTCGGGAAACCCAGCCGCTCGAACTGCTGTAGGGCCGACCGGCGCAACTGATGCAGCGGAGCTTTGCTCTCGCCGTTCAACCGCTCTTCGTTCGCCCGGAAAGCCGCCAGCAACTGGTCTTTAAACTGGTTGTATTGTTGATTCGATGGAGTCATAATTAGTTTGCAGTTTACAGTTCACGGTTTATGGTTGGGTAGCCGGCAGGCTATAAACCAAAGACCATAAACCGAACACTGTGAACGGTTAAGCGGCTTCGGCTTCGGCCCGAATCCAGTCATACCCTTTTTCCTCCAGTTCGAGGGCCAGTTCTTTCGGGCCAGATTTAACAATGCGGCCCTTGTAAAGCACGTGCACGAAATCAGGAACGATGTAGTCGAGCAGGCGCTGGTAGTGGGTTACAACGATAGTAGCCCGCTCCGGCGAACGTAGTTTATTCACCCCTTCGGCAACGATCCGCAGCGCGTCAATATCGAGACCCGAGTCGGTTTCGTCAAGAATTGCCAGTTTCGGTTCGAGCATGGCCATCTGGAACACTTCGTTCCGTTTCTTTTCGCCACCCGAGAAGCCTTCATTCAATGACCGGCTCAGCAACGACTGGTCAATGTTAACGAGCTTCATCTTCTCTTTCATCAGTTTCAGGAACTGCACAGCGTCGAGCGGGTCCTGCCCCCGGTGTTTACGAATCTCGTTCAGGGCTGTTTTGAGGAAGTTTGTCGTACTCACGCCCGGGATTTCGACCGGATACTGGAAGGCCAGAAAGATACCCGCTGCCGCCCGCTCTTCGGGGGCCATGTCGAGCAGATCGTCACCTTCAAACAAGACCGTTCCCTCCGTGATTTCGTAATCTTCACGACCAGCCAGCACGGAGGCTAACGTACTTTTTCCGGAACCGTTCGGACCCATAATTGCGTGAACTTCGCCGGCATTGATTTGAAGGTCAATGCCCTTTAATATCTGCTTATCGCCAATTGAGGCTTGTAAATTGCTGATAGATAACATGATAGGTTAGTCGTGGCAGCTAAAATGAAGCCGCAAAGTTAACACATGATTCGGTACTATACCTGTTACCCTAACAAATTCAGCGGGTTAAAAGTTGACTGCGGGTTTCAACAAAAAAACGGCCCACAAAAACAGAGACCGGTTTGCTAAAAATCCTGAATTAAAAATCATCGTCCGTTACCATCCAATTGGGGTGGGCTACCTGGCGTTTGCTGCGATTTTCGCAAGGATGTTCCCTGCGTCGGCCGTCGGGTACGGGTTAGTGCAACGACCGTCGTTGCACAACGGGCGGGTGGGCACGTGCAAATCGTGGGCGGCAACAAAACGGTCTGGTCAGCATAACATCCCAATGCATTGTATACGCGGATTGTGTACGGTGTACTGGTTGCAACGGCCGCCAGATTGACGGCTAAAACGCCGTTGGCCGGTACCTGGGCGGTATCCGCTAACGGTGTTGCTGCGGTGAAACTCGTACCGGGTGAAATCTGATAGTGAAAGGCCGTCGATAATCCCGTGACTACGATCTGCCCGTTGCTTTGGGGCGTATTGTTTGAACAGGTAGCTGCTGCGGCAAATACCTTAAAAGCAGGTATCGTATCTTCTTCAACAATGAACGGACAGCAGCTCAAATCGGCGCATTGACCAGCCAGACTATCCGCTACGACCCGGTATTCGCCGGGGGTCGATACGGTAAACGAGTTGACCGGACTATCCTGCACCAGCGCCGATCCACGGTACCATTGATAGCGGCTGTAGCCGGATTTCACGGAAAGAACAAACTGGTATTCGCTGCCACGGCATACCTTGATTGGCACGGAGGTGCAGGCCTGAACCGTGTCGACACCGGGCAATGACGCAGTGTTATACACGAGCCCATCGAGCAGAATCCTGGCCCGGATGGTCAGGGTTACCGAATCGCCGGGTACTACGGTATTGAGTGACCACGTACCACCGGGCGCTGCGGCTGTAAATGAACCCGCCGAGGCAGTGGCCGAAACAAACGCCAGATTTGCGTCCAGGGAGTCGCGGATGCTGAGGTTGCCTGAAGCGGCCAGTCCTTTGTTGACCAGGCTGATGATGTAGGTAAGGGTGTCACCGACGGCAGCCCGGGATTTATTAACCCGCTTGGTAAGGTATAGTCCGGGCAAAGCCTTCGGTGCTGTGACACTAATGAGGGCGGGTTGATCATTTCTATCGACTGATTGTAGCAAACCGGCTAAAAGGCCATCCGGCCGATGCACGAATGCCAACGTACTGTTAAGACCCGGTTTGGTGAAGGATGACCCTGTTCCCTGCTGGCTATTGGTGTTAAAATCCCGGGATACCCGCCCGGATTGAGCCAGTACCTGACTCAGGGTCAGGCTCACCAGCCAAACCAGCATCAGCCAGCCGCCAGGTTTAGTAGCGTGGGTATCAATTCGTCGCATGAGAGAATGGTGTATTGCTTCATTAACAAACACGGCAGGGCGTATCATACCGCAGCCGCGTCGGTCTGAATGGCGCAGGCTAGTCTCCTCAAGCTGAGGTTTGAACTAACCCGAACCGGTTAGTAGCAAGCAGTTACAAAATATATGCCAGGATGAAAACTTTTAAGTCTACCGTTTACTTAGAGAATAGTAGTATGGTAAGGTCAATTACCCTGAAATGACCGGCTGTGGGCTATTTCACCAGGAACGTTAACTTTCTTTTCCGGTCGCAAAACTGTACCTTGCCAACCCGGCAGACTGCTTTATGGGCTTGCCGCTGATTGTATGAAAAATGGAAAACACGCGCTTGATACCCCAACTACGGCTGTAACAACTGACTCAATATTGACCAATTCGTCAGCACCGAAAGGCCAGCTACAGGAGGGACGCCCGGAAAATCGAATCAACGTTTCTTCTGAAGTGGGTACCCTCAAACGACTGCTCATTCACAGTCCGGACCGGGGGTTGGGAAAAGTGATTCCGTCCAAAGCGCAGGACTGGCTCTTTGAAGATATTGTGCATCTGGATATGATGCGCCGGGACGAATACGACTACTACGTTAAGATTCTCCTGTATTTCCTGGACCCCGATAAAGTGCGGGGCCGAATCGATGGGCTGGGTCCTGATTCCGACCGATCGTTTTTTAAACCCGATCATCCCGGCTACTTTAAGTCCGATAAAGTAATTGATATACAGTGTCTTTTGTCTGATATTCTGGCCGACGACGAGATTCGCCCGAAGCTGATCGCGTCGATCTGCGCCGTCGAGCGAACTTCCTTCCGGATTCAGCAGCAGCTTAATCAGTACGATCCGGTTGAACTGGCCAAAATCCTGATTTCCGGATCGCTGCCTGACCGGACGATGCTCTTTGCTCCGCTACCGAATTTTATTTTTACCCGCGACATCGGTATCGTGATCAACGACCACATACTGCTGAATAAACCCGCCAAAATGGCCCGCACCCGCGAGGCCCTGCTGGCTCAGTACATCTTCTTCCAGCACCCCTTGTTTGCGGATTACCGCGATAAAATCATCGAGATTCCGGACAACGAGTACGCGTTTCTGCTGGCCGAAGCCGACACCGACCGCGACCTGACCCGCTCGACGCTGGAAGGGGGCGACGTGATGATGATCTCTCCACGCCATCTGCTTGTCGGCGTTAGCGAACGGACTACGCTGTATGCCGCTCAGCAGGTAATGCGGCTGGTGTTCGCCAAGAATCTGGTCGATACCGTCACGATCATCAAGATACCCAAGAAGCGTGACTACATGCACATTGATACGATCTTTACGCAGGTGAAGCGGAACGTATGGGTGCTGCTGGGGTCGCTGGCGCGGCTGGGCGACGAAGCCCGTAAGCGGGATATGCTGCACTTTTTTGCGCCGAAGGATTTGTCGGAAGATCTCCGCATTATGCAGTTTATCAAGGGGCTGGAACATAAACCCATTGAGATCGAAAACCTGGAAGACCTGCTGGCCGACATCAGTAAGAACGATCTCGGGGCCACTGAACCCGTGCGGTTTATCTACTCGGGTAACAACGAGTTTCCGTTTGGAGCCCGGGAGCAGTGGACGGATTCCTGCAATCTGCTGGCCCTGAAAGACGGCGTAGTGATTGGGTATGACCGGAACGAAAAAACCGCCGAAGCTTTCCGGGAAGCCGGTTTCGACGTAGTGGCTGCCGTTGATCTGCTCACTCGTTTCGAACGTGGCGAATCGTCGCCGGAAACCATCGAGAACACATTAATTATGCTGCCTTCCGCCGAGTTGTCGCGGGCGCGGGGTGGTTCGCACTGCATGAGTTTGCCGCTGTTGCGCGGAGACATATAGTCGCGCCAGTAACCCGGGAATCAAGGGCAGATAGTGGCCTGACTGGTCGTGAGCGTGGTTCGAACGGTTGATTTTTCGCCCACGCTCACGCTTTTGATGCGGTACCCGATGCGCAGTTCGCCAGGGGTAGCTTACCAGGCTTAGGGTTGTGCTAAGTCGTTCTGTATCAAAACTACTGCTGTCAGTGCCAGCACTGGCCATATAGCCTGCCTGTAACCCTGATTTAGGAAGGGGCTGGCTTCCGGGAGCCGCCGAAGAACTTTCAAAAATGCAGTACGTGTTCTCGCAAACGTTGAACAATTGATTTATCAATACTAATTTGCCTGCTGGTTAGGTATAGCTAACCGGTTCAATGACTCACTGACTGATCAACTAACTTCATGCAATCACAGGCTACTTCTCAGATTTTGATGATTCGTCCGGTTCGGTTTGGTTTTAATGAACAGACCGCCCAGTCGAATGCATTCCAGGACATCAAAATGGCGGCTCAAACCAAAGATGTGGCTCAGGGAGATGCCTTGCATGAGTTTGAGGAAATGGTTCGCCAGTTGCGGGCCCTTGGCGTCGACGTGATTGAGTACGAAGACACGACGGAGCCGTACACGCCTGATTCCATTTTTCCGAACAATTGGGTATCCTTCCACGCCAGTGGTACAGTCGTATTGTATCCGATGCAGGCCGAAAACCGGCGGTTCGAACGACGGATGGATATCATCGAAGATCTGGGTCAGCGCTTCCACGTAGCGAAAGTAATTGACCTGACGGGATTCGAACAGGAAGGTAAGTTTCTGGAAGGTACGGGCAGTATGGTGCTGGACCGGATGAACCGGGTTGCCTTTGCCTGCCTGTCGCCCCGTACGCATCCGGACGTACTGGCCGAGTTCAGTAATCGGACGCGCTACCGGGTCGTGTCGTTCCGCGCATCGGATTCCAACGACAAGGAAGTGTACCACACGAACGTACTGATGTGTATCGGCGACTCTTTCGCCGTTGTGTGCCTGAGCGCTATCAAGGACCCCGACGAGCGGCTGATGGTCCGGCAGGAGCTGGAGCGGCTGAATAAGCGCATTGTTGATATTTCGCTGGAACAAATGGCCAGTTTTGCCGGTAACATGCTGATGGTTCAGAACCAGAAAGGACAGAAGCTGCTGGTGATGTCAACGCAGGCGTACAAAGCATTAACGCCTAAACAAATTGATCAGTTAGACGACTATGCAACACTAATTCACTTTGACCTGTCCATGATTGAAGGAAACGGTGGTGGCTCTGCCCGCTGTATGATGGCCGAAGTACATTTACCAAGAAAATAATAATTTTGCTTGCACATACAAGTGTTGAATAGTACTTTTGCACAGGCAACACCAATAAATCGATGACTAGAGAAACGATTGACACAGTAGATGCAAGCGTCGATAACCGGTACAGCGCCTGTTTGCTGTTTTCGGCTAACGCGCTGGCGCGGGTAATCACGGCGATTGGTGATGAGGAGTTTGGTCGGTTGGGACTGGCCTATTCGCACGCTTATTTGCTCCGTGAAGTGGTGGATCAGCCGGGCGTAACACCCACGCAACTGAGTAATACGTTGTTTTTGACGCCATCAACGATCACCCGACTGATCGAGAAGCTGGAACAGAAGCAACTTGTTGAGCGCCGGGCGGAGGGAAAAAACACCAAAGTTTTTCCAACTACCAAAGGAGAACAACTGCGTGATGAGGTCGTAGCGGCCTGGCTCCGGACGTGGGATCGGTACGCAGGCGCGATTGGAGAAGAACAGGCCAAAACGCTGACGCAGCAAATTTTCAAGGCCGCCCAGGCACTCGGGGCCGTTTAAATTTTTTTACCCTAAATTTTTGTGTGTACAAGCAACCAGTGTAGGTATGAAAAAGAAAGAAGAAGCAGTTGGGCTGTTGATTGGCAACGGCGATGCGGTCACGAAACAAATCTGCCAGGCACTGGCCAAGGAAGGTATTACGTCGCTGGTTCGCCAAAAAGGGGCTGACAGCGTATTACCCAGTGATGAACAGGTACGGCAGTTGGCCGGGGAGCCGGGAAAGGATCTGTTTTTCAACGGATGGAAATTGTTATTCTAATCGATTATAGCCTATGCAGTACGTAATTACAGGGTCGTTGGGGCACACGGCCCGGCCCATAACCGAAGGCCTTATTAAGGCAGGCCATACCGTAACGGTTATCACCAGCAAAGCAGACAATGCAGCGGCCATTGAGGCCCTGGGGGCAAAAGCGGCCGTTGGTTCGGTTGAAGATGGTGAGTTTGTAAAACAGGCGTTCGCGGGTGCCGACGCCGTTTACCTGATGATTCCTCCGAAATGGGGCGTAACGGATTGGCGGAGCTATCAGAACGCCGTCGCTGATAATTACGTAGAAGCCATCAAAGCCCACGACATTCGCTTTGTCGTAATGCTCAGCAGCATCGGTGCGCACAAAGGCCAGGGAACCGGCCCGGTTGATGGTCTGTATGATCTGGAACAAAAACTAAAAACGGTTGCCGGTCTGAACGTCAAGGTGCTTCGTCCGTCATATTTCATGCAGAACCTGCTCGGCATGATTGGTATGATCAAAGGGGCCGGAATCATCGGTGGTAACTTCGGGAGTGACAAAATTGTACTTGTACACACCAGCGATATTGCGGCTGTTGGGTTGCAGGAGTTGCTGAACCTTGATTTTACGGGTATACAGGTTCGCTACATTTCCAGCGATGAACGAACGGGCCAGGAGATTGCCCACGTGCTCGGCGAAGCCGTCGGGAAGCCTGATCTGCCCTGGGTTATATTCTCCGACGAACAGAGCCAGCAGGGGATGCTGCAGGTCGGTATGAACGACGAAATGGCGCGGCTCTATACCGAGATGGGTCATTCGATTGCTGATGGTTCTATGCAGGAAGATTATTTTGCCAATCGCCCGGCGTTCGGCAACGTAAAGCTGGAGGACTTCGCCCGGAACGAATTTACACCGGCGTATCAAGCCTGATTTTACGTAGCAAACAACAGATTATCAGGATTGTAAGGCATTTTGCTAAAACCAAATCCTGCTTGTGTGAGTTGGGTTAAGGATACCACAGTAACCTGACTCACACAATGGGAATTAAAACTGCCCTCATCACCGGCGGCAATTCCGGTCTGGGATTAGCCACCGCCCGCGCACTTGCCCAGCGTAGTTTCGATCTCATCCTGCTTTGTCGTAATGAAGAGAAGGGCCGCGAGGCTCAAGCCGACGTGCAGCGTGCCAACCCCAGTATTGCTGTCGAACTCGTTACGGCCGATCTCGCCAACGTAGCTTCCGTCCAGCAGGCAGCCGACTACATCAAGAGCCACTATGACCGGCTCGACGTGCTGATTAACAACGCTGGCTACACCCCCGCAACGCTGAAGTTTACGGCCGAAGGCATCGAAAAATCTTTTTTCGCCAGCCACATCGGACACTTTGCGCTGACGCATTACCTGACCGACCTGCTGACGAAAACTGCGGCTCAAACCGGTGATGTCCGGATCATTAATCTGTCGTCGGGGGCGCATCTGCTGGGGCGGAAAGAGCGATTCTTCCGCCGGATTGATAACCTGGCGTTGTTTTCCGCTTACGGGGACGACAAACTGGCCAATCTGCTTCATGCCCGTAGTCTGGCTAGCCACTTTGCTGGTCAGGGCATCACGGCCTATTCTGTTCACCCCGGCGCCGTACAAACAAACTTCGGCAGCGATACGCCCGGTTTTGTCGGGAAGGTGTTCAAAGCGTTTGGGCCGTTGATGCGCACACCCGAAAAAGGAGCGCAAACCACCGTTTTTCTGGCGTCGGCTCCGCTCAAATCCATCGGTGAAAGCAACAACGGCGGCTATTTTGCCGATAGCCGACCCAAGTATACGCCCCATCGCGACGTTACCGACGAAAATGCGGAGTGGCTCTGGCAGAAAACAATGCCCTACGTGTAGCGAACGCCGGGCGACTCGCACCCGTCTTACTTACACAACGGCATCAATCGCTTCAAGAATAAGGTGGCAGGCCTGCCGGATTTCATCGTCCGTAATGATCAGGGGCGGAGCAATGCGCATGGAGTTGTTGCAGAACAGGAACCAGTCCGTAATCACGCCTACGCCCGATTGTCCCTTTGCAATGGCGTGGTCGATAATGGGTTTCAGTACGTCGAATGAGTCGAACTCAACGGCCAGCATGAGGCCTTTGCCCCGAACATCGCGAATGGCCGGATGCGTCAGCAATTGTCTGAACAACTGCCCCTTGGCTTCTGCTTGCTGGTAGAGTTGTTCGTCGCGGATGACGTTCAGCGTGGCCAGCGAAGCCGCGGCCGATACCGGATGCCCGCCAAAGGTCGTAATGTGTCCCAGAATCGGGTTGTTTTTGAAGACGCTCATCACCTCCGCCGAACTGATAAAGGCACCGATGGGCATACCGCCCCCCATTCCTTTGGCGCAGAGTACTACGTCGGGGATGATACCAAAATCCTGAAAAGCCCAGAACGTACCGGTTCGCCCGAATCCGGTCTGAATTTCGTCGACGATCAGCAGGGCTCCTACGTCCGTGCAGCGCTGCCGGACGGCCTGTAGGTAGGCTGCTTCGGGAACGCGTACGCCCGCTTCGCCCCCGATAACCTCCATCACAACGGCCGCCGTACGGTGGCTGATCTGCTCAATATCAGCCCATTTACGGTAGCGAATATGCCGAACATCGGGTAGGAGGGGGCGGTAATTCCGTTTAAAGTTTTCATCGCCCGACAGCGATAGCGCTCCCTGCGTAGAACCGTGGTACGCATTAAAACAACTGATGATCTCACTCCGGCCGGTGTACCGCTTGGCCAGTTTCATGGCTCCTTCCACGGCTTCGGTGCCCGAGTTGGTAAAATACACGTTGTCCAGTTGAGCCGCCGGGCCATTGTGCTGCAAGGTCTCGGCGAGGGCATGCGCCAGTTGAGTCTGGGGCGACTGAACGTATTCGCCGTATACCATCAGGTGCAGGTATTTGTCCAACTGCTCGTGGATGGCAGCCAACACCCTGGGGTGACGGTGACCAACGTTGCTCACGCCAATCCCCGAAATCAGATCGATGTATCGTTCGTGCGACGGACCAACGTGCGACGCCCCGAATAAATAAATGCCTTCGGCCCGGTCGATTTCCAACCCTAACGGGAAATCGGAGGTCTGTGCTACGTGCTGAAAAAAAAGTTGGCGGTGCGTCAGCGTTTGCATGAACGTATTTACTACTATTACTTTACCTGAACTCGTACGTTAATGAAAACACTTCTCCTTGGTTTGCTGTTCCTGCCTTTTCTGGGGTTCGCTCAATCCGTACAGATTACACAAGAAGATCTTCAGCGTACCGAATCGTTCCTGCTTCTACAGGATGGGTCGGTGGTCCGTGGGCGCATTATTCGCCAGGACAGTACGTTGATCACCGTTCAAAAGCGAAACGGTGAATCGACGTTTATTGAAGCCGACCAGCTCGTTCGCATTACAGCAACCCGGCTCAACGAACCGGCAGTTGTTGATCTACAGCGACCATCGCCGTACACTGTTTTTGTTTTCAAGGACGGAACGCAGGTCGAAGGCAAATTCGTTCGGCGCGACAGTACGATGATTACCGTTCGGAAACGGGACGGCCGGCTGACTTATTTCGAACCGGAGCTGCTACTCCGGGTGGATTCTGCCCAGGCAGTGGCCGCTGCCCCTGATTCGGGCCGGACGTTTCCGAACCGGTTTGCGGCCTGGCTGCTGACCGATCAGTCAGCCTTCAATCCGGAGAAAGGACGGGGCTATTACCGCAATGTGTGGCTGGCCTATAACGAAGTGGGCTACGGGATTACGTCCTGGTGGAGTGTGAGTGGCAATATAGTCGCCATTCCTGGTCTGGACATCCGGGATGTGTATATAGATGGCCTGGAAACGCGTCTGTCAACCAAAATAAGCATTCCGGTCAGTAAACAATTCCGATTTGGTTTGCGGGCTACGTATCAACCCACCAAACGCTACGACTATTACCGGGTAGATGAGCAGTGGACGTTTCACGCATTGGCATCTATTGGTGATAGCCAACAGAACGTAACGATCGGGTACGGACAGACCCGGTACCGAAACACAAATGGGCAAAGTCGTTCGTTTGTAACGCTGGGTCTTGCCCAACGACTGACCCACAATCTGACGCTCGTCAGCGAAAATGCGATTTATCCCGACCGCCGATTCAGTGATCCGCTTTATACGTTATCAGCCGCGCTCCGGCTCAATCGACAGCGCCATGCTTTCGATCTGGGCGTTTACAGCTTCATTTTTCAGGAATTTTACAATCAACAAGGGCAGATCAGGACTCGGCATCGCTTCGTGCCGCTGCCCTATATTGGCTACAACCTGATTATTGGCAGACCATGATCCGGCGGTCTACTGCTCAAAGAAACAGACAGTCCCCCCAACCCAGTCGAAATCCTTGTTGAAGCGCACGCCGATCATTTCACCCCGGCTCAGTCGGGCCAGATTGGTGAGCAGCAGGGGCCGGGGTTCGCGCTTGTGCCAGATAAACAGCATCCGGATTTCGCACTTGATGAAACCGTCGGGGGCCTGGATCACCGGTTCATACTTCACCTTACGCTGAAGCAGGTAGTTGTGCCGCTCGGCTTCCGGAATGGCATCCAGATCGGCCGGCGAAATGTTCAGCCTGACGCCACTCCCCGCAAATGAATACAGCGGTTTCAGGACGTAGTTCTCCAAATCAGCCGGGTATTCGCTCACGGTCGACAGGTAATAGCTGGGCGGTACGTAGGGGCTATTCAGCAGGGGAAGCGTGTACTTGCTGATGCGGAAAAACCAGTTTGGGTGGCCGATCCATTCTACGTCCACGTCGTCGGTGAGGGTAAACTCCGTTTGCAGGTCCGGGAAGTTTTGCAGATCGTCGAAGATCAGCCGGTTATAGATACGCTTAATATGAACCAGCCGTCCGTCTTTTTCATAGTACAGCTTTCGGCCCTGCTTTTTGATTTTGGTCAGGCAGACGGCGTCGATGCCGAGGTAGCGTTTGGTCAAGGCGAAGTCGATGCGGGTTTTCTGTTTTTCGGGGAAAATTTCCAGCAAAATTACCTCTTCCGGGTCGCACAGGCCGACGATCAGCCGACGCAAATGCTGGAGGTACGTATCGTTACTATCGACATTGAACAAATGCGACAGGTTGTCGGGGATGGGGAAATGGGCCCGGAACTGATCGGCGATGTAGGGCTGAAACGCATACAGCGACGGAAAGCCCTGCAATTCGATTAGTTGGGGCGTCAGTTCGCCCTGCTCGTCCCGACAAATCGCGAAGTCGATGGCCATGAACTGCGTATGGTCGCCCAGATCGTCGGACTGTTCGTTCGGTACCCGTTGCCCGGCCGGGATGGCTTGCTCGGTCAGGTCTTTGAAATGTTCGCCGGTGATCACGTCAACAATGTCATCGCAGGCCGCCAGAAGCTTATCTGTCAGGGCTTTCGGTACAAAAACGGGCGTTTCGGCCACTCGGAAATCGAGTTGTCCCGGCAGGTCGGCGTGAATGGCATCCAAAAAAGCCCGGTAACGTTCCGGGCTGAAAGCTTGGTTGTACGTCTGACGAACAGATTGGAGCATACGGAAAAAGTTCTGAAAAAAGGTTGTCGAGAACCAGCTTTCAAACCAGGAGACTGGTTCTCGACAGACGATATATTATGAATGAGCTACGTTTTCTTCCGCGACTTCAGCCAGGTCTTCCAGGGCGTTACGCAGAAACGTGGGCAAAATGACGGATTCCGTCAGGGCAATTTTATCGGGGTCCTGAAGGTACGCAACCATTTCGTCGTATTTCTCCTGACCGTAATTTAGAACGATGTGATTGCGTTTTTCGTCGGTCAGGAAGTACCGCAGCATTCCTTCCCCATCAGCTTCGGGGTGAAACTGCGTACCGAAAATTTCGTCGGAGAACCGAACTGCCATAATGGCCCGCTCCAGCGGTACGTGCGGTCTGTCTTTCTCCAGGCAAAGAATCTCAGCACCAATTTGGTCAATTCGTTCCAGATTCGGCTGGGTTACCTGGTAATCGCGGGAATCAACGGCGTAGAACGGATCGGGCAACGGATCGAGGTTGTGATATAGCTGGCCTTGATCGGTTTTATGTACCGGGAAGATACCGAACGAAGTCGATTTCCGGCGGCTCACTTCGCCCAGTTGCAGGTGCCGCATGACCAGTTGGAACGAGTGGCAGATCATGAACAGATACTTCTTCCGCTCGTTGGTGTGATTCCAGGCAAACAACTGATCGATCAGCTCAAAATAAGGTTCCTCCCAGGCTTCACCGGACGGGAGCGGACTACCGGGCCCGCCGGTTGAGATGTAGATATCGTAGTCCAGTTCCGGCAACTCATTGTTGGCCCGAACATTAAAGATGTCGAACGTAACATCGGTGTTTTCCTGCTGTCTGACGGTCCGGATGATCTGTAAAATACAACGCATACCCTCGTTGGCATGGTTGTCATACATGTCCAGAATTGCAATTTTAACAAATCTCATAGGTTGTATTGGCAGCCTGTTGCTGCTCGTTTAACGGTGAACGATGACTGGCTGCGCAATGGGCGCGTACGGGTGGGTTGCCAGTCGTATTACTTGATAACTACCTGATCCCGTGAGAAGTTTCTTCGACTATGTAATCCACTACTCGCTTCAGGTCGTTGGTCTGGTGGTAAACGGCCAACTGGCGGTCGGCCCCTGTACCCATTTCAAGAATTTTCAGTACGTACTCACATTCCGCGCGGCTACCCAGTTCGTCCAGTACGTCGTCGATAAAATCGAGGAGTTCGTGGATTAACTGGTGGGTCGGTACTTCGGCCTGCTTCCCAAAATCAATGAGTTTACCCTCAATACCGTAGCGAGCCGCCCGCCATTTGTTCTCGCTGATCAGGACCCGCCGATAGGGCCGGAAGTTGAGGTTCTGCCGGTGCAGTTTGTCAATTTTAGCTACCAGCGCCTGCATGATAGCGGCCAGACAGATGGTTTCGTCGACCCGCATCGGTACGTCGCAGATACGGAACTCAACGGTGTTGAAAAACGGGTGCAGCCGGATGTCCCACCAGATTTTCTTGCCGTTGTCGATGCAGCCGGTTTTCACCAGCAGGTTGATGTACTCGTCGTATTCGGCTGCCGACGAGAAGAAGTCAGGGATACCGGTACGCGGAAACTTATCGAAAACTTTCGAGCGGTACGACTTAAACCCGGTGTTCCGGCCCCGCCAGAACGGCGAATTGGTCGACAGGGCGTAGATGTGGGGCAGAAAATAGCGTACGGCGTTCATGATCTGGATGCCCTCGTTGCGGCTCTCGATCCCCACGTGTACGTGCAGCCCAAAGATCAGGTTGGACCGGGCTACGTCGCGCATTTCCTCAATCAGCCGGTCGTAGCGCTCGTTCGGGGTGATGAGCTGATCCTGCCAGTCGGAAAACGGATGGGTGCCTGCTGCCGCAATTTTCAGGTTTTGCTGGTCGGCGAGGTCCATGATCATCTTCCGCAGATACGTCACCTCATGCCGGGCATCCTGGATGTTGTTGCAGATGTTCGTACCTACCTCCACTACGGCCTGGTGCATTTCGGCTTTCACGCGCTCCTGAAGGGTAATCTGACCGCCATCGACGATCTTCGACATGTGCGACCGGAGTTCACCAGTCTTCGGATCTATGGTTTGAAATTCTTCTTCTATTCCGAGTGTGAATACGGGCATTTGAACTGCTTGGTTTGGGTCTGGTGGGTTTATGCGCCACAATGATGGTTTAATATACTGTTTTTTATCAAAACCCAATGATGAAAAGATGGTTTTTGTTTTAGGAATCCATATAAAACTAACCAAATCTTAGCATGAACGATACCATGCAAACGTCGCGGGAGAAGAAACTGCTCACGAAATACTGGGTGTTCGGAGGCAGTGGCGCTATGCTGCTCGGCAGCGGATTATCTGTGCTGCTACACGGCTCGAAGCTGAAAGAGGTAGGGGCTGATTCGTGGTTCTGGGTCAGTACGGGCGGTTTTGCGCTCATTATGTCGGGGCTGAGCTTCATCGGCGATGCCAACCGCTTCCGGACGATGGTGGACGTGCTGCGGGAATTGGATGCGCGGGAGAAAGCCGCTCATTAATAACTGGAACGTAACAACTGATTGGCTATGACCGCTTATGCTGAGCAACTCGAAGATTTTATTCAGGACGTGTTGATCTCGTTGCACGCCAATATTCGCGACCTGGAAGAGAAACGTACCTTCGCCGACCCTGAAGAGCACAACTACATCGACGGGCGGCTATTCAGCTACGTTGAGATGCTGGCCATCCTGCGCGCGTCGGCAAAGGACACGGGCGTCGACCCCAGGCGGCTTGGGTTGTAAGGTGCTTACTCAATGGCCTTCAATTGCCGGAGTATAGCAGTGGTGATCGTCTTGCGGCAGGCAGCAAAATTGGGGTTTGGTGTTGAGCGTGGTTTGATGAGCCGGGTGGCGAAGAAATAGACAGTATCGTTTCGTTCGACGTAGCCAACCCACCAGCCGGTATCGTTGCCGCCGTAGCGTGTCCAGCCAGTTTTAGCCCGAATGGTGTAGGCATCTGTTTGCTCGGCTACCATGATTCGCTTCAGGATGGCGTAGCTGCGCTTGGAAAAGGGAAGTTTTTCGTCATAAACATCCTTCAGAAACAGGACCTGATTACGGGGCGAAATGCCAAACGCGCCAAAATTCCAGAAATCGTCGTCTGGATGCGATAGGTTGCCATTGCCGTAGTGACACCGCTGGAGATACTGCCGGTAGCGCTCCTTGCCGATTCGTTTGGCCAGTTCAATGTACACCCAGCCCGCCGATTGCTCAAACGCTTCTTTCATGCTCATGTTGTGGTAGATCTCGGGACGGTAGCCGTACAGCACCGTATCAACCTTACCGACCCAGGCGACAATTTCGTTTTCGTCCCTGATCACGCCCGTTTCCAGCGCAATCAGGGTATTGATAATCTTGAAGGTTGACGCGGGTAGCGTTTCTTTTCGGCTGTCGGCTTCATCGCTGACGGTCCACCGCTGGTGCTTATAATCATAAACTGTAGTGCTCCCGTTGAGTCCACAATCCTGAAATGGTTTTTTGAGGTCCACCTGACCAAAGGAGGTGAAGAACGAAAAAGCAAGGAAGCAGAGAAGCCAAAGGCGCATAGACAGATGGATACGTAGCTGATCGCTAAACAAAGTAAGAAAAAGTACGCATCAGGACGTTAGCTTACGTTTCATCCCCTCATGCGTCGCCTTGAATCCCAGCGACTCGTAGAACTGGATGGCGCGAGGGCGTTGCTTGTCGGTGGTCAGTTGCAGAACGTAACAACCCTTTTCGGTAGCCCGCTCAATGGCGTAGTTGAACATCTGGGTACCGAGCCCTTTGCCGCGGTGGGCAGCGCTCACCCGTACTGCTTCAATCTGAGCACGCAATCCTCCCTGATGGGTCAGGTACGGAAGGAAGGTCAGGTGGAACGTACCGGCTATGGCCCCGTTCAGTTCAACAACGGTCAACTCCTGGTTGGGGTCGTTTTTGATGCGATCAAAAGCCCGTAGGTAACAGTCGGGGAGTGGGGTTTCTAACCGTTCGCGCTGGGCACCCAGCGGATCGTCGGCCAGCATGGCAATAATGGCCGGCAGATCGGCTTCGGTTGCCAGTCGATACGTAAGGTCTGGAATCATGTAGATGAATGGGGTACCGGTGGCATACCGCTGACTACGTACTACACAAACGCACCGGCGTTGGTCGGTGCGTTTGTGAACAAATCAGGTTATTTTTTCTTCTTCGGCTTGTCGGCTTTATCCTCGACCTTGTCAGCCTTAGCGGCTTTCTTCGGTTTTTCGTCCTTCTCGGCTTTGGCCGCTTTGGGCTTACTGGCCTTGCTGCCTTTCTCGATCACACTGGCCTTTTCTTCCTGAATGGGTTCGCCGAGTTCGATGGGTTTCGCCGACTTCTTTGGCTTGGCTTCGTCGGTCGGGGCTTCCGGACCGGTGCCGGTTACGGAGCCGCGCACGAACGTACCCCACGTCAGATTATCCTTACCCTGCTGCACACGTTTGGCCCGCTCGATGGCCATGTTGGCGGCTGCCTCGACCACCCACTCAAAATTGGCCTGACCCACCGAATGCAGGTCGGCATCCGGGGCAGGGTTGCAGAAGTCGATGGCAATCGGTACGCCATTACGGACGGCGAACTCCACCGTATTAAAATCGTAGCCGAGAGCGTGGTTAAGTTTCAGGACGTAGTCGGTCATGGTCTGAAGCAGCTTCTGGCCCGCGTCACCGGTCGTTTTCATTTCGGATGCGTAGCGCAGGTGGTGCGGGTTGCGCGGCTCGTAGGGCATGATCCGGACGTCTTTGCCGCCAATGCAGTAGCAGCGGAAGTAATCCTCAAACTCGATGGCTTCCTGATACAGCATCACCAACTGGCCGGTTTCGTCGTAGGCCCGGAACATCTGCTCGGGGTTGTCGACTTTGTAAACGCTCTTCCAGCCACCGCCCGCGTGGGGTTTCATAAACGCCGGGAAGCCGATGTGGTTGAAAATGGCGTCCCAGTCCATGTGCCGCAGGTTGCGGAACGAGTTGTGGTTGGTATCGTCGGGGCGCTCTTTGGAAGGCAGCAGAATGGTTTTGGGAACCGGCACGCCGATCTGCACGGCCAGGGCATTGTTGAAGAATTTCTCGTCGGCGGCCCACCAGAATGGATTGTTGACAACGGCCGTACCGGTCAGAGCCGCATTTTTCAGGTACGCTTTGTAGAACGGTACGTCCTGCGAGATGCGGTCGATGATGACGGCATAGTCCGTGGCGACGCTTTGTTCGACGCGGTCGATGCTAACGAACTCCGCTTGAAACTCGCTTTGTTTTTCATTGACGCGGTCGACAAACGCCTGGGGAAACGTGTTCTCCTGACCAAAAAGGATACCAATTTTGGTTAAGTTGCTCATAGTGTGTTGATTATTGGCTTTAATCGGGCGGAAAAAACCAACAATGGGTCAACATTGCGTGGATTGCTCCCGATTTCATACCGGCAAGATACAGTTTTGCCTGAATCTCAGTGGAGGTAAATTAGGCTGTGGAGTTGATCGGTATCCGCCAAAATTAACCGCTATAGTACCAGATTATAATTAGAGTGCCTGGAAAGAATAATAATGTTTACATTTGCCATATCAAAATGCTGTAACAAGCATTATGGTGTGGATAGAAGCAAACACCCTGACACAGATTGATGTCAGGGTGTTTTTTTTGAGAATAAGTGCGTATTAAATTCCAGAGAGTAAGCACTGACTTGATGCCGAACGGCAAGTAAAGCACCTAGTGTTACAAAGCAAATCAGCGGCTTTAGATCATACTCAGATACTCCGGGAATTGCTGTTTCCAGACGGGCCAGTCGTGAACACCCCACGGCTTGATATCGAGCCGGTGCCGGATGCCCTTGCGGTTCAGAATACCTGAAATGTGCTGCGTCGAGGGTTTGCAGAAATCGTACTCCGACGACCCCAGCACGATATTCATGTGGTAAAACTCGTTGTTCTGCGCGTTGGGCAAGTAATCGGGCGGGTTGTTGAAATAAACGTTGTCGTCGTAGTACCCATTCAGGAATGACCTGATGTCGAAAGCCGCCCCCATCGTAAACAGGTGTCCGACCTGCTCGGGATGCCGGAACGCAAAGTTTAGCGCCTGGTAACCACCAAAACTGGCCCCGGCTACGCCGATCTTCTGTACGTTACATTCCCGCTGGATACCCGGCACCAGTTCGTGGTGGATGAAGCGGTCGTAGAGTACGTGGTTCCAGATGCGGGTGCCGGGGTGGAGGTGCTTGCCGTACCAGCTATCCCGGTCGATGCTGTCCACGCAGTACAGCTTCACCTTACCGGTCTCGACGAACCACCGGGCCGTTTCGATCATCCCGAAATCTTTGTACTCATAAAAACGGCCCATAGATGTCGGAAACATCAGAACCGGATAGCCCCAGTTGCCGAAGACCAGGAGCTCAATGTCGCGGCCGAGGTGGTGCGAATACCACTTGCGATAAGATTCGTGCAAATCGAAGAATGGTTAAGATTGACATGAATTATGTTGCTGAAAATTAAGCAAAGCAGCATAAACCACAAATTGCGACGATAGGTAAGCCAAAAAAATGGCTACTTTGCAAAATCGTGACGTTTGTATTTACCCTGTTGATTTGCTTTATGGCTGATTTTTCGCCGGCCCTGACCCACGCCGAACCGCCTGCGGTGACGGTGGTGCGGGATGATTCGTTGTATTCGGTTCCGTTGAAACGTACCGTTCGGCTGGACATTATGCTGCCGCCCGGTTACCGCCCGACCGATGCCCCGTATCCTACATTGTACCTCAACGACGGCCAGGATCTGCCCCGGCTGCGCATGAGGGCCGTACTGGACTCGCTGTATCAGCAACAAACCATCCGGCCGTTCGTGCTGGTGGCTATTCACGCCGGCGACCGGATTCAGGAATACGGTACGGCCGCCCGCGCCGATTACATGGAGCGGGGGAGTAAAGCCGATCTGTACACTGATTTTGTGCTGACGGAGCTGCTGCCCTACGTCCGGAAGCACTACCGCGTCAGCGACCGGGCCGATCAGTCAGTATTTGCCGGCTTTTCGCTGGGCGGCCTGTCGGCGTTTGACATCGTGTTTCACCACCCGGAGCGGTTCAGCAAAGCGGGCGTATTCTCGGGTTCGTTCTGGTGGCGCAGCAAGGCGTTCGACAGTACGTACTCAGACGATACCGACCGAATCATGCACAACCTCGTCCGGGCAGGCAAGCACCACAACAACCTCAGCTTCTGGTTCGAGACCGGCACCGACGACGAAACCAGCGACCGGAACAACAACGGCATCATCGACGCCATTGAGGACACGACTGATCTGATTGATGAACTGGTGACGATCGGTTACCACCGCACCAACGACATCCGCTACGTGGAAGTGCAGGGTGGGCAGCACAACCAGGAAACCTGGTCGGCCGTGATGCCCGATTTTCTGACATGGGCTTTCGGTAAGCAGTGAGAAAAGCGAACCCCCGTGCTTTTGTGGCTATGCTAAAACTACTTTTTGCTACCGGCGTAGCGGCCCTGATTGCCTGCGGAGCAACCGAGCCCACTGTACCGGCTGTTCAGTCGCCGGGAACTGCGCCCACCGCCCGCAAGCTGGTCTGGGCCGATGAGTTTGACAAAGCGGGCCTGCCCGATACGACCAAATGGGCCTACGAAGTGGGTGGCAACGGCTGGGGCAACAATGAACTACAGTTTTACACCAACCGGCGCGCCGACAACGCCCGTAGCGAGGGCGGTAAGCTCATCATTGAAGCGAAAAAGGAAGACTATCAGGGCCGAAACTACACCTCAGCCCGGCTGCTGACCCGGGGCAAAGCGGAGTGGAAATACGGCCGTATCGAAGCCCTGGCCAAGCTCCCGGCCGGTCGCGGTACGTGGCCCGCTGTCTGGATGCTGGGCAAGAATATACCAACGGCCGGCTGGCCCCGCTGTGGTGAAATCGACATCATGGAACACGTCGGCTTCGACGAAGGGGTTGTTCACGGTACGGTCCATACCGAAGCCTACAACCACGGTAAGAAAACGCAGAAAGGCCAGCAAACGCCCGTGCCCGACGCTACCCAGGCTTTTCATCTGTACGCCATCGAATGGACTCCCGATAAGATAGATTTCTTCATCGACGATCGGAAATACTACACCGTGGAGAAGTCGGTTTTGGGCAGTACCGTAGCCGAATGGCCATTCGACCAGCCGTTCTATCTGATCCTGAACGTAGCTGTAGGCGGCAACTGGGGTGGTCAGAAAGGCGTCGACGAAACCATCTGGCCCCGGCGTATGGAGGTAGACTACGTGCGGGTGTATCAGTAAGGAATTGTAACGTTTTACGTTGTCAATCAGAGCCGTTGCCATCAGGTAACGGCTTTTCTGCTATATTGCTCAACGCATTGCCTCCCGTTTAACACAACCTGCCATCTATGAATCGACTCACTACACTCCTGATGCTTTGCTTTGGGCTGGCCACTACGGCCGCGATGGCCCAGACTACCTTCGCCGTTGCGTTTACGGATTCGCAACGTACCCAGCCGCTGGATGGGCGGGTGCTGCTTATTTTGGCCAAAACCCAGTCGCCCGAACCTCGTCAGCAGGTCAGCGATGCCGTCAGTACGGCGCAGATTTTCGGCAAAGACGTAGATAAGCTGAAACCCCGCGAACTTGTTACGTTCGACGGCTCGGTGTTTGGCTACCCGCAACGGAGCCTTGACAAGGTGCCACCCGGCGACTACTACGTACAGGCTGTTCTACATAAGTACGAAACCTTTAACCGAAAGGACGGGCATACCGTTAAACTGCCCGCGGACCGGGGCGAAGGACAGAACTGGCGCACGGCTCCCGGCAATCTTTTCAGCAAACCTCTCAGGATCAGCATCCGGCCGGGCGCGAAACAGCGATTCACCGTGCTGATGGATCAGGTAAACCCGCCGATTCCGGAGCCGAAAGACACAAAGTTCATCAAACACATCAAGATTCAGAGTAAGCGCCTGACCGAATTTTGGGGACGGCCTATGTACCTGGGCGCACACGTACTGCTGCCGGCCGGCTTCGACGAACATCCGGAAGCAAAGTATCCGCTCTGTATCTACCACGGCCATTTCCCGGCCGACTTCGACGGGTTCAGCGAAACGCCCCCACCCGCCAACATGGACACGACGGACTATATTGAACGGTTCAAGGTGCGGGGCTACAAGAAACTAGTGGCGCAGGAAGCACATGATTTTTATAAAAAGTGGACCAGTAAGGACTTTCCGCGCATGCTGATTGTCGAGATTCAGCACGCTAATCCCTACTACGACGATTCCTACGCCGTCAATTCCGAAAACCTTGGCCCTTACGGCGACGCGATCATGTATGAACTACTACCCGAAATCGAAAAGAGGTTTCGTGGCATTGGGCAGGGCTGGGCACGGTTCACATACGGCGGCTCAACGGGTGGCTGGGAAGCGCTGGCCGCGCAGGTTTTCTATCCCGACGAATTTAACGGTTGTTTCGCAGCCTGTCCGGACCCGATTTCATTTTCGGCTTACACTGTCGTTAATCTGTACAAAGACAAAAATGCGTACTACGTCGAGGGACCGTTTCGCCGGACACCCCGCCCCGGCCAGCGGGACTACCTGGGCCACGTGAAGTGCACGCTCGAAGAAAGCAACCACCGCGAACTGGTCCTTGGCACCCACTCTCGCTCGGGCGACCAATTCGACATCTGGGAGGCTGTGTATTCGCCCGTTGGAGCCGATGGGTATCCCCAGCCGATCTGGAATAAACTGACCGGCGAGATTGATACGACGACTGCTGCCTACTGGCGCGAACACTACGACCTGCTCCATATTCTGAAGCGCGACTGGAAAACCCTCGGCCCGAAGGTCATGGGCAAGATGCACATCTACTGTGGGGACATGGACAATTACTACCTCAACAACGCCGTGTACCTGATGGAGGATTTTCTGAAGCAGACCAGGAACCCGCCCTATGCCGGCGAGGTAGCCTACGGTGACCGGGCCGAACACTGCTGGAACGGTGATCCAACCTTACCGAATCACATCACGCGACTCCGCTACAACACCATGTACATTGACAAGATCCTGAAACGTATTGAAGCCAATCACCCTCAGGGAGCCGACCTGACGAGCTGGAGGTATTGAAGAGGGGAGGAAAGGGAAGAGAGGGAGAAAAGGAGAAGGGAGGAAGGGTACGGCTAATTCTTTCCTCCGTTCCTCCTTTTCTCCTTCATTTCTACAGGCCCGCTAAAAACGCCATGGTGTCGATTCCATCAGGGTAGTCGGTCAGGCCGGGGCGCTGGGTTTGCCCGAAAGCGACGCTGCCCGGGTACCAGCCCGTGCCGTCGCCCCGGTCGGCCGACGCAACGACCTGAATCTTGTCGGCGCGTTCGGTCAGGAGCGCCGTTACATCATCCGTCGTCTGGTACGTCTGGTAATACACGACCGAGATCGGCGACACCAGACCCGGGTTCTCCGTCAGCAACAGAAAGCCGTTGTCGAAGTGGGGCACCTGGTTAACCAGGTAGATTGACTTGTTGTAGTCGTAGTTATTCAGGTACTTATGATGATTCAGGAAGTCAGGCAACTGGGGTTCGAGGGTTTGCAATAAACCCGTGAAATTATAATCGTCCGGAACCAGCAGCGTAGAAATATTACGGCATCCCAGGCCGAAGTAATCCAGCAGGTCGTGGCCCAGTTTTTCGAACTCCGGTTGCCCTTCGGCACCCATCAACAGACCCACGGAAGTGCGGTTTCTGCGGATTACATGCGGTTTTTTGGCAAAATAGTACTCAAAGTACCGGGCGGTATTATCGCTGCCGGTAGCAATGTAAGCTTCGGCCGCATTCAGCCGTTCGGCCACCTCAATGTACGCCGAAAAAGCCGGATTTATCTCCTTTATTTTTTGTATTAAATATTGAATTAGTACAAAATCTTGGGAGCTCAATTTAGCCAGCACTTTGTGTCCGCTGACGAGTATACAAAGCAGATCGTGAAAACCAACCGCCGGTATATTGCCCGCCATAACCACCCCCACGACCCGGGGAACGACCGGTGTATCTGTGCCAGACTGGTCGGTATAAGAATGAGCCCAGGGAAGTAATTTGTCGGCCGCGAGGAATTCATCGGCAATTGCCTGAAGAGCACTTAGCGAATTGTTGGGAGTAAACCAGTTGTTTTTCTGATGAGCCTGGTGGGCAAGTTCAGTCAATTCAGATTGCGCGCCGGGCGAACGCAGAAAGTCACCCAACGCCACGAACGTTTGCAGTCGTTCTGATTGCAGCATGTATTCGATAAAAGATGAGTACTCAGATAGGAACCTCTAAAATTTATTTTTAGTTTGGCGCCAACCTTTAAATAATTATATTTGTTGTTCAATCTAAAGATAACTGATTTTACAGCCATAAAATTGTATCGCTCATGGCAATCATGATCACCGACGAGTGCATCAACTGTGGTGCCTGCGAACCGGAATGCCCGAATACCGCTATTTATGAAGGCGGTGTTGAATGGACATGGGGGGGAGGAACTGAACTGACAGAAGTTGACTTTGGCGATGGTACGGTGGTCAGTGGTAAAGCACCACAGTCGCCCGTATCAAACGAATTTTACTACATCGTGTCAGATAAATGTACTGAGTGCGTGGGTTTTCACGAAGAACCTCAGTGCGCGGCCGTCTGCCCCGTCGATTGTTGCATTCCCGATCCGGACCATGTTGAGGATGAGGAAACGTTACTAGCCAAGAAAGCCTGGTTACACGCCGAAGCGTAAGCAACCATACGTATACAGAACAAAAAGCCCGACCTGCGCAGGTCGGGCTTTTTGTTTTAGCTCTTTACCGAGCTAACGATACTAAACAATTTCAGAGAAGTTATGTTTTTAAGCATTTCGATTAAATTTTGAGAAAAATTCAAAAAAGTAGCTTTGTTTTTATGCTATTTACAATGAAAAATTATAATAAATGATGAAAAATAGGTTTTTGGCGTAACTTCCTATTGCTCATATAATATTTTGTGATAAAATTTGTGACAATATTATAGTAGGTAATTTTACAGCAAAACAGAATATTATTATGAGAAAAATTCTTTTACTTGTTGGTTGTTCTATTGCAGCATATGTGGGAAAAGCACAAGATTCAACGGCAATAGCCGTTAAAACGACGGCTTCTACGGCTTCACAGACTGCTGCGCCGGATGCTGAGCCAGTTAGCACCGGTAAATTCACGTTTTCTGGATATTTAGATACCTACTATTTCGGGAATTTCAATAATCCAAAGAGTCAGTCAAACCTGGGTCTAAATGGGGAGGGGTTCGGTAATGCGCGGGCATTTGATCAGAAGGCCGGTCAGTTTGGCATCGGTCTGGTGCAGGCCAAGGCCTTATATACGTCTGATAAAGTAGACGCTGTATTTGATCTGGCGTTTGGTCCGTTTGCTGATCTGGGTAACTACGGGAACAACGTTGGTTTTCTGGGGGCCGGCTCAACGTCACTGGCGATCAAACAGGCATTTGTTACCCTGAAGGCTACGCCGAAACTCTCGTTCACCGCCGGTCAGTTTGGTACGCACATCGGTTATGAGGTAATCGACGCGCCGGTGAACTACAATTATTCTTTATCCAACTTATTCAATAACGGACCGTTCTATCACATCGGTTTGAAAGGCCAGTACAACTTCAGCGACAAGGTATACCTGATGTTGGGCGTGGTTAACAACGTCGATAACATTTTCGACAACAACAAGCGGAAAGGCCTGATCGGTCAGTTGTTCTTCTCGCCGGTATCGGGCTTGAATGTGTATCTGAACGGAATCGTTTCCAACGAATCGTCTCCTGACTCGCTGGGGAACACACCCGACGGCAGCTACTCGCTGTTCGACCTGACTACTACGTATCAGATCAGCTCTAAATTCTTCCTGGGCCTGAACGCGGCCGTCGGTTCGCAGAAAGGTGACTTCCAGGGCTACGGTGGGCCTGTTACGGCAAAGAGCTGGAGCGGTATTGCGTTGTACAGTAACTACGCCTTCACCGACAAGTTCGGCCTGGGCATCCGCTACGAAATCTTCGACAACAAGAGTGGCGTTCGGGCACTGACCGATGCCGCTGGCAACGGAGCCAGTGTGAACTCAATCACCATCACCGGCAACATCACGGCCGCTGAGGGACACGTACTGCTCAAGCCTGAATTCCGGCTCGATAGCTACTCAGCCAATAAATTCCAGAAAAACGACGGCTCGCTGACTAAATCGCAGGCGACGCTGGGTATGGCTGCCATCTTCAAGTTTTAACACGTTTTCGTAACCTAACCTACACATTTAAACCTAATTCAAGTACAACAAAAACCTCTTTAGCATTATGCAAAAGCCTAATTACGTACCCCTTGTTCTCCTGCTGGCCGTTGCCATACTGGGCATTATACCCGGCTTCAACGCTGTGCCTACCCAGATCGTTACGGAAGGCATTAACTCGGGCGATACCGCCTGGATGCTCGTGGCGACAGCTCTTGTCTTGTTGATGACCCCAGGCCTGGCCTACTTCTACGGCGGGATGGTGAACAACAAAAACGTTATCTCGACCATGCTGCAGAGCTTCATTGCCATGGGAGTGATCAGCATACTTTGGGTGGTGGTAGGTTTTAGCCTGGCGTTCGGCGATACTATCGGCGGATTTGTTGGTAACCCAGGTACGTTCTTCATGTTCAAGGGCGTACTGGACGGTAAGCCGTGGTCATTGGCGGCTACCATTCCACTGGTTGTCTTCGCTTTCTTCCAGCTTAAGTTCGCTGTCATTACGCCTGCCCTCGTAACGGGGTCAATGGCCGAGCGGATCAACTTCCGATCGTACGTGCTGTTCATGATTCTGTTCAGCCTGTTCGTATACGCTCCGCTGGCCCACTGGACCTGGCATCCGGAAGGGTTCCTCTTTAAGCTGGGTGTGCTTGACTTTGCCGGTGGTACGGTCGTACACATGTCGGCGGGTTGGGCGGCTCTGGCGGGCGCGTTGTATCTGAAGCGCCGGAAGTCGCACCTGGAAGCGAATTACTTCCCGCCTGCCAATATTCCGTTCGTTCTGCTTGGTACGGGTCTGCTGTGGTTCGGCTGGTTTGGTTTCAACGCTGGTTCGGCTGTGGGTGCTTCTCCGCTGGCGGCTTCGGCATTCGCTACGACAAACACGGCCGCTGCGGCTGCGGGTCTGGCCTGGGTATTGTTCGATGCAGCTAAAGGTAAGAAAGTATCGGCCCTTGGTTTCTGTATCGGTGCTGTTGTAGGTCTGGTGGCCATTACGCCCGCTGCTGGTTTCGTAACGGTTCCGACGTCAATCTTTATCGGTACAATTGCCGCGATCACCAGTAACTACATCGCTCACCTGCGCACAAAATCAACGCTGGACGATACGCTGGACGTATTCCCCTGCCACGGCGTAGGCGGTATGGTTGGTATGGTCATGACGGGTATCTTCGCATCGAAGGGTGTTAACTCGGCCGTTGTTGATGAAGGTCTGGCTTTCGGAGTAACGAAGCTGTTCACTACGCACATGCTGGCCCTGGTTATCGTATCGGCCTTTGCGTTCGGTATGTCGCTGCTGCTGCTGAAAGTAACCGACCTGATCCTGCCGCTGCGTGTGTCTGAAGAAGATGAAAAAGTTGGTCTGGATGTCAGCCAGCATGACGAATTCCTGATCGAAGGATAAGAGCTCACGACAGAGCCACAGGCACCTGCTTAGCCTATTTGGGTCGGCAGCCTAACTGTGGTTTTGTTGTACTCAGGAAGCCGTTCGCCTTTGGCGGGCGGTTTCTTTTATTTTTACCGGTCTACTCCTTATCGAACTGTGCCCGTTTGTTTTGGGCCGCCATCCGGACAATCTGGGCTATCCGCGTTTGCCGGGTTTCGGAGCGCCTAGCGTTGTTGAGCCACTCCAGTATCCCTCGCTTTACTGACTTGGGAAACCCCTCGAAATACTGCCGGGCGGTTGAGTTTTCGGCAAAGGCTGCTTCCAGGTCTGCGGGGACCGTCAGGTCTTCCACCTCATCAAGCTTGGTCCAGGAGCCGTCTTGTTTCGCCTGTTCAATCTTCGTTAGGCCCGCTTCGGTCATCAGGCCGCCGGCAATCAGCTTGTCGATCCGCTGTTTATTTACCCGCGACCAGCCACTTTTGGGCTTTCGCGGGGTAAACAATTGCTTGAACCGCTCGTCGTCGAGCTTGTTGGGCACACTGTCAATCCAGCCAAAACACAGCGCTTCTTCAACGGCTTCGTCGTAGGACACCCGTGGTTTTCCGCTATTTTTTTTAAAGGAAACAAGCCAGATGCCCGACGACGTAGCGTGGTTGGCCTGTAGCCAGTCGCGCCATTCCTGTCGGCTCTGCGCAGAAAACTCGGGAAGTTGCTGATTCGATTTTGCCATTACTGAGTAAGAATAGTGGAGCAAACGTACCAAAATGCGCTGAAGTAGGAGATCGTAGCCGTCATCGCCGGTGCTACGGCCGTTTCCTTATTTTCGGGGGACTTGCCAGCCAATTTACGGCGAAATACGTTAAGCCAGAGATCAATCCAAACAACACACTCAACGCTTAAATTGACGTACAGCATGAACACTGGCGAACAGACGAACACGTACGAAAAAAAAGATCCACAGGAAAAATATCCTCAGCCTCCTTATCCGGAGCAGCAGCAGGAAGTTCCCGGCACGGAAGCAGCGATGCAACCCCAGGCCGATCATGGCGAAACGTCGTATCGGGGATCGGGCAAGCTGACGGGCCGAAAAGCCATCATTACAGGAGGAGATTCGGGTATTGGCCGGGCCGTAGCGATTGCCTTTGCGCGGGAAGGTGCCGATGTGCTGATTGCTTACCTGAACGAAGATCAGGATGCGCAGGAAACAGCTAAGTACGTTAAGGAGGCCGGCCGAAAAGCGGTTCTGGTACCGGGCGATGTTGGTGATGAAGCTCACTGCCGGCAGATTATTCAAAAGGCGATCGATGAGTTTGGCCAGATCGATATTCTGGTGAATAACGCAGCCTTTCAGATGTCGCGGGAGTCGTTGCAGGAGGTGTCTACTGAGGAGTGGGACCATACCTTCAGGACGAATATCTACGCCATGTTTTATCTTTGCAAAGCGGCCGAACCCCATTTAAAGCCGGGCAGTACAGTTGTCAACACGACATCGATAAACGCCTACAAGCCGCGTCCAACGCTAATTGCCTATGCGGCTACCAAAGCGGCTATCCAGAACTTTACGGCGAATATGGGCCAGCTATGGGCTGAGAAAGGCATCCGGGTCAACTGCGTTGCGCCGGGACCCATCTGGACTCCGCTCATTCCGTCGACTATGCCGCCGGATCAGGTAAAATCGTTTGGACATGACGTACCCCTGAAACGGGCCGGACAGCCCGCCGAACTAGCGCCGATCTATGTGCTGTTAGCTTCCGAAGATTCGAGCTACATGACCGGTAGTACGGTGCAGGTGACGGGTGGCTCGCCGACCATATAACGATAACGCTTACCACATAACAACCGGCCATTGTATGTACAGTGGCCGGTTGTTATGCGTAAATTGCTAAGCGAATACGGGCGATACGTCCTGATAAATACGTACCAACTACCGTAACGGCCTGCCTGGGTACGTCGAAGTCCTGAATACCCACTCGTATCCGGCAACGGTCTTCGTGCATAAGCCCGAGGGCATAGAAGTAACTTCGGTAAGGAAATTTAACGTTTCCGGCTTTTTGAAAATCAGACTCCGTTGCCACGTAAAGATGCCGATCCGCCGGCGCAACGCCGACTACCTGCCGAAGGAATTTGTGAAACTCAAAATTGAACGGAGTCTGATGAACCATAGTGCTTACGCTGATCTATGGCCGCGTCGGCTTATTTCTTAGCGTTGAAAAACTGATACGTACCGAACAGGAAATCGTTGATACCGGCCGTATGGTCTTTACCCGGCAGGGGGATAAACTCAACGTTTGTTGCCCCCCGTTTGCGCATGGCCTCGTAGGCGTCTACTGAGTTAAAATAGAACACCTGCTGGTCGGCATCGCCGTGGTAGAGCTGTGTGGGTGTGCGAGGCTTCCAGTCGTAGATGTCATTGTCTTTCACGGCGTTGATAAATTGCGTATCCGTACCGTCGTTTATCCCCTTGCGGAATGAATCCGTAACGGCTTCGTTGAAACTAACCGGAATATTGCTGCCGAAAGGATCTTTCTGCACGGCCGCGGCATATGGCTCTTTGAGGTAATAGGTTAACGGCCGGTTCAGCTTGTAGACCTGGTTGATTGTCGCTAATACCATCGTGTACAGGCCATTGTAATAAGGATTTCCGTGCGTTTTCTGATTAAGCAGATACGTCATGAACGCCGATGAGTGGTAGGCCCCGGCTCCGCAGCTCGATGCCACCAGATTAAATTCGGTACCGGTTTCTTCCTCGATTTTCTTTTGCAGCGCCATGGTCGCAAAGCCACCCAGCGAATAGCCGGCAACGAACAGCTTCTCGTTCCAGTTAACTTTTTCCTGCCGTAGAAACTCCCGGGCGGCCCGGATCATATCCAGCGATGAGGAAGCCAGCGAAGCTCGGTGCTGATAGGGATGCGGCAGGTTCTTCGACTCGCCGTAGCCGATAAAGTCGGGCAGAACCATAATGTAGCCGTTGGAGCCCAGCAACGCACCGGAAAAATAGGTTTCGCTGCCCGTACCGTTGTAGGAAGGGGCCTGGTCGTCGGTCCGGATGGTGCCGTGCTGTTCGCTGATCATCGGAAAGCTCAGGTTCTTATCCGTGGCCACAGGAACAACCACCGCACCCGAAGCCTGAATGTCGGAACCATCCACGTTTTTGGTCTTGTACACCAGTTTGTACACCTTGATGGAGTGGTTCAGCAGAAACGTAATGAGCTGACCACCATCTGTGCCCGCAAACCGCTGCGCCAACTCGGTGCGTGTGTATTCGCCGAGCAGGCTGCTGCTGACAAGATACTGATTGGTCGGATTAGGCTGCGGATCGGGTTCAGTAGTGCTGCTCTGGCAACTGGCCAGCCACACCGACCAGATGAACACAAACGCAAAGCGAGAGGTAGAACGACGTGAAATCATACTGAGTAGTGGAAAGAGGGATTAGTGTACTGTCAGTAAAACGAAGGCACTCGGCTAATCAATATAGCGTATTCCGGATGAATAACCAATGAATTACACGAGAATGTCAGCTTCTTCAACTTCAACCAGACTGTCGGCGTTGACGGCCAGCAGCCGGATGCGTTTGGTTTCGTTGATCAGCAGCGGATCGTATTTGGCAACCACCCGAACGTAGTTCTCCGTAAAGCCCTGCATGTGGCCGTCGGCAATGTCTTCTTCGAACAGGACGGTGGCCTCGCGGCCCAGTTGTGACTCGTAAAAGGCCCGGCGCTTCTTATCCGACAGAATGTGCAGCATCTTCGACCGCTCGGCCCGTACATGGCCGGGTACCACCGGTTTGATGCTGAGTGCGTAGGTGTTTGGCCGTTCGGAATAGGTAAATACGTGGAGGTATGATACCGGCAGCTCAGTCAGAAACTGGTACGTTTCTTTGAACAGTTCGTCGGTTTCGCCCGGATGACCCACAATGACATCTACGCCGATGCAGGCATGCGGCATCAGCTCCTTGATTTTAGCGACGCGATCGGCGTAGAGTTCGCGTTTGTAGCGACGGCGCATCAGGCCCAGTACCTTGTTGCTGCCCGATTGCAGCGGTACGTGAAAATGCGGCACAAACCGTTTGGATTGAGCAACGAACGCAATGATCTCGTCGGTCAGCAGGTTTGGTTCGATCGACGAAATCCGGAATCGTTCGATACCGTCAACTTCGTCCAGCGCCTGAATCAGGTCGAGGAATGTTTCCTTCTGGTGTAGTATCTCCCCGCTGCCATCTACATGGCCAAAATCGCCGATGTTGACGCCGGTCAGAACAATCTCCTTAACCCCCCGTTCCGCAATGTCATGCGCGGCCCGGACCACGTTGGCGATCGTATCGGAGCGGCTTTTGCCCCGGGCGAGCGGAATGGTGCAGTAGGAGCAGGGGTAATCGCAGCCGTCCTGCACCTTCAGAAACGTCCGGGTGCGGTCGTTCAGCGAATAGGAGGCATGGTACTCGATGGCTTCTTCGATGGGCGAGTTAAATACCCGGGCCGACTCGCCGGCGGGCTGCTTATCAAACGTCCCGATCAGTTCGTGCAGCCGAAACTTCTCTGCCGCACCCAAAACCGCGTCGACGCCCGGAATCTGGGCAATTTCCTGCGGCTTCAGTTGCGCGTAGCAACCCAGAATCGCTACGTAGCCATCAGGATTGATCTTCTGCGCTTCGCGGACAATCTTCCGGCATTTCTTGTCGGCATTGTCTGTCACGGAGCAGGTATTAATAATAAAAACGTCGGGCTGCTCATTGAATTCTACCCGCTCGTGCCCCTGCTCTTCAAGGAGCCTGGCCAGTGTGGATGTTTCGGAGAAATTCAGTTTGCAGCCGAGAGTATAAAAAGCAACTTTCTTCATGATTAACAGTCCCTTACCTGGTCCCGAAGGGCGGTAGAGCATCCTGCAAAGGTACAAAAAAATAGACGGCTCGGTTCCGTTTTGAGGCTATCGGCACCGAGGAAGGCAGGTTTCAAAAAATAAATCTATGGGGCAGAAAAATAATATTTAAGCCTAATCGAGGATTGAAAAGCAAAATAATCTGACCAAAAAGTAGATCAATGCCATAAAACTGCCTTAATTCCGAAAATAGTCGCGTTCCAAACAAACGGAGCTATAAATTGTAAATTACAAACGAAAATTAGGAATATTTTGCAAATATGCAATTAAAAGTAGGTTAAGGGCCTAAGGGCTGCTATAATTTTTTGGACTGTATTATATATTTGTTAGGAAATCATCGTACTTATCTGTTCCATACAATTTTATTTACGTACACCTATGGCAAAAGCTAAGTTGGAGTATATCTGGCTTGACGGTTATAAGCCCACCCAGAGCCTGCGCTCGAAAACCAAGATTGTAAGTGATTTTTCCGGTGAACTGGCAGACTGCGAAATGTGGTCATTCGACGGTTCATCAACTGAGCAGGCTCCGGGCGGTTCGTCAGACTGTCTGCTGAAGCCGGTGTTCATCGTGCCTGATCCGCAGCGTAAGAATGGATACCTGGTTATGTGCGAAGTGCTGAACGCCGACGGAACACCCCACGAGTCGAACGGTCGCGCTACGATTGAAGATGACGACAATGATTTCTGGTTTGGTTTCGAGCAGGAGTACTTCCTCTACAGCCGCGAAACCAACAAGCCGCTGGGCTTCCCCGCCGAAGGTGAACCGGCTCCTCAGGGACCGTACTACTGCTCAGTTGGTGCTAACCACGCGTTTGGTCGGGAAATCATTGAAGAGCACCTGGATGCCTGCCTCGAAGCTGGTCTGAACGTAGAAGGTATCAACGCGGAGGTTGCCCCGGGTCAGTGGGAATTCCAGATTTTTGCCAAAGGTGCCCAACAGGCCGGTGACCAGATCTGGGTAGCCCGTTACCTGCTGGAGCGTATCGGTGAGAAATACGGTGTCTGGATCAACTGGCACTGCAAGCCGCTGGGTACGGATGCTGACTGGAACGGATCGGGTATGCACGCCAATTTCTCGAACTCGACCCTGCGTACGGCTGGTAAGAAAGAAATTTACGATACGATCTGCGAAGCCTTCGCGCCGGTGGTTAAAGAACACATCGACGTGTATGGCGCTGATAACCACCTGCGTCTGACGGGTAAGCATGAAACCCAGTCAATCGACCAGTTCTCCTACGGCGTATCTGACCGGGGCGCTTCGATCCGGATTCCCATTGCTACCGTTGAGCGCGGCTGGAAAGGCTGGCTCGAAGATCGCCGTCCGAACTCAGCGGCTGATCCGTATAAAGTAGCAGCCCGGATCATCAAGACGGTTAAATCAGCAAACGTACTGCAGGAAGCCTAAGCGTTTCGCACACGTTTATAATCAGAAGCGGCTCAGGTGACTGAGCCGCTTTTTTGTTGGTTACTAGATACCCACTCTGAAACGCCGGTGGGGCAAAGTTCATACCAAGTTAACCAACCTATGTTGATAAAAGCCAAATTACTGAAGAACGGGCGTAGCTAGCCGGAATTGCGGGTTATCGAACCAGACTCCCCCCTTTTGGCATGTATTTTGAGCCGGAACAACGGACGCCACCCGATTGCGTATGCCGGATCTCTCCAAGCTCAACGTTTCCTTCCCTCGTCGCATTTTAAGCCGAATTGGGCTACTGCTGCTACTCATCAGCGGCATGACCTTCAGTACGGTCACGCCGGCTTTGGCCCAACTGGTCGAAATCTGTAACAACAATATCGACGATGACGGCGATAACCTCATTGACTGCCAGGATCCCGACTGTCCGGAATGCGCGCAGACGATTGAATGCGGTACGTCCAATACGTGCTACATGCCGCCCATATACGGCAACCCGACAACGGCTAATGTCAATTACTTCGGTTCGCAGGACCTTGTTCTGTCTACGAACGCTCCCTTCACGACCGTACGCATCCGGACGCCGGATGGGTCCTACGACCAGACCGTTGTCGTAACCTCGACCGGATCGACGATCGTATCACTTCCAACCAGCCTGACGGGTGGCCAGACCGTGGTTATGTCGAATACGGTAAATACGGTTCAGCGGAACAAAGGGCTGATCATTACGTCGGATGAGCCCATCCAGGCAACCTACCGACAGACGGCTTCTCTGAACCAGGACATTGTACCGCTCAAATGCCGGGCGGCTCTTGGATATGCTTTCTACACCGGTAGCCAAACCCGGCTAACCACGACCAACAACAACCTGGATGAGCGGCATTTTGTGGGCGTCATGGCGACGCAGAACAACACGGTCGTTACGTTTCGGTTGCCACCCTCCGCTGCCGGGGCACCCACCAGTGTAACCTCGTTGCAGGGCATCACCACGTTTCCGCATACGGTAACGCTGAACGCCGGTGATACGTATCTGGTATCGACCCGGATAATTGGTACGGCCAACTCGGAAAACCGGTCGGTAGCTGGGGTGTTGGTTACGTCGAACCAGCCGATCGTGGTTAATTCCGGGTCGCAGCACAATGGACAACCCTACAGCGGTAACAAGGACGCCGGGATCGACCAGTTGGTACCGGCCCGAACGACCGGCCAGAACTACGTGGCAGTTCACGGCCAGAATACGACCGCTAATTCTGATTACATATTTGTGGTTGGGATTGAGCGGGCAACGACGGTTACGATCTCAGGGCCGACATCGGCGGGGGGGACTGTCACGGCTCCGCTGGCAACCACTGTCATCAATAACGGAGAGGTATTCACTTACAATCTGCCCAACTATCCGAACCGGGCCTTTACCATCACTACCTCCCGGCGGGCGTATACGTACCAGGTGTCATCGTACGCAGCCAACGAATTCGGCATGGGAATTCTGCCGACCATCAACCCCTGTAACGGGAGCAGGCGTATCGATTTCTACCGAACCAGCAGTAGTTCCAACGATCAGGCCATCGTGACCATTCCCCAGGCTGGCTTGTCGAGCCTGCGGTTCAGAGGGCAACCCTATACGACCTATGGTACCGTTGTAGACAATGTAACGGTAGGGGGCGTACCGCAAGCCATTGTCAGTTTTCCCAACGGCTCGATTGCTGCGGCTGGTACGGTCAATACCGTTACGTCCAACGAGCGGTTTCAGGTCGGTGTAATCAGTAATACGGGGGGGACCAGCACGGGTAATTTCGGCTTCTACTCAAACTACGACGCACGTGTCGATGTACTGAATCCCGACAACAACCTGCCCGACGATTTCTATACTGCGGCTGAAGTTACACCGGGGCAGGCCGTTACGCGGTGCCTTCGGCTGGCCAGTTGCGGTACCCGAAACCGGATTACCAGCATTGTAGGCGGTTCGCTGACGCAGTCAGTTAGTTTCTCCCAGGATAGCTGCATTACGTACACGATGCGGGCTAACGCCCCGTCCTGTTCGCGCGATACGATCCGGGTGGCTGTCGAAAATGAGCTTGGCCGACAGGGGACTGTCTGTCTGGAATTTGTGAACCGGAACAATGACCTCACCGTCACTATTTTGCCGGCGAATCCGGTGGTTTGCTTACCGGGCGGTACAACCTCGCTGACAGCCGTAGCTACTAGTTCGAGTGGCAACTATACGTATCAATGGATCACGCCGGACAAGCAGATTCTGACTACCCGGGTTATTTCGACAACGGCGGTCGGGCGATATAACCTGACCGTCACCAACGCGCAGGGGTGTCGGGATACCACCTCGATTGTGGTGCAGGCCGAAACCCCAACGCTCAGTTTTGCCAGCGGACCCACAACGGCCTGTACCGGTAGCACAGCCACCTATACCCTGGCCGGTAGCTCGGGAACGTATAGCTGGTCGGTCACCAACGGAACCATCACGGCGGGCGGAACGCCAACCAGTAACAGTGTGACGGTGCGCTGGACCGGTACAACGCCCGGAACCGTCCGGGCAACCGTGACGACGCCAAGTGGTTGTACGGCTACGGTAGCGCAGTCAGTGACGGTGTTTGCGACTCCTACGCTAACCGTTACCACTCAGAACCCACGATGCAACGGCAGTTCCGACGGACTGGTAAATCTGACGGTAACCGGTGGAACATCACCTTATACGTATCGGTGGAGCAACGGCGCGACTGTTGAAGACCTGGCGGCTGTTCCAGCCGGTACGTACTCGGTGACGGTTACGGACCGCAATACCTGCCTTGCTACGCCCACGCCCTTGTCGGTCACCCTTACCCAGCCCACGGCCCTCACCCTGACTACGGCCGTGACGAACCTGTCGTGCAGCGGGGCTACGACTGGTACCATCAATCTGACGGCAACGGGAGGAACACCGGGCTATACGTATCGGTGGAGTAACGGCGCGACGACTCCGAACCTGGCGGGCGTTACGGCCGGAACCTATTCCGTAACGGTCACCGATGCGAATAGTTGTACGGCCACTACCTCGGCCACGATCGCTCAGCCGCCTGCTCTGCGCGTAACGCTCGATGAACGGGATGCGCTCTGCAATGGGACCAGCACCGGTTCGGTCAGCCTGACCGTAACGGGCGGTACAACACCCTACTCTTACCGTTGGAACACCGGTGCGACGACCCAGAACTTACCGGCCGTTTCGGCGGGGACCTACTCCGTGACGGTGGCCGATGCCAATAGTTGTACGGTTACCGGCTCCATCGTGGTCAGCCAGCCCCCGGCTCTTACGCTCACCGCGCAGGCAACGCCGGTTCGCTGTTTCGGCAGTGCCACGGGGGCCGTATCGCTGGCCGTAGCAGGCGGTACGCCGGGCTATACATATCGGTGGAGCAACGGGGCCACGACCCAGAATCTAAACGCAATTGTGGCCGGGGCGTATTCCGTCACGGTCACGGATGCCAATAGTTGTACGGCTACCACGTCCGTGACGGTGACGCAGCCAATAGCATTAAGCCTGAGTACGACGCAACAAAACCCAACCTGTTTCGGTAATGCGAACGGCAGTATCAATCTGACCGTAACGGGCGGCACACAGCCCTACCAGTACCGCTGGTCGGATGGTGTCCTGACCGAAGACCGTTCGGCACTGGTCGCCGGGGTGTATTCCGTGACGGCCACAGATAACAACAACTGTACGGCGGTTACGTCGGTAACGCTGACGCAGCCCGCAGCCCTGACCGTAGCAGCATCGGTTATTAATGTGGCTTGTGCCGGGGGCACAACGGGCACTATCAGCCTGACCGTGTCGGGCGGAACGGGACCTTACACGTATCGCTGGGCGGATGGACCGACCACGGCGAATCGCACCAATTTGGCGGCCGGTACGTATCAGGTTACGGTAACCGACGCGCAGGGGTGCCTCAGCAGCCGTAGTTTTATTGTCGATGAACCGCAGCCGCTGCAACTGAGCCGGACCTTCACGAATGTGCGGTGTTTCGGCGGTACCGACGGCAGCATTGACCTGTCGGTCGTAGGTGGTACACAGCCATATGCTTACCGGTGGAACACAGGGGCGACCACACAGGACCTGACCGGGCTGGTAGCGGGTACTTATTCAGTAACCGTTACAGACGCGAATAGCTGTTCGGCCGCCATAACCACTACCATCACCCAGCCAACGGCGCTGAGTCTGAACACTCAGGTGACGGGCGTTGCCTGCAACGGGGGTGCCAACGGCGCTATCAATCTGTCCGTTACCGGTGGTACCCTACCGTATCAGTTCCGCTGGACAACCGGCGCGACGACCGAAGATGTCTCGGGCCTGACTGCCGGGGTGTACTCGGTCACGGTTACCGATGCAAATCTGTGTACGGCTACGACGTCCGTGACGGTGACGCAGCCGACGGCTCTAAACCTCTTGACCGACGCTACGAATCCGTCCTGCTTCGGCAGCGCCGACGGGGCCATCAGCTTGACGGTGCTGGGCGGTACGGTTCCGGATACGTACCAGTGGAGCAACGGCGCGATCACCGAGGGCCTGATCGGACTCACCGCCGGGGTGTATTCCGTCACCGTGACGGATGTCAACAACTGCACCATAGCTACATCGGTGTCACTCACGCAGCCGGCCGCCCTAAGCCTGACTACTTCATCGACCAATGTGGCCTGCAACGGTGCCCGCACCGGAGCCATCAACCTGACTGTGTCGGGTGGTACCACGCCCTACCGCTATGCCTGGAGCAATACCAGTGGGATACCCGGCGCGACCACCGAAGACCTGGCTAGTTTACCGGCCGGAACGTATTCAGTGACGGTGACCGATGCGAATGGCTGCACGGCTACCACCTCCGTAACCATCACTGAACCTCCGGCGTTGGCTATTCAACTCACCGAGCAGGATGCTGCCTGCAACGGTGCCACCAACGGGGCGGTCAACCTGACCGTCACCGGAGGAACGCCCGCTTACACGTATCGGTGGAGCAACGGAACCACGACCGAAGATTTGACCGGACTGGTAGCCGGAACGTATTCCGTGACCGTAACCGATGCCAATAGCTGCACCATCAGCGGCTCCGTGGTGGTAGCGCAGCCCACCGCACTCAGCCTGACGACGCAGGCGACGCCGGTACGTTGCTTCGGCGGATCGGACGGCAGCGTTCAGTTGGCCGTAGCGGGCGGCACGTTGCCCTACGCGTTCCGCTGGTCGACTGGTGCGACCACCGAGGACATTACGGGAGTATCGGCCGGTGTCTATTCCGTCACCGTGACCGATGCCAACCAGTGTACCGGCGTTATGTCGGCGACCGTGGGGCAGCCCACCGCGCTGAACATTGCCGCCGTAACTCGCGACGTTGGCTGCTTCGATCAGCCAACGGGCAGCATTAGTGTGACCGTAACGGGTGGTGTTGCCCCCTACGAATACAGTTGGAACGACAATGTCAGCACGCGCAACCGACAGGCTTTGGTAGCCGGGGTGTATTCTGTCACCGTGACCGACAATAACCAGTGTACGGCTTTCCGTTCCTTTACGTTAACACAGCCCGATTCGTTGAATCTCAGCGAGGTCATCAAGCCGGTGTCCTGCAAAGGAGGCTCCGACGGCGCCATCGACCTGACCGTAACGGGCGGTACGGCTCCGTATCAATACGCCTGGACTAATACCGCCGGGCAACCAGTTGCAGCAACCCAGGACCTGGCAAATATTCCGGCCGGTAACTATACCGTGACGGTAACGGATGCGGCCGGATGCGTGAGCCGATCTACCTCGGCCGTGACGGAGCCTGATTCGCTGATTGTCGAAGGCATGCCGAGCAATCTGCAATGCAGTGGGCAATCGGGCAGCATTACGCCGGCCGTTCGGGGTGGCACACAACCCTACAGCTATCAATGGAGTAACGGAGCTACAACGCCGAGTGTATTTGGCTTGCCGGCCGGCTCCTATACGCTGGTCGTTACCGATGCGAACGGCTGCCAGGCTTCGCTACAAACCGTGATTACGCAGCCACCGCCGTTTGCCATCAGCGCTCAGGTGACGCCCGAAACCTGCAACGAAAGTTCCGACGGTGCCATCAACCTGATCATCGAAGGAGCGACACCACCGTACCAGTTCCGCTGGTCAAACGGTGCCACTACCGAAGACCTGACCGGTCTGACGGCGGGCACATACTCCGTTACCGTCACGGATGCAAATGGGTGTACCGAAACACTCATGGCTACCATTACTGAACCACCGGCGCTTGTACTCAGCGCCACCGAGGTAAACGCATCCTGTTTTCAGGGACGCACCGGCAGCATTGACCTGACCGTTACCGGTGGCACGGCCCCGTACAAGTATCGCTGGTCAGATTCCTTGACGACCCAGGACCGGACCAATCTGGAAGCCGGAACGTATGTTGTGACGGTGACTGACAACAACGGCTGCGTCCAGAGTCTGACCGTCGTTATTACGCAGCCCCCGGCGCTGGTGATCAATACCTCTGAGCAGGACGTATCCTGCAACGGTGGCAGCAACGGCTTCGTTCGGCTGACCGTAACGGGTGGCACAGGGGCCTACGCGTATCGGTGGAACAACGGCGCGACAACCTCCGAAATCAATGGATTAACAGCCGGTATTTATTCCGTGACGGTGACTGATGCGAACAGTTGTACAGCCACCGAGCGGGTCGTGGTCAACCAGCCAACGGCGCTGAGTCTGTCGGCGGCTGATCAGGATGTTCGCTGTTTCGGTGGTAACGACGGCTCAATCCGGCTGGCGGTTTCGGGGGGGACGCAGCCCTACACGTATCGGTGGAATACCGGTGCTACGTCCGAAAACCTGTCGGGGCTGACGGCCGGGGTGTACTCGGCGACCGTGACCGATGCCAATGGCTGTTCCATTAGCCTGACCGATGAACTTACTCAGCCGGCCGCCCTGAGCATTGCCGCTCAACAAACGAATGTTCGCTGCTTCGGTGGCGACGATGGCACCATCAGCCTGACGGTTACCGGCGGTACATTACCGTATGAATACGAATGGGCGGATGGAGCGGCCACCCGAACCCGCCAGGGGCTGAGCGCCGGGGTGTACTCACTGACGGTCATGGACGGTAACAATTGTGTGACGAGCCTGAGCATCACCATCAGCGAACCGCCTGCGCTGACCTTGCAGGCGCAGGTGCAGGCGGTAGCCTGTGCCGGTGGTGCAACGGGGACTATCAGCCTGACGGTGTCGGGCGGTACGGCTCCTTACAGCTATTCCTGGAACACCGGCGCTACGACGCAGAACCTGACCGGGCTGACGGCGGGAACGTATCAGGTTACCATCACCGATGCGAACGGGTGCCGACTCACCCGCAACTTCACCGTCGACGAGCCGACTCAACTGCAACTGAGCAATAGCTTTACCAATGTTCGCTGTTTCGGCGGATCGGATGGGACCATCGACCTGACCGTAGCGGGCGGAACTCAACCGTACAGCTATTCCTGGAATACCGGCGCAACGACCGAAGATTTGACGGGGCTGGCTGCCGGTGTCTACACCGTAACGGCTACCGACGCCAATCTGTGTACGGCTACTATGTCCGTCACGATTTCGCAGCCGCAACCCCTTAGCCTGACCGCACAGGCCACGCCGGTTGACTGTTTCGGCCAGGCGAACGGTACTATTCAACTGGCCGTTACGGGTGGTACGCAACCGTATGCTTATCAGTGGAACACCGGTGCCACCACCGAAGATTTGACTGGCCTGATCGCGGGAATTTACTCAGTGACTGTTACCGATAGCAATGGCTGTACGGCCGCTACGTCCGTGACCGTCACGCAGCCCACTGAGCTAAGCCTGACGTATCAATCGCAGGACCCGGATTGTTTCGGGGCATCCGACGGAGGTATTCAACTCACTGTGGCCGGCGGCACTCAGCCGTATACGTACCAATGGAACACCGGCGCAACCACCGAAGACCTGGCCAACCTGGTGGCGGGGGTATATTCCGTTACGGTGACAGACACCAACGGCTGTACGGCCGCTACCTCGGTAACCCTGACGCAACCTACGGCGTTGAGCCTGAGCGCATCGGCCACGAACGTGGTCTGCAATGGGGCGGCAACCGGCCAGATCAATCTAACTGTCAATGGCGGGACTACCCCGTATCTGTATAGCTGGAGTAATGGAGCGACCACCGAGGATCTTTCCGGTTTGCTGGCCGGGGTGTATTCGGTTACCGTAACGGACGCGAATCTGTGTACAGCCATTACCTCCGTCACGATCACCCAGCCACCGGCCCTGACACTCGCCCTGGCCGAGCAGGATGTGCTTTGTAATGGCGGGGCTACAGGCAGTATCAATCTGACCGTAACCGGCGGAACGCCCGCTTATACGTATCGGTGGAGCAACGGAACCACAACGGAGGACCTCAGCGGGCTGGTAGCCGGGGTGTATTCGGTCACGGTAAACGATGCCAACAGTTGTACCGCTACCGGAACCCTTGTCATCAATCAGCCTACGGCTCTGACCGTAGTGGAAACCAGCCAGAACGTTCGCTGCTTCGGCGGGAACGAAGGGGCTATTCAACTGGCCGTTTCGGGTGGTACCCAGCCGTATACATATCAATGGAGCAACGGGGCTACAAGCCAGAATCTGACGGGCCTTATTGCGGGCGTATACTCTGTAACGGTGGCAGATGCCAACGGCTGTACGCAGGCTGTTTCCGAAACCATCACCCAGCCTACGGCCCTGAGCCTTTCTGCACAAACGACCAATGTGCGCTGCTTCGGTGGTCAGGACGGAACCATAAACGTGACTGTTACCGGTGGTACGGCTCCCTATCAATTCGAGTGGGCTGATGGTACGGCCACGGAAGATCGGCAGGGCCTGGTAGCTGGGACGTACTCCCTGACGGTTACGGATGCTAACAACTGCGTGACGAGCCTGAGCATCACCATCAGTCAACCGCCTGCGCTGGCCCTTCAGGCGCAGATACAGCCGGTAGCCTGTGCGGGAGGGGCCACCGGAGCCATCAGCCTGACGGTGAGTGGCGGAACAGGCCCCTACAGCTATTCGTGGAACACCGGTGCTACGACGCAGAACCTGACGGGACTGACGGCGGGGGCGTACCAGGTTACCATCACTGATGCCAACGGCTGTTTGCTGACGCGTGGGTTTACGGTGACCGAACCGACTCCTCTGCTGGTAAGCGGCAACGAAACGGATGTCAGTTGTTTTGGCGGTTCGAATGGCAGCGTCACCCTGACCGTGGGGGGCGGCACACAACCGTATACGTATCAATGGAACACCGGGGCAACGACCGCCAACCTGAGCGGGCTGACGGCCGGGGTATATTCGGTGACGGTTATCGATGCGAACCAATGCACCGGTGGCTTGTCGTTCACCATTAGTCAACCATCAGCCTTGAGTCTGTCGGCGCAGACGACCCCGGCGCTTTGCAACGGCACCAACACCGGCACTATTAACCTGATGCCTTCGGGAGGAACCGCGCCGTATACGTACCAATGGAGTACCGGCGCAACGACCGAAGACCTCGACAGTCTGGCGGCTGGGCAGTACGTCGTAACCGTAACGGATCGTAACAATTGCGTTCAATCGCTGACCGTTACGATTGGCCAGCCGGATGCCCTGGTACTGACCTTTACCACCCGGAATATTCGCTGCGAAGGCGACCTGGCCGGTCTGATCAATCTGACCGTAACCGGTGGAACAGCCCCGTACTTGTATGCCTGGACGAACGCCACCGGCCAACCCGTTGCGACGACCGAAGACCTCAACAACATCGGAGCGGGTACCTATCAGGTTGTTGTAACCGATGCGAATGGTTGCCGCGACAGCACCCGGGTCACCATCACGGAACCGTTCCGGCTGGAGTTTGAAGGGTTCGTGACGAACGTAACGTGCTTCAGTGGTAATACCGGTAGTATCGATATCAGTACCCGGGGAGGTACCCCGCCTTACCGCTTTCTCTGGAACGACGGCGTCACGACCGAAGACCGCACGCAACTGGTGGCCGGAACGTACTCGCTGACCGTGACCGATGCCAACGACTGCCAGTTCTCACAAGCATTTGGGGTGACGCAGCCCGCAGGCTTCCCGGTCGTTACGGCGAATAGTAATGCACCCATTTGTTCGGGAGATACACTCCGGCTGACGGCTACCGCCAGTGTGTCGGCTACGTATCGCTGGACCGGACCGGCCAATTTTACCGCCAACGTAGCCAACCCAACGCTGGCGAACGCAACTACCGCCAACGCGGGATTGTACATCGTTACGATCACGGATTCGGCGGGCTGTTCGGGGGCTGATTCGGTCAGCGTCACTATCAATCAGCGCCCGGCCTTTAACGCTTCGGCGGTATCACCGACCTGCGTGGGAGCAACGCCCCAGACAGACGGCCGGATTGTGCTGGGCGGCTTCAACCCCGCCTACCGGTACGACGTCTCCGTTGGGCCAACCTACACCGGTCCGGCTACCAGTCCGGCGGGATTGCCGACCATACCTGCTACTGGCGTCGTTGCTCAGAATCTGGCCAACCCGGCCAGTCCGCAGCCCTATACCATCCGGGTGTTCAACGACAACGGCTGTTTCCGGGACGTAACGGTCGTGCTGGTGCCAAGCACCTGCGAGTGCCCGGAAATCTGCGTACCCGTGAGCCTGCAAAAGGTTTCGCGGTAGTAAGTGGGTCGTCTGACGAACAGAATGAGCTTGATGTCAGGAGTTGGTCAACTGCGGAGCGGCCTTGTAGTTGAGCAGTTTCAGTACGGCCGCTTCCTGGCGCGGGGTGTCGGTCGTAATCTTCTGCTGTAGCGACCGGACGCGTTCTGCATAGGCATTCTGATCGGTGAGTAGCATACTGATTTGCCAGCGGATTATGTTCGGATCGGCTTTCCGCAGTTCGCCCGCCAGACCCAGTCGATGGTACAGCACCCGGCCGACGTTACCTACCTGATCGCTGGTCAGGTTGAGCGGATAAACGAGCATGGGCACCCCGGCTGCGAGACATTCCGTAACGGAGCCAATTCCGCCGTGCGTCAGCATCAGATCGCAGTGGGGGAGGAGCTCAGGCTGTGGTACGTGCGCAAACAGGTGGATATGCGACGGAAGCGACACGTCGGGCTGAGCGGCCAGCAGTTTGTTGGCGATGATCACCTGAACGCCCGGCAGGGGGCGCACGGCTTCCACCACCTTGTGCAGAAACTGAACCGCTACGTCGGCCTGATCGGCGCTGAGTGTACCCAACGCTACCAGAATCACTTTGTCTTCTCCACGCAGCACCGGCGAAATGGTTTTCCAGAACGGAGCATTGTCGGTAGTATCCCGGCGCTGGTAGGGCCGGGTCAGAAAGAACTCCGCAGCGGTCGGCCTGAACCAGGGGTACTCAAACGCCTGGGGCGTCATGTAAATGGACGACACGCCCCGGACGATGTCGTACAGAGCGTTATTGCGCTGGTCCAGACGGCGCTTGTCAACCCCGAACCTGCGACCCCGGCGCCCGACAAAATACAAATCGTTTTTGCCGAGAAACACGCCCTCGCGGAGCCAGCGCCCAACCCGTCGGCGCATCAGGTGTTTCTCCCACGACCACCAGCTATAGGCCCGGTCGCGGAACGAATTGAAGCTTGGGGTTGGGTCGGTCATCGGCGGCAGACCAGGAGCGCGCCGGGTGGGTGGCTTGATGTGCAGAAAACAGACCTGCGGCACCAGGTGCTGCACCAGGTAATAATAATAGTTCAGATGCTCGTCGATCAGCACGTGATCCGGACGAACAGCTTCCAGAACGCCTTCGATGGACCGGACCTTTTCCAGAAACTCGCGGTACCGCTGCCGACCGAACTGTTTGCTGCGGATGGTCCGTTTCAGATCCTCCAGGCTTTCGTGTCGGTTAACGACGTAATATTCGATGAGGTAGTCGAGCTCGATAAACGCAAACCCCTGCGATTCGATGTGGTTGCGCAGGTAAGCCGTCCCCGTAAAGACAACCCGGTAATCATGGGCGCGAAGCAAATCGGCCAGCCGAAAAAAGCCATTATAGTGGCTGGGTAGCGGATTAATCAGGAACAGAACGGTCTTCATCGAACAAGCAGGCAAAAAGGCACGTTCCGAAGTTCCGAAAATTCGGAACGTGTGCTCGTCTTGAAAGCGGCAGAGTTTGCGCTTATTTTCTGAGCGGTTGTTTTCTGCCTATTTTGACTCCCTTCGTTCGACGAGGTAACGTTGATTAGGGCAAAATTTGGCCTGTTCGCTTCTACTTAAAATCAAACAGGACCGGAAACAGGAAGGTCACGACGACGGTCCACAAGCTATAAACCGGTAAAAATCCGGCTATGACGTTCCCCACAACTTCGGCGCGGAGGGTGGTCCCGTTCTGGCCGCTTCGGATGGCCTGAAAAAGCGTACGCGTTACCAGAATCAAATTGACCAGAATAAGCACATTGCCCCCTAAAACGGCGAGCCGGTTTGGGGTAATGCCCCATTCGGTTATCCGGTATAGGATGGCCGACAGCGCAATGCCATTCACAATGATGGTCGTAAGCGCCAGCACGAACAGCAGCAACACTTCGTTGCGGTTAACAGCCGCCTTCGACGATTCGGCTACGGAAAACAGGATTAGGGCCATAACCCCAATCAGGAGCAGGTTGAAAACAATCAGAAAATCCCGGTCTTTAAACGGATCTTTACCGGAAGTTACGATGGCGATCAGAAAAGCGATTACGGTAAGTAACGCCAGGGGGGTAAAGAGCCGGGCGATAACGGGTGAGACCCGGCCGACCAACTGGGGGTTGGTGCGAACCAGGTACGTACCGACGAAGGGCGCGGCCGATACGCCAAAAACGACAACATAGCGGCCATAGAATTCGCCAATGTTGATTTGTATTGATTTAAACAAGCCAATCGTGATCGCGGTGAACAGGAAACCCGCGATGGCAATCAGGGCCATCATTACCGCCAGATCGCCATTGTAGCGCAAGAAGTCGAGCCGTTTCCGGCTGTCTGTTATCCTATCGCCGACGAAGCTGAATCCCAGTAACGTCCACAGGAAAAGGGGGAGGTGAATGCAGGCCAGAATCAACGTATCGCTCCTGGGCGCAACAGGCAGTTTGTTAATATACAGCAGCGAAATCAGCGTCACCGAGGCCACGCCAATCAGTTTGTTTACGCTACTTTTCTGCGTCCAGAGGAAGTAAGCCATCAACAGCGGAAGCACGATGAAAGCAATATTTCTCGAATAGAAATATTCTTCGTCGATTGCCAGTAGTTCCGGCAGTTTGGCAAACAGCCCGGCCAGAACGGAAGCGATAACGGTGAAGGTTAAGTCTCTGGTCGAATCCTTGGAAATCGCAGGACTGGCGTAATTCAGCCGTTCGTACCAGATCGCTACGGTTTTGTTGTTTTTTAACTCTTCGTAAATCGAGTTGAACGACTGCGTAAAGGCGGTTTGGTTGTCCCGGTACAATACTTCGAGCTGCCGGGGATTGTCCAGATTGTTAAGAATGGCCTCTTTCATGGATGTGGTCGTTTTACGTTAATACCAGAGTACGGCTTGTAAATCAGTACGTTTGTTACGGTTATAGGTTTTTTATGAACTCTTCCAGGGCGTTCAGGTGATCGGTGAAAGCCTGCCGACCGGCGTCGGTGGCCGAGTAGGTCGTATTGGGTTTGCGGCCAATGAATTGCTTCTGCACGGCAACGTAACCGGCTTCCTCCAGCGCCCGCAGGTGTGTAGCGAGGTTGCCGTCGGTCAGGCTGAGCAGTTCTTTGAGGGCATTGAAACTGAGTGACTCATTTACCACTAGTACGGACATGATGCTCAGCCGCGCTTTGCTCTCAAAGGCTTTGTTAAACTGCGCTAACAGGTCTTTCATCATGCCGTATCGGTTTTGCGTTCGTACTTGTACCACATGGCCAGTCCATACACGATGTGCAGGACCCCGAAGCCCAGCGCCCAGGCCAGCAGGTTGATCCCACTGATGAACAGGGACAGCAAACCGAGTGCGATTTCGCAGTAACCCAGCGATTCAACATCGCGGTGCGTGTATTTACTGCCGTTCAGCAGCGCCAAACCGTAGAAAATAAGCGTCGTTGGGAATGTCAGCCAGACCAGATTGTAGCGGATGAATGCCAGACACACCAGGCCCCCCGTCGCCAGCGGCACCAGCAGCGCCCACAACAGCCGCCGTGAACTGGCATTCCAGACGCTCAGCCCCTGCCGACGAGCCCGGCGAACCGTAAAAAACGTACCAGCCAGCAGCGCAAGCACCAGCACGACAAGGGCATCCGTGATGAGGAACGTAACCAGATCGTGCCGGGTGGTAGTCGACGGAATAATCGGGCGGTCGTAGATGGCGCGGGGATACGACTCGGCGGCTTTTCGGAGGGAAACTACCCCCACCCCCACGAGTGCGATAATGCCCGCCGAGACGCCCGATAAACCACTTAAGGACAGGAATTTGGAAGAGCGCTCCATCAGGCTGCGGATCTCGGTCAGCGTCTGGAGGTGTTCGCGCGATTCAGACATGGTCAAGGTTGGATGAATACGTAAATTAACGGAAGGAGTACTGGCTGTACAGGAGGTCGACCAGTTTTCCACCCAGGATTATGACACCGACTACGACGGACGTAATGGCCAGCACCAGAACGGCTCCCGACGACAAATCTTTAACGGCTTTGATCGTTGGATGAAGTTCCGGCATTACCAGATCGCAAAGCTTCTCAAGGGCTGTGTTAAACGCTTCGGCGGCCCAGACCAGCCCGATCTGAGTCAGGATAATTGCCCATTCCGTGCGGGCCAGACCTAACCAGAGGCCCGCAATAATGACAGCCGCAGCGATGAGTAAATGAACTTTGGCGTTGTTTTCGTACCGAAACAGATCGACAATGCCCTGCCCGGCAAACCGGAAGCTGCGAAAAACCTTGTGAACATTAATCATGAAGCAAAATATCGGTGAAACAGCCGGACGTTCATGGGCTTATGCGGGCAACCGGCCAGCGTGAAGTAGCGGTCTTCCCGGCGGAGTATCGATGCTGGAAGCAAAAACGGATTCATGGCGTGACTATACGGCTCAGGCTTTTGCATCGCTATCCTGCTCGACGTACCAGTAAAAAGCCACGTACAGGACCGTCAGCACAAAGCCATACGCCAGGGTTAGTTTCAGGCTCAGGTGATCCTGGTACGAACTCGTTACGGCGTTCAACAGCAGCGACGGTTTAGTCAGAATGTGCCAGCTATTCCACCGCCCGAACCGCCCGAGGTAAATTCCGAAGCCCGATAGGAGCTGGCAACCGATCATCAGGACCCAGGCGAGGCTATGTTCTGTCAGGGGGCGAATCATCCGGTGAACCAGCAGGGTTGAGTACAGCCCCGCCAGCAAACCCGTCAGGGCAAACAGGAACAGCGTCATGGTGTCGAACCACAACAGGGAGTCCTGTAAGTTCTTGATGTGAAACAGGTCGGTGATGATGTACGGCGCATTAGGTACGAAGGCCAGCCAACCAGCCAGACCAGCGGCCAGTAGCCACATCTGTCGAAAACCAGCCGCCCGCAAATCGCGCAGCACCAGTACCACGCCCAGCGGAAACCACGCCAGAAACAGGTTCCACGTCAGCATGATAAAGAACCACCAGTTGCCGGTCAACAGCCCGCGGGTGATCAGCAGGCTCAGGCCGGCTACGGTGAGCAGCGTAAGGGCACGCAGGCCACGGCTGGTCGATACGTCCTGAAACGGGGAGCGGTACGTACTTAACGTCTGGGTAAGATTATTCATGTTATAAAGTACTTTGTGTTGCAAAGTAAACGGATAAATGAAATGCCAGTCAAGGAGACCGGCAAAATTATTTTCAGTGGTTCAGTTCGTCACCACAGCCGTGCGGAAAAAACGAATGAAAAAGCCCCAGCCAATCAACACCATCGACCCCGCTACTACGATGGGCAGGTGCACGTTAATCGTATCCATGTAGGCCGCGAGGATAGGCGGTAAGGCAAACGCCGATGACAGAACCGACTGGTTGATGCCCAGCGTCCGGCCCTGTTCCTGCGCTCCCGCGCTCTGCGACACCAGGGCCGTGGAATTAGGGGAGGTCAGGCCCTGAAATAAAGCCAGAATCGGCACAACCAGAAACAGTTGCCAACTCTCCTGGGGCAGCAGGAACAGCCACAGCGCAAACCCAAGGCCAAGGACGCTGAACCGCAGAATTTGTTGGGGAGCATACGAATTGGCCACCCGACGTACCACCGTGCCCTGCATGAGCGCTACCCACAGACCCACGTAGGCGAAATACCGCCCGATCTGGGTCTGGTTGTAATCAAATACCTTAATGAGAATGACCTGAAAAAACTGGGTGTAGAAGTTAAAACCCAGCGCGTAGAAAAACACGCCCAGAAACAGAATACGTAACCGTGAGTCGGTAAAAGCTTCGGACAGGTTTCGGATACCGGTCAGGATCGTAACCGGCCGGTCGACGGGGTGTTGCAGCGTTTCGCGGAAGTTCAGCACGACCAGCCCAATGTTGATCAGCGACAGCAGGGCCGCGGCCAGAAACGGTGTCGTGAAATTAAACCAGGATACGGTGTTTGGGTTCGCCAGTTCGCCACCCAGGGCCGGACCAATGATGAACCCCAACCCAAAGGCCACGCCAATCAGCCCAAAGTTTTTCGTGCGGGACCGCTCATCACTTACGTCGGCGATAGCCGACTGAATAACGGAAAGGTTCCCCCCACCAATGCCGTAGATGGTTCGGCTCAGAAACAGCAGCGGGACATTCTTCAGGTAGATTCCCAGGGCAAAGATCAGGTAGCCGGTAAAGGTTAAGCCCAGCGACGCCAGCAGAACTTTCTTCCGGCCGTAGCGATCCGATAGAGCGCCCAGTAGAGGGCCGCTGAAGAAACCGGCAATCGAGAACACGGCAATCAATACGCCCAGAAGTAGTGTGCGTTCATTCTCACTGTAGTCGGCCGGCAGCATACCCGATTCTGGCCGGAGCAGCAACGGTGCAATGATCGGATTGGCAATACCGACGCCAACCAGGTCCAGAAAAACGGTGAAAAAAATCGTGCCCAGTCGGAGCCTGTTTGCTGACGTTTGGGATGAAGTTGGGGTGTTCATACTCAGAATAACCACCGATGACGGGTAGTTTCTTAGGATTCACAATAGAACTTATTGGGTGGTTTGGCGATCCGTCGGCTTAGCGTTGGACGCATAACCTTACAGAAATTTCTGCCATGAAAAACACTTGCTTTTTAAGTCGGTTTGCTATTTTTAACTGCTGATAATCAGTGTGTTATGTTTAAAATTTATTCCTTTCGTACCTCTGTTGTGACTGTAAGTAATACTAAAAAATAAACATGTTACTGTATGCCGGTGTGGAATGTTGATACGGCGCGTCACCTACTGTCCCGGTGCTTATTCGGTTACACACGTAGTGATTTGCGTAAGGTCTTGTCGTTCGCATCGGCTGATGCGTTTGTCCGTACCGAACTGCTGACCGATCTGCCGCAGCCGGCTCCGCCTGATACGTGGGTGTCCGAAACACCGGTGGCCAACAACGCCAGAGTCGACGGGGATCGCTACAAGGAGCTGACCAACTGGTGGCTGAACCGGATGCTGACCGAAGGCACCAGCATGCGCGAAAAAATGGTCCTGTTCTGGCATAATCATTTTACGTCCGAACGCCAGAAGGTGAACTACCCGCAACATATGTACCAGCAGAACGCCCTGTTCCGGCGGTATGCGTTCGGTGATTTCCGGCAGTTCGTCAAGGACGTAACCATCGACCCCGCCATGCTGATCTACCTCGATGGTCGGCAGAATAACAAAAACGCGCCGAACGAGAACTACGCCCGTGAACTGATGGAACTGTTCACGCTGGGCCGGGGCGACGGACCGACTGGCAACTACTCGGAAACTGACGTAAAACAGGCTGCCCTGGCCCTGACCGGCTGGCGGGTAGAGGGGTTGAAGGCGGTGTTCAACAAAGCTAGCTTCGCCGACCGGGACAAGACATTTCTGGGTAAAACCGGCAACTTTACCTATAGCGACATTGTCGACATCATTCTGACAAAGAACGCCGTTGCTGAATTTATCAGCCGAAAGCTTTACAAAGAGTTTGTTTACTATCAGCCCAACGAAGCCTTCATCAACCAGATGGCGACTGTGTTTCGGCAGGCTAATTACCAGATTAAACCCCTGTTGCAGTTTCTGCTGACGTCGGAGGAGTTTTATAAACCCGACTACCGGGGCGCTAAGATCAAAACCCCGACTGAACTGCTGGTTGGGACCATCAAAGAACTTGGCATCACTAACCCCGACTGGAATTACCTCGCGGATGTAGGCAAAACGCTCCAGCAGCAGCTTTTTCAGCCACCCGACGTAGCAGGCTGGCCCGGGCAACGCGACTGGATCAGTTCCAATACCTACCCGGCTCGTGGCGGCTTTACCGATTCCATCGTGAACGGCCGCCGGGCCAGTGGCCAGGCCTTGTCGTTTGCCCTCAATCCACTTGGCTATGCCCGAAGCTTTGCCAGCGCTGAGCAGGCCGAACTGTTCGTGAAAGAGGTTACGGACTGGCTGCTGCGGTTTCCGCTCAGCGACCAACGGCGGAAACAACTGCTGGAGACTCTCCTCGACGGTACCATTGCGGCCAACTGGTCTACGAACACACCCATGGCCGACGTACGTATCCAGAAGTTTATCAAGGCAGTCATGCGCCAGCCCGAATATCAACTAACATAAGGGAGGAAGGGGAGAAGGGAGGAAAGGATAATGCAGTTAGACTCCTTTCCTCCCCTCCCTTTCCTCCTTCATTTCCATGAACCGCAAGGATTTTCTACGACAACTGGGTTTGCTGACCGGCGGAGTTGCCTTCGGCATGGAGGGCATACCGGTCCGGGCGTATGCGCACAGCCCCTTGCTGTTCGACCTCGATGGTACGAACGGCAACGTATTGGTGCTGGTACAGCTACAGGGCGGCAACGATGGCCTGAATACGGTCGTGCCTTACGAAAATGATGTGTATTACCAGAAACGCCCGGCTATCGCCATTCCGAAGGATAAAGTATTGAAACTGACTAGCCAGCTTGGTTTCAATCCCGCGCTGGCCGCTTTTCGGGAACTGTACGACAACAGCCAGTTGTCCATCGTCCAGAACGTAGGGTATCAGTCGCCGAACCGGTCGCATTTCCGATCGACGGACATCTGGCTGTCGGCATCGGATGCGAATCAGGTGCTGACGGAGGGCTGGGTGGGGCGTTACCTGACCAGCCGGTTTCCGAACTACCCCGTTACGTTGCCTGATCAGCCCATGGCCATTCAGCTTGGGTCGGTCGAGTCGATGCTGCTGCAAAGCGAACTGGGGTCAATGGGTACGGTATTCGACAACCCCAATGCGTTCTACGAGCTGGTGAAAGGCAGCAGTACCGACAGCGAAATCATTCCTGACACCGTAGCGGGGGAGGAATTGAAGTTTTTGCGCCAGATTGCTGCCCAGTCGATTCGGTACTCCGACGTAATAAAAAAGAAAGCCGACATTGGGAAAAACCAGGTCACCTACCCGAACACGAGCCTGGGCAAGCAGTTAGCCATCGTGGCCGAACTCATCGCCGGTGGTCTCACTACGCCCGTTTACCTGACCACCCTTGGCGGCTTCGATACGCACGCCAATCAGGTGACGGCCGGGAACGTAACCAGCGGTCAGCACGCGACGCTCCTCAGAACCGTAGCCGAAGCGGTGGCTGCTTTTCAGAAAGACCTGGGCAAACAAAACCTGGCCGATCGCGTCACGGTGATGACGTTCTCTGAATTTGGCCGACGGGTCAATCAGAACGGTACGACCGGCACGGATCACGGTACGGCTGCCCCGCTGTTCGTTATCGGAAAGCCCGTTCGTGGAGGTATCGTCGGTACGCCCCCCGATCTGAAAGACCTCGACGGCAGCGGAGATCTGAAGTTTAAGAATGAGTACCGGCAGGTGTACGCCAGTGTGCTACAAGATCATCTGGGCGTCGACGGACCTACCACCCGAACAATTCTGGGTCGTGATTTTGACACTCTGCCTATTTTCCGGCAGTCTGCTGCCTTGCAGGTGGCAGAAGGTGTGTTTGCTCTTGGCCAGAATACACCTAACCCCTTTGGGGACCTGACAGAAATTCAGTTTACGGTAAAAACCGCTCAGTACGTCCGATTGGCGCTTTACGACATGCAGGGCCGCGAGGTATCCATCTTGCGTGAAGGTCGTGTGGATGCGGGTAACTACATCGTACCGGTCAGTGGTTCGGGTCTGCCCGCCGGGCATTATCTCTACAGCCTGCAAACCGATACCGGTCGGGCGGTAAAGCGACTGGTGAAAATATAACATCAGAGAGCCGGATAAACCATCCGGCTTTTTTTGTTAGGTCCAAAAGGAATGGGCAATTTTGTACTATGACAACCAACAACCTGGACGAGAAAATTGACGCAATGTCTCCCCGCCGACGGGAGCAGTTGCTGGCCTTCGATCGGCTGCTGACCATCATGGACGAGTTGCGAGAACAATGCCCCTGGGACCGCAAGCAAACCTGGGAAAGCCTCCGCCATCTGACCATCGAGGAGACCTACGAACTCTCCGATGCAATTCTGGAAAACGACGCTCCTGAGGTACGGAAGGAACTGGGCGACCTGCTCCTGCACCTGGTTTTCTACGCCCGGATTGCGTCCGAAACGGGCGTCGAACCGTCGAACCGTTTCGACATTGCCGACGTACTGAATGGCATTTGCGATAAGCTCATCAGCCGGCACCCGCACATCTACGGAAATACGAAAGCTGAAACAGAAGAAGAAGTAAAGCAGAACTGGGAACAGCTAAAACTGAAGGAAGGAAACAAATCCGTGCTGGGGGGAGTGCCGGGTTCACTACCGGCACTGGTGAAAGCCATGCGAATCCAGGAAAAAGCGCGGGGTGCGGGTTTTGACTGGGAAGAAAAGCAACAGGTGTGGGAGAAGGTAGAAGAGGAGATGCAGGAGTTTAAGAATGAATTTAACGCAGAAAATAACGAGACGATCGATAAGCAGCAGGCGGAGGGTGAATTCGGCGATTTGCTGTTCTCGCTGGTCAACTACGCCCGTTTTATCGACATCAACCCCGAAACGGCCCTGGAGCGGACAAATAAGAAGTTCATCAAACGATTCCAGTACCTCGAAGCCCGCGCTAAAGAAAATGGCCGGGAGCTGAAGGATATGACGCTGGCGGAGATGGACGTATTCTGGAACGAAGCGAAAACAGCCCTATGAGAATCGCTTTTATTACCGATCTGCACATTGGGGCTGAAGGCGAAAAGCCCATGGACGTTGATGTTCGCCAGAATTTCCTGAATGCGCTGGCGTTTCTGCCCGAAATCAATCCGGCCTGCCTGATTATTGGGGGCGATCTCTGCTACCAGACCGGCGACCGGACCATTTACCAGTGGATTCGGCAGCAGGTAAGCCGACTGCGGTTTCCGTGTTATTACATTGCCGGCAACCACGATGATTCGACGATGCTGGCGGAGGAGATGAACCTGACGCACAAGCTACAGGATGGCGAACTGTATTACGCCCTGCCGCTGGAAGGTTACCCGGCGCTGTTTCTCGATACGTCGCGCGGGACCATGTCATCGACGCAATGGGAGTGGCTGCGGGAGCATCTGCTGGTGCTGAAAGACAACAACGTAATGGTTTTTATGCACCACCCACCCATCGAAGCCGACGTTCGGTACATGGACGCGACGTACCCCTTTCAGCAGAGCAATCAGTTTCTGTCGCTGGTCAAGGAGCTACCCTGCCACGTAACGGTGGTCTGTGGGCACTATCACGTTGAAAAAACCGTACTGCGGGGCAACCTGGCCGAGTTGGTAACCCCCTCCCTGTTTTTCCAGATGAAACACGATCCGGCTCACGAGGCCGTCATCGATCATTACCGCATTGCCGTGCGGGAAATCAACCTGACTTCCCACGGCACCAGCAGCACGGTGCACTATTTATGATGAAATGAGTTGCTGACGGATTGACTTAATACGCAAATCGTCCATTCAATCAGTCAGCAACTCAATCAGTCAATCCCATTTATCGCACCGAATAGTTCGGCGCTTCTTTCTGAATCTGGATGTCGTGCGGGTGGCTTTCGCGGGAGCCGGCAGCCGTAATTTTTACAAACTTGGCCTGCTGCAACGCCGGAATATCCAGTGCGCCACAGTAGCCCATGCCCGCTTTCAAACCGCCGACGAGCTGATACACGATTTCCGATACGCGTCCTTTGAACGGTACCCGACCAACGATCCCTTCCGGCACCAGTTTCTTGATGTCGTCTTCGGCATCCTGAAAGTAGCGGTCCTTCGAGCCTTCTTCCATCGCTTCGACGGAGCCCATGCCGCGGTACGTTTTGAACCGGCGGCCTTCGTACAACACCACCTCGCCCGGGGCTTCTTCCGTACCGGCCAGCAATGACCCGATCATTACCGTACTGGCTCCACCGGCCAGCGCTTTGGTGATGTCGCCGGAGAAGCGAATACCACCGTCGGCAATAACGGGAACACCCGTACCCTGCAACGCCTTGGCGGATTCGTACACGGCCGTCAACTGGGGCATACCGATCCCGGCAATGATCCGGGTGGTGCAGATACTACCCGGGCCTACGCCCACCTTCACGGCATCGGCACCCGCATCGGCCAGGGCTTTGGCACCTTCGCCCGTAGCGACGTTACCGGCAATGACTTCCAGGTTCGGGAACCGCTGTTTGATGTTCCGCACCGCGTCCAGCACACCTTTGGAATGACCGTGGGCCGTATCGACGCTGATAACATCGACGCCCGCTTTGACGAGGGCTTCGATGCGCCGGATCAGGTCGGGCGTAACACCAACGGCCGCACCAACACGCAGTCGACCCAGTTCGTCCTTGCAGGCGTTGGGGTGGTTCTTTTTCTTCAGGATATCCTTGTACGTAATCAGTCCGACGAGCTTATAGTGCTCATTGACGATGGGCAGTTTCTCGATCCGGTATTGTTGCAGAATACTCTCGGCTTCTTCGAGCGTCAGTCCTTCACGGGCGGTGATCAGGTTCGCTTTCGTCATGATATCCGTGACGGGCTGCGACAGATCGGTCTGGAAGCGAAGGTCGCGGTTGGTCAGTATACCAACCAGTTTGTTGTCGGCATCGACAACGGGAATCCCGCCGATTTTAAACTCGCGCATGATCTTGTGCGCATCGGCGAGGGTGGCGGTTTCAGCCAGCGTAATGGGGTCAATGATCATACCGCTCTCCGACCGCTTTACTTTCCGAACCTGATCGGCCTGGGCCTCCACGCTCATGTTTTTGTGAATCATGCCGATACCGCCCTCCTGCGCCATCGCGATGGCGAGTTCCGACTCCGTCACGGTATCCATAGCCGCCGAAATAAGCGGAATGTTCAACCGGATGTTACGGGTGAGTTGGGTAACAGTCTGAGTGTCGCGCGGGAGAACCTCCGAATAGGCAGGCAGGAGCAGTACGTCGTCGTAGGTGAGAGCCTCGTAAAGAAACTTGCTGGCGTCTAAGCTCATGGCAAATAAACAGGTGGTGTTATTTGCCGGACAAAAGTACGAAAAATTTCTGATCCGAATTTACCCGATGAATGGTTTTACCCGATTTTCCAACAATACAGGTAAGAATCCTGAAAATCATTTGAATCGGATAAATCCTGCCCGCCGGGCTGTGTGTTCGACCGAATCAGAGTAACTTAATACTAATCGCTTTGTCGCTGGCGCCGACCTGAATCTCGCAATCCTTAAACTTGGGAGCCGACATCACCGGGCGGAAATTATTGCTGAAGCCGTAAGGTTCCTTGGGGATGCCGAACATACGTTTGTCCAGCACACCGTTGGCATTGGCGTCGTGGTACACCGCCACGGCGTAGTTGCCAGGCTCTACCTCGAACGAGGTCTCAACGCTCTTTGTACTGGCTTTGATCAGCCTAAAATCAAGGGGTTTGCAATTCGGAAAATTGTCGCAGGCTTTGAAGATGGCAATGTGTATGGACCCTTTGGCTTCCCGAATGTTCTGGACGTCAACGTGGAGCTTGGTTTTTTCGGTCAGAAGGCTGGTGGAAGCGGTTGACAGAAAGCCGCAGAGCAGCAACAGGAAAACAGGCATTGGCATCGTAGTTTTTCCAACAACGAAAATATACCGGATTTAGTAAATTCTGGCAATCGTTATTTTTCAAATGTATGGCTGAACAATTAACAGCGGCTTCCGATGAATCGCATGATCGTAGCCCCAACTTGTGTCAAACTGAACCAGTCAAGGGGCAGGCGTTGAGACTAACTGACCGGATAATATTTTTCCATGACATATGGAACGAGGATTTGCCCATCCATCCATGAAGCTATTAACAACTGATTTGATTATGGGTGCAATCGATTGCATAAAATTTAGTTTATTTGAGAATCTAAACAGATTAACTGCCTGGTCCTTTTGTAGAAGCTGTCGGAAGGAGCCGTAATTTTTAGATGCTGAGAAACAACTTTGTGCGAGCATACCGATTAACAATGAAACGATTAACTCTTCTCTGCTGGCTGCTGATAGCCAGTCTGACCGTACAGGCGCAGTTGCGTTTACCTAAACTCATCAGTGATGGCATGGTGCTGCAACGCGATACACGCCTGACTATCTGGGGCTGGGCGAAGGCAGGGGAGCGAATCACGGTACGTTTCAAAAATAAAACGTATAAAGCCACAACAGATAATCAGGGGAAATGGAAGGTGGCATTACCGCCCATGCCCGCAGGTGGGCCATTTACGATGGAGATTACGGGTGGGAATTCCCAATTGACCGTCAACGATGTTCTCCTGGGCGATGTCTGGTTGTGCAGCGGCCAGAGCAACATGGTTCACCAGATGAATATTCACGACGTGACCTATGCGAAAGAGATTGCGGAGGCCAACTTTCCCCAGATCCGCCAGTTCTGGGTACCTACGCTGACAAACCTGCGAGGGCCGCAACCCGATTTTCCGCAGGGGCAATGGAAAGCGGCCATAGGGGAGGACGTCCGGCCGTTTTCGGCGGTGGCTTACTTCTTTGCCAGGAAGATTCACCAGAAGTATAACATACCGGTTGGCATCATCAATGCCAGTGTGGGTGGAACGCCTATTGAAGCCTGGATCAGTGAGGAGGGTCTGAAGGAGATTCCGGCGCAGCAGGCGCTCATCGAAAAGAACAAAGACACAACCTACGTCAACGGCCTGGCCCGACGGAGGACTAACGCTCCCCGGCCCGCACCCCCAGTCGATTTAGGCACGGCCGGTGCCACCAAATGGTACGACCCGGCTTATACGCCCAAAGGCTGGCGGCCGATCAATATTCCAGGCTATTGGGAGGATCAGGGCATCAAGGACCTGAACGGTGTGGTCTGGTATCGGCGGGAGGTAGACATTCCGGCTTCCATGACGGGCAAGGCAGCCAGGGTGTTTCTGGGCCGAATTGTGGATGCCGATGAACTCTACATTAACGGCAAACAGGTTGGGCGAACGACCTACCAATATCCGCAACGTCGGTATGCGGTCCCGGCCGATGTGCTGAAGCCTGGTAAGAACGTCTTTGTCGTGCGGGTGACGAATATGGCCGGAAAAGGCGGCTTCGTACCCGACAAGCCCTATTGCATCTTCGCCGGTGCCGACACTGTTGATTTAAAAGGAACCTGGCAGTATAAAGTAGGTACGGCTTACCGACCATTTACCGGTGGCGGCTTTGGCGGGGGCAATCCAGCCGGAGGAATCAATGCGCAGAATCAGCCGACGGCCCTGTATAACGCCATGGTCGCTCCGGCCATCGACTACGCCATCAAAGGGGTGTGCTGGTACCAGGGCGAAAGTAACGCCGGCCGTCCCGGGGAGTACGAAGCTTTGCAGCGGGCACTGATCAGCGACTGGCGAAACCGGTTCAACCAGCCAAATCTGCCGTTCCTGTACGTGCAGCTTCCCGGCTTCATGGAATATACCTATCAACCTGCCGAGAGTAGCTGGGCCGTCTTGCGGGAAGCGCAGCTTAAAGCCCTTTCGGTACCTAATACGGCCATGGCGGTCGCGATTGACCTGGGCGAATGGAACGACATTCACCCTGACAACAAAAAAGATGTGGGTGAACGGCTGGCCCTGGCTGCTATGAACGTAGCGTACAACGAAAAGCTGGTTTACTCGGGACCGCTGTTCCAGTCCGCCACGATTGAGGGCAACAAAATCGTGATTAGTTTTACGCATGTAGGCAGTGGTTTGATCACCAACGACGGCGAAGCACCTGGTGAGTTCGCCATTGCCGGCAGTGATAAAAAGTTTGTCTGGGCGAAGGCGAGAATAGAAGGTGACAACGTGGTGGTGTGGAGCGATGAAGTGGCTTCGCCCCAGTACGTGCGCTACGCCTGGGCCGACAACCCCGTTAACCCGAATCTGTATAACAAAGAAGGAATACCTGCTTCTCCGTTCCGAACGGATGGTAAGTAGAGGTAATTTAGGGACCTCACCCCAACCCCTCTCCTTTTGAAGGAGAGGGGCTACGCGTAGCCCATGTTAAGCTAGCTCTAGCGTTGTCGCAGAGGACAAAAGAAATCTCATTAAAGTCTCCCCTCTCCTTCTGAAGGAGAAGGGGCGGGGGTGAGGTCGACGCCATGTATCAGCCATAATCCAGACACTCAATCAGTCTACCAACACATAAAAGAAGCTTTTTCAACACATTTCAACCTCCCACTCATAAATTAAACCCTTATCAATCAACCACATTCGTCATGGACAAATCAATTGGTTTAACAGCGCTACTCGGTGGTTTACTTTGCTTCGGAGCCACGGTCGAGCCCGACAGGCACCTGGCTGAGCCTACGTTGAAAGAAGCCTACAAGAACTATTTCCCGATCGGGGTGGCCGTATCGCCCAGAAGCCTGACCGGGCCGGAAACGGAGTTGATTCGGCAGCAGTTCAACAGCCTGACACCCGAAAATGCCATGAAAATGGGCCCGATTCATCCTGAGGAAAACCGGTACTTCTGGCAGGATGCGGATGCCATTGTGGCCTTCGCCCAGCAGAATAACTTCAAGGTTCGGGGGCATACGCTCTGCTGGCACAATCAGACACCCCGCTGGTTTTTCACCGACGCCCAGGGTAATCAGGTAAGTCGTGAGGTGCTGCTGAGTCGCCTGAAACAACATATCAACGACGTAGTGGGGCGGTACAAAGGCAAGATTTACGCCTGGGACGTAGTCAATGAAGCGGTGCCGGATACGGGTACGGGCCTCTATCGACGGTCTAAATTTTACGAGATCATCGGGGAGGACTACATCGAAAAGGCGTTTGAATATGCCCACGCGGCTGACCCCAAGGCTACGTTGTTCTACAACGACTACAACACCGAAAATGCGTCGAAGCGGGAGCGGATTTATCAGGTAGTGAAAAAGCTGAAGAACAAAGGCGTTCCCATCCACGGGGTTGGCTTGCAGGGCCATTGGTCGATCTACGAACCAACCGTCGAGGAGCTGGAAAAGTCCATCAGGCAGTTTGCCAGCCTGGGTTTGCAGGTTCAGATCACGGAGCTGGACGTATCGGTTCACCCGAAAGAACACGAGCGCCGGCCTAAAAAACCAACCGATACGGGTGAGCTGACCCCGGATATGGTGACAAAACAGGCGGCTCAGTACAAGATGCTGTTTGATACGTTCCGAAAGCACAAAGGAACCCTGACCGGCGTTACGTTCTGGAACGTCTCCGACAAAACGACCTGGCTCGACAACTTCCCCGTTCAGGGGCGAAAAGATTACCCGCTGTTGTTTGATCAGAATTTTCAGCCCAAGGAAGCCTTCAAAGGAGTTGTCAATTTCTAAGTCGGCCAAATACCGCAGCGAATAGCGCGGGAATTGACTTGAACAGGGGCGGTGACTTTACCCGCAGCCGGCCTTTTTTGGTCTGTTGCGCGGTAAATTCACCGCCCATTTTTTACATTTGTAAAAGCCCCTCAACCGGGCCATTAGTAGCCATGAGCAGTTCAAGGGCAAACGTAAGCGAACAGAGGGTGGATCAAGCCTGCTGAACCTTACACTTTGACCGGCTTAATGAACGTAGTTTGCCAGTATGATAGCCCAGCCGACACCACCCCCGAAACGATGGATTACCAAACCCCTCCCTGACTCGTCAGCGCAGCGGGTGGCTATCGAAGCGCTTACCCAATCGTTGAATATCAGTCCGTTTCTGGCCGGGCTGCTCGTGCAGCGGGGCATCCATACGTTCGAAGAGGCCCGTACTTTCTTCCGGCCGGAGCTGGGCCACCTGCACGATCCGTTCCTGATGAAAGACATGGACCGGGCCATCGAGCGCCTGAAACTGGCGTTTCTGCGGCAGGAAAAAATTCTCGTGTATGGCGACTACGATGTCGACGGTACAACGTCGGTCGCGCTGTTTTATGGGTTTCTGAAGACATTCTACCCCCACGTTGACTACTACATTCCCGATCGATACAAGGAGGGCTATGGCGTATCGAAAGCGGGTATCGAGTGGGCCGTCGAGAACGAATTCTCGCTGATCGTCAGTCTCGACTGTGGTATTAAATCGGTCGATCGGGTGACCGAGGCCTGGCTGCTCGGGGTCGATTTTATTATTTGTGATCACCACCGCCCCGGACGCGGAACCGCCGGCGATGAACTGCCGCCCGCTGCGGCTGTGCTGGACCCCAAACGCTCCGACTGCAACTACCCCTACAAGGAACTGACCGGCTGTGGCGTTGGCTTCAAGCTGCTACAGGCTTATTGCATCTTTGAAAATATCCCGCTCGAAACACTCTTCGGCTACCTCGATCTGGTGGCCATCAGCATCGCGTCGGATATCGTACCCATCACGGGCGAAAACCGCGTAATGGCCTACTACGGACTGAAAGTGCTGAATCAGTCGCCCCGGCCGGGCGTGAAGGCGCTGATTAAGGTAGCCGGTTTCACGCGGGAGCTCGACATCACCAACGTAGTGTTCGGGCTGGGACCCCGCATCAATGCCGCCGGGCGGATTCAGCACGCCAAAGCGGCCGTGCAACTGATGCTGTCCGATTCGGAGGAAGAAGCCGAAACGTTTGCGCAGGAGATTAACCAGCACAACGCCAGTCGGCGCGAGTTCGACACGACCATCACGGAGCAGGCGCTGTCTATGATCCGGCGTAACGAGACGATGGTAAAGGCCAAAACCACCGTACTTTACGATGCCACCTGGCACAAGGGCGTGATCGGTATCGTGGCGTCGCGTTGCATCGAGCATTTTCACCGCCCGACAATTATCCTGACGCAGTCGCATAACAAAGCGGCCGGGTCGGCGCGGTCGGTACCGGGCTTCGACGTGTACGAAGCCATTGAAGAGTGCGCCGAACTGCTCGAACAGTTTGGGGGGCATACCTTCGCGGCCGGGATGACGCTGCCCATCGATAACATCGAGGCTTTCCGGCGGAAGTTCGAGGAGGTGGTCGCCCGCAAGATCACCGAAGAACACCTGACTCCCCTGGTCGAAATTGACCTGCCGATGGACTTCAGCGAAATCGAGCCCAAGATGGTCCGCATTTTGAAGCAGATGGCGCCGTTCGGCCCGCAGAACATGTGCCCGGTGTTCATGACCGACGATGTGTATATGGTCGGATTGCCGACGATCATGAAAGAAAAGCACCTGAAGATGACTGTCCGGCAGGGGCGCTCGGGTCATACGTTCACGGCCGTTGGTTTCGGCTTTGCCCACTGGGCCGATCAGCTCAGTTCGGGTGAGCCTTTCTCAATCTGCTACCAGGTTGAAGAAAATCACTACGGGGGCAACATTTCCCTGCAACTGATGCTGCGGGACATTAAATGGTGATGCATATTATGACACTACGCATCCAGTTCGTGATGGGTTTATTTGCGGTCGGTGCGCTTGTGGCCTGCCAGTCTGAGCCGGAGGGACGGTCGCTGACACCAACCCTCATGGTGTATGCCGACAAGCCTGAACCAACGTCCCCGGTTGCAACGCCCCCGGCCGGCGTACCCGACGGAATGGTGTTCGTTCCGGGTGGCCTGACGCAGATCGGGGCCGACGATGGACAGGCGTGGGAAAAGCCGTTGCTCTGGGTGCAGGTTAAGCCGTTTTTCATGGATGAACACCCGGTTACGGTGGCTGAGTTTCGTCGGTTTGTGACTGCAACGAAGTACAAAACCGAAGCCGAAAAGTTTGGCGATGGGGCCGTACTGGACGAAACCACCCGGCAGTGGACACTCCGCAAGGGAGCCAAGTGGTCGCACCCACAGGGGCCCGAGCAACCTCCAGCCCCCGACAATCATCCCGTTACGCAGGTATCGTGGAACGATGCCCAGGCCTACGCCCGCTGGGCCGGTAAGCGGCTGCCCTATGAGTTTGAGTGGGAGCACGCAGCCCGCAACGCGACCAACAGCCGAACCCGGTATCCGTTTGGCAATGAGTTGATAAACGCTGACGGTAAGTACCTGGCTAACACCTGGAACGGAACGTTCCCCGAATCCGACGCAGTACTGGATGGCTTCCACCTGACCTCGCCGGTGGGCCAGTTCGGCAAAACTCCGCTCGGCCTGACCGATATGACCGGTAATGTCTGGCAGTGGTGCGAAGACTGGCGACAGAACTACGCCGACGTAATGGCTGGGCAGCCACCCACCAACCCGACCGAGAAAGTACAGCGGGGCGGTTCGTTCCTGTGCGAACCGGGCTGGTGCCACGGCTACCGGGTGTCGGGCCGGTCGTTTACCTCACCCGAAACATCGCTGATGCACGTCGGTTTTCGTTGTGTGAAAGACGTGTGATCGCTACGCCTTCTACTCCCTCTGAAGTGGGTTAAAACAAAAATGGCGACAGCCAGGAGCCACCGCCATTCCGAAACCCACTCTATGAGAAATAAAAGTCTAAAGTTCGTTTTTTCTGGTTTATACTTTCAAGTAAGCAGTTAACCGTATCAGGCCTATCGTCCGCCCAGCGGAATCAAGTAGCCAAGGGTCCCCTGAAGCTCAATAAGGCGGCTGTCGGTATTGATTTCTTCGGTGGTACCAAGTGTATACAAACCACGTACTTCAACAGTCAGGTGACCGGGACCCGCTTTAAAGGCCGCTCCCAGCCCGGCCGCAGCCCCGACGCTGAACCGGGTATCCAATACGTTATCGAGGTCCTGTTCTATACCATTGCTGGTGGCGCGGTAGAGATATGAGCCGTACGGACCAACGTTGAAAAAGAAGCGGTGCCCCGTGGCCTGACCCGACGAAAATTTCAGCAGCAACGGAACCTCGATCTGGGTGAACCGGGCGTTGATGGAGCCCAAAAAGGGAATCGATGTATTGAAGCCAAACTGGCTGTAATTAACCTCCGGCTGAAACGATACGTTACCCCGCCCAAATTGCGCTACAATGCCCCCCACATAACCGATGCTTGGGTCGGCGCCCTGATTTTCCAGAAAGATTGGGTACGTAACGCCACCACGAATCCCTACCCGAACGGCCGCTACATCGCGGGGAATCGTTAGGTCCGATTGAGACGAACCAACGGGCCGGGCACCAGCCTGACGGCTTGTGGACGGGGAGGTAAACCCACCCCGATTCTGGGCAAGAATCGGCGCTGAAAGGATTGACAGGATAAAGCTAAATGTCAAAAGAAACGATAGTGGTTTCATAAAGATTAGTGGAGACACCACAAGTTTAGTCGGTATATTACAGAAAAAGAGAACACTGATGAGGAAATGGCAACGGTGTTTTAGCTTACGGTTGTTTTCCTGAACACCTGTGCGACGGAAGCAGTTAAGGATTGGATGGCCAACATCCGGCCGTCGTCGAAAAGGTTGCGTTCTGGTTTGGGCGATGTATTACATATTGTGTGCCAGACATATCGCAACAGCAGAAAAACATCCATGATTACTGAACATTCACGTACGGCCTTTATTACAGGCGCTAACAAAGGTATTGGCAAGGAAACTGCCCGGCAGCTTGCACAACAGGGCTTTGCCGTTTTTATCGGAGCCCGCGACATGGCCAAAGGCCGCGAAGCCGCCGAAGAACTCTGCAATCAGGGCTTCGAAGCTACGTTTATTCACCTCGACATTACGGACCCGGTCAGTATTAAGAACGCGGTCGGTACGTTCTCGCAGAAAGCCGACCACCTCGACGTATTGATCAACAATGCGGCCGTGCTGGAAGACCACGGCGAGGACATTACCAAACTCAATACCGAAATGCTCGACCGGACGCTGAAATCGAACGTTACGGGGCCGATTCTGGTGACGCAGTATTTTTTGCCGTATCTCCAGAAAAGCCCGAATGGAGCCCGTATTGTCAACGTATCGAGCGGGGCCGGGGCGCTGCACGATATGGATACGTACGCACCCGCTTATAGCATTTCAAAAACGGCGCTGAACGCCGTAACGCGCCAGTTTGCGGCCGCCCTGCATAAGCATAACATCGTGGTCAACTGCGTTGATCCGGGCTGGGTACGTACCGACATGGGTGGTCCCAGTGCCAGTCGTCCGGTGGAGAAAGGAGCCGACACCATTGTCTGGCTGGCGGCTCAAGCGTCGCCGACCGAAACCGGCAAGTTCTGGCACGACAGGCGCACCGTGGAGTGGTAATGAGCGCGGGATTCGGAGATTCGGGTCAGACGTGCCGTCAGACCCTTGAGATAGGCGTATGATTCGGGTCTGACGGTACGTCTGACCGGGCACGATAGACCCGCGTAACGAGCCGGGAACTGGGTGCAGACGTGCCGTCAGACCGCGTAAAGGTGCGGTCAGGTTCTCAGCCTGACCGCACCCGAACATCAACTTGCACTTAATCAATCTCTTCGCTGGTCAGGAGGGTCTGGCGGATCAGTTGGCTGAGTACACCATCGTTCTGCATTTGGTTGACCGCCACCGAAAGACTAACATCCTTCTCCGGGTCGTAATACAGCACGCATCCCCAGGAACCGCTGTGGCCGATCAGCGTATACGAACCAAAACGAAGCCGCCGGATACCCAAACCGTAGTCGCTGGTTGGTGAGCCGAGCATGAACCGCGCATTGTTTTCGGGCCGGAAATCCGTCATCTGGGTCAGCGTGGTCGGCTTCCTGAATAAGCGACCGCCTACCAGGTTCCGAATGAACCGGTGCAGATCGGCATGGGTAGACACCAGACCACCCCCGCCCCAGTCGAACGAGGTGTTTATGTGCCGCAGCGATAATTCACCAACGTACGGATAAAGCAGAGGGGCCTGACCACGGGGTGGCTGGTAGAACTCCAGGTAGGTGTTGTCCATGCCCAATGGCTCAAAAATGCGCTCCGTCAGGTTCTGGTGCAGCGGTTTATCGGTAAGCTGCTCGATCAGGATGGCCAGCAGCACGTAGTTGGTGTCGGCGTAATGCATCCGTTCGCCCGGGGGCGCTACGGCTTTGTCAGCCAGTTTCAATTCCTCGAAACACTGCATGATGGTCTCCGCCGACCAGTGCTGTTGCGGGTTCGCCATCACATTGGCCAGAAACGCTTCGTTGTCGATATAATCGGCCAATCCGCTCGTGTGCCGGAGCAGATGTTCGACGGTGATAGACTGTCCATAGTCGTGTCCGCCAAACCGATGCAGGCGGTCGGGATGAACGTAACGAACGCCCGAAAGCCGGTCGGCGATCCGGTCTGACAGGGCAAGCCGACCTTCTTCAATCAGTTGCAGCACGAGCGTGGCCGTGAACAGTTTCGAAATGCTGGCGATGCGAAAGGCGTGCCCGACCGTGATGGCTTCGCCCGTTTCGGGTACTCGACCGGCGGCCCCGCTGAACTGATCCGGGCCCTGCAACTGCATCGATACGTAATGAATGGGGTGGTGGCCCCCGGGTTGTATAACCTTATCCAGCAGATTCTGGGTTTGTAAGGTAGTCATGGTCTTATGGCCTTGTGTGTCGAAGAGGTAGTAACAGCCGAGCGTCGTCAGGCCAAGGGCCAGAACGCCCAGCCATAGACTAGGCCGTTTCATGGCTTGATGAGGTAAGGTGGACGAACTGATCGGCCGCTACCGGCGCGGGATACGTGCAATACTGGCTGAACACGCGCAAAAACGCATCCGGGTCGAAAGCGGCTTCCGGTGTGAGTACCCCCCGTTTGATTAGTTGTCCTTCGGCCAGCAGCGACAACCCAACGGCCAGCGGAATGCCCGTCATACCACCCATACCCGGCGCAAAAGCCCGCAAACTAATAGCTCGTTGCTCCCGTTGCCCATCAATCCAGCCCTCGCCCCAGGCAAAAAGCGACGGAACCTCGGCTGCATCGGCCGGTAGTATGTCCTCCCGCGTCGGATTCGCCTGTTGCTCCTGAGCAATCTTGTCGGCGGCTTCTGCTACGGTGAGCTGCCCCTGATTCACCGCAGCGGCCAGTTGCGCTATACCCTGATACGTTGCCTCCTGCATGTGCATCAGGTTCTTGCATTCGCGAAGGCCGGGCAGCGACAGCGGCAGGGTTACCGCTTCGGGGTGCCCGAGCGTATAAAACGTCCGTTCGCCCACGCCGGGGTAGTGAAGCGTGACCGGTTCCAGCGGCCGGGCCGTTTGCCGCATTCCGTTCTGATGTACTTCGATCTGCCCCGTGAACTGGTGGACCCAGTGTTCGATAGCCGCCCGACTGTCGACTGCATCAAACGACGACTCAACCCGCCAGCCGGTGTAGAGCCGGTCGATCTGGTCGAAGGACGCGACCAGTTTCATCGCCAGCAGATTCGATACGCCCGGACTGGCACCTAAGCCGATTACAGCCGTAATCCCCGCTTCTGTGGCCGACGCACTCAGGCTGAGCATATCGAGCGTCGGTTCCCAATCGTCGCAGAGATCGAGGTAGTGACAACCCGCCTGAATGGCGGCTTTGAGCGTCGGTACGCCAAACCGATAGTACGGCCCGACGCAGTTGAGCACTACGTCGTGGGTACGCAGTACCTGCTGCAACGTGACCTGGTCGGTAACGTCGAGTGCCATGGCTTCGGCTTTCGGGCCGCAGGTGTCGGCCAGTGCCTGGGCTACAGGCAGGCTACGGTCGGCGATGGTCAGCCGCGTGACGGCTTCAAGTTGTACGGCGGTTTGAGCAGCCCACTGGCCCATGCTCCCCGCGCCTAACAGCATTACGTTCATGATGTTGCGTTGGTTGATTGACGGGGCAAAGTTGGCGAGGGCCGCCGGGCCGTTGCTTGACAAGTATCAAAAGCCGATTTGACTAATGTCAAAAACGGTCAGTCGATTCGGGCGCGGATGCGGCTGAGGGTTTCGAGCGTGATGCCGAGGTAGGACGCGATATAGCTCAGGGGGACTTTCTGCACCAGATAGGGCTCGTTGCGCAGCAGGTCGGCGTAGCGTTCGGCGGCCGTGTGGAATTGCAGGGAAAAGATGCGCTGCTCCAGCCACATCGTGTAGTAATCGTTGCTCAGCCGGTCAATCTGGTCGATCTCGGGATAAGCGGCCCGCAGCGATTGCAGGGCGTCGTAGTCAAGCAGCGTTACCGCCGATTCTTCCAGCAGTTGGATAGCCGACTGGCTGGGCACCTGAAGGTAGAAACTCTGGAAAGACGTGACGAAATCGCCCGGAAAGAAAAAGGCCGTTGTTACGTCGGTGGCTCCGCTTCGGCCTTCCGGTTTGAGGTGGAAGATCCGGGCTGAACCGCTCTGCAACGTAGCGATGGTGCGGCAAACGAATCCCTGTCGGCATAGGTAGTAACCTTTGGGCAGCAGTTCCCGGCGCGTAACGGCGTCGTAGGCGGTACGGGCCGAGGGCGACAGGTTGTCTACTAGCTGCAGGTAGCGCCGGCGAAGGGATTGAAGGGCATCCATAACCCGAAATTACACCGGAATGGCGGCAAGGCAAGGGGTGAGGGCATGGGGCATAGGGTGAGGGGGATTCGGGTCTGGCGGTACGTCAATGGGTGCTCTCTAACCCTCTGTAAGCCTGTTTAAAACCGTTTAGTTTATATTTTTTGAATACCGTTAATAATTATTGCCTTAAATGTTGCTTATACTACATTTGCGAAGCATTAACGTATATTATTGATTGTTAAATGTAAGAATGTGGTGTGAAAATGTACGTAAAATAATGTCCTGGGTTTATTGATAAATCGAATAGTTGCCTAAGTGTTTTCAGTAAGTATACATGTTGACGGTAACCCTGACGAGCTTTAGTTTGTAAATAGTTTCCTTTTTTTAATGTACACCACTTCTAAAACTTGTACCACGTATGAGAAGATTTATATGGCTCTTCTTAGGATTAATAACGCTATCTACCGTAACCCAGGCTCAGTCGCAATCCAGTGCGGCCCTTGATTCGCTTACTAATCGGCTCGCGTACTTTCAGAAGAAAGCGCAGTATTTGGCCAGGCGTTCGAAAGGATTAACCCAGCAGGTTTCCAAACTCAATACCAGAAACAAAAAGCTGGTGCTGCATGTCGAAGCTCTGCGGCAGGATAGCGTCCGGTTCAAACAACTGCTGGAGGAGTCGTACGCTGAAAACAAACGACTGGTGAAGGCCTATGAGCTTCGGATTCAGGGCATGGCCGGCGAACTCCGGGCGCTCCACGACTCGGTGGCTTCTCTGCGCGTGGTTAAGCACGATCTGGACGTAATCAAGGGCTATTTTGCTACGGCCCGGCTGGCCAAGCGGGAGTATGACCTGCCCGTCGATAAGGTGATCCAGGCGCTGAACGACTTGTTCATCAAGCAGAATTCGCCGTATAAGATCAAGTCCATATCCGATAAGGAACTGGTAATTACCGAAGATTTTACGCTGAAGCGCCAGACCTTGTTGTTCATCAAGGCCAGCGTTCAGATGCAGGGCGAGTACAAGCTGATTATGAAGCCGCACCCGTTCGCCAGCGATAAGACGCTGGTCGACCTGCGGGATTCGCTGGTACACAAGCGGGGGGATGTACTAGTGACCGACAACAGTTCGGTTGACCAGTTACGGGCAGAAAGCAGACTGTTCTCGTTTATCGACAAAGCGATTTACTGAGATGAATTCGTATTGCAAGTACATACTTCTGGTAGTGTTTCTGACTGCCGGCAGGGCGTGCTTGGCCAATTCCCCGGCAGCTCGATCGGCCAATAAAGCCTGCCGTCCGGATTCGATGGTCGTGACTGAAAATCAACGACTGGTCGACGAGGGACTACGTTTCTGGGAACGAAAAGACTATACCAAAGCAGAACAATGTTTTCGGAAAGCGGCCGATAAGGGCTACAGTTGGGGGCAATACAACCTGGCACTCTGCTATTTTCACGGTAAGGGTGCCAGCAAAGACCTGTCGAAAGCGGCCGTTCTGTTTCAGTTGGCCGCGCGACAGGGGAATACCGAAGCCCAGTGTTGCCTGGCTACCATGTATCACTTCGGGATGGGTATCCATACGAATTTTGAGCAGGCGCTGAGTTGGTACACCCTGGCCGCCAAAGCGGGTAACGTGCAGGCACATACCTACATCGGCTCGATGTATCAGTTTGGGCAGGGTGTTCAGAAGGACTACCAGACGGCCCATGACTGGTACCAGAAAGCCGCTCAGAAAGGCTGTGCCAATGCCATGTATTACCTGGGTAGCCTATATGAAGGTGGTTACGGCGTGGCGAAGAACACGAAGGAAGCCCTGACATGGTACCGGGCCTCGGCAGATCAGAACAACGCCGAAGCCTGCTACCGGGCATTCCGCATCTATTATTACGAGCTTTCGGATGCGGCTAATGGGTATAATTATTTGACCCGGGCAGCCGCTCAGAACCACGTAGGAGCGCTCTATGAACTGGGAGAAACCCATTATCTGGGGCTATTGGGACGACCAGTCGACCGGAAGAAAGCCCGGCTGCATTATACAAAGGCCGCCGACGCCGGTAACGCAATGGCCCAGATGGCACTCAAAGTGAGAACTTTTGACGAGTAGTACGTAGTAGTTAGTACACGGCCGTATTGTTGCTCTGGGTTGGGGTCAGCAATACGGCTTTGTCTTGTTACGTTGGGGCGTATGGCGAGGGGCAGGGGGCATAGGGCGAGGGGTGATTCGGGTCTGACGGTACGTCTGACCGGGTCACAATAGACCCGCTGGATGGGATGGTTCGGGTATGGAAACTGGGGTGCAGACGTACAGTCATCCCCCAGCCCTACGCTCCCTCCACAATCACGATTTCTTCCGGGGTGAGCGCAAACAGGGCGTACACCATCTGGTCCAACTCGGCTTCCAGGGCCGACGTATCGGCCTTAGGGTTATCCCGTTTGGCTGCTAAAATCGCATCCACTTTCTCAATAAACGGAGCCTGCGCATCGGCAGAGATGTCGGGAATGGGAATTTGTGAAATGTAAACGGGCTTATACTCAAAATAGCCGTTTTGTTTGGTGGAAGAAATTTGCTGCATGACAAAATTCGTCGTGCGGCAATTCATAATTCCTAACACATACTTGTTGGCCGTGGCAACGATTGTTGTCTTTTCGTTGAAGTAAATGCCGCTTTCATCCCAGATACAGGAGGATTCTTTAGTTGTAGTCGGAGCAATAATATGTGGCTTCTCAAATTCAGGAAAGTAATCAACGGCATCCTGAATTTCATACCAGTTATACGTGCCTGCCTTACGGCCGTTCCATTTTCCCGAGAAACCTTTGGGTTTCGGCATTAACTCTTCCCTGTACGTTTCGAGGTGTTTCAAAATGGCCGGGTAATCTTCAATCTGGATACCGCGACGGGCGAATATCAAAAACTTCTCTGCCTTGGGCGTCTGATAGCGTTTAATATCCCGGCCGGCCAGGAATGGCTTGATGACCTCGGCGCTACGTGGGTCTTCGGCAATGAGCCGGTCGCGGGTTTCAGCGTTGATGACAAAAGCTTCGTTCAGGCCGGTTTTGACGCCGTAGTAAATCTTGTCCTGGACGTACTCGCAGAGGGGTTTGCCGGTCTTCCGGAGTTTGGTCAGCAGGTTCTGCACCGACGCATCGGACAGTACCCAGCCCCCATCCTGCAACGAATCCGTCGGGACGCTGAACGTCCGGTCGGGGAGGTACGCGGCCAGTCCACCTTTGCCAAACTTGAGCGTATCGACCTGCGCGGCCCGTAGCTGCCCCGTCGACGGCGCTTTCTGAATGGCCAGGATGCTGGGGTATGTAGTTGCTTCGTCGAACACCGGCAAATCGCCAAAGTCCGTAATCTGCTCGATGTTCCACTGTTTCAGCCATTTGCGGAGATTCGCGCCGTAGCCCGCCCGCATCCACTTGTTCGGCAGGATATAGGCAAACTGACCGCCGACCCGTAGCAGGTTCAGCCCCTGTTCGATGAACATCACGTAAAGATCGGCCGTACCGGCGTAGGTGTTCGGAAACGCCTTCTGGTACACCGTCTTGTTCGCGCCCAGTTCTTCCTGCCGGATGTAGGGCGGATTGCCCACGACTACGTCGAAACCAACGAAATTGCCGGTTTCGTCGAGCACCTCCGGAAACTCGAACCGCCACTCAAACGCATTCCGGAACAGTGGATTCCGGCGTTTGTCTTCCAGCGCTTGTTCTTTAACCGCCAGCTCAGTTTGCAGTTTCTGGCGTTTCTGCTCCTTCGTCGGCTCACCTTTTTTGCCCCTGGCCGGCGGCAGCGACGTAGCAAACAGATCGAGGCTGCTGTCGAGCAGGGCCAGTTCGCCCCGTAGCCGCGAGATGTCCTTCAGCAGCGGGTCGCGGTTGAGGTAAATACCCCGCAGGTAGGCATTGATGTCGTTCAGAAACCGGCTTACGTCCTGCTTCACGTCCTTGCTGCGGGCCTGTTTGTAGGTCAGTACGGCCGCGCGGTACGCCCTGAGGTTAAAACGCGGGTGCTCAAAAATCTCGCTGAACGACCGATCCAGTTCAAACCGCCCGATCAGCGAATTCCCCGCCTTGAGGTTGATGTCGAGGTTGGGGAGGGTTTGGAGGGTAAACGCTGAGGGCGTGGGGCCGGGGGCATGGGGCATGGGGAGGGGGGCGTGGATGGCATCAACCTCATGCCCTACGCCCCCCGCCCTACGCCCCATGCCCCCGGCTACATAATAAGCACTCTTCAGCAGTTCAATCCACAACCGAAGCCGGCAGATGTTGACCGAGTTGGGGTTGATGTCCACCCCGAACAGGCAGTTTTCGATCAGCGTCTGTTTTTCGTGAAAGAGCGTTTCCTGCACCCGTTGGCGTTCGGAAAGGGCGTGGATGGTGCCACCCCCATGCCCTACGCCCCCAGCCCCACGCCCCTGGCCCCCAGCCCCACGCCCTACGCCCCCCGGCGCAAAATACTGAAACGGCAGGCCGTCTTCGTCGGTGATAACCAGCTCGTCGTTCACGATGGCGATGTCGTAGCCGCGCAGTCGGCGGCCGTCGCGGTCGGCCAGGATACCGAGTTCGGCCTTGATGGCGATGAGTTCGTTCAGGGCCGACACCAGGAAGTGGCCGCTGCCCACGGCCGGATCGCAGATGCGCAGGCCGTTGATGACCGCGTTGGCCTCGGCGATGGGGATACGGTCGAGCTGGTTGTAGACGTCGGTGAGGTCGCGGGCCGTCCAGCCAAACTGCTCGTTGAACCGGCCGACCACGGCCCGGCGGATGGCGTCGCGGACCATGTACATCGTCACGAAGCCGGGCGTGAAAAACGAGCCGTCGCGGTAGCCGTTCAGCTTTTCGAAGATCAGCCCCAGCACGGCCGCGTTGATGAGCGGTTTGTTCTCCGACTGGATTTCGGCCGGGCCTTCGGACGAGAAATCGTAGGCATCCAGAAACGCCAGCAGGTAGTTGAGCGTCGGTAGCTGGCCGGTCTGGCGTTTGCCGTGCTGGTTGCGGAGTACCGTCTGTTCGTAAAGCGGCAGTTCGAGCCGGTCTTTCAGGTCCTTGATTTTGGCTTTCCGTTCCAGGTCGGTCAGTTCAAACAGCGAACTGTTCAGGTACGGGATCGGACCAAAGCGCGTCTGGATACTGGCCGGGCGCTGGCCTTCCGGTACGGCCAGAACCTCGAAAAACAGTTCGTGCAGCTCGTCGAATTCGCGCAGGTGCCGCGAGGTCAGAAACTGCACGCTCCGGTCGTTGTGGTGATAGCGTACCAACTGGCCTTCGAGCAGTTTAAGGAACAGGATGCGGTTCAGCCACGTAATGCACAACCCCAGCCCCACACCGAACAGTTGTTCCTCTTCCGTCTGACCGTACTGATCGGGTGCGTCGAGTTCGCTCAGCACGTTGTCGACCCGCAGGATGTTGATCGTGTTTTCGAGCAGCGAGCCTTCCTGGCGTTCGCCCTCGGGTAGCCGCTGGATGAGTTTCCGGCCGCCCTGAACGGTTTCGTGCAGCCCGATGATGTGGAGCAGTTCGTTATAAAAACTCCGGTTGAGCTGGTTGGCGTCGTTGGCAAAAGGCAGCTTCAGCAGGTGCTCCGGCGAAAACAGCTTGTAGACCGGGATGAGCCGCGCCGGGTCGGCGTCGAGGAGGTCGGCGGCCTCGCGCAGATTGAGGTACGTAACGGGCAGTTCGTCGTCCAGTTCGCGCAGAATACGAGCCGTTTCGGCGTAGAAAAACGTATTGTCTTTTTTCTGCTGCTGCTTGATCTGGTACAGCTTCCGGAGCTTGGCGTTGTCGTAGAAAAAGTGCCGGAAATCGTTCTCATCGAAGAAAAACCAGTTGTACACGTCGGTGATGACCAACTGGCTGATGGCGATGTTCTGGTGGCGTTCGCGCTCCTCGAAATAGTACAGAATCAGTTCGTGCAGCGCCTTGACGTTGTTTTTGATGGGCGTAATCATCTCGCCCGCAAACACCCGCTTGGCTTCGATGATAACTGCAGGCTCGTCGTGGCTGGTCGGACCTCTATGAATCACGAGGTCGATACGCTCCCGGGTGTTGATCTCGAAACGGTCGGCATAGAACGCTTCATTCAGAAACCCCGCGACGATGTTCTTCTGGTGCTCTTCGGTTTCGTCCTCGTCGAGTCGGGAAAAGAGCCGTCCCAGCGCCCGCCGGAACGTATCCATGCGCTCCTGCGTGATCGACTGTTTGGCGTATGCTTTATTAAGAGATTGGGTGGGTTTGCGGAGTTGAAGCCTCATACTGCAAAGGTAAACTGATCGGCGGATTAGCACCAGCTTCGGACGGTGGGGTGATCAGACCGGCGCGTTTTTGTTCCGTATAGTAAAGATTGAGTATAACCAGCCCGCAGGCAGACAGTTTCTTTGTATGTTAGTACAATAATTTGATAGACTAAACGGATAAAAACACACTTGTCTGTTTATAATCGGTTCGTGCCTACAACCTGGATTTGCGTATGATTCTTTCATTTACAGCCATTGATAAGAACGCTCAGCTCCGAAATTTCTCTTGTATGCTGGACGGGCTGGAAGTAGCGCTGGACGTACTGACCACAATTGTATCCTTCGGCGATACGATTCTCGACGCGCAGGTGGAGGAGGATGACTCGGCGATTCAGTTACCCTGCGAAGTATTCGACGGCGAGTCGATGTCGGTGCATATTCAGCAACTGGAGCAGGAGTGGCAGGCTATTCTGAGCGAGCCGTTTCGGTCGCCAAAAACCGATGGAAAAGAAGAATTACTTTCGTTGACACGCCGACGGGTCACGTTATACGAAACCAGAATCAACCTCCTTAACCAGGCCAGTTCCACATTTGAAAGCCTGATTCGGCAAACGGAGGAGGCATTGCCCGAAGGAATCCGAAAAAATCAACTCCTGGATCGTTACCGTTCGACTCTTAGCAGGCACCAGCGGTTGGTGAAGCGCAGCAAGGTAGATTACATGTACCTGCTGGAGCGTCTGTCGCAACTGACGGCTGCATAACATGGCAGGCTGCTGGTCTGGTGTGAGGTTCGGAACCTGACACCAGACCCGCAGCCTGTTTTTTTAATTTCCTTCCTTATCGCCAAACAACTGGCCCCAGAGGGCTTTGGCACGCTCCTTGGCTTCTTCAATCTGCACGGCTGCTTCAGCGCGGAGGTCGTCGAGCTTCTGCTGAGCGACCTGTAGCTGCACGGCCGCTTCGGCTCTCATCTCGTCAAATTTGTCGTCGGCCTGATCGACCAGTTCGTCTACTTTCACAGAAGCGGCTGCCACTACGGTTTCTGCCTGGGCCTGCAGGGCGCTGAGCTTCTCGGCGGCCGTTGCTTTCGCGGCTTCAAATTGCTGGGTGGCCTGTGCTTTCAGCCCCTCAACGTCGATGTCATTGGTCGCTTCGGTGGCTCTGGCCACGAGCTGGTCTTTCAGTTCGTCGAGGTGGGCCGCAGCCGCGCTGAGGTGCTGCCCCGCTTCCGTCTTGAAGTGTTCAAACTTTTCGGTGATTACGGTTTTTGCTTCCTGCAGTTTGTCGGCGGATGCGTTGGCGGGCGTGTTGGGTTTGTTTTCCATCGTGTGGTCCGGACTTCCGTCCGGTTGGTATAGGATGACTCGTCTTTAATTAATAAGAAATCAGTCAGGCTGAGACCGCTTCGATACTACCCCAGCCGCCGGACAATCAGCCCGTTGACCAGTTCAAACAGCGATACCGGCTTCAGGGTTCGCCAGTTGGCAATGTCGAGCGTACCGCCGAAATTGATGTAATAATCGAGGTGGTATTTTTTCCATTCGCGTTCGATGAACTCCGGCGAGTGAATAGCCGCGATCCAGCCGTCTTCTACATCTTCGAACCATTCTTCGTAGTAGGAATCGTCGGAGCCGTGGAAGTTAAACAAGTTTTCGCTGATTAGCATAAAGTACTTGATGCCTTCGTTCACGAGCGGGTCAACCACCTGTCGTTTCAGGTACATGATGTCGTTGTGGAGCGTATCGTTCCACTCGCCGAACAGCTCGATGATGACAAATTGCCGGTCGTAGTTGGCAAACAAAATCTTGCAATACAGCGTCTCCGAGCCGATGTCGTCCCAGAGCGGGTGGATATAGTAGCCGTAGATGTTGTTCTCGTACTGCTGCATGTTGTATTCCCGCTCGTGAAACGGAGACCGTTCGTCTTCCGACGCTACGTAGTACTTTTCCCAGCCGTAGAAGGGTTCAATGTCCTGCATAAAGTTTTCATGAAACGGCCTGCCGGTTGCCGGGCAGGCAATCGAAAAGATAACGCCAATTACCGTTGTTTGTTAAACGAAGCATACCGCCTTTTTTGTAGCTTGTAGCTCTATGGAAGACCTGTTTCGCCAACTGCAAACGCTCGTTACGTTGCCGGAAGCTGCCCGGCAGGCGCTTGAGTCGTTGTTTCGCCCGGTGTCCCTGCCCCGACACGCCTACTTTGTCCGGGCCGGAGACCCTACCGACGACGTCGCTTTCGTTCAGGAAGGAATTCTGCGGGCGTTCTGGACTTCGGCCGACGGCGTGGAATATAACAAAACGTTTTTTACCGAGGGCGACCTGATGGGAATTTACTACGCTTTATTGCTCAAACGCCCCAGCCATCTGTCGGTCCAGGCCCTTACGCCCTGTTCGCTTTGGGTAGCCAGTTTTTCGCGTATCGAAGCGTTGTATGACGAGCACCCGGCCATTGAGCGGTTGGCCCGCAAGCAGGCCGAACAGCTATTTCTCATCAAAGAACAACGCGAAATTGACCTGGTGATGCTCGATGCCAAAGCCCGCTACGAGAAACTCCAGCGCGAGTACCCTGATCTGGTGCAACGCATTCCGCAGTATCATATTGCGTCGCACCTGGGAGTAACTCCTACGCAGCTAAGCCGGATTCGGGCGCAGTAGCGATTTCTTTACGTATGTAAATGGATGGGGCCTGGGGGCCCTTTTTCTTTGCATTGAGGTCAACGTAATCGGTTGATTGTCACGAATCAATTTTTATCTCATACGCACGATCGGTATGTCAGCTTCCAGCAATCAGGCGCAGAGCGCCACCGTTCTTACTCAGGAAAAGAACACCTTTATGAACCCAGCCGGGCTATTCAATCCGGTGTACAACGGATTCTCGCACATCGGCAAGGTGCCGGCCGGAACAGAATTGATTTATCTCTCGGGGCAGTGGGCGTCGGATACGGATGGCAAACTGGTTTCCGCTGACTTTGAGGAGCAGGTTCGCCAGACGCTCAACAATCTGACGATTGCACTGGCCGCTGCGGGTGTATCGACCCGGCACATCGTGAAACAAACCATCTACATCGCAGACTTTACACCCGATAAGAAAGCGACCTTAATGAAGGTGGCGGCTACCGAATGGGACGCAGACGTATTCCCGGCCAGTACGATTGTTCCGCTGCCGCTGCTGGCAACGGCTCCGGGCTGCCTGATCGAAATTGAAAGTGTTGCCACCAAATAGCCGTTGGTTATGAAACTCCACGGACAATGCATTGTACTCACGGGCGGTACGTCGGGCGTAGGCCTGGCGTTGCTCAAAGCCCTGCACCAGCGCGGCAACCAACTGGTCGTGGTTGGTCGTAACGAAGCCCGCATCGCCGAACTACAGGCAACTTTTCCCGACGTAACGTTTCTGCGCGCTAACCTGGCGTCGACCACCGACGTAGCGAATCTGATACTGACACTCCAGCGCGATTTCGGTAACTGCTCAGTACTCATCAACAATGCCGGTGTTCAGTTTACCTACACCGTAGGCGATAACGCCGAAGGCCAGTCGCGCATCGCGAGCGAAATCCAGATAAACCTGACGGCACCCATTCAGCTAACGGATGCGCTGCTGCCCACCATGCGCCGACAGCCCGCTGCGGCCATTATCAATGTAACGTCGGGGCTGGGGATTTCACCGAAGCGGTCGGCGCCCGTGTACAGCGGGACCAAAGCGGGATTACAGGTGTTTTCGAAGGCGATGCGCTACCAACTGGAGGGCACGCGGGTGCAGGTCGTGGACGTAGTGCTGCCGCTGGTCGATACACCCATGACGGCTGGTCGGGGGCGCGGGAAGATTTCGCCGGAACAGGTGGCCCGCGAACTCATAGGGGGCGTAGAACGGGGGCGGTCGGTGGTGAACGTCGGTAAGGTTAAGCTTTTTCGGGTAATCCACCGGCTGGCACCAGGGCTGGCTGACCATCTGTTAAAAAACGGCTGATGTCGTCTGCGCCGGCTTCCACCACAGTTATCTTATGTCGTACGTAGGCTTTCACCTGTTCGATCTCGGCAATGGCCTGGTCGAGGTGGCTTAACTGGTCGTGGAGCACGCGCAGCTTGTCGGCGACGGATAAGTCACCGGTTTCCCAGCTATCGATTGTCTCCCGGATCTGTTGTAAACTGAAGCCCATCGCTTTGGCGTACTTGATTTGCAGCAGCCGGATTACGTGCCAGTCGGTATACTGTTTGAAACCACTACCCGTTCGTTTAACGGGCAGGAGGCCAAGTTTTCCGTAGAATCGAATGGTGTCGTGCGTAAAGCCCGTACGCTCCGCCAGTTCGCCGATGTGCATAGCGGCTGTTTTTTTGGTAAGTTACGAACTCTGGAGTTAACTCCAGGTTGTTGAGCCCTTGAAGCAGTACATCAGCCATGAAATCAAGTAGCAAAAACATCCTGATCACGGGCGTATCGACCGGCATCGGTTGGGGAGCCGCCCACCAGTTCATCGAACAAGGGTATACCGTATTCGGCAGTGTCCGCAAGGCATCGGATGCCGACCGGCTACAACGCGAGTGGGGCGAGCGCTTTGTGCCGCTGCTCTTCGACGTAACCGACGCTGAAGCCGTTGCGGAGGCAGCGCAGTCGCTCACAGGCCGGCTGGCCGGGAGCGGGCTGGCCGGGCTGGTCAACAACGCGGGCATCGCCATCGGCGGCCCGCTCCAGCACCAGCCAATGGCCGAAATCCGGCAGCAGTTCGAGGTGAACGTATTTGGGTTGCTCCAGGTGACACAGGCCTTTCTGCCCCTGCTCGGTGCGCGGGAGAATCATCCGGTGCCGCCGGGCCGGATTCTGAACATCAGTTCGGTAGGCGGTAAGATTGCGGCTCCGTTTATCGGGGCCTACGCCGGAACGAAATTCGCCGTTGAGGGACTGTCGCACAGCCTGCGCCGGGAACTACAGCTCTACGGCATCGATGTGATTGTGATCGGGCCGGGCGCGGTCAACACGCCGATCTGGGACAAAGGCGTTGATGCCAGTCCGTATGTTCAGACGGCCTACGGCCCGGCCATCACCCGGTTCGTGAAGAATTTTATTGAAGAAGGGCGCGTAGGGTTTACGCCGGATTATCTCGGCAGGCAGATTGTCCGCATTTTTGAAACGCCCAATCCCAAAACCCGCTACGCGCTGGTGCCGAAACGGCTGGAACGCTGGGTGCTGCCCCGGTTATTGCCCGATCGGCTGCTGGACCGAATTCTGGGCCGTTTGACGGGATTACGCCCGGCGAAAGGGTAGATGGGTTAGTGGTTTGTGGTTTGTAATATGTATGGTGAGTGGTTTGTGGTTGCGCTGCAAGGGTACCGGGCTCCAGTTCCACACACCAATAACTACAAACCACAAACCCATAAACCACAACCCTCCATGCTCAAGCCCGCTTTTCAGAAAGACGATGCCCTGCTGGCCGACCTCAAGGCTGCCGCCGGCCACCCCGAACAACTCCACATCTGGTGGCTGGGGCAGAGTGGTTTTCTGCTGCAATACGTCGGCAGACGACTGCTGTTCGATCCGTACCTGTCCGATTCGCTGACGCGCAAATATGCGGCTACCGACAAACCCCACGTCCGGATGTCGGAGCCGGTCATCGATCCGGCGAAACTGACGGGCCTTGAGGTGATTACGTCCAGCCACAACCATACTGACCACCTGGACGCGGAAACGCTGTGCCCGCTGTTTGAGGCTAACCCTAATGCGCAGTTTGTCATTCCGGAAGCCAATCGGGCGTTCGTGGCCGACCGGCTCGGGTGCGATCCGGACTGGCCCATCGGCCTGACGAGCGGGCAGACCACGACGGTGGGGGGCTTCGTGATTCACGGGGTACCGGCGGCTCACAACGACCTGGCCGTCGATACGAAGGGGCACAACCTGTACATGGGGTTTGTCGTCGAACTGGGACCGTACAAAGTCTACCATTCCGGCGATACGCTCTGGTTCGATGGCCTGGAAAACCTCCTTCGGCCGTTTGCGGTGGACGTAGCGTTTCTGCCCATCAACGGCAACAAACCCGAACGGCGCGTGGCCGGAAATCTCAACCCCGACGAGGCCGCCCGGCTGGGGCGCGACATCGGCGCGAAGGTGACCATACCGCACCATTACGACCTGTTTGAGTTCAACACCGCTGACCCAGCCGAGTTTGTTCAGGCCTGCAACCAACACGGAACACCCTACCACGTACTGCGGCTGGGCGAGCGGATGACCATCGGTCAGGCGGTAGAATGAGCAGGAGGGCGGCTTTTTTGGGTATCCATGACCCGAAACGCCATGAAGAACGTCCTGCTTTTCCTACTGTCAATAACTACGCTGCCGCTGTCTGCTCAGGCACAATCAATCCCCAACTTCAGGATTCAGGTCGTCGACAACCAGATCGACATTGGCTATGGGATGGCCATTGGCGATGTCGATGGCGACCGTCGGCCGGACATTCTGCTGGCTGATCAGAAGGAGTTTGTCTGGTATAAAAACCCCGGGGGTAGTTCTTCCGGCGATAAAACCAGTACGTGGCAGCGGTACGTTATGGCGGCCAATCTGACCCCACAGGATAATGTCTGCATTGCGGCCCGCGACATCGACGGCGACGGGCGCGTGGAGGTGGCCGTGGGTGCCGGCTGGAACCCCGCCGAAACCGACGACAGCACGAAGTCCGGGGCGGTTTTCTACCTCATTCGCCCTAAAGACCCGACGCAGCCCTGGGAGCCGGTGCGCTTGCATCACGAGGTAACAACGCACCGGATGCGCTGGGCGAAAGTAGGGCGCAACAACTTTCAATTGATTGTGGTGCCCCTGCATGGTCGCTATAATCGCAATGGTGAGGGGAGGGGTGTTAAAGTCCTGGCTTATGAAATGCCGAAGAATCCGCGGGATACGTGGAAAATGCAACTGGTCGATTCGACCATGCATATGACCCACAACTTCGACATCTGGGAGGATGGAGCCGAAACGCAACTACTGATCGGCAGCAAGGAAGGTGGTAAGCGACTGGCGTACCGGAAAGGCCGGTGGGAGCCGCTGGGGCGCTGGATCGGGCAGGGCAACGGCATGGGTGAAGTCCGCCGGGGGTTTGATAAAGGCAAGGTTCCCTTTGTCGCATCGGTTGAGCCGATGCATGGCAACAAAGTGGCCGTGTATCGCAACGGTCCCGTCGCCGACGCGCCCGATCGGCTGATGTACGGCGTTACGCAGCCGCTGACCGACAAGTTCAACCAGGGCCATGCGCTGGTCTGTGGCGATTTTCTCGGGCTGGGCAGCGATCAGGTAGTGGCCGGTTGGCGCAATCCCAATGCCGACAAGCAGGTAGGCATCCGGATGTTCGTACCGGGTGCGGCCGGGCAATGGCAGGAATATCCGATTGACGACAGTGTTCGGATGGCGTGTGAAGACCTACAAGCCGCCGACCTCGACGGGGATGGCGACCTCGATCTAATAGCCTCCGGCCGTGCAACCCTGAACGTACTGATCTACTGGAATCAGCGGAAGTAAAATTCAATAGATACCGATCTGCTCAGTTACTCAATCTGAACTAAAAGGCAAGGTCAAAATAGAGGTAGTAATTGTCAATTTTTAACCATATTGGCTGTAAACGGTCATTAATAGGGTTAATAAAGAGTCAAATTTTTAAAAAATTTAAGATTTATATCGATTAAGTACAGTAGAAGCATACGGTAGTACCCTTTTCCATCTTTGAAGAAAAAACATAAAAAAACCTATGCAAAAACCTTTAACCGGAACGGCTTTTCCTGCGCTACCTGGAGGCCATCCTGTGGAAAGCAGGCAGGTAAGGAAATTTCTTTATTTACTCCTCCTGCTCCAATGCTGCGCCATTACGGCCTGGGCGCAGACGAGAGTAAGCGGTCGGGTCATTGACGAACAGAACTCAGCGCTACCGGGCGTGAGTGTGGTTCTCAAAGGCACGACAACGGGTACCGTAACGGACGCCGACGGCCGTTATCAGTTGAACGTGACGGGCAGCAACCCTACGCTGGTGTTCTCCTACATCGGCTACGTTACGCAGGAACTACCTGTGAATGGCAAAAGCTCAATTAACCTGACCCTGGCGGCTGACACCAAATCGCTGAACGAAGTGGTGGTTGTAGGGTACGGTACGCAGAAGAAAGAAACCGTTACGGGCTCAGTTGTGTCTGTGAAAGGGGCCGACCTGATTAAATCGCCGACAACGAACCTTTCCAACTCAATCGCCGGCCGTCTGCCGGGTGTAATTGCCGTAAACCGTAGTGGTGAGCCCGGCGCTGATGGTTCGGCCATCCGGATTCGGGGAACCAACACCATCGGTAATAATGACGCGCTGGTCGTTGTGGATGGTATCCCGGCCCGGGCGGGTGGTCTGCAGCGTATCAACCCGAACGACATCGAGAGCATCTCCGTTTTGAAAGATGCGTCGGCCGCGATCTATGGATCACGGGCCGCCAACGGCGTTATCCTGATTACGACCAAACGTGGTAAAACCGGTAAACCGCAACTGTCTTACTCCTTTAATCAGGGCTTTGCGCAACCAACGGTTATTCCAAAGCTGGCTAATGCAGCCCAGTACGCGGAGATGCTGAATGACCTGAACATCTACGAACTGCCGGTTTCAGAATGGTCTGCTGCTAACCAGGCCTATAAAACGACGGGTACGTTCACCCGTCCCAATGGTACTGTTCGGACGGCTCCGTATTCACCAACGGATATTGCTAAATACAGAGATGGCTCCGATCCGTGGGGGCACCCAAATACGGACTGGTACGGGTCGACGCTGAAAACCTGGTCGCCCCAGCAGCAACATAACCTGCAGGTAACGGGAGGAACAGAAGACTTCAAGTATCTGGCTTCATTGGGTTATCAGAATCAGGACGCCTTTTACAAAAACTCCGCAACGGGCTATAAGCAGTATGATGCACGGGTGAATCTGGACGCCAACATCAACAAGTACGTTCACCTGGCCGTTGGCTTGTTGGCTCGCGAAGAATACCGTTATTACCCGACGCGCCCAGCTAGTGCTATCTTCCGGATGCAGATGCGTGGTAAGCCCAATCAGCCGGCTTTCTGGCCCGACGGTCGTCCCGGTCCTGACATCGAGAATGGCGAAAACCCGGTGGTAATTACCACCAACGCAACGGGATATGACCGCGATAAGCAGGATTATTTCCAGTCGAACGGTCAGGTAGATTTCAAAATTCCGGGTGTTGAAGGACTGAAAATCAGCGGTACAGCGGCTGTCGATAAACGCCTGCGTAACCGCCGGCTGTGGCAGACGCCCTGGACGCTCTACGAACGCGGAACGGGCACGGATGCGAACGGTAATCCGAACTTGATTGCCAGCGTACGTGGACCGGCTGAACCCCGCCTGAACGTGTACGGTGAAACGCAGTTAAACATTCTGTTAGGGGGGCTTGCTACCTACGAGAAGAAATTTGGCGACCACGCGCTGACATTCCTGGCGGGTGTAAACCGTGAAACCATTCAAGGGGATAACGTAGAAGCTTTCCGGCGGTATTTCATCTCGACCGCTATCGACCAGTTGTTTGCCGGTGGTGACCTCGAGAAAAACGCTACGGGTGGTGCCTACAACCGCGCCCGGATCAACTACTTCGGTCGGGTTGCCTACAACTACAAAGAGAAGTACCTGGCTGAATTCCTGTGGCGGTACGACGGTTCCGATATCTTCCCCGAAGTAACCCGTTACGGCTTCTTCCCTGGTTTCCTGGGGGGCTGGGTAATCTCGGAAGAAAACTTCTGGAAAAACTCAATACCAGCGGTAAACTACCTGAAACTCCGTGGTTCGTGGGGCCAGTTGGGTAACGACCAGATTTATTTACCGGGTACCACAAACCTGGCTACGTATCAATATCTGGCTACGTACGGATTCAATACGTATATCATTGACAACGCTCCCCGCACAACACTATCAGAAGCTCGTATCCCCAACCCGACCATTACGTGGGAAGTGGCTAACAACACCGATATTGGTCTGGAAGGGCAGTTGTTCAACGGTAAAATCAACTTCGAGTTCGATTTCTTCAATAACCTGCGGACGTCAATCCTGTATCCCCGAAACGCGTCGATTCCTCGCTCAACGGGTCTGACGCTGCCTCCCGAAAACATCGGAAAGCTACGGAACCGGGGCTTCGACGGACAGATTGGCTACAACGGTCAGGCTGGCGCACTGCGGTATTCGGTGAGCGTAAACGGTGGTTACTCTCAGAACAAAATTCTGTTCTGGGACGAAGCGCCGGGTGCACCCGAGTGGCAGCGTACGACCGGCCGGGCGCTGAACTCATACCTCGTGTATGAATACGACGGTGTATTTAAAGATCAGGCGGATATCGATGCCAATAAGATCGACTATTCGGCAATCGTGAAAACCATCCGCCCCGGCGACATGAAGTACAAGGATTACAACGGCGATGGTAAAATTACGCCTGACGACCAGTATCGTCTCGAACGTACGAACCTGCCGCTGTTCCAGGGTGGTATGAACATTACGGCATCGTACAAAAACTTCGATCTGACGATCCTGTTCCAGGGGTCAGCCGGTGCTCGTCAGTACATCAGCCTGGGCGAATCGGGGAACATTGGTAACTACCTGCAGGAGTTTTATACCAATCGCTGGACAATCGAGAACCCGAGCAGCGTTCACCCGCGGATTGCCAACCGGAGCGATCAGTACTACTCAAATGGAAACACGTACTGGCTGCGTTCGGCTGATTATCTCCGGTTGAAAAACTTCGAACTGGGTTACACCGTTCCGGAGAAAATTGGCGGGAAAGTAGGTATCAGCAACCTGCGGGTGTATGCCAATGGGCTGAACCTGTTCAACATCATTAACAAATTAGGTTCGTATGATCCCGAATCAGATAACGCGACGGGACAGTATTACCCGCAGTCCCGTATTATGAACTTCGGTGCAGCAGTACGATTCTAACCCACATTGTCAATATGATACGTAACGTTAAAACGATAAGTTTAGTCCTGGCCATCGGTGCGATGACCGTGACGAGCTGTAACGACAATTTTGTCAATACGCTGCCGCTGGATCAGGTGTCCGGCTCGGCCGTATGGTCAGATGCGCCCCTGGCCGAAGCCTTTGTCACCGGTATTTATGCCGGCTTGGATATGGGTGGTTTCAGAGAGGAACAACTCGCATCGACCACCGACGAAACGCAGTTCACCCACCCCGGTCGCGGTATAACAACCATTACGGAAGGACGGGCAAACCCCGCCGATCAGGGCTGGTCGAATAACCCGCACGAATGGAACAACATGTACCTGCGGATTCGGGCCTGTAATCTGGCCCTGGAAAATCTGGCCAAGCCTGGTTTTGCGAACACGAACAACATCGTGGAACGGCTAACCGGCGAAGCCAAGTTCCTGCGGGCGTACTACTACCATCAACTGGTCCGGTTTTACGGCGGTGTACCGATTGTGGACAAGACGTATGGACTGGGTGCCGCCGATTATACAGTGCCCCGCAATACGATGGAAGAGTGCATTAATTTCATCGTGAAAGATTGCGATGATGCGGCCACGCTGCTGAAAGGTAGAGCCATGGCGCTGGGTCGGGCTAACGAAGCAGCCGCACGCGCGCTGAAAGCCCGCATCTTGACGTATGCGGCCAGCGATCTGTACGATGCAACAACGGCTAAGCAGAAATCAACCGCTCATGCTGCCTTTTCTAAGCCAGAACTGCTTGGCTACGTAAGCGGTAGCCGCACGGAGCGCTGGCAGAAGGCCAAAGCGGCTGCGAAAGCAGTACTGGATCTGACGGCCTACGGTTCGCAACTGAATCTGTCAGCACCGGCCACATCAGCGGCAGGTTCGGAGAACTACATGAACATAGCCCTGGCGCGGAATGGTGGCGAAAAGGACATTCTTTTCTCGCGCTTGTTCAACAACATCAAGCAGGAAGACGGTGGTCGCCAGGGTCTGTACAACGGACCGAACGGCTATCATAACTGGGCGGGTAATACACCCATCCAGCAACTGGTTGATGATTACGAAATGATGGACGGCACCAAATTTAGCTGGAGTAACCCAACCCACGCTTCGGCGCCCTACGTCAACCGCGATCCGCGCTTCTATGCGTCAATTCTGTACGACGGTGCTCCCTGGAAACCCCGTACGGCCGACGTAGCGGCTAAAGACCCCGCCAACCAGATTCAGACCGGCCAGTACGAAGTGACCAGCGGCAGCGGCAAAGTGTCGGTTGCCGGACTGGACACGCGCAAAAGCACGGTTGAAGACTGGAACGGCAGCTATACCGGCTACTACATGCGGAAGTTCATTGATCCGAACCCTGCCATTGTTGACCAGAACACCTGGCAGCAGATTCCCTGGCCGTTCCTGCGCTATACGGAAGCCGCGCTGAACTATGCCGAAGCCTGCATCGAGTTGGGTGAGGAAGCCGAAGCCCGCACCTGGCTGAATAAGATTCGCTTCCGGGCTGGTATGCCTGCAATAACCGCGTCGGGTGATGCACTACGCCAGCAGTACCGGAACGAACGACGTGTCGAACTGGTCTTCGAAGAGCACCGCTACCACGATGCCCGGCGCTGGATGATTGCGCCTACCACGCTTGGCCGTAAGGTGCAGTGGATATCCATTAACGGTACGTTGAAACCAGGCAAATCGGTGACTATTTACAAATACGACCCGACTAACTACGATTACACGTATCGGGTGGTTGAGGGAGATCCCGGTAAGGAAAACCGTGCCTGGCTCGATAAAATGTATTTCCGACCGATTAGCCGCGACGAAATGAACCGGAACAACAAGCTGGTGCAGAACCCCGGCTACTAATCCGATCATTTTGCCAGATTGCACCGGTGCCAGCGTAGTGATGCGCTGGCACCGGTTGTTTAAGCCCCATTGATTCAAACGAACAAATTGGGTAATTTCCTTGCGTTTGCCCCTTATAGCCTTAGCCTGTCGCACCTAATCAACCCCTTATCCCATGAAAGCGGTTTTTCTCACTTTACTCCTGGGTGGCCTGACCCATGCTGGCCTGGCTCAGTCAGACGTACTGCGGCTCAAAGGCGGGGCCGCCGGTGAAAAATCCATCCCATTCGCCGAACGGTACCGGTACGACCAGTTTCGAGACGGCAAAATCCTCTACCAGAATGGAGCGTCGGCCAACGCCCGGTTCAACTACAACATTGTGCTGGGCGAGATGCAGTTCATCGACCAGCGCGGAGATACCCTGGCGGTGGCGAGTGAGCCGGTGGTTCGGATGGTCGGGGTTGGTTCAGAAGTGTTCTGGTTCGATCGGTCGCTGGGTTTTCTGGAGCTGATTGGGGAGGAGACCCCCGTAAAACTGGCCGTGAAGCATGGATTAAAAACGGTCAAGAGCGAGAGAAAAGGAGGGTATGGGCAGTCATCCGGCACATCGGCCATCACGAACTACCAGTTTTATTCGTCCGGTAATACGTCCGTACGGGCGCTCGATATCAAAGGGGATGTGCTGGTGAGTAAAGACAAATCGTTTTTTCTGATTGATCAGAACGGCCGCGCGTGGCCGGCTAACCGGGCCAGTGTCCTGAAAGTATTCAGTAAACAGCGGGATACCCTCAAAACCTACCTGGATCGTGAATCCATTGATTTCAAACAGCAGGACGATATGAAAAAACTTCTAAAATATTGTAGTAACTTGCTCTAGTTTCCGTACGCGTTTCTCATGAAGTTTACCGTTCTCTCTGTCTCTTCCTGCTTATTTCTGATCATGCTTTGGGCACTGTCCGGTTGTGGTGATGCCGCATCCTCGACTGGGCAAACGGCCGCTTCAGACACAATTCCTCCGTTGTTTACGCTGCTTTCGCCCGATCAGACCCACGTCGACTTCTCCAATAACCTGGCCGAAGGTCCCAACACGAACGTACTGATGTACGAATATTTCTACAACGGCGGGGGCGTGGCTGTAGGCGATGTCAACGGCGATGAACTGGAAGATCTGTATTTTACGGCCAATATGACGCCGAATCGCCTGTACCTCAATAAGGGCAATATGCAGTTCGCCGACGTGACAACTGCGGCCGGTGTAGCCGGGCGCGAAAGCCCCTGGAAAACCGGAGTGACCATGGCCGACGTGAACGGCGATGGACGACTCGACATTTACGTGAGCTACTCCGGGACGATACGGCCTGAGAACCGCGTTCCCGAACTCTTCATTAATGACGGTCCCGATGCGAATGGGGTGCCGCACTTTACAAACCGCACCGCTGAATACGGTCTCGATCATCCGGCCCAGAGTACGCAGGCCGTCTTTTTCGACTATGACCGCGACGGCGACCTGGACCTGTTTCAGCTCAACCATAATCCGCGTCTGCTGCCTGTGCTCGACCCGTCTGCGACGGCCGCACTGCTGAAACAGGCCAGCCCCGAAATCGGCGTCCGGCTGTTCAGAAACACCCGCAACCGGTTTGAAGACGTTACCGAGCGCTCCGGCCTGAGCAGTTCCGTGCTGACCTACGGCCTGGGCGTGGGCGTATCAGACCTGAACAACGACGGCTGGCCCGACCTCTACGTATCGAATGATTATGGTGTACCCGACTACCTGTACCTCAATAACCGCAACGGTACGTTTACGGATGCCCTCAAACGCAGTGTAGGGCATACGTCAAACTTTTCGATGGGTAACACGGTGGCCGATCTCAACAATGATGCCCGGCCCGACATCCTGACGCTTGATATGCTGCCGGAAGATAACCGTCGGCAAAAGCTGCTGCTGGCCCCCGACAACTACGACAAGTATGATCTGGCCGTAGCATCGGGGTTCCACCACCAGAACATGCGCAACATGCTGCAAATCAGCAACGGCACGGACCGGGATGGCGTACCCTCATTTCGGGAGGTTGGCCAACTGGCGGGTATTTCCAATACCGACTGGAGCTGGGCACCCCTCGCAGCCGACTACGACAACGATGGCTGGAAAGATATTTTCGTTACCAACGGCTACGTCCGGGACTACACGAACCAGGATTTCCTGAAGTACATGAACGACTTCATGCAGAACCGCCCGACGAACCCGAGCCGGGAGGAGGTGCTGCAACTGGTGCATCAGATGCCGGCGTCGAATGTGATCAACTACATGTTCCGGAATCGGGGTGGCCAGTCTGACGAAGTACGCTTCGACAACGTGGGCGCTGGCTGGGGACTGGCGCAGGCATCGAACAGCACCGGCGCGGTCTACGCGGACCTGGACAACGACGGCGATCTGGATCTGGTAACCAACAACACCAACCAGCCTGCGTTCATTTACCGGAACGATGCCGAAAGTCGGCTCAAACATCACTACCTGACCGTGAACCTGATGGGGGCCGGTGCCAACACGCAGGGGCTGGGGGCCAAAGTGACGCTGTACCGGGCCAGTCGGCAGCAGTTTCGGGAGCAGATGCCGACGCAGGGCTATCAGTCGAGCGTATCGCCCCGGCTGCACTTTGGGCTCGGTACCGAACCGGTCATTGATTCGCTGCGCGTGGTCTGGCCGGGCGGCAAACAACAGGTACTTACTACGGTTAAAGCCGATCAGATGCTGACGCTGAAGGAAACCGACGCTCGGTCGACGTACCGGGCACCGGTATCAGAACCCGCTGTTTTCCGGGAGACCAAATCGCCTATTGCACACGCATTTCCCGCGAAGCCGATCAACGATTTCAAACGACAGCCGCTGCTGGTCAATGCCGTGTCGCACAACGGCCCCTGCCTGGTCAAAGCCGATGTGAATGGCGATGGTCGGGAGGATGTGTACGTGGGCGGTAGCAGCGGACAGGCCGGGGTCCTATACGTTCAGCAGTCAAATGGACAGTTTAGCCTTCAGCCTGAGCCTGCGTTCGAAGGCGATAAAAACAGTGAGGATACCGACGCGGTCTTTTTCGATGCCAACGGCGACGGGTTTCAGGATCTCTACGTTTGCAGTGGAGGTTACCACGATTTTGAGACTAATAAATCCCCGCAGTTGCAGGACCGGCTCTACCTGAACGATGGTAAAGGGCAATTTACTAGGAGCCCGAATGCACTGCCGGTCATGCTGACGAGTACGAGCTGTGCCCGGGTAATGGATGTCAACGGCGACGGTCGGCCGGATTTGTTCGTGGGCGGGCGCGTAATCCCGGGTCGCTACCCCGAAACACCCCGCAGCTACCTGCTCGTCAACGCCGGGAATGGAACGTTTACCGACCAGACGGCGAAGCTGGCCCCTCAGCTCGAACGCATCGGGATGGTGACCGACGCGGCCTGGACCGACCTCAACGGCGACCGAAAGCCGGAATTGGTGGTAGTAGGGGAGTGGATGCCCATTACGGTACTCGGCTGGCAAGCGAACCAGCTAACGGATCGTACGAACGAGTTTTTAGAAAAAGAGTACCGCGGTTGGTGGAACAAACTGCTGGTAGATGACATCAACGGCGACGGTCGGCCGGACCTGATTGCTGGCAACCAGGGGCTGAACACCCAATGCCGGGCCAGTGACAAAGAGCCGGCCGAACTGGTGTACAAAGATTTTGATAACAACGGGAAAATTGATCCGGTCCTGTGCCTGTACGTGCAGGGACGGAGTTATCCCCACGCGACCCGCGACGAACTGCTCGACCAACTGGCGATGCTGCGGCCACGGTTCACGACCTACGACAAGTATGCTAACGCTACGCTGACAGACGTTTTCACGGCCGACGAACTTGACGGCGCTCAGCGACTAACGGCCAATCAGCTACAGACAACCTGCCTGCTGAGCAATAAATCGGGTAAGCTTGTTGAGAAAGCGTTACCGCTGGCGGCTCAGGTAGCGCCGGTGTTCACCCTGACGTCCCTCGACTACAATCAGGATGGGCATAAAGACCTGTTGGTATGCGGCAATACGACTCACGCCCGGCTGCGATTCGGGCGGGCGGATGCCAACTACGGTGTGCTGCTGCGGGGCGACGGAAAGGGAGGCTTCACGGCCGTACCGCAGGCCCGGTCGGGGCTCCAACTGACGGGCGATGTCCGTAGCGTGTTACCGATTGGCAATACACTTCTGTTTGGCATCAACCAGCAGCCGATTCGGGCGTACCAGCGACAGGCCAGTACGGTGCAGTAAGGCTGATGGTCAATGGTTCCTGAGTTGTCCAGCGGCAGTTTGCAGGGCCGATGAGAGCGCTACGAGTCGGGTCGCTACGTCGCCTTCCGGTCCCAGCCGGGTGCTCAGGTCCTGGGTTTTGGTCGACAGATCTGTCAGTAACTGAGCCAGTTCCCCTTCGTTGATCTGTCCACTTTTCAGTTGATTCTTCACCTGTTCAAGGGAATCGGCAATGTCGGCCGTATTTTCCGCTTTGCGGAGTTGTTCCAGCCACTCGTCGATGATGCCGGTACCACTTTGGGGCGTCGCGTTGGCAATGTCGCCCTTAAGGGTACTCATCGTGGCATCGAGCAGGTCAGTTGAGCGTTCGTGTGAGGTCATGATTGGTTAAAGTTGACTGCTGAGGTTTCGTAAGGACTCTACCAGTTGCTTGAGCTGACTAACCGTTTGGTCATCAATCGTGGGATCTTTGGTTACGCGGTCGGTGTGGCTGGCGAGATTCAACAATAATTCCCGAATACGGGCCAGATCAGGGCGTTCTGACCGGAGGTGCGTCCGGAGCTCGGTGAGTTCGGCACTGATTGCTCCAGTGGGGGCATCGCCCCGCAACGCGTTCAGCCAGCCTTCAACGAGCAGCAAGCCCTGATCGGGTGATTGAGTAATGGTGTTGATATTGCGGCCAGAGCCAAACAGGCCCAGGGTATCGGCCAGCATTCTTTTTTCCAGTGGGTAGGTTTCCATTGTATTAAAGCTTTTCGCTAAAGTTTCGTAATACTTTCGACAAACTCATCAGCTTGCCGGTCCAGGTGCCTTCAGACGTTGGGGCCTTAGCGCCCTGCTCAGCCTGGTCGGCCAGATTGGATAACAACTGCCGGATGTGCCTTCCGTTGGGCTGGGCGGCCTGAAGCTCCGTACGCAGTTCGTTGAGATACTCCTGAAGCTGGTCCAGATTAGGGTCGCCATGCAGCGCCTGGAGCCAGCCGTCGATCAGCATGACACCCTGCGCCGGCGATACGCCCGCCTGGTTGCCATCGCGGAAGAGACCGAGCGTATCCTCGAGCATTCGATCTTCCAGAATATTTGATCCTAACATGAAGTATATGGTTTTACAGGGTCCGATTTACGGTTTTCAGTTTGTGGTTTTCAGTGTACGGTTTACTGTATTTTGAGCCTGGCCGCGAAGCACACCGTTACCAACTCTGAAAACCGTAAACCACAAACTGAATACCGCAAACGAACTCTGATTTAAAACTGACTGCTGAAATTTTGTAGTCTCAGAGCCAGGTCCGAGAGTTTATTAACCGTAGGCTCCTGCAAGTCCGAGCCCTGCGCAATCTGGTTGGTATGCTCGGCCAGTGACATCAGAAGTTCCCGAACGCGGTCGGCATCTGGGTTTACAAACTGCAACTGACCCCGCAGCTCCTTTAGTTTTTCTTCGATGTTGACCGTCTTGGGCGAACTGTCGCCTTCCAGAACCGTCAACCATTTAGTGATAAGCTGAACGCCATCCGTGGGCGAAGCCGTAGCGGAACTACCTTCGCCGAACATCGTTTGCATCTGTTCGAATAAGCGCTGATCCAATGCGTGTGAAGCCATGTTATTGTCAGGGGTTTGGGTGGTAGTGGGGTTTGTGGTTTACGGTGGGCTGACGCAACATCGTTGAGCCGAACACTACAAACCGTAAACCACAAACCGACTACGTATTACCGTCTATACTGCCGTTGAGAATTGACCTGCGAAGTTGCGAAGCGCCGTTGCCAATGTAGTCAGACGGGAGGGAACATCACCTTCTGTTTCGCCGGCCAGTCGTTCCGTCTGATCGGCCAGTTGGTTAAGCAGTTGCTGCATCCGGCCTGCATTGGGCGTGCCGGTCTGGAGTTCGTCGCGCAGTTCGGTGAGCGGCTGCATCAGTTCGCCGGCTTCGTGGTTGTTTTTAACGGACGAGAACCAATCCGTAATGAGGGAGAGGCCTTCCTGAAGAGAAGCGGCCTGGCCCTGATCGAATGCCCGAACGGTTTCGTCAATAAGCGTCGTTGCTTTCGAGCCTTCCGTTTGAGAATGTTGATTTGCCATAAGTTGAGTCATTATCGTTTAGTTAAAACCCGGCCATCGTCGGTTTGTTTTGACCGTAAAAAAGAGATGCCTCCCCTGGGTTGGAAGCATCTCTTTTACAGCTTTATGCAAAAACTAGCTGGAGCGACCGCCTGAGGAACCGGTTTCTGAATCGCTCTGGCCACCGCTGATGGAGCCGCCCCCCACCGGGCCGCTGTGCATGTCGCGCTCCGTACCTGAGTTTGGCGTACCTTTTTCGGCCGTCGAGCCGGTACCGTAGCCGGAGCCGTAGGAGCCGCCCCCCTGGGTGTTGCCAGCGTCGGGCTGATCGAAGCGGGCCGCGTCGTCGGTGGTGCCATAAGCCGCCCCGCTGCGATTGTCGCCTACGTCTGTCTGCCCCGACGACGTACCTGTGGTGGGACTGATACCCCGCGGTTCGATGTCACCATCGCTGCCGGTCGGATCATCCATGTACGATTGGGTAGAACCCGATGTTGTGGTACCAACGCCACTGGTCGACGAATTACCGCCAACCGTACTGGCCATGGGTGCCTGCCCCCCCGTATTGGCTGGTCCAGCCTGACCGGTGAGTTGCTGCTGAAAACTTTTTAGCGCATCCACCAGCGCATTGACCTGAGTCTGCACGCCCGTATCGGCGGAATTGGCTGCGTTACGTGCCTGATCCGTAAGCGCCTTCAGAATCGTTGAAATCTCGCTTGTGCTCGGATTGCCTTTCTGTAGTTCGGTTTTCAGAGCTGTCAGGCTGTCCGAAATAGGATTGGCCTGCTCATCCGTCGACCGGAATGCGCTAATCCAGCTATCAATCAGTGTAATGCCATCCTGCGGAGAGACCGCCGTTACATTGCCGTTGAACGTCTGGATGGTTTGGTCAATCAGACCTGATGCTTGTTGTTCGAATGCCATTGGTTTGTTGGTTTAGTCTAACGTACTGTTAATTGAGCGGATCAAACACCGCCTGTTTACTGCTCATTGGCCGACGCGTTGGCGAGTTGCCGGTGCAGGTTTTCCAGTGTAGCGACGAGTTGCTGAAGTTCGACTTCCTCGGCGCTGGCTTCGGCCGAACGGGCTACCTGCTGGGTCTGGTCGATCAGGTCCTGCAACAGCGACGTAATGCGCTCGGTGTTGGGTTGTTCTACTGCCTGCGGATCGAGTTGTGCCCGCAGGTCTTCCAGAATATCAACGATTGCATCGGTGCTGTCGAGGCCGTTGTTCTCCAGTACATTGAGCCACTCGTCGATGAGTTGTACGCCATCTTTGGGCGTGGTTTCGTGGATGTCGCTGTCGAGCACGTCGTCCATACGTTCGATCAGCGCCACCGTTTCCGGATTTTTTGATGTTAATGCCATGTTGTTGATAAGTTGTATCTGGGTTGGTGGTTTGAAGTTTGTGGTTTGTCGTTAATAGGTTGTTGTTGCGCTGCGGGCGTAAACTGCCTGGTTCCTCTCAACACGAACCACAAACGACAAGCAAGCTTCACCCCCTACTTAGCCATTCCCTGTGCGAAGTCCCGTATGGCCGTAGCCAGGTTGCGGAGTTCCTGTTTGTTTTGTCCTTCGGCTGCGTTGTTGGCCAGGTCTTCGGTCTGACCGGCCAGATCGCGCATTACCCGCTCTACTTCGCGTATATTGTTTGAGTCGAGCGCATCGCGTAGTTTCGCCAGCGGCTCGGCTACCCACTGCGTGTTGACGTTCGTACGAACGATTGCAATCCAGTCTTCGACGAGGTTGACGCCGTGTTCGGGCGACGTAGCCGGAGCACCCCCGCCAAGGGTGTGCAGGGTGTCGTCAATCATGGTTTGTATTTTCTGATCGTGATGTGCCATGTTGATAGTTGAGTTTGCTATTTGTTGAGAAATGGTTTTCAGTTTTCCTTATCCGGTTCTGGGCGGTCGACGATCACCGTGAACTGAATACTGAAAAACGGAGGAACCGAAGCTATAGCCGATTCAGGTCGAGGGCGAACGACCGGAGCGATCCCGCGAGTTGATTGAGAGAATCGGCGTAGGTCGGACCGGCGTTGCGGGCCAGATGTTCGGTTTGCTGAGCCACCTGGTTGAGCAGGTCGCGGGTGCGGGCTGCATCGGGCTGCGGGTTGCTCAGTTCGTCGTAGAGCGCCTGCAGGCTTTGGGCGGCTGGCTGGGCACCTTCCGTGTGGTTCAGCACGGAGAGCCAGTCTTTGATGAGATCAGCGCCGGTGCTGGGTTCGAGACCCCGTTGCTGTAAGGTTTGCAGGGTTTCGTCCAGCATGGTGTTGGGATGCGCATGTGCCATAACGTTGAATGGTATAGTTTGTAGGGAACAAACTGACCCGTCCGGCGATTGTTCGCTTAGAGAATCTGTTTTTTCTTGAAAACCTATTGAATGACTAGAGAGTAATGGATGCGACTCGTTTACAGCCCGAATTGCAGTACCAGTTTGCCCGCAGTGGTGGCAAAGGTGGTCAGAACGTCAACAAAGTGGCGACGAAGGCCGAACTACGGTTCAGTGTTCGGGAGTCGGCCCTGCTGACGGATGACGAACGGGCTGTGTTGCTGGAGAAACTGGCCACCAGGCTAACCACCGAGGGCGAACTGGTGTTGAGCCACCAGACCGAACGAACCCAACTGGCCAACAAGGAGAAAGTAACCCGGAAGTTCTACCGGCTCATCGAAAAGGCGTTTGAGCAACCGAAACCCCGCAAGGCTACCAGGCCCACGAAGGCATCCGTAGAAGAACGCCGGGCCGAGAAAAAGCGCAAGGGTGAGGTGAAGGCGGGTAGGAGGAAGGTCGAATATTAGCCGGTCAGAGGATAACGTCGGGACCGAACCGCTGGCTTGGTCACTAGAGCAGACCGTGATGGGCACCTGTCAGTTTATTTACCGGTTGCTCCCAGTAGATTGTCAATGGCCGCTTTAGCTTTATAATAAGGGTCTAGCGGGCCGAATCGACTATCTACTCCTATCCAGGCCTGTTGAATAATACCCTGCCCGTCTACTACGTAGGTCGTGGGATAGCCCGTAATGGCAAAGGAATCAGCCAGGCGCTGGGCATCAGCGACAATGTTAAAGTTGAAGGGAGTTTTCTCAAAAAATTCGGGTTTTAGCCGGTCGGTTTTGTCGGGGGTAAACCCGAAAAAGAGCACATCTTTTCCTCTGTACTCGTCAACCAGTTTATTAAGAGCTGGCATCTCTGCCCGACAGGGTGCACAGCTCATGAACCAAAAATTGATCACGACAACCTTACCGGCTAAGGCCGCTGTATCATACGATTCACCTGTCATCGTTTTGAAGGCTGAGACAGGCGCTTTTTGGCCTTTCACACAGTCTGACCACTCCAGATAGCTTTGTTCGAGTTTCTGAGACGCGGGGCTGAAGAGCGTAAGAGATGGAAATTGATGGGGCTGGTTGCGATCGGTTGCTGCCTGTCTTGCTGTCCGTATGGTTTCGGAACACTGCTTCAGCGAACGGTTTTGAGCGTAGAGGCTGGGTTTTCCTGCCACAAGCAGGCAAACTAACGTAGAGCCGAGTACCAGAGCCGTCCGGAAGGGTGAGGAAAACATTGGATGTGCGTGTTTCGTGCAGACTTATCCGAATAACGAAGTCTACATGTTATTCTTTTACTCAGGCAGGCGTATTCGCTGACCATAGTGTTAACGGTGCCGAATCGCGTCAATCAACCAATTGTCAGTTAACCTACTCTGTGGCAATCAACTCAGTGCTGCGTTCGGTAATACTTATCTCCTAAAACACTGATCTTTTGTAATACGATGCTGTTCGTGTGTTCGCCGTGGTAATCGGTATCAGGCGGTACGATAACCTGACCATGCTGATGATCCCTTAGCGAGAAAACAACCGGTAAAATGTAATGACCAACGTAGCCTGGACTTAAAGGAGGAAGTCGATTAAGTGTTGATTTTACGACTGCATCGTAGAATTTGTGGTGATCTTCCTCAGTTGGTTGTCGTATGATCTGAACGTTGCGAACATGACCTCGTTCATCAACGGAAAAGCGAGCATACACCATAAGAGCAACCTTATATTCGTCCCGGACGGAAGGGTAGGTAAGCCGCCGTCGCATGACTTTTCTGTACACCGGGTCTTTGTCGAGGGGACTAGTATCCAGCACAGATGTATTGCCTGCTGTTAGCAGTAAGCAGAGCGTCAACGGGATGGTAAGAACGTGGATCATCTTGTTTAGGTAGTTTCATAATAGGGGACTACGTAAACGGCTGCCATCTTACGTTGATTGGCCTGGACTGGGTTCGCACTGGGCTCAATCCTGGGAACCTACCGACGTAGGGCGCCGTCTATGTCGTAAAGTAGTGAAAGATTGCGTTATTTTCTGTAAATCAGCGGGTAAACCGGAAAGGTCGTAGTGACTTAGTAAGGCACGTGCCATAAAGCCTGGGCGCCACCCAGGCTTACCCCGGCGTCTGAAATAAGCAAATAGTTGAGGAAGACCAATAGCTTAAAATAGAAAGCTATAGCCATTGAGGATTGTAGGGCATTCCGAGTCCTCTGTAAGCTGCGAACGGCAGCCAGTTCGCCAGATTTCCTGGGGAGGCTTCCAGGCAGTTCACCAAGATTACCGCCAGAGCGGTTTCTTCTTCAGCCGAGCACTACTGGCCTGGTAATCCGCCAGCCAGTTGTAGACGTATTAGGCCCGAGCGCTACCTTGGTTGTCCAGCAAGGTAGCGCTCGGGTTATTGCCCCATGCCCCCAGCTCCACGCCCTAAGCCGTAGTAGGACGTAGCTCCCCTTGGCGATACCGGGCAAAGGTCTTCGCGGGTGAAGTCCTTTACGACAACACCAATGCTGACACATGAAGAGCGGGTTGTAAACCAGGTTGGCGAGCGGATTACCGTCGCTATCGTAGTTAAGGTTTACCCGGATACCCTAATGACTTTCTGGCTGCATAAGCGGCATCGTACATGCCATTGAAGCATTTGATGAATGACGTAAAGCCGTCGGTCAGATCCCATAAGGGTAAGTAAGCAACTAGTGATACATCCGTGAGGGGATCGTAGGCCATCACGGCCAGATTACCTATGCGGGCCCCGTTGTGCCCGTAGCCCAGGTTGGGCGTAAATGTGCATCCTAACGCGTAGGTTGGGTTTGCCGACGATACACTGGTCTGCATCAACTTCACGGTTTGGGGCGTCAATACGTTCTGCCCTTTCATCAGGGAGCGAATGTAGCTGTTCAGCGAAGCCATGTTGCCGTAGCCGTTACCTTCGCCCACCTGGGCGCTCATGTTATAGTCACCATACCGCTTCTGGATGTTACCGGGCAACAATTCAAGGCCTTCTACCCGGGGGCTGGGCAGTACCGTATCATCGGCCCGAACCGGGAAACGTATGGTAACCGGGATGGGTGCACCAGGTCCCACTACGTAGTCGTACAAATAATCGCCATAGGTTTTCGTAAGACCGCTTCGGGCCGAGTACACGCGTGCAATGATGTAGCTCAGGATCGAATACCCAGTGTTGCTGTAGTGGTAACCCGTACCCGGAGCGAAATAAGAAAGCTGATTGAGAATAAGCTGATGTACCATTTCCTCCGTAGTGAACTGGTGAGTTGGGTCCGCCGTTTGAACGGCTTCGGTATAGCTCATCCCATTAAATCCGGGTACGGAATCGTTGTCGACATCATACACCCCTGCACTGTGCTGCAACAACTGCTCAATGGTGATCTGATCCTTGTTGGGAAAGTTCCACTCGGCCGTAGCCGGTACGTAGGGCTGGGTGCTGCCCGGCATCAGGTCAGTGATTTTCGCTTTGTAATCCAGCCAACCGTCTTCGTACATGTTCAGGATGGCTGTGGCCGTAAAGTTCTTGGTGTTGCTGGCAAAGCGGAAGTACGTTTGAGGGGTGATGGGCGACTGGCCGGCCGGCACTGAGGATGCGAAATAGGTCTGGGATGGGGTCTGGATAAGCACGCTCATCGAGGGCACGGTGTGTCCCAGGCTGTCTTCGAGGGCTCGTCGGACACTGTCGACGGCGGCCTGGACGCGGAGCTGGTTCTGGTCATCAGGATCAGGCTCCCGGTGGTCGGCACAGGCAAACAGCAGGCCAGCAAGATTCAGCAGCAGCCACAAACGACTGGTTCGTCGGCTGATACTGCCGTGGGATGGGGCATGGCTGGCCCGCAAAAAATGCAATACGATAGTAGTCATGCGATTGGTAGGTTTCGGGGCAAATTTGCCCTTACATTGCTGTTAAAAGATGAATGCGGTTAATGGCCCTGGATCACCTTTATCGTCTGCTGGTGAGAGCCTGCTCGCACACGCAATAATAACACACCACCCCAGACCGGACTAATGCGTAGATTGAGTTGCTCAACCCGGGCAGATCGTTCGATACGTTCGCCGGTTAATTGTCGCCCATTGAGATCCGTAAGCGTTAAGTCAACTGACTGGCCTTCTACACCTTTGAGTTCCACCCTGATTTGGTGATCTGTAACAGGGTTACCCAGTAGCCTGACCTGCATACCGGCACCGATTTCCTCAACGGCGGCCCGGCGGGCACTGCTGGTAGCCTGACAACCCGCCAGCCAGTTGTAGACGTACTGAGTCTGAGCGTTGCCTTGCTGGGCCACCAACGTAATGGTCGGGTTATCGCCCCATAGCTGTAGCGTATAAGGGCCCGGAGCCGTAGTAGAACCTAGCTCATTGACCACCGAGAAGATGATAGGTTGGGTGTTGTCCTGGCCGGCGTACTGAGGTTGCAAGCTGATTTTGTAACGCTTGCTGTTGGTGGCATCCTCCAACTGGCAGTCGACCACCTCAGCCCCCGTCAGCGTAAAACCACCGGATGAGGCAGGGCAATTAGCCAGCCAGTTATAGGTGTATTTGGCTTCGTCGCTTCCCTGCTGGGCCACCAGCGTGATGGTTGGATTGTCGCTCCACAGGTGCAGCGTGTAAGGGCCTGGAGCCGTGGTAGGACTTAGCTCATTGACCACTGAGAAACTAATGGGCTGAGTGTTGTCCTGACCAGCGTATTGAGGCTGCAAGCTGACTTTGTAGCGCTTGCCATTGCCAGCCTCTACCAACTGGCAGTCGACTACCCGCGCCCCGGTAAGGGCGAAGTCGGTAGAAGAGGCAGGGCAATTGGCGAGCCAGTTATAGGTGTACCGGGCCTGGGCGTTGCCTTGCTGGGCCACCAGTGTGATAGTTGGATTGTCTGTATATAAGCGCAGGCTGTAGGGACCGGATTGAGTAGTGGGCAAGAGCTCATTGACCACCGAGAAGCTAATCGGCTCGCCATTGATGCCCTCGTACTGGGGTGTGAAGCGCACCTGACGTTGATTCTCGCTGAGGGTCTCACAATTCACGGCCGTCACGCCCAGAATAGCAAAGCGCTCCAGGCCAACCTCCTCCCCAATAACCGTGACTGATACGGTGGCCGTGGCCGTTCCCTTGTTCTGGGTAACCACGGTGAGTGTATAGAGCTGAACACCAGAACCCTGGGCCGTTACACTTTCCTGGAAGGGCGCCCCATAGAAGTCACCCGTTAGCGGAACCGACTCCTGACCGTTGGTGAGCGTGTAGCTGTATAGATCCGCGTTGGTTAGCCCATCCAGCGTAGCGGTAAACTCGACCGACTGGCCTGATTTTACGGGGTTCGCCCGGGCCTGAAGGCCGGTGATGGAAAAGGCCCCAACTGTGACCGTGACCGTGCCGGTGACTGAGTAGGGAGAATCGCCGATGGTGAGCGTATAGGTCTGGAGACCGGTTCCCTGTGCGGTCAGGCGCTGACTGAAGCTCGAACCGCTGGCCGTACCAGTCTGGATGCTTCCGGCTCCGTTCGTGAGTGTGTAGTTGTAGGGAGCCGTCACGCCACTCACTGTAGCGGTGAACTCGATGGATTGGCCTGGCACAACCGATTGGGGAGAGGCCGAGAAGTTCGTCAGCGTTGGCGTGCACTGGGTCTGGGTGAAGGTAGCGGCCTCGGAATAGACCGTACAGGAACCGCTCGTGATTTTCACCCGGTACTGGCGCCCATTACCTTCGTCCCCATTGGTGGTCAGCGTAGCCGTATTATAACCTGGATACGCGCTGGCATAGGCGCTCAGCGGGTACCAACCGCCCCCGTCGTTATATTCCCACTCATACGTCAAGCCAGTTCCGTCCGCCTTCACCTCATACGTAAGCCCCTTGCCCGAGCAGGCGAATTGGTTAGTAGGCTGGACATTAATAGTGGGCGTCGGTGCGAGCGTGAACGTAGCGGGTTGAGAGAACGCTATGTTACAACTGTAACCAAAACCTACACGGTACTGGCGGCCATTCGGTTCCTCACCATTGGTGGTCAAGATGGCGGTGGATATACCTGAATACAAACCATTGTCGGGGCCTAAGGAAGTCCAGCCTTTGCCATCGTTATATTCCCATGCATACCCAATTACATCACCATCTACCTTGACCTCATACGTAAGTCCCTTGCTCGAGCAGGCGGTTCGGCTGAGGGGCTGTTGGGTGATGGTGGGCGTCGGTGCGAGCGTGAAGGTAGCGGGGGTGGAATAGGTACAACCATTATTGATTTTCACCCGGTACTGGCGGCCGGGGGTTTCAATGCCATTGGTAGTCAGTGTAGCCGTGTTGTAGCCTGGATAAAACTCGGCAAAATCACTCAACGGCTTCCATGTATCCATGTCTGGGTCTTTGAATTCCCAGTCATAGGTCACCTGGCCCGTACTTTCAACCACCACCGTGTACTGAAGGCCATTGTTGTTGGCTGAGCAGGCAGTTCGGCTGCTCGGCTGTTGGGTAATTACCGCAGGATTTGTCGCTAGGGTGAAGGTAGCCGATTGGGAATAAAGCGTAGTGCCACAGCTGTTCGTGATTTTCAGGCGGTATTGGCGGCCGTTGGCTTCATTGCCATTGGTCGTTAGGGTAGGAGTGTCATAACCCGGATATAGTTGGGCATACTGACCACCCAACGACACCCAGTCCGTCATATCAGGGTCTTTAAATTCCCAGTCATAGGTCACCTGGCCCGTGCTTTCAACCACCACCGTGTACTGAAGGCCATTGTTGCTGGCCGAGCAGGCAGTTCGGCTGCTCGGCTGTTGGGTAATTACCAAAGTGGGAAGCGTAAAGGTGGCCGAGTCGGAATAGATGGTACCACAGTCGTTGATGATCTTCACCCGGTATTTACGGCCGGGGGTCTCTACTCCGTTGGCGGTCAGCGTAGCGGTAGTATAATCCGGATACGTATCAGAAAAATTACTAAATGACACCCAGTCTGTCATGGTAGGGTCTTTAAATTCCCACTCGTAGGCTAAATCATCTCCATCGGCCTGTACACTGTATGTAAGCCCCTTCCCATTACCCGAGCAGACGGTTTGGGTGATCGGCTGTCGAGTGATGACTATTTCTCTCAGTTTCGTGAAGGTGACCGAGTTGGAGTAGATGGGGCAATACCCGTTGCTAACTTTCACCCGGTATTGGCGGCCACTAGGCTCATCCCCCTTGGTGATCAAGACGGCGCTGTTGTAGCCCTGGTACGCGTTGGGGTTGGCACTCAGGGGGTACCAGTCACTACTATTACTGTCTTTATATTCCCAGTCGTAGTTGTAGCTCAGGCCTTCTTCTTGCTTTACCTGTACCCTGTAGTCGAGCCCTATGCTTGAACAGGCGATCTGGTCGGCTGGCTGTTGGGTGATGAGCGCGGTCGGCAACTTAGCCAAAGTGGCCGGCTGGGAAGTGACCGAGCCATAGTCGTTCGACACAACCGCCCTGATCTGTACCTGGTACTGCTCACTACTGGGATCGTCATCGAAAACAGTCACCGTATTGGTATTGACACCCTGAAAGAAGGTTTGAAACGGCAGCGGGAGCAGCGTATCCCAAGTACCTTTGTCGGGGTCATAAAACTGCCAGGCATACCTTAAGTCCGTTCCATCGGCCTGCACGCTGAATTGAATTCCATTGGCCGAGCAGACGGTTCTGCTTACGGGCTGAACCGTGATGCTGGGTGGTACTTCCTGCGTGAGCGCAGCGGGTTGGGAATAAACAATGCGGGAATCGCTCGTACTTTTCGCCCGATACAAACGATGATTACCCGCATCCCCGCTGGTGGTCAACGTAGCAGTTTTGCTGGTTGGTTGTTTTATAATGGAGACGGTGGGCCAGGAGCCGTAGCCACTACGTCCACCGTCATCGTCCGGGTATACAAAGTACCTGAGTCCACTCTGCCCCCAGGTAGGCTGAAGACCCAACAGCCATAGATACAATACCCACTGAAGGAAAGCCCAGCATTGGCTCGTCCTGTTTTTGCGCTGTCTTGCGGGGAAAATAAATGTTGGCATAAAATTATAGAGGTAAATACGGCCAAGACCATCCGTCTTGGCCTGTAGCAGAGGTTTCTAAATTGTGCTGTTTCGATAGATCCGCGATAGCCTAGAGCTTAATAGAATGGCTTAGGGTGCTTTAGACCGGGTAACCGGCGTAGTATATCCACCGGACGTAGGTTATGAAAGAGGCATCGCTCTTGGAGAAGTCCTGCAGCGACAGCAGAGCTACTCCGCGATGACTCCGTTGTTGTACCTCGGATTGTACGTTATTGGGCTACTGTTGTCTGGGTAGCAAATCCCCTTTCCCGAGCCGTCAGGAAAATTAGTCATTTGGCTTGAAGCAGACTGGTTATTTGAGGGCTGCCGCACGCGCTTTAAAGGATGCCCAATGTGCCTCGCGATCCGCTTTTAGCTCCTCAGTGATCAACGTCGACGAATCGCCGAGTTCTGGGAAGGCTTGGGTAAAATCATCCGCTGTCCGTTCTGTGGGGCTCGTTATATAAATAGTACGCATTGCGTCCGTGCCTGCGGGTAACTGCAAATTCATGTACTGGAAGCCAAACACTACAAGATAGGCACCGAAGTATATACTTGATACATAATGACCGGAAGGAGGTTTTACCTCAACAATATATGAATTGTTCAGGGTGCCAGTCCAGGGACTAGTTGCCCCGTCTTTATATACAAACTGAATAGCCGATACGCCTAGAATATTATTGTCGTATTGGGGTGGGTATTTGTTAAAACTAAGTCGGACAAGGACGATCGGGTTGGTAGGTGATATATGAAATGTACCACCTTTGGGCGGCTGGTTACTACCCCCGGTCAAACTATCGAGTCCCATCCGGACCGTTTGCGTAATACCGTTTAGTCCACCACCTGTTGGATACGTTACCTGCATCCCTTCAATTACTTCCCCGCCCCATATGGTTATCTGAGTAGGGGCCTTCTTGGGCGGAACGCTATAACCAATTAAGAATGAATTCGTAGGGTTAAACCCATATTTTTGTACGAGATCGAATCCTTTACAATAGCCCTGCAGGCCCGAGTAAATCTCGCGACTTAACGGTATCCTCGGTCCGTTAGGGTAGAGGGTTACATCAAAATAGGGCCATGTCGCAGCGTAATCTTGTGCGAGTAGAGTCATAGTACTCGCGTAAAGAACACCTGCTGCCTCAGCATCACAAAGATCTTTACCGTTGTTTAGCGCCTGACCAATGGCATTATCATAGCCAAATCTAAGCGTATCGTAGGTATAGGATGCATAAGCAGTTATCGCACTCTGTAGGTCGAGAATATCCTGTTGATGCTCAGCTTCGCTTCTGCCCCAGGCTTTACCATCAATTACTATATCTCGCAGCAGCGCCAGGTGCATGCTGGCAAACGGAACAAAAAGGGGCAACAGCAGGTCTTCATAGTTGTCTGCCTGGAAATGGGGGAGAGCGTTCACAAACGCAGCCCGGGTAGACACCCACTGCCTTATAACGCCTTCGGGGGATGCATTTGGATTTGTCTTAAGGGTCTCATTGTAGGCTTTGACTTCGTCTAGGTAAAGCGTCATTAAGCCAACCAAACCTCCTGGCTGACCATTTTTAAAGCCGCCCAAATCCTGCTTAACCTGCTGATAGACAAGTTCATCGATGTCCTTTTTTATCAGAGCTTCCACCCGATCTTTCACCTCATCCCACGGGTCTTCCTTAGTCTCAGGCCAAAAGATCTCAACCAGAGCAGCCAGAATTTCGCCTACTTCGGGTATCATGCCAAGTGCGGTTACGACGCATGTTTTGGCAATGTCATTGCCATCATAATCCTCGTCTCCTACCGGCGGAACGGCAGGATCACCGGGACCAACAATACGGTGGTCAGCGCAGCTGGTCAGCAGCCCTGGGAAAAAGAGCATACTACCGGCACCCAGTGCCGTTTGTCCCAGAAACTTTCGGCGGTTAGTTTGTAAAAACATATAGTTTGGGTGTAAATAGTTTACAGAAGTTTTTTTGCAACGGGTGGTCCTCAAAAGGCGTCAATGGCTCGACGCCCCGAGTTGTCTTCTCATACACCCTTCCCATACCAAGTTTTGTGGGTGAGCCGCTGTTAAGAAGGCCGACCGGTAGCATAGCTTTGACTGCTTAGCCTCAGCAGGCGGAACCTGTAGCCGCCTGCTGAGGCTAAGCAGTCAATAAATAGCCTTTATCGTATGATAGGATAGCCCAGCGCACCTTTGGCCGCGTAAGCCGCATAGTACATGTGAAAGAAACAGGTGTCAAAGGAGTCAATTCCCCTGCTGAAGTCCCACAGCGGCAGCATCGCCACCACCGATACGTCGGTGTTCGGATCATAAGTCATCACCGATAGATAGCCCGCAATGGCCCCATTGTGACCGTAGCCGAGATTATCGAACCACTCGGTGCCCAGGCCATACTTGGGATTCTTCACCGATCTATCCGTTTGCAGCAGTTGCACGGTTTGTTTGTCGAGCACGTTCTCGCCCCGCATCAGCGAGCGGATATACTTGTTCAGGGCCGCCATGGTGCCGTACCCATTGCCTTCCCCCACGTGGGCGCTCATGTTGACCGGACCAAAGCCCACGCCCCACTTGGATGACTGCCGGATCAGGCTGGCTACATTTGGCTGGGGTAGCAGTTGGTCGTTGGCTCGATACGGAAACGAAACCGGGATGGGTACCCGGCTGGCCGGACCGGTGATGTAGTCGTGGAGGTAATCGGCGTACGTCTTCGCGCTACCACTCCTGGCCGAATAAATCCGCTCGATAATCCGGCTTAGGATGGCGTACCCGGTGTTGCTGTAGTGATAGCCCGTACTTGGAGGAAAATAGGAGAGCTGGTGATCAATGAGCGGTTTGATCAATCCTTCGGTGGTAAACTGATGGGTCGAATCCCGGGTTTGGACGTAGTTGGTATAGGTCTCCCCACGAAGGCCGGGTATGGTATCATTATCGGTATCGTAGACCCCGGCGCTGTGTTGGAGCAGTTGCTCAATGGTAATCTGACTTTTGTAGGGGATATTCCAGTCTGGGGTAGTGGGCACATAGGGCAGGTTGGTACCCGGAATCAGATCATTAATTTTCGCTTTGTAGTCCAGCCAGCCATCCTGGTACATCTTCATAATGGCGGTGGCGGTAAAGTTTTTGGAGTTGCTGGCAAAGCGGAAATAGGTATCAGGGGTAATGGGTTGCCAACCCGGGGCGACCGCCGAGGCAAAATACGTCTGGGATGGGGTCTGGATGAGCACGTTCATCGAGGGTACCGGCCCACCCAGGCTGTCTTCCAGCACCCGACGAACGCTATCGACGGCGGCCTGGACGCGGAGCTGGTTCTGGTCATCAGGATCAGGCTCCCGGTGGTCACTACAAGACAACGCTAAACCACTCAAACTGAGTAACCCGAGCTTTATTAGCCTAAGTCGCCATGGGTAGTGACGGCTCGGCAAAGTCGACGGAAAGGAGTAGGCTGATTCGGAGGGGTAGACATCAGCGTGCTCACTGGTTAAAAGTTGACGGGGCAAGTTGCCCGAAACTTGAGAAATGAGTCGATTAACCCAGGAAAGTGGAAAGAAACGAAAAGCCATAGCCGGACATGTTAAGAGAGCAGGGATAAAACCAGTCGGGTTCTATCGTCTGCGTAAAAATGGAAAGGAGTTCCAGCCGCTGCTCGGAATTGGTAACGAACAACCTGATTTGGTGAACGAACAACTATATTTAGCCACTAAAGAAAGAAGGGTTCGACATATGTGGCAAGAATCAACGCTGGACTGATCCGGCGTCCATTGGAATCAACAGTTGAAAATAGGTACCCTGGTGGGTTGTCAGAATCATCTCGCCCCCCAGTTGACTGGTTAGTTCCCGAATCAATCGTTGCCCGAACGATCGGTCCTTGTTCATCGAACTGCGTTCTGATCCGGATTGGAGCGTATCGGATGGTATGGCGTTTTCCAGCCCGGGCCCGTTATCCTGCACTTCAAGGAGCAACTTGCGCCCAGCCGTTAGTTGGAGCCGAATCTGTAGAGAAGGCCGTTTTACGTCGTTGTACGCGTATTTGAAGGCGTTGGTCAGCACTTCGTTGAGAATCAGACCCAACGGTACGGCTATTTCGACATCCAGTTGGATATCAGCTACGTCGATCTGGCAGTCAAACTGTTCCGGATCAAAACCGTAGCCTAACACCAGGCTTTCCGTCAGCTCAGTCACGTAGGTTTTGATACCCACCTCGACCAGATTGTCGGTCTGGTAAAGCTGCTGATGAATCAGTGAGATCGCTTCTACCCGGCGCTGGCCATCCTGCACCGCCTGCACCGCCCGTGGATCATGCAGCCGTCTGGACTGCATTCGTAGCAGACTCGATACAATTGCCAGGTTATTCTTAACGCGGTGGTGCAGTTCCTGCATCAGAACGCTGAGCTTTTCGGCTTGCTCGCTGATTTGCCGGTTCTTGTCCGAAATGGTCGTATTGGTGCTGCTCAACCGGGCATTCACCTGGCGGATGGTCCGATACTGCCAAAGGGCGAGGCCCAGGAGTCCAACCAGAATTATCAGCCCGTTGGCCTGCCAGTTGATCTGGTTTAGTTGACGCTGATTGGCCTGGTTGAGCTCGTTGATGCGAATCTGTTTCTGAGCGGACTGGTAGCGGGCTTCCACTTCGGCTAGCTGACGGCTTTTTTCGACACTCTGCACCCGATTCCAATACTGATTAGTTAGCCGTTCATACCGTAGCGCCTGCGCAAACTGGCCTCTGGTTTCTGCAATGCGTGTCAGTAGACCGTATACCTGAGCCCTGTGTTCATCCTGGCGTTCGGGGTCGTTTTCAATTCGATTTAACGCCAGCGTGGCGTACCGCTGAGCTTCATTCAGGCGATTGAGCTTCAGCAACGGTTCGGGCAGGTGCATGTATTCATACAACTCCCGTCGTTTATCACCTTGTCGCAGACTGTAGGCCAGACATTGTCGAAAGATTTGTTCGGCCTCCTGATACCGATCCGCTGTCGTTAATCTAACGCCATACCCGTCCAGAAGGCTATAATAATTCGGCCAGTTTCGTCGCACCCAGTAAACCGTCATGGCTTTCTTATGATACGTTAAAGCTGAATCGGTTTTTCCTGCCTTCTGGAAGTCTTCGGCCTTGTCTAAATACCTTAATGACAGAGTAGAAATCTGGTTGTATGTCTGTTGTAACCCGGTAATTTGTTGAGCCAGTTCTTTACTTTTAATTAAATCGCCTATATAGCCATATTCGTTCAGAAGGCGGCTGTAAACATGCTGCTGATTGTCATAACTATGCTGGGCTCGGTAGAGGTCCAGGGCATTGAGGTAGTAAGTAACTGCCAGGCTATGATTACTGGCGGTAGTTTCAACTAAACCTAAGAGCTCATACAGGTTAGCCATCCGAGCTTTTAAGCGTGCCTGCTGAGCGACTTTAAGGGACGTTTGTAGAATTGATCTGGCTTCAGAAAAGCGCGATTGTCCATTCAGAAAAACGGCATATTGGATGGCCCAGTCGATACGTTGTACCGGTGCAAGACCCGCCATTCGCCGTTGGAACAGACTATCGTAATTAATTGGTTTTGGGGGTATAGCCAGACTGCTAAACGCCAAAAGCAGCAATAAAAGCAGCAGACCGATACGCATATACATTACTGGACGGTGAAGTGACGCATAAAATCGGGCTTATAGAGTCTGCCCAGCGGTAGGGTAATTGTGGGTAAACAGACTTCTCGTTCATTAAAGGTGCTCACCCAGTTCAGATTGACGGCGTAGGAGCGGTGGATGCGAACCAGTCGAGGCAGGTTGAGCCGGGTCAGCACCTGGCTTATTGTTAAACGTAAGGCATATCGATGTTGGGAGGTGACTAAAAAGGTATACGAACTGTCGGCTTCCAGATACTCGATCTCCGCAATTTTTATTTTCACAAACTGGTACTTATGCTTAACAAACACGGCGTCATCAATCCGCAGGATGGGCTCCGAGGGTACTTCTTCTTTTACTACAGCCGCAGGTGATACACCGGGGTTAGAGTCCGGTACTTTGGCCATCGATTGGGTAAACGTTCGTAGGGCCAGTTCGACGGCCGCCCGAAGACCGGGTAGGGTGACGGGTTTGATCAGATAAGCCGCCGGGTAAAGCCGCATGGCCCGTTCGAGGGTTAGCTTATCGGTAAGAGCCGTTAAGAAAATAATCGGAATTGCTCGTTCGGCCAGCAATCGTTCTGCCGTTTCGATACCATCCCATTCGCCTTTAATATGAATGTCGCATAGAGCCAGATCAATCTGGTTTTGCCGGTGCAGGCTCAGGGCTTTGGGGCCGTTGTTTGCCGTCGCTGTCACAAAGTAGCCTTCCTCTTCCAGCAGATCGCTAAGGTCCATAGACAGCACGGCTTCATCTTCAATGATCAGGATGTTAATGGATGTAGCCATAATTATCGGCAGTTTATGTACTCAATAAGCACTGTATCCTTGACCATGTTCAGCGCATCGGCACTGGATTGCCTGGTTATATAGCCCTGGCGATCGGTTTGCCAGCTAACCGTTACATCCGAGCGCTTAATGAGCTTCGTGGGCGTTTCGGGGGCAGCATAACGGTAGGTTTCGATGCGACGAGCAAGCGCTTCAGAAATCGGAAAAACCTCACCCCAGGTTATCCACGGATGGCGGTTAAGGTCATACAGTGTCTGCTGAATCGAGCCGAAAGGGTTTTTTACCAACGGATCGAAGTTGTGCTGAACGACGCGATGATAAAGTACACCTTTGTCCGTGTAGGCATCAAGTTGTACGTAACGCCCCTGCTTATCAAGCCGGTATTGCGTCGAATACGCCATCAGCCCGCTGTTTTGAAGTGGAATGCCCTTCAGCCCCACCACCTGCCCCTGAGCGTTTAATCGTATCTGATACCGATAAATAGGTTGTGCTTCATGAAAAAAGTCGATGAATGAGAGTCGCCCATTGCGGTAGTGGTAACGCGTTTCGCCCCTTTCGTACTCTACCTTTTCCAGCAAACCGTCATTTGTATAGCTCATTTTCTGCTCAAAGGTGTATTCGTTTAAGCTGTATCCGTTTTCGACGGCATAGCACTGGGTCAGGTGGTGGGTGGCATCAAAAAAGTAGGCATACCGATTTGTGTTGTATGCATGCCATACCAACCGTTCGCACTGACGATCGGCCTTACTATATGCTTTATGATCGGGCCATGTACGGGTTTGTACTACTCGTTTGTTTTGGTCGGTAGTTGTGCAGGTAATCAGAATACTGATCAGCCACTGAATACTGATGAGCGTTTTCCATTTGGCCATCTTATCGATGTGAATAGCGTCAAAAACTGCTCACAAAAGGCTAATCGAATTGATCACCTACCCTATGTTGATTAAATAATCTTAGCACGTAGTTAGTCTGAAAGTGAACAATTTCAGGCTTTCATGCCACGAAATTGACTTGAACGACCCGTTTTCGTACACAAACGACAAAAACAAAGGAGTGGACGCTGATGCCCCGTTTGGTCGCGTCAATCACAAGGCTCTTTCAACTCCTCAGCTACCACCAGTAACCACGAGAGCTTTTGCTGATTGATTCGGTGCCTTCTTAACTATTGACCTTAATCAAGCACGATCACCGACTTTCCAAGGATGTTACCCCGACGGGCTTCCTGGTAGGCTCCCCTGACGTTGCTGAGAGGATACGTCTTGTCCAGGACAATTTGCAGGTCTGCTTCTGCAAGCTTTGTTAACGTAGTGAGCCCTTCAGCGGTTGGTTTTACGATCAGGATCTTACGTTTCTGCCCGGAGAAGATATTGTTAATAAACGAGGAAATGAGTGCCACAGGAGAAGGGAGCGTACTGACAAAGATGGCCTTTTGCTTCATCAGGCGCTTTGCCTCGCTAAAGGAAAGCCTGGTGGATAGGTCAATGACCGCGTCGAACTGCTGATTTAGCTGCCTGATAGGCTGCTTTGTGTAATCAACTACGGTATCTGCGCCCCATTTTTGGGCCTCGGCAACGCCTTTTGTACTGACAACCGCCGTCACCCGGGCACCGCGTTTTTTGGCGATCTGCACGGCAAAGATGCCAATCCCACCGGTGGCACCGTTGATCAATACGTCCTGATTAGGGCCGACTACTGCCAGTTGATCAATGATTTGCAGGGCAGATAGTCCCGTCAGGGGTAGGGCGGCTGCCTCTTCAAACGAGCTATTGACCGGTTTTAGGGCAATATCGGTCTCTTTGACAGCAATGTACTCGGCCAGGGCCCCGCCTTTGAATACGTCCAGTAAGCCCATTACCGCATCACCCACTTTGAAGCGTGTAATGGCGCTGCCTGTTTGTTCAACAACACCCGAGAAATCGATGCCCAGCGATTTAGGAAACGTAGAGCCAGACATCAGTTTCATTTCTCCGCCGTACACCTTCCAGTCCAGGGGATTGATGGAAACCGCTTTTACCCGAATCAGCAGTTGATCGTTCTCAATAGCCGGTACCGGTTGCTCCACTACTTCCAGTACGCTTTCGTCGCCAAACTGGTTATACATTACTTTTTTCATGATTGCCGTGCGTTTTAGTTTTGACACAGCAAAGTTGGACCTGTTGCAGACGGAGAAATAGCGCAAAAAGCCAGAAAAACAGTCGAATCCGACGAGGCAGGTTAAGCCCGATAAATAGGTGACAGTTGCTTATTACAGAGTGCACGGAAGGTATGGATTCGATCTTGTGGTTTGTCCGATAGGACTGATTTGTTGTCCCATCGGAATATTTTTCAACAGGGAATCGGCCGAACTTTGTGACGTATTTAAAAGCAACTCGCATGGAAAATCACAAAAAACCGTTCACCGTGGGCCCCGAAGAGGGGAAAAGCGTCTCCGTTGTTGGCGACACCTACCGAATCCTGATCAGCGGAAAAGACACGGGCGGAGCTTTCGCCACGATTGATATGCTTGTCCCTCCCGGCGGTGGCCCTGGCCCGCACGCTCATGCAGCGTTTGAAGAATCCTTCTATGTGATCGAAGGCGAAATCGAGGTCAAATCCGAGTTTGGCAGCTACACAGCGACCAAAGGGTCATTTATCAGTATTCCGAAAGGGGGCGTCGTACACGGCTTTAAGAATAACACCCAGCAAACGGCCCATCTGCTCTGCACCGTGGTACCTGCCGGCCTGGAAACGTTCTTTGAGGAAATTGGCCAACCCGTTGAAGCCGGCCAGTTCCTGCCTGTTCCCCATTTTGATGCTGCGACCATCAAACAACTACAGGCTATCGCCGAAAAGTACGGGCAGCAAGTGTTCCCACCCGATTATCTGGGGTAGGCAGCGCGTTACGAATACGAGTACCGCTTCGGGCTTAGGCCGTAGTGCTTTTCGAAGAGTCGGCTGAAGTGGCTCAGGTTGGAAAAGCCCAGTTCATAGCCTACTTCGCCCACGGAATGCTTGCCCTGCTTCAACAGGAAGGCGGCTTCTTCCATTCGGGCCTGCTGGTAATAGGTGTAGATCGTAGTGCCAAACGTTTGCTTGAAAAGCTGTTTTAGTTTGGTTTCGCTCATGGCGGCAATCTGTGCCAGTTCGCGGATTACCGGCGGCACACTCAGGTCGCTGATGATCTCATTGCGTATGTACAGGAGTCTTTCTGCGTCGGCGCTGTTGATCATTTGATGAGCAGCGCTTTCGCGTAAAGACAGTTTATGGAAAACCAGATAAAGCAGTTCCTGCACTTTGATCTGCATGTAGAAGTGGCTCAACGGGTCATTCATATCCACGGCACCCATGTTTTTCAGCAGCAGCTTGGTCTCGGCTTCCATACGTTCGAAGAACAGAAAGGAATTACCACTGCCGGTAATGGTTTTGAGTACCGAATTGGGCTCGCAGCCGACCAGTAATTCCTGCAAACGGCGCGGCTTTATGGCCACAACCACGTAATGAACAGTTTGGTGGGCGGGAAAACGGATGGTCGAGTTGAGATCGTTTGACGTAACCTGGATAGCCGACTCGTCGCGCTGAGAAAACAGGACCTGGGTGTCGTCGTTGTAATCGATCTCAAGTGCCTGCTCGTTGTTGTAGAAAAAGACGGTGATCAGGTCATTTCCCTGGCCGGATGTATTGCGGTTGAGGATGAGATCTTCCTTAAGGCAGTAACGGTGTATGGTAATCTTGAAATCCTGCCCGAAAACCAACTTGCGAATGTAGCCCTGTCCCAGGTGATCCGGTATCGTCAGAAGACCGTTCTGTACGGTTGCCTGTATATGACGGGCAAAATACGTCATGAAGTCAAAATCGGGTGTGGCAGTAAAACTGAATATCATAACGGTAAGAAAACGTATAGAGCTAACGATCGGCAATATTGACTAATCGTACTGTATAATTACAGATTTACATTCAAAACATATCACATTGAAATAGCCTGACGCAGACAGCATCAGGCTATTTCAATGTAACGTAACAATAAGTAAGTCAGCCCTACCGGAACCGGGATAAAGCGAAAAGTATTATGCTACAGCTCCCGGATCCGGATGTTCCGGTACCAGACCTTCTCGTCCGGGCTGTGGTTTTGCAGCGCAATCTTGCCTTTGGCGTGGGGCGTCGCGTAAGCCCAGTTGGCAAACTTGCTCTTGGCTACCATCGCTTTCCACTCGTCGGTGCCGTATTGATAATCGACCACTTTCTTGCCGTTCAGGTAATGTTCGACGTGGTTGTTGTTGACCACAATCCGGCCTTTGTTCCACTCACCGGCCGGTTTCACGGCGGTCAGGTCGCTGGGGGCCATCATGTCATAGTTGGCACCTGTCAACTGGCTACCCTTTAGTTTGGTGCTGTTACCCTGAGCGTCTTTGACCCGGTAAAATTCGTCGTCGATCACCTGATATTCCGGACCCGACATGTACGTGGTTTTGTTGTCGGGACTTTCGATGATCTTGTACACGACTCCGCTGTTGCTGCCTTTCGGAAGCTTGAATTCAAACTCCAGATCGAAATTTTCGTATTCCTTGTCCGTTACCAGGTCGCCACCCGTACCGTCGGGCGTCAGCGTGCCGTTTTCTACGTTCCAGCCGATGGCGCGGTCTTTCAGGTAGCTATGCCAGCCTTTCACGGCTTTGCCGTCGAACAGGGTGACCCACTTGCCGGGAGCTTCATACGTTGTTCGGAAACCGGGCAGGGCAACGGCCCCCGCCAGTAAACCGACCAGAATAAGGGATGTCTTTTTCATAGTACTGAATGGATTTGCGTTGGTGTTGTCGTCGATTGCGAAAAGGCCAAAATTAAGTTGCATTCAGGATCTTCATCGCGTTCGGGTCCCAGCCGACAATCTTCTTCTGGAAATAACTCATGTTGCCGCACTGGGTCGGACCGCAGGCACGGAGACCAAATGTAGCGTCCTCGATATTCGGCTTTTTGTCGCGCACGGAGTTGAAGAAGTTCACGAAGTGTTCGTAGCGGTCGCCTTTGTAATCTTTCGGGACAACGTACTTGAACTCCTTCGGGCCTTCCATTTCGGGCCGCTGCGGGTACATCTTGGTGTACTCGGCGATGAACAGTTCTTTCTGATCCTTCGGGAAATTGTCGATCGACATACCCGGGGCTTTCGGAAACTTATTCCGCCGGACCGTCAGGCTATCCCAGCCGATGGACAGATCACCCTCCGTGCCGACCAGACGTACCAGGTAGCCACCACCGCCCCCATCAACAAAGTTGGAGCGGGTGGTCAGGTTAAACTCGGGATGCTCGGCTGTTTTGGGGTAATCGTAGATACTCAACTGAATGTCCGGTACGTCGCGGCCGTCTTTCCAGTAGCGCAGTCCACCACTCGAGTAGACCCGGTTCGGTCCTTTGGAGCCCGTGATGGTATGCAACGTAGTAAGGAGGTGAACGTAGAGGTCGCCGGCAATACCGGTACCGTAGTCCTGGTAATTCCGCCAGCGGAAGAAACGGAGCGGGTCCCAGGGGCGTTTGGGCGCACTACCCAGGTACGTATCCCAGTCGACGGTTTGCGGAGACGCATCGGGTGGAATCGAATATTGCCAGGCACCCATGGCGCTGTGGCGGTCGTACTGTGCTTCGGCAAACACCAGCTCGCCGATATCGCCGGCTTTCAGCAGCTCTTTGGCTTTGGAAATGATGATTGAACTGGCAAACTGACTACCTACCTGAAACACCTTGCCCGTGTCTTTCGATACCTTGATCAGCGTATGGCCGTCCTCCACTTTCTGAACCATCGGTTTTTCGCAGTACACGTGCTTGCCTTTCCGCATGGCGTCGGACGAAATCTTTTCGTGCCAGTGGTCGGTGGTGGCGTTGATAACCGCGTCGATGTCGGTACGGTCCAGCAGTTCGCGGTAATCGCGGGTGGTTGTCAGTTGATCGCCCCAAAGCTCCTTGGCCCGGCGCAGACGGCCGTCGTAGAGGTCGCAGGCGGCAACCATCTCAATACCATCGACCATCAGGGCCGTTTGTGTATCGCCGATGCCCATACCGCCCGTACCGATCAGGGCAATCCGTACCTTGCTGTTGGCAGCCGTACTGTTGTGGCTTTTGATCAGGTTGAGGTACTGGGTCGATGAGCCCGTCGAAGCGGCCAGCGTTTCCGGGGCTGCCGCAGCCGCCGTACCGGCCAGGCCGAGGGTCTTCAGAAACGACCGGCGCGAAGAATTGTCATGCTGCATAGGTTGTTCAATTTATCATAACCCAAACGCTCATTGGCGTTGAGGATTGTATTTGTAAAAGGGCCGGAACCGCCGGAGCTACTGGAAATTATCGATTTCATTATTACCCCAAGTACCCCAAACCCCTGAAGGGGCTTAGCTCCGCCAGGATAAAAACCTGATAAAGCAGCGCTAAGCCCGGCAGCGGCCGACCGTCTTCAGGGGTTTGGGGTGACGTAGCACAAATGCAAAAAAGCCGGGAACAAAAGTCCCCGGCTACGTACAGTCTGTTGATGGTTGGTAATTAGATAACGTCCTGCCGTGCGGCTTCCGGATCGTTGTATTTCAGGTCCAGCCCCTCGGTCGATTTCTGATCAGACCGGTCTGAGCCCGTAATCATATCATCGGCTTTCACGCTGCTTTCGTCCATCGATGCGCGGGGCTGTTCCCGCATTTCGGTAGCTTCCTGCGGCCGTTCGCCGGGCTGATACGTGTCGTTGTCTTTCGCGTTCACGTCGTAAGGTCGTGCCGAGTCGCCGGTGTCGGGTTCGTCTTCCATGCCTTCTTCCGGCCCGGTCGACATACCCTCGTACTGATTACCCGGTACGGCTTCCCCTGGTTCTACGTCCTCCCGTTCCGGACGGTCGCCCAGAATATCGCCGGGCATATCCGTCCCGCTGGTTGGATCGGCCGAAAACGATGAGGTGAACGTAACGAAATTAGTCGCGTTGATGTCCGGCAGCGGCTCCGTACCCGGTTCCTGAATGGGTGGGTTTACGGGTGGTACCTCCGGCAACGGCGGATACTCCGGCACCGGTCCGCCCGGCGTTGGGGGCTGCGGGGTTTCGGGCGCTGGTGGCACCGGATTATTCGGATCGGGTGTTCCTGGAGTTGGCGGAATCATATCACCCGCCGGGAATGCCCATCCACCGAACGAACTGGTTGGGGTGGCGTTTGGATCGGTTTCGGTCCGGTCGTTGGCGGGTTCGTCTTCCGACGGCAGACCGGTGTTCACCGACGCACCTGCATCCGGATTGCCCGTGATTTCGGCCGTAGCAATGGGGTCATCAGGAACGGCATTGCTGTCCGTAACAAAACCGCCCGATCGCAGGGCCGCTTCCGACGTTTCGTACTTCTTCTTGTCGTCGCCGGTTAGTGCCCGCTCTTCGTCGCTTCCCAGGCGAATACGCGGCATATCTTCAGAGACATCCCCGGTTGTATGGCCCGTTGGTTCCAACTTGCCATCGACCAGTTTGACCATATGCGTTTCGGCCTGATCAGCCCCGAACATCGTTTCCGCGTCATCGCTGGATACCTGATTGGCTTCTCGTGCGCCATCAGAAAGATTTGCTGATTGTGCCATGGTTGTTCGTGTTAATGATTCATAAACAACCACCGACTGCGCAAAAGGTTTTGCTATCCCGGAGCCTGCGTTCGGAAATGATACTAACTCAAATCAAACCTGCCATGCCCAGACTACCTGAGGGCGTCGAACAGAATCTCGGCGGGGTGCTTAGCCTTACGGCCGGTACCATCCTTGATCTGGTGGCGGCAACTGGTGCCTGCTGCTGAGATGATAACGTCCTCGTTCGTTTTGCGAATAGTTGGAAAAAGGACCAGTTCGCCAATCTGCATCGAGATGTCGTAATGCTCGGTTTCATAACCAAACGAACCCGCCATGCCACAGCAACCGGATGGGATCAACTGCGCCGTGTAGTTTTGCGGCAGCGACAGAATCTTTTTGACCGGTACCATCGACGACATGGCCTTCTGATGGCAGTGACCGTGAATTTTCACCTGTCGGGCCTCAGTCGTAAACTGGCTTCGGTCGATACGTTTGGCATCGACTTCGCGGGCGAGCCATTCTTCGAACAGGAACGTATTTTGGGCAATCCGCTGCGCGTCGGCCTTCAGGTCGGCCGGAACCAGATCGGGGTATTCGTCGCGGAACGTCAGGATGGCCGAGGGTTCCAGCCCAATCAGCGGGCTGTTATCCGTTACCTTATCCTTCAGCAGCGTTACGTTACGAATGGCAATCGCCCGGGCGTCATCGACAAGGCCCTTCGACAGATACGTCCGGCCACTTTCGACGTGCTCTGGAATGGTTACGTCATACCCTAAACGTTGCAGCAATTGAATGGCCTTCTGACCCACTTCAACGTCGTTGTAATTCGTAAACTCATCGGCGAAGAGCAGGGGGCTTGGGGGCTGGGGCTTGGGGCGAAGGGCATGGGGCGTGGGTGTACCAGTATCCGCCCCTTGCCTCACGCCCTTCGCCCCCTGCTCCTTCGCCCACCGCCGTAGCGTAGTCCCCGCCAGTCGGGGCATGGTGCGCTCAGGGTGGAACCCGACGGTGCGGTTGGCCATGCGACGCAGAGCCGGGCTGTCGTAGATGGCGTTGTAGGCCCAGGGCGCCAGGCTGGCCAGCGACATCAGCCGGGTGAAATTGCCGACCAGCCTGGCCCGCAGCGGCACGCCTTTTTCCGCGTAATACTGCTGGGTAAACTCGGCCTTCATGCGAGTCATGTCCACGCTCGATGGGCACTCGGCTTTGCAGGCTTTGCACGACAGACACAGATCCAGTACGTCCTTCACGGCTTCGTAGTCGTGTTGGGCTGGTTTGTCCTGATTGGTGTAAAAATGCCGCAGGATGTTGGCCCGGGCGCGGGTGGTGTCGTGTTCGCTACGGGTTGCCATGTAACTCGGGCACATCGTTCCGCCCGAGATGTGGGTCTTGCGGCAGTCGCCGGAACCGGAACATTTTTCGGCCAGTTCGAGCAGACCCCCGTCTTTCGAAAAGTCAAAAAGGGTCTTTGGCTGCGGAATGAACTTATCGGCTTCATAGCGCAGAAACTCATTCATTGGTGGTGTATCGACTACCTTGCCGGGGTTAAACAGCCGGTGCGGGTCCCACAGCACCTTGATGTCCTTGCACAACTGGTAGTTTTCCGGACCCAGCATGAACGCAATGCACTCACCCCGTAGTCGGCCGTCGCCGTGCTCGCCTGAGAGCGAACCGCCGTAGCGTTTGACGAGCTGGGCCGTATCCATCAGTAGCGACCGGAATTTCTGCCGCCCTTCCGACGATTTGAGGTTGATGAGCGGTAATACGTGCAATTCGCCGGCGCCGGCATGGGCCGAGTATTCCAGCTTCAGGCCGTGATTTTTCCAGGCCATCCGATCCAGTTCATCGATGTAGTCGGGGAGGTCGCGGACATCTACGGCCGTATCCTCAATTACGTTCGCCGGTTTGTCGTCGCCGGGGATGTTGTACATAATGCTCAGCCCGGCTTTACGGAGTGCCCACGGCTTTTTGGTGTCATCGCCGAACAGAACCGGGTAGGCGTATCCCAATCCCTTGGCCTGTAGGTCAGCAATAAAACGCTCAGCCCTACGCCCCACGCCCTCCGCCGTTTCATCGAAGAACTCGACCATCAGAATGGCTTTGGGGTCGCCTTCGGTGGGATGTGGTTCCACAAAGGTGCGATTCCGGGCTTGGTCGATATTGGTTTTGGTCAGCTCCAGAATGTAATCGTCGACCAGTTCGGAAGCGGCACAGTGGTGATTAAGTGCCACCAGGTTAGCTTCCAGCGACTGCCGGATGCTCAGGAAATGACCGCAGACCAGCGCCACTTCTTTCGGTGGCAGAGGCAGCAGATTCAGCTTGGCTTCGGTGACGAAGCAGAGTGTTCCTTCCGAGCCCGCGATGAGGTGGGCAAAGTTGAAGGTCGGTTCCGCAAGCGGGCGAATTAATTCGCCCGCTTGCGGAACCGACGACTCGAAAAACTCTACCAATGCATCGACCGCGTAGCCCGTGTTTCGGCGGGTAACGGTCGGCTTGGGATACCCATCGCGAATCTGCTTCCGGATGGTCGGGTCCGACAGCCACGTATTGACTTGCTGGTATAGCTGCTGCTCAAGGGGGCTTATTACATTTTCGCCCGGTGTGGATGCACCCGGTGTGGATGCACCCGGTGTGGACGCACCCTGGCATTTAGCATTGAATTGTGCCTGCGTCAACGGCCCAAACGTGACCTCGGTGCCGTCGCTCAGCAGGGCTTTGACTTCGAGCAGGTGATCGCGGGTCGTGCCCCATACGATCGAGTGCAGACCGCAGGAATTATTACCGATCATCCCCCCAATCATGGCCCGGCTGGCCGTTGAGGTCTCCGGTCCGAACATCAGCCCATACGGTTTCAGGTAGGCATTGAGGTCGTCGCGGATGACGCCCGGCTGCACCCGTACCCAGCGTTCTTCAACGTTCACTTCCAGAATGTTGCCGAAATACTTGGAAATATCTACTACGATGCCGTTGCCCACGACCTGACCGGCCAGCGACGTACCGGCCGCCCGTGGAATCAGCCCAACCGCTGCGCCGTTTTGTCCCTGCTGCCGGGCGAACCGAATCAGTTGTTTGATGTCGGCTACGGATTTCGGTATGGCCACGGCGACCGGCATCTCCTGGTACACGGAGGCATCGGTGGCGTAGAGAATACGCTGGGCGGTGTGTTCGGGCGATTCATCAAAGTACAGTTCGCCCTCGAACGACGAGCGCAGATCGGCAAATCGGGTAGGTGCTATTCGGAACATACCCTAAAGGTACAACAAAACTGCCACTCACTGTCGCTACACCAGCTTATCGGGCGTGATGGGTAGTTCGCGGATGCGTTTGCCGGTTGCGTGGTACACGGCGTTGGCCACTGCGGCTGCAAAGCCCACCATGCCGATCTCACCAATGCCTTTCGCGCCGGTCGGGCTGACAATCGGGTCGGGTTTATCGATCAGAATCACATCAATGTCGGGCGTATCGGCACAAACCGGTACGTGATACTCGGCCAGGTCTTTGTTCATGTAGCGACCGAACCGGTGGTCGATCACGCCTTCTTCCATCAGGGCCATGCCGATGCCCCAAATCGTTGAGCCAAGTACCTGGCTTCGGGCGGTTTTGAGGTTCATAATCTTGCCCGCGTCAACAGCCGATACCACCCGTTTGACCTGCACCATACCCGTGGCCGGATGGACATGCACCTCGATGAACGTAGCGCAGAAGGATTTGGTCGAGAACGTTTCTTTCTCCGGCCCGCTCTTCGATTCCTTCGTCACTTCCAGTTCCGGCAGGTTGTTCAGCTTCAGAATCTCGGTATACGTCACCCCGTTCGACCGGCCTTTGAGCCGGATGGCGTTGTCGGCAAACACCAGATCGTCGGCACTGGCCTGATAGAGCGCCGACCCTTGTTTGTTGATGGCCAGTTCCTGCAATCGCTGCTTCAGGGCAACGCATACGTCGTGTACCGCCGAGCCGACCGAGGCCGTCGTGTGGGAGCCGTATTGCGGGGGAGCCTGTGGAAACGATGAGTCGCCCAGCTCAAACCGCACTTTGCCGACAGGGAGGCCCATTGTATCGGCGGCAATCTGCGTCATGATCGTGTACGTACCGGGACCAACGTCGGCGGCTGCGCTCTGCACCACCAGCGACCCGTCGGCGAGCAGTTTGGCGCGGGCCGAAGCCGGAGCGCGTTCAGCTTTGTATATACCGGCGCTCATCCCCATGCCGACCAACATGTCGCCGGCCCGCATGGAGCGGGGTTTGGGGTTACGTTTTGACCAGCCAAACCGTTCGGCTCCTTGCTCGTAGCAGGTTTTAAGAAAATTGCTCGACCAGGGTTTGTCGTTTTCAGGGTCTTTGTCGGCGAAGTTTTTGAGCCGCAGCGTCAGCGGGTCCATATTCAGCGCGTAGGCCAGCTCATCCATGGCCGATTCCAGCGCAAACGAACCGCTGCTTTCGCCGGGGCCACGGGTCCAGCAGGGGGTACTCAGATCCAGCGGAACCAGCTTGTAAACAGCGTTGAGGTTCGGCGAACTGTACAGCGACTTGGTTGGGTGGACGATCCGCTCCGTGAATTGCTCATAAGTCGACGTCAGGCCCATCGCTTCGTGGGTGACGCCAATCAGTTTGCCGTCGGCGGTAGCACCCAGGCCGACTTTCTGGATCGACCGGGGCCGGTAGCCGACCATGTTGAACACCTGATCGCGTTTCAGCACGACCTTCACCGGCCGGCCTACGTGTTTGGCACCCAGTATGGCGGCCATTTCCTGCGGCCAGATGCGCGACGAACTCCCGAACGCACCCCCAACGAAGGGCGAATGAATCCGGACGTTTTCCGCCTTAAGGTCAAACGACTTCATGATGTCCTTCTGCGCCAGCTTCACCCCCTGCGCCTTATTGTAAACGATCACCTTGTCGTTGGTTTCCCAGACCGCCGTGGCTGCGTGGGGTTCCATGGGGTTGTGGACGTGAATAGGTGTGTGGTAGTCCTGCTCAATCCGAACCGGGGCTTTTTTGTAGGCATTGGCTTCGCCCCGGGCGTAGTCCTCCGGTCGTTCGGGTTTTATGGCCTTTTCGGTCTGCGTTTTGATATTGGTCTGGTGCTTATCCTCGTTGTACGTCACGCTCACAAGGGACGCTGCGTACGTAGCACGTTCCAGCGTATCGGCAATGACGAGGGCCACCGGCTGGTTGTTGTAGTAAATCCGATCGTCGTAGAACACGCGGAATTCCTGTCCGTACACCCGTGAGCCCTCATTGTCCGTCCCCGCATTATAGCCCGGTACTTTCGGTGAATTTTTATGCGTGACAACAGCCAGTACGCCGGGTGCTTTTTCGGCGGCTTTCGTATCAATAGCCCGGATGCGGCCTTTCGTGATCGTACTGGTGGTCAGCACGCCGAATGTTATGCCGGGCAGATTGTATTCGGCCGCGTAGCGGGCTCCACCCGTTACTTTCAGGCGACCATCGACCCGATTCAGCGGATCGCCGATCTGGCCAGGTTTCAATGTATATTCTTCCATGAGCTGTTTCAGGCTGGGCGAGCCGCCGTTTTAAGGGCTTCTACGATAGAACTGGGGGCCATTCTGATTTTGAACGCATTGTGCTCAAAGGCTTTAGCCCCCTGCATGGCGATGTCGGCGGCTTGCCGGAACGTCGCTTCGGTGGCAGGTTTGCCAACCAGTGCTTTCTCGGCGTCGAGCAACCGCCAGGGTTTATGCGCGACGCCACCCATCGCCAGCCGAGCGTCGCGGATGGTGCTGTTGCTGAGGTCCAGCGCAGCCGCCACCGACACCAGCGCAAAGGCATACGAATTCCGGTCGCGTACCTTCAGGTAATGTGTATGTCGGGCGAAAGCATTGTCGGGAACGTCGATGGCCAGGATGAGTTCACCACGTTCGAGGTTGGTATCCCGTTCGGGCGTATTGCCTGGCAGCCGGTGAAAATCGACGAACGGAATCCGGCGTTCACCGTTCGGCCCGGTCACCAGCACCGTTGCGTCCAAAGCCACCAGCGCTACGCACATGTCGCTGGGGTGTACGGCGATGCAGGCCGTCTTCGGATCGCGGTCGCTGGTGCCGAAAATCGCGTGGATGCGGTTGAAGCCTTCCAGCGCCCCGCAGCCTGAGCCGGGTTCGCGTTTGTTGCAGGGCAGGGCCGTATCATAAAAATAGTGGCAGCGGGTCCGTTGCAGCATGTTGCCGCCCATGGTCGCCATGTTCCGAATCTGCGCGGAAGCCCCCGCATTGAGGGCCTGTGTCAGCAGGGGTTGCTGCTGGCGGATCATCGGATGGTCGGCCACGGCGCTGTTCAGGGCCAGGGCTCCGATGCGAATGCCGCTGCCCTGCTTGTCAATGCTTCGGAGCGTCAGGGCGTTGATGTCGACTACTTTCTCCGGAGCCGTTACGCCCCGCTTCATCAGGTCGATGAGGTTGGTCCCTCCGGCTATGAACTGCGCGGTCGGATCACTGACCAGGGCTGTTACGCAGGCCTGCCGGGTGGTGGGGCGGACGTACCGGAAATTAATCATACTTTTTGTCCGCCTTTTTTGACTTCCTCAATAGCCGCAATGATGTTCGAGTACGCTCCGCACCGGCAGATATTGCCGCTCATGTACTCCCGGATTTCAGCCTCGGTGTCGGCGTGCCCTTCGCGGAGGCAGCCCACCGCCGACATGATCTGGCCGGGAGTACAGTAGCCGCATTGAAAACCATCGTGTTTGATGAACGCTTCCTGCATGGGATGCAGCCGCTCGGGCCCTTCGGCCAGTCCTTCGATGGTCGTGACTTGCTTCCCCTGCATCATTACCGCCAGGCTCAGGCAGGCCAGCACCCGCTGCCCGTCCACGTGAACCGTACAGGCTCCGCACTGGCCGTAGTCGCAGCCTTTCTTGGTACCCGTCATATCGAGCTGCTCACGGAGCAGATCCAGCAACGAAACCCGAGGTTCGACGGACAGTGAGCGGGACGTACCGTTGATTTCGATAACCACCGGAATGTTTTCGGCAGTTGGCGACCCTTCAGTACCCAATACCGTCTCCGCGGCCTGTAGGACAGTTGAGGGGGTGAGCGCCAGGGCGGTCAGCAGAGACGACTGCTTTAGAAAATCGCGTCGGCCCGCCTGCGGTGGTGCCTGACCGGGGTTGATCAGCACACTGAAGGTTCTGTTTTTCATCACCGTTGAGTTACTTGCCTGTATAACCATTGGGCGGGGAGAAGGTTACCAAAAGAAAAAGACCAGTGGTTTACTGGTCTTGGCAAGCGGAGGCAACAGATGCCGGAGCGGGTAATCAGTGTCGTCGGCTTCCACATAGTGAGGTCACTCAACTGGACCTGCCAGATGAAGACGCAATACAACAAAGAAGGCCCGCCAGTTTATTCTGGCGGGCCGCACACCTGTTAACACCGTCTGATGAGTAATTTTTTATCGATTCAAATAGACACTACCACTGGAAGCCGCAATCTCGACCGGGACACCACCGCCGTTAACCTTACCACGAACGCGGTCTTTTTCGTGCGATCCGCTGAAATTGCTTAACGTACCAACTTCAACGCGGTTGCCGCTCAGGTCGAGGTCAAGGCCTTTGTTCATCGGCATCTTGACGCGCACGCTCCCGGCCGTTGTACTCAGCCGAACGTAGTCGCCGAGCTTGTTCAGGCTAACCTCGATGCTCCCGGCACTGGTGCTGGCATCGAGGCTGCCCGATACGTTGGCCAGCCGAACCGATCCGCCCGAGGTACCAGCCTTGAGCGTACCGGCAATGTCGCTGCCCCGAACGCTGCCCCCGCTGGTCCGGGCGTCGATGGTACCCTGGAGGTCGTTCAGTTCGATGCTGCCGCCCGAGGTGTGCAACCGCATTTTCCCTTCCGAGGCTTCAGCGTGGATGGAGCCGCCGGACGTTTGCAGATCGATGCGGCCATCCCGGTCATTTTTGCAGCGGTCGAGGTGGATGCTGCCGCCCGACGTCTGGCCGCTGATGTCGCCTTCTACGCTGGTCAGGTGCAGGCTACCACCACTGGTTCGGAAATCCTGGTTGCCGGCCAGGTCGCTGAGCCGGATGCTGCCGCCCGAGGTGCGCAGGGTCGTTGATACGTTGCGGGGTGTGTAGATTTTGAAGCCGATGCTGAGGGAGCGTTTCCAGTCGCGGTTGTTGTTTGACCGGCGTTTGGCCGTGGCGATGATCGTGTTGCCTTCCTGACGGATGTTTACGTCATAGTCCTTCAGCCGCTCGTCAATTTCGGCTTTATCCAGTTCGTTGCGGCCGTTCCAGTTGTTCGGCCGAACGTACATTTCCACTTTGGCACCACTGCCGGAGCTGCCTTCGACGGTCAGGCTACCCCCTGATGTTTCGGCCCGAACGGCGCTGATGTTACCCGTAAATGTCTTGGTGTCATAGGGCTTTGTGTCGTCGTTCAAGCGAACGATTCGGTTGGGATCGGTTGTAAAAGCGCTGAAGGTAATGGCTCCAACGCCGAGCAGGGAAAGGATAAACTGGTTGCGTTTCATGGCGTATCTGATAAGTACACGACTTAGTTTGGTTGAAAGATGCAAAAGCAGGACAGTTCGTTGCGTCCTGACCCCTACGTCTGCTGTATTATTTTAGCCAGACAGGCGTAGCGATGCTCAAAAAACCTGAAAACAGGTCAGAATCGTTGTTCCGGCCAGCAATTATCTATGAAATTACTCAGCGTGATGATTTCGTTTTTCTGGACGGTTCGGTAGCTATCGAGGGGGCCAGTTCACGGAGGGCTGCGTTCAGCACCGGGTCACGACCGGCCTGTACGTCGGCCACGGTCGGGCGCACCAGGATGTCGGGCTGAATGCCTTTGCCAACCCACTCGGTGCCGTCGGGGAAGGCGTCGCGTTTGGTGCAGACCCGGGCCATAATGCCACCCGGCAGCGAAAAGACCAGCGGCTGACCGGTGCTGCCACCCGTTGGTTCGCCGATCAGTTTGCCGCGTTTCATAGCAGCAAACGCTACCGTAAAATCTTCGGCGGCCGAGAAAGTCATGCCGCTAATGAGCACAACCACCGGTTTGCTGTACAGCTTCTGGCCGTTTGCCGACCACGTATTGCCCGTGTCGACCGGTTCGAACAGGACGTTTTCGCCCCGCGCCCGCCGAACCGGGCTGTATAAACGCGAACGGTAGCTACCAGTAGCGAATGATTTATCAGTCAGGTAACTGAGGATGTTCCAGCCGTTGCCCGAATCACCACCGCCATTTTGCCGAACATCCAGAATCAGGGCGTTGGCAGCCGCAATGGTATCGAAAGCCGCCACGAAGCGCTTAAATCCCCTGTCGCTGTCAAACTCGTTAAGTTGGACGTAGGCGACGTTCCCCGGCAGGATCTTAATGGACACCGATTCGACCGGAGCCAGTTTCGAATAGCCACTACGGGGTAACACGCGACTGAACGTCTTGCCCTTAACGTCGCGGAACGTTACCATCACGGGCCGATCCTTTGGACCACGCAACAGTTGATAGCCATACGTCTGGACGTCAACGTTCTGGGGTGTTGAGCCGCTTTGATACGGCCGGACGTAGCGATCGGCATAGTCCCGGACAGGCATACCGTCGACCTGCACAATCTCCAGGCCGGGAACAACGCCGGTACGCATCAGACTATCGTGCCGTACCTGCTGCACAAATACCCGACCTTCAATTAACTGAGCCAGTACGGGTGGGCGGAACGCCACCGAATCGGCCAGCGGGCCGTTAGTCGCCCAGACATCGGTATGGCCGTCGCGGAGTTGGGCGTAGAATTGTTTCAGCACCCGGTAGTAGGCCACCGTGTTGGGCGTGGCACGTACTTTCGGCAGGTATTCCAGATACAGCTTGTCCCAGTCAACGTCGGGGATTTGGTCAAAATAGGCGAAGTTATATTTGGCTTCGGCCCACATCTTCGACAGACCTGCTACTTTCTCGTCGTCGCTGATGTTCGGTTGGTAGGGCGTTGTCAGTGCTTTCGACCGGAAGGTATTGATCTGTGAGGCCGCCTTATCCAGAATCGGTTTCAGGGCCGGATCCTGCCGGACTGAAGCCAGATACGGGTCGTCGAGAATCCAGGGTGAGTACACATCGGCAAATTCCGGCGTCAGCAGTTGCTGCAGAGTGGCCGCAGCCGCCGGTTGATCGTTGAGCCGACTCTGAATACGCGATAAATCGTAGAGCATGTCTGTTTTTCGATAATACAGCGATTTGCTGGTCTTGGCCAGCGCCAGTACGTCGGGGCGTTGGTAGTAGGCCAGTGCTTCCTGCAGGACCTGAGCGCCTTTCCGTAGGCTGTCGGCCGACGGCTGATCGCTGGTGCCAATAATCTGACGGACCCGGGCGCGTTCGTTCTGAAGGTATTGATAGGCCTGATTAGCCGTAAGTGCGGTCTGGGCGTTACTTACCAGCGGCCACAACAGGAGCAGGCAGATGCATCGAAATAGAGACATGGAGTCAACAGGGCTTACACGTTGTACAGATGAAAATACGGTTTTTTTCGTATCCTTTGTCAGTGTACCTGTATTTCCACCCGCCGGTTTTTAGATCGGTCGGATTCGGTATCGTTGCCCGCTACCGGTCGGGTGCAGCCGTAGCCTTTCGCTTCGAGCCGTTCTTCCGCAATGCCGTGACGAATCAGGTAGTTCATCACCACCCTGGCCCGATACTCCGACAGCGACTGGTTGAGCCGTGGGTCGCCCACGTTGTCGGTATGCCCACTGATCACAAGCTGAACTGTTGGATTGTCGCGCAGGGCCTGCACCAGTTTGTTTAATTCAACGTACGATTCGGGCAGCAGTACGTAACTGCTTTGCTGAAACATGACGTTCTGAAGCACAAGCGTCTGCTCTGATTCCAGCTTTGTGAACGTAACGGGCGGCTGTTCTTTCACAACGGCCGGTGGGTCTGTCTGCACAGTGGTGGTTGGAGTCGGCCTGGTGGCGACCGCTGGTTTACCCGTCGGCTTGGCGGTGGGTTTGGACGCCGGTACCGTCGGTTTGCTGGTTACTGCCACTGAAGGCTGAACCGGGGTGAGTTTCTTCGCGGTAGGCTGGGGCGTAGTAGTCTTTGGCGTAGCGACCACCGGCTGAGGTTTGGGCGTCGGCGTAGCGGCCACCGCTGGTTTGGGCCGGGGCGGCATAATCAGGTATTGGGTATCGATCAGTTGTTTTGGACCGACAGGGGTATTATCAGGGCCGATCATCTGCCAGTACAGCTTGATTTCTCCCTCCAGAATGTCGTTATAATAATCGATGCGCAGGTCGTAAAAACCGCCCCCTTTCAGCTTAACCTTGCCCGTAAACGTCACGTTGTTGTGCAGGCCCCAGGCGTCGATGATGTTCCGGTTGCCCACCCATAACCGGATGCCGTCGTCGACCTCAGCCGTAAACTGATACGTTGCGTCGGTTGGCGGCTGGAGCAAACCCGTCCATCGAATGGAATAAAATTCCGTGCCGATGCCCCGGCCGGGACTCGTGCCCCGCCAGTTGAAGTTGATCTGCTTGTCGTTGCGGATAAATACCTTCCGGTTGAAGTTTGGACCATCGTAGTATTCCCCCCGCAGTCCATGCTGTGCATGGGTGCTGACAACCAGCAGGGTCAGCAGCGCCATCAGGGTAAAGGGTTTCATAACAGTAGAGCGCTTTTGGCAGGAAGAAGTTATGAAAAGAAATAGAGCGCGAGGGTATATTTACACCGGTGGTAAAAGGGCCGTTCTGAATTGCTTAGCGGGCATTCGGCCGGTGAATACACGGCCGTCTATCGGACCTGAATTTCGACCCGTCGGTTTTTGGCCCGCTCGGATTCGGTGTTGTTGCCGGCTACCGGGCGGGTGCCTCCGTAGCCCTTTGCGTCGAGCCGGTTTTCGGCAATGCCGCGACGAACCAGGTAGTTCGCCACCACTTTCGCCCGGTTCTCCGATAGGGCCAGGTTGAGCCGCGGGTCGCCCACGTTGTCGGTATGGCCGCTGATTTCGAGCCGGGCTGCGGGATGTTTCTGAAGGGCTTTCAGCAGCCGGTTCAATTCCGTGTAGGATTCAGGTAGCAGAACATAGCTGCTCTGTTCAAACAGGACGTGCTGCAGCACCAGCGTCGTTCCAGCGGTCAGCGTCTCGAACGTATTGATGGGATTGCTCACGGGGGCAGGCGCACTGGCCTCGTTTTTAGCCACCGGTTGACCAACACCGGCCGTCTTTGGAGGAACCGGGCGCAACGACCGCGTAGCCGTCGCCACGGGCTTGCTGGGCTTGGCCACAACATTAGGTTTACTGACGACCGGCGGCTTCGCGGCTGCTACCTTCGGTTTGGTTGGGAATGACGGAACGAGAAAATTGGCGGAAATCACCTCCGGGGACGTAGTCGCTGCGATTCGCTTGTCTACAGGTAGTTTCCAGAACAGGTAGATGATGCTGCCTTTCCAGTCGTTGTAGTACTCAACTTTCAGGTCATAATAGTTGCCGGCTTTGAGGATGATCTCACCGACGAACTGGGTGTCGTCCTGCTTACGCCACTCGTCGATTACCTTTTTGCCACCAACCCAGACCCGTACACCATCATCGACCGTAGCGCTGAACTGGTATTTGCCCGACCGGGGGGCGTAAAGCTTGCCGGTCCAGCGCACGGAAAAATACTCGCGTGGCACGCCCGGACCGGGCATCTGCCAGTTCCAGTCAAAACTTACCTGCGGATCAATCCGGGTCAGGACTTTGTGTTCGAAGTTTGGGCCGTTGAAATATTCCCCTTTCAGGCCGTGCGTAGCCGCCTGTCGACTGGATGGCGACTGTGCAAAACCACTCCCCGAAACCACACCCCAAAGCACAACCAGAAAACCACACGCGCGACACATAGGCAAGTCTGTTTACGTGATACGGGAAAGGTAACGATCCTGATGCTGAACTCCTTCCCGGTGGCTAAGTTGTCATGCTTTTAGAAGAGCGTTCATTAACGAAGCAGCAACAAAGTGCCACTATGTTTACGAACACCGCCCAACGCGGACTCGAAAAGTAGCTGGTAAGGATAGACACCCGCGCCGACCGTTTCGCCCTGAAAGGTTCCGTCCCAGCTTATCGGGTTGTTCCGATTGGATTCATTACGTTCGTGAAAGATAACCTGACCCCACCGGTTGTATACGGTCAACAGCTTAACTTGCTTTACGCAGGGGCTTGGCATGATTGTGAACTGATCATTGATTCCGTCGCCGTTTGGTGAAAAAGAGTTGGGGAGATTAATTGTGCACGGGACTACCTGAACACGTACGGTTTGAGACGCTTCGCAGCCTGAGCCGGGCGTTCGGGCGGTTAGCCGATATTGAGTTGTTTGGCCAGGCTTTGCCCAGGTTGCAGCACAAGTGGAGCAGGCTAAGCCATCGTTAGGTGACCAACTGTAGGTATAATTGGCTTCGTCCGGAACAAGGGCTTTTAACTGTATACTATCGCCCTGCACCACCAATGTATCCTGGAAAGGAGCAAGATCAACTTGCTGAACCACGAGATGGGTGGTTACTAAGCTGTCACAGAGGGGAGCAGCCCGGCGAATGCGGGTCTGGTACGTACCAGCGGTTGTGTAGGTGCTGTCGCCTATCTTTAATTGATCGCCCTTACATATTGTCTTGCTTTGTGTCTCACTAACTAGGGGGAGAACCGTCAGTTTTGTTAAAATTACGCTATCACATAGTGGGTCAGGGCGTTTGATGACGGTACGGTAGGTGCCCGAACGGGTATAAACAGAGTCGCCAACCGGGTATGATTCACCCGCACAGAGGGTAATGTTTTGGCTGATTGGTACAATGCCTTCTTCAACTTCATACGATAGCATCAACTCCACTGAGCAGTCAGGTCTGAGTGTAGACTGAGACCGAACCTTCACCCAATAGCGATCGCCAATCCGAGGAGTGATGGCAATAGTTGCCGTAGTATCTCCCGTACTCCATTGATATCGGTCGAAACCTGTTGGAGCGGATAAGATCATGGTTGTGTCTCGTTGCGAACAGAATGAAGAGGTGGTTACAGCGGCTTGGAGACATTGCGCGTCAAAATAAGCGTACCCAAAATGTCCTCCATCCGTACAACCATGAGCAATCACCTCAATCGTTAGTTGCTGGCCAATGTAAGGACGCAGATCAACTACACAGTTTGTCCATTTCCGGTAAATTAAACCACCTTGCTTGGAGAATCCTGCAGTCTGATTGCTTGCCGATGCCTGATAATAGCCGCACGGAATTGTATCTCCCTGTAGTGTACGGATAAGTAGCCGAAAGGCTGGCTGTTGGTAAGGTTTATGGTTGGGATTTTGCAATACCACTGCAAATCGGTAAAGTAACAAAGGCGTATCTGCACTTACTCGCAGCGTTGATCGGAGTTGATCGGCGGTGCTACCAATTGCCGACGTACCGAGTCGAACAGAATGTTGGCTGCCCGGAGCCACTACCGGTATCTTCTCAGTGATGATTGGATCGTATCCATCAGTAACTTGGGTAATCATATGCCCCAAAAGCGCTGTACCTAAATGTTCGCTGCCTGGTCGGAGGCTAACGAAAAACAGTTTTTGGGCAGAGTCGGCGGGTAAGCCTATCCACCGCTCCCAACTTCTGAAGGTGCCTTCTTCAAAGCCAATGTTGTTACAGTCAACGGGCTGGCTGTAGCCGACTACGCCAGCAAACAGGCATGCCCAACCAAGTAACAGGAGCCGGATCATACTACCGATTTTCTCGGAAAACGGAGGTAGTAAAAAATTAGTATACTGGTTGTGTTAAGAAATGTACTTAAAAGGCATTGATTTGAGCGTATGGCTTCAATAGCCTATTTTTTGACAAGGCTATATAGGGCGACTTTGAGTTATAATCGTGAAGGAGAATAGGGGTGATTAGGGTCCATTATCTGTCTTCGCTTGATCACTCCGTCCGCAAGCTGTCCGTCGGATTGGCCTGCGCGGCCCGGTACGTTCGCAGCCCAATTGTCAGGCCGCCCACGAACAGCAACAGCCCCAGACAAAACCCCAACGTTTCGAAGCCGATGGAAACGCGGTACGCAAAATTGGACAGCAGGGCCGTGCCCGCCAGATAACCCAGCGGGTAGGCAATCAGTCCGGCAATGAGCAGCAATTTCACAAAGCTCCACGAAAGCAACGTGACAATCTGCGCAACCGTAGCCCCCATCACCTTCCGAATCCCCACTTCCTTGATCCGCATCTGGGTGTTATACGTTACCATGCCTAATAAACCCAGGCAGGCAATGGACAGCGCCATGCCGATGAGGAGTGATAGTAAGTTAATTGTTTCACTGTTATCGTATTTTCGGGACAGATTGTCATCATACCACTCGCCCGTGAATGGTTCGTAAGGCAGCAGACCTTTCCAGATGCGCTTTGTTTCGGTCTGTATGGTCAGTTCGGCTCCTTGTGCCGCGGCAACGCTGACGTAGCGAAACTGCTGAGGTTGATGTATCAATAGTAAAGGCTTGATTGGTTGAGTTAGCCAGCCAAATCGAAAACTTTTCAGCACACCCGCGACCTGCACCTCAGTGCTGTCATTTACCCACAACGAACGGCCGACGGCTTCGAGTGGATTGCCCAATTGAAACGTCCGGACGGCTTCTTCGTTAATTAGGGCAAAACGAGACTTCTGTCCGCGCGATGCCGCTCCATTGTTGGTAGGTAGATTCCGACCTGCCAGGAGCGTCAGGCCCATGGTTTGAAGAAAATTGGAATCAATGGAGACCAACGCGGCTTTTGCGGAATCACGCCCGTTACGTTCACGACGTACATACTGTGAGTCGTCTAACTCGCTCAACAGGTTCGATGTGGCCGTTACGTGCTCTATACCCGCAAGCTGTTTCAACTCGTTGATCATCCGCTGTGCTGGCTGGTCGCTGATGCGAATGGTTAAGAGTCGTTCGCGCCGAAAGCCATAGTCGGCCGTTGAGAAGTAGTGGAACTGTCGGACTATACTCACCAACACGATCATGGCGACCAGTGAGATAGTGAATTGAGCAACAATCAGTGTTTTGCGAAACGACAGTCCCCGGATAACGCGCAGGCCGGTGTAACTCCTGAACACCTGGGCAGGCTCAAATCCCGACAGTATCCGCGCCGGAGCTAAGCCCGCCAGTAAACCGGTTATCAATGTAAAGCCAATCAGGATCAGCCAGAGAGGAACGTCCCACTTTAGCTTAATCATAAACTGGTATTGCGGAATAGGCATGATTCGGATAACTTCTGCCAGTCCATACGCTAATCCCAGCGCCAGCAGCGCCAACACGACTGATTCGGCCATGAACTGGCCCATGACCTGCCACCGTAAGGCACCAACTACCTTGCGGACACCGACTTCACGGGCCCGGCTAATGGACCGGGCCAGGGTTAAGTTAACGTAATTAAAACCGGCCAGAAGCAACGTAATCAAACCTATGCAGAACTCACCCGCTAAATCGTCGTAGGTGCATTCATTCATCATCGATTGCCGCAGCCGCTCACGGGAAGGAGAAATTTGGGTAAGCGGCTGTGCCCGTAAGCTATAGCTGTTTTGGCTCGGTGAACGTAGCTCTTGATGTACCCGCTTCACGACGGAAGGCAACACCTTTTCTAGGTTAAAAACCGTAGCCGAAGGTTTCAGCAAGACGTACGTATAGCCATTATCGTACTGTTGCCAGCCCCAGACCGGGTCCTGTTGATCAGGATTCTGATAAATCGTTAGAGAAGTGAGTGCATCAAACTTGAAATGGGTGTTCAACGGCAAATCGCCCAAGACACCCGTGATTGTTAATGGACCAAGCGTAGCGTGATTGAGTGTTTTGCCAACAACGTCCGGCGAGCCGAAGAAGCGCACGGCTGTTTTGTGGGTAACCACAACCGTACGGGGTTCGGTGGCAGGGCGGCCTTTTTCCAGCGGAAAGTTGAAGACCCTGAAAAAGCCGGGGTCAACCGCAACGGTTTCAACGTTGAGCCGTTTGTCATTACCGGTCATCTCTTCCGGGAGTTCCATGATGCGGACAGCCTCTTCAATGAAGCCGTAATCGCGCTTCAGGGTCGAAGCCAGCGACAACGGTGAGGTCGCATAAACGGCTTTACCGGTGGTTCGGCTGGTTACGTCGGTGATGATGCGGTACGTGCGGTCGCGGTTTGGGTGAAAATTATCGTAGTCGAAGACACCCTTGATGTGCGCAATAGCCAGAAAACACACCACCAGCCCCGATGCTAAGCCGAACACATTGATGGCTGAAAACAGCTTGTGTTTCCACAGGTTGCGTAGAGCAACAATGAGATAGGACCGTAGCATGGGGTAGTGGGTTTAGGTTGAACGGGGGCAACCAGGGGAGCAGGGATTACTCCGGCTTCGTCTTCCGAATCGTTACGTCGCCGATGACCAGGCCCTTGTCAAGGTGACCGCCACCTGCGTATTTCACGTCTGATTCGCCGAAAGCCGTGACGCCGATGCGATTAGATGCGTACAATCGCAATTTGCTGTCGCCATACAGACTGGTCGAAACGTCTTCGCCGATCAGGTTCTCAGCGTTGATCTCGCTTTCGCCATAAACGCGGTATTTCTGTTCGGTAGCCTGCCCTGACTGGATAGTAATCCGGTTTTCGCCGTAGATCGATGCCACCAGTCGGCCGGTTTTCAGCGACGATAGCGTAACGTTGGCCTGGCCATACACCCGCAGTTTGAATACATCGCTGGTGATGTCGCTCTGGCAGGTGGCTTCTTCTTCGCCACGGATTTCCAGTTCGCTCAGTTGGCGGTACGTTACGTAGGCGGTCACCTTCACACTCTTATCGTAAATAGGTTCTTTGCGCGTCCGGTAGCCGTTTTCATACGTTCGCTGCTTTACGGTAATCTTGGCATCATCAAGAAAGATGCGCAGGGTGTGGCCCTCAACGTAACAATTGACCTTATCGGGCGATACGTTTTCGTACTCCAGCCGGGCGTTTTCCTGTTCACCAGCTACCAGAACCAGACGAATCAGCGGACTGACGATAACTTTATCGAACGACGGCAGCGTTTTGGTGGACGTTTGGGCCTTGGTCCAGAAGCTTACCAGACAGAAAATAAACGTAAAAATCAGTAGACGTTTCATGGTTACTCCGTGTTTAGTGTGTTTGTGTGATTTGTTACTCCGTCCGCAGGCTGTCGGCTGGATTCGCCAGCGCAGCCCGGTACGTCCGGATTCCTATCGTTAAGACACCCAACACCAGCAACACCCCTACGCACAGACCAAATGTTTCGAGTCCAATCGATACGTGGTAAGCAAACGAGGTCAGAAACGCATAGCCGGCCAGGTAACCCAGCGGCATAGCAATGGCGGCCGCCAGCAGCAGGAGCCGTACAAAATCGCGGGATAGCAGCCAGACGATCTGGCGGACTTCAGCGCCCAGTACTTTCCGTACGCCCACCTCTTTCACCCGCGTCTGGGTGTTGTAGGTGACCATACCTAACAGACCCAGACAGGCAATGGAAAAGGCCAGAGCGAGCAGCAGACCCATGAAATCGGTATCCTCGGTGTGCGAATGCCGTTGACGCAGATAGTCGGTGTACCACTGCCCCGCAAAGGGTTCGTACGGCAGGAATTGCTTCCAGATCCGCCTGACATCGGCCAGGACGGCTTCTTCGGCTCCCTGCGCAACCGCTACGTTGATATACCGGAAATTGGCGGGCTCGTACCGAAGGATCAGGGGTTTAATATCCCAGTTGAATGTAGTATACCGGAAGTCCCTGACAACGCCCGCAATCTGTACTTCCTTATCACGGAGCCATATCGTCTGACCGATGGCTGCCCGACTGTCGTTCAGCCCAAATGTACGGAGTGCTTCTTCGTTGACCAGAACAAAATGCCCCGACGAATCAGCTACGGACCGCGACAGGTTACGGCCCGCCAGCAGAGACAACTGCATGGTTGGAAGGAACTCCGCGTCGACCGACATGACAAACGCCATGGCGGAATCCAAAGCGGACCGCTGCCGCCGAACCATCGCAATCTCCTCGCCCCCGTGGTCGGCCAGCATGACGGAGATGGGCGATACGCCTTCCACGCCCGAGAGTCGGTTTAGTTCATTGGTAAAACGCTGGACGGGTACGTCGTTGATTGGCAGGGTCAGCAGGCGCTCCTGCCGAAAACCGTAGTCGCCCGTAGCCATGTAATCCATCTGGCGGATCATGGTCCGTAGGGCGATCATGGCCACCAGCGAGATAGCGAACTGAATGACAATCAGTGTTTTTCGTAAAGAGAAGCCTCGTGCTATTTTCAGACCGGTCTGGCTGCGTAACACCTGCGCCGGTTCAAAACCGGATAGCACCCGGGCCGGAACGATACCGGCCAGCAGACCCGCAATGATGCTGAATCCAATAAACGTGCTCCAGAGGGTCCAGTCCCAGTGAACCCCGCCGATGAGCCATTGCTGGACAAAGGCCATCGGTTTAACGGCTTCCAGCATCACAAAGGCCAGTCCCAGCGCCAGCAGCGACAACACGATTGATTCGGCCATAAACTGCCCCATCACCTGCCGACGTAAGGCACCGGCTACTTTCCGGATACCTACTTCGCGGGCGCGGCTGAGGGACCGGGCCAGGGTCAGGTTGATGTAGTTAAAAGCCGCCAGCAACAGGGTTACCAGGCCGACGCCAAACTCAGCGAGCAGACCCGTAATTTGAGGCTCGTACGTTCCCCACATCAACTCTTCGCGGGCTGGCGAAAGCCGATCCAGGCGCTGGGTCCGAAAGCTGTAGCTTTTTGCGGTTTTGAATGACAAGCCACGCGTAACCCGGCTAACGACCGATGGCAGAATTTTATCGAGCGCATCGTCGGGCGTATCCGGTTTGACCAGTACGTACGTATGCCCCGTTTCGAACTGATTCCACTGCTCGAAGGCGGCACGATGCTCGGGTTTGTGCAGTGTCTGAAGCGAATAGAGCATGTCAAAGCGTAGATGCGATTTGGCCGGTGGTTCGGCCAGCACCCCCGTGACGGTGAACGTACCCAGATCGCTGTTCTGAAGCGTCTGCCCAACCGGATTTGCCGTGCCAAAAAACCTCTCGGCCGTTTCCTGCGTCAGGACGACCGTATTGGGTTCGGTAGCCGGACGGCCTTTGGCTAGTTTGAAATTGAAAATCCGGAAGAAAGCCGGGTCAACCGCAAACGACATCATGGTAAGTCGTTTATGATTGCCCGTAAACTCCCCATACTCCTTGACGGCCCGGGCGGCTTCCTCAATGAAGCCGTATTGCTGCTTCAGCAGAGCGCCCAGGGGCATGGGCGAGGTCGCAAAGGAGGCCAGGTCGTTATCTTTCCCGATTACATCCGTGATGATGCGGTACGTCCGGTCGCGGTTCGGATGAAAATTATCGTAGTCAAACGTGCCTTTGATGTGCGCAATGGCCAGCAGACACACCGTCAGGCCCGACGCCAGCCCGAAGACGTTGATAAACGAAAACAGCTTGTGTTTCCACAGGTTCCGAAGGGCGATTTTGAGGTAGTTCTGGAGCATGGGGTATCTGGAAGATGGCTGAGCGGATAATCTTGTCGCTCAAATCACATACCATATTAGATAAATAGCTAAAAACCAACCGAATATCTATTGGGCCCAATAAAGACTGTCCGCAACCGGACGCCATATACGTTCAGTTGCGGACAGCTTCATAGGGTATACTCTATCTGAGCAGGCTTGCCTACGGTTTATCCCACCAGAGGGGCGTCGACAGTGGGACATCGTCTGGGACGTTTACGCCGTTTTTCGACGTTTCGCCGTTTGGATAGGCCACCCGACGAATGAACGTAGGCAGGGCTGCGTTGAGGGGCAGCGTAAATCCTTTATAGCGGTAATCGTACCGGCGGGCGTCATTCCACGCTTCTGGATTCAGGTACGTGGTGACGTATTTCTCCTTGAAAATCAATTCGAGTGTGAGCCCATTGGCGCCAACCCCAACCGCCGGATTGGATAGGTACGCATCACGGGCGGCTGCCGCTACGCCAAGTTTATCCATATTGGCCCGAATGCCCGCCAGATAAGCAGCATAGGCCCGCGCCCGGTCACCGGCCCGCAGAGCGGCTTCTGCCTCCACAAACTTCATCTCCGAGTAAGTGACAATCAGCAGCGGGGAGGCATCACCGCTCAGGGGTGAATTCAGTGAAATATAGACTTCATCTTTGGTGGTGTTGTTGCCGCCCACGTTGCCCTGACCGTTTCGGGTGCCGACGTAGGTATTGTTGACCGTTCTGTCCGTAATCTTCTCGATGCGGGGGTCAACAATGCTGTAGGTGGTGCCGTTCAGGTGGTTAACCAACTGCGTCGACAGCCAGCCATCCAGCAACAGGTTTGCGTTGTTGCGGGCTACCTGCGCCCACGGGTTCCGCAGTTGAAAAGAAGCCATCTGGGCGTCGTCCGCATTCGACGAATACGATTTGGAAACCGCGTCGAGAACAGCCGCCGGATCGTAGCTGCTCTTCTTTGAAATCTTATTCAGCATCCTGGCTCTGAGTGCGTGGGCCGTTTTGATCCAGGCGGCCGTGCTCCCTTTGTGGATCAAATCATTAGCGGCCACCAGCTTGATCCGCGAATCAGTTTTCGCCAGTTCAGTAAGGCTCTCGTTGAGAAGGCTCAGCGCGGTTGTGTACAGCGTCTCTTCCGAATCGTACGTCGGTGTGAGTGTTGTGCCATCGAAAGCATTCGAAAAAGGGGCGGCCCCGAACGTATCAGCGATCAGGTTAAGGTGATACGCCAGCATGACATCCGCTACACCCACGTATTCCGAAGCGCCCTGTTCCTGGGCCTGTAACTTCATGTCGCGCAGATCGGCCAGGGCAAAATAAACGTAATCCCAGGTGGCGGTGTAATCCGTAACCTGGTACGTATCGGTTGACCCGCCGGCGGTCGGATTCGCCAGATACTGGACAAAATAAGACGTGAAGTTTGCCACCCGCTGCGAGCTGAACGCCGTTTTCTGCGTTGTGGTCGACAGCAACGCGCTCAGGGGTGGGTTGGAAATCAGACTTGGGTTGGTGTCCAGTTTAAAATAATCCTGACAGCCGCTTGTTCCGCCAAGCAGCAGGACCGCCAGCGCGAACGTTGTATATCGAGTATGAAATTTCATGAGTTGCGTTGTGAAAGAAGTGATTAAAAACCAGCATTCAGGGTGAACAGGACGCTCCGGACGGCCGGGTAGGTGAAACCGGTGAAGCCGTCGACGTTGCTGCCGCTGTTGAACGAGCTGGTTTCCGGGTCGTAGCCGCTGTATTTTGTCCACAAGGCGAGATTGTTGCCTGTTACGCTCAGCGTTACGTTTTTGACGAACGAGTTTTGGAATAGGGACTTGGGGAGCGCATACGTAATTCCCGCCGAGCGCAGCCGTACCCACGAAGCGTCTTCAATGAAGTTTTCGGATACCCCCCGGTGTATGTTCCGGTAGAAACCGTTCGTATAATCGACGCCGTCCGGGCCTTTACCCTGACCGAGCCAGACGGCCTTTGTGTTTGGTGTTCCGTCGGCCAGAACGCCCTCAAACACCTTGGTCGTGTTGCGGTCTTCGGTGTATTTGGCGATGCCGAAAGCCGAGAAAAAGTTGCCCAGCTGATTGTACCGATCCTGACCCACGCGGGCGTCGAAGAGGGCTGTCAGCGTGAAATTGCCGTATCGCAGGGTGTTGTTCAACCCACCGATCCAGTCGGGCTGCGAGTTGCCCAGAATCTTTTGGGTCGTATTGATCACCGGAAAACCATTCGCGCCAATCACGATCGGGCGGCTGCGATCCAGTTCGGGTGAGGCATTGGCTTCGGCTGCGTTGGGGTAGTAGCGCTGGTAGCTGCGACCATACAGGTTGCCGTATGGATAGCCCGGTACGAGCCGCATGGTGACGCTTGAACTCAGATAGCCGAACTGATTGGCGTAGTTGATCTCGGTCAGTCCTTCGCGCAGGCTCAGGATTTTGTTCCGGTTGGCCGAAAAATTCAGGTTAACGTCCCAGCTCAACTTACCCGTCTGAACCGGTGTTGCCCGCAGAATCAGTTCAATACCCCGGTTTCGCATGGAGCCGGAGTTGATCGCGGCCTGCACGTAGCCCGTCCCCGACGATACATCCACCCGGATGATCTGGTCCCGGCTGAGGGAGTTGTAATAGGTCAGATCCAGCCCAAACCGGTTGTTGAAAAAGCCCATTTCCAGCCCGGCTTCGAACGTATCCGTGAACTCAGGGCGCAGATTAGGATCGCCCAGCAGCGAACCCCGCGTGAAACCGGTCAGCCCGGAAGGCAGTGCGGTGTAAGCTGCATACCCCGTAACGGTCGAGTAGGGGGCTGCGTCCTTTCCGATCTGCGCGTATGATGCCCGCAGCTTACCCAGACTGATAAATTCAGGCATTTTGAACTGCTGCGAGAAAAGGTAAGAAAGGCTGGCTGATGGGTAGAAGAACGAATTGTTGGGGGCCAGGAGCGACGAGGTGATGTCATTCCGGCCGGTCAGGGTCAGAAACAGGTAATCGCGGTAATCCAGGGTCAGTTCGCCGAAGACACCCATCAGGCGATAGTCCTCGTCGTTCTGAACCGTCCGGACCGTCTTGGCGTTGCGCAGGTCGAAATAATCATACACGGTCAGCTCATTACCTTCCGCACCGAAGCTCCGGATCCGGCGGTCGTACAGGTCGTGACCCAGACGAAAGGTGGTGTTGAAATACTGGCCCAGTTTAGTACTGGCGCTGGCCGTGAACGTCGACGTAATGGCCCGAAAATTTGTATTGTATTGATATACAAAGCCCAGACCATTGTCTTCAAAGACCCGCTCACCCGCCAGGCCAGTTGGCCCCGGCGCGGTACGAAGACGACCTTCCGAATACGTATCCAGACCGACCCGGTAGTTCAGCGAAAGCCACTTAAACGGATTGTAAAGGAAGTTCAGACCACCTACGAGCCGGTTTACGTTGTCGCGGAGTTTGTTGGTGTAAGCGCCGTAGATCGGATTACCATTGCCGTAGGTATTCTGCGTGCCGTCGGGCTTGATGTAATCCCGGACGTCGTAACGTGGTGACCAGTAGCTCAGGCTCTCGTTGAACCGGTCGGCGTTGTAGCGGTCGCCACCCGAGTTGATGTAGTTCAGCGAGGTGTTGACCCCGAATTTTTCGCTCAGTTTGACGTTTGTATTCAGTCGGACCGACAGTTTATTGAAGTTCGTAAATGGAATTACCCCTTCATGGCGCAGGTGGCCGATGGACGACAGAAACGTTATCTTGTCTGTGCCACCGGTAAACGACAGGTTGTTCTGGTATTGTTTCCCCGTCTGATAGGCGTCCCGGAAGTGATTGTACAACTGCTGCGGGTGCGTCGGGTCAATCCGGATGGCTTCTGCCACGGTTGGCCCCCAGGAAGGAAAGAAGTCTTGTGGGTTATATACACCCGCGTAGCCAATCGTATATTGATCCTGTACTTCCGGGTATTTGTTAACGTTCTCGATGCCGAACGTGCTGTTAAGATTCGCCCGGAACGCACCGGCTTTCCCTGATTTGGTGGTGATCACCACCACCCCGTTCGCTCCCCGCAGACCGTAAAGCGCCGTAGCCGCCCCGCCTTTCAGAATATTGATCGTTTCAATATCGTCCGGGTTAATGTCGGCCGCCCGGTTGGTAGCGCCCCGCAGTTCAGCACCTGAGCCAAAAGTCGACGTAGTATTGTCTAACAAAATCCCGTCGACTACAAACAATGGCTGATTATCGCGGCTGGCATCGAGCGAGTTGATGCCCCGAATGAGGATACGGGCACCTTGCCCCGGTGCGCCACCCGTGTTGGTGATGGTCACGCCGGCAACTTTTCCCTGGAGCGCACTAACGACGTTTGTCTGCCGATTTTGACTGATTTCGGCTGCATCGACGCTTTGTGTAGCGTAGCCCAGATCTTTTTTCTGGCGGCTGATACCCAGGGCCGTAACTACCACTTCGTTGAGTTGCTGATTGTCCTGCTTCAGCACAAGGTTGATGCTGGTCCGGTTCCCGACGGTAATCTCCTGAGTTTGAAAGCCGATGTAGCTGAAGACCAGTATGGCATCGGTCGAGTTAACCCGCAGCCGGTACTGACCACTCGCGTTGGTTTGCGTACCTGTAGACGTGCCTTTTACTGATACGTTTACGCCCGGCAGCGGAGCGTTGTCTCCTTCGGCCGTCACAATACCGCTTACGTCGATCGGCTGCGCCATAACCTCCGAAAAACAGAGCGAAAAGGCAATAACCATACAGACTCGTAATAAGTTTTTCATGTTGATAAGTAAAGATTAAGAATAGTTTTAAAGCTAACAGTACGTAAAAATAAGGCCTTCGTAAAGTTTCGCAAGCTTAATGAAAGGGCAAAGGATAGTTGGATCCTCAGTTGCGGGGATATAGCGTATAATGAGAAGAGGGAGATGCCTTACTTGCTTTCACTCCGTTCGCAAGCTCTTCACCGGATTCATCAATGCGGCCTTTACACTTTGCAGGCCGACGGTCGCCAGCCCTACGGCCGTCGCCAGAAACCCCGCCAGGGCAAATACGGGCCATTCTATATCAATCTTGTACGTGTATTCTTCCAGAAACTGGCTCATGGCGTAATAGCCAATGGGAGCCGCAATCATGAAGGCAATGAGGATGAGCCGGAGAAAGTCCGTTGATAACAGTGTTACAATACTGACGACCGTAGCGCCCAGCACTTTCCGCACGCCAATCTCCTTAGTTCGCTGCGTGACTACGAACGATACCAGACCGAACAAACCCAGGCAGCCAATGAAGATGCCGACAATGGCGAGTAGTGACAGAAAGTTGGTCAGCTTGCGTTCGTCTTCGTAAAACGTTCGGAGGGTATCGTCCAGGAATGCCGGATCGTAGTAATGGTTCGGAAACAGGGCTTTCCAATGCTGGCCGATGTGCGCCAGGGCGGCCGTTTTCTGCTTTGGATCAATGCGGATACTGGCTTCCTGAAAATTCCAGTCGGCATAGAGAAACACGTGCGGCACAATACCCGACTTCAGGCTCTGCGAATGGTAATCTTTCACGACGCCCATGATCGTGAAGGGTTTGTCGTGGTACAGATTGATACGTTCGCCGATTGCTTTTTCCGGTGTTTGAAATCCCAGCTCACGGGCCGCTTTTTCATTGATAATCGCAACGGTGTTCGTATCGGCGCGGGTCCAGGACCGTCCGGCCACTAGGGGTATCCTGAAAAACTGGAAGTAATTCGTGTCGACGTATTGGGTCCGGAACTCGTATTCGCCGTTGGGCAGGTTCGGGTGGCGTACCGTACCCCACCACCAGTTGTTGTTGCTGGACGGTGTGGTTAAGGCAAAGGCAACGTCTTTGATTTCCGGATGCTGCCTCAACTGTTGACGCAACCGTTCGCGCAGAACAGGATTGCCACGGTCGGGCATCCGGACGGTTACGACAGCTTCTTTATTGAATCCCAGATCAGTCTGGTAGAAATACCGAATTTGTTTGGTTCCGATCAGGGTGCAGATAACTAGCACCTGAGCAATAACAAACTGCGTAACGACCAGCGTCTGACGTAGTGAAATCCGGCCGCGATCCGGGGTACTTAACCGGCTTCGCAGCACCCGCACCGGCTGAAACCCTGACAACACCAGGGCCGGATAGCTACCCGCCAGCAGGGTTACGATGCTGCCCAGCAGCACCAGAAAAGACACCGTATTCTGGTCCCAGACAGTTGATTGCGACACCTGTGTCGTCAGCAGGCGGTTGGCGTAGGGAAGCAACTGCATGGCTAACAATCCGCCTAAACTGATGGACACTAAAACCAGAAAAGCCGTCTCACCAAAGAACTGCGCAATCAATTGAGTGCGGCTGCTCCCAAGCACTTTCCGTACGGCGATTTCGCGGCTGCGCCGTACGGCCTGCACCGTGGCCAGGTTTACGAAATTAATGCAGGCAATGACGATCAAGAACAAGCCGATGCTGGCCAGGGTGTACAGCATCCACTGCGGAATGACGTAGTTATACGGATCGGCATCACTCTGTGTGTCGCGGTGTACGTCGACCAGCGGCAGCAGGTCAAAATTCGTGTAATGGCTTTCGGACCTATGCTGGGCGGCCAGTTTACCCACGGTTGCTTCAATCGCCGACGGAGCCGTATTGGGTTTCAGCAGCACGTAGCCGTGGTGCATGGAGTCGCCCCCGCTCCAGTAGGTTTCGTTGGTGTACTGCGGCATAATTCGCTTCAGCGTCTCTCGCGACGCCAGCACCTGAAACTGAAACTCGGTGTTGGCCGGCACCTGCCGGATAATGCCCGATACGATCAGGGTGACGCTGTCCCGAATGCGAAGCGTTTTTCCCAGCGCATCCCCGTTTTTGAAGAAACGCCGGGCGGTCGGTTCGTCGAGCACTACCTGATACGGTTGACTGAGCGATTGCTGGGGCGATCCGCTGAGCCAATCGACGTCGATCATCTCCAGAAAGGCCGGGGGCGCAAAATAGATGTGCTTCACGTTGAAAACCGTTTGGCCGACCTTAACCCCGTCCGATTCGATTGCGTAGGTGTTCACGGCCCGCTCAACGCCGGCTACCTGTTCATTCAGGGTTTTAATAACGCCCTGCGGTACGTGCGACCCCTTTTCGCCGTACTTATCCTTACCAATGAGCCGATACAGGCGGTCGGCGTTTTGGTGGTAGCGGTCGAAGCTATACTCAAACCGCACAATCCAGAACAGCACAATGGCTACACCGAGACCCAGCGTCAGGCCGGTCAGGTTGATCAGCGCGTAACTCCGGTTGCGGAGCAGCGTGCGCCAGGTGGTTTTAAGATAGTTGGTTAGCATGGTTTTTAAGGGGATAAGGGCTTGGGGACAACTACCCCAAACCCAGCACTATTCATTACGTAAACTCTTCACCGGATTCATCAGAGCTGCTTTCACCGTATGGAAGCTAACCGCCAATACCGCCGTTAGCAGACCCATTGCTCCGGCTAAGGCAAATACATCCCAGCCAATGTCGACTTTGTAGGCAAAGTCCTGCAGCCATTTCGACATCAGCCACCAGGCGGCCGGTACGCCCAGCGCAAAAGCCAGCAACGCCAGCCGGAACGTTTCACGGTTAAGCAGCAGGAACAGTTGCGACACCGTAGCGCCCAGTACTTTGCGAATGCCGATTTCTTTGGTTCGGTTTGCGGCATTGAGCCCCGACAACCCAAATAGTCCCAGACAGGCTACCAGAATGGCAAACAACGTAGCCGACGCCATAATATTCATCCAGCGGCTGTAGGATTCGTACTGTTTGGCAATATCCTGATCTAGAAAGGTGTAGTTAAACGGCTGACCATCTGATAGCTGTTTCCAATCGCTGCCGATACGGGCAATGGTTTCGGGCGAGGCTCCCGCGCGGAGTTTGAGCAGGAATTGCCCCGCACTTTTCGGGTCGACGCGTAACATCATTGGCTCAATCTTCGACTCCAGCGTTGAGAAGTGATAGTCTTTCACAACGCCAATGACCCGCTGGTTACCAAGTGGTTTTAAGGGCTGGTTGAGGGCGAAATCCTTGCCCAGACGTCGGGCCAGGGCCTCATTGATGATAACCGCTTGTTCCTTACTGGCGGTGTCGCTGGGGAACCTGGGGGAGAAATTGCGCCCTTGAGTCAGCCTGAGGTTGAGCAAAGGCAGGTAATCGTAATCCACACCGTACGAATATACCCAGGTGTCCTCGTCGTTGATTTTGTAGAAATACATATTTGTGCCCCGACCCAGTGAACTGGACGTACCGCTCACGGCTACCAGATCCGGATTGGTGCGCTTAAGGTCAACCAGTCGTTCTCGTACTAATTTCACTTTGTCGGGGTTCTGGTCGTAGTTGTTGACAACCAGTACGTGTTCCTTGTCAAAGCCCAGATCTTTCTGCGCAATGAATCGCATCTGCCGATTCATCACCAGGGCCGCGGTCATCAGAAACAGGCAAATGCCGTATTGCACGACCACCAGTGCCCGCGACAGAACAGGGTTTACCCGATACGTCTGGTGCCCCCTTAGCAAGCGAATGGGTTGATAGCCCGAAAGGACCAGCGCCGGATAGCCGCCTGCCAGCAAACCAATGACGAGAACCAATACGGTACTGCCGCCGACAACCCATCGGTCAGACCAATCAAGCAGGAGTTCACGGCCGGTGTACTGATTGAAGGTGGGCAGAAAGGCGGCCGTAAGTACGTAGGCCAGAACAAACGCCCCGAGCGTCAATAGCTGCGTTTCAATCCACAACTGAAACCAGACCTGGCTTTTACCGGCACCAACCACCTTCCGAACGCCGACTTCCTGCGTGCGCGTAGCCGCATTAGCCAGGGTCAGTGATACGTAATTGACACAGGCCACAAACAGCATCAGGGCGGCAATACTCATCAAAATATAGGCGTACAGCGGATTGGTGACCTCGGGGAAGTAAACGGCGCTGTCGAAATGCAGATCGGGTAATGCTTTGGCTTTTAACTCCAGACCCGGTTTGTCCTTCGGTAGCCGATTGTTTTTCTTCCAATCGCTGATCATGCCTTTGAAGTAGTTGTTGGCAAAGACGTTCAGCTTGCGGCTAAAAGCGACCGGGTCTACGCCGGCTTTCACCTCAATCATTGTGGACGTGCAGAAGCAGTTGTCCACCGTGTTGGCGTATTCTTCATACGCCGGATTGCGCTCTATGCGCACCAGCATGTCAGGTTTCAGGCTGGAGTTCGAAGGAATGTCGTCCATGACGCCCCGCACCGTAAACGGCTGCATACCCTCAATGTCCAGATTGATCGCTTTGCCGACCGGGTTGCTGTTGCCAAAGTATTTCCTTGCCAATTCCTTCGACAGCACTACATCGTTTGGCTCGCGGAGCGCTGTTGGGCGGTCGCCATACACGAGCGGGAACGAGAACATGTCCAGAAAGGTCTGATCGACGTAGTATAGCTTCTCGCTGGCCATCTGCTCACCAACGCGCATGAGTGCCTGGCCCTCATTGAAGCGTACGGCGTTCTGTACGTCTGGCAATTGTTGCTTAATGGCTGGGGCAATGGGGTAGGGCAAACGCACCAGCCGCTTGTTGTCTTTGGGGGTAAGTGAGCTGAGGAACCCCGACGACCAGGTCATCGACGCATTAACGTTGTCGATGTAATCGATTCGGTAGATTCGGTCAGCTTTGGCATGGAAACGGTCAAAACTGTACTCGTGCCGGACATACAGGTAAATCAGCAGGCAAAACGCCATCGCAACGGCCAGACCTGCCAGGTTGATAGCGGAGTAGACGCGGCTTTTCCACAGATTTCGGAGCGCGATTTTAACGTAGTTCCGGAGCATGGTTGGTTTGGAGTTCGGTTGAGGATTTAGGTCTGACGGTACGTCTGACCGGCTAGTCCAGTGTTGTTAAACACGATTTCGATTTGGTTAACTCCGGTCAGACGTACCGTCAGACCTACATGAGCCTGCTACTTCATGGCCTGCAACGACTTCGGTGGAGACTGCCAGAGTACGTTGACAATCATCCAGCGACCGTTATCCTTCATCAGGTGGATATAGTCAATACCCCAGACGGCCGTCACTTTAGCCGAAGCCGTTTTGTCGGCTATTTCGAATACGTCTACAATTCTCGGGGAGTTGGCATTGGCGCGTTTCCCATCCTTGTTCCAGGTACTGGCCAGCCGGATCAAGGCCGGAAAGGGCATTTCCAGTTGCCTGGAATACGCACTGGTTTTGTCGCTGTAGGAGAATCCGCGCTTTTGCAGACTGGGATGGATGCTCTGGTACGCCAGCGTCGTATCGGCTTTGTAGAACGTATCAATATAGTCATAGCAGGCCTGTTTGACGCCCGCTACGTCGTCGGTTGGGCTACTCTGGGCATACAGGACGGCCGTGGTAAGTGCCAGAAACGTTGTAATCGCTAGTTTTCTCATAGGGTTAAAGGTTTTATCAAGATTAATGTCATTTGCCGGTTTTGAAAGCCACTTCGTGTTCGACCAGTGGGTAACCATCAGTCGTTTGAAAACTTCTGTCGGTTAATTTGAAGGAATACTCCCAATTCGGTTTCAAGGCAACCTTCAGTCTCAGTGACCGATTGTCGTTGCTAAATCCAAGCATGTCTCTTAGCGGGAAGTGCTCTTTCCCTTTCTCCCCCATGTTGATCGAGATTTTTTTGGGGTTCATTGGCTTGTCGAAGCGGATGACCAGTTCGGTTAGGGTTGGATCAACGTCGATGGTTTTGTCCGCCAGCGGTTCAACAGCTACTACGTGCGCCCGTTTTTGGTCGTAAGCTTGCCGCAGAGCTGGGAAGTCGGCGGCTGTTTTGTCGAAAAATTCAACAATTCGCGGCATGAAACTGGCCAGCGTCGGAAACTGGTCGCGGCTCTTTTCGTACTCCTCAAGTAAGTCGGTCAGGCTTTGGGTCCAGATGAACCCGTTCGCTTCTTCGGCCCTCACCTGACGCCAGACAGTTTGCCCTTCAGGATCATGCCTGGCCAGATAGCGCACCACGGACGCCCGGACCAGTGATTCGTAATACATTGTTTTCCAGTTGCCGTACGCCTGCCTGCGCATCTGATCGGCTACCTGTGGGAAAATAGCGTTGCCAGATGATTCTAGCGCATCCTCATGAGCATCAATCAGCGAATTGACAAATGAGTGGTTAAACTCGTGGATGATGATGGGCAAAACGGAAGACGCTTCGTACGTAGGGTTGTTCAGGCTGTCGACTGCCCACGTGCCCATAATGGCGTAGATTTCTTCCTGGCCGTCTGCGTGAATGACCTTTGGACCAAAGTTTCCTCCGCCGTTGCCAACCCCGATCACTACGTTGAATTTCCCGGCTGGTACTGTCCCATAATACTGCTTGTACCAGCTTTGGTCTACTTTGTCCAGGACCTGACCGAACCGGGTAATGGCCGTCTGATACATGGCTTCGTGCTGATCGAAGAATGCCTGACACCGGGCATCCTGGTAGAATCGTTGTAGGAGTTTGGCAAAGCTTTCGGCGTTCGTAGCGCCCCACCGTTTGTCTAATTGCGCCTTGGAGAACGCCATGATGGGTTTCAGCGACGGCGGCTGTTCCAGGTGGATAGCCATGGACATAACCGCATCGTAGCCCACGCCGTTATCCTGCGCCAATTGCCTGGCCATCGCCACGGCCGGGTGGTTTTTATGCGCATCGAAGTGCCGATGAATATCGTTTACATAAGCACCGAACTGATGGCCATTGTATTCGTCATTGCCGGCCAGCCGAAACACGATGCTCAGCAGCTCAACGCGCCGGTCAACCTGGGGGTTGAGCTTGACGGGTTGGGCAAAAAGGCAGGATGACAGGCCGATCAGTACAGTGAGTATGGTCAGTTTTCGTAGCATAGGGGTTGGAGGAAAGGGAGAAAGGGGAGGAGAGGGACGAAAGGAAGGAAAGGGTATGGTGTACTCAATACCTTATCCTTACCTCCCCTTTCTCCCTTTCCTTCCTTTTTATTCCGTTCTTAATGATTTAACCGGATTCATCAGGGCGGCTTTGATGCTCTGAAAACTGACGGTGAGCAGCGCAATGCCTACGGCCAGTACACCCGCCAGGGCGAACATCCACCATTCGATCTCAATTTTGTAGGCAAATTTCTGGAGCCATTGATTCATGATGTACCAGGCAATGGGTGAGCTTAGCACCAGGGCAACCAGCACGAGCCGAACGAAGTCAATAGAAAACAAACCGAAGATGTGGGCCGCTGATGCGCCCAGCGCTTTCCGAATTCCCACTTCTTTGGTACGGGTTTCGGCCATGAAAGCAACAACACCGTAGAGTCCCAGGCAACCGATGAACAAGGCTATAGCGGCCAGCAGTTGGAACAACGAGTACATGCGCTCTTCGCCCTTGTAGAAGTTGGCTAGGGTTTCGTCCAGAAACGTGTACTTGAACACAAAATTCGGGAAGGTGGCATTCCAGACCGTTTCTATTTCGCCCAGCAACTGACTGATGCGTTCAGGACTGGTTTGGCCGGCCGCTAGTTTGATGCCCAGGCTTCGGTACTGATCCCGGTAAGAGGTTAAAACACTCGGCTCAATTTTCTGATGCAGTGAAAAGGCGTTGAAATCCTGTACTACGCCGACGATAGGCTTTTTTACATCTTCGCCATTTACCCGCAAAAATTTACCAATGACTTGCTCCGGCTTCTGAAAACCCAATCGTTTCATGAAAGCCTCATTGATCACAAACTCCCGCATACTGTCGGCCGCCTGAAACGTCCGCCCAGCTATTAGTCTCAACCCATAGGTGCGTACGTAAGCCGAATCGGCTGGCCGCATCAGTACCCCATAGTCGGGTTCTTTGTCGTCGTTTTCAAAGCGAAATCCGGTAGTCCAGTTGCTGGCCGATGAGGGTGTCGTCATGCCGAAACTCATGGACTGTATGCCGGGCAAACCCGTCAGCTTGGCTTTCAAACTTTCCAACTGGCCGGGTTTTTTCTCCGGAATCAACACGGTCAATACGGCATCACGGCTGTAGCCTAAATCAGCCGAGCGGAAATACGTCATCTGGCTATAGGCAACAATGGTACCGATCATGAGCAGTTGCGAAATGGCAAATTGCCCCACAATCAATCCCCGGCGAAGCGTAAGCTGATTAAGGCCTGCCGATGAGGCTCTAACCTTTCCTTTCAAGGCCAGAATTGGCTGGTAACCCGACAGGACGAGGGCCGGATAGAAGCCGGCCAGCGCGGTTGTCAGAAAACCCAGTACCGCCAAGCAGATAAGCACTGTTGGGTCGAACAGCGTCGTAGCACCTGGTTTAATGTTGAGCAGCTCGCCAACATAGGCTAGCGATACGTGCGCCAGGAACAGAGCCAGCACCGTAGCGAAGCCTGTTAGTACGCCGGTTTCGCCCAGGAACTGCCGCACCAGTTGCCCGCGCGAACTGCCCAGTACTTTGCGGACGCCCACTTCCTTAGCCCGCCGAATGGCCTGCGCCGTAGCCAGATTGACGAAGTTGACGCAGGCTGTGATCAGAATAAACAAACCAATCAGCGCCATCGCCCAGATCATTTCCTTGCTGATGGTTCGTTTGGCGTAGTTGTCGGTGCGGGTATCGAAATGAATACTGGTCAGCGGTTGTAACGCATAAATCAGGTCGCGGGCATCGTCAGGCTTATGGTATTTTTTTACAAAAGCGGTCAGTTGCTGATTCATATGGGCAGCCGCAACGGGCTGATCTTGCGACGCACCAGGCAGCATCAGGTACATTTGCGCGCCACCGTAGGTCGACTGCCAGTCGTCCCAGTTCGTGCTGGCGCCGTATTGTTTTAACGAGGCAAATGACAGCAGAACTTCAAACGGCAAACTGCTCGTAGCGGGAGGAGACTGCACGACGCCTGTCACCAGGAAATCCATTTTGTTCTCGACGCGCAGTGTCTTTCCAATGGGGTTGCCGGTGCCAAAATATTTCTGGGCCATCCGATCGCTCAACACCGCTGTATTGGGGTTATTGAGCGACGTTTGGGGGCTTCCTTTCTGCCAGCTGAAATCAAACAGCCGGAAATATTCGGGTTCAACAAAAGCAACAACTCCGTCGCCTTCCTGAAATTTGTTCACGGATTGACGGGTTTTTTCACCCACTGTTATCACTGCACTGGCAATCCGGTTGACCATCGTAATCTGGTGTTTCAGACCAGGGAAATCAGTCCGCAGAGCCGCCAGCGCCGGTAAAGGCATACCGACCTGCCGACGATCATCGTTCGATTTTTTGTTGAATGACACTAGCCGATACGTCTGGTCTGCATGGGCGTTATGCTGGTCAAAACTTAATTCATAGCGAATAGCCAGGAATAAGAGCAGACAGCAGGCCAGACTGAGCGTTAACCCAAGTACATTGATAAGCGAATAACTCCAGTTGCGTCGTAAAGCGCGGAGGGCGGTGGTGAAATAACTCTTTAGCATATACATGGCTTGCCGAGTGTTAACGATTGGGTTGGGTGCTATTCGCTTCTTAATGATTTAACTGGGTTCATCAGGGCGGCTTTGATGCTTTGGAAACTGACGGTGAGCAGCGCAATGCTTATGGCCAGAGCACCCGCCAGCACAAACACCCACCATTCGATGGCAATTTTATAGGCAAAGTCAGACAGCCATTGATTCATGCCCCACCAAGCTACTGGTGACGCAATGGCAATCGCAATTAAGACCAGCTTCAGAAAGTCTTTGGATAACAGTGTTACAATACTGGCGACCGATGCCCCCAGCACTTTCCGCACACCGATCTCTTTAGTACGTTGCTCAGCGGTAAACGTAGCCAGGCCAAACAAACCCAGGCAGGCGATGAAGATAGCTATGCCGGAGAAGCCCAGAAACAGGCCACCCTTTCGCTCGTCGGAGCGGTACTGCTCAGCAAAGGTTTGGTCCAGGAAAGCGTATTCGAACGGTTGGCTGGGGTTTACCGCTTCGTACGTTTCTCGTACGTAAGCCAATGCCGCCGGTACGTTCTGGGGCGCTATGCGAATCAGTAAGTTATCACCCCGATCCGGGTGAAGAATCAGCACCAGTGGTTCGATCTGGTTGTGTAGCGAGCGCAGGTGAAAGTCACGGATAACCCCGGCGATCGGTATTTTGCGGGTATCAAACTCGATCAGGCCAGCGGTACGGTTTTTCCAGCTTAATCGCTTGAGCATCGCTTCGTTGATGAGTACAGCACCCGCCGAATCACTGGCAAAGTCAGGTGAAACGTTACGGCCCTCTTTCAACTTGATTTGTAAGACATTCAGGAAGTCATGATCAACCGAGAAATACTCGGTACTAACTGGCTGCTCCCGGCCGCCTGCATAAAAGCTGAACGTTGTTTTGTTGTTCATTTCACCGCCTACCGACCCGTCAGTCAGACTGACGCCTTTGATGATCGGGTTTTGCAATAGCTTGTTTTTTAGAAACCTGGAAGCTTGCTGAACGGAAGGCGATTTGAGCGGAACGGTAAGCACCTGTTCCTGATTGAAGCCTAACTGCGTATGCCGCATGTACTGCAACTGCTGATATACGACGATCGTACCAACAATCATGACCATCGAGATCGTAAACTGTAGGACAACCAGCGATTTCCGGAGCAAAGCGCCTTTCCCGCTGGCTGTAAAAGCTCCCTTGAGAACGATGATCGGTTTCAGTCGGGATAGGATAAGGGCGGGATATAAGCCGCTTATCAGGCCAACCAACAGCGTAAAAGCGATCAATACCATGGCTGTCTGCGTATCCGTTACGTCGATCGTCAGCGTCTTAGCCGACACCTCGTTGAAGAGTGGCAACAGGGCATACAGGAGCAGCAAACTCACCGAAAGGGCTACGAATGACAACAATGTCGATTCGGCCAGGAATTGGTTTACTAGCTGAAATCGTAACGAACCGATGGCCTTGCGAATGCCAATTTCCCTGGCTCGTCCTGCCGAACGGGCCGTGGCGAGGTTGATGTAATTGACAATGGCGATCAGAAGAATAAACAAGCCGATGGCCGAGAACGTGTAGACATACGCCATATTGCCGCCGTTCTCTTCACCCATCAGGTGCGTTGAGCGCAGGTGTATGTCTGCCAGCGGCTGGAAGGTAATAGTAAACGTAACCTCCTTCCCACTATCATCCCCGATGGCTCGGGCAATGTATTTTTGGTAGAAAGCAGCCATCTTTCCTTCCAGCTTCTCGCGGTCGCTGGCCTTGTTTAACAAAAGGTAGACCATCGAGTTGAAGCTATCCCACTTACCCAGGTTGATCCCGCTGATTTGCTGGTTGGAATACGGTAAGATGGCCTCAAATTTCAGATGGTGGTTGGCAGGGACATCGCTAATGACACCGGCTACTGTAAGCGGCTGATCGTCTTTCACCTTAACGATACTGCCTAGTATGCCATTGGTTTTTCCGAACAGGCTCAGGGCTAACTGTTGCGTCAATACGATGCTGTTTGGACTGGCAAACGCTGATTGTGGGCTACCGGTGACGAAGTCATAATCAAAGAAGGCAAATAGCGTCGAGTCGGCGTAAATAACGTCTTTTGCATACAACGCTTTATCGCCCACCCGCAACAGGGTTTCGCTGCCGGTCTTCACCCGCAGTACCTGCCGGACCTCAGGGTAGTCCTGTTGTAAGGCAGGACCCATGGGGGCTGACGCGATGCCGAGCTTGTATTCATTGTCCGACCAGTTGATATGCAGGTTGATACGGACTATTCGCTCGGCGTTGGCATGATACTGGTCGAAACTTAATTCGTCCTTGACATAAAGCCCCAATAGAATAGCACAGGTCATGCCACTGGCTAATCCCAGCAGGGTCAGTATGCTGTAGGTTTTGTTGCGAATCAGGTTCCGCCAGGCGATTTTGAGGTAGTTGAGCAGCATAGGGTTTTGAGGGAGGAAAGGGGAAGGAAAGGAGGAGGGAGGAGAGGAGGAATGCTACAGCCCTTTTCTCCTTACCTCCCCTTTCTCCCTTACCTCCTTTTTTATTCCGTTCTAAGTGATTTCACCGGATTCATTAAGGCCGCTTTCACGCTCTGGAAGCTGACCGTCAGCGCTGCGGCCAGGACTGTTGCCAGCAAAGACAGCAGAAAGACAGCAGGGCCAATAGTTATTTTGTATTGAAAGTTGGCCAGCCAACCCGTCATAACCCACCACGATAATGGCGCGGCTATGGCAAAAGCGATAAGAATGAGCCGGGCAAACTCCCGGTTGAAGAGCCAGAGTAAACTCTGTACGCTGGCACCGAGCACTTTCCGGATACCAATTTCTTTCCGCTTCTGCCCAACCATGAACAGAACCAGGCCGTAGAGCCCCATACTGCCAATCAGCAACGACACGCCAGCAAAGAAATTAATGAGCATACTCATGGTCCGCTCCTGCTGGTAGTTCTGTCTTATTTGCTCGTCAACAAACTGCGGCTCGAAGAAGCTGTCTGAATAGACCTCATTGTACGCTTTTTCCAACTGCGCGAGAGTTTGTTGGTAATTGGCAGAACTCAGCGAAATGTTGGCGAAGTAATAGCCCGTTGCAATCGTCGTCAGGAAAAGAGGCTCGATGCCCACCCGAAGGTTCGACTGGTTATAATCGTTCAGCACGCCAACTATTTCCAATGGCGCGAGACTCTGTTTATGAATGAATTTACCAAGTGCGTCGGTCGGGCGAGTAAGGCCAAGTCGCTTCACAAAGGTTTCGTTGACAACAGCCTCGCGCGCCGTGTCGGAGGGCTGAAGATTACGTCCGGCAATCAATTTGAGCTTGTACACATCAACGTAGTCAGCGTCGATCCAGGCTTGCTGAGGGCTGAACGACTCTTCGTTTTGGCGGGTGTCGAAACGAATCGTGGTCTGGCTGGTCCAGCCTGATTGCGGTGGGCCACCCATGGAATAGCTCACTTGATCAACACCCGGTAAGGTTGTAGCCAAATTCCGGAAGGTGGCCATTTTGCTCTTATCCTGACTAGGCACCGAGGGCAGAGCGACCGTAACTACGGCCTTTTTCCGAAATCCCAGTTCCTTGTCTTGCATATACTCCAACTGATTCGCCACCACGGCCAATCCAATAATCAGGATTTGCGAAATGGCGAACTGTGCGATTACTAGGCCGCTACGCACGGAGAAACTTCCCGACGGTTGCGTAGTAAGCCGACTGGCTAATGCCGTGACCGGACGAAAACCGGCCATTATGAATGCTGGATACAAGCCGGACAACAAAATGACCCCCATAACCAGGAGTGAAAGCCAGAGCAGGACTGCCGGCGAGAAGTAAAACCTGAAACGGAATATGCCGGTGAGGTACTTGTCGGCCAGCGCCTGCCCGACATCAAATATCCCCATGGCCAGGATCGTTGCCGCTACCACAATTAGCGCCGTTTCGCCCATGAATTGCCAGAAAAGCTGGGACCGTGTGCTGCCCATTACCTTCCGGACACCCACTTCCCGCGCCCGCTTGAGTGCCTGTGCCGTTGCCAGATTCACGAAGTTGATGCTCGCTGTACCAACCAGCAGGAAACCGATGGCCAGCAGCGACAGCAGTAGGTTCCGACTGACGCCACCGTATTCCTCCGACAGGTGCATGCTGCTGAAAGGCTCGGCCGGATAAAAGGTCTTGTTTACATTCTTCGGGTTGTGCTTTTTGACAAACGATACCTGCTGCCGGTTCCAGTCGGCGAGCGTAAATCGATCGTTAAACAGCGCATAGCAGTGGGTGCTGCTGTTGGTGTTATCGAAGGGTTCACTTTCCGGCCTGGCCCCGCGCGTGTCTTTCAGCGTGGTCCACGACGCCATAATCGAATAAGCCAGATCTGTGTTATCCTGGTAATCCGCAAAAACGCCCACAATCCGGGCCGGAACACGGGCATCGAGCAGCAAGTTCTGACCCACCACATTTGCAGTCCGGCCGAAGCATTTGCGGGCCATTCTGGCGCTGATCACCACCGTATTCGGTTGGTTAAGGGCTTCGGGGCCACCAGCCAGCCACTGGTAGTCGAACAGTTGAAAATAAGCCGGCTCGACAAAAGCACCCGATTGCTCTTTATCCTTGATTTTCTTACCCGTACCGATTTTCGCTGGCACGATGACCAGTGGCTCTCCCCACTCTTCGAGCATCGCTACGTGGTTAAGTTCAGGGTGGTCGGTACGTAGTGCCTGTCCAAACGGATAGGGTATTCCTCGTGTCCTGAACTCACCTTCTGCCGACGTGAATCTTGACGCGAACTGATAAATCTGGTCATACTTGTGGTGATGCTGGTCTGTCTGGTAGTGGTAGCGCACCAACGCGAAAATCAGCAACGCGCAGCCGATGCCTAGTCCCAGACCGGTTACGTTGATAAGGGCGTACGACCAGTTTTTTTGTACGTTCCGCCAGGCGATTTTGAGGTAATTGAGCAGCATAGGGGTTGAGGGAGGAAAGGAGAAGGAAAGGAGAGGGACGAGAGGAAAGGGGATGGTGTACTTAACCCCTTTTCTCCTCTCCTCCCCTTTCTCCCTTTCCTCCTTTTTTATTCCGTTCTAAGTGATTTAACCGGGTTCGTCAGCGCTGCTTTGATGCTCTGGAAGCCTACGGTCAGTAGCGCAATTGCAATGGCCTGAACGCCCGCCAGGGCAAACATCCACCATTCGAGGTCAATCTTGTAGGCAAATTCATTTAACCATTGATTCATAGCATACCAGGTAAGGGGGGAGGCAATGAGGATGGCAATCAGCACCAGTTTTAAAAAGTCTTCGGAAAGCAGGGCAACGATGCTGGTAACCGATGCGCCCAGCACTTTACGTACGCCGATCTCCTTGGTACGTTGCTCGGCTGTGAAGGCCGCTAACCCAAATAAGCCCAGACTGGCAATGAAGATGGCGAGGACGGTAAAGGCAAGCAGCACCTGACTCTGTTTTTCTTCCGTTTTGTATTGCTGGGCAAAATTTTCGTCCAGGAAATGAAACGAGGGGGTACTGGCCTGATCGAACGTATGATACACCTGACTGATATAAGCGAGGGCTTCTTTGGTTTTCTCGGGACGTATGCGGACGTAAAGATTGTCCTTCTCCGACGGCGCGGGCATTTGCAGCACCAGCGGCTCAATCTTGTGCTGGAGCGAGTAAATATGGAAGTCGTTGACGACACCGACCACGCGGGCTTCTTCAACGTTATCTTTACCCAGAAAATACCGGACGCGCTTGCCGATGGGCTCCTGCCAGCCCATTTTCTTGACCAGAGCTTCATTCACCAATACCGCCCCTAACGCATCGCTGGGGAACGATTCGGAGAAGTTACGCCCCTTCAGGAGCTTAATTTCCAGGGTGCTCAAATAATCTGAATCGACGGAGAATTTCTGAACAATCTGCGTAGCGGTGGGTATCGTACCGTTTTGTTCGAAAAACATGCCGTTGGTGCCGATGTCATTGCGACCAATTGGGTTGCTGGCTGCGGCTACCTGTTCGATGAAAGGGCTTTTGCGGAGTTCTTCTTTCAACGCCCGTACCTGCTGGCGAGATGCCTCATTCTCCAGGTGAAAGGTTAACACCTGCGTTTTGTTGAAGCCCAGCTCTTTATTGAACATGAAGTTCATCTGCCGGAATATGACACCCGAACCGGCAATCAGACCAACAGCTATGATAAACTGGAACACCACCAGCGACTGGCGTAACCGGGCTTTTCCGGTCAGGCTGCCAACCTGGCCCTTCAGGGCAATAACGGGCCGGAAGCCGGACAGGAGCAGGGCTGGGTACAAACCGCTGCCAAACCCGAGCAGCACCGTGAATACCAGCACGACGGCTAATGGGGTGAGCTGACCGTACTGCGCAACGGACAGCGACCGGTCGGCTAGCTGGTTAAACCAGGGCAACGCGGCTTCCATCAGTATAATCCCGAGTACACTGGCTAGTAAAGCCATCAGGACCGACTCGGTTAAAAACTGGACTACGAGCTGGCTCCGGCGCGAACCGATGGCTTTGCGAACACCAACCTCGCGGGTTCGGGTAATGGCCCGGGCGGTATACAGATTGACGTAGTTGATACCGGCGATGAATAAGACCAGCGCGGCTATAATGACAAAAACAGAAATCGTTTTGGCGTTACCATTGGGGCCGATTTCGTAGTCGAGATGGGAGTGGAGATGAATGGACGACAGCGGCTGAAGCTCCATCCGGTAGGTGAGTTCGCCCATTTCCTTCTTGAGGTGCTTGGTGTAAAACCCCGGGAGTTTTGCTTCCAGCGCCTTGTAATCAGTGTCCTTTTTCAGCAGCAGGTACGTATAAAGCTCGAAGTTCTGCCAGCCGTTGGTGTAATCCGCCGGGAATGAGCGTATGGCGCTGAAGCGCAGGTGCGAATTGTTCGGAACATCGTCGATAACGCCCGTTACCGTATTGATAAAGTTATTGCTGAACGCGATCGGCTTCCCAACGGCCCTGGCTGCATCGCCGAACAGATTCTCGGCTAAACTCTTCGTCAGGACAATGGTTTGGGGCCGCTCCAGCGCAGTAGCGGGGTTGCCGTACAGGAACGGAAAGGAGAAAACATCGAAGAAGGTTTGGTCGGCAAAATAGATGTCGTTCGCTTCGATCGTTTTATCCCGGTAGGTAATCATACCGCCCCCCTCGGGGTGAATCCGGACGGTTTTTTCAATCTCGGGATAATCGGTCTGAAGCGCTTTCGCGTACGGCGCTGACGTAGGTGCGATCTGGAGATTTCCCGTTGGCCAGCTTGCATAGTGCACAACGCGAACGATCCGGTCGGTGTTGGTATGAAACCGGTCGTAGCTTAGCTCATGCGCGATGTAAAGCGCCATCAGGCCAACAGCCGCAATTCCGATGCCCATGCCGACTATGTTTAACCCGCTAAAGAGCCGGTTTTGCCAAAGATTTCGAACGGCGATTTTGAGGTAGTTCAGCAGCATGGTCGTTTAGCGTTAAGAAAGGTTGAACAAGGTGTGCCAGTAACTGCCCAAATGGCGTACCACAAAAGTCAGTGGTTTGATAATTAGTGGGTTAGGGGTGGGTCACAAATGGGAATGTCCGCAAACGGACGTCTTTACGTTCACTTGCGGACAAGGATGAGCCAGCTAATTGGCTATTCTACAGGGGCTTGCTCAACAACGAACCGATACCCTACCCCATGTACTGAATTAATGCGCACGGCCGGGTCGTTCTGAAGTAGTTTGCGCAGCCGGGATACGAATACATCGGCGCTGCGGCCTACAATGATCCCTTCGTCTTCCCAGACGGATTTGAGGATAAAATCCCGTTCAAGCACCTGATTCGGATGATCCGCAAAGAGACGGAGCAGCTTCGCTTCCCGATACGTCAGTGTGTGGTGGGTGTCGGCTACGTCGAGCGACAGATTGGCGGGGTTGAATACGGTATTGCCCAGTCGAATGACGTCGCTGGACACCGGGGGTAAAAAGGGCTGAGGGGCTACTGGCTCTCCTTTCGTTTTAGCAACCCGATACCAGACAAAACCACCCAGTCCGGCCAGGATGAAACCCAGCGCACCCGCCCACCAGGCGTTGATGGGCTGGGGTGCTGGTTCGGCGGCTGCGAACGTAACCTGGAGCGTGTAGCAGCCGCGCTGCTGCTCCCGACCGACACAGGGAACCTCGTTATGCCGGGTATAATCCAGAAAGTTGTAACCCAATTGCAGCTCGCCGTTCGAACAGTCGAGCACGGCGACATCGTAGTTGGTACCGATCCGATGAAGGGCCAACGATTGCTGTAAGAGGGTGGGCAGCCGACCGTAATCAAACGGGCGCTCCAGCCGGATAACGAACGTAGTGGCATTCGTTTGCTGCACCGGCGGAATCCGCGATGTTGAGTCACCTTTTTCGGCCAGGAGGTGGTGGGCCGTCCTACGCAGGGCGAGGTTGACTTTCCGGGCAAACGGACTGTTGTCTGCTCTGTCGACTGCGGGCGTCAACCCCACAAACTGCGTGAACAGCATCCCGGCCAGTAAAAGTCCGATAAGGGCGGCTGCTTTTCCCATACTACACAAAGGCTTCTATGCAAAGATACAAAAGCCTCGATTTCAACACCCATCGGTTGCTTTCTTCGGTAGAAAGAGCCACTTGGAGATGGGCATATTTATGTAATTTACTACCTGAAAGGTGCGTCTGGCACTACCCTCATTTTGCCGGACCGGTTCAATAATCAGCTCATCGCCGTGCTTGGCCACCGCTAAAACGTTACCTATTTCTACTTCCGTAACCACCCGGTTCGGGTTAGACCCCGTGCTGGTAATGAGGGCGTTCCCTCGCTTCAGGTAAATTCTGAACGGAATCGGGGCTGTTTCCGGCTCATCGGGATGAACAGCATGCAGGGCTAACGTACCCCGGCTGCCGATGGTGAACGTCGTATACGTCATTGGTTTGCCGTTCAACAAAATCAGACTGCGGTCAGCATCGGCAGTGTTATTTCGTGCAAACGCACCCAGACAAGCGAGGACCAGTACTCCCAGCATGATCCCCGGATAGTTTATAGATCGACGGTTCATTGGACCAGAATTTCGTTGTGTGGAAGGGCGTATTGGTTTCCGATAGCCATCAGGACGATGTGATCACCTTTCTGGCACTTAGCCAGTACGTTCCGGATGTTCACCTGTCTGTACTGGTTAGCTGAGAAGGGTACCAGCTTCTTCGTGGCTTTGTCCCGGATGGCTACTTTAAAGGGAACTTTGCCGAGAGCTTTTACCGATTTTGGGGATAGGGCGACGGTCTGGACGCTCAACTCACCGGTCGACGTAGCGGGCACTACGCACTTCCCTGTCGTGCTGTATTCGTTCACCACCATCCGGTTGCCCAGAAAAGCGGCCGTGCAGGATTGGGTTGTACTTTGCCCGAAGCTTAGGATCGATACTGCGCTGAGCGCAATTGTAAACGTGAGCCAATGGGTGCGTTTCATAGTTCTGTCTGTTTATGGATGAAAGACGAACAAATGTACTGGCTCACGTTCGGGCAGGCGAAAAAGGGGTGTAAAAGAGTGTAAAGGAAACGTAAAAGTTTGATGGCGAAGGTTTGACAGCATATTTGTAAAATGTGCTGTTTGCTAATCAGCATATTACGTCAATAGATAAAGGACTGATAACCAAAAAGTGTGCTCCTCTGCAATGGATTTGGCTATGAATCACCTTGGCTTTTATCAGCTTTGATTGTCTTTCATACGGGAACCCAATGCCCGTCCATTGTGTAATAAAGGCATCTTATGAAAAAACGATTAAAAAGACACTATCGGGTTGCCCGGTACGTCGTCTACCGACAAACCATTCTGGAGCCGGTTGATCATTTGTGGACATTCCTCGGAACGTTTGCCGCCATCTCTTCGATTGGGTTGATTCAACAAGCGGGCTTTACCCGGCAAGACACTATCTTTTTGATTGGCTCATTTGGTGCCTCCTGCGTTTTAATTTTTGGGGCTACGCACAGCCCACTGGCTCAACCCAGAAACTTGATAGGCGGCCATCTATTGGCTTCCCTCATTGGCGTTGCTATTCATAAGTGTCTACCCGACCAACTCTGGTTATCCTCTGCCCTGGCAGTGTCTTTATCTATTGTTGTCATGCAAATAACGAAGACCATGCACCCTCCCGCCGGTGCCACCGCGTTAATTGCTAATATAGGTTCAGAAAAGATTATTCAGTTAGGGTTTGGGTACACACTAACTCCGGTTCTCACGGGAGTTAGTGTGTTGTTTGTAATTGCGCTTATTGTCAATAATCTGGCACCCCATCGAACGTATCCTACGCAACCGCTTTCGTGGCCAGGGCGTTTCAGGGGTTTGCGCCGTCGGTTGCAGTCTTCAAAAACGGAAAGTACATAACCGGCTACATTATTACGACCCGCTTCTTTTTTACTCCGCCCGCAGGCTCTTCACCGGATTCATCAACGCAGCCTTGATGCTCTGGAATGAGATGGTGACGAAGGCAATGGTGATGGCCAGCGCCCCCGATACGACGAACACCCACCACGGAATAGCGATCTTGTAGGCGAAGTTGTCCAGCCATTTGCTCATGGCCCACCAGGCCACCGGCGACGCAATCACGATGGCGATCAGCACCAGCTTCATGAAGTCCGTTGCCAGCAGCATAACAATGTTTGTCACGGAAGCCCCCAGGACTTTGCGAACGCCGATCTCCTTAGTACGTTGCTGGGCTGCAAAAGCCGCCAGACCGAACAAACCCAGACACGAAATCAGGATGGAGATGATGGTAAACGTACTGACGATGCGCGAGGTGCGGGCTTCGGCCTGGTAGTTATGCTGGAAATCTTCGTTCAGGAACGTGAACGCAAACGGCTCGTCGGGGCGGATGGCTTTCCACTTCTGTTCGAGGAAGCTTAGTACACTGGCCATATCGGCCGTATTGACGTGGACGATGATGTAGTTGAAGTCCGGATCGTTATTCAGCAGGAAAGCGTACGGCTCAATCGTCTGGTGCAAATCCTGGAAGTGAAAATCGCCGACGACCCCGACAATCTCAAACTGCTGCGTTTCTCCCTGCCATTCGAAGTCCAGTTTCTGACCGATGGCCTTCTGTTCCGGAATCTGAAATTTGCGCAGGGTGGCCTCGTTCACAACGATACGTCGGTTGGTGTCGCCCGGAAATTCGCGCGAGAACAGACGCCCCTGCTTCAGGCGAAAACCCATCGTTTGCAGGTAATCGTAATCTACCCAGTTGGTTTTAACATCGTGTCCCTGCGAGGCTGTCTGCTCGGGTAAATGCAGAATAAAATCGGTAGCGTTGGCAATGCCGGGGTAATACTGCGTACCGGCCGCCGAAACGACCTGATTGTTGCGTAAAATTTCGTTGCGGAAAGCCGTATAAGCCGCCCGCGATTCCGTACTGCGGAAGGGGATGGCGATCTGCTGATCCTGCGTAAAGCCCAGCGGTTTGTCGCGCAGGTAGCGCATCTGCTCCTGGATGATGAACGTAGCCAGTACCAGTCCCACCGATACCACGAACTGGAAAATAACCAGCGCCCGGCGCAACGTAATCGCCGACATGGAGTTGATGAACTTACCTTTCAGAACCTGCGCCGGATTGAACAGCGATAGGTAAAAGGCCGGGTAACTGCCGGCAATCAGGCCCGTGGCCAGTGCTAACGCCAGAAACGCCAGCGCGATCTGGGGCTGAAACAATTCAAAAACGGACAGCGACTTGCCGGTGAGCTGGTTAAACAAGGGTAAGAAAACCGCTACCATCACGATCGCAATCAGCAAGGCCATCAGGGTCAGGATCATCGATTCGCCGAGGAACTGGCGAACCAGCGCCCCCTGTTCGGCCCCCATTACTTTCCGAACGCCCACTTCGGCCGCCCGTTTCGCCGACCGGGCCGTCGATAGATTCATGAAGTTGATGCAGGCAATCAGTAACGTAAAAAGCGCGATGGACCCCAGAATGTACAGGTACGTAACGCTATTGGTTGGCGTAATGACGGATTCGAAGCCGCTGTACAGATGCAGGTCGGGCACCGCCACCAGAAACAGTTTCTTGTCGAAGCCGACCATTTTCAGGTCATTGCGGGCGTGCTTTTCAATAAACGCCGGGAACTTCTGCTCCAGCCGGTGCGGGTCCGAATCAGGGCGTAGCCGCAGGTACGTCACGAACATATTGTTGCTGGCAAAATCCAGCCGGGCTTCGCGCAGGAACCGACCCGTCCAGCCGGCCGACATCGGTATGAAAAACCGGGCGTCGATGTGGGATCGATTACTCTCGTCTTTGTAGACCCCCGTAACCTTATAATCCTGCCCACGGCCCATCGTTCCATTGATACGGATAATCTTGTTCAGGGCGGGGTTTTTGCCGAATAGCTTCTGCGCTACCGTTTCCGAGAGTACGACGGAGTTGGGATCAAGCAGGGCCGTTCTGTGATTCCCCTCCGTAAACTGATAGGTAAACAGGTCGAAGAACGTAGAATCAATCTGGTAGCCTTTGGTTTCGTAAAAGGATTGCAGGACTTTACCGGATTCGCGTACCTGCAACAGCGCTTTATCGTCAATAATGTTGACCCACAGGCGGCCGACCTGCTCAATCTCCGGATAGTCTGACTTAAGGGCAAAGGCAAATGGGGCCGATGCACTGCTGGTTTTTTCTCCGATGCCATTGAGCGCTTTACCGCCGATGGTCATTTGTTGACCCATCAGATACAGATTGTCTGCGTGCTCGTGGTGCTTGTCGAACGAGAGTTCGCTGCGGATGTAGAGCAGCAACAGCATACAGCAGGTCATGCCTACCGATAAACCCAGGATGTTAATAGCCGAAAACGACTTGCTCCTCAGCAAGTTCCGGACGGCGATTTTGACATAGTTGCGTAGCATAGGGGTAAGGAGAAAAGGGGAGGAAAGGAGGAAGGGGAGGAAAGGGTAAGCCGGATTCTTTTCTTCTTTCCTCCCCTTCCTCCTTCTCTCTCCTTTTTTATTCCGTTCTAAGCGATTTTACGGGGTCCATCGTCGCGGCTCGGATGGCTTGATAGCTCACGGTCAGTAAGGTAATGATGGTTGCGCCGATGCCGGCGAAAGCAAATACCCACCAGGTAATGCCGGTTCGGTACTCGTATTGCTGGAGCCAGTCGTCCAGGAAAAACCAGGCGATGGGAGCCGAGATGAGAAAGGATATAATGACTAGGCGCACAAAGTCTTTGGACAGCAGCGTCCACAAGCTGACTACGGATGCCCCGAGAACTTTGCGGACGCCAATTTCTTTCGTACGCTGTTCGGCCATGAACGAAGCCAGGCCAAACAAGCCCAGGCAACTGATGAAAATAGCGAGCACGGCAAAAATTCGGGCCAGTTTTCCGATCCGTTCTTCAGCCCGGAATTTGGCATCGTACTCATCGTCGGTAAACTTGAAATCAAAGGGACTGTCAGGGTCGTACTGCTTCAGAACTGCTTCCACTTGCTTCAGCGCGTCTTTTACGGGCGTGCCGGGTTTCAGTTTCACGTTGAGGATACTGGCCCAGTTGTAGTTGACCAGGAAAATGGTGGGTTTGATCGGTTCGTACGGCGACTCCATCACCATGTCCTTGACGACGCCCACGACCTGCATAGGCTTCTCATTGAAGCGAATCGTTTTGCCGACGATGTTCTGTAGGCCCGTCAGTTTAACGGCGGCTTCGTTCAGGATGAAGGCTGACGTATCGGTCGAGTAGTCGCGCGAGAAATCCCGGCCGTTTATGATTTTCCAGCTAATGGTTTTGCCGAATTCGTGGGTGCAGGCAATGGTTCCGAACAGGGGGAGCGACTTGGGGTCTTTGCCCTCCCAGTCGAAACCGATCTGATTCGACCAGACGCCGGTGGTCGGGCTGGACGACTCACTGACCTCGTAGACTGCCCCCGATTTCAGCAGGTCCTGCCGTAGTGGATCGAATTTACCCCGCAAGGCCGTACTGATGTTGACCTGGAGAAGCCCGGAACGATCATAGCCGATCGGCCGGTTTTTGGCGTGTTGAATCTGACGGAACACGATGACTGTCCCGATGATGAGGGTGATGGATACGGTGAATTGTATCACTACCAGCATTTTGCGGGGCAACGAAGCCCAGCGCCCTACCCGGAACGTACCTTTCAGCACGCTGAGCGGATTGAAAGACGACAGATACAGGGCCGGATAGCTGCCCGACACCAGGCCCGTCAGGAGTGTAAAACTGAGAATAAGCAGCCAGAAAACCGGCGATTGATACGGTATGGCCGCCTGTTTGCCGGCCAGCTCATTGAAAGCAGACAGGGAAACCAGGACCATCAGCAGCGACAAAATCAGGGCGAAGAAAACAACCAGAATGGATTCGCTCAGAAACTGCATGATCAGTTGCTGACGAAGCGAACCAACGGCTTTACGAATGCCCACTTCCTTCGCTCGCTTTTCGGAACGGGCCGTACTGAGGTTCATGAAGTTGATGCATGCCAGGAGCAGGACAAACACGCCAATGATGCCGAACAGCCAGACGAACTGAATGTTGCCTCCTACGTTCCGGCCGTTTTTAAAGTCGGAATACAGGTGCCACTTGCTCATTGGGTGCAGAAAATATTCGGGATTTTCGCCCGGTGAACTATGCGGTTTCTCTACGTTCTTGATCTTGGCGGATACTTGTTCAATATCCGCTTTGTCTGCAAGCTGCGCAAAGCTCTGAAACGAGTGGTTGCCCCATTGCTCCTGCGAATTTTTCACCCAGGGTTCATCGGCCAGGTAAGCGCTCCAGGGCATGTATAGTTTGACCTCGTAGAACTCCGAGTTGAACGGCAGGTCCGCAAACACGCCCGTGACCCGAACGTCCCGCTTGGCATCCAGCCGGATGATCTTGTTCATGGGGTCCTGATCGCCAAACAAGGCCTTAGCTACCGATTCCGCTAACAGGATGGACGAAGGTTCCTTAAGAGCAGTGGCGTAACTGCCTTTCAGCATGTCCAGCGTCAGCATTTCCGGTAAGCCCGGATCGACGAACATGCCTTCCTGATTCAGCTTTTTATCTCCGTTTACCAGCAGGTGGCTGAAGTTCCAGGAAGCCAGCGATACGTATTTGAAGTCAGCTGCGTACTTGGTCCGGATTTCGGTGGCCGACGGGATCGAAACGGCCCGGCTGGCGCCTGTAGTGCCGTTGAACGTCTGGTTGACGTAGAGTCGGGCCAGCCGGTCGTAGTTTCGGTGGAATTTGTTATACGATAACTCGTCGTACATCCAAAGACCGATCAGCATGGCGATAGCCATACCGACGGCCAACCCCAGGATGTTAATGGCCGAATACGCCTTGTGTTTGGCCAGGTTGCGGAGGGCAATTTTGAGGTAGTTGCGTAGCATAAAGCAAAGGGGTTGGAGCATGGGGCGAAGGGGGTGGGATGGAAGGTGTTACCCCAAGCCCTTCGCCCCATGCCCTACGCTATTCTGTTCTAAGCGATTTCACCGGATTCATCAGGGCGGCTTTGATGCTCTGGAAGCTGACGGTCAGGAGGGCGATGAAGACCGTTAAGCCACCCGCCAGCAGGAACACCCACCAGTGAATGGTCGTCCGGTAGGCGAAACCATTGAGCCAGTTGTACATGGCGTACCAGGCCACCGGAGAGGCAATGACCAGCGCGATGAGGACTAGTTTCAGGAAATCTTTTGAGAACATGGTTACCAGGCTGAACTCCGATGCACCCAAAACTTTACGGATGCCAATTTCTTTGGTCCGCTGCTCGGCCATGAACATCGACAGACCAAACAAGCCTAAGCACGAAATCAGGATAGCCACCCCGGCGAAGATGCTAAACAGCGTTTGCTGCGTTCGTTCGCGGGCGTAGAGCCGGTCGAAGCGCTCATCCAGAAACTGATAGTCGAAGGGCCGCTCCGGGAAGTATGTTTTCCAGACGGATTCAATGTGCCTGAGCCCCGCTTCGACGCTTCGTCCACCTCCGCCGATGTGCATCGACACCCAGTTGAGCTGCTCGGGAGACATCACCATCGCGATAGCCGACATATTCTGGTGGAGCGACTCAAAGTGAAAATCTTTCGTCACACCAATGATCTGACCGTCGCGGGAACCGTATTTGAATCGCTTGCCAATGGCTTGCTGAGGGGTCCAGCCCAGAAGCTTAACCGCCGTTTCGTTCAGGACGATCATCGACGTATCGGTCGAGAACGAACGGGAGAAATTGCGTCCGGCGGCCATAACGATCTGATACGTTGGAATAAAATCCTCGTCGATCTGCAAGCCCCGCAGGTTGATACTGACCGGGGCCATGGTGTCGCCTTTCATGGCCGAAGCGTCCCACGAATCCAGCAGCCGTCCCGACGGAATCCGCGACGACCGCCCTACTTCGCGAATAATACCCGTCGATTTCAACGCCTGCTTAAGCGTTTCGTAGTTGGTCGTGGAGTCGCCAACGTCGGGCAGCAGCGCAATCTGGTCTTTCTGGTAGCCCAGCCGGTAATTCTGAATGTAGCTCATCTGGTTGTATACGACCGCCGTCGCGATCATGAGCGCAATCGCAATGGCAAACTGGGTAACAACCAGTACCTGCCGGAGCTTGCCGTTACGCATGGCCGATGCCACCTGCCCTTTCAGGACGCCAATCGGTCGGAACGACGTCAGAAAGAAAGCGGGATAGCTACCCGCCACCAGGCCCGTAAGCAACGTAATGCTGATGAGAATAGCCAGGAACGCAGGATCAACCAATTGACGGAACGAAAGCTGTTTCTGCGTAAAGTCATTCAGGGCGGGCAAACAGAGTACCACCAGCCCAATGGCAAGCACCAGGGCAAACAAGACTAGTAAAATAGACTCGCTCAGAAACTGGCCGACCAATTGGTTGCGCAAAGCCCCTACTACCTTACGCATCCCGACTTCCTTGGCGCGGCCAGCCGAGCGAGCTGTGGCCAGATTCATGTAATTGATGCAGGCAATCAGCAAAATGAACAAACCAATGGCCGAAAAAAGATAGACATACTTAATATCGCCGGACGGCTCAATTTCTGAGTCGGTATGGGAGTGAAGGTGGATATCGGTTACCTTTTGCAAAGTCAATACCGACCACTTCGACGCTTTGGTGCCACCTCCGGATGGAACGTGTTTATCCTGAAATGGCGCAAAAGCTTTCTCCATGCGCGCTGGATCAGCACCTTTGGCCAGCAGCAGATACGTATTGAAGGAGTTGTTGCTCCAGTTGGTTCGCAGTTGTTCGGCTCCGTAGATACGTGGGTCGTTCAGGGTCGAGAAGGAAACCAGAAAATTCGGGTGAAAATGCGCCTGGGCGGGTAGCGGTTCGTACACGCCCGTCACCGTCAGATCATACTGATTCTCATACCGGACCGTTTTGCCGATTGGGTTCTCTTTTCCGAAATACTTCTCGGCCATTGGGCGCGAGAACAGGATTGAAAATGGGTTCTCCAGTGCCTTGTCGGGATTACCACTGACCAGATCAAAGCTTAAGATCTTGAACAGATTGTCTTCCGCAAAAAACACATCTTGCTCATCGAACCGATTGTCGCCGTAGCGAATCAGACCGCCGGTTTCGATCGTTCGAACAACCAGCTCCGCTTCCGGAAAATCCTGCTTAATCAGGGGGCCAAACGGCGGAGCTGCCTGCGCCAGCCGTAGTGAAGGCACACCATCCGACGAGAGGAACGTACGTGTAACACGGTACACCCGATCTGCGTTGGCATTGTAGCGGTCGTAGCTGAGTTCGTCTTTAACGTAGAGAGCGAGCAGCAGAAAGCAGGCCAGACCAACGGCCACACCAACGATATTAATCGCGCTGAAGGCTTTGTGCTTACGCAGGTTGCGTAGGGCGATGAGGATGTAATTGCGTAGCATAAGAGCTTGAGGTTAAGGGCTTGGGGCTAAGGGCGCGGGGTAACAGCTACCCTCCGCCCCAAGCCCTTCGCCCTACGCTATTCGGTACGTAATGATTTCACCGGATTCATCAGGGCGGCTTTGATACTCTGGAAGCTGACGGTCACTAAGGCAATACCGATGGCCAGCACACCCGCCAGTACAAACACCCACCACTGAATATCAATCTTGTAGGCAAAATTTTGCAGCCATTGATTCATCGTCCACCAGGCAATGGGTGACGCGATGAGGATGCCAACCAATACCAGTTTCAGGAAATCCTTCGACAGCAAGGCGATAATGCCGGTGACCGATGCACCCAGGGCTTTCCGAATTCCGATTTCTTTGGTACGTTGCTGGGCGGTGAAGGTGGCCAACCCGAACAGACCCAGGCAGGAAACCAGCACCGCAATGCCGGCGAAGAAGTTGAACAACTGGCCCGTGCGCTGCTCCGATTTGTACATGCTGTTGTAGTCATCGTCCAGAAACTTGTACTCGAAGGGATAATCCGGGCTGTAGCGTTTCCAGATCCGTTCGGCCGCGGCAATGACGGCGGGAGCATGCTGTCCGGTCGTCTTGATGTAAAGACGACCGTAATTGCGGGTCGGTCGGTAGTAGAAAATGGCGGGCTCCATCTTGGAGCGCATCGACGCAAAATGGAAATCTTTCACGACGCCGATAATGGTTCCTTCCGTCTGCCAGAGCTTGAACCGCTTACCGATCGGGTCCTTAATCCCCGCGTTCTTGACGGCTGTTTCGTTCAGGATGTAGTGGGTAGAATCAGCCCGGGAGCCGGTAAAGACACTGCCCGCCACCATATTGAGCTTGAACGTCTGGATAAAATCTTTCTCTACAGCCAACGGGTGAATAATGAACATGCTGTTCTTCTCCTTGCCGTCCCAATCGGTGTCGCCGGTGGAGTTGCCATTACTGATGATGTTATTGCTCGCCGACGTAACGGCCCGCACGCCCGGTTGCTGTGCCAATTCGTTCTTGATGGCTTCGTAGTGTTTGCCTACGTCTTCGGTCATCCAGAAACCAAAGACGTTCTCCCGGTCGTACCCCAGATTCCGCTCGCGGATGTAGCGGAGTTGATTACCGATGATGAGGGTGCCGACAATCAGGGCTGTAGAGAAGGCAAACTGCGTCACAACCAGTGCCTTTCGGAACGCACCGCCCCGACCGGCTGCCGTGGCTTTGCTGCGCAGCACTTTCAGCGGTTCGAAGGACGACAGCACCAACGCCGGATAAATGCCCGCGACGGCCAACGTAAAGGTCAGAGCGCCAACCAGCACCAGCCACACCTGCGGATCAAACAGGTTGAAGGATTGGGTTTTGCCGGTTAACTCCAGGTAAACCGGTTCAATCAGCTTAATGAGGACAACGGCAAGTAAAAGCGCCATGAGGAAAATCAAGGTGGATTCGGCCAGGAACTGCCCAATCAGGTGTTGGCGGCCTGCACCGACTACTTTCCGAACGCTCACTTCCTTAGCTCGTTGGGTTGCTCGTGCCGTAGCGAGGTTAACGTAGTTAATACAGCCGATTGCCAGCAGAATCAGCGCCACTATGCCCATCATGCGTACCTCCTGCATGGCCGACGGCGTACCATCAGCGTTGTAGAGGTGAATGCCTTTCAGCGCCTGTAGGCGGTAATAGGTTACCTGATCGTACTGGTTATTCTGGTGGTGCAGATCGGTCAGCGTTTTGGCAATTTTGTCCAGATTCGCCTGCGGATGAACCTGCAGGTACGTATTGGCCATCCAGTTGCCCCAGTCACTTTCAATCGATTTCCAGTAGTCATTGGCCTGATACCCTTTGATGAGAATCTCGAATGGAAACAGCATGCTGTACTTCATCGTCGAGTTATCGGGGAAGTCGCGGATGATACCGCTGACGACGTAGCTTTTCTTCTTGGGTACTGAGTACAGCATTTTGCCCATAGCCTCCGCGTTACCGAAGTACCTGCGAGCGGCTGATTCGGTCAGGATCACCGATTCGAGGCTTGAGAACGGGCGTTCTTTGCTGCCTTTTACCCACTCAAAGTCGAACAGGGTAAAAAACGCAGGGTCGACATACACGCTCTGTTCTTCCACCAGCGTTTTATCGGCCACTTTGAAAGGAGACATGTCGTAGTTCTGCACCACCCGGGCTGCTTCGATAACACCGGGTACCTGACGTTTAGCGTAAGCGGCTACCGGCGCAACAATGGAGCCCGAAACCTGCAAACTACTGCCTGTACCAAACCCACCATTTACGCGGTAAATCTGATCCCCTTTTGTATGAAACCGGTCGAAGCTTAATTCCCCCTTAACCCACCAGAGCAGCAGGATACCAATGCCAAGTGCGACAGCCAGCCCTCCGATGTTTATCGCCGAATAGCCTTTACTGTTACGCAGTCCACGCCAGGCGGTTTTGAAGTAATTACGTAGCATGATGTTTCTGTATAAGTTGAAAAGTATCGTGCTTAGTCCGCTTCAAATGCTATACCATTAAATGTAAGATTTTGATAATCAATACATAGGCGATTGGGTTGGCGGGTTGATTGTCCGCAATCGGACGTGAGAGCGGACAATCTGAACCGAACCGTGAATCTACTCTGCCCGCAAGCTCTTTACGGGGTCCATAAGGGCGGCCTTAATACTCTGGAAGCTGACGGTAAACAGCGCAATCGCAATGGCCATCAGACCGGCTACGACGAACATCCACCACTCAATGTCGATGCGGTACTTGAAATCCTGAAGCCACTGGCTCATGCTGTACCAGGCAACGGGCGTCGCAATAACAATGGCGATCAGCACCAGGCGTAGAAAATCTCTGCTGAGCAACGTAACGATGCTGGGTATGGAGGCTCCCAGCACTTTCCGGACACCAATCTCTTTGGTACGTTGCTCAGCCGTGAACATGGCCAGGCCGAACAGCCCCAGACAGGCAATAAAGATGGCCAGAATCGCGAAGTAGTTGGCCAGCTTACCAATGAGCGTCTCGCTTTTGTACTGCTTCTCGAAACTGTCGTCGGCGAATTCATACGCAAAAGGATAAGCCGGGTTGTGTTTTTTGGACAGTGTTTGCATACTGGCAATGGCCTTTTCCGTTTCGCCGGGTCGCGTACGAATGATAACGGTACTGTTATACGTCGTGTCCAGCCGGAGAATCAGCGGCTCGATCGCCACCCGTAGTGAGTTCAGGTGGAAGTTCTTCATCAAGCCGATGATTTTGCCGGGTTTGTTCCAGAATTTGAGGTCCTGCCCGACCGGCGCTTTCATGCCCATGCGTCGGGCGGCTTCTTCGTTGACGAGGTAGTTAGTGCTGTCGGTAATGAAGTCTTTGGAAAAATCGCGGCCATCCAGCAGCTTAATCTTCATGGTGTTGATGAAGTCGTAGCTGATGGGCATTTGCGTGAAGAGCGTCTTATCGTTCGGATCTTTGCCTTTCCATTCCACACCAATGGTCGAATTGCCGATTGCCAGCGGATCGGAACCCGACGAGGTTACAGACTGAATGCCCGGCGCTTGCAGCAGTTCCTGCTTAAAAACATCGAAGCGTTTGGGCAAATCGCCTTCCAGAGCCATGTACACGACGTTCTCCCGGTCGAGACCGAGGTTTTTGGTGCGGATGTAATCGACTTGCCGACCCGCGATCAACGTACCGATGATGAGCAGCAGCGACAGGGCGAACTGAAACACGACGAGACCCTGCCGAAACAGTACGGCCCCGGCTTTGAACCGCAGCGTACCTTTTAAGATCCTGACCGGTTGCAACGACGACAGGAACAAGGCCGGATAGCTGCCGGACACAATACCGGTTACCAACGCCAGACCCAGCAAGGTTAGCCAGTAAAACGGGTTACTATAATCAATACTGATTTGCTTCTCGGTCAGCTTATTGAAGACAGGCAGCAAAACCTGCACGAGGAGGATGGCAAAGATGAGCGCCATCCCGGCGGTCAGTATAGCTTCGCCAATAAACTGCCCGATCAGGAACGACCGTTCTGCACCAACTACTTTACGAATACCGACTTCTTTAGCCCGTTTCGCCGATCGGGCCGTGGCCAGGTTCATGAAGTTGATGCAGGCGATAATCAGGATGAAAATGGCAACGATGGTGAATAGACGTACGTATTCAATGCGTCCGCCGTCGGGTTTGCCATTTGTAAATTTGGAGTAGAGGTAACCATCTTCGAACGGAAAGAGGAACATTTTGATAGTCGTCACGTTTTTTTCGTGCTTATGGACAAAGTCCAGAATCTTGGCGTTGACGCGGTTCACATCGGCGTTGGCATGAAGCAGCGCAAACGTTCGGATACCGTTATTGTCCCATTTGGTGAGCCACTGGTTTTCTTTTTCGAACGGCTCCAGCGGCAGCACGAAGTCAAACTTCAGCGATGATGTTTCGGGAATGTCCTGCATCACACCCGTAATCTGCCGATCCTCTTTGTTGTCCAGTCGAATGATACGTCCTACTACGTCCGTTTTACCGAAGAATTTCAGGGCCACCTTTTCGGAGATCACAATGGACGTAGGTCCGGTTATAGCCGTTTTTCCATTACCATGCAGGAGGGGAAATGTAAAAATCTGAAACAGATCGGTACTCGCAAACCGACCTTTCTCCTTATAGGCTTTTTCGCCCAGGGACAGCAGCCGTTCTTCCTCCCACGTAATCTTGACGGCTTTCTCTACCTCCGGTACTTCGGCAACTAAGGCCGGAGCCAGCGGGCCGGGCGTAGCCGGTGTGGTGCTGATGTCGTTGCCGGTCCACTGCTGATTTTCCAGCACCTGATACAGGCGTGGGCCGTTGGCGTGAAAGCGGTTAATGCTTCGTTCGTCCTGTACCCAAAGCAGAATCAGCAAACTGCACGTCATACCCAGGGCCAGCCCCAGTACATTGATGAACGAGAAGGTTTTACTCTTGGCGATGTTCCGCCAGGCAATTTTCAGGTAGTTGCGTAGCATAGCGCGTGGGGCAGGGGCTAAGGGTAAGGGTGTTGGAGTTTGATAGCAAAGACGACTGAGTTACGCGATCATTACAACAGATGCAGAAAAAGTATGGAACGTTGCATGAGGGACTGCTAGACTCGGTCTCCGCGACTCGGTCTCCGTGACTCGGTCTCCGTGACTCGGTCTGACGGAACGTCTGACCGCTACTGTACCTGACCGGGTTCAAAAAGTCAGACGTTCCGCCTGTGTCCGCGCCGGAGGAAACGTTTACTGTGGCGTAGGATTGTCAGCGTGTACACCTCCAACCCTTTGCCCCTAGCCCCCGTCATTACTTTCCCTTCCGGACGTAGATACTGCCCTGCATGCTCTTCATCATGACTTCGGGGCCACCCCCGTTGATCTTGCCGTATACCCAATCTTCCACACTGACCCGGTACATGCCCGACTGGCTGGATCGCGTGGCTTTCGGCTGTGCTTTTTCGATGTCTATGTCAAAATCGCTGAAGATATCGCCCCGGTCAGATTTCATCTTGACGTTGGCTTTGGCATTGGAGGGAAACGTAACATCCACACGGCCGTTGAGCGTTGAAAAGGCCATGGGTGTTTTGGGGTCCACATCCCGGAAAGTCGCTCGCAAATCGCCATTGACCGTATTGGCTACCGCTGAACCACTAATGTTAGTCAACTCAATAGGACCGTTGACGTTGTTGATTTCCAGTTCGCCGTTGACGTTTTCGACAGTAATATCGCCGGAGTTGACAGTGCTTAACTTGAGCGAGAACCGTTGTGGGACCTTGATCGTCAGATTAACCGGCTTCGCATGGCTGGTTGCGTGAACCTTCACCCGGTTATTGCGCTCTTCGGCCGACACTTCAAGGCTATTCCCCGTTGGGATTCGTCTCATACCTGACTCAGTGTTTCGGCTTTCGCTTCGGGTAGTACGTCGTTGACCATCGGAGGCCGCGTCGATGACGACATCTTTGCCGTTGTAGCCCACTACGTGAATGAAGCCGTTTATTAAGCCGATTTCCATGGAACCGGGCTTGCCGGGGTCCGTTAGGGGGACAACCAATTGTTCTTTTACGTCATCCTGAGCAAAAACTGGTGCCGAACCGGTCAGGAGCAATAAGGCAATAGCCGTTACGATGTTATTCATGTCAATTAGGATTGCTTTTTAATGTAAACGTTACCGTTGAATGTCTCGAAACGAAGGGTTTTACCACCGGCTCCGATACGTATGGATGTGTTTTTGTTGAGTTTATACACCGTCTTATCGCCCCGGCGCTCTTCGTTTTTAACGACCTGTACGGGTAGGATTTCGGTTTCAGGAAAGTCGGTGTAAAACTCGCCCTGAAAGCTTTTGAATTGCAGATCAGCCGAAAGGTTGGACGGGTAGCTGACTTTAATATCACCATTGAGGGTGTAATACGACGATTTCTCGGGTGGACTGGCGAGGTAGTTTGCTTCTACGTTGCCGTTGATGGTGTGGGCATTGGTGGCTCCTTTGGCATTGGTCAGCCGAATCGCTCCATTAACGTTACTGACCCGCATTGAACCCGTTACGTCCTTGACCGTTACGTCACCCCGGTTAACTGTCGCTACACGGACGTTCATCTGACGCGGTACTTTCACCGTAAAATCCAGCGTGAAGTCGTAGTCAATACGTCGATTGTTGCGGTCCTGCCAGTTGTTGCGATTCGGACGAGAATCAAACGGTTCAGCAATGTAAGCGATAATCGTATCGCCTTTCTGCTCGAAGGCCAGTTTGAACTCCCGCTTGCCTTCTTCGAGAGTTTCCTTGTCGTCGGCGGTGATGCGCTTATCCACCTCAAACGACACCTTATCGCCGGAAGTGCCCTCCACGTTGATAAACCCGTTAATGTTGTAGATGACCAATGTGCTGGCTCCGGTGAACTCCTTGCTCACCTTCTCGTTAAATTCGGGCGACTGGGCGTTCGATTGGGCACAAGAGAAGACCAGCCCCGCCAAAATGGGGATTAGAACGTTTTTCATGATGGAAAGATTAAACAGTGAAAGGTTACTAAAGAGCGAAAGAGTGAATGAGTGAAAGAGCGGTTTAAACCACTGCTACATTCTGATCTTTGGAAGAGCAACTTCGCTTCAGAGAGGGTTCACCACTAGGGCCCGACTTCGCTCTTTCACTCATTCACTCTTTCGCTCTTTGACTAGGTTATGACAATTCCCGGATTGTTTGCTCGATTTTGCTCTTCACCAGGTCGTTAATGCCTTCCTGTTTGAGCATCTGCCGAAGGGGTTTCAACGAGCGTTTCTCCTGCAACTTCACCATCACGTCGGCCAGGGCAACCTGCACCAGCGGAGAGTCCTGCCTGGACAAGGAATGAACCAGTCCTTCGCGCACTCTCGAATCGTGGCCCAGATCGGCCAGGGCTTCGAGCGTCACCAGGCGCACGTTGACGTTGGGGTCGTTGTTGAGCGTTGTCAGCAGGGCATCAATCACGCGGCCGTCTACGTCATTGATTTCCTTCGTGATGCTTACGGCCCGCAGTCGCTCCGTTGCCGATGGGTTCTCCAGCATCGAGAGCATCATCATCTGGCGCATTTCCTGCACCTGCGACGACAACGTATCGATCTGCTGCCTGTACGCTACGTCGGGCGACTGCTTCTGTTGTAGCCAGTAGCCCGACGCAACGCCAATGCTCACGAGCAGGAGACTGTAGGCCAAGCGAGTTACTAATGTTGGTGTCCAGAAGGCCTTAATATGTTCCAGAATGCTCGTCCACGAACGTGTTGGCCTGGCTGCCTCGGCTTCAGCGAACGTATCGAGCATCGCGTAAAAATTCGCACGCATGTCCGGGCGGGGTTCCGGTGTCGGAACGGTCGCCATCAGTTGCCAGATCTGCCGGTTGTCTGCCAATTCCCGCTGGCAGTCGGGGCAATTAGCCAGGTGCGCGTCGAGGGCAGCTCGTTCGGTAGCCGGTAGCTCGTCGTTCAGGTAGTCAAGCAGCCTGTCTTTCGCGCCCTCGCAGTTCATTATTTGTTTGTTAGTGTTCAAGCTTCAGGTAAATCTTTTTCAACTCGTTCATGGCCCGATGAACCCGCACTTTTACGGCACCTTCTGATACGTTCAGAATTCGGGCAATCTCCTCATACTTCAACTCCTGATACCGGCTCAGCACCAGTACCTCGCGGTATTCGGGGCTGAGTCTGGTCAGTGCATCGTGGAGCGTTGCGAGCTCCTGTTCTTTCTGCAATGACTCATCGGCCGTTGTTCCGCCCCCGATTCGTTCGGCATATTCGGCTACATCCTGATGGTAGGCCGATCGCTTGTTCTTCTGGGCCGAGTCAACCAGTACGTTACGGGCCAGATGGTACATCCAGGAACGGAAGCTACCCTCGCCGGTGAACGTATGCCGGTATTTCAGCATCCGGTAGAACACCGTCTGGGCCATGTCTTCACTGGCGTCGGCGCTGCCGCTCATGTGATACAGGAAGCCGAACAGCTCACGATGATAGCGCTCAAAGAGTAAGCCCATCTTGTGCATATCGCCCGCCTTGACCTGAAGCATCAGCGCGTTGTCCGTTAGTGAATTCAACCTGGTAACGAATGGGTTTTTCGGAATCTGACGTGGAAACCGGGGGAATTGGAGAAGGTTACAGAGAAAGTTGAAAAAAAATCGAGGCAACCTGAAACCGCCTTGTAAAGAAGGATACCCTACAACAGTAAGGTATCACTAGTCTTGACGTAATACCTGTTGTAGGGTAGGTAATTGGCTAGCTTACTCTGCCCGTAGGCTCTTCGTCGGATTCATCAACGCGGCCCGGATGCTTTGATAGCTCACCGTCAGCAGGGCAATAACCACCGCCACCAAACCAGCCAGCCCGAACATCCACCACTCAATGGTAATTCGATATTCAAAGTTTTGCAGCCACTGTTGAGCCACGTACCAGGCCAGCGGAGTAGCCAACACAATGGCAGTCAGCACTAACTTGAGGAAGTCCTTCGACAGCAGCGTAACGATGCTGGCTATTGATGCACCCAGCACTTTCCGTACACCAATTTCTTTCGTCCGTTGCTCGGCTGTGAAAGCCGCTAAGCCGAATAAGCCTAAACAGGCAATGAAGATAGCCAACCCAGCAAATACGTTAGCCAGCGTTCCGACAACGGTTTCGCTTTTGTAGAGCTTCTCGTACCCGGAGTCAACAAACATATAGGTAAACGGAGAGGCAGGGTTCATCTTTTTGTACAAGGTTTCCAGACTGGCTAAAGCCTGTTTGGTTTGGCCGGGTTTCGTACGGACCAGCACAATGCCGTAATAATTTTCGTTCTGTAAGCGAACAATCAGGGGGCGGATTGCTTTGTGCAACGAATTGAAATGAAAGTCCTTCATTACCCCAATAATCTTTCCCGGTTTGCTCCAGAACGTGAGAGGTTGCCCAACCGGGTCTTTGTAGCCGATTCGTTTAGCGGCTGCCTCATTGATGAGGTAATTGGTTGAATCAGTACCAAAAGCTGTTGAGAAGTCACGCCCTTGTACGAGCTTGATATTCATGGTTTTGATATAGTCATACCCCACAGCCGTGTTATTAAACTGAATAGCCACCCTGGGATCTTTACCTGCCCAGCTTGCTCCGTCCGATGTGTTACTGTTTCCCAGTGGGCTCGTCTGAGAGTACGTCACAGCCTGAATACCAGGCATGCGGAGCAACTCATCCTTGAACGTCAAGTATCTCGTGCTCAAAGAGCTGCTGTTGGTCGAGATTTGAATCAGGTTATCGCGGTCGTAACCCAGGTTCTTGGTTTGGATGTAGTCAAGCTGCCGGTACACTACTACTGTGCCCACGATCATTAGCATCGACAGCGCAAATTGGAAAACCACCAGACCCCGACGGAATGACTGCGCTCCTGCGCCGAATCTTAACGTACCCTTCAGCACCCGAACCGGTTGTAGTGACGATAAAAACAACGCCGGATAACTCCCCGCCAAACCACCCGTCACGACCAGTAAACCAGTCAACAGCACCCAGACGTAAGGCTGGTTGAGCGGTAGAATAAGCTGCTTGTCGGTTAATTGGTTGAAGAGTGGTACTGATAGTTCAGCCAGCAGCACGGCCACGCCAAGCGCCAGCGTAGAGATGAGCAGGGCTTCACCCATAAACTGCCGGATCAACGACGCCCGCCCGGCCCCAACCACTTTCCGAACCCCTACCTCCTTCGCCCGCCTGAATGATCGGGCCGTAGCTAAATTCATGAAGTTGATGCTGGCAATTAACAGCAGAAACGCGGCTACGACGCTGAACAGCCGCACGTACTCGATACGGCCACCGTCGCGCTGTCCGTTTTTGAAGTTAGAGTACAGATAAGCTTCCGTCTCGGGTTGCAGAAACAGTTGAATATTGTATTTGGCCTCAATGTCCTTGTTGCGGCCTTTCAGAAAAGTCCTGAGTTTAGTATCAACTTTGGCCGGATCAGCATCAGAACGGAGTTGCAACCGGGTGCCAGGGCCAGAATTTTCCCACACATTAAGCCAGGGCTCTCGCTTCAGAAAGACATTCCAATTCAGCAGGAAATCATACTGGTCAGGTGCATTGTTGGGTAAGTTCTCGAACACGGCCGTTACTTGGTAATTGGTTTGATTATCGAGCCGCACAGACTTACCAAGCGCCGTTTGTGCATCACCAAAGTAACTCTCGGCCAATTTTTGAGAAATAGCGAGATTGTTGGGTGCCTTGAGGGCTGTTTCGGGTGAGCCAGCCAGCAACGTCATACCGTACATCCTGAACCAGTCGGCTCCAACAAAGTGTCCTGTTTGTCGGGCTACCTTGTCACCTACGCTCAGTACATGTTCTTCCGGCCCGGAAAACCCGGCTGCGTAAACAACCTCGGGAAGTGCTCGTTTCAGCTCATCTGCCAGAATGCCCGGCGTATCCTCGTCGGTCACAATCCGCCCGTCGGCAATTTCGTGTTCCATCACCCGGTACAGATACGGCGCGTTCGGGTACTGCCGGCCAACGCTCAGCTCATCCTGAATCCAAAGCCCAATCAGCAGACTGGACGTCATGCCCAGCGCCAGGCCCAGGATGTTGATGGCTGAGAAGGTTTTATTGCGGACCAGGTTCCGCCAGGCGATTTTGAAATAATTGCGTAACACAGCGTCGAGAGTTTGTTAGGTCATGTATTTTACTGAGGTTTATAATCCCAAATGGTATACCACAATTATAAGCATTTGTATAACAAGGTATTACATAGTTGCTGCAAATAAAAATGTCCGCAAATGGACGGGTTAGGTACAGTTGTGGACACTGTCTGAACCGCATGGGCGGCCCCGCAGGATTTATGTGATTTTGATAATCTCTATGATTCTGAACCGTACAGGTACTAATCAAGGTAATCATCAAAATCACATGAATCCTGGTCTTACTCCGCTCTCAAACTCTTCACCGGATTCAGCATCGCGGCCCGGATGCTCTGGAAACTGATCGTAATCAGCGCAACCACTACGGCCAGCAGACCCGCCAGGGCGAACATCCACCACGATAAATCAATCTTGTAGGCGAAGTTCTGCAACCACTGGTGGGTGGCGTAGGCGGCAATGGGAGTGGCAATGATGATGGCGATGAAGACCAGCTTGAGGAAGTCTTTCGACAACAGCGTAACGATGCTGGCTATTGATGCCCCCAACACCTTACGCACACCGATTTCTTTGGTACGTTGCTCGGCCGTGAACATAGCCAAACCAAACAGGCCCAGACACGCGATGAAGATGGCTAAGCACGAAGCCGTTGTGAAAATGGAGCTGTACCGCTTTTCGGCTTCGTACTGCCTGTCGTAGCGTTCGTCGACGAAGTAATAGTCAAAGGGATTGCCCGGATAGCTTGTTTTGAAGAGCCGTTCCAGTTCCGCCATCTTGGTTTGCATGTTATTTGCCGTTAAACGGACGGTTAGGTCGCCATTTTCCGTGCGGGGCAGGAAGATGATCGGGTCAATGGCCTGACGCAGCGATAGATGATGATAATCGTTCACTACGCCAACCACCTCGTAGGGTTGTCCCCAGTTAATTTTTTTTCCTACCGCTTCCTGCGCATTACTGAAACCTAACTGCTTAGCCGCGGTCTCATTGATCAGCACTTTAGCGCTCTTTTCCCAGGCCAACTCACACATGGCCGGGGTAAAATTGGTGCCAGCGGCCAGTTTGATCCCGTACGTAGCCAGGTAGCGATCATCCACAATCATCATGGCGTACCCTTTTTTCTCGTCGCCCGCCCGAGGGGTCGGTCGAGTGATGCCATTGGCCGTAAAGGCGTAATAACTACCTGGGCCCGCCGAACTGCTGTAATCTTTGACGTAGGCAAGCTGGCTAACCTGCTGCCGGAAGGCCGTCTTCTGTTGGTCAAACGTCTTTTCGTCGGGACCAATCGCCGGACCCTGAATCACCAGCAACTGCTCCAGATTCATCCCTAAGTCCTTGTTCTGTATGTACTGTAATTGCCGGTATAGTACGACCGTAGCAATAATCAGGACAAGCGAAATACTGAACTGAAACACGACCAGCGACTGCCGTAGCCACGCCCCTTTGCCGACCTTGCCGTTCATGCCTTTTAAAACGTGCGTTGGCTGGTACGACGTCAGGGCGAAGGCCGTATAAGCCCCCGAGGCCAGGGAGCCAATCAGGAGTAATCCGACACCAATGATCCATAAGTTCGTTTCACCAAAAACCGCCAGGGACAGCGGTTTGCCGACAAACACGTTGAAAGACTTCTGACACGTATTCACCAGGAATAACGCCAACCCGAAGCCGAGCAAGTTGAGCAGGACTGATTCGCCTAAAAACTGCCCGATGAGTTGTTCTTTATTGGCCCCAACGACCTTGCGCACGCCCACTTCTTTGGCCCGTTTCAACGACCCGGCCGTTGACAGGTTAACGTAGTTGAACCAGGCGATGACCAAGATCAGGATGGCGATTCCGGTGAGCAGATAGACAAATTTCAGATTTCCGTAGGTGGTGTACGGGTCGTTCAGAGATGCGCCCAGGTGCATGTTCGCCAACGGCTGCAACCGAATCTGCTCATCGCTCCTGGGGTCTACTTGCTTCTTGAAGTCGTTGATCTTCTCTTCTAAAGCCGCAGCATCAACCGAGTTTTCAACCCTGAAAAACGTCTGGACATAGGTACCTGCATCCAGCCTGTCCAGAGCCGCCCAGCCGTTGCCGTTGAGATTCGCCGGATTCGCAAACGTCTTCAGCGAGAAGAGCATGTCGAGCTGTAAGTCCGAGTTGGCGGGCATATCCTGGTACACGGCCGTTACGGTATACGGTGTTTTGCCAAAGTTGTTGTTGAGCGTCAGGAGCTTACCAATGGCTTTGTCCTGGCCGAAATACTTGCGGGCGGCTGATTCCGAAATAGCAACGGTATTGGGTTGCCGCAACGAAGCGCCCGAGCCGGCCACCAGAGGAAACGAGAAGAAGTCGAAGAAACTGCTATCGGCCATGGCGATATTCGATTCGCGAAACGAGCGTAACGGCGCGTTGCTTTGGGGATCCTGGTATGACACAATTCCCTGAACTGGACTGTTTGCTGAAACCCGGCAGAAGTCGGAAACCTCACCGAACTGCTGCTTAACAGCCGTAGCAATAGCCGGTGAAACGATTTCGTAGGTGTTGCCTTCTTTCGTTTGAAACAGCAAGCGGTACAACGTCGGCAGGTTACGGTGGAACTCGTTGGTGCTGCGTTCGAATCCAACGTATTCGAGAATCAGCACAAAAGCCGCAATGCCAAGCGCCAGCCCGGCCACGTTAATTCCGGTGAAGACTTTGTTCTTCCACAGGTTGCGGAAGGCGATGGTGAGGTAGTTGTAAAGCATAGAGGTGGTTTAGTGCTGATTATAATAAATGTGCTACCCTATACGAGGGCAATTTTGGTCATCGGTTCAGTCACATTAATCCCGGCTCGGATCATTCCGTCCGCAAACTCTTCACCGGATTCATTAGAGCGGCCCGGATGCTTTGATAGCTCACCGTAAGCAGGGCAATAACCACCGCCACCAAACCAGCCAGCCCGAACATCCACCAATCGAGAGAAATGCGATACGCAAAGCTTTGCAGCCACTGATTCAGTGCATACCAGGCGATGGGCGTAGCAATAAGAATAGCCAGTAGCACAGGCTTTATGAAATCTTGGCTGAGTAGTAACACCAGGCTTGCTATACTGGCACCCAGCACTTTGCGAACACCTACTTCTTTGGTACGTTGCTCAGCCGTGAACGTCGCCAGGCCAAACAGCCCCAGGCAGGCTACCAGAATAGCCAGCCCCGTAAAAACAGTAAAAATCCGCTGAAATTGCCGCTCCGACCGGTATTGTTCGTCAAACTTCTGATCGAGGAAAAAGTAGTCGAATGGGCTTTGCGGAAAAAGCTGCTTCCAGATCTGGTTCACCTGGTCAATCGTGCCCGGCAGTTGCTGCGTGCCCAGCTTCACCGAAAAGTAGGCCATTCGGGTGGGCGGTGGACAGGTGTATAAAATTGGGCGGGTAGGTAACTTTAGCGATTCAATATGAAAATTATCCACAACGCCGATAATCCGCATGTCGCTGCCCCGGCGGGTTGCTTCTCCGCCGAACACCAGCGATTCGTCGACGGCTGCTTCGGGCGACGGAAAGCCAAGGGCTTTTAAGGCGGCCCGGTTAATAATGTAGCGGTTGCGCCAGTGCGGTTCGTTTGCCTGGAAGCCCCGGCCTGCCAGTTGCCGAACCCCATACGTGCGCATGAACTGCTCATCTACATTGACAAAGTAGATGGTCGGTTTGTTAGCGGTGATCCGTTTCTTCCAGTAGACGCCATCGCTGGTGCCGCCAATGGTATTAATGCCTTCGCCGGGCACTACTGATGAAGCCGTTATGTTGCGAACGGAAGGCAGTCTGGCCACTTCTGCCTTAAATACCGCATACTTCTTCTGATAAACGGAGTCCTGATTGAAATCAAAGCGGGGTGCTTTCAGCACAAGCATCTGATCAATGGATACGCCCAGGTCATGCTTTTGCAGAAAGGTAAGCTGACGATAAATTGTAACCGTTGCCGCCAGCATCCCGACAGTACAAACCAGTTGAAAAACGACTAACGCTTTCCGTAAGGCCAGCCCTTTGCCAACCCGACTAAATGAGCCGCGCAGCATACTCATCGGCTCGTAGCCCGACAGCACCAGGGCTGGGTAGAAACCGGCACCTACCACGCTGATCAAAAACAACGCAGCCAGCGTAAGCCCAAATAGTACGTGATTCGTGTAAAACCAGTTGGTCAGCGGTTTACCCGTAAGTTCGGCAAAAGCCGGACCCGCCAGTTGCATGAAAAACACGGCCAGGCTGATGGCGAGCAGATTAACAACAATGGCCTCGCCCAGAAATTGCCCAATAAGCTGACTTCGGCTGGCACCGATCGTCTTCCGAAGCCCTACTTCTTTCGCTCGTTCCATCGCCCGTGCCGTTGTCAGATTGCTGTAATTAATCCAGGCGATACCCAGAATGAAAGCCGCAATCAGCAGGAGAAAATACACGATACGAACGCTGCCATTCGGTTCATGTTCGTACGTAAGATCCGAGCGAAGATGAATGTCCGTAAGCCGCTGCATATTCAGCGCCAGGTTGCTGGTGCTCAGATACCGCTTGCTGAGTTCGGCCAGCTTAGCCCGCACCAACTCCGGATTGGCCTGTGGATGCAACTGAATGTAGTTGTAATCCCAGTAATTCTCCCAGTTGTCGGTATGCCCCTGGCTGTACAGCGTCTGGTACGGCAAGAGCATCTCAAACTTAAGGTGCGAGTTGAGCGGGACATCCTCGATCACGGCTGCGACGGTATGCGGCCCGGTAAACCACCCGCCCACCAGTTGAAGCGTTTGCCCAATGGGATTTGCAGGGCCGAAATACGTTGCTGCTGCTGATTTGGTCAGGATAACACGGCCTGGCTGGCTTAACCCCTGCGTGGCGTTGCCCTGTAGCACCCTGTACGGAAACATACGCAGAAAGGCAGGCTCTACCGCGTAGGCTTTGCTTTGTGTGTAAGGGGTTTGCTTGTGAATAACCGTCAGATCGCGGGCGCTATATACGCGGGTGTAATCGACTACTTCGGGCAATTCAGCTTTCAGGGTTGGACCAACCGCGCTGTGCGTGTTCGCATCCCGGGTATCGAGGGAGCCGTTGCTGTAATTCTCCGTATAAATCCGCCAGATCTGCTCAGCGTGTGGACTTTGCCGGTCGTAACTACGCTCAAACAGAACGTACTGTACAATCAGCAGACAAGCTGCCATCCCCACCGCCAGACCAACAATCGTTACGACGGAGAAAACCTTGTGCTTCAGTAAGCTACGTACGGTAATGATAAGGTAGTTTTGGAGCATGGGGCAAGGGGTTTAGGGTGTGGGGCAAGGGGCGTGGGTTGGCCGTTACTCCAAACCCCTTGCCCCACACCCTACGCTATTCAGCTCGTAAACTCTTCACCGGATTCAGCATCGCGGCCCGGATACTCTGGAAACTGACCGTAATCAGCGCAACCACTACGGCCAGCAGACCCGCCAGGGCGAACATCCACCACTCAATGCTGATCTTGTACTCAAAGTCTTTCAGCCAGCCGCTCATGACGTACCAGGCCACGGGTGAGGCTACCACCAAAGCGATCAGAACGAGTTTGAGGAAGTCGAGGGAGAAAATACTGAAAATATGCACCGTCGATGCACCCAGCGCCTTGCGTATGCCCACTTCCTTTGTGCGCGACTCGACCATGAAGGCGACGACACCGTAGAGACCTAAACAGCCGATGAAGATAGCGATACCGGCTAACAGCCGAAACACCGAAAACAGTCGCTCTTCGTTCCGGTAGAAGTTGTCAATGGCTTCGTCCAGGAACTCATATTTGAATACAAATTCAGGAAAAGTTGCCTCCCATGACTGTTCAACTGTATGGACAAGACGGTTGATCGCTTCGACACCGCCTTGTCGAGTATCAAACTTGATACCCAGCGTATTGTAGGCGTCCCGCGATGACGTTAAAATAGACGGGGCCGTTTTTCGGTGCAGGGAGTAGGTGTTGAAATCTTTAACTACGCCAACCACCGGTTTCTTTTCCTGACTGCCGCCCAACGCAATCCGTTTGCCGATAATCTGTTTCGGATCGCGGAAGCCCAATTTTTGGGCCAGTGACTCGTTCACCACCAACTCCCGCATAGTGTCGGCGGGCAGGTACATACGTCCAGCAATCAATTGCAACCCATAGGTACGGATGTACGATGTATCGGCCGGGCGCATGACCACGCTAAAATCGGAGTCTTTATCGGCGTTTTCGAAGCGGATGCTGGTCGACCAGTTGCCATTGGCCGAAGGAGCTGATATGCCATAGCTCAACGATTCTACAGTAGGCAGACCGGCCAGTTTAGCCCGTAAGTTTTCCAGTTGTCCGGGTTTGCGTTCAGGAATTGGTATAGTCAGGACGGCATCTTTGCGATAGCCCAGGTCGGCCGACCGAAAATGCTGCATCTGGCTGTAGGCAATGATGGTACCAATGATAAGCATCTGCGAGATGGCAAACTGCACCACAATCAGGCTCCGGCGCAGGTTTAGCTGCTTACTGCCTGACCCACCAAGTTTGCCGGATGCAGCTCGCCCTTTCAGCGCCAGCACGGGCTGGTAGCCTGATAGTACCAGCGACGGATAAAAGCCCGCCAGAAAAGTGGTAAAAATGGCCAGTATGATCAGAAAACCGAATACGACCGGATCCGCTAATGTCAGATTGTCCGCTTTAATATCCAGAAGTTTAGCCACACTGGGAAGAACGGCATAGGCCAGCACCAGAGCCAGCCCGACGGCTATCGTAGTAAGCAACCCCGTTTCGCCCAGAAACTGACGTATTAACTGTGCCCGCGAACTACCCATTACCTTACGAACCCCCACTTCCTTCGATCGGCGGATGGCCTGGGCTGTGGCTAAGTTGACAAAATTGACGCAGGCCGTGATGAGAATAAATAAGCCAATCAATGCCATAGCCCAGATCGTCTGCTTACTGACAGTGCGGTTGGCATAATTGCCAGTTTCTTTACTGTAATGAATATCGGTCAACGGTTGCAGTTCAAACCTGAAATTCTTTGCATCCTCTGGGCGTAGGTATTTCTTGCCGAACGCAACTAATTTATCGTCCATCTGCCGGGTCGCTACCTCCTGATCCGCTGACGATGAGGGTAAGCTCAGATAAACCTGTGCACCACTGTAGGTCGACTGCCAATCATCCCAGCCGGTAAATGCTCCGTATTGCTTTAAGGAAGCAAATGCGAGTAGTATTTCAAACGGTACGCTGGTCGTAGCGGGCGGGTTCTCCACAACGCCAGTTACGGTAAAATCCATCTTATTCTCTAAGCGGATAGTCTTACCAATCGGGTCGGTGTTTCCAAAATACTTCTGCGCCATGCGCTCCGACAGCACGACCGTATTGGGGTTCTTGAGGGCTGTCTGCGCATTGCCTCGTTTCCAGCCGTAATCGAAGATGTTGAAGTATTCGGGTTCTACAAACGATACCAAACCACGGCCTTCCTTGAACTTGTTCGTGGTCGAACTGCCTGTTCGGATAACCACATCCGCGATCTCGTGGGTTAGCGTCACGTGTTGCTTCAACTCCGGGAAGTCGTTGCGCAGAGCGGCTAATACGGGCAACTGGATGCCGGTGTTTAACCCTTCCTGCTCACCATTTTTATAGTGACCAATCATCCGGTACGTACGGTCGGCGTTGGCGTTGTGCCGATCGTAGCTCAGTTCGTAGCGAATGGCCAGAAACAACAACAGGCAGCACGCCAGGCCGAACGTCAGCCCGACAACGTTAATGACCGTGTAGTTCCAGTTGCGCTTCAGGGCGCGAATTGCCGTTGTGAAATAACTCTTTAGCATTGTTGTAAGAGGCTTGGGACTAGGGGTGCAGGGCAAGGGGAATCGGTACCCTATGCCCCTCGCCCGACGCTATTCGGTTCGTAAACTCTTTACTGGATTCAGCAGCGCGGCCTTAACGCTCTGGAGGCTGACCGTCAGGAAGGCAATCAGCAGCGCCATCGCTCCGGCCAGTGCAAACACCCACCACTGAATGTCAATTTTATAGGCGAAGTCCTGAAGCCACTGATGCATACCGTACCAGGCCAGTGGCGATGCGATCACGACCGATACCAGCACGAGTTTCAGGAAGTCTTTGGCCAGCAGTGTGACAATACCCGGTACCGATGCGCCCAGCACCTTCCGGACGCCAATCTCCTTCGTACGGCGGACAACGGCTAACGTAGCCAGACCGAACAGACCCAGGCAGGCAATCAGGATCGACAGGCACGACGCCATGGTGACGATCCGGCCCAGGCGCTGTTCCGCTTCGTACTGTCGCTGCAAATCGGCGTCGAGGAACGTAAAGCTGAACGGCTCGTTAATCGTCATACTTTTCCAGGTCCGTTCCAGCATCGCTACCTTATCGGACAGATTTCCGGCCGACAGCCGAACCGACAGATCCGGCGACGGCGACGATTGGTACATGAGGTTCTCAATGCCTTTGAAAACTGAATCCGACCGCATCATCAACATGAGCGGCTCCACTTTTTCGTGCAGCGATACGTAGTGAAAGTCCTCTACTACGCCGATAATCCGGTGGGCCGGGAACCGGCTCGACAGCCGGGCGTTCATCGGGTCTTTCCAGCCGAACTTCTTCACAAAGGCCTCGTTGACGATGATGGCACCGAAGTTGTCGGCGCTGTTTTTGGCGTCGAAGTTGCGACCGGCCACCAGCTTGATACTGTAAGTTGGTATGAAATAGGGGTCTACTACGTTGAAATTTGTTTCGCGGTACACCTTCTGATCGTCGGTGAAGCCCATTTCACCCCAGCCACCACTGGCAAACGGAAAAGCCGATGACGTTACGCTCAGTACGTCTTTCTGGCTGGACACCGCATTGCGAAACCGCTCGACAAGGGCCCGGCCTTCGGGGCCGCCTACGCCAACCGGAATGACTACGGTTTGGTCTTTCTGATAGCCCAGCGACTTGTTTTGCAGGAAGTTCAGTTGCTGGTTCAGCACGAACGTACCGGCAATCAGCATCACCGACAGGCTAAACTGCACAACGACCAGGGCCCGGCGGAAGAAACTAACGTCACCTTTCAACGACAGCTTGCCTTTGAGCACCTCAACCGGCCGGAAGCCCGAAAGGACCAGCGCCGGATAACTACCCGCGACCAGACCGACCACAACTACCAGCCCCAGCAGAAGCAGGGCCGTTGTGCCGTCGAAGCGGAAGTGAAGTTCCTGATTGGCCAGTTGCCCAAACAGCGGAGTGAGTACGATTGCAAGCGCTAAGCCCAGCACCACGGCCAGCACAGTCATCAGCAGTGCTTCGCTCCAGAACTGGTTCATCAACTGGCTTCGGAGCGCCCCCATCGCCTTACGAACGCCCACTTCCTGCGCCCGGCTAACCGATCGGCCCAGCGACAGGGTCATGAAGTTGATGCAGGCAATAACGAGCAGAAACAACGCGATACCCGACAGGATATACGAATAGGCCGGGTCGCTCACGGGCTCATACCCACCGTTCAGGGCCTTGTTCAGGTGAATGTCGGTGATTGGCTGAAGATTAATGACGTAATTATTCCCTTTATAATCATCGCCGAGTGCCGAGCGAAGCAGGGAAGGGTATTTAGTAGCCAGTTTGTCGGCGCTGGCCGATTCGCGGAGCAGGACGTACGTTTCGGGGGTAACGTTGAACCAGCTTTTCAGGGTGCGGTCCGACACCAGATTCTTGACATGGGCCATCGGGATCAGGATACCAAACCGGATGCTCGAACTGGTCGGTACGTTCCTGGCAACGGCTTTAACGGTAAACGCCTGCATGGTACTATCCAACTGCATGTTCAGCGTTTTACCGATGGGATTCTCCGTTCCGAAATATTTCTGAGCCATCTCTTCCGACAGCACCACCGAGAACAAATCCTGAATGGGATTACCTCCCGGCGAACTGACTAATGGGAAGTCGAACATCCGGAAGAAGTCCGGATCGGCCATGTGAACCCGTTCACTGAATACCTCCGCTCCTTTCCGGACATTGACGGTGTTGACCTGCACCCGGCTCATGGCTTCCACCTCCGAGAAAGTCTCTTTGAGGGTAGGACCGAGGATATAGGGGGTTGATACGTTGACAAATTGTTCGCCTTTGTACACTTCCTGCGTCCAGGCCCGGTGCAGCCGGTCGGCTTTGGTGTGGAACCGGTCGAAGCTCCACTCGTGCCGAACATACAGGCCCAGCAACAAACAGCAGGTTACGGCGATCGTTAGTCCTCCCAGGTTGATAAAGGCATACACCTTGTGCCTGGCGAAGTTGCGCAACGCCACTTTTAGGTAATTCCGGAACATGAGAAAGGAGGTTAAGGGCAAAGGAATAGCCGGGAAAGAAAACGGCTTTCGCCAACTTTCTTTCCGAATAGTATAGTGCGCTTGGCGTAGGATATTACTGGTTCACCGACTTGATGCCGAGGCTGCGCTCGGTTTCTTTAATAATCGCCTGCTTTTCGCGCTCGGACTTGCCGATTACGTTGACGGTCCGTTCGAAAACCAGTTCATCGCCGTCTTTCTTAAAGGTATACTGCATCCACAGCCGACCGTTTTCCTTGTCCTCACGGAACAGAACGGATGCAGGCGGTACGTCGCTCGGCGAGAGGGTTCTGGCGGATTTGGCTTCGAGCAGTGCTACCTCCGGGTCAGCAGAGGCCACCTGGTCTTCGGCATCAATCCTGGCTGCGAAAGCCACCTGTTCGGTGCAGTCTTTCTTTTTGGACTTGCTACTCTTCGATTCCCGCTTCCGCTCGTTGAATACGCCGGCATACCGCCCGTCGCTGGCCTGATCGAGGGAGTCCAGTACGCTGCGTTCGAGGTCGCGTACGGCGCTGACGCTCATGGCCGATACGTCGAACGAACGGCTAAAGCGTATTACGCGATTGGGTTGTTCAATGTCAACGCGAATCCGAAGCTCCCGACCGTCGGTCGTCACTTCTTTGCTGTAGGATGACCGCTGGGCCAGGGCACCAAAGCCAACCGTAAGTAACAGGAGCGTAAGTAGCGTTTTCATCAGTTGCAGAGAATTTTCGTATTGAGCAGTATAAGTAGAAATCCGTATACATGGCATATCTATGATCATGCCAAGTAATTATCCGTTTGAAAAACAATTAGTTATGTCGGCGTATAAGGCAGGAAATGTCCGTTTGCGGACAAGTGCCGTACGACAGCGGACAGCGGCTAAGCTAGATAGGTTCTGCCGGTTGCTCCAAGGAGAATTACACGCACGGTCTGATTATGCTCATGAGTGGGCAGAATAGCATGGAGCAAAGGGCGTGGGGCTGTGGGCAAGGGGTAAACAGAGCCACCTCAACCCTATACCCCCTGCCCTTCGCCCCATGCTATTCTGCCCGCAAGCTCTTGGCGGGATTCATCAGGGCGGCCCGGATGCTCTGGAAGCAGACGGTCAGAATGGCGACGGCAATCGCCAGTACACTCGCCAGTATAAATACCCACCACGCGATGGTCGTTTTATACGCAAAGTTCTGTAACCAGCGATCCGTCATGTACCAGGCAATCGGCGAAGCGATCACAATGGCAATCACGACCAGTCTAAGGAAATCTTTGCTGAGCAGAACGACCACCCCGGCGACGCTGGCTCCGAGCACTTTCCGGATGCCGATCTCTTTAGTACGCTGCTCGGCCATAAACGTAGCCAGCCCAAAAAGCCCCAGACAGGAAATCAGAATCGCCAGACCAGAGAAATACAACACAACCTGACCGGTTCGCTGCTCACGCCGGTATTGCTGGTCCAGTTCCTGATCAACGAAGCCATATTTCAGTGGAGCTTCCTTTTCATATTGCCTGTACACCTGCGCTATCGTTTGAATGGCCTGTTGTGCCTGACCCGGCCGCGTTTTGACCAGCATCTGGAAATACGGATTGCCGGGCGCATACTGGAAGATGAAGGGTTCGATCGGTACGTTCAGCGGACGGAAGTGAAAGTCCCGGACTATACCACGGATACGGCCTTTCATACCCCAGAATTCGACCTGTTTGCCCATGGCGCTCTGGCTGGTGTAGCCCATACGCCGGGCGGCTGTTTCGTTCACCAGGAACGTCCAGGTGGTGTCCTTCGCCGACTTCTCCCGGAAGTTACTGCCTCGCTCCAGCTTCATGCCGACCGTCGACAGAAAATCGGGGTCAACGTTCATCTGGGTGATCAGAAACTCATCTTTCGGTTGCTGACCTTCCCACGTAATATTGGATTCATTGCCAACGTCGACCAGCGTAGCGGTTGTAGCAGCCGCCGATTCAATGCTGCTCTGGCGCAGGAGTTCCTGTTTAAAGTCGAAGACCTTCCCTCGTAATGCCCCCTTCAGGCGCACGTACAACAACTGCGATTTATCAAAACCGAGGTTCTTTTGCTGCATATACTGCAACTGTCGGTAGACAAAGAACGTGCAGATGATTAATGCTATCGAAAGCACGAACTGCCCAACGACAAGCGCCTGGCGGAACGTCTGACCCGACCCCACCCTGAATACGCTCTTCAGTACCCTGGCCGGCTGAAACGACGATAATAGAAACGCCGGATACAAACCCGCCATAAAGCCAACAAACAACGTCAGCACGACCAGTGCCAGCCAGAAAGGGGGAGCCGAGTAATCCAGCGTCAGTGTTTTGCCGGAGAGCTCATTGAAGACTGGCATCAGGATACTGGACAGGACAAGCGCTGTCACTACGGCCAGACCCGTCAGCAGGAACGATTCGCCGAGAAACTGACAAATCAGGTGCCACCGCTGGGCACCCACCGTCTTCCGGACGCCCACTTCCCGCGCCCGCCGGGTAGAGCGGGCCGTCGATAGGTTGATGAAGTTGACGCAGGCAATCAGCAGCACAATCAAGCCGACTACCCCGAACAACTGAACGTAGAAGATGTCGTTATGCTGCCCCCAATCGGTATTGAAGGCGAAGTTCGAGTATAGATGGATGTCTGTCAGGGGTTGCAGACGTAGCGTTGTGCCCGTCTTGGCATACCGCATGTACTGACCTTTAATTTTCTGGTCGAAAGCAGCCGCGTCGGTGGCAGGTCGTAACTGGACGTAGGTGTGAAAATTATTACTTTCCCAGTTGTAGTTCCACTTATCGAACAACTCCAGATTCTTGAATGACAGCAGGATGTCAAACTGTATATGGGAGTTGGCCGGTACGTCTTTCAGAACGCCGACCACCCGGTAGTCCCGCTCGTTGTTCAGCCGTAACGTAGCGCCGATTACGGCCGGGTTCTGCTGCCAGTTATTACCGAAATACTTGCGGGCGCTCGTTTCGGTCATGACCAGTTCGTCGGGGCGGGTCAGGGCCGTCGCGACGTTGCCTTTGACCAACGGGAAATCGAACATCCGGAGCAGGCCATTGTCGGCAAAAAACAAGTTGCCTTCTTCAAAGACCTGCTTGCCGGATTTCATCAGGCCACTCCACCGGCCGATTCGGCCCACTTCGGCAACTTCCGGGAAGTCGGCTTTCAAGGTTGGGGCCAGAGGACCGGGGGTTATGGCAACGTCGTAAATTTCACCTGATTGGGGTTGTTTCTCAACGACGCGGTAGATGTTGGGGGCGTTGCGGTGGAAGCGGTCGTAGCTCCATTCGTCGTAGACGTAAAGCGCTATGAGCAGGCAACAGGCGATGCCCAGGGCCAGCCCACCGATATTGAGCAGGCTGTACAGGGGTGATCGCCAGAGGTTGCGAACCGCGATTTTAAAGTAGTTGTAGAGCATACAAAACAGGCTACGAAACCATCAGCAACTGACGCTGTTTTACCAGATCCTCCTTTTTCACGAACGTAATAGGTACAAACTGTTCCGTCGGTGACCCAATGTAGTAGAGCGTCCAGTCCTGGTCGTAGTCAGACAGCATTTTACGGATGCACTCAACCCGGTCGAAGCTGGGTACGTCGCAATCAGCCCAGTAGAATAGCTCCACGCGGTAATGCAGGGCCTGCTTCTGGCCGTTGACGGTCACTTCAATCTCGACGTCCTGTTTGCCGGGAATCGTAGGGATGGGAATAGCGATGTGTGCCATAGTGGTTTAGAGGTTATTTGTGTTAATAAAATGCATGGGGCAAAGGGCGTAGGGCAAGGGGCGCAAGGTTATTTACCCCAGGCCCCTAGCCCTACGCTATTCGGTTCGTAAACTTTTTACGGGGTTCGTCAACGCGGCTTTAATGCTTTGAAAACTGATGGTTAATAAAGCGATGGAGATCGCCAAACCGCCCGCCAGCGCGAAAATCCACCAATCAATGTCAATCTTGTAGGCAAAGTCCTGCAGCCAGCGATTCATGGCGTACCAGGCCAGGGGCGAGGCAATGATGATGGCCAATGCCACCAGCTTGATAAATTCGGAGGACAGCAGCGCCACGATACTCGCAACGGACGCGCCGAGCACTTTGCGGATGCCTATTTCTTTGGTGCGCGCTTCAACGTTGAACGTAATAAGGCCCAGCAAGCCCAGGCAGGCTACCAGCAGCGTAAGGCCCGTGAAGGCGTTGAACAAACGGGCCAACTGGTCTTCTTTGGCGTACAGTTTGTTATAGGCGTCATCGAGGAAGTAATATTCGAAGGGTGTTGTCGGTTGGAGGTTATTATAAATTGCCTTGAGCTGATCGAGCGCTTTGGGTACGTCAGTCTGGGCCGCGAGCTTAACCAGTACATAGCCGCCGTCGGCAACTATGGCGCGGCTCGTATCGCTCCATACCGTCAGCTGCATGGGCGACACGGGACCGTGTAGACTGTTTACATGAAAGTCAGCTACGACACCGCCAACGATACCTTCTTTAAGAAACGGATCCTGCAATGGCAGAACCGTTCCTTTCATGCTGGTTTCTTGCACGACAGTCTGGTTATAGACCGTTACAAATCCCGACACGTGCTGCTTACCCCAGCCGATTGGCGGAATAGCCCACCGGATGCCCAACGTTTTGAAAAAACCTTCATCGACTGATAGGGCCTTGACCATCAGTTGCTTCTTGGTTTTCTTGTCCTCCATGAAATAAGTCATGATGTTGTTGGTAAACAGGGCCGCGTTGGTGGCTGCTACGTTATCATACCCCGCCCACCGCCGTACCGCGTCCCGAAAGCCAATAAACTGCCCTTTCATATCCGCTTCGACGGTAATGGCGACAACCTGCGCCCGGTTAATTCCAATGCGTTTGGCCCGTAGAAACCGCATCTGAGCAAAGAGGACAAAGCTGCATATGAGCAGCCCAATCGACGCCGTGAATTGTACAGTAGTAAAGAACCGGCGCATACCGGCTCCGCGTCGTCCCGCGCTTACCGAACCTTTCAGAACGTCCTGGGGGCTAAATCCGGATAAAACCAGGGCAGGGTAACTACCGGCCAGCAGGGCGCAGCTAAGCCAGAAAGCCAGCATAAGTCCCCAATAGCTTCCCTGACGCAGCACCCGCTTATCCATGTGCAGATCAAGCGCCTGGCTGGCCCAGGGGAAAAGAGCCTGCAACAGAAGAATCGACAGGCCAAAGGCCAGCGTCGTCGTAAGTAACGACTCCGTGTAGAACTGGCCCATCAATTCGTTCCGAAGGCCACCTACCGCCTTCCGGACGCCTACCTCGCGGGCGCGTTTGGTGGCGCGGGCAGTGGTCAGGCTAACGTAGTTGATAATAGCCAGGGTTAAAATAGCCAGCGCAATCGACAGAAGGATATATAGGGTTTGTTTGGAGGCCGATGAGCTTGAACGACTCTCCAGGTGTAAAGCGGGCAGCGGTTCTAGAATAAAACGGCTGGATGAATTGGTGAAATTAATGCCGATGCCCACATTGATCTTGCTGAGCTTCTGCTCAATAGGGGGTACGTTCGCATCCGGACGAAGAACGAGGTACGTTTCCAGAAATCCGGCTCGCTCGTACACGTCCCGGTGTTTAGGTCCTAACGTTGGTAGGCTACTGATCGGGATCAGGGCATTGAACTGAAAAACGCTGTTGGTGGGTAAATCGGCGAGGACCCCCGAAACGGTCAAGGGATATTGTTTGTCGTAGATTAACGTCTTCCCAAGCGGGTTCTGACTGCCGAAATACGTCTCGGCTAACCGGCGGGTCAGCACAATACGTCCTGGCTCAGCCAGGGCCGTTCGGGCGTCGCCGATCAGCAATGTAAAACCCAGTGCCGACAGGAACGATGCATCCGTGAAGCCGATCTCTTCTTCCTTAAAGCGTGTCGATCCATATTGCAGTAAGGTAGGGCCAAATCCTCCCGAAAACCGAACCGCCTGCTCTACTTCCGGCAACTGCCGCTTGGCCTCCCGCCCGAACGCTTCCTGAAGACCCGGAAACGTAACTTCATCGCCCCCGTACGTAGCTACTGACAGAATACGGTATGTTCGGTCGGCGAAGGGATGAAACCGGTCGTAGTGAAATTCGTGCCATACGTACAGGGCAATGAACGTACTGACGGCTAAGCCGACGGTTAATCCGACGATGTTCAGGAGGCTGAATAGTCGGTTGCGCCAGAGTTGGCGGAAGGCGATTTTGAGGTAGTTGCTAAGCATAGGGTAAGGGGCGTAGGGCGTTGGGCTTGGGGCGTAGGGTAGTTAACCCCATGCCCCAAGCCCAACGCTATTTTTTACTTGGCTTGATACCAAGTTCTTTCTCAATACCCTCGATAAGCTGTTGCTTCTCGCGGTCGGTTTTGCCTTTGACGTTCAGCGTACGTTCGTACGTATGCTCATCGCCGTTTCGCTCGAACCGATACCGCAGGTGCAACTCGCCCGTCTCCGAATCTTCGTCGACCTCTTTGCTATAGGGACGATCGCCGACCTCAACCTGTGACCGGTGGTAGCCGTGGCTATACGACATTGATCGGTGATGGGGTGGCGTCGGCGGAGTTGGCGGTGTCGGCGGAGTTGGTGGCGTCGGAGGTGTTAGGTTAATTCCCAGCGAATCCTCGATGCTGGCCATGAGTTTGTCTTTTTCCGAAGCGGTCATACCCGCTACGTCGAATCGTCGGTTGTAGCGGATGTGCTGTGCGTCATTGTCCACTTGAATGCGAACATCCAGCGTCTTGCCGTCGTCGTTGACCGACTTACTGATATGCTGTTGGGCGACCGCATTAACGCTCAAACCCAAAAGAATGACTGAAAGGATACGGTTCATACTAATCATAGTTATTCAGTACGTAGTGATTTTACCGGATTCATCAGCGCGGCTTTTATACTTTGGAAGCTGACCGTCAGGATGGTGACGACCGTCGCCAGGATGCCAACCGTCAGGAACATCCACCACTCGATCGTGATCTTGTATTCGAATGACGTCAGCCACTGGTTCATGGCGTACCAGGCCACGGGCGTTGCGATGACGATGGCCACGAAAACCAGTTTGAGGAAGTCTTTGGAAAGTAGTGCCACCAGGCTCACTACCGATGCACCGAGGACTTTCCGGACGCCAATTTCCTTGGTCCGGCGCTCGATGACAAACGTAGCCAGCCCCCACAAACCCAGACAGCAGATGACTAAGGCCAGGCCCGCAAACACGCGCAGCAAGGTAAACTGGCGCTCCTCTTCCTCATACTGCTCCTGTAGGCTCTGGTCCAGAAACGTAGCGTCAAATAGGCCTTCCGGGTAAAATGTTCGGAAGGTTTGCTCAACCGCTGCTATTGTCTTTTGGTAATTCGCCGTCCGTAACTTCAAACCTGCCGTTCGGTAGAAGTAAGGGAAGTTCATCATGACTACCGGCTCAATCGGTTTGCGGAGAGAACTGCTATGAAAGTCTTTGACAACGCCGACGATTTCGGCCGTGATGTTGTTGATACCCGCCCTGATTTTACGCCCTAATGCCTGTTCAGGCCGCGACAGGCCCAGGGCTTTCACTACGTTTTCGTTGACCACAAAAACGTAACGCCGTTGCTCTTCGGGAATCTTGCTGGAAATGGCCAGCGTATCGTGGTGGTCGAGGAAGCGACCGGCCAGCAGCTTCAGACCATACGTTTTCAGATAGTCGGCATCAACAATCTTGAGCGATATGCCTATTTTTTTATCATCATTGGTAGGGTCAGGGTGCATATCGGTGCCGAAGTTGTTGTCCGACGTAGGAGCGCCCAGCGCAAACGAAACCTCCTCAATACCCGGAATCTGCCGAAGTTCCTGCCCCAAAGGGGTTAAGTTTTTTGTCTCGGGCAAGCTAATCGTGACAATAGCATCGCGGCTGAATCCCAGATCTTTCTGGCGGAAATAACTCATCTGCCGGTACACGACCAGCACACCCACCGCCAGTACCAGCGAGATGGTGAATTGAAACACGACCAATCCCTGGCGCAGCCAGGCTTGCCCCCCGCGGCCCGGTTCAGCATGAGTTTTTAAGACTTTGACGGGTACAAACCGCGCCAGGAAAAAAGCGGGATACATACCCGCGCAAACCGTTGTCAGCAGGGCCAGCACCGCAATGAAGACCACCGATTCGTTCCACCGGAACCCGATCTGCTTCTGCATGAAGTCGTTCACTAGGGGGAGTAGGCCGTACGTTAACACCAGCGCCAGCACCGCCGACAAACTGGTCAGCCAGAAGGCCTCACCCAGAAACTGACTGATCAACTGCCCTCGCGTTGCGCCGACAACCTTGCGAACGCCTACCTCGCGGGCGCGGGTCATGGCGCGGGCCGTTGACATATTGATGAAATTGACGCAGGCAATCAGGAGCACGAACAGCCCGACGATGCCGAACACATAGAGGTACGTCGGCGAGATTGGTGGTGCGAATTTGCTGCCGTCGAAACTGGTGTTGAAGTGTATGTCGTGCAACGCCTGCAGTACCAACTGATGGGTTGAGCCCCGCTCCTCAGCGAAGTATTTTTTACTGACCGTAGCCAGCCGGGCCGCGTATTGTTCCGGCGAACGGCCCTCGGGCAGCAACACAAATGCGCTCCCACCCGAGCGAAGGCCCCACTGATCAACTGAAAACTGGAAATAATCCTTCATTGTCGGGAAGGATACGATCATCCGGGCGTTCAGGATCGACTGCGAAGGAATGTCGCGCATGATGCCCGCAACCTGCACCATCACTTTGTTGTCGAGCTTGAACGTCTTACCGACGGCCGAGGTCGTTCCGAAATATTTCCGGGCCGTGCTTTCCGTTAAAATGGCTTGATTGGGCTGGCTCAGAATCGCGCGGCTATTGCCTGACACCATGTCGAAACTAAAGAGTTCGAATAGCTCCGGTTCCGCAAAGAGGATTTTATCTTCCAGCAGAATCTTCTCCCGGGACACCATGACCGTCACGTCGCGGTCGGCGTGAATTCGGGTGATCTTCGACCAGTCGGAGAAGTCGTTGCGCAAGGCCGGAGCCAGCGGGTACGGTGTTATACCCGAGCGGTCTACCTCATCGCCGGTGTTTATGATTTCGTTGACACGGTAGATACGTTCGCCCAGTTTATGGTACCGGTCGTAGCTCCACTCGTTACGTATGAACAGCAGAATCAGTAGGCAGGTCGTTAAGCCCAGGGTCAAACCAAGCAGGTGAATGCTGGTAGTTGATGGATGCTTAAGCAGGTTCCGCCAGGCGATTTTGAGGTAATTCTTGATCATGAAAAGTCGGGTGAGAAGACGTTGATAAGTATTGGGAACCCTGACCAAACCTCGTACCAGACTTATAATGCGTTGACTGTGAATGTGTATGAGTGTCGGGTGGTCTAAAAATGTCCGCAAACGGACGGTTCGTTGTACAGTTGCGGACAGGAAATTAGGTGCTAAAGGTCAGGGTGTTACAGGATAACTTTTGCCCTGCTACGTTCCGCTTCCGCATTAACTTACACCGCCATTCCTACCAACGACTGACTATTATGAAAACCGAACTGGAAAAGATGCTGGCCGGTGAACTCTACATCGCCAATGACCCAATGCTGGTGGACATGCGCTTCAAAGCCCGCGCGTTGTTCTCCGAATTTAACCGGACTCCCCACGATGCCGAACCCGAACGACAGGCCATTCTTCAGCAGTTGTTGGGAGACTTCGGGCCGGGGCTCAACATTCAGCCGCCGTTCTACTGCGACTACGGGGTTTTTATTACGTTCGGCAGGAATTGCTTTCTCAACTTCAACTGTACGTTCCTGGATTGTGCCCGAATTACCATCGGCGATAATTTCCAGTGTGCGCCGAACGTCCAGTTATACGCAGCGTACCACCCGGTCAATGCCGTCGAACGCGACAAAGGACCCGAACTGGCGGCTCCGATCACCATTGGCAACAGTGTCTGGCTGGGTGGTGGCGTGATTGTTTGCCCCGGCGTAACGATCGGCGATAATACCACCATCGGCGCGGGTAGCGTCGTCACGAAAAACATACCCGCCAACGTATTCGCGGCCGGGAATCCCTGCCGGGTGATTCGGGAGCTAACGTAGCGTAGGGCATGGGGTAACTGAGTGGCCTCCCCATGCCCCAAGCCCCACGCCCCACGCCCCACGCTATTCGGTACGTAGTGATTTTACCGGATTCATCAGCGCGGCTTTCACGCTTTGGTAGCTGACCGTCAGCAAGGCAATCCCCACTGCTAGTATGCCTGCAATAGCAAATACCCACCATTCGATATCAATCTTGTAGGCAAAGTCCTGCAGCCAACGGTTCATCGCGTACCAGGCTACGGGCGTAGCAATCACAATGGCGATCACGACCAGCTTGATAAAATCCCTGGAAAGCAGTCCGATCAGACTAGGTACGGATGCCCCGAGCACTTTACGAACCCCGATTTCCTTGGTTCGCTGCTCAGCGGTGTAGGCGGCTAACCCGAACAGACCCAGGCAGGCAATCAGAATCGCCAAGCTTGAGAAGGTAAGCACCACGGTTGCCGTCCGTTGCTCGGCCCGATACAACGTATTGAGAAAGTCATTGAGGAATGTGTACTCAAACGCTGATTCCGACAGGTCCTTTCGGAAAACAGTCTCCAGTTGCCGCATCGTCTGGGATAAGTTGGCCGTCCGCATTTTAACCAGCAGATACGGCCGACCTTCGGTGTCGGCGTTGTGGAACGCGTAGGCGCCAATGGGCTGATGAAACGATTCGAAATGGAAGTCATCAACCACCCCAATGATTTCGGCACTGTCCCAGCCGAACAGATTGTGCGCCTTTTTACCAATGGCTTGCTCCGGCGTATAGCCCAGGTAATCGACGGCCTTCTTGTTTAGTAAGACCTGGACCGTAGTGTCTTTAGGATCTTTGTAAGCCGGTAGCGTTTTGCCCGCCAGAAGCTTAAGACCCAGGACGCTGATGAATTCGGGCGTAACGCGGTTCGTCCGAATGGCGGTACCTTCCCTGGGATTGTTGGACTTTGATAACGTACGTCCGCTACCCCCAGAGCCCGGAAAAACCTGCGCCCGGCAAACCTCTTCCACGCTGCTCAGACCGCGGTAGTCGTTCATGAGCGCTTCGATCTGTTCGGGGTTTCGGGCACCCGCCGTCGTAATGGCCAGCACCTGCGTTGGCTCATAACCTAGTTTCTGATTCTGAATGAACTGAAGCTGTTGGTAAAAAATAAGGGTGCTGATAATCAGAACGACCGACGCCGTAAACTGAATCACTACTAACGACCGCCGAAATAAGCCAGCCCCCGACTGGCTTCGAAACGTAGTACTCAGGAGTTGTTTGGGTGAAAAGGACGATAGGTAGAAAGCGGGATAGGCACCGGCCAGCAACGTAATGACGACGCCAATGGCTACCAGGCCAAGCAGAACCTGTGGGGTGAAGACCGTCCAGAAAGATAGCTGTTTATCCGTCAGTTGGTTAACGAACGGAAGGCCAATGGCCACCAGGGCAATTGCAAATACCATGGCTAACGATACCATAATGCCCGTTTCCAGGTAGAATCGGCCAATCAGGTGCTGCTTGGTCGCGCCAACGGTTTTCGTAAGACCCACCTCTTTAAAACGGATCTGAGCCCGCGCCGTAGCCAGATTCATGTAGTTAATGCAGGCAATTAGCAGGATCACCAGGGCCAGCATAAGCATAATCTTGACCTGACGGGAGTCGCCGACGCGCTGTGTGTTAGCGTTCGTAATTTCGGATGAGCCCAGGTGAACATCCGTCAGCGGCTGGAGCCACAAGCTGTAGAACTGGTCTGCTTTGGGAACGTGCTTATTCACCATAGCCGCCATTTGTTTCTCTATCTGGGCTACGTTGATCTGAGGAGCCATGAGCAGGTACGTCTCGAAGCTGGCGTTGCTCCAGCTTTGATTCGTGGGGTTGCTGGCCCAACGGACGCTCGCAAACGATCCAATCAGGTCGGCATCGATGGTCGATGCGCCCGGGAAATTGGCGTAGACGCCAGTTACTTCAAGCGTATCTTTATTATCTACTATGATGACCCGGCCCATTGGATTATCAGCTCCAAAGTACCGGTTCGCCGTTGACTCGCTTAGAAGAACCTTCCCCGGAGCGTTGAGCGCGGTTTGAATACTTCCCTGCCGGAGCGGAACATCAAATACATCGAACAGGGTACTATCGGCCCAGTAGAATTTTTTCTCTGCAAACTTCTTCTCGCCCGAACCGACGAAGGCGGTCTGGCCAAAATTGTGGTGCAGGAAGCGGACCTGCTGTTGCACACCGGGGATTTCTGCCTTGGTGGTTGGTCCGACTACATTCGGCGCGTTGGCCCATTTCATCGTCTGACCATCGAAGGACACGGTCAGGTTGACGCGGTAAATACGGTCCGCCTTGCTATGATACCGGTCAAACAGCAACTCATCCTTCACGTAGAGAACAAGCAACATCGCAACGGCGAGGCCAGTTGCCAGACCAATCAGGTTAAGGGCCGAAAACAGGCGGTTCTTTAACAAGCCACGCCAGGCGATTTTGAGATAGTTTCTAAGCATTTCTGTATCAGGTTAAAGGGGGAGGTCATGGGGCTTGGGGCAGGGGGTAACTGAGCGGCCTACCCCACGCCCTGCGCCCCACGCTATTCAGTACGTAGTGATTTTACCGGATTCATCAGGGCGGCTTTAACACTTTGATAGCTGACTGTCAATAAAGCAATACCGACGGCGAGGATACCTGCGACGGCAAACACCCACCACTCAATGTCGATCTTGTAGGCAAAGTCCTGCAGCCAGCGGTTCATTGCGTACCACGCCACCGGCGATGCCACGATGAAGGCGATCAACACCAGCTTCAGAAAATCCCTGGATAACAGCGCGACGATGCCGGGAATGCTGGCTCCCAGCACCTTCCGGACGCCAATCTCTTTCGTACGCTGCTGAATGATGTAGATGGCTAAGCCAAGCAGCCCCATGCAGGCAATGAGAATAGCCAGCAGCGAAAACACACCAAAAATGCGTTGCGACACCTGCTCCGATTGATACAGGGCACCCCAGTCTGATTCCAGAAACGAGTAGTGAAACGGCTGGTCGGGCAGGTAGCGTTTCCAGATGCCTTCCGTCCGTGCCAGTACCGCCTGCGGATTCGGAGACTGGATGCGCATGACGACCTCGTTGTTGGTACGGCCAAACCAGCGGTCATTGATGATGAACAGGGGGGCAATGCGTTGGTGCAGCGACGCAAAGTGGAAATTTTTGACTACACCAACTACCGTGTAGACAACCTCGGCATCGCCCTCCCGACCGAAATCATCCGGGCTCACGACGCGTTTGCCGATGGGGTCGGTCAGGCCGAGTTCTTTGGCGGCTTCTTCGTTGATGACCACCGACAGCGAGTCGTTAAATGCCTTGGAGAAAGGCCGGCCGGCCGCCATCGTCATCTGTAAGGTTTGCAGGTATTGGTCATCCACCACCATCCCACGCCCCGTTACGGTTTCGCGGTCGCCTTCTTTCTTGAATGTGATACCAAAGTAGTTGGCTTCTCCAGGGGTAGCGCTTGTGCCGGCCACGGTCTGCACGCCGGCAATCTGACCGATGTCCTGCTTGAAAGCTTCGGTATTGTTACCCAGAAAGCCGGCGCCCTGTACGGTAATGACAGCCTCCTTCGCGAACCCTAACTCTTTGTTCTGAACGTAGCGCAACTGCCGGTAAACGACCAACGTGCTGATGATGAGCATGATCGAAATGGAAAATTGAAACACGACCAGGCCATTTCGCAATTGGTGCCCCTGGCGCGTGGAGAGAAACTTGCCCTTGAGCACCTTGATCGGCTCAAACGAGGACAGTACCCCGGCCGGATAGCTACCGGCCAGCAAACCGACCAGCAGGGCCAGTATGAACAGAGCCGGTAGGGTAGTCCACCGGATCAGAAACCGGGCCGACAGTTCCTTATCCGCCAACTGATTGAACAGGGGCAGCAGCAGAATCACCAGCCCGATAGCCAGCGTAAAACTGAATACGCTGAGCAGCACCGACTCGGTCAGGAACTGGGCCGCTAACTGACTCTTCGTTGAGCCCAGCGATTTGCGGATGCCTACCTCTTTGGCCCGCTCCGACGACCGGGCGGTGGCCAGATTCATAAAATTGATGCAGGCAATCAGCAGCACGAACCCCGCAATAACCATGAACATGTAGACCAGCGTCCGACTGCCGTTCGCCTGTAACTCACTCTCCAGGTTCGAGTCGAGGTGGATGCTACGTAGCGGTTGCAGAAAATAGAAATAGCCGTTCCTTGCTTTCAGGTATTGGTCAAAGTCAACGCCGAAATTACGCTGTACCTCACCCGCTGCGTACTTGGCTACGAGGGCCGGAAACTTGGCCTGGACTGCGTCGGGGGCAGCGTTGGGCCGTAGCAGCAGATACGTTGTGGACGAAAAGTTGATGTGGTTGATTTGGTCCGCTACGGGAAACCCCCGCGTCGAGGCCAGGAAGTCGAAGGTAAAGTGGACATTCCTGGGAAGGTCCTCGCAAATGCCGGTCACTTCCAGCTTGGGACCTTGTACCATTTCGAGTGTCTTGCCAATCGGGTTGGTGTTGCCAAAAATTCGTTTGGCTGTGCTTTGGGTCAGTACAACGGTGTTCGGTCGGTTTAAAACCAGATCCGGCTTTCCTTCCAGCAGCGGTACCTGAAACACGCGGAAGAAGCTCGAATCGGCCAGCATAACATGCCGCTCTTCAAAGGTCTGATTCTGGTATTTCAGCAGGGTAGGGGCGTTTTCTCCGCCAAAGCTGATCAGCCGGACACTTTCGGCGACTTCCGGAATCTCACGCTTAACATCCTGGGCGTAGGAAGCAGGAATGATGGCGTATTTGGCGCTACGATCGGGGTATTTGCGTTCCAGTGCCATTCGGTAAATACGTTCTCCGTTGGCCCAATAACGGTCGTAGCTCAGCTCGTCGGCTACGTACATGACAATCAGGATGCAGCAGATCATGCCGACCGACAAACCCGTGATGTTGATCGCGGTGTTCATCTTGTTTTTTTGCAGACTGCGCAGGGCGATTTTCAGGTAGTTCTTCAGCATGTTTGCATCGGTTTGGGTGTGTTTTCGGTTGGTCCGTCGGCTGCCGTTGTCAGGCAGCCGCTACAGCGTCTTTCCTTCCGAAACGGCTCTGATCATGGCTTCTACGTTGGTTTTGTTCTGCGGATCGGGGGCCTGGGCAAGGGCATTTTGCAGATAGCGCAGCGCTTCCTTCGGCTTGCCAATGGCCGCCAGCCCCCGACTCATGCCGATGTTCGTGGTGAACTGGTTGGGGTATTTGTCGTAGTTGGCTTTGAAAATAGCATAGGCTTCCTGACCTCGTTGCTGGGCCAGCAGACTGCGCCCGTACTGATGGAGTTCATTCATGGTGCCGAGTGGCAGGGCTTCGGCCATCAGGGCATTGGCTTCGTCGGGCCGCTTGAGGGCCGTCAGCAAGGCGGCTTTGGTGCTGAGCGTCTGAAAGTTCTTCTGACCTACGTAGCGGGCATTAACGGCCTGATCGGCCCAGAGTAGCCCCTGTTTCAGATCATGGCTTGTGGTCAGACAGTACGTAGCAGCCTGCACCAGCGACTGCCAGGTGAAGCCGGGTTTAGACAGCAGCTCGCGACGAAACGAGGCCATTTGCTGCCCGACCAGATCGACGCTTACCGTGAACGGAATCATTCGTTTCTCCCACGACAACGCAACGGCGGCCGAGCTGTCGGTCTGATTTACGAACGAGTAGGTTAAGAGTTCCACCGATCGGTCGAGCGGTTGGTTTTTGACCGTCACACGCAGCACGTCCATCGCCGGATCGTAGTAGTAACTCCCCCACGAAACGACAATTTTGGAGAAGATAACGGTGGTTTCCTGCTCGCCCAGGTTCATAAACAGGCCATAAGTTCCGGCAGCCATCGGTTTCCCTTCTACGCGTACGTCGTCAGAAAACGTAATGGTAGTGGTTTCATTTGCCCCCGCCCGCCAGGGTGCCGGCTTCCCTGGTCCGTACCCCAGGTCCTGAAAGCCGTAGTGGGCAATGGGCGTTCCCCAGATGTTGCCTTCCCGTCCTTTCACACCAGGTCGATCGTAGTGAATCGTGACGGTTGTGAGGCCAATCTGCTCAGATACTGACGCCTTTTTATTACCGCCAATGGGTGGGGTAGTGAGTTGAGCTTCTGCCGGATGGGCGAAGAAACCGGCAGACAGTAAAACCAGCAGGCTGATTTTGAGGTAGGTGTGTGGCATGGGGTTTAAAAGTTTAGGGCATGGGGCGTAGGGTAGAGAACCCCATGCTCCACGCTACTCACTTCGTAAACTCTTGACCGGGTCCATCAGCGCGGCTTTCACGCTTTGGAAGCTGACCGTCAGTAAGGCGACTACCGTAGCCAATACACCGGCCAGGGCAAATACCCACCAGTCAATGTCGATGCGGTAGGCGAAGTCGTTCAGCCACTGGCTCATGGCGTACCAGGCGATGGGCGAGGCAATCAGAATCGCAATCAGCACCAGTTTGAGGAAGTCTTTCGATAATAACCCAATGATGCTGACCACCGACGCGCCGAGGACCTTGCGGACGCCAATCTCCTTCGTTCGTTGTTCAGCCATGAACGCGGCCAGTCCGAACAGACCCAGACAGGCAATCAGGATGGCCAGAGCCGCGAAGGTTAGCGCAATGGTGCCGACCCGCTGTTCGGCGCGATACATGTTGTCGAAGGCTTCCTCCATGAATGCGTAGTTGAAAGGCTGACCGGGGGCCAACTCTTTCCACTTGCTTTCGATCTGGCTGACTAATGCGGGCAGATCGGTACTGCTTAAGCGGAACGAAGCAGCTCCACTGTTGGCATCCATTACTAACCCCAGCGCTCCGATGTTGCGCCGAAGCGACTCGAAGTGGAAGTTTTTCACGACGCCGATAACCGTGTAGGTTTTGAATGATTTGAGCGTGGGGTCATCGAACGACATGATCCGTTTTCCGATGATGCCGTTTTGGCCACCGAACAGCCTGGCGGCCGTCTCGTTCAGGATTACGGCCGTTGAGTCGGAGCCAAACTCGCGGGAGAAATCCCGCCCCTGCACAATCTGCATGCCCAGCGTTTTGACGTAATCATGGTCAACACCCCAGGCCTGCATGCTGACGGCGTTGCGCTGGTCGACCTGACCTTCGGGGAAGAACGAATTATCCGTACGGCTCGACGGTGTTGGCAGGAAGCCCGATACAGACCCACTTACCACACCGGGTAGGCGCAAAACTTCCTGCTTGAAAGTTTCGGCTTGCTTACCAAGCGCGTAGACGTCGTTGATCGTCAGAACCTGATCACGTCTGAAGCCAAGGTTTTTATGCTGAATGTACGTGATCTGGCGGTAGACGATAATTGTGCCGACGATCAGAATAACCGACATCATAAATTGAAAAACGACCAGACCACTCCGCAGACTGACGTTTTTCAAACTGACATTGATGCGGCCCTTCAGGACACTGATCGGTTTGAACGACGACAGGAAGAAAGCCGGGTAGCTGCCCGCCAGTAAACCGACGGCAACAGGAAGCACGACAAGGATAGGTAGCAAATACGGCGACAACAGGCTTTGAATGCTCAACTCCTTAGCCGCAATGGTATTGAAAAACGGAATAGCCGCGGCTACCATAAGCAGAGCCAGGATCATAGCCAGCACCGTCATCAAGACCGACTCGGCCATGAACTGGCCGATGAGCTGCTGCCGTTCGGAGCCGAGTACTTTCCGAACGCCCACTTCTTTAGCCCGGTTGGCTGAACGGGCCGTAGCCAGGTTCATGAAGTTGATGCAGGCAATCAGCAGGATAAAGAGGGCAACGGCCGAGAAGATATAAACGTATTGGATATCCCCGGCGGGCAGAAATTCAATCTGCTGTTTTGAATGCAGGTGAATGTCGGTTATAGGCATCAGCCAGAACTGGTAGCGGTTACCGGCCTTCCTGAACTGATCCATTGTTGAACCAATGGCCTGAAGTGCCTGCGGGCCTACGTATTTTTCAATGACGGCGTCGAAATTCTTCTCAAACTGCTTATAATCGACGCCCTCTCGCAGAACAATGTAGCTGTAGTGATTATTACTGAGCCATTGCCCCCACGGATAGTCATCGTTGAGCATGGCCAGAAGGAAATCCGAATGAAAATGGGAATTGGTGGGCATATCACGCATGACGCCGGTTACCTTGAAGGCCTGCTTGTTGTCGAAAACCAGCGTTTTACCCATGGCATCCTGCTTGCCGAAGTGCCGTTTAGCCGCCGACTCGCTGATGACCACCGTGTTGGGCGACGCCAGCGCCCGCTTCGGATCACCCGAAACCAGCGGTAACGTAAACACATCGAACACAGTAGAATCAGCGAAGGTGATATGTTCTTCGCGTAGGTTGGTAGCCGAGCCGGCGGGCTTGACCAGCCACGTACCCCGCTCGTGCAGCCGAACAAATTGTTCAACTTGTGGGTAGTCCTGTTTGAGCGTAGGGCCAACCGGATCGGGCGACACCGCCATTTTCATGTCATTACCGCCAAACTTGATGTCGGAATTGATTCGGTAGATACGGTCTGCCTTCGCGTGGAAGCGGTCGAAGCTCAGTTCATCGACGACGTAGAGCGTGATGAGCAGGCAGCACGCCAGCCCAACGGCCAAACCAAAGATGTTGATAAAGGTAAACCCAACGTGTTTACGCAGGTTACGGATGGCGATTTTGAAATAATTACGTAGCATGGTTTATCAGGAGGAAAGAAGTTGGTGTTCTGTAAGCGGGGGACCGCGACGGCGGACCGATTAAACCGCCCGCTAACGGAAGGCTTAGTCTGTTCGCAAACTCTTCACCGGGTTCATCAAAGCCGCTTTCACGCTCTGAAAGCTGACCGTCAGCAGGGCAATACCGATCGCGAGTAAGCCAGCCAGGGCGAATACCCACCATTGGATGCCAATCTTGTAGGCAAAATCCTGTAGCCACTGGTTCATGAAATACCAGGCCACCGGCGAGGCAATAAGAATGGCTATGACAACGAGCTTGAGAAAATCCGTCGAGAGTAAGGTTACAATACTGGCTACTGACGCCCCCAGTACTTTGCGCACGCCGATCTCCTTCGTGCGCTGAACGGTGCTGTAGGCTACCAGGCCAAACAACCCCAGGCACGAAATGAAAATAGCCAGACCTGCAAACAGACCCAGCAACTGCCCTTGCTGCTCCTGGGTGCGATAGAGATTATCCAGCGTTTCGTCGAGGAAGGCATACTCGAACGGCCGCTCGGGGAAGAAGGACTCCCATTGTTTTCGCAAATGAGCGATTGTCTCCGGCATCCGATCCGGCAATACGTTGACAGCAAAAACCGTGAAGCGCGGTACGTCGATGTCAATAATCAGCGGCTCCAGTGGCTGTTCGAGTGGATCGAAATGGAAGTCTTTCACTACGCCAATAATCAATCCTTTTTTACCGCCTTCGCCCCCGCGCTGAATCGGTCGCCCGACAGCCGAAGCTGCGTTCGCGTAGCCAAACGACTTAGCCGCCGACTCGTTCAGTATGAAGGCTGCCAGGTGGTCCGTTCCGGTCTGTTTCGAAAAATTACGGCCAGCTACAAGAGGAATGCCGAGGGTCTGGAGAAAATCGTAGTCGACGGAAACCCAGGCTGCAAATACGTTGCTTTGCTCAGTTTTGCCCTCAGGCACAACCAGCGAACGCACGTAGCCGCTGCCGGGTAGTCCCGATAAGGCCGTAATGCCTTTTACCCGAGTCGATTGCACCACGGCTTCCTCGAAGGTATTCATGCGCATTCGTAGCGGTCCGTCGATACCCTGCGGCAGGTTGCCCGATGCGCCACTGCCGAACAGGGGAATAGTTACGACCTGCTCTTTCTGGAAGCCGAGCGGTTTGTTGCGCAGATAAGTCAGTTGCTGGAAGATAACAACGGCCGCTACAATCAGTATCAGTGACACACTAAACTGCGCCACGACCAGCACCTGCCGGAATCGAGAGCCGCGCTGCTGTCGTTCGCTGGTCTGCCCTTTGAGTGCCAGCACGGGTCGAAACTTCGACGCGAAAAACGCCGGATACGTACCGGCCAGCAATCCCGTCAGCACGAACAGGCCAATCCAGAGCGATAGCAGACCCGGACGAAGGAAATCAGTAATGACGAACGACTGACCCGTAAACTGGTTCAGATAGGGGAGCAACACCACCGCCAGTACCGACGCCAGACCGAACGCCAGACTGCTCATGAGCATGGCTTCACCCAGAAACTGGCCAACCAGTTGGCTACGAACCGCCCCCAGCGTTTTACGTAATCCGACTTCTTTCGCCCGCCGGAGTGAATACGCTGTGGCCAGGTTGATAAAGTTGAAACAGGCAATCAGCAACGTAATGCCCGCAATAACCGAGAGCAACGAGACGTACCGGATATTGCCCGTGCTGCTGGAACCCGACAAGTCAGCCGAGTATAAATGAATGGCGTGCAGGGGTTGCAGCGACAGTCGAACGTGTTTGATGACCCGCTCGTCGTTGCTCCGACGCAGAACGCCGGGAAACTGGGCTTCTACCCGACTGGCCGGAAAACCGGGTGCGAGCCGGATGAAAGCCTGGGCGGTGTTGTACAGCCAGTCTTTCCGCAGAAAATCAGCCGATCCCTCCGTTTCAACGGCAAAGAGGGTTGCGAAATGAATCAGGAAATCGGCTTTAAAGTCGGTGGTTGTCGGAATGTCGGCATAAACGGCCGTGACGGTCAGGTCGACTTTATTTTCGTGCCGGATGATCCGCCCAATTGGGTTCCCATTCCCGAAATAGGTACGCGCGACGGTCTCCGAAATTGCCACCGAAGCGGGGGCTGTCAAAGCGAGTTTAGGATTGCCCTGACGTAGCGGCAGCGGAAATACATCGAAGAAGCTTGAGTCGGCAAAGACAACATGCTGTTCCTGAAACAGCTTGGGCGACTGACCCGCTTGAGCAATCCGCATACTGCCGCTCCGCTGAAACAGTCGGGTCATAGCCTCTACGCCCGTCACCGTCCGGGCAATCGTCGGACCCGCCGGAACGGATACCGTAGCGGCCTCGCGCTCTTCCTCGAAGTGGTTGGTCTGGTTGATCCGGTAGATGCGCTCGCCGTTCGCCCAAAATCGGTCGTAGCTCAGTTCATTCTGAACGTAGAGCGCAATCAACAGACAAGCTGCCATCCCCACCGCCAGTCCGGTGATATTGATGACGCTGTACGTCCGGTCTTTCCGAAGGTTCCGAACAGCGATGTTGAGGTAGTTTCGGAGCATGGAGCAAAGGGGTTGGGGCGAAGGGCTGGGGGCAAGGGGCGTGGGGCATAGGGTAACAGAACCCTTAGCCCCACGCCCCCGGCACTACGCTATTCGGTACGCAACGATTTCACCGGGTTCATCAAAGCCGCTTTCACACTTTGGTAACTCACCGTCAGCAGGGCAATACTGGTAGCAACCAGACCCGCCAGCACAAACACCCACCAGCCCACGTCAATGCGGTAGGCGTAATCGTCCAGCCACTGATTCATAGCGTACCAGGCGATGGGCGTGGCAATCACAATGCCGACAATGACCAGTTTCAGGAAATCTTTGGACAGCAGGGCGACGATGCTCAGCACGGAAGCGCCCAATACCTTACGCACACCGATTTCCTTCGTGCGCTGCTCGGCCATGAACGTTGCGAGGGCAAACAAACCCAGGCAGGCAATGAAAATGGCGAGTCCGGCAAACAGGGTGCAAACGCTGCCAAACTGTTGTTCGGCTTTGTATTGTTCGTTGAAAAACGAGTCGAGGAAGAAGTACTCGAACGGATTGCCGGGGAAGAACTCAGCGTACTTCGCCTTGATCCCGGCCAGTTGGCCTTCCAGCTTGTCGTCTGAGCGGAGCTGAAGAGAAAAGTAACTGGCGTTATCAGGCAGAAGCCGCATCAGCATCGGCCAATGACCTTTTTGTAAGCCCTGCTGGTGGTAGTCTTTCACTACGCCGACAATCTCCAGCGTATCGCCGGAGCGAATCTTTTTACCCAGCGCATCAGCCGCCCCGTTGAATCCCAGTAGTTTCACGGCGGTTTCATTCAGTAGCGCCCCCTTTCGGTCGGTGCCAAACGTTTTGCTGAAATTTCGGCCGGTCACCAATTTGATGTCGTACGCATCCAGAAACTCATAATCGACCGACGTAATGTAAAGCGTATTGGACGGAACATCGGAGCGGTCCAGGCGCCGAAAACCGTTGGTCCACAAGATTTCAATGCCCGGTACGTAGGCTGATGCCGCGGCTTTCTCGACCAGACTGGCCCGTACCAGTCCCTGCTTGAAGGCATTTGCTTTCGCTTCGTAGGTTGAGTCCCGAACGTCCGCACCCCGGACAATCAGCTTTTTGTTGACGGTAAAACCCAGGTCCTGTTCCTGCATGTAACGCAGTTGTCGATAGACCGTTACGGTGCCAATGATGAGAATGATTGAGGCCGAAAACTGGAAGATAATCAGACTCTGCCGCAGCGTTAGGCCACCGGCTGCACTCTTCAGGCGACCAAACGTTGTGCGTCCTTTGAGAACCGTGATAGGCTGGAAACCCGAAAGCATGAACGCCGGATACAAGCCCGACAGCACCGTCCCCAGCGCCAGCACACCGACGGCCGGCACCCAGAGGTTCGTCTGGAACCATTGTGTCAGGGACAGCGGTCTTCCCGTCAGCTCATTGAATGCCGAGGAACTGACCTGCACAATAACCAGCGCCAGCACCGCAGCCAGTAGGTTGAGCAGCAGCGATTCCAGCATGAATTGACGGATTAGCTGAAGGCGTTCGGCCCCCACTACTTTGCGAATCCCCACTTCTTTAGCCCGGTCGATGGCCCGCGCCGTAGCCAGGTTGATGTAGTTGATCCAGGCAATCAGCAGTATGAAAGCCGCAATGATAGATAGTACCGTTACGGCCTTTCCGTTGCCGTTTACTTCGGCTTCCTGGTTCAGGTTCGAGGTCAGGTGAATGTCGCGAACGGGTTGCAGCAGGAGCTCATCCCGGCTGTTTGTGTTCTTGAACCGGTTCGGGTCGTGGTTGATGACCAGGTTCAGGAGTTTGCGCTGAAATTGGTTAACGTCGGTGCCCGGCCGCAGCTTCACATAGGTGAAGAAGTCGTACCAGCCCCAACTGGTTTGTGCATCGGGCTCGGTCAGATAAGAGAACAGCAGATCGATTTCCAGGTGGGAGTTTTTGGGATAGTCTTTGAAAACACCTTTAACCAGATACGGCTCCCGCCCGAGTTTAACCGTTTTGCCAAGTGGATTTTCAGCGCCAAAGTATTTGCGGGCGGTAGTCTCCGACATGACTACCGTGTTCTTGTCGAGGAGCGCCGTTTTAGGATTGCCGCTGATAAAATCCAGCTTGAATAAATTAAATGCGGAGTTGTCGGCGAAGTAGAAATTCTCTTCCCGAAAATGTACTGTCTTGTACGTTACTACGCTACTGTTGGCGTCGAATAACCGGGCGGTCTCCAACACCTCAGGAAACTCTTTCTTCAACGTAGGCGCAATCGCCGGATACGACGTAGCCGACCGAAACGCCAGCTTCCCGTTCTGGTAACTGTCCAGCTCGATCCGGTAAAGGTTATCAATGTCGGCGTGGAAGTTGTCGTAGCTCCGCTCAAACGTCACATACTGGAGAATAAGCATACAGGCCGCCATGCCGACGGCCAGCCCCAGCGTATTGATGACGAAAAACGGCTTGTTCTTCAGTAGGTTTCGCCAGGCGATTTTGAGGTAGTTGCTGAGCATGGAGCAAAGGGGTTGGGGCGTTGGGCGTAGGGCTAAGGGCGTAGGGCTAAGGGTTCTGTTACCCCATGCCCTTAGCCCTTAGCCCCCGGCCCTACGCTATTCAGTACGCAAACTTTTCACCGGATTCATCAACGCGGCTTTCACGCTTTGGAAGCTCACCGTCAGCAAGGCAATACCAATCGCGAGTAAGCCGGCCAGCACAAAGACCCACCACTCGATCTCAATCTTGTAGGCAAAATCCTGTAGCCACTGATTCATAAAATACCAGGCTACGGGCGAGGCAATTACAATACCGACGATGACCAGTTTGAGGAAATCTTTCGACAGCAGCGCGACAATGCTCAGCACGGAAGCGCCCAGCACTTTCCGGACGCCGACCTCCTTGGTCCGTTGTGTCATGACCATTACGGCAATAGCGAACAGACCCAGGCAGGAAAGTACGATCGCGACGATTGCCGCACTGATGAACAACTGCGACAGGCGTTCTTCGGCTTTGTACAGACGATCCGTGTTCTCATCGAGGAAACTACCCTGGAACGCTGAATTTGGGTCGAGCTCTTCCCACGTCTTTTTCAGCATGGCCATCGTAGCCGGTACGTTGTCCGGCGCAATCTTGACCAGGGCGTAGCCGAGCGGCCATTTCTGGTCCATAATCAGCGTATTGGGCTGAATTTTCCGCTTCAGCGATTCGTGGTGGTAATCTTTCACGACACCAACGACCTGCAAGGGTGTCCGCCCGGAGTCGACCTGCATGAGTGCTCCAATAGGATTCTTATCGCCCAGTTCCTTCGCCATCGCTTCATTGATGATGACGCTGGTGGTTGTATCGGTAGCGTACTCACGCGAAAAATCCCGACCCGCAATCAGTTTTAAATCAAGGGTTTTCAGGTAATCGTAGTCAACAATCTGCCAGTGGCTGTGTACCGAATGGTTATTGTGTTCAAAGCCCATGATCGACGTAACAGTTGAGCCATCCAGCCCCCGGCCGAAATTCTTATAGGCACCCGTAATGCTCAGAATACGCGGTTGCTGAGATAAGCGGTCGCGTAGCAGACGTAGCATCTGGCGGCCGTTAATGCTGCCCCGGATCGGAATGCTGATCACCTGATCTTCGTTGTAGCCGAGGGGCATTTTTCGCAGAAAATTGATCTGCTGCCATGCAATTACGGTACAGGCGATCAGCAGCGTAGCGATAGCAAACTGCACGACCAGCAACGTATTGCGCATCACACTCGTCCGGTTCAGCGAAATGACGCCTTTCAACACCTTAATGGTGTTGAATCGGGCCATGAACAAGGCCGGATAACCACCCGCTACGAGGGTAATCAGCAGAAACCCGACCAGCAACGAAATCAGAATAGCGGGTTGCTGAAAATAAGACAGGGAGGTTGTGCTTCGGAACACCTGCTTGAAAACCGGCAGCAGCCCGTACGTGAGCAGTCCGCCAAGAAGTAGCCCAAACACGCAGATCAGCAGCGCTTCACCCCAGAACTGGAGAAATAACTGGCTTTTAAGTGCTCCCAGGGCTTTCCGCATCCCAACCTCCCGCGAACGCGTTAGTGATCGGGCCGTCGATAGGTTGACGAAATTGATGCAGGCAATGGCAACAATGAAACCGGCCACAATCAGCAGCAGGTACGGATACGATTTTTTCACTGCTCCGACTTCGGCACCACCCACTTCCGTGTCAAAGTGCAGGTCTTTCAGCGGAAGCAGCCGCAGGCTATACAGATCGCCGTTCTCGTCGGGCTGACCGCCGTCGCGCTTGAGATTACTGAGGTTCCCGGCGTAGTATTTTTTGACAACACCCCGAAGTTTTTGTTCAAACGACGCTTCGCTGACGTTATCGGCTAGTTGAAGAAACAGCGTGTGGTAGCTATTATCCCAACTGTCTTTACTGCTGGCATAATCCGGGTCCGCTTCAAACCGGGCGAGTACGTCAAACTTGATACTGGAATTATCGGGGTAGTCGGCAATAACGCTCGATACGACAAAGGGCTTCCAGGTATCGTTTTCCTGGATTAAAAGCGTTTTGCCAATCGGGTTTTCGCTACCGAAAATGTCTTTGGCGGACGCTTCGTTAAGAACAATGTTACTCAGGTTACTCAGCGCCGACTGCGGACCTGCGCCCTGCCGAACCGGGAACGAAAACATTCGCAGGTAGGGCTCATCCACGTATCGAACCGTCTTGCTAAATTCTTTATTGCCGTAGCGGATCATCCCCCCACTGACCACTCTGGCAATATGTTTGACATCCTGCGGAAATTCTTTCTTCAGGACCGTAGTCAGCGGAGCCGGCATGGGTACTCCCTTGTCCGACAGGCCGGTCTGTTGATAAACCTGGTAGATGTTTTTGCCGTTCGTGTGGAAATTGTCGAACGACAGTTCGTGGTAGGCCGTCAGAAACAGCAACAGGCAGCTCCCAAAAGCTACCGATAGCCCTACCGTGTTGATGAGGGTGTATGTCTTATGCTTCCACAGGTTGCGGAAAGCGATTGTGAGGTAGTTGCGCAGCATAAGGGCGAGGGGCTTGGGGCGAGGGGCTTAGGGTGAGATGGCGCATCTTAACCCAATGCCCTACGCCCCAAGCCCCTCGCTATTGGTGCTACTAAACGTGAAAATTCTCGGTTACAATCTTACCGTCGAACAGGTTCACGATCCGGTGCGCGAAACCAGCGTCATACGGTGAGTGCGTCACCATGATGATGGTCGTACCTTCGTCGTTCAACTGCATCAGGAGCTTCATCACCTCCTCGCCGTTGGCTGAGTCGAGGTTACCCGTCGGTTCGTCGGCCAGGATCAGTTTGGGTTTCGCGACCACGGCGCGGGCGATGGCCGTCCGTTGCTGCTGACCACCCGACAACTGCTGGGGGAAGTGATTGCGCCGGTGCATGATGTTCATGCGGGTCAGTGCTTCTTCCACGCGGGCCTTACGCTCGTCGGCCGGGGTTTTCAGGTAGAGCAGCGGAAGCTCTACGTTTTCATATACCGTCAGCTCGTCGATCAGGTTGAAGCTCTGGAACACGAATCCGATGGAGCCTTTGCGGAGTTGTGCCCGTTGCCGCTCCGACATTTTCGACACTTCCGTGCCGTAGAAGTGGTATTCACCGCCGGTTGGGTTGTCGAGCAGACCCAGGATGTTCAGCAGCGTAGATTTACCACAGCCGGAGGGACCCATGATGGCCACAAATTCACCATCGCGGACATCCATCGAAATGCCGTGCAGAGCGGTGGTTTCAACCTCTTCTGTCGAGAAGAGTTTCTGGAGGTTAACGGTTTGTATCATATTTTTTTAGGAGAAAAGGGAGGAAGGGGAAGAAGGGGAGGAAAGGGAAGGTACCTTTTAGGTAGCTTTGCCTTCCTCATAAACCCATCGTAACTAACTCCTGATTTTCATGGCAAAAGTTGAACAGTTTGAAGATTTGATCGTTTGGCAGGAAGGCTTAGCGCAAGCTATTGGCATTTATAAACTTCTTGCTGATTGTAAAGATTATAGTCTGCGAGACCAGATGCGCCGTTCTTCGGTTTCGGTACCTTCCAACATTGCCGAAGGATTCGAACGGCACGCTAACAAAGAGTTCATTCGTTTTCTACGCATAGCCAAAGGTTCCAATGGTGAATTACGGACACAGATTCATCTAGCTGTTGCTGTCAATCTACTGGATGCCGAAACGGGGCAGGCACTCATTGCAAAGAGTCGGGTTATTTCGTCAATGTTGCAAAACCTGATAAAAACGAGGTTAGAAAGATTTTAGAGAAAAAGGGGGAAGGGGATGAGCGGGCAAAAGCGTAGTCGTTTTCCCCTTTGTCCCTTTTATTCCCCTCCTCCCTTTTCTCCTTATGAGTTAAAACTCCAACACCTCATTATCTCCAAAATTCTCGTAGCTCGACGTAATCACCTGCTCGCCGGGCTGCAAACCTTCCAGCACTTCGTAGTATTCCGGGTTCTTGCGGCCCAGCGTGATGTTACGCTTCACGGCCCGCTTGCCGTCATTGCCGACTACGTATACCCAGTTACCACCCGTGTCGGAGAAGAAGCCACCCACCGGCAGCAGGGTCGCTTTAGAAGCTTTACCCAGTTCAAGCTGAATCGGCGACGACTGCCCGCGCTTGATGCCTTTGGGAGCCCCTTTCGTGAAGATCATGTCCACTTCAAAGCGGCCGTTGCGGACTTCCGGATAAACCCGGGTGATCTCCAGTTCGTGTTTCTCGTTGTTAAACTCGAAGGTTCCTTTCAGACCGGTGAAGATGCGGTTCAGGTAGTGTTCGTCAACACCGACACGCATTTTAAAGCCATCCAGGTCGTCGATCTGGCCGATGTTCTGGCCCTGGTTGATGTTCGAACCTACTTCTATGTCCATCGACGACAGCAGACCCGAAACGGGGGCTTTGACGACCAGGTTATTCAGGGTTTGCTGCCAGAGCGCTACGTTCTTCTGGGTCCGGGCCAGGGTGCCTTCGAGCATTTGAATCTGCGTTTTGGCGTTCTCTTCCTGGTATTTCTGCGACTCTACTTCAATCTTTCGCTGCTCAACCAGACGCTCATAATCGTTTTTAGCTTTTATGTAATCCTGCTCCGACACGACCTTATCTTTGAACAGCTTAGCCTGCCGGTCGTAAACGTCTTTCGCCTGGCTGATCTGAAAATCCAGGTCCGACAGTGTCTTCCGTTGCGTATAGCGTTCCACGCGCAGGCGTTGCCGGGTGTTTTGCAGATCATTGACGAGTCGGTTGGCTTCCGTTTCCGACTGCAGGAAGTTCAGCCGCAGGTTCTGGTTTTCCAGACGGAGCAGCACGTCGCCCTGCTTCACCATACTGCCGCCTTCTACCAGTTTCTCGGTTACATACCCCCCGGCGATGGCGTCGAGCCGGATGGTTTTCAGGGGTTGAACGACACCCGTTACAGCGATGAAATCTTCAAAAGGCCCGGTCGATACAGTTGATACGGTTATCTTTTCGCGCTCAACGTTCAGTTTCGAGCGGTTGTCAGCGAATAAAAACGTATAGGCCAGCAGGGAACTAATAAGCACTGCACCTACGGCGATAAGAATGCGCTGTTGAGTCCAAAATCGTTTAGGTAAGACGCGATCCATTAGTCAAAAATTGAATGATTGAGGGTTGACGATTAAACTGATTATTCTGCTCGATCATTGATCATAGATTCCCAATAGTCGTGCCAACCAGACAAATATACTGACAATCAGTGGTGTTAGGCCTGGTGCGCTTTTAAAGCTGTCCGCTTTCGGACGAACGGCTGTCCGCTTTTGTGATTCAACCCTTCAGCAAGTCAACCACTCAATTTTTGACCTCCAGCAAGACATATGGCTGTAGAGTTTGCGGCCGGGTGGCTGGGTTCAGAAACGGGTAGCTGAGTTTGCTGACGTGGTAGTACGGAAAGGTTGCAACCGTACGGGGTGCAAATCCGTTGTTGCGTAGCGAATCCGCGTAGGCCGCAGATGTAAACACCAGAACAGGTTCCTGGGCAACCCGTCGGCGCAGCATCGAGTCCGGACGAGCGTACCAAACGGGCCGGTCGACGTAAAATTCGTAGGACCAGGCGCTCTCGCCGTACGTACCGGTACCGTAAATGGCGGTCGTTGGGGGCAGGTCCTGTCGGGTGTTAACGTAGTGGGCGGCAACCATACCGGCCTGATACTGAAGCAGCGACGGGTAAAAGAACAGGTTCAGTACGCCCGCCAGCAGCAGCATAACACCCGTCATACGTCCCATGAGCGAGAGCAGCTTGTTGTTTCTGAAAAGCAGTGCGGTTGCCAGTGCCACAACCCCTACCCAGACCAGCGCTCCGGTGAGTCGCTCGGGTTGGAACAGAAGCAGTACGGCTACGATCAGCACAACGAGCAAGCCCCCGATGATTGTCTGGCCGATGGTCCAGCGGCTGAGGTTGACCGGCGACAGGCTAACCAGAAACTGGGCCGTCAGAATGGCGAAGAACGGAAAGACGATGTTCATGTAGTGCGGCAACTGGAAGCCCGAGGCCGAAAACAGCAGGAACGTAGCCAGTCCAGACCCCAGCGATACGTATTCGGGCAGCGGGTTGCGCCGACGAGCCAGCCCGAGTAGTACACTACCGACGCTGATGTATAGCGGGAGTGACCAGGGTAGAAACGCCCAGAGTAACGTATGTACGAAGAAGAACGGATCGCCCGAGCCTTTGATCGGTCCTGTATTGAAAAAGCGGCCAAACTGGCTGTCCCAGAAGAAGAAACGGACACCGGAAACGTCGGTCTTACCGAAAACTACCTTGTCGGGATGCAGATCGAATTGCAGGTAAAGGGTGATGATCTCGGGGAGTGTAAACAGCGCCGACAGGATCACCACAACGTACCAGCGGGGCTTCAGCAACTCCCGCCAGTTGCCCGTCAGCAGCCAGTGCAACACCAGCCCGGCCCCGATCGGTACCACCACAAACGGCCCCTTGGTCATCAGGGCGCAACCGGTCAGGAACGAACCGAGCAGGATGTGCAGCCAGGGCCTGGGGGCGTTCTGAAATACGCGATAAAAGTGATAAACCGGCCCAATTACCAGCGCCGTCAGGTACGGTTCGGCCCGAACGTCGCTGTTGGATAGGATACCGTGAAAAGCCGTCAGGAAAACGATAGTGGCTACCTGCGCAACGATTTTGGAGTACATTAGCCGGGCAAACCGGTAGGTATACACCGTGCTTAACCCAAAAAAGAGCAGGGCCGGGAGCTTGTAGGCGACCGTATTAATACCCAATAAAAGATAACTAAACGCCGTTATCCAGAACGGAAAATGGGGTTTGTCGAGCCAGTCGCGGCCAACTGCGTACAGGTTGACAAAATCGCCGTTGAGGGCCATCGTTTTGGCGATACTGGCATATAAGGCACCGTCGGGTTCGAGGATCGGCGGGTATAGTCCTGTGGCGTTTAAAAACAAACCGGTAGCGACAAGGGCGTAAAACCAGCGGTCGGTCAATGCATGAGTAAGGTGCTCCTGAGAAGTTAACATGGTACTGATCGGGTCGGAGGCTCAGCTCCGACGTAATGGCAGCTTTATAAGTCTGAAAGCCGACACCAGAAATTTCAACTGGTAAGGCAAAATAACACAACAAAACCGGATTTTAGCCGCTGATACAGCCTTGTGTGCAACTATCACGCCGATACGTTTATCTTTGGTCTATGCAAGAGGGCAAAATACTCATTGTTGATGATGATACCGATGTACTGCTGGCGGCCAAGCTGCTGCTGAAACGACATTTCTCGGTAGTAGACATCGAAAAGAATCCCGAACGTCTGCCGTTTCTGGTCGGCAATAATGCCTACGATGTGATCATCCTGGACATGAATTTTACGCGGGATGTCAATTCAGGCAAAGAAGGGTTCGACTGGCTCGACCGAATCCTGGACCTGAACGCTCAGGTCTCGGTCATTCTGTTCACGGCCTATGGCGACGTTGAGATGGCTGTGCGGGCCATCAAGGCGGGCGCTACTGACTTTGTGCTGAAACCCTGGCAGAACGATAAATTTCTGGAAACCATTCGGCTGGCCGTTGAAGGGAAACGCAAACGGGAAAAATCAGACGACGAGTCGCTGCGGAAAAGCAAAACATCGGGAAAGCGGGCTGGCTCCCAAACCCTGATCGGCCCGGCCATGCGTCCGGTGCTGGAAACGGTGGAGCGGGTGGCCCCTACCGACGCTAACGTACTGATTCTGGGCGAAAACGGGACCGGTAAAGACCTGGTAGCCCGCGAAATTCACCAGCAATCGAGCCGGCGTGATAAACCGTTCGTGAGCGTAGATGTCGGGGCGTTGAGCGAAACCCTGTTCGAGAGCGAGCTGTTCGGCCACGTCAAGGGGGCCTTCACCGACGCCCGCGAAGACCGCGCCGGTCGTTTCGAAGAGGCTCACGGCGGTACGATCTTCCTCGACGAAATCGGAAACCTGACGGCTTCTCAACAAGCCCGGCTGCTGACCGTTCTGCAACAACGCCAGGTAACCCGCGTAGGCTCCAACAAACCCCGGGCGGTGGATGTACGGCTCATCTGCGCGACCAACGCCGACCTCAACGAGCGCGTTGCCGACCGTACGTTCCGACAGGATTTGCTGTATCGGATCAATACGATTGAGCTGCAATTGCCGCCCCTGCGCGAACGCCCGGACGATATTGTGCCACTGGTTGAACACTTTCTGAAGCTGTACAGCAAGCAGTATAACCGGCCCGTAACGACCATCAATCCGGCGCTGGTGAGTCAGTTGCGGCAATACCGCTGGCCGGGTAACGTCCGCGAACTACAGCACGCCGTTGAGCGGGCGGTGATTCTGGCGCGGGGAAGCGTGCTGGAACCGGCCGATTTTGCCCTCAAGGCAGCCGCTACGGTTGGTGGTCCCGACACCTCTCCGCGCGACAATCCTGTTCGCGAAACCATGCAGTTGGAGGACATGGAAAAACAACTCATCCAGCAGGCTATGCACAAACACCAGGGCAGCATCACCGACGTAGCCAAAGAGCTTGGCCTTTCCCGCCAGGCGTTGTATCGGCGGCTGGAAAAATATGGACTGTAATGTAGTTTGTGGTTTGTAGTTGAACTAGACGAAGCAACCACGAACTACAAACCACAAACTACAAACCACAAGCAATGGGGCATTTTAGCGTAGGACTGGCGTGGCGTTTACTTTTGATCGTGCTGTTATCCGGCCTGATGGTATACGTGTATCTTCAGCAAGCCAGTGGGCTGTTGCTGTTGCCGCTCCTGATTTTGCACATTGTTATTTCAGTCAGTCTATACCGCTACGTCACGGGGCTGAATCGTAAGCTGACGCGGTTTCTGGAATCCGTGCGCTACTCCGATTTTACGGTCGCTTTCCGAACCGACAATGAGCTTGGTCCCAGTTTTCGCGATCTGAACAGTCAGTTCAACGAAGTACTTGATGCCTTTCGGGTAGCCCGCGCCGAGAAAGAAGCGAATCTGCATTACCTCAACACCATCGTTCAGCACGTTAGCGTCGGTCTGCTCACCTTCGATGCGGCCGGACAGGTAGAACTGGTCAACCAGGCTGCCCTGCGGCTGCTGGGTATCTACCGGCTTCGGCACCTCAATGACCTGAAGAACGTCCATCCGGAACTGGTCGAACTGTTACAGTCGCCGGATCGCGGGCCGTCGGTCAACGTAGCTGCTCCCATTGTTTACCAGACCGGATCGCGGCTGAAAGGCTCCGACCGGGAACTGTCGATTCGCTGCGCGTCGGTGCGGCTGCGTGGACGGTTGGTGACGGTAGCCTCGCTGCAAAACATCCGTACCGAGCTGCAGCAGCGGGAACTGGAAGCCTGGCAAAACCTGACAAAGGTGTTGCGGCACGAAATCATGAACTCCATTACGCCCATTGTATCGCTGGCCGGTACCATGCGCGACATTGTCGAAACAGATCTGTTGCCGCTGCCCGCTGGGCCAAATTCTGCCGATCACAATTTGAACGGGAACGGTAGTACGTTCAGGCCGCCTGATGCTGCGTACGCCGATGCGGTAGGCGACTTGCGCGATGCGTTGATGACGATCGAGCAGCGGGGCGAAGGCATCATGCGCTTTGTGGACGCGTATCGTCATTTTACATCGATCCCTCAGCCGGTTTTTGACGAAGTCGCCGTCGAGAAGCTGCTCCGCCACGTAGCCCAGTTGGTCCAGGCCGATAAGCCAGATTTCCCCATAACCATTTCCGTTGCCACGCCAAATTTGAGCATTCGGGCCGATGGGGGGCAGATCGAGATGGTGCTGATCAATCTGTTGCGCAACGCCGTCGAAAGTTTGGGCAGCAAACCCGACCCGCTGATTCAGATCAGTGCCGCTCAGGATGGAACCCGAGTTATTGTTCAGGTAGCCGACAACGGGCCGGGTATTGAACCCGAAGCGATGGAGCAGATTTTTATACCCTTCTACACTACCAAGAAAACCGGCTCGGGGATTGGTTTAAGCCTGTCACGACAGATCATGCAGCTCCACGACGGTCAACTGACGGTTGAATCAACTGTCGGCAAGGGCAGCACGTTTAGCCTGGTCTTCTGAATTATTTAGGCATCGGTAAAGATGGATCAATATTTTGCCGGTAATTTTGTGTGAAACTAGTTGGTTTCGTACTTGCTTACCTCCTCCAATACAACCTCAGCCACCCTTCGTAGTACGAGCCTGTACACGTTGCCGTTCTGGCTACTGTGTGCCAGCAACTTTCTGTTCTCGGCCAGCTTTCAGATGCTTATTCCCGAACTACCCGACCATCTGACGCGGTTGGGTGGGCGCGAGTACGTTGGGTTGATCATTGCCCTCTTTACGCTTACGGCGGGCATATCGCGTCCGTTCAGCGGCAAACTGACCGATACCATCGGCCGCGTGCCGGTCATGGCCTTTGGATCGCTGGTGTGTTTTGTCTGCGGCTTTCTCTACCCGTATCTCCTGACCGTCTGGGGCTTTCTGATGCTCCGGCTTGTCCACGGCTTTTCGACCGGCACCAAACCCACGGCCACGGCTGCGTACGTGGCCGACGTAGTACCCGCCGACCGTCGCGGGGAGGCAATGGGGGCGCTGGGCCTGTTCACGGCTACGGGCATGTCGCTCGGACCGGCTATCGGTAGCTGGCTGGCCGATGCGTTTTCGATCAACGTACTGTTCTGGGTATCCTCCATGTTTGCCCTGCTGTCGATTGGTATCCTGCTGCGGATGCCCGAAACGCTGCCGGTACGTCAGCCGTTTCGGTTCGGTTTGCTCAAGCTGAAAGCCAATGAGGTATTTGATAAACAAGCCACTAAACCTTTCATCGTTTTATTGCTGCAATCATTCTCGTCGGGGGCGGTGTTGACGCTGGCTCCAGCCTTGAGTACGTCGCTCGGCATTACCAACAAAGGTTTATTTTTCACGGTCTATACCATTGCGTCCCTGGCTGTGCGGCTAACGTTCAGCCGGTCGTCGGATCGCTACGGCCGCGTTCCCGTGCTGGCGCTGTCGACGGCGGTGCTGGTTGTTTCCATGATACTGCTGACGCTGATCGACGCTGGCGATCCAAATGCGTCTGTCTGGTTCTGGGCGGCCGGTATCTGTTTTGGATTGTCGTGGGGCATGAACTCGCCCACCGTGCAGGCCTGGACTGCCGATCTCAGCGACGAAGCGACGCGTGGTCGGGCTATGGCAACCATGTACATTGCGCTGGAAGCCGGCATCGGGCTTGGGGCCGTGGTGTCGGGCTGGCTGTTGAATCACTTTGCCGGCGAGGCAGGACTCGACGCTTCGTTTGGGCTTTCGGGGTTGCTGGCGGCCGTGGCAACCCTCTATCTGATTGGGTTATGGCGTCAGCGGAATCGGTCAACGGAGCAGAGCCAATGACGTTGGATGACCTTGAGCCACGTATCCGCCCATTGGTGGAAGCCCTGAACCAGACCGGGCTGCTCCGAACGTTTTCGAGTTGCGAAGGGCACTATGAGCCGCATGAACAAACGTTAGTCGACCGTAATTTTGCATTTGTCAAATTTGTGCCGGCTGATGGGATCACGGAGCAGGCGGTAGAGTCGTTTCTGGGGGTGTTGCTCGCCCGGTTCAAAGCCCGACATGGCCTGATGCCCATTCATCTGATTGGCTACAAATTGTTTACCCCGTTGGATGAGGAAGCCGTCGAACGCTCATTCGTACTGGAGCTTCGGCCGTTCAACCGCTTTGATCCGCCTGCCACAAAACGCTCGGATACTGACCGGGCCATTGAGCGACTGGTGCGGCTTGTCCAGTAACAGCATCTGCCCTAGCGCTTAATGATAGAGCAGGACAAGCTGGCCCGATGAATTGATTACTTTTCCGGGCAGTTCATTCAAAAATCTAATTTCGGCATCATCAATGAAACGTATCCTGCACGCGTGGCTGTTGCTCATTGGGCCATGGCTGCTGATGACCTGTTCGCCCGGAACGGAAGCACAGGTGACGGCAGATAAGGTCGTTACTGTTACGGTCGATACAACCAAAACCTTCCAGACAATGGTGGGTTTTGGCGGCTATAATCCTGAGAAACAGGCCGAGCGGCTGGTCAATGACCTGGGGCTTACCATTCACCGGGGTGAGGTCGGCTATGGGTTCAGGGAGACCCCCAACGGACCCTATAACTTTGATAAAGCCAACGATGTCAGCGGAGGAACGGCCAATCTGCTGCGGTTAAAGCAATTGGGTGTCAATACGTTCATTGCGACCTTATGGAGCCCGCCCGCCTGGATGAAAGAAAACGAGAATCTGCGGGGACAGGGCGATCCGAAAAATCGACTCAAGCCCGGTATGGAGGAGGCTCTGGCAAATTACTGCGTTGAGTACGTCCGGCAGTTTTATGAGCGCGTAGGGCTTGAGTTATATGCGTTGTGCGTACAGAATGAGCCGTTTTTTGCCCAGCCGTTTCCGTCATGCGTATTCAAGCCAAATGAACTACCGGCCATCATGGCACTGGTGGGCCGGAAACTGGCGAACGCAACCTACGCGGACGGGAAGCCGGTTACAACCCGGCTGTTTGGGCCGGAAGATGTGCAGTATTTCCCCCGTATCAGTGAGTATTTCGATAATATTCACGCGAATAAGGAGGCCTTGCAGTACACGCGGTTCCTGGCCGTTCATGGGTATACGAACGACGGTGTGAAGCCTACCGATAAGAATCCGGCTAACTGGCGCGGCACCTACGCGCTGGCCCAACGTAGTGGCAAAACACTCTGGATGACCGAAACATCCGGTTATTCAAACACCTGGGAGCCAGCTCCTGTTTTTGCCGATGGTGAAACCAAAACCCTGCCCGGCGCATTCGGGCTGGCTGAGAATATCTACACCGCCCTCAAGTTCGGTAACGTATCGGCCTGGGTGTGGTGGCGACTGAGTGTTCAGGAAGACTACTGGATTGACGAAACGCTGATCTATAAAGGAGTGCCGCACCGGTTTTATTACACCTCTAAACAGTTTTACCGGTACATCCGGCCGGGTGCTGTACGGGTTGAATGCACGGCCGACAACGATGACGTACTAACGGTGGCGTTCCGACATCCCGACGGGTCAGTAACATTGGTGTTGATGAATCGCGGCCAGCAACCGGTGGCCATTAAACTGGCAGGAGCGGGGCTGTCCCGAAGCCTGAAGCGGTACCAGAGTTCACCAACTGAAAATTGCGTTACAAAAGAAAGTATAACTCCGACCGACATCGTGACGATGCCCGGTCGGAGCGTGATAACCTTGACGGATGTTAACTAAGCGAGAGACTCGCGATGACTAACCATTACAAAATAAACTGGCTCAGGTCCCGGTTCTGCACCAGACCGCTCAGTTTTTCAAGTACCAACTCTTTCGTGACCACAACGTGGGCGTTGGCGCCAATCATGTCCGGAATGTCGAACATGAAGTCATTAAGCAGGTGACTCAGTACCGTTTGCAAGCGTCGGGCTCCAATGTTTTCGACCTCCGAGTTGACCTGGAAGCCAATCCGGGCCAGTTCGCGCAGGGCATCATCCTGGAAGGTTAGTTCAACACCTTCGGCCGCGAGCATCGCTACGTATTGCTTGGTCAGGGCGTTCTTTGGCTCTTTCAGAATCTGGTAGAAATCATCTTCCGACAGGCTCTGCAACTCCACCCGAATCGGGAAGCGGCCCTGCAGCTCGGGAATCAGGTCGCTGGGCTTGGAGACGTGGAACGCACCGGCCGCGATGAACAGAATGTGGTCGGTATGAATAACGCCGTACTTCGTGTTCACCGCGCTGCCTTCCACAATCGGGAGCAGGTCGCGCTGCACACCCTCCCGGCTGACGTCCGGTCCGCCCGCGCCGTTGCCCCGCGCTGAGGCTACCTTGTCAATTTCGTCGATGAAGATGATGCCGGCGTTTTCAGCCTTCCGGATGGCTTCTTCCTTCACTTCATCCATATCGATCAGCTTGGCGGCTTCTTCCTCCAGCATGATCTTTTTGGCTTCGGCGATGGTCACCTTGCGCTTCTTGCCGCGTTTGGGCATCATGCCGCTGATCATCTCCTGAATATTCATCATCGACAGCTCATCGACCGTACCGCCCATGACGCCGATGTTTGGGGCCTGATTTTGCTGCACTTCAATGTCGATCTTGCGGTCGTCCATTTCGCCGGAGCGAATCTTTTCGCGGAATCGTTCGCGGGTCCGTTCGTTTAGTTCGGCGTCGGGGTCGTTGTTGTTCTCAAAGCCCATGTGGGTAGTGGTGGGCTTGACGGGCGGAATGAGGATGTCCAGAATGGCATCTTCCACAAGCTGCTGCGCTTTTACCTGTACGGCTTCTTTTTTGGCCGCCCGCACCATATTGACCGACTGCTCGACCAGGTCACGGACCATGCTTTCGACGTCGCGGCCTACGTAGCCAACTTCCGTAAACTTTGAGGCTTCAACTTTGGTGAACGGGGCATCGGCCAGCTTAGCCAGCCGACGGGCAATCTCCGTTTTACCGACGCCCGTAGCGCCGATCATCAGGATATTGTTCGGCGTAATCTCGCTCTGCATGTCGTCCGGCGCGTTCATTCGGCGCCAGCGGTTCCGGAGCGCAATTGCAACGTTCCGTTTGGCGTCGTGCTGGCCGATAATGTATTGATCCAATTCGGCAACAATTTGCCGGGGAGTTAAATCTTTGAGTGACTGGGTCATTATGAAACAGTAAACCGTTTTGTTTCAGGTGTCTTGTTGGGAGTGGAAGTCTCCGCAACAAAGGGACTGTTTCAAAGAAACACAGGAAACGACAAAATGTGCGAACTGACCGGGATTTTTTGAAGAATGGTGTGCACGAAGGAGGTATGGATCAAAAGACGCCCTCGTAAATGTCGCGTAGTGTAAACGTGATAGTCAGAGCTGTTACGTCGAACGAATCGGTAAGGTCGGTGTAAAAGGCGTACTCCCATTTCGTACCGGTGCGTTGGTAGACTTCAACAAGGGGCTCGGCTTGAGAAACAATCAGGTAGCAGTCGACGGAAGGCATGGCTACGTACTCGTGAAACTTCTCGTCGTGATCTACACCCGATGAATTTTCCGACGTCACTTCAACGGTCATCACCGCTTTATGAACGACGTGCGTATCGTCGGCATCGTCGGCCGGAACGACCATGATGTCAGGGTATCGGTATCTGCGGTTAGGTATCGTCCGAAGTTTAACGTCGTGATTATACACATCAAAAGGTAAACCTTTCAGGTTCAGGCGCAGGTGAAAATAGATATTCCCGGCTACTTTGTTGGCTTTCTTCGATTCCCCCGGCATTTCAATTAAGATTCCATCTACAAATTCGTGCTTTACCTCCGAGCGCTTTTCCAGTTCGAGGTACTCATCTACGGTGTAGATGCGTTTTCCGGTCTCTTCCGCTATCATATTGACTCGCTCTGATTTGATATTGGTGAAAATACGAAGGTTACCCCGAAAAGCCAAGCTATGCACGCAGGTATCAGGCCGCTGCGTACAGGCGTAATCCTACGATGCCGATGCCAATCAGCATCAGGAAGAACAGTTCGGTTACGGACCAATTGGCGTGGAAGATAAATACATCCACGAGTTTAATCAGAATAAGCGCCATGGCTGTCCAGACGGCAAAAGCCGTTGGGGTTGGAATCTGCTTAATCGCCATTGAGAAGAAGTAGATGTTGGCAATGCCGAACACGACGTACCCGACGATGGGGGCCAGGATGGGCAGACCGATCTGGGGGCTGTAGAAGTTATGCCAACGTAACAGCTTGAGATCCGTAAATTTCATGTACTTGACAGAATACGTCCAGGCCGTTTCGAAGGTGGCAGCAATCAATAAAAAGAACCAGGCTTGCACAGTACGTAATGTTGTCTGAAATGGCTAAGTAACAACTGACTTCTCGGAGTAATTTAATCAATCACCGCCGATTCGCAGACGTAGGTCGGAATGATGCCGGTGCTGCGGATACGGATTTCGGCGTCTTCGGCCTGGGTATTGCCGGTCAGCACAAGCGCCGTATCCAGCCCGAATTTGTTGCCCCCCAGGATGTCGGTATGCAGCGTGTCGCCCACCATCAGGATGTCCTTTTTGGTGACGGTCGAGGGGCTGCGAATGTGTTCGTACGCGAAAATGAACATCTGGGCGTCGGGCTTACCGAAGCGGATGAACTGCTTGCCTACTACGGTTTCGAGCATCTGGGCCACCCCGCCAATGGCAATCGCCAGCCGGTTCTGCGACACCGGATACGTAGCGTCGGTGTTGGCAACAATAACCGGAATGTTACGTTTGCGCAGCAGATTGACGGTTTTGTTCAGGTCCGTATTCCAGTCGAATCCTTCATCGTCGAGCATCACCAGCGCGTTTACTTCCGAGATCGTGTTAAGATCAAGCTGGCTGATCGAGAGGGTTTTCAGGCCGGCCGTTTCGATGTAGTGGGCCGAGTTCGCAGTGCCCAGGTACGCCACCGTGCCGTGGTTGACTTTCAGCTCCAGGTACTCCCGCGCCAGCATCCCCGACGAGATAATGCACTGCGGCACTACGTCGTGCAGACCCAGGACGTGATACGAATCGGCCAGTTGGTCAGGGCTCCGCGATGCGTCGTTGGTCAGGACGTAGAAATCTTTGTTCTGGTCTTTGAGATAGGCAAAGGTCTTTTCAATACCCGGAATCAGGCCGTGGTACGTCTTCAGGACGCCGAACGCATCAAAAAAAATGACCTTGTACTTCGAGATTATCGTTTTAAAATCGTCAAACTGCATACCGTACCGGTGGGGTTAAATGTTCAGTGCCCGGAGGATTTTATCCGCATCAAACTGCTGGTCAATCGACGGGAAATAAATCTCGTAGGCTTCGCGCTGGAGTTTGGTGGCATAGGTCCGGTGGAAAAAATACCGACCGTACTTGATCACGTAGTTTAAAATAAAGAAACGATACGCTTCTTTCATAAACCGAACCTCATTCTCTGTTAGCGGATAAACCTTGTGGTATTCCTGCAGGAACAGAATAAACCGGTCTTCCATCAGCGGGCCGATGAAGTAGCTGAACACCGTCCGGTCGCCGACGTCGGACGTAACGCGGCTGAAGAAGTAGAAGTCCATGACGCGGTAACTGATGCGAAACCAGTCGTAGTCCCAGCGCGAAAACAACTCCAGATTATCCGTAACCGAGAAGTTGCCGATGTTCCAGTCCACAAACACGGGCATGGTTTCAACGGTGCCGGCCACGAGCTTTTGCCGGTTTTTCAGGAAAATGTCGCACTGCTCGCGGAGCATATTCACATGGTTGCGGTGTTCAAACTGCCCGGATTCGGTGTCCAGAATATCGAGCAACCCCTGAATATCAGAACGCAGTGTCTTCGACGACTTCGGCAGTACGCTGCTGACCCGGGCGCAGGCTTTGTGGAATTTAGCGATCTGCGTGCCCAGCGTCCGGATGTGGTGCTCCTCCAGCCGACGGGGCATTTTGTTCATCGTCCGGATCGGGTTGTAAAACACCACCCAGGCATCAACCAGCCCTTCTTTGTACCGGTACGTGTACACCTGATTGTTTTTCAGCAGCGACTTGGCCAGTACGTTCTCAAATGGATACAAGAGGTTGTTGGCCAGCGCCTGAATGATGCGGTGGTCTTCCTTGAAGTGTTCGTACTTGCCGAAATATGACAGCTTGGCGATGACAATATCGCCGTTGTCGAACCGAACCCGAAATACGTGGTTGGTCGAGACGCGGGCGCTGATGTCTTCGATGGTTTGTATGGTTTGGGAGGCATCAAATCCTTTCCACGCTTCCCGAATTATAGAAGGGTAATCGACTATGCGCATTGATTAGATAATCTCAAAATAACGTTTCAACTCCCAGTCACTCACCTGGCGGGCGTATTGTCGCCATTCCCACTCGCGGGTGCGGGTGAAATGATCGACAAAGCCTTCGCCGAATAACTCGGTAGCAATGGAAGAAGTTTTCATGGCCTGGGTTGCTTCCCAGAGGTTTGCCGGCAACGTACCGTACTCTTTATTCTGATAGCCGTTGCCGACCGTGGCTGGAATGTCCAGCTCCAGCCCGTGCCGGATGCCATACAGGCCCGACGCCAGCGAGGCCGCAATGGCCAGGTAGGGGTTGGAGTCGGCCCCGGCAACGCGGTGTTCGACCCGGGCATAGGCCTCCTTGTGATTCAGTACACGCAGCGCCGTTGTTCGGTTATCGACGGACCATGTTACGGTTGTGGGTGCCCAGGCACCTTCAACGAGCCGTTTGTAGCTGTTGATCGTCGGAGCAAACATCGGTAAAATGTGGGGCAGGCAGTGCAACTGACCGGCCATGAACTGCCGCATCAGGTCGCTCATGCGGTCGGGTTTTGCCGGATCGAAGAACAGGTTTTTAGAACCATCCGGCGTCCAGAGACTCTGGTGAATGTGGCCGCTGCAACCGGGCAGATCGGCGTTCCATTTCGCCATAAACGTCGCGACGAGGCCATGCCGGTAGGCGATCTCCTTCACTGCTGTTTTAAACAGAATGGCTTTGTCGGCCGCCCGAACGACCTCATCGTGCATGATGGCAGCTTCGTAGACACCGGGGCCGGTTTCGGTGTGCAGGCCTTCGAGCGGAATGTCAAACTGAGCCAGCAGGTCAAACAGGTCGTGGTTGAAATCGCTTTCCAGCGACGGCCGCAGAATCGAATAGCCAAACATGCCGGGCGTCAGCGGTTCCAGTTGACGAAAGCCTTTCTGCTGTAACGTATGGGGTGTCTCCCGAAAGTTGAACCACTCAAATTCCTGCGCAAACTCGGCCCGATAGCCCATCTCCTCGCTCTGGCGGGCGATGCGTTTGAGCAGACTGCGCGGGCAGGCCACCAGATCGTTGCCGTCGGGGCGGCTGAAGTCGGCCAGAAAGAACGGCATCTGATCCTCCCAGGGGAGTTGCCGAAAAGTCGATACGTCGATCCGGACGGGGGCGTCGGGATAGCCCGAATGCCAGCCCGTAACAACGCCGTTATCGTATGGCGTATCGGTGCAGTCCCAGCCGAACACAACGTCGCAAAAACCGTAGCCATCGGTCAGGCCGTCCAGAAACTTGTTGCGGTGGATGATTTTGCCGCGTAGCACCCCGTCAATATCGGCGAAGGCGTAGCGTATTTTTTGTAGGTCCTGCTCCTCAATAAAGGCAATAATGGCTGACTGGTCCATGGTTGTGCTGCGCTTCGGGTATGCCGCGCCCATTCGTTAATAACCGGCTGCTGCTCGCTGCTTAATCGGCCGGATACGTATCGATCCGCTCCTGACTGGGCTGAGGGTTTGGTTTGCGCCGACTCAGCCATCGCAGCAAATTGGGGCGAAGATAGTAATACCGTGAGAACCATTTGTACCGTAAGAGCGCCCGTTCGTCGAAGCGCCTGAACGAGAAGGCGTGTTGCATGAAATAATCCTTCGGAAAATCGTAGTATAGACCCCAGTTTTCGGGCTTGTCGCCGGGGGCATGACCAGGGTCGTAGACCGTCCCGAAGAGGTAGTCAAAAAACGAAAACTTGGTGCTGAAATTAGCATGAAACACCTCTCGGTAATTAGCGTGATGCCACAAATGCAGGTTCGGCGTGTTGATAATGTACTTCAGCGGACCGAGATTGACCCGGACGTTGGCGTGAATGAACATGCCGAACATGGCATCCAGCAGGGCTTTAATGGGGATCACCGCCGGGTCGGCACCCAACAGCAGAATGGGCGCAAACTCGATAGTCTGGTTGATGATGATTTCGAGTGCGTGTGACCGCGAGCCGGCCAGAAAATCAACCTGCTTGTTGGAGTGATGCGCTTCGTGCGTGCGCCAGAGCCACTTGTTGGCGTGCTGCCAGCGATGAAACAGGTAGATGTACAGGTCGTGGGTAAACAGAAAGAACAGCACCTGCACCCAGATGGGCCAGTCGCGGACAAACTGCCAGTCCGACCAGTTGAAGTGGGTTTGCAGCGGGGCAATGATGTAATCGAAGATCAGGATTTTCAGAACGTAGCTTTGGATAATGGTGTACCACACCAGATCCACCCAGAACCCTTCCCGAAACAGGGACAAGCCCTTACGATACGGCGCAACCCGCTCCCAGATCAAAATGATCCCGATCCAGACGATCAGAATGGCGGTGGTGATGCGAAGTACGTCTTCCTGTGGCATGGTGAACAGGGTTCTTGGTTTGTGGTTTGTAGTTCGTGGTTTTGTGCGTCAGTAACTACAAACTACAAACCACAAACTACTCCCTATTTCGAATACTCCGGGCTGATATTGACCCGCAGGCGCTTCATGGGGCCGAGTTCTGAGTCGTACACGCGCTTTACGCCGTCGCCGAGCGCTGTTTCGACGTCGCGAATGTCGCGTACCAGTCGTTGCAGGCCCTGCGGCTCAACGGAAGCGGCATGGTCCGAACCCCACATGGCGCGGTCGAGGGTGAAGTGACGTTCAATGAACGTAGCGCCCAGCGTTACGGCGGCTACCGTAGTGGCCAGGCCCGTTTCGTGACCTGAGTAACCGATGGGCAGGTTCGGGTAGCGGCTTTGCAGCGTCGGAATCATGCGCAGGTTCAGCTCTTCGGGCTTGCAGGGATAGGCTGAGGTCGAGTGGGCGACCAGCAGCGGATAGTCGGCATCAAATTGCTGAACAAGCTCGATAGCCTCTTCAATCTCGTGCATGGTCGACATACCGGTCGACAGAATCAGTGGGCGACCCGTTTCCAGTATCCGTTCGATCAGCGGGTAGTCGGTCAGCGAGGCCGATGCCAGTTTATACAGGCACGGATCAAACTGCTCCAGAAAATCAACCGACTCGGTGTCCCAGGCCGAGGCAAACCAGTCAATCCCTTTTTCGTGGCAGTACTGATCGATGGCTGTGTAGTCCAATACCCCAAATTCAGTCTTACGCTTGTAATCGATGTACGACATTCGACCCCAGGGCGTATCACGCATGACGTCCCATTGGTCGCGGGGGACGCAGATTTCGGGTGTTCGTTTCTGAAACTTCACGGCATCGGCTTTGGCCGCAACGGCCTCGTCGATGAGTTGTTTGGCCAGTTCGAGCGAACCGTTGTGATTAATGCCGATTTCGGCGATTATGTACGTGGATTGACCGGCACCAATGAGTCGACCGGAGCTAAGCTGGACTGTTCTCATGCACTGAGAGAATTTGTGTTGGTTGAACGCTTATACCTTGTTTTGCATGAATAATGAATTCGGCTACTTCACGGAAGCAGCCTTCTCCTCCTTTGGTGTCGCAGCAATAATGAGCAATCTCCTTGTTGAACCGGGTGGCGTCGGCCGGGCAGGCTGCCAGACCAACGGCCTTCATCACGGCCAGGTCGTTAACATCGTCGCCGATGAACGCCACTTCCGATGCCGTCAGGCCCTTGCGTTCCAGGATGTCGGACAGCAGGGCCAGTTTATTTTTGATACCTAAATGTAACTCTATGATCCGCAGTTTCTGCGCCCGCATGACCACCGATGGCGAGGTTTCGCCGGTGACGATGCCGGTCTCAACATCGACCAGTACGCGGAGCCGCTCGACGCCCATGCCGTCGCGGATATTAAATTTCTTCAGCACCTCGCCGGATTCTCCGTAGTAGACCCCGCCGTCAGTCAGTACGCCGTCGCAGTCGGTCAGCAGGAGTTTGATTCGGGCCGCGCGTTCGAGTAGTTCCTGTGTCAAGGTAGTCTGGGGTTTATAGGTTCGTAGTTTGTAGTTCGTGGTTTGTTGTTGCTCTGCAAGACTGCCTTCAACCACAAACCGTTCAAATCGCCGTCCAGCCTCCATCGACAACGAGGTTGCTGCCGGTCATGTACGACGACGCGTCGCTGGCTAAATACACAATGGCGCCCTGGTATTCGTCGGGCTGAGCCATGCGCCCCAGTACGGTTCGCGCCGAGTAATTCCGCACAAACGTTTCGTTCTGGTTGTTCTCAACCCCGCCCGGCGTTAACGTATTGACCCGAACGCCTTTGTGGCCCCAGTACGACGCCAGAAAGCGCGTGAAGTTGACCACCGCGCCCTTCGTGGCCGGGTAAGCGGCTGTTTTGTAAAACGTCTGTTCGCCAGCGTCGTTACGGTAAATACTCTGGTCCGGCCCGACCAGCCCGTAGGTCGAGGCAATGTTGATGATGCTGCCTTTGCCCCGCTGCGCCATCACGCTGCCGAACACCTGCGAGCACAAAAACACGCCCGTTACGTTTACGTCCAGTGACGCCCGGAACTGCGCCACCGGAAAATTTTCAAAAGCCGTCAGGTCCAGCGCCATACCGGGATTTTCAACGGCTTCGTTCATGGCTGCGTTGTTGACCAGAATATCAATGCGGCCGTATCGGGCCAGAACCTGGTCGCGAACGGCCTGTACACTGGCTTCATTCGTTACGTCGAGGGCTACGCCCAGGTGCTGATCACCCAGTTGAGCCGCAAACGCCTGCGCCGTTGCTTCATTCAGGTCAGCGACCACGACGCTGGCACCGGCTTCGGCCAGGGCTTCGCCATGTTTTTTACCTAATAGACCGGTTGCGCCCGTAACAATGGCTACCCGGCCGGTTAACGAAAATTGGTTGAGCATCTGTTTGTTAAACGCTGGTTCGGGCATCTGCCGGTCAGACGCACCGTCAGACTGGCGGATCTCAAGATCTGACGGTACGTCTGACCGAAATACACCCACTTGCTTATCTTCTTATCCTGGCCTGAGGTTACCACGGTCAGACGTACCGTCTGACCTATGTGCACTCAAACTACCGTCGCTTTCGGCTTCACACTACGGTCAGACAGACGTACCATCAGATCTTGCAAACCTATAGGTCTGACGGTACGTCTGACCGGCTAAACCTCTGAGTCGGTCGCTATGTCTGACCGGCCGTTGCTTTCGGCTTTATGTTGTAATTGCTCGTTTTGCGGAACACGGCCTCCAGTACCTCGCCTTTCAGGTAGCTTTTCACGTTACCGCTTTCGATGGCTTCCTTCATGATCGGCATGACGTCGCGGTAGGCCGATAGCGTGTATTGTATATCCTCGTCGCTGTGGCTGAAGCACATGTTATGAAACCCGGCCCACAGGATGCCCCGCTTGATCATCTCCTGCTGCATCAGTGTTTTGACCTCCAGCCCATTGCCAGCCTCGATTGCGAAGGTTACCATGGTGCGGCAGTTATAGCCGATGCACCTGGTCAGGTGAGCCATGCCGAATTCCTGAGCAATCTGGTTGTAGCCGTCTTTCAGCAAGCCCCCTTTTTCATTCAGATAGGTCGGTACGTTCTTGTCGCGCAGTTCGTGAATCGTAGCGATGCAGGCCGCCAGCGAGAGAGCTTCACCACCAAACGTCGTGTAGCTGAACACCTCGCCGTTGAAGAGTTCCATTACGTCGGCGCGGCCGGTCAGCAGGGCGATCGGCATGCCGTTCGCGCAGGCTTTGGAGTACACTGCCAGATCGGGCGTTACGCCGAAGTACTCCTGAGCGCCACCGAGCGCAATCCGGAAGCCCGTCCACATTTCGTCGAAAATGAGCAGCGTACCGTTCTGCCGACAGACCTCGGCGAGTTCCTGCAAAAAGCCATCTTTCGGCGCTTCGAAAATGAACGGTTCCAGAATCAGGGCCGCTACGGTGTCGTCCAGAGCAGCTTTGATCGACTCAATATCGTTGTACTCGAACGTATAGGTCATGTCCTGAATCGCTCCCGGAATACCGGCGTTGCGACTCGTTACGGCAATGTACCAGTCGTGCCAGCCGTGATAACCACAGCAAAACACCTTTTCGCGACCTGTAAATGCCCGTGCCACCCGGATAGCCGCCGAACAGACATCGGCCCCGGTCTTGCTGATCTTGACGGCGTCGGCATTAGGAATAATCTCGTGTATCAGCTCGGCCAGTTCGACCTCCAGGGGCGATGTCAGGGAGAACGTAATGCCTTTGGTCAACTGTTGGCGAATGGCCTCGTCGACAACCGGGTAGCAATAACCCAGGGAAATGGGGCCGATGGCTCCATTGAAGTCGATGTACTCGTTTCCGTCCACATCCCAGACGTGCGAACCCAGGCCGTGGTCGAGGTACTTGGGAGCAACGCCTTTGGTGAACTGGCCCGGCCCCTTAGCCAGCGTCTGGGTGATGGGTTTCTGGACCGCCAGCCCGCGTTCGTAGTATTGATCCGAGATGGTTATGTCGGGGTAGTTTTCGTTAAAGCGGATGGTGTTCGGCATAGGTTTGAATACATTTTTAAACGCAGAGAAGCAGAGGTTAAAAAGAGTTCGCAGAGTTATTTCTGCGTCCTCTGCGCTATCTCGGTCTCTCTGCGTTTAGAGAAAATTCTAATTGCTCGGTGATACTGGCCGCCAATTGCTGACCGGTGAAGCCTTCGTGTTGAAGTACTTCGTTCAGTCGGGCGGGTTTATACCATTTTTCTTTCAGGGCGAAGGGCACAACGTGGGCGGTGGTCCGGTGTTTCAACAGGGTTTCGGCCACGATACTATATAAACCGCCCGTCTGGAAATGATCCTCGATCGTGACCAGTACTTGTGAGGTTACGGCCGCTTCTAGAATGGCCTGCTCATCGACCGGCTTCAGGCTGCGCATGTTGATCAGACCAACTGACTGACCAGCATCCTTGAGTTGCTGAGCCGCCACCAGCGCCTGTTCGAACAGCATACCATAGACCAGTATCGTTACGTCGGTGCCTTTACTGATCACCTCCGCTTTCCCGATTTCGAACGGCTGCTCGTGCTGATACGTAGCCGGGCGCGTGTTGATCCGGACGTACGAGGGCGCCGACGATGCCCAGATGGTCGGCAGCATGGCCAGCAGGTCCTGCTCATCGGCCGGACAGAACACCTGCATGTTCGGAATACCGCGCATCAACGCTACGTCCTCGATGGCCTGGTGCGTCGGGCCGTTGCCATCGGACAGGAAGCCCGGAATGAAACTGCTCAGCTTGACCGGCAGGTTGCCAATGCCGACATCGGTCCGGATGAACTCATAGGCCCGCATCGACAGGAACGCAGCCAACGCGTGAACGACCGGCGTCCGGCCCCGTAGCGCCAGACCCGCAGCCGCCCCGATCATGCACTGCTCCGTGATACCGGTATCGATAAAGCGACGGCCCAGGGTAGTCGGCATATTGCGAACCAAGGCCCGATTCTCGGCCGTCATGACAATGTATCGCTCGTCGGCTAAGGCGGTTTGGGTAAGTAGTTGCTCGTAATTCATTTGTCAGGAAGGTTTCACCGCAAAGACGCTAAGGATAACGCTAAGAACGCAAAGTATACATTAGCGAACTTTGCGATTCCTTAGCGTCTTTGCGGTGAATTAATCATCTAACAACCAGCGTTTCGGATTCGAGTGTTGCGTTGGCTTCACCGTGGAGTTCGCGGAGTAGTTCCTCTACTTCGTCGTGCGTAAAGTTGCAGAACCAGCGGTCGGCGCGGGCCTCGATGCTCGGCAGTCCTTTGCCCCGGCGCGTGTCGGCGATCAGGACGTTCAGCTTACCGACCTCGAACGGGAACGTCGACAGGGCCTCGTCCAGGGCGGTGAAGTCGTGGCCATCCACGCGCCTGACGGCCGCGCCGAAGGCGGCAAACTTATCGGTCAGCGGTTCAAGCGGGATCAGTTCTTCAGTCGGCATGTTGGCCTGGAAGAAATTGCGATCGACTAAGAACAGCAGGTTGTCGAGCTGGTAGGCGTTGGCTACCAAAACCGCTTCCCAGACCGAGCCTTCATTCAGTTCGCCATCGCCCAGCACGCAAACCACTTTGTTGTTGGTACCCCGCAGCTTACAGTCCAGAGCGACGCCCAGCGCTACCGACGGCAGATGCCCCAGCGAACCCGAATGAAACTCAATGCCGGGTATGTTGACGTTGGGGTGCCAGTAGAGGTGATCGCTGGTTGAGAGGTGGTTCTGTAACCGGTCGGCCGACAGCCAGCCCAGTTCAACGAACGTACCGTACAGCGCGGGTACGTCGTGCCCTTTCGACAAAAACAGATAGTCGCGGTTGGGATCTTTCAGGGTATCCTGCGTTACGTTCAGAAATTCTGAATACAGGTAAACAATAACGTCGGTGGCCGAAAGCGAGGCCCCAGTGAAACACCCGCCGTCGGTCGACATGCGGATGATGTGTTCCCGGACCCGGAAAGCCGTTTGCTGCAGGCGCTCAATGGTTTTGTGCTGCATGGGTTGGGTTGTCAGATTCGTGTCGCGTTTGATTGACAGTAACCGTATTTAGTTCATCCAGGTGATGGCGGTACCAGTTCACACCGGCGTAGCGCGCATTGATGTCGTAGAGTTCCGGCCGGTTGGCCAGCAGCGCCAGAATGTCATCGCAGGAAAATCGCGGATTCGTTGGATAAAGAGCTTCGTAAACAGCCCGGATAAACTCGTAGTCCTCGCGGTAGTCGATCGTAAACCGATGCGACATGGAATAATCAAGGCCCGTTGGCCAGGTCACGTTCGCCCGGCGAAACTGTTCGGGGGCGGTATCCCAAATATACGGGGTTGTGTGTTCCAGTTCCAGCGGTCTGGTCGCTTTCTCCCAGGCGGTCTGCAGGCAGGCGCGGCTCATCACTTCCACATCGTTGCCATCGGGCCAGGTAGCCGGGTGAAGGTTGCTGACAAAGTCGTACTCGTTCGGATGTTCCAGAAAAAAACGCAGCACCTGATCAATGGCCCGCGGGTCGATCAGCGGGCAGTCCGACGGGATTTTAACGGCCACATCGGCGTTCCAGCGTTCGGCAATCTGGTAGTGCCGGTCGAGCAGATTAGTCAGGCTACCCCGGTAGTACGCTATGCCCTCCTGTTCGCAGAACTGCTCAATGACATCGTCGGCCGGGTCAGTCGACGTAGCCACAACGGTCGTGAACGGTTGCTCAGCCTGCTGTATACGTTCGATCATCCGGTACAGGAGCGGCTTACCCAGCAGGGGCAGCATTACCTTGCCCGGCAAACGGCTCGACAACATCCGGGCCTGGACAATGACGACGATAGTGAGGGTACGCATAAAACAACCAGTCGGCTTTACGCCAATGATGGCAAATAATCGTGCTAATTACTACGAAAGATTTGTTGCCTGACTTAGCACCGGCTCGAATCGATACGATTTAACAAATTCTTTACGTGGACCGGTAAACTCAAGAAAGTCCCGGCAAATGGTCGCAATGTTGGTCGCCGATGTGCCACCGTTCTGAATCGGGGTCAGCCGACGAAGTTCGTCCAGATCAAAATACGATGATACAGTCTTGCCCAGCGCCATGCCGACGTACACGACGGTCGAATACTGCGTAATCAGTTCCTGGCAGTTGGCAATCATTTCGTTGGTGTTGCCTTCCTGAAAGACCAGCGTCCCTTCGGGGGCGTTCTCGCGGATTTCGGCCTCGGCCCGTTCCCGGTCTTCGTTGGGGTGTAGTTTGAAAAGCAACGGCCGACCGGCGGCCATTTCCACGGCTTTACGGATAAAGGCCGGGCGATCTTCCGTCCGGAACGTTTCGCGAATGTCCGACGTAGCCACCATCACGTAGTCGCGGTGGGGAAAATCATTCCGGCGAAACTTGTCGAGGTCATCGAAATTGGGCATACCCGTCACGAAGATTTTGCCGGGATCGGTGCCCATTTTAGTAAAAAACGCCTTGTATCCCTCCGATGCAGCGCAATACACATCGCAGAGGTTCGAGGAGCCGTTCAGCGACGTACCGACGCTGAGATAGCGGGGCAGTTTCAGCGATTTGATGATGTGGGTAAGGGGCGTTACGGGGTCGACCATACCCTCCTGCACCCAGACGCTCCGGGTGGCGCGCACGTTGGCGGGGACGATCAGATCCGAGCAGTGAATGACAAGATCGTATGGATGTTTCCGACCCTGATAGTCGAGCTGCTTACCATTGTCGAGCAGGTAGGCTTCCGAAGCGGTCCGAAACCGGCCACCCATGATGGTGTGATCCAGCCACCCCTGGCGAATGGCCCAGTTGATGATCGGCGAATCGGCATAATACTGGCTGAACCAGCAGTCGTATTGGTCGCCCAGGGCCTTCGCAATCTGGACCATTTGCGACGTTTGATTGAATGAGCCGACAGTGAGCAGTATTCGTTTGCGCATATGCGATGCCTTGATCGAATGTTGTAATTTATGGTCCGAAATTATCGAATTAGCCGACAGCCCTGCCTAACCCACCAACTCCCGGCCGAATCAAAAATCAAACTTCATTCGAAAACGAACGCCAAATCCTTTGGGCACATTGGGGTTATCTAGATACGACAGCCGCTTCACCAGATCAACCCGCAGAATCTTAAAGATATTGGCGATACCGAAGCTGGCTTCTATGTACGGTCGTGCCCCCAGCGCAAACGACAGGGGCGCCCCCTGTTCGTCGGTGGGGAACCGCAGTAGCCCTGATTGGTCAGGATTCGACGACTCTGGCCGATTCTGCTCCCGAATGCCGCCCCAAAGGCCCTTGAAGGTAACAACTTCACGGAGTTTCAGCTTCTTCAGCAAGGGAATCTTATTAAAAATGAACCCATTGAAATAGTGGTCAACGAACGCCGTTGCGTAGTGGTCGCTGATGAACTCCATGAAATTCATCATGTTGTACGATTCCAGTTGATACGCATAGGTCTGGTTGGCCCGGTGGATCGTGAGCAACGGGTACGGTACGCGCCCGAACGTTTCTCCGCCTTCGAGCGTAACGTCGGTATAGCCGATGGGTGCGAGGTAGAATCGCTTGTTGGCATAGGCCATCAGCCGCTGAAACGCGTACTGCCCCCCCAGCAGGTCTTTGACGCCAGCCGTGAAACGTACCTGAAAAATCGGGTACTTGTTGACGATCGGAACCCGGTAATTTTTGCCCTGATAAAACTGCTCGTGGGGCGCGTACCGGAGGCCGAGCGTCACTTCGGTGGTGGTCAGGTGGGCGAGGGGTACCGTCTGGTCGCCCATATCGGCAACGTATTGATCGAACCGCAGCACCCCGGCCGGAGCCTGATCAATGCGCTTGAGATTTACGTTGAAGGCAAGCCCTCTTTTGGATTCGTTCAGGTAGTCGAGGTTGACAACCTTATTATACGTCATCCGGTTGTTCGGCCCCCGCTTGAACGACAGCAGGAAATTATCTTCCTGGACAAACTGTAGCTCCTGCCCCGGTATCTTGATCTCGTTCTGGTAGCTTACCTGAATGTGTTTGATGGGGTAGGTATAGGTGTTGTGGTTCGTCAGCGAGAACGTAGCGGATGCGAAATACTTAAACCGCTTATCGCGGAAACCGTAGGCACCGTAGGTTTCAAACGCCATCCGGTCGCTGAAACCGACCGTTGTCCGGCCACCAACCCGGGCGCGGAATCCTTCGATGGGGTTAAAACTATAGAACGTATTGACGGGGCCGATCTCAAACGGTCCGATGGGTTTGTAACCTTCCAGCAGAAACAGCGCCGTGTTCATAAATTTCTGAAAAAGCGGCACTTTTCGTACGCTGTCGGTCATGGCGTAAATGCCTTTCTCCTTGTTCGTCAGCTCCTGGTGTCGGGCGGTGGTCCAGTAGGTATCGTCGCGGTCAAGATTGAGCTCTTTGCCCTCCTTCGATAACCCGGCCAGCAACTCCGGCCGAATGGGATGGTTCAGGACGTAATTGCGGTACGAGACGGTCCGTTGGCCAAACAATCCCATGCCGTTTTCCCGCTTCAGGAGGTTGAACTCGATAGCCAGTTCATCTTTCGTCAGCATCAAGCCATCATTGCCTACCTGGTCGAACTCCTGAGCGATGCGGAGGTCGGTCACAAAATTGATGTTGATGTCGCGCGGAAAGCCCATGATCACCTTCCGGATGGCGTAGCTGGAGTCGAGCGCCACGGCCATCGTTCCCTGAAACAGCAGGTCGGTGGGATTGCGGGGCGAAAACCCGAGGTTGACGCAGCGGGTTGGCCCGATGGTCGTCGTGTCGACGATGACAAATTTGTAGAACTGTGGGGATAGGGGAGACGTAGGACCCATGAACTGCTGCGCCAGTAACATGATGTTATTGTCGTAGACGTTGATGTCCTGATACAGCGTTTCCAGGTACACCTTGATGCCGTTGTTGTCGACGTAGCTGCCGATGCCCGACGATTTTTCAGCTTCCAGCGCTTCGCGTTTACGCTCGGGATTGCGGCTGTAAAAAACGTTGGCGATCGACTCGCGCAGGTAGATCGGGAGGTTGACTTTACCGGTTACTGCCGAGGTGTCGAGGTAATTGAACACAAAGTCAAATTTGCGGAGGGAGCGCCGGTTGCGGAACTTCTCCGACACATTGCTGAGGTCAAATTCAACCTTCTCGTACTTGTTGTACTGGTAGTAGCTGAACGACTCCCGCCGGTTCCGGCTCTTGTGGTCGATCACTTTCTGGATGAGCGCGACGGCTGGATTGTCTTTGTTGCGGTAGCGGTCTTTCTTCCCCTTCACCGTCACTTCCGAAAGGTTGGTTTGCTGAGGCTGCAACCGAAACGTGAGCGTTATCACTTTCTGCTGACTGCTTACCGCTACGGTTCTGGTGTCGGGCGAGTAGCCAACGTACGACGCTTTCAGGGTAACGCTGCCTTTAGCCACCGTGGCTGAGTCGAGGGTGATGGCGTAAGCGCCGTTCAGATCGGATTGAGTGCCGGTGGTTGTGCCGGTCAGCAGTACGTTCGCAAATTCAACGGGCTTATTCCGGCGGGCGTCAAGGATTTTACCCCGAATAATAACGGTCTGGGCCAGTGCGAACTGAAAGCCGGAAAAGAGCAGAAAAAATAGATAACAGACAACGCGAGTTCCTTTGCTGAATGGGCATAAAGCAAAGGCAACCGAAAGACCCGTAGCAGTCTTATTCATTACGTAACGATCGAATGGTGGTAGTGTGTGGCCGATACGCCAGCGCGATACGGCTCCTGTCAGCCAGGTAATTTGGCTACGTATGCGCTAAAGTAAACCTGGTTGACTAATCCCGACAAGATTATTGTACAAAAGGTTCAACGTGAATGCCGGACAGGTGTAATCCCCTGCCTGTAAGCCTGATCCGACGTGGCATTGAACCGACGTACTGATCCAGGGCATTCGGCCAGGTCTGTTGTCTGCTGGATCTCGGTCAGACGTACCGTCAGATCTCGCGATCCCATAGGTCTGACGGTACGTCTGACCGGAACATACTACCCCTCTGATTATGTTGCCGTTTATTTCACAAAACGATCCAGATCGACCCGCAACGATAACTGGCTCGTTCCTCCGGCTGCGGGCGCGTAGCTGAACCGGCCATACGTAAGCTGAAAACCACGTGCCTGCACCGACGCCCCGAACGAAATACCGGCTCCTCCGCCACCCGTTGTCAGCTTGCCTTCCTGCCGACGCTGGTGATTGTAGCCCAGCAGCAGATGCACGTAGCGACTGATCAGCAACTCGGCTCCAACGCTCAGGTGTCGGGCCACTTTCTCGACCGTACCGATGGTTTGAGGGATAGGGTTGCCGTTCAGATCGTACTGAACGTTCAGGTTCGGATCGTTGTAGGCCATATCGAAGCGATGCAGTTGGTGGGCGGTCAGGGTCAGGCGGATGGGCGCGTAACGAGGTTTGAGCGTTACGCCTGCCTGGAGGTCAAAGGGAAGGTCAGCGTCCGCCGGACCGTAATTTTTGAGCAGGTAACCCGCATTTTTAGCCACCAGCCCTACGGTAAGGTTTCCGTTCGGGTGTCGCCAGATACCACCCAGATCAGCCAGCACACCAAAGGCCGAATACGTCTCAATGGCCGATCCAACGGCTTTGACCGTAGCGCCCAGCGTAAAATTGCCTTCGGTGCGGGCGTGGGTCAGGCTGAGGGCGTAGTCGTTGGCCGTAAACGTACCGAGCGAGTTGCCGACCGGGTCGGTGAGCGTAAACTGCCCGTAGGTCAGGTACTGGAGACCAAGCGCCCAGCCGGAGTTTTTTGTCTTTACCGGAATAGCGTAATGCAGGGTGTAGTATTTAGCAGCAGCCAGGTAGGGCATTAGGCTAATGGCCAGATCGTTACGTTTGGCGGAGTCGGCCAGCGCCGGGTTGTTGAGAAAGTATACGCCATCAGGATTCGTAGCCGAAGCGACCTGCCCGCCAAGGGCCGCGACACGGGCGTGAGTCGGTAAGTCCAGAAACGGAAACACCCGCTGCCCGCCGAGGGGCTGGGCCAGAGCCAACTCATGGCCGACGACCAGTAGCAGTAAAGTCAGATAAAGCCAACGCAAGGTTTTACGGAAGCAACGTTTCCGGCAAAGGTCCGAAAACCGGACTAAAGCCCAAAACCTACTTTTAGTCCGGCCGTGAGGCTGGGTGTCCACTGACTTCCCTCGGTTTCGAACGACCGACCGGGGCCGCAGCCGCAGTCCATACCCATCGACGTTGGGCTGTTCCGGCGAACGTCATTGATGGCCCAGCGGACACCGGCTCCCAGGTAGATATCGAACAAGGTACGGGAGAAGGTGCGCCGGTATGGATCATAAAACGCAAACTGACGGCCGATCTTGACGTGTGTGCCTGCTACGTAGCGGCTAATCGACATCTGGCCGAGGTACCTGGGCGCCGAACTGGCCTCAATGGGTTGGTAGCTGTATTCATTTTTTGTCACGTTGATCTGCTTCGCAAATCCTTCGATGGCCCAGTAGTTGCCCAGCGGAAAGCTGCTTTTTACGGCAATTTCTTTGCGTCGGTTGGTGCGGTAACGATTGGTGTAAAAACGAACCTCACTACGCGCCCGCCAGACTTCGGCTTTCTCAAAATCTTCCAGATCGGCTTCCAGCAGGGAAAGTCCTTTCCAGCCGTACCCGAATTCCGCCTGTACCGACGTTCGTTGGCCGGTACGATATTCCAGGCCAGCCTGAAGGGTGGCGTCCTGATCCACCAGGGCCAGCGGGGCCAGCTTGATAACGGCCCGAACCGGTCGCCGAAGCGAAACGGTTGAGTCCTGAGCCGTTGCGGTGCCTATCGTTGCCAGCGTGATCAGCAGCGCGGCTAACAATATGTAGCGTGATTTTATCATGAAAAGGTACAGGTTAAGAAGTAAGCTGGCAATACCTTACAATAGTTAACATCAGAAAGCATAGCCAATCCGGAAGCCGGTTGATATGTTGGGCGTAACGAGGTAATCCAGGTTAAGGCCGTTGGTGAAACCACCCGACGAAACCCAGCGCTGGCCGGCATCGTCCGGGATCGATTCCTCGTCGTGGCTGATGGTACGTTGCCGAAAACCCAGGCCAATGTACACATCAATCAGCAGGCGACTATCCGCCGATAGGTCCAGAAATCGCTGGTGCCCAAGCTTCACATGACCGGCCCATACCGACTTCTGCACCGGCGACCGGAATCGCTGGTAATACTGGCAGGTGCCGTCTTCACAGGCCCGGCCCATCGTACCGGTTTCAAAGCTGTTGACCTGTTTATAAAACAAGTCGAACGCGACGTAGCGGCCCATCGGTTTAACAGCTACTACCCGGTTGAAAGGCGGTCGGCGCATGTGCCGTCCGCTGCCCAGATAAATGCGCCATTCGGCGCGGCCGCGCCAGGTTTCCCAGCCACCCGATTCGTTGAAGCGGCTGGACCGCCACATGTTCAGGGCGCGGGGCCCGTAGCCTACCTCAGCTAACAAGGAGTGTCGGCCGGCCAGCAACCGTTCCACCCCGACCGTAAGCGTATTTTCCAGGTCGAAAAAGGCCAGAGGAGCTACACTGACTACCCAGTGCGGACCGCGTTCCAGCGACCGGATGCGTAGGGTATCTGCACTGGCGACGTAGGGTACCTGCGCCAGAGCCGACGTAACAAAACCGGTCAGCAGACCAGCCACCAACAGCAGATGAAACCGGATCATAGCGTTGTCTCGACGGGAAGTTTGCTGATGAGTTTCAATTGCTTTGCGTCGGCATAACTGTACTGATAAATGCCGTCCTTGCCCGTTACGATGAGCCGCTGCTGCTTCGGAATAACGTCGTACGCTTTAACGTCGGTCAGGAACTGAACCTCTCTGATATCCAGCGGATTCGTAGCGTCCAGCACCCGCAGGCCATAGTCTCCCTCCGTCACGAACAGCAGATTCCCGTCGACGCCCAGCCCGTGCGGACTTCGCATGGGGTAGCTGCGCATCAGCTTTGGCGTTCGCAGGTCGGTGATATCCAGTACGTCCAGTACATTGGCCGCGACTGGATTTCGGCAGGCCGTACCACTGCGCAGCGTGACATAGGCGTAGTTCCCCTGCACCACCACCGGATCGCAGCTCAGGACGTGGTTGTATTGGGATACGAAACTCGGCTGACCGTTCGGACCGATCGCGTAGATGAACATACCCGTCTGGGTGCCGATGAACAGGTGATTGCCATACGGAAATATGGTCTCCACGCCAAAGCCCAGCTTGGTTTTCTGGCCGAGCTTCGGGTTTGTGTTCTGGGTAATGTCGTAGGCCTGTAAGCTCGTGTTGGTCACAATGTACAGGTTGTTGCCGGCCACGGTGAAGCGAGCCGTTGAGCCACCGGTGCCCGCGCCCGGCGAAACAGAGTCACTGCTGCCTTCCGAGCAGGCGTTCAGCACAACGGCGCAAAGCAGCACAAAAAGAATAGGTTTCATAAAAAACTGAAGGGTAGGTATGGAGACTATCGGAAGCACTGCGGATCGGTCACTTCAGCCCTTTCCCAGCCGATAACGAGACCTTTCTCCGGATCAGGGCACTCGAACCGCACGTTGTGCATGGGTGGGTAAGCCGCGTAGGTGAAGGCATTCTCGACCCGCTTCGCCAGCCGGACGTTGCGGGGGTTGGTGATGTTCAGCGCCACCAGATCGATGATGTTATCGACGTACAGAATACTGTCCTTGATGGCCAGTTCGCGGGCGCCGGGAATAGCAACGAATGACACCTTTGTTGGGCTGGCCGGATCGCTGTTGTCCACAATGTGAATGCCCCGACCAACGTCGTTGATGAACAGGAACTGGTCTTTGATGTAAATCTTACCCGCCGTACGAATGGGTTGCGGGTCCAGCGTTTCGACCGTTCGAACCCGGTCGTAGGTGCTGTAGATGGGCCGGTACGTTTCCCGCCGGTCGGCGCCTGGCTCGGTAGCGGGAGAGATGTAGCAGCCATCCAGACTCAGCAGGCACGTGAGCAGGAGGGCGGTTACGTATCGTCGGACAGGGTAATGGTATGGCATAGGCGCAGGAGGTTGCGGACAATTTGCAACATAGATTCAACTATATTCTAATCGGTTGGAATCGTAAAGAAAATTTAACTTTGCCTTATCGATAGTTCGACGATACCTGACTCCATGCAAACTGAAACCCGTCCTGAGACCGATCAATCCTCAACATCTCATCTGTCAAAAACCGACATGCTGGCCCGCAAAAACGTGGAGGCTGAACTCGGTGGTGGACAAAAGCGCATTGATGCGCAACACAAGAAAGGAAAACTAACCGCCCGCGAACGCATTGCGCTGCTGCTCGACGAAGGCTCGTTCGAAGAGATCGGCAAGTTCGTGATGCACCGGACCCGCGATTTTGGTCTCGACAAAGAGCATTACCTCGGCGACGGCGTCGTGACCGGCTACGGCACCATCGACGGACGATTAGTCTACGTATTTGCTCAGGATTTTACGGTCTTCGGCGGGGCTCTTTCCGAAACTCATGCCGAGAAGATTTGTAAAGTGATGGACCTGGCCATGAAAAACGGTGCGCCCGTAATCGGTCTGAACGACTCGGGTGGAGCCCGGATTCAGGAAGGCGTATTGTCGCTGGCGGGGTACGCTGATATCTTCTACCGCAATACGTTAGCTTCGGGCGTAATACCGCAGTTATCGGCCATCATGGGTCCCTGTGCGGGCGGTGCCGTGTACTCACCGGCCATTACGGACTTCATCTTCATGGTCGAGAATACGTCATATATGTTCGTGACCGGCCCGAACGTGGTCAAGACCGTGACGCACGAAGAAGTGACCGCCGAAGAACTTGGTGGGGCCAGTACGCACAGTACGAAGTCGGGCGTTACGCACTTTGCCTGCGAGAACGAACTGGCCTGTATCCAGCACATCAAGCAACTGCTGAGCTACATTCCGCAGAACTGCGAAGACGAGCCGCCAATGCTGCCCTACGAGCCGCAGGACGAAAGCCGCCCGAACCTGAATACCCTCATTCCCGACAACCCCAACCAGCCGTACGACATGCGCGAGGTGATCGACGAGCTGGTCGATGCGGGGACATTCCTGGAAGTACATAAGAATTTTGCGGAAAATATCGTCGTTGGTTTCGCCCGGATCGGCGGACGTAGTATTGGCGTGGTTGGTAACCAGCCGGCGGTGCTGGCCGGGGTGCTGGACATTAACGCCAGCACGAAAGCCGCCCGGTTCGTGCGGTTCTGCGACTCGTTCAACGTACCGCTGCTGGTGCTGGAGGATGTGCCCGGCTTCCTGCCCGGCACCGATCAGGAGTGGAACGCCATCATCACCAACGGGGCCAAACTGCTGTATGCCTTCTGCGAAGCGACGGTTCCCCGCGTAACGGTCATTACCCGCAAAGCCTACGGTGGTGCCTACGACGTCATGAACTCCAAGCACATCGGCGCGGACATGAACTACGCCTGGCCGAGTGCCGAAATCGCCGTAATGGGAGCCAGCGGAGCCGCCGAAATCATTTTCAAACGCGAAATTGCCGAAGCGGAAGACCCACAGGCCAAGCTTCAGGAGAAGGTGCAGGAATACACCGAGAAGTTTGCCAACCCGTATCGGGCCGCGCACCGGGGCTACATCGATGAGGTCATCTACCCCGACCAGACCCGCCAGAAACTAATCCGGGCGTTCAGGATGCTGGAGAACAAAGTCGCGAGCCTGCCCAAGAAAAAGCACGGGAACATTCCGTTGTGATTAATTGATTGGTAAACCTATCCGAATGCTTCAGCAACAAACCCAACTTGTTTGCCAGAAAGAGCGCTTTGCCCTACCTGACCATACGCATTACATCAACTGTGCTACCCGTGGGCCGTTCAGCCGGTCGGTGGAGCAGGCGGGTGTGGAAGCGATCCGGCGACAAACGAATCCGTTTGGCATAACTGCCCACGACTTTCTTTCGGCGTCTACGCGGTCGAAGGCGCTGTTTTCGCAACTCATCCATAACCCCGACCCCGAGCGGGTGGCCGTTATACCATCCGTGTCGTATGGCATGGCCGTTGTGGCCCGAAACCTGCCGCGCAAGCCGGGCATCGCTCGTGGACAACGTATTATATTGATCGATAGTGAGTTCCCCAGTGATGTTTATGCGTGGCAGCGGGTGAGCGACGAACTGGGTCTGCATATCCACACCGTACAGATGCCGGACCGGTTTCCGCTGGGTGCCGAGTGGAATCAACGCATTCTGGAAGCGATTGACACCAACACTGCCCTGGTTGTGGTGCCGCCTGTGCACTGGATGTACGGCATCCGGTTCGGACTCGAGGCCATTGGGCAACGGGCCCGGGACGTAGGCGCCTGGCTGGCCGTCGATGGGACTCAGTCTGTTGGGGCGATGCCGTTCGATTGTGAGCAGATTCAGCCCGATGCGCTGATTTGTGCGGGGTATAAATGGTTGATGGGACCCTACTCGTCGGGCTTTGCCTATTTCAGCGACGCGTTTGACGATGGCATTCCGCTCGAAGAAAACTGGATGGCCCGTATTGATAGCGACCAGTTTCATCGCCTGACCGACTACCAGCCAACGTATCGTCCGAAGGCATATCGGTATAACATGGGCGAACAAAGCCATTTCATCCACTCACCGATGATGGAAGCGGCCCTGGCGCAGCTTCTGGAGTGGCAGCCCGACCGGATTCAGGACTATTGCCGAACATTATTGGCCGATTCGCTAACCGATTGGCAGGAATTGGGTTGTCAGATCGAACCGGAAACCGGACGAAGCCATCACCTCGTGGGCGTTTGGCTGCCGCAGCAGGCCGAACCGCTGGCGATTCAGCAGGCGCTGCTGAAACGGAACGTATCGGTGTCGGTGCGGGCCCGGGCGTTACGTATTTCTCCGAATGTCTACAACGATGAGCGCGACGTAGTGGCCCTGACCGATGCGCTGAAACAGGCTTTGACGTAATCACAGAAATCGCAACGTTATGACAAATGACCTTCCTCCCAAAAAGCCGGCTAGTCTGGTCAAAACCATACTCATTGGCTCAATCATCATTTTCGGACTGGCCTTATTGGTGGGGCTGATGGCTACGTTCTTTGCCTAACGTTTGGATTGAGACGCTTCCTTCAGCAAATCATTTGATATATCTTTTTTGCCCTACCCGTTAAATGGGGCCAGTTTTACCATGAATAGTTTTCGGAAATCCATTTGCTACGGCATCCTTTGTTTTGCTTTCCTGACCTGTAAAAGCTCGGCACCATCCGGTGGCATCAGCCGACAGGCGGAGGCTATTCAATCGCCAACGGTAGTAATACCCGGCGATTACCCCGACCCGTCGGTGGCCAAAATTGGCAACGCCTACTGGGCTACGGCCACCTCGTCGAACTGGTTCCCGGCCTATCCGCTGTTAAAATCCAACGATCTTATTCACTGGGAAACCAAAGGCTTTGTATTCGAAAAGAAACCGGATTGGGCCGATTATTACTTCTGGGCTCCCGAGATCGCCCCCGAGAATGGGAGGGTGTACATCTACTATACGGCTCACAAAAAAGACGGCAATCTGTGCGTAGGTGTGGCCAGTGCGGATAAACCCGAAGGCCCGTACCGCGATCATGGCCCACTGGTTTGTCAGAAAGACGGGTCAATCGACGGCTTTCCCATGCGCGACGAAAATGGCAGGCTGTACCTGATCTGGAAAGAAGATGGTAACAGTGTTAACCAGCCGACGCCTATCTGGGCTCAGCCACTCAATGAGGAACGTACCGCCCTGACCGGTGAAAAAAAGGAGTTGTTTCGCAACGATGCTCCGTGGGAAGCGAATCTGGTCGAGGGGGTGTCGATGATACGGCACGGTGACTATTACTACGCCATATATGCGGCTGCCGGTTGCTGCGGCAGCGCCTGTACTTACGGCACCGGTGTCGCCCGCGCGAAAAGCCTGCTCGGACCCTGGGAGAAATACAGGCAAAACCCCATTCTGACGGCTGAGCCGCTCTGGAAATGTCCGGGACACGGTACACCCATTGAGAAGGACGGCCGCCACTATTTTCTGTACCATGCCTACAGCGAGCAGGGAGGCATATTTGTCGGCCGACAGGCGTTGTTGCGGGAGTTTCGTTTCACCGACGATGGCTGGATTGCGTTTGAACGTAACGCAACACCGGCTGCCTCGGTAGCTGGCCAGTTCAGGGACGATTTCAACAGTAGTGAATTGTCAACGGCGTGGAACTGGTCGGTATTCCGCCAGCCCGTTATTCAGGTGCGGAAAGGCCAGTTGCAGCTAACCGCGCAGCCCGACAAGTTCGGTGATTATATCGGTCACCGCACTCTATCGCCTAACTATACGGCTCAGGCTGTCGTCGTGCCTCAGGCAAACGGTCCCCAAACTGGATTGGCCATCATCGGCGACGATAACAACGCCATTGGCGTTTCCGCGCAGGACGGACAGGTACGGGTATGGAGGCTCGAAAAAGGGAAAGAACAGTCGCTGGGGACGGCCCAGGCTGGCAACACGTCGGCTATAACGCTGCTGGCGAAAGTCGAGAATGGCAGCCGTATTTCGTTCTCGTACAGTACGGACAACGGCAAGTCATTCACACCCGTGGGTGATCGTTCCATCGATGGAACGTATCTGCCGCCCTGGGATCGGGCCCTGCGTGTTGGCTTAACGGCAAAAGGAACGACCAGCCAGACCGCTCAGTTCGATAGCTTTTCGTTGAACTCAGGATTATAACCCAAACGCTGGGTTGCAGCGGTCACAGTACTGAGTGGGTGTCTTTGATGATATCCATAATGAACACGCTCTGGGCTTTCCCGATGCCTTTCACCTCGCCGAGGTAATTGATGAAAAAGTCGTGGTACGTCTCCATGTTCTCCGTAATGATCTTGAGCATGAAGTCGTATTCACCGGCAATATTATAGCACTCGACCACTTCCTTGAACTGGGTGATACCGCTCACGAACGCGTGGGCGGTTTGTTTATCGTGTTCCTTCAACGACACCAGACACAGTACCATCAATTTGCGGTTTACTTTTCGGTTGTCAAGCAGGGCTACGTACTGCCGGATGACTCCCTGCTGTTCGAGTCGTTTAATGCGCTCATGGGTAGGCGTGGGGCTAAGGTGAACCCGCGCTGCCACTTCGCGTACGGTCAGTTTTGCGTTGTCCTGTAGCAGCCGTAAGATTTGAAAATCCTTCTCATCTAATGCAAATAGAGTTGACTTATCTTGTTCTGGAATGGCCATAAGGAAAGCGTTGATTTATTAGTTTGTTCTACAGGTCTGTCAATATTAACGTATCTGTTCTAAAAAATGAATACTTCTTTTTTGTTTTTGCTATGATTTAGTCCTTTGCGTAAAACAAAGTGTGTTATATGCAGGAAGGAACAAGGCAATCGTTTATTCTGATTATCACGTCCATTAGTATCTTTTTTGAGGCTCTGGACATCGCCATCATCAACCTGACGATGCCCCTCATACAGACCTCATTCGGGCTATCGGCTAACACGGTGCAATGGCTGCAAACGCTTTACGTACTGCTTTATGGCGGGTTGCTGATCGTCGGTGGGCGGCTGTCCGATACGGTAGGCCGCAAACGTATTTTTCTGGCGGCTTCGGGCTTGTTCCTGCTTACCTCGTTCGGTGCTGGTCTATCAACTACATTTAACAGTTTGCTCGCCTTCCGGGCCTTACAGGGCGTAGCGGCTGCGTTGCTTATGCCCGCTGCCCTATCGATCGTTACCAATACCTACACCGATACACAGGCCCGTGGCCGGGCCATTGGGGTTTTTAGCTCATTTGCCGCCATCGGATCGGGCAGTGGGTTGTCGGTCGGTGGGCTGATTGCTTCATCGTTCGGCTGGCAGTGGGTGTTTTTTATCAATGTCCCGGTCATCCTGCTCTGCATGGTGCTGGCCTACCGCTACATTCCCGGTGATAGGGAAACCTCTACATCCATTCCTGATCTTAGTTCGGGCCTGCTCCTGACGCTGCTCATTACGGCCCTGTCGTACATCGTTCATGAACTGGGCAACTGGCGCACCCAGGGTGGGTGGCTGGTGCTGCTGACGGCCTTCGTGGTGCTGGGTACCCGGGAGTTCCTGCGACGTAATGCCGCCCAGCCCGATCCCCTGATTCGGTTTGCGGTATTGCGGCAATCAACCCTGGCCATCGGCGAGATGCTGCTGTTAGGGGCGATCTTCACCAGTTACCTGTTTCTGATTTCACTGGTGTTGCAGAAAGACCGGCAGCTCAGCGCGGCTCAGGCTGGCCTCTTACTCCTGCCGTTTAGTGTGCTATCGGCGCTGACTGGTAAATTTCTCATGCCATTTCTGCTGAAACGTCTGTCGGTGCGCCGAATCGCCCGGCTGGGTATGTTGTCTATGCTGCTGGGCACTGGCCTACTGCTATGGCAAACTCAATTCGCGCCTGATAACGTAGGCTTGTTACTGGGCTCCATTGCCTGCGTCAACGGGTTTGGTATTGCACTCTGTTTTTCGGCGCTGACGGTGTTGTCGTTGCAGCCGGTGCCCGAAGCGTACCACGGACTGGCATCCGGCGTGGGCACTACGTCCTACTTCGTTGGGGGAGGGTTGGGGTTGTCTTTACTGTCCTTGTTTCTGAGCCAGCCAGCTACCGGAGGCAGTGGGATTGGTAGTGTGCCGCTGGCAATCCTTGGCGCTTATGCCGCTATCGGTGTTTTGGGACTGGTGGGCGCTCCTAAAGTGAGAGTTTTGTAAGTAAAAGGCTTCGATTACCCCAAGCTCCTTGAGGGGTTGGAAGTAGTCATACGCGGTACCAATGTGAAACTAGTATTAATTGGTTCGCTCGATAGGCAATCAGCTCAGCGGCTTTTTTTAAAATAAAATTTGCCCGCTATCACATGGTCTTCTTGACTACTACGGTTACGTTTGTGCAGATGCTGGTTGTGCTTTAGGTGCTGCCGCTGCAATGATATTGGATTAACAATGACAACGAACCGCTCACAGAAACCCGGTAGCCTGCTGCGAACCATTCTGGTTGGTCTGCTGATCATCTTCGGCCTGGCGTTGATCGTGGGGCTTATGGCAACGTTCTTTCCGTAAATCGGCCGAACAGAAACGCACCGTTTGTGTTCAACCAGTTCAGCACGTTCGTAACAACTCAATTCCTATGCAATTCCGAAAACTCGGCAAAACCGGTTTTACCATATCCGAAATCAGTTTAGGCACCTGGCAGGTAGGTGGCAAATGGGGCGATCCTTTCAGCCACGAAAACGCCGACCGCATTCTCAACGATGCCGTTGACGCGGGCATTAATTTCATCGACACCGCTGATGTGTACGGCGATGGCGAAAGCGAAAAAGCCGTTGGCCGACTCGTGCGCTCGCGGTCAGAACGTATTTATGTAGCCACCAAATGCGGTCGCCGGTTGCAGCCTCACGTCAACGAAGCATATCAACCCGAGGTCCTGCGCCGTTTCATAGAGGATAGCCTGCGCAACATGGGCCTGGAGACGCTGGATCTGATCCAACTGCACTGCCCACCAACGGAGGTGTACTACCGCCCCGAGATTTTCGAATTGTTCGACCGCCTGAAAGAAGAAGGAAAAATTCAGTATATGGGCGTTAGTGTCGAGAAGGTAGAGGAAGCGCTCAAAGCCATTGAGTACCCCAACGTGTGCAGCGTTCAGATTATCTTCAACATGTTTCGGCAACGGCCCGCTGAGTTGTTCTTTCCGGAAGCGAAACGTCGGGACATCGGTATCATCGTTCGCGTACCGCTGGCGAGTGGATTGCTAACGGGTAAGTTCGACCGGAACACAACCTTCTCAAAAGATGATCACCGGAACTTTAACCGCAACGGCGCGGCCTTCGACAAGGGTGAAACTTTCTCGGGCGTAGAGTACGAAAGGGGCCTGGCTGCCGTGGATCAGCTACGTACCGTTTTCCCGGGCGACGATAACCTGGCTCCCGATGCATTGCGGTGGATCTTGACGTTCGATGCCGTAAGCTGTATCATCCCCGGTGCGTCGAAACCCGACCACCTGACGTCCAATTTGCAGGCGCTTGAGCGGCCGGCTCCTTCGGCAGAACAGATGCAGGCCGTAACCAGTATCTACGACGAATACATCAGAAATCCGGTGCATTATTTGTGGTAGACTGTCGTTGCGTGCTGATTGATAGCGCCTTACTTTTTTGCCAGGGGCTTCCATTCGGCGCGGCTACCGTCCATGGCGCAGTGGTAGTGCAGGACCTCCAGCAGTTGCGCGTCGGTGCCATCAGCTTTGACCAGCCAGACCGGGCGTTTGTCGGCTTCTTTTTCCTGGTACGTCTTTTCGCGCTTTTGGGCGTCGCGCCAGTAGGCTTCCTCCGTTACGCGGAAGGTCAGGTATTGATTATCCGGCGAAAAGGCGGGGGAGCTACTGATTTTCTTCAGATGGGTGATTTGCTTGAGGTCACTACCGTCGGCGTTGCATACAAAAATTTCGGCGTAGTCGCCAGCCTGTCCCGAAAAAGCAATCATCTTGCCGTCGTGCGACCAGACCGGCGCAATGCCCCCAATCTGGCTTTCATTCGGGATGATCTGTTTCCGGTTCGATCCATCAGCGTTCATGACCCACACCCCGAAGCCATTGGTGCCCTGCTGCGTGTACACGATCTGTTTCCCGTCGGGCGAGATGTTGCCGTCGCGGCCCTGCGCCATGGCTTTCATGTCCTTACCATTGGGCCGAATCCGGTAAATCTGGCTGCTGTTGCCTTCGTTGAAGTAAATGTACTGACCATCGGCCGTGAAGCAGGGCCAGTACGCTACCGAACCGGCGGGCAAATGGGTTAACGCCTGAGCCCGACTGCCATCGGCGTTGGCAATGTACAGGTCAAAGGTTTTGCCATCACCCCGGTTGGAGGTAAACACAATCATTTTCCCATCCGGTGACCAGGCCGGGTAGCGTTCTTCTGACTGAGGAGCATTCGTCAGATTGATGGATGTGCCTGATACGGGATCGACCGCGAAGATGTCCGTATTACCGGTGCGTACGGATGTGATCAGCAGGGTGCGGCCGGTCGTGGCCGGTATAGGCTGGCTAAGTCCGGCATAAAAACCGAAGAGGGGCAGCGTGGTAAGAACGACAGTTTTCATAAGGTTTAGGGCAGCGAATTAGCCTGTCAAACTACCAAATTTTTGACAATGATTCCATAGGCGTGGTGTCATCACTACGGACGGGAACCACTACGTTAGCTTGGTTTCAATCTTCGTGTATTTGCCCCGCCAGTGTTTCCAGCGCTTGTGCGACCAGAGCCAGTCCGATGGGTGGTTCTGAATGGTATTGGTAAGGGCGTCGCGGTACCGATCGAGAATTCTTCCTTCCGGCAGATCTGTGTACGGAGGATCGCCGATGAGCGTAAACGTAACTTCATAATACCCGCGCCGAACCCGCACCAGTTCAGTGTAAAAAACCGGCAGGTTCCGGCTGCGGGCCAGGCGTTCGGAGCCGGGGTAGAACGGTGTGTCGCGGTGCAGGAAATCAATCCAGTAGGCATGTTCAGGCTGATCCGGCACCTGATCGGCTACCAGCGCAATAATTCGTGGCACGTCCTTCTGAGCGACCATCCGGCGGGGGAGGGTATTCATCGGTACCGGCACCGCGCCAAAACTTGACCGAATCGAGCGCATCAGCTCTTCAAAGAAAGGGCTGTTCAGGGGTTTGTAAATGCTGTCGGTCGGCATCCCGTACAGTACGGACGCCGACGGAATCCATTCCCAGTTGCTTTGATGGGACGCCATCCCGATCACCGCCTGACCCGCGTCCAGCCGATCTTTGACAAGGTCAATGTTCGTAAACTGGACACGGCGTTTCAGGTCAGCCGGGGAGAGAGTCGGCATTTTGATTGTTTCGACCAGCAGATCGGTTAGGTTCCGGTAAAATCGTCGGGCGATCTGCTGCCGCTCACGGTCCGACCGTTCGGGGAAAGACAGACGTAAGTTTTCATCAACGACACGCCGGCGGTACCGGATAACATACAGCAGTAAAAAGTACAAGAAATTGGAAATTCCATACAAGATACTGAGCGGCAGACGGGATAAGAGTCGGAAAAAGATCATTCGCAAAAAGATAGACGACAACTAGGTAGAATTCGTTATACGTACGAAAACACCCTTTAATTAAAATTTGGCAAAAACCGTTGGCGGTATTGTTTTTTTACGTTAATTGGTGACGGATACGTTTGTTATTATTGGAAAAGTACCAACCGGCTCCTCCTGTACCAACCCAACTTCTCATTGAGCTGCATTACCTGCCCTGTCTGGATTACATGACGGGTCTTTTTCAGTACGATGAAGTACGGATCGAAGCCGCCGAACATTATCAGAAGCAAAGTTACAGAAATCGCTGCTACGTCCTGACGGCAAACAAGGTGGATGCACTCACGGTACCGGTGCAGCAGGGTACGCACAAGCAACTCATTCGCGATGTGCGAGTGGACAATGGTCAGTCCTGGCAGGATCGGCATTGGCGGTGCCTGCAGGCGGCTTACGGTAAAGCTCCGTTTTTTGAGTACTACGCGCCCTACTTTGAACCGGTCTATCGGAAAAGCTGGACGTATTTGTTTGATCTGAACTGGGAACTGCTGACAATTTGTCTGAAACTACTTGGTCGTTCACCGGCTATTAACCTGACAGATTGGTACGACAAGGAACCGCCGGCCGGCATTTTTGACGCTCGGTCGCGGATACATCCACCGAACCAGGTAATTACGTACGTATTCCATCACGCAGCGCCCTACGAGCAGAACTTTGGCCGGGAATTTGTACCAAACCTGAGCATACTTGATTTATTATTTTGTCAGGGGCCGCGCGCGGTGGAATGGTTAACGTAATTTATTTGTTATTTACATGGGCGGTCGTTTGATTGATTTGGCTTATCACCTTTGCCGGCGAATAAACTGAAAACACATCACGCAATCCACCAACTGACCAACCCTTAAACCGGGTGAACAAAACCTGAAAATACTTCGTTAAGCCATTATTACGCTTACGATAGGAGACCCAAAGCGAATGGAAGCAAAATTCTCAAACCGCGTCAAGGAAGTGATCTCGCTGAGCCGGGAAGAAGCCTTACGCCTGGGCCACGACTACATCGGCACGGAGCACCTGCTGCTGGGTATGATCCGCGAGGGCGAAGGGGTAGCCGTGGGGCTGCTGAAAAAACTGGGCATCTCGCTGGATGAACTCCGCATTACCATTGAACAAGCCACTAAAGGAACGGCCACCAATAACGTTAAAAATCTGGCCAATATCCCGCTGACCCGTCAGTCGGAGAAGACCCTGAAGATTACGTATCTGGAAGCTAAAATCTTTAAGAGCCCACTCATTGGTACGGAGCACCTGCTGTTGTCAATTCTGCGCGACGAAGATAACGTGGCGACGCAGATTCTGAATAAGTTCAACGTTAATTATGAGGTGATCAAGGAGATGCTGGAATATCAATCTTCGGGAAGCCGTCCGGTGATGGGCCCCGAAACCGACGACGACGACAACGACCGTGGCATGTTCGGTGGCAGTGGCAGCTCCAGCTCAGGCAAAGATCCGAAAGGCTCCGAAAAGTCTCGGACCCCGGTGCTGGATAACTTCGGCCGTGACTTGACCAAGCTTGCTGAACTTGGCAAACTTGACCCCATTGTTGGTCGCGAAAAAGAAATTGAACGCGTTGCTCAGATTCTGAGCCGCCGGAAGAAAAATAACCCGATCCTGATCGGCGAACCGGGTGTTGGTAAAACGGCCATCGCCGAGGGCCTGGCGCTGCGCATAGTGCAGAAGAAGGTGTCGCGGGTGCTGTTCGGCAAACGCGTAGTTACGCTCGACCTGGCGTCGCTCGTGGCTGGTACCAAATACCGTGGCCAGTTCGAAGAGCGGATGAAGGCCGTCATGAATGAACTGGAAAAATCACCCGAGGTGATTCTGTTCATTGACGAATTGCACACCATCGTCGGCGCAGGTGGCGCTTCTGGTTCACTCGACGCATCGAATATGTTCAAGCCGGCTCTGGCCCGGGGCGACATTCAATGCATCGGTGCCACGACGCTGGATGAGTATCGTCAGTACATCGAGAAAGATGGTGCGCTGGCCCGTCGTTTCCAGATGGTGATGGTTGACGCTACGTCGATCGATGAAACCATCGAGATTCTGAATAACATCAAGGATAAGTACGAAGACCACCACCACGTCAACTACACGCCACAGGCAGTTGAAGCGGCCGTGAAGCTGTCGGAGCGTTACATCTCCGACCGGTTCCTGCCCGATAAGGCCATCGACGTACTGGACGAAGTGGGCGCCCGCGTACACATCTCCAACATTACCGTTCCTGAAGATATTCTGAAGCTTGAAGAGCAGATCGAGAATATCAAGAAGGAAAAGAACCAGGTTGTCAAGAGCCAGAAGTACGAAGAGGCAGCTCAGCTCCGCGACAAGGAGAAGCGCCTGATCGACCAGCTCGAACGCGCCAAGCAGGCCTGGGAAGAAGATACCAAGAAGCGTCGCTACACGGTCAACGAAGAAAACGTAGCCGAAGTAGTAGCGATGATGACGGGTATCCCGGTCAACAGCGTATCGCTCGATGAAGGTCGCAAGCTGATCAACATGGGCGAAGAACTGAAAGGCAAAGTAATCGGTCAGCAGTCGGCGATCGACAAGCTGGTGAAAGCCATTCAGCGGACGCGGGTTGGTCTGAAAGATCCGAAGAAACCGATTGGTTCGTTCATCTTCCTCGGCCCAACCGGGGTTGGTAAGACGGAACTGGCCAAAGTGCTGGCGACGTACCTGTTCGACAAGGAAGATGCGCTGGTGCGGATCGACATGTCGGAGTACATGGAGAAGTTTAGTGTTAGCCGACTGGTCGGCGCTCCTCCGGGCTACGTTGGTTATGAAGAAGGTGGTCAGTTGACCGAGAAGATTCGCCGGAAGCCGTACTCAGTCGTACTGCTTGACGAGATCGAGAAGGCGCACCCGGATGTGTTCAACATCCTCCTGCAAGTGCTCGACGACGGTATCCTGACCGATGGTCTGGGTCGCCGGGTGGATTTCCGGAACACGATCATCATCATGACGTCGAATATTGGCGTACGTGACCTGAAAGATTTTGGCTCTGGCATAGGTTTTGCTACCCGCAACAAGGCTGAGAACCAGGACGAACTGATGAAGACCACGATTCAGAACGCCCTGCGGAAAGCTTTCTCGCCGGAGTTCCTGAACCGTCTGGACGATGTGATTGTGTTCAACTCGCTGCAGCGCGAAGACATCCACAAAATCATCGACCTCATGTTGGGCAAGCTGCTGGGCCGCGTAACTAACCTGGGCTACAAAGTCGAGCTGACCGACAAAGCAAAAGACTTCCTGTCGGACAAAGGCTACGATCCGCAGTATGGTGCCCGTCCGCTGAGCCGCGCCATCCAGCGCTACCTCGAGGACCCCGTTGCCGAAGAAATCCTGAAAGGTGAACTGAAGGAAGGCGACGTGATTCTGGCGGATTATGACGGTAACGGCGAGTCGCTGACGATCTCGGTTAAGAAACCGGAAGCCGTGGTAGAATAAGATTTATCGCCATACAATAAATACGAAGGAGCCGAACCATGTGTTCGGCTCCTTTTTTGTTGGAAATCATTGTGAATAAGTGGCTTAGCGTTTCAGTAACTTGGCAGGCAATGAATGGGGTTCAGGATGGTAGGATCAACGTAGTGGAGTTTCTCGTTCATGAAAGCATTAGCTTATTTACGTATTTGGGCGCTTTGTGCGGTCTGCCCGGGTGTGCAGGCGCAAACCGAAAAGGGCAATGGTTTCTGGACAGGCGGCCTGGGTGGGCAATTGGCTACGTCACGCCAGTACCAGGACAACGCTTCTGACCTGGCCATGCAGTTGTTTGCAGGCCGGGGTGTATTCGTGCGAAAAAATTTCCTGTTAGGGGCGGAGGTGACAGCGGAGCTGAGCAAGGCGAGTACGAAGGCCGGCTTCAACTTCGACACCCGGAATAGTCGGTTCGATAGTAAACTCTCCCTAACACCGTTTGCCCGGCGTTATTGGGGACCACCTTCCGGCAACCGGTCGTTCAACTGGCGGGTCTATCTCGGAGTCGGGCTGTCGGGCGATTGGGAGCGGGGTGTGTCCCGATCGCAGGCAACTACGCAGCGTTTCTCACAAACCCGCGAAAATCGGTTCTTTCTATCACCTGAGCTACAGGCCGGCTTTATCTATTACATTACCAACTACTGGGGTATTGAAGCCATTACCCGGTCAAACACCTTTCCGCTTACCGTCACCAATCTGGGCGTGGGGCTTATTGCCACAACAGGGCGGCCACCCTCCCGGCCCATGGAGAACCCCGTATTTCCGCCGAACCAGTTTGTGCGGTCAAACTGGCTGGTGGCCGGGGGCTTTGAACTGACCACCAGCAATCGAAAACTTATTACCAGCCGGAACGTAGCGGATGTGTTCAGGGAAGAAATGGGGCGGGGTTTTTCGATAAATCCATCCATTGGCTATCTTGTCAATACGCGGCTGGTTGTGGGGGTTGCTACGCCGGTAGCCTATAGTAAACTTACGGACCAGTACCTCGGCGGACTGGATCAGCAATCGGTGCGGTCGGAGCGGTGGACGGTAGGCGTTCATCCGTTCGTGAAGCAGTATTTCAGCAACCGTCGGCTTACCCCGTATGCAGCCGCTGAATTAGCCTGGGAGTGGACCGACGACTCGTTCGTGACGGATACGTACCGGGGGCAGTTGAGCGCCGGATTGGCTTACCTGATCGGTACGCGGTTTATCTTGGAGGGAGAAATAATGAGCCTGGCCGGAGGGTGGGTACGGACCCGAAACGATGACCGCATACAAACTTTTGGAAAAGTAGGGGCTACTTTACGACCGGGTTTTACTATATCCTATGTATTTTTATAACAAAAACACTTATGTCGGTCGGCTATGTAGCCGAAAGCCTGGACTGGAAGGCCATTGGTTGGTTGATGAGCAGTCAATCTGAGTCTGTGATTCCCGCTTGCTTACCAGTTACGACAGGTTCGGTGAACGTTATGAAAACTTCGTATGAGTACAGTTCGGAAAATCCTTCAGCACCCGTTTTTAATTAATTATCTGTCCGGGGCAAATAACTACTCGTGGGTGTACTACAGAAATGGCGAGAAAGAGCTGGCGGCCAAGTCGCTGAATTTTTTTGAAGTCAACCTGCCCACGTTTATCCGCGTCCATAAAACGGCCCTGGTCAATCCCCAATGCGTTGAATCGGCTCAGGCTCCCCCACGGCCAAAAATGGCGGGCTCTGTCCAGTTAACCGACGGAACAACGCTTCCGGTAAGCCGCCGACGGTGGAATCAGGTAATCGACGTATTGCAAACCTCTTTGGTGGAGGCTGATTTGGTGCCGGCCGGGGACGATGAGGACTTCAATTCCACTCAGCAGGACGACTACGCCACGGAGCGGTCGGTGGTGGTCATCAGCGACGATATGCCCAACATGCAGTTGCTTCAGCAGTTGCTGGATGAGAAGTGGGGGCAGTATAACCTGCATGTATTAGATCAGGGCAGTATTTTGCCCGAGATGCTGGAGTTCACGGCTGAGGATGAGCTACCCGTGTTGATTCTGATCGATGCGCGTACGTCGAAAATGGACAGAGTCAGAACGTTGCGCCGGTTGAAAGAAAACTCCCGGCTTGCCGCTATTCCCGTTGTGATGCTGGTTTTGCCGGCAAGCCAGGAGGTGGAGCAGGCCTATACGCTACATGCCAATTCGGTTGTATCGGTTACGAACGATAACAGTCGGCTGGTCCAAACGCTCGAACGGCTGTGCGATTACTGGTTTTCGACGGTTGCACTGGTTCATTGAGGGGAGGCACCCGGCTCAAAAACTAAATCTCATTTTGGGCAGAGTGACTGTTTCCCACCAATATGAACGTAGTTTCTGAAAGTAGCTTACCCATTCTTCCTCATGAGTTGGTTTGACCAGGTACGATGAGATGCCCTTTTGGTAGGCCTCGGCAATATCGTCGCGCTGGTTTGAATAGCTAAGCATTACGATTGGTATCTGGTTGATGGGCGTTGGCATTTGCCTGATGTGTTCCAGTATGCGCCACCCGTTTTCACGGTTTGGTAAATACAGGTCCAGCAGAATGAGTGTTGGCAGGTCCCATTCCTGATAAAGACAACTATCCATGTAGGCAATGGCTTGCTGTTCGGTGGACATGTGGATCGCCGAAACCTCCGATAAGCAGGTTTTCATTGCTTTTTCAATAAAGAAACGGTGATCTGAGTTGTCTTCGATTACTAGTAATTTAGAGTTGCGAAAATTATTTTTCATAGTGTTGTGTACAAAGTTGTAAGGTCAAAAATACAACATTCTATAAATGTAGTAGATTAATTTTTTTATTGGTTTCGCCAATTGTCGCAATACGTAATGATCGTTACGGATAAATGTATTCACAATTACGTTCATTTTGTCGTGTTTCGTCTACGTTTCTATGCTTTTCAGGTGTATCGCATAGATTAACAGGTCTTTGTATGTTAACAAAGACCATTATCTAATTACTTCATTTGTTTTTAAACCGCCGTGAGTGGCCGTCATGTTATTTGCTGAAGGTTAGTTCGTTTTTCGGCGCTTTACTCATTGGGGAGTAAAACGAGTAAGCAACTCAACGTTCAGCTATGACATTTAGGAATGAATCGGCAAGTACTATTGGCTTATCGTCAAAGCGCGTCTCAGGATTATCAACAAATGGTAAGCAACAAACGTCAGGGGTGGTTGAGCACCTGCTTTGTTTCTCACACCTGCGCTGGAACTTTGTTTATCAACGACCACAGCACCTTTTGAGCCGGGCAAGTCGCCACTGGCAGATCTGGTTCATTGAAGAACCGGCATGGGGAACTGAGTATCGGCTGGAGATTAAGGCCGTTGATGATCGATTACGGGTGGTTGTTCCGCACCTGCCCCACGGTACCGAAGCGGAAACGGCCATTGAGCTGCAACGGCAGCTATTGGACGAACTGCTGCTTGGGGAGCGGATCAGTCGATACGTGGCCTGGTATTATACCCCAATGGCCTGTCTGTTCAGTAATCACCTGCGGCCGGAGCTGACGGTCTACGACTGCATGGACGAGCTGTCGGCGTTTGCAGGGGCGTCGCCGTTGCTGCTGGATCAGGAAAAGCAGCTCCTTCAGCAGGCCGACCTGGTGTTTACGGGGGGCTACAGCCTGTACGAAGCCAAGCAGAAGCGGCACCCACGCGTATTTGCCTTTCCCAGTTGCATTGATTTTGAGCATTTCAGGCCAGCCCGGCAATCGCTGCCTGACCCCGACGACCAGCGATCCGTCTCCGGTGTTCGCATTGGCTTTTGCGGGGTGATCGACGAACGGCTCGATCTGGCCTTGCTGGACGAATTGGCGCAGCGTCGACCGGACTGGCAGTTTATTCTGCTCGGACCCGTAGTGAAGATTTGCCCTGATTCGCTGCCCCGCCACCCGAACCTGCATTACCTCGGAATGAAAGACTATAACCAACTGCCGGCCTATTTCAGCAATTGGGACGTTGCCATGCTGCCCTTTGCGCTGAATACGGCTACCCGGTACATCAGCCCGACCAAAACTCCTGAATACCTCGCGGCCGGTTTGCCGGTGGTATCCACGCCCATCCGGGATGTGGTGCGTACGTATGGGGGCTGGGAGCGGGTAGGCATTGCCGATTCAGTTGAAGCATTCGAGAAAGCCATTGATCTTTTTGTCCGGAATAAACAGGGCGACGACTGGAAAGCGATCGATGCATTTCTGCGGGAGCAGTCGTGGGAAAATACGTGGGGGCAGATGCAGCGGCTCATGCAGGTAGAGTTGCAGGGTATCTTAACCGAGCAATAGTCTGATGAGCAACCGATTTATAGCCAGCCCCGACAGGCTACGGGACAGCCAGCCCCAGCTTGCTATGTGGAGCGGCATCGAATGCACCGTCAATCGGGTCGGTGATGTCTATCAGGATCAGGTCCTTCGAACCGGTCATCACCACCGTCACGAAGACATGGATTTCCTGACAAAGCTGGGTGCCGGAACTGTTCGCTACCCTGTGTTATGGGAACGAACGGCTCCGTACAAACCTGACGAACTGGACTGGCGCTGGTCCGACGAACGCCTGGCCCTACTGCGCGAGCGTTCGATCCGGCCCGTAGTGGGGTTGGTTCACCACGGCTGCGGACCGCGCTATGCTACGTTTGAGCGGTCGGCTTTTGAGCGGGAATTGCCCCGCTACGCCCGGCGCGTGGCGGAGCGATATCCGTGGGTGGAACTGTACACGCCCGTCAACGAACCGCTGACGACCGCCCGGTTTTCGGGCCTGTATGGTCATTGGTATCCGCATGCCAACTCGGACCGGCTATTCGTGGATCTGCTGCTACGCGAATGCCGGGCAACGGTCCGGGCTATGTATGAGATCCGGCACGTACAGCCCAACGCCCAACTGGTGCAGACCGACGATCTGGGCTATACGCATAGTACGTCCAGGCTGGCCTATCAGGCAGAGTTTGAAAACTATCGTCGGTGGCTGACCTGGGATTTGCTTTGTGGGTACGTAGTGCCCAGCCACCCGATGTGGTCGTATCTGCGCTGGGCCGGTGCATCGGAGCAGAACTTGTGGTTTCATGTCGAAAACCCCTGTCCACCTTCCATTATCGGTATCAACCATTACGTTACGAGCGAACGCTATCTGGACCATTCCCTCGATGGATATCCCGCTCACCTGCATGCCGGAAACGGTCAGGATATTTATGTCGATACCGAAGTTGTCCGGGCGGCACCCGGGCAGCGACTGGGCCTCAGCAAGCTGTTGTTGCAGGCCTGGCAACGGTACCAGATACCGCTGGTCGTTACCGAAGCGCACCTGGGTTGCACCGTCGATGAGCAGATGCGGTGGCTGGGCGAAACCTGGCAGCAGGCCCTGATGGCTCGTTGCGAAGGCGTCGATGTGCAGGCTGTAACCGCCTGGGCCGTGTTCGGGATGTACGACTGGCACTGTATGCTGACCCGCTGTGAGAAGCTCTACGAACCCGGGGTGTATTGCCTGCGGGACGGCAGGCCGGAGCCAACCGACCTGACCCGGATGGTGCAGCGACTGGCCGCCGGCGAATCCGTTGAGGCACTTGTGCCAAGAGGGCCTGGATGGTGGCAGGCGAAGCCATCGGTTTTGTGTATCGTTTAAGGTAGGGAAGCGTATGCCAATCAGCCTGTCTGAATTTGTACAGCTATCTAAACGGCTTCAGTGTGCGGTGTTGTATCAGGCAGGAATACCCCTGATGCCCCGGATGCGGGGGAAGGAGTACCTCATGCTGTACAGCCTGGGCAACTTCTACGTAGAGGCCAGCTGGTGGAAAGAGCATGAATTAAAATACATATACGCCTTCAAGAGTACGAGTGAACTGGCTCCCTACCTCGATAGTATCAACTGGCATGAGTTTGTTTAGAGATGCTGGCGACAGAAAATGGGATAATCAACAGGCAGAGACAGGCGCTCTGCCTGCTTCATTTTAGGCGGGGCCATTCCCTCATTTACGCCGTTTGTTTTGGGGCTCCTGCCCGTACTGAAAAGTTCCCTATTGAAATGACAGGCTAAGTAGGTATTTGCTTGGCCTGACTGAAACCTCTCCAACCGATTTTTTAGCAAAAACTACTCAACGTATAAGGCTATGTTTCTGACTGGTGTATTGATTATTGCCGCTGTTCTTATTGGGTGGGTGTCGACGGGGTATTCACAATTGCGATCAGGGCGTGGAAAGGAAGGAAGTCCGGATACCATCAACCCTGGCACGACGCCGGCTGAAGCCGAAGAGGGAAAACACGAACCGCATTCGATCATACGCAAATACATTTTCTCGGAAGATCACAAGACCATCGGCAAGCAGTACATGATCACGGGAATCTTCTGGGCTGTTGTCGGAACGACCTTGTCGTTGCTGTTTCGGATGCAGCTCGGTTTCCCGGACATGAGAATGGACTGGATGCGTCCGATTCTGGGCCGCTGGATTAACGAATCGGGTAAGCTTGATCCCGAATTCTACCTCGCTATGGTGACCATGCACGGCACGATCATGATCTTCTTCGTGCTGACGGCCGGGCTGAGCGGTACGTTTTCCAACTTTCTGATTCCGCTCCAGATCGGTGCCCGCGATATGGCTTCGGGCTTTCTCAACATGCTTTCGTACTGGTTCTTTTTCGTGGCCAGCTTAGTCATGTTTACGGCTTTGTTTCTGGAAACCGGTCCGCCGAACGGGGGCTGGACGGCCTATCCACCACTCAATGCCATCAAAGAGGCCGCTCAGGGCTCGGCGATGGGAATGACATACTGGATTGCCAGTATGGCACTGTTCATTATTTCCCAGTTGTTGGCGGGCATTAATTATATTACTACGGTGATCAACCTCCGGACGCGCGGGATGTCATTCAGCAAATTGCCGCTCACGGTCTGGGCGTTTTTCCTGACGGCTGTTCTGGGGCTGTTGTCCTTTCCCGTCTTATTTTCGGCGGTATTACTGTTGCTGTTCGACCGGGAGTTTGGTACTAGTTTCTACCTTTCTGATCTCTACATCGCTGGCGAGGCCTTGCCGAATCTGGGGGGGAACCCGATCGTCTACCAACACCTGTTCTGGTTCCTGGGCCACCCGGAGGTGTACATTGTGTTGCTGCCTGCGTTGGGCATTACGTCGGAAATCTTCGCTGTACATTGCCGCAAACCCATTTTTGGCTACCGGGCTATGGTCGCATCCATGATAGGCATTACGTTCCTGGCCTTTCTGGTGTGGGGGCACCATATGTTCGTGTCAGGTATGAACCCGTTTCTGGGGTCAATATTCATGTTCCTCACCCTGATTATCGCTGTGCCTTCAGCGGTAAAAGTTTTTAACTACCTGACAACTTTGTGGAAGGGTAATATTCATTTTACCCCTCAGATGCTGTTTTCGATCGGCCTGGTGTCATTTTTCATTACAGGGGGCCTAACGGGCTTGATATTAGGAAACAGTGTAATTGATATCCACCTCCACGATACTTACTTCGTGGTGGCACACTTCCATTTTGTGATGGGGGGCGTATCGTCGTTTGGTTTCCTGGCCGGTATCTATCACTGGTACCCCAAAATGTTTGGCCGGATGATGAACCCAACGCTGGGGCACATTCACTTCTGGGGTCTGTTCATTGGTATCTACCTGTTGTTTTTTCCCATGCATTACATGGGCATAGCTGGCTTTCCGCGTCGATACTATGCGTTCACCAGTTACGATTTCATGAAGGATGTGTTCGGCGACATGAACAGGTTTATAACGCTGGCGGCTATTCTGGTGCATACGGCTAACGTTACGTTCCTGTTCAATTTCTTCTACAGCATGTTCTACGGCAAAAAAGCGCCACAGAACCCCTGGAAGGCTAATACGCTGGAATGGACGTCGCCCATCAAACTTATGCACGGCAACTGGCCAGGCGAGATTCCGGCTGTGTATCGCTGGCCATATGACTACAGCAAGCCGGGAGCCAAGGAGGATTTCATTCCTCAGAACGTACCGTATTCGCAGACACCGGAGTCGAACCTGCCCCACGAGAACGAACTGATTCCGTTGGAAACGCAGATCGAGCGGCAGAATCTCAACGATCAGTTCAAGCAACCGCACTGAACATGGTCCGCGAAGGGCTTTCGGTTGCCCTAAGTCGCGGGAGGTCACTCATTGCTGCCACGAAGCAACAGGAGAATGATCTCCCGCGACACCAACTGATAACGTAACGACTATCTGATAATACATCCTTATTCCTGACCTTCTATGAATTTCACCCTGAAAGTCTGGCGGCAGAAAAACACCAGTGCGCCCGGGAAGCTGGTTGACTACAAAATGACGAATATCTCGCCGGACATCTCGTTTCTGGAGATGTTTGACGTACTGAACGGTGAACTGACCAAAAAAGGCGAAGAAATCATTGCCTTTGACCATGATTGCCGCGAGGGCATCTGTGGCTCCTGCGCCATGTACATCAACGGTCGCCCGCATGGTCCGCAGACCGGCGCGGCTACGTGTCTGCTGCATATGCGGTCGTTCAACGATGGAGACACGATTATTGTGGAGCCCTGGCGAGCCAGAGCCTTCCCGATCGTGAAAGATTTGATGACTGACCGCACGGCTTTTGACCGGATCATACAGGCAGGCGGCTACATCTCAGTCAATACTGGCTCGGCCCCCGATGCGAACGAAACACTCATTCCACGCGGTACTATCGAAGAAACCATGGATGCTGCGGCTTGTATTGCCTGCGGGGCCTGCGTAGCCGCCTGCAAGAATGCATCGGCCATGCTGTACGTCGGGGCGCAGGTGTCGCGGTTTGCCTTATTGCCGCAGGGGCAGCCGGAGCGTCGGGAACGGGCGCAGCGGATGGTGGCCCAGATGGACGCCGAAGGGTTCGGTGCCTGTTCGTTTACGGGGGCCTGCGCCGTAGAGTGCCCCGCTTCGGTATCGATTGAAAACATTGTTCGCCTGAACCGCGAGTACCTTGGTGCCCGGCTGACATCGAAAAACCTGGAATGAACAGATGCGGGCCATTTAGAAAGTTTTAATTATTTATTGGGAAAGTTATACTATTTTTATTCTACGTTATGAATATCGGTTCCGAAACAGGGGGCCATTCGCTAAAAGGCTAAATAATCCGGCAAAACAAGTAAAACGGTTTATCGTTGAGTAAGCGGTATTACACAAAATTATAGGTATAAACTTCACAGATAATCTATGACCATGCGCTGCCTGTTATAACCGGGTATGCCAATCGTCTGTCAACCTTAACAATCAGCGAACGTACCGCTACTACGTTCTGCTACCTTATCTGCTCAACAGCTATGAAAATTCTGGAAATTCGTACCCTACGCGGACCAAACTATTGGTCGATCAGGTACCCTAATCTTGTTGTTATGAAGCTGGACCTGGAGCAGCTCGAAGACTACCCGACCAATCGGATTACGGGTTTCTACGAGCGGCTTCAGCAATTGATCCCGAGCCTCTACAGCCACCAGTGCTCCGAAGGGCGACCGGGTGGATTTTTCTTCCGCGTCAAATCGGGTACGTGGATGGGCCACGTCATCGAACACATCGCCCTGGAACTTCAGTCGCTGGCTGGTATGGAATGCGGCTTTGGTCGAACCCGTGGTACCGGCGATCCGGGCGTCTATAATGTTGTGATAGCTTACCAGCAGGAGCGGGCGGGCATCTACGCAGCCCAGTGCGCCGTAGCTATTGCCGAAGCGCTGATTGAAGGGGAGTCCTACGATCTTCAGCACGATCTGGAAGAACTGCGCCGGATCAATGAAACCGACAGACTTGGCCCCAGTACGTCGGCCATTGTGGAGGCCTGTCTCCGTAAGGGTATTCCGTACGTACGGCTGGATAATGACTCCTACGTTCAACTGGGGTATGGTGCGCAGCAAAAGCGGATCAACACTACCGCTACGTGGCAGACGAGTATGATTGCGGCCGATCTGGCCGGCGATAAGAACGAAACCAAACGCATTCTGGAAGATGCCAGCATTCCGGTGCCTTTCGGCGATGTCATTGAGTCGGAACGCGACCTGGAAGCCGTTCTCCGGCGTATCGATTTTCCAGTGGTGGTGAAACCACTGGACGGTAACCACGGCCGGGGCGTAACAACCAATATCCAGAGCGCCCAGGAGCTGTTCACGGCCTTTGTGCGGGCGAAACGCCACTCGTCGAAAGTGATTGTCGAGCAGTTTGCGAAAGGCAAGGATTACCGCCTGCTGATCATTGACTATAAGTTTGTGGCGGCTGCCGAGCGGGTGCCGGCGCAGGTAATCGGCGACGGTAAATCAACCATCACCGAACTGGTGGAACTGGCGAACAAAGACCCCCGACGCGGGGATGGCCACCTCAATCTGCTCACAAAAATAAGGCTGGACGAGTGCAGCCTGGACTATCTGACCGCGCGTGGTCTGACTCCGGAATCAATACTTCCGGAAGGGGAGGAGTGCAGCCTGAAGCGGACGGCGAACCTGAGTACGGGCGGAACGTCGGTGGACGTAACGGACATTGTACATCCCGAAATTGCCTTCATGGCTGAGCGGGCCGCCCGCGCCATTGGGCTGGACATCTGCGGTATCGACCTCATTGCGGAAGACATTACGCGTCCGCTGAAAGCATCCGGTGCTACGGTAATTGAGGTGAATGCGTGTCCTGGCTTCCGTATGCACACGCACCCGTCGGAGGGGAAGCCGCGCGATGTGGGTAATAGTGTTGCTGAAATGCTGTTTCCCAACGATGCAAACGGGCGTATCCCCATTATCGCCGTTACGGGAACTAACGGCAAAACAACCACGACCCGACTGTCGGCTCACATTGTTCGGCAAACGGGGACCCGGGTCGGTTATACCACTACGGATGGTATCTACATCGGTGATTACATGATCGAGCAGGGCGACACCACCGGCCCCATCAGTGCGTGTAAGGTGCTGAAGGATGCGTCGGTTGAATTTGCGGTGCTGGAGTGCGCCCGGGGCGGTATGCTGCGCTCCGGACTGGCGTTTGACCAGTGCGATGTTGGTGTTGTGACCAACGTAGCGGCTGATCACCTCGGTCTGCACGGCATCCGGACCGTAGAGGACATGGCCAAAGTAAAAGCGGTGATCCCCGAAGCGGTAAAGAAAGATGGCTATGCCGTGTTGAACGCCGACAATGAATACACCTACCAGATGCGCGAACGAATCAGTTCGAAGCTGGCGCTGTTCAGTATGGACCCTAACAGCGACCGGATTCTGCGGCACGTTCGGGAGGGTGGTCTGGCGGCTGTTTACGACGAAGGCTACATCACCATCCTGGATGGTCCGGAGCGGATGCGTGTGGAGCACGTAAACGACATCCCGCTGACGTTTGGCGGTACCGCTACGTTTATGATCGAAAATATTCTGGCTGCCACGCTGGCTACGTACGCCAGCCAAATATCGGTCAGCCGGATTGCGCAGGGGCTGCGGACGTTCATCCCGTCGTTCGAGAATACGCCGGGCCGGATGAATCTGTTTCAATTTAACGAGTTCTCGGTACTGGTCGACTACGCCCACAATCCGCACGGTTTGTCGGCGCTCGGTGCGTATATCAATCAGGTCGACGCGAGCTGTAAGATCGGCGTGCTGACCGGTGTCGGCGACCGGCGGGATGAAGATATCTTCGAACTGGGGCGCATCGCTGCCGGGCTCTTCGACAGGGTTATCATTCGGCTGGACGAGGACTACCGGGGCCGGAATCCGGAGGAGATCGTGACCCTGGTCAGTCGGGGAATCCAGGCCATCGAGCCCGATAAGGCCATTGAGTTCATACCCGAAGAACTAAAGGCGCTGGATTACGCCATTCGCCATGCTGAGTCGGGGTGCCTGATCGTTCATTTGACCGAAAAAGTCAGCAAGTCGGTGGAGATCATCCAGGCTTTCAAAGAGCTGGATGAGAAATACGGCCGAACGATGCCGATCGAAGCCAAGGCGTGACGGTACGGCCAGAGTGAGTCTTAGGCACTACTTATCATGTCGAAAAGCCGCTTACAGGTTAACCTGGAGCGGCTTTTTCTACGGTCAGTTCATTGTCAGTTTACCGCTGCTGACCGGGCAAATTCATCAGTCCTGATACGTATCCAGTTCTATTGGCTCATTAGCTCCTTTGACTCGCTTTTAACGGCTCGGTCGTAAACCTTCGCTCGTTAATGCGGTAACCCGCGCCGTTGGCCAGGATATGAATGCGTAAGTTATTGACGTATACGGGTTCCAGTTCAGGGATTTCGTAGTAGTTCGTCTGCTCCACTTCATCGGCTTCGACAATGAAAACCCCGCCCGACCCAATCGCTTTCAATTGGTTGCCACGTGTGATAACAACCCCCGTATCCACGCACAGGCCAATACCTACCAGACCCGGATTGCGGAGCAGGGCTTCGGTCAGACGAGGCAGACGGCCCCGCTGCATGAAATGGGTATCAATTACGGCAGACGGTAGTAAGGAAAGCCCTTTTTCGGTTTCAATGAGCCCTTTGATCAGTGACTCTGCGCTTTTCCCTTCTTTGATGGCCAGTTTTGACATGGCGGCTGCTCCGGCGCTGGTACCGGCAATAACGAAGCCATCGTCGTTGTGGTAGCGGTCATGAACGCATTGAAGAAGCCGGGAGTCCTGCAACGTTTCGATCAGCTTTGTCTGGTCTCCGCCGGTAAACAATACCCCGTCTGCTTTCTCGATTCGCCTGATGTTTTCAGCTTTGTCGGCTTCTTCCGGCGACTCGAAATACAGGACGTGTACGTTCTTACAACCCAGCCGCCCGAACGCATCCAGGTAACTTTTACCCATCTCCTGCGGCATTTCAGATGCGGCAGGAATAACTTCTATGCGCGACTCGGGGCCTTTGACTTCGCGTAAGAATTCTTCAAGTATGCCCGATTCGAAAAAGTTATTTTGCCGTAGCTCACTCGACGTAGCATCCGTGCCTGGACCCTTGGCTTCACCTCCGCCAATTGGTATCAATTTGCCTTTCGGTGCTGACATAAAACGTATTGTTGATGGTCTGAAATGCAATCGTAATTCAGGCCATTTGGTTATCCTGAACGACAAATAATTATCGTTGTAACCAGGCAAAAGTGGAAACAGACAGGTATCCGTACGGTTTCTGAGGCAAAGGAGCTTTCGTGGTCAAAACAGGTCTGTTGTCAGAGTAAGTATAGGCGTATCTTTGTTGACTTTTAGGTAGGCGTAAGCCATTACTTCACTTTATTCCTCGTGCAGCTTTCTACTAACCATACGACCCAAAGCAGGGCGCGTAAAGCGTATATGCTGGTGGTTGATGATAACCCCGATGATGAGGCCCTGATGCAGCGGCTGGCCCGTCGGCAATTGCCCGATGTGCAGACCTACAGCGTCAATTCGGTTGCGCAGGCACTGGCTTATCTCGACAGTTGCACGGTACATGAACTCCCCCGACTCATCTTGATGGACCTCTACCTGCCCCGGCGGGAAGATGGCTGGCAACTACTGCAACTACTGAAAACTCACCCGCTTCGGCATCGACTTCCGGTGATTGTGGTGAGTAGTTCCGACGAACAGGAAGATATAGGCCGGAGCTATGAGCTGGGGGCCAATTCGTTCATCACCAAACCGAGTTGTCGGGCAGAGTGGCAGGTGTATTTTGAGTCGCTCCGACAATACTGGTGGGATACGGTCACTGTTCCACCGTATCGTCCCTTCTAAAAACGGCTACAAGGTAGGCCGCCTATGGTCGCGCAGGAAGGTTCGGCTCCGGAGGGATATCGGCTGACGAACTTTAGCCTGGCAGCCTTAACCTATGCGCTTCGGGATTAGTTTTACCGATAGTACCACTTAAGCGGCCGTTATGACCATTCACGGGACACTCATTGCGATTGGAGGAAACGAAGACAAAGGCATTAAGAAAAAAACGCTGCACGTTCAGGACACACCCCACGATTTTGTGACATCAGGTATTCTGTACCGTGTACTCACCGAAACAAACAACCCGGATGCACCCATCGAAGTAATCACTACGGCGTCCAGCATTCCCGATAAAGTAGGAAAAGACTATGTGAAAGCGTTCCGGAAACTGGGCCATAAGAAAGTGAAGGTGATGCACGTAGCGTCGCCCCAAGAAGCCGACGATAAAAAAGTGCTGGATCGGATCGCGAAAGCAGGCTGCGTTATGTTTTCGGGGGGCGATCAGCTCAAACTAACGACGGTTTTCCGCGATACCCTGTTTGCTCAGCTCATTCACGAGCGGTACGTCAACGATCATTTCATTATTGCCGGCACCAGCGCCGGGGCCATGGCCATGTCGGACCTGATGATCTACCCCAGTCTGCGCAAGAAAGGCCTGACACCCGAAGTGCGGCTGTTTCCAGGGCTTTGTCTGGTTCACGAGGTAATTATCGACACCCATTTTCTGGTACGTGGACGCTTCCGGCGGCTGGCTGTGGCCGTAGCCAATAATCCAACCCACATCGGGATTGGTCTGGAAGAGGATACGGGCGTAATCATCCGGAACGGCAATCAGCTCGAAACCATCGGCTCGGGGCTGGTAACGATCATCGACGGCCGGAGCCTTCAGGATGCGAACCTGACCGTAGCACAGGAGAAGCACGACATTTTTATTGAAAATATGCTTGTGCACGTGCTCATCCACGGCAATAATTTCACCCTCCGAAACAAAACGTTTTCGTAAATCCCTGTCCTGGCCAGGCTCCTGTCTGGCCATTTTACTAACTTCCAGGGTCAGGCAGGAGCCTGGCCAGGACTTAGAAAACACTGATTTCGCCGTCGCCTGCTTCGTTGCGCCAACCCCGGAACATACAGGACGAATTGAAGGGCATCGCCACCTCACCGGCGCGGTTCAGGGCAATCAGGCCACCTTCGCCACCAAGATGTTTGAGTTTGTTGAACACAACCCGCTCGCAGGCTTCGGGCAGCGACGAGCCACCGTATTCGATCAGGCAGGAAACATCGTAGGCTGCTACGCTCCGGATCATAAACTCTCCGTCGCCGGTGCAGGATACGGCGCAGGTCGCGTTGTTGGCATACGTGCCGGCTCCAACGATCGGACTGTCGCCTACCCGGCCGGATTTTTGTCCAGTCAGGCCACCTGTCGACGTAGCTGCGGCCAGATTGCCGTGTCGATCCAGTGCCACCGCGCCAACAGTGCCCATGCTTTTCGTTGCCAGCTCTTGCTTCAGTTCATCGTAGCTGTTTTGTGAAAAGAAGTAGTCGTCGGATTCGAACGGTAGCCCCTGTTCGCTGGCAAACGTTTCAGCGCCGTCGCCGATCAGAAACACGTGCTCAGATTTATCCAGGATGGTCCGGGCGAGGGCGATGGGGTTACGGATGTTCCTGACCCCGGTGGTAGCACCGGCTTCCAGGGTTTGCCCATCCATGATTGCGGCTTCCATTTCGTGGGTTTCCCTCAGGGTGAAAGCCGCTCCTTTTCCGGCGTTAAACAACTCGTTATTCTCCAGGGCAATTACCGCCTGCTCAACAGCCTCAAGGGCAGTACCACCGTTGACCAGTACGTCGTAGCCGGCGTTCAGGGCCACCGTAAGCCCTTGTCGGTACGTCTGTTCCTGTTCGGGGGTAATGTCTGCGGACGTAAGGGATTTAGCCCCACCGTGTACGGCGATAACGAACATAGATTATACGTCGTCGTCGTTGAAGCCGGTGCCGCTCGTCACCGTGCCGCCACTTGTCCAGAGACCGCCACCCCGTTCACCGCCGTTTTTGGTGTTTTCGCCACTGGGGCCATCGTCGGGTACGTTCCGGTTGGGTGTGTTCTCGGGATCATAGTTGTCGGCGTGGCTGCCCGGATACAGTACCTTGCCCGGTTTATCAGGATCGGGGCTTTCGGAATAGGATGAGTCGACAGGCTGCTCGTCTTCAGGGTATTCTTTATGGGAGTCGCGGTTGATACCGGTCTCGTCCGGGTCGGGCGACAGTTGATACCTGTAAGTCCAGATCATAATGGTATGTATGCAAAGCCCACCTCCCGGCAAACATCCAGGTTCTAAGGGAGGTGGGGAACTCAACAAGGAATTAATCTATACTTTCTCGCCGGCATGCTGAAGCTGTTCAACCTGCGCGTGGCCTTCGGCGGCTGGTGGTCCCAGTTTTGGCTCCTGACCGTACGGCTTCGCTTTTTCTTCGCGGAACTGCGACTTGCCATCGATTGACTGACCCTGAGTCCAGCGCCGATTCTGCCCGATCGATGGTTCGTCCGGATCAATGTTGGTGTTGACAAAGACGTAACTGAACTCCTTGGCCTCTTTATCCTGCGGGAAGCTGTTCGGGATCGGGTGTACGTTGCGCATATCGCCGTGGCCCAGTTCTTCCAGTACGGCCAGCCACTGGTTCTGGTGCATCGTATCGCGGGCAATCAGAAACGACAGCATATCTTTCATACCGGCATCGTCGGTCAGTTCATACAGCCGCGTAGCCAGTGCCCGGCCGGTCGATTCGGCCATCACGTTGGCGTACATATCGGCAGCAATGTTTCCGGAGCTTACTACCCACGATCCGTTGAAGGGCACGCCGTTCGCATCGGCGGCCATCGCGCCCAGACCCCCCGACAAAAAATGGCGCGGGTCCATACCGCCCATTACTTCCTTCATCATGGTGTTATTACCGATGATCTCATCGACCAGGCCGCTCGATGCGCCTTCGAGGTTCATCGCTACGGCCGTTACCAGCAGTTCAACATGGGCCATTTCTTCCGTGCCCGTATCCAGCAGCATATCCCGGTACCGCTGCGGACCACGGGAATTCCAGGCCTGAAACAGATACTGAAGGCAAACCCGAATCTCACCTTCAATTCCACCAATGGCTTGCTGTAGCGCCCGGGCGAACTGCGGATTCGGCTTTTCGACCCGCACCTTGTACTGGAGTTTTTTGTCGTGATAGAACATAGATTTAATAGATTTATTGACTCTGGTTTAAGTGGTTTTCAGCCGGCTTTTGTTTCGTTTTTTTTGCTGTTTTTTTCGAACGGTCTGCCGTTGCTCAATAGCGATAACCACTCCTTTCAGTACGATCACCGCAGCTAGAAGCCCCAGTAACGTGTTCAAAATGAGCATTAGTAACCCTTCCACGCGTAATCAAACTCAAGTAAAAAACAGGTAGTACGTGTCGCCACTTCGTTCGTCTTGCGGACAAAGTCTACCCGGCCAACAGTATAGTCGGCCAGGCAGCTTTGCGGCTATTACTACACACTATTATCCCTGGCACTCGTTCACAATGTCCGGTTCATGAACACAATTACAGCATTACGCTGAGGTGAATCATGCTCATTCATTGCCCAGGTAATCGTTTAACAGATAAGCGTGAAATAGGAGGGAGATCGTATTGGAATTAGTGAGGCAATGGGGAGGTGCCGCCCGCCCGACGTTTGTTCAGGGGCGGTTGCCACATAGCGGTGGGATGGGGTTTCTGGGACTGATGCAGGTTCAGCCCGGCTACCGCATGGCCTGTACGGCTTCGGCAACTTTGTCGGTATTGATGATGTCGACGCCCAGTCTTTTAAGTTGTTTCCAGGCGTTGGGCGTATCAGGAATGGCCCAGAACCGGATGGGTTTACCGTCGTTGTGGGCCCGTTTGATGACCCGCTTCAGTTTGGCCCGGTCTTCGTCAGAAATGTTCCCGTTGCCGTCCCAGCGCGAATAGCTGTGGAAACTATCGCTGACAAGCGCTACGTGCTTCAGAGTCTGGGTGTCGTAAATCTCGTTAGGGCGACCGTCGAACTGGATAAATGCCGGGTAGTCAACGAAGTTTTCCACTTTGGGCCGGTTGCCGCTGATGATCACCTGAACGGCCAGTGGATTGACCTGTCGGTTGAAGCAAACCATATTCTCCTGTAATAACGCAATCAGTTTGGGCAGTACGGCAACTGCTTCGTCTTTGACATCGATCATCAGCGCAAACGTGTAGTCGCGATCAGGGCTGACGCGGTCTTTGTACTGCTGAAACCGCCGGACGATGGGTTTCAGATACAGCGAATCGAGAGTAGGGGCGGTGGCCACCTGGTTTTTGTCATGCGCAACCACGAGCACACCATCCCGCAGCCACACATCGGCTTCGATGAAGTCGGCCCGCTGTTCATACGCGTTCACAAACGGCTGGGCCTGCGCGTAGTCGTTATGGGCGTGAATTTTCTGGCCGTAAGCGACGGGAATGGCCAGCCAGATCGAAACCAAAAGAACAGGTATGAAGCGCAGCATAACAAACGTCAAGGTGCAGTGAGTGCCGGAAAGTTACTCAACTGTTTTGACTTGTGCTGATTTTGCCGACATTTCATTAACAAAATTAAGCGATGTTACATATGTTGACGTGCTGAAAAATGATACATTGCTCCGCCGAAATTATAGTATCAACCTTATGAAAAAACAGCTATTCACAGGCGCCCTTTTGCTTTGGGGTGGCACACTTCACGCGCAGATTGAGAAGGGAAATGGGATTCTGAGCGGAACAGTTTCCATAAACTACAGCCAAACCGAATCAACCCTTGAGCCAGTAAAACGCTGGCAGCCTGCCGCTAATCTAACGGTTGGCCGGTTCGTAGCCGACAACTGGCTGGCTGGGTTGTCGGTCGGAGCCACTACGTCATTCGCTACCGAAAGTCAGCTTGTGTTAGGCAGGCAGTTTACGAACCGGAATAATACGCTGACCGTAACGACGACGCCGTTCGTGCGCCGGTACTGGAAATTTACGACCGGCTACGTGTTTGCGGGAGCTGGTTTGGCCGTAGCCGTCAGCGGTTCCCGGCAGACGGGCGTTGAGTCGAGCGGAGCACAGGTGAATTCAATTGATAACCGCAACCGTAGTGTAAATGTCAGCCCTCGTCTGGAAGCTGGATTAAACTATTTTTTCACCAACCGGCTAGCTCTCCAGCTTGCGGCCAGCACTAACTCCATACCGTTCAACACCGCTGGACTTGACGCCGGACTGGTGTACTGGACAGGACCCGGGCGGAAGGCCAGTCCGCAACGGGAGCGGACTAATCCACAGACCGATGCTGGGCGTTGGCTGGTAGAAGGCAGCTTTTCGGTAAACAACCAGTCGGCCGATCAGTACCAGACTACCATCCGCCAAACGTCGCGAGTCTCCAGCACAACGTATTCGATTAGCCCGTCGGTTGGTTATTTTATCGGGAAGAATAAGCTGCTTGGGGTCAGTTTACCACTGTCGTGGAGTTCGTTCCGCTCGGAACTGCTCGATGAGACGGGTCATGTCTGGTCAGTGGGTGTTTCACCTTACTACCAGCAGTACTGGACATCAACGCGGCTTACGCCCTTCACACGCGTGAATGCCTCATATACGTACCTGAAATTCGATGTCGACAATGACGTAGATGATCTCAGTAGCTACGGAGCCGGTGTGAGCGTGGGACTGGCCTACATGGCCGGGCAGCGGTTCATCATCGAAACCTCGCTGGGCAATGCCTCCGTAAACGTTGTGGATACGAACGGGCCGAACAAGGCGTGGAATGCCAGTATAACCGCTGGCCTGACGGGTAATTTTGCCATACGGTATGTCTTTAAGTAGCGGTGGGCTACCTTGTCGTTTGGCCCTAAACCGCTATTTTTGGCCTGATTGTATGTTATAACCACCCGCCGTATCAGTCGGGCTTCATTTACCACATGGATTTAGTAAAAGGAAAAGTAGCGTTGATTACGGGCGCATCGCGCGGCATCGGCCGGGCCATTGCCCAACGGTTTGCGCAGGAAGGTGCCGCCGTAGCGTTTACCTATCTGTCGAGCGTCGAAAAAGGCCAGGCCCTGGAAGAAGAACTTCGGGCTTTCGGAGGGCAGTTGAAAGGGTATCGTTCCGATGCCTCCGACCACAAAGCCGCCGAGGACCTCGTGAATCAGGTCGTTGCTGATTTCGGGAAACTCGATATTCTGATCAACAACGCCGGTATCACGAAAGATGGTTTGCTGATGCGGATGTCGGAGGAACAATGGGACGCCGTAATTAACGTTAATCTAAAGTCGGTCTTTAACCTGACGAAAGCGGCCATCAAGCCGATGATGAAAGCGAAATCCGGTTCGATTATTAACCTGACCTCGGTAGTGGGGCTGCGCGGTAATGCCGGGCAGGCTAACTACGCGGCATCGAAGGCGGGTATCATCGGGTTTACCAAGTCGGTCGCGCTCGAACTGGGCTCGCGGAATATTCGCTCAAACGCAATTGCGCCGGGCTTTATTGAAACCGAAATGACCGGCGAATTGAATGAAAAAGCACTGGAAGACTGGAAGCAGGCCATCCCGATGAAACGCGGGGGGCAACCCGACGAGGTGGCCGATTGCGCCGTCTTCCTGGCATCCGACCTCTCGCGCTACATCACCGGACAGGTGCTGCAGGTCGACGGGGGAATGTTAACGTAAAAAAGGAGGAAAGGGAGGAGAGGGAAGAAAGGGAGAAAAGGGATAGATGCTGGCGCAAGTCATTCCCCTTTCTCCCCTTCCTCCCTCCTCCCTTTCCTCCCCCTAACTTATGAACGTCATTTTCCAATCCTCCCCCTGGTGGATTCTGGTTTGTTTGCTGGTGGGGGCGGCTTATGCGGCCCTGATGTACCAACGGCTTCCGCTGTTACGGCCGTCGCGGGTCGGTGGCAGTACGTCCGGAACGGTCGGTGGATTCGATCGAACTACTACTTACGCCCTGGCGGCTTTGCGATTTGTTGTCGTGAGCCTGATTTGCTTCCTGCTGCTGAATCCGCTGATCCGGAGCATCCGGACGCTGACCGAAAAGCCGAAGGTGGTGCTGGCCGTCGATAACTCCGAGTCGGTCGTCGCGGCCGGCCGACCAACCCTGAACCGGTCACTGGAAGCGCTGCAAACAATTCGGCAGCAACTGGCAGATAAAGGACTGGAAGTGTCGGTACGGACGCTGGGCGATACGGTAACCGACGCCGATCTGACGCAGATTCCATTTACCCGCCGAAGCACCGACCTCTCAGGATTGCTGGCCGGTATCCGCTCCGATTACGAGGGCCGCAACCTGACCGACGTGGTGCTGGTCTCCGACGGTATTTTCAACCAGGGGTTGTCGCCGACGTTCGGGCAGTACCCGTTTGCCGTGCAGACGGTTGGGCTGGGCGATACGGTGCCCAAGCGGGACGTGCAGCTCAAAGCCGTGATCGCTAACCGCATTGCCTACCTCGGCAACCAGTTTCCAATTCAGGCCGAGGTGGTCAGCAACGGTTTTCAGGGCGGAACGGCCACGGTGGTGCTCCGGCAGAACGGGCGGGAACTAGGTCGGCAAACCGCTAACCTGAACCGAAATCAGGGATTCAGTCAGGTGACGTTCCAGACCACAGCCGCACAGAAGGGCGTTCAGCACTACGTGGTGGAGGTGCTGCCGCAGCCGGGCGAGTTCAGTACCCGCAACAACCGGCAGGATGTGTACCTCGATGTGATCGACGGTAAGGAGAAAGTGCTGCTGCTGGCCCTGACACCTCACCCCGATGTGAAAGCGATCCGGAGCATCCTCGAAAAAAATCAGAATTACGAAGTGGATGTTCGCGTGCTGACCGGCGCTACGGATGCAGCCGCGGCTACGGTACCTACCGATAAAACCTACGATTTGATCATTACCCACCAGATTCCCGACAACGGAGGGATTGGAAGTCCGGTGTTGCAGCGTTTGTTCGCGAAAAACACACCGGTGCTGTTTGTACTGGGTAACCAGTCGTCGCTCGGGCCGTTCAATACGTCAAATCCGGTTATGCAGGTAACGGCTCAGCCGAATCAGAGCGACAAGGTTGTTGGCCATTTCAACCCCGACTTCAGGCAGTTGAACTTAGACCCGACCCGGATGGAAATGCTGGAGAAGTTCCCCCCAATGCTGGTACCATACGGCGAATTCAAACTGCAACCGGGCAGCGAAGTGGTTCTCTGGCAGCAGGTCGGTAACGTCCGCACGACCAAGCCGCTGCTGGCGGTTAACGTAACGGGTCCGCGCAAAGCGGCCGTGCTGGCCGGTGAGGGTATATGGGGCTGGCGACTGGAAGAGTACGCCTTGACAGACAAGCAGGAGGTCATGGACGAACTGATGCAGAAGGTTATTCAGTTGATTTCGGTGAAGGAAGACCGGCGCAAGCTACGTGTGTATCCCGTTCGGAATGAGTTCATCGCCGGTGAGAAGGTGGTGTTTGAAACCGAACTTTACAACGACATTTACGAACGGCTGTATGATCGGCCGGTGCGGCTCGAAATCACCGACGAAAAGGGCCTGACGCGTTCGTATAACTATACGCCAACGCAGGCTAATACCCGCTTCGAGATCAGCCGCCTGCCCGAAGGTGCGTATCGCTACCGGGCTACTACGTCGGTGAACAACCGTACGGAGCAGTCGGCGGGGCAGTTCATTGTGCGTGATCTGCAACTCGAAGCGCTCAACACCACCGCCGACCACGGTCTGCTTCGGCAGTTGTCGGGGCAGACGGGGGGGCGTTTCTACACGACGGCTCAGGTCGATAACCTGGTGACGGATTTAACGTCCCGGTCGCGCCCGGCCCGGCTCAGCAGCACCGAAGAGATGGACGAGATCATCAACTGGCGCTGGCTGTTCTTCGTCGTACTGACGCTGGCCGCCATTGAATGGGGGCTGCGAAAGTTCTACGGCGGCTATTAAGATTCCAGTTGCATTTAGGTACTAGGCTTTACCCCAAGCCCCTTCAGGGGTTTGGGGTGAACACGCAAAAGCTACTATGAAGTAATAGTAAGATTCCAGCAGGGACGCTACGTTACTCGTCGGACCGCAGCGCGTTCAGCACGAACCGGAGTTCGCCGTACGTAACGTCCTTGCCCAGCGCGTTTTTGGCTTCACTCAATGAACTGGGTTGATTGCTCGCAAAATACTGTTGAATCCGTTTGAGCTTGTTGGGCGGCAGGAGGGCATCGAGCGACACCTCGCCGTGGCGAACGTACTGAGCCAGGTGCCCTTCGATGGTCGAGACGGCCATGTTTCGTTCGGCGGCAATCTCCTCGATAGTTCGGCCAGCCTGAAACAGCGCGAGGGTGATGGCCCGCGTATCAATTTTCTCTTTTTTCGGCTTTGCACTGGCCGACTTCTTAGCGGGCGCTTCCCGGCGTTCGGGTTTCCCGGCGTACTCGCGGATGATCTGCAGGACCTCCGCGCCGATCTGCTTCACTTTAGTTTTGCCGAACCCTTTCACCGCCAGCAGTTCGTCGGTGGTCGTTGGCCGCAGTTTAACCAGTTCGTAGACGGTTTTTTGCGGCAGGACCATATAGCCCGACGTATCGTGTTCGCCGGCTTTGTCGTTCCGCCATTTGATCAGGGCTTTGTAGAGACTGCTGCCCGTTGAGCCGTCAGTGGCCAGGACCTCCACTTTTCGGCGGGCGGGCTGGAAATCCAGTTCAGCGCGGTTGCGGGCCTGTAGGTACGTCAGCGCCCTGAATCCGTTTTGGCAGCTTTCAAAACTGCCTAATTTGGTGAACAGTTCTTTTTCCAGTTCGTCCAGCACCTCCACAACGGCCTCGCGGATCTGCTGGTTGTCGCAGTCGGTCGGGCACTGGCGCAGCAGCGGCAGCAGTTCATCGCCGATCAGCGTCTGAAAATAGGCCCCGGCTTTGCTGACCCGTTCCTGTAGCGACTCGTTCTCTTCCGGAAGGCGATTATCGGCGAAGTAGGCCGACAGTTGCTGCTGAAACCGGATCGTTACCTCACGAGCTTTTTCGCGAAGCAGGTCGTTGAGCTGGTTCAATCCGGCGCTTAGCTCCTCCGGCAGGTTGTCGGCGCTGTCGCGGACCAGTTTCTGGGCGCGGTACAGCAGGGAGGCCGCCAACTCGAACGAAAACAACTCCCGCAGCAGATTCTCCTGATTGGTACGTTTGGAGTCGAGCAGTTCCTGCTCCGTCGGGATACGTTGCTGCACCTGCTCGTGAAAATCCTCCAGCGTTTGCTCGGTTTTGATGCTGTGCGACGGAATTGGCGTACGCAGCACCAGACCCTCCAGGGATTTGCATCGGCTCAGAGCCACGTATACCTGCCCGTGGGCAAATGCCGCCGACGCATCGATAATCGCCTTTTCGAACGTAAGACCCTGGCTTTTGTGGATCGTAATGGCCCAGGCCAGCTTCAGCGGAAACTGCACAAATCGACCAATCGGCTCGGCTTTGATTTCTTTCGTGGCCGGATCGAGGCTGTAACGAACATTCGTCCACTCGACCGGGTACACGGCAATGTCGTCGTCATCGGACGGGCAGCGGACGTAAATCACGTCATCGTCGAGGTCCACGATGCGCCCGATCTTGCCGTTGTAGTACAGCTTGTCGCGCGAGATGTCGTTCTTGATGAACATCACCTGCGCCCCGACTTTCAGCTCCAGTTCGGCTTCGGTCGGGAAGGTATGCACCGGACATTCGCCTTCTACCGTAGCCGTATAGGTTCGGCTGCGGCCTTTAAGCGCCTGCAATTTCTGGGTGTTAATCTGCTGCGCACTGGCGTTATGCGTCGACAACGTAATGTAGCCTTCTTTTTCGTCGGGCGAAAACTCGGGGATGTAGCGCTGGTTCAGTTCATCGAGTTGCGTGCGGGTGATGGTCTTCTCCCGAATGCCGTTGAGTAGGCTGATGAACTGCGCGTCGGATTGCCGGTAAATATGCGTCAGTTCAATGGACACGTAGGGCGTTACGCGCAGGGCCTTGCTGCCGAAGAAATAGCCGGTCTGGTAATGGGGTTTTAGCAGGGCCCAGTCCTCGTCTTTGATCACGGGGGGCAACTGCTGCATATCGCCGATCATCAGCAACTGCACCCCACCAAACGGCTCCGAGCGGTTGCGGTACCGGCGTAGTACGTCGTCGATACCATCCAGTACGTCGGCCCGCACCATACTGATCTCGTCAATCACCAGCAGGTCGAGCGTACGCAGGAGCCGGATTTTCTCGCGGGTAAACTTCCGGGTTTCGCGCTGCATGGCACCCGGCACAATGGGGCCAAAGGGTAGCTGAAACAGCGAATGGATCGTGACACCCCCCGCGTTCATGGCTGCTACGCCCGTCGGAGCCACCACCATAAGCCGCTTGGCGCTGGCCTGTTTGATCTGGTGCAGAAAGGTCGTCTTGCCGGTCCCCGCTTTCCCCGTCAGAAAAACGTTGCGGTTGGTGTGCAGCACAAAGTTATAGGCAAGTTCAAGTTTCTCGTTTACGGGCGGCATGAGGTAAGTACACAAAGCAACACAAAGGTACAGTTTTACCGGCGGTGTACCTACCGATTCGATGCGCTGGTAACGCAGCAGGATCAGGTAAGGTGATGGATGAGTAGCCAACCAATACGGGTAAAGGTATTACAAAGACCGCCCATTCGTTATGGGATTAGGACGTGAATTTTCAGTCGAAATTGGGCTAATGATCGGGTAGGTGATAAGCAGCGTTTGCCCGAGGGAAATGCGAACAAAAATTGACTACTTTTCTTTATAGGCTGTACTCGCTTTCGAACTATAACTTGATCGGATCAGTAAAATGAAAATATTAAAGTATATCTGTATAGTGGATGATCAGGCTGACTTGCGGTTCTTACTACAAAAATTGTTTGCGCTATCCTATCCCAATCATCCGGTACGCCTGTTTGAAAATGGACAAGCTCTCCTGAATGAGTTGGCTCACGCAGAAGTATTACCTGCCTTAATCCTGATGGATCGACACATGCCCATTCTCGATGGTTATCAAACGTTAATTCAACTAAAACAGCATGAAACGTATCAACCCATTCCGGTGGTCATGATGAGCGCCGAGGCCAGTTTGGCCGAGGTAAGGGCCTTGTATCGGGCGGGAACCAATTCATTCGTGAGAAAGCAGGTTGATTTCGGCGCACAAATGGAAATGGTTTCTCAAGTTGGAAAATACTGGCTTGAAACGAATCAGACCGAGTAATTACACGTACCGTTTTAATCTGATTTCGATACGTTCGGCATAATGTCCTTCTCGATCTTGTCACGATCCTGCAGGTACTCCTTCAGGTCATGCTCTGTAGCAAACAATTTTGGCTCTTTGATGGGTATATTAATTCTGACCGGTAGGCGCATCAACTGACTGTACTTTCCTGTCGGCTTAACGACATAAACCGCAGTTGATACTTTCATTTCAAACGTCTCGACGGGTTCCGTAACAACACTCATCTCTTCCAGACGGCCATCAAAAAAGATACGTTCAATCTCGGCTTCAAAATAGGGGTATGCTTCCTCAGCTTTATTATCTGATCGTTGGTCATGCTTTTCATTGACATAAATCGTGTCACCTACTTTGAAAGGCAAATGGACGGCTTCGAAGGTGATGGTCATCGAGTTAGCTGTTTAGTGGAAGTTGGGTAAGGATATATGTAAATAACGTCTAAATGCTTTTCTACTGGTAGACATTTTCATTTTTTATTTAATCTGGATCTTTTTCGTTGAACTCGGCTTGGTCAAAATCCTCGACCGATTCAACCACTGAATAACGAACCTTTAGGGAATGGCCCCAAACAGCTCCCTGGCTGTTTGGGCAAATGAAATAACCACCTCATTTTTGAAGATTGCTAACACAACCTCATCATTGCCGGATGGGATACCAACAGTATCACTGACTAGTTTGCCTTCGCGTCGATGAGCGTATAGTTTATAACCCATCTCCTTTAATCGGTCGGCAATACAAGTATGAACCCGTTCGGCTTGCTCTTCGTTAAGTGGCTGAAGGGAGAAAGAATTTCATGGATTGGCGATTTAAAGAGCGCTGATCACCAATTTAGAGAAGTGAAGGAGAGTAATCCAGATGAGGAGTTTGGCTACAGAAGCTTATAAGCTAGAACGCAACTCATTACAAATTGTTCAGAAAGATAAACCTGCCAGCCTGTACCAGCAAAATCAGTCCCTTGCCCAATAGTTTATGAAAGTTGGTAATCACATTGCCCCAGGTGTTGATGAATTCAGTTGGAAACCCTTAAATGCTAGAGTTTATAACTTCATCGGGGTTGGAGCCTGACGTTGCTTTTCAGTAAACCCACATTGCTGTTGCCAGACTTCATAACTGGTTAACTAACTCTTCCGGCAATCCCGGACATATGGCCACAATATGAAGCGTTTGATCGTCTTCTTTGGCAATGAAAGCCAAAAAGTAATGAATACGGCTAAGATCACGCTTATTTTTGAGCCGCAAGTCCCGCTCCTGAGCATGATAAAAAAGTATTTCAGAGCCTGTTGGCTACCGGTCACACTTGTCTTGATGGGATTGGCCGGGACAATCCGGGCGCAGGATACAACCGCCCGAACGCCCAACTACCGGGCTCGAATGCGCACACTGCTCATTGGCGAATCCGTGTTGTACGTGGGGTCGCTCTACGGCCTGAGCACGGCCTGGTACACCGATCCGCTGACTCAGTTCAAATTCTTCGACGATGTGGGTGAATGGAAACAGATCGACAAGATCGGACACGTCTACACGGCCTACCACATCGCCCGGATGTCGGCGCAGGGCTACCGCTGGGCGGGTCAATCGCCCCGAAAAGCGGCCTGGTACGGTGCCCTGACGGGTTTTATCTTCCAGACACCCATCGAAATTCTCGACGGCTTCGCGCCCGGCTACGGCTTCTCGGTCGGCGACGTAGTGGCCAATACGCTTGGCTCAGCCTTATATGCCGGTCAGTTTGGGTTGTGGGGCGAGGAGCGGATTCTGCCAAAATTCTCATTTCATCAGACCCGCTACGCTGCCGTCCGGCCAAACCTGCTCGGTAAGGGGCTTAGCGAAGAATGGCTCAAGGATTATAACGGACAGACGTACTGGTTTTCGGCCAACGTAGCGTCGTTTCTGCCGCGCCGGGACGAATCCCGTTTTCCGCGCTGGCTGAACGTAGCGGTCGGCTACGGCGTTGAGAACATGGTGGCCGCTTATCCCAACAGCAGCGTCGAACGGGGCTACGTGCCATACCGGCAGTATTTCCTGTCGCTGGATGTCGATTTTGCCCGCATCCGTTCGAACCGGAAACTGGTACGGACGTTATTGTTTTTAGCCAACAGCGTAAAAATTCCGGCTCCCGCCTTGGAGTTAAGTCGTAAAGGCGTCAAATTTCATCCGTTGTATTTTTAACGTAAGAGTAGCTGCCCATTACCCGGATTACGCAAGGGCTCGTCGGTTAGCCGAAAATCAAGGTGCGTGATCCGGGTAACGGGCGTTAATTTACCCTTTCCATTGCTTATGAACATCGGCGACAAAGTAAGAATGCTGCGGGCCAAAGAACAGGGCGTCGTAACGCGCTTTCTGCCCGGCAATCAGGTTGAAATCGAAATCGAGGACGGTTTTCGAATTCCGGTCATGCGCTCGGAACTGGTCGTGGTATCGCCCCTCGAAGCGGAACGGCTGGTGAAAACGCCGACCCAGCAGCCCATTGTGCCGCGGCAGCCGGCGGCATCGACTATTGTGTCTAATCAGGGGGTTTACTTCGCGTTTGTAGCACAGAATGACCGCGAGTATGCCCTGCACATCATCAACAACACCGACTGGGAGCTCACTTACGTGGTTGGCGAGGAAACGGCCGCGCCGAGTGGCGGTGCGCAGTTCAACGGCTTGCAGAGTGGTAGTCTGAAACCCAAATCGCAGCTAAAACTCAACGAACTGTATGTGCATGCACAGTTCGATACCTGGCCGACGTTTGTCTTACAGGCGCTCTGGTTCCGCTCGGGTCGGGCGAGCCTGCGCCCCCCGCTGGTGAAACGAGTAAAATGCCGGGCCGCTACGTTCTTCAACAACAAGGCGACCGTACCGGTATTAAACCAGCCAGGGCATTTGTTCCAGTTGGATGCCGACGAAGCCAGTCCGTCGCAGGCCGGTGGAACGCGGCCAACGCCGTCGCCCGCTGCCATACAGCCCGAAACCCTGAAGCAGGAAATGTTGAAGCCTAAATCGGACCCGGCCAGTCTGGCCGTTGAGCGACCATCGGCGGTAGTGGACCTGCATGTCGAAGCGTTGCTGCCACAGGGGCCCGGCCGTCGGTCGCCTGCCGAACTGCTCGAACTGCAACTACAGACGTTTGAAAAAACGCTCGAAAACGCCATTGCCAGCGGTATGGGCGAGATTACGTTTATTCATGGAGTAGGGAGCGGAGCCCTGCGTACCGAACTGCACCGGCGGTTAGGGCAGCATCCCAACGTCCGATTTTTTGAAGATGCCCAGAAACAGAAGTTTGGCTACGGAGCCACAAAAGTTACCATCAAATAGCGTAAGAACACCAAGAAAACCGATGAATAAGGCGCGTGGCCTGGGCGTACGAAGGTCGCTTGTAGAGAGGATCGATTGGCTGAGGGGTGGGTGGACTACAGTGGCCGGGCTGTCCGTATATAGTTGCCTGTTGGTATGGTGGCTGGCAAGCTGTCAGCCGGGCAAACAGGTTCATCCGAAAGCGCCCAAAGCGTCTTACACCACTACGAAAATGGAGGTTCGCAACGAACAACTGGTATCGACCGTCAACGTTCCGGTAGCCATCGCCCTCGCCGACGTAGAGCGGCAGCTCAACGCACAGGTCAACGGCCAGATTTATGAAGCCAATACCCTGAACGACCCGGCCAGTAAAGACAAGTACATGATCAAGGTCTGGAAGCGCGGGACCATCCTGGTCATGGCTGGTGGCGAGTCGGCGCAGGATAGCCTGTTTCACTTCACCGTGCCGCTCCGTATCTGGGTAAAAGCGGGCGTATCGGTGCTGGGGATTACCACCTTCCGGGAAACCGAGTTTGACATTGATCTGCGGTTCCTGACCAGGTTTGACCTGGACCGCGACTGGTCGGTTCATACGCAGACGCGGGCTGACGGCTACGGCTGGGTGCGGAAACCGACAGTGAGCGTGATCGGTCTGGATATTCCCATTACGTCGCTGGTGAGCCGGACGATCGACAAAAACATGGGTACCGTTACGGCCGCTCTGGACAAAGAAATCCGCAAGAACGTCGACCTCCGGACGCCCGTCCTGAAAGCCTGGAATACGTTGCGGGAGCCGTATCTGCTGTCGGAGAAGTACCGGACGTACCTGATGGTGGTGCCGAAACGGGTGCTGATTACGCCCCTGCGGTTTGAGGGCCGGTATGTGCGGACCACCATCGGCATTGAAGGCTACACGCTCACCACGACCGGCGCGAAACCCGATGTTCGGCCCTCCGTTGCGCTGCCCGATCTGGTGGTCGTGCCGCAGGTAAAAGACGATTTCCGGATTGGCCTGGTCAGCGAAGCGTCTTATCAGGAAGCGGCCCGGCTGGCAGCCGAGGAATTTGTGGGCAAGAACTATTCGTTCAGCGACGGGCGCTACAATGTGCGCATCACCGGCATTGATCTCTACGGCCAGGACGAAAACCTGATCATCAAGGCCGGGCTGGCCGGCAGCATCACCGGCGACATCTACCTGAAGGGGCGACCGTACTACGATGCCCAGTCGCAAACTATTTCGCTGAAGGATATTAAATACGATTTAGACACAAAAAGCTGGCTCCAGCGAACGGCCAACTGGCTGCTGCAGGGCACCTTTGCCCGTATGATGGAGAAGCAGTTAACCATTCCGGTGGGCTCCCAGCTAAACGAACTCCAGCGGATGGTGCAGGAGCGGCTTAAAAACAATCAAATCGCCAGGGGGGTTATACTCAACGGTCAGATCGACGAAATCCGGCCCGATCAGGTGTATTTGACACCCACCGCCCTGCTGGCCGTTGTGAACGCCCGCGGTCGGCTGGACGTTAAAGTAGATGGGTTGCAATGATACTATGCGTACCTTTGCGCCTGCCTCAGCGGTACAAGCCGTCTTATCGCGCCTAGCCGGTCCACTGGATCGGATCGGGTGAGGAAAGTCCGGGCAGCATAGAGCACCATACTTCCTAACGGGAAGGCGGATTCCTGGCGACGGGAATTCGACAGCCAGTGTCACAGAAAATATACCGCCGGTTTAAAGAGTGAAAGAGTGAATTAATGAAAGAGCGAAGTGGCTCAATTGGACTTTTTCGCTCATTCACTCTTTCGCTCTTTAGACCGGTAAGGGTGAAATGGTGGGGTAAGAGCCCACCGCCCGGCGGGTGACCGGCGGGGCAGGACAAACCTTATGGGCTGAAAGACCAAATAGGCGTCGGATGCGAGGCTGCTCGTCTCCGTTCCGATTCATTCCTTCGGGAACGATCCGGATGCCGGCGCGGGTAGGTCGAACGAGGTGGTTGGTGACGACCATCCCAGATAAATGATAAGACGCCGGGCAGTTAGCTGCCCGGTGACAGAACCCGGCTTACAGGCTTGTACCGTCGAGGCTTTTTTTGGATGGGGTTCCTAGTTTGACGTTTGTAGTTTGAAGTTCATTGGTTGAAGGTAGCGCGTGTTCTGGTCTCAGCTTCAAACGTCAACCCTTACACGTTGAACTAAACCTGGAGGTTTATGCGAAAGAATTATCTCAACGTTTGTCTGCTTTTTCTGTTGATTGTTCCCTTGGCCCAGGCGCAGAATCGGCCGTACGAGGGTGAATACAAACTCAACACCTGGTCCATAACCCTCGCGCCGGGCTTAACTCAATTTTACGGCGACCTCCGGCAGTATAGCAGTCCATTCAAGCTGGGCCGCGAAGAGCTGATCACCGGTGGACTTGGTCTTTCGCTGAACAAGCAGATATCGCACCTGTTTGGCGCATACGTAAACGCTACGGTCGGTCAGCTCAGCGGCTCCAAAAACGAGGTGTATAATGCCTATTTCCGGACGCCCCTATTCATTCAGGGAACGCTGAACGGAACGGTCAATCTGAAATCATTGCTGCTGGGTACCCGAAAACTTCGGCGCTGGAAAGCCGATCTGCACGCCGGAGCGGGTATGATGTGGTTTTACACCGACGTGTACAGCCTGGCCGACGGGCGGCTTATCCGTTACAGCAACGACCGGCTGGATTACAGTTCGCGAACGGCGGGCCGCTGGGAAGGCTCCGGTACTACGTTCACCCGCGAACTGGTGATTCCCGTTGGCTTTAACCTGCATTACGAACTGACTCCTCGCTTCGATCTGGGCCTGGATTACACCTACAACCACGTCAATACCGAGAAGCTGGACATGACCGTAGGGAGCGACATACCGGGCTACAACGACAATTCGTCCAATATCTTTCTGTTCCGGAAAGGCGAGTCACCCCTCGATAAGTGGGGGTTTATGTCGGTAACTCTAACCTATAAGTTGGGTCGGAATGCCGCCAAAGCAGAACGCGACGGTACCTACGATGCCGCCCGGGGTACGTATCATCTTCGCTGGACGGACCCTGCTGATCTGGTTAAGCCGCCCTACAACCCGACGCTGAGTGATGCCGACTCAATCGCAAAAGCCAATATGCCCGATCCCGTCGACCCCCGGTTGTACACCGATACGGATAAAGATGGCGTGGCTGATCTGTTTGATAAACAGCCGGATACGCCCGAGGGTAGCGTTGTGTCGGGTGGGGGTGTGGCCATGAACCTCGACAGTCTGGTGTCGTCGCTGATGCGCTCAAAGCTGAAGAGCGAGTGCGATACATTGCTGAGCAACATCGAGTTCGATACCGATAAAGCGATCATCCGCCCGGCTTCGCAGGAGGCTCTGCGTCAGGTGGCCGAACTCCTGAATGTCCGCCCGAACTGCCGCATCATTCTGATCGGTCACGCCGACGCCCGGGCTTCAGACAACTACAACCAGCAACTTTCCAAACGGCGGGTCGAAGCGGCCAAACGCTTTCTGGTCCGCGCCGGTCTGACCGATCCCAGCCGTGTAACGCTTGAATATTACGGTGAGCTACGACCCATCACGGGCAACCGGACCTCGGCCGGTCTGCAATCCAACCGCCGGGTCGAAATCCGGATTGAACCCATGAACGACCTGCGGTCGCGTTATCCCGCCGGTTTCCGGCCCAAAGGCAGGCGTTAGGCGCTGAGAGAATACATTCGGAACCTACGCGGTTGTATGGTTGCAAATGCTATTTTTGAAATAGTTATCTTGCATACGTATTCCGCCCGAATCACTCTTGAAAGCGTTTAACGATACCAGGATCCGCATCATTGGCCCATTCATCCTGTTTCTGGTGGGCACGCTTTTCTTCCGGCTTAACTGGTATCTCGAACTCCCGGCCAATCGGTTGCTTCGATCCGACCTGATTGGACTTAGCGCCGGGTACGTGTGCTGGAATCTGGCCCGTTGGGTGGTGCTTCGACTGCAACAGCATTATCCGGGTCTGGACAATACGCGCCGACGGTTGATGTGGATGCTAGTGCTCATGCCCGTGCTGGTTAACGTAGCGTGGCTGCTTCGTCAGCTTGGGCACATAGCCTTCAATGACGCCAGCCGGATTACACAGACCCTGCCTAACTATACCTACGCCATCGGTATTCAAATTTTTTACCACTGTATTTACTTCGTCATTTATGAAGGTATTTACCTGCTCTGGGCCTGGCGACAGACCTACGAGCAGCATGAGCGGCTGAAGAAAGATAAACTGAAGTACCAGCTTACTACCCTGAAGACGCAGATTAACCCGCATTTTTTGTTTAACTGCCTCAACTCGCTGTCTATGCTGATCCACGATGACCCGCGGCAGGCCGAAGCGTTCGTGGATGAAATCAGTACGGTATATCGCTATCTGCTACGGGCTAATGATCAGGAACTGACCACCCTGGGCAATGAACTCGCTTTCATTGAGTCGTATTTCCAACTGCTGAAAACCCGTTACGGCGCCGGGATTGACCTACGGGTTGCGGTTGACGACGCCTGCCTGGATTGTAAAATGCCACCCTTAACGCTCCAATTGCTGGTCGAAAATGCGGTCAAGCACAACGTTACCATGACGCGCCGACCGCTCAGGATTGAGATCATTAGCCAGGGGCAGTCGCTGATCGTGCAGAATAATCTACAGCGAAAAAGCATAGCGTTGCCCTCAACAAAGGTTGGGCTGGCTTCCATTGCTACCAAATACCGCCTGCTGGTCGGGAGTGAGATTGCCATTAGAGAAGAAGAAAATCGGTTTGTCGTTACGTTGCCGTTACTGGCAAACCGTGTTGAAACCCGGGCTGCGCTATGACACCGTTGAATGACACCCGACTCCGCCTGCTCGGTCCGGTAGGACTGTATGTGTTCGTCAGCGTATTTTTCCGGCTCGAACTGTACCTTGACCTGGCGCTAAGACAACTGCTGACCAATGCGTTCATTGCTATAACTGCCGGCATTTTCTGCTGGAATCTGGCCCGCTGGGTGGTGCTCCGCTTACAGCGTCAGCATCCCGGATTAGATAATACCCGCCAACGCCTGATGCGGCTGCTGGCCGTTTTTCCGCTACTGGTGATCATTGCCTGGCTCATCCGCCATGTTATTCGCTTCTTAATCAGCGGAACGTTTGAGCCCTATACAACACCCGTCGAACTGAGCCGCAACATTGGCATCCAGCTATTTTACCAGTTTATTTATATCGCGATCTACGAGGGCTGGTACATTATGCAACAGTGGCAGCGCGAAACGATCGAGGCCAATACGCTGGAGAAAGTTTCATTGCAACGCCAGCTTACTTCCCTCCAGCACCAGGTCAATCCGCACTTCCTGTTTAATAGCCTGAACTCGCTGTCGTCGCTGATTAATGAAAGTCCGGATCAGGCCGATGCGTTTCTGGACGAGTTGACGGCTGTTTTCAGGTACCTGCTCACAGCCAGTGACCACGAACTGGTGCCGTTGCGCGACGAACTGGCGTTTATCCGGTCGTTCGGTCACCTGCTTCAGACCCGCTACGCTAACGGCATCGAACTGGAGATCGCAGTCAAGCCTCCGGATGAGTCACTGCTGATTCCTCCGCTGGCCCTGCACGTACTGGTCGAGAATGCGGTACGCTACAACAAAATCCTGCCCGATAAACCGCTGCGAATCCGGATCGCTTCCGTAGCGGACCAGCGGCTGAGCGTAGCCAATACGCTCCAGCGCAAAAACCTGCGCGTTGATACGGTTCGGGCCGGCCTAACCGACCTGGCGAGCCGGTACCAGCTCCTTAATCAGGGTGAGCTACAGATCGAGGAACAGGCGGACTGGTTTGTGGTCAGCCTGCCCCTGGTCAGCGAAAACCGACTGACGGAAGTAGCGTAAGAAGCGGCCCTAATGAACCGCTTCTCACATTAACAGCCCAAAAGTCGTACGGCTTAGCTCAGTTTAAACACCCACACGGGTTGTCCGGCTAGTTGCTTCCGGACGTTCTCCGGAATAGCGACGGTGGTAGCAGTCCCCGATTTCTTCCATGTCAGGGCGGACTTTGCACCCAGCAGGGTCAGGGTTTTGCCGGGTACGATCGGCAGCGTTACGTTGGCGGGTAACTGGTCTTCGCCTTCAGCGGGCAGATAGGATACGTAGGTCACGTTACCTTTCTTTGTAAACGCCCATTTATCCTGCCGGTAGGGAGCCAATGGCTTGGTGCCGTAGATCGACTCACCGTTTGCATCCATCCATTTGCCGATCTCGGCCAGGCGACCATACGCTTCTTCGTGCCATTCGCCGTCGGGGCCGGGCGCGATGTTCAGCAGGAGGTTGCCGTTTTTCGCTACGATGTCGACCAGAATCTGCACCAGCTTGCGCGACGATTTGAAGTTCTCTTTCGGAATGTACGACCAGCTATCGCCCATCGTCATGCAGGTCTCCCAGGGGATAGGCATGTAGTGATCTGGAATCTGGTGTTCGGGAGTTACGTAGTTTTCAAACTCTCCCGTTACGGTACGGTCAACGACCAGCAGACCCGGTTGTTTCTGACGGGCTTCGCGGGCAATCCGGGCCATGTCGATATCCTGATCGAACGTAATGGCCCGCTGCCAGCTAATGGTCGAATCGATGGTACTGAACGGCCGGACCCAGCCGCCGTCGAGCCATAGAATATCGATCTTGCCGTAATCGCTCATCAACTCCTGAATTTGTCCGTTGGTGAAGTCGGCAAACTTTTTCCATTCCTTGGGGTACTTTTTCGGATCGTAATTGACGTTCCGGTCTTTGGGCGGCCAATACGGCTTCCAGTAGCTGTCGATATGCCAGTCGGGTTTCGAGAAATACGTACCGACCATAAAATCCTGCTTCCGGAAGGCCTCCAGCACTTCTTTCGTGACATTGCTGCGTGGATGGCTGGCGAAGGCTGTTTTAGGATCGGTAATTTTATAGTCCGTCAGTTTTGTGTCGAACATGCAGAACCCGTCGTGGTGCTTGGTCGTAAACACCATGTATTTCATGCCGCCCTTTTTGGCCGCTTCGGCCCAGCGCTCCGGATTGAATTTGACGGGGTTGAACTCCGTCCGGATGTTCTCGTACGCTCGTTTGTATTCGGTGTAGTTACCTGCGTACGGTCCCCGGCGCTCACACCAGCCTTCGTCTTCGGGGCAGAGCGACCACGACTCCACAATGCCCCACTTGCTGTACGTGCCCCAGTGCATCAGCAGGCCAAACTTAACGTCCTGCCACTGGCTCAGCTTTTGTTTGACTTGCTCGTCTTTGGGCCAGATGTATTTGGAATGGTTCTGTTCGGAATGCTGCTGGGCGAAAACCGGAGCAGAGGCCAGCAGGGCGGTGAGTAGAGGGATACCAAAACGTTTCATAGAAATAACAGATACAGTGAGTTTGTGTAGTGTGTACTGGGAATACCACCGAAATTAACTCAGCAAATGCCGACGTTCGGTAAAGGTCTTCAGGACAAACTCGCCGAATAACGTATTAGCCCAGGCGAACCACTTGCGCGTAAACTTCGACGGATCGTCTTTGTGGAACGACTCATGCATGAACCCCGTACCGGCGTTGCTGACACGTAGCATATCCAGGCAGGAGCGTATCTCCCGGTCGTCGGTACTGGTCAGTCCGCGCATGGTGATGCTCAGGGGCCAGATCATGTCCATACCTGCGTGTGGCCCACCAATACCCGCGCCGGCTTTGCCTGCAAAATAGAACGGATTGTCCTGGCTCAGCACCAGCTTGCGGGTGTTCTGGTAGATCGGGTCGGATAGGGGCATGGCACCCAGGTACGGCATGGCCAGCAGACTCGGTACGTTGGCGTCGTCCATCAGGTTGTAACTGCCGAAGCCGTTGACCTCGTACACGTATACTTTTCCGAAGCGCGGATGCGTCACAATGGCGTGCTGCTTCAGCGCAGTTTCTACCTCACCGGCCAGCGCCTTGGCGTCCGCAATGAGTTTGGTGTCTCCTTTCAGGGCCGTAAGCATGTCGGCCATTTGCCGCAGGGACGTAACGGCGAAAAAGTTAGCCGGGATCAGAAAAGGATAGATCGTAGCGTCGTCGCTCGGCCGGAAGATGGAGCAGATCAGGCCAACGGGCCGAACGGGATACCCTAGCCGCTCAGCGGTACGCCGTCGGTAGCCCAACTGGTTGTCCGTTCAAATTTATAAGGCCCATTACCGTTTTTGCGCTGTTGCTCCCGGAACGTCTGCACCACCAGGCGCATGGCGTCCTGCCAGTCGGCGTCGAAGGGAGCCACGCTGCCCGTTCGTTTCCAGTACGCATAGGCCAGCCGGATGGGGTAGCACAAGCTGTCGATCTCCCATTTTCGCTCGTGCAGGCCGGGCTTCATGTCGGTTATGTCATCCTTCCATTCGCCGACTTTCGTATCGTCCTTGTAAAAAGCGTTGGCGTACGGGTCTTTACGGATGTTGCTGGTCTGTCGGTAGATAACACCCTCAATGAGCTGACGTAACGGCTCGTCCTGCTTCATCAGGGGCAGATACGGCCAGACCTGCGCCGTCGAATCCCGCAGCCACATGGCGTCGATGTCGCCCGTGATGACGTACGTATCCGGCCGACCGTTGACCATCGAAAAATCGACGGTCGTATCAAGCGTATTGGGAAAGCAGTTTTCAAACAGCCAGCCCATTTCAGGATTTTTGATCTGGCCACGTACCATCCGGATCGTGTCTTCGACGGCTTTGCTGCGGAAGTTGCGCTGATTCTCGGCTACGCGGACGGTTGGTAAGTCGCGGCCGGAAAAGCCGAAAGCTGAGCCTGCTGATAAGGCCACCGAAGCCAGGGCCGATTGGTGGAGGAAGGTACGTCGGTTCATGTAAAAATGGGCGCAGTGGGGTTTGAGTGGTTGCTGGTTTTGGGGTTTGTGGTTAGTAGTTTGTGGTTTGTAGTTGGTTGACACCGGAAGAACCACAAACCATTATTTCACAGCCGTAAACGTCATCTTCGGTTGTTGCATGGCGTTGTCGAGCAGCCGGATGCACAGCTTGAGAATTTGCTCTTCGGCCTGCGCGTCGATCTTGTCAGGATCGTCGGTGGGCTTGTGGTAATCGGGGTGCCCGCCGGTATGAAAGAACAACACCGGAATTTGCCTGGCGTAAAAAGCTGCGTTGTCGGAGCCACCGTTCCCGGCCCGGTCCGTAAAAAACTTGATGGGGCTTTCCACGCCCTTGAAGACCTGTGGCCAGGTCTCGCTGGTACCGTAGCCGCCAATGCCGACACCCCGCTCCGGGTTATACCGCCCTATCATGTCCATGCAGATCATGAAGTTGAGGTTGGTCAGCGGCAACGTCGGCTGGTTCAGAAAATAGCGCGACCCTTGCAGACCTAGTTCTTCGGCCCCGAAGGCCATGAACAGCAGGTTGTACGGTTCCTTTACGTCGTTGGTAGCGTAGTAACGGGCTAGTTCCAGCAATCCCGCCACCCCCGACGCATTGTCATCAGCACCGTTATGGATCTGTCCTTCCGGCTTCTCGGCCAGCGAACTGCCTTGTTTGCCCATCCCCAAATGATCGTAGTGAGCGCCGATCACGATGGTGTAGGGGGCGTCGTTGTTCAGGAAGCCAATAACATTGTTAGCCTTCCGTAGACTGTCTGTCACAACTACGCGCCGGACTTTGGCCGTAAATGGTTGGTAGAAGCCATCGGTGCCCAGCGGTTTCAAACCAACCTTTCGGAACTGCCGAACGATGTAGGCGGCTGCTTTGGCGTTTTCGGGACTGCCGGTGCCCCGACCCTGCATCTTATCGGAAGCCAGCCAGTTGATGTGTCGGTTGATACGATCGGCAGAAGGCGTCTGTCCGAACGAAGCGCCGACCAGAAGAAGCATGAATACGGTAGGGAAACGTTTCAAGATGGTAGTTTCAGTGAATTTATCATTGCCGATTAAGCGGGTAGCCCACGGTCGTGAGCTACGATCAGGTATGTTCTGGTAGACTGACCGACAGCATATAACCAGTGCGGCTATGCATCGGCTAAAAGTCTGCGAACAGGTTTTCCATGACATACGCATGCGTACCAAGCCACTTGGCTGCCCCGTTCAGTTTCGTGACCTCTACCGTCAGATCATTGCGAAATCCGCTTAGGCAATGCTTGTTGATGGCCTGCTCGATAGGGTTGGTAATGAATACGGCCGCCTGGGCCAACACACCGTCGACGATGATGACCTCAGGATTGAACAGGTTTATGGCAATGGACAGACCTTTGCCGAGCTGGTAACCCGTTTCGTGGAGCTGGTCAATAGCGAACGCATCGCCCTGGTGAGCCGCTTCAATGACGTGATGAATCGTAATCTGGCTAACGTCGTTCTGCTGAGCGGCCAGTTGCGACACGCAACCGTCCAGCACCGCCCGCTGCACCCGCCGGACCAGCGAGGAGGCCGACGTAATCGTGTCCAGACAGCCCACCTTGCCGCAGTAGCAGAGCTCCCCGTCGGGATCAACCTGAATGTGGCCCAGCTCACCGGCGTATCCTGATGCGCCCTGGAAAACTTTTCCGTCCAGAATAATACCCAGACCGACCCCCCAGTCGATGTTGATCGACAGGACATGCTTTTTACCCAGACCACCCCCGAATCGATTTTCTCCCAGGGCGGTGGCTTTGGTATCATTAATAAGGTAAACCGGCAAATCCAGCCGCTCCTCCAGCCAGGCCGTGATCGACTGGCTGGTTGGGTTGAGACTGCTGTAGGTCAGGTTGAGATCGCGTCGTGCATCGATCAGCCCCGGGATAGCCAGTCCCATGGCCAGAATTGCCGTCTTGGGAATTACCGACCCGGCCAGGGTTTCCGTTACGAACTGGGCCAGGAAATCCAGGAACTCGGCTGTGTCCTCCAGCCGGCGATTGACCGTACGCTGGAAAACGATCTGGCGCAACGGGTTCACGATCAGCAAACGGGTGTCGTGCGTATTACTGTCCAGCACGATGACGTAATGGCCATCCGGTCGCAAACCGAACAGGGCCGGGCGTCGGCCGTTGTTGCCGGTCACGATACCGTTTGAACTAACCCAGCCTTCTTCCATGAGCTGTTCAACCAGCCCGGTGACTGACGGAATACTGGTATGCGCTACGTCGGCTAACTGAGCCAGTGTGCAGGCTCCTTCCTGGTATAAGTACGATAATACGCTTTTAAGTCTCAGGTTCTTTTTATGAATGACAACTGATTTCTTAGGTACGGATTCTTCTTCGATGGTGGTCATCAAGGTCATGCTCTTGGTTCGAAGGTATAAGAGTATTAGTCAGGGAATCTAATCAACCCCAAATAATTTACTTTAGAGCCAATGTTTTTAAAAATATTTATTAACTCAGCGCAAATTTTGCAAAAATATCGTAAGATTGTGCGTAGTTATCTTTTTATTAATACCGAGTATACTTGTTAACGTAACCATCATCTCACGGGTGTATGAATCGATTATTACCAATTTTTCTCTTCCTGTTCATTAGTTCGCTCGTTAGCGCGCAGAACAGACTTACCGTGTCCGGTACCGTCAAAGACGATCAGGGCGTTGGTATTCCGGGTATCTCCCTGCTTGTAAAAGGGACTACCGTTGGTACCAGCACGGACGCCAATGGTACGTTTCGACTGAACGTACCGAATGGCAATGCCGTCCTCGTCGTGTCGGGTGTGGGGTATACGCGTCAGGAAGTTCCAGTCGGCAATGCGACTACGCTTGCCATTACTATGAAGGAGGACCCTAAGTCATTGGACGAGGTGATTGTGACAGGCTTTGGGATAAAACAGGAAACGCGGAAGCTGTCGTATGCCGCGCAGGAAATCCAGGGGCAGAATCTGTTACGGGCAAACACACCCAACCTGGTGAATGCCCTGCAGGGTAAGGTTGCCGGGGTACAGATTGACCAGGGCTCAGGTGGGCCGATGTCCTCGTCCCGCATCCGGATTCGTGGAAATGCCTCGCTCAGCCCGAATACGCAGCCGCTGTTCGTTGTGGATGGGGTGCTGATTCGGCCGACCACAACGGGAGCCGACTCGTGGGGTGCTGCGCAGGATTTCGGTAACATCATGAAAAACCTGAACGCCGATAACGTCGAGACGGTAACGGTGCTGAAAGGTTCGGCTGCCAGTGCCCTCTACGGTTCAGAAGCGTTGAACGGCGTTGTCGTCATCACGACCAAAAAAGGACGTGATCAGAAAGGACTGGGCGTATCGTATAACCATACGTCGTCGTTTGAAACGGCTTACCGGTTTGTAGACGTGCAGAACCAGTACGGTGCAGGGCTTTCGCCTACGTTCCCCAAAGCCGCCGATGGAGTAGACGTAGTAGAATCGCAGAACAGCGCCTGGGCGTATTCATTTGGTCCGAAGATTGACGGCCGTATGGTCCGTGATCTGGATGGCCGCATGGTGGAGTGGAAGGCCAACAACCCGCTGGACTTCTTCCAGACGGGTCGGTACACGAACCACAACGTAGCCGTTGAAGGGGCCAACGACCGGGGGTCTTTCCGGGCGTCGTACTCCAATCTGTTCAACAACACGATCATGCCGGGTGGTGCCGAACTGAAGCGGAATAACTTCAACATCCGGGCAACGCAGCGGATCGGTAAAATATTCAACCTGGACGTAGCAGCCGACTACACCATCAACGATAACCTCAACCCAATCCGCCAGGGCGGCACCTACAACCCGGTCTTCCGGTTCGTGTACGGACGTCCCCGGACGCTGGATATTGACTACTGGGCTAACAATTACCAATCGCCCCTGGGTGGTCGGAAAACCGGTACGGCTGACCCGTACAACATTTCCCAGTTCATGTGGGAAACCTTCCAGTACAATACGTTCCGCAACGAAAAGATTTTCCGCGGCAACATCGACGTAACGGCGAACATCACCCCCTGGTTAACGGCTCTGGTACGGGCAAACATCCAGAACGAACTGTACGCTACCGAGAATAAGAACCTTGGAGCCGGAGTTGGCTTTGGTGGTGGCGAATACTCAGAATATTCACAGGCTAACAACCAGTCACGTGTTCAGGCCTTACTGACGGCCAGCCGGGATTTTGGCCCATTGTTCCATCTGAACCTGTCCGTGGGTGGCGAAACCAACCGCATCATCGGCGGACGCGAATTCAGATTACGTACGGACGGCGGATTGCGGATTCCGGGACAGTTTAACCTGCCGAACTCTGTTAACCCAGTCGTTGCAGAAGGTCGCCTATCACCTTCTAAGCGGACTGATGCCATTTATGCCTACGGTGATCTGAGCTACAAAGATGCTTTGTTCCTGAACTTCACGAACCGGATTGACTACTCGTCGGCCCTGACGTACGCCGATGGATCGGGTCAGTACTCGTATTATTATCCGTCCGTTGGTCTGGCCTGGGATTTCACTCAGTCAGTGAAAGAGCTGCCTAAAGCGCTTACGTTTGGTAAGCTGCGGGCCAGCTACGGCTTCACCGGTGGGGACACTGATCCCTGGATCACCAACCAGACCGGTTTTTATTCCGCGAATGGTATTTTCACGTCGATTAACGGACAAATTCAGCGATACGGTTTCCGGGACAACGTTCTGCCTAACTATAACCTGCGGAACCGTCTGGCCCGGGAGTGGGAAGTGGGCGCCGACCTGCGGTTATTCAACAACCGGGTAGGTATCGACGTAGCGGTGTACAACAAATTGACCCGGAATGAAATCTTTAACTTACCTGTAGCCCAGGAGGCCGGGTTAACTAACCGGTTGGTCAATGCCGGTAAAATTCTAAACCGTGGGGTTGAAGTTTTGCTGACCGGTACGCCTATCAAGACGAATAAATTCCAGTGGAATACGTCGTTCAACTTCAGCCGCAACCGGAACAAAATCCTGGAATTGGTCGACGGGGTTGATACGTACGAGTTGAGCCTGGCGTTCGGTAACGATGTTCGGTCAATCGCCCGGGCGGGTGGTGATTATGGCACCATCGTCTCCACGTATGCTTTTGCCCGCGACGCGCAGGGCCGGAAGCTGATTGGCGCGGCCAGTGGTACTAACGGTGGCTACCTGACGTATCTGCGTAGCGGAGCGGCCGGCCAAGGATCGAAAGACCTGGGTACGATGCTGGAGAAGTTCCTGCTTAGCAACGTCAACAACTTCCAGTACGGTCGGTTCTCGGCTACCTTCCAGGTGGATTCTAAAATCGGGGGCGTGATGGCGTCGGCAACGCACCAGTATGGGTCTGCATTCGGTACGTTCAAGAACAGCCTGTTCGGTCGTGACACCGAGTCGGGTGGCATCACCTTCACCGATGCGCAGGGTAATGTCCGCAACGATGGTATCATTCCGGATGGCGTACTGAACACGGGCGTAACGGCAACCGTCGATGGCAAACAGGTTGATCTGGGCGGTATGACCTACAAAGAAGCCGTCGACAAAGGCTACCTGAAGCCGATTCCGGCCTATGCGTATTACGACAACCTGTCGAACTGGGGCTCAGGCATCCGCGAATATTCTGTATTCGAGAACTCGTGGGTAGCCGTGCGCGAAGCCTCTGTGAGCTACGACGTACCAGCCACGGTGCTGAACAAGGTTAAGGTACAATCGTTGCGCCTGAGTGTAGTTGGTCGTAACCTGGGTTATCTGTACCGCACCGCGAAAGATGGCATCAACCCGCAGGGGCTGTTGAGCAACCGGGCCGGTGAGTTTGCCGAATACGGCGGATTGCCGTTCAGCCGGAACATTGGCGTAACGGTTAACGTAGGCCTCTAATACACAGTACATCCGTTTAATCCGACATTACACAATTATGATTACACCCTATAAAAAATACGTTGCTGGTCTGCTGACGGTGGGTACACTGGTGTTCAGTGGCTGTCAGAAAGAAGCATTTGTGGAAACGAACATCAATCCGGAAGGGTTGACGTCGGTTCCGCCCGGCAGCCAGTTTCTGAATGCAACGATTAACGTTCACAACCGCGATTTCGAAGCGTTCTACGACTTCTACCGGCGCATCATGCCCTGGATGCAATACTCAACGGGCGTAACCGGCAACGGTCAGAACTTTACGCAGGTGTACGATAACTTCGGGCAACGGTATGGTTCGCTGTATACCGGGATCGGCAATGCCCTGACCGACGTTGAAAAGCTGGTTGGAGATCTGCCGGCCGAAGAGCAGCCGCGCTACGTACACATGATCCGGATTGCCCGGGTGCTGAAAGCATACTATACGTTTTACGTGAGCGATATCTACGGCAGTATTCCGTATACCGAAGCGTTTCAGGCGCGGTACGGCGGTACGCAAACCCCGAAATACGATACGCAGCCGGCTCTTTTCGCAACGCTCGACACCGAGTTGAAAGAAGCCATCACGACCTTGAAAACTCCCCAGTCGGCCCCTCAGGTATCGCTCGGTACCAACGACCAGTACTACGGTGGCAATGTGCAGCAGTGGGTAAAAGCAGCCAACGCCCTCCGGTTGAAAATCGCTTCCCGGCTGGCCAAGCGCGATCCGGCCAAGCTGAAAACCATTGCCCAGGAGGTACTAAGCTCGCCCGCTGCGGATCTGATGAGTTCAAATGCAGATGGCTGGGTGTTTGTTACTCCGGCCGGCTTCACAGGCGACGCGGGTTCCAACTTCTTCCCGGAAGTGCTGCGGGCCTCCAGGCCTCTGGTCGACTTCATGTACGAAGTGAAGGATCCGCGCATCGATGCGTTCTTTACACCCAACGGCTATTCGCAGGCCAATATCGACCTGTTGATCGCCAACCGCCAACTGCCCGCCGGTACGAAAGAGTCGCCCAAGCGTTACATTGGTAGCTTCACCAGTCCGGACGAGTCAGCAGCTCAGCAGAACGTACGCCGGTATTACACGGTCCGGACACTGGCCGTTAGTGGCGCGAATCAGACGTTTGATACGTTGTCGTACATTCAGCCCCGCTTGTTCCAGGCTTCCTATGCTGTAAACGGAACCGCTGGTACTGGTCGCAATTATTTCCCGGTGATCAACTACGCTGACTTCTGCCTGATGCGGGCGGAGATGGCCGCTACGGGCATTACGACCGAGGACGCAAAAACCTGGTACGAAACCGGCGTAACGGCATCTATCGATTGGTACGATATGGTGGCGCAGGGGGGCCAACTGACGAACTACACGCCGGTGACGGCCGCCGAAAAAACGGCGTATCTGGCTCAGCCGAAAGTAGCGTTTAACCCAGCGAAAGCTCTGGATCAGATTGCCAGCCAGCAGTACGTTCACTTCCTGCGTCAGCCGAGCGAAGGCTGGGCTACCTGGAAACGCACGGGCTTCCCGAATCCGACGTCGACGGTTATGCTGCCGAATCTGATTTCGAACGGTGCCGTGCTGACGGTGCCCCGGCGTGCCCCGCTGGGTATTCCGAGCCCAACGGAACCCAACTACGCGAACCGTAAAGCGGCTTACGACGACATGGCGAAAGAGCCGGGCTTTGGCCGGGATCTGCAGGATGCCACGGGTCGGGTGTGGTGGGATCGTCCGTAACGGAGGACATTACGCAGTTCCATTCCTATAAATTTTGTATTTTCGTAGCTTGTTGCCAACCCGCCGACGTCGGCGGGTTGGTTGTTTTAGCTTTTTATGAAACAGGTGTTGGTTGGTAAACTGGTTGGATTTCTGGCCCTGCTGTGGGCGCCGACTGCGTTTGCCCAGAAACAAACGTTTTATCAGGACATCCAGCCGCTGATTCACGCCAAGTGTGCCGTATGTCACCGGCCGGGCGAAGCGACTCCGTTCTCACTTATCACGTACGAGGACGTAACCAAGCGGGCTACATTCATCAAAAAAGTAATCAACGCGGGCTATATGCCACCCTGGCGGGCCGACGATCACTACGTGGCCTTTGCCAATAAGCGCAGCCTGACGGCCGATCAGATCAGCGCCATCACAAACTGGATCGATGCGGGGTTGCCGAAGGGTAAAGTCCGCAAGGAAGCTGAAGAGCAACTCCTGGCCCGGGTTCAGGCAGGTACGGGCTATACCCGTCAACCAGATCTGACGCTGAAGGTAAGCAAGCCGTTTCTGCACCGGGGCGACGGAACCGAGCGGTTTATGGTATTTAAGATACCCTTCGAACTGGCTCAGGAGGCCAACATCGAAGCGCTGGAATTTACGTCGACCAACAAGAAAGTCATTCACCACGCCAACTTCGCCATTCACCAGGTGGATGACCCGGCCATTTCGCTGACGAACACCATTGAGCAGGTGGACCTGAACGCTGAAGATGCCTGGCACTATCAGGAGTGGCTGCCCTACAAGAAAAAGATGACGTACTACGGCGGCTGGATTCCGGGGGCGTCGGTCGAAACGTACCCGAAAGACATGGGCTGGGTCATGCCCAAACGGGGTGTCGTGCTCCTGACCGTGCATTTTGGTCCGGCCGGTAAAGACGAAGAGACAATCAACGGCGTCAATTTCTTCTTCAAAAAGGAGCCGATCAAACGAGTCGTTAACGTCATTAGCCTGGGGTCGGGCGGTATCGGGCAGGAGGAGATCAAGCCGCCCCTCTTTCTGTTCGGGGGCGAGGTCAAGACCTGTAGCCTGAAGGTGGCGTACCAGAATAAGCCCATTACGTTGCTCTATGCCTGGCCGCATATGCACCAGATCGGGAAGGAGTTTACGGCCTTCGCGACGGTGCCTAACGCCGATACGCTGCCCCTGGTCCATATTCCCGACTGGGATTTTCGCTGGCAGGAACTGTATCGCTATCAGAAACCTGTCGTTTTGCCAACCGGCGCGACGGTGAACGTAGTCGGGACCTACGACAACACCGACGCGAACCCCATGAACCCGAACAAACCGGCCAAGCTTATTACGTCGGATGGACAGATGCGGAGTAATCAGGAGATGATGACGCTGATTCTGATTTACACCACCTACGAACCCGGCGATGAAAACCTGCGATTAGACTAACCTCGTCCGTATGATGCCTCGACTATCCGTTATCGTAGTGTCAATCCTGCTGGCCGTTCCAATCTGGTGGGCCATGCGACCGCCTGAAACCCCGCTGTTTACGCGGCTGTCGGCGGCAGAAACGGGCGTTGACTTTACGAACCGGATTGTCGAAACTGATTCGCTGCACATTTTTCGCTACGAATACCTGTACAACGGCAACGGCGTGGGCGTCGGTGATTTCGACGGCGACGGCAAGCCAGACCTGTTTTTCTCGGGCAATACGGTACCCCATAAGCTCTACGTCAACCGGTCGGAGACAAACGGAAAATGGCAGTTTACGGACGTAACGAAGCAGGCGGGCGTTAGCGGCAACGGCACCTGGGGCACGGGCGTCAGCGTAGTGGACATCAACGGCGACGGACGGCTGGACATTTACGTTTGCCACTCGGGTAAGTTCGGGGCCGATAAGCTGGTCAATGAACTATTCATCAATGAAGGCGTTCAGCGGCAGGATAATGGACCCGCTATTCCGCATTTCAGCGAACAGGCCCGGCAGTACGGCCTTGATCTGCCCGGTACGCAAACGACGCAGGCCGCCTTTCTCGACTACGACCGCGATGGGGATCTGGACGCGTTTATCCTGAATCACTCCAATCACACCTTCAACCCACTGCTGAATACCCGGAAGCTGCGGGCCACGCCAGACATGCGCTACGGCAACCGGCTCCTGCGAAACGACGGAGGGAAGTTTACCGACGTAACGCTGGCCGAAGGTATTCTAAACAACCCCATTAACTTTGGCCTGGGCGTCGGGGTGGCCGATGTGGACAACGACGGCTGGCCCGACCTCTACACAACCAGCGACTACACCGAGCAGGATTGCCTGTACCTGAATCAGCACGACGCGTTGGGTCGCCACACGGGCTTCAAAGAGTCGATCCGAACCAGCATGGCCCATACGTCCAAGTTTTCGATGGGTTGCGACATCGCTGACTACAACAACGATACGCTGCCCGATATTGTAACGCTGGACATGCTCCCGGCCGATAATCACCGGCAGAAAATGCTGAAAGGTCCTGATGAGTACGATGCCTACAAACTGCTGATCGACAGCGGCTACGTTCGGCAGCAAATGCGGAATATGCTCCAGCTAAATCAGGGCACCGATGCGCAGGGCGCGCTACGGTTCAGCGAAATCGGGCAACTGGCGGGCGTCTCGGCTACGGACTGGAGCTGGTCGGCCTTGCTGGCCGATTTTGACAACGACGGCTGGAAAGACTTATTTGTCTCAAACGGTTACCTGCGCGATTTCACGGATATGGATTTTATGAAGTATACCGTGGCCGACGCCAAACTGGAAGAAGCCGCTAAGGGTAACCTAAACTTCCAGACCCTCGATCTGGTCAAGAAAATGCCATCCAACCGGCTGTCCAGCTACGTATTTCGGAATAATCACGACTTAACCTTCAGCAACCAGTCGGCGGCCTGGGGGATCGAACAACCGGCCGTATCGGGGGCGGCTGCCTACGCTGATTTCGACGGCGACGGCGATCTGGACCTGGTTGTCTGCCACCAGAACGAGCCCGCATCGCTGTACCGGAACAACGCCGACCAGCAATCGGATGTGGCTCACTCGCTACGGGTACGGCTGGTAGGCGCGGGGGCAAACACCCAGGCACTGGGGGCGCGGGTCGTAGTTGAAACGGCTACCGGGCGGCAGCTACAAACCGTATCACCCACGCGGGGCTATCAGGCGTCGGTCGAAACAACCCTGCATTTTGGTCTGGGCCGCGAGACATCGATCAAGAGACTAACCGTTTACTGGCCTGATGGCAGGCAGACGCAGCAGCTAAATCCCTCCGTCGATCAGACATTGATGCACCGCCAAAGCGACGCGCAGTCGGCTTCCGCGGTGCCCCTCGCCAGAAGCGTAACGCCCTGGTTTCGGCCCCTGCCGATGGCGTCGATTCTGCCGTTCCAGCATCGGGAAAATGACTTCATCGATTTCAAGGTCGAGGTGCTGATTCCATACCAACTTTCGCGGCTGGGTCCGGCGTTGGCTGCGGGCGATGTTAACGGTGACGGCCGCGACGATCTGTATCTGGGCGGAGCCGTAGGGCAGTCCGGCGAGTTGTGGGTGCAGCAGGCTAACGGTACGTTTGTCCGCGGTCCGCAGCAACCTTGGCAGGCGGAAGCCGCCCATGAAGACGTGAACGCCCTATTTTTCGACGCTGACCGCGACGGCGATGTCGATCTGTACGTCGTTAGTGGGGGGAATGAATACGAAGCCGGTTCGCCTGAATACCAGGATCGGTTGTACCTGAACGACGGGCGGGGTGGATTTGGTCCGGCCGTCGCGGGGGCATTACCAACCATGCGCGACAGTAAGATGGCCGTGGCCGCGGCTGATGTAGACGGTGATGGCGACCAGGACCTGTTTGTTGGTGGGCGCGGTAAGGCAGGGTCGTTCCCCCTGCCGTCAGCCAGCTACCTGCTCCGCAACGATACGCCAGCCGGAGGTGCGGTACGTTTTACCGACGTAACGGAGGAAGTAGCCCCCGCTTGCCGACAAGCGGGTATGGTGCAGGCCGCTGCCTGGGCCGATCTCAACGGCGACAAACAGCCCGATCTGGTCCTGGCTGGCGACTGGATGCCCGTGCGGGTGTTTTACAACCAACGCGGTAAGCTGACCGATCAGACGAAGCAGGCGGGGCTAGGTCAGAGTAAAGGGATGTGGGCGTCGTTACGTCTGGCCGATGTTGATCAGGACGGCGATACGGACATTGTAGCGGGGAACGCGGGCCTGAACAACCCGTTTCGGGCCAGCCTGGCCGAACCTATGTCGGTCGTAGCCGGGGATATTGATCAGGACGGCGTACTTGATCCAGTCTGGGTGTACTACGTGCAGGGTAAAGCCTACCCGGCGGCTTCGCGTGATGAGTTGCTCGATCAGGTCGTGCCCCTGCGGAAGCGGTTCTCCCGCTACCATCAGTACGCCGATGCTACGGTCGAAACCATTTTCGGTGAGCAGGCGCTGGCGAACGCAACTACCGTTGAGGCCTTCGAACTGGCGTCGGGCGTGTTCGTAAATCAGGGGAATGGCCAGTTTTCATTTGCAGCCTTTCCGCTGGAAGCCCAGTTCTCGCGCGCGAGCAGTCTCCTGATCGACGACTGGGACGGCGATGGCAAATCGGACGTCTTGGTGGCGGGCAACTTTCATCCCTACCGGGTGCAGCACGGCCCCTGCGATGCCAGTTTTGGGGTTATTTTGCGGGGCGATGGCCGCGGCAAGTTCAGCGCGGTGGCACCCCGGCAGTCAGGTTTGTGGGCCGGAGGGGATGTACGGACGGGCGTTCAGCTACGTACCAGCTCCGGACGGAAGCGGGTTTTGTTCACCGTAAACGATGGTCCACTGATTGGGTTCGAACGATGAAGAACTGGATAGTCACTTGCTTAGCCATAGTTGGTCTGGTAGCTACCTCCGGTTGGGCGCAGCAGACGGCCGATACCGATGCATTTGAGCGGCAACTGTTCCATCGCGCGCATGACGCGTTGACGGAGGTTATCGTGGCCGACATCTTTTCGCCCCCCGTTGCCTCACGGATCTACGTCTACGCTCATGCGGCTGCCTACGAAACGCTGGTCTTGAGTCAGGGCGGGCCGTACCGGTCGGCGGCCGGACAATTACCAGGATTAACGCCACCCCCTTCGCTGACGCTGACCGGTGTGCATCCCGCGCTGGCCGCTACCGAAGCGTTGCTGGTGGTGGGGCGTAGTCTGGTTTTTTCGGAAAAACGGCTCGATGATCTGGCGGAGAAGCTCTGGCAGCAAGTCGGTAAGCAGGGATACGCGACTCAGACCATTACGGCTTCCCGGACCGTGGGTCGGCAAATGGCCAGCCACATTCTGGCCTGGGCTGCGGGCGATCAGTATAAGCAGACGCGCTCGCTCCGGCGTTATACTCCGCAAAAAAAACCGGGAGCCTGGTTGCCGACTCCGCCCGGCTACATGGCGGCCGTTGAACCGTACTGGCGACGTATTCGGCCATTAACGCTCGATTCGGCGGCTCAATACAAACTGGTTGCTCCCCCCGAGTTCGCCACCACGACCGACAGCCGGTTTTATCGATCAGCCCGTGAAGTACGTGATGTGGGCAACCAGCTTAGTCCGGAGCAGCGACTGATTGCCAACTACTGGGACTGCAATCCGTTCTACCTGAATACGCAGGGGCATATGAATTTTGCCAGTAAGAAACTGTCGCCGGGTGGTCATTGGCTGGCCATTGCCGGTCAGGTAGCGCGCCAGTCCGGGGCCGATCTGCTCAAAACCAGTACCGCTTATTTCCTGACGGCGGTGGCGCTGTTCGACGGTTTCATTGGCTGCTGGGATGATAAATACCGCTACAACGTGATCCGCCCCGAAACGTACATCAACGCCCACATTGATGAAAGCTGGAAACCGGTGTTGCAAACTCCCCCATTTCCGGAGTACCCCAGCGGTCATAGTGTTATCTCAACGGCCTCGGCAGTGGTACTGACTCATCTGTTTGGTCCGAACCGGGCGTTTACCGATAGTACAGAAGTACCGTATGGGCTACCGCCCCGACGATTTACGTCCTTTCACCAGGCTGCGGCCGAAGCTGCGGTCAGTCGGTTGTACGGCGGCATCCACTATCGCGAGGCCATCGAGAATGGTCAGAAACAGGGCCAGCAGGTAGGTAATCAGGTAGTACGTAAGCTGCAGTTGGTGGCTCTTCCTGCAAAGAAATGAATCGCTTTTAGCGACAACTTTCCCAATAATATTCTGAATCCGCAGCTTACGGGCAATAATCGTTTAGTTTTTAAAATTTTTTAGAAACTATTTTATAACTTATCCCCCTAAATGGTTTAAGCGATTTCCTTGATGAAAAAATTAATTATCCTCTGTTCTATTCTTGTACTGAGTCGAATTGTGCTGGCACAGTCAACAACGTACGCCATTTTACCTAAACCCAACAAATTAGCCGAAAAGACGGGGACGTTTACCTTGCCCAATACGGTAAAAATTTCAGTCGACGATGAGGCCGTCCGATTTATAGCCGACATGCTGGCCGGTCAGTTAGCGAAAGCCACGGGACGTACCCCGTCGGTCACGACCGGTAAGTCAGGCAAGGCTGCTATTCGGTTTGAATCCGCCAAGGGGGACAAATTAGGCGCAGAAGGGTACGCATTACGGGTTACTCCCAAACAGATTGTGATCTCGGCTGAGAAACCTCAGGGCTTTTTCTACGGGCTCCAGTCGCTGCTTCAGCTAATGCCGGCCGAGGTGTTCAGCCCAACGGCCGTCCGCAATGTTGTCTGGTCAGTACCTTGCTGCATTATCGAAGACCAGCCCCGCTACGCCTACCGCGGACTTCACCTGGACGTAGGGCGGCACTTCTTCCCGGTTAGCTTCGTCAAAAAATACATCGATCTGATTGCGCTTCACAAGCAGAATGTTTTTCACTGGCACCTGACCGAAGATCAGGGCTGGCGGATTGAGATCAAGAAATACCCTAAACTGACCGAGGTTGGGTCGCAGCGGAAACAGTCGATGATTGGCCGTTACGGCGAGAATCGCTATGACGGAACGCCTTATAGTGGGTTTTACACGCAGGACGAAGTGCGGGAAGTGGTTCGCTACGCGCAGGAACGGTTCGTTACGGTCATTCCCGAAATAGAGCTGCCGGGTCACTCGATGGCGATTCTGGCGGGCTATCCGGAGTTGGGTAGTAGTCCCGATAAAATCGTACCCGTCGCGACAAAGTGGGGTGTGTTTGACGACGTGCTGTTCCCCCGCGAGGAAACATTTACGTTTTTGCAGGATGTCCTGACGGAGGTAATGGATCTGTTCCCCAGCCAGTACATTCACATTGGGGGCGACGAGTGCCCGAAAACGCAGTGGAAACAAAGCCGGTTCTGCCAGGACCTGATGAAACGGGAAGGGCTGAAAGACGAGCACGAATTGCAGAGCTATTTCATCCGGCGCATCGACAAATTCATTACGTCCAAAGGCCGTAAGATGATCGGCTGGGACGAAATCCTGGAGGGGGGCCTGTCGCCGAACGCTACGGTCATGAGCTGGCGCGGTACCGAAGGCGGCATTGCGGCTGCCCGGCAGGGACACGACGCGATCATGACGCCCGGTGGGTTCTGCTATCTGGATCATTATCAGGCCGATCCAAAAACACAGCCAATCGCCATTGGTGGTTTTACAACCCTCGAAAAAACGTATGGGTATGAACCAACGCCCGACAGCCTGAATGCCGAGGAAGCCAAGCACATCATAGGTGTGCAGGGCAACGTCTGGACGGAATATATGCTGACGCCGGAATACGTTGAATACATGGTCTGGCCCCGTGCCATTGCGCTGGCCGAAGTTGGCTGGACTAATAAAGACCGGAAAAACGTAGATGAGTTCAAGCAACGGCTGGCGGTGCATCAGAAACGGCTCGACTTCCTGAACGTCAACTACTTCGGAGCGCCGATCAACAACAAATTTCAGTACCAGATGCCTACCCAGACGGCGTCGAAGAAATAACATCCATGAACGTACCGGTTATGAACAAACGAATTGCCAGTGCCTTACTCGGGCTCCTGCTCAGCGGTCAAACGCAGGCACAGACGACTCAACCTACCAGCACGTCGAGCGGCTACCAGTTTACAAAGGGCCTGGTGGCATTGACAGGAAGCCGCTACGGTCGGGAGGCTATTTATACCGATCCGCTGGCTTATCAACTTTACACAAAGACGCTGAAGCAGCCGGCAGAAGGGGCCGTGTTCGGGCGGAACGAACAAGGTGGAGAGGTTAAATGGTTGCCCGTTACCGCCGATAGCCTGAACCGGCTCCGGCTGCGGAGCAATGCGTTTCGGAACGGGGGCGCTCCGGCCGGGCCCGGCGTAACGCCCGGTAGCCTGCGGGGTGGCCTTGGTGGTGGGGGCGGCTATACGTATCTGACGTACCCATCGACGCGCGAGCAAGTGGCACTGCTGAATATCAAGGGGAACAGCAACGTGTACGTGAACGGCGAACTGCACATGGGCGATGCCTACAGCATGGGGTACCTGCACATCCCGATTCAGCTTAAAAAAGGACTCAACGAATTCTACGTGCGCGGCATTTCCGTAACGGCCAATCTGGAATTTCCCACCAGGTCGGTTCTGCTACGTACCGACGATCCGACCCTGCCGAGTATCCGGCTCGGTGAGTCGAATACGTCGTTGCGGGGTGCTGTAGTCGTTATCAATACGTCCAACGCCCCGCTGACGGGTCTGCAACTGAAAAGCAGTCTGGCGGGTAAAGAGCAGTCGACTACGTTACCCACCATACCGGCCATGTCGAGCCGCAAAGTGACCTTCGACTTCGACGGCAGTGGCGTAACGGCCAAAGGACCCCAATCCTGCCGCCTGAGCCTTACGCAGAAAGGTAAAGTGCTGGACGAAAGCACCGTATCAATCGACGCGGCTGCTCCCGGAGCTTCGTATAGTCAGACGTTTATCAGCCAGATCGACGGGAGCTTGCAGTATTATGCCGTAACGCCCCAATCGGCTACCGGCGCGGGACGGTCAGCTCTATTCCTGTCCGTACACGGAGCCGGGGTTGAAGCCACCGGGCAGGCGCGGGCCTATAAACCTAAAGACTGGGGGAACCTGGTAGCCGCTACGAACCGCCGGCCGCGTGGCTTCAACTGGGAAGACTGGGGGCGTCTGGATGCGCTTGAAGTACTGGCGCTGGCCAAACAGCAGTTCAAACCCGATCCTCGGCAAATCTACCTGACCGGCCACTCGATGGGCGGCCACGGTACCTGGTTCCTGGGCGCTACGTACCCCGATAAATGGGCGGCTATTGCCCCCTGCGCGGGGTATCCGACGCTGAAAGAATACGGTTCGGCGGACGGGGTCATCCCGGACGGAAGCAGCAATCCGCTGGAGCAGGTGTTGCTGCGGGCTGCCAACCAGAGCGACGTACTGAAACTGACTACTAACTACAAGCCGCTGGGCGTGTACGTTTTCCACGGGGATGCCGACCGGACCGTACCCGTCACCTACGCCCGCCAGATGCGCAAGCTGTTAGGGGAAACGCAGCCGGATTTGAGCTACTACGAGTATCCCGGTGGCAGTCACTGGTTCGGCGACCATAGCGTCGACTGGAAGCCCCTGTTCGAGTTTTTCAAGTGGCACCAGTTACCGGTCGATTCAACGGTGAATACCATTGACTTTACCACGGCGAATCCCGGTATTTCCTCATCGTATCGCTGGGCGTCGATTGAACAGCAGGTGCAGCCGCTGGACTACAGCCGGATCCAACTCAACCGGAGCCGTCAGGGAATCACCGGCACAACGACGAACGTAGCGGTGCTGAAACTGGCCCTCAACGAATTTGGGGCAAAGGCATCGGTAAAAATTACGTTGGATGGCCAGCCTGCTATTGAGCACACGACAGCCACTGCCAGCGATACATTGGTGCTGCGCCGGGAGGGCGATCGCTGGAGCCCGACGGGTCGGCTTGATCTGGCGCAGAAAGGCCCACACCGCAATGGAACGTTTAAGGACGCCTTCAACAACCGGATGGTGTTTGTATACGGTACGACCGGTACGGCAGAAGAGAACGCCTGGGCATACAACAAAGCTCGCTTTGACGCCGAAACCTGGTATTACCGGGGCAACGGCGCGGTCGACATTGTCGCTGACAAGGCTTTTGATCCGGCCCGCTATGCCAACCGGGGCGTTATTCTGTACGGTAATCAGACGACCAACCGGGCCTGGAATGCCCTATTGGCCAACTGCCCCATTCAGGTGAGCCGCGGGCAGTTGACGGTAGGTAGCCAGCGTTATACGGGCGATGGGCTAGGGACGTACTTTGTGTGGCCACGTCAGGATAGCCCCGTTGCGTCGGTAGCTGTTGTTGCCGGTACGGGTATGCCCGGTTTACAAGCCGCGAACGCTAACCAGTATTTTGCGGGCGCCAGCGGTTTCCCGGATTATATGGTGTTCGACATCAGCATGCTTACCGATGGGGCTAAAGGCATCAAAACGGCCGGTTTCTTCGACAACAACTGGTCGCTGCCAAGCCAGACAATGGCGAAGCAGTAGGGGTGACTTTGTTAGCCCAGGTTTGGGTTGTCATCCTGAGGTACGAAGGATCTTTGGTAGAGGCTGTAAAAAGTGACAGGCTGTAACATCACCAGCGACCAGAGATTCTTCCTGTCGTCAGGATGACAAAACCTGTCGTCAGGCCAACCAACAACGCTCAATATCCCACAGACCACACCCGCTCCACACCTCAGGACAAACGTCTGTTCGTAAACAAGGCTTCGTATACAACTCGCAATTTCATGAAAAAGCCCCACGCATTCTACACGTTCTTAATACTGGTTGCTCTGCTCGTCAGCGGAGGTGTTGCCGGGCAGGCTCAGTCCGCTCGCCCGTACGTCGTTATTGGGTACGTAACGGACAAAGGCTGGACGAAACAACAGATTGATCCGTTCAAACTAACGCATATCAATTACGCCTTTGCGGTACCCGCTCAAAACGGCGAACTGGCGGCCATTACCCCGCGGGATTCGGCTAACATGGCCATTCTGACTTCGCTCCGATCTGTTAATAAAAACCTGAAGGTGCTGATCTCCGTAGGGGGCTGGGGTGGCTGTAAATACTTTTCCGACGCGGCCCTGACGGACGAATCTCGTCGGAAGTTTGCCAATAGCGCCGTTGCCTTCCTGAAAAAACACAAGCTCGACGGCGTAGACATTGACTGGGAATACCCGGCTCAGGTAGGAGCAGGGAATATTTATCGACCCGAGGACAAAGAGAATTTCACCCTGTTCCTGAAAGCCATCCGTGACCGACTCGACGAACAGGGGCGGCAGGATAACCGAACCGGTCAGAACCATTACCTGCTGACGGCAGCTACGGGGGGCGATACGGCCTTTGTCAATCATACCAATCTGGGCGAAGCGCAGCAGTACCTTGACTACGTCAACATTATGACGTACGACCTCTACCACGGCAATGACAAGGTGACGGGGCACCACAGCCCGCTGGACCAGTCGAAAAAAGGGGATCAGTCGCGCAACAGTTCCATGTCGGCGGTCGATGGCCACATTCGGGCGGGCGTTCCCGTGGAGAAGATCGTGCTGGGTATTCCGTTCTACGGCCGTGGCTGGGCCGACGTGAAGCCGGTCGACAATGGCCTGTTCCAGCCCGCAACGGGAAAACATTCGTTTCTCAGCTACGACGAACTGGTAGCCAAGTATATCAACAAGAACGGCTTTGTTCGGTACTGGGATGCCGATGCCAAAGCCCCGTACCTGTGGAACCCGACGTCGCGAACGTTTATTTCCTACGCCGATGCGGAGTCCTTCGGGCCGAAGGTAGACTACGTCAAACAGAAAGGGTTGGCCGGGGTCATGTTCTGGGAGTACATCTACGACCTACAGCAGAAAAACGTATTGCTAAACAAGCTGGTTGATGGACTGAAAGAACCTTCCTCCAGATCAGGTGCTGGAAGGTAGGCGGGCTAACCAGAAGGACTACAAAGAAACTCGGCAGGCAAGGCTCACTAATACAATATTTTTTCGTACCTTTGCGGCCACGTTTTACCGGAGGGATGCGTCCCTCATCAAAAACAAGCAAGCAAAAATGGCTGTTAAAATTCGTTTAGCGCGTCGTGGACGCAAGAAGATGGCGATGTACGACATCGTTGTGGCCGAAGCCCGGTCACCCCGCGATGGCCGGTTTATCGAAAAAATCGGTACGTACAACCCCAACACCGACCCATCGACGGTTGTCTTGAAATCAGAGCGGGCCGTTCATTGGCTCATGGTTGGTGCTGAACCGACCGATACCGCTCGGTCAATTCTGTCGCACGAGGGAATTATGTTGCGTAAGCACCTGCAGGTAGGCGTTAATAAAGGCGCTATCACCCAGGAGCAGGCCGACGAAAAATTCGATACCTGGAAGCAGGACAAAGAAGGCCGTATCACTGGGGCTGCTGATGTTAAACAACAGCAGATACAACAGGATCGGGAGGCTCGCCTGGAAGCAGAGCGTAAGGTAAACGAAGCTCGCGCCGAGGCTATCGCCAAGAAAAACAAGGTGGAAGAACCAGTTGCTGAAGCTGCACCTGCCGAAGAAGGAGCAGCCGAAGAAACGCCGGCCGCAACGGAAGAATCAACCCCAACGGATACAGCCGCTGCGGAATAAATCGACCGAAGAATGTGTTATGAATGAGCCTGTTCAGTTGAGCAGGCTCTTTTTGTAAATACGACGGCAGCGGTGGCAACGCCCTGCCGCCCAAAGTCTGAATAAACTGTGACGAAAGACGATTGCTATCAGGTAGGCCACATTACCAAGACGCACGGTGTCAACGGGGAACTGGTCATTTTTCTGGACGTCGATGAGCCGTCGGATTATGCCGACCTGGACTCCATTCTGCTCGACGTCAAAGGCGAACTTTTGCCTTATTTTATTGAGTCCATTGCGATTGTGAAAGGAAGCCGTGCGATTGTTGCCTTCGAGGATGTGGACACAATTGAGCAGGCCGAACGACTCATCAACTGTGGCGTGTATCTGCCGCTCGATAATCTGGAGCCTATCGAGGACGAAGATCGGTTTTACTTTCATGAGATTGTGGGGTACCGCGTTGTCGATAGCCGCGAGGGAGAACTGGGCATTGTCAGGGGGGTGTATGCCATGAACGCCCAGGACCTGATTGCCATGGATTATCAGCAGAAAGAGGTGCTGATTCCTATCAACAGCGACATTGTACACACCATCGATCGGGCTAACAAGCGCCTGAACGTAGCGCTGCCTGATGGGCTGCTGGCTATCTACCTCGAAGACGATACCACGACTAAAGCCGAAACCAACGGCGACCGGGACGATACCGATGAGGATTGATATTATTACGTGTCTGCCCCGGTTACTGGACAGCTTCTTCGCCCATTCCATCCTGCAGCGAGCGCAACAGGGCGGTTTTGTGGAGGTAGTCACGCACGACCTCCGCGATTATTCGACGGACAAGCACCGGCGTGTCGACGATTATGCCTTTGGTGGGGGAGCGGGTATGGTCATGCAGATTGAGCCGATTGCCCGCTGTATTAGGGGGTTACAGGCCGAGCGGGACTACGATGACGTTATCTACATGACGCCCGACGGCGAACGCCTGAGCCAGAAGACCGCTAATTCCCTGTCGCTGAAGCAAAATCTGATTATTCTCTGCGGCCACTACAAAGGGGTTGATGAACGGGTGCGTGAGCATTTCGTGACCAAAGAAATCAGCATTGGCGACTACGTATTGTCGGGTGGGGAACTGGCTGCTGCGGTCCTGTCGGATGCCATCATCCGGCTCTTGCCGGGCGTACTGAACGACGAGACCTCGGCCCTGACCGACTCGTTTCAGGACAACCTGCTGGCTCCGCCCGTTTATACTCGACCGGCGGAGTTTGAAGGCTGGAAAGTACCCGACATTCTGCTGTCGGGTCACGAAGCTAAAATTGACGAGTGGCGGCATGAGCAGGCCCTGGCCCGAACCCAGGCCCGCCGTCCCGATCTGCTGGAATAGACGAGGTTAACTCCCCTCACTCTCCTGTTGAGTCTGGTCCCTGAGCTCGCGCTCCCGGCGCTTGCGTTCCCGCCGTTCCTGCCGGAGCTGCCGGCGGGTTTTGACCGTATCGGTTGGGGCAGCAACGGGATCGCCTGAATTGCCGCGCTCGGGTTGAACCGTTGGCCGATCCGGTTCATTCCGTTGATCATCGCGGTTGCCGTTGAACAGGTCGCGCAGGAAATTATTGAAGTCGCTGCCATCGTCGGGCTCCGTCATCAGGCTGTCGCTCTGGAACAGTGAATCCGGCGGAGCCACCTCCCGGCGCAGCCCCTCCCGCAGTCGGACACCATAGAATCCGTAGGCACCGCTATCCGGCTCGGTCAGTCCGCGCCGGGCCATAATCCGGCCGATGATGCGGAAATAACCCCGTACGTTGCGACTTTGCAGTGTGCCGTCGGGGTTAAACCAGTTCAGGGCTCGTTTGGGGCTTGGAATTACAAAGGCCAGAAAGATACTTTCGCCCAACGACAGGTCCGAGGGCGACTTGGCGAAGTAATACCGGGCCGCTTCGTTAATGCCGTAGATATTACGACCCCACTCAATGATGTTGAGGTATACCTCATACATCCGTTCTTTGGGAATCAGCCGCTCGTTTTCGATCAGCCACACAATCAGAATCTCCTCGACCTTTCGCGACAGGGTTTTATTCCGGTTCAGAAAGGCGTTCTTGACGAGCTGCATCGAAACAGTGCTGGCTCCGCGTTTAAACGACTTTTCCTTGAAGTTGGTCGCAATCGAAACGCGGAACGCTTTCTCATTGAAGCCTTTGTGCGTGAAGAAGTTGTAGTCCTCCGACGTAAGCACGGCATTGCGCAGGTCGCGGGAGATGGCGTTTAACGGTGTAAAGTCCGGATTCTCCGGCCCAACCACAATATCACGGACAGGCTTGCCTTTTTCATAGGGGGTGTAAACGAACGGCTTGTTGATGGCTGTAAAATCGGTTTGCCCCATCTTCAGAATCCGGAAATTATCGGGTGTCAGGCTGGAGTTGAATTTAACCGAGTCGGGCAGCGATGCATCCAGTTGAAACGCCAGATCGTACTTCAGCTTGCCGGCTACCTTCATGCCTTCCAGCGACTCGAACAGCCCCTGGGGGAACGAATTGAACAGAGCCTGAGCATCGAGCGCACCCGTATGCAGTTGCAGTTCGTAGACCTTATTGGGCGACAGCGTGTACTTAACAAAGGGGTGGGCACTGACTTCGCCCAGATACAGGGTCGATGAGCTATCGATACCGACGTAGTTCTCGCCCACGAACAGGTTGGCGTCCATAGCCGCTTTAGCTACCACTACGTCCGTGCGAGCAATGGCCGGGTGGTTCAGGCGAAGGTTACGGACTGACCCTATTCCCTCCATCCGAAATTCACCGCCCGACCGGTCAACGTCGCGGAGTTCGGCCCGGAGTGTATCGGCCTGTAGTTTCAGGTTAAATTTCTTCTCGATGTACGGTAATTCGAGTGGCTTGTTGTCCGCGTACAGCGCCAGATCGTATTCGCGGTCGCCGGGGTCGGCGGTGCCCGTTACGTGCCATGTCGCCTGCCCGCCGTTAAGCAGGAGTGTCGACGAGACGTCTTCGTCGTCGATAAGGGCCGTTTGGGTCAGCAGTGAGATCGTATCTTTATTATCCTGTACCCGAAATTCCAGATTCTGGACGTTCAGATCGTCAGGAATTTTTGACAGCAGGTTATCAATCAGATTTTCGGCTACGTCCGAAAGATCGGCGCGCCGGCTGGAGGTGGTTTTGGTGGAGTCGCGCTGCCGACGGATCAGAAAATCGATATTTGTCAATGAATCGCGTCGAATTACCTGCACCAGGCCATTTTCGAGCGATAATCCGGCGAGGCTCACCTTCCCCAAAATCAGCGGCCAGAACCGGACACTGATCTCGGTTTTTCGGATGCGGGCCAGGGTATCGCGCTCAGCCGGAACGACTGAAACATTGGTAAATGCCAGCGATGAGAAGCCGGTAAAAGCCGCTGAGCCAATCCGGACATCGAGGTTATAATCACGTTTGGCTTTACGGATGGCCCGATCCAGGGCAACCTGTAATAAACTTTCGCGTTTGGAGTAAGCGATTCCCGCACCAATGCCGGCCAGTATAAAAAGACCCAGGAGGGTCCAGCCAACAATGCGAAGGGCTTTACGTTGACGATCCGTCATGCTAAAAAAATATTCCAGTACAAAGATAGGGTTCTTTAGGGAGAAAGGGAGGAGAGGAGTAAAGGAGAAAGGAGGGGAGACCGCCCTTTTCTTCCTTCTCTTCTCTTTCCTTCCTGCTTAAAAATCCAGGTGGCAGTTGGTCCAGCCGTCGTCGAAGCGGGTACCGAACTGTTGGTAAAATCCGATCGCAGGTGCGTTCCAGTCAAGCACCTGCCACATCATACCGGTACAATGGGTTTCGTGGGCGGTGTCAATAGTGGCGTCGAACAGCAGCTTGCCGATGCCGTAGCCCCGGTAGCTTTCAGTAACGATGATGTCTTCCAGGTAAAGCCGCTTGCCTTTCCAGGTCGAATACCGGAAGTAGTAAAGCGCCATACCAACAATTTGATTTGTATCGGAGTCTTCGGCTACCAGAAAACCAAACAGCGGATTGGTACCAAACCCATCGTCGGCCATTTGTTGGGCGGTATTCGTCACCTGATCGGCGGCTTTTTCGTAAACGGCTAACTCAGTTACCAGCGCAAAGGCCTGTGGAATATCGGCGCGTACACCAGGGCGGATACTGATCATAGAAGGAGTGATTTTGGGGGACGAAGGTATGGAATATAGTTTTAGTTACGTTGGATCAGCCGATGAGCCATGGTCGGCGAAAGTGCTTCAAAACGTTGACGGACCTGTGATCAGGCGATCTCCGGAACGGCACTGATCGTAAACACGGGCGTTTCCTCGGAACGGGACGCCACGATGATTTCGGTACCATCGCGGTGGGGCATGAACAGGTCTCTGGCTAGCTGAGGGCAGTTGTTCTCTTTCGAGAGGTGCGCCAACAGGACGTGGCTCATGAACGTCGGCTTGTGGGTTCGGAACAAAGCCAGAGCCTGCTGGTTGGACAGGTGCCCTTTTTCCCCGCTGATCCGGCGCTTGAGGTAATACGGGTACCGGCCATTTTCGAGCATGTCTTCATCATAGTTCGCTTCCAGGAAGGCAGCGTGGCACTGGCTGAAATGGTGAATGACTTGCTCACAGGCCATCCCGATATCAGTAAACACCCCTACTTTGGTCGAATCGTAGTCGATCACGAAGCTGTGCGGGTCGCTGGCATCGTGGAGTTTAGGAAATGCCGTGATGGTAATGCCGCCGATCGATACCGGCTGATTGCTCCGGAGCGGACGGAGGTCAAGACCGGATTGCTCCAGCCGTGATTGGCGAAGTGTTCGGGGGGTAATGAATATGGGTAACCGATGTTTCCTGGCAACCTGGGCGGCTCCGCTGATGTGATCGGTATGTTCGTGCGAAATAAAAATGGCTTTGACCTGCTGCAATGGCAAACCTAGCCGCTGCATGCGCTTTTCAGTCTGTCGGCAGGACAGTCCCGCATCGATCAGAACCGCTTCGTGAGTGTTCCCGACGTAGTAACAATTGCCGTTACTGCCGGAATTGAGTGAGGTAATAAAAAGTGGCATCGTTAAGCAAAGTAACGATTTTTTGGTAAACAAATGGTACCAGAACCAGGGATAAATCGGGGATTATGTACTGACTGGATGCATCCGGGCTCTTCTTGTACAGAACGGGGTGGTGTGGTGAGAAATCGATCGAGAAGGGCAGCAGTGGAGAAGGGGTTCATTAAGTAAAGTACTCGCTTACAACAGAATGGCCAGTCGATCGATGGAGTAGTCTGGTTGGTAGCCCAACAGCGACCACTTACGAAATATTGGCGCGTAAACGAAATCAAGCTACCGCCCCGCTTTACGAATTCCGTAAATTAGCCATTCGTTAAGCCAAACGCTTGTCCGGTTATGAAAGTAAAAGCTATTCTGTTTTTAGGAGTTGGTCTATTTGTGGCGACCTGCCGCCCTAAAGGATTAACTGCCGCCGATCGCTATGCAGGGTCCTGGGACTGCCAGGTATCCATTACGGAAACTAATGTTAAGAATCCACGCACGTATCGGAAGATCAGTCAGGTGGATATTTCCACAATTGATGACAATCGCGTACTTATTGTTTTACCTGATTCCTCAGGTCTGAGAATGGAAGCCGAGATTCGTACCGGCAATAACCTGGTAATTTCCAGACAGAAAGTGTATCTCTACTCTACTGGGCGTTACAATGGGGAGGTTTTTGTTGTTGGGCAGGGTTCCAATATGAACAATCGACTTTCGCTCAGTTATACGGCCATTGACGCTAATAATGAAATCGGGTTTGCGCAGTCGGCGCAGATGAGCGGCACCAAGCGCTAGTCGGCTACACCGTTACGTAGTTTCTCCATTTTTCCAGCACGGCCCGAAAGTCGTCGGGTAGTTCCGAATCAAACTGTAGCCACTGGCGGGTGCGGGGGTGTTCAAATCCCAGCGATTTGGCGTGGAGTGCCTGCCGGGGTAACAGCTTGAACGCATTATCGACGAACGATTTATAGCTGCCCACGGGGGTACCGCGCAGAATCCGGTCACCACCGTACATAGCGTCGCTGAACAGGGGGTGGCCAATGTGCTTCATGTGCGCCCGAATCTGGTGGGTTCGGCCGGTTTCCAGGTTACATTGCACGAGCGTCACGTACCGAAGGACTTCCAGCGTTTTGTAGTGCGTTACGGCCCACTTGCCCTTGCTCTCATCGTCGTAAATCGTCTGTACTTTCCGGTCCTTAACGCTACGGCCGATGTAACCGGTGATGGTTCCGGCAGGTGGTTCGGGTATTCCCCATACCAGTGCGTTATACGTCCGTTCGATGGTATGATCGTAAAATTGCCGGGCCAGGTGCGTCATGGCGTATTCCGTTTTGGCAATCACCATCAGACCAGACGTATCCTTGTCGATCCGGTGCACCAGCCCTGGTCGGGCTACGCCGTTCTGCGTGGTTGGCAGGTTCTGAAAATGATACACCAGTGCGTTGACGACCGTACCATTCCAGTTTCCATAAGCTGGGTGGACCACCATACCCGCGGGTTTGTTCAGAACCAGTAGCTCGTCGTCCTCGTAAATGATGTTGAGCGGAATGTTTTCCGGAACCAGGTCGGTTTCGCGGGGTGGATGTGGCAGCGATATCGTGATGACATCCAGTGGCTTAACCTTGTAGCTGGCTTTGGTCGGACGGTCGTTGATGCGGACGGATTCGGCGTCGATGGCGGCCTGGATCTTGGTGCGGGTGGCGTTGGGTAGCCGGTCCATCAGAAACCGATCCACGCGCAGCAGTCCCTGTCCTTTGTCGACCACGACGCGATGGTGTTCGTATAACTCGTCTTCTTCCGAAAATTCTTCTATCTCTTCAGCCACGGATTTCGCAGATTTACGCCGTTTTATCCCGCAAAAGTACGGATTATGGATGAATTGGAACGGCAACTGGCGGCTTTCGTCCGCGACTCCCCCTTACAGCGGCTCAACGAACCGTTCCCGGAGCCGCTGCCCATTCACCTCTATCTGAAGCGGGACGATCTGCTCCACCCCCTGGTGTCGGGGAACAAATGGCGTAAGCTGAAATACAACCTGCTCGAAGCCCGTCGACTGAAGGCTGATACGCTCGTGACCTTCGGTGGGGCGTTTTCAAATCACTTGTACGCGACGGCTGCGGCCGGGCAGGTGTTCGGATTCCGGACGGTTGGCATCATTCGCGGGGAAGAGTACACGCACCGCGATGCGCCCACGCTCGCCTTTTGTCGGCAGGCGGGAATGCAGGTATACGCCGTTAGCCGGACGATGTATCGCGAAATAACGATTCCTGAAAGGGCGTCAGATGCATCGGATTTTGTAACGGGCCTTACCAGGTTGTCGGCGGGGGTATACGTATTGCCGGAAGGGGGGACCAATGGCCTTGCCGTTCAGGGTACAGCCGAACTATTGCCCGAACTTAACGGGCAGTTGGGCCGAATGCCGGATTTCGTTTGCTGCCCCGTCGGGACGGGCGGCACCGTAGCCGGATTGGTCAGCACGGCTCCACCAGCGACTACCGTAGTCGGTTTTTCTGCGCTCAAGGGCGGTGGGTTTCTGAACGGGGAGGTAGACCGATTACTGGGATACAGCCCAGAGAATCTACGTATCCAGACGGAATACCCCTTCGGTGGGTACGCCAAAACGACTCCCGATCTGCTGGCTTTCATCCGGTTGTTTGAGCAGAAAACCGGCGTGCGGATCGAGCAGGTGTATACCGGAAAAATGCTGTTCGGATTGTATGATCTGGCCCGTAAAGGCTTCTTTCCAACCGGGTCATCGGTAGTGGCGGTGCATACGGGTGGTCTACAGGGGCGCAGTCCCGTGCTGGACACCTACTAACGAGTGGCGGCTCGTCGTAGCCGGTCATTGATGGCGCGGCCCAGCCCCTCATCGGGTAATAGCTGCGCGTAGATATGACTGACGGGTAGTTTATCGAGTGCCCGGAGGTAGCTGAACAGATGGCGGGCGGCTTCGTTCGGGTCGCCGGTAGGAGAGAGGACGTATTGATTCTGTAACGAAATGCCCTCAAACGGTGTCGTAAATACCAATGCACCACTTGCTGCGTCTGGTTTCGGTAGTTGGTCATCAGTTAGCAGCGTCAGGGGCTTGCGGGGGGCATAGTGGCTGCTCAGCATACCCGGTGCCTGTGGATTGGAGGTCGAATGGCTACGAACATTTACAGGTCCAATCACCGCTTCAATTGCTTCCAGAGCAATGCCGCCCAGCCGGAAGACAGTTGGCTGAGGCTCATCAAAACCAATAATCGTTGACTCCAGCCCCACCTGGCTAATGCCACCGTCCAGAATATACGGCACCTGATCCCCAAGCTGATCGGCTACGTGCTGAGCCGATGTGGGACTAATGTACCCGAATGGGTTGGCGCTCGGAGCCGCCAGCGGAAAGTCAAGCGAACGCAGCAGTTCAAGCGTAAGTGGATGGTTGGGTATCCGAATGGCCACCGTATCCAGACCGGATGTCGTGAGGTCGGGTACGATGTCTTTCTTGGGTAATAACAGGGTTAGTGGACCCGGCCAGAAGGCCTCAGCCAGTTGAAAAGCTGGCTCCGGAATGTGCTCAACCAGTCGGTCGAGTTTAGCCGGTGAGTCGATATGAACAATCAGGGGATCGAAAGCCGGCCGGTTTTTTACCTGAAAAATCGTCAGCACAGCATCCGGACTGAGGGCGTTGGCAGCTAATCCGTAGACGGTTTCGGTGGGGATACCAACCACCTGATTTTGCTCCAGTAGTTGCCTGGCAGCCTGAATGTCCTGACCAATTTGTGTCATGGCGCAAAAATACGAAGCGCATAAATGCAAAGAAACCGGCCACTTTGCAGCGGCCGGTTTCCGGGACGTATTCGTTTACGCGGTTAGCGTCTACGTGTTTTCTGAATCACAACCGGTACGCACTTCGGTGCCGGGCACTGGCAATCGGCCGGCTGGAGCGTAACGGTAACATCGATGAAGCAGCTACCGCCCGCGCTGAACAACCGGACTGTGTACGGCTGAGCAGTCGTCGGGTTCGGGAGGTTCTCGAACACCACCGTTCCATTCACCACCGATACGTTGGTCGGTGCGCCGTAGGCCGGACCACCTGCATACGTAGCACCCGCTACGATGTCGGCCCGTTCCGTATTCACCAGCGTACTCAGTGTGATACGAGCGTTGTTGTTGGCCGTTGCGCCGTTACACGTAGCCGGGGTAGCAATCGGTGCCGCCGTAAAGCTTGGTGCATCGCTGACCGTTACCGTTGCTGCTGTGGTTGACGAACAGCCCGTTGTAAACGTACACGTAGCTGAGTAGGTCGTAGTCAGTGTCGGTGCAACCACGAGCGAAGCCGTGTTATCACCGGTCGACCAGACTAACGTACCGCCTTCGCAACCGCCGACAGTCAGCGTGGTTGATGAACCAGCGCAGATCGTGGCCGAGCTTACGGTCAATACCGGTGTCGGGTTAACCGTGATCGTCGTGCTGGCGACATCCGAGCAACCCTGCTCGTTGCTAACCGTTACGGAGTAAACTCCAGTTGCTGTTACCGAGATGGTCGCCGTCGTTTCGCTCGTTGACCATAAGTAGCTGGTACCACCGCTGGCCGTGAGCGTTACGCTTTCTCCTTCACAGACCGTTGCGCTCGTCGGCGTTATGGCTGCTACAGGTGCCGGGTTCACCGTCAATATGCCGGTGGCTACCGTCGTACAGCCCTCAGCCGTGGTAGCCGTCACTGTGTAGGTACCAGCCGTTGAAACGATGGCCTGGTTGGTCGAGCCGATCTGGGTAGCACCCGCACTGAAGGTGTAGGAGGCAAAGCCTGTCGAGGCCGTCAGCGTAGCGGATTCCCCGGCACAGATGGTGGCCGAAGTCAGGGCCAGCTCAGGGATCGGGTTGACGATCACCGTACCAGTGGCTACCGTCGTACAGCCCTCAGCCGTGGTAGCCGTCACCGTGTAGGTACCAGCCGTTGAGACGATGGCCTGGTTGGTCGAACCAATCTGAGTAGCGCCCGCACTGAAGGTGTAGGACGCAAAGCCTGTCGAAGCCGTCAGCGTAGCGGACTCACCAGCACAGATGGTGGCCGAAGTCAGGGCCAGTTCCGGGATCGGGTTGACGATCACCGTACCCGTAGCCACTGTGGTACAGCCCTCAGCCGTAGTGGCTGTCACCGTGTAGGTGCCCGCTGTTGAGACGATGGCCTGGTTCGAGGTACCGATCTGGGTAGCGCCTGCACTGAAGGTGTAGGACGCAAAGCCCGTCGAAGCCGTCAGCGTAGCGGACTCCCCGGCACAGATGGTGGCCGAGGTCAGAGCCAGTTCCGGGATCGGGTTGACGATCACCGTACCAGTGGCTACCGTCGTACAGCCCTCAGCCGTAGTGGCCGTGACGGTATACGTACCAGCGGTGCTCACGATGGCCTGGTTGGTCGAGCCGATCTGGGTAGCACCCGCACTGAAGGTGTAGGAGGCAAAGCCCGTCGAAGCCGTCAGCGTAGCGGATTCCCCGGCACAGATAGTGGCCGAAGTCAGAGCCAGTTCCGGGATTTGATTAACTGTAACCGTTGTCGATGCAGATGCCGTACAGACACCACGTTGAGTCGACGTACAGGTAACCGAGTATGTCGAAGTGGTCGTTGGGGCTACCTGAATGCTGGCTGTCGTTTCGCCGGTACTCCAGGCAATCGTTCCACTCGTACAACCGGTAGCCGTCAGCGAAATGGTTTCGCCAATACAAATAGCCGGCGTGGCCGGTGCAATGGCGAGATCTGGAATAATACCGTCTTCTACCACAATCGGGCAGCATCCGCCCGCCGGGCATTGGAAGTTTGTTGTCGTCGTAAACCGGTAGCTTCCCGCTTCAACAATCGTGAAGCTGTTGCCGGTGGCAATTGGTGTTGTACCGCCGTCTTTAAACCACTCTACATTGGTAAATTCGGCCGGTATCTGTGCTATGTAAGCTTCGTCGGGGCAAAGTACAATCGGCACTGAGATACACGCCCGGGTGCTGTTGTTGCGGGTGAAATCTTCCGAATCTGTAGTCGAAACACCTGCTGCATTGAACAGAACCCCGTCAGCCTGGGCGGTTGCGGTCACCGATAGGCTCGTGACGCTACCGGGCGCTACATTGCCCAGATTCCAGGTTAAAATGTTACCATTGACCGTAGCGGTCGGTGTTGATGATACGTACACAAAGCCGGGATCGAGTGTATCCCGTACCACTACGTTCGTGGCTGTTCCCTGACCAATGTTATTGATCTGAATGGTAAACGAAGCGTTTGAACCGTAGCTGACCTGCGGAGTATCCGCCACTTTGCTGATGGCGAGATCGGGATTGCCGGCGGCAAAACCAAAATCATACGAATTAGTAGGCGTATCGTTGGCGCTGGTAACGGCGTAAACCACGGCATTGCCGCCGATTAACTGGGCGTCGCTATCGGCGGTGTTGTCACTACCCTGCTGGCGGGGTGTTATTGATCTGCCGTCTGGAAAATCGGAACCAAGTATCCGAAGCTCATAGACCGTATTCGGAAGCAGACCACCCTGTACGTTGGCGTTGGTGAACGAAAACGTACCGTTCGCGTCGGTAGTGGTAGTGCCTCGCTCGATGCCGTTCAGATAGATACGAATCGGCAGATTTGCAATACCTGGTTCGCCTGTGTCCTGGATGCCGTTTCTGTTGAGGTCATCAAAAACACGGTCGCCCAGGCCAAGGGCCATGGGGGCAGGCAGGCGGGTCGGGGCTTTCCCGGGCGCAGTTGCCCAGGTTATGTGCCCTAGCAGGACCAACAGACCAACTAGCCACAGCCGACAAAGGCGTAGAAGTCGGTAGGAGGAGATGTGTTCCATCTGGGAATTGATTTGGTTACGTGAAAGTTGAGTGCTTAAACAGAGCAGTTGGTGTAGGATCGATCATGCAAAATCTGTCCGGTCAGAGCAAAGGCCGGAGGACGCTGGAAACAGCGAGTAAGCCTGGAGAATCGTGGGGTAACGGTAGTCATACGGATCTGTAGCCGTCGGCTTATCGACTGGCTGATCAAATCCGTGCAAAAGTCTTGCAAACGTAAAAACGTAGCAGAAAATTAATTATAGTGACTTAAAGGTATCTGAAAATGAGTCTATTATAAACTTAGTGTATAATGTATATACACTAAATATGCTTAATTGACATAATTGTCAATTTTCCTGCCAAAGTATGTGACAAAAAAATGTTTAATCATATAAACCTAATGGAGTCTCAAACAAGCGTTATGACGCTTCGTATCCGATTGCTTTGTAAGCCAATTCGTTCCTATGAAAAGTCTATTACCTAAATCGGCGTAGTTAGAAGAAGAAATACTAGTTTATAAGTGTCTCATTTGTAATATATTAATATGTAGGAATGCACTGGGCTATAAATAATTTGAAAAAAGTGTCCACATCTTGTCCGGTTTGATTAAGGCCGTTCGTCTAAGAGATGAAAAAATTCAGGGATACATTTTTAAACTAACCAGTATCATGAAAACCGTTCTGGTTTCCAGCTTTGACGAAGCTGCTTTTTTATCATTGGCATTGAATTGGCTACATGAGGCCCCTCAAGCCCCTTCGAATCGTCCCGGCAGCCTGTACGTGAGATTCACTACTTCGCTGAAAAATGAACCCAGTGCCATTTACACGCACTAGTTAGAAGATCTGATTCCGACTGTCTAATCGTGTAATTCCAGAATTTACCCCTTATTCATTCATCCATCACAAGTCCAATCAAACACGTATCATGGAAAAGTTCATGCTTATCTTCCATTCACCGTATTCACAGGAAACGGCTTTTGTGCAGCAGTCGCCCGAAGAGATCCAGGCCGAAATCCAGAAATGGAACCAGTGGATCGGCGGCATTGCGGCCCAGGGTAAAATTCTTAGTACGGAAGCTCTGCTGCCGGTTGGCAAGGTTATGAGCAAAGGTGGCCAACTCGTTACCGACGGGCCCTTCACGGAGGGTAAGGAGATTGTGGGTGGCTACGCCCTTGTCAGCGTTGACAGCATCGACGAAGCCACCGAGCTGGCCAAGGGCTGCCCTATTTTTGATGCGGAAGGCTCCGTCGAAATCCGGCAAATCATGAAGTTTGACTAACCCCCGGATTCCGGTAAATTGTCATCGTGCAGCCAGTCGCGGCACGATGACAATTTTTGCAGCATGCCCCCTTCTTCTGAACCCAATCAATTAGTTGCTCACCTGTTTCGTCACGAAGCGGGCCGTATGGCGTCGGTACTGACGTGCATGCTTGGTTTCGACCGGCTCGAACTGGCCGAAGACATCGTGCAGGACGCTATGGTACAGGCCCTGCATAGCTGGCCGTTTCAGGGTATTCCGGACAACCCACGGGCGTGGCTTTATCGGGTGGCGAAAAATAAGGCACTGGATGTAGTGCGACGCGAAAATCTGTTTCGGAAAATCAGCACGGAACTCGTGTACGACCAGCCGCCGGAATCGGTAGAAGCTATGGTTGATCAGTATTTTTTCGAGGACGACATCAACGACAGTCAGCTCCGGATGCTATTTGCGTGCTGCGATCCATCAATCGCGATCGAATCGCAGGTGGCTATGTGTCTGAAAATTCTGTGCGGCCTCAGCGTCAGGGAAATTGCCGGAGCTTTTCTTACCTCGCCCGATACCATTGAAAAAAGGTTGTACCGGGCCAGGGAAAAAATTCGGACAGAAGGCATCCGGCTTGAAGTACCCAGCGGTTCGCAGTTACCCTCTCGGCTGAATGCAGTGCTGAAGAGCCTGTATCTGCTTTTCAACGAGGGCTATAATTCCCTCCATCCCGATCAGCTTATCCGTCGGGATTTGTGCGAAGAAGCGATGCGGCTATGCCTGTTGCTGACCCAGAATCCCCGCACGGCGCTACCGGCCGTACAGGCACTACTGGCACTGATGTGCTTCCAGGCAGCTCGTTTTGACGCCCGTACCAGCGAAACCGGAGCCATTGTGTTGCTGGCTGATCAGGACCGGAGCCGCTGGAACCGCGATCTGATTCAGAAAGGACATGAATACCTGAACCACTCAGCCGAAGGCGATAACCTGAGTGAATACCATCTGGAAGCGGGCATTGCCATGCTGCACTGCATAGCCCCGTCGTACGAGACCACTGACTGGCCGACGGTCCTGCATTACTACGATCTGCTGCTTCAGCATAAACCCTCGCCGGTGGTGGCGCTGCATCGGGCCGTAGCACAGGCCAATGTGGAAGGTCCGTTAAACGCCATTCTGACTGTATCAAAGCTGAGCGGGCTGGATACCAACCACTACTACCACGCTATTCTGGGCGATCTATACGAACGTAATAGCCAGCCCAGCATCGCCCGACAGCACTATCAGCGCGCTCAACAGTTGACTTCCTCCGCGGCAGAGAAGGAACTGCTGACGCGTAAGATAAACCGCTGTATGCCAGATGAATGATTTTGTAGCCAGCTTTTATGCTGTAGAATAATCGAACCAATTAGTTCACCCAACTAATGACATATGTAAGGGAATTGTTTAAATTTAGTTAATCAAGAAGGTGAAATTATAAAGTATTGATAGTCAAAGATTTGTAGTTAAGGCAAATCGTACAATTAAAATATAATATATGACATGTAATAAATAAACGCCGTTAAATCAATTTGCAATCGAAGCTACGCCATGAAGTAAAATATTTTGTTTAACATTGCTCTTACAAAAACAGCTATAAAGTTAAACAAAAAGTCTTGGTAATGAAGCCCCACCGCTCAAAAACTGCTATTGTTTCTGGTAACAAATCGATAGCAACAGAAATCCTGGAAGATTGGTTGGATGCGTCGACCAACTTCTATGTATACTACAATCAGTTAATAGCCTGCGTTAGTCAATCAATCCATACCGTTTCATCGTATCAGCAGCCTACCTTTATCGGCCAATGTCCACTGGATCGGCTCGTAAGCATTGTTATAGACATGCAAGCCGAACTGGAGGTGCTCGTCAAGGAAATGAAGGAACTTGACAAAAAAGAGAGTAAAGGACGTAGTAGCAGTTCCACTGCTAAAAAGGAACTAAAGCTAGCTAAACATACTCGTCGACTTAACAAGCTGAATCAGCACGCCAGCACCCGATTGTGGTTGGCAGGCCTGAGTCCCTCGTGAACCGGTACGTCACTGCATGGAGTCAGATTTAAATGGGGGCTGGGGTTTGTAGACTGTATTGACCAGCCGGGTGTATTTCTCACGTAACCGTGTCGGGACTGATCCTGATCCAAGGAGCTGGCTATTCACTAGGGTTATATAATCTTCAGCCAGCCGTTTAAAATGAGTAGGATCAATCAGGGGTTTCTTCTCCATCGCGTCTGTGTGTTGCGTATTAAAACAGAATATGTTCCGGAGTGAGTGTACCTGCTAAGTATGTAAATTACTAAATAAAGCGTGATGTTAACAAATCTATATTATAAGTAGAACTCTTTGTTAAAAATTATATCTAACGGTTCTGTACCTGCAAAAAACATTCTCGACACTATCAGCGATTTGTTAAAAAATAAAAGGGCTAATCATCGATTAGCCCTTTTATGATCGCCTAACTGTCCCTTGCTTCATGCTTGCCGTGTCTCGATCCGGAGCACTGACAAGGGCGTCTAAAACACACCCAAAATTGGCAAGAACCCACCAGAAGGGCTTTCAATTTTGGGACTATTTCTATCGATTTTGGGCCAAAACAAGCCACCAGGCCATTATTTTCCGCTACCAGCCCGATTTGGCTGACTCGCGGTTGGGCTACTCGGTTCCTTGACAAATTTTTCCAGCCAGCCGTTCATCTCGTTCAGCATGTGCAGCAGCGACTCCTTCGCTACGTAGCCATGGCTCTCGTAGGGGAGTAGCACAAAGCGGGTGGTGGCTCCCATACCTTTCAGGGCGTTGTAGTACCGCTCAGACTGGATCGGGAACGTACCCGTATTATTGTCCGCTTCGCCGTGGATCAGCAGGAGGGGCGTCTTCATCTTGTTGGCGTTCATGAACGGCGACATGTTGTTATATACCTCCGGGGCCTGCCAGTAAGTACGTTGTTCGTTCTGGAAGCCAAACGGAGTCAGGGTGCGGTTATAGGCACCGCTGCGGGCAATCCCGCCTTTGAACAGATTACTGTGCGTAAGCAGGTTGGCGGTCATAAAGGCTCCGTAGGAGTGTCCACCCACGCCAACCCGGTTCGGATCGACAACGCCCAGCCGAACGCCTTCATCAATGGCGGCTTTAGCGCTGGACACCAGTTGCTCCACATACGTATCGTTCGGCTCTTTATCGCCTTCACCCACAATAGGAATGCTGGCGTTTTCGAGCACGGCATAACCCATCGTTACAAACGCAGCGCCGGTCCAGTAACTGATCCGGTTAAACTGGTACGGCGAGCCCTGCACCTGCCCGGCAGCATCTTTGCTTTTGAACTCTGCCGGATACGCCCATAGGAACGTTGGCAATGGTCCCTGTTCTTTCTTGTACCCTGCCGGCAGATACAGCGTTGCCGTTAAATCTACGCCATCAGGACGCTTGTAGCGAAGCTGCTGTTTCTGTACACCTTTAAGCTGTGGGTAAGGATGCGGGAACGACGTTACCTGAATCGGCGCAATCCGCTTCTTCAGATTCCGGACGAAGTAGTTCGGGTTCTCTTCCGGCGACTCGCGGGTAGTCAGAATAATGCCCCCGGCCGCATCGATAACGGCAACCGGTCGCTCGAAGTACGGGGCCTGCGACCGCCAGAGTTCCTTAGTCTGTTTGGTGTTCAGGTTCAGGCTGTTCACAAAAGGCCGATCTCCTTCTGGCGAAGCCCCCTGGAACCCAAGCATCAGAATCTCACCATTGGGCTGGAGGTTCAGTACCTCGCGGCCGTACTGGTTCCGGCGCGTGTCGGGCTGGCCGGGATTGGAATAACGATCTTCATACGACCGGTCGAACAGTACCGTTGCCTGACCCGTTTTGGGATTAACGACTTTAGTGATCGTTTTACGGGTCTGCCACCAGCGTTCAGAAGCCAGGGCCGTGGTTTCGTTACCCCATTCAAAACCGGCAAACCGGTAAGTAGACGCATAAATCTCTTTCGGCTGGGCCGAGAAAGGCGCTTCGAGCAGGTAAACCTTGTCCCGGATGTCGGCTTTTTGTTTTGGATCGCCGTTATCCTGGGCTACGGTCCAGTACACAGAAGCTGGTGTATCGTTCCGCCACTCATAATTGCGGGGACCGGTGGGAACACCATCGGCGCTGTAGGGGACGTTTTCGTGCAGTTCGCCCTGGTTCAGCGTTTTGACAAGCGCTCCACCGATGGCATATATGTCGGTGCGGAGCGGAAAGCGTCCCACCGGAACCAGATAAGAAAACGGCCGGTGTACGGCCTCCAGCATTACGTACTGACCATCCGGCGACGGTTCGGCCGAGGCTACCAGACCAACGGGGCCGATGGGTTGCGTTGAACCGTCGAGGCCGATCCGTACTACCTGAGCTGTAGCGTAATACTCGAACTGCCGCTCGTCGGAGGTGTTCTTCAGCAGATCCTGAAAGGTTGGTGCCTGTGCCTTACGGCCCATGTTTTCCTGCACGGTCGGTCCCGTCGGGACGCGGCTGATCTCGGGCGCACTGCCACGTGAAGCCGGTATCGTCTTGACCAGCAGGTTTTTGCTGTCGGGCATCCAGCGGAAAGGAGCGCCATATACGGCATTCAGCGCCAGATCACTCACTTTCCTGGCTGCTGCCGTCGCAACATCGGCTACGTACAGCTCGATTTTACTGTCGGTCGAGTTCGTAAAGGCAAACTTCGTTTCGTCGGGCGACCACTGCACATTGCTGATAAGCGGAGAAGCCGGCAACCCACTGACTGCTACTTCGTCTTTGCCCGACATCTTTTTGATCTTCAGTCCCGTGATGTACCGAATGCGGCTCGGACCATTGTTGGCAGGATTCAGGCGCAGACCGGCCAGGCGAAGTTCTGGTTGGGACAGTTCGTCGATGGACGGGGCCAGCGCCTGTTCCAGAATCAGCAGGTAATCGCCTTTTGACGTAACGCTGACCCCGGGCGTGGGCGGCACGTTTACCAGATCGGCCAGCGGTTTTGGCGGAGTCTGGTACGCCGTTGCGTTGTCCTGTGCGCTGAGGGGCAGCACACCGGAAAAACCTAGCAACAAAATGAGCGTCGACCGACGCATTGTACTGCGGAAAGAACAAATCATGCGTTGAATGAGTTGGAGAAACTCAAAAATACAAAATTTTATTATGCAGGTAGTAGGAGTTTAACGAAAAGGCAATATCCAGATGCTCGAATTCGCGGCTAATTCATACGTTTCTTTCGTTACTTTGGTGATTAAATCAACAAGACAGCTTTACATGCGTATCCCCGTATTTCTGGCCAGCCTGCTGGGGCTGGTTTCGTGCGAACTGACAACGCCTGGTTCATCGGAGGTTCAATTCTCGTCGGAGCCGACCACTACGCCCGTCGCGCCGGGTCAGATCGATGAAGCTTCAGGAATGGCAGATAGTCGTAGTCAGCCGGGTAACCTCTGGATTCAGCAGGATAGCGGTAGTCCCGCCGAACTGATCCTGCTGGGACACGATGGGACCGTTAAAGGGAAAGCGGCCGTTCCGAACGCATCAAACCGCGACTGGGAGGAAATGGCCAGCGGGCCGGGACCGCAGGACGGCGTCAATTACCTCTACATTGGCGAAATCGGCGACAACAACGGACAGTATCCGACCTGCCTTATCTATCGCTTACCCGAACCGGCTAACCTTCAGACCCCCATCGCTCAGGTTGAACGTATTAATTTTAAGTATCCCGACGGACCCCGCGACGCCGAAGCGATGTTTGTGGACCCTAAAACCAAAGACATCTGGATCATTTCGAAGCGCGAGCCCAACGTTCGGCTGTACAAGCTGCCTTACCCGCAGAATATCAATGAGGTGACTACTGCTCAGCCGTTTGGCGAATTGCCCTATACATTTGTGACGGGGGCTGCCATCTCGCCCGACGGGTCTGAAATCGTGCTGCGGACCTACACCCAGATCGTTTACTGGAAGCGGCAGGATGGTCAGAGCATTGCCGATGCCATGCAGAAACAGTCGGCCCGTACGTTGCCCTACCGTCAGGAACCCCAGGGCGAAGCCATCTGCTTCGGTCGCGACGGTCGGGGTTATTTCACCATCAGCGAGAAGGCCGGAGCGTCGAGCGTCAACCTGTATTACTACGCCAAAAAGTAAACCCAATACCAGACGGCAGATGATGCCACGCCCCTAGCTGTGCTAAACTTTTTTGTTAGACCGGCGCTTTTACTCATGAGATACAGTCATTCGTTTCCGTGAGTAAAAGCGCTGTTGTTATTGGTGCCGGTATTGCCGGTATTGCGTCGGCTATTCGGCTGGCGGTGAAAGGGTATTCGGTTGATGTGTATGAAGCTAACGCCTACCCCGGCGGGAAGCTATCGAGTTTTGACCAGGCCAGGCCCGGCGGAGCTGTGTATCGCTTTGATGCCGGTCCGTCGCTGTTTACCATGCCGCATCTGGTCGAGGAGTTGTTCAGGCTGGCGGGCCGCAACCCAACCGACCATTTTCACTACGTTCGGTTAGACGAAACCTGCCGGTATTTCTGGGACGATGGAACACGCCTGACGGCCTGGGCCGACCATCAGCGCTTTGCCAGTGAAGTTGAGACCGTACTGGGCGAACCGGGTGAGCACCTGCTGGCGCACCTGAACGACAGCGCCCTGAAATATGGCGTAACCGAAAAGCTGTTTCTGCACCGATCCCTGCACAAAGCGTCGACCTGGCTGAACCGGGATGCGCTGCGTGGCTACCTCAACCTGCCGAAACTGGGTGTATTCGGAACCATGAACGGTGCGAACGAACGGCGTTTCCGGCACCCTAAGCTGGTGCAGCTATTCAATCGGTACGCTACGTACAACGGCTCCGATCCGTACCAGACCCCCGCGACACTGAATATCATTCCGCATCTGGAATACAACATTGGGGCCTTTTTCCCGAAAGAGGGCATGATCGGTATCACCAACAGTCTGGTCAACCTGGCCGAAGACCTGGGCGTTCGGTTTCACTATAATACCCGCGTAACGGAGATCGTGACGGAGGGGAAACGGGTGGTGGGGGTAAGGGCTGAGGATATGGAGCTTGGGGCTGAGGGTATAGTCCTCAGCGCAGAGCCGTCGGCTGTCAACACTCCGGGGGCCGAACCCCATGCCCCGCGCCCCGCGCCCATTGCCCTTTGCGTGACAAACATGGACGTAGTCAATGCGTTTCGGAAGTTGTTGCCCAACGCGAAGCAGCCGGAGCGGATTCTGCGCCAGCCGAAATCCAGTTCGGGCTTGATTTTTTACTGGGGCATCAAACGGGAGTTTGCGGAGTTAGGCTTGCACAACATTTTTTTTAGCAACGATTATCGCACGGAATTCGACTACCTGTTCCGGCGGAACAAACTGTACCATGACCCAACGATCTACCTCAACATCACCTCAAAACATAAGCCCGACGATGCGCCCCCCGGCTGCGAGAACTGGTTTATCCTGCTCAATGCACCCAACAACACGGGTCAGGACTGGGACGCCATCATCGACCGGGCGCGGCAGGATGTGATTCGCAAACTCAGCCATAACCTGGGGGTTGATGTCGGTTCACTGATCGAAACCGAATCCATTCTGGACCCCCGGAGCATCGAAAGCAAAACTTCCAGTTCGCAGGGGGCGCTGTACGGAAACAGCAGTAATAACCGGTTTGCGGCTTTTCTGCGCCACGCCAATTTCTCGCGCGAGTTCGAAAACCTGTATTTTGTGGGAGGGAGTGTTCACCCGGGCGGGGGAATTCCGCTTTGTCTGTTGTCGGCCAAGATCGCGACGGGTTTCGTGCGGGGGACGTAGGGTAAAGATTGGGAAACTGTGCTTTTTTACCCTACGCCCTTGGCCCCAAGCCCTACGCCCACTAAACTTGCCACATGGATTCGTCGTATCTGATTATTGTCCTAAGCCTGTCCGTACTGATTTCATACGCTTTTGACCTGTTCAGCAGCCGGTTCAAAACGCCATCGGTGCTGCTGTTGCTGTTGCTGGGGGTGGTGATTCGGCAGGCAACCAGTTACTTAGGGGTTCAGGTGCCGTTTGCCAATGCCATTCTGCCGATCCTCGGAACGCTCGGGCTGATTCTGATCGTACTGGAAGGGGGGCTTGATCTGGAGCTTCATCCCGAAAAATACGGACTGCTCCGACGGACACTGCTCTCGTCACTGATTGAGATTGTGGGCATCACGTTGCTGCTGGCCGGAGCGCTCTATCTGCTGCTGAACGATACGTTCTATCATTGTCTGATCACGGCGCTCCCGTTCTCCATTCTGAGTAGTGCCGTAGCGATTCCCAGCCTGTTGAATCTGTCGAGCGAACAGGGTGAATTTGTAGTGTACGAATCCGCATTTTCGGCCATATTGGGCGTCATGGCGTTTAACTTCCTGCTGCTGAGCCGCGATTCAGTGCTGGGGGCGGTCTGGATGTTCACGCGCGATACGGTCGTTATGGCGCTGGTGTCGCTGGGCTGCTGTTTCCTGCTGCTGTACCTGATCGGCCGGATCAACCACCGCATCAAGTTTCTGCCCATCATTTCAGTACTGTTCCTGGTATACGCCATAGCCGAAATTTATCGGCTGTCGTCGTTGCTGCTGATTCTGATTTTTGGCCTGTTTCTCAATAATACGGAACTGTTCATTCGCGGTCGGCTCAATCAGGTACTCAAAAACGACCTGTTCGAAAAAGAACTGGACCAGCTTAAAAACCTGACGGCCGAGGGGGCGTTTGTCGTGCGAACGTTTTTCTTTCTGCTGTTTGGCTACGTTGTTGTGCCGCACGAATTAGTCGATCCGGATGCCCTGATTGTAAGTGGTTTATTTGTGCTCATTATTATTGCCTGGCGGTGGCTGACCCTCCGGCTGACCTACCGGGGCAGCCTGCGACCGTTGCTCTGGATTGCGCCCCGCGGTCTGATTACCATTCTGTTATACCTGAATATTCCGGAAGATCTGCGTCTGGTGGGTTTCCGCGAGGGGATTCCTATGCTGGTCGTCGTGCTGTCGTCGCTGGTGATGATGGCCGGTGTGGTTGGATACCGGGGCCGTACTCAGTAGGGCCATAAGTACATTTTATTCAGGCTTTCTGCGTAGTACGCAGGTACTGGCTGAACGCAAACCACGTTCGGGTGGTTAAATACTGTAGGTCGCGCTCGTTGGAAAACGCTTCGCGCTCGAAGCTGATGTTGCGGTAGGCTGTGTAGTGATCGCGATATTGCCAGCGACGGATAAGGTACTCGATCCCGTACCAGAGGTAGAACGGAACAATGCCCAGTTCAAGCTGCTGCCGCAGGTGAATTCGTTCGTGATTGAGTAGCGTGGGGCCAGGATCGGGCCGTCGTACCAGAATAAATGGGAACAGCGCCATGCCATCCGGTCCCAGAAAAGGGACTGTGATAATCAACTTTTTCGACAATTTTGCCATTCTAAAGTAAGGCTTCCCCAGGTTGTAGTGGCCGTTTGCCATTATATAAACCACAACATAAAGTAAACATCCGTTCACTCAGCATGACGTTAACACTTATCATCATTTTTATTGTCGGATATCTATTCATTACCATTGAGCATTCCATCGGCATTAATAAAACGGCGACGGCCCTGATTACGGGCGTAGTCTGCTGGACAATTTATGCGCTGGCGGGTCACGACGTAACCGAAGTGGTTGAGCACTTAGGCGAGCACCTGATCGAAATTTCGGAAATCCTCTTTTTCCTGATCGGAGCCATGACCATCGTGGAGTTGATCGACGCGCACGACGGCTTCACGGTCATTACCGACCGGATTGCCAGCCGCAACACCCGAACACTGCTCTGGATTATCAGTTTTCTGGCTTTTTTTCTTTCGGCCGTACTGGACAACCTGACGTCATCGATCGTGATGGTGTCGGTGATTCGGAAGCTGGTGCGCGACCCGGATCAGCGGAAGGTTATGGCGGGTGTGGTTATTCTGGCGGCTAACTCCGGTGGGGCCTGGTCGCCCATCGGTGACGTAACGACGACCATGCTCTGGATTGGCGGTCAGGTGACGACAACCAACATTATTAAAACCCTGCTGTTACCCAGCCTGGTATCGCTGGTGGTGCCTTTGACCATCCTGACAATGATGTATAAGGCCGACACGGAAGCTTCGGTTGCCACGGCGACCCAGGGGATCAGTCGGCCGTATGTGACCCCCGAAGCCCGGCGCGACCGGCGGCTGATGCTGGCCGTTGGCCTGGGTGGTCTGTTGTGGGTGCCCATCTTCAAAACAGTTACGCATTTGCCGCCTTACATGGGCATGATGCTGGCGCTGGGCTTCATCTGGCTTATTTCGGAGCTAATCCACCGGGACAAAGACGAGGCAGACCGGCACCGATTCTCGGCATCCTACGCACTGAGTAAAATTGATACGCCCAGCGTACTGTTTTTTCTGGGCATTCTGCTGGCGGTAGGATCGCTTCAGGCAACGGGCATACTACGTGGTCTGGCCGAATCGCTCAACGAATCGGTTGGTAATCTGGATGTGATTGTCCTGCTGATCGGCATGGTGTCGGCCGTGGTCGATAACGTTCCCATTGTGGCGGCTGCTATGGGTATGTACGACCTGCAAACCTACCCGGCCGACGCTAAACTCTGGGAGTTCCTGGCGTATTGCGCCGGTACGGGTGGTAGTATGCTCGTGATCGGCTCAGCCGCGGGCGTGGCCGTGATGGGTATGGAACGGCTGGAATTTGGCTGGTATCTGCGCCGAATTAGCTGGCTAGCCCTGATTGGCTACCTTGCCGGGGCGCTGGTATACCTGGCTGAGTTCTGGATTAAGGAGTGAGGAAATTAATTATACTACTTCAGAATAGCTGTTGCGTGTTTATGTGCTCACCCTAACCCCCCGAAGGGGCTTAGCGCTGCTTGGATAGACGCCTGAAATGTCGGAGCTAAGCCCCTTCAGGGGGCAGTACCAAAATGAAACTGGTAGTACCCACAAAGTGAGTTACCCTCGATTTGAATACAGCAGCTTCGACGCTCGGAACGGACCGTCTGCTGCCTGCAACAATTTAGCTTTCAAACGAGGGTTATAAGTCGGATGCTCCGCCAGGAAGGTCCGGATCAGGTGCGCTACCTCGGGAGTCTGATACGTACTCAGCGTGGAACGTAGCCACGATTCAGGGAAGAAAATATCGCCCGTCCTTTGAATTTCCTCCAGCAGGTCCAGGCTTGCGCGCAGGTACTTGGCCGACGTAGCTGCCCGCAGCGGGTGGTGCAGATACCCTAAGGCCGCCGTGACATAGGCTTCGCGCTCCCGATTCAATACGTCTTTTAACGAGGCAAAAAACGCGTCCCGAGTAGCAACATCCGCCGATAGAGCCGGCATCATAAATTGCAGACGCTTCTTGCGGTCCGGGTTTTTGATCCGCTTTAGTTGTTCCTCCAGCAACCCCTCGGCCGGATAGTCCCGCACGGCCAATGCCAGGGCCAGACTCGTATAGTCATCTTCGGTGAGGGTTACGCCGGCGGGGGCCTGCTGATTTTTCCAGATGCCATACAGTCGATCGCGGGCCTCGGTAGTCAGCGCAATACTCTGATAGCACCGAAACAGGAGCTTCTTTTTGCCAGCGTGCGTTTCCTGCTGCATCAACGGCCAGATTTCTTTCTCAGCCGCTGTGGCCAGCGCCAGCCGATCTTCGGGCCGGGTGAATCGCCAGACGATGTCGGATAACTGGCTGGTCAGCAGACGAACATTCAATTCTTCCGGCTCGTGGGCCAGTTGCTGTATGTATACTTTAGCCAGTTGGGCTGGTGTTATTGATTGACCGCTCAGCATGTTTTCGAACAGACTGATGTACGCAGCCGCCCGCGTCACGGGATCCTTGAGTTTATCCATGCCCGACACCATGCGTTCATCCACCGGAAACAGACCGTAGCCCTGCCCCGTCGAATTAAAGACGACAAACTGGGGAACCGCCTTACCAACGGCCTCTTTCAGCGCTACCTGCGCCTGGTTCATGTCGACGGTCAGTTGCTCCACCCGGTCGGGGTATACCAGCGCTACCTCAAAAAACTGGGGCCATTGCCGGGCTGAACCGTCTTCACCCACCTGACTAATCACGAACGAAGCAATTTTGTCGTTCGCGGTTTTGAGCTGATACGTAAAACGGGGCCGACCTGTCTCGTTCACCCAGACCCGGTTCCAGCGTTGCAGGTCGGCGGGGGTGTATGCATCCAGAATCGCGATCAGATCGGGCCAGGATGCGTTGCTATAGGCGTATTTTTTGAGGTAGTCCCGCAGCCCATTCCGTAGCGCTTCTTTACCCATCAGCCGCTCCAACTGCCGCATCATGATGGGCGCTTTGTGGTAAATGATACCTCCGTAGAGCGTTCCGGCCTCCTGCAAATTAGCGAGGGGCTGCCCAATCGGGTTGGCGCCTTCGGTCCGATCCACATCATAAGCCGCCGGGAAGTGCGCCAGCAGAAACTCAAGATCGTAGTTACTCTCGGGCATACTGGCCTGAGTGATCTTGTCGGCGATGAAGTTGGCGAACACCTCTTTCATCCATACATCGTCGAACCACCGCATCGTCACCAGATCGCCAAACCACATATGCGACGTTTCGTGAGCAATCAGGGTGGCCCGGCTCAGTTTCTGGTCGCGGGTGGCTCCGTTGTCAAGGAACAGGCTCGACGCCCGGTACTGTATCGCCCCGACGTGCTCCATGCCCCCGTACTGGAAATCGGGAATGGCCACGAAATCAAACTTTTTGAATGGGTACGGAATCTGGGTATATTCTTCCAGAAATGTCAACGCGTCACCGTGGAGCGTAAAAATTGGCTCCATGCTCAACCGGATTTTGGACGAGTCCGTTTCCCGATGCAGAAACTGCATAGTCCGTCCATTACGCTGTTCACCAACCGACTCGAACCGGCCGGCCGCAAACGAAAACAGGTACGTACTGATCGTTTCGCTGGGCGCAAAACGGAAAGTCTGGCGGTCGCCCGATGGAGTCCGGCTTTGCAAGGCTCCGTTGGTCATGGCCTCCCAATTGGCCGGTACCGTCAGCGTCAGTTGAAAAGATGCCTTGAGATCGGGCTGGTCGAAGCAGGGAAACACCGTACGGGCGCGGTCGGGTACCAGCAAGGTGTAGAGGTAGTCATCGTTGCGGTTCAGGGAAAGGTTGCCCGCCGTAAACTGAATCGCAACGGTATTTGCCCCCGGTTTCAGGTGGCTGGGATCAATCAGAACATGCTCCTTCTCAAAGCGAATCGGTATCTCGGCTTGATTGACCAGAATCCGGGTCAGGTGGTCGCGCTGCTCCTTGAAATCAATCTGGAGCGGTTGGGTGTTGGGCTTCCAGGCAAACGAAAGGGTTTCGGAAGCCGGGATGGGTTCGCTCTTTTGAGCCGGAATATCAAACTGTAAGGTGTACGCCAGTTCGCTGATGGTTTGTTTTCGAAAACGCGCCAGAACCTCTGACACACCCGTCTCGACCTTAGGTTGACTATTGAGCATCGGTTTAGATTGACCCGGTTTGGACTGACCCGGTCTGGCGAGACCCGGTCTGGATTGGCCGAAACCGGTCATGGACAGCAAAAACAGAAGAAAGAGAGCGGCATAAAACCATCGTCCCCGAATAGCATCAACGTTCAAATACATACGGCTGGCAGGCTGCAAGGCAATTGGGATAACTCTCAAAGATAAGAAAATGGCCGTGGAAGCAGGTCATTCAATCAAATTGCAGCAGTACCGAAGATGTTAAATAAATCAACTTAACGCGAATTATGGATACCGTTTAAGCCATAAAAGCTGGTGTTTGTCATCCCGACCTAAGGAGGGATGACAAACACCAGCTGACTTACGTATTTATAGATCAAATGTTTATCTATTAAACATCCATAACTCACGTTAAGCCAGACATGTAAAAGGTAATCCGCTAATGGGAAGAACCCAACGTTTAGCCACGGAATCTACAGAAGTAGCGTTACGTTTTGTCCGGATTCCACCTGGCAAACGGATGCTTAAACAGATTGGCGTTGTAGTATTTAGCTTCAGTGGTCACTTCCTTGCCGACCCAGGGTGGGAGTTGGATGGCCTGATCTTCGTCGGTTAGTTCGACCTCCGCTACGACCAGACCCTGGTTTTCGCCCTGAAATTCATCGACCTCCCAAATTAAGCCTTCATACGGAATCCGGTAGCGGACCTTTTCAATGATGGGCTTCTCGCATAGCTGATCCAGCATCGCTACGGCATCCTGGTACGGGATCGGATATTCGTACTCACTCCGGCTGGCTCCCGTTGTCTTTCCTTTAATGGTCAGATACCCCTCATCCTCCACCGTACGTACCCTGACCGTCCGTTCAGGCTGACTACTCAAATAGCCTTGCCGATATTGTTTACCCGTCGCACCTTGTTTCCAGTCATTCCCGTTGACCAGAAACTTTCGTTCAATTTCCATTCCCATAGCTTCAAGCCGCCTGAAGGTTATCCGATACGTGCTCCTGCGAGGCCTCAGCCCACCATAGTTTCCAGTATAGCCGGTACCTGCCGACAAAATCACGTGTCTTCTCGGCGAATAACCGGTTCGCTAAAGGGAAAATCTGCTCCTGCAACGATGTCCGCTGCTGATGAAGCAGGTGCAGCACCGTTTCTTTCGTTTTTGCGTTGCGCACCAGAAGCCTTCCTGAATCAATCTCCTGGGCCAATACCCCAAAGTCATGGTCATCGCCTAATAGCTCGCCCAACCGGCCGAATTCGTGTTTGTAGGCCGCAAAAAGCTCGGGCCAGATCGGCTCCAGCAAACGGGTGTGATACCAGATGGTTTTTACCTCTTTTCGTAATTCGTGCAGATTATGAATGGTCGATTCCTGAGTGGCGAGTGTTAACGCTTTTCGTCCGCGACGGTAAATTCCTTTCATATTCGGGGAAAGAGCCGAGAAGGAGTGATGCTTCTCCGACAGGCCGGGAACCGCCAGGGGCGCTTGCCGAAGCGCGTCTGCCACGCTCCGGATGTTGCTTTCGTCGTCGAAGAATTCCCGGGATGCGTGGTCTTCCTTCTGAGCCAGGGCTTTTCGGATCGTAGTGAATACCCGGGAGGAAATCGTATTCGGTTTCGCTTCCCGCAGTTTCTCCAGTGTTTTGATCATTACGGTGGCATCTCTCAGGTGAGAAAGCGTCTGACCAATCGTGCGGTATTGACTATTGGCTTGCTGGAAAACGTCCTTATCCAGTTCGCTCCTTACCAATCTGAAAAGAGCCCTGATCTTTTTGATTCGTTTTCTCACATCATGAATCGACTCGCCCTTTGATTCGCCAGGGTTCTCCAGCGAGTCAATAGCGGCAGTAGCCTGTTCAGCAAGTATTCTATTTACGTTACCAGCAACTGATTCGTCTCGATTAAATACGTAGCCCATCTTCGTTACTTGTTTGGTGTCACCCGATGCGTTATAAACAAGTAAACGGCCGATTGGATTTGGAAACCCTTATTTAACCGCAATCCATTGCACGGCGTCGGCGACAACCGCGCCGTCGGCCCCCTGGTTCGTGACCTCGACGTAGGCTTTCTTTCCGGCCGGGAACGCGAACGTACCGATTTTTACCCACGCGCCCGAGGTTTGGCCTTCTACCTGAATCGTTTCTTTTTTCAACGTAACGGGTTGCGTACTGGAGCCATTGTGAATCAGCAGGGTTGTCTGCGAACTGGCGTCGGGCCGGCGGGGGAAGTAGGCGTAGAGGTCATATTGCCCGGTTTTAGGCAACGTTGGAGCGAACCGAACGGCTTTGGCCGACTGGCCTTTACTGTCGTCAACCACCAGCGACCGGCCGTAGCCACCGCGCGTTTCTTTCGTCCAGTCGCCGGTCATGGTCACCTGCCTGGTATCATCGTCATCGACTACTACGTCGGGGGTGCTGCCGTCGAGCAGCGGATTTTCACGCAGGATCTTCTGCACGGCCGCTACGTTGACCTGCTGAACGGGCTGTTTCTGGTCAATAGCGAGGCTGGCCGCTACGGCCGCCGACTGCCCCAGCACCATAAACACCGGCTCCATCCGGATCGACCCATAGGCAATGTGGCTGGCTGACAAACAGACCGGTACGAGCAGGTTTTTGCACTCGTTTTGTTTGGGAATCAACGACCGGTAGCTGATGGGGTAGGGTGGGAAGCCGCCCACCTCTACGTTGCCTTCATTCTTGACCATCTTCATGCCGTTTTTCTCGATCACCACGCGCTGGCAGTTATGCGAATCCATGGTGTAGGCTGCCATCCCGACACCGTCTTTCACGACTTCTTTGCCTTCGCAGTTAGCCTGCGTCATGACGTAGTCGCCGATCATGCGCCGGGCTTCGCGGACGTACATCTGCGGTGACCAGTTGCCGTTGTCGGTGTATTCGTCTTTCGGGTAGCCGAACTTCAGCATCTGTTCGCGAATCTCCGGGCGCATTCTGGGGTCGTGGCCGATGAAATACAGCAGTCCTTTGTTGTACAGTTCGTGTTCCCGCTGAATCTGCGCCCGGCGGTCGTAGCTGGCTTCGGGGAAGTCGTAGTTCGTCCCGATCATGTCGGTCGAAAACGGACCAAAATTGTTGATGTCCGTCTTCTGATTCGGCATGCGGTCGGGCTTCAGAATCCGGTTGAACGTCAGCTTAGGGTCTTTCTCCATCGCCCGAAGGAGCAGCTCGTAACGAGTCGAATCGTAACCCTCCGGTCTGGTAATGGGAATCATGTTGGCTGGATCGCTGCTCAGGCAGATGCGGAAATTATAGGCCTGCACCTTCTTGTCGCCCGTGCCGGTAGCCGCAACCGGCTCCGGGCTGATGCCCCACAGCAGACCACTTTCTGGCTTGCCCGGCACTTTGTACGGGTCAACGCCATCGGCAAACTGGTGACCATTCAGGATTTGAACCCCGTTCCAGGTTTCGTTGTACTGGCTGTTGGCTTCCCGACCAACGGTGTAGCTTACCCCCGCTTTGGCCAGGAGATCGCCTTCGTAAGTTGCGTCGATGAACATCTTCGCCCGCACCGTGTTGACCGGCTGCACCGACGATAGGGGCGTTTCGAGCGTAATCTCCTGAATCGTGCCGTTTACCTTCTTCGCCGAAACGATACGGTGGCCGTACACGACCGGTACGTCCCCTCGCTTAATGTATTCCCTGAATAAGTTCTCCGCTACGCTCGGCTCGAAAATCCACTGCTCAAAGTTGCCGTAGTGCTTGCCGAGTCGTCGGTAGAAATCGAGTGATAATCCCGTGATGGCGTATTTATTGCCAATGTCGGTATAGCCTAAGCCGCCCGTGGTCAATCCGCCGAGATGACGACCCGGCTCGATCAGGACTACTGACTTGCCCATCTTTCGGGCGGCATACGCGGCCATGACACCCCCCGATGTACCGCCATACACGCAGACGTCGACCGTTCGGATGGATTGGGCAGGCAATTGGGTAACCGAGCTAATCAGAAGTAGCCAGATGAGCATTCGTTTCATGAGGGCACAAGGGTTAAGCCGTATTCTACTCCAAACGCTGCCCATCTTTCAGCAGCACATCTCTCAGCTTTTGATAAGGCAGCCGTTGCGGAGAGACTTTGTTATTGATAGCCAGTACCGCAGCCGTGGCCGCCGACTGACCCAGAATCATGAACACCGGCTCCATCCGAATTGACCCAAAGGCAATATGTGAACTCGATACGCAGACCGGCACCAGCAGGTTGTTACACTCCTGTTCTTTCGGCAGTATCGACCCGTAGGCAATGGAATACGGCTTGTCGGGGTGAACACCGATGTCGCCTTCGTTCTGCACAAAACCGTCATTCTTTACGTACCGCTGGGCCTGGTGCGCGTCGAGCGTGTACGATCCCATGCCAATCGGATTCGGTACGGTCGTTTTGCCCAGGGCGTCGGCTTCTTTCATCACGAACTCGCCGAGCATGCGCCGGGCTTCCCGGATGTAGAGCTGGTGGGGCCAGCCGCCGTTGTCAACGAATTCATCTTTGGGTAAGCCCCACTGCTGCATCTTCTCGCGAACATCGGCCGGTACGCGTGGGTCGTTCTGCAAAAAGTACATCAGGCCTTTCTGGTACAGCTCGTGTTCCTTGATGATTTGCTTCCGACGCTCGTAGGTTGCTTCGGGGTAGTCGTAGTTCTTGCCGATGTAGTCGGTGCTGAACGGACCGTGGTTGTTGGTATCGGTTTTCCGATTGGGAATGGGGTCAAACTTGTTGAATGTTTCGCGCCAGCCGCTGTCAAACACGCGTCCCAGCAGTTCGTAGCGGGCGGGGTCGTACCCTTCTGGTTTGGGAAACGGAATTCGGTTGTCGGGGTGATTGCTCAGGCACATCCGGAAGCAATACGCCTGAATTTTGTTGTCGCCGGCACCGTATTCGCCCGGCGGCTCCGCCGACACTTCGGGCAGCAGGCCACTCTCCGGATTGTTGGCCACTTTATACGGGCTGATGTTGGCCGTGAAATGGTGCCGGTGGTGGAACACACCCGTCTGTACGCCGTTCCATTTCTCGCCATAGACGCTGTTGGCTTCCCGGCCAACGTGGTAACGTACGCCCGCAGCCGCCATCAGGTCGCCCTCGTAGGTCGCGTCGATGAACATCTTGCCTTCGTAGACATTGCCGCTCAAGGTCCGGAACGATTGAATCCCGCCCGACTTCTTCGAGATCCCTTTCGCGGAACGATCCAGCCATTCGTCGCGGTAGATGGTGATTTTGTTTTCCTTCACAAAATCCTCAAAGACTTTCTCGGCGGCATGAGGCTCAAAAATCCACATGGTCCGGGCGTTACCGTCGATGGCGGGCGTACCCTGACCTTTGTTGCCGTACTCGTCGCGTTTCTGCCACTTCCACGACTCCGATTGTTGATAGTGGTTGTACAGCCGCTGGTAAAACTGCCGCGATAGCCCACCAATCACCTCTTTATTACCCGTATCAGTGAACCCTAAACCTCCGGACGACAATCCGCCGAGGTGTTTTTCCGGCGACACAACGATGACCGATTTGCCCATCTTTTTGACTTGCACGGCCGCCATGACAGCCGCCGACGTACCGCCGTAGATAATCACATCAGCCTTCCGCGTGGCCGTGGGGCGATGAGTAGGAGCAAAGCCTGATAGCAGTGTCAAGCTGGTCAGGGTAATCAGGAAGGTAAGTCGTTTCATACGGTCGAAAGGGTAAGCTTGTTTACAAAAGGCAAAGCCAGTACCGGCCTAATCAACGGATGGTACATTAATAGCCCGGATTTTGTGTCAACTGTGGATTGACGTCCCGTTCGGTCTGCGGAATGGGATAGAGCAGATGGCTCTCCGGAACGACGATGCTCGGGTTCTGGGCTTTCATAGCGTCGATGAGCCGGCCGGTGCGGACAAGGTCATACCAGCGATGTCCTTCAAACGCCAGTTCGAGCCGCCGTTCGAGCAGGATGGCATCGCGGAACTGGTCTTTGGTTAACCCGCTGAGGTCAGCCAGACCCGCCCGTCGGCGAATGCGGTTAATGGCCGCGTACGCGTCGGCGGTGGGGCCGTTCTGCTCGTTCAGGGCTTCGGCATACATCAGCAGCACGTCGGCGTAGCGGAGAATCGGATAGTTGTTGCTGCCTTCTCCATTGCCCGTTGCCGATGGGTCCAGGTACTTATACACGTAACACGGAAACGTAATACTGGCCGGAGCCGCCGGGGTACTCGTCGCTGAATACAGTTTCAGGGTCACATCCCGCCGTTTGTCATCCGGCCGGTACGTTCTGTACAGGTTTTCGGTCGGGGGATCGTCGCCGAAACCGGCCACCCCGTTTACCCGGTCAAACGGAGGCCGCATATAGCCCTGCATAAGGCTTCCTTCGCTGAAGCCGCCACCCAGCGCCTGCATCTCAAACACAGATTCTTTCCCGTTTTTGTTCGCAATCAGGAAAACTTCGGGAAACGTAGTCCACAGGTCGTACGTACCGGAATCGATTACCTGCTTGGCCTTCGTTACGGCATTGGTCCAGTCGCGTCGGGTCAGATATACCTTGGCCAGAAAGGCCGTCGCGGCTCCTTTCGTCGCCCGTCCCCGGTCAGCACCTGTGTAGGTAGCGGGCAGAACGGCTTCGGCATCCGTAAAATCCTGAACGATCTGTTTGTACACGTCGTCAACCGACGCCCGCGCTACGTTCAGGTTATTGAGCGACTTCGTTTCCTGCAACACCAGCGGTACGCCACCGAACAACCTAACCAGCGAGAAGTAGTAAAATGCCCGCATGAACTTAGCCTCGGCTATGTAACGAGCCTTCAGGGTTTCGTCCATTGTTATGCCCGGCACGCGCTCAATGACCGCATTAGTCCGGTTGATACCCTGGTACGTTGTTGTCCAGATTGACTGGAACGTGGATGTTGCGGGCGTGAAGGTATGTTTGTCCAGGTCGTTTTTAGCCTGGTTCGCCGTTGAGCGCCCACCGCCCCATTCGGCGTCGTCGGTGGCCTGGTCCTGGAGAATCCAGACAACCTGCCCAAACAAATTGGAACTATTGAGAGGATCGTAGACGCTGCTGACAGCGGCCCGGGCGTCATCTGCGTTTTTGTAAAAATTGTCGGGTGTGAAGCTCGACTCGGGTATCTGCTCCAGCACTTCGCAGGCGGATAAACTAAAGAGTGAAAGAGCGAAAGAGAGAATGAGCGAGACGTTTCGCCGGGCCCTTGTGGCTGTTATTGGTGGTAACTTCATGTCTGTGTTCGTTAAGGATAGCGGAGGAAAGCGATGGAGCTACTTGTTGGAATGAGCTGACACGAATTCATGCGTTTACTCATTCCTTCGTTCGCTCGTTACATTAGAATCCAACATTTAAGCCAAGCATCCAGATTTTTGCGGCCGGGTAACTGGCGTAGTCAAAGCCCTGGCTACGGCTGTCCTGACCGAAGCGGTTCACCTCCGGATCGTAGCCTGAATAGTTTGTCCAGGTCGCGAAGTTTTGCGCTGTTGCGTACACCCGCAGCGACTGGATGTTGAGCTTCTTGACGAGCGTAGCCGGCAGGTTGTAGGCTAACTGGACGTTCTTCAGCCGCAGGTACGACCCGTCTTCAATCTGCCGGGTCGAGATGCGGTTGGCCGGCCGGGTCGTCGATGCCCGCGGAATGTCCGTGTTTGTATTGGTAGGCGTCCAGCGCCGGAGCATGTCGCGGTCCTGGTTGTTGGTACCATTCAGATACTCCAGCTCAAAGCGGTTGGCGTTCAGAATCTGGTTTCCGTAAACGCCCTGGAAAAATACCGTCAATTCCAGTCCTTTGTACGAGAACGTATTGTTGAAACCACCCAGGAACTTGGGCTGCGCTCTGCCAATAATGGTACGGTCATTGTCGTCAATTCGCTTGTCGCCGTTCAGGTCGAGGTATTTCCGATCACCCGGTTTCCGGGCCTGGGGGTCTACAAGAGCGGCTAGTTCGTCGGTGGTCTGGTATAATCCATCCGTCACGTAGCCGTAGAATGATCCCAGCGGCTCACCAACGCGAATAATGCCTGAGTTGACGTTCTGGGCGATGTTGGCGACCTGACCGGCGAAAATCTGCGGAGCCCCGCCAATGTCCAGTACCTTGTTTCGGTTCAGCGAGAAGTTCAGATCAGAAGTCCACCGGAACGCCCGATCCACATTCACGGAAGAAATGCTCAGCTCAAACCCCTTGTTTTCAACCCGGCCGAGATTCTGAATGGCGCTCGAATAGCCCGACGTACTCGGGATCGTTACGTTCAGCAGCAGGTCGCGGGTCCGTTTCAGGTAGGCGTCGGCAGTAACTGTAATGCGGTTGTTGAGCAGACCAAGATCAATACCAACATCAGCCTGGGCGGTTGTTTCCCACGACAGATCCGGGTTAGCAATCTGGTTAGGCCCGATGCCGGTCGCAACTGCATTGCCAAGGGTATAGTTCTGCGTGGCCAGCAGGGAGTAGGCCGGGTAATTCCCGATTCCATCCTGGTTGCCGGTCAAGCCGTAGGTGGCCCGTAGTTTCAGATCGCTCAGGACACGAACGTTTTTCAGGAAGTCTTCCTCGGAGATACGCCAGGCCAGGGCTGCTGATGGAAAATAACCATACCGTTTGTTTGCACCGAAACGCGACGAACCATCCGCCCGGAACGAGGCCGTAACGAGGTACTTGTCCCGGTAGCCGTAGTTGACCCGCGCCAGGTACGACCGCAGGCCCCACGTACCGATGCCCGACGAAGGCGTCAGCGGCACCGATCCAGCCCCGAGATTACCGGTGTTCAAATTGTCGTTGACAAAATTCCGGGATGCGGCCGTACTGTTTTCCGTCCGGTTGGCCTGCTGCGTGAAGCCCACCAGGGCACCAAGACTGTGCACTTCGTTGATGGTGCGGTTGTAGGTCAGCAGGTTCTCATTCAGCCACGTAACGGCCTGGCTGTTGAAAAGTGAACCAACGCCACCCTGCGACAAACCACTCGTTACGCTCCGGGGTAAGTACGAGTCCTGTTTTTGCAGAATTGCGTCGATGCCCAGAAGGACCTTCAACGTTAGCCCGTCGATGATCTGATACTCCCCGAACACGTTCCCGAAGGTCCGGAAGGCGGTGTTGCGGTTCTTACTGTCGCGGGCCAGCGCTACGGGGTTGTCGGCTGTAAAGTTTAATTGCGGGCCGGTTGTGAAGTAGCTGCCGTCTGGATTGCGAACCGGAATGATGGGCGGAAACTGCAGGGCGGCTATGGTTACCAGACCGGCACTGCCCAGGTCACCGTCGGAGCGCGACTGGTTGGCTACCGTCCGGTTCACGGTCAGGCTGTTGCCGATTTTGATTTTGTTAGTCAGCTTCCGGTCCAGGTTGATGCGGAACGAATAGCGGTCAAAATCAGAGTTAACCACAATGCCCTGCTGCTTGAAATAACCACCACCAATAGCGTACTGCGTGCGCTCGTCGCCACCGGAAATCGATAGCTGATAATTCTGGATCGGCGCCGATCGGAAGATTTCATCCTGCCAGTCGGTGCCCTCCCCGAAGGCGTCAATCTGCGCCTGGGTGTAGACTGGGTTCCGGCCTTCGTTGGTGTTGGCTTCGTTCACGAACTGGGCGTATTCGCGGGCGTTCAGCACGGGGTATTTACGCCGAACATTCTGAACGCCGTAGTACGTCTCAAAGTTGATCGTCGATTTTCCCGCTTTTCCCCGTTTGGTCGTGATGATCACCACGCCGTTAGCGCCCCGCGACCCATAAATAGCGGTAGACGACGCATCTTTCAGCACCGAAATGGACTCAATGTCGCTTGGGTTAAGCGTACTCAGGACGTTGAAATTACCGCCGTTGTTAGCGCCGTCGTTTTTGAAGGGCACTCCATCAATCACATACAGGGGTTCGTTATCGCCCTGGATCGAGTTGCCGCCCCGGATTCGGATGGTGGTCGTGCCGCCCGGCTGACCGGAGTTCTGCGTGATCTGTACCCCGGCCGCCCGGCCCTGCAGCGACTGGTCGAGGGACGTAACGGCTACTTTCCGAATTTCCTCGACTGGTACGGTCGCTACGGCTCCGGTCAGGTCGCTTTTCTTCTGCACCCCATAGCCAATCACGACTACCTCGTTCAGCGATCGGTTGTCGGCCGCCAATTGTACGTCGACGGTAGTCCGGTTGCCAACCGTAACCTCCTGACTAACGTAGCCCACGAAGCTGAATACCAGCGTCGCTTTAGTGTCCGGTACGCTGATCTGATAACGCCCGTTGGCATCGGTGTTCGTGCCGCGTGTCGACCCTTTCACCACCACGCTCACGCCCGGTAAACCCTCGCCGGTTTCGCCGGTAACGCGGCCCACTACGCGAACCTCAGCCGAGGGCGCTTCCATCGGTTGAATCGTTCGTAGCCCCGAAATACCATCCGGAACCAGCACGGGCGTTGCAACCGACGTAGTTGGAAGTAGGGCGGGTTGCACGTACGTCGTTTTCTCGCTCTTTTTGTTCGATAAAATCAGGTAGGCACCCGAACGGAGCTTCTTGAAACGCAGCCCACGCGGTTTTAGCAGCGTATTCAGGTTCGTTTCCAGCCGGGCATTTAGGTTGACGGGTTCAGCGGGTTTGCCGTCGGTTTCGGCAATGACCGACTCTTCAAACAGAATATCGGCTCCGTAATGCTGCTTGAGTTGCAGCAGCGCCTGACGTAGCGAAAGACCATGCGGAATCGTATTCTGGGGCAACCGGGCGGGCTGCCAGCCTGCCGCACCGGGCTGCACTGACGCCAGTGCCTGTGCCATTAGTGGACTGGCCGCTACAGCAAGAAGCCAGCCGAAGGTCATAGCGAATGGTAAGCATTTCCTCATTGATTCGTGATTTTATCGGTGTTCGGAGAAAAGACAAGGGTTTGATTGGCGTGTGTGACGCGTAAGTCGAGTAGTTCAGCCAGGGCTTCGGCCAGTTCGTCGGAGGAACCGGCGCGGATGGTGCCCGTCAGGGTGCGTCGAGCCAGCTCGGGGTCGTTACAGTGAACCGTTACGCCGAACACCTCCCGCATCTGCCGAAAAACCTCGGGTAAGGGCGTGCTGTTGAACACGAAATGACGGTATCGCCAGCCCGCGAATTTGAGAGAGTCTGTCTGCTGACGGAGCTTGAGCGTGCCTTTCTGATCGAGCTGTACCCAATCGCCGGGTTTCATAATCAGATTTTCCTGAACCTGCTGGGCGGACCTATAGGCCAGTTTTACTTTTCCTTTCTTCAGGACGACCTCCGTGCTGGTTCGGCGATTGCTCACCGAAAACTCAGTGCCCAGTACCTCCACGTTTACGCCTTCGGGGGTTTGTACAACAAAGGGCTGATGGTCGGGTAGATGACGGACGCTGAATACGGCTTCGCCCCGAAACTGCACCCGGCGCGATAGCAAACCGTAGCCCCAGCGTGGCACCCGCAGGGTTGATTGGCTGTTCAGCGCTACGGTCGAGCCGTCGGGCAGCGTAACGGTACGTAGCTGCTGGGCGTTGGTGGTAATGGTCCGGTAGTTCCACCAGTCCTGGGTAAGATACAGACCGGCGGCCACCAGCACCGGGATCACCACGGCGGCTGCCCATTGCCAGCGCCACCCGGTTCGGAAGGAAGGCTCTGCCCTGTAAAGCTGGCGGAAAGGCGACGTAGCCGGAGCGGGATCGTCGAAACGCTGCCGAAGCCGTTCCAGCACGGCGACCGAATCGGGGGTGTATTGCGGGTGGCTTCGTTCCCACTCGTCCAGCCACTGGAAAAATTGTTCGCGGGCGTCGGGGCGGTTTAGCCATTCGCCGATGATCTTCTTCTGCACCGACGTAGCGTGTCCGGCAAAGTAGGTGTATACTATTTCTTTGGTTGGCTCCATGTAGTAGGGAGGAAAGCGTTGAGAGTTAGCGCAGTGCAGCCAGTAAAATCACGATCAGACCCAGCAGGTTACTGCGACGCAGCGCGGCCCGGACGGACGACAAGGCACGTAGCAGGTGGTTCTCGACCGTTTTGGGGGACAAGGCCAGTTCGCCGGCGATTTCCTTATACGATTTTCCATCGAACCGACTCATGATAAAGATGCGTTGCCGCTGCGGGGATAGTTCCTGAACCGCCCGTTCGAGGGTCTGGTACAGTTCATCCTGCAGGAGAAGCTGGTCGGGCTGCCCAGATTCCTGGTCGGGTTCGTTTACGTCGGGCTCGTCGGTACCCTGCCGACCCAGTTCCCAGCGAATGAAGTTGAACGCCCGGTTGCGGACGGCCTGGTACAGATACGCCCGGTACGAGCCCGTTACGCGCTCGTACTGTCGGTCAGCGTAAAAATGGTAAAACAGATCGGCTACCAGGTCTTCCGCTACCTGCCGGTTATAAACGAACCGGACGGCGTGGCTGCAAAGCGGGGCAAAATAGAGCCGAAACAATTGTTCACAACCCTGCCGGGCGTCCTGTTCGAACGCTTTTCGAATGAACAGCTCATGGTCATACGTAGCCGTGGCCGACGACTCGGCTGATGGATTGGATACTGGTGTACCCGGCCCGGGCGGACGAAAAGGAAACGTGTTGGCAGACATTCGGGTAAGGGGCTATCATCGGTAAGACAAGTTTGCCCCCGAAAATCCCCTAATACGATAGTCAATTTTTTGGTGATATAATGCAAATAGTGATAGATTGAACAAAAATTACTTGTCCAGGCAGGTAAAGCCCTGCTTGATGAAGGTGTCCGGATCAGTAGCGGCACGTGTCAAGGGCAGGTTCGTACGGTCAGCAACATCGTTTAACCAACACATAGTATGAGAAAACTAGCGTCAACTTTTTGCCTGCTGCTCACCATGGCGGGGTCTGCCATGGCCCAGACTACGCCAACCGCCGAGGCCGTAATGGACAAGTACCTGGCGGCCATCGGTGGCAAGGATCTGGTGAAAGGCATAACCGATCTGCGGGTCGATATGTCGTCGGATTTTAACGGCAACCCGATCATGATTACACGGAAGTCGAAAGCGCCCAATAAGTTCGCTATGGTGGTGAATGCCAACGGTATGGAGGTCATGAAGATGACCAGCGATGGCTCGAAGGTGTCTATGGGCGGCATGCAGGGCAACCGGACCATCGAAGGGGCCGAGGCACAACCCATGATCTTGCAAAGCATGTTGTTTCCCGAAGTCCGGGCCGCCGAAGCCGGCATCAAGAGTACGGTAGCCGGTACAGAAAAGGTCAACGGGAAAGACGCCTACAAGGTCGTACATACATCATCGGATGGTAGTGTTTCCTGGACGGATTTCTATGACGCAGATTCTGGCCTGAAAGTCCAGACCATCTCAAAACAGCGAATGGGACGGGGTGGCAACGAGGTAGAACAGACCACTACCTACAGTGATTACAAAGATTTCAAAGGGCTGAAATACCCGACCGTGATCGCACAATTGGGCGGTGGGCAGCAGCGCCAGATGACCGTCGATAAGGTAAAATTTAACGAAGGCACGAAAGATTCTGAATTCGCAGCAAATTAAGTTTGTGGTTTGTAGTTCGTGGTTCCGAGTTTGTAGAACCGGTGTAGGTTACGTCCGGAGTGCAACTACGAACCACAAACTACAAACCAATAACCACAACCCCACTTTACCGCTCTGCATCGCTTTCGACCCCACCGGTATCCGCTTCCTGATTGATACGCTCTTCACTGCCGGGCGGTTCCGGCGCGAAATAATCGCTGAGGATTAGTCCGACGATGAGGGTCGCGGTGAAGCCCATGAGCCAGACGGCGTTGAACGGCCAGAACAGCCCTACAACCAGGAGTATGATCGCTACCCCGCCCCGCACGCTCATGCCCCGAATAAAACTGGCGTGCGGTGGTCCCGCTTTCAGTGTCGTCAGACTGATACCGGCCTCCGTCAGCAGGTAAGCGGTCACTGAGCCGACCAGAAGCCAGCGGGCACTTGCCGTCAGATCAGCCTGCGCCGACGCCTGAATGACGTACGATAGCCCTACGCCAATCAGTGTCAGGGCAACCGTCAGCGGGAGGTGCAGATACAGCCAGGCGGCATAGAGCCGGGCCGTACCGCCTTCGCTCACCTGCCGCACGGCATCGTCGTCCAGGCGGTCGAAATACGCCCACCAAAGCCCAATAATGACGATACCACCCAGCACGGCTGTCAGCAGCGGAATGAATGCCAGTCCGCTGCTGATGAGTCCCTGCGTAGTGCCCGTCACCGATTGGCCCAGTACGAGCAGCGTAAACAGACCGTAGCGTTCGGGTAAATGGCGCACGTCGGGTGGGAACTGGCGATGCAGTTGACCGCCGGTGGGCGTGAGCGGAGTGGTTAATTCTATCAGCAGTCCGATGCCCCACAGGACGTAGCGGTAGGGAATTGACACAAACACCGACCCAATCCAGAGCAATACCGAAATGCCGAACCCGGTGGCGATATGCCGGATGTAAGGGCGGGCCTCGGGTACGTAATACCAGGCGCGGGCATACTCAATCAACAGAATTATTCGTACGGTCGCGTAGGTTAGGGCATAGGTTTTGGAGCCGGATTCCAGCGCGTTGGGGATTGACGCGGCCAATACGATCAAGCCTACCAGTTGCAGACTCACCAGGAGTCGGTGAATGACATCGCGCTCGTTGTCGAATCGGGTTGAGTAATGCGTTTCTCCGTTCCAAAGCCACCAGATGGGTACGTACAGCAACAGAAACTGGCCGAACGCCGACCCGGTCATGTCTTTTTGAAGCCGCTGGGCCAGTTGCCCGATAATTACCGTAAAGACAAGGTCGTTGAGTAGTTCGGTCCAGGTGGTACGCCGGTCCCCCTGCTTCTCCTTCGGACGAAGTCGGGGCAAATGGGAGGCTTTGTCGCTGGGCTTGGCCATTGAAATACAACCGGGATTCTGCATATAACTGCTAATAGCCGCTTCCGGTTGGCCGCCGATGCTGTGTTTCCTCAGGTTGACTGCAACAATTCGTAGCTCTGCTGCGCAATTTCAAGCTCTTCATTGGTGGGAACAACCAGAATCTTAACCGGCGAATCGGTTGCGCTGATGTCCCGGATTTGGCGGGAAGACGTAGTGTTTTTGTCGGGATCGAGGTAGATGTTCAGAAAAGCAAGCTCGTTACAGATCATGGCGCGCATTGTGGCATCGTTCTCCCCAATACCGGCCGTAAAAATGAGTGCATCCAGGCCATTCAGGATGGCCGCGTAGGCACCAATATACTTTCGCACCCGGTAGGCGTAGAGTTCATAAGCCAGTGTGGCTGCCTGATCACCCGCTTCCATGGCTTTCCGGATGTCGCGCATATCGCTGAACCCCGTCAGCCCCTGCATGCCCGATTGCTTGTTCAGCAGCCGATTGACATCGTCCGGACTGTAGCCTCGGCTGATCAGATGGAAAATAACCGCCGGGTCAATATCGCCCGATCGTGTGCCCATCACCAGCCCGGCAAGCGGACTGAACCCCATGCTCGTATCGACGGACTGCCCGGCCCGGACGGCGGTGATGCTGCTGCCGTTGCCCAGGTGAATGCTGATGAGTTTCGCATCCGGCTTGTTTAACCAGGCTGCGGCCTTCTTGCTTACGTACCGATGGCTGGTACCGTGGAAGCCGTACACCCGGATGCCTTCCTGGCGGTATAGGGCCTCCGGTATGGCGTAGCGAAAAGCGTACTCGGGCATGGTCTGGTGGAACGCCGTATCAAAAACCGCGATCTGAGTAGCCCTGGGGAATGTCGTTTCTGCAATCTCAATGCACAGATAATTGATGGGGTTGTGGAGTGGGGCGAGTGGAAAAAGCGCTTTGATGGTTTCTTTGACCGCGGGCGTAATGCGGGTGGCACTCGCGAAGCTTTCTCCGCCGTGCACAACCCGGTGGCCGATGGCTTCGATTACATCGGGCGAACTGATGACGCCCGACACCGGATCGGAGAGCAGTTCCAGCACCCGTTGAAGGCCAACCGCATGATCGGCGATGGGCTCAGTACGTTCAAGGCGGTCGGCACCCGTAACCTGATGACGAACGAACGAACCGTCCAGTCCAATCCGCTCGACCTGTCCTACGCACAGGGGCTGGTCGGAGGGCATCGCGAAGAGCTGGTATTTTAACGAACTACTCCCGGAGTTTATAACAAGAATGTGCATGCCGCAAAAGTAAGTCAATCCGGTCAACGTTACGGTGCCTCATCCTGGCACTGGATGGCCGTGATGACCACCGTATTGAAAATGTCATCGACGGTACAGCCCCGGCTCAGGTCGTTGATAGGTTTGTTGAGGCCCTGTAGCATTGGGCCGATGGCCAGTGCCCCGGTTTCGCGCTGTACGGCTTTGTAGGTATTGTTTCCCGTGTTCAGATCCGGAAAAATCAGCACACTGGCCCGGCCCGCCACCTCGGAGTTCGGAAGTTTCTGGCTACCCACCGAGGGGTCAACGGCCGCATCGTACTGGATCGGGCCTTCAATTTTCAGATCGGGCCGTTTCTGACGTACCAGCTCCGTCGCCTGCCGGACTTTTTCGACATCCTCACCCTCTCCCGACGTACCGGATGAGTACGACAGCATGGCGATACGAGGTTCGATACCGAAGCGGGCGCTGCTTTCGGCCGATGAAATCGCGATTTCGGCCAGTTGCGGAGCGGTCGGGTTGGGGTTCACGGCGCAGTCGCCAAACACGGAGACGCGCTCCGGCAGGCACATGAAGAACACCGACGACACCAGCGAAACGCCCGGTTTGGTTTTGATGAACTGAAGCGCCGGACGAATCGTGTGCTGGGTCGTGTGAATTGCCCCCGATACCATGCCGTCGGCGTGGCCTTTGTAGACCATCATCGTGCCGAAATACGATACGTCCAGCATCATATCCCGGGCCATATCCAGCGTTACATTTTTGGCTTTACGCAGTTCATACAGCGTTTCGGCGTAGGATTCGTAGTTTTCCGAGTTAGCCGGATCGATGATGCTGACGGAATTGGTATCCAGATTCAGCCCTAACCGCCGGATCGACGTCATCACTTCGGCCGGGTCGCCCAGAATGGTCAGGTTTACTACGTCCTGACTGATCAACCGGGCGGCTGCTCTCAGAATCCGGTCATCGTTGCCCTCGGGCAGGACAATGTGCTTCTTCTGGCTTTTAGCCGTTTTAAGCAACTGGTATTGAAACATGTGGGGCGTGATGCCCTCCGGCTGGAACGTAACGATCTTATCATCCAGCGCCTTTGTATCTACGTACTTTTCGAATACGTTGATGGCCAGTTCGATCTTCTTTCGGTTGTCGGCCGTGATGCGGGAGTGGATGGCCCCGATGGTGGTTGTTGTTTCAAACGTACCTTTCTGCACGCTCAGGATGGGAATGACTGTTTGCAACCCCTCAATCATGCGGGTGATGGGTTCATCTGGTACGGTTCCGGCCGTCAGCACAATACCCGCAACTTTTGGGTAATTGGCCGACAAATTCGCCTGGATGGCTCCAATGATGATGTCCCCCCGGTCGCCGGGCGTTACAATCAGGACGTTTTCCTTGATGTAGTTCAGGAAGTTGGGCAGCATCATAGCGCCCGTCACAAAATTGTCGACCTGATTGGTAAGCAGCTCTTCCCCAAACAGCAACGTAGCGTCAAGCCCGTCTTTGATCTCTTTCATGGTCGGGCTTTGCAACCCTTTTTCCCAGGGGATAACGGTGATCATGATGTCGGCGGGCAACTGCATCTTCAGCAGCTCTCTGACATCGTCGACCTGTTCAGCTCTGACCCGATTGGCCACAATTCCCAGTACCTGTACCTCCCGGGTTTCGAATCCCTGAAGGGCGCTCATAGCGGCACTGATGACCTGAGCCGTTGAACGATTTTCGCCACTGACAACGATCAGTACCGGCACGCCCAGGTTTTTAGCAATGGACGCATTTGATTCAAACTCAAACGCGATGCCCTCGCCCAGGTAATCGCTGCCTTCAATGACGGTAAAATCGTAGCGTTCTTCCTGCTGCTTGTACTTGCTGATAATGGTGTTCAGCATGTCGCCCCGGCCTTCGGACTCCATGTATTGAAGGACTTCCTGCCGGTTGAAAGCGTACGTATCGTCATAATTGATGGGTAAGGCAAAATAATCCAGAATCGCTTCAATATGTATTTCTTTTCGGCCGGGTGCCTGCTGGGTAATGATGGGTTTAAAATAGCCTACATTCTTGGTTTTGCCCAGCAACATATTGACCAGACCCAGGGCGATGAGTGATTTGCCGGTATACGGCTCTACGGAAGCGATGTAGATTGCTTTTGTCATGCTGTTTGAATGGATGTCCGAGCGTCCTGGATCGGCAACCGGTTGTCTGTAAGTAGCAACCAGTTCAGACCCTATCTGGTTGTGTGTCGCCGGGCCAGAACACGGTATATATTTTGTAGCGGGCCGTCTTGTTTGGTGTGGATCGGCCTGATCGGACAACGTCGCGGGGCAAGATAAGCCGGAAATTCCTGTTCACAAGAGCCTGCTCGATACGTCGGACGCCTACTTTTGACGGCGTTGTTGAAAAACAGTCCGAAGGTGACTAAGTTTGACGTATTGTAGCCAAAACCATCCTTTCCGCGAATGTCTAATTTTCGATTTAAGGCGCTGGAAATTGCCCAGAGCCGTCAGGCGATTGCCGTGGCCCCACCCGCCGAACGGGTAGGGGATTATTACGGTATCAATACATTCAATAAAGAAGTTATGCGGGCGCTGCTGTCGCCGGAAGCGTACCTGCGCATCACCGAAGCCATCGAAACCGGCGGCAAGGTAGACCGCGACATTGCCGACGAGGTGGCCGGGGCCATGAAATCGTGGGCTATCTCAAAAGGGGCCACTCACTATACGCACTGGTTCCAGCCGCTGACCGGCGAAACAGCCGAAAAGCACGATGCGTTTTTCGACATCACCATGGACGGCAAAGCCATCGAGAAGTTCAAGGGTGGAGCGTTGGTGCAGCAGGAGCCGGATGCTTCGTCGTTTCCGAGCGGGGGCCTGCGCAATACGTTCGAAGCACGCGGCTATACCGGCTGGGACCCGTCGTCGCCGGCCTTTCTGATGGACAATGGCGCCGGTGGCAAAACCCTTTGCATTCCGTCGGTCTTCATTTCTTACACTGGCGAAGCGCTGGACTACAAAACGCCCCTGCTGAAATCCCTGGCTGCGCTGGATAAAGCCGCTACGGCCGTGGGGCAGTATTTCGACCGCAACATCGATAAAGTTACCGCGACACTCGGCCCGGAGCAGGAGTATTTCCTCGTGGACCGGGCGCTGTTCTACGCCCGGCCGGATCTGGTGCTGGCGGGTCGGACGGTGTTCGGGCATTCGCCCGCCCGGGGGCAGCAGCTCGAAGACCACTATTTCGGCTCCATTCCGCCCCGGGTCAATGCCTTCATGGTCGATTTTGAGTTCGAAGCCATGAAACTCGGTATGCCGGTACGCACCCGCCACAACGAGGTGGCCCCCGGCCAGTTTGAGGTAGCCCCTACGTTTGAAGAGGTGAACCTGGCCATCGACCACAACGCTCTGCTGATGGACCTGATGGAAAAAGTGGCCGAGAAGCACAACTTCAAGGTGCTTTTCCACGAAAAGCCGTTCGCAGGCATCAACGGCAGCGGCAAGCACAACAACTGGTCGATGGGGACCAACACGGGCGTTAATCTGCTGGCACCGAGCACAAAGCCGAAAGAAAGCCTGCGTTTCCTGACCTTCCTGACCAACGTTGTGAAGGCCGTGCACGACAACGCCGACCTGCTGCGGGCGTCCATCGCATCGGCCGGCAACGAACACCGGCTGGGTGCCAATGAAGCGCCCCCGGCCATCGTATCGGTCTTCCTCGGTGAAACGCTGACCAAGGCGCTCGAAGACCTCGAAACCAAAAACGAAATCTCGCTTAACAAAGGCGATAATGTGTATTACAAGCTGGGACTGAACCGGATTCCGTCCCTGATGCGCGACAATACCGACCGGAACCGTACGTCGCCGTTTGCCTTTACGGGAAATAAATTTGAATTCCGGGCGGTGGGCGGCAGTGCCAATTCAGCGTCAACGATGACCGTACTGAACGCCATCGTAGCCGACCAGTTGACCAGGTTCAAGCAGGACTTGGACGTTCGGTTGGCCAACGGCGAAAAGAAAGAACTCGCCATCGTCGACATCCTGAAGCAGTATTACCGCGCATCGAAGCGGATTCTGTTCGAAGGCAACGGCTACTCTGAGGAGTGGGTTGAGGAAGCTGCCCGGCGGGGGTTATCAAACATCAAATCGTCGCCCGAAGCGCTGGCTGTCTACGTCAAGCCGGAATCGCTGGCGTTGTTTGAGCGAACCGGGATTATGGGCCATGCCGAGGTAGAATCGCGCTACGAGATCGAGCTGGAGAAATACATCAAAAAGGTACAGATCGAATCGCGGGTGATCGGCGATCTGGCCATGAACCATGTCGTTTCGACGGCGCTGAAATACCAGAACAAGCTGGCCGAAACCGCCCGGGCACTGGTCGATCTGGGCATGAACGCCGAAGCCGAGCCCATCAAAGACCTGCTGCGCGAAATTTCGACCCGCGTGATCGTGATCAAGCAGAAGGTGGAAGCCATGACCGAAACTCGTAAGAAAGCCAATAACCTGGGCGATACGGTGGAAACGGCCCGCATGTACGCAACCGAGGTGAAAGATTTCTTTGAGGTAATTCGCTACGAAGTGGATAAACTCGAACTGATCATCGACGACGAGGACTGGCCGCTGGTGAAATACCGGGAGATGCTGTTTGTGAAGTAAGTTGGGTTAAGCAAACGTGCCGGGTAGAAAAGCCCGGCACGTTTGCTTTTTATAAGGTCCTGTAAATCACTGTCCGTATGCGATTTTCGGTCTTGACCTTCCTGCAGGAACTTACCGCTCTGCCGCACCGTGGTGCCGCCACGCCCTGCGAACGGGAAGCGGCTGCCCTGATCGGCACGTACCTGACCGACATGGGCGCTACGGTACGCACGGAACCGTTCCGAACACCGAAGACCTACGTAACGGTGGTCTACTGGCTCATCGGGGGCCTGCTGCTGGGGTTGGTGCTGGTGTCGGCTGGCAGTCCGCTTGTCCGGTGGCTGGGTGTCGGTATCACCTGGGCGTTCGTCGGGCTGGCCTGGTTGTTCTTCAACTGGCGGTACTCGCCCGTTACCCGGTTTCCGGTGCAGCATACTGCCAACAACGTAATCGGGCACTGGCCCGCATCGGCCGGGACCGAGGTTCAACACAAGGTAATCCTGATGGCTCATTACGATACGGCTCCGGTGTCGCTGCTGTACGGTGCCCGGCAGGTGAATAATTTTCGGGCATCGCTCATCGTATCGCTTTGCCTGATGGTATTGGTAGCCGGAGCCGCAACGCTCGAAGCCCTGGGAAACACCTTGCCCCTGCTGACGTACCTTCGCTACGGATGCATCGTTTATTTTTCAGGGCAGGCTCTGCTCAGCACCGTTGGGTATTACCTCCATGGGTACACCAACGGGGCCAGCGACAACGCCACCGGGGTAACGGCTGCGCTGGCAACCGCCGACCGGCTCCGGCTGGCCGATCTGCCCGGGCTTGATCTGGAGGTGGTGCTGACCAGCGCTGAGGAAGTGGGTATGATCGGGGCGCATCAGTACGTCCGGCGGCACCGAACCGACTGGAACCGGGACCGGACAATGGTCGTCAACTTCGATACGCTGGGGGCCGGAACGCTGACCGTGATCGAACAAACCGGCACCGTCGAGGTTATCAACTATGACAGTGTGGCCACGCAGCTTGCCCGGGTGCAGGTCGAATCCGCTCCGTTTCGGGAGCGGGCAAAAGTAGGACGCTGGCATACAGCTGACTTTGATAGCATCTGGTTTGTACGGGCCGGAATCCCGACACTGAGCCTGTGCGCGCTCGATGACGCCGGCCAGATGCCACGCATTCATCAGCCCGGCGATACGCTCGCGCCGGTAGACACACAGCCGCTGCTTACGGCCGTTGATCTGGCAGAAGTGGTTGTGCAGCAATGGATAAGCCGACAGGCCGTTCGCTCATCGCTGTATTAAAAAATCAGGTAGTCTAATACATACGTTTGTTAAGAGGAGCATGAGACAGTAGCTTTACGGAATTATTAGTTAAATTAATTGCAAATCGAGTAATCGTATGGCTACGTATAAAAACGAGGGCTATGATCCTCAGGAAATACAAGCCCTCAAAGACGAATGCCGCCAGGCTGGTAGGTCGTTCGTTTACGTTGAGGATGACGATCTGGACGTACTGGAATCCGGTGAATGTGTGCATGTTCAGTTCCCCGGTCAGTACAAAGGACAGGAAGTAATTTATGATGCGCTGATCTATACTCTCCGGCTTCATCACAGCAGCATGGTGTACGAAATGGCCGTCGATCAGGTGAAAAAAACGTTTCCTGAATATGTACCGCCCGAAGATCGGCAGCCTGGCTACCGCATTTCGCCCGAGGATGAAGAGGAAGCCGAAATGGCCCTGACCGAAATCATCGAAGAGATCGAGGAAACCGAAACCGTGAAGGTGCAGGAACACGTCGAGATTGACACCGAGTTCGACTACGGCATCAGCCTGGATGTGTGCCTGAACACGGAGGAGATTACCGACGAAGTGGTCGAAAACTTCATCCGGAATTTCAACAGCAACGCGCTGTCTCTGGACAATACGCTCTATTCGTTCACGAGCGACGCTCAGGAAGAGTAACGTACCCGGTTCAGAATTTAACGTTTGACGTTTAAGGTTTGGCTTTGTAGACTTTGAACGTCAAACGTTGCCCTTACTTATGCCCCTATCGTTGCTACCGGCCCCTTCGTAGCAACCCGCCGTCAACGCAGCCATTTATCGCCTGAATCCACGGCTGGCGTTTTATTCCAATTGATGGTCGGAGATTCATCATCGCATACATACACTCCAATCAAGCCTTATGGCGGTTCAGCCGGTTTACCGCTGAATAAAAACTACTGCTTTTTAATTTTATGAACGCAAACGGAGCAGCCCGTTCATAAATAATTGCTTAACGTAGTACATTAATAGCTGCTGGTGTACATACAGTGTACGACTGGTGTAGTATGGAACGCCCAAACGACAAATGGCTTCAGCGAATCATTATTCCAGTTCTGCTTCTGGTAGCTAACGCAGCCTACTGGGAGGAGTACGACAGCCTGTGGCGGTATCTGGGGTGGTCGCTGGTAGGTATTCTGTACGTTCAACTGGTATGGGAGCGGCTGGTCGAGTGGATGCTGAAGATTCGGGAGCGCTACCCGGACATCAAACAAACCCGAATACGCATCGCCCTGACGTTTCTGGGATATATAGGTATTGCCGGACTGGCCCAGGCCTTATTCGTGGCGGTTGCCTCACAAACGGCCTGGGCTGCGGCTCCACTAACTACTCGCGAGTTTATCGTTCATCTGCTGGTTGGGCAACTGGCCGTTGTTGTAACGGGGGCTGTCTACGAAACACTGTATTTCCTCAACAAATACCGCGATGCCGTTCAGGAAGCTGAAATTGTGCAGAAAGTAACGCTACAAAACCAGTACGATTGCCTGAAAAACCAGATCAACCCACACTTTCTGTTCAACTCGCTGTCGGCCTTGTCGGCGCTGATTAGTGAGGACAAACAACGGGCGACGGAGTTTCTGGACGAGATGGCGAGTGTGTACCGGTATCTGCTGCAGGCGGGGCAACGCCCATTGGTGTCAATCCAGACCGAAACGGCGTTTATCCGGTCGTTCCTGCACCTGCTCGAAGCCCGTTATGGAACGGCCCTGCGCTGGCAGGTGGCCATCAGCAACGACCTGACCGAAAGCATGCTGCCACCCCTGACGTTTCAGACGCTGGTTGAGAATGCGCTCCGCCATAACGTACTGCTGCCGGATCAGCCACTGGTCATCACAATCCAATCAACCGACGACGGTCACGTCGAAGTGGTTAACAACATTCAGCGCAAGAGCGTACAGGTTCAGACCCGACCAACGGGTTTGACCGACCTCATTGCCCGGTACAAAGCACTTGAATTTCCCCGGCTCGTAATCAGCGACGATAACGGGTATTTCACGGTCCGGCTGCCGGTGTTGTCGAAAAAACAGGCCGACGCGCTGGTCAATGCCGCCTGAATAGCGAGTCGTAAGGAAATCGCACACCCAAAACGTTAAAAAGTACAGCCACGCTGCTTACAGACGTATGAAGATGCCCCAATTTACCAAGCAGGATACCTGGATTGCGCTGTCTCTCCTGCCGGTTTACTACGGGCTGATGAATTATTTTCTGTTTGGAGCCAGGTACATTCAGCGGCTGGACATTTTTCTGCTGTCGACGCTGGTTACGGTGCTCATCTGGACACCGATTTACTTTCTCCACGCCGTACCGGCCATTTACCTGCGCAACCGCTTCCCGGAAATCCGGCATACGTGGCTGCGGCTCCTGTTTGCCCTGAGTGCGCACATCCTCATGTCGTGGGCTACCGTACTGCTGTTTTTCTACGGGTACGACTGGATCGGATTTCCGGGCTATACCTTCGATGCAACCCGGCTGCGGTGGGCCATGACGGTGAGTATTGCGGGCAACGTCGTGGCTAACATCGTGCACGAGAGTGTGTACATTTTTGAAAAATGGACTGAAACCCTGCAGGAGACTGAACGCCTTAAAAAAGCTAATCTGCAAAGTCAGTTTGAAGGCCTTAAAAACCAGGTAAACCCCCATTTTCTGTTCAACAGCCTCAATACGCTCTCGTCGCTGATTGAGGAGGACACCGAGCAGGCTGAGCGGTTTATTGAGGAGATGAGCAGCGTGTACCGGTACCTGCTCCGCAGCAATGAAACCGAACTGACAACCCTGGCGGCCGAGATGCAGTTTGCCAACTCGTACTTTCACCTGCTGCGCACCCGCTACGGAGAGCATATTCAGCTTGAACAGGCTGTCGATGCTCAGTATAATGCGTATCTGCTGCCGCCATTGACGCTTCAATTGCTGCTCGAAAACGTAGTGAAGCATAATGTAATTCTGCCCGATCAGCCCCTGTTCATCCGGATCGAAACGAAAACCACGGGCGAACTGGTGGTAAAGAACAATCTGCAACGTCGGCGGGTGCGGGTGTTATCAAATCAGGTAGGGCTGGCCAATATTGCTACCAAATACGAACTACTGGGCCGGGGCAACGTTGTGGTACAGGATGACAGTCAATTCTTCACCGTCACACTCCCGTTACTGCGCCCGGCGTCGCGCTGATACAATTCATAACCACTTCCCGCCGGTTCAACCGGCTGTTTGTCGGATTGGTCAACTACGGCGTTGAATTCCGCCGGATTCTATACGTATCTTTAGACATGTTTCCACGCGCATCACACCAACCTAACTCAGACCGACGATGAACGTACTCCTGATTGAAGACGAAGAACTGGCTGTTCGCAAACTGACCAAACTCCTGCTGGAAGTGGATACGAGCGTTCAGGTCGTGGGTACAGCGGCCAGCGTTCGGGCATCGGTAGACTGGTTGCAGAACCACCCAACGCCGGACCTGATCCTGATGGATATCGAACTGGCCGACGGACAGAGCTTTGAAATATTTGAGCAGACGACCGTTAAAGCCCCGGTCATTTTCACGACTTCGTACGATGAATACGCGCTGCGGGCCTTCAAAGTCAACAGCATCGACTACCTGCTGAAACCCATTAAGCGGCAGGAACTCGAAGCGAGTCTCGACAAGCATCGTCGGCTACGGAGCCAGGCTGATTCGGAAGGGGTGGAGTTGACCAGTACGCCCGATCAGGGCCGGATGGCCATTGATGCGCTGGTGCAGCAGCTCCGACAGCAGATCCAGCCCGCCGAATACCGCAAGCGGTTTTTGGTGAAGCACCTGTCGCAGTGGATGCCGGTCGAGGTAGCTGACATTGCCTATTTCTATTCAGAAGAGGGCGTTAGCCTGTTCCGCACCCGGTCGAATCAGAAATTCTCGGTGGATTATACGCTGGATGAGCTGGAATCGATGCTCGACCCCAGCCATTTTTTCCGGGCCAACCGCCAGTTCATTGTCGATATCAACAGCGTACAGCAGATTCACCCGTATTTTAACAATAAACTGAAGCTGTCGCTGCGGCCTACTACGGATGATGAGGTACTCGTCAGCCGCGAACGGGCTACTGAGTTTAAGAAGTGGATGGGGAAGTAAGCGAAGCGCGGACCGCCAGTTGCCGGGGTAGTTCAACGAGTGGATTAGGGGTCGTTTCGACCAGGGTTTTGAAGGCTTCCAGGTCGGTTTTGACCTGCCGCTGCAACTGCGACACCAGCAGGGGGGCTGTCAGACGCTGCCAGCCTTTCAGTTCAATGCTTAGTTCATAGGTAACCAGCGTGCCTTTCTCCGAGCGTTCGAAAATACGCTGTTCCCACAGCCGGACCGGTCCGCCGACGCTTTCACAGGCCGTTCGCCGGTTGGGTGCGGCCACGGTTACTTCGATTATAAGCGTCATGGCCTGCCCCAGTAATTGAATGACCTGGCTGAACTGCATCCCCGACCGGGCCAGTCCCGGAGCATCCTGAACCAGTTCGTGCAGATTGGTTCGCCAGAGCACATCGTATTGATAACAGCCCAGCAATCCGTAGACGTCCGTTAGCGGCAAGCGAATCGATTCGGTATGACGTACGGTAATCACAGGGTGGTTAGTAGGTCAGGAACGGCAATAGCCAGAAAGAGTAACCGCAATAACGTATAATTATTCAGAATCAGCTAGCTGTTTAGTGTCGAACCGTTGTTGCGAATCCAGGATTCGGCCGCTTCCAGGGTTTCGAACAGTTGGGTGGGAACTTTTGACCCCAGTTGCTGGAACAGCGCTTCCGACGACAGTTTGGAAAACAGATCCGGCGACAGAACGCTGATATTGAGCCGCAGCCCCGCATCGTAGGCTTTATCGAAAAAATCGTTGACAATCCAGTCGACCGTATCGACCCACGCTACGTCAAACTCCTTGGTGTCGTGTACATGAACACGGCAGTTGTATGGATCTCCTTCCGTTTGCTGCCACTTGAGCATATGGAGCGTAGCCTGTTTAAGCTCCTCGTCGGTGCAGAAACCGATCCACTTCATCAACAGGTAGTTCAGGCTGGGCTGGTAACTCAGGATGGCATACACATCGCCATCGGCGTTTTCAATGCGAGCTATTTGATTCACCGTGGGTAGCACCTGGTTGAAAATAAATCACTAAGATATATAATTAAATGGAATGGAAGTAGACATCCTCACGGCTGAGCCGAGGGTTCCTGCCGGGACTGGTATAAACTGAGCGTCTCGGGCGTTATGCCCAGGTAACTGGCAATGTGGTCCGGTGGAATTCGTTTGAGCACCTTCGGATGCTCGGTAAGCAGACGGCGGTAGCGCTCCTCCGGCGCATCTTTCAGGAGTGACGTTTCCCGGCGTTCTAGGCGGGTAAGCTGATCCTGCAGGAGAACAACCCCAAAACGCTGCCAGACCGGGTACGTCCCACAAAGCTGCATCACGTCGTCGTACTGCATTTCGAGGATATGGGTTTCTTCGAGGGCCGCTACGTTGACATTGGCAGGGCGCTGGCTGAAAAAACTGACAAACGACCCCAGCAGGCCGTTTTCAAACACAAACTCTTTCGATACGTCCCAGCCGTCGAATTCGTAATACAGCCGCCCGCAGCCTTTCTCGATGAATGCAATGGTTGAGCAGATGTCGCCTTCTCCAACGTAGAGGCCATCTTTGGCAAGGATACGCGGGTGAAGAATGCGTTCGAAAGCCGCTTTCTCTTCGTCGGTCGGTTTTACAATCCGATAAACGTTAAACAAAACGCGTTGCATATAGGGTGGCAAGAGGCTTAAGACGCTAAGCTATTAAAAGGTTAGCTGACAATCAAAACACAGCGGTTTTGTGGCGAATTATACCGGTGTAGCCGAATCGTTCAGGGCTACAGATGTCAGCTCCCTGATCAGGGGTAAGGTAACGGAAAACTCGCGGCCGTTGTCCAGAATGGTCGGTGTCGGCTGGCCCATCACCCGGTACTGGGTCAGAATGTTGCTCAGTCCTACACCGTTGGACGCTACCCGGACGGACTTGCGTTGCAGGTTGTTCCGAACGGTCAGAAAACCGGCTGAATCCGTTGCGATCTCAATGTTGAGCGGGCGATCCGGCAGAACAATATTGTGCTTTACGGCATTCTCGACGAGCAACTGGAGGGTCAGCGGGGGGATCTGGTACTGGCCGTATGATTCCCCGATCTGCACCGTCAGGTTCAGCCCTCTGCCGTGTCGGGTTTTGAGCAGGTGATAATACGACCGAATAAACTCCAGCTCTTTATCCAGACTGGTAAGGTTATCGTCGTTGGAGCGCAGCAGATACCGATACACCGAACTGAGTTCGTCGAGGAATAGGCTGGCCTGCCGTGGATCATCGTCAATCAATACACCCAGCGTATTGAGGCTATTGAACAGAAAATGCGGATTCACCTGCTGCTTTAGGGCGTTGAGCTGGCTGTTCAGGTTTGCTACGCGCAAATCCTCTTTCTCTTTTTCCACCTTCCGGAGCCGCTTTCGATACAGGTTGGATTCATTGATCAGAAATAGCGTTTCATACAGGATGAAAAAAAGAGTGAAGTTCATCAACGCCTGAAGCAGATCGAGCTGAAACAGACTAAGCCTGATTTCAATGTGATTGATGGTGAGGCTCGCCCGCATTGATGCTGATTGCGTAGGTAGATCATCAACAAGCAGTCGACGGGCAGCGGTTGTTGCCCAGTTCAGGATAGCCGTTACCAGCGTACCGGTCAGAAACGAAGCCAGTATCCGCTGGATCAGTTGGGCTCGGGTAGTGAATTTTTGCCGGAAGAAGAAAACAATAAAGCGGTTAGCGTGCCAGATCAGCGTAATTGAGGATACGGTAATAAGGAGCCGAAGCACCGTTTCGCCGGAGAACGGTTGCTTAAAATAGCGATTGCTGATGAGGCTCACGCCCAACAAAAAGCTGATGCAGAAAATGCGCAGCCACTTGTCGTTTACTTGCTTCAACGGGTCGAGGAATTAAGGTTACATCAAATGTAAACAAAATGACTGTACGTGCCCGGCCTCTGGTGCGTGAGTTGTCAAAATACGTGTCTTACAACCCCAACTCGACCGATGAATTGATGTGGTCGGCCAGGAACTGACTGCCGGATGTGAGCAGCGATCACACGTAGACGTGTTCACATGACCGATGGCTAAACCGATTAGCATAATCACAAATACTTAAGTAGATTGAAGGCCCAACTGCTTGCTGGTAAGTTGTCTATGCGCTACCGCTACGTTCGCTTTATCCTGCTGTTCATCCTTGGCGGCTTCGCTTATTCGGTGGTGGGGCAAGCCGTACCAAACTCACTAGACTCGCTGGAGCAATACCTCCGCATCCATATGCCAACCGACTCAGATTACGTCAGGGCCCTGGACCGCACGGCCCGTAAGCTGCTGTTTGAGCGGGCCGACTACGCCCGGGCTGACTCACTGCTGGGGCGGTCGGAGCCGCTGGACAGAACGATTGGCAGGTGGCCGGGGCTGTCGGGGGCCTACAACGTCCGGTCAACTCGCTATCATCTTACTGCCGAACCTAAACTGGTCCTGCTGAATGTTCAGAAGGCCGTGCAGGTGATTGAAGAGTACAACCTGTCCCGGTCGGATCTCTATGCGTATCTGGGCAACGTAGCCATGGCGCAGGGAAAACTGGGGCAGTGGGAGCCCATGATGCAAACGGCACTGCGGGCCATTCGGCTACAGGAGCAGTATCAACTGAAGAGACGGTATTCTAATACGTACACGGCCGTTGCCGACGCGCTCAAGAACCGGGGCAGGCCGCAGCAGGCGCTGTCCTACGCGCAGGAGGCTTTGGTGATTGATCAGCAGCGACCCAGGCAACCAAACTTCAGTTGACCACAAAATGATTTAACAGAACCAATTTGCCAGAAAGCCAACGTCAATCTCATGAGATACTGCCATGTTTTACCGCTAACAGGTTTTCTAACAGTATATCTATGCTCAGCGGTCGTTGCCCAGGTTTCTACGCCTGCCGACTCGCTGGTGCGTTATTTAAAGACGCACAATCCGGCAGATACGGCCTATATCCGGGTAATGGATAAAGTAATTTACAGCCAGATCTATCAGAAAGCCGACTATGCGCGGGCCGATTCAATGAGCCGACAGATGGCCGACATCGCTACCCGAATGGGCGACTGGTTTGGTGTAGTGCGAGCTGCCCGAAATCGGGCCACGATCAGCCTGCTAACGGCAAACTATGAACAGATGCTTGTCCATTGTAAAAAAACACTCGACGTTGCCGAACAACACAACCTGCCACCAGTGGTCGTTTACGGTGCATTGAGTAACCTGGCCGCAGGGTACGACAAAGTGGGTAATGACCCAATGGTGCTTCAAACGGCTCTCAAGGCGATTCAGTTACAGGAACGGTACAATATCCGACCACGCGGACCGGTTGCGCATCGCCTTGTTGGAGGGGCTCTGGTAAAAATGGGCAAAGTGCAACAGGCTATGCCTTATTACCGAGAGGCTGGTGTCATCTTTCGCGAAAATGGTGATCCGCGCGGAATTGCTATCTTCGAAAATCAATTGGGCGATCTTTACACCGATATCAAGCAGCCTCAACAAGCCCTGCCGCATTTCCGCGAATCGCTCAAATTGGCCGAACAGATAAAGTTTGAACTACTTCAGTTCGACGCCCTCGACGGGCTGGCCGTATGCTTACGAATGCTTAACAAACCCGACGAGGGCCTGGCCTACGCACGGCGTGCGCTGCAAATCGCCGAAAAGCAACAGAACAAGCTGGCAACCTGCACGATATTTGGCACTATCGCCGATTTGTATAAAGCCAAAAAAGACTACGTTAGTGCTGAATCGTACCTGAAAAAAGGCCTTACCCTGGCCGAAGACAACGAGTTTAAGGACGAGCGCAAAAAACTGGTACAACAAATGGCCGACCTCTACGGCGAGCAACAGAAGTACCAGCAGGCCTACACGTTCCAGCTTCAACGAAACAAGCTGATAGACTCGGCCACTACGGTACGAACGAATGCTGAAGTGCAGCGGCTGATTGCCCGGTACGAGACCGATAAAAAAGAAGCTCGTATTCAACTTCTGCAAAAGGAAAACCAGTTAAAGCAGAAAGAGGCTGCCAGGGCGAGTTTCCGAACCAACGCGCTGCTGGTTGGTGGCCTTTTGCTGCTACTGTTAGGAACTGCCGTAAGCGCCTGGCTACTCAACCGTTCTAAACTTCGTCGGTTACAGGAAGCGCAGGCCCTGCGCAGGCAGATCGCCCACGACCTGCACGACGAAGTAGGCAGCACCCTGAGTAGTATCTCCCTGCTGAGCGGGATGACAGACAAGCTCCTGACTGAGAACCGACCTGAAACGGCCCACCGTATGGTGCAGAAGATCTACACTGATGCCCGTCAGATCCTGGAAGCGATGGATGAGATCATCTGGACGATCAACCCCGGCAACGATTCACTGCAGCGCATCGCCCTGCGCCTGCAGGAGTATGCCCAGCCGCTGATGGAGTCGAAAGCCATCCGCTTCAGCTTTGAGATTGACCCAATGCTGGAAGGTCTGCCCATCTCGATGGAAGTACGGCGCAACCTCTACCTCATCGGCAAGGAAGCCATCAACAACCTGATCAAGTACTCGCAGGCGACAGCCGCTACGGTTGGGTTTACCTACGATCAGGGTCAGCTACGGGTCCTGATTGAGGACAACGGCCAGGGCTTTGACCCGGCTCAGTTGTCGACGCGTACCGGTCAGCAGAGTATGCAGGAACGCGCCCGAGCGATCGGCGGTACACTCACGGTCCGTTCAGCACCGGGGCAGGGAACAACGCTCGAACTGACGGCCGCTGCGTAGCATGGGCGGGGCTCATATACTTATCCGATTTACAAGGGTTTAGCTGTGATCTACCTTTGTTGTATCAGTAATAACTACTGAAAAGCAACAATCACATTCCAAAAAGACACGGTTATGAGTCCTCACAAACTTTTCTGGACGGCCCTGCTGATCATGCTGAACGTAGCGTGCAGCCAGTCCGACGATGCGGTAGCACCGGCAACGGAAGCGACCTTAAGCGCTGACATCAATGGCCAATCCTTCACGACTGGCTCGGCGGTATCAACGTACGAAAAAGCAACCAAACGCCTGACGGTGACGGGCTCAACCAATACCCATCAGGTTGGCTTTACGCTGGTCGACTTCAGTGGCGCATCAGCAATCACACTGGAAGACCGGCTTTCGAATAAAAGCACCGGCAGCTACGTTGACGTGAAGAAAAATACGATGTACACCATCCAGGGCGGCCGGACCGGCACGGTAACGGTAACACGCTTCAGCGGAAACGTCATTGAAGGTACCTTCTCGCTCAAAACGTACAACAGCGGAGATAAAACGGAAGTAGTAGTAAGCAATGGGCAGTTTAAAATGCCCGTAGAAAACCTGTAAGTACTCGAACGCTCCAAGACCTGCACACACCATGATCCGCGTATCCATCTACGACGACAACGATTCCCTGCGCGATACGCTGGCGCTGCTCTTCGACGCCACCGATGATCTGCTTCCCCTGGGTATTTATTCCAATGCGCTGGCGGTAGTCGAGAACGTAACGCGCGATTTACCCGACGTCATCCTGATGGATATTGACATGCCCGGCCGGACGGGTATCGAAGCGGTACGATTGCTGCGTGATGCGGGTCGGTTGCCCAAGGTGCTGATGCTGACCGTATTTGAAGATACCGAACGAATCTTCGACGCGATCTCGGCCGGGGCGGTCGGGTACCTCCTGAAGAAAACCCCGGGCGACCGTATTGCCGACGCCATTCGGGAAGTGATGTCGGGGGGCGCGGCCATGACCCCCTCGGTGGCTCTGAAGGTGCTGGCTGCCTTTCATCAACCGAAGCCCAACCAGATGGACCTGACCGAAAAGGAACGCGAGGTGCTGAAACGGCTGGTCGAAGGCGATAGCTACAAGCTTATCGCGCACCACTGTGGCATCAGCATGGGTACGGTTCGGACTCATATTGTTAACATCTACGAAAAACTGCACGTCAACTCCAAGTCAGAGGCCGTAGCCAAGGCCCTCAAAACCGGTATGTTTCGGTAAATCAAGATGGATTGACCGCTTGCGAAAAACGCTGTTTCCCGCCGGATCTCTTTATCCGACTACGTAAAAAATTCTGATCAACTGTTCATTCAGATTTCCTTCAACCAGGCGCTCAGCGAGTGCCTACTAAACCATTTTTGCCCAATGAAAATCGCAATCCTTCTCGGCTTTATAGTCGTTTTGATCGACTCCTGTTCAACGCCGGTGGTCACGCCTGAACCCATGCAGGGTGCCCGAATCGCTGCCACAAACTGTAAAATGCTGAACGGGCAGGATCGTCCGTATCCCTGCGAATTTCAGATTACTACAATTTACTTCATGGGGCAGAACAATGAGGTGCTGGCTACCAGTACCGCCAACGGCCAACCGGTTTCTTTACCAAAGAGTAAGGCGGTCAGCCAGACTACAAATTCGTCTGGTGGGTCGTTGTTCTACAACGTATCGGTCGATTTTCGGCGTGTAAATACCCCGTCGTTCGCAACGTCGAGGTACCGACTGACCAGAGCGTCGATTACCGATCCGATCTCACCGGGCGAAACGACCGTTGTGGACAGCACAATCACGGTCAGCCCTAATCTGCCCGCGCCGTACACCCGTCCAAACCGGGTAATGTTCAAGCTGCAATTGAACTATGCAGCTTCGTCCAATCAGCCGCCTTTCCTGGTTGCCCCCATCCAACTGCTCATGCTTGAAAATCCAGTTACGTACGCCAAGATGACCAAGCCTACGTATCACCACGACCGGGATCGGGCCGAAGCCTGGCGCACCATGCAGGTATCGGTCAACTTTTCAAAATAGGAAGGGGTAACCGCAGTCAGCAAGCATAAAAACGGGGCAGGAACCTATTCCTGCCCCGTTTTTATGCAGTCAATTTTGACAGCAAGGCGATACGGAAAGGCATAATCTCCTACAGGGTTAACCGTTGCGTGTTTTTACGGAATCTACCGAACAAGGTATCACGAGGATAATTGGTAAACTGTTGATTACAAGGTAGATAGTCTTGCTGTATACCACCTGCGTAGTTTCCCGCTCATACATTTATCCGATTGAAGTGCCTTGTTCCGTCGGATACTTTTGTCGCAGCCATTCGGCACAACCGCTAACCCCTTGTGTATGCGCCTGTTTCTCTTCCTTCTTGGCTTTAGCTGCGTTGGCTTCCCCATCCTGGCTCAGACGAAATCGTCGCCGGTGAAGGTGTCGGGTGGGTTGAACGCCTACGCGGGGTTGTACACGGCCAGTGGCCTGGCGGCCCGTAACCAGACCTCGCCGTTTGGGCTGAGCGGCTCGGTAACGGTAAACCTGCCGGGCGGTATTTCGCTACCGTTCTCGGCGGTGCTGGGCAATCAGGGGAGTAGCTTTCGGCAACCCTTCAACCAGTTTGGCGTATCGCCGACGTACAAATGGGCGACTGTTCACGCCGGCTACCGGAACGTTACGTTTTCGCCGTTTACGCTGGCGGGGCATACGTTCTTAGGCGGAGGGGTTGAACTAAATCCCGGCAAACTGCGGGTGGGGGCGGTGTACGGGCGGCTCAACAAGGCCATTGCGTCGAACCTCGCCGAGCCGGATATTATTCCGTCGTACAGCCGCACTGGCTACGCTGTGAAAGTTGGCTACGGAAAACCCGGTAACTACGTCGATCTGGTCATGTTGCGGGCAAAAGACGATTCGCTGTCCATTGGCCCGGTAGCCCCAACCGCCGAACGTACCGTTAACCCCGCCGAAAACCTCGTCGTTGGCGCTACGTCGCGGTTGCTGATCGTCAAACACATTACGGTCGAGTTCGATGCGGCTGTCAGCGCCTATACCCGCGACCTCCGCAGCAGCGTAGTTTCAGGTGAAGGAAAATCGCCGGTGGTGCGCTTCTTCGGCCGGTTCTTCACACCCCGGCTGTCGACGCAACTGACGCAGGCCACGCAGGCCGCTATTGGATACCGCAACAAGATCGTTGGGCTGAAACTCCAGTACAAGCGCATCGACCCGAACTTCCAGACCATGGGTGCGTACTATTTCCAGAGCGATATTGAAAGCTACGCCATTGCGCCCACGCTTACAATGCTGGGCGGCAAACTGAATCTGGTGGGCAGTTACGGGGTGCAGTATGACAACCTTGGCCAGAACAAGAACGCCCGTACCGGACGCACCATCGGATCGCTGACGGCATCGGTCAATCCCAGCGCGAAATGGGGCTTCGATCTGCAATTATCCAATTATGGCATCAGCCAGCAGGCGGGTGTTCGGCCATTAATCGATACGCTCCGGCTCGCTCAGAACAACCTGTCGGCTACGGTCAACACCCGCTACACCATCCAGACGAACGAGGTGGCACACATCATTACGCTGACAACGACGTATCAGAAACTGAGCGACCTCAATACCAACACGGCCGCCTTCACCGAGAACACGAATACAAACCTGAACCTGGGCTATTTCTACCAGCAGACCGTAACGGGCTGGGGCCTGAACGCCATGCTGTCGTACACCGAAACGGGCCTGCCTGCGGCCGTGGTGATACCGGGTGCTGATTCCATTAGCCGGACGGTTCGCTTTTTCGGGCCTACACTCGGCGGTACGCAAGCCTTCCTCAACAAGAAGCTAACGACTTCCTTCAACGTAAGCTACCTGGTCAACCAGCAGAATGGCGTAACGGGAACGATCATCAACGCGTCGGTGAACGGCGGATATCAGGTCGCTAAGCGGCAGACTGTCAGCCTGAACCTGGGCTATCTCAACTCCAACACAGGACTGGCTGAACAACGATTCAACGAACTCAGAGGTAACCTCGGCTATGGCATCACGTTCTAACTCAGTAACCGCCGGGCGGCCCGGTGCGAAGACGCAGCGACTAACGCCACGGCCGCAAGACCTGCTTCGCGTGCTTTGCGCTATTCTTTGCGTCTTTGCGGTGAAAAACACGGCGTACGCGCAAACCTTTCCGCTACAAATTCAGGTCAACGTACTGCCTCCGTACAGTGCATACCTACAGGATTACGCCGGAGCCGGGCAGCGGGTGCAGATCTTGGTACGCAATACGACCCAGTGTCCGCTACGGTCGCGGTTCAACGGAACGCTCACCGGCGACAACGGCGTAGTCATCGCTACGTCGCCCCAGTACCGGCCCCTGCAGCCACTTCAATTGGCACCGGGCGAGAACCGGCTTCTCAGCCGCGCTGATCTGGAAGGACTATTTGACCTGGGCCAGATCGATGTACAGGGCATGGACAAGAATCTGCTGTATCGCGGATTGCCGCTGCCCGATGGCAACTATCAGTTATGCGTTCGGGCGTTCAGTGAAGGTACGCTCGGCGCACCGGGGACGGCCTGTTCCAACCGGCCGGCTGGCCAGCCGCTGTCGGCGGAGTTTCCGCTGGGCTGTTCGGCACCGATTGTCGTGCGGTCAGTCGAGCCCCCCATTACCATCAGCCCGCTTTGCGAATCGTCCGTTTCCCCAACCGTACCCCAGGGGCTTGTCTTTACTTGGACACCGCCGGTTGGTGTGTCGCCCGCGCAGGTAGACTACACCCTTCGGGTCGTGGAACTGCCGCAGGAGAACGTCGATCCGAACGTGTTCATCGACGCCATTGCGCTGCCAAAATCAGGGGTAGAAGTTCGGAACCTGCGCATCAATACGTTTCTCTATGGTCCTACCCAGCCGCCATTGCAGGTGGGCAAGCGGTATGCCTGGCGGGTGCAGGCCATTGATCGGTCTCGTCGGCTCAACTTTCTGAACGATGGCAAGAGCCCGGTTTGTGTCTTCACGTATGGCAAAGCGGATTCCTTCCAAAGTAAGCTGGACTCACTCAAAAAGGCGGGTGTGGTGATGAAAGTCAAGTCCGGCAACCTGCCCGTGAAGTGCTCCTGCCAGCTTGACATCACCGACGACGTCGTTGCTAATTCGGGGGTGCTGCAAAGCCGCTCCGCTACCGTGGCCGGGTTCCAGGTATCGCTGCTGGACAACGTTAATGAGGTGGACGGGAAGCTCAACGGCGACGGCATGATTCCCATCCCCATCGTCAACAGCTCCTACGCCAAACTGCGCGTGCAGCTCTATGACGTACAGTGCAATGCCGCCGGGCAGGTCATTGGCGGTGTGATTCGCGCCCGCTACAGCGACAAAGCCAATCCATCGCTGAAACCCAACTGGGATAACCCCGATTATACGCCCCCCGTATTAACCAGCGACCAGATCAGCAACATCAGCGAAACCTTGTCGAACAACAAAGACATGCTCGTTTCGTCGCTTAAAAACACGGTCAACAGCATCGGCTTCGAGGTACCCTTTGGAATCGACAAACGGATTGGGCCGGTCAATACGGTAATCGCCATCACCAACGTCACCTTCACGCCCGTAAACGCGTATTTCGATGCCAATACCTGGATTAAGACGCCCGGCGAATGGGTCAGCGGCATACCGCTCAGTGGCAAAAACCTGTGTCTTAGTCCGGAAAAGCCCTGTGGCGAGGGCATCTTGTACCTGGCCAGCGAATTGAAGCTGACGCCCTATTTCGCGCTGAAAGGGCTGGACGCTTTCCCGCCCAAAGGTCCGTGGGAAATGCCGGATACGACCCAGATTACACACGTGGTGTTCGATGTCGATGGGTATAAGCAACTGCGGGTACACGCCGGATTGAAACCGCCCGGACTGGTGAACGCCGAAACAAAAGACCCGCTGGAAATAGGGGTCAACTTTGGGCTGGTCGGTGCTGATTTCAGCAACTGGACTGCTCAGTTCAAGTTTCCGGAGTTCTACGTGACCGGCCTGGAGGACTTCAGGTTCTCGATGGACAACAACCAGCCGGCACTCTACGACCACTCCGAAACCACTACGCCCGGACCGCTCCCGACCGGCTACAAACCCGAAGCCGAAACGAACCTCTGGAAAGGACTGTATTTTCCAATGCTCCGGCTCAAACTGGGCGGGTTCTTCTCCAAAATGGCTCCCTCAGGCAAGGAACTGGCCAGTGGCGTCAAAAACCTCATCTACGACGATCAGGGGCTGACCGGACAGGCATTTCTGGCGAATCTGCTGGGCCTGGGCGAAGGTAACCTCGCTAGCTGGTACGCGTCGATCGATACGGTCGGGGTCGATTTTCTGAAAAGCAGCTTCAAAGGGTCGTTCATGGTTGGCCAGGTGGTGCTACCCATCTTCAAATACAAGGAGAACATGAACGAGAGTTCGGTATGGCCCTGGCGGTGTACACTGTCGAAGAACGAAAACGGGGGCGACATGGCCTACCAGTTTTTGATCAGCCCTAAGCAGGATGCCGCCGTTGACATCTGGAAAGCGCAGTTGTCGCTGAATAAAGACCTGACCTACATCACCGTTGGCAACAAAGGGGGGAGCTTACTGGCAGAAGCTGTACTGGACGGGAAAGTAAGCATCAATACCGGAACGTTCATTGCCCCCGGTATGACGTTCCATAAGCTGACGCTGATGTCGGCGGCTCCATACGTGAAGCTCGACGGGCTGGAAGCTTCGTTTGCCTCCCCCCAGAAAGACCTGGCGGGCATGCCGTTCACGCTTAGTAACGTAGGCTTGTCGGAAGCCAAAAAAGGACAAGAAGTCGTTGCTGGTCAGTTTGACTTTGGCTTCACGGGCAATCTTGATCTGGTCGAGTCGGCTCAACTGGCCCTGAGCACAACGGCCCGGGTCCGGTTCTCGGCCGGTCTGACGGGTGGGCGCCCGGATTGGCAGTACGTCGATTTTCTGGTTGACCGGATCAAAGGTAACGGAACCGTGGGACCCATGACGGCCGATGTCGATCTGGAGTTCTACCGCGATCATCCTATATATGGCAATGGGTTCGGCGGGGCGGCCAAGCTGGGTATCGGGTTTGTGGGAGGACTGGCCGTTAAAGCCCGCTTCGGCAGGACGCTGGCGACGGCAGGTGGCTTCCGGTATTGGTCTATTGGCGGAACGGCCGTACTGCCGGGTGGGGGCGTTGCCATCGGCACAACGCCGGTTGCTTTCAAGGGCTTTGGGGGCGGGGCTTATCAGCGCATGACTCAGTTCACCAACGACCAGGGCGAAATCGACTACAAGCCCGACAACAGCACCAAGCTCGGTTTTAAGGCCGAAGTGATTGTCGGTACGCTTGGCTCCAACTTGTTGAACGTCAGTGGGGCACTGACCATGGAGTTTGCTGAAAAACTAACGCCAACGTTGGTCAATATCCACGGCGATGCGTATCTGCTGGCCAATGCACCCCCTGCTTACGGAAACGAGCTGGCCAAAGGCACCATTGATCTCAAGTATAACATCGCTGACAACGTATTCGACGCCCAGGGGAGTCTGACCGCGCTCTATAGCGTAGGTGGCTTCGGAGTCAAGGCCGAAGCCAGACAGGTCGGTCTGCATATCAAGCCCGGTCAGGGACGATGGTTCTTTAGCCTGGGGGTACCGACGAACCGAAACAGCCTGAGCATCCTGCTTGGCGGTAAGCCGACATTTACCTTCGGCTCGTATCTGCTGACGGGCAATGACTTACCGGGCGACGTTGGCAAATTGCCGCCTAACCCGTACGGCGTTAGTCAGAGTGTACTCAACGACCTGAACTACTCCGGCATGGACGTGACACCGCTCATCAGCAAGGGGAAAAATCCAATGCTGGCGTTTGGCGCGGGCTACAGTTTACCGGGGAACAAGTACAGCGTTGGGCCATTCTTCCTGGACTTCGAAGGGGCGTTGGGTTACGATCTGGTGCTGTATAATACCGATCAGGCCTGCGGGGGCAGTTTGCCCGGTATCAACGGCTGGTACGCCAACGGGCAACTCTATGCCTACCTGTACTTTGCGCTGGGGATTGAGGTCGATACCTGGATCTACTCGGGTAAGATCAAGGCCCTGGAAGTGACAGCCGGAGCCTTGCTGGAAGGCGGTATGGTCAATCCTATCTGGTTCCACGGGAATGTACTGCTGCGCTACAACGTACTGGACGGGCTGGTAAAGGGCAAAGTGAACATGGATTTCTGGTACAACAAAGAAGGCCAGTGTAAACCGGCTTACACGCCCAGCAACCCCTTCGCCGATCTGCCGCTCATCTCCCGCATCGGCCCGAGCACGTCTGCTGATGATAAGGTATCAATTCTGACCCCGCTGTTTGCGGAGTTCAATTACCCGGTGGAATCGTGGATTGAGATCGACGAGCAGACGCCGGACGGCAAAGAACTACACCGTCGATTCCGTATTGTCTACAAAAAAGGGGAACGGTTCGGCTTGCAGCGGACCAGTAAGGACGGAGCTGATGCCGCCTGCACGAATGACGACGGTGGCTGGATCAAGTACAGCCAGAGTAACGAGGAGGATGCGACCAACTATGCGGCATACTTTTATCGGAGCACCGCCCTCTCGGCGAATGCGGCTTACAACCTGACGGTAGGCGTTGAGGTCTGGCACGACGATCCGAAGGCAGGATTTACCGTGTACAGTTACAAAGGTAAGCCCGTGGAACAAAGTGCCAGCGTATCGTTCCGGACGGGACCCTGCCTGACCTCATTGACCAACGAGGGCGGGGATAACGCTACGGTTTCGTTCTCGTACCCGTTTGAAGGGCAACGCTACTTCATGAAAAATGATGGGAGCAGCGGGTTCATCCGGCTGTCGGCGAAAATGTGCTGCATGGACAACCTGCAGAGCGACAAATACTACTCGCTGAAAGTTCGCTTCGTTCCGTATAAAGGCGGTGCGTTCGATTCGGGTAAACTCGGGGGTGCACTGGTGGCCGACGCCAAGTTTACTGACAACAACCGCGTCACCTACAACCTGCCCGTTGGCTTGCAGAACAGTACGCTCTACCGCCTGGAGCTTTACCGCGAACCCACCGACCTGCTGATCAAGGAGCAGCAGGCGCTGGAAGCCCAGGCGAAGCAGAAATCAGTGGCGGTTTCGGCAAAGAATCTGTTCGTTGGGCAGACCATCAATCTGGCGAGTCAGACAAGCCTCGCGGCAAAGGTGTACGTGCCCGGTCAGGAGTTGGGCGGACTGGGACAGGAGGTGAACAACAAGGCTCGTACGTTGACCGAGCAGACATTCCGGGTGCAGAGCCAGCCCGTGCCCGTAGCCTTGAATTCCGTCATTTACAAAGAGAAATATTACGACGTAGCCAATCTGAACATAACTGTGAAGGAGTCGGCCTCTCCCGACGACTACCGCAAGAAGTACGAGCAGGTGATCTATAGCTACTACTTCAAAACCAGTAAGTTCAATCAGCTGAAGGAGAAACTGGCCGCGTCGACGCTGCAGCCGCTGAAACAAACGGTATACCCGGTCCAGCGTAACGGCTATGTGGTTGACAACGCCTACTCGATTCCGTTTACAGCCCCGGAGCGATTTGATGAGTACGAACTGTTACCGAGGGCCGTTGCCGGGGGCGTTACGTTGCAGCCGCTGGTGAACTACCGGGCCGGAGCCAGCACCGATAACGCGTGGTTTAAGGACTTCGTGTATCCAGTCTTCAGCAACATTTTTCCCTATACATCACTGGAAGCGTCATTGAACGGGCAAACGATCAATACCGCACTGGATGCCGCCAATTCTATGGTTGTGTTCGATCCGGCCAACTCCGCCAAACCGGAACCGCGGCTATCTAAAAAAGCACTCGACGAGCTGCTGATTATCAAAGGAGTCATGCAAGGATTCAACCAGAAGCAATAACCATGAAAACGATAACCCGGCTGGTGCTCTTCGTGAGCCTGTGGTATACCCCCGCCTTCGGTCAGGTAAAGGGAAGCCTGAACAAGACCATGGAAAAGAACGGGGGCGTAAAAAGCACCCTCGAAACAACGAAGGGCGAGCTAATGCAGATGGCGAACACGCCGGTAAGCAATACGTCGGAAGGCGGAGAGTTCTGGATGCCACTGGTTACGATCGAAACCAAAGACCCCATTACAGACTATGCGTTCGGTGAATCGGGGAGCCCCGTCAGCTACAGCTTCGGCTACAAGTCCTGGGTGGTCTACGACGAGTGGTGGAAGCGCATGAGTGCCTGCATAGACAAACTGGGGGAGTTCTGGGACAAGTATCCGGGCTGCATCACGGCGCAGAAGAAAGACGAACTGGTCAAATGCCTCGGGGAAACCCACGAAACCAAGGCGTTCATGAAGGTGGTGACTGAAAACAACCAACTGGCGGGTGTTTTTCTGTTCTACGATGGCTACTACGACTACTACCGGTGGCGGGATTTCATACCCATGAAGAAGTACGCCGGGAAAGCCGGCTTCAGTGTCGAGTTCCTGGCCGCTGACGCCTTCGATTTTTATACGCCTATTCTCAACGGTAATCTCTCCAGCCTGCAATACAACGCCGAAGCGCCCGGCAAGAACAAAGGTAAATGGGCCATGACCGGCAAGTTTTTACCGCTCAAATGATCACCACCATGCGTACGCTATTTATACTGTTGCTGCTGACTACGTTGAGCCCTGCCATAGCGCAGCGCCGGGCTGCGGCAGTTCTCCCCAATAAACAGCCACGACCAACCCGCTACCACGTTGGTGCACTTACCCGTTCGTACGGTGACTCGGTCATGGTGCGCTGGGCTCCTGCCGATGCCTTGCTGTTCAAAGCAGCCGTGCGCTCCGGTGGCTATGCCCTGACGCGCCGGACGGTCAACGCCGACCGGTCTATTACGACGGATTTTCGGGTTGCCGTGAAACCCTGGACCGTAGAGGAGTGGAAACAGCGCGTCAGTCCCCGCGATACGTTGGCTGGTGTTTGTGTGCAATTGCTGTACGGTAAAAACGAGCCGCTGGCTAGTACGGAAGCCGTTTCGCTGGATAAGCTGATGCAGCAGAAAAACCAGAATGATCTGCGCATGGCTATTGCGCTGGTTCTGGCGGATGCCAATCCGGTTCACGCCCGGGGAATGGGGCTTGGGTTCATCGATAAAAACGTGAAGCGGGGTGCCCGTTACGTCTATTCCGTCACCGCCCTGACCGACACGACGCTGTATCCGTCCGATACGGCGGCCGCGATGGTTGTCAACGATGGACCTGGCGAACGCCCGGCTATGGTAACCGTTCGGGCGGAGGCCGGCGACCGTACCGTTTCGCTGGTCTGGAGCCGGGCGTTAGCCGATGCTCAGTTTACGGCTTACTACGTCGAACGGTCAACCGATGGCGGCAAGACATTCAGGCGGATTAACCAGCGGCCCTGGATTCAGCCGCCAACCGGTAAGTTTGCGCAGGTGTATTCCTTCTCGGATTCGGTGGCGCAGAACTATCGGTCGTACCAGTATCGTGTTTTGGGTCTGACGCCGTTTGGAGAGTTGAGCACACCGTCGGCGACCGTATCCATACGGGGTATCGACCGGACACCCCCCGAAGCGGTCACCGACGTGCGGACAACACACCTGAAAGCTAGTCAGGTTCGTATAACGTGGCAGCGCAGCAAGACCGAAGGTGATCTGGCTGGATACTTCGTGGCAAAGGCCAATTCAACCGAAGGTCCCTTCCTGCCCTTGACGAGTCGATTGCTGCCAGGTAACCAACGCGAATTTGTTGATACGACCGCGCTGCCGTATCTGCCGACGTACTACATGGTCGTAGCGGTCGATACGGCCCGGAATGCCAGCCGTTCGCTGCCAGCCTACTGCTTTTTCAACGACACGAAAGGACCGGCCAAGCCGAAAAACCTACAGGGCTATATTGACTCGACGGGTTTTGTACGTATCGTCTGGGACCGGAACACCGAACCTGACTTGCTTGGCTATTCGGTCATTGCGGCAAATGATCCGTCGCACGTATTTACGGCCGAAACACCGGGCTTTCTGGCCATTCCGGTATTCAACGATACGACTACGCTCCGGACGCTGACCCGCAAAAAATACTACCGGGTGATTGCCTACGATAAGAACCTTAATCCCAGCGAACCGTCCGACGTTCTGGCGTTGACCCGCCCCGACAAGCTTCGGCCGGTGGCTCCGGTAATCAGTACGTACACGGCCGGCGATACCACCGTCACGCTTGCCTGGTCCCGGAGCAGCAGCGATGATGTCGCTCGTCAGATTGTACTGCGCCGGGAGAGTGCCGTAAGCCGATGGACGGAAGTTAAAACGATTGATAAAACACAAACGAGCTTCACCGATTCGGGGCTTAAACCCAACACGGCGTATTCGTATGCGCTGGTTGCCGTTGACTCGGCCGGCCTGCGTTCTGAAGCGTCGTTTCCGCTGCATACCAAAACCCTGCGGCTATCGCCCCGGCCCGTGAGTGACCTGACCGTGCGCTTTGGTGCCGACCAGAAAACGGTATCGCTGGTGTGGTCGTACCCCCGGCAGGATGTCCGGTTTGTGGTCTATCGGGCGATGCCGCAAAGCGGTTTGCGGAGCTACGATTCCGTGAATCGCAAAACCACCTTCGACGACAATCGGGTGTCGGCCGGGCAGTACGAGTATGCCGTTCGGGTTATCTACCCCGACGGCACCGAGTCTAATTTATCCAACCTGGCCCGGGTCACGATCCGCTAAACCCCATTCGACATGAAATCGATCTACATGCTGTGTCTGCTCGCGTTGTGTCTGCTGGGTCATACTGCCACTGCCCAGACGCCCGGTACCGTAGCGGCCCGGACGGTGAACTCAACCCAGATCTGCGTAACCTGGACCAATACGTCTCCGCGCGTGTCGGCCAACGAAATCTGGCGCAGCACTGACAACCGTAATTTTACGAAGATCGCCGACGTAACCGCCAGCGCTACCGAATACTGTAATACGGGGCTAACGCCAAATACGCGATATTATTACTACGTCAAGGCGCTGGTGCCAGGAACATCCGGATTCGCTTCGGCAACGGTCAATGCCCAGACCTACGCAACGCCACCGGTGGTTAATGACTTGAAAGCCACGGTGAAAAATGGGAATGTAATCGAGTTGAGCTGGACGGACGTTGCTAAGGAGGGGACGTACGTTGTTGAACGACGTACCGGGCAGTCAGGACGTTTCGAACGGATTGCTACGTCAGGGGCGGGCTACACCGACAGGAGTGTACAGCCGGGTGTCGAGTACTGTTATCGGGTACAATATGACGCATCTTACGAGCCAGCGGGTTACTCTACCATTGTCTGCGCGACGGTTCCCCTGGCTCCAACCAGTATTGTCAACCTGAAAGCGACGGCATTGAACAGCAGTGCCATTCAACTAACCTGGAACCCCTTTGGCAAGGAATCGTCCATCTTCATCGAACGGCGGCTGGGGCAGTCGGGGCGGTGGGAGCGGATCAAAGACTGGCTGGGCGATAGCGGAGAATACACCGACACCGGATTGCCATCCAATACTGAATTCTGTTATCGCATTGGCGAAAGCGGCCATGAGTACTCGGCCATTGTCTGTGCTACTACCCAACAGAGCATTCCGAATGCGCCGGCGCGACTGGTCGCCAGCGCCGTTTCGGCCACGCAGATCAATGTACAGTGGGCCGACGTATCCGACAACGAAACGGGCTTTGAGTTGGAACGAGCTGCTCAACCGGGTGGGCCGTTCGAGAAGATCGCTGATCTTGGGGTTAACACAACCAGCTATGAAGACAAGAATCGGAACGCCAGCACGCAGTATTGCTACCGGGTGCGGGCCAAAAATGCCGGGGGCGTTTCGGGGTTCTCCAATACCGACTGCGCGGCTACCCAGGCACCGCCCGTACCGCCACCAGCCGCGCCGACCGGTCTGAGTGCCGTAGCCGTGTCATCCAGCCAGATTAACCTGAACTGGACCGACAACGCTGCCAACGAAACGGGCTACGTGGTTGAGCAGAGTCTGGACGGTACCAGTTTTACAAAAATCGCCGACCTCCGGCCGGATGTGACCACGTTTCAGAACACAGGGCTAAATTCGGCTACTCGCTACGTGTACCGGGTCTATGCGGTCAACGCTGGTGGACAGTCGCCGGTGTCCAATAACGCAGCGGCTACTACCTTCGACGTAGCCCCGCAGGCCCCGGCTCGACTGACGGCGCAGGCGGTGTCGTTCAGCCAGATCAACCTGACCTGGGCTGACCTGTCGGGCAATGAAACCGGTTTCCAACTGGAGCAGAGTACCGACGGAACCACCTTCACGAAGATTACTGACCTCGGGCCAAACACGACCAGCTATCAAAACACGGGCTTAACCGGCTCAACGCGCTATTACTACCGTGTTCGGGCCGTCAACGCCATCGGGCCATCGGGTTATTCAAACGTAGCGGATGCCACAACTCCTGCGGCTCCGGTGCCACCACCAGCCGCGCCAACCGGTCTGACTGCTGTAGCCGTATCATCCAGCCAGATCAACGTAAACTGGACTGATAACGCTACGAATGAAAGTGGTTTTGAACTCGAGCAAAGTCTGGATGGAACGACGTTCAACAAGATTGCGGACCTGGCTGCCAACACAAGGTCGTACCAACATACCGGCTTGACGCCAGCCAGGAAGTATGTTTACAGGGTCAGAGCGATCAATGCGGGCGGGCAGTCGGCCTACTCGAACCTGGCGGACGCGACAACCTTCGACGTGCCGCCCGTAGCCCCGGCCCGGCTAACGGCTCAGGTCATTTCGTTCAACCAGATTAATCTGCAATGGGCCGATCTGTCGACCAATGAAACAGGCTTTCAGATAGAGCAGTCGACAGATGGAGTGACCTTTACGAAGATCGCAGATTTAGGCCCTAATGCGACTTCCTATCAGCATACAGGCCTAAGCGGCTCAACCCGCTATTACTACCGTGTTCGGGCCGTCAACGCCATCGGGCCATCGGGCTATTCAAACGTAGCGGATGCCACAACCCTCGCCCCGCCCGTACCTGATGCGCCGAAAAACCTACAGGTTGAACCGCTGGATTTTGACCGGATTCGTCTGACCTGGGAGCCGCTGACGGGCAATCCAACCGGGGTGATCATCGAGCGGTCGACCAGCCCCACGGCAGGCTTTTTCGAGATTGGACGGCAATCGGCGGGGCCACGCGAGTTTTTCGACCGCGAAATTCTGGACTATAATACGTACTACTACCGCATTAAAGCCACCAACGATGCCGGTAGTTCGCCATACAGCAACGTAGCTAAACTGGACCCCGATGCCCTGATTACGGCGGTTGCGCCTAAAATCGAACCTAAGCGAATGGTGTATGCCGCCGAGCGAATCCTGTACGTCCAGCCGGGTAAGCTGATGCCCCGGGGAGCGGCCGTTCGGGTGATGGACGCCCGGGGGACAGCCGTTCTCAACGAACGAATTCCGGCGGGGAGTGCAACGGGCTGGCAGCGTGATCTGCGTGGATTACCCGTCGGGCTGTATGTAGTACTCGTTGAATTGGATGGTCAGCGCATCACGCAAAAAATCATGATTTTATGAAACGCATCGCATTCTTTATACTCATTAGCGTTGTCGCGGGTTGTCGGCCCAAGGCGGTTACGCCCATCAACGACCTGATCGGTAAAATCTGGCAGGCAAAGCAAGTGAAAGAAGGTACGACGGTGGTGTACACGGCCGGAGCAACCAGTAATGTCCGGCCGGGCTATGTGAATTTCCGGCTGAATCTTAGCCAGGCCGACAAAGCCATACTGACCGATCTGGATGGCCGGCCAACGACTGGTACCTGGAGCATATCGCCGGACAACCAGCGGCTGATTCTGGAAAACCTGACCCCGAAACCATCGGGCAGTATCGGTACTGTCGAGTTCTACATTACAGCAACGCCTACCGAAGCCGAACTTCACCTGCTACGTACGTCCGAAAGCCGGAAAACAGGCAATAGCTTAAATGAGTATTTATTAGTGCCGGCTAACTAGCCGCTTCACAAACGACCCAAGTAATATGGCAACTGTTGAAGGCAGAATCAGCACCTACGACCTGCATTTTGATCACGGCCGCGGCAAAACCCCGGCCCAGCCTGACTGGCGGACCAAGTTCATCCACCTCCGCTTTGAGGGAAGTGCGCCCCAGTTGACACTGTTTATCCTGAGTTTTGTACCGGATCGCCAGGCTGCATCGACCGGGGAGGTCATCAAACTGTCGGACGGTACGTTCCGGGCCAGTGCCCGAATTCCGGCCGATGAGTTTTCGCAGTATTACGATATGCTACGGAAAGAAAAACCGGTTTCTGTGCGGCTTCAGTACGATGCGGAACCGGCGGCCGGGCAGTCGGCACCCATCACCAGTTTTTCGGTATTTACTGGCCCCGAACCCGTTGGCGAAGGGGAACAGGATACATCTGCTTAGTACTTCGACCCGAGCCCACGATTGTACCGGATCAACCCGAAGGCCGTCGGTGTTGCTGACGGCCTTCGGGTTGATCCGCGTATTTGAGTTAGATTGCTTCTACGGCTTCGTGTTGCTTGCGCGGTTGTTTGGCCAGCAGCTCGTTGATATATCGCTCACTCAACGCCATTGGGTCGTACTGAGCGAACTCCGTCCGCAACCGGGCTAAGTTCCGGCGGTAGGTCTGATCGGTCAGAACCGTTTCGACGCTTGTCCGGATCTGGTCCGGCGTAGGGGTTTCTGTCTTCAGATTCATCCCCAGTTTGAAATAGCCAATGCGGGCTGCAATCTCGTTTTTACCCTCGTGAACACCGGCAGCTACCATTGGCAGGCCATGCTGAATGCTCAGCATCACTCCGCCGAAACCCGAATTGGTTACGTATACGTCGGCATGGGGCATGATGAGGTTAAAGTCAATGAAGTCTTCGATGATGACATTTTTCTGCGGATACCGGGCGCGCAACTCGGCCGTTTTAGAACCGCCCGTTGTTATGACGACCAGGTGATCGGTGTCTTTGAACGCTTCGAGCGTCGGCACCAGAATCTTCTCCGGATCGCGTTCTACCGTGCCCTGCGTGGCCAGAATTACCTTTTTATACTGCTTCAGTTTGGCCGCATGGGCAAAGTTTGGCTTAATACCGCTGGAGTAGGGGAGAAGCGGGCCGACAAACCGGACGTTAGCACTCATCTTGCTCCGTTTGTATTCAAAGCCCGGTACACCACTTTGCAGGTACAAATCGGCGGTGCGGATAAACGAGTCGAAGACAAAATCACGGGCTGGTTCCATGTTATAGCGCTGCCGGATCTCGTTGTACAAATCGTCGCAGGGCTTGAAGAGGATACGGGTAGTCATAAAGCGCAGGAAGTCCTGCTTCAGCCGCCCAAAGAAACCGGTAGCAGGCTCCATACCCAGGCCGGCCGGTGGCAGTTCTTTCGAGGTTTCACTCAGGGGCACAATGCCTACGGCCGCTACCGGAACGTTCAGAATATGGCGCAGCATGGGAGCCGCTGAGAACATGGTGTCGCATATGAGCAGATCGAATGGGAATGATTTGTGGATGGCCGTAACGTCGGTAATGAATTCGGGAGCGCGCAGCAGGAAGACATTGTTGAGGTCAAAGCGCAGCCGGGGTACGGTCCCTTTGATCTTCTGACGTTCAGGGAAAACCTCGTCCAGATTCTCCTGATTGATAACCTGGGCTTTATGGTAAGGGTAATGAATCAGGCCCAGCTTTTTCACTTTGGCACCGTAGTGTCCGCCCACGTACCAGCGTACGTCGTGACCCTGGTTATGCAAATGAACAGCCAGACCAGTCAGGGGGTTGAAGTGGCCATCCATTGGCATGGTGGCAAACAGGATTTTTTTAGTTGTCATCGTATTTGTTGGTAAAAGGTCAATAAAAAGGAAGGTTGTCTGTTGACGGATCAAAAATGGCGCTCAGACGCGCCAGAAATCAATCAGCAACCGTCTGAAACGGAAAAAGCCACCGATGAACTGACTATTGTCGGCAGCGAATACAGCGGGATTATAATCTCATTAAAATCTGTTTAAACAAAATTTGTTTAAACAAATGTTGGTTATTCCTGTAAACGAAACAAGACACACCATGAACGGTCCATTTCGAAACCAATACCACCGGCTCATTGCCAATTTGCATCGGACAGATGGCTTCATTATCAATTACTTCCAGCAGAAGCTGTCGCCCCATGACCTGTCGGTTCAGCAGTATTCGGTGCTTCGGCGGCTGCAGGATGTGTATCCCGATTCGCTGACGGTCAGTGAGGTAAAAGAGCGTTTGGCGGATCATAACTCCGACATCACCCGGTTGATTGACCGGCTGGTTGCCAAGAATCTGGTGGTGCGGGAAGTGGATGAACAAAACCGGCGACGCGTTAATCTCCGCCTGACGGACGACGCGAACCGTTTTGTGGGGGAGGTGGCGCAGGAATTCAAAGACTTTGAATCGATCGTCAACCACCTCACCGACGAAGAAGTGGAAACCTTGAATATACTCCTGGATAAAATCAGAAATGCTTAGTATGAAAAACTGCGTAATGTGGGCCGGGCTATGGTTGCTCGGCCTGGGTAGCGCCGTAGCGCAACCGACGCCGTTGCCACTTAACCGGGCAATCGAGCTGGCGTTGCAGAACAACACGACGCTGAAATTAGCGAACTCGCGGGTACAGACGGCGGAAGCCCGGCTGCAACAGGCCAAAGAACAGAGCCTGCCGCAGGCATCGGCTTCGCTGTCCTATTCGCACTACAACCTGACGTCGCCCTTTGCGCTTGGCGGGGGAGACGGTACAAAGCCCTTGTTTGCCATTCCGACGGGAGCTTTTGACGCAACTATGGGGGGCGTTACGGTCAGCAAATCCATTTTTGGTGGCTTTGCCGAGCAATCCGCAAAGCTGTCGGCCCAATTACTGGCCGACGCAAGCCGGCTGGATGCCCAGCGGAACCGCTCCGAACTTGTCTACACCGTTACGGCTTCGTATTACAACATTGTCAAGCTGATGCGCTCGGCGGCCATCATCGACCAGAACATTCGTCAGTTCGACGAACGTGAGCGCGAAGCCAGAAACCTGGCGCGGGAAGGGGTCGTCACCGACAACGAAGTACTGAAGATCCAGTTGCAGAAGAATAACCTGCAACTGAGCCGCCTGGAAGTGGATAAAGCACGTCAAACGGCTACGTACAACCTGGCGCTGCTGGTCGGCTTGCCCGAAGGACAGGCCATCTCGGTCGATACGTTACTGAACAATCCGGCCGTGACGGCTCAACCGCTCAGCGATTTTCTGGCGCAGGCCGTGCAGGTGCGTCCTGAAGTACAGGCTAATGCGTTACGGACCCGCGCGGCTGAATCGGGCCTGCGGGCTACGAAGGGCGCGGCCTTACCGCACCTGGGCGTATCGGCCGGGTATAACTACATCAACCCGACCCGTAAGCTGCTGCCCGAAACCAATTCGTACATCAGCGCCTGGAACGTAGGGCTGGGGCTTAGCTATAACATTGGTTCGCTCTACAACCACAAAGGCAAAGTGGCCGAAGCCAAAAATACGGTTGATCAGGCCAATCTCCAGAGTCAGCAGCAGATTGACCAGATCAAGAATGAAGTTGTCAGCGAGTACAACAACTATCAACTGGCACTCGAAAAGCAGAACGTCATCCAAACGGCCCTGAAACAGGCGCAGGAAAACTACCGGCTGACCGAATCGCGGTTCCGCAATGGGCTGGTGCTGTCCAGCGACCTGCTCGAAGCCAACAGCTTCCAGATTCAGGCGCAACTGAACTCTCTCAACTCTACCGTCGACGCTCAACTGGCGTATCAACGGCTACTGAAAGCGACCGGCAGCAATCTCAACTAGTGCTCGACAAACATCATGGCTAATTCTAAGAAAACTCTATTTCGCATCGGCGGGGTCATTATCCTGGCTGTTGCCATCTTCTTTGGGTATAGCGAATTCCGCTACCTGCAATTGCATGAAACCACCGACGACGCCCAGATCGACGGCGATGTTGATCCCGTGACCCCGAAGGTGGGTGGTTACGTGAAAGCGATTCGGTTCAACGATAACCAGTACGTGAAAGAAGGCGATACGCTGGTCGTACTCGACGATGCGGATTACCGCATCCGGGCAGCCCAGGCGGAAGCCGCTCTGCAAAGCGCCCTGGCCAGTGCGGGCGTAACGCGCTCAAGCGTAGGGGTTGCTTCGGCCACGGTGCAAAGCTCGCAGGCATCGGTGCAAACGGCCCGAGACAACGTAGCCACAGCCCAGGCCAATGTAGCAGCCGCTCAGGCCCGCTTCTGGAAGGCATCGCAGGACTTCACCCGGTATGAGCGGCTACTGGCCGAACGCACCGTACCGCAGCAGCAGTTCGACGCCGTGAAAGCCGAACGCGATGCGGCCCAGGCCCAGCTTCAGGCCGCTCAGGCGCAGTTGCGTACGGCGCAGTCGCAGGTGAACGCAGCCGGTACGCAGACATCCGTAACGAATTCGCAGCAACGCGTAACGCAGGGCCAGATTTCGGTGGCTCAGGCGGCTGTGAAGCAACGTCAGGCCGAGCTTGATCTGGCCAGACTTCAACTATCATACACCATCGTACGGGCTCCGGCATCGGGCATTGTATCCCGGCGGGCCGTGCAGGTTGGGCAGTTGATTCAGCCGGGTCAGGCGTTGTGCTCCGTGGTTGGTCACTCAAACCTGTGGGTAACGGCTAACTTTAAGGAAACGCAGTTGCAGCACATGCAGCCCGGGCAGCGCGTAGACATTGATGTGGACGCGTACGAAGGCGAAAAGCTGTCGGGTCAGGTCGGTTCGTTTGCCGGGGCAACCGGAGCCCGGTTCTCCTTATTGCCACCTGATAATGCAACGGGTAACTACGTAAAAGTGGTGCAGCGGATTCCGGTTCGGATTGAACTGGATAAGAACAGTCCTGTGTACGCTAAACTCCGGCCGGGTATGAGCGCGACCGTAGCGGTAAACTTACAGAAATAATACATCGGGATTCGGTTTCCGGTTTACAGAGTTCGGGTATAAACCGTCTACTGTAAACTGAAACCGAATACCGCATAACTCTCAATACTTCATGCGATTTGGTTTTGATAAATGGATCGTGGTGATAACAGTAACCACGGCGGCCCTGCTGCAAACCATTGACTCGTCGATCGTGAACGTAACCCTGAACCAGATGATGGGTAACCTCGGTGCATCGCTGGGTGATATTAGCTGGGTGGTGACGGGGTACGCAGCCGCCAGTGCGGTCATGATCACGATGTCGGGCTGGTTGACGGCCAAACTTGGCCGCAGAAACTACTTCGCGGCTTCGATCGTCCTCTTTACAATCGCTTCAATCTTCTGCGGTACGGCCACAAACGTCTGGGAGCTGGTCTTCTTTCGGGTCGTACAGGGTATCGGGGGCGGTGGGCTGCTCACAACGGCGCAATCGATTCTGATCCAGACGTTTCCGAAGGAAGATGTGGGCATCGCCAACGCAATCTTCGGGCTGGGTGTCATCATCGGCCCCTCTATTGGGCCTACGCTGGGTGGTTATATCACGGATAATCTTTCCTGGAACTGGGTGTTTTTCATCAACATCCCCTTCGGTATTCTGGCCACCTTCCTGACCTATATGTACATCAAAGAGCCGGCCGAGAAAATGGTGGCGGGCAAGATGGACTGGCTTGCGTTGTTTCTGTTGATTGCGGGCATTGGCGGATTACAGATTATCCTGGAAAAAGGTCAGGAGAAAGACTGGTTCGACTCGAGCTTTATCATCGGTATGTCCATTGCCGCCGGCATTGGCCTGATCGGGTTTATCTGGCGACAGTTGACGGTAAAAGCGCCAATCCTCGATCTGCGGTTACTACGTCGGCGACGGTATGCGGTTGGTACGCTGTTTAATTTCATTCTGGGCTTCGGGCTGTTTGCGTCAGTGTTCATCGTTCCGGTTTTCTGTCAGACCATCCTGGGTTTTACGGCGAGTCAGACGGGCTGGTTGCTGATGCCGGGTTCGCTCGCAACGGCCATGATGATGCCGGTAGTGGGTGGCCTTTTGCGGAAGAATGTCATCTCGCCCATCTGGTACGCCGGCATTGGTTTTCTGCTGTTCTTTGGGTTCTGTTACGACCTGTCGGCCATCAGCCTGGATGCGGGTCCCGACTATTTCTTCTGGCCGCTGGTCATCCGGGGCATCGGCATGGGGCTGATCTTTATTCCGCTGACTACCGTTACGCTGGCCGACCTGGAGAGCATCGAGATTCCGCAGGGGTCTGCCCTGTCGAACACGATCCGGCAGTTGGGTGGTACGTTCGGTACGGCCATCATGACAACCTACATCTCCACCCGTTCGGTGCTGCACGTGTCAAGGCTTTCGGACAACATCTCGATGTATAACCCGCTGTCGGCCGAGCGCATCCGGCAGTACACCAGCCTGTTCCTCTCAAAAGGCGACGCGTTGGTGAATGCCACGGCGAAGGCATACGCCATGATGAAAGGGACGGTGATGCGGCAGGCGCTCGTGATGACGTATGCCGATGCGTTCCTGGTCATCGGCGGCTTCTTCCTGGTCTGCGTACCCCTGCTGTTGCTGTTCATCGGCAAAAAAGTGGAGGCCCCGCAGCACGTCGAAATGGCTATGGAGTAGTCCGAAGTCGTTGGACGTAGTAGCTTCACAAAAAATACCCCGGCAGGCTTCTGCCGGGGA
>NZ_CAIT01000003.1 GCF_000296815.2 Fibrisoma limi BUZ 3
CCGGACTTGGGTGCTTTTTTGTTATGATTGATAAATGATACTATTTATTTGGAATTGTAATTATCACTTGTACATTTGTGCAATCAAAGCGGGCAACCGCTTTCTTTAATACCTTGCCGTTCGGCACATTCTCTCTCTTATTGCGCTTGAAGCCCCTGCACAGGGCACTATTCGTTTCACAAAGCGCATAAAAATCTGTAACTGTTTCTGGGTTATCGTAAAGTCGCAGTTGGCATAATTTTCGCTAACTCCCTTTTGCACACTTGATCATTTGTGCGATTTATCCATCGCTCCAGCGGCCGGATACGCTCATGATTCAAGACCCATCTATCAGGACTATAATTCATTAGCTATCAATTGCTTATGGGTTATCAAAGGCCTGAGAAACAGCACGGTTACTAATTGGCATAGTTTTCGATATTTTCTAAAGGAGTCAAAGCTGCTGTTAGGGCCAGCTTGAACTGAACGTATCATACGCTCGGTTTAGCGGCCCGACCTATGGTTGATGAGAACTGAGCGGTTTTGCAATTCCACCCCAAATTCAGTTGCAGATGAAAGTAACTTCTACGCTTCGTGCTAATCTTCTTGCAATAAAAACCGGCCGGGTGCCCGGACAAGAAGCCGTTGCTGTTACAGCCCAATCCAACCGGCTTGCTTCATTAACCTGCCGACTGGTTCACTACGTCCTGCAACTACTGGGCAGGAGTGCATACGTGTCCAGACCCGCTTCAACCTGCCAGCCATCTACTTCGGCGGATTGGTCAACGGCACCAGCTTTATTCTACTCAGCACTAGCACGCGAGCGATCCGTTCAAGCCGATGGAGAACCACCCGGACGGTACAGAGCAGGCCCTTCCAATTCACTTATCAATCAGACAGCGACCAGTACAAATTTATTCTCAACTCCAATGGATGAGCAACTTTTACGAAGCCAATCCTTTCTTGTAACTACCAGTCACCCAGCCGTCGAACCGGAGTCGGCAACGCATCCGGCAACAACGCGGGGCACGCGTAGTACCAGCTTCGGCAGGCTACTATCCTGGGCAATGGCCTATGCTCATCCGGGCATAGCATTGAGTAATGTTACCCAGCGCGCCATTGCTTTACTGACAACCCTACTGGTAGGGTGTATTGCCGTTTCGGCCCAGGCTCAGTCAGGCAACGTTGATTTAAGCATTCGATCGGCTGTCAGTAATGCCAAGCCGCAACTCAACGATGTTGTTTCATATACGGTTGTTGTCCGCAACGCTGCTGGATCGGCCGGGGCAACCAACGTTGTGGTAAAAGATAGTTTGCCGGAAGGAGCCGTGGCCTTTATTAATTCGTCTGTCATTCGGGGCGGAGGTTCCTATAATACGGCCACGAAGCTCTGGAATGTCGGCGCCATCGCTCAGAATGATTCAGCCATACTCGTAATCACGGCTACGGTATTGCAACGGGGCGTCTGGTTCAAAACAGCCGAAGTTGTCGGGGCTGACGGTACCGACAGCGATTCGCAGCCGGGTAATGGAAGCATACAGGAAGACGACTACGAGGCTGTTTGCTTCTCGGTTCCTTTATTTATATACGCGGGTGAAGAATTCACGGCGACTATTCCGACCGGTTTCCAGAACGTGATCTGGTTTCGGAATAATGAAAACGTAGTGGCTAATGTCTCTGCCGATTCAGCCGTTGTCAATCCTGATAATTCAATTACTATTAAGAGTCCGGGCACGTATCGATTTACCGCCACATTCTCTAACGGGTGCCCGGCACTCAATTGTTGTGATATAGAAGTTATCCCAGGGCCATTGGCGAGCCTGGGTAATCTGGTATTTGAGGACAGTAACGCTAACGGCCAGCAGGATGCCGGTGAGCCGGGCATTGCCGGGGTGAGCGTTTCGCTTTTCGAGAGCGCAACATTAGTCGCTACAACGACGACTAACGCCAGCGGGGTATATAGTTTTACAGGACTCATCCCGACTGTACCGTATTCAGTAAGCTTTGCTGCACCAACCGGCTACACGGCCACGGTGGCCAATGTGGGCTCAGACGAAACGGACTCAGACGCTGATCCCATCACAGGTCGCAGTGGCAGCTACACCCTGGCGGCCAACGAGAGCAACCTGACGGTCGACGCAGGCTTCTTCCGCCCGGCTTCACTGGGTGACAAGGTCTTTGTCGATGCTAACCGGGATGGGCTGCAGGATGCGGCTGAGACGGGGCTGGCTTCAGTAACGGTAACGCTGGTGAGCAACGGTACGGTGGTGGCCAGCGTGGTGACGGGTGCCGATGGGGTCTACAGCTTCACGGGCCTGACGCCGGGCGTGCCTTACTCAGTGAGCTTCACAGCCCCGCACAACTACACGGCCAGTGTAGCCGACCAGGGCGGGGATGATACCTTAGACAGTGATCCCATCAACGGGGTGGTGACCAACATCACCCTGGCGTCGGGTCAGACCAATACGAGTGTGGATGCAGGCTTCTCGCTCTTGACGGCGAGCCTGGGCGACCTGGTGTTTGAAGATACCAACGCCAACGGCCAGCAGGATGCGGGCGAGGCTGGCATTGCCGGGGTGAGCGTACAGCTGCTGGCTGACGGCGGTGCTACGCCGGTGGCTTCGACGACCACCAACGCCAGTGGTGTGTACAGCTTCACGGGCTTGACACCAGGGGTAAGCTACACGGTGGTGTTCGCCACCCCGACGGGCTACACGGCCACGGTGGCGAACGTGGGCAACGATGCCACGGATTCGGACGCTGACCCCATCACAGGCCGCAGCGGCAGCTACACGTTAGCGGCCAACGAGAGCAACCTGACGGTCGACGCAGGCTTCTTCCGCCCGGCCTCACTGGGTGACAAGGTCTTTGTCGATGCCAACCGCAACGGCTTGCAGGATGCGGCTGAGACGGGCTTAGCATCGGTGACGGTGACGTTGGTGAGCAACGGTACGGTGGTGGCCAGTGTGGTGACGGGTGCCGATGGCGTCTACAGCTTCACGGGCCTGACGCCGGGTGTGCCTTACTCAGTGAGCTTCACGGCCCCGGCCAACTACACGGCCAGTGTAGCCGACCAGGGCGGGGATGATACCTTAGACAGTGATCCCATCAATGGGGTGGTGACCAACATCACCCTGGCGTCGGGTCAGACCAATACGAGTGTGGATGCAGGCTTCTCGCTCTTGACGGCGAGCCTGGGTGACCTGGTGTTTGAAGATACCAACGCCAACGGCCAGCAGGATGCCGGTGAGGCTGGCATTGCCGGGGTGAGCGTACAGCTGCTGGCTGACGGCGGTGCTACGCCGGTGGCTTCGACGACCACCAACGCCAGTGGTGTGTACAGCTTCACGGGCTTGACACCAGGGGTGAGCTACACGGTGGTGTTTGCCACCCCGACGGGCTACACGGCCACGGTGGCTAACGTGGGCAACGACGCCACCGATAGTGATGCCGATCCGGTGACGGGTCGCAGTGGCAGCTACACGTTAGCGGCCAACGAGAGCAACCTGACGGTGGACGCGGGCTTCTTCCGCCCGGCCTCACTGGGTGACAAGGTCTTTGTTGATGCCAACCGGGATGGGCTGCAACAGCCCTCAGAGACGGGGCTGGCTTCGGTGACGGTGACCCTGGTGAGCAACGGTACGGTGGTAGCCAGCGTGGTGACGGGTGCCGATGGGGTCTACAGCTTCACGGGCCTGACGCCGGGTGTGCCTTACTCAGTGAGCTTCACGGCCCCGGCCAACTACACGGCCAGTGTAGCCGACCAGGGCGGGGATGATACCTTAGACAGTGATCCCATCAACGGGGTGGTGACTAACATCACCCTGGCGTCGGGTCAGACCAATACGAGTGTGGATGCGGGCTTCTCGCTGCTGACAGCTAGCTTAGGTGACCTGGTGTTCGAGGACACCAACGCCAACGGCCAGCAGGATGCCGGTGAGGCTGGTGTTCCAAACATAACAGTAAGCCTCTACAACGCACTGACCAATGCAATTGTGTCTACTACGGTGACGAATGGGGCAGGTACGTACTTATTCACGAATCTGCAACCGGGTCAGTACTACATCGTCTTCGATACGGCTAGTCTGCCGCAAGGCTTTGTCCTGACGCAGGCCAACGTAGGCAATGACACGACCGACAGCGATGCAGGTGTAGATGGTCGTACGGGTAGCTATACCTTAGTAGCTAATCAAAGCAATCTGACGGTGGATGCGGGTATCATCCCGGCACCAGTGTTTGACCTTGCCTTGACCAAGGTGGTCTCGACTACCGCTGGTATACAACCTGGTGGTTCTGTGAGCTTCGTGCTGACGGTGGCTAACCAGGGTAACCAGCCAGCTTATCGCGTACAGGTAACCGACCGACTGCCAGATGGTATGAGCCTGACGGCTGGTGGTAGCTTCACAACCGGGGCAGGCAATACGGCCGTGGCCAGTGTGGCAGGGCCGATCCTGCCGGGCAACTCGGTGAGTCTGACTCTGACGGCTCAGATCTCGGCAACGTTTGTAGGCAGCAGCCTGACCAACGTGGCAGAACTGACCAGTGCCGACAACGACACGATCGCGGGCAACGCTCCACCGACGGATGTGGATTCTGACTTCGATAACAACGACGCAGGTGAAGATGACCAGGATGCGGTACTCGTACCGATAGGTCAATTTGCAAGCCTGGGCGACTTTGTCTGGTACGATAATAATGGCAATGGGCAGCAGGATACCGGTGAACCAGGTGTTCAGGGTGTGTCTGTATCGCTCTACAATGCCATCACGAATGCCGTGATTTCAACAACGGCAACGGATGCGAATGGTAAGTATCTGTTCAGCGGATTGCAGCCGGGTCAGTACTACGTAGTGTTCGGAACAGCGACGCTGCCGACGGGCTACACCCTGACCATGCCAAACCAGGGTGCAGATACGACGGACTCCGATGCTGATCTGGTAACGGGTCGTACGCAGACCTACACGCTGGCGGCAGGTGAGAGCAACCTGACGGTCGATGCCGGTGTCAAACTGGTGCCGATCTTCGACCTCGCGCTCGTCAAGCAACTGGCCGCTTCACAACCACAGCCGATTCGGGCCGGTGATACGCTGACATTTACAATCCGGGTAATCAACCAGGGTAACGTACCAGCCTACCGCGTACAGGTGACGGATTATATACCGACAAGCCTGTCCCTGGCTGATGCGAACTGGACGGCTGAACCAAATGGTACGGCTAGTCTTACACTGGCCGGGCCGCTGGCCGCTGGTCGGGATACGACGGTGAATATTCGCCTGGTACTGGATCCTGCCTTTACGGGAACCAGTCTGAACAACGTAGCTGAGATTACGCAGGCCGACGATGATATGATCCTCGATGATCTGCCTCCGCAGGACAACGATTCGACGCCGGGTAACGACGCCGAAAACGAAGATGATCAGAGCACGTCACCGATCGTGATTACACCAGCGCAATGCACCAACCCGGCTACGGTTGCGGTTGGTCCGAACAAAGCGATTTGCGCCGGCGAGGTTGTATCGCTGACGGCTACGATTGGCGGCTCAGCGACCAGCGTACAGTGGACGTCGAACGGTACGGGTACCTTCAGCAACCCGACGAGCCTGACGTCAACCTACACGCCGTCGGCTGCGGATAGCGCCAACGGTATGGTAATGATCACGGCTACTACCAACGATCCGGCCGGTATCTGTAACGCAGCCGTTGCGTCGCTGATGGTACAGATCAACAAGCGCCCGGATGCACCGGTGGGTGTAGCCTGCGACGATTCGTTGATCTGTCAGGGCAGCAGTACGAAGCTGATTGCTTTCGCACCGGGCGCACGTATCAACTGGTATGACCAGACGGGCAAACTGGTTGGCTCAACCGAAAGTGCCGGCAAGCTGGTTGTGACACCGACGACAACGACGGTGTACTTCGCCGAAGCGGTTAGCCTGTCGACGGGCTGCACGAGTGCAACTCGCTCGTCGGTGACCGTAACGGTTGGCCAGTGCCTGGCTGATCTGGCGGTTGTGAAACAGATTGTAACGCCTGGACCGTACCAGTTGGGTCAGAAAGTGACCTACTCGATCACGGTGAAAAACAACGGACCGGTTGCTGCCAGCAACGTCATCGTAACGGATAAACTGCCGGCTGCCCTGACCTTCGTAACATCTACGGCGGGTGGACAGTACAACGCGACGACGGGTGTCTGGACGGTTGGTTCGCTGAACGCCGGATCGGACCGCAGCCTGCTGCTCGAAGCAACGATCAACGCAGGCGGACCGATCAAGAACCTGGCTACGGTAAGCAGCCCGGATAACGACCTGAACATTACGGAGAACGATACGTCGTCAGTAACAATCAACCCGGCTGCCTGCAATGTACAGCCGCCGGTCATTGCCTGCGCTACGACGGAAATTTGCAAAGGTGGCCGCGCAACGCTGACGGCTGGTAACTGCGCCGGTACAGTACGCTGGTCGGATGGACAGACGGGGGCAACGATCAACGTAAGCCCGACGATGACAACGGCTTACTCGGCGAGCTGCGTAGTTGGCCAGTGTATCAGTGCCGCTTCGAACACGATTACGATCCGTGTCCTCGATCCGCAGGTGCCGACCATCACCGCCAGCACCGAAACGGTATGTCCGGGTGGTGCAGTTGTGCTGACGGCTACGGGTTGCGAGGGCGGTACGATCATCTGGTCAGAAGGTTCGCAGACGGGCGCCAGCATCACGGTTAACCCGACAACGAAGACTACTTACACAGCTCAGTGCCGCATGAACAATTGCGTAAGCGCACCGGCTCAGAAGGTGATCAACGTGGGCAACCTGCCGACGCCGACGGTGGTATGCAGCACAACGGCTGTTTGCCCGGGCGAAACGCTGACGCTGACGGTGGAAAACTGCCAGGGTACGCCACTCTGGAGCACGGGCGACACGACCGCTTCGATTGTAGTGACGCCGACGGTTGGCAACAACAGCTACACGGTGATCTGCAAGAAAGGCACCTGCACCAGCCCGCGGTCGAAGTCGTACACGATTGGTATCGTGACACCGAAAGTGCCGACCATCACGGCCAGCGCCGACTCCGTCTGCGTAGGTGCTAAAGTGGTCCTGACGGCCGTAGGCTGCGAGGGTACGGTGCTCTGGAGCAACCAGCAGACGGGAGCCAGCATCACGGTTAATCCGCAGTCGAACATCAGCTACTACGCGCAGTGCCGCGTGAACGAGTGCCTCAGCGATCCGTCGAAGTCACTGCCGATTACGGTACTGACGCCGTCAGCTCCGATCATCAGCGCAAACAAGACGCTGATCTGCAGCGGTGAGAAAGTAACGCTGACGGCCGAAGGCTGCGACGGTACGGTTCGCTGGAACGTCGACAATAAGATTGGAGCGAGCATCGACATCTATCCGGGCGAAACGAAGGAGTACTTCGCTACCTGCCAGGTAGGTGCCTGCAACAGCGAAGCATCGAACAAGGTACGTGTGACCGTCAACACGACGGGTACACCGCCGACGGTAACCGCTTCGTCGACATCGGCCTGCAACGGTCAGGTGGTATCGCTGACGGCAACCGGCTGTACTGGAACGGTTCAGTGGTCAGATGGTCAGACCGGACCGGTGGTATCGGTAACGGCGACGATCAACAACAGCGAGTTCTACGCGATCTGTAAGCCAGCCGGTGCTCAGTGTGGTAGCGGTAAGTCGAACACGATCAAGATTAACGTAACGCCGACACCGACACCAGCGGTAGTCTGCAGCACGGATACGATTTGCCCGGGCGAAGAAGTGACGCTGACAATAACCAACTGCCAGGGTACACCGATGTGGAGCACGGGTGAAATGACAAGAACGATCACGGTAACACCGAACGTAACGACTTCGTACACCGTGTACTGCAAAGACGGATTCTGCACCAGCGATACGTCGCAGAAGTACACGATCACGGTGATACCGGTGCCGGTACCGGTGGTGTCGGCCTCGAAGACCGAGTACACGCCGGGCGATACCATCACGCTGTCGGCAACTGGCTGTACGGGTGGGGTAATTATCTGGTCAACAAATGGCCTGGACGGCAGCAACCGCGGTACATCGATCCTGGTGAAACCGGAAGGTACGCAGACCTACTACGCACAATGCCAGGTGAACAACTGCCTGAGCGATCCGTCCGTCCGCGTGACGGTACGTCAGCAGGGTGACTGCACGGCCGACGCCGGTACGCTGGTGGCCGTTAACCCGGGTGCCTGCGCATCAGACGGTAAGCCGGTCATGATCGCGGCCACGCCGAACGGCGGTCTGGTTGTACCGACCAGCTTCACGACGGTCTTCGTCCTGACGAAAGGCGCGAACTTGGTGATTGAGCAGACCAGTATGGAACCGAAGTTCACGGTACCGGCTCAGGCTGCCGACTACATTATCCATACGCTGGTGTACAACGCCAACCCGTCGGATAAGAACTACCTGGATCTGAGCCTGATCAAACCGGGTCTGACAACGGCTGAGGATGTGTTGACGCTGATCGCCGACAAGCAGATCTGCGCTGACCTTGATACCGCCGGTGCGAAAGTGAAAGTCAACTTCGTGGCTCCGCCGGTCGTAACACCATCGCATCCGTTCACTGTCTGCTACGGCACCACAGTAACGTTCCGCGCTGATGGTTGCGAGAATGGCATCGTGAAGTGGTCTGACGGTAGCGAAGGTGCTGTAATTCAGAAAACGGTTTACAGTGATCACTGGGTAATGGCAACCTGCACCATCAATGGTTGCACGAGCCAGTACTCGAACATGGGCGACGCCATTCTGGGTACGCCGGCCGTTCCGACGGTGGTTTGCAACAAGCCGACTATCTGTGCCAACGAATCGGCTACGCTGACGGCACGAGGTTGCGAAGGTGGCCGACTGCTCTGGTCAACGGGCGACACGACGGCGAGCATCACCGTTTCGCCGACGGCAGATACCGAATACCGCGTACAGTGCATTGTCGGTGAGTGCGCCAGTGATTTCTCACCGGTGTGCACCGTGAAGGTTGGTCTGCCGAACGCACCGACCATCGCCATTGCCGGTAGCCCGAACGTATCGAGCACAACGGTTTGCTTCGGCTCGCCGATCACGCTGGTAGCGCAGGGATGCCCCTCGGGCAGCTACGTAACCTGGTCGAACAACCAGGTGGGTACTTCGATCACCGTATCGCCTGCCGCATCGACTACGCTGACTGCCTTCTGCTGCACCTCAAACAACTGTAAGAGTGCCGCGTCGAACGCAATAAGCCTGGCGGTAGGGCCGAAAGTGCCGATGCCGCAGGCTATCGATAAGACGAATGCCTGTCCGTTCAACACGGTTGATCTGACCACGGCCGTTGGTAAGCCGCTGACGCCGGGTGGAGCCTTCGAGTTCTACACCAGCGAAGCCCTGACGCCTGAGTCGCGCGTGCTGAATCCGGGTGCGGTGGGTACAGGTACCTACTACGTCGTTGAGCGTAGCGTATCGGGTTGCATCAGCCTGCCGGCTATGATCCACGTACAGATCACGCCATGCACCGAAGTGACGCCATGTAACCCGGCTAACCCGGCTACGGCCAGCGCCGGTGCGGACGCGACGCTCTGTGCTGCCAAGACCTACAAGCTGGCCGGTGTGATGGGTGGAGCCGGTACCATAGCCCACTGGACTACCAGTGGTACCGGTACGTTCGACAACGCCTACTCACCAACGGCTACCTATACCGCCAGCGTCGAGGACGTAATGGCCGGTAAAGTGACGCTGACGATGTCGGTGAGCACGAACAACGCAAGCTGCCCGGTTGCTACCGATCAGATGGTACTGACCATCAACGGTAGCAAGACCGTGCCGCTGGTGAAAGTAGTTGGCTCGCCGGTACTCTGCTACGGTGATTCGGTCGTTCTTGAAGCACCGGCCGGAGCTGCGGGTTACCTGTGGAGCAACAAAGCGACAACGCAGCGCATCGTGGTGAAAAGCAGCGGTGACTACAGCGTCCAGTTGATGGATCAGGGTGGTTGCAGCTCGGTAGCATCCGATGAGGTAACAGTCAAGGTGGCCGCGTCAATGCCGGCTCCGCTGGCGGTGAACCTGCGGAACACCTGCCCGGCCAACCAGGTGAACCTGGCCAACGCCCTGTCGACAACCGCTGTGGGTAGCACGTATGAATACCGAATCGGTACATCGTTGACGTCCGACGTTGTGATGCGGCCGGATTCGGTGGGCGCGGGCACTTACTACGTATTCCAGAAAACAGAAGCGGGCTGCTACAGCGCCCCGGCTAAGGTGGACGTACGAATCTTCAACTGCGCAGCCGATACGGTGTCGACCGACGTGAGCATCACGAAACTCGCCGACAAACAGGCTGTATCGTTCGGAGAAACGGTAACCTACACCCTGCTGGTTAAAAACGAAGGGGCCAAGACCGCGAAGAATATCGAAGTACGCGACGTTCTGCCGGAGGGTCTGGAACTGGGTTGGATCGGTGGCCCGGCTAATGGATACACTGTCTCGGGTGGGGTGATTACCGCCAAGATTGACAGTCTGCCGGCCGGTGCTTCGGATACGATTTCGTTCCGGGCACAGGTACGGACTAAAGGTCAGATCGTTAACACGGCAGAGATCACGTATCTCGATCAGAACGACACGAATCTGGCGAACAATACGTCGAGCGTGACCGTAACCGATACATCGGCCAGCGCGCCGAGCTACATCGGTCTGGCGAAGGCGGTGGTTGGAACGCCGATGGTTGACAGTGATTCGAGTTTCCGGGTAACCTACGCCTTCAAGGTGACGAACTACGGTGCTGATACGCTGCACCACGTAAAAGTGACCGACGATCTGGCGTATACCTTCCGGATCAATAAAGTTGACTCGGTTGGCATACGGATCAATGACCCGGCCTCAACGCTGGTGGCGAACGCAGCCTTTACAGGTGTCGATCCGACGGTAAATATGCTGGAACCGAGCAGCTACCTGCTGCCGGGAAGCACGCAGACGTTCTTCCTCGATGTGAAGGTGAAACGTATCAACGGCGATAGCACCCGTGCGTTCGACAACTACGCCTACGCCTGCGCCATGAGCGACACGACGAAGGTAGAAGACCTGTCGACGAACGGTGGCGATGCTGACCCGGATGGCGACGGCAACCCGACCAACAACACCAGCCCAGCGTCGTTCACGCTGCTCATCCCGCAGTCGGGTCCGAGCATTGGCGTGGCCCTGGCGGTGGTGAAAGTCGAGAAGCAGGCCGACAGCAGCTACAACGTAACGTATAAGACAACGGTGAGAAACTTCGGCGATGTACCGCTGTACGGCGTACAACTGACCGATAGCCTGGCGCGGGCCTTCACCCAGCCGGCTGCGTTCTCAGTCGTTGGATCGCCGGTGGTCCGCACGGGCAGCAACCTGATGCCGAACTCAGCGTACAACGGTCTCAATGAGCCGAACCTGCTGGCTGCGGGTAGTATGCTGAACGTAGGCGAACTGGATTCGGTGCTGATTACGGTGAACATCAAACCGAATGGCAACGGTGGTCCGTTCTACACGAGTGTGGTAGCCCAGGGTTCGGTTGCCGACTCGAGCCAGACGGTGACGGATCTATCGAACAATGGACTCGATCCATTGCCGGCCGGTTCCGTTATGACGGCGGTGCGGTTCGATCTGCCGGATGCCCTGCTGGGTGTTGCAAAAGCGGTTGGTAAACCGATTCGGGTCGAAAATGGAGTCTACGACGTGCCGTACACGATTACACTGAAGAACTGCGGTACGGTTGACCTCCGGAAGATTCAGGTGGTAGACAACCTCTCGCAGACCTTCGGCAACGGTGCGCTGATCGTGAGCAATCAGATTTCGGTATCAGCCGGTATGGGACTGACCGCCGACGTTAGCTTCACGGGTCAGGGACTGATCACGAAAATGCTGATCGACTCGACAAGTACGCTGGCCGCCGGCGCAAGCCGAAGCCTGAACTTTGTGGTTCGGGTGGACGTGAGAAGCGCCAATACACTGACGTTCTACAACTCGGCCTACGCTACGGCCGAAACGGGCGATGGCACGATGGTGTCGGATACGTCAACAGTTGGTAACAACTACGACCCGGACAACGACCTCGATCCGCGCAACAACAGCGTACCGACGCCGGTTGCACTCGACAACCTCACAACGGAATCGCGCATCGGGGTGGCTATGGCCGTCCGCGATACGGTTCGCCAGTCGGATGGTAGCTACAGGGTGATTTACCAGATCGTGGTGAAGAACTTCGGTCCGGAACAACTGACGCACGTAACCCTGAGCGATACGCTACAGAAGGTGTTTAACAGCACAACGGGAGCCAGCTACACCATCATCGGTGCGCCGGTGATCATCTCGACGGGCAGCGCCCTGAAGGTCAACCCGGCCTTCGATGGCAGCGGTGACTCGAGACTGGTGCTGGGCGACAGTACCAGTACGCTGGCCGCGGGTAAAGTAGATACGCTGTTGCTGACGCTTAACGTAACGACCGACGGCCGGACAACCACGTTCCTCAACTCAGTCTACGCCCGGGCTAATGCCAAAGCGGGTACTGTGATGGACGTATCGACCAATGGCCTGGAACCTGACCTGAACGGTAACAGTGATCCAACCGATGTGAACGAAGGCGAAGCTACTCCGTTGATCCTGCCGGCCGTATTCTCGACGGTGTTCATACCGGAAGGTTTCTCGCCGAACGGTGACGGTATCAACGACCAGTTCGTGATTCGCGGAACAACCGGGCTGACGGTTAGCCTGGAAGTGTTCAACCGCTGGGGTCACCTGGTGTACAAGAGCGATGATTACCAGAACGACTGGGATGGTAAGCCGAACACGGGCGTTCTGGTCGGTTCGGATGCGAACGGTCTGCCGGATGGAACGTACTACTACGTCGTCAAGCTGAGTGATGGCCGCAAGTTTGTGAGATTCATGACGATTAACCGATAATACCAATGTCAAACCAGCTTTCAACCAAGTTTTGGGCAATTACGCTGCTGCTGGCCTTCGTGGCCGGCAGCGGCACGGTCCGGGCGCAGCAGGACAAGATGTTCTCGCAATACATGTTCAACATGATGGCGCTCAACCCGGCCTATGCGGGTAGCCGTGATGTACTCAGCATGTCGGCGCTCTACCGCAATCAGTGGACCGGCGTGGATGGTGCCCCGCAAACGGCCACATTCACGATCGATATGCCCCTGAACCGGGAGCGGGTCGGCGTTGGTTTACAGCTCTACGGCGACAGAATCGGAGTTTTCCAGGAGGCTGGTGGCTTTGCGTCCTACGCCTTCCGGATCAAGGTGGGCGATCGCTCTACCCTGGCCCTGGGCCTGCAGGGGGGCGCGTCGAGTTACCAGGTGAACCTATCGGAGGTACGAACAACACCCGATGGGTCCGGCCAGGTTGATCCCGCGTTTGCCAGCAACATCAGCAAGGTGCTGCCGAACTTCGGTACGGGTATCTACATCAGCAACGACAGGTCGTATCTGGGCGTGTCGGTACCTCGGCTGATCAAGAATAAACTGGGTGAATTTGATTCGGGTAGCCTGCGGGCCGTGCAGCGTCGCCACGCGTATCTGACGGCCGGTTTCGTGGTGGGCCTGAGCCCGGCCGTGAAGATGAAGCCGTCGCTGCTGGTCAAGTATGCCGAAGGGGCTCCGCTGGGTTTTGACGGCAACATCAACTTCTGGTTTGCCGACCGCATTGCCATCGGTACGTCGTTCCGGCGCAATCAATTCTCGACATGGACCAACTACAGCACCGATGCCATCGTGGGTATGGTAGAAGTGCAGTTGTCGGATCAGTTCCGTTTCGGGTATGCCTACGACCATACGATGAACAACTTCCGGACCGTAGCGCCCAGCTCACACGAGATCATGCTACGCTACGAATTTGGCTTTGGTAAGAATCGCATCCTGACGCCCCGCTACTTCTAAGGCACTCTACGTTTTGATTCTGCGCTTTACACCAAACCCCTGAAGGGGCTTAGCGCTGCATTATCAGGTTTTTAACCTAGCGGAGCTAAGCCCCTTCAGGGGTTTGGGGTGAGGATACAGATACGCAAATGCTATTCTGAAGTAGGATAAGGCACTCTACGTTTTCGGCGCAGTATTTGCTACTGATAAGGTATACTTTCCTGGATTCATCCCGGAGGGTATACCTTTTCTTTTGGGCTATAAATCTGTTACCTAATCATTTTTGCGAATGGTACGTTTTTTATTCCTGTCGGGGTTACTTGCCTGTAGCCTGAACCCGCTGCTAGGGCAATCGCTGACGAATCAGGCCGATCGGCAGTTCGATCAACTGGCCTACGCCAATGCAATAGATTTGTACGAACAGGCGCTGAAAAACACGTCGGCGCTGACGGAAACAGAACGTCGGGCGACCCTTGCCAGACTAGGATTCAGCTACCATCAGCAGCGCGATACCAAAAACGCCGAGCGCGTGTACCGGGAACTGATGGGAATGGGCGATCTGCCCGCCGAACATGCCCCGGCTTATCTGTACTACGCGCAGTCGCTGGCGGCAAACGGTAAGTTCCGGGAGGCCCAGGAAGCGTTCGAGAAGTATAATACCCTGGTGCCCGCCGACCAGCAGGCAATGCCCTACTCCCGGCTGTATCGGGAGGCAAACGCCCAGAGCAAGAAAGCCACCAACTACAAAGTGGAGTTTCTGACGATCAATACCCGCAAGGCCGAATTCAGCCCAATGCTCTATCACGATGGACTGGTCTTTGTGTCGGCGTCGGGTGGTAATAAAGGCTCCAAAAAGGTGATTGACTCTAAAAACGGACCGTTTCTGGATTTGTATTTCCTGCCCGAAGCCGGCTCGCTGCGCGGTAAGGTAACCACAACCGACAACGCTAAATCATCGAAGCGTAAAGTCCGGACGGCCGCTTACAAACCAACCCTGGGACGTGATGATTATACGGCCATGACGGCTAACGATTCGCGAACGGTCGGGTTCTACGGGGGCAACAATGTAAACCAGTTTCAGAGCTACGAAGACCGGCCCGTCAGCCAGTCAGAACGCTTCCAGAAGTCGCTGAACACGCGCTACCACGAAGGCCCGGCTACGTTCTCAAAAGACGGTTCCCGAGTGATTTTTACCCGTAATAACTACAACAACGGTCACTACGGTAAGAGCAAAGACGGGGTAAATAAACTGAAGCTATACACCGCCACGCAAACGAACGGCACATGGAGCGAAGCAGAGGAACTGCCGTTCAACAGCGACGAGTTCTCGTCTGGACATCCGTCCCTGGGTAAAGGGCCCAGCGGTCAGCCGGATCAGTTGCTGTATTTCGCGTCGGACCGGCCGGGTGGCTTGGGCGGCACCGACATCTACGTATCAAAATGGGCCGATGGCAAGTGGTCGGAGCCGGTTAATCTTGGCAAGGACGTCAACTCGAAAGGCAATGAGCTTTTCCCGTTCGTCGATGAAAAAGGGAACCTTTACTTTTCGTCGGATGGTCGGCCCGGCTTAGGTGAACTCGACATCTTTTTTGCCCAATTGGGTAACGACGGCCAGCAGGTAAAATCGGTGCAGAACCTGGGCGAACCGCTAAATTCTCCCAAAGATGACTTCGGGATCGTGACCGACGGCGACCGGAAAGCGGGCTATTTCAGCAGTAACCGCAAAAACGGCGGCAGCGACGACGATCTGTACCGGTTCACCCGCGAAGGCTCGCTTTATCCGTGTCGACAGCTAACCATCAGCGTATTTGACGCCCAGACCAAGGAACCTCTGGCCGATACGCCCCTGCACGTCGACGATCAGGTCGGCAGCGCCCGACAGCGTGACTTAAAAACCGACGCGAATGGCCTGGTTCGGCTGTGTCTCGACATCGACAACAACTTCCAGTTTCTGGTGAGCCGCGAAGGCTACCTGGATAATAAGGTGGGTTTCTCGACCAAAGACCTCGCCGACGATAAACCGTCGCGGCTGGACATTGCGCTCGCCAAACCAACTGAAGAAGCCAAACCAGCCGCCGTGGCGCCAACGTCGGTACGGGGTCGGGTGCTTACGCAGGCCGATAACACACCCATCGAGGGTGCAAAGGTCATTCTGGTCAGTGAATGCGATGGCACGTCGCAGCAGGTCATCACCGGCGCTGACGGTACGTATGGATTTCCCGTAACGCCCGGCTGTAATTATTCCATCGAAGCCATCAAAGAGCGCATGGGTACGGCGGGCAGCCGTATCGACAAGGATGGCTCCGGCTCGACGGACATTCTGATGTTTCGGAAGGGCGATGTAATCCGGATCGACAACATTTACTACGACCTCGACAAAGCCGCCATCCGCCCCGATGCGGCCACGGAGTTGGATAAGGTTGTGGCCTTAATGAAGAAGTACCCTGGTATGAAAATCGAGATGCGGTCGCATACCGACAGCCGGGCCACGGCGCAGTACAACCGGAAGCTATCGGCCAACCGGGCAAAGGCCGCAACCGCTTATCTCAAGTCGAAAGGCATTGCTCCTAAGCGGATGGTCGCGAAAGGCTACGGCGAAGATGAGCTGCTGAACAAATGCGCCGATGGGGTCGACTGCCCCGAAGAACAACACCAGCAGAACCGCCGGACGGAGATAAAAGTCCTGACGCTGGAGTAGGTCAGTGTTCCGTTGCTGTAACCTAATTACAGCAACGGAACACTGACCATGAAATGCGTATCGGTTTCGGTGATGTCAATCTCGCGTCGGCTCAGGTAGTGGTACAAAGACCGAAGGCTGGCCAGGCCCTGTTTGTTCGACGTTTCGACGAAAACTTTTCGCTGAAGGTTGTTAACGACAATCAGGGTATTATCGGCTGTGCAAATCCGAATCTGGAGCGGACTTTCCTCATCCATGGTGTTGTGCTTAATGGCGTTTTCGAGCAGATTCTGAATCGTAACGGGAACAATGAGCCGCGCTAGGTAGTCGGGTGCTACGTCAACGGTAATCTGCAGGTCTGTTCCGAATCGGGATTGCTGCAGATCAATGTAGTTCTGCACAAAAGTCAGTTCATCGCCCAGCGTAACCAGTTCCTTGTCCTTGTTCTGGAGAATGTAGCGGTAGATAATCGACAGCTTACGCAGAAACTTTGATGCCTCGCGGGGATTGGCCATGATCAGGCTGTTGAGCGAGGTCAGGCTATTGAACAGGAAATGCGGGTTAAGGTGGTTAATCAGGTTCTGATACTGAATCTCGGTTTTGTCGCGTTCCAGACGGGTAGCCTGCACCTGAAGCTGGTGGAGCTGGTTGGTCTGATCAGAGCGGTACCACATGAAGCCAAGTAGCAGCCCGAGCAGAATCAGGCCGATGCTCCCCCAGAACCATTTCGTTTCGTAGAGGTGTGAATCAATGTGTATGGTCAGATTGCTGACTACCGTATTGGTGCCATCGGGCATGACTCCACTGACGATGAAGCGATAATCACCGCCGGGCATCTTGTTATAAACCGCAAACGTCTGACTGCTTACTTTCGGCGAAGTATCAAATCCTTCAAGCTGGTATTTATATCGGATCATGGAGTGTTCCGGCGTTACAAGCGCGGCAAAGTGAACCGTAAAGTCCTTTTTGTCAGCGCCAATCCGCAACTCCCGGACACCACCGTGGATGAAGTACGTTGTATCGCTGGTGGTGACTTCGTTGATCAGTACCCCGCTGGTTTTGCTAACCGGCGCACGCGCCAGTTTTTCCGGAGCAAACTCAAGCAGATAGCCTTTCATGGCCGCAAGCAGGTGGCCGTTCCGCATAGGAAACAGGTAGTTGACGTATTCCGGATCGGCCTGATTGAACGGTACCCGAAAATTGAAAAAGGAATCGTCCCTGGGCGAGTAAACCGAAAACTTGTTGTAGGCGGCTATCCAGATGCTACCCCGCTGGTCGGGTAGTCCAGCCCAGATCCGATCTGAGTTCAACCCATCACTTTCGTTCCAGTAGGTGTATTGTTTGCGCCGGGGATCGTAGCGAACCAGTCCCTGGCCAATGCTGGTCATCCAGAAATAGCCCTGCTTATCCTGATTGAACGAGGTAAGCGTGAGGCTATAGTCCTCACTCATCGCGGGTTGATCGTTGATAAACTGGTTTTTCGCCTTCGAAAAGCGGAAGAGCCCTGCCGGGTACACCTCCAGCCACAAATCGCCCCGGTGGTCTACCAGCGAGAACCGTACCCGAAATTTTGGGTCCGTCGAAGCGGAGGCAATTGGATAGCGGTGCCACTGCCCGGTCGGGATGGTGTAACACCACACCTGTTTGCTGGCTCCCGATAGCCAGATCTGATCGTGGCGAAGGGTCATGTGGCCTATCTTAGGAATATCGGCCCACAACGAATCAGGGGTAGGTATGGTGGTGTATTGCTTTGTTCGGGGATCAAATGTTGTCAGCCCGGTTTCCATACCGAGGTAGAGAAGTCCGCCGTAATTAAAAATGAGACCAATCGGATGGAGCGCCGTCTGATTACGCTGTTTATACGTTTCCAACTGGCCAGTTTTAGGGAAATAGTGGAGCAGATCCTGCCGGGAGGTCCCTAACCACCACGAGCCATCGGCCGATTCCAGGAACGACGTGATGCCATAGTGATCAGTCAGGGCCGGAAATTGCTGCGCCAGATTATGGGTTGTGTAAAAGCTGCGTTCGAGGTTTGTGATGGAAATGCCGTTGACGGTGCCGAGCCAGACGGAGCCATCGGGATGCTGCCAGGCGGTAAAAAACACGCTTCCAGCTACGGAGTATGGGCTGGCATCGTCGTGGAAAAACTCGGTTACGCGGTACGTATCAGCCTCGGCAAAGAACATCAGATAACTCGATGAACTGATCCAGAGGTTATGCGCACGGTCGGCAAAAATAGCGGGGAGGTCAAACGGATCGCGGCCTTTCTTACTGACAAGCGGAAACGCCTTGATCAGTTGCCCTCGCTGTAGGTCATATACCACCACGCGCTCGTCGGTAGCATCTCCAAAAATCAGGCGGTGGTCGTCTAGGGCCAGGGCCGTTACGTAATGCTGTTTGTAAGCGTCCAGTTGCGGGTGCTTGCCGGGAGAGGGTCCAAATCGCTGGCGGGTAATGTCGAAATACTGTAATCCCTGTTTTTTATCACCAACCCAGAGGCCCCGATGGTCTGGGTCTTCGATCAGACTTTGCAGAGAAATTCGGCTGGAAATCGTTTGCGGTGTATCCCGCGGGTCAAACGGGAAAAACTGAATCTGGCCGGTTTTCACGACGCAGCGATACAGCCCGGCGTAGTAGCTGGCGAACCAGATATCGCCGTTCCGATCGCAGAGGACGTTGGTACACCAGCCCAGTCGGCGCCCCTGCACCGATTTTATGTTGCGAAACCGCCCGGTGGTTTTGTTGTAACTACTGACGCCTACTTCCGTAGCGGCCCAGATGTTGCCCTGCTGGTCTTCGCACAGATCGTAGATCGAGTTATGCAGGAGCGCAGCAGGGTCTTTTTTGTTGCTCCTGAACGTAATGAAATGACTACCATCGTAGCGATTCAATCCGTCGTGGGTGCCAACCCAGAGAAATCCGTCCCGGTCGTGGTAAAAACTGGTGATGGCATTCGACGATAGCCCCTGCTCTTCCTGAATATGACGAAACTCAAACTGGCCGGGGCGGTTTTGGGCCTGTAGCCCGTTCGCCATTCCCAGAAACCAGCTCAGACAGAGTAGCCGGAACACTAAACTACAGCTTATTTTTCCAGCCATTTTTTGAACGACGGCGCTTTGTCGCGGCTGATTTCAATATCGAACTGGTGGTTGGGCGACTTCAGGCGTAGACTTAGCTTAAGATTGGCCAGTCCCTTCACGCTCTGCACGGCGTTGATATTGACGATGCAATGGCGGTTGGCGCGGTAAAACTGACTGGGGTCCAGCAGGTCCTCAATTTCATCGAGGGTATCGTAATCGACAATGTAGCGCTCGTTCCCGTTCGTGACCATGAAATTCAACTGGTCGCGGGTGAAGTAGGCAATGTCCGACACCCGAATGGGCACCCAGCTATTTCGGGCGTTTCCCAGGAAATGTTCTTTGTACGTCGATTTGGCTGCGGCAGGCATATTCAGCGCGTTGAGCAGCTTCTGGACGTCGAGCGACTGGTTTGATTTAGCTTTGATCAGGGACTGGGCCTTCGCGATGGCCTGTTTGAGTTCGTCCCAGTCGACGGGTTTCAGCAGGTAGTCGATTCCGTTGACTTTGAAGGCCTGGATAGCGTACTCGTTGTAGGCAGTGGTGAAAATTATAGGACACGACAACCTGAACTGCTCAAAAATCCGGAAGCTCACCCCGTCGGAGAGCTGCACATCGGCGAAGATGATGTCGGGTTCGGCATTTTCCGAGAACCAGCGAATGGCCGTTTTAACGCTGCCAACGGTTCCGATGATGTTCAGGCCAGGGTCCACTTCAGCGATGCTGGAGGCCAGTTCGAGGGCCACTAATTTTTCGTCTTCAATAATCAGGGCGTTCATGGCTGGATGTTCGTTGCGCCTTCGTGAATGGCTACATAAATTTTGATATTTGTTACCCTGTTTCGCAACTATTTAGGGTTGAATTGCATAAACTGACCAACGAATGACGCATAAATTCAGGTTAATCGGAAAAGAAAACGTGACCAGTACGGCAACGTGGACGTGCTGCAATTGATTAGCTCCAGCTAACGGTTGAAGAGTTGAAAATAGCCATCCATCTCAAAAAGTTTGGGGAAGCTCACGATTCGCTCGTTCTTTGACCCAAACTATGAGATGGAACCGCTGTGACAATCCAGGAGATAAATATTGTAAAACGGACGTGGAAACTGCTGCGCGACGTTGATCCGCAGTTGCTGGGGGATGTATTCTACCGGCGGCTGTTTCTGACGTACCCTTCCGTACGGCCGATGTTTCGGGAGCCAATGACGACTCAGTATCATAAGTTTGTTGATATGCTGAGCCTGATCGTGAGTCGAATTGACCGACCGGAGGAAGTGATGAGTGAAATTGCCCAGCTTGCGCAACGGCACGAGCGATATGGAGTCAAGCCGGAGCATTACCCGGTCGTGGGTGAGACACTGCTCTGGACCCTCGAACAGGGGTTGGGTAACCAGTGGAACAACGACGTTAAGCAGGCGTGGGAAGCCTGTTACCAGACACTGGTGCAGGCCATGCTCGAAAAAGCATAGCCGTATGACCAGACCGAACGGGGGAGTCACTATTCCAGTGACTCCCCCGTTCGGCTTAGCGTAGTGCCTGTTGTTGGGGGTGCGGTTCGGCCACTTCCAGCTTCACGATTCGATTGGTAATGGAGCCGTCTGTAATCTGCCGTTCGGGAATGTAGTGAATGCGTACCGGCAGCCCATCACGAATGGGGTACTGAACGGGTGCAGTGTTGGTAAAACCCGGCATCTCGACGTTTCGGAAATAGCTGAAGGGCACCGTATCGACCCAGAATCCTTCATAGCTGTAGTGGTGGTTTTTTCCGTCGTATCGTTCGGTCCATTCTTTTTCCTGATAACCTGCTACGTTTCCTTCTACCATACGCGGTTTTTGTCGGCTTAGTTGATAATAATCCCAGGCCGGAATAACGACGGCCACCAGAACGGCAATGATGGCAAAGCCCAGCAACCCGTAGCGGCTGAAGCTCGACCGGGCGTAGTAAGCGCAGATCGTTGCCGCCACGGCCAATCCAAAAGGCAACACCAGCGAACGCCAGCTTATGGCCGATTGAGAGGTGAGATCATAAACGGTTGTGTAGTACATGGTTTAGCGTTTTGGGAAATCTCTGAAAGCTTCGGCCATGAGCAGCAGGAACCCGGCTAGCGTAAGGTGAAACTGCACGATCGTAGCAGCCACCAGCAGCAAACTCTTAACCCAGGTCTTATGACCCCGAATGGCCCACCAAACGGCGCGGATTGCCGACCAGCCCATAACCGGATACGCCAGCAGGTAAATCAGAAAACCAACGTAAAACGGACCCGAATCCGAAGAAGGCAGCAGTGCATAGCCCAGCCGGGTCAGTAGCCAGGCTCCGAGCACCAGGCCGATGGCGTAGAGGTTCAGATCGTACAGTTTCATGGACGCATGTAAAATGAATGGTCTAAAAGTCGACGGATCACAGATTCAGTACCCAACGTTGTACATCGGCGAGAGAACCGGAGAACGAACCGGCCGACCCAGTTGCGGTGCCTGAATCGGTAGCCGTATTCAGATGCAGCGTGCAGGAGATGCGCCCCGGATACTTTGCCACCTGCATCCTGACAGTTGCATCGTCGACCCATATTGTCGTAAAAGCTGACCATACATCGCCCGCCAGAGAAAATAGCGTTTGGTTGTCGGCAATCCGGATCAGGTGAGGCTGGTCAATCCAATGGCTCATGCGCACTTCGTAACTGCTGAACTCAACCTTATACGACTGATTAGGCGAGATGATGGCGTCAGGCATGGGGCAGTTCAGTTAAGTATCGTTAGTTCGCCGTTAGGCCGGACCGTGTACGTAACGCGTTTGGTCTGTTCAGTGCCCGTCTCGTCGTAGGTGATGGTCTGCACGATCGCCTGCTGCTGCCGGGGTAGCCACCTGCCCTCGATCTGGCTGATCCCTTCGGCATTATCGTAATAGACGACCTGCTGGGCAATGAGCTGCCGGTTGGTCCGGTTGATGGTCATCAGCCAGCCAATGGTTTCGTTAATATATAGTCGGCCAACCAGCACGAGGTAAGCGGTTTCCGTGGTAGCCAGTGTATCTGTTTTGTAGGCAACCGAATCAGCACCCACCAGTTGGGCGGCATCGTCGCGCGTGAACGGGTTCTGGTCTGGTTCGAACAGGCGGCCCTGCTCCAGCCGATTGGCATCGATGAGCATGGTGTCCTGGTGGCTGGCCTGAGCGTTGTCCTGGGCGGACTGCTGAATTGGAAAACAGCCTATGCACAGAGCGGTAATCGTCAGGCTGCTTATCCAGGAGAGAGGTTTCATCAGTACGTGTTGTCTATCTGGGCAGGGGAATTGGTCAGAAGGCCTTATACTCCGCTACGTCGTGGTGGAGCGAGTCGAGCCGTTCTTTCAGTTGTTTATCAAGTTCGGCGTACACACCGGCCATCTTCTGGCGATACGTGTCCAGGACAATGGGCTGGGTGCCGTTGCTGTCTTCCTGCTCGAAACGGGTTATCCGAACGCGGTATTTCCGGTTGGCACATTCAATCACGATTGTGCAGCGGAAGCGATATACACCCCCAGCCGAACTTTCGGTGCGGGGCATCGCTACGACCTGTTTCAACTGACCGACCAGATCGCCCGTTTGCGGGTCGCTGAGGGCAATGGTTTCGCCAGCCAATGCCTGCACAAGCCACAGCCGGGCCCGCCGGAAAAGTTCGGCCTGCGACACGCTGCCGCAATCAATAACCTGGGTGTACGATTCGTCGGAATGCATGGGTGTTCGTGAAGGGAATGGATTCGATGGTACAGGTATGGCAGAAATGGCCGCGTTCGTGGCCACCGGTAGCAGTAAAACCACCGCAAAAAGCATGGAATAGAACTTATGCATAAACTGGACCGGGGTTAGTGTATTAATCAAGTGAAGGTGTTTGCTGACTATCAGGTCGTTTACTTCCTAAAGGTCGGCTTTCTGGGTGGCCCGCTGCAACAAATTCTGGATGAAGTGCCGGTTCTGGGCAGGCAATCGTAGACAGGAGAAAATGAATCGTAGCGGTCTAGTAAACAGATGGTTAATCAAGTAGTGTGCTGGCGGTCTTTCTGAACTTGCGGAACAGATACCCGTACAGGTTACGCTCGTCGGTGATGACATTGCAGCGGCCCTGCATACCAATCTGGAGCCGATTCGTCAGGTTCTGCTGGCTGGTGATCCGTACCTGTACGTTAAATTGCCCTTTCTCGTCCGGTGTCAGCGATACGTTGCTGACTAGCCCCCGGGCGGCTCCCCACTCGTAGACCGGGTACGCATCCAGTTTCAGGACTACCGGCTGGTTCGGTTTGATCTTGCCAATCTGCGACGACGTTACCTGGGCATGGGCGTAAAGGGGGGCTTCTTCGTAGATCATCTTCAGGAGTATTGTACCGGCCGGAGCCTCCTTGTCGCCCTCGAACACGAACGAAACGGTACTGTTCCGGCTGGCTTTAAGCAGCAGGTGGTGGTTCGCGGTTAGCTCGTAGGTGCCGTACAGACTGGCGATGCGTTGCTGGGCGGCTGTCATGGCACTGCGTAAGCGGTCGTTTTCCAGCAGTAGATCATTGCGGTTTCGGGCAATCTGTTTCTCCAGCCCGTTAATTTCCAGTTGCAGGGAAGCTACTTCGCGGTTCAGACTACTGCGATTGTCCAGGTAGTTTTCGTAGGCCAGATCGTAGGCGCTCTGAGCTTTCACAACGTTCGCTTCGAACTGGTTCAGATCGTTTCGGCTGATGTCGCCGTTTTTGAAAAACTCCCGGTTCATAGCCAGCAGCCGCCTGGCTTCCTGCGTTTCAAACAGTAGCCGGCTCGACTCCGACGCCCACTTTCGGTCGGTGGTGTTGAGTTGTGCCTGTTTTAACGCTATCTGCTCTCGGATACGCTGGATGTTGGTTTCTACAACTTTCCGCTCGTTCTCGGCTGCGGCCGTCCGAAAACGCTGGAAGCTGGTCAGGTTATGTTGCGTTGAACTGACCTCCTGGACCAAAGCGGCAATGTCGGGCGCGCTCAGTTCCAGAACTGGATCGCCGGCTTTTATTTTTTGCCCGTTGCGGACGTACATTTTTTCGACGTACACGGCCGACGGAAAACGGTAAATATCTTCGGCAACTTCCGATTTTAAGACAAACGGCGTCTGAATGGTGTCGGGCAGCACAACCACGTACCCCGCTATCGCTCCGATCATCGTGAGCAAGACAGCCCACCACCCGAGTCGGCTCAGGGCCGGCAACCGCAGATCGGCGATGGGGGCATCATCAACGTGGTAGAGATCAACGTATTGCGTTTCAGTTAGTTCCTGGAGAAGTGCGCTCATGGCTAGTAGTCGACGTAGGTTTTCATGAAATCATAGTAAATGCCGCCTTTGGCGACCAGGTCTTTGTGGCTGCCCTCTTCTACGATGGTGCCCTCGTCGAAAACCAGAATGCGGTCGACATTCCTGAGGGTGTGCAACCGGTGAGCAATCGAAATGGTGGTTTTGCCCTCGTAGCGCCTGTCGATGTTTTCGAGGATTTTCTTTTCCGTTTCTACATCCAGCGCACTACTGGCTTCGTCCAGAATGAGTACGTCCGGCTGGGGATTTGTCACGAACAGCCGCGCAAAGCCGATTTTCAGCACCTGGCCACCCGACAGATTACTGCCGAAGCTGCCGACCATCTGATTATAGCCAACGTGCGTACTTTTTACGAAGGTGTGGAGATCGGCCAGGGCTGCGGCTTCAATTACCTCTTCCGTCGTAGCCGACAGGTTGGCGCAGCGGATGTTTTCTTTAATCGTATCGTTGAAAATGTAGGTGTCCTGCGGGAACATATAGACGTGTTTCCGCAACACCTTCGGGTTGATCTCGCGCAACTCGACACCATCGCAGTAGATCTTGCCTTCGTATTCGGGATACAGATTGACCAGCAGCTTGACGAACGTCGATTTTCCGGCCCCGTTGCGGCCTACGATGCCGATTCGTTCGCCCTTGCGGATTTCGCAGTTGACGTTGCGCAGGACGTAGCGCTCGTCGCGTTGGTTGTAGCGGAACGATACGTTCTCGAACCGGATTACGTTGCCCGAAAAACCATTGACCTGATGCTGGTAGTTGGCTTCTTCGCGTTCTTCCAGAAAAATCTCGTTTACTTTTTCGAAGCTTACGCTGAGTTGCGTGACCATCATCCAGAGCATACTCACGCTGTTGACGGCATTCATCAGCGTCATGAAGATGGACGTAAAAGCCATGTACTGCCCGATGCTCAACGTACCGGTGAACACCTCATAAGCCCCCATCCAGAACACCGCAATCTGGCTGAAAATGAAGATAAGCCGCTGTAGGGAGTTAATGAGAATCTGTTTCTGCTCATCGTGCATGACCGAGTTGATCGACTCGCGATGCACGTGTTTCCACTTCACCAGCTTATACGTCTCCAGCGACAGCAGCTTAACGGTTTTAATACCCAGCAACGCATCCAGAAACCCACCCAGCGACGCCTGATTTTTATGGTAGACCTTCGAGCGCAGGTTTTTGATGATGGGAATGAAATAGGTGGTTGTGACGCAATAGGCCAGGAAACAAGCCAGCGCAATCGCCCCCAGTGCCCCGCTGAACGAAAACAGCAGCGGGAAATAAATCAGCATGAACGCTACGTCGAGGAAGTTCTGGATGATAACCGGGTTCGTGAGTTGGCGAATACCGATTCCTTCCTGAAAGCGGGCCATGAACTCCTCGCGCTTGCGGTTATCATAGTACTTCTGCTTCAGGGAGATCAGCCGCTCGAAGAATTTCGACATGAAATCCATCTCGAAGCGGAAACGGTAGTGCACCATCAGCATGCTGCGCGTGTAGGTCAGCACGACCTGCACGACGAATACCAGCCCGAGCCCAACGAGCAGGCCCATGAGCAGCTTTTTGTTCTGGTTGACCAGTACGTCGTCGAGCATGGTTTGCGTAAACAGCGGCAGCACCAGCCCCACCAGTTCCAGCACGAGCGAGAACAGCAAGACCTCAATCAACACCCGCTTATTCTCCTTAATGATGGGTAGGTAAAGCTGCCTGAACACCGAGAGTTTCTCCTTTTTTTGCTCCTGCACCAGTTCCTGCAACTCGGCGTTCTGGTAAAACTGCTCCGTCGGTTTCAGCTCCAGCACAATGCCGCTCCACTTATTGCAGAATTCCTCCCTGGTGTAGCGCGTCTTTCCGAAGGCTGGGTCAGCCACGCGTACGTGCGTGTCGGTCGCTTCATAAACGACCACGAAGTGCTGACCTTCGTAGTGAGCAATGCACGGCAGGTTGATCCGTTGCAGGTACTCATAATCAAGCTCGTAGCCTTCGGCTTTGAAGCCGTAGTTCTCAGCGATTTCGAGCAGGGCGTAGAGACTGGTCCCTTCCTGCGTAATCTCCGCCATCCGGGTCAGCAGGTGCCTTGTTTCCGACACACCGTAGTGCTTGAAAATCATGGCCAGGCACGTAGGACCGCAGTCCATCATCGCCCCCTGCTGAATGTGCGGGAAGCGATCGACCAGGGCGTAGGGGCTCATCTTACCGCCGAATACGCTTTTGAGTGGATTGGTTAACGTAGTCATCGGTTCAGGCGGCTTCGGTAAGGGCCGGTTGTTGCTTTTTCGCCAGTACGGTCCGACCGTACACGGCGCGGTAGTACTTATGGAGGTGGTAATAGATTGAATACTCAACGAACCGCTGCCGGCTCCGGAACAGCCGGTTGGTGCTCATGTGAATCAGGCTGGTGAGCAGGTCCTCCAGCGGCATGACCAGCAGGTCTTGTTCCCGTAGCGTCTGGATGTACTGCGCCACCAGTTGCAGCCGGTCAGTACGTTGCTGCGCCAGTTCGTAGAAGAACCGATGCTCCTCGTTGGTTTGCGCCAGCAGCTCCGTAATGGCCGGTTCGATCTCTTTGTAGCGGCCGTCCAGTTGTTTTTTCTGCGAGGGATTGTAGCCGAACTCCTTGCCGAAATACGTAGCCTGCCGTTCGGCCAGGTCCAGCCGATGTTTCAGATCGAAACCGAACAGTGTCAACAGGTCGTCGGTTAGTTTCATACCGAATCGCCAGCGGCACTCTTCGCCCTCGATTCCTTCAATCAGGCTCAGGAAACGCAGGATGATTTCGCTGTCGATGTGGAAGTAGTCCTCGACGGCTTCGATGGAATGGCGACCGTAGCGCTCCAGTTCGCGGTTGTACGTATCGTTCAGCACGGCCGTAACGGTCCTGTTCTCGACGTACGGCGCCAGTGCTTCGTGCAGTTCGCGTACTACCTCACCAATAAACTGCGGATCGTTGACGTGGAACCGGATGCGAAAATGACCGTTTGGGTCGGCGTACCGGATAAAGAAAAACTTGTCGATCCAGCCGTTGGCTTTCAGCCGATCCGTGAGCGGCAGCAGTACGTCGGCCAACAGCCAGTCGGCCATCTTAACGCCGGTGTACACCTTGTAATACAGCCACTCGGAACCAGTGAAGAATTTGCGGGCTCTGGCAGGCTGAACAGTTTGTGAAGCAACGGGAACCGGCTTTCTGACAACCGGGGTGTTGGCCGAATCCGGTACGTTCCTGAAGGCTACTACAAACTGGTTGGTGTGCCAGTTCTCCGGCGACCGCACCACGGCGTTGTCAGCGTTGTGTAAAAACTCAATGATGGTTACTTTTTCGCGGCTTTTGATCTCCTGCACGAAGGTTTCGGCCAGCAGTTGATTGTCGAGATCTACGTACAGATCGTTATCCCCATCGGCTACGCAAATGAAGCGGGGAATACGGTACTGCGCCCGCCATTGATCAATCGCGGCTTTCAGCACCGACCAGTTGTTGGCTTTAAAAGCCGCGACGAGGGACTTAAGGTGTTCCTGTTTCAATGACCACTGCGCTTCGCTCAGAATCAGGTTGTCCAGCACAATCCGTGGCGTAAACAGGAACAGGTTTGAAAAACTGCCCGTAAACGCGCTCATTGAATACCGAATCTGCTGGTTTTGCAGCGCGCACAGGAAATGATAGATGTCGAGTGAATCCGGATGGGCGTAATTGTGGGCGTTGGCCAACCGCGGAATGACGTATTTGTTGAGCGATTTTGACCGCAGCCGAAGTTGGTTCCCCCGCACACTGAGCATCAGATCCGTCACCCGGATTTCGTGGTCCTGGTCAACCGAAGCCTTGCCCAGGTACGGAATCTGGTACGCGTTCAGTTGTGGCCGGATGATGATGTTACCCGTACGGGCTTCCGGCAGATGAACAACGTCGGCCAGAATGACCGAGTCGGCGGCTTCGGCTTCTGCCTGACTGATCTCTCGCAGCAACTGAAGCACCGACGGGTCCGTATGCCCGAAGCGGCCCAGCAGGTACGTACCGGTAGCCCCGCCAAACGAGTTGATCAGGACCTTTTCGCCCCCGGTTTCTCGAATGACCGAAAACAGGGCGGTATTGGTCATCGGCAGTTGCGTCTGGCTGGGTTCAATGTGACGTAGATCGTCTTCGCTGATCGTAATCTCGTAAGCCCCGCTCAACTGGGCCTCGGCCACTTTCTGCAACAGATACGTATGTTCTTTGGGTACCGTAAAGGCTTTTCCGCCATCTGTTGTCGCCCCCGGCCAGACCCCGTCGACCAGCGGAGATACGTCGGCCTTAGCCTGACCAGCCGGGTAACCAATCCCAATTTCGGGATCGAGGGCAATGACTAGCGGTACTTCCTCTTCTTCGTACTTTTCGTAGAACTTGTTCTGAAACTCGGCCAACGTCGGATCTCCGCTCGGCGACAGCTTCATCAAGATTGGCATCTTGGCAACCAGCTTGTTAATCAACCCTTTGTTCAACTGCCCCGTGGTGTTAGGCAGGAAGGTATCAATCTGAAACAGCGCCTTGCGATCAAAAGGTACGTCAAGCTGGCTCAATTTTCCGGCAATAGCCTCGTATTGTTCCGTAGATGTTACGTCGCTGGCCTGCTCCATCTGCTTCAAATCAGCCTTCACATCCGTCAGCAATGTTACAATAAAGCGGAGCGAATAAGTAGCGTGCTGCGCGCAGACTCCTTCCAGCGTCTGAATGATCTGGACCAGAAAATCATCACCGGTTAAGGCAGGTTCCAGTTCGCTTACCAGCAGTTGGGTGTCAACTACCTGATCGACAAACGCCTGCGCTTCCTCCACCGATACCTCGTCGGATGTAATGACATCAGCCAGTTCGGCGGGACTTGCCCCGTACCGGGCTCGCGTCAGAATGGCGTCAAGGTATTCGTTCTGGTCGGCGCTGGTCAGGTCATGTACCCGCATTCCGGCTTCGTTATAGGCGTAGTTAACGTACCGATACTGCCCATTGACGCTGTACAGGCTGGTGTTTGGCGTGAAGCGGAGATACGGCTTTACGCCCGGGTGCTTCTCCAGATTCTGCGCCAGGGCACAGAGGAAATTCATATCCAGCCGAACCACTTTCTTCAGGCTATCGCTGGTTTGGGTCTGCACGGTGGTGGGGCCACTGCCGATGGGTAACGTAGCAAACCCACCAAACAATCCGAAGGGAGTACACCGGGTGGCATAACGCGACAGGTATTTAATCAGGGCGTACAGTACCCGCTTCGTTTTTTCGTCAGGTTCACCAGTGATGTTGAGTTTAATCGCTTCATCGTACAGCGAAGGCGAGGCAATGTAAAGGGCTTCAAGGAACTCCGGTCGGCGAATCTGCGCTGCCAGTGTCGACCAATCCAGATTACTGATGGCAGCGTAGCCGGCAATAGGCAAACGAACGAAGGCGGTTGAAAAGGAAGACGTAGGCATAGTGGATCGTCGTTAACTGATTTAAAAGTAGATGGGACGTAGCGGCCGAATCAAAAATTTCGGAACGAGTCGTCGGCATAACCACTTGAATCGTAGCCGGATCGGGAAGAATTGCCAAGCGCCGTAGCCAACTTCCACGAGGGCAAACGTCAGGTCGGTACCAGCCACCTATTCAATGAAAAAGCCCACTTCCGTTGCGGAAAGTGGGCGTCACCTGTAGCCGTCTGGTTAAAAACTATGGCACCTTTAGCTCTCTGATTACGCTACGGTAGCGGAGGCTGAAAAGCCGGAAGATCGCAAGTCTGTTAGCAGAAAATTTTTGTTTTGATGTATGGGCAGAACAAGGTGGCTGGGGGCGCAAGAGCACCGATAACCTGCTGCGCATCCTGTTTTGAGAGAGAGACGATTTTGTCGGTCTTGACGCTCAGTTTGGCAATTTGCTTTTTCATTGTAGTTGTTGTTTGCTTGGTTATTTTTGGTTGCCTACTCTGGTCGGTTTTCGGCGGCCCCGGTGTCGATTGACAGCCCAAAACTGCAACGAGGAGGTGGGTCTTTTCAAAAAAAGCAGGTCCAAGGGCGCTGGCTGACCATTGAAACGTAGCCGGTCGCAGATGAGCTGTTTTGGGACGTAGTGCTATGATAAAAGCAGGAAGCGGTCCCAGTGCGTCTGTCCACCCAGTTCAGAAAGCAGCACCAGGCCGATACCGGCTTCACCGTCGAGCAGCGATACGTTCGACTGGTACGATTTTTCACGGGTATTGAAGCTCAGGAATACATCGTCCGTCCCTTCCGATCCAGCGTAGGTAAGTAATTGCTCGAACCAGTAATCGGCGGCTTCGTTCAGCAGGGGGCGGTTAGTACGGTGCGCAAAACGCCTGAACAGATACGACACACCACCGGCTCCGTGACAAATGCCGCCGTCAGAAATGTGCGCGTCATCGCCACGCCGGGTAGCCGCCTTATGTATTGTCTGAACGGCCAGCGTTTGCCAGTCAGGTCGTCCCAGCTTCTCACCGGCCAACCAGAACGCATTGGCAATGCCTAAATCCCCATAACACCAGCCTAAGGGGCTCTTCTGATCGTCAGCAGAATCCGCAATGATGTTAGGAAAGATAGACACACTGTTTTTGTTACGTACGCGCCACATCCATTGCAGATTTCCCTCAATCAGCTCACGACATAGCGTACGGGCATAGCCTCGTTCATAGAATAAACTCAGCAACGCAACAATACTGGCTGAACCATGCGACAGCCCCAGGTTATACAGAAAGGCGTTTGTCTGGTCAAATTTGTTAAAATTTAAAAATTTCCAGGCAACGTCACCGTTTGGAAAGCGAACAGCCACTTGCGCAAGTTGCCCCACAAGTTGCTCCACATAACCAGCAATTGTAGCCGAAGGTGTACGCTCGAGGAAGTACGGACCGGCACCTAGCCCCCGATGTAGGTAGTCATAATCACCTTCGCTGATTAATTGCATGGCTGACTCGAAAAGTCCTTCGTCCAAATCCTCAACAATGTATTGAGCGTCCAGGTGATCATCCTGTAACAAACCCTGATTGTACAAATGCAGGAACCCCCAGGCTACTCCGGCTACTCCATACGCAAATGACTGTTGAAGGTTGCCAGTCTCTACAGCGTGCAAACAAGCCGATATGCGGTCCCAGAGGTGATCATCACTGGTTAACCCAAAATGCCGCTGGTAATAAGCTTCAAACAAAGCAAACCCCATTTGCCCACCTACGAGGGAAGTATCGCCGTCGATGGGCTGCGCAACGATGTGTGTATGGATTCGGTCCAGCAGCGTTTCTACCGCCAAAGAATTCACGTTGATCATAAGGGTTTCTATTTCATATCGCATGACCAGAATATACCAAAAAAGTGCAATGCCTAATTGTCATTGCACTTTCCCTGGGGTAGATCAGCTTAGTGGCAGCTACTGCAAATGCTTCTGCTACAGCCATCATCCCATGTACAGCATGGAGCTGATCCGCCACCTTCGCAGGTGCTTGAATTAGGCCGGCGACCACCTATTACGTTGCTGGCGGCAGTTTTAGAAAGGCTGACAATTTTGTCTGTTTTCAGACTTAATTTGGCAATTTGTTTTTTCATTGTAATTGTTGTTTGCTTGGTTGTTTTTGATTGCCTACTCTGGTCGGTTTTCGGCGGCCCCGGTGTCGGTTGACAGCCCAAAACTGCAACGAGGAGGTGGGTCTTTTCAAAAAAAGCAGGTCCAAGGGCGCTGACTGACTAGTGAAACGTAGCCGGTCGCAGATGAACTGTTTTGGGACGTAGTGCTATGATAAAAGCAGGAAGCGGTCCCAGTACGTCTGTCCGCCCAGCTCGGAAAGAAGCGCCATGCCAATACCGGCCTCACCGTCGAGCAGGCTCAGGTTAGGTTCATATTGTCCCTTGTGATACGTTAAAAATACGTCGGGCCGGTCGTCTGGCGAAGCATAGTGCGGCAGCTTATCCAGCCAGAACCTGGCGGCTTCGTCCAGGAGCGGCTGAGGCTGTCGAGCGGAAAACCTGCGGAATAGATACGCTGCACCAGCCGCTCCGTGGCATAGGGAGGCATCGGTGATGAGGGTGTCGTCGGGCTCTCGGCGACCCGCAGCCTGCTGCACCGTACGAATGGCGATCATCTGCCATTCGGGCACGGCAAGTTTTTCGCCGGCCAGCCAGAAGGCATTGGCAATACCCAGATCCCCGTAGCACCACCCCAGCCGACTGTGCTGATCACTACGGACGGCCTGGATCGTATTGGGGAAGATGGATAGGCCGGACTGATTTCGGTTGGCCCACATCCATTGCAGACTCCCTTGAATCAGCGAAGCGCAACGGGCGCGGGCATAGCCTCGTTCGTAGAGCAAACTCAATAGTGCCACAATACTGGCCGTGCCGTGGGATAAGCCGACATTATAAACTGGCGGGTCGGTTGGTGTATGCTGGCCGAAATTGTCGAATCGCCAACTGATGCCGCCATCCGTAAAGCGAACGGCGCAACCCGATAGCTGTTCAACGAGGGCGTCCACGAAACGCGCAATGGCCTCCGAAGGACGACGCTCAAGGAAGTACAGACAAACGCCTAATCCGCCATGCAGATAATCATAGTTGCCGGCACTCAGTTCGTTTTTGGCTACTTCGAAGAGGGGCTCATCCAGATCTTCGACAATCTCGTTGGGGTCCAGATCGTCGTCCTGTACCAAGCCGTGGTTAAACAGATGTAGGAACCCCCAGGCAACACCCGCGATACCACTGGCAAATGGGTACGTCAGTTCACCCTGCTGGATGGTAGCCAGGCTATGAGCGATGCGTTCCCAGGTGCGGCTTTCAGTCGTTATACCGTGGAAATGCTGATAATACGCTTCCAATATGGCAAAGCCTATCTGACCGCCCAGTAACGAGGTCTGGTCATCGACTGGCTGGCTCACGATATGGCTATAAATACGGTCGAGAAGCGGCTGGGTCGTGGTTGAAACGCTGGTCGTGTTCATAGAGTTGTCGAATGTATAGGGGGACAGTTTGTGGAGGGAATGAAAACGTAAGAAGGACCCGGCTCATACCAAACCGAGTCCTTTACGTAAGAGCGCTTAGAGTCTGTCAACTGGTCTGGCGCTTTTCTTAGCACTGCCACGAGCAGCATACTGCCTGGCTCTCTGAACAGGTAGCATTGAAGGACCAACAACCACCTCCGTTTGTTTTAGGACGGCCTCCCAGGATGTTAGCCGCGTCAGTTTTTGAGAGAGAAACGATTTTGTCGGTCTTGATGCTCAGTTTAGCAATTTGCTTTTTCATTGTAATTGTTGTTTTGATTGGTTGTTCTTGGTTGCCTACTCTGGTCGGTTTTCGGCGGCCCCGGTGTCGATTGACAGCTCAAAACTGCAACGAGCCGGTAGGCCTTTTCAAAAAAAGAAACATGAGTGGTTATGGACGGGAAACGAAGTGTGTCTGATAGACCATGACTTGCTACTAAGAACGCCAATGCCCATCCGGCCGGGGATCTGATGATGACCATTGAATACGACTGGCCAGCACGCCAATCGCGGAAACCAGGGCCTGATAAATGAATAGATAACCTTACGTTGAATTAGGTTTTTATGGCAAAAGCCTACAACTTGGCTGCCTGTTTACGGCTTGGTATGCATCTACTCAAAAAAGCTACATTCGCTTGCCTGCTCAGCGGCTTTATTTCATTATTAGCAACTGGTTCCGCCGTTGCCCAGAAAGAAGTTTTGTACTCGCAGTACCTGGTCAATCCGCTGGGTATTAATCCGGCTACGGCGGGTAGTCGGGAGTCCTTTCACCTGACGGCGATGCTCCGGCGTAAATGGATTGGCCTGCGCAATGCCCCCATTACCCAGAGCGTTGCGGCCGATGGCGCCATCGCGAACGGCACCATTGGACTGGGGTTTCAGGCGCTTAACGACCGGATGGGCCTGTTCCAGGCAACGGGTGCGTACGGTAGCGTCGCATATCGTTTCAATATGCCTGCGCTGGCTAAACTATCGGTTGGCGTGCAGGGGGGAGTAAGTGTGCTGCCGATTTATGATTTCACGAGTGCATCCAGCCTGAACCGCGCCGTAGGCAGCCTGAGCGTTGGTGTATATTACCAGTCGGATCGGTACTTCGGCGGTATTTCGGCTCCCGAATTGATTGGCAAAGCGCTGAACCTGTCGAACCGGTTCCTGTACCAGAGCGTTCGGCCGATTATGTTCCAGGCGGGGGTTAAAACGGCCGTGGCCGAAAACGTAGTACTCATTCCGTCGGTGCTGGTATCCGCGATCAGTGGTCGCCCCCTCGGGGTCGACGTAAACGCAAAGGCGTGGATCAACGAGCGGTTTGGTTTCGGGCTGGCCTATCGCTACAAAACGCCCGGCCTGATCCAGACAAACTACGTCCACGCGACGGCCGAACTGCAACTGGGTTCGTCGATCCGGGTGGGGTACCTGTTCTATTCGCAGACCCCCGAAAATCCCTACAGCACGTACACGCAAAACAGCACGCATGAGTTCATGTTCCGGTTTTCACCCAATGCGTTAGGATTTTCGTATTGAGATGGGCGGTTATGCGTCGGAATTAGGCATTTTATCGTTTTATGGGTAACTTGGTACGATAAATCGTAATCTGACACTACTTGAAACCTCACGCTGAGCATTCCGGACAAGACCCTTTTCGCTACCTGACGGCCAGTAGTCGTACGCAAAATCAGCAGACGATTCAAAACCTGTATATCCCCAGCGATCTGGATCGGGAGTTTCCACTGGCTCCGCATTTTGTTCAGACGTTTGGCGTATACCCGAATTATCTGCATTTCAACGATGACTTCAGGCCGTCGGCCCGTGAACTGCTGGAAGGGCGTGGCTTTCTGCCGATCAATCACTCAACCCGGGTCAACGATGATGGCTGGCATATCATTGAGCGCATTTATCAGCATGAGGAGGGGGTAGTGCTGAAAGCTGAATTTGTCGGTGACCGCTTTTTCCGGCTGCATGGCTACTTCCGCGACGAAACGACGGCGCGGACGCTGCTGGATGGTGTGCAGGAGCACAAGTATGTTCACGAAGAAAACCAGACGCACATTTATCTGATCCAGAGTGGTCTGGGCGGTCTGCATACCGAGCGCGTTGAAATCCTGCCGCCCGATATTGATCTGGAACTGCACTACAACGACGATTTCCCGCCCGTTCACGAGCGGCTGGTGTCGCTCCTGGCGCAGCCCAAGAGCAAGGGGCTGATTCTGCTACATGGCGAACCAGGAACCGGCAAAACTACGTACATTAAGCACCTCAGTTCGCTGGTCAGAAAGGACATGCTGATTCTGCCGCCCTACATGACCAACTACCTGACCTCGCCCGAGATCATCCCGTTTCTGCTGGACAACAAGGACTCCGTGCTGATTATCGAAGATGCCGAGCGGATACTACAGGCCCGCGAAGCCGGTGGGGATACCAACAGTGTGTCGAATATCCTGAACCTGACCGATGGTCTGCTTGCCGACTGCATGCACATTCAGGTGATTGCTACGTTCAACGCCAGCAAACACCTGCTCGATAAGGCGCTGCTTCGGAAGGGCCGCCTGATGGTTGACTATGCGTTCGGGAAGCTGACAGCCGCCAAATCGAATATGCTGCTGGCTCACCTCGGGCTGGAGCATCGTACCAATGAGCCGATGACCCTGGCTGATATCTTCAATATAGAAGAGCAAACCGTTTCGGGCGAACGGATGGAAACGGTTAAAGTAGGGTTTTAATTCGTTGCGTCGGGTAGTGCCAGATTGGCTGCCTGCCGTCGTTGCCGACGTATAAACTTTCGCATGGTTGGCATCCGTAGCACCTGGTCAACCTGCGTCAGCATGGCATTGACGCCCGCGTACCCGACGGCCCGGTGCACCAATTCCCCCTCGGCGGTCAGGTAGAGCGCCGTCGGATAGCTTCTGACCCCGAATCGCCGGGCCAGTTCGGGTCCCTCGCCAATCTCGGCGTCTACCTGGTAGTTGATAAACGTTGCATTGAATTTTTCGCCAATGGCCGGATTGGGAAACGCTTCGCGGGCCATCTTGTGGCAGGGCGGGCACCAGTGCGTATGAAAGTCAATGAAAAGTGGTTTATGCAGGCGCCGGGCTTCGGCCATAGCCGCGTTCCACGATCCATTGAAGAACCGGATGCCGACTGATTCGCTGGCGTGACCGGGATTCAGCAGGAGACAGAACAGAAGAGTAAGGCGCTTCATACACCAAAGGTAAGCAGCTACCTGCAACCTTACCCATTGGCTGACGGTTCCGTATGCGAATTGTTCTTTTGTGATTTGTGCCGATCCCGTTTTTCCTCCAGCTTTTCCTGGTGAATTTCTTCCGCTTCCTCAACCGAATGCGACTCCGACAGGCTGTCTTCCTGCTTTGCTTTCTGGGCCAGCCGACCGAAAAACTGGTGCAGGGCCAGCAGTTCGGCCTCGGTCAGGTCTTCAATGTTGAGCAGCCGATTGCTGGCTTTTCGGTTTACGGCGAGCAACTCATTCAGCTTGATCTGCATAGCCAGCGAATCCTTGTTCTGCGATTTCTGAATCAGGAACACCATTAAAAACGTTACGATGGTTGTTCCGGTGTTGATAACCAGTTGCCACGTATCGGAGTACTTGAAAATCGGGCCTGTAATGAGCCAGATGATCACCGTCAGCAGGGCCAGTAGAAAGGCGGTCGAGGAGCCAGTGGCCCGGGTAGCGCGGGAAGCAAACGTTTCGAAAAAGCGAGTGAAGCGATTATTAGTTTCCATAAAGCAGTGTCAACGCATATGTGTTGTGTAAACGAAGGAAAAACCCTGGTTGGTAAAACAGCTCAAAAACGAGCCAAATAACAAGAGCTAACTTATCGTAAGTTAGCTCTTGACTGTACCCGTGACCCTATGGCTGCTACTTCATGCTGGCCAGCGCTTGTTCGAGGAGGGTAGTATCATTGCCGGCCTTCTTTTCGAGAGCAATGGCTTCCTGCTGCACCTTTACCGCTTCATTTTTGCGGCCAAGCTTGTAGAGTAAGTGCGCGTAGGTATCCATGAATGAGCCGTTACGTTGTAGTTCCAGGGAGCGGGCCGACCACGCCAACGCCTGATTCAGATCGGTTTTGTCGGTAAGATTTTCGTAGTAAGACCAAGCCAGATTGTTCAACTGCGTAGCGGTTTGCATCGCTTCGGCGGTTTTCATCATGGCGGCCATTTGTTTATAGTCACCTGTGTGCTTAACAGAGTCGGGCTGCGTACTGTCAAACTGGTTGAAGTTCGCTTCATCTTTTTTACGAATGATGTCGACGGGTGTAGCCATTAGCCGTTTCGCTTCGGGGACTACCAGCGCTCTGTATTTATCAAACATACGGGTAGTCCCGTAAAACCCCACCCGCATGGCAGTGGCTCGTTCGTCAAGAGCTGTTGCAGGAATCTCGGGCCTAAACGCGTGGATGGCCTGTCGCTGGCCATCAATTACCTGTTGCATAGTTGTTCATTTTTCGTCGACACTGCTTGTTGCCAGCTTTTACCGATGATTTGCTGAAGCCCCGAAAAGACATCAGCACCTTGTTGCGCCGTGGCTGGTGCCTGCGAAAGCCGGGCGATTTCCTGTACCAGCTTTTCAAAATCGGCTGATTTGACCGACGTTATCGTTCGACTGTACCAGCCAATGTTTTTTTCGGAAAGCCGCTCGGCGTCTGGAATCGATTTGATATACTCGGCTACAACCGTTTCGTCCTGCCTTTCCAGGCTAGCCATTTTTTTGAGGTAACCGTATAAAAAATCAGCATCACGCTTCCCACTCTTGTATTCCTGCTCCCAGGCAGTGAGCGGTTTTGGGTCTTTGGCTTCTTCAATCGCTTTATCGGCTTCGGCCATCATTCCCTGAATACCCGTGTAGCCGCTGGTTTTATAAATTAGATTACCATCGCCTAACACAAACAAGGAAGTCGGATAAGCATCGACAGCGTATTGCTTCGCAATCGTAACACCCTCGCCTTTCTCGGCATCGATCTGATAGTTGATAAAGCTGGCATTGAATTTCTCGCTGACCTGTGGATTTGGAAACGCTTCCCTGGCCATCAATTTACAGGGGCCGCACCAGGTTGTATAGACATCCACAAACACCGGTTTATTCTGCCGTTTGGCTTCGGCCAATACGTCGTTCCAGGAGCCTTTGAAGAAGCGGATTCCAACCGTATCGTCAGTCAATATGGGCGTACTTTGGGCGGTCAAAGTGGCCAGGCAGCAGGCCAGCGCGAGGAGGAAAGTTTTCATGAACGAGAAGGTTTTACAGTGAAGAAGTGCGCCTAAGTGGCTCGTTTTAAATGTACTAAGGAATCACATACGATGGATTCGATTACATACGAATTTGATGAACTAATCGGCGGTAGCCCTTGTCTTTTTAGTGTATGGCTAAATCACAAAAACCAACTGATAATCCGACCTCTACGAAAGAATCTGAACTTTCCTGGCGCGAACGGTTTGCGGCCCTCGGTAACCTGCCTGCGTTCTTCCGGCTAGTCTGGGAAACCTCGCCCGGCCTGTTCATCGGCAATGCCGCTCTGCGACTGATCCGGGCGGCTATTCCGGCGGCTACGCTCTACATCGGTAAGCTGATTATCGACGAGGTGGTTCGACTTAACCGCCTGCCGGGATTTGATGACACCAGTTATCTCTGGACGCTCGTAGCGGCTGAGTTTGGCCTGGCGATCCTGTCGACGGGCATCGGCCGGGCAGTATCGCTGCTGGATGGGCTGCTGGGCGATCTGTTTGCCAACCGCACGTCGGTCCGGCTGATGGAACACGCGGCTACCCTCGATCTTGAACAGTTTGAAGATGCTACGTTCTACGATAAACTCGAACGCGCCCGCCGACAAACCACTGGACGGACAATACTGCTGTCCGGGGTGTTCGGGCAGGTGCAGGAACTGATTTCGGTAGGCTTTCTGGCGGCTGGTCTGGCCGTTTATAACCCCTGGTTGCTGCTGCTGATTCTGGTGGCCGTTACGCCCTCGTTCATTGGCGATAATTATTTTAATCAACGTAGCTACTCACTCTCGCGGAGCTGGACGCCCGAACGGCGCGAACTCGATTACCTGCGCTACATCGGGGCCTCGGACGAAACGGCCAAGGAGGTAAAAATTTTTGGTCTGTCGGGGTTCATCATCGATCGGTTCCGTAGTTTGTCGAATGAGTTTTTTCAGAAGAACAAACAACTGGCAATCAGCCGGGCCGGCTGGGGTGTGCTGCTCACCGGTCTTGGTACGGCGGGCTATTACGGAGCTTACGTCTGGATTGTGGCGCGGGCCGTCAACGGGCAGATTTCGCTTGGTGACCTGACGTTTCTGGCTGGTTCGTTCCGGCAGGTGCGGGGTTCACTGGAAGGTATTCTGCTCCAGTTCAGCAGCCTGACGCAGGAAGCGATTTACCTCCAGGACCTCTTCGATTACTTCGCCATCAAGCCGTTGATTCACTCGCAGGTGGATCGGAAACCGCTGCCGTTCCCCAGGCCTGTTCGGGAAGGGTTCGTCTTTGAGAACGTTGGGTTTAAGTATACCAACTCCGACCGCTGGGCCTTGCGAAACCTCTCGTTTACGCTTCATGCCGGTGAGAAGCTGGCGCTGGTAGGCGAAAACGGAGCCGGTAAAACGACGCTTGTTAAACTTCTGGCCCGGCTCTACGACCCTGCCGAAGGACGTATCCTGCTCGACGGCCATGACCTTCGTGATTACGATCTGGATGAACTCCGGCGCAACATTGGTGTCATTTTTCAGGATTACACCCGCTTCAAGATGTCGGCCGGGACGAACATTGCCGTGGGTGACATCGACGAGCGAACCAACCAGCCACGTATCGAAACCTCGGCGCAGCGGAGTCTGGCTGATACGGTCATTGCCAAGCTGCCCGAGGGTTACGAGCAGCAGTTAGGCAAGAGCTTCAACAAAGGCGTCGAATTGTCGGGAGGGGAGTGGCAGAAAGTGGCGCTGGGCCGGGCTTATATGCGCGACGCTCAACTGATTATTCTGGACGAGCCAACGGCCGCCCTGGACGCCCGCGCTGAGTACGAGGTGTTCCAGCGGTTTGCCAAGTTGACCGAAGGCCGCTCGTCGGTGATTATTTCACACCGGTTCAGTACGGTCCGGATGGCCGACCGGATTCTGGTGCTCGAAGGTGGTCGACTCCTCGAAATCGGTTCCCACTACGAGCTGCTGGAGCAGGACGGTCGCTACGCGGAGTTGTTTGGCCTGCAGGCGCGGGGGTATCAATAGTAGGTTTTACCAAATTAAGTACCTATTTTTGTACGTAAATCGAAAAGATCATGCAGGTAGTCAACTACAGTGAGTTTCGGCGCTCAATGAAAGCTAAACTTGATCAAGTCAGTGATGACGGTGATATGGTGATTATCAACCGTAGCGAAAACAAGAACGTAGTCCTGATTTCGCTGCGGGAGTACAACTCAATGAAAGAAACACTTCATCTGCTTGGCTCGGAGAAGAATAGGAATCGGTTGATGAATGCTGTTGACCGTGCTAATCGGGGCGAGTATGAAAGTCACGGGCTGATCGAGGAGTGACGATGGATTTATCGTGGGATAAAGATGCCTGGGAGGATTATATCTATTGGCAGCAAACTGATAAAACGATTCTTCGGCGTATCAACGAATTGATCAAGGAAGCTTTACGGACCCCGTTTGAAGGAAAGGGTAAGCCAGAGCCACTTAAGGAGAACCTGAGCGGTTTCTGGTCGCGGAGAATTACGGATGAGCACCGGCTTGTTTACCGGGTTGACGCCCAGCGATTACACATTGTTCAGTGCCGGTATCATTATTAGTCGCGTCTGGTGCGTATTATACCGAACTCTCGAATTTGTCGATAGTGAATAAACGAAAAAGCCCCGGCGCAACCGGGGCTTTTTCATTATTAATGCGTCTGCGTTTCGTCAATTCGGTACAGTTCCAGGTCGCGCAGCATGGCCTCCATGTCGATCTGGAGGTCATGCACCAGCCCGTTTTCGATGTCGTAGACCCAGCCGTGAATCTGAATATCGCGGGTATCAAAGTAGCGGTGCTGCACAAACGACATCTTCATGACGTTCAGGCACTGCTCCCGTACGTTCAGGTCAACCAGCCGGCGGTGTCGGGCTTCTTCGTCGGTGATGGCGTTCAACTCGTCCCGGTGCAGGCGATACACATCCTGAATGTTCCGGAGCCAGATGTTGATTTTGCCAAAATCCTGGTGCGATACGGCCGCCTTAACACCCCCGCAGCCGTAGTGGCCGCAAACAATGATGTGCTTGACGCCGAGGTGCTCAACGGCGTACTGAATGACCGAAATAGCGCTGATGTCGTTGTTGGGGATAACGTTGGCGATGTTCCGGTGTACGAAAATGTGACCCGGCTCAACGCTCATGAAATCTTCGGGCTGTACGCGGCTGTCGGAGCAGCCGATATACAGGAATTCCGGGCTTTGGCCCTTGGCCATGCGAGAGAAATACTCGGGGTCTTTTTCCACACAGGAAGCCACCCACTTCTGGTTGTTTTCGAAAACCTGCTGATACAGTTCCACGTTGACAAAAATTAGTTGATACGAGTGATGGTTCAGTCCAATAGCAAGTTGGTGCCCGGCACCGCAGCCGTTGGGAGTTAATAGGTATAACCTGATACGGGTTTCAATGTTAGGAAGTAGCAATACGAATCAGAGAGGCTACACCCATCAAAGAAAAACGCGACCGAAAGCTAATTAAAAACAGATTAAAAATAGCATCTTCCGATCTACAGGTTCTTGGTGCCGGAACAGATGCCAAGATCTAGGAAGTTGGTGCTTAATAGATTGAATGTCGCGTAATACATTAAACGGCCGGTACTGAACAGACCAACTGGCAGGTGATATTGTGAAAGACAACGATTGATCGCGACAACGGCGGTAGTGAAGGAATTAATCAGGCAACTGTAAGTCGATCAGGTGTTGAGATATCCTCTTACTTGCTGTAAATCCCGCTTCAAAGCTGCTTTGACTACGTCCGGCGAGATGCTCAACTGCCGTGCGCCGTTTTCGGCCCCGCCCAGGGAATACTCAGCGTGGAGCGAGATAGGTACCGATACGTTCAGTTGGTTGAGGGTTTTAAAATAAGCTGGCCAGTTCACCACGCCTTCGCCCAGTGGGCAGCTTTGATGTTCGGTTGTTCGGCCTTTCATTTCCCAGCGGAAATCTTTGGCGTTGATGGTAAAGAAGCGCGGAGCCAGCATTCGTAACCCAGCTTCCCACGAGCTATGCCCTTCAATCATGGCGTGGAAGACGTCGTACTGTGACCCTACCCATTGCGGAGATACACCGTCCAGTAGCCAGGCCAGGTCCCAGACTGGTCCGCCTACGTAGCCCCGACCCGAGTGATTCTGGTAGCTGGCCCGGATACCGATGCGTTCGTTCAAAGCCGCCAGCCCGCTCAGGTGTCGTTTGAACTCGTCCAACTGCGGTTGAATCGGGCGGTTGAGATCGTAGCGGTAGTAGCCCATACGGTAGTGCTGAACACCGTGCTCTTTAGCAATGGACAATACTCGTTCGGCGGTAGCATCGGCGCGGTTGATGTCCGTGGCCATCATCGGCACCTGCAGCCCAGCGGACTGAATGGCCTTGATCGCTTTCGGCAAGTCTGTCGTGACGCGGTCCGGCAGCACATGGCCGTTGTTACGAACGGTAAGATCAAGGCCGCCGAAGCCCAGCTCAGCCGTGGTCGTTGCTAATTGGGCATAGTCTGGCAACCACTGCAAATGCTTGGAGAACAAACAGATTAGTGGTTTAGCGGCTGGCGCGGCTACTGACCGAAAGGCGGTGGCTACGCCTGAGGCAACAGTAAACTGGAGAAACTGACGGCGGCTGACGGGCATACGGGTGTACCAGGTGGTATATGCGCAAAAAGCTATAACCAACCCGGAATCTACCGTAGCAGCCGCCACCGACACACTTAAAACCAGGGCGTTCTTATGAAATCAGTAGCGGCTATCAGGCTCTCGCCTATTGCATCTCCGGCTTATCCCCTCGGAACGCATCTTTTTTGGTTATCTCTGCCAGCTTGACCGGCCGACCTTCCCGCGCCGATTGATAGATGGCTTCCATGATTTTGTGATCCTGCAACCCTTCCTCACCGGGCGTAAAGGGCGTTTTGTTCTGCATAATGCAGTCTGAGAAGTGGTCAATCTCAGAGGCAAACTGGTTCTTTTCAGCGATTTTGGGTGATTCCTTGTGCTCTACCTTTCCTTCGGCGTACGAAATCTCCGGTTGCAGACCATTGTAGGCAAAGGCCGGGTCGAGGCCCATCCAGCCCTGTTCGGCCATGACACGATACCGGCGGGTTTCATGAACGCCATAGTTTGTGCCGCAGTTGGCGATAACACCGCTCGGGAAACGCATCTGCCAGCTTACCATTTCCTCAACTTCCCGGAAGCGCGGGTCGCCGGGCGTACTATACTGGTAGCCGAACACCTCCGTAGGTTCTTCGCCCAGCAGGTAGCGGATGGTGTTGAGACAGTACAGGCCAATATCGGGAAGCGCCCCTCCGCCAGCCAGGGCTTTGATGTGTCGCCAGTGCTGCGGATTGGCCGAATTTTGGACGTTGAAGGCTTCAATGAATTTGGTCGTGCCGAATCGCTTCGATTGAATCATTTCGCGGATCATCCGGTTGTTTGGCTCGTACTGAATACGGTAGGCGACCATCAGCTTGCGGTTAGCTTTTCGACACGCACCAATCATGGCCTGGCACTCCGCCGACGTATTAGCCATCGGTTTTTCGCACAGGATATGCTTACCGGCCTGCGCCCCCCGGATGGTGTACTCGGCGTGCATGCCGTTGGGAAGCACGATGTAGATAGCCTGCACCTCCGGATTGTCTTTCAGGCGGTCGTACTGCTCGTAGCTGTACAGGTTTGACGGCTTGATGCCGTATTGCTGCGCTACCTTCTGGAGTTTATCCTGGCTGCCACTCACCAGCGCCACCACCTTCGATTTCTTGCACTCACTGAAAGCGGGCAGCAGTTCTTCGAGGGTGAGGTGACCCAGTCCCACGAGGGCGTAGCCAATGCGTTGGTCGGGTGGGGTAGGAGAAGGCGTAGGACCGGATTCGCGTTCGGTGTCGGCTTTCCAAGCTTCCAGCTTGATCGGTTCCGTTACTTTTTCGGGTACCTTGGCCGGGGGCGACTGAGCCGGGAGTTTCGGTACGTTGCCGCTCGATGAGGTGTACGTTCCCGCCGAGCCCATGCTGTTCTGGCTGGTTTTGCAGGAAGCGGCCAGTCCACCGGCTACCCCCACGGCCAGGCTCCGCCCGGCGAAGGATAAAAATTCTTTACGCGACACACCGGTTTCTGTCGGTTTGTCGAGCAGCAGTTTAACGAGGTGATCAATGTTTTTCATAACGTCCAGACAGGGATTTATCTGATTAAATGAATTAGCCTGATTTTGTTTAAAGTGCGGCAAAGCAAAATCAGGTAAGTTAGTCTAATCAGATAAATCCGGCTGGGCGTCCCAGCGATCCAGACTTATTTAATGGGCGAATAATCCGTCGGTTTCATGTACACCGACTCGACTTTCACCGTCAGCGGGCCGTTCTTTTCCGATTCTTCCTTGGCCTTTACCCACTTGGGGTCTTTGCGGAACTCATCGAAGTGCTGCTTGCCGGCCGCTTCACTTGGGTGGGCCAGGATATATACCAGTTTGGGCTGTGTGCTGGGGTCTTTCTCCACCGTTGTCCAGTAGCCAATATGCTCCATACCGTGTTTGCTGAACAGCTTGATGGTATGGTTGCGGAAGCGGTCGATCAGGTTGTTCAGGTTACCGGGCGTGGCGGTGTACGTACGCAGTTCAAAAATCCGCTCGGGCGACTTCGCCTGAGTTTTGATAGCCGGTGAAATGTCAGACTCGTTCATGAAAATCTGGTCGACACGCTCCACAATTTTACCGTTGGCCTCCGTTTTGGCCACTACGGCTTTCCATTCCGGGTCGCTGCCGAACGCTTTCCACGACGCGTCGCGGGCAGCCCGGTCAGGGTAGGAGAGGATATAAACCAGTTCTTTGCGGCTCGTGTCGGTTGGGGTCCAGTAGCCGATGTTGGTCATGCCGTGCTTTTCGAACAGCTTGGTTGTGTACTGCCGGAAGCGGTCAACGATGGCTGCGTAGTTACCGGGCGTTGGGTAGTAAATCCGCATTTCATAGAGTCGGTCGCTGGGTTTTTTCGGCTTTTTGGGCGTGGAGGCAGCCAACGCGGTAATGGTCGACACGGCTAATAAAGATAATAAACTCAGAAAAAACGTCAGGTTGCCTTTCTTCATGGTTTTATTGAGAGGGTTTTAAATAAGTTGCAAAATAGAGATGGTATGACTCGAAAAAAACTGCCGGAGCTGGCCTTAATTTTCGATATGGACGGTACGTTGATCGACAGCAATCCAACGCATAAAGAAGCCTACCGGCAATTCTTTACCCGTTTTGATATCAATTTGACCGACGACGATTTTGAGCAGCATATCGCCGGACGTTCAAACCCCGACATTCTGAAGCATTTTTTGGGAGATGACCTGAGCCCTCAAAAAATTACGGCTCTGAAGCAGCAGAAGGAGTCGTTGTTTCAGGAATTATTCGAATCGAAGATCAAGCCAATTCGCGGCCTGCTTCCTTTTCTGAAGCAGGTGAAAGACGCCGGTCTGCTAACCGCGCTGGCTACGTCGGCCCCGATGATGAACGTTCGTTTCTTATTCCAGCACGTACCGATTGAAGCGTATTTCGACAAAATTGTCTGCGACCGCGACGTAACGGATGGCAAACCAGACCCAGCTATTTTCCAGGTGGCAGCCCGCAAGTTGAAGGCTGATCCGGCCCGGTGCATCGTGTTCGAAGATTCGCAGGCGGGGGTTGAATCCGCCCGGGCCGCTGGTATGCGGGTAGTGGCGCTGACAACCAACGGCCAGGAGAAGGATACCCGCCACGCTGATCTGGTTATCGATACCTACAGCGAGATTACCGTAGCCAAGTTGCAGAAGCTGATGAGTGAAGAATGAGTCAGATGAGATTGATCGGCGAATTGGAATAATATCAAAATAAACAAAGATTATTTTGTACTTTATATAAATAGGAGAAACTTCACTTGTGAAACGTGATTGTCATGTTATTTTTGTTGACTACCCTCTCGATTACTGCTTATGTTGAGCCGTGTTGCTAATTCAGTTTACTGGATGCATCGCTACGTGGAACGGGCCGAAAATTATGCCCGGTTCATGAGCGTTAATTTTAACCTGGCCCTTGATCTGCCCCCCAACGTTGACCAGCAGTGGGAACCGTTGCTCATCGCTACCGCCGATAACTACCTTTTCTACCAATTCTACGCTGAGCCGACCCCCGAGAACGTGATTGAGTTCATGACGTTCGACAAGCGTAATCCGAATTCGATCGTATCGTGTCTGAGCAATGCGCGTGAAAACGCCCGTACGATTCGCGAGGTGATTTCGAAAGAGATGTGGGAGCACCTGAATCAGTTCTACCTGATGGTGCGCGATACGGGGCCGCATCAGGACTGGAGCCAGAACCGCACGCAGAGCTTTTTCACCGACATCCGAAACGGTACGCAGTTGCTGTATGGGATCATCGACGCAACCATCACGCGCAACGAAGCCTGGCATTTCGGGCGGATGGGGCGCTTCCTGGAGCGGGCCGATAAAACGTCGCGGTTCCTCGACGTAAAGTATTTCACCTTAATGCCGGAAGCGGATTCGGTGGGGTCGACCATCGACCTGATGATCTGGTCGGCCGTACTGAAGTCGGTGAGTGCCTACAACATGCACCGCCAGCAGTACCGGACGCTGACACCCTCCAACATTGTGGAGTTCCTGATTCTGGACAAGATGTTCCCGCGGGCGGTGTTTCACTGCATCCGGCAGGCCGAGCTTTCTCTCTACGAAATCTCGGGCAACAACATCAGCCACGGCTTCGGGAACATTGCCGAACGAATGCTCAGTAAACTCCGCACGGAGATTGAGTTCACCGAACCGGCCGACATCTTCAAAACGGGCCTGCACCAGTACCTCGACCGCTTTCAACTCCGTACGAACGAAGTAGGCGACGCCATTTTCGAAACGTACTTCGATCTGAAAGCAGTGGAAGCGTGAATAAAGAGTGAATGAGTAGAGTCGGATCGCCGAAGCGGAGCGAAAATGGAATGTATCCGGCAAAATTCGCTCTTTCGCTCATTCACTCTTTCATTCGTTTGCTCTTCGATCAATAAAATATCGGTAACGTCAGGGCGATGTAGGGGAAACCGGTGCGGTTGCGGAACCGGTTGTTGTCTGCAACAACATCCCGGTTGTCGACAACCATCTCGGTTGTGAGCCACTGATAGCCCGCTTTGACGGCAAAACGCTGATTTATCCGAACACGGGCGTAGACCTCCGTTGCCAGCATTCCGTAATCGTTGTCGCCCAGCAGCCGAAGGTTCCAGCGCTGGGCCCTGGCCCGCTGAAAAGCGTCGGGGCCCTGAAACGGTTTCTGGACCTCGCGGTTCAGGGAATCAACCGCCGTAAATGCTCCGGTCGATGATCGGTAGCGGCCCGTCCGGTAGCGTCGCAGCAACGTAATACCCAGCAGATCCGCACTGGCCCCCACCTCCACAGGGCCAAAATTGAACTGAGCCCGCAAGCCGAGGTTGAACGACGTCATCGTGACGTAGTCGAACCGGACCGTGTCGATATTCTGTACAAGGAGGGATTTGCCCAGCGAGCCCAAACCGGCCTGACCCCGGGTTAGCCGGGCGGGGGCGGTGTAATAGTTCAGGTTATCGCCGTAGAAAGCGCCCAGTCGGCCGGTCCAGCCCAGCGAAAACAGCCGCTGATCGCCGAGGTTGATTAACTGGTAGTAAGTAATCGAAGGATTGTAATAATCATTTTTAATGGCAAGGCCCACATCGAAGCCACCGCGAAGGCGACTGGCAACGGGCGATTGGGCGTATGAGTGAAGAGCGATGGTGGTTAAAAGCGCAACCAGAATTTTTCTCATGCAAACGTATCAGGTCGTTCAGGCGGGCAAAGATAGGCAAATGGTTGAGTGGTTAATTGGTTGGCCTGAACAGCAGACGTCGAATATTATCGTAGCATCTGTTTCTGGATCACCAATTAACCACGTATTCAGTTCATTAGGCGTTAATTTTCAGGACAACTGCCCCCAGAGGTGGTACGTTCAGACATAGGGACTGCGCCCGGCCGTGCCACTTTTCTGCTTCGGAAGCAATCGGATCTGCGTTGACAACGCCACTGCCGTAAAAATCCTGCCTATCACTGTTGAAGATTTCCTGATAGCTCCCCTCCGCTGGAACACCAATGCGGTAATTGGGGCGCGGAACCGGGGTCATATTCAGCACGATCAGCAGCGTATCTTCCGGACGTTCCCCTTTGCGGGCGTAGGTCAATACACTGTTTGTGCGGTCAGTCGTATCGATCCATTCGAATCCTTCCGACGAAAAGTTTTTCTCGTAGAGTGCCGGTTCCGTGCGGTACAGGTGGTTGAGCGCCTTCACACAGGCCGCCACACCTTTGTGCGGAGCGTAGTCCAGCAGGTGCCAGTCCAGACTAACGTCGTATTTCCACTCGCGGGTCTGGCCGAACTCCCCTCCCATGAAGAGCAGTTTGGTGCCCGAGTGGGTGAACATATAACTGAACAGCAGCCGCAGATTCGCAAACTGCTGCCATTCGTCGCCCGGCATTTTGTACACCAGTGATTTCTTGCCATACACCACCTCATCGTGCGATAATGGCAGCATGAAGTTTTCGGTGAAAGCGTACACCGTACTGAACGTAAACTCGTCCTGGTGGTATTTGCGGAAAGCCGGATCGCGCTCGAAATACCGGAGGGTATCGTTCATCCAGCCCATCATCCACTTCATGCCAAAGCCCAGTCCGCCCGCAAATACCGGCCGCGACACGCCCGGGAAGGCCGTCGATTCTTCGGCTACGGTTTGCGCGTCGGGGAATTCGCGGTAAACGGCCTGGTTTATTTCTTTGAACAGTGAAATGGTTTCCAGGTTCTCGCGGCCACCGAATACGTTCGGCTCCCACTCGCCGGCGTTCCGCGAATAGTCGAGGTACAGCATCGACGCTACGGCATCGACCCGCAACCCATCAGCGTGAAAGCGATCAAGCCAGAAGAGCGCATTCGACAGCAGGAACGAACGAACTTCGTTGCGGCCGTAGTTGAAAATATAGCTCTTCCAGTCGGGGTGGTAGCCTTTGCGCGGGTCGGGGTGTTCGTACAGGTGCGATCCGTCAAACTCGTACAGACCAGTGGCATCGCCGGGGAAGTGAGACGGCACCCAGTCGAGATACACGCCAATGCCGGCCTGGTGCAGCCGCTCAATCAGGGTCATGAACTCCTGCGGGGTTCCAAACCGACTGCTGGGGGCGTAGTAGCCCGTGATCTGATAGCCCCACGACGGCGCGTATGGGTATTGCATGACCGGCATGAACTCGACGTGCGTGAAACCCATGTCTTTGACGTAGGGAACGAGCGCATCGGCGATTTCGAGGTAGGTTAGTTCGCGGTCAGGGTCCGACGGGTCGCGTCGCCACGACGACAAATGGACTTCATAGACCGAAATCGGAGCGTTGAGGGCGTTCGTATTCCGGCGGTTTTCCATCCATTCCTGGTCGTTCCACTCGTACCAGGTATCCCACACGACCGAAGCCGTCTGCGGAGGCAACTCCCAGCGGTGGGCGTAGGGATCGCCTTTCTCGAGTTCGCGGCCGCTTTCGTGTACGATAAAATATTTGTACACTTCGCCCCGCCCAATGTGGGGTATGAAAATTTCCCAGATGCCCGAACTGTCCCAGCGGACGTTCATGGCGTGCGTGCCACGATTCCAGCCGTTGAAGTTGCCGATTACCGATACAAACCTGGCTGCGGGTGCCCACACGGCAAAATACGTTCCGATGACGCCGTTATGCTCCACCACATGACAGCCAAACTTCTCGTATAACCGGGTGTGTTTACCTTCCCGAAACAAATGGATGTCAAAATCGGTGAATCGCGAATACATCCCTGACTGCGTGGCCGGTTGCTCCAAAACCGCCGGCTCGGGCGTGGATTGGGCGTCGTGGACTATAGCCGCCTGAACGGCTTCGTCGGCTGCCTTCAGCTTTCGGGCGCGACTGGCCGTTTTAGGATGCGTTAAGGTGGATACGTCGTTGGTTGCGGGTTTCTGTTTAGCCATAATGAAAGATGCTATCGGCAAAAATGTCCGGAAAAATAGTGAAAAACCTCTACCTATTGGATAACCCCCATTTTGAGTAAGCTGTTTACAAATTCGTAAGGAGCGGGCGGGCCATTAGCGGTTGGATAAGCGGGTTGATAACTGGCCTGACGTAGCTAAATGGCAGATACGGACGTAAAATCCACCGATAAAATAGCGACCTTTACGCCGGTTCAAGGCCAAACGAAACCTATGAACTTTTGTTGATACCCCATGATCAGAATTGGACAGATGAATCGGTTGCGGGCGCTGCGGGAAACCAGCGTCGGTGTTTTTCTGGGCGACCGGGATGGTAACGACCTACTGTTACCCAACAAATACGTACCGGAAACGCTGGAGATCGACGACATGATCGACGTATTTGTGTACACCGATTCTGAAGATCGGCCCGTGGCGACAACGCGGCTGCCGTATGTGGAGCGTGATGAGTTTGGATTTCTGGAAGTTGTGGCCGTAACCAACTTCGGCGCGTTCCTCGACTGGGGCCTGGAAAAAGACCTGCTCGTACCGCTGAAAGAACAGCAGCTACCCATGAAGGTCGGGCAGCGGTACGTCGTGTTTCTCTACCTCGACCGGGACACGGGGCGGCTGGTGGCATCCAGCCGGATCAACTCCTTTCTCGACGACGATGCCTCTGACCTGGAAGCCGGGCAGGCGGTGGACCTGATGGTGTATGAGCGGACGGATCTGGGCTATAACGTAATTATCAACAATCGGTACCGGGGACTTTTGTACACCAACGAACTGTTCAAACGCGTAACGGTGGGCGACCGGCTGGAGGGCTACATCAAAACCATACGCCCCGACAAACGTGCCGACGTAACGCTGCAAAAGCCCGGCTATGAGGGTATTGAGCCGAATGCACAGCTTATCCTGGATAAGCTGAAAGCAGCAGGCGGTTTCCTGCCCCTGAACGACGAAAGCGCACCCGAAGCGATTTATCGCACCCTCGAAATGAGCAAAAAAACGTTCAAGAAGGCGATTGGGTCGTTGTACCGTGAGCGGGCGATCCGGATTGAGCCGGATGGAATTCGGTTGGTTTGAGGGAGAATAAGGGCTTACGAAAGAGAAAGTTTATCATTTATTGCTCTTAGGTTAACATAAACCAGATCATACAACTGGGCTGGGCTCTTGTGACTCACCAATTGAGTGCTGCTTTGATGACTAAATGCCCTTTCTTAGTACCTATAGGCTGATAGGTAATCAACAGATCTCTATTTTCGTAAAAGTCTCGTACCGCACTATCCGCAATAATACCTTTTAAGGGAATACGAACGTATTCAGCCGTTTCCGTTCGGAAACTCACGATGGCACTTTTATCAATTACCCCTTCTATCTGATAACGGATGACGACAGGATTGATAAGTTTACCGGGAATAATGAACTGTTGTGGCTTTGATACATCCTCAATAATGTACTCCTGATAAGGGCCAACACCTTGGGAAGGCGGTAAAAAAATAAACAGTACTACAAAGCTTACCAAAAGAAGAACGAATAGAACAATTGCAATTCGAGTGAAGCGAGGTATCCTTTTCATTGCGCATTTGATGATTGTAAATTGGTAATCGCTCTACTTAACATAATACTCACTTATACAACACTTGACTCACCAGTGAATTACGACTTCAACAATGCTTCGGTTAAGCCACCAATTGATCAAGAGAGCTTATCAATGTTTGATTCTAACCACAAAGCTCCATTAGGTAAATCACTTAACGAATTGCTGTTGAAGTTCAATGGTAGTTCCTTTGATGAGTATGTCATTCAAGCCCCTAATGACAAAAAGTGGCTATGCTACACAATGCATGAAAAGTATTTTAGAGTTTATTCCTTTTTTTCCTTAGATGAGATTCAGGATAGGATCGAGTCAATAACAGAGCATTGTCTAGATTATGAGATAGATGTTGAGAGTCCATTGTTTTTTCTCAATTCTATGATTCCCTTTACAGAAGTGGACGGCTTCAATCCTTTATGTATTGTCACTAAAGGCGATGATGAAGGCAAAATTTACCTAGTTGAATGGTATTTTCATCATCAAAACAATGGCAGTCTTCCATTTCCCAGGCAATTAGTGGCCGACTCATTTGAGGAGTTTCTATCTATGTTGAGTCTTGCGGATGAAGACGTACGATACAAAAAGGCAATTTCATCATACTAGAACAAGCTAGATGATTTGATTCAAGAGTTACCGAGAAATTGTACTTTCCCTAAACAGCTAATAGAGTTCTAAACACAGCCGTTCCAAGAATATTTTTCTTACATAAGATTATTTATGCAACAGTTCCCCAAAAAGCACCAAATCCAGCTACTGCAATCAGTAGTCAAGCATTGTACTTTTTCTTGTTATCTGGTCTTCCTAAATAATCTGATCTCAATAACTTTGTTCTTCACAGTATCAAATACAGGTTGAACTTTATACTTTCCTGAATTAAGCAGTTCATAAAAATTCTTTTCCTTGATGATGTTATTCGAGGTATCTCGATAGATGGTTCTTCGATTAGTGCGGTAAGTTTGGCCATATGAAACCATGGAAGTAAGGAAAAAGAACAGATATATAGTCAGCTTCATAGTTTTACATTTCTTTCTAAGATGTAGTTGGTATCTATAATTCCACAAAGATGCCTTATAATAATAGGGAAAAAGTACAATGCTTGACTACTGATTGCAGTAGCTGGATTTGGTGCTTTTTGGAGAACTGTTGAATAACTATCATTATGTCAAGATGAAATTTTTAGAAGGCCTCATTTAAATTAATAAGCGCTTTCCTGGTTTTAGCTAAAGCTGGATGGCTGGTACGCTGCCTTAGGCTCTAATTACCTTCACATACGCCAGCTTCCTGAGAATGCTATAAATCTCCGTCTGCCACTTGCCGATGTAGTGGAGGCAATGGCTGTCGAAGCAGCGGTCTCCTTCGAGCATGATGCAGGCAGCTTCCTGTCCCTGAACGACGAAAGCGCCCCAAAGCGATTTGCCGGTGTAAGTACCCCTAATCTCAGACAGTACCAATTAGAGTTTCTTCGTTTTCAATCACCCTGCTTTTCCACTCTTCGGGCGTGAGATTACCCAATGACTCATGGGGTCTTCTTAGATTATATTCCTCTATCCAATCGCTCGTCAATTGCCGGACCTGTTCAAGGTCAAAAAATAGGTAAGCATCCAAAATAGCCTCCCGGTATAGTCGATTGAACCGTTCAACGTACCCATTTTGCATCGGTTTGCCTGGCTGGATGTATTGAATCTCAATCTTCTCGCCCCTACACCAAAGCTCAAAATCACCCGAAGTAAATTCCGGGCCATTGTCGGTTCGAATGGTCTTGGGCTTTCCTCGTTCTTTTATCACCCGTTCCAACGTTCGGATGATCCTTTTGCTGGAAAGTGAGGTGTCGATCTCAATCGCCAGCACCTCCCTCGTACAATCATCGATGACGTTGAACGTCCGGAATTTACGGTTACCTACCATCGTATCACTCATGAAATCCATACTCCAACTGCTGTTAATTGCGGTCTGTTGTTGCAGCGGATGCTTCACTCGAGTTGGCAGCCTACGCTTCCCCTTACGTTTTCTATTCAGCTTGAGCAGTTTATAAATCCTATACACCTTTTTATGATTCCAGGTCTGGCCAGATCTTCGGATATAGGCAAACAGTTTCCGGAACCCATACGAAGGATGGGCAAAAGCCAAATCCTGCAATACCTCAATCACAGCCGTATCATCCTTCCTGGTGTTATAATAGAATTGCGAACGCGGTAAAGACACTAGCTGACAGGCCCTGCTCACGGGAATAGCGTGCTCCTGAACAATCTCCTCGGCTAATTGCCTTTTGGTGGCAGGGCCCAACCTTTTTTTGTGAACAGATCCTTCAGGATTTGATTGTCCATCGCCAGATCAGCGTACATCTTCTTCAAGCGAGCGTTCTCCTCTTCGAGGTCTTTGAGCCGTTTGACATCGGAAGCTTCCATACCACCATACTTGCTCTTCCAATTATAAAAAGTAGCTTCAGAAATGCCATGTTCGCGGCAAATTTCCTTGGTGGGGATGCCATTCTCCTGCTGCTTAAGGATTTTGACAATTTGGGATTCGGTGAATCGGGTCTTTTTCATGGGAATCAGTTTAAAATTAGCATTTTTCTCTAATTCAAAACTGTCCGAATTTTAGGGATACTTACACCGGCCGCTCGAAATGAGCAAGAAGACGTTCAAGAAGGCGATGGGGGAGCTGTAAAAGGGGCGGGCGATCCGGGTTGAGCCGGATGAAGTTTATCAGGTTTAAAAATTCATCGCCCGGAAAACCGTATTCGTCCTCGCCTTTGCCGGGTTGACTCCCCTTTGCCGGCAGCAGCCGCAGTCAGCATGTAGGTTTGAGTCGTAAAACAACGCCATGTGCTTGGCTCACAAACAACTACGGTATGACGACGGCTGACATCCTATTACTACTGTTTATCATCAATCTGGGGACGGCTTTTGGGGCGGGGCTGTACGAGACCCGTATCATTCTGCCACAATGGTTTTATAAGTCGGCCGGTGATGGCTACCTCGTTAACACAGACGCTATGCGCACCGTTGACTCCGGTCGACAGTTTTGGGCGTTCGTTACCACAGGGCCGCTTACCCTGATTACGTTGGCGAATCTCGTCGCGGCCTGGCAGTCAGCGCCACCCAGGCATGACTGGTGGCTGGCCGCTGCGTTGGTGGCCCTGGTCGAACGGATCAGTACGTTCGCGTTTTTTATTCCAACGGCTATCCGGCTCGAAAAATCGGACAGTCTTCCACTGGCTACCATCAGCCGTTCGGTCAGGTCATGGATGTCGCTCAATTACGTTCGAAGCGCGCTGACGCTGGTAGCGTGGATTTGTGCCCTGTGGGCGTTTTCGTTGTGAGTCTGAATACGTAATTAAAAATTCACGTCGATTACCAGCGAACCTTTATTGGCGGTTATTGGCTGGTAAATTAAAGGGAAATCCCGTGGTATCATTTCGCAGGTCATTTGCTTATCAACAGCACCCGGAGGAAGTTTCAGCGTGTAAAACTCATTGCCAATGGGTAAGCCGCTACTGTCTTGCGTACCGTTAGGAATAAAGACTACTGCTCTGCCGTCGAGGTGGCCTTTCACGTGAATGACGGCGGGAGCATCAATGGTGGTTGTGAAATTGGTAGGCTTAACGGTAAATTCATGGCGCTTAGCTACATCGTCTACGTCGAACGAAGACCCATTGCACCGCTTGAAATAGAGAAGTACACCCAAAAGGAGAATCACAACTAGGATGTACTTGTTCCTGATCACCATGTCATATAACGGTGTTGAGGCAGTATAAGCGTTCGTTTTGAATTGTAGCAAGCTCTACTTCACATACCCCAGCTTCCTGGGAATCGTATAAATCTCCGTCTGGCGGCCGTCGATGTAGCGGAAGTGCTGACCGTCGAACAGACCGTCTTCTTCGAGCATAATCCTGACGGTTTTCTTCCATTCCGGAATCTCCACGGCGGCATTCAGTTCAATCGAGTAGGCCGTGTTGGCGAACAACGGATAATCACCGGGGCCGGGAACGCCCTTCTGCTGGTCCCACAGGCCGATGGTCGGGCCAGCCGCGTGGCCATGCACACCAATGGGGTGGGAGTAAATCGTGCCTTTGATGCCTTCTTTCTGGGCTTGCTCCAGGGCTTCTTTCAGTAACTGGTTGCCGGATTTTCCTGCCTGGAAGCGTTCGGTCAGAATGTCCTGAAGCCGATTCCCCTGCTGAAACGCTTTCTGAATGGCCATTGGTACCTCCGTCTCGCCGGGGCGCAGTACGTAGGCGTGTTGCTGCTGGTCGGTGTTCAGGCGGAGGTACGTAATGCCGAAATCCACGTGCAGCAGGTCGCCGGGCATGATTACTTCACCCGAGGGGCGCTTGGCGAAGGTGCGTAAGTGATCAAACTTTTTATCATCTGCCCGTTGTACGTCCACCGTCGGGTGGAACCAGGTATCCAGCCCCAGTTCCGTAATGCGCTGCCGAAACCACCACACTACGTCGTCGGTCGTGGTGACGCCCGGCTGAATGACCTGCTCCGACAAGCCTTCCTGAACGATCTGGTGCGACAACCGGCAGATGAGCGGGTAGATGGCCAGTTCTTTCGCCGTCCGCGTTTCGAGCCAGCCGACCGCCAGTCGTTCGGCCGGGACGATGCGCTTCTGAAAGTCGGCGGGAAGTTTCGCCATAAACTCGTCATATTCCGTATGGCTCAACCCATCAGCATGCCCATAGTTCTTCGATATGTTAAGGCCTATTTTTTTGGGATTACGTTTCTGGATAATGTCAGCCAGGGCGTCCCACTGATTCGGCCGAACGTCGATGTCCCACGCCCCCTTGAGCAGATTGCCTACGTCGTAGCGGGCAATGGCTAGCTTTTCAACGGGTTCCGGGGCGTCAGCGGACGGCTCTTTGCCCGTATCGAAAAAGACCATGATTGTCCGGCGACGGGCCGACAGCCAGGTCGACGGCAGCATCGTTTTCAGGACGGGGTCCTCGTTGTATTCCCGCGAGATGATGACCCACATGTCGATGCCTTCGCGACGCATGAGCTGCGGCAGCAGGTTCGTGAAGCGGTCTTCCAGAATCTCGTCGACTACCCGGGCGCGTTCCCGTTCAGACAGGATGGTGGGTTGGGGCTGTGCCTGAGCGAAAGCCCACGTTGTGCTGAGTGCGAAAAGAAGGTGTAGTAGTTTGGTCATGCCGGACGTTCAACGTTTCTGGTTCAAAAATTCAGGTTCAACAAGTGGTAGGTTTACCAGTTCATGGCTCAAACCATGAAAATACAAACTTTGAACTTGAATCCTACGCAAACGTTAAACTCCCGGACTAAATGCTTTCTCCATCTGGTCGTGAATCATACGGACGTAGCCGGTCGGGAACATGCGCGTTACCCAATCAATCTGGCGGGCGTCGGCACCAATCAGGACCCGGGCTTTGTTGCGTCGAACGCCTTCCCAGATCTGGCGGGCGGCTTCGTCGGCCGTGGTTCGGGCGGCTTTTTCAAAACTGGCGGCACTTTCTTTATGCATGGCTTTCGTTACGAATCCGCTTTTGCCGATACGGGCGTTAGAGGCAATGTTGGTTTTGATGCCGCCCGGATGCACGCAGGTAACGCCGATGTTGGTATCCAGTAATTCCATGCGTAGCGTGTCCGTGAAACCCCGGACGCCGAACTTGGCGGTGCAATAAGCCGATTGATTCATGACCCCGGCCAGCCCGAAAACACTGGATACGTTGACGATGTGCCCTTCGTTCTGCATGATCAGATACGGCAAAAACGCTTTCGTCATCCGGATCACACCCCACAGGTTGATACTGAGCAGCCACTCGAAATCGTCCAGTTCAGTTTCGGAGAAGGGGCCGCTGCCCAGGGCTACACCAGCGTTGTTGACCAGAATCAGCCGGCGGTCGTCGAGGGTAGGGAGGGTATCTTCGGCGAAGAGCCGAATCGCCAGGGCGTCAGATACGTCGAGCGGTTGGGTGTCTACATTATCGCCGGCCAGCCGGGCGGTTTCGGCCAGGGCGTCTTCGTTTATGTCGGTGGCAATAACCTGAGCGCCTTTGGCTGCGGCCTGGATGGTAAGCTGACGGCCAATGCCGGAGCCGGCACCGGTGATGATGACAGTTGCATTTTCAAAAGGTGTCATGAGTTTAATTTGACGTTGTAGTTCGAGCCGGGCATACGGGCTCGCCTGTCAAACTACAAACTTCAGACCCGAACTACAAACGTCAAATGATAAACCACTACATTTTAACTGCTCTTGTCTGTCAGTAAACCGGTTTGTAACATGGGGATTTCCTCTACGTGGCCCATGTCGCTCAGGCGGATTTTCTCAATCTCCCGAATGACGTCGATGATGCCCTTGAGGGGAATTTTCACCCAGGAAGGCCGGTAGCTGATCTCATAGCCGAGTTCATAAACGGCCTTTTCGAGCAGGTAAACCAGCAATAGGAAGTTCACCTCACTGTTGTTTTTGAACAGCGGGTGTGGTGTGCCGAACTGATCCAGATAGGCATTCAGGAACGTATCCCGAATCAGATAGAACCAGCGGTCAGAAACGCGTTGCAGATGCGCCGGGTCGATGCCCTCCGTCTCGGAAGAGTTGAATAGTTTGGCGCTCACGGCGTAGTGATACGACCGGATCATGCCCGCTACGTCTTTGAGGGGGGAATGCTTTATCTTCCGATCCGAGATGCTGCTTTCGGGCTCACCTTCAAAATCGATGATGACGAAATCGCTACCCGCAGCCAGAACCTGACCCAGGTGATAGTCGCCGTGAATCCGAATCCGCAGCGAACTAAGCGGCCGGGTTCGGAAATCGTCGATGAACTGGTCGATCATCTCCTTGGCTTCCATAAACACCCAGGCCTGCCGCTGCGCCAGCGGGTCCAGCTTGGTGTAGTTATCGACCAGCAGAGCGTATCGGCGTTCGAGCAGGCTTTCCAGGCGTCGGATGATGAAGTTGCGGTATTCGTCCGTAAACGGCTCGGGGGCAAACTCTGGTTCAGCATCCGGTTTGTAGAGGCTACAGTGCATCTCGCCGGTCCGTTTGCCCAGCAACTCAACCCGGTCGAACACGTCCTCCCGAATGGCAAACATCCGGTGGGGCACGGCGTACAGGAAGTCGTTGAGGTAATCGCCGGTCTGCATCCAGCTATCTTTGTCGTTGGGAACCATGCGCTGCACCATACCCAGCGTAATCTCGGTTTCCGGGCGCTGCCACACAATACTGCCCCCAAACGCCGGGATGTGCTGAAAACCGCCAACCTCCGTCAGAAACGCTACCATTTCTACTTCCGGGTTAGTTTCCTGGAAGAGTTTGCGGTAAAGTTTCATGAAGTATTTATCGCCGAAGACCATGGCCGAATTACTCGAATCGACCGGCAGCACCCGCGACGGCAGCGCGCCATCGCCCTCCTCGAGACCTTTCCCCCGGTTAAAAACCAATTGGCCGTCGGTTTGGGGGATGATCTGATCCGTGTGAATGGCCGTAAACAGCGCCTGCCGGAATCGGTCGTCATAAATGGCGTCGATCAGTACGCCGGGATACTCACCCAGAACAGCTTCGCCAATTCGGCCTTTATCGGGAATGTCGGCCAGCCGAAACGGCAGTTCCCGGGCCGTATGATCGGCTACGAACGACACCGGCAGCAGGTACCGCTCCGGCTCGCCGTCGGTATAGCGGGCTTCCAGAATCAACAGGTACGCGACATCTGGTTCGTCGGTCCGGCCTGGAAGGGGCAGGGGATGCACCACCGGAATCGAGAAACCGGCCTGATGCCGGGCTTTGCCCGCAAACCAGCGGCAGGTATTGACGTAGGAAGGCAATAACGTTTCGGCCAGGGCCGGCCAGAACGTAGCATCATTGGCGAGGGTAGACCAAGTAGTTGATGAAGTTAGAGGTTGAGAGGACATAGGCGCTGAACGAAATTAAAACACACGTGTGTAGTGTCACATAGAACATACAACTAATGATTTAGGGCCCTTGTTAGCCAAAACGCCCGGCTTCTACAAACCGGGCGTTATCAAACCTCTTGCTGAAGCGCTTACAGCAGGTCTATGCGGAACAGGTGCATCGGCAGCGTGTAGGGGTCCAGCTCAACGTAATTCCACTCGCCCCGCCAGGTGTAATAGGCACCTGTAAGCAGGTCGTACACTACGTATTCCTGGTCCGGCTGAATGTTCAATTCCCAGATGGGAACCTGCACCATGCCTGCCCGGCGGCTGTAGGCATCGGTGTTGACGACAATCAGCAGGCGGTTTTGTTCGGCCACTTTCACATAAGCCATGATCGCATCGTCGCTGACGGAGCAGAACGTGATGTTGTTGGTCTTCTGCAACGCTGCGTTTTCGTGCCGGATGCGGTTGGTCAGGCCAATGAGGTACGTTAGTTTGTTGGTCCGTCCCCAGTCCCAGTAGCGTACCTCGTATTTCTCGGAGTTGAGGTATTCTTCCTTGTTGGGGAAGGGAATGTGTTCCATCAGTTCGAACGATGGGCCGTAGATACCGTAGTTGCTCGACAGCGTAGCGGCCAGGAAATAGCGAATCAGGAACTGCGGTTCGTGGCCCCCCTGCAAGATATACGGGTTGATGTCGTGCGTGGTCGGCCAGAAGTTCGGGCGGAAGTAGTACTTCATCTCGCTCTGCGTCAGCTCGGTCATATACTCCTGCAACTCCTGCTTGTTGTTACGCCAGGTGTAATACGTGTACGAATGCGCAAAGCCACGCTTGGCCAGCTCCTGCATCACCTTTGGCTTCGTGAAGGCTTCCGACAGGAAGATCATATCGGGGTACTCTTTCTTGACTTCGGCAATCACCCATTCCCAGAACGCAAACGGTTTGGTGTGCGGGTTGTCGACGCGGATCATCCGAACGCCCCATTCGCCCCAGAGCAGCAGCACGCGCCGGAGTTCCAGCCAGAGGTTCTGCCAGTCTTCGGTTTCAAAGTAAACGGGGTAGATGTCCTGATACTTCTTCGGCGGATTCTCGGCGTACTGAATAGTACCGTCAGGGCGCTTCTTGAACCATTCGGGGTGTTCTTTCGCCCACGGATGGTCGGGCGAGCACTGAATGGCCAGGTCCATCGCTACTTCCATGCCGTAGTTTCTGGCGACGGCGATCAGGTGTTTGAAATCGTCCAGCGTACCCAGTTCAGGGTGGATCGCATCGTGCCCTCCCAGCTCCGAACCGATACCGTACGGAACGCCCGGATCGCCCGGCTGCGACACCACGGAGTTGTTCTTGCCCTTGCGGTGCGATGTGCCAATGGGGTGAATCGGAGGCAGATACAGTACGTCGAAGCCCATGCCTGAAATGCGCGGCAGCAAGGCTTCTACGTCCCGGAAAGTGCCGTGGTGGCCCTCCTCGCGCGCAGCCGACCGAGGGAACAGGCAATACCAGGTGCTGAACCCGGCTCTTGGGCGGTCTACTTCAACGGCCAGTTCGGGCGCATGACGGGTAGGGTACTGGCGCTCGGGATACAGGTGAGCGTAATGCAAAAACTGCTCGCTTTCGGCGAAGGAGACCGCTTCGTTGTAGTTATTGCCCTCAGCATCGGCCGAGCCGGTACGGAATAAGGTCGCGATCCGGTACAGTTCAGCCTCATCGTGGGCGTTGCCGGCCTGTCGACCGGCCCGTTGTGCCATGCCTTCGACGTAGGTAGCCCCGGCCAGCAGTTCGCTCGTAATACGCTGCCCGTCGGCAACTTTCAGGTGGATTTCGTGCTGCCACGATGCCGGATGGTCGACCCACGCTTCAATGGTGTAATGATACCGCCCCTGTTTTTCTACCACAAAGGCTCCGCCCCAGCGGTCGTTGATGATCAGTGCCATCGGTGTTTCCTGCCAGGTGTTGTCGTCGCCGTGTTTGTACAACAGACGGGCCGCCAGGTAATCGTGGCCATCCGCAAAGATGTCGGCTTCAACGGCTATAACATCGCCGGGTACGGCTTTGATGGGGAAGCGCCCACCGTCGATTTCAGGCGTTACGCGCTCAATGACGACGCGCTGCTGACCCTGAATGCCGGAAAGTGTAGTCTGAAGAGCAAGCTCAGCGTTGGACTGGGGAGCGCGTTTTTTAGTCGGCTTCTTAGCCGTGGTTGGTGTGCTCATCGCAGCTTCTGGTCGGTTGGTATTAAAAATTATACCGAAATACTACCGACAATGTTACAAAAAAGTAGGTTGTTGTAGTGTGAACATCAATCAGCAGCCTACGGCAACGTAGGGTTATGGTCTTACTGGTTAACTAAAATGAGTTATGTCGAAGACGTTCCAATCCATAAATCCGTATACACTTCACGTTATTCAGGAGTTCGCCGAAGAAACGTCGGCGCAGGTAGACGCCAGGCTGGCGCAGGCCACTGAAACCCAACGAACATGGGTTAGCCGCTCGTTTGCTGAACGGGGTGAGTTGTTTCGCCAACTGGGTACGTATCTGCGCGATAACCGGCAGCGACTGGCCGAACTGATAACCGCCGAGATGGGAAAAATCTTGTCGGAATCGCTGGGCGAGGTGGATAAATGTGCCGGGCAGTGCGACTACTACGCCGACAACGCCGAACGCCTGCTTCAGCCGGACATCATTCCGACCGATGCGCAGGAGAGCCGGGTGGTGTATGAACCGGTGGGAGTAGTGCTGGCTATCATGCCCTGGAATTTTCCGTTCTGGCAGGTGTTCCGGTATTCGGTTCCAGCCCTGATGGCGGGCAACGTCACGCTGCTGAAACACGCCCCGAATGTATTCGGGTGCGCCATCGCAATTGAGGAAGCCTACCGGGCCGTGGGTTTTCCGGAAGGTGTTTTTCAGTCGCTTATCAGCGACGTTGATGCAGTGGAGCGGCTGCTGGCCGACAACCGCGTAGGCATGGTTACGCTTACCGGTAGCGAACGCGCCGGTTCAACAGTCGCCAGTCTGGCTGGGCGGAACATCAAAAAGTCAGTGCTGGAGCTGGGCGGCAGCGATGCGCTCATCGTTCTAAAAGACGCTGATCTGGATAAAGCCGCCGAGGCCGCCGTGCAGTCGCGGATGAGCAACGCCGGTCAGGTGTGCATTGCCGCCAAGCGGTTCCTGGTGGAGAAGCCGGTCAAAGCTGCTTTTACAGAGAAAGTGAAGGCGTTGATTGACGCCATGAAACAAGGCGACCCAACGCAGAACGATACGAAAATAGGGCCTCTGGCGCGGGTCGATCTGGCCGAACAGCTCGAACGGCAACTGCAAACGGCGCTCAACGAAGGCGCTACGTTGCTGTCGGGTGGCGAACGTCGGGATGCTAATTTCCAGCCGACACTGCTGGATAACGTATCGCCGGATTCGGTCGTGTTTCGGGAAGAAACGTTTGGGCCACTGGCGGCCATCACCGAAGTGGCTGATGAAGCCGAGGCCGTCCGGCTGGCCAATCAGTCGCGTTACGGCCTGAGTGCCGCCATCTGGACGAAGGACCTGGCCAAAGCCGACCGGCTGAGCCGTCAGCTGGAAGTGGGCAGCGTGTTCGTGAACGCCATCGTTCGTTCGGATTCGCGCTTACCGATCGGTGGAGTGAAAAAGTCCGGCTACGGCCGCGAACTCTCCGAAGCCGGGATCAAGGATTTCTGTACTGCCAAGACGGTGTATATTGGGAAGACGTAGGGCAGAGGGTATGGTTGATGCGTTCATGTAAAAGCATACCAAATAGAAGGCTTAGCTTCGCGACAAATTTGTACTTTCGTTTGCTATGTACATCCGACGTATTGAGATCAATAACATTCGCTCCATTGAGCATTTTGAGATGACTTTTGCTGAAGGGCAGGAGGCTGGCTGGCACGTACTGATTGGGGATAATGGAGCAGGAAAATCAACAATTGTACGATCTGTAGCATTAGCAATGCTTGACATTACTGACATCAATGCCGCCGGCCAAAATTGGGATGATTGGCTAAATCGAAAGCACGATCTTGGAAGTATTGATGTGCAAATCGCGCCTGACGGTCGCTACGAGACACAAACTGGACTGGTTCAGAATAGAATTACATTTGAGTGGGAGCAATATGGCAAAGAAGAATCGAGAGCTACATTACTTGAAGTAATTTTTAGGGGCCGCAAGAGCTATTCTAAAACTTCGTATGCTACACCAACAATAACAACTGCTTCGGCTCCACCGCCCACGCCTTCCGCTCCATCAGAGCATCTTAGGGTAGATGCTTGGTTTTCGGCTGCTTATGGACCATTTCGACGATTCACAGGGGGGAGCTTAGAAAAAGATAAGCTATACCAAACCAACCCAAGGTTGGGAGCCCATTTATCGGCTTTTGGCGAAGATGTAGCCCTGTCAGGAGCGTTAGCTTATTTACAGGAATTATACGTCAGACAATTGGAAGATAGATATAATGATAGACCCGTAAATCCATCTTTAGATTATCTGAAAACGTTCATAAATGAAGCAGGACTTTTACCTCATCAGACCAAACTCGAAAGCATTAGTGTCAAGGATGGCGTGTATTTTAAAGACGGTAATGGAAGTATAGTTCGAGATGTTCAAATGTCAGACGGCTATCGATCAGTCCTCAGTATGATGTTTGAACTGATTCGCCAGTTGATTCGTGTCTACGGGGCAGACGTCGTTTTTCAACAGATTAGCAGGAATAACTTAGTTATTGATCTGCCCGGTGTCGTTTTAGTTGACGAAATCGATGCTCATTTGCACCCGACCTGGCAGACACGGATCGGGCAGTGGTTCACCAGATATTTTCCTAATCTTCAATTTATAGTCACGACACATAGTCCATTGGTTTGTCGGGCGGCCGAAAAAGGCTCAGTATGGCGATTAGCAGCCCCAGGTAGCAACCAGCAGTCAGGTGAGGTAATCGGTATAGAGCGTGACCGACTTATCTATGGCAATGTACTGGATGCGTATGGCACTGAGGTCTTCGGAGAAAATGTATCTCAGTCGAACGAAGGGCAAGAGTTAGCGGAGAAATTAGCGAAGTTGAATGTAAAGTCATTCAAAGGAATCATTACAGAGGAAGAGCGGCAGGAGCTATATGAACTGAAAGCCAAACTACCTACTGCCCGATGATTCGCTTATCAGTACCTGAATTGCCAGTCACTACTCTGCGGAAATTAGCAGAATACCAACGGCTTGTGCTGGATGCGGGTGATTATACTTTACAGGTTGCAAAAGCCAAGTCGCTGTTCAAACAGCACAATAAGGCGGATAACGCGGCTTTTAAAATTGTTAGAGAGAAACTTGCCGAAATGTGTGTTGGACCAAGACGCTGTAACTATTGCGAAGATAGCGTCGCCGATGAGGTTGAACACATTGCCCCCAAAGACTTATTTCCTGAACAGTGCTTTTCCTGGGATAACTACTGTTACGCGTGTGGTCCATGTAATGGCCCAAAAAGTAATAGATATGCGGTGTTTCGTCAGGACCAGAATGAGTCCTTCTACGAGATACCCGAGCATGGCGATCCGCCTTTGATCAGGCCACCATTAGGTCAACATGTGCTAATTAATCCAAGGGTGGAGGACCCATTGCAGTTTATGCTGTTGGATTTACAGACGAAAACGTTTCGGTTTGCACCGTTAATGGATGAAGATTCACTATCGTACCAGCGTGCTGACTACACCATTCGTATCCTAAATCTGAACACGCGCGGTGATCTTATAAATGCCCGGCGTAACGCATACACTAACTTTAGAGCTCGGCTTCGTGAATACATTCATGATCGGGACCATGACGCCACCGAAAGTCATCTTGGCGAACTTAAGCGGAATTTTGCTGATGAAAGCCACCAGACGGTCTGGCAAGAAATGAAACGCCAGCATCAATTTCTACCCGAGCTACAACAATTATTTGGAGAGGCACCTGAGGCTTTGATGTGGTAAAGACATTTATAGTTGTTAAGCCAAAGTCATGTATGACGGCATTCCAGTCTAAAAACTACCATCAAACACTTTTCCCGTTTTCAGGTCTTTCAGCGAAAACGAATTGATCGTGCCGATTCCGGCGAACCGGATGTTGACGCCGTAGACCCGGTGCAGCGGTTGTTTGTACGACGCTTCGTAGACCTGTCGGCCGTTGATGAACACATGGGCCCGCTGATTAATGACTCGTAAGGCCAACGTACCGCCTGTGCGGAGGTCGGCCCCCAGAAAACGTAAATCGTCCCGCTGCCCCCATTTAACCTGCTCCGATAACTGTATCTGAGACCAGTACACGCAACCGGGTTTGATAACATCGAACGAATGCTTCGACGACTCCCCGTAGACCGTAACGCCTACCTGTGAACACCGCACGCCGGTCCGGGTGGGCGAGGTTACTACGTGGGTCGTCAGCTCAAAATTATCCGCGTCGATGTCCGTGACCTGTGTGTTGGCAAACTCGATGAAAAACGTACGATTGGTGTCAATACCGGCCTGGGCTGTCTCGACCGCGCTGATGCTTCGTTTTCCGCTCACGAATAAATCGGGTAGTTCGATTGGATAGACCCGGGTGGTGTCGTACATCATGTAGGCAGTAGCGGCCCAGCCCCTGGTCGGCAGAAAAATGGTTGCCGTATCGAGATTCTGCGCCCCTCGTTTCAAAACGGCAAAGTAGCGCCCCGGCTTTTCGTAGTAGTGATTATACAGTATAGTCGTCGTATCTACCGGCTTTCGCTTTCCATCCCCAAACTCAATCAGATAGCGGGCCGATCTATCCACGAATTGCTCAAGCCCCTCAATCTGTAGGTTCGCCGAATGGGGATTTTCGCCGACCGGATTTTTACAGATTAGCCGAATGGCCGTCGGTGCGCCTTGTTTGGCAATGGGGCTGTTCGATACTAGAATTCCAACGGCGGACACAACCAGAACAACTAAACCCACCAGCCAAAACCTCCGGTTGACGTGTGGTTTTTTGCCTGATGCTACGGGCTGATTAACGGCTGCTACGGGTAAGACCGTCGGCAGTTTAGGCAACTCTTCGGTTGGCGGTTCGACAAGTGGCTCGGGTCGGGATTGAGCTTCCACAAAACGGTCCCAGTCCAGGTAACCGACGTAGCTGGCCAGTGCGTCGCGGGTAGCCTTCTGTGGGTAATAGCGGGAGTCCGTCTTGATCTTTCCAAAAATTCGCTTGAGCGTATTGGGGCTAATCTGTACGCCGGTTTTTCGGAAAAGAATTTGACCTAGCCGGACGTAGTCACCGTTTGTCCAGGCCGTTCGTTCGGGTTTGCCATAGGTTTCGCTGACAAGTTGACAACAATGCTCCAGGTGATAGTAGAAGCCGGCCTTGCCTTGTCCATTTTCTGCAATCATTGTTCGGGAGTTGTCTGTAAATCAATGGATTGTCTTGTCCAGAATTTTGGTCAGCCAAATGGTCAAATCTGCCTGCCCCATCGTCGCATAGTGCAAATTTATATTTGCTTACTCAAATTTATCCTAAGTCCTATCGGGGTCGACCCGACTAAGAACCAATAAATATCGGAAAAATTATGCGACAAAAACTTCTACTAAGCTGTGCGTTGCTTTTAGGCTGGTTTGTCCCACTGCTGGCGCAGACACGTCAGATAAGCGGGAAAGTAACCGACGAAACAGCCAAGGACCTGCCCGGTGTCAGTATTGTCGTTAAAGGTACCCAGCGTGGTACCGTTACGGATGCTAACGGAGACTATAAGCTCACGATTCCCGACGCGGCTACGGTGGTATTAACGTTTTCGTTTGTGGGCTACCAAAGTCAGGAGCTGAATGCCGCCGGCCAGTCGACGCTGAACGTTGCGCTCAAACCCGACGACAATTCCCTGGAAGAAGTGGTTGTGGTCGGCTACGGTACGCAGAAGAAAAAAGACCTGACCGGCGCGGTATCGACCATCGATGCCAAAGATGTGGGCGGGCGTCAGACCGTCCAGATTTCCGAAGCCCTGCAGGGCAGTATTGCGGGGGTATCCGTTACCCGAAGCAGCGGAGCACCGGGGGCGGGTGCCAACATCCTGATCCGGGGCATTACGACACTCGGGACCAACAGCCCGCTGATCATCGTAGATGGTGTACCCGTCAGCAGCATCGATAACGTCAACCCCAACGATGTCGAAAACATCACGGTGCTGAAAGATGCCGCGTCGGCCGCAATCTACGGATCGCGCGGGGCCGCCGGGGTTGTGCTCGTGACGACCAAGCGGGCGCGGGAAGGGCAGAGTAGTTTTGAGTACAACGTCGAATACGGTGTTCAGAAACCGACGGCTTTGCCTGCCTACGCGAATGCTCCCGAATACATGCGGCTGTTCAACGAGCAGGCCACCAACGATGGCTCCTCCAGTGGGCCGTACTCCCAGGATTTTATTGAGAATTTTGAGCGGTACAATCGGGAGCGGCCCGACGTGTTTCCGTTTGCCAATACGGACTGGCAGAAAACCGTCATGACCCGGGCAACGGCCCCGCGCGTTCGCCATGATCTGGTGTTCACGATGGGAACGGGCAAGATCAAGACGAAAGCATCGTTGGGGTATACCAAAGCGGGGGCTTTCTACGACAACTACAACTACGAACGCTACCTGTTCCGGGTCAACAACGATTTGCAGGTAAACGCAAAACTTGGTGTCAATCTGGACGTTGCCTATAAACGTACTAATACCGTCACGCCGGTCGTTAACCCGATTTACGAAGCCCGCGTGATGCCTCCCATCTACGATGATTTCTATTCGGATGGTCGATATGCGCTGGCTAAAGATGGTCGCAACCCGATTGCGCAGTTGAACGAAGGCGGCACGACCAACGGCGCTTATAACCAGATTCTGGCCCGGCTGGCGTTCAACTTCAAACCGATTGATGGCCTGACGCTGACCGCCCTGGTTTCGCCCACTATCGACCTTGATAAAACTAAATCGTTCTCGAAGCGCATTACGTTCACCAATCCGGACGGCAGCCCGAGTTCGTTCAGCAACCAGGCCCGCACGACGCTGACCGAAGGCCGAACCGAAAATCTGGCCATCACGGGGCAGTTGCTGGCTAATTACACCCGGGATTTTGCCGGTGGGCACAACATCGACGTACTGGGCGGCTACGAAGAGATTTACAATAGCAACGAATCGCTGTCGGCATCCCGGAGCGGCTTTGCGCTGACCGATTTCCCGTATCTGAATGCCGGATCGCAGGAATTGCGGGACAATTCAGGCAGTGCGAGCGAGGTCGCCTTACGGTCTGTGTTCGGCCGGGTCAAGTACGATTACAAGAACAAGTACTACGTGCAGGGAAATCTGCGCTACGATCAATCGTCACGCTTTAACCGTCAGTACCGGGATGCTCTGTTCCCATCGGTTTCGGCCGGCTGGACATTGTCGGAAGAAAACTTTCTGCGGACCAATAGCTGGGTTTCGTTTCTAAAACTGCGTGGCTCCTTGGGTGAGGTAGGTAACGAGCGAATCGGCAACTACCCGTATCAGGCCACGATCAGCTTCAGCAATGCCTTGTTCTACCAGAACGGGGCTGTTGTGCCGCTGAACGGCGGTGGCCAGGTTGACTATGCCGTCGAGAACATCTCCTGGGAAACGACCCGCACGTTCGACGTTGGCCTGGATGCGGCCTTCCTGAAAAACCGGCTTACAGTTACGGCCGATTACTACAAAAAACGCACGTACGATATTCTGCTGGCCCTGGATATTCCGCTGTACCTGGGCTACGAACGCCCGCAGCAGAACGCCGGTATCCTGGACGTAGAAGGTTGGGAACTGGAAACGAGCTGGCGCGACCGCATCGGTGGTAAAGTGAACTACTCAATTGCCTTCAACCTGGCGGATGCCCGGTCGCGGATTGTCGATCTGAAAGGCACGCAGGTGCTGGGCAGTTTGTCGACGTTCAAAGGCAGCGAATACAACGAATGGTACGGGTATCGCTCAGCCGGGCTCTACCAGACGCAGGACGAAGCCAACAACTCACCCCGCCTGAACACCAACGTAACGGCCGGCGATGTCCGCTACGTCGACATCAACAACGACGGTAAAATTACTCCCGACGATCGGGTGCTGCTGGGTGGGTCATTACCCCGCTACCAATACGGCAGCACGCTACGGTTCGACTATAACGGTTTCGACTTCGGACTGGTGGTGCAGGGCGTAGGCAAAAAGCTGAGTCGGCTACCCGATGAGATTGTGCGGCCGTTTGCGGAGGCTTTCGGCAACGTACCAGAGGAAATCATTGGCAGATTCTGGAGCAGGAATAACACCGCCGAACAGAATTTGCAGGCGCGTTATCCCCGCCTGTCGACCCGGTCGCTGGGGGCTAACTACGAAATGTCCGACTTCTGGCTGATCAGCGGGGCGTATTTCCGGGTCAAGAATATTACCCTGGGCTATACACTACGTAATACCTTGCTGAAACGAATCGGGCTGCAATCGACGCGGCTGTACGTATCGGCTAATGACGTCTTTGCCATTCACCGCTTCCCGAGGTACTGGGACCCCGAAGTGGGCAACTCCTCATACCCTATCGTAACGACCTTACTGGCCGGAGCTACCCTGCGCTTCTAATCAACCCCTGATTTCTGAACCGCCAACCCATTAGCCATGAAGAATTTAGTTTCTATACTCTTGCTGACAGCCAGCGTTACAGCCTGCAATACGCTGGACCTGAACCCGCTGTCCGAACCATCGTCGGAGACGTTTTATTCAAATCAGACGGAGCTTGAGCTGGCCGTTAACGATCTCTACCGGCTCGATTTCTGGGGCAACGACAATGAACAGTTCACCGATAACTACTGGCACCGGGGGCAGTTGGGCAACGCCGTTACGTTCGGTACGATGAACGCCGAAGACGGTACCGTTCAGGCTTACTGGACAGCCTGCTACAAAGCCATTGCCCGCGCCAACTCGTTTCTGGCTAACAAAGACCGGGCGAAAGCGAACACACCCGCTACGGTGATGACGCAACTGGAAGCGGAGATGCGGCTGATCCGGGCGTATCAGTATTCGCGGCTGATTACCCACTTCGGCGACGTACCGCTGATGACCAAACCGATGGTACTGGAAGAATCGTATGCTGTTACTCGCACGAGTCAGGCGGAGATTCTGAAATTTATCTTCGACGAACTGGATTTTGCCATCGCCAACCTGCCGCAGTCGTATCCGGCTTCGGCCGTTAAGCGGCTGACCAAAGGGGCGGCTCTGGCAGTTAAAGCCCGAACGGCTCTTTACACCGGCAACTGGGCGGTTGCTAAAGACGCTGCTCAGGCTATCATGCAGTTTACAGGAGCCGGTGCCTACAGCCTGCATCCCGGCTACAGCCAGTTGTTTCTGAAGGCTGGTGAAACCAGTCCGGAACTGATTATCAGCATCCCGCGCGACGAAGCGCAGAAGGTATTTACGTCCGGTACGAACGTTCAGGATCAGTTACCCCGGGTTACAGGTGGTTTTGGAGCGCAGATTCCAACCCGGGAGATGGTCGACGCCTACGAATGCCGGGATGGCAAACCCATTGATGAGTCGCCCCTGTATAACCCAAAAGAACCGTTCAAAAACCGCGACCCGCGGCTGACGGCTTCCATCGTTGAATTCGGTACGCAATGGCTTGGGTACACGTATCAGCCGCATCCGGATTCAACCACCATTTTCAGCTCCAAAGAAAATCGACGCGTATCAAATCTGGATACGCGGGCCGTGGCCGCTTTTGCCAGCTTCACGGGGTTTCTCTGGAAAAAAGGGGTTGACCAAAGCTGGGCCGATAAACGCAGCGAAGACAACGACGCGATTCTGTTCCGATACGCCGAAGTGCTGCTTACCTACGCCGAAGCCAAAATCGAACTGGGCGAGATTGACGCCAGTGTGCTCAATGCCATCAACCAGGTACGGGCCAGGGCTTATGGGGTGGCTGTGGGCCAGACATCGGCGTACCCGGCCGTCACGACCAGCGACCCCGCTGAACTTCGGCGCATCGTCCGGCGCGAACGGCGGGTTGAGTTTGCCAAAGAAGGGTTACGATACATGGATTTGATCCGGTGGCGGCTGGCCGAAAAAGCCCTGACCCGGCCCGTTATTGGCTTACCTGACCCGGCGGCTCAAAACCGCGCGAAGTGGCCGTTCCCGGGCGTAACGCCTATCGACGACGACGGCATTGCCGATTATTCGGGTTTCGGTGCCGACGTCAAAGTGGTGGCGCAGCGGAGTTTCGATAAAGCAAGGCAATACCTCTGGCCCATACCGGCCCTGGAGCGCCGGGTCAATCCAAATCTTACTCAAAACCCTGGTTATTAACGGTTCCCCTGCGACTTTGTATATAGTCGCTCAATCGCCGGACCGTAGTTGATTCTTAATCCAATCCTTGCGTTAATGAAAAAATTGATTCTTCCGGTTTGTCTTGCCGCCGGGCTTCTGATGCTGAGTCAACCGGTAACTGCCCAGCCGAAAGGCAGGCCATCGTACAGCGGCATTTACCCGCACCTGGCTATGTACAACAATGAAGGGGAGTGCGGCACCGGCGCGGTGGTTCCCTGGGCGGGAAAACTCTGGGTCGTTACCTACGGGCCGCATCTGCCGTTCGGGTCGTCGGATAAGCTGTACGAAATCACGGCGGATTTGCAGCAGACCGTTCGCCCGGAAAGCATCGGTGGCACACCTGCCAACCGGATGATCCACCCCGAAAGCGGGCAGTTGTTCATTGGTCCCTACGCCATTGATAGCAAAGGCAGCGTACGGGTGATGCCCTACAAAGCCATGCCGGGACGCCATACCGGGAACGCCCGCCACCTGAGTGATCCGAAAAACAAGATCTACTACGGCACGATGGAAGAGGGCTTTTATGAAGTTGATGTCAAAACCCTGACCCCAACCCTGCTGTACGAAGACGGAAACATCAAACACGAGAAAGGTGCCGACGAAACGGGGAACCAGCCAACGTCGCTGCTGCCGGGGGCGCACGGAAAAGGGCTGTATTCGGGCCAGGGCGTGATGGTGTATTCCAACAACGGCGAAACCGGTCAGAAAGCACTGGAGCAGTTTGATATTGACGCCGGCGCACTGTCTGAGTGGGATGGAAAAAACTGGACGGTGGTACGTCGGAATCAGTTCGTGGAGGTGACCGGTCCCGGTGGTATCTATGGCAATAAGAATCCGGATACTGATCCGATCTGGGCGACGGGCTGGGACCACAAATCAGTTTTGCTCGGCGTTCGTGACCAGCAGGCAGGCTGGCGTTTTTTCCGGTTGCCCAAAGCCAGCCACAGCTACGATGGTGCCCACGGCTGGAACACCGAATGGCCACGTATCCGGGATGTCGGTACGGCTGGCAAACCGGATTACCTGATGACGATGCACGGCCTGTTCTGGCGTTTTCCGGGCAGCTTTACGGTGTCCAATACCGCCGGTATTCGTCCCCGGTCGGCGTACCTGAAAGTGATTGGCGACTTCGCCCGCTGGAACGACCAACTGGTGTTTGGTTGCGATGACTCGGCTCAGAAGGAGTTCCTGAATAAGCGGAAGGTAAAGGGGAACATCGAGGGGCCCGGCCAGTCAAACTCAAACCTGTGGTTTGCACCACTGAACCTGCCCGATCAGCTTGGCCCCAATACGGCCGAGGGCGCCGTCTGGCTCAACGAAGCGGTTAAAGCCAACGATCCCTCCGAGCCGTTTCTGTTTGCGGGCTGGGCCAACCGCTCAGCCTGGGTGCAGAACAACAGTGACGCAGCCGTAACCATTACGTTCGAGGTGGACAAAGCCGGTAAGGGTACGTGGTCATCACTCCAAACGGCAACTGTGGGCCCCCGCGCTGCTGTTCAGGTTGCTTTTCCTACCAACGCAGCCGGTGAATGGATTCGCTTATCGTCAAACAAGGCAGCTAACCTATCCGCCCATTTTTCGTACGCGACTAACGACCCTCGCAGCACTTCTACCAACTCCATATTTGCCGGTCTGAGCAATGTATCCTCGGCCAGTTTGGCGGGGGGTATGCTGTATGGTCTGGGTAAGAATCGCCGGGCGCTGGGACTGGCAGCCGTTACGTTCGAAGGCACCAGGCCGGGCGATGTCGGCTACTATGAACTCAACGCTGACATGCAACTGATCCGGAAAGAGGATACCGAAACGCACTCGTTCATCAAAAGCAAGTTTGCGATCCCGCAGAAAGTCGTGACGATCGATGACGCAAGCGTACTGGTTGTTGACGATAAAGGCCGTCGCTGGCGGCTACCACTGGGCAACGACGCGTACACAAACCTGACGAATCAGGCTACGCTGCGAATTTGCCGTGAGGTAGCCACCGAACGGGATTTGTTTAACTGCCACGGTACGTTCTACGAGCTACCGGCCGAAAACGCTGACGGATACGCTAAAATCCGGCCGATTGCTTCGCACAACCTACGTATCAACGATTATGCATCGTACCGCGGGCTGCTGCTGATGACAGGGATTGACCTGCAAATGGCGGCTAAAAATGAACACATCATTGTGTCGGACGACAAAAAAGCGGCTGTCTGGGCCGGGGTGATTGATGATCTGTGGAAGCTGGGCAAACCAACGGGACATGGTGGTCCCTGGAAAAATACCACGGTTCGGGCCAACGAAACCTCTGATCCTTACCTGATTGGTTTTTATGATCAGCGGAGTTTGCAACTGTCGCACAAGGCAACCGGCCCCGTTACGTTCACGGTAGAAGCTGATCCGGTTGGCACGGGCGTCTGGATGCCGTATAAAACGTTCATGATCACACCGGGGCAAGTGGCTAACTTCGCTTTTCCGAAGGATTTTCAGGCCCGCTGGGTGCGCTTCAAAACCGACAAAGCCTGCGAAGCGACTGCGTTGCTGGAGTACAAATAAGGGATAAGCTAAGTTAGCTGTTCCCCGAAATGGCCTGTTTTGAAAGGCGATCTGCATGCATAACCCAACCGGTCATGATAGTTGTTAACTACCTGACCGGTTGGGAATACTTCTCAGATTGCGAGGGGTGGTATAAGCGGAAAGCAACGTATTGTACTCAAAATCAAACTATTTTATAAACCGGATCTATCAGCCTGGCCGCGCTCGATGGCGTACTTGGCGATATTCTTACCACAGGTCAGCCCGGCTTCACAATCAAATCGGTAATGAATCAGACCGTAGATCCGTGAATCAGAAGCTTCCAGAGCGCGGGACCAGAACTCAGTTGCGCGATCCGGAAAGACATAACCCAGCACCGTAGCTGCGGCTGCCGAGAAAGTCGAGTGGCCGGACGTGTACGACGGAAAATTAGGCAAGCCCACCGAGGTTTTTAGACCGAACTGCTGCGGGCGTGGGTAATAGTAATAGAATTTCGTTTCCCAGCAGCATACACCCGCGTCCATGAGCGTGGTGCCGACCAACGCCAGGGTGCGGGCCATACGTATTTCGCTGAAGCGGGCTTCGTGAGCAGCATCGGCTGCCGTTCGGTGCCAGTGACCGGGCGGGGTATAACTTCCCACCCCATCGGCCCAATAATTAGCGATACGGGCTTGCTCACGCGTCTGGTTTCCGTTGATGGCCTTCAGCTCATCAAGGGCTTTCTTGAAATCCGGGCTATCCAATGCCGGCGGAGGGCCGGGGCGTAGCTTGGCAATCGTTGCTTTATCGAAGTTCCAGGGCGCAACGGCTCCGTAGTTGGGCAGCATGGGTGGACGGGCCGGAATCTCCTGACTGACCCAGATTTCGCTCAATCCTCGGGATTTAGCGGCTGCAATCATGTCGGTCGTGAGGGCCTGGTTATTGGCGGCACTCATGCCGTCGGTTCTGGCCCGGGCCATCACTTTAGCCGCCACCTGACTGCCGAGATCAGCCCCGGCTACCAGATCACTTGCTACGTTCATGCCGGCCCACAAACGGCTGTTACGGTGTTCGGCCAGTTTCGCATCCAGAAACGGGACTTCGCCGGGGAACATGGCTTTCAGGACTGTGTACGAAGCAGCCGCAACGACCGCATCCTCCGAAGGATACGATGGTAAAGCTGATGTAGGCAACGCAGCCCGTACTGTTCCATCTACCTTCGACGGTGCCGACCGCCCAAACTGGTATTTATAATGCCAGGCGCTAACCAACGCATCATATTGGGCAACGCTCAGGTATGACAGCGCCCGTGCCGTATAAGGCGGGTTCGCAAACGGGAAGCGTGGATCAGCCAGGGGATTGTTGGGGTCAGGATTCGGGTACTTACCGTCGGGCGTCGACGCGGGTGGTACATTGTAGCGGGCGGCCAATTCGCGGGCGATCTCGTTCCAGCGGTACACGGCCCCGGCGCCCCAGTAGGTAACAGCTTCCTGCTGTTCGCGGGTCAGGCTCGCCGACTTTGACTTGAGGTCGGTTAGCTCAGCCTGGTACTCGGTTGAGGACACGGACGCGGGTGTCGATACGGTTACGTCGGTTGGAGCCGTCAGAATATAGGTCTTCCACGTACCAGCTTTTTCGTCGACGCTGGCGGGGGCGTAACCGACACGCTGTGGTTCGTCAATGGTTTTGTCGCAGGAAGTCAATACGGACGAAAGACCCAGTACTGACAGGTTGAGTATGAGAATGTTACGGAGTATTCGTTTCATGGAAGTAAGTCACTAAAAATTTAACTGATACAACAGACCCACCGAGTAACTGGTACTCTGGCCAACATTCAGGCCGCTGGTGACGTAGCCGATGCGAGCATTCACCCCGATGTTGCGGGGCTGAAATTTGCCGTACCAGCCTACCGATGTCGCTTCCATCTTGTTGGTCGGGAAAGGCATATCGTTCCGGCGAATATTATCGCCCGACGTGCAGGCGAATCGCTCGGCCCATACCTCCGTCTGCCAGGTTTTACGCAGAACACCTAATCGGATACCGGCATCAATGGCGTTCGGGACGCTCACTTCGTCAGTGTTGTATAGCCGGTCGTGGGCCTGGTATCCGTCGCGGTCGATCCGGATGTTGCTCCGCCAGTTGTAGCTGCCGTGGGTCGTTACGTACAATCCGGTGCCGGGGTGGGTATAATTGAGCAGCAAACGACCCGTAACGGTGCGGGCCTGTAGGCCAATTGACATCGGCAGAAAATCCGGTACGTAATTGCTGACCGGAATCGAAGCGCCCGCTAAGCCGTTGACTGAAAAGCCTTTGTGATCGAAGAGCTTGTATTTCAACCAGCCCGACAGATCCTGCATGCCTTTCTGGCCCATCAGGTTACCCGCACTGGTTTCGGTCCAGACGTACGGCAAGCTCAGGATGACGTTGAAGCGGTCGGTAATGCCGATGGCCGGCATGAGCATAACGCTCTGAGTTGTGTGCGTCCCGATGTTGAGATTTTCGCGCTTGAGTGTTCCTTCCCAATATTGATTCCAGGAGCTACGGCTGTAAATGCCCGCAATACAAACGGACTTTCTGGGCATATAAATCGCATCGCTGGGCATTTGTGCCCGCGCGATGCTGCTTATCAGTAGGAGAAGTCCTACGTAAAGAATTCGTTTCATACTAATTGTGAAGATTCGAATGCTATGTAAATCTTAGAGGGGAGCAGCTTGATCTCCTAAGTCCGTAGCCAGTCCTGTTAATACCCACAATCACGCTGAAGGCTCCGTAGCGCCGTAGATGTGGTCTTATTACTCACCTACGGCGCTTGAAGAGGAAGGTTCATAGAACATGCTATCAGCAAGTTGCCCATACCGGGTTTTGATCGGGATCTGATCGCTGCGGACCTGCTTTAAAACCAGCGGGATACGTTGATAGACACCAGGTAGTCAGCGAAAGCGGCATCACCGTGGCGCTGGCCGGTTGGGTCCTGGCGGTCGGCGTAGCTCTTGATTCGGTTGCGATACAGGGCCACGGGTACGGTAGCGGCCGCCGAAAACTTACCCCGCATGTAGGTCAGACCCGGCTCAACCGACACGATGTAGCCCGGGCGACGGAACCCCTTGCTGCCTCCAATGGCGTCGATGGCCGGAACGCCTTCCACCCGGCCGCCGAGCATGACCGCCAGCCCTGGAATGAACTGTAGCGATTGGCTCAGGCCAATGCGGGCTGCAAACTGGTCGGCCACCGAAAATTCGCCCGCCAGTAAGTCAATCGTCGTGGCTTCTGGATTGCGGACAACACCGTTCGTCTCGCGTGGATTGAATAGGTAAAAACCGTTAACGTAAGCCGTCAGTGACTTGGTAAACTGGGCATACCCCTGCGCTTCCAGACTTACGCCCACGCCACCGTCGCCGAGTTGAATCGACTGGTCGACCGGTTTGTTGATAACGTAGTCTTTCTTTTCCTTGTCGAGCTTGTGGAAGTTGTCCGTTACGCGGTAGTTTCCCGTTGGGAGCTTCACGCCTAAGCCAACTGCCAGGTTAGCCTTAGGAAGTTTGAACGGGCTAACTAACCAGTAGCTGCCCGAGATACGCATATCACCAATCCCCTGCGAACCCGTGTGGAAGCGTTTCTGATCGGGGTTCTGGGTGATGGCGTTGCCGTAATGTTCGTACAGCGACGACCGGTCATTGTATTGAACCGGCAGGTATGCCGAAATTGACCAGCGGGGCGTCGGCATGTAGGTGATGCCCAGATCCAGCGCGTGCGATACGTTGACGACTTCTGTGTGCTGATCTATGCGCTCATGCTCTTGGTGATCCCCTCTGAAATGACGGAATGAGCGGAAGTAGCGGTAGCCGGCGTTGATCTGCCAGTGGCCGGTACGTTGTTTGAAGAAGTCGGCTGAGGAGGCACCCGCCGGAGCCGCGCAGCTCATGTGGCGAATAGCTATACAACCCTGCGCAAAAAGTTGATTATAGACAGTCAGGCATAGGATTAAGAGCCCTATGCTCATACGGAAAGATTTCATAATTGTAGACCCTCTGCTCCGGGAGAAAAGTAAAATGGGGTTCATGGCCTGGAGCGTTTCGCCATGAATTGGTTCCAGATTGAATGATTTACAGTCGTAAAGCAGGATGGCAGCATTGTCCGGGCGGTCAGACGTACCGTCAGACCGAAGTACCCACCGAATCACCCAAGGTCTGACGGTACGTCTGACCGAGTCAAGTCTGACCAGAGCACAGTCGACTATGCAGCCGGGGAGTACGTCTGACTACCAAACGCACAGCCATCAGCGACTGTCGCATCTGCCTTACACCAATGCAATCTGAAACTCCGGAGGGGGCGAGTGAACCGGCAGGGCTCGCAGCGGCACCACAAACGTATGAGTGGGGATTCGTACGGGATCGCGCCGGTCAATGTGAGGGAAATGAAGGACTAAACGGGAAGCAGGCGAATACTCTTTGAGTAAGAACTTAAGCCACTGACCGGCTTTGCGGTTAGCATCGTCGGGCTTGGTCAGGTGATCGTGCAGGAAGGTCAGCAGGTCGCTTTGCCAGAACGAGCGGCTGGCGGTTTCCAGACCGGCAATGTGCAGAACATCGCCCTGTATTTCCATGCTGACCACGCTGTAATAATGGCCCCGGTAGCTGAACCCGTCTGTGGTTGCCGTGGCGAGGTCGATCTCATCGGGCTGATTGCTCAGCGGAATCTGAAACTCAACAAGGCTATCCACCGATCGATAAACGAGCAATTCTTTGGACAAGTCATGCTGTTCCTGCCACCGAACGCTGAAAAATACGAGCACGTAGCCCAGCGTATGGTAGAGCAGCAAGAGGCAAAGTCCAAAGCCAATTACACGTCTCACGATCGATTCAAGGGTAAATTTTAGTCAAATATAATTCTTTTTGGAAAATTTGGTATTTGTACTTAGGCGATTTTTTCGACATTCAGTGCAAATGTTTGTGGAAAACCCTGTCAGAAAACGAGTTGGCGTTTGACTGTAATGCAGCGCATTACAGTCAAACGCCAACCTGAAAAGTGTACGTGCAGCGTATCCGTCAGTTATTTCGCTCCATCAGCTTTCGCCCAGTTGACGGCGGCCTGGCCGATATTCTGACCGATCTTGATGCCCTCCACAGAGTCGAACCGATACTGCGTACCGCCGTACAGCTGCGAAACAGCCGCTTCAGCTGCCATCTCATTTATCCTGGCTGCCTGCGATGGGAACAGATAACCCAACACTGTTGATGCCGTTCCCGACATGGTCGCGATTTCCGAAACGTAGCTGGGGTAATTCGGGATTTCCGTTGCCGCTTTAATTGTTGGGTCGAGTTGGGACGGACGGGGAACAAAATACTGATACTTCGTAAACCAACTGGCAAGCGCCCCGTCCTGTAAGGCCCGATTGAGCAGCGCCAGGGTGCGGGCGGCCCGAAGTTCGTTCTGACGGTCCTGCCGGATAAGGTCTTCAGTAATCAGGTTCCAGTGCCCGGCTGGGGTGTACGTTCCTACGCCATCGGCCCAGAGGTTGGCAATGCGCCATTCATCCCGGCTCCGGTTATCGGCAATGGTGCGGACTTCTGCGAGTGCCGATTGAAAAGCCGGTGAGGTGGTTGCAGGCGGGGCGGGGGCCTTACGGAAGTCGTCCGATTGACTGAACCACATGTTGCCGGTGCCGAACTGGGGTAAGATCGGTGGACGGGCGGGTATCGCCAGACTCACCCATTTTACGTCGTACGAAGCGGATCGCCGGAGTTCCTCCCAGGCGTTATTCACATCAGGAAGCGTCTGAATGCCATCGTTTTGAACGTAGGTAATCACACGCTGCGCAATCGAATGGGCTATTTCATCCCCGGCTTTTATGTCGCTCGGTACGTTGGCACCGCCCCAGATCCGACTCTGTTTGTGCTCACCTGCTCTCGCAATCAGCCAGTTGGTTTCATCTGGAAAAAGAAGCGCCAGCACCTGGCAGGAGACTTCCGCAACAGCCGCGTCTTCGGAAGGGTAGGAAGGGAGATCGGCAACGGGAAGGCGGGGCGTTACTCCCTGACGAGCCAGCGACGGCCGGTTGTACAGGTACTTCGCGTGCCAGGCAGCTACGAGTGCATCATACTGAGCCACGCTGAGCAGCGCCAGGATGCGTGCTGCCGCGGGAAACCCTACAATCGGTTTGTTTGGGTCGAATGGGACCGTCTGACCGGTCGCATCGTTGTAGCCGGGCGTTACATTATACTTGGCAATCAACTGCCGGGCAATCTGGTTCCAGCGCAGTACCCCGCCGGCGGCCCAGTAGTTGACGGCATCAATCTGCTCAACGTTCAGGGCAAAGGCCCCGTTTTGTACGTCAATCAGTTCCGTTTTGTAAGCGTCGGACGTAACGGGTTCCGGCTGAGACACACAAACATCAGCTACGGACTGGAACAGAATAGGACGCCAGTTACCGCCTTCGGGATCTGTGGTGGCCGGCGCGTAGAAGGTAGGAATAGGCTCATCAATAACCGGCTCTTTGCAGCCAACTGTCCAGAAGAGAAGCCCAGCCGTAAGTAAAAACCAAGAATATTTTTTCATATCTGTTAGTCAAACTATAACGGCAAGTACACTTACCGTCGATGTAATGCCGGGCGCCAGAACCCGACAAGTGCGGTTTCCAGAACCGCGTTTAATCGTTTCGAAGACGGTTCTGAGGAACCGCACCTGTCAGTTTCTCAAAACTGACAACACTGAATACCGGTAACCCGGCTGTGCAGAATCTCGCGTTGCGTCCAGGTTGGACACTCACAATCCAACCACAAACCCTCCGCTGAGCCGCGTGGCTTTACCAATATTACGGCCGCTGAGGGTTGTGCTGTAGCCCCCCGTGAGGCCAAAGGTTTTGATAAGCGGGATGTAGAGGTTGGCACCTGCCCGCGTGAATCCGATCGCATTGGTTGGATACGGGATGGCAGGGCCAATATCCGTGCCTTTGCTGTAGGGTGTCTGCTTTTGGACCCAGCCGTCAACGTAAAAATGTTTGGTAGAGAAACCGCTCCGGATAATCAAGTCTGTTACGTCAGGTACGTTCACCTTCGTGCCGATGTTTGGGTTTACCTGATCCGGTACGTAGTAATTCACGACGCGGTCGAGGTCAACGGCTCCGCGCCGGATGTAGCCATACTGGCCCGTCAGGAAGAAAGCGCCGGCTTTAATGTGCAATAACGTCCGGCCGTCGAGGTTACGCGAGCCGTGGCCGATGGCGACGGGCGCGTCGATAACGTATTTCTGGAGCGGTAAGGTGTAACCAATTGAAAAAAGCCACGATACCGTTACGCCATCGAACTTCCAGTCGTAGGCTTCCCAGCGCAGCGCGGCCGACAGGTCCTGCAACCCTTCCTGTTTTTGCCAGTAACCGGCGCTGGATTCGGTGCGGATGTAGGGAGCCGCCACGATCACGTCGATATCGTAGGCCAGGCCATACGTAGCGTACAGGTTAATGGATTGGGTTGTAATGGTACCGAGGTTGGGATTCCGGACTTCGGTCGTGCCGGCGTAGTACGTGTCGTAGGCTTCCTGCGAGTAGGTGAGCGCGAAGCTGGCTTTGTCCTGGCCGCGCATGAAACCATCCACCAGGCCCTGCGCGAACGAACAGGCGGGCAACAGTAGCCATAGCGCCAGTTGAACAACGCCCTTACTTAATTGCTTCATCTAAAACGTGTAGTAATGAGTTTACGGAGCAGGCGTCGCACAAAGGAGCCCACGGGTCATTGACACCTGCCTAACGTTCAAAGATACGGTTTCCATCTGTGCGCCCCGGCGTAATCTGAGGATGCGGAATCAATTGGAGCCAAAAGCCCTATTTTTGTGTTACCCTGCTGTGCAACGACCGTTCATGATTTACGACAACCATAAGCGCCCCATCACCTACCTGCGTCTGGCCGTAACGGATCGCTGCAACCTGCGGTGTTTCTATTGCATGCCGGAGGAAGGCATCAAGTATCTGCCTAAGCATCAGTTGCTGACGTACGAAGAAATGGAGCGGGTCGTCCGGGTGCTGGCGCAACTGGGTGTGTCGAAAGTTCGGATTACGGGAGGGGAACCGTTTGTGCGGGCTAATCTGATGGATTTCATGCGTCGGCTGGCGGTCATTGACGGGCTGGATGATTTGTCGATGACGACCAACGGCGTACTGACGGCCCCTCACGTGCGCGAACTGGCCGAATTGGGGGTACGGTCGGTTAACCTGAGCCTCGATACGCTGGACCGGGAGCGGTTTCACCGGATTACCCGGCGCGACGAGCTACCCGCCGTGCTCCAGACACTCGATGCCCTGCTGGCGGCCGGTATTCAGACGAAAATCAACGCCGTGGTGATGGATGGACAGAACATCGAGGATATTGGTCCGTTGGTTGAACTAACCCGTAACCAGCCCGTCGACGTTCGGTTTATCGAAGAAATGCCGTTTAATGGTGAGGGTAGCCATTATCCGGTTCTGCACTGGACACACCAACGCATCGTCGACGAAATCAGAGCGCAGTACCCCGATCTGGCGAAATTATCCGATCCGCCGTTTTCAACATCAGCCAATTATCAGATTCCCGGCCACCGGGGAACGGTTGGTGTTATAGCAGCTTTTAGCCGGACGTTCTGCGGCACCTGCAACCGGATTCGGCTGACTGCCCAGGGAACGCTCAAAACCTGCCTTTACGACAACGGCGTACTCGACGTACGGGCCTTGTTGCGAAACCAGGCTACAGATGCTGAATTAACTGACGCTTTTCTGCGGGCTTTTGCCCACCGACCGGTTAATGGATTCGAAGCGGAACGGCAACGTGATACCGTTACGGAGTCGATGGCTACGATCGGTGGTTAACGATCCTACGACAAAAATTCGTTCGTATATAACTGGTTAATGTCCAGTTCCTGCACCAGTTCGCCGTCCTGAGTCGTCAGCAGGCGGTTACGAACCAGCCAGTTGATGAATGATCGCCATACGTTCGGACTCATGATGCCCCACTGTCCGTCGCCGTTCAGGTAGTAGTTAGCCGCAACCTGCTGGCTTTGCTCCACGAAGTCGCGGTTGGAAAGAGTAGGGTGATTGGCCGTTTGTATGAACAGATCAGCGGCCTCTTCGGGGTTATCAACCGCAAACCGGAATCCCTGGGACGTAGCGGCCAGAAACGAACGCAGGGGATCCGCGTTCTCATTGGCCCAGTCGCGGTTGGCGGCCAGAATAGGGCTGTAGCCGTACGAAATATCGTAGTCGCTGAGCTGGAAACGATTCAGTGAGATATCCTTCAGGTCCGCTTCGACCCCTTCCCAGTTCAGGAAAATCCAGGTGGCATCCACTTCGCTGGTTAGCAGGGCGTGCCAAATGTCGAGCTTGGCGGGCTTGTGCGAAACGAAATGCCCCCGGCCACCGTCATTAATAATCATCTGGCTGATGATCTCGTCCTCAAACCGGGCGCCGTACGACGCATATACCTTGCCATCAAGCTCTTTGGGCCGGTTAATGCCGCTTTGCTGAAGCGTCACGATGGCGCTGGCGTCGCGGGCCAGCACAGCCGCTACGGCCACCATCGGTACCCCGTTGAGGTGGAAACTGATGACGCTTTCAGACGGAGCAATGGCCAGATCGGCCTGACCCTGGTTTACTTTTTTGGCGGGTGTTGTCTGGTAGTTGTCCTGGTCGGGCGACAGAAGCTGTACGTCCAGACCAGCCTGTTGATAGTAGCCGTTGGCAAGGGCAACATAGAAGCCAGTATGATTGGTATTCGGTGTCCAGTCGAGAGCTAAGCGGATGGTCATGTGTGAGGTAGTTTGGTCAGTAGTTAACTGCCAGACGCCGGTAAGGTTTGGTCAGGCTACCTCACGAACCAGTTTACGGGCAGCCCATCGGCGTTCGATAGGGGCTTTGCTACCCTTCGTTTGCTTCTTCCGTTTCCCCCACCAGATCAGGAAGCCACTCACCGGCAGTGAGGCTGAAAACAGGCTGGCCAGAAAAGCGAGAATCTTACCCGGCAAGCCAAGCCAGCCGCCCGTATGAAGGTCGTAGGCGGCTCCCCGTGCTACGTCGCCCCGCGAGAAATCCTGGTAACGTTTTCCCTTCAGCATCGCCCCGCTGTACTGATCGAAGTAGAAGATGTTATACTTCCGGTACAACGCACTCTGGTCGTAGCGGACCTGCACCCGTAACGCCCCCACCGAATCGGCCGGGAAGATAACGTAGGACTCGAACGAGTTTGGTTCAAGGGCCAATACCTGTGCATACGCCTTGTCGATGGAGGTAGGTTTTCCCTGGGGCTGGTAGACCGAAACAGCTTTCTCACGATCGCGGGCGGGAGAGCCAGTCAGGGCGTATAACCCGTTTTCCCACCAGTCGAAGGCCCAGATCAGGCCGGTCATGGCAATAACCAGCAACAGCCACATGGCATAGAAACCACCAACAGCATGCCAGTCGTAGTTGACCCGGCGCCAGCGGGCGTTCCATTTGATAGCCAGGCGCTGCTTCAATACGGTTTTGCAGCGTGGCCACCAGAGAATCAGGCCAGACACCAGCATGAACAGGTAGATCAGTACCGAATAGCCAATGATCGTACTGCCCGTTTTACCCAGCATGAGGCTCGTATGAATGTCCCGAACGATGGCGAAAAAGTCGGTTTTAAGGTTCCGAACGCCCAACACAGCACCCGTGTACGGATCGATACTGACCAGGCGCTTGTCTTTTAAAATGACCTGAAAACTGCGGTCAGGGTCGTGCCGACGGAAGATACGCTGCAACTTACTTTCCGGAAACTCCCTGCCGACGGCCGAGGCTACCTGCCCCATACTGAGGGTTGGCGCTGGCTGGGGCGCTACGAACAATTGCTTCTGATACACAAGCGCCTGGAGCTCTTCTTCAAAAACGTACAGACAGCCGGTCAGGCTGATGATGAACACAACCAGGCCTGACGCCAGACCAAGCCACAGGTGTAGTTTGCCGAAGAGCTTCTTCATACGTAGTACTACGGACCGCCGTCAACAGAACAGTCTACCGCTTTGTCCTACAAATCTGGAGCTTCTTTAGATTTAATCCAAATTATGCGTTTGTTTATTTTGACTGAATCTAAACAAGCGCTAAGTTTGCCCCAAATTATGTGAACTCGCCCTGAGTTAATCCTATGTTGCGATTCTTCTTTTTGTGCTTATTCCTCTCCATCCACTGTACAATTTTTGCTCAATCTGAACAGCCCACGCTACAGGGAACCGTTCTGGATGCGTCCGGCCAGCCAGTTGCCGCCGTCAATATCAGCCTTTCCGGAACCCGCTATGGAGCGCAAACCGACGCACAGGGTAAGTTTCAGGTAGCCGCCCCGGCTGGTACGTATACTTTATCCATATCAGGTGTTGGATACGAAACTGTTCGGCAGTCGGTTACGCTACGTACCGGCGAAACAGCTTCTCTGAACCTGACTGCCCGGGCCAGCGAATCCTCGCTCGATGAAGTGGTCGTAACGGCGAGCCGCCGGGCCGAAACCATCAATGAGGTGCCGTCGGCGATCACGATTGTGAACAAACGCCAGATCGCTGAGCAAACGGCCCTGAACGCCGACGTGACCAATGTCCTGCAATACACTGTTCCCGGACTGGCCCCGGCTACCTACCGGACGAGCAACACGGGCCAGACTCTGCGCGGGCGGCAGGTGCTGGTCCTGGTCGATGGCGTACCGCAGTCAACTCCGCTACGGAACGGTGGCCGGGATCTGCGACTGATCGATCCTTCGGCCCTCGAACGTATTGAGGTGATCAAGGGCGCTACGTCCATTTACGGTAACGGCGCCGATGGGGGTATCATCAACTACATCACGAAGCGGCCCGAAACGGCCAAGCCCTTCACGAGCCAGACCTGGGCAGGCCTGACCAGCGGGCTGAGCAGCCTCGACCAGACGCAGGGCTTCCGGCTCAGCCAGCAGTTTACAGGCAAGACGGGTAAGGTTGACTACGTGCTGAACGGTACGTTTGAGCGGACGGGTCTGCTCCGGGACGCCAACGGGGAGGTTCTGTCGCCGTTCTACAGCCCCGGTCAGATGAACAATTACAACGTGCTGGCCAAAGCGGGATACACCCTTACCGACCGGCAGCGGCTGGAGGTGATGTACAATTTCTACGCGAGTCGGTCGGATCTGAACTACGTCGAAAAGGTGGGCGTGTACGGTAAAACCCCCAGCATCGGCGTCCCTGCCACCGAAACGGCGTTGGGAACCCGGCAGGGAACGCCTTATAACCACAACGTAACGCTCCGCTATAATTACAGCCGTATTGTGGGAGGTACAGATGCTGAGGTAATCGTGTACGGGCAGAGTTTTCGTACTGTATATGGCTACGATGCCCAGTACTTCGAAAATGGCGGGCAATCCAATATCGTTTCCAGTAAAAAAGGGGTGCGGCTGAACCTTCAGTCGCCTTACCGCCTGGGTTCGGCCCTGAGCGGTGAACTGCTCTACGGCGTTGACCTGCTGAGCGACCAGACCGCGCAGAAACTGCAGGACGGTCGGTTCTGGACGCCCGACATGAATATGCGGAACCTGGCCCCCTACGCTCAGTTGAAGCTCGATATCCTGAACAACCTGGTGCTGAAGGCTGGTGCCCGGTTCGAAAACATCCGCGTTGATGTATCTGATTTCACGACACTACGTACGTATAATACGACAACGCAGAAATTCGACGGGGGCGTGGCGGTGCAGGGTGGTACGCTGAACTACAATGCTTTTGTCGGCAACGTAGGGCTGCGTTACAATGGAGTGCGGGCTTTCCAGCCGTTTGTCAGCTTTTCGCAGTCGTTTTCCATCAATGAGTTAGGTCGGATTTTACGGACATCACAGAAGAGCATCGTATCGCAACTGCCAACGGATCCCATTCTGGTGAATAACTACGAAGCCGGTGCCATTGGCGACATCGGTCGCTACGTTCATTATGACCTGGCGCTGTTCCGCAGTACGTCGGAGCTGGGAGCATCGTATCGACAACTGCCGTCGGGCGTGTTCGAAGTGGTACGGTCGCCCGAGAACGTCTGGGGCTACGAACTGGCCATTGATGTGCGCCCGCTCAGCTTTCTGACGGTAGGTGGTGCGTATGCGTACGTAGAGGGCAAAACAGATGGCAACAACAGCGGAGATTACGAAACCTACCTGGGTGGTGACCGGATCATGGCCCCTAAAACAACGGCCTACGTACGCATCAGCCCCGGTTCGCGCTGGAACCTGACCGTGAATGCGCTCCGGTCGAGTGCCCGCAACCGGTTCCTGCCCAACGCTCGGGGGCTCTACACGTACGGACAGGGGCCCGTAACGCCCTATACGGTCGTGAACCTGACTGGTGGGTATGCGATCAATCAGAATCTGAATCTGACCCTGGGCATCGAAAACCTGCTGAACCGCGACTACTACCCGCCGATTTCGCAGTGGGCTGCCCGCGATGCTGATTACATAAAAGCCCCCGGTTCGCGGTTTAGCCTGACGGCTAACTACCGGTTCTGACCCGGTCGGAACGTAGCGGAAAAAGGGCTTCAGCATCCGCCGAATCATAGTATACATCATAAGCCATATCGATAGTTGAAAAGCCTGCCTGTTCCGAACGGACAGGCTTTTTTGTTTTGTCAGGTCAGAATAGCATATAAAGAACATAGATTTTGGCTTTTCTAAGCCAATTAATTAAATTAGCCGAATAAAAATCACCGGCGACCGATGCGTAACACGAAACGGTTCGTAATTCAGTCAGACTCCAATTGGGAAGCGGATTTGACCCTGCGTGTAAGGGCCGGTGACGAGCGTGCCTTCGAAGAAGTCTTTTTTTGCTACTACAAACACCTCAACGCCATTGCCCTGAAATTTCTGAAAGACCCCGAACTGGCTGAAGATGCCGTTCAGGATATTTTCTTAAAGTTGTGGGACAACCGACTGGCGCTTAACGAAACGTATTCGCTCAAAGGATTTCTGTCAATCTCCATGCGGAACCACGTACTGAACGTGATTCGCAACAACCATGCGGAGATATGGGAGTCGTTATCAAACCCGTTGGGTGTAGATTATACGACGGAAGCAACGGCCGCTGATGATTACCAGTGGCGCGAATATGGCGAAATTGTGGAGCGCGGGCTGAAGCAGCTATCTCCCCAGAAACAACACATTTTCCGGCTGAAAGTCTTTCAGGGTTTGGACAACGCTGAGGTGGCAAACCAGCTCTCCATTTCCATCAATACGGTTAAATTCCAGTTTTCGCAGGCGACCAAATTCATGAAAAGCTACCTCGGCAAGCACGCCGATATTGAAGGTATGCTGCCTGTTCTTCTCATGCTGCTGTTAGGCGAGCTATAACGGGTCTGCCTAGAAAAACAAAAAAATTTACCGGCTCTATCATACTCCGGGCACACGAATGTGTATCCATAGCAGAACGTCTTGACCTTTTCAAAGGAACCTGAATGCTATGGATGAACAATTACTGGAAAAGTACCTGCGTAACGAATGCTCACCCGCCGAAGCCCAACAGGTGCTGGCGTTTCTGGCAACAGACGATGGTCAGCGGTTACTCCAGCGGGTGGTTGACCGGGAAACCAGCTCATTAAAGCGAATGCAGCTTGACCCCGCCGAACACGCCGAAGCCATGCGGGTGTTCAAACGTGTCCAGGCAGCCAAACGTCCCGCTCTGGCACCCGTCCGGTCCACTACGTGGTGGGCAGTACGATGGGCGGCTGCGGCCGTTGTATTACTAACGCTGGGGATAGGTGGCTGGTGGCTGTATCAGCAATCGATTGAAGAGCCCTGTGTAACCCTGCGGACCCCCTACGGCCAGACCCGGCTGATTACCCTCCCCGACCAGTCGGTCGTAACGCTCAATGGCAATTCGTCCGTTACCTACCCAATCCGCTGGACCGACGATAAACCCCGCGAGGTGTGGGTCGACGGGGAAGCGTTCTTCGACGTAGTGCACACAAAGAGCCATCAGCAGTTTGTCGTACACTTGCCGGCCAACATGAATGTGGAAGTGCTGGGCACGCGCTTCAATGTCTATACCCGTAAATCAAAAACCAAAGTAACCCTCGATACAGGCCGTATTCGGCTGCTACTCGACGAACAGCGGAAAAAACAACTCGTGATGAAGCCTGGCGAGATGGTTGTCGCCGACACAAAAGGCAAAACGTACTACAAAAAACAGGTGAACGCCAAAGCGCTGGCCTCATGGCGCGACAAGAAACTGGTGTTTGAGGGCATGAGCCTGCTGGAAATTGCTCAGATGCTGGAAGAAACCTACGGGGTCAAGGTTGAAATCGCCGACCCTACTCTGCAAAAGCAGCAGTTTTCAGGCAGTATCCCAAATCAGAATATCGACACTATTCTCAAGGGCCTATCTACACTTTTCGATTTTCATATTACCCGTCAATCTAACCGAATCGTAATCCAATGACCCAATCTACTTTATCTATGAAGCGATTCCTGTCTGCGCTGGGAATGCTGATTCTGATCGGCACGTTGCCGGCTCAGGCCCAGCTCCTGGCCTCTTCTAATCGGCATGCGACTCAACAAACTAAAGAGAGCGACACCCGCCTGATTACCCTGCGTAGTGCCCTGGCTGAACTGGAGCAGCACTACAACGTTTCGTTTATTTACCCAACGACGCTGATGGATACCCGCGTTACGCTTAGGAGCCATCACAGCCAGAATGTAGAAGAAGCGCTGACCAACCTGTTGACCGACAAAGGCCTGACGTACCGGAAGGTGCAGCCTAAATTCTACGCAATCGTATCGGCGAACGATAAGAGTGGTCGGTTTTTTCGGAAAGTCGAGCAGCTTGACACCAAAACCGAAATGGCTACGGCCGGCGAACCGGCGGCCCTCCCCGAACGGACGATCAACAAATTAGAGCGGATTGGCTGGTCAATGACGACCACAAAACCGCTGGAGGATATCCGGGGCCGTGTCGTTGACCGAAATGGGTCGGGAATTCCCGGAGTCAGTGTTGTGATCAAGGGAACAAACCGTGGTACGACCACCAACGCCAACGGCGAATACACGATTAATGCCAGTACCAATGCTACCCTGGTGTTCAGCTTCGTTGGGTATCTGTCGCAGGAGGTGGCCGTATCGAGCCGCAGCCAGATCAACATCACCCTGGCTGAGGACGTAAAAGCACTGAGCGAAGTGGTCGTTGTGGGGTACGGTACCCAGAAGCGGGCTTCCGTAACGGGGGCCATCTCGTCGGTTTCGTCGCAGGAAGTAACGCAACTGCCGGTACCGAGTGTCGAAAGTGCCATTCAGGGTCGGGTGCCGGGTGTCAGCGTCGTGAGCAACGGTTCGCCGGGAACATCGCCGATTGTCCGTATCCGGGGTATCGGTTCGATCAACTATGCATCCAACCCACTCTATGTCATCGATGGCTACCCAACGAGCGATCTGAATAACTTCGACACCCGCGATATCGAAAGCGTTGACGTGCTGAAAGATGCCTCGTCGGCCGCAATCTACGGGTCGCGGGCGGCAAACGGGGTAATCATCGTCACGACCAAGCGCGGTTCCCGCGACGGTAAGCTGCACGTTAACTACGACGGCTACGCGGGTGTGCAGAGCGCCTGGCGGCAACTCGACCTGCTCAGCACGGACCAGTACCTGCAATACGGTACGGCTCTGCTGCAAAACGCAGAGAACGATAAGGCTGCCGCCGAAAACCGCGCGCCAATCGACGCCCGACCGGCCCGCTTCCTGAACATGAACCAGCCCATCTACCAGGGCGCTACGCAAACCTACGCCCAGACCAACACCAACTGGCAGGATGCCGTATTCCGCGATGCAGCCATCACGCAGCACAGCCTGCAACTATCCGGTGGTAACGACAAATCGCGGTTCTATTCGTCGCTGGGCTATTTCAAGCAGGATGGGATCATGATCGGAACAAGCTATCAGCGGGGGAACTTCCGGATCAACTCGGATCATACGCTCAGCAAGCGTTTCACATTCGGGCAGACGCTGACGATTTCGTACGACGACCGGTACAGCGAAGTGGAAGCCGGCGGCCGGACGCAGATCCAGAATCTGATCCGGATGACGCCGTATATGCCGGTTACTGACCCCTTCCTGGTGGGTGGCTACCGCGGTCCGGATGGCTCGGACGCATCGGACCCTCAGAACCCGGTTCGGGCGGCTTTACAGGACCGGACCAATACGCAGCGGCTGAAACTCCTGGGAAGCGCTTACCTCGACGTGAAGCTGTTCGAAGGACTGACCTACCGCATTCGGGGGGGCATTGACTACGTAACCTCACGCGATTACGCGTTCCAGCCGATCTATAACGAAAGCTTCAACGCCCGCGCACTGGCTACCCTGACCGACAACCGGTATACCTACACCTCACCCCTGATCTCGAATCAGTTGACGTTTGAGCGCACGTTTGGTAAACACAGCATCAATGCCGTGGCAGTAGCCGAGCGTCAGGCCGGTATCTATTCAAACCTGAACGCATCGGGCAACGCTACGTCAAACGACATCCGGCAGGTGAGTGGTCTGTCGTCAACGGGATTGGGCCTGACCGGCGGACGGAACCAGAACATACTGATTTCCTATCTGGGTCGGATCAACTACGAGTACGGTGGTAAGTACCTGGTAGGCGCTTCGTTCCGGCGCGACGGGTCGAGTAAGTTTGCACCCGGTAACAAATGGGGTAACTTTCCCTCCGTGTCGGCCGGCTGGCGCATCAGTGAAGAAGCCTTCATGAAGGATGTACCGACAATCTCCGAACTGAAGCTGCGGGCCAGCTACGGGTCGATGGGCTTCAACGGCATCGGCGATTATGACTGGCAGGTAGCCGTATCGCAGACGACGAACGCGATCTTCAACGGCGAACGCGTGCAGGGAACGTACTTCGACAAGCTCGGTAATACCAACCTGCGGTGGGAGGTAACCGACATGACCAACGTTGGTGTGGACCTGGGCCTGCTGAATAACAGCATCACCCTGACGGCCGAATACTTCAACCGCGTTACCGACGGTCTGATTCTGGGCCAGCCGATTGCCCCGTCTATCGGGTACTCGCAGTCGCCGATCGTAAACGTAGGTAGCATGCGCAACCGGGGCGTTGAACTACAGATCGGCTACAACCGCCGGCAGGGCGAATTCAAGTTCGACGTATCGGCCAACGCCAGCGTTATCCGCAATAAAGTGTTGAATCTGGGACCGAACATTTCACCGTTGTTCAACGGAAATAACGCCGATTACGGCGGGTTCGACATCACCCGGACCATTGCGGGTGAGCCCATTCAGTCGTTCTACGGCTGGAAAGTGGCCGGTATCTTCCAGACGGCTGACGAGGTCAGAGCAGCACCAACACAGGCAAACGCCCAACCCGGCGACATTCGCTTCGTAGACGTCAACAATGATGGCGTGATTAATGCTGATGACCGGACGAACCTCGGTAGTTTCCTGCCCGATTTCAATTACGGGTTCAATTTCAACGCCAACTACCGCAACTTCGATCTGGCCCTCTTCCTGCAAGGGGTACAGGGTAATAAGGTGTACAATGGGGTGAAGGTTCTGACGCAGGGTATGCTGCGCCTGTTCAACGCGGGCACGGACGTACTGAACGCCTGGACGCCGACCAACACGAACACCGACGTACCCCGGGCGGTTAGTGGCGATCCTAACGGCAACACCCGTACGTCGGACCGGTTCATTGAAGATGGTTCGTACATGCGCGTGAAAAACCTCAGCCTGGGCTACAACATGCCCGCCGGGGCGCTGCAGTCGTGGACGCGTGGCACGCTCAGCCGCGCTCGTTTGTACGTAGCGGTTACCAACCTGCTGACGCTGACGAAGTACACCGGCTACGACCCTGAAATCGGTTCACGCCCCAGTACCAACACACCGTTAACCACCGGGGTCGACTACGGCCAGTTCCCGCAGGCCCGGACGTTGATGGTTGGGCTGCAACTTGGCTTCTGATAAATACATCTCCTGCCTTGTATATAACAGGGCAGGAGATGTATATTAGATGCAATTTTTTCTCAGCAGAAGATAAAATGCTTCACAACAATAAAAAGGATTCGATGTACGTAAGTTTCAAACGAACTATACAATGAAACGTAATTATTTAACCGTCACAACCATTACCCTGGGGCTGCTCTTAGGCTGTAGCACGGATAAGCTGGAGCAGATAAATCCCAATCAGTACACAACCGAAACGTACTATAATAACGCGGCTGAACTGGTTAAGGGCGTCAATGCCGTGTATGCGATCTGGCAAAGCTACAACCTGACCGGTCGCGAATGGTTTTTCCTGCACGACCTGCGTGGCGACGAAATGACCTCGGGTGGCGGGCAGTTGGAAGCCCCCCGTAACCAGATTCTGATCGGGGCGCAGATTCCGGGCAATCCGGTGGCATTTTCCGTGTGGAACGGGTTGTACCGGGCCATCCACCGGGCCAACGTCGTGATCGATAAGGGCGCGGAGGTAACCGATAATCCGACGCTGACGAAGCGGGCCATTGCCGAGGCTAAATTCCTGCGGGCCCTGTCGTACTTCGATCTGGTTACGCTTTGGGGGGGCGTTCCTCTCTATACGAACTACGTAACGGCCGTTGACGGCACCAAAGCCCGGGCAACACCGGCTGAGGTATACCAACTGATTACGTCTGATCTACAGGCGATTCAGGCTGATCTGCCGGCGAGCTACAGCGGGGCCGATCTGGGCCGGGCTACCCGTGGAGCGGCTGCTGCGCTGCTGGGCCGGGTTTATATGCAACAAGGCGATTATGCCAAAGCTAAGACGGAGTTTCAGAAGGTCATCAGTTCAGGGCTCTATCGCCTGACCGACGAGTACGACGCTAACTTCCAGGAGGAGAGCGAGAACAACGCTGAGTCACTGTTTGAAATCGGTTTCTCGAAGATCGGTGACTTTAACTGGGATGGCGACGGTAACGACGGGGGCGCCAACGAAACGATGACCCGCAGCCAGGAATACAGCGCGATTGGCTGGCGGAACCTGATTCCATCGGCAAGTCTGCTGGCTGAGTATGAGCATACGGCCAAGGGTGATGAGAAAACCGATCCGCGCCTGGGCTACAACTTCTATTTCATCGGGGATAAGTTTAACAACGGTGCCCGGACGCTGGCCGAAGGCGATGTACAGGGCAACGCGCAACCGTTCAACGGAACGACTCAGAAAATAAGCTGGCGGAAATACACGGCCATGTACAAAAATGCTGAAACGTTCTATACGTCAGGTATTAACATGCGAATCATTCGCTATGCCGACGTACTGCTGGGCATGGCTGAAGCCGAGAACGAAACGGGTAATTCGGCCGCTGCCATCACGCTGCTGAATCAGGTGCGGGCCCGGAAGAGCGTTGCTATGCCGTCATATCCAACCAAGGCTTATCCTGTCAACAGCAAAGACGAGGTGTTCCGGGCCATCATGCACGAACGGCGCGTTGAACTGGCCGGTGAGCAGATTCGTAACCGCGACATTCTGCGCTGGCGGGCACAGAACAAGCTGAAAACAGAGCCTATCTCGTATTTCGCCAGAGGTAAGCAGGAACTGTTGCCCATCCCGCAGCAGGAACTGGATAACAACGGTAAGCTGAGCCAGGCCGATCAGAACCCAGGCTATTGATTTAGGTTGATGTTCAGGGTTTCAGCCTTCGTATTGAACCTGAAACCTGGAACATCAGGCAAGAGCCTCCTCCACCGAGGAGGCTTTTTTTTCGTATCTTACCCTATGCGTTTAGTCTCATTTCTGTTTATTGGCTGTGTGGTATGGCTAACCGGTTGCGGTCAGCGATCAGCCCGGTTTGAGCTGTTAAGTCCCAGTCGGACCGGCGTCGATTTTACTAATACCATCACCGAAACGGATTCCTTCAACGTACTGGAGTTCGAGTACATCTACAATGGGGGGGGCGTTGGAGTCGGCGATTTCAATGGGGATGGTCTGACCGATGTATTTTTTGCCGGTAACCAGGTGTCGAGTCGGATGTACCTGAACAAAACCGCTCCCGGCCAGGCGGATTTCCAGTTTCAAGACGTGACCGAAGCGGCTGGGGTTGGTACGAAGGTCTGGTGTTCGGGGGTAGCCGTGGTGGATATTAATCAGGACGGGCGGCTGGACGTATTCGTATCGACCCTGCATCCCGACAAGCGCAGGTCCGTTCCTAAACTGCTCTTTGTGAACCAGGGTAACGACGCCAACGGTGTGCCGCGGTTCGTTGAATCAGCCCGGCAGGTGGGACTGGCCGATTCGAGCTTCGGTACGCAGGCCGCTTTCTTTGACTACGACCGCGATGGCGACCTGGACGTGTATCTGCTGACCAATGCCCTCGAAGAATACAATCGTAACACCGTAACTGGACCCCGTAACAACGGTAGTGCCCGCAGCGTAGATAAACTGTATCGGAATGATGGCGGTGGGCAAGGGGCGGTGGACAAGGGGCTTGGGGCCGGCAGGAATGATCGAATAAACCCTCCGTCCCCTGCCCCCCGCTCCCTGCCTCATTTCACCGACGTATCGCAGGAAGCGGGGATCATCCACGAAGGGTGGGGGCTGGGCGTGATCGTCAACGATGTGAACCAGGATGGCTGGCCGGACATCTACGTAGCCAACGATTTCCAGTCGAACGATGTGCTGTACATCAACGATCAGCACGGTCACTTCGTCAATCAGATTACCGATGCCCTCAAGCACCAGAGCCACAACAGCATGGGCGTCGACATGGCTGATATCAACAACGATGGCCTGAACGAAATCACAGTGGTTGATATGATGCCGGACGATAACCTGCGGCAGAAAACCATGTTCGGAACGATACCGTACGACAAGTTTCAGATGGCCCAGCGCCTGGGTTACCAGCCTCAGTACGTCAGGAATGTGTTGCAATTAAATCGCGGCTTTGAGCCGGGGGGCAAAGGGCAAGGGGCAAGGGGCGTGGGGCAAAGCGTACAGCACTCCCCCCAGCCCCCAGCTCCCAGCCCCACACCCTTATTCAGCGACATCGGGTACATGGCGGGTATTTATGCGACCGACTGGAGCTGGAGTCCGCTGCTGGCCGACTTTGACAACGACGGCTTCCGGGATCTGCTCATCACCAATGGGTACCGGCGCGACGTAACGGATCTCGACTTTTCGACGTACAACCGTGAGGCTAACCAGTTTGGCTCTGACGAGGACCGGCATCGACGCATTCTCGAAAGCCTGAAAACGCTGGAAGGGGTACATAAACCTAACTTCATGTACCGAAATAACGGGAAGGGACAGGACGCAGGAAGTACGGGGCTATCCTTTAGCAACGTAGCGGAAGAATGGGGGCTGGACCAACCCTCGTATACGAACGGCACGGCCTACGCCGACTTCGACAACGACGGTGATCTGGACCTGGTCATGAACAATGTCAACGACGCGGCCTTCATTTACCGGAACAACACGATACAGGGGCAGGTCGCGGCCGACAATGCGTTTCTGCGGCTTCGGCTGAAAGGGGATACCGGAAACCTCAGCGGGCTGGGAGCAACCGTTTGTATTCATTACCAGGGACAGATGCAGTACGCCGAGCAGGTAGTGCAGCGGGGGTATCAGTCAACGGTTGAGTCCTTGATGCACTTTGGATTAGGTGGAGTAAAGCAGATTGATTCTCTCAAAATACGCTGGCCCGATGGTCGGGGGCAGTTGCTGACCAACGTAGCCGTGAATCAGGTCCTGACGCTCAATCAGGCGCAGGCCAGACCGCAGGAGGCTTCGTTCATGCTTCAGCAGAACCCGACGTCACAACCGCTATTTCGGGAGGTGTCAGCGGCCGTTGGTCTTACGTTCCGCCATGAGGAGACCGATTTTGTGGATTACAAAATGCAGCAAATGCTGTTGCCGCATAAACACTCGCAGATTGGTCCGGGCCTGGCCGTCGGCGACGTTAACGGCGATGGGCTCGACGACGTCTATATTGCCGGGGCTGCCCAGCAATCCGGAGTATTATTCGTGCAGCAGTCTGGCGGTACGTTCCGGCGTATGACCATGCCGACAAAGGACGAAGAGGAAACCGGTGTCCTGTTCTTCGATGCCGATAACGATGGCGACCAGGATTTGTACACGGTTCGGGGGAGTACCGAGTTCGGTAAAAACCAGGCGAAATTTCAGGATCAACTTTACCTGAACGACGGTAAAGGGCATTTAACACCCGCGGTCAATGCCTTGCCGCCGACAACGGCCAGTGGTTCCTGCATAACAGCCGGGGATTTCGACAAGGACGGCGATCTGGATTTGTTCATCGGTGGGCGGGTGGTGCCGCAGGAGTACCCGAAGCCAGCCCGAAGTTATCTATTGCGCAACGATAGTGAATTAACCTCACCCCGCCCTAACGGGCACCCCTCTCCTTCAAAAGGAGAG
>NZ_CAIT01000002.1 GCF_000296815.2 Fibrisoma limi BUZ 3
ACCCCCACGGGCTACACGGCCACGGTGGCCAACTAGGGCAACGATGCCACGGGACTCAGACGCTGACCCCCATCACAGGTCGCAGTGGCAGCTATACGTTAGCGGCCAACGAGAGCAACCTGACGGTGGATGCGGGCTTCTTCCGCCCGGCCAGCCTGGGTGACAAGGTCTTTGTCGATGCTAACCGGGATGGGCTGCAACAGCCCTCGGAGACGGGCTTAGCGTCGGTGACGGTGACCCTGGTGAGCAACGGTACGGTGGTAGCCAGCGTGGTGACGGGTGCCGATGGGGTCTACAGCTTCACGGGCCTGACACCGGGTGTGCCTTACTCAGTGAGCTTCACGGCTCCTCAGAACTACACGGCCAGTGTAGCCGACCAGGGCGGGGATGATACCTTGGACAGTGATCCGGTGAACGGCATCACGCAGAGTGTGACCTTAGCCTCAGGCCAGACCAATACGAGTGTGGATGCAGGCTTCTCGCTCTTGACGGCGAGCTTAGGTGATCTGGTGTTCGAGGACACCAACGCCAATGGCCAGCAGGATGCGGGCGAAGCTGGCATTGCCGGGGTGAGCGTACAGCTCTTGGCCAACGGCAGCGTGACACCGGTGGCTTCCACGACGACCAACGCCAGTGGTGTCTACAGCTTCACGGGCTTGACACCAGGGGTGAGCTACACGGTGGTGTTCGCCACCCCAACGGGCTACACCGCTACGGTGGCCAACGTAGGCAATGATGCGACGGACTCGGACGCTGACCCGGTAACGGGCCGCAGCGGCAGCTACACGTTAGCGGCCAACGAGAGCAACCTGACGGTGGATGCGGGCTTCTTCCGCCCGGCCAGCCTGGGCGACAAGGTCTTTGTCGATGCTAACCGGGATGGGCTGCAACAGCCCTCGGAGACGGGCTTAGCGTCGGTGACGGTGACCCTGGTGAGCAACGGTACGGTGGTAGCCAGCGTGGTGACGGGTGCCGATGGGGTCTACAGCTTCACGGGCCTGACACCGGGTGTGCCTTACTCAGTGAGCTTCACGGCTCCTCAGAACTACACGGCCAGTGTAGCCGACCAGGGCGGGGATGATACCTTGGACAGTGATCCGGTGAACGGCATCACGCAGAGTGTGACCTTAGCCTCAGGCCAGACCAATACGAGTGTGGATGCGGGCTTCTCGCTCTTGACGGCGAGCTTAGGTGATCTGGTGTTCGAGGACACCAACGCCAATGGCCAGCAGGATGCGGGCGAAGCTGGCATTGCCGGGGTGAGCGTACAGCTCTTGGCCAACGGCAGCGTGACACCGGTGGCTTCCACGACGACCAACGCCAGTGGTGTCTACAGCTTCACGGGCTTGACACCGGGGGTAAGCTACACGGTGGTGTTCGCCACCCCGACGGGCTACACGGCCACGGTGGCCAACGTAGGCAACGATGCCACGGACTCAGACGCTGACCCCATCACAGGTCGCAGTGGCAGCTATACGTTAGCGGCCAACGAGAGCAACCTGACGGTGGATGCGGGCTTCTTCCGCCCGGCCAGCCTGGGTGACAAGGTCTTTGTCGATGCCAACCGCAACGGCTTGCAGGATGCGGCTGAGACGGGCTTAG
>NZ_CAIT01000001.1 GCF_000296815.2 Fibrisoma limi BUZ 3
TTTGAGCGACACCCAACGTAACCTATAGATGTCCCGTGAACGTAACTACTCAGACAGGCATGCAGCGTGAAGTCATGACGGTGTGGAATCGCTGTCTGCACGTAATCCGGGAGAGCGTGCCTGAACAAAGTTTTAAAACCTGGTTTGAACCGATTGTTCCACTTCGGCTCAACGGTCACGTACTGACCATTCAGGTGCCAAGCCAGTTTTTCTACGAATGGCTGGAGGAAAATTTCGTGCATGTCCTGCGTAAGGCTCTCGATCATGCCATCGGCCGCGACGGTCAGTTGGAGTATTCGATTATTGTGGATAAGGGCAACGAAACGAACCGTCCGCTGACCGTTAACGTACCGACCACTAAGTCGACGCAAACTGCCAAACCCGATAATGTCAATCCCGATATTCTGAAAAGTCCCTTTCAGCTCAAAGACCTCGATTCGTTGACGCTGGATTCGTACCTGAACCCAAGCTATACATTCGACAACTACGTTGAAGGCGACTGTAACCGGCTGGCTCGTAATGCAGGCTATGCTGTAGCGCAGCGGCCGGGCGTTACGTCGTTTAACCCGCTGATGATTTACGGGGGCGTTGGCCTTGGTAAGACCCATCTGGTGCAGGCCATCGGCAACTACATCAAGAATAACAACCAGGGTAAGTTCGTCCTGTACGTAACGTCGGAGAAGTTTACTAACCAGTTTCTGAACGCCATCAAAACCGATACACTCCGAGACTTCAGCAGCTTTTACATGCAGGTTGATGTGCTGGTGCTGGACGATGTGCAGTTCCTTCAGAAGAAAGAGAAAACCCAGGAGATTTTCTTCCATATTTTCAACCACCTTCATCAGTCGGGCCGGCAGATCATCATGACGTCCGACCGGGCGCCGAAAAACCTCGATGGCTTGGAGGATCGGCTTTTGTCGCGCTTTAAGTGGGGGTTGACCACCGATCTGCAAACGCCCGATCTGGAGACCCGTATTGCCATTATTCAGAAAAAACTCCAGGCCGAAGGGGTTTATATCGAAGACAATGTAATTGAGTACCTGGCCCATAGCATCAACACCAACGTCCGCGAACTCGAAGGCGTGATCGTATCGCTGATGGCGCAGGCATCGCTCAACCGACGCGAAATAGACCTGGAACTGGCCAAGCACACCCTGCGTAACATTGTCGAGGATTCGGAGCGGGAAGTAACGATCGATTCGGTGCAGGAGGTCGTGGCCGATTTCTTTGGCGTGACCATTGCCGAACTGAAGTCAAAATCCCGTAAGCGCGAACTCGTGTACCCGCGGCAGGTAGCTATGTACCTGGCAAAGGAAAAAACGGGATTGCCGCTTAAGTCAATCGGCTACCATTTCGGCGGGCGCGACCACAGTACCGTCATCCACGCTATCCAGACAATCAGCGAACTGGTGAGTAAGAAAGCCGAAACCCGCGATGCCATCGAGAAGCTGAAAGCACAGTTTAAATAACCGCCAGCCCCTTACCTTCATGACTGTGGCCCCATGGTAGCGAGTACTCTGCCGAATGAGCTTCGGCTCCTGGATCGTTCCCAGGTGAATGAGCTGGCCTGGAACACCTGTGTGTCGTCGTCGAGTCAACGGACGGTTTACGGATATAGCTGGTACCTGGACGCGGTTCTGCCCAAACCTGACTGGTGCTGGATGGCTGTCGTTCTGACTGATCAAAACGGTGGATATCGAGCTGTGTTGCCGGTGCCTTTGCGTCGAAAGCGAATTGCCGGAATGAGGTATGCCTGGGTTGTCCATCAACCGGTTTTCTGCCAGTTTCTGAGCGTGTTCGCTACCGGACCAGCCCTTTCCGTCGAACCGTTCTATGCGCTTGTCTGCCGCCAATTTCGATACGGGTCAATCTTCTGCGTCAAATCGCCTGCCGCAGTGTGGCCAATTGCCGTTGAGGTTCGTGAACAGTTTACGCATACGCTTGATTTATCAGCCAGCTACGAACAACTGGTCGCCGGTTATTCTGCCGACCGCCGGTTGAACCTCCGTCGGGCACTGGCGGCAGGGTGGGTCGTTGAAGAATCTGTAGACCCGGAGCCCATCATCGACTTGTTTAGAGAATACCATGCCGATGCGATTGATGGGGGAGTGGCCGACTGGGCCTATACAATCTTCCGAAATTTAGTCGTGGAACTAAGCCGGCGCGGGCTGGCGACGCTCCAGTACGCCGTGCGTAACGGGCGTATCGAAGCCGGAGCATTGTTTGTGCAGGAAGGCGACCGGATTATTTATCTGTTCAATGCGGCCTCAACAGACGGTCGGCAGGGGCAGGCCCGAACGTTGCTGCTGGATCAGTTGATTCGTCGACAGGCCGGTCAGCCGCTTATTCTTGATTTTGAGAGCCCCGATAAAGCGTCGATTACCGCTTTTTACGGAAGCTTTGGGGCAGTCAAAGAGCCATATTACTCCGTGCGCTGGAATCGGCTCAACCGGGTAGAAAAATTAGTCAGACGTATCATCAGGCCGCAAACCCGCCGACGATCAGAAAAACCGTAGTGGGTGTTTTAGCCCCGCATGATGCCGGATATCCATATCCAGCGAGCCGATAGCCAGTTCAACCTCCACCTTCAGCGGAATCTTATTAGCGTCGTCGGATACCCAGATTTTGATGGCGTCGTCGCCCTTGAAGAAACTGTTGGGCGGCATAATGGGTGTCAGTTTCAATACGTTGATGCGGCCGAACTTTGTTTTGATGACGTCTTTGCCCCGGTACTTGACCTTCATGTTATAGATGGTGTCGTCGTAGAAAGCCGGGACTTCAACTACCTGCCCAACGTTCAGCTTGCTGAAGTCGATGGTCCGCACAAAATAATAACTGCTCACCACATCGTGCACATTGTCGGGCACGTGAAAAACGTCGCGTTCGGTACGCTCCTCTGCCCGAACGGTATTGTTGAGGTGGTTGAACGTAATGTTCTCCTCTTTCCGGTAATTGTTTTCGCGCAGACTCGTGTAAAACTTCTGGGGCAGAATGGCGTTCGTATCGATATAGGAACGCCACGTATCGCGCACCTTCGTGACCAGCGCAAATGCCCCCACAGTACGTCCGTCGACGTTGACCCGGTAGCAAGGGCGTTCGTTCACTTTATACAGCGTGGGACTCACATCCACGATGGCTTCTGCTGCGTTCAGAAAGCCGTAATGAACGCGGTATTCAATATGTTCGCCTGGGCCAAAGCTATTATTAACCACTCGCCGATAGGTATCCATGGTCGAAAAACCTGTCGCAATAAGGGTTAGTACACCGATGCCCAACAAGAACTTCTTCATAAATCAACAGCTTCCCACGACGGGGGTCATTACAAAGATGGATATGTCTTTTTTAAATATGTCAGGTACTCCTTAAAGTCGCTATGAAACCGGGTAACAAACTCTTCCCGAAAGCGATTCTGCTGTTTTCGGTACGTTAGATACCCGATAAAATACGCGTTGTTCGGTAGGTTTAGTTTGTTCAACGACCGTTTTTTTACCGAACGACGTGTTGCCGTACTCCGCTCATCCCGAATCGTATCCGAGGTGACAACGATCTGCCGGATTGCCTGCCACTTCAATGAATCTTTGACGGCCACCGGTGTCGTTGGTTTAAAAGACCCGTAGAGGCTGTCAAGCGTTTGAGTGCCCCGTAAGATATGCTCGTCATACCGGTCATAAAACGCTTTAGTGGCCAGGTAGTTCTGATATTCTTCGGACGCTTTCCCGTATTTAAACGCCAGAAAGCGCAAGGCACCGTATTCTCCGACAAAATCAGCAAGATTCTCGTTGTATTCCAAACTATTTTTTACGAACAACGTCCCGTGGGTTAGCTCATGAATGATCAGTTCGGCCAGGCTTCCGACCGGCCGCTCAAGCATGCTGGACAGAATAGGGTCTTTTAAAAATCCTAATGTTGACCAGGCCGAGACCTCGCCTACCCGGGTATCCCAACCCGCCTGCTTTAGCTCAGTTACTTGTTCGTCAGCACGATCTTTTTTAAAAAAACCTTTATACGAAAAGGTGCCAATTATGGGGAAATTCCATTGTTTAGCAACCAGTTTATAAGGTTCGGCGGCCGTTATTACCCATAGGATCGGCTTTCCGTGCTGATCATAAAACGATTCATAGCTACCCGAAGGATCAAGCCCGACAGAGTCTATGGCAAAACGCTTGATTTCCTGGATAAGTTCAATTTTTGTCTTGAGCGAATCCGGGAAGGAAGCATCTGCCAACACCTCATCTACGGGCTTAGTATTGAATAAAATGCGCAGTTGGCCGCGACCCTGCATAAGGCCGTAGCTGATTAGTTCACGCTGCCACACACCTATGACAAGCAAAACCAACAACACCCCTATGCCTACTTTTTTCCACATGCCACGTAAGGTGGAACGACTACGTAACAAAAATACGAAAAAACGGCGGTGGGCACCGTCAACTGGTCAAGATATATAAACATAGTTACAAGAAATAGAAACTATTGTATTTGTTCGGCCTTACGTCAGGCAATCAGTCCTGCTCTAAGCAAAAGCAGTTAAGCAGCCGGTAATTTTAGGCACGAAGGTACTTTCCACTTACCGGATACAAACCAGCTTTTGTACCTATTGTAGAAAGGTATTATTTTTAGTTATCGCTATCCGCTATCTATACACATCTCATGAAACAGACTTTATTCTATGCCATATGCACTGGGTTAGGGCTTTCCATGAACGCTCAGGCACAGCATCTGAACCCTCCTCCACCAACTGCTGGGGTAGGTGTTTATCAGGAAATAAAGCAACCATGCTTAAGCGAAGAAAAACACCGGGAGATACAGGCGTATCTTCGTCAAAAAATAGAGCTGCTGCGGCTTACCAAGCAATCACGTCAGTCGGCTGAGCATCCCAAGTTCGTATTCCCACTCAAAAAAGCAAGGTCAACTCCACAGTACAGCTTCTACACCATTGTTAACTTCGTCGACCACGATCCGGCGATAGGAGCAACGGACTTTAATCAATATTCGGCTACAAACAGGGATTATAATTGTGGCCGGCGTACGTACGATCAGAAGAACGGGTATCAGCACCGTGGTACTGATCTATCCCTGTGGCCTTACGACTGGCAAACCATGGCCAGGGAGGAGATCATGGTGGTAGCTGGAGCCCCAGGAACTATTATTGGTAAAACAGACGGTAATGCAGACCAAAGTTGTGGGTCGGCGACCAGTTCGGCTACTGACTGGAATGCGGTGTACGTTCGCCACGATGATGGGTCCGTAGCGTGGTACGGTCACCTCAAGCGGGGTTCATTAACGGCTAAGCAAATTGGTCAGCGCGTCTCGGAGGGTGAGTTTCTGGGCTTTGTAGGCAGCTCCGGTCGATCATCAGGACCCCATTTGCATTTCGAAGTGTACGATGCCGCCAATAGACTGATTGATCCGTATGCCGGGCAATGTAATCCGTCAACAACTGATTCGTGGTGGAAAGAACAGCCGACTTATCTCGAAAAGGTAATCAATCGCATTAGCGTTCATGATCAGCAACCCATTTTAGGGGCTTGCCCGCCACAAGCCAATCAATCCAACGAAGTACAGATCGCCAAACCCGGTCAATTATTTTATTTCTACGCATTTGGCCGGGATATGAGCGTTAATGATAACATCCTGTTTCAGATCATTAGACCGAACTCGAGCGTTTTTGCAGCGTATACCGCTAAGGCTACAAACGACTACACGACATTTTATTGGTGGTATTCAAACCAAATACCAGCCGATGCTCCTGAGGGTATGTGGAAGATTCGGGTAACGTATGGAGGTAAAGAATTTGAGCATTCTTTCTTGATTACCAATAAATCAGCGGATGTGCTACTGGTCGAATCGTCTAAAAAAGGGCCGTTGTGCGAGGGGGATACCGTAACGTTAGCCGCCAATCTGGAAAGCAGTGAGATTGTGTGGAAAAAAGACGGCCAGGTCATACCCAATATTGCTGGCCAACGACTGCTTGTTCGCCAGCCTGGAAAGTACACGGCCGAATTGAACGGGTACGTGTCGAACACTATTGACCAGACGATATGGAAACCGCTTGCCATCACGCTAATGCCGGGCGATACGTCGGTTTGTCAAGGTCAACAGGCGGTCTTATCAGTTAAAGCCTCGGATACTCGGTCCGCCAAAATTCAATGGCAGCGCAATGGAGTTGATATTCCCAGTGCCGTGAATGGTACGTATCAGGCAAGCCAGGGCGGTACGTATGCCGTCACTGTTGCTGATGGCGTTTGTCCAGCGGTCAGTAAAAGCATGACTTTGACTGTTAACGAGTTGATTAAGCCAGTTATCACCCAGAACAGTTTTATACTAACATCCAGCTTAGTTAGTGGAAACCAGTGGTTGTTGAATGGCCAGCCTATTCAGGGGGCTACCGGCGCAACATATAATGCAAATGAGGGCGGGGTTTACAAAGTGCAGAACAAGCAGGCCTGTGGGATAATTGAATCAAATGAGGTTGCTGTTTTAGTCACTGCACTCGAAGATACGACGGCTCTGTCTGTTCAGGTGTATCCAAATCCAGCCAGCAGTCAGTGCATAGTTACCTGGCCAACCCGCAATCAATTTGAAACCCTATTACTGACTGACATGATTGGACGCCCCCTCAAACGATTTGAGGTAACTGATCAATCAGCCGTTGTATTACCGCTGCATGGATTACCTAAAAGTACGTATTGGCTATTGTTTCAGCACAAAGAGACTGTTTTGAGCCGGCGGTTAATAATCAACTGATCAACGTTGACAGCAGGCTGTACAAAACGCTACCTATCAGGACAACCAAGGGCCGTAACAAAATAGGAAAATTGCGTTATTGGAAAGCCTGCCAATCCCAGACGACAATCACCCAGCTTTCGCCCAGGAGGTCGTCATAGAAGGAACTGATGTGCTGAAAGCCAACCCGTTCGTGGGCTCGTAGCGATCGGGTGTTGCGCTCGGCAATATCGGTGATCAGCAGTTGATATCGGTCGCTGTACACGTCGCGGTGGTGTTGGTACAGTTTGTCGAATATACCCTGGCCACGGTAGCCATCCGCTACGCACACCTGTCCCATGACGTAGTAATCATATGCACTCAGCGGTCGTCCGTGATATTTTGTTGTGTTTAACCGCCAGAAAAGAGGGAGCAACTCAGGAATATCGGCACCGAACGACGGCAGCATCGTCAGGGCGTAGCCGACCACCGTATCACCGTCTTTGGCGATAACGCTCGGCGCGGCTTCGTTCATCCGGCGCAGGGTGTCCGGGTTATGTTCAACGGTTACGAAGCCCTGCGCGGCCTGTACCTCAGGCGCCAGCGAACGCGGTAAGTTCTGCTGCTGAAGCGCCAGAATACCTTGTATGTCGGCTTCGCTTTGAACGGTGGTAATGAGCATAGCTAGGAAATGACAGTGCGGTCGAGTTTGGACAAAAAATCTGGATCAACATTGGCTCCAATACCGGGTGAATCAGGCAGGCTGATGGCGTATCCCGCATAAATGGCCCCACCCACGACCGGGTCCAGGGCGTGTTCAAAGGGAGCGTCGAGGTCAAAAAACGTAACGTTCTGTCGGGCTGAGGCAAAGTGTGCATTCGCCGTAATAGCCAGTCGTGACTCCGACATGCAACCGATCATGCAGGGTATGCCCGCGGCTTCGGCAATGGCATTAATTTTCAGGGCTTCGAAGATGCCGCCACTTTTCGAGAGCTTAATGTTGAAATAATCAATGGCTTCTTCTCGTACCAGCCGAAGGGCATCCTGGGCATCGAACAGCGACTCATCGGCCATGATTGGTACGGGCGACGCCTGTCGAACCTGCCGAAGCCCGGATACGTCCCAGCGTCGGATAGGCTGTTCGCAGTACTGAACGTTCCAGCCACCGATGGTGCGCAGTACAGCCGACGCCGTCACTACGTCCCAGCCCTGATTGGCATCGGTCCGTATGGGGGTTTCGTCGCCGAGGGCAAGCCGAATTGCTTCGACCCGCCGAATGTCGTCGCGCTGGTTGGTGCCCAGCTTTACCTTGACAGCCTCGCCCCCGTTGGCTTTAATACGTTGGGCATCCTCGACCATGCGCTCGGGCGAATTGAGGTAGATCGTTTCGTCCGTAACGACCGTCCGTTTCTGCCCGCCCAGAAACTGGTATAGCGGCATGTTGGCCGCTTTGGCCGCCAGGTCATATAAGGCCATGTCGAAAGCGCTGCGGGTAGTTGGATGGCCGGGTAGGTAACGGGTCAGCGCCGTCAGACAACCTTCAATATCGAGCGGATCACGACCGAGCAGGAGCCGGGCCATGTCCTGCGCTGCCGCCAGCCCGGACGCCTGCGTTTCGCCAACGATCATCCAGAACGGCGAGCCCTCGCCCCAGCCGGTAATGCCTTCGCTCGTCTGAATCTCGATAAGCAGGTTCCTGGCGTGCTCAATGGTACCGAGGGAGATGGCGATGGGCGCCTTCAGCGGTATATCGTAGCGGTAGAGGGTGATCTGAGTAATTTTCATTTTAAACGCAGAGGTAACAGAGTTTACGCGGAGGACACAGAGATAGCTCAGCGAACTCTGCGAAAGCCTCTGTTGTCTCTGCGTTTAAGAAACCTATTGGGGAAACTGACTCTTATCTAAGCCCGGAATGATGCGCAGGGCGTTTTTGTAATACACCTTCTTCAATACGTCATCGGGCAGAGCCAGGCCGTACATCCGCCAGAATGCGTGGTACTTTTTGTGGTAAGGAAAGTACTCGTCGTCAGTTTCCAGGACCCGGAAGTACGTTGAGTATTCAGAAGGAACCCAGCTATCCTTACCAAACAGAATCCGGTCCTGGTTCTTCACGAAGAAGTTGTGGGCAGCGCGTGGCTGACGACCCAGCTCAGCAATAACAGCCCCAATTTCGACCACCATGTTCGGAAAGGCCTTCATTAGGCTGTCCAATTTGTTGAGGTTGTTGGGATACCAGCCCATGTGGGCATTGATGAACGTCGTTTTGGGATGTTTGCGAAAGACGTTATGCTGCTCAGCAATCAGTTGCTCCCACGCTACCGGGTTGTTATCGCTGCGTTTGCGGCCGGGGTGCAGTTTCAACTCAAGCCAGCGCTCGTTAAACCGGTCCATGGGGTCCCAGAACGGCTTCGGATCGGCGGTATGAATCAACACAGGAATGCCCAGTTCGCCACATTTCGCCCAGATCGGGTCCAGACGCGGGTCGTCTACCCGAACACGTTTGCCCTCCGAATCTTTTACGTTAAACCCGAGGCTTTTGTAAATTTTCAGGCCTTTCGCGCCTTTCCTGACGTCCTCTTCGAGCGTTCGGACGGCCTGGTCGGTCCAGCTTTTCTCCCCAACACCGGCAAAGTTGATGTTGGTGAACAGCGCGATTCGTTTCGGATTCGTTTTCTGGATGTTGGTCAGCGCTCCATCGAAAAACTTCGTGCTCTCGGCTGTATTGCTGCTGAAACCACGGCCGCTCAGGTTCACCATCAGCCCCATATTCAGTGCATCCATCTGAGCAATGAGGGAATTCAGGTCGGCCCGGTCCATCTCATACTGGTGGTTGTGTACGTCGATGAACGGGTACTTGGCCCGGGTCAGCTTATGTTCGGCAACCTTAAGCGTCGATACGGGTTCGTATTCTTCAAAGTCAACCGGGCCGTCTGGGGTGGAGACCTTAGGTTGGGCGTAGGCCAGGCTTGCGGTAAGTAGTAAAGGCAGAATCAGGTTGTTACGCATAGTCAGTCTTGTAATTAATCCTTAAAGATAAGCGCTACGCAATGAGCCGCAATGCCTTCCTGCCGCCCGACAAAACCCATATGCTCGGACGTAGTCGCTTTGATCGAAATATCTTCTTCCGGAATCTGCATGACCTTTGCCAGGCATTCCTTCATGGCCGGGATGTGGGGGTTGAGTTTTGGCTCCTGCAGCACCACCGTTACGTCCACATTTGATACGTCGTAGCCAGCGCCACGGACCATTTTCAGAACTTCGGTCAGCAGCAGTTTACTATCGACGCCCTTCCAGCGCGGATCTTTGTCGGAGAAGTGGTAGCCAATGTTCCGCATATTGGCCGCTCCCAGCAGCGCGTCGCAGAGCACGTGGCAGACAATATCGGCGTCGGAATGCCCGACGGGGCCGTGTGTATGGGGGATGAGAATGCCGCCGAGCCAGAACGGTCGGCCCTCGGCAAGTTGGTGAACGTCGTATCCTTGTCCTACGCGGATTTTCACAGTGGGTTGTTAATTGGTGGGTTGATAAAAGCCGGTTTTTATAGCCATAGGCCGTCTGGCGGCTGTATTAATTGCCTTGTCGATTGCGTCGAAACCGGACATCCTGTCTGTGACGTATTCCAAATCCTGTCGAAAAACGAACGGAAAGTTTAACTCTTTCGCGTCGTCAGCAAGAAATAGGCTCGACCTACGCGGCCCGATAATACAGCGTGGAGCAGTTGTCTTTGCGGAGAACCTGCTGCGCCATGCGCTGCACATCGGCTGGCGTAACGGCCTGAATCTTGTCGGCTTCCTGGTTAACCAGTTCGGGATCACCGGCGTTGGCGGCAAACGCCAGGTTCATAGCCCGGTTCAGCAACTCCACTTCCGAGAATGCCAGCGTGGCTTCGGCCTGGTTTTTGACCTTGGCCAGTTCCTCATCGGCTACCGGGTTATCGATCAGATCCTGTACAACGGCTTCAACGGCAGCATCGGCTTCCTCTAACGTAACGCCTTCGTTCAGTGTGCCCTGAATAACCAGCAGACCCGGATCGGCGGAGGATGTGATGTAAGCCGAGATATTATTGAACAGTGGATTCTGCCGCAGCAGTTGCTGATACAGTCTCGACGATTTGCTACGTCCCAGCATGTCGCTCAGCAAGTCCGTGGCCTGGAAGTCCGGATCGAAGCGCCCGGGCATGTGGTACGCTTTATACAGGGCGTTGAGTGGTACGTTGGCGCTGGTTTCGAGTTTCCGGGCTTCGGTCTGAACCGGTTCATTCGGTAATTGACGAACGTAAGGATCGCCCGCCGGGATGGGGGCAAACCACTTCTGACATAACTGCTTTACCTGCTCGACCGTTACATTGCCGGCCACGACCAGCACCGCATTATTGGGCAGGTAGTATTTGAAAAAGAATGATTTAACGTCGTCGAGGGTGGCGTTTTCAATGTGGCTGATGTCCTTGCCGATGGTCGCCCAGCGGTACGGATGCTGCTGATAAGCCAGTGGGCGCATTTTTAGCCACACGTCGCCGTAGGGTTGGTTCAGATACCGCTGCTTAAACTCCTCAATCACAACTTTCTGCTGCACATCCAGCACCTGCGGATCGAACGAGAGGCTCAGCATCCGGTCCGATTCGAGCCAGAATGCCGTTTCGAGATTCGCCGAAGGCAGCGTGATGTAGTAATTGGTGATGTCGGGGCTGGTGAAGGCGTTATTCTCCCCGCCCACTTTCTGCAACGGCTCGTCGTAGCTCGGAATGTGTCTGGAACCACCAAACATCAGGTGTTCAAACAAATGGGCAAAGCCTGTCCGGTTCGGATCTTCGTCGCGTGAACCGACGTTGTACAGAATATTAACTGCGGCTATTGGGGTTGATTCGTCTTCGTGGACGTATACCCGTAATCCGTTATCTAAAACAAAGTGCTCGTAATGAATCATGCCAAACTTTTTGCGAAAAAGCCTCGTTAAGCAACTCGCAGTACAACAAATGTACGGCCCTCGCCGTATAGAATCAAACGTCGTTACATGGTGCCTACGCTCCGCATCCTGAAAGCTTTTTTTTTCACCATTCTTACGTCCCTGCCTGCTTTGACGAATGGGCAGGTGCTGACTGATCCCAGTCTTCAACAGACCATTCAGCAGGCGTTGGATAAGATCTACAACATGGAGTTCGATGAAGCCGAGACCCTCATCCGACAAATTCGAACCCGGTATCCGCAACACCCGGTCGGACCAATTCTGCGCGCTACGCAACTCGAGCTTCAATACCTGCCGGTTCATGAAAACACGGCTGCAACGGCGCAATTCACTCAGGCCACGCTGCAGGGACTTGAACAGGCGAAACGAATGCTGGGGCGTAATGAAAAGGACCCTGAAGCTATCTTTTTTGCCCTGACGGCACATAGCTATTTAGCTTCTCTGTATAACAACCAGGGGGAGTCTTTAAAAGCCGTTTCCGAGTCGAAAAAGGCGTATACCTACATGAAGGATGGCTTCGCGTTGATGAATAAAAGCACGGATTTTTACTTCACGACGGGCTTATACAACTACTACGTGAAGCGCTATCCGATGGACCATCCGGTAGTCCGGCCGTTTATGTTTTTCTTCCAGGACGGCGATATGCAGACTGGATTGAAGCAGATGGACGTTGCTACGCGAAAAGCGTTATTTATGCGACCCGTCGCCTGCTATTATCTGGCGCATATTTACCTCAAGCATGAAAATCAGCCAGCAAAGGCTATTGGCTATACCAAATACCTGGCGGATAAATATCCCAACAACCCACTGTTCGCGATGATTAACGCAGAAACGTTGCTGCTATCCGGGCGGTATGCAGAGGCTCAGCCCTATGTGCAGCAGCTACGGCAGATTCAGCATAAGCTGGTTCCGTTGGCTGTCAGAGTGTTTGATGGCCTGCTGCAGGAACATCTGTCAAAGAACGATCGGGAAGCGGCTGCGAACTATCAGGCAGCCTTGAAATTACCTTACAACCGAGCCTACACGATGGAATACAATGCCATGGCCTGCGCCGGTTTGGCCCGTATTGCGGCCCGGGCTAATGATCCAAACCGGGCGAAAGAATACTACAAGCGGGTGCTTAAGATCAGTGAGTACAAGGGCCTGGTTCGCGAAGCAAAGAACTACACAAAAAGCTGAGGTATTACGTAATTGCGTAGTTTGGCGGTGCATTCAATAGATTCCGTTGGATGTGTCGGTTTGCTATGTCATACGATCGTCGCCGTTTTCTCCAAACCATTCTCGCCGGAGCTTCATCTCTGGCTTTTCGTTCGTCGGGCCGGATAATGACCGTTCGTGGGCCAATCGGGGCTGATCAACTGGGCCTGACGCTTATTCACGAACACGTATTGGTGGATTTCATAGGAGCCGATAAAACCGGTTATGGCCGTTGGAACCGGGATAAAGTCGCAGCTACGATGCTGCCTTATCTCCAGGAGCTAAAACAGCTTGGTTGCCAGGCGATTCTCGACTGCACTCCGGCTTACCTGGGCAAGGACCCACGACTATTGGCCCGGTTATCGGCGGAGTCCGGGATTCATATTCTGACCAACACCGGCTACTACGGCGCGGTTGACAACAAGTTTCTGCCACCGCATGCGTTTACCGAAACCGCCGACCAGCTCGCCGATCGCTGGGTCGCTGACTTTGAAAAAGGTATTGAGGATACGGGTATCAAACCGGGCTTCATTAAGATTGGCGTCAATCCCGGCCCGCTATCGGATATGCACCGTAAACTGATCACGGCTGCCGCCCGAACCCATAAGCGGACAGGATTGACCATTTGCTCACATACCGGCCCCTACGTACCGGCCTTTGAGCAGATCGACATTGTGAAGCAGGAAGGCGTTCGGCCCGACGCGTTCGTGTGGGTACACGCGCAGGGGAACAACATGTCTCATTACGCCCGGGCCGTTCGGGATGGAGCGTGGGTGAGCCTGGATGGACTCGATAACAGCAACGTAGACAAGTACGTCGAGACACTGTTGCTGATGAAAGAGAACAAATTCTTACATCGTACGCTGCTTTCCCACGATGCCGGCTGGTACGACCCCGAAAAACCCGACGGCGGTAACATGGGTCGCGAGTATACGGTGTTGTTCAAGCGCCTGATGCCAGAACTGAAAAAGAAAGGATTTACAAAACGGGATTTCAGACAGATTCTGATCGACAATCCGGTTGAAGCGTTTAGGCTAACTGTTTGACCAGATCAATAGTCAACCTCTAACCCCAGCGCCTTTCGCAGCTCATGAAGTGCCGGATTCTTTTCGGCCATGTAGTTGAACTTATCCAGCGGGCTGTAGATGAGTTTTTTTGTTTCAATAACCACTACCTCGTGTTCAATCGTGATCTGGCTGTTTTGCAGCGTATCGCGCAGACAGGCAAGGAGATCGGGTTTTAACTCGGTGAGAATGTCCACCTGCAACCGATTATCGAGGGTCAGGTGAATGGCTGTGCCTTCCAGCCGCAAGTCACGATTCAGTACCAGTTGTTCGCTCATGGAGCCGGTCTGTCGCTGCCGTTGCTGCGCAAAAGAATCCCAGCAGGCTTTCAACTGCTCGAAAATGAACGGCTTATCCGGTCGGGTAGGAGCCACAACCGCTACCGCCTGATCGGTATTGGCCGAACCCGCCGTTGGCGTAGCGGTCAGACTTACCGTAGTACGTAGTCGGCTCGTTGGTGGGAGGGGCCGGGGAGGCAGCGGATTTTTGGTTGTACTGGCAACTGCCGGTTGAGCAGCATGGGCCACGGCCGTGCCGTTCGTATGCGGAGTAGCCTCATGGTGAGTGGACAGGCCATTGGCTGGCTTATAACCGTTGACCGGCTCGCTGGTAATCGGATGCGTTTCGAGCGGAATTCCGGACGTAGCAGCTACGGGTTCGCTTCCGTTAAGCGATGGTATGCTGTTTTTTTTTCGGCCCCGTTGAGCGGTGCCTCTGAGGGAGCCGTAGTGGGTAACGTGTTCCAGTCCAGTACGTTGCGCAGGTTAGCCAGCTTCATCAACGCCAGCTCCACGTGCAGCCGCTGGTCTTTTGCCTGTTTGAAGTTGATGTCGCACTGCCCGCCGATGCTCAGCGCCGACAGCAAAAACGACATAGGTGCCTTGGCCGACTGCTCCAGGTACTGTCGCCGGACGTTTTCGGTCACCTGCAATAGCTGCACCGTTGCCTGATCTTTACAGACGAGCAGATCACGGAAGTGGCGGCATAAACCCACAACAAACTGGTGCACATCAAAACCTTTCCGCAGGATTTCGTCCAGCGTGAGCAGACTTTGGGTCAGGTCGCCCGTCAGCAGTTGGTCCGTGAGTTTGAAGTAATAATCGTAATCGAGGATGTGCAGATTGTCCAGCACTTCCTTATACCGAATAGTCCGGTCGGCCGAGAACGTAACGTTCAGATCGAACATCGATAGGGCGTCGCGCAGACCGCCATCGGCCTTCTGAGCAATCAGATCAAGCGCGTCGGACTCGGCCGTTATGCTTTCCTTTTGCGCAATGCTGGCCAGGTGACTGGCAATGTGTTGCGGCTGAATCCGGTTGAAATCAAAAATCTGACAGCGCGACAGGATTGTCGGCAGGATTTTATGTTTCTCAGTAGTCGCCAGAATAAAAATAGCGTACGAAGGTGGTTCTTCCAGTGTCTTCAGAAAGGCATTGAAAGCCGCCGACGAGAGCATATGCACCTCGTCAATGATATAGATTTTGTATTTGCCGGACTGGGGCGGATACCGTACCTGATCAATCAGATTACGGATGTCCTCAACGGAGTTATTAGAAGCCGCATCCAGTTCGTGGATGTTAAAGGAAGCACTCTGGTTGAAGCTCGTGCAGGACTCGCACTCGTTGCAGGCTTCGCCCTCGGGCGTTAGGTTATGGCAATTGATGGTTTTGGCCAGAATCCGGGCGCAGGTCGTTTTGCCGACCCCGCGCGGTCCACAGAACAGGAAAGCCTGAGCCAAGTGATTGGTTTTGATGGCATTCTTGAGCGTAGTGGTGATATGCTCCTGCCCAACGACCGTATCAAAGGTCGCGGGCCGGTACTTTCGGGCTGAGACCACAAAATTTTCCATACCGCAAGTTAGCATTCAGGGGGCGGATTTCAAACGGAAATCTGGCTCGAAACTGCCTGCTGATGGCGATCTTTCACAACCAAAATGCGATTAAACAGCCACGCCTTTCCGATCGGAAAGGCGTGGCTGTTTATCATTGTATGGGCGGACTCAATGAACAGGTTCCAGTTCCCGCTCCGGTTTGCGCTGACGATCATGAAGATGCAGACGCAGCAGAATACGTTCCTTTAACCGCATCCAGCGCTCATACAATTTGGATTCTTTCAAGAAGTTCCACTTTTCGTTTTTCTCCGTTTTCTTATGCTCTTCCGGGTCATAGAGCATACCTGTGCAGAGGCAGTGCTTGCGGTTTGTCCGGCTCAGAATGTCGTAGTTAACACAGGTTTGGCAGCCTTTCCAGAACGCTTCGTCGGCGGGGAGTTCGCTGAGTGTTACGGGCTGGTAGCCTAAGTCGGAATTTATCTTCATCACGGCCAGACTCGTTGTCAGACCGATAATTTTAGCCTCAGGAAAGCGCGTCCGCGACAACTCAAATGCTTTCGCTTTGATGCGCGTAGCAATACCGCTCTTGCGATGTTCAGGGTGCACGATCAGGCCGGAATTGGCCACAAACTTACCGTGATCCCAGGTCTCGACGTAGCAAAAACCAACCCACTCACCCGAGAGTGTGGTGGCGATAATGGCTTTGCCTTCGAGCATTTTTTCCATTACGTAGATAGGCGAACGCTTGGCAATTCCCGTCCCGCGGGCTTTGGCGCTCTGCTCCATCTCTTTGCATATGGTTTCGGCCAGCCGCAGATGATTCTCGTTGGCGACCTGAACAATGAATTGATCGTTGACTACTTCGTGGTTGACCATCGTCGTTTTTTGTGCGATCATACTATCGCATACGGAGACAAGGTGATCCGTGTTGGTTGTTAGAAAATGTTGTTAGTGAAATTGATAACGGTCGGAAAAGTTTTACCGCATAGGCAAAACATAATTATATGGTCCTTTCGGACCTAAACCGAAATGGCGTAGTGTGAAGGAAGGCCGGTATGTAAACGAGCTTTGCCATTGGTTGTGCGTACAAAACGCGGACAATGTTAGATATATTATCCGGGTCGTGCAATAGTGATAACAGGATTTTACGGGGATAGTTCACAAACGGTTAAAACAAAGCATGTTCAACAGGGCGTTTGTTGAAAATTTAATCACTACTTAATCGGCTATCGATTAACTAGGATAACTACGACATATCGTGACGTCTCACATTCCATCGGACTCGTATCCACTAACGCTCAGTGAAAGTAGACCCTTGCGGTATGGCGTTTTCTTCTACCTGTATGTCATGCAGGGTATCCCGTCGGGGTTTGCCCTCACCGCCCTGTCCAACTACCTGACCGCGGAGGGGGTAAAGCCGGAAGTTATTGGAAAATTTGCTGCTACGGTCGGGCTTCCCTGGGCGTTTCAGTTTGTTTGGGGGCCACTGATCGATCGGTTTCAGGGGTCAGTAATGGGTCGCCGAAAACCATGGGTACTCCTGTCGCAGTTTCTGGCGTTTCTGGCATCGCTGGGTATTCTCTTGATCAATAATCCGGTTGGGCAGATAACCGGGCTGATGGCGGCTTTTTTCATTCACAGTGTCTTTGCGTCGATTCAGGATGCGAGCGTCGATGCGCTCGCTATTTCAGTCATTCCGGAAGAAGAACGGGGGCGGATAAATGCGTTCATGCGGGCCGGGTTCCTGATTGGCATTGGTGTAGGAGCCGCCGTCCTGTCGCACATTATCCGGTATGATGGGTTCTTTTATGCAGCCCTAGCGCAATCAGCGGCTTTGTTGTTGTTCACCATAGTTACGTTCTTTATCCGGGAGCGGGTTGGGGATGCACTGGTTCCCTGGGCCGTCCGTCGTTCATCGGAACAGGCTTTGGCAGGGTCGCATCCGGACCACTCGTTTGAGTGGCTGTTTTCAGAGCTGTTCCGAGGGTTGTTGGCGCGGCAAAGTCTGCTGCTGTTTGGGGCCGTAATAGCCGGATATCTGAGTATCAGTCTCTTCTCGCGGGCTTTCAATTTTCACCTGATCCGATCGCTTGGCTGGACCGATACGTCGGTTTCCGTGCTGACCGGTACGTACGGAATGCTGCTGGCTACGGTCGTTGCCCTCACTGGCGGATTTCTGGCCGATCGCTTCGGAGCCCGGCGGCTGCTGGTGATCGTTATTTCCATTATAGCTGCCTACCTGATCGGTTTCAATCTGATTTCGGATTGGTGGAAGACTCGCGATGTAGCCCGAACAGGTCTTGTTGCGCTGTATTTCATGGACCCCAGTCTCAGCATTGCCGCGATGCCGGTGCTGATGGCCATCTGTCGGAAAGGCGTTGAAGGGTCGCAGTTCACCACCTACATGGCGTTTGTCAATCTGTCGGATATTGCCGGGTCGTTTGTTTCCGGACACGCCCTCAACTACCTGGCGGCACCTACTATTGGCAAGATAGCCGGTTTACTGGCTTTCCTGGCTGTACTTACAGCGTTTTTCACGCTCCGCCATTATCGGGTCGCCAGTCAAGGGTAATTCGCGTTTCGGTCGTAGCTTGCATGACCACCGATCTGTCGAACACCATGATTAGCTTTCGTCGTAAAGTATACCGCGTTCTGGAAACCTCGTCGGGGAGCCGTCGGGGAATAAGCTTGATTTTTAACGTAGTCCTGATCTCCATCATTACGTTGAATGCCATCGCGATTGTGCTGAATACGATACCGGAATACAATCGTCAATTCGCGAGGCTGTTCTACGACTTTGAATTATTTTCCGTTGTCTTTTTTACCATTGAATACTGCCTGCGTATCTGGGTAAGTGTCGAAAATGAACGATACCGACACTGGTTCTGGGGACGGCTACGGTACATAGTCTCCACAAGCGCCATCATTGACCTACTCGCTATTTTCCCTTTCTACTTTACGCTGTTCGCCACCGATCTGGCCATTGTTCGGTTACTGCGGTTGTTCCGGATTTTCCGGTTGTTCCGGATTTCGCGGTATTCACACGCGCTACGGGTAATTCAGCGGGTCGTTAGCGATAAAAAAGAGGAACTGCTGTTGAGCCTGGCGTTCGTTGTGTTTATGCTCATCATTATATCGAGCATTGTGTATTACATCGAACATCCGGCCCAGCCGCAGGCGTTTTCCAGCATTCCGGCCACGATGTGGTGGGGTGTAAGTGCTATGACAACGGTTGGCTACGGTGATATTCATCCGATAACCCCACTTGGTAAGTTTGTCGGCGGCCTCGCGGCCATAATGGGTATCACCCTGTTTGCATTACCGACCAGTATTCTGGTGTCTGGTTTTACGGAAGAAATTCGCGGGCATAAATCACAGACCCGAAAGCGGTGTCCGCACTGTGGCCAGGAGCTTTAACCCTGGCCGAACGAATAGCGGAATGGGCCTGTTACGTCATTAATTTTTCAGAGGCTATGAGCAAGAAGAACCGAAATGGGGGCGTCGTTTATTCGACCGACCCGAATTTTGATTACCAGACAAACGACGAACCAGAAGCCGAAACCCTGCCTCCGGCGCAGCAAAATCTAAAGATCTGGCTGGTTAAACTCGGCGGCAACAAAGTCGTGACGGCGGTGCGTGGTTTTGTGGGTAGCACCAACGACCTGAGCGATCTGGGCAAACAACTAAAAACCGCCTGCGGAACAGGCGGCTCAGTAAAAGATGATGAAATTCTGATTCAGGGCGATCACCGCGACAAAGTGCTGACGTGGCTCACCGGAAAAGGCTACAAGGCGAAAAAAGCCGGGGGCTGATGCTCATTCGTGGCCTTCACTACGAATCTAACGGATAACTGCTTTGACTCGCTCCTCACATGTTGGGGCGCCGTTCAGCAGGATCGCGACCTGAAAACGCGCTTGTCAGCCCTGACACAACCATTCGTGCTTACCGAATCCCTCCCATCCACTTCCGCAATGGCTTGACCAGAACGAGTAACAGTACACCAAAACCCAGACTGAAAACCGCGACGCTCTGGAACAGGCTGGGCATTTCTGCTACGTTGCTCTCGTCGAATCCACCCGCAAACAGACTGGCGATCAGGTTGCCCAGGGCAGAGCCGACGAACCAAAGACCCATCAACTGGCTGGTATACCGTTTGGGCGACAGTTTGGAGAACGCACTCAAGCCGACCGGACTCAGAAACAGTTCGCCCAGGGTAAAAAACAGGTAGGTGAACGTCAGGTACAGCGGAGAGGTGCGTACGCCCGTTATAGCGACCTCGGAGGCAAAGATCATGACAACATAAGCCAGCCCCAGCAGAAGCAGGCTCGTGGCAAACTTGGCCGGTACAGAAAAGTCGATGTTGCGATTCGCCAGGAAAATCCACAGACCGGCCAGCACCGGCGAGAAGATGAGAATAAACGCAGGGTTCAGGTTCTGAAACCAGCTCGACGGCATTTGCCAGCCTAATATGGTCAATTGCGTATAACGATCGGCAAAAATTTGCAGTGAAGAGCCCTGCTGTTCGTTGCCCGCCCAGAACGCAGCCGACGCCAGGAAAAACACGAACAGCACAACTACGCGTTTTTTCTCGGTGGCATCCAGCCCGCCCGCGGTCAGGATGTAGACGAAATAGCCAAAGGCGGTAAGCGATATGATGGCTCCCATAGCCTGAGCCAGTCCCGGCGCCGTGGTCAGATCCAGCACACCGGTCAATTGCAGAGCGGCCAGAATAACGACCAGGCCGGCGATGAACACCAACAAAGAACGATTGCCGCCCGAAGACGGGCCAGCGTCGGTTGTCGGCCGGGCTACGTAGTTACCGAGATCGCCCAGATACCGTTGTCCGAACGTCCGGAACGTAATGATACCGAGGGCCATCGCAATGGCGGCCGCCCCAAAACCGTAGTGCCAGCCAACTTTCTGCCCTAAGTAGCCAACCACCGAAATACCCAGCAGTGAACCGGTGTTAATGCCCATATAGAAAATCGAAAAAGCGGCATCCTTGCGGGCACCGCCTTCTGGATACAGTTCGCCCACAATGCTACTGATGTTCGGCTTGAGCAGGCCCGTACCCAGTGCAACGGTGCAAAGGCCAGCGTAAAAGACGCCGGGACCCGATGGGATAGCCAGGATGATGTGGCCGAGCATGATGATCAGACCGCCGTAAAAAATCGACTTCCGCTGACCCAGCAAATTGTCGGCCACCCAGCCGCCGGGCAGCGAAAGCAGATAAACGGAGGAGGTATATAAGCCGTAAATCGCAGCGCCTTCGAGCTCAGACAAGCCCATGCCTCCGCGAACGTTGTCGATCAGAAACAGCAGGAGGATGGCCCGCATACCGTAGTAGCTGAACCGCTCCCACATCTCGGTGAAAAAAAGCACGAAGAGACCCGCAGGATGGCCCAGCACGGTGGTACCGCGAACTGGTTTTTCGATGGTTGCTTCCATTCAATACAAACCGCCGGGGCGGTGATTAACGCGTCTGTTGACAGAATTTTGATGAATAATAACGAAAAAGGAAACGGTAAATATACTGATTGGGTATAAAATCGGCAAATGCTATCTTGTTGGCCTGTTCGCCCTAACCCAACGGCCTCTATGCGTTATCGGTACCGTGTTCTTGGCTTTTTGTTTTGTTTATCAATCATTACGTATCTCGATCGGGTCTGCATCTCGGTGGTTGGTCCCCGGATGAAGAAGGATCTCGACCTGACCAACGAACAGTTTGGCTACGTCCTGAGCGCGTTTGCGCTGGCCTATGCGCTCTTCGAGGTACCAACCGGGGTACTGGGCGATCGTATTGGCCCGCGACGGGTGCTGACCCGTGTTGTTACGTGGTGGTCGGCGTTCACGGTGCTGACGGGCACGGCGGCTAGTCTGACGTATCTCGTAGTTATCCGGTTTTTGTTTGGTATTGGCGAAGCGGGTGCGTACCCCAACGCGTCGATCGTTATCTCGCGGTGGTTCCCGGCGGTCGAAACGGGTCGGGCGCAGTCGTTTATCTGGGCAGCCGGCCGGATCGGTGGGGCGCTATCGCCCTTGATTGTCGTGCCGGTGGCGGCTGCGTTTGGCTGGCGGGCGTCGTTCTGGGTCATGGGTGGTATCGGGTTGATCTGGGCGCTGGCCTGGTACGGCTGGTTTCGCGATTTCCCACGCGATCAACCCGGCGTAAGCACAGAAGAACGGGACCATATCGAAGCTACCCGCAGCTTCAAAATGCACAGTCATTCGATTCCCTGGCGGGCAATCCTGCGCAACCGGAACATGTGGGCCATTATGCTCATGTTTCATTTCTACATGTACGGCGCGTATTTCTTCACCGGCTGGTTGCCTACGTACCTACAGGATGGCCGGCAGTTCAGCGAAGACCAGATGAAGCTCTTTGCTACCCTACCGTTTATGCTGGGTGCCATCGGGTGCTTTACCGGCGGCTATGCCAGCGACTACATCGCCAGGCGATACGGCCTGAAAACCGGTCGGCGAGCCGTGGGTATTGTAGGCATGGGTATGTCGAGTGTGGTGATGCTGGCTGCGGCTCTGGCGACCAATAACCAGACGGCGGCTTTGTTGCTGGCCTTGGGTATGGCGTTTAAAGACCTGACGTTGCCGGTATCGTTTGCCGTTTGCGTAGACATTGGGCGGAGTAAATCCGGTACGGTATCCGGCGCAATGAACATGGCCGGCCAACTCGGCGCTTTTTTTCTGGGCATTTTGTTCGGAAAAATTGTGGATGCCACCGGCAACTATAACCTGCCGCTGTTTCTGATTGCCTTTCTCCTGCTGTGCAGCAGCCTGCTTTGGTTGGTCATTGATCCGACAAAGGAAATTGTACTGGCTGAGGATACCGACGAAGCAAAGCTAACGACCGTTTGAGGGCTATGCCCCTGCTACGTAACTTGCGCCTTCATGCTCAGAAGACCCATGCTGTTACCGTTTGATTTTACAAAAGACCCGTATCTCGTTCTTGATTTCTCAGCGACTAACCCCGACCTCGCGACGCTGGATCTAACCAACACGGCGGTCTTCAACGACTACGTGTTCGGTAAGCTCCAACAAGCCGGGGCCATAGTTGGCGTGGGTGGCTACAACGAACATCGGGTCATTTACCGACGTAGCGAACACTTCCAGCAGACGGTGGAGCCGCGGGTCGTTCACCTGGGTATCGATTTCTGGGCCGAAGCCGGCACGCCCGTGTTTGCCGTCATGGATGGGGTCGTGCACAGCTTTCAGGACAACGCAAACTTCGGCGACTACGGCCCGACGATTATTCTGGAGCATGAAGTAAATTATCGGCCTCTTTACAGCCTGTACGGCCACCTGAGCCGGTCGTCGCTGAATGGCTTGCTGTGGGGACAGAAAATCAAAGCCGGCGACAAAATCGGCGAAATTGGCCCCTATCCCGAAAACGGCGACTGGCCTCCACACCTGCACTTTCAGCTCATGACTGATATGCTAGGATTGACCGGCGACTTCCCCGGTGTTTGCAGTCTGTCGGAGCGTGCTTACTGGCTACGCATCTGTCCTGATCCGAACCGATTACTGGGCATCGCCGGGCTCTAATCCCAAGCATTGCCTACTTTGCCGGACCAGGTTTGGGAAACACCTGATGCGATGTAGCCCACTGCCGCCATTGGGTTGCCAGTTGCTGCACTTTCTCAGGGTGTTGTGCCGCTACGTCCTGCGTTTCGGCCTTATCGGCGGCTACGTTGAACAAGCGCCAGGTACTGTCGCGGCTGGATGACACCAGTTTCCAGTCGTCCGAACGAACGTAGCGGGCACCAAAATGTTCATTAAACAGGGCCTCGCGTCCGGTCGATACCTTTCCCTGGAACGAAGGTGTCAGGCTGAGGCCAGTGCTTGGGGTAATGGCGTGGCCTTTGTACGTGGTGGGGTACGTAGCGCCGGCCAGTTCAACAAACGTGGACATGAAATCCATTACGTGCCCAACCTGTGGGCTGAAGCTACCTTTCTTTGCCTTGATGCCGTTGGGCCAGAACGCGATCATCGGCGTGTGAATGCCGCCTTCGTACGATTCGGCTTTCCAGTATTGGTACGGTGTGTTGGCTACGTTCGCCCAGCGCTGACCAATGGACGCAAAGGACGTTTGCGGACCCGGCATCACCTGTTTTTTTAAATCATATACAATGGGCCGACCGTCCCGCGTCTGATTTGGTCGGTCGAAGCCAGGGCCGTAAGCCGCGCAGTTTTCCGGGCTGGCCCCATTGTCCGACAGAAAAACGATCAGCGTATTGTCCAGTTGCCCGGTTTCGCGCAGCGTTTTGATTAGTCGGCCAATGCCCTGATCCATCCGGTCGACCATAGCCGCGTGAACCGCCATAGCCCGGGCGTCCCATTCCTTATCCGGATTGTTTTCCCAGGTCAGGTCACCTTGCCAACGTGCCGAGAGTTTGGTTTTGGCGGGATCAATCAGGCCAAGTTTCACCATTTTATCGTAACGGGCTTTCCGAATGGCATCCCAACCAGATTTGTAAGTGTCCTTGTATTTCGCAATGTCCTCGGGCAGGGCCATCAGCGGCCAGTGTGGAGCGGTGTGGGCTACGTACAGAAAAAACGGTGCCGACGATCTGGCAAACGCTTTAATGTAGGCTACGGTTGTGTCACTTATCGCATCAGTGTGGTAGTAATTCTTCGGGACCTGCTTCACAGGCTTCGTCCCACTGACAAGACTAAACGGGTCAAAAAAGTCGACGACACCCCAGATGTTGCCGAAATACCGATCAAACCCCCGACTGGTCGGATACTGATCGATGGGCGAAAAATCGCCGAAATCCTTTTTATGATTCAGCCAGTCCAGTTGATCGGCTGGATCTTTCTGGACAATGGTATTCGATACGTGCCATTTTCCGGTCATGCCCGTCTGGTAGCCCGCCGACTTGAGTACCTCAGCTAACGTAACCGTGTTTTCGGTCAGGTGGCCGCGGTAGCCGGGGGCGTCTTCGGCTTCGGTCATTTTGCCAATCCCGGCCTGCTGGTTATACAGCCCCGTCAGCAGCGACGCCCGGGTGGGGCAGCAGCGTGATGTATTGTAAAACTGCGTGTACCGAATGCCGTTGCTGGCTAAGTAATCGAGGTTGGGCGTTCGAATTTCACCGCCGTAGCAACCCAGGTCCGAAAAGCCCAGGTCGTCGGCCATAATCAGGATAATATTCGGCCGGGGAGCAGTTGCGGTAGCCGGAATGTCTGACGGGTGCTTAGAAGTAAGCAACCCCGCTAGTAGTGCCAGAAAAGGGAATGATAAAACAAAAGCCTTCTTTTTCATGGATCGTCTTGGTAGGTAAACAAGCAGCGGAATGGCGTTTCCTACCCGGCAGGATTTAGGTTTCGTTTATCAGTTCAGGCCTATGAAGTGTTTTCCGGTCAATGGCCAGTTCAACGGAGGCTCATTCCTGAAAACGCAGCAGCAGCACGATGGAGGCCAGCCCCAACCCCAGGCCGACGAACTCACCCATTGACATCTTTTCTTTGAATACGATGAGGCTCAATAAAACGCTGAGCGCAATAACGCCGACCGAGTGCAGGGCACCAATGGTGAACAGTTTGTAGGATCGCATCATGTAAAACCAGCCGAGGGCCGTGCTCCCGTATACGATTCCACCCATCAGCAGGGCCTTCCATCCCGACAGCCCCGGCTGAAGCGACGCTTTTTTGATCAGGTAGTCGGCCAGTAGTGAAATCAGCTCCAGGACAACCAGCAACAGAAGCCATTTGTAACGAATCGCCATACGTTTAAACCGGAATAGAATACCGTTGGAGTAAGCTTAGAAAAGACGCGTTCTCGGCTGATTGAACAGCCAGTAGGGGCTGGTTGAGGCTCATGATATCGGGCGCAATGTCTTCCAGGCGTAACCGGAGATCAGGACGGTAGGAATCAACCTGATCGATAGTGCCGCGGCAATTGGCGGCTCCGCACTTGCACGTGAACGTCTCGAAATGGCCGTAGTAACAATAATAGTCCTCTACGATTTCCTCATCCGGCTCAATATCGCGGAGCGCGATGCTGATGTTATCGTACTCGAGCAAACCCGTTGAGTTGGGCGCACAGGAGTGATTAACGTATTTGCCCTCGTCCCAGGGAACGATGACCCGGTGCTGGTAGTCGAGGTAGCAATAGATGTTGAGCTTCTGCTGTTGAAGCGGATCAAGCGCCTGATGGGTCAGAAGCGGCATCTTCAGGTCAATGTCGTCGATAATCCAGAGGATTTCGCCACGCAGGAAGCGCTTCCTGGCAAAAAGTCCGAGCCCTTTGGGCGTATGCTGAACGTAGGTGTCCGGGTGAATCATGTAGATCTGAGAGGTTTGTAGCGTAAATGTACTTTATGCGGATGCAGACGTATGACGAATGAAGGCGAACGGTCAAGGTTTGCCGGTCAAGGCCGACTGGTAAGTAGGTCAACTGAAGGGCGTCGTTGGTAAATAGCTTGTGCTGCGCTGTCTGAGGTTGTTGCCTGTACGGATACTTCCACACCGATCGAGACGAAAATCAGATTCGGACGGTTGTGGAGGTAAGATGATGACTCGCGTGGCGATACGTAGGAGTGGCCCAGAATTTTGTGTATATTTGATATAATTCCGTTGCCGAAATGACCACTGCCGATCTCTTCACTGCTGACCAAGCAGACCTGCGCGAGCCTACCGACTACCTCAAACGTTATTACGGATACGACCGCTTCCGGCCCATGCAGGAAGACATTGTCCGGTCCATCCTGCGCGGTCGGGATACGCTGGTGCTGATGCCTACCGGAGGAGGGAAGTCTGTCTGTTTCCAGATTCCGGCGCTGATGATGCCGGGCATATGCGTGGTGGTGTCGCCCCTGATTGCGTTGATGAAGGATCAGGTCGAAGCCCTCCACATGAATGGCATTCCGGCGGCTTTTTACAACAGCACCCAGTCAGGGAAGGAGCAGCGTGCGATTGAAGACGATTGTGTAAAGGGTAAAATCAAGCTGCTGTACGTATCGCCCGAGAAAATGCTGACGGAATCGTTCTTCGTTTTTCTTAAGCGCATCAATATCTCCCTGTTCGCCATCGACGAAGCCCACTGTATTTCGTCGTGGGGGCATGATTTCCGGCCGGAATACACGCAACTGCACGTATTGAAGGAACATTTTCCGACCGTACCGACGGTGGCACTGACCGCCACCGCCGATAAACTGACCCGCAACGACATTGCCCAGCGGCTTGGCATGAACGATCCGGCCGTGTTCATTGCGTCGTTCAACCGCCCGAACCTGAGCCTCAAGGTGCTACCCGGAACCAACCGGCTACCGCAGATTATCAAGTTGCTGCAACAGAAACCCGATACGTCCGGTATCATCTACTGCCTGAGCCGGAAGTCGACCGAATCGCTGGCGGCCAAGTTGCAGGAGAAAGGCTTCAAGGCGGCTTTTTACCATGCCAAAATGGACCCGGAGGACCGGGCCAAAACACAGGAGGCTTTCCTGCGCGATGATGTGCGGATCATGTGCGCTACCATTGCGTTTGGGATGGGCATCGATAAATCCAACGTTCGGTGGGTGATTCATTACAACCTGCCTAAAAATATCGAGAGCTTCTACCAGGAAATCGGACGGGCGGGTCGCGACGGGGCCGAAGCGCAGACGGTTCTGTTCTACAGCTTTGCCGACGTAGCAACCTACAAGGATATGCTCTCCGAATCGGCACCGGCCAATCTGGGCTTACAGCTTGCCAAGCTGGAACGCATGCAGCAGTATGCCGATGCGAACACCTGCCGCCGTCAGATTTTGCTCAGCTATTTTTCGGAAGACTTGCCCGAACCGTGCGGTAACTGCGACGTATGCCGCGACCCCCGCGTTACGTTCGACGGTACGATCCTGGCTCAAAAAGCGCTGTCGGCTATTGTCCGGGCGGGCGAGCGCGTACCGATGAACCTGCTGATCGACATTCTGCGCGGCTCACGCAGCCAGGCCGTGTTGCAGGGCGGCTATGACCAGATCAAAACCTACGGTGCCGGGCGTGATCTGCGTTTCGAGGAGTGGCGGAACTACCTTCACCAATTGATCAACGTCGGTGTCATTGAAGTTGCCTACGATCAGCACTATGCGCTGCGGAAAGGTATTCTGGCCGATCAGGTGTTGTTCGGTGGGCGGAAGGTGGATCTGGTACGTCCGGACGATGCACCGAAGCCGGTGGTTGAAAAAGTTAAGACGAAAACCGAAACCCAACGCGACGACCTCTTCGAACGACTCCGCGTGCTGCGTAAAAAACTGGCTGACGAGCAGAACGTACCACCTTACGTTATCTTCACCGACACAACGCTGGAAGATATGGCCCGGCAACGACCCACTACGCCGGACGCCCTGCGGAACGTGAGCGGGGTAGGCGAACGAAAACTGCAACTCTTTGGCAAGCAGTTCCTCGATGAGATCGTTGGGTACGTCCGGGGTAGGGTACAGGTCGGCGAAAAACCCAAAGGATCAACTCAGCTTTTGACGCTCGATCTGTATAACCAGGGAATGACTATTGACGAGATTGCCGCCGAGCGACAACTTACAACTGGCTCAGTAGCCGGGCACCTGGTACAGCTCGCGAAAGCCGGTTATGACATCGACATTGCGTCGTTGGTGAGTCCCTTTGAGCGGACAGAAATTGAGCGCGCTATCGCGGTGGTGGGTATGGAAGAGGGGCGTTTAAAACCTTTGTTCGACTATCTCGGTGGACGTTATGACTATAGTAAACTAACCCTGGTGGCTGGGCTACTTCAACTCTGAAAAATACTATTCAGCAGAGTACCATTGGATAATTCGTAGGACTTTAATTTGGTATGTACCAGATTATCAGGTATATTCGTAAACTGATTAACAACGAGCCCGTTACAACTGACGGGCTTTGTTGTCCTATGTACCACAACAAATACCTCTGTTTTGATCAAAGAAGTAGGTTTTTCCTTGTTAATGGCTACCGTCAAACCGCTAGCCGGGCCAACCAAAATGGTGGCCGACACGGGTCGGATGAACCCCTTGTCAAGTGGATTAAACAGTCCTGCGTTACTGGTCGTGGATTCGTCGAAACGGGTGTTTCCAATCTATTTTTGTGGGGAAGAAGTACCCGTTGATCAGCCGCGTGTGGCCCGTCGATGGGTCCAGACGCTCCGCACCTATGGCGCGCAACCAGAATGTCTGGTTGATCTGCGGAAACGGGCCGCTGATTTCTTTCCAATTATTGATCCGATTCTTCGGAAATACCGGATTCCGCGCGATTTCCGGTTTCTGCCACTGGCCGAGAGTGCGCTGGTCAATGACTGTGTATCGCCAAAAGGCGCATCAGGGTATTGGCAACTTATGCCGGAAACCGCCCGCGAACTGGGACTAAAAGTGAACGGTAAAGTCGATGAGCGGTATGATTTGCAAAAAGCAACCGTAGCCGTTTGCCGGTATTTGCACCAACTCTATGCCACCTTAGGCTCCTGGACGCTGGTAGCTGCGGCCTACAACGGAGGCATTACGCGCATCCAGAACAAGATTGAGCAGCAGGGGCACTCGAACTATTACCGGCTGCGTCTGCACCGCGAAACAAGTCACTACCTCTTCCGGGTGCTCGCCTATAAAGAGTTATTGAGTAACCCACGACAATACGCCTTGCTGCTGTCGCAGAACACGGTGGCTCAGCTAACCAAGCCGCTGCCGAAGTGGAGTAAACCGCTGGCGCTAACGCCTAAAATCAAAGATGCGCCAACGGTACAATTGGTTGATGACGAGCCCACTGACCCAACCTGGGGACCTCGTCCGAATAAATCGCTTACCAAGGCCCCTTCGGATACCCAACAGTGGTTAGCGTCCGTTTCTGATTTCTTCCATCAGAAAAATGCCGGTATTACTGAACAGCATAGCGCGCTGCCTATCACCAAATTAATGGCGATGATGGTACTCCGCTTCCGTCGCCCCCGATTCCTGCAGCTCCGAAAAGGTGAAGGTCACCGCCCGCTGCACTTCTGGGATTGGATATAATCATCCATACTTCTTTAAATCGCACCTTAACTGGCTCTGCGTGTATAGCAGGGTCAGTTAAGGTATTTTTTTGTTAAAAATTTATTAATTTAGGTAACAAGATTGATATAGTGTAACGGTAGACTTGTAAATTCGTCTAACTGAAAGTGCCTACCTGACTTGTGACGTTTAGTTAATGAACTTTTTAGCTTGTTTGTCGATCACAACCGGTTTGGTTGTGTCGAGCAGTTTGCCTGCTACTTCTATCTTTCCATTATTAAATAGATCATATGATAAAACATATACATTAGATAAGACAGAATTAACGACGAGTAATCCTGGCATATCGGCTGCGTTACCGCCGGTTTATTTCTGTGGAGAATCTGTACCCCTGCATGAGGAGCAGGTAGCCCGGCGGCTGATCAGGGCGCTGGTCAGCAACGCCGTTCAGCATCAGGTGCTGTATCAGATCCGGCAACGGGCTGCTAACTTCTTTCCGGTTATAGAGCCTATTTTGGCCCGTCATAACGTCCCCACCGATTTCAAATACCTTCCGCTTGTCGAAAGTGCCTTGCGGGGGTATGCCGTATCGCCGAGCGGGGCCGCTGGTTACTGGCAGTTTATGCCCGCTACGGCCCGCGAGCTGGGGCTCCGAGTAGGGGCAGGTCACGACGAACGGCGGGATCTGATCAAATCGACGGAAGCGGCCTGCCGGTATCTGACTTATCTATACAATCGATTAGGGTCGTGGACACTGGCCGCAGCGGCCTACAACAACGGACTGGGGGCTTTACTCGGTAATATCCGTCGGCAACAGCAGCGTGATTACTACTACCTCCGGCTCAACGCCGAAACGGGGAAGTACCTGTACCGAATCCTGGCTTTCAAAGAATTACTCTCTAATTATCGCTCCTACGAAGGAATTATTCCTGACCGGGTGATGGCCAGTCTGAGTCGCCCGCTGTCGTCCGATAAAGACGCAGGGGCGGATGAGATGTTGATACCAGAAGTTTTTGTGGAAGAGGCCGTCGAACTGGCGGTACGTACAGGGAATCGGGAATCAGCAACGGGCGGGGTATCGTCGGAGATTCCTCTGCCCAACGCGGCCGATGTATTTCGGGGCGGCATCAAGGCCAAACTGGCCGAGTCGGCTGGTTTACAACGTGGTCAGGTCTGGGTTTTTCACCTGACCCGCGACGGTATGACAGACGGTCGCCAGGTCGAAGCGGGTGATATTCTCTATGCTACCGTAGAAGATATTGACCCAAAAACCGACAAAGTGTACCTGCGGGCCGACCGGCTCTATTCGACCAGCAACAAGCAGACGTATAATCTGGCGCTGGCGGCTGTGGACGCATCGACGGGGCGTATTGGTATCCGGGTTCCTGATGTCGAACAGGTTAAGGCCGGTTGGATCTTGACATGGAAAGCATTGTAAGCCTATGTCCGCTGAGGTATTCTGTTGAGTCAGACGTACCGTACAGACTCAACAGAATACCCTCAGCAGACGTAACCTTACCAGACCCAGGCTAAGTTTAAGTGATTGGCAGCTGGTAGTCAGGTCAAACGTACCGTGCAGACCTGACTACCAGCCAATCACTCAACTTATGAACTAAACCCCCGGCATCGGTAGTTGTCAATAGGCTGAAACAACGACAACAGTTTTGAAGGTATCCGTAAAGTCAGCTACGTTACTGCTCGTCGGTCATCTGTTGACCGTTCCGGCCGTAATGGGGCAGAAATCAATACGAAAAACACCGGGTAAACCCGCTCGTAGGGCGGTTGTATTCCAGCCTGCTATCGCTACCGGCAATGGCCGTTTGCACTTTTGCGGGGAATTGGTGCCCACCCAACAGGGCGATGTGTCGGCCAAGCTGGCCTTCGCGCTGGCTGGTAACTCCGGTTACGTTCGTCACCTGAGTGCTCTCAAAGCTCGTTCAGCGCCTTTTTTTGCGGTTATTGAGCCTATTCTAAGCAAGCACCGTATTCCAAACGATTTTAAGTATCTGCCGCTGATTGAAAGCGCCTGGAAAGCCGATGCTGTGTCGGTGGCTGGGGCGGTTGGTTACTGGCAGTTCATGGACGAAACGGCCCGTGATATGGGGCTGTCGATAACACCCGGGAAAGACGAGCGCACGGACCTTCGTAAGTCAACCGAAGCTGCGTGCCGGTACCTACGATTCTTATACCAGAAACTGGGGTCATGGACCCTGGTAGCGGCTGCTTATAACGGGGGCGTGGGCATGGTACAGCGTAAGGTTGTGCGAACCGGACACCGCGACTACTATTCAATGGCCATGAATGAAGAGACCGGCTACTACCTTTACCGCATTCTGGCCATGAAAGAACTTTTCAGTAATCCCATCTACGGTGTAGACCGGCTGGCGGTTTATGATAACCCCTACGAGCAGGAACGGGAACAGGCCCGGCGCATGGGCTGGCTCAACGACAACGAGCCTGAACCGGTAGGTGTACCCATTGAACGTTTGCCCGCAAATCCGCTGGCAATAAATCAAGGGGAGACCGTACTCATGGACAGCGTACTGACCGAACTGTTGAAAGAGAGCCCGAAAGAACCTCTGTTTGTGGGCGATGTAACCGCAAAACTGGTTAAGCCAGGTGCCCTGAAGGTAGGCCAGAGCTGGATGTTCGTGCTGACCGAAAACGTTCAGATCGGCGACGATGAATTAAAAACCGGTGACGCTCTTTACGCCGTTGTGGACGATATTGACCTGAACGGTACCGTATTTCTGCGGGCAACCAAAGCCATTTCGGCTGAAACCAAAACCGTAATTTCGCTGACGTTGCTCGCCATGAATCCGACTACGGGTCTGGCGGGAATCCCCAGGCCGAAAGCCGTAAAAGCCGGTTGGGTAGTGCAGTGGAAAATCAGTTAGTATTAACGCCAGCCCTCCGGCTCGACGATCGGAACCGGGCCAAAAAACTGACGACAATCCCCCTCGGGAATAATAACGCTGCTGATAAAACTCAGCAAGCCTAAGTTCTGCTGAGCATCATATTCCTGCGCCCGGGCTCGTTTGCGGGTGATAGACGTAACGGCAAAGTAGCCGCGAGCCAGATCGGTTGGATCATTGATGTTGACCAGATTACCGGCAATTGGGGCCGGTAGTGGATCAAATATGCTGCCGGTTCGGGTACTTTGCTCCTCATAAGCCTTCCAGAACTGGTAGTTGGCTTGTGTCAGTCCATACTGCTGCACTTCCACCAACTGCGGCCCAACGGTATAAATTGGTAGTTGCAGGACTTCGCGCTTTCGGATTGGGTTGCCGTTGATGGCATCGTCTGAGAAAACATTCAACTGATCACTCGACACCGGCGTCCAGCAGCGGTTGTTGCAACGTGCCGGACTCCCCAGACTGCAGGGAACGCCCGTCGACAGGCGGTTGGTGTACCCGAAGGCCGTCCACCGATAGTAGTTGCGTTCCGTAGCCGGATCGTTTGTTGTTACGTAGTACGCCAGCCGATACGGTGTTGCCATGTTGCTCAACCGACTCACTACCTCGAACGAAATGCTGTCGATCGGCGGAACGGCAGGCATCTGCTCGGGTTTTGATTCGTATGTTTTGCCGTCGTTGAGCCGAACGGTCAGTGAGTAGCTGCGACCAACTTCCCCCCGAAACGTCAGATCGGTGGTTTCGTACACCCCCGTACCTCGATCGCGGAACGTAGTAGTTCGGCCAGCATCGTCGCTGAGCGAAACGACCGCCCGCAAAACCGGGGTGTCGACAGTATTGCTGCCTGTAAAGCCGGTGGTGTACGTCAGCCGGACGGTGTAGGGTGGGGCCTCGTTGGTAATTTGACCATCGACTACCAGACGCGGTTCTTCGTTCCGGATCGGCAGGCTAATCGGGTCGATGCAGGCGCTGAGCCCACTGATCAGCAGCAAGGTAAGGACAACGGAGCGGAGCATCGTTCAAAAATAAAAATTGTAAGCAATGGACGGAATCAGGGTGCCAAACACCGAAAGCCGGTAAGCCTGCGTGCGCTGATTGGTTCGGGTGTAATAGATGGAGTATGGATTCTTCCGGGCGTACACGTTGTAGATACCCAACGTCCAGATACCGTATCGGCGCTGGGCTTTGTTGAAACGCGTGTCTTTGGAAAACGCTACGTCGAGCCGGTGGTAGTCGGGAACGCGGTCGGCGTTTCGGCGCGAATAGTCCTGAACGGGTTCACCATTGTACGTATAGCGCCCGTCCGGGTACGTAGCCGGAATGCCCGTGTAGTACACGAAATTGGTGGTGAACGACCAGTTGTGCGGCATCTGCCAGCGCGTCTGTAGATTCAAGGTATGCGGCCGGTCAATGTACGATGGGTAGTACGTTCCGCCGTTTATCTGAAGCTCATTAAAGGGCGTTCGGGTGGCAATCAGCGAACGGGCGTAGGTATAGTTGAACTGGCCCGTCAGCCGGCCCTGGTTTTTGCTGATACCAATTTCTACGCCGTAGGCACGGCCTTCGGCTCGCAGCAGGTCCGTTTCCAGCGTTGGATTCAGAATCAGGTTGGCACCGTAGCGGTATTCGATCTGATTCTGAAGCTTCTTGTAATAGCCCTCCAGGCTCAGCTCAATGGCATTGTCGTGCAGGTTCTGGAAAATGCCCAGCGCTACCTGATCGGCGATCTGAGGTGGTACGTAGCTGTCGCTCAGCTTCCAGAAGTCGAGGGGCGTAATGGCCGTAGTGTTAGAAATCAGGTTGATATACTGCCGGGTCCGGCTCAGGCTGGCTTTCAGGGCGGTATGAGCCGCTACCTGCACCCGCAGCCCCAATCTCGGCTCCAGGCCGCCGTAGGTCTGAATGGTCTGGCTGCGACTAAAGCGGCTGGAATCCGTTCGGGTTTCGGGCGAACGGGGTACATCACCGGCGTAGGTATACACCGTTCGGGGTCCCACGAACGCATAGGTTGAATACCGCAGACCGGCCTGTAGCGTAATGGTCGGCGTCAGCTCCCATTCCGTATTGATATAAACGCCACCTTCGCGCCCGTGTTCGGGCGCAATGCGCTGTGGATTAATACTCGATTGGTCTCCCGTAGGCGCTATTTCTCCCGTTTGTACCTGGTAGAGAATCGCATTGAGCCCCGCCTGAAGTTTGTGCTTCCGGTTCAGTGTGTATGTTACGTCGGCTTTCCCTTCACGCTGGTCAATGAAGGAGCCAAACCGGAAGGTCAGGCCGGGGCCTACACCGTCGACGCGCAGCCGATAACCACTGTAAAGACCGAGGAGACTAACCTGAAGATTGGGTCGGACCAGGTAACTCCAGCGACCCGTTACGACGTTCGACTGCCAGCCGTAGAGCGTATCGCCGGGGAACTGAAAATTGTCTTCACTACGGTAGGCCGACAGCGCAATGGTTTGTTGAGGACTGGGCGTAAACGTAAGTTTGATATTGCCGTCGTAAAAGAAAGCCCGACTGTTCTTTACGCTTGGGGCCGGAAACGCCCGGAGTATGTAGTTCGGGAAAGCGATCCGTCCGCCGGCCAGCAGCGTGAGCCTGGAGCTGATCGGCCCATCCACAACCACCCGGCCGCTGACCGGACTAATTCCGCCCGACAAACGCCAGCGATCCGTTCCTCCGCTACGGGTGCTCATCAGCAGCAACGACGATACCCGACCACCGTACTGCGTCGAGAATGCCCCCTTATTCAGGCTGACATCCTGTACGACATCGGAACTAACGTTGGTGTAGAATCCCAGCAGATGCGAGGTATTAAACAGTGGAGCGCCGTCGAGCAGGACCAGATTCTGGTCGGCCCGGCCACCCCGAACGTTGAATCCACCAGCCCCTTCACCGGCCGTAGTGACACCTGCCTGCAAGACCAGCGCTTTAAGAATATCGGGTTCGCCCAGCACCACCGGCATCCGCTTCAACTGGGGTACACTGAGCTGAATCTGCCCCATGCGCACGTCCGTGATGTTACGGTCTTCCCGTTGGGCACGTACATCCACCTCCTCGAGATCAACTGAGCGGGGCCTAAGCGAAAAGCTGAGGGTTGCGTTGCGGTTCAGGGTTACATTTTCGCGGATTCGAAAATAACCCACCGCCGAAATGTAGAGCGTGAGCAGGCCGGGTGGCTGCGACAGTCGGACAACCCCGAGGCTGTCGCCCTGCGCACCGGCGTTCGTTTCAGCAACCAGGACATTAACGTTAGGAATGGGCTTTTGCGTAGTCGCGTCTCGTACGGTAATGGTCAGTTGAAGACGTTGCTGGGCTGATGCAATAGGTACGCCAAACACTAACAAACAGGAAAGGATAGGAAAAAAGTACTTCATACCGTTGATAAACAGGGCGCTGAATCAGGACCCGTAAGGTACAAAGAACGTTGGAAAATCAGTTCATCGGAACCAGTATGAGTTGAGGAGGTAAAGTCGCATCTGGGGGCGTTCCGATGAACTGTTATTATTTTCTGCTAGCGATTCAGCGCTTTCTTGTAGGTATCGATAGCGCGTTGGCGGGCCATCGGGTGGTCGACGATGGGTTGAGGATACCGTAATGAATCAAATTCCGGTACCCACCGCCGGATGTATATGCCTTTGGGGTCAAATTTCCTGGCCTGCTCGGCCGGATTAAACACCCGGAAATATGGTGCGGCATCGTTGCCCGTTCCGGCAATCCACTGCCAGTTGCCGTTGTTGGCGGCCAGGTCATAGTCGCGCAGCTTCCGGGCAAAATAAGCTTCGCCAATCCGCCAGTCGATGAGCAGGTGTTTGACGCAGAAACTGGCCACAACCAGACGGACGCGGTTGTGCATCCAGCCGGTTTCGTTGAGCTGCCGCATCCCGGCGTCAACGATCGGATAACCGGTTTCGCCGTTCTGCCAGCGTTCAATGTCTTCCGCGCGATTCAGGAACGGAATGTTTTCATATTCGCGCCGGAAAGCGTGTTTCTCAACGTGTGGAAAGTGATCCAGAATCTGGAAGTAAAAGTCGCGCCAGGCCAGTTCTGTCAGAAAACGTTCACTGGTGGCCTGGGCCTGTCGTACCAGATCGCGGATGCTGATCGTACCAAAGCGCAGGTGTATGCCCAGTTCGCTGGTGCCCGGTTGAGCCGGGATGTTGCGCATCTCTTCGTAGTTCTGCAACAGGTCGTCGTCGACAGTCGGCACCGGATACGATTCACCCTTCGGCCGGAAGTTCATTTCTTCCAGCGTTGGGATGGTGAAATCATGGTCGCCCAGGGCAGACGTCTTTACGAAGTTGGCGAAGTATGTTTCGGTTGGGTACGATTTAACGTAAAAGTCGTTCAGCTTACCAATCCAGTTACGGCTGTACGGTGTGAAAACGGTATAAGGCTTACCCCCTCCGGTCAGCACCTCGTCGCGGTCGAAGATGGCCTGGTCCTTGAAGGTGTGAAAGCCAATACCTCGCTCGGCCAACATGGCTTTCACTACGGCATCGCGTTCTTTAGCGTACACTTCGTAGTCGTAGTTGGTGTACACATCGGCAACCGCAAACTCCTCAACGACTTGTTTGAGCACGTCAATGGGCCGACCGTAGCGGGCAATAATCGTAGAGCCCATCTGATGGAGCTGGGCCTGTAACTGCTGAATTTCCCGATGGATAAACTCGACCCGACGATCGTCGCGGTCTTCCAATTGATCGAGGATCAGGCGGTCGTACACAAAAATGGGTAGAACAGGTCGGCCACTTTTCAGGGCGTAATACAACGCGGCATTGTCATGTAAGCGAAGATCGCGCCGGAGCCAGACAAGCGAGATAGGTTCAGTAGTAACGGATGGTTTCATATGTGATTCGGCTAACCGCCCGTTTGCCTGAAATGTTTGGCACAAATGCCGGGGTAGTCGTGGTCACCGCATGCTGTTCCTGCCCGGTAGAAAGACAAAAGCCCTGCCAGGCGAACCTGAACAGGGCTTTGTGCACACTGCAACCAGATTATAACAACGCTTATGATTGTAGTAATCGCTTCGGGGTTATTCCGGCTGGAAGCGCAGCCGTACGGTGTATAGCTCACCCGGGTTTGCTGCAACCAGTACTTTCTTGCCGGTCAACTGCCGAATCAGACCCATATTGAGCTGTTCATTCTGACTAAAAACCTCAACCTGAGATAGCTCGTTGTCGGCATTTACCCGGAACTGGATCATGACAATCCCGCCCTTGTTGGTTTGCCGGAGCACATCGGGGTAATGAATGTATTTGGCTAACTGCTGCTCCCAGGTGTTTTTAGGAGCTTTCGTTTTGCGATCATTGGTAGGCGTAGCGTAGGCTTGCACCGCCAGGAAGCCTACCAGCGTAAGGAGAAAAAGGGACTTTTTCATGACTTCGTTTATGTTTAAATGAACCGTACCTACTTGCCTGAGTCCCTCACTCGAGTCGCACAGACTTATATTACTGTAATATTACCAAAATATTAAGTTAATGTTAAGCAAATGTTAATATTAATTTTCTGAATAACTTAATTAATCCGGGTGCTCACTATCATGAATTAACCTTTTAAAGGTCTAAAATGCTAAAAGTCAGCCCTGCAAAAACTCGTAATCGAGTTTTTGCAGGGCTGACTTTTCTGAGATGTAATGTTACGTGAATGTTAAGAAGTTTATCGATTTTGGGTAGTCAGGTCAATTTTTGACGGGTGGCTGGCATCGTGGTACAGCCGCATCGTGGCTTTCTGAAAGTCCGTGGCTTCGGCGGCACTGATGTCCAGAAACTTCTGAGGGTTCCGGTCTACCAGCGGAAACCACGTGTGCTGCACTTGTATCATAAGCCGATGCCCTTTTCGGAACGTGTGGAAGGCATCATTCAACGGCACCCGAACCTCCGTTACCTGGCCAGGTGTAAACGGCTCTGGCTGTTCAAATGAGTTGCGAAATTTACCGCGCAGCACTTCAGCCCGCACCAGTCGTTGATAGCCGCCCATTGTCAACCCTTTGGGGTTTTCGGCCGGGTTCGGTGCGTCATCAGGCAATACGTCGATGACTTTAACGATGAAGTCGGCGTCGGTACCGGTTGTTGCCACAAACAGATTAGCCGTGATCGGTCCGGCCACTACCAGATCGTCGGTCAATGGTGCGCTGATGAACGTAACGACATCCGGCCGCCGAGCCGCAAAGCGTTGGTCTTCAATCATGTACTGGTTGTTGCGCCGGGCATACACACCGTCGGTGTATGGCACCGGTTTTGCCGGATCACTGACGTATTCATCAAACGACTCGCTTGCGGTCGGCGCTGTGGTTGTTAGCTGGCCATGAGGAGCCAGAAACACGCTCTGGGTAGTGGTGGTTTTGGGGGGCCAGGTGTCAAATGTCTGCCACGCGTTTGTACCCGTATCGAACATAGCGGCCTCCGGAGCCGTAAATGAACCCTTGCCTTTGAGGTGGTAAGCAAAGAAAGGCGTTTCGAAGGTATCGCGGTAATAGCTGGCCGTATTTTGCCCGAAGCTAAACGGCCCAAACTGACTCCAGTTGTCACGCGCCCAGGCTCCGTGTGTCCAGGGGCCCATAATCAGCCGGTTGTTGTTGCCTGGGTTCTGTTTTTCGATGGACTCGTACGTACGCAGGGCTCCAAACAGATCTTCGGCATCGTACCAGCCACCCACCACCAACGTAGCGGGCAGTTGCGTTCCCGGCTGGGTCGCTTTTAAATGCGGGCGGATGTTGCGGCTTTTCCAGTACGCGTCGTAGGTGTCGTGTTGCAGGTACTCATTCCAGATTCGCCCGCGATTATTGAAGTACGTTGGACCATTGGCGTTTTTGATTGGACCTAAATCCAGAAAAAACTGGTACGCATCTTTGGGACTCCATCGGAACAGTACGTCATACGCTTCTACAGGCTTTTTAGGCATGGCGTCGAAGTAATTCATGAAGGCGAAGTTGTCGAGCAGGAAGAACGCACCGTTGTGCCGGGCGTCGTCGCCGATGAATTCATCCGTTACGGGTGCCTGGGGCGATACGGCTTTCAGCGCTGGATGGGCACCGGGTAAAGCCGCCGATGCGTAGAAACCGGGATATGAGATGCCGATCAACCCGACGCGGCCGTTATGGTTCGGTATGTTTTTAAGCAGCCATTCGATGGTGTCATACGTATCGGTGCTCTCGTCAGTAGCGGGTGTTACATTCGTTTTAGGCCCCGACTTTTTACCCTTGCCTGAAACGGCGGTAGCCTTGGTCCGGTCAAGACTGGGCGTCATTTCCTCAAAGTTGCCCTCACTCATGTAACGCCCGCGAACGTCCTGAAATACGAATATGTACTTCTCCTGCGACAACGCTTTGCTGGGACCAGGGCCGGTTTTCGGGTAATTGGCTTCTCCGTACGGTCCGGCGGAGTAGGGCGTTCGTTCCATCAGGAAGGGGTACCGGTTGGCGGAGCCTGCATCGGTCGGTACGTAGATGACCGTGTAGAGTTTTGTACCGTCGCGCATCGGAATCTGCCGGTCCAGTTTGGTGTAATTTTGCCGGACAAGGAGTGAATCGGCGGCAGCGGCTGGCGACTGGGCGTTGCCGGTGTAAGAAATCAGGAATACTGACAGCGCAGTCAGGATCAGTCGGGAAACGAACATGATAGCAAACGGGTAAAATGCGCCGTAAATAAACGAGAAATCGCACAGGACGTACGGTGGCCGGGAATAAAATACACGAACAACTCTACGTCCTGTGCAACCTGCAATACCCTTCTACGACGTCGCCCGCAGGGTCGATGCGGCTCGGTTCCACCGGCGAACGTAGTGGCCGAGCCATAACCAGAGCCCCGACAGCACGACTGCCGGCAGGATGACCGCGCGGGTCATGAAGGCGGCCTCAGAGATGCTGGCTACCGGACCGTAGATGAATCCCAGAATTGGAATACTGGCCAGGATATGAAACCAGCTGATGAGTTTACGTTCAGTCGAAGCCCTCATACTGGGTTGGTTTATAATTCGAGCAGTTGCCGGACGGTATCGCTGTACGTTGAGCCGGTAGTAAGCTTTGTGGCTTTCTTATCGGTCAGCGCCAGCAGGAACTTGCCGTCGAAATGCCGGTGAACCTCGGCAATTTTGAGCCGGTTAACCAGTACCGACCGGCTGACACGTACGAACGTATCGGGCAGCTTTTCGGCCAGGGTCGTGATGGTATAGGTCGTCAGAAATTTATGTCCATCTACCGTCGACAGAAAGACGTATTTGTCTTCTGCTTCGAAGTAAGCGATGTCCGACAGGGGAATCAGCTTGATTTTCTCCCCGGTTTTGACGGAAATGGAGTAAATCTCTTTTTTGGGCTGCATCTGGGCCAGCAGGCGCATGACGTTCTCCGTCATCGGATTCGTGGCTGTAGCCGTTTCATTACGTTCTACCAGCGCCCGAATTTTCTGCGCGGTTCGGGCCAGTCGGTCGGCTTCGATGGGTTTCAGCAGATAGTCCACTGAATTTTCCTCAAAAGCCCGGATGGCGTATTGATCGTAGGCGGTGGCAAAAACGACCATCGGTACGTTGGTCAGGCGACCGAGCATTTCGAACCCATTGAGGAGTGGCATTTCAATATCCAGAAAGACGACGTCGGGCTGCTGCTCGGTGATCAGCGTGAGGCCTTCGGCTCCGTTGGCTGCATCGCCGATCACCTCAAACGTATCCTGATGTTTGTCGAGCAGGCGTCGCAGTCGGCTGATGGCCAGTGCTTCGTCATCAACTAGAACGGTTCTGAGCGGAAGTGTCATAGCAAAACTTTCGTTAATTGTGAGCGGCAGTCGTTGGCTGTGAAGTCTGTTGCAGGCGACTCATCCGGATCAGCAGCAACACCTGTTTCAGCGGATTATTCTGAAGTTCGACCTGGGCGTCGTCGCCGTAGAGCAGCTTGAGTTTATCCTGAATACTGCGCAGTCCATAACCCCCGCTCATTGTATCGGCAAAGTCGGGGCCGTTGTCGTGAACGCACAGATGCAGGTAGCCATCCTGTTCGTAAATCCGGACATCGATCCGGCCGGAGTCGGCACGTTTGGCAATCCCGTGTTTGATTGCGTTTTCTACGATAGGCTGCAACAGAAACTGCGGTAGCCGCAGCTCATTCAGGGCCGGGTTTGAAATCGACACACTGAACGACAGGCGGTCGCCGAAACGTACCTGCTCAACCTGAAGATACGTACGAACCATTTCGAGTTCATCGGCAATAGACGAGAACAGTTCACCGTCGCGGCCGGTCGAATACCGGAACAGCTTCGAGAGCAGCAGCGTCATTTCCTCGGCGCGATCGGGGTCGTCGTGAACCAGACTGGCAATGCTGTTGAGCGCATTGTACAGAAAATGCGGATTGATCTTCGCCTGTAGTGCGTCCAGTTCGGCGCGGGTTTTCATCTTTTCCAGGTTCAGGAGTTGAAATTCCTGATCGGATAGCTTACGGGTTAGCTGGCGGCCCTGCTGGAGGATGTACAAAAACGTATTGGCAATTAGCAGGTTGCCGAGCGCGTAGAAATACCAGGGCGCGTTCTCCGAGGCAAAGGTTGGCCGTTGCATCAGTTGCTGAATGGACGTTTTGCCGAAAAATGTGTAGAGGGTAGTATTGATGGCAAAGAAGGCAACCAACGCGGCAACACTAATAATCAGGTGCCGCATCCAGGCCGTTTTGAACCGGCGGGTTAGCCAGGTCAGCATCGACCAGGCCAATAAAAAAGACAGGACACCATCCAGTGCATTCTGAATGATCAGGTAGCGGTACAGCCCCGCCATGAGCTGATCCTGCGTTGAATTGATCAGATTGGTGAAGAAGATGACCGAATTGGTACCGTAGTTCAGCAGTGCGCCGAGGCTCATACCGATCAGCAAACCCCAACCCGGCTGTTGCAGCAGCGTTGTCAACGTAATTGGCTCGGGTCGAATTGGTTCTGGCCTGAAGTTGCTGCGACCGGAAAAATTGAACCTGGCTCCCTCTACGTTAGCGCCAGTCAGGGTAGCGCCTTCCAGCCCGCTAAAACTCAGGTTTGCTTCGAAGAGGTCCGCATCCGTGAAGTCGGCGTCGCTTAAATCCGAAAAACTCAGGTCCGCTTGCCGGAGGATCGTTCCTCGGAAATTGGACCGGGACAGATTGGAAAAACGGAGGTCGGCTCCTGTCAGGTCAAGGTTACTAAAATCAAAGCCGGCCAGGTCAGACGCCCGCATCTTCAGCCGTCTGCCGTTTTTATTGATGGTGCCAATTAGTTGTTCACGCGTCATCTCGTCGGTTGTTCAGGGGAGTTACGGTATTCAGTTTATGGGTTTCAGTGATGTCTCGTTACGTCAACTCACCGGAGCGCCGGCTGCCGCATACTGAAAACCGTGAACCGAATACCGTAAACCAGATTCTGTCCCTATTTCGGGCATTTCGTCAGCATGGGTTCGATCTGCTCTTTACCCCACATCGGGTGCAGGTCGCTGGCAGGTTTAAAGGTAGCAAATTTCTCAGCGGCCTGTTTCAAGACAGGGCAGGCTGCATCGGCACCACCGCCGAACTGTACCGGCGTGTACATCAGCGAAGTGCCTTCCAGTACGTAGGGGCGGGGGTTGTTGGGATTCAGCGATTTGGCTTTTTCAAGACCCGCCTGAAACAGCGGACCATACTGCTGCCAGCGATTTGTGGGATCGACCACCATCCGGGACTGAGCGATATAGGCTTTGAGGACCGCCAGTTCATCATTATCGGGGGCCATGGCGAGGGCCGCTTTCAGGTTTGTGTCGGCCTGATCCAGGAATTTATCTTTCTCGGTTTCATCCTTGCCCATAAAACCCAGGTACACGTACATCAAACCAGCGTAGTAGCGGGGGAGCCATTCTTTGGTTTCAACGCCGGCGATGCGCTCAAACTGATTGGCCATTGCCAGCATGTCCGGAACGGGGGTTTTCTCGCTTTGGGTTTTCATCTTGTTCAGCGCGTCGGTCATAGCCTGTTTGTACTGGTCGGACTGAGCATGAACGGGTACTACGTTGGCAAAGAGCAGGATGAGGATGGAGGTAAGGAGCGTTTTCATGGTCTTAATTATCGTGGCCAAGCTCCAGCTTGACCTTTACGTGATTTTATTAGTTGGACCAGGCTGGAGCCTGGTCAGGACGCTACAATTGATTTACATCGACTTTGGCTTTTTTCGACAGCATGATCAGACCGCCGACAAAGAAACTCCGGTACGTCTGCGGCCCAACGGCGTATCGGACTCTGTTCGGATTGCCGTTTTGATCGGCCGCGTAGCGATACGTAAAGATGTTTCGGCTGTTGAGCAGATTATCCACCGACGCGTATAGCACAATCAGATTACCTTTTGTCCGCAGGATGTGGCTGGCCGAAAAGCTCACGTTGTTGACCGCCGGCGTCCGGTCGCTCAGGAACTCGCGCTCCGAGTCGGCCGGGCGGTTGGGGTTATAGTACGGCCGACCGCTGGTGAACGTATAGGTCAGACTGATATTCGTGCTGATTTTTTCGAAGAACCGCTTCGTGATCAGGCTGACGTTATGGTTTGACACGAAGGTCGGGGTAGCCAGCACGGCATACTGCTGGAACAGCCGTTTTGTATCCACATAGCTGTACGTTACCCAGTAATCCAGTCCTTTCACGGTTTTCTGATCGCGCCAGAACAAATCGAAACCCTGGGCGTAACCATGGCCGCTGTTGTCGGTGCGACCCCACGGAAACCGATACGGATTGACGTCATAGGGCGCACCCGTAAATTCCCGTACCAGGGCCGCATAGTTCTTGTAGAAGGCTTCGGCCCGGAACGTGCGTTTGTTGCGAATGATCTGGTAATTCAGAATCAGGTGGTCGGCCCGCTCGAAGTTCAGGGCTGTATTACGGTAGAGGTAGCGATAATCCGGCGTTTGATAGAACTGCCCGTAAGCCAGCGACACCTGACTGAACACCCCCGTTTTGTAGGCCAGCGACAGCCGTGGGGCCAGATTAAATTGTCCGATTACCGACGAATATTCCGCCCGGATGCCCGGCTGAAAGGCCAGGTTGCGGCTTACATAAAACTGCGATTCCACAAAAGCCGCTCCGTAGTTGTCGCGGAGTTGATAGGCTATGCCATCCACGGCGTTTTTCAGGGTAAGCGTGTGCGCTTCGGCTCCGAAGAGAATTGAACTGTTGCCGCCTAGCAGTCTGGTGATGACAGCCCGGACCTGCGCCCGCTCGCTCGACCGGCCAAAATCCTGCGTGTCGTAGGTTGTGGCGTCGGTATCGTAGCTGTATGAAAAACCAGTGTTCAGCAGCCAGCGGCCTTCGGCCCAGCTATCGGTGTAGGTGCTGGTGGTGAAGAAGTTGCGGTTGTGTTGCCGCAGGTTGATCAATCCGGTTTCGTTGCCGGTTGTGGCTGATCCCGGATCGCGGAAGTTCATACCCAGCCAACTATCCGAATACATGCCGTAGAACTTCAGCATGCCGGTCTTGCTGGGTTTCAGCCGGTACGTCAGTGATGACCCCGCAAACTCGGGCTCACGAGTCCAGTCGATGTTCTGGCGAACGAGCGCGAACAGCGGCTTCAGGTTGCCGTAGTAGCCGGTTGCCGAAATCGAAGAATTTACCGTCGAATGATCGTAGCTGAGCCCCGTATTCGCCAGATTCAGGCTGATACCGAGGCCATTGTTGATATTGCGATCAACCGTATTCAGGAGCAGTACCGACGAGAGGGCCTGGCCGTACTGCGCCGAGTATCCGCCTGTGCTGAACGACGTACCCTTGAACATGAACGGCTGAAACCGCCCCCGCGACTGAACATCGGGCAGCGAGCTAAAAAACGGGTTCTGCACGATCATCCCGTCGATGACGACCTTGGTTTCCAGGTTAGACCCACCCCGAACAAAAACGCCTTCCTGCTCACCCACGCGCTGGGCACCCGGCAGCAGATTCATAGCCGCCGTAATGTCGGCCGCGGCTCCGGCCGTCGTGACAATGTCCATCGGTTTCAGCATCGTCATCTTTTTTTCGTCGGAGGCTTCAAAAGCCCCGGCCGTAATCACAACGGTGTTTAGTTCGTTAGCCAGTTCGGTGAGTTTGATGGTAATCGGGGTGGATTCCGGTTGCAGTTTTATCGGCCGGACGAACGACTCGTAGCCGACGTACGTAACGAGCAGCGTAGCGGTGTCCTGGCGGGTGGTAGCGAAGCGGAAAGCGCCGGTCGTATCAGTCGTAGCGCCATCGTACGTACCGCGCAGAAAAACGTTGGCTCCCGGCAGCGCACGACCCCGCTGATCGGTAACCCGGCCGCTGACGACTGTCTGCGCTGATGCGGATAGGCTAATTCCAACCAATACGGGTATTAAACAAAAAGGAAGGCGTAAAAAAGGCTTCATAACACTGGTGCGTTGACTTGATGAGTCAAAGCTATTGGCCTGGTGAGCCGAACACCCGGCTTTTCTGACGAATGCCGGAAAAAAGCAGGATAAACCAGGATTGCGGAACGATGAATTTAATCGTAGTATTGGTCTATAAAATACTATAGCAATGACAACCCGTGATCAACTGTTGGCCCGCGTTCGCCAGAATAAACCCGACGAAAAACCGATGCCTGTGCTTCCGGTCTTCACCTACGGCGACGATGACCGGCTGGGGCGCTTTCAGGATGCGCTGGCGTTCATAGGTGGACAATTGATGGAGGCTTCGCCCAGTGATTCCCTTGGCGACCTGATACGTCGGCGGTTTCCGGAGCCGGGCCGCGTAGCTTCGTCGGTGCCCATCCCAGGTATTGACCTGATTCCAATTGACGCAGATGCGGACAAAGTCACACTTGAACAAATCGATGTGGCGGTGCTGCAGGGGGAGTTTGCGGTAGCCGAGAATGCCGCGATCTGGGTGCCGGAAGTAAACATGCTTCACCGCGCGCTGCCGTTCATTACCCAGCATCTGATTCTGATAGTCAGGCAGGATGCGCTGGTGCCGAATATGCACGCAGCCTATCAGCGCATTGACCGCGAACAGCTTAGCTACGGTGTTTTTATTGCGGGACCGTCAAAAACCGCCGATATTGAGCAGTCGCTGGTGATCGGTGCCCACGGGGCCCGAAGCTTAACCGTCATATTATGGTAACATTTATGAGTGTACCTAGTTAGTGTCGATATGACCTACGACTTGCCAAAAGCCACCACCTTGATCACGTTTCAATTGTCCACTTGTCGGCTCCGCCCGTGGCGCGAGGGCGATGAAGAATCGTTGTCGAAACACGCCAGCAACCGCCGGATCTGGAACAACGTTCGTGATTTTTTTCCGTACCCCTATACCCCCCGCGATGCGCATTCGTGGGTGCGTTCCAACAAATCGCAGCAGATGCCCAACAATCTGGCAATTGATGTTGATGGACAGGCGGTTGGCAATGTTGGCTTTACGGTAAAAGACGACATTTACCGCTACAACGCCGAGATTGGCTACTGGCTGGGCGAGGACTACTGGGGCCGGGGCATCATGTCGGAGGCTGTACCGATTATGACAAACTATATTTTTCGGAATTTTCAGGTCAACCGGATTTTTGCCTGCGTGCTCGAGCAGAACATCGGTTCTATGAAGGTGCTGGAAGCCGCCGGGTATCGCCACGAAGCCATTCACCGCAAAGCCGCCGTAAAAAACAATCAATATCTCGACGAACACATCTTTGCCATGCTGCGCGAGGAACACATCGACCTGACGGGACTGCCCCGGTCGTAAGGCTCGAACCAGTTCCGTTTTCGGTTGGGTAAACCTTATTTTTGTGGCTATCTTGCGCAAATTTTGCCACTTCGGTGGTCTGACTTCATGTCTAAAATAGTCATTGCAATAGACGGATACTCCAGTTGCGGAAAAAGCACGACCGCGAAAGCCGTAGCTGCCCGCATGGGATACGGCTACATTGACACGGGGGCTATGTACCGCGCGGTGAGTTTATTCTTCACGCAGGAACACGTAGCGCTTTCCAATCCCCGGGAAGTAGTGAGCGCCCTCGAAAACATTCACATTACGTTTAATTTCAACCAGCGCACCGGCCGGAACGAAACCTGCCTGAACGGCCTGAACGTGGAGGAGGAAATCCGGAAGATGTACATCTCCAACATTGTCAGTGAGGTCAGCGCCATTCCGGAAGTTCGCCGGGCCATGGTAGCGCAGCAAAAGAAGATGGGTCGCCGACGGGGCGTAGTCATGGATGGCCGCGACATCGGCACCAAGGTATTTCCAGACGCCGAAGTGAAGGTATTCATGACCGCCGATACCTACATCCGTGCCCGACGACGCCAGCGCGAACTGCTGGAAAAAGGCGAGCTGGTAAATCTGGAGGACATTATCAAAAATATTGAAAAGCGCGACCTCATCGACACAACCCGCGCCGAGAGCCCGCTGGTACAGGCTCCGGACGCAACCTTACTCGATACGTCGCACATGACCATCGAGGAGCAGGTCGATTGGGTAATTCAACAGGCCGACCAGCGAATCGCTGAGCTTCACCGCGAAGGACATTTCAGTCAGGAGTAGCCCAGGCTGCTCCGATTACTTCCTCTTAATGCATCCGGTATGACTATCGATTATCTGATCGTTGGGCAAGGCGTGGCCGGGTCCGTGCTGGCCTGGACTCTCGACCAGCGGGGCTGTTCGGTCTGGCTGGCCGACGATCCGACCTTGCCCTCCGCTTCGGCGGTGGCAGCCGGCATCGTAAACCCCCTTACGGGTAGGAAACTGGTCCGGACGTGGAAGGCCGATCAGCTATTTCCGTTTCTACACCGTTTCTACACCGACATTGAGCAAAAACTGGGTGCCCACTTTTTCCACCCGATTGATATTTACCGGCCGTTCCGATCGATTGAAGAGCAAAACGACTACCTGGCCCTTACAGCGGAACCCGCTGTTCAGCCTTATATTAAACAAGTTATTGATAATGAGTCGTATAGTCCATATATCAATAATCCGTTCGGAGGGCTGGCTGTAACCCAGGCTGGGTGGGTCGATTTAAGTGAGTTTGTTAAAAGTATCAGGGCCTATTTTATCAATAAAGGTCAATACGTCGACGCTCGGATCAAAGCCACTGATTTGATAATCAATTCGAAAACGGTGGCGTGGCAGGGGCACACGATTAATAAAGTAATATTTTGTGATGGTGTGCAGGCCCGCGAGAATCCATTATTTGACTGGCTGCCGTATAATCCCGTGAAAGGACAGATTCTGACGGCCCTTGTCGAAGATTATCCTATCAAAGATGTAGTCAATCAAGGGCTGTTTATTTTGCCGGTTCGGAACGGTTTAATAAAAATTGGTGCTACGTATACCTGGCATGACCTGGATTGGCAAACAACGGAGGACGGTCGGCAGTTTTTAGAATCGAAAGTGCGTGATATTCTGCGAGTACCGTATCAGGTAGTGAGTCAACAGGCCGGTATCCGTCCGTCGACCAAAGATCGGCGCCCGTTTGTCGGACTACACCCCGAATTCCCGGGCATCGGCATTTTTGGTGGGATGGGAACGAAGGGCGTTTCGCTGGCACCTTATCTGGCTAACCAGTTTGCTGGATACCTGTTAGACGCTGAAGATTTAGATACCGAAGCGAATATTAGCCGGTATCTTTCGTTATATTACCGTGCATAAAAGTTCAAATTTTTTGGTGTTGGCAAGCTTCGTATGCGAAATCAATACATACTTCTGTTAGGTCTGTGGCTGGGGGGATTGAGTACGGCCATGGCGCAGAATTACCCATCGCTCGAGCGGTTCGGTAAAAATCGTATTCAGTATCGGAATTTTGACTGGAAGATTATCCGAACTTCCAACTTCGAAATCTATTACTACCAGGACGGAAACCAGATTGCCAACCTGACAGCCCAATACGCTGAGTCAGAGTTCGACCGGATCACTGAACTGCTCGGTTATACGCCTTACAATCGCATTAAAATCTTTTTGTTCAACTCTCCGCAGGAGTTGGCGCAAAGCAACATTGGCCTCAACGCGCAGGGGGGGCTGAGCAGCCAGGAACTGGATCTCTCTAAGTCGCGGGTAGAGATTGCCTTCACCGGCGATCAGGTGAGTTTTCGCCGGCAGATCATTCACGACATTTCGATGCTGTTTGTGTACGATATGTTGTATGGCGGCAGTTTGAAAGACGCGCTCCAAAGTTCGCTGCTGCTCACGTTGCCCGATTGGTTCATGCCTGGTATTGCGTCGTACATTGCCGAAGGTAATAGCGTTGAACTGGACGACTACATGCGCGACGTATCACTGAATCGGCCGATCAGGAAACCATCGCTGCTGTCGGGGGCGGAAGCCGAACGGGTCGGCCATTCGATCTGGAACTACATTGTGCAGAAATACGGCCGCGACAACGTATCGAATATACTGAACCTGACGCGTATCATTCGCAATGAGCAAAACAGCATTTCCAACACGTTGGGCATTCCCTACAACCGGTTCCTGCGCGAATGGCGCGAGTACTATGCGGGTATGGCCAACGCCATTCGGCCATCCTACCCGGGTGGAAATGACGATTTCCGGATCAAACTCAGTTCATCGGATGGCAAGCTCCTGCTGACCAGCCTTAAGCTAAGTCCTGATAAGCAGTTTATTGCTTATGGTACGCTGCGGGATGGCAAATACAGCGTTGAGGTGGTGAACACGACTAACCGCAAAAAAACGTCGGTGTTGTCGGGCGGCTATCGGCTCGATGGGCAGGCGGCCCGGACAAGCACTCCGCTGGTGGCCTGGCAGAAAGGTAACAGCCTGATTGTTATTGTTGACGAAAACGGCAAAACGAATTTGTATAAGTTTGCCGACTTCGACCGCAAAAGCCCCCGGTTGCAATTTCGACGGCCCATTAATGGCCTCACCCAGGTTATGGCGGTCGATGCTTCGGAGGACGGCGGTAGTTTGATCCTAAGTGCTGACCGGCGTGGTCAGAATGATCTGTTCCTGTTCAATATCAACCGGGGTACGTACCAGCAGATTACCAACGATCTGTACGACGACCTATACCCGTCGTTTGTTGGTCGGACGGCCCGTAACGTTATTTTCTCATCAAACAGACTTCAGGATTCGCTCGGGGTTGATAAAGGTACGTATCGTACAATCAGGGACCGTATGAGCCTGTTCCGGCACGAAGGTAGTGCGCGGCAACTGTCGCTGACCCGGCTTACTGACTCGCTTATTAATGCTACGCAGGCCATTGCAGCCGACGAAGCCGTGGTGTATTTCCTCAATGATATCAACGGTATCCGTAACCTGTATCGGCTCGATACGCTGACGAACGCAGTCCGGCCGGTTACGGCCCTGCCGCAGGGCATTCGGTTGTATGACCTGATTCCTTCAAATCGGGGGTTTGTATACAGTAGTCTCAGCGACGGCGACGAATACATTGGGTTTCGGTCGGAGCTGAACCTGAACCAGACCGTTCAGAACCCCCCAACCCAGCGAAGCATCAGCACTGGTCTGGTTACTACGCCAAAGCCTCAAACTACCGTCGTAATAAGGCCTGATACAACGCCCCGCCCGGCCGATTCTACAGCGGCTCGTTCCACGGAGGGTCGCCAGCCGTCGGGTAGTTTATCGCCTGATCCGGAAAAACGACTGGCCCTGGAGCCGGGCGAGGTTGACACGGATAATTATCAGTTTGATCCCGACGTACTGCGGTCGTCGGAGTACCGCCAGCGTCGGAGTGCCACCACCGCCCTGCCGGGTCTGACGGTAGCTCCTCCACGGAATCGCCGTCGGGAGAACATCACCATTCGCGGCCCATTTGATTATAAAGGTCTGTTCGTGGCCAGCGATGCCGCTTCGTCCTGGCGGATTGATCCGATTCGGGGTTTTGGCTACGCTCAGGATATAACAATGAACGATCTGCTCGAAAACCACGTATTGCGGGCTGGTCTGTTCATCACAACGACGCTACGTAACAGCGACCTGTTTGCGGAGTATCATAACCTGACCAACCGCATTGACTTTGGGGCGCGGGTTGATCGGCAGACGCTGTTTAACGATAACAATGGGTTGCTCCAGAAGTACCGCTACAACCGGTTTGCTTTATCGGCGTCGTATCCGCTCTCCGTCAATAGTCGTTTCACCGTATCGCCGTTCTACGCCATCACGCGCCTGGTTGATCTGTCGTATATCAACAATCCGGATCGCACCTCCGACTACGTCGGTCTGCGGGGCGAGTTTGTGTTCGACAATACCAAAGTGAATGGGATGAACATGATTATCGGTACGCGGATGAAAGCTCGCTTTGAAGAGTATGCCGGTATGCGGCAGGCATCAGAAGGATTCCGTCGATTCACGCTCGATCTGCGTCACTATCAGAAAATTCACCGCGATCTGGTTCTGGCGCTACGTATGTCATTCAGCCAGTCGGGTGGGCCGTCGCCGAAGCAAAGTACCCTGGGCGGTATGGAAAACTGGATTGGTGCACAGAAAGAGAACATAGCAACGAACCCGTTGAACCTGCAATCGGAAACCCGGGACGATTATCGGGATGTTTTCTTCCTCGATTTTGCGGCACCGCTTCGTGGCTTCCGCCAGGGTAAATTGACGGGCAACAGCCACCTGCTTTTCAATGGCGAACTGCGTCTACCGCTGGTACGGTACCTGTATCGGGGTAACATCACGTCGAACTTCCTGCGTAATCTGCAACTGGTGGCCTTTACGGACATTGGGGCTGCCTGGACAGGAAAAGGGCCATTTAGCCAGCAGAACAGCCTGAATACCGAAGTTATTGGCGACCCGCGTATCCCGTTCCGGGCTACGGTCACCAACTTTAAGAATCCATTCCTGATTGGATACGGTGCGGGTGCCCGGACAATGCTGTTTGGCTATTTTGTCAAGTTCGACTACGGATGGGGCCTGGAGAATCGTGTTGTCAGCAAACCTATTGCTTATCTAACCCTGGGATACGATTTCTAAGCCTTGCTGTCTTATCAATCATAAC